>CAVRJY010000009.1:0-13697 GCA_963721805.1 Nitrospirota bacterium | reverse complement strand
GCGGTCGAACGCGATTGAACCGCACCCCCTCCTGGCCGCTGCCCCATTGCAGCAGCCCCATCGCCCCCCGATTGACAGCACCGGCGTTCTGTGATAATTCTTGGGTTGAACGATACCAACGGGCTCAGAGGAGGATGACATGGCACAGGTGCAGCAGGAGCTACGCATCGACGACGAGGGATACCTGATCGACCCAAACGACTGGAACGAAAAGGTCGCATGCATACTGGCCGAACGGGCTGGCATCGAAGAGCTTACACCGGACAAGATGGAGATGATCAAGTTCATGAGGGACTACTACATGAAATACTCATTCATCCCCATCCTGGGCCACGTCTGCCGCAACGTGCACGAGCCCAAGGGCTGCGTGGCCGAAAAGTTCATTGAGCCGCTGATCGCATATAAGATCGCCGGGCTCCCTAAGCCCATAGACCAGCTGAAAGAGTACCTAGAAGGCGGCGCTGGCATAGTTTAGTCTGGCGAGGCCTAAGCGTATACCGAAACCGAGGCCCCGACCGCCAGGGATCTTGCTGACGCCCCGCCGTAGGCGTTAGAGAGGATCGCGGATGCCGCAGCGCCCGCATTGTTAGCGCTCGCGCCTGAGCTCGAGGCCTTGGCGCTGGAATTCCCCTCCTGACCGGCCTCAGCCTGCCTTGCGGCCTCCACCTGCTCGGCATAGACCTCCTGCCTCGCGTCAGCCTCTTTCTGCGTCGCTGTGGCGGCCACTGACATATCCTGCGCTGAGGGGTCCATCGGGGCGAGCGCGGCCGCGCGGACCTGCTGCATCTTCGGGATCGTCTTTTGAGGGGTGCTCTCGTCCGAGACGTCTATCGAGACCTCGCCGCCCGAGATGTAGTCTTTCTTGTCAGGGCCGAGGGTGTATGTGTAAGTGGCGGGGCCGGCGTATTGGCCACCTGCCGCCTTGTGGGCCTGCTCGTGCGCGATGACGGCCTTCTCGCGCTGCTGGAGCTTTTGGATCTCAAGCGCTATAGCGCGCTCATCCTGCGTGCTGCCGATCATGGCGACCGAGGATGTTGGCTGTGTCGAACTGGCCGCCCCAGCGCCGGAATCGGCCTGAGAGCCGGCGGCATTCTGCACCGCACCCTTCAGCGCCCTCTGGGCCTGGCTCACGGCATTCATGAGCACAGTCAGGTCGTTGGAGGTTATGTCGAGTTCAGCCCCTACCACGGTTTACCCCCTATATACACCCATATACTATCAAATTCCGCAAGTAATAGTAAGAGGGGTGAAAGCGCGCCAAATCGCTTGATACGTCGTTGGGCATCAAAGACTCGCCCTCTATGTACGTCACAGTACACCATCGGGCGGCCTTCTCGCCCTGCCTTGTCTGAAGACAATTTGGGCGCGCTTTCGGGGGGAGAGGATAACGGAAGCCCCCCGCGCCCCACAAGGTCAACGGCGTGTTCGGATGCGCTCGCTTAGGTATAGTTATGCATTCCGCGCGCGTGCGCGCGCGTTTTTGTCGTTTTTCGTTCGGATGCTGGGCGCAATACTGCGCATAACTCTGCGGATAATTTAGCTTTTCTTTGTAATTCGTGTTCGGATGTTCGGATGTTTTAGCCCCAAATCCGGCTGTTTGTTCGGATGCGCCAGCGGGGTGCTCAAAGGCATTTTCCGAGACGCCGCTCAGCGATTTACACACTCTCAAAAATAAGCATATGTGCATCATCCCGTATTGAATCACAACTAATCCGAAAAGTCCATGGAACTAATGTTTATATATAAACCGAAGTTGATAAATAATTTGATTCCCATGCGTTTTCTACTAACTTACGATTAACTATAGTTAGTGACCGAACAATGGGAGCTGCGCGCTCCCATACCCGCGCCAACTTTTGGACCGCCAAAAGTTGGATAAAAACTCGCCGCACCGGCTGCGCCCAAGGATGGCGAGCTTATGCCTCGTATTTATCGACCCATCGTCAACTCGGCCATACATGGCCTCAGACACGACGATGGGTAATCCATTCCCCGATAAATACTTCGGCCCTCTCGCCGGGCTTGCCTAATGCGACTGAATCAACACAATCTGCACATCCTATCGTGTTATCAGCGCTGAAGCCTAAATTGCACAATGATGCGGATATCAATGGAAACGGGCTCAGTCACTCTTTTTCTGTTGTATTTCGGCTTAATGAAAGCAATTCGAAACCATTGACTTACAAAAACAAAACGTTTAAGATAATGGCTAAGTAAGGGCTAACAACCTTCGACGAAATCTGGGAAAATGTCAAGGAGAATGGACATGGGTGTGTGGGAAACATTCAAATATCTTCCAGAATTATTAAAAGAAGCGGCACAAAGCCGACTTGGTGCTCTCTGTTTAATGTGTCTGATTCTCGCCGGACTTGCTCTTGTTTTTTTCGGAATTCACCTGTCTGGGCAAAACTTGTAGTTTTCCTTTTTCTTTTAACTGGAACTGTAGAATTTGGCTACGTTACGTTACATCCGGAATTTAAATCACAGGGGATGGATGCGACACATGAATCACAGGGGATGGATCCGACAAAAAAATTACCGGTGCAGGCAGGGATCGAGACTATCAGGGTAGCACATGAATCACAGAGGAAGAATCCGACACATAAATCACCGGTACAGGCAAGGACCGAGGCTATCAGGGTAGCACATGAATCACAGGGGATGAAGGGATCAGATGATGTCGGAAATATTCCCACGAAACTGAATTCAGAATGTCCTGAATCCACAATTTATGATTGGTCCAAATCCCCGCCAGAATCTCGAATCGAAAGAAGGTGCAGTTAATAATATGAAGGAGGATTATGTATGAAAACGCAACTTGCCAGGTTGTTATTTTTTTCGTGCCTGATTTTGTCTTTCTCAGCCGTTTCCTGGGCAGCTGATCAGGACGAGGCAGTAAAAGCCTCAAAGGATATTCTAACTTCCATTCAACAAAAGCAGTTCGAGAAACTTTGGAATACTCAGATGAGTAAATGGTTCAAAACAAAGGTCACCAAAGAATCCTTTATTGCAAACCTTACTCTTGGCAGGCAACAATTCGGTACCCCAGGAGAATCCAAATATATCGACATGGCATATTCAAAGACAGATCAGTCCACTGGTTATCAAGGAGAGATTTATGCATTTAATTATTTAAACACATACACTGCTGGCAAGTTCTATGAAAGAATAGTTGTTATTAAGGAAGATGATGGAAAGTTTCGCCTTGCTGGGCTTTTTGGTGCTCAAGCTCCCTAAGAGTCCAAATAGGGACACATCTCTTTTTTTGCATATACTGGCCGGAGGGCAGCGGCTGGGCCACTCCAATCAATGCCGTTGACCGCTCGCACGATCAGGCATGGGCCACATTAAAGCGCGAGAAATCTCGCAGACAAGGAAGGGCAAGAAGACCGCCCGACGGTGTACTGAGACGTACTCCGAGGGCGCGTCTTTGAAGCACTGACGCAGTATCAAGCGATTTCGCGCGACTTTCCCACTAGTGCCCGGTCATCCCCATGATCCCAGCCGTATCATCATCACCGCCAGCGACGCCAGCATTATGGCCATGATTTTTGAAATAGCCTTCATGCTGTTTATGCCCATGAAGCGCACAATAGGCTTCGCGCTCTTCATCCCGATCCATACGATCAGGATATTTAGCACGAGCGCGGTCACGGTCAGGATAGGCCCCTGGTTGTCCATCAGCACTATAATCGTCGTGAGCACCGCGGGCCCGACGATCAGCGGCACCCCTATCGGCACCACCCCTGCGTGCTCCGAGTTGCGGGTCGCGGCCTTCGCCCCCGTGCTCACGAGGTCGAGTATCGCTATCACGAGCAGCACCAGCCCCCCCGCGACCTTGAAATCGAATACCGTGATGCCCATCACCCTGAAGAGCGCGCTGCCGCCCATCGTGAAGATCAGGCTCACCGTGAGCGCGGTGACGGCCGAGGTGTTCACTACATGGTCGCGGGACTTCGCGCTCATGCCCTCGGTGAGCGAAACGAATACCGGCACTATGATGAACGGGTCCATCGCGACAAAGATCGGGATGAAGGTGTTGGGCAGCGCGTGCAGGAACTCATTCATGGCAGATTATATCACGGCGCGCAGGGGCTTACGATTTAATGTAGCGCTCCCATACTGCGTACAGCTCGGCCGTGGCGCGGATGTCGCGGCCGCAGTAGCGGGCTATGTCGAGGTGCCTTCCAGCGCGGAACGCGTCGCCCACTTCGGCCCCGGTTATGCCCTCGTCCTTCGGGCTCGTTATCCCAAGCGCCCGGCACCAGATGTCGAGGCCGAACCTGCGCTGCGTCGCGCTGAAAAACGAGAGGCGGTCGAAGAGGTCCACGTGGTCATCGGAATACCTGTTCGGCATGAGGTCCTTCGTGGGCTTTATGCGGTGCACCGCCGAGCGTATGATCAGGAAAGGCCCGTCGAACCCCCGGCCGTTGAAGGTCACTACGGTCTTTACGCCCCTGACCTCGTCCCAGAACGCCCGGAGGATCTCGGCCTCCGAGCCGGAGACGTACCGCAGGCCGCTCTTCTTCGGTCGTGAGCGGGAGCTCTCCGGGTGCCTGATAGAGGACGGTGCCGCGTTGCGTGTCAGGGTCGAATGTGCCGATGGCGATGACCTCGCCGGTGACGGGATTCAGGCCGGTCTCGCGGCTGATCTTGTCTATGTCCTCCGGGGTCTCGGCCTTTTTCAGCAGGCCCTGCCTGAGTCCCTCGTCGAGGTCCTCAAGCAGGGCGCCACTGGTTTCTATGTCAATTACGAGCCGTCTGGGCGGCAATATTACTTCGTAACCGCCGGGGCGGCGCCGGCCGCGACATCCGGGAGCTTCTTGAATATCGCCCAGGTCTTAAGGAGGTCGATCGCCCGCTGGAGCTGGTTATCGTCCTTGTCGTCCTTCGGAGCCATCACGGTTTCCTCTTCCTCCTCGGGAGCGGGGCCCTTCTCGGGCGTCTTGACCTCAGGCTTGATCTGCTCGACCTTGCCGTCCTGCTGCTCGTTGTTGAGGTGGCCCGTGAGGTCCTTCTCGCGCATGACGGGATGGGCCTTGTTCTCGCCCGAGCTCTTGAGCTTCTCGACTATGTCCGGCGTGATCCCGGTGTTCTGGATCGACTCGCCGTTGGGCGTGTAGTACTTAGAAGTCGTCAGGCGCAGCGCAGCTCCGTCGCTAAGCGGGATGACGCTCTGCACCGAGCCCTTGCCGAAGGTCGTTTCTCCCAGTATCACGCACGCTTCCAGTCCTTGAGGGCGCCGGCCACGATCTCCGAGGCGCTGGCGCTTCCGGGGTTGACTAGCACGACCATCGGGATCTGGGGTATCTGCGCGCCCGGCGGGTCTTGTACTCGACGCGCTCGCCGCTGCGCGACTTGGTGAAGACGACCAGCGTCGTTTGCGGGCAGGAACATGTCCGAGATGTCGATGGCGCTCTTGAGCAACCCTCCGGGGTTGTTCCTCAAATCCAGGATAAAGGCGGTCATCTTCTGGTCGGAGAGCTCCTTGAGGGCCTTTTCGGCCTCTCCGGCGCTCTTTTCGTTAAACGCGCTGAGCTTGATATAGCCTATGTTCTTTTCGAGCATCTTGCTCTTGACGCTCTTTATGACTATGATGTCGCGCACTATCGGGAAGTCGTGGGGCTCCTTGAAGCCCTCGCGCATGATCGTGAGCGTCACAGAGGTGCCGGGCTTGCCGCGCATCTTCTCTACCGCGTCCTGGAGCGTGAGCTTGTCCGTAAACTCGCCGTTGATCTTCACTATGCGGTCTCCGGCCATGATGCCGGCGCGCGCGGCCGGCGTGTCGTCGATGGGCGCAATCACCGTCAGCACGTTGTTCTTGACCGGATCTGCGATGCCCAGCCCGCCGAACTCGCCCTTATATCTGACCTGCATCTCCTTGTAGCTCAGGGGTCATGAACCGATGTGCGGGTCGAGGGAGCGGAGCATGCCGTTGATGGCGTCATAGATGAGGTCTTTGTCGTCGACGGGTTCAACATAATTCTGCTCACGACCAAGAGACCTCGGTGGAGGCTCGGCGTTTGATTGCGTCGAGGATTGCCACCTGTTGACGTCCGCTGCCGCGAGGCGGCCGTGGCGGGCACGGCGGCGAACGGCGGCTGTGATGGCAGCGCCCAGTATCTCATCTTTGAACATGAACTTTCTCCTCCGGCTGCTTGGCTGGTTGGCCAATGAAGAGCCCGCGCACCTTGCCGAGCCAGCTGCATGGGTCGAGGGGCTTGCCCTTGTTGCCGTATCTCGAGGTGAGCGTCGGCCGGTTCGAGTCCTCCGTTTCTCCCGACCACGCCCACCTTCGTGATTCCTCTTCTTATACTCTGCTATATCTCGAAAAATCTCAGACAGGTCGCCGTTGCGGCGTATCATAACCCTGGCCGTCGTCGTTCGCGGCTGCCGAACCCTCGACCAGTCGGCGTAGACGACCTTGCCGGTGTCACGTAGACCTTGCGGCCTCGACCGCGGCGATGACCGTTTCGGAGGCGGTAGATGTCCACGAGGTCGCTGCCGTGCCGTCTGCGCACGACGATGCCGCACGGCAGCTGGAGCGACTTCCTCGCCGGACCCTTGCCCTCGTACTCGGGCTGCGTGCGCTCAGTCTTTTATCATCTTCCTGGCGCTCCAGGCATTCACATTTCCTTTCGAACCTGCTCCTGCGAGGCCTTTCTCCGCCTGACGTCCGTAGGCTCGGTCTCTTTTTCCTTCTTTCTTTCGGACCATGTAGCGCTTCGGCCGCGGCTCCTGTTGTGCTCGTTCGCGGCCAGGCGCGTGGGCGGAGCGAGTCGCCTTGGCGCTCTTGAGGGTCGATCGCTGGCTTCTAGCCCTCGATGGCGTTGCTCCAGTGGAGGGCGTGCGCGGGTGCGTGCCACGCCTCAGGAGCTGCAGCATGTTCCATGAAGCCCTTCGAGGGCTTCAGCGGGATCTCGAGGAGTACCGGCCGTAGCGGTTCATCGCCGCGGCTCAGCGCGGCCAGCCCTTGCGCTTGCTCCAGACTTGCTCGAGGGCCTCGATGTCGGCCTTCACGCCTGGGTGCTGGGTGGCGGAGCTGCCCCGGAACGGCGGCCCTGGATATCTGCCCGAGGTTCGCCGGTCTTGTCCAGCTCCGGAGGCGTGCGTCGATGCCCTTGTATATCCTGGCCGTTTGCCTGTCGTTCCTGCTCTATCTCGCTGGATGGTCGTTGTCGCGCTCGGTGTACGCGGCCCCGCCGTCCTCAGCCGTGCGTGCGGCGAGCGAGCGGCCGACAAGGACCGTGCACCGCGACGCGAGCGCCGACCAGCGATCGGCCTCATCAGCGGCCTAATATTTTATGGCCCCTACGGCCATAAGTGCCCCGAGTGCGCCACCAGCAGCCCGCCCAGCGGCAGCGCCAGCAGGATCTCGGGCGGTGCGCTCAGCTCCTCAGCAGCGGCATCGTCGACATCATCTGATCGTACACCAAGACCTTGAAGGCCATGAGCCCCCAGGCCGGATCGCCCCGCCCAGGAACCCGACGATGCCGCCCTCGATAATGAACGGCCCCCGGATGAACCACTTGGTCGCCCCGAGCACCTTGAGCGTCTCGACCTCGTCGCGCTTGCGGTACAGCAGGATCTTCACCGTGCTGTAGCAGACGAACAGCATCCCGGCCACGATTATCGCCATCACCGCCGAGCCGATAGTACCGGCGTAATAGCGCACCTTCTGAATGACCCCGAGGAGCTTCTCGCCGTAATCGACGTCCGCGACACCCTTGATGCCTCTTTATGCGTCGGCCACCGTGCGCACCGCATCAGCCGTCACGGAGTCCTGGTTGAGCTTCACGTCAAGCGAGCGGGCAGGGGGTTTTCCGCCAGCCCGCCGAGTATGGCATCCGAGTCGGCCATCGTCCGCCTGAGTTCCGCGAGCGCCTCGTCGCGCGATATGTAATCGACCTGCTTGACGCCCTCGATGCGGCTAACCTGGTTTCGAGGTCGCGGCCCTGGGGCTCGGTGAGGATCTCGTTTAAAAACACCGTAACAGAGAACCGCTCGGGCAGGTGCTCGGCCGCGAGCTTGATGTTATAGACCGCGAGGTCGGCCATCGAGGCCATCAGCAGCCCGGTCGGCGATCGCGACGACGCTGACCATGTTTATCCACTTCTCGCGCCTTATCCCGTTTACCGGCAGTCACGGATCTGGTATGCGTATCAAAGCCCGGCCTCCTGCGTTATGCACGCCGTCCTCGAGCCTCAGGACGCGGTTGCCAAGGTCGCGGAACAGCTCGCGGGAATGCGTCGCGAACACCACGGTGGTGCCGTGCATGTTGATCTCCCTGAACAGCTTCCTTATGCCAGCCGCCGTGTCGGGGTCGAGGTTGCCGGTCGGCTCGTCCGCGAGCAGGACCTGCGGCTCGCCCACTATGGCCGCGCGCTATCGAGACGCCTCTGCTGCTCGCCGCCCGAGAGCGATGCAGCGAAACTCTCGGCCTTGTGCCTTGAGGCCCGCGAGCTTGAGCAGTGTCGTTTACGATCGGCCGCAGCGAGCGCTCGCTCATCCCGCGTATGCGCAGCGTCAGCGCGACGTTGTCGTAAACGCTCATCGGCAGGAGCCTGAAGTCCTGAACACGACGCCAACCATGCGCCTGAGATGCGGCTATGTGCGACGGGGGAAGATGGGTCAGGTCCTTGTCGTCGACGAAGATCTGGCCGTCGTCCGGCCTCTCCTCCATGAAGATCATCTTCAGCAGCGTGGTCTTGCCCGAGCCGCTCGGCCCCGAGATGAAGACCATCTCGCCGCGCCCGATCTCGAAGTTCGCCTTCCTGATGATCGTGGAGCTCTCGAAAGTCTTTGTCACGTCCACGAACTTTATCAAGCTGCCACGCACCTCCACGGTCAGATTATGTATGAGGCAACTACAGAGTCTATGTCCTCTTCCTCTGCCGATGCCGCCTCCGCCGCGTCCGCCCCGTCGGGGGCCTCGTCGTAGCGGCCTGACATCACGGCCTGGATCACGCGCTTGTGCTGGTCGCGCATCATCGCGACGACCTTGTCCTTCCAGTCCTCGTCGATCAGGACGTCGGCATAAGCCGACCGCGACCGAGTCGAGTATGGCCCCGCGTTCGTATAAAAGCGTCGTGATGACCGGGTTGCCCCGCCCCCCGTCCTCGGTCTGGACGTGCAGGGTGCGGCCCTTATGTGGCACGTTGGTATTATATCCGGTCAACATCATTGTATTATAAAGTAGCCATCGAAATAATAAAAGGGCGCAAATACGATGGCCTATACGTCCACGTGCCGTACTGCATCGGCAAGTGCCCGTACTGCGACTTCTACTCGGTCAGGATCGAGGAGGCCCCGGCGCGCGCCTATCTTAACGCGCTAGGCAGCGAAGCCCGCTTCCTCGCCCCCGGCCCGCCCGATACGCTCTATATAGGCGGAGGCACACCGACCTCGCTTCCCGCCCAGATGCTGGCGCAACTGCTTGAGATAGTCACTGAGACCGCCCAGGGCGCACTGGAGTTCACTGTCGAGGCCAACCCCGGTACGCTCGATGACGAAAAGCTCGCCATCCTGAAACGCTCGGGCGTGACCCGCATGAGCCTCGGCGTGCAGTCGCTTAACGACCCTGAACTCCGCGTCCTCGGCCGCCTGCATACGGCCGAGGACGCAATCCGCGCGGCGCGGATGATTAAGGATCACGGCTTCCGCCTCTCGATCGACCTGATGTACGGGCTGCCGGGTCAGGCGATGAGGGACTGGGAGCGGACTGTGGGCAGGACGCTCGAGCTTCGGCCCTCGCACATATCGGCCTACGAACTCACGCCCGCCGAGGGCACACCGCTCTGGGACGCGATAGAGCGCGGCCTCGTGGATATGCCGCTCTGAGGACCTCGTGACCGAAATGTGCACCTGGGCAGGAAGCCGCTCACCGCTGCGGGACACCGGCATGACCAGGTCTCGAACTACGCGGCGCTGCCGGGTATGGAGTGCCGCCATAACCTCAACTACTGGCGGAGGGGGACGTTCCTTGGGCTCGGCCCCGGCGCGCACTCCTTCGACGGTGAGGCGCGGTGGTGGAACGTAGAGGACACGAACGCCTATGTGCGCATGCTCGGCGACGGCATCCCCCGGTGGCCGAACGCCACGAACTCACCGGGCAGACGCCCTCCGCGAGGAGGTGATGCTCGGCCTGCGCACATCGGAAGGGCTCGACCTGGCGCGATTTCAAACCGAACACGGGCTGGACCTTCAGGCCGCGTGCGCACCTCTCATAAGGGAGGGGATGATAGAGGAACGCTGGGGCCGCATGGCCTTACCCCCGATGCGCTCATGCTGATGAACCCTGTCACTGTCAGACTATTCGTAGCCTTGGGGCTATAGCATTAGCTCTATTTCATATCCCAAGCAGAAAGCTTTTTGCAGTTGTGATAGCAGCCTCAAGCGGTAATTCAAAAATCGCTACAAATAGATCTGGTCCAAGCAAAGCATTGAGGTCTCGTAAGCAAGTTTCCAGGTGGGGTTCTAGATGTTTTTTAAATCTTTCTTGAAACTCTTGGCAATCGCCTGTTTGTGGTTCAGCAGTATAAGCCGCCACGCGCTCTCCTTGAAACTTTCCGTAAATACGATCAAACTTTGACCGTTCTTCGTCGCTCAAAGAGGAAAGATGCATACCAAAATGTTCATCCAAATCATTTTTCAGAATATCGAACTCATCTTCAGGAGACTTCCCCCGCGTAATCCGCTTAACAACAGCTTCGATTTCATCATCGGTAATTTTTAATGTCTTGGCAGTATTGCTCACATTTTCAACATATGCATCAATATCGTACCCAAACTTCCCATACACCAACGTCACAAACGCACTGCCGAAGGCGGCTCTTACATCCACCTCGTCTCCAGCAAGCACCAGAATTCGGTTCGCAGCATTGTGACAAACTCCATTAAACCTCTCTTTAATCCCAGCCGCCGGGCTGCCATCCGTCTTTCCTTCAAAAGAGGACCCATATATCAAGCTGGCCCACTCGGAGTTTATAGATCCCGAAGCGTTCTCTAATTCCCTTAATTCTTCCGATTTATTAATTAATTCACACCCTCGGCCAAAGCAGTTCCAATTATGAGTACCATCTCCTGAGCAAACAAAAACATGATCGGTCTTGCTACTCACCATACCAGGATAGACGGTAGGAATTGCATAAGTACTAAACTTAACCAGACTCATGATTGCTTTCCTTTCATGTTGCCATATCCCTCGCTTTAAAACACAAGGATATTGATAAACGTTAGATTAGTTTACCATTACTTGCATCTTATAGTCATGTTCCATGTATTCCAAAACAACCATATAAAGCTGTAGCGATAGCTCGCAGGGCTTGCCTGATGCGGCGAAACCGCTATCGAAGCCTTTATCCATATAAGTTCCAATCGCCGCGATTGTTACATTTCAAGAATCAATGGAAACGTCTCGCGGAACATGGCCTGATAGAGTAAATTTGCGCATGCATGGCGTAAGGCCCTTTTGGGAGTGCACGGGAGCACAGCATCCCGCAAAAGATTACAACTGCCACCGACCCCGCTCAATCTAAAACTAATGCCGTTGACCTCGTGGGGCGCGGGGGGCGGGGCCGACTGGCCCCCTTTCTCTCCCCCCGAAAGCGCGCCCAAATCGCGTCAGACTAGAAGCGGCGAGGAAAACGTCCGACGGTGTACTGAGACGTACTCCGAGGACGGATTTCCGAGGCGCGACAACGTATCACACGTATTTAACGCGCTTTAAAAAATGATCGTTACTCGCTATCAGTATCCTCTGGCCGTCCACGTTCCGTCAAAGGTGTGATCCCACTTGGCTTCCGTGTCGTATATTTCATATACCCCGAGCAGAATCTCCTTGCCCTTGACTTTGACCTCTCCCCTGCACTCAACGTGCGTGTGCCCGATGTTGCCCGCTCTCCAGCTGGGAGCGCACCGCGCGAGTAGGTGGATTCGGTGATAAGTATCTTGGCGTTATACGAGCGCGTCAGCGTCTCGACGCGCGCGCCGAGGTTCACGTGGTCGCCGATCGCCGTGTAGTCCATCTTCTTGTCCGCCGATCCGATGTTGCCGATCAGCACGGAGCCGGTATTGATCCCGATCCCGTTGTCGAGAGGCTCCTTGCCCTCTGCCTTCCACTTCTTCCGCAGCTGGTCGAGCCGCTCCGACATGTGAAGAGCGCATCGAACGGCCAGCTCCGCATGGTCCGGCTGGTCCAGGGGCGCGCCCCAGAACGCCATGATCTCGTCGCCCACGAACTTGTCAAGGGTCCCTTCCCACTTGAAAATAATGTCCGTCATCTCCTGGAGGTACTCGTTCAGGTGCGCCACGACCTCTTCGGGCTGGCGCTGCTCCGAAAAGGTCGTGAACCCCGCACGTCCCAGAAGAGCACCGTGACCTCCTTCCGCTGGCCGCCCAGTTTGGCCATCTCGGGGTTGGCGATCAACTGCTCTACGATCTTCGGAGACACGTAGCTCGAAAACATCTGCCTGATATGGCGCGCCTTGACCTCTTCGAGGAAGAACCTCGCCGTGCTCTGCCCGACGAAGATCAGGCCCATGTTGCCGACCGGATAGATCACGTTGACCCATACGCCGCGCGCGACGAGCATATAAAACGCGAACCCCAGATATGCCACGATCAGCAGCAGCGCGAATAGCGCGCCCAGCCAGTGCCCTCATGCGTGGGGAAGCTACGCTGAGTATCACGGCGGTCAGGAGCGTGAGCACCATCTCTATGATGCCGGGGCTACGCGAAAGCCAGCTGTGGTTCAGGAGGTTGTCCACGACCGTAGCGTTCTTCTCGACCCCCGGCATGTTGGATGAAAGCGGGGTCACTTTCTGGTCGCACGTAGTGAGCGCCGAGGTCCCAAGCAGCACGACCTTGTCCTTAAATATCGAGGGCGACACCCTGTGGCTTAATAAGGTCTGAGGCCGAGATATATCGGAAGCTGCCAGCCCCGCCACGGTAGTTAAGCAGGATACGCAGGCTGAGGTCGGTGGGGATCGTCTCGCCGCCGCAGCCGATGCCTCGCCCAGCACGGCCATGTCCTCCGGCTTCAGGCCCCTTGAGATGCGCACCACCTGAAGCGGCATCGAGGGGTAGAAGTCCCCGTCGTACTGCAGCGCCAGTATCTCCCACCGGAGCACCCCGTCGCGGTCCGGCTGTGTGTATACCGAGCCGATCTCCGCCCCCGAGGCGACCGGCGCGACAGGCGCAAGGACGCTGTCTGCGTTGAGCACCCAGCGCTTCCAGGGTATGTCCTTCGTGCCCTTGACCTCCATGAAGGCGTGCTCCCAGAGGTAGTCCGGCTTCACCGTGCTCATCCGCTCACCGGTCTCGGCGAAGACCAGAAACCCGGTCGCTAGCACGACGTTTCCGGCCTCCGAGATCGCACGGCCGAGAGCCTCGTCCGGCCCCTTGCCCTCGGGCTCGCTAAAGAGTATCTGCGACACGCCGATCGCCTTCGGACGGCCCGAAGAAATCGTGTTTATCAGGCCTGCCATCACGGTGCGGCTCCACGGCCACCGTCCCATCTCGGCAATGCTGTGCTCGTCGATCGTCACGATCAGGATGTCCTCAGGCGGCGCCGGATGCGTAATGCGGTTTCGGAGATACTGGCGCAGGTCCAGAGTCTTGGCCTCGACCTGCTCGCGGAGCACGGCCGGGTCAAATAGCTGAAACGCGAGGAACAGGAGCGTGGAGCACGGGCCAAC
>CAVRJY010000008.1:0-12189 GCA_963721805.1 Nitrospirota bacterium | reverse complement strand
AACAGGATATCGAGACGCTCATGAGGCAGATCGACGTGGCTACGCCGGTCCAGTGCCGGTAGCTCATCGCTAATGCAAAAAGACGCCAAGGCAAAAGTGGATATCCCCGTGACCGGGATGTCCTGCGCCGCGTGTTCGGCCCGCGTACAGGAATCGCTCGGCGAGCTGCCCGGCGTCATCTCCGCCTCGGTGAACCTCGCGGCCGAACGCGCAACGATAGTCTATGACCCCGAAAAGCAATCCATAGAGGGTTTCATCCGGCTCATCGAGGACCTCGGCTACGGCGTGGGCGTCGCGCGCCAAGTGCTTCCGGTAAAGGGCATGACCTGTGCGGCATGCGTAAGCGCGGTGGAGCGCGCGATAGCCGAGCTCCCGGGTATTCTACGGGCCTCGGTGAACCTCGCTACCGAACGCGCCACGGTGGAGTACCTGCCGACGATGACAGGGCTTGCCGAGATCAGGCGCGCGATCAGGGACGCCGGATACGAGGTGCCCGAATACGCCGAGGAAGACGTGGTCGAACGCGAACGCGAGGAGCGCGAGGCGCGCTACAGGGCGCTCAGGCTGAAGGTCATCCTTGGCGCGGCCCTGGCCGTGCCTATCATGCTCCTGATGTACTGGGACAGGCTCGGGCTTATGTCCATCGCGCATATCCCGATGCGTACCGGCTTCATCGCCCAGCTCATACTCGTGATCCCGATCCAGTTCTGGATAGGCGGGCAATTCTACTCCAGGCGCGATAGCGGCCGCGCGCCACCGCACGACCAACATGAACACGCTCATCGCGGTCGGCACCTCGGCAGCGTTCGTTTACAGCGTCATAGCCACCTTTTTCCCTTCGGTCTTCACGGTCAAGGGCTACGCCCCTGACGTCTACTACGACACCTCGGCCGCGATCATCGTCCTCATACTGCTTGGCCGCCTGTTTGAGATGCGGGCCAAGGGGCATACGTCCGAGGCGATCAAAAAACTGATCGGGCTTCAGCCGAAGACCGCGCGCGTCGTGCGCGGAGTCGCCGAGCTTGATATCTCGATCATGGACGTAGTTGCGGGGGATATGGTTGTCGTCCGGCCCGGAGAGAAGATCCCGGTCGACGGCACAGTCGCCGATGGCTCCTCGGCCGTGGACGAATCCATGGTCACCGGAGAGTCGATGCCGGTCGAGAAGCGGGCCGGAGACCGGGTGATCGGGGCGACGTTTAACCGCACAGGGACTTTCAAGTTTGAGGCCACTGCGGTCGGGCGCGAGAACCGTGCTCGCGCACATCATCTCGATGGTTCAGGAGGCGCAGGGCTCGAAGCCCCCGATCGCACGGCTCGCGGACAAGATAGCCTCGATCTTCGTGCCCTCGGTGATGGGGATCGCGACCGTAACGTTCATAGTATGGTTTACGCTCGGCCCGGAGCCGAGACTCACGTACGCATTCTTAAACGCGATAGCGGTGCTCATCATCGCCTGCCCCTGCGCGCTCGGGCTCGCGACCCCGACCTCGGTCATGGTCGGCACCGGCAAGGGCGCACAGTTCGGCATCCTCATCCGAGGGGGCGAGGCATTAGAAACAGCTCACAAGATCAATACCGTGGTCTTTGACAAGACCGGGACGATCACGAACGGGACGCCATCGGTGACTGACATAATTCCGTTTGCGGGCGAGAGAGCGAGGCGCAAGTCGTGTACTTTGCGGCATCGGCCGAGCGGGGCTCGGAGCACCCGCTTGGCGAGTCGGTAGTGAAGAAGGCCTCCGAGATGGGGGTGGCGCTTTCCCCGGCCTCGGGGTTTAAGGCCATGCCCGGCTACGGTGTCTCGGCCGTGGTCGATGACAGGCGCGTCCTGATCGGAAACGAGACGCTGATGGAGCGTGAAGGCGTCGCACTCGGCGAGCTGGTACAGAAGGCCGTGGCGTTTGCGTCCGAGGGCAAGACCCCGATGTTCGTCGCGCTCGAGGGCCGGCCGCTTGGGATGCTATGCGTGGCCGATACCATAAAGGACGGCGCTGCCGATGCGATCTCCGCGCTTAAGAGGCTCGGGGTCGAGGTCGTGATGCTCACCGGTGACAACCGCCGCACCGGCGAGGCCATGGCGCGGCAGGCCGGGATCGACCGCGTGCTCGCCGGCGTACTCCCGGACCAGAAGGCCGATGAGGTGAGACGGCTTCAATCCGAAGGCCGTGTGGTCGCGATGGTCGGCGACGGCATAAACGACGCCCCCGCGCTCGCGCAGGCCGACGTCGGAATCGCGATAGGCACCGGGACGGATGTTGCGATGGAGTCCTCGGACATCACGCTGATGAGGGGCGACATCCGCTTGATCCCGGTTGCGATCGAGCTGTCGAGCGCCACGATCACGAACATAAGGCAAAACCTGTTTTGGGCCTTCGCCTACAATACCGTCCTGATCCCGATCGCGGCAGGTGTGTTGTTTCCGTTTTTCGGCATACTGCTAAACCCGATACTCGCGGCCGCGGCGATGGGCATGTCGTCGGTGACGGTCGTCAGCAACGCCCTCAGGCTCAAGAGGTTTTCCCCGGACCGCCGATAGCAGCCGTTATGGAAACAGTCCGCTCGTACCGGTCAAACGAGGCCCTCCGGCCGCGCCGGAATCCGGCCAGCGGATACCCCCACAATGGCGGCGCAGAGTGTTTATAAGCTTTAACCTATGGACCAATAATATTTTTTTATTTGACCGACGCCATGCCGGTATATTACCTTCATACACCGCCGTCTTAGGGGAGAATCTTATATTTCTGTATCTGGGCGGCGTTTTGAGGGTGGAGTTTCCATCACGATAACTGATTCAAAATAAAGAAGGAGGACGTAGAATGGCAACTTTTGATTTTCAGGGCAGGGCGATTGAGATCGATGACGACGGATACCTCGTCAACCTCGGCGACTGGGTACCGGAGATGGCACAGTCCCTCGCGGACCAGGACGGCATCAAGCTGACAGAGGCCCACTGGGAGGTCATCAACTTCCTGAGGGATTACTACGCGAAGTACCAGATCGCGCCGATGATCAAGATCCTCGTCAAGGAGCTTGGCAAGGCGATGGGCCCGGAGAAGGGCAACACGAAGTACCTCTACGAGCTGTATCCCGGCGGTCCGGCCAAGCAGGCCTGCAAGTATGCCGGTCTTCCGAAGCCCACCGGCTGCGTGTAACAAGCAATCGATTGATTCGGGGGGCCGCCTGGCGGCCCCCCGATTCCTAACATGGCGTCCGAGGGGAGAAGCACAGGGCGCCATTGCTAAAAACGGGGAGGGGTCAGGCTACAGGGGATGAGCCTTACAAGCCGAAAGCTGGAGATGAAACGGGAGGTCCTTACCTCCTGGTTCGAGCACGTTCTGGGTACATACCCGGAGGCGTCCGCCAAGGCTATCCGCGGCAACTCAGACCGTTTCGGCAACCCCGTCGGACACACCCTCACCGAATCCCTCTCAATCCTCTACGACGAACTTCGAGGAAGGCGCGGACCTTAATAAGGCCGGCGCTGCCCTCGACGGCATCATCCGCATCCGCTCGGTCCAGGACTTCTCCGCATCAGGCGCGGTCGGCTTCATCACCGCTCTGAAGGGCATCATGAGGCGCACCCTCGGCGAAGACGCCGGGAGCGCGGCCGAGTGGCGCGCCCTGGACGAGAGGATCGACGCGATGCAGCTCGCCGCGTTCGACATATACACCGAGTGCAGGAAGTCCATTTACGAGATAAGGGTCGAGGAGGTCAAGCGACAGGTTCACATGCTCCTCAAGAAGGCGGAGGCGGTCCCGTAGGGCCCGCAGCCGCTTTTTTTTCAGAAAAACAATCATACAGACAGCGAGGTGCTACGAGATGAGGGTGATATTTCCCTTGGTTGCGGTGGCGGTGCTGATACTGCTCGGATACGTGGGCGGGCAAGCACCGGGACTGCACTTCCTATTCGGCGTGGTGGTGCCGTACATCGCGGCCGCGGTCTTTATCGTGGGCTTCATGGCCCGCGTCGTCAAATGGGCGAAGTCCCCCGTGCCGTTTAGAATCCCCGACCACCTGCGGTCAGGAAAAGTCGCTGCCGTGGATCAAGTGGAACAAGCTGGAAAACCCCGACAGCACCAGCGGCGTCATCGGGCGCATGCTGCTGGAGGTCCTGTGCTTCCGGTCGCTCTTCAAGGGCACCTCATCCAAGGTCACCGAGGGGCCGCGGATCACCTACCAGACCAGCCTCACGCTCTGGCTCGCAGGGCTCGCCTTCCACTGGTCCTTCCTCATCATATTCATCCGCCACTTCAGGCTGTTCACGAACCCGGTGCCGGGCTTCATCGGCATGATCGAGGGCGCGGACGGGTTTTTCCAGATCACGCTGCCGACGTTCTACATGACCGACGCCATACTGGTGGCGGCCGCGACTTACCTGTTCATCAGGCGGCTCACCAACCCGCAGGTGAAGTACATCTCGCTCGCGGCCGACTATTTCCCGCTCTTCCTTATATTCTCGATAGCCTGCACCGGCATATCGATGCGCTATCTCTTCAAGACCGACATAGCGCACGTAAAGCAGATGGTCAACGGCATCATGACCTTCAGCCCGGTCGTCCCTGAGGGCATAAGCCCGATGTTCTACGTGCACATATTCCTCGTCAGTTCGCTGCTGGTCTACTTCCCCCTGAGCAAGCTGATGCACATGGGCGGAGTCTTCATGAGCCCCACCAGAAACCTGGCCAACAACAGCCGGCAGGTGCGCCACATCAACCCGTGGAACCCCGAGGTGAAGTTCCACACATATGCGGAATACGAGGCCGAGTTCTGGAAGGCCATGAAGTCCGTGGACCTGCCCCTTGACAAGGACTACGAGGGTGAAGAACAGAAACAGGGGGATCACTGAGAATGGCCAAGAATATAAAGCCAGCCGAGATAATAGACAGCCTCATAAAGAAGCCGAACCTGCTTCAGGGAGTGCCGCCCGAGACCGAATGGTTCGATACCCCGGTCGTATTCGAGCCCGGCAATTTCTGCCACGCGGGCAAGGCGAAAATAGTCGAGTACCACCACTTCCCGAACCCGAGGGAGTGGAGGGCCACCGACGAGGACTGGAAGCTCCCCGAGAACTGGAAGGAGATCGTCATCGAGGGCATCAGGGAGCGCCTCGACAAGTTCCGCTCCTTCAAGCTCTTCATGGACATATGCGTGCGCTGCGGCGCCTGCGCCGACAAGTGCCACTTCTTCATCGGCTCCGGCGACCCCAAGAACATGCCGGTGCTGCGCGCCGAGCTCATGCGCTCGATCTACCGCGGCGAGTTCACCACTGGCCGGCAAGATCCTCGGGCGCATCGCCGGCGGCCGCAAGCTCACCAAGGACGTGATCAAAGAGTGGTTCATGTACTTCTACCAGTGCACCGAGTGCCGCCGCTGCTCGGTCTTCTGCCCGTACGGCATCGACACCGCCGAGGTCACGATGATGGCGCGCGAGATCATGCACCTCATCGGCGTCAACATCAACTGGATCCTCGAGCCGGCGGCCAACTGCAAACCGCACCGGCAACCACCTGGGCCTGCAGCCCCACGCCATCAAGAGCAACCTCGAGTCCTTAAGCGACGACCTCTTCGATGCCACCGGCATCCGCGTCGACGTCCCCTTCAACAAAAAGGGCGCCGAGGTCCTGTTCGTCATCCCCTCGGCCGACGCCTTCGCCGACCCCGGCGTCTACACGATGATGGGCTACATGCTGCTGTTCAAGCACATCGGGCTCGACTACACGATGAGCACGTACGCATCCGAGGGCGGCAACTTCGGCCTCTTCACCAACACTACGCTGATGAAGAAGCTGAACGCCAAGATATACCACGAGTCCAGGCGCCTCGGCGTCAAGTGGATACTGGGCGGCGAGTGCGGCCACATGTGGCGCGTCCTGAACCAGTACATGGACACGATGAACGGCCCGGCGGACTTCCTCGAAGTCCCCAAGAGCCCGATCACCGGCACCGTGTTCGAAAACGCGCGCTCGACCAAGATGATCCACATCTCCGAGTTCACGGCCGACCTGATCAAGCACGGCAAGCTCAAGCTCGACCCCAAGCGCAACGACCACCGCAAGGTCACGTTCCACGACTCCTGCAACACGTCGCGCGGCATGGGCCTGCTCGAGGAGCCCCGCTACATCATCAACAACGTCGTGAACAACTTCCACGAGATGCCGGAAAACACGATACGCGAGCAGACGTTCTGCTGCGGCTCGGGCACCGGCCTTAACACCGACGAGCTGATGGATGTCAGGATGCGCGGCGGCCTTCCGAGGGCCAACGCGGTCAAGCACGTCGCTGACACGCACGGCGTGGACATGCTCAGCTGCGTCTGCGCCATCGACCGCGCCACGCTGCTCGCGGCCATGCGCTACTGGGTCCCCGGCGTCGAGGTATGCGGCGTCTCCGAACTGGTGGGCAACGCGCTGATCATGGACGGCGAAAAAGCAAGAGACAAGGACCTCAGGGGCGACGACCTCGTCGCACCCACGGGGCCGATGGCTGAAGGAGGTGACGCGTAATGTACGACGCGGGAAAAGTAATCACCGGGCTGGTAATATTCGCGGTGCTCATGACCGCGCCTTTCTGGCTCAACACCGGCACCGCCGAGTTCCCCAAGGTGGAACTCCCGACCGTGGAGAAGAAATGCATCGAGTCCAAGGAGTACATGCTGCAAAACCACATGCAGATGCTCGACGCCTGGAGGCTCGAGGCCGTACGCGAGGGTGAGCGCACCTACACCTCGACCGACGGCAGGAAGTTCGACAAGAGCCTCACTCGCACCTGCCTGCACTGCCACGACAATAAGAAGAACTTCTGCGACCGGTGCCACGAGTATGCGAACGTCAAGCCATACTGCTTCGAATGTCACGTGGACCCGACGAAGAAGGAGGTCCAATAACATGGGAATGGACAGAAGGGAATTTCTGAAAATCGGAGGTGTCGCTGCGGCGCTCGGCCTTGGCGCCATCGCCGCTGGCGACGTCCTTTTGGGCAAAGGGCTCGGTGCCGCCGAGACGGCGCCTGAGGTCAACAACATCGTGCCCAGTTCCGACGTCAAGTGGGGCATGGTCATAAACACCAAGAAGTTCACCGAGGAAGACTACAAGCGCTGCATCGAGGCATGCCACACCATCCACAACGTCCCCGACTTCGGCAACCCGAAGGACGAGATCAAGTGGATATGGACCGCCCCGTTCCAGAACGCCTTCCCCACTCTGGAGAACAAGTTCCAGGGCACGGAGACCGAGGAAAAGCCGGTCGGGGTGCTCTGCAACCACTGCGCCAAGCCGCCCTGCGTCCGCGTCTGCCCGACCAAGGCCACGTTTAAGAGCGCGGACGGCATCACGCAGATGGACATGCACCGCTGCATCGGGTGCCGCTTCTGCATGGCTGCCTGCCCCTACGGCGCGAGGAGTTTCAACTGGCGCGACCCGAGGCCCTTCATCAAGAAGATCACCCCGGACTTCCCGACCAGGGAGCGCGGCGTGGTCGAGAAGTGCAACTTCTGCACCGAGCGGCTCGCCAAGGGGAAGATCCCGGCCTGCGTCGAGGCATCTAACGGCGCGATGGTGTTTGGGAATCTCAAGGACCCCAATTCCGAGATCAGGAAGGTCCTCGCGGAGAATTTCAACATTCAGCGTAAACCCGAGCTGGGCACTATCCCCTCGGTTTACTACTTAGTGTGAGGGTGATATGCTAGAAAAAGCGTTTACAGGCGGCAAGACTTACAAGATCTGGATGGGTTTCCTCTTCCTCCTTGTGGTGATGGGCTCGCTGGCCTATCTGCAGCAGTTCAACCACGGTCTCGGGATCACGGGCATGAGCCGCGACGTATCGTGGGGCGTGTACATCTCGCAGTTCACGTTCCTGGTCGGTGTTGCGGCATCGGCCGTGATGCTCGTCCTTCCGTACTACCTGCACGACTATAAGACGTTCGGCAAGATAGTCGTCCTCGGGGAGATGCTCGCGGTCTCGGCCATCGTGATGTGCCTGACCTTCATCATGGCCGACCTCGGCAAGCCGATGAGGGCCCTAAACGTCCTTCTGCACCCGACGCCCAACTCGATCCTGTTTTGGGACATGATAGTGCTCAACGGATACCTCTTCCTGAACCTGCTGTGCGGCTTCGTGGCGATGGAGTCCGAGCGCAACGAGACGGCCCCGCCGAAGTGGATAAAGCCGTTCATCTACCTCTCGATACCGTGGGCAGTCAGCATCCACACCGTAACGGCGTTCCTGTATGCCGGCCTCCCGGCCCGCCACTACTGGCTGAGCGCGATCATGGCCCCGCGCTTCCTCGCGTCCGCTTTCGCGGGCGGCCCGGCGCTGCTGATCATCCTCGCGCTGATCGTCAGGAAGTTCACGGGGTTCGACGCCGGCAAGGCCGCGATCCAGAAGCTCGCGGTCATCGTCACGTACTCGGCCCTGCTGAACGCCTTCTTCATCGGGCTGGAGGTCTTCACCTCGTTTTACAGCAACATCCCCGAGCACAAGACCACGTTCCAGTACCTCTGGCAGGGCATCGACGGCCATAACGTACTCGTGCCGTTCATGTGGACCTCGGCGATCCTCGGCGTCATATCGATCGTGATGCTCCTGTTCCCGAAGGTCACGGCAGGACGAGTCGAAGCTCGTGTGGGCCTGCGTCATGCTGTTCATCTCGCTCTGGATCGACAAGGGCATCGGCCTCGTCATCGGCGGCTTCGTCCCGAGCCCGATGGAGCAGGTCACGGAATACCACGCCACCGGGCTCGAGATCATGATCACGGTCGGCATCTGGGCCCTGGGGTTCTTCATCCTCAGCGCGCTTTACAAGGTCGCGATAGACATCAAGCTCAGCAAGGGCGGCGTCGACGCCCCTCATTAAACCGATCGACCCCCTGTCTGGGCCGTTCGCCTGCCGGGGCAGGGGGTTGGACTTTTCTGCGGACAGCGGATTAAACTATAACAAGTTTATAAAAACCCTTATATCAAGGAGGTGAGAATCATGTACATGGTAACTGTTGACACCGAGAAGTGCACTGGCTGCGAGGAGTGCGTAAGCGTGTGCCCGAACGAGGTCTTCCAGATGACCGACGGCAAGTCCGACCCGCACCAGACCGGCGAGTGTGTGTTCTGCGAAAGCTGCCTCGGCGTATGCCCCTCGGGCGCGATCACGATCAACGAGATGTAATTCACCCAAGGCTATTAAAGAGGGACGCCCGTCAACGGGTGTCCCTCTTTTTTTTGTGAGGTTGAGGGGCCGTCCTCACGGCCCTCCATTTACGCTGCGGGCAAAGGCGGCGTCACAGCTGAGGCGCAGATATTGCCTGCAAGTGAGGTCAAGGGTTCGATCTTTTTTTCCACCCCGCCCAGACCGGATAGCCGTTTTCGTCTCTGAGCTTCAGAACCTCTTCACCCTTTTTGACCTCGGCGGCGATAATTGCCGGTTTCCCCTCAAAGGTCACTAACGAACCCTTAACCTCGATGGTATCTTTCTCGGTAAGCTTTACATCCTGATTTTCGATATACCAGCCCGGGCCGAGGTGCACGGACATGGTTCCCTTTGCGGTTTTGAGCATGAGGTGTACGCCGTAGCTCATACCCTTCATGGGCTTAATGTGATCGATGCTGACAACCTCTCCCGGCAGGGTCTCCACGGTTTTAGGATCATACAGCCGATTATAATGCGCCCCGGCCCCCCAGCCACCGCTGCCTTTCCAACCCATTCTGTCCTGAGCATAGGAATTGGAAAAAATGAGAAGTCCAAACACGAATACGAACGCCATTGTTGCAGTAGATGCCCTCATGATGTCTCCTTTCTGTAGCCTGTTAAAAAAGCTGATTTATCTGTCCGCGGAGGGTCACTTAATCTAAAGTTATAATTATCATGTATTGGGGGCAATGTCAACGTTCAGGAGCTATATGTGCGTGTCGATCCATGTTATATTAGGTTCAGAATTCGCAAACTGGTAAACGAGGTGCCGCGATATGGGCAGACATGACGATTTCGCGAGGAAGGCCGCCTGCGATTGCGGCGGCTTCTGGGCCAGGGCAGCCGAGGCCATAGACTGGTACAAAAAGTGGGACACGGTGCTCGACGCATCGAACCCGCCGTTTTACCGCTGGTTCGCAGGTGGGCTGCTCAACACCTGCTATAACTGCCTCGACCGCCACGTCGAGCGCGGCCGCGCCGACCAGGTCGCGCTTATCTACGACAGCCCCGTAACCAACACGATAGAAAAATTCACCTACGCCGAGCTGCGCTCCGAGAAGGTCGCCTCATTCGCGGGCGCGCTTCGGGCGCTCGGGGTGCAAAAAGGCGACAGGGTCATCATTTACATGCCGATGATGCCACAGGCGGCGTAGCGATGCTCGCGTGCGCGCGCATCGGCGTGATCCACTCGGTCGTGTTCGGCGGGTTCGCGTCCAACGAGCTGGCCATCCGCATCGACGACGCCAAGCCGAAAATAATCGTGTCTGCCTCGTGCGGGATCGAGGGCAAAAAGGTCATCGACTACAAGCCCCTGCTCGACAAGGCCATCGACCTGTCGAAGAACAAGCCGACGAGCTGCATCATCTTCCAGCGCGAGCAGGCAAAGGCCCCGCTGACCCCGGGCCGCGACCATCGACTGGGACGAGCTGGTGAAAAAGGCGACCCCGGCAGCGCTGCGTCCCGGTGAAAGCCACCGACCCGCTGTACATTCTCTACACATCCGGAACGACCGGAATGCCGAAAGGCGTCGTGCGCGACAACGGCGGCCATGCAGTCGCCCTCAAGTGGAGCATGAAGAACGTTTACAACGTGAAGCCCGGCGACGTTTTCTGGGCCGCGTCGGACGTGGGCTGGGTCGTGGGCCACTCGTACATCGTTTACGCTCCGCTTCTCTACGGATGCACGACCATCATGTACGAAGGGAAACCGGTCGGCACTCCCGACCCGGGCGCGTTCTGGAGGGTGATTTCCCAGCACGGTGTGAAAGTCCTTTTTACCGCGCCGACGGCCTTCAGGGCGATCAAGAAAGAAGACCCCAACGGGGACCACTATAAAAAATACGACCTCGCGAAATTCGAGGCCCTGTATCTCGCTGGCGAGCGCCTCGACCCGGACACCTACTTCTGGGCCAAGGATCTGATCAAGCGGCCGGTCATTGACCACTGGTGGCAGACCGAGACCGGCTGGTCCATTGCGGCGAACTGCCGCGGCATCGAGGAATTCCCGGTCAAGGCCGGTTCGCCGACCAAGGCGGTCCCGGGCTACCAGGTCATCATCGCCGACAGCGAAGGCAAGGAGCTCCCGAAAGGACAGGAGGGTCTCGTGCTCATCAAGCTCCCGCTTCCTCCAGGAACGCTGCCGACCCTGTGGCAGAACGACGACAAATTCAAGGAATCATACACTCACCCTATCCCGGCTACTACTTCACCGGCGACGGCGGATACGTGGATGAAGACGGCTACCTGTACATCATGGGCAGGGTGGATGACGTCATCAACGTCGCGGGCCACAGGCTCTCGACCGGTGCCCTGGAAGAAGTCATTTCCAAGCACAAGGACGTGGCAGAATGCGCGGTAATCGGCGCAGCCGACGTTTCAAGGGCCAGCTGCCGCTGGGATTCGTCGTGCTGAAGGCCGGGGCCGAGGCCGAGGAAGAGGCGCTCGGCAGGGAACTGACGCGCACATGATCGACGCCGAGCCAGATAGGCCCGATAGCGGCGCCCGACAAGAGCACCGCGATAGTCAGCGAGGCTCCCAAAGACGCGCTCCGGCAAGATACTGCGCGCCACGATGCGCAAGATTGCCGACGGCGCGGATTACGCCGTGCCCTCTACCATCGACGACCCCGCGATACTCGACGAGATCGGCAGGGACCTGAAGGCGCGCCGGGTACCCCGCGCGCACGAGATAGCCTAAGGCAAGCGCCGGCAGCGTCTGAGCCATGGCACCACTTGCATCATGGCGGCACCTAAAAATATCTTAACAAAAATGTTTTGTTAGTGGTATTCTAGATGGCATGGTTCAACTTCTAGTATGAGAGCCCGACTGCGCCAGATAGACTCCTGCTTCCGGCCGAACGAAAGCCGAGAGGTTGAGCATGGCCGAACTCGGCCGCGAGACCGGCATCACGGCCTGATGGCCGTCCGGCATGCACCTGATGGCCCTCGAGAGAAAAGGCATCGTCACGCGCAGCGCGAAGAACAACGGTGTCGGCCGCCCGATATACG
>CAVRJY010000007.1:0-11256 GCA_963721805.1 Nitrospirota bacterium | reverse complement strand
GGCTGACATCGAGACTCTCATGAGGCAGATCGACGTCGCGACGCCGGTCCAGTGCCGGTAGCAGCCCATATACCGTAACCGCTGATGGAAAAGGACGGTAAGGAAAGGGCTGAGATCCCAATAACCGGGATGTCCTGCGCCGCGTGCTCGGCCCGCATTCAGGAGTCGCTCTCGGAGCTGCCCGGCGTCAGCTCCGCCTCGGTGAACCTCGCGGCCGAACGCGCCACGGTAGTCTACGACCCCCGGAAGCAATCCATAGACGACTTCATCCGGCTCATCGAGGACATGGGCTACGGCGTCGGCGTCGCGCGCCAGGTGCTCCCCGTAAAGGGCATGACCTGCGCGGCATGCGTGGGCGCGGTGGAGCGAGCGATAGCCGGGCTTCCGGGAATCCTCAATGCCTCGGTGAACCTCGCGACCGAACGCGCTACGGTTGAGTACCTGCCGACGATGACCGGCCTGGCCGAGATCAGGCGCGCGATCAGGGACGCGGGCTACGAGGTGCCCGAATACGCCGGGCAGGACGCTGTCGAACGCGAGCGCGAGGAGCGCGAGGCCCGCTACAGGGCGCTCAGGCTCAAGGTAATCCTCGGCGCGGCCCTCACAGTGCCCATCATGCTCCTGATGTACTGGGACAGGCTGGGGCTTATGTCCATCGCCCATATCCCGATGCGGCTGGGTTTCATCGCACAGCTCGTGCTCGTTATCCCGGTCCAGTTCTGGATTGGAGGGCAGTTCTACTCGGGCGCGATAGCCGCTGCGCGCCACCGCACGACCAATATGAACACGCTGATCGCCGTAGGCACCTCGGCAGCGTTCATATACAGCGTCATCGCCACGTTTTTCCCGGCGGTCTTCACGGTCAAGGGCTACGCCCCGGACGTCTATTACGACACCTCGGCGATGATCATCGTGCTGATACTGCTTGGCCGCCTCTTTGAGATGCGGGCCAAGGGGCATACGTCCGAGGCGATCAAGAAGCTGATCGGGCTTCAGCCTAAGACCGCGCGCGTCCTGCGCGGCGGTGCAGCGGCCGACATCCCGGTTGCGGACGTCGAACTCGGGGACCTCGTGGTCGTCCGGCCCGGGGAGAAGATCCCGGTTGACGGCACGGTGGTCGACGGCTCCTCTGCGGTGGACGAGTCCATGGTCACCGGCGAGTCGATGCCTGTCGAGAAGAGGCCCGGAGACCGCGTGATCGGGGCCACGATGAACCGGATTGGAACATTGACGCTTGAGGCCACCGCGGTTGGGCGCGAGACCGTGCTTGCGCACATCATCTCGATGGTGCAGGAGGCGCAGGGCTCCAAGCCCCCGATAGCGCGGCTCGCTGACAGGATAGCCTCGGTCTTCGTGCCCTCCGTAATGGGGATCGCGGCCGTTACGTTCGCCGTGTGGTTTACGCTCGGCCCGGAGCCTAGGCTCACATACGCATTCTTAAACGCGATAGCGGTGCTCATCATCGCCTGCCCATGCGCGCTCGGTCTGGCGACCCCGACCTCGATTATGGTCGGCACCGGCATGGGTGCGCAGTTCGGCATCCTCATCCGCGGGGGCGAGGCGCTCGAGACCGCGCACAAGATCAAGACCGTCGTCTTTGACAAGACCGGTACGATCACGAACGGGACGCCGTCGGTGACGGACATCGTGGCAGCGGCCGGCGAGAGCGAGGCGCATGTAATATACTTCGCCGCATCGGCCGAACGCGGCTCCGAGCACCCGCTTGGCGAGGCGATAGTGAAGAAGGCCTCCGAGATCGGCGTGGCGCTTTCCCCGGCCTCCGGGTTTAAGGCCATGCCCGGCTACGGGGTCTCGGCCGTGGTCGATGACAGGCCGGTGTTGATCGGAAACGAGACCTTGATGGAGCGCGAAGGCGTCGCACTAGGCGAGCTGGCGCAGAAGGCCGCGGCGTTCGCCTCAGGGGGCAAGACCCCGATGTTCGTCGCGCTCGGGGGCAGGCCGCTTGGGATGCTCTGCGTGGCCGATACAATAAAGGACGGCGCTGCCGAGGCGATCTCGGCCCTCAAGAGGCTCGGCGTCGAGGTGGTGATGCTCACCGGAGATAACCGCCGCACCGGCGAGGCCATGGCGCGCCAGGCCGGGATCGGACGCGTGCTCGCCGGGGTCCTCCCGGACCAGAAGGCCGAGGAGGTGCGACGGCTTCAGTCCGGTGGACGGGTGGTCGCGATGGTCGGCGACGGCATAAACGACGCGCCAGCGCTCGCCCAGGCCGACGTCGGGATCGCGATAGGCACAGGGACGGACGTTGCGATGGAGGCCTCCGACATCACGCTCATCAGGGGCGACATCCGCCTGATCGCGGTCGCAATCGCGCTGTCGCGCGCGACGATCACGAATATCAGGCAGAACCTGTTTTGGGCCTTCGCGTACAACACCGTCCTGATCCCGATTGCGGCCGGCGTGCTGTTTCCGTTTTTCGGCATACTGCTAAACCCGATACTCGCGGCCGCGGCGATGGGCATGTCATCGGTCACGGTCGTGAGCAACGCCCTCCGGCTCAAGAGGTTTTCCCCGGACCGCTGATAACGGCCGCGAGAGAAGCGGCCCTCCAACGGCGGTCAATCCCGGCCCTCCTTTCCCGTCCCGAATCAGACCGGCGGAGACCCCCACAATGGCGGCGCAGAGCCCTTATAAGCCTTAGCCTATCTATCAATAATATTTTTTTATTTGACCGAGACCATGCGGGTATATTACCTTCATACACCGCCGTCATAGGGGGAGAACTCATAATTCTGTATCTGGGCGGCGTTTTGAGGGTGGAGTTTCCATCACGATAACTGATTCAAAATAAAGAAGGAGGACGTACAATGGCAAGTTTTGATTTTCAGGGCAGGGCGATTGAGATCGATGATGACGGATACCTCGTCAACCTCGGCGACTGGGTACCGGAAATGGCACAGTCCCTTGCGGACCAGGACGGCATCAAGCTGACCGAGGCCCACTGGGAGGTCATCAACTTCCTGAGGGACTACTATGCGAAGTACCAGATTGCGCCGATGATCAAGATCCTCGTGAAGGAACTTGGCAAGGCTATGGGCCCGGAGAAGGGCAACACGAAGTACCTCTACGAGCTGTATCCCGGCGGTCCGGCCAAGCAGGCCTGCAAGTACGCCGGTCTTCCTAAGCCCACGGGCTGCGTATAACAAGCCAGCGAATGTCGTCGGGGGGCCGCATGGCGGCCCCCCGATTCCTGATATGGCGTCCGAGGGGAGAAGTGCAGGGCGCCATTGCTAAAAACGGGGAGGGGTCGGGCTACAGGGGATGAGCCTTACAAGCCGAAAGCTGGAGATGAAACGGGAGGTCCTTACCTCCTGGTTCGAGCACGTTCTGGGTACGTATCCGGAGGCGTCCGCAAAGGCTATCCGCGGAAACCCCGACCGTTTCGCCAACCCCGTCGGAAACACCCTCAAAGAATCCCTCTCAATCCTCTACGACGAACTCAGGGAGGGCGCGGACCTTCATAAGGCCGGCGCCGCCCTCGACGGCATCATCCGCATCCGCTCGGTCCAGGACTTCACCGCATCAGGCGCGGTCGGCTTCATCACGGCGCTTAAGGGCATCATGAGGCGCACCCTCGGCGAAGACGTCGGCAGCGCGGCCGAGTGGCGCGCCCTGGACGAGAGGATCGACGCGATGCAGCTCGCCGCCTTCGACATATACACCGAGTGCAGGAAGTCCATTTACGAGATAAGGGTCGAGGAGGTCAAGCGACAGGTTTACATGCTCCTCAAGAAGGCGGAGGCGGTCCCGTAGGGCTCGCACCGCTTTTTTTCGGAAAAACATTCATATAGACAGCGAGGTGCTACGAGATGAGGGTGATAATTCCCTTGGTTGCGGTTGTGGTGCTGATACTGCTCGGTTACGTGGGCGGGCAAGCACCGGGGCTGCACTTCCTATTCGGCGTGGTGGTGCCGTACATCGCGGCCGCGGTCTTTATAGTGGGCTTCATGGCCCGCGTCGTCAGGTGGGCCAAGTCCCCCGTGCCGTTCAGGATCCCCACCACCTGCGGCCAGGAGAAGTCTCTGCCGTGGATCAACTGGAGCAAGCTGGACAATCCCGACAGCACCAAGGGCGTCATCGGGCGCATGCTGCTGGAGGTCCTGTGTTTCCGCTCGCTGTTTAAGGGCACCTCGTCCAAGGTCAAAGAGGGTCCCCGGATCACCTACCAGACCAGCCTCACTCTCTGGCTCGCAGGGCTCGCCTTCCACTGGTCCTTCCTCATAATATTCATTCGCCACTTCAGGCTGTTCACCAACCCCGTGCCGGGCTTCATCGGCATGATCGAAAGCGCGGACGGGTTTTTCCAGATCACGCTGCCGACGTTCTACATGACCGACGCCATACTGGTCGCGGCCGCGACGTTCCTTTTCATCAGGCGGCTTACCAACCCGCAGGTGAAGTACCTCTCGCTCGCGGCCGACTATTTCCCGCTCATGCTCATATTCTCGATAGCCTGCACCGGCATATCGATGCGCTATCTCTTCAAGACCGACATAGCGCACGTAAAGCAGATGATCAACGGCATCATGACCTTCAGCCCGGTCGTCCCGGAGGGCATCAGCCCGATGTTCTACGTGCACATATTCCTCGTCAGCTCGCTCCTGGTGTACTTCCCGCTGAGCAAGCTCATGCACATGGGCGGCGTCTTCATGAGCCCCACCCGCAACCTCGCGAACAACAGCCGGCAGGTGCGCCACATCAACCCGTGGAACCCCGAGGTGAAGTTCCACACTTACGCTGAATACGAGGCCGAGTTCCATAAGGCGATGCAGTCGGTTGACCTGCCCCTTGACAAGAATTACGACGACGAAGAACCGGCAAAGGGGGATCACTGACAATGGCCAAGAACATAAAGCCAGCCGAGATTATAGACAGCCTCATAAAGAAGCCAAACCTGCTGCAGGGGCAGGCTCCGGCGACCGAATGGTTCGACACGCCGGTCGTATTCGAGCCCGGCAACTTCTGCCACGCGGGCAAGGTCAAAATACTCGAATACCATCACTTCCCCAACCCGCGCGAGTGGAAGGCCACCGACGAGGACTGGAAGCTTCCCGAAAACTGGAAAGAGATAATCATCGAGGGCATCAGGGAGCGGCTCGACAAGTTCCGCTCCTTCAAGCTCTTTATGGATATATGCGTCCGCTGCGGCGCATGCGCCGACAAGTGCCACTTCTTCATCGGCTCGGGCGACCCCAAAAACATGCCGGTGCTGCGCGCCGAGCTGATGCGCTCGATCTACCGCGGCGAGTTTACGACCGCCGGAAAGATCCTGGGCCGCATCGCCGGAGGCCGCAAGCTCACCAAGGACGTGATCAAAGAGTGGTTCATGTACTTCTACCAGTGCACCGAGTGCCGCCGCTGCTCGGTCTTCTGCCCCTATGGCATCGATACCGCCGAGGTCACGATGATGGCCCGCGAGATCATGCACCTCGTGGGCGTCAACATCAACTGGATCCTCGAGCCGGCCGCCAACTCCAACCGCACCGGCAACCACATGGGCCTGCTGCCCCACACCTTCAAGAGCAACGTCGAGTCGCTAAGCGACGACCTCTTCGACGCAACCGGCATCCGAGTGGACGTGCCCTTCAATAAAAAGGGCGCCGAGGTCCTGTTCATCACGCCTTCGGCCGACGCGTTCGCGGACCCCGGCGTCTACACCTTGATGGGCTACATGCTGCTGTTCAAGCACATCGGGCTCGACTACACGATGAGCACGTACGCGTCCGAGGGCGGCAACTTCGGCCTGTTCACGAACACAACGATGATGAAGAAGCTCAACGCCAAGATGTACCACGAGGCCAAGCGCCTCGGCGTCAAGTGGATACTGGGCGGCGAGTGCGGCCACATGTGGCGCGTCCTGCACCAGTACATGTCCACGATGAACGGCCCGGCCGATTTCTTGGAAGTCCCCAAGAGCCCGGTCACCGGCACCGTGTTCGAAAACACTAAATCGACCAAGATGGTCCACATCTCCGAGTTCACGGCCGACCTGATCAAAAACGGCAAGCTCAAGCTCGACGCGAGCCGCAACGACCACCGCAAGGTCACGTTCCACGACTCGTGCAACACGTCGCGCGGCATGGGCATCCTCGAGGAGCCCCGCTACATACTCAACAATGTCGTCAACTCGTTTCACGAGATGCCGGAAAACACGATACGCGAGCAGACGTTCTGCTGCGGCTCGGGCACCGGCCTCAACACGGACGAACTGATGGACGTCAGGATGCGCGGCGGTCTGCCCAGGGCCAATGCGGTCAAGCACGTAGCCGACACGCACGGCGTGGACATGCTCAGCTGCATCTGCGCGATCGACCGCGCCACGCTCCTTGCGGCCATGCGCTACTGGGTGCCGGGCGTCGATGTATGCGGCGTCTCCGAGCTGGTTGGAAACGCGCTGGTCATGGACGGCGAGAAGGCAAGAGACAAGGACCTCAGGGGCGACGATCTTGTCCGGCCCACGGGGCCGATGGCTGAAGGAGGTGACGCGTAATGTACGACGCGGGAAAAGTAATCACAGGGCTGGTAATATTCGCGGTGCTCATGACCGCGCCCTTCTGGCTCAACACCGGCACCGCCGAGTTCCCCAAGGTGGAACTCCCGACCGTGGAGAAGAAGTGCGTGGAGTCAAAGGAGTACATGCTGAAAAACCACATGCAGATGCTTGACGCCTGGCGGTACGAGGCAGTCCGCGACGGCGAGCGCACTTACGTCTCGACCGACGGCAGGAAGTTTGACAAGAGCCTCACGCGCACCTGCCTGCGCTGCCACGACAACAAAAAGAATTTCTGTGACCGCTGCCACGAGTACGCGGACGTAAGGCCTTACTGCTTCGAATGCCATGTCGTCCCGAAGAAGGAGGTCCAATAATATGGGAATGGACAGAAGGGAGTTTCTGAAGATAGGAGGGCTCGCGGCAGCGCTCGGCCTAGGGGCCATCGCCGCTGGCGACGTCCTTTTGGGCAAAGGGCTCAGTGCCGCCGAAACCGCGCCTGAGGTCGACAATATCGTGCCCAGCAGCGACACACACTGGGGCATGGTCATAAACACCAAGAAGTTCACCGAGGATGACTACAAGCGCTGCATCGAGGCCTGCCATACGATCCACAACGTCCCGGACTTCGGTGCCGACAAGAATCACGAGATCAAGTGGATATGGACCGCCCCGTTTGCGAACGCCTTCCCCACTCTGGAGAACAAGCTCCAGGGTAAGGAGACCGAGGAAAAGCCCGTCGGAGTGCTCTGCAACCAGTGCGTAAACGCGCCGTGCGTCCGCGTCTGCCCGACCAAGGCCACGTTCAAGAGCCCGGACGGCATCACGCAGATGGACATGCACCGCTGCATCGGCTGCCGCTTCTGCATGGCCGCGTGCCCGTACGGCGCGAGGAGCTTCAACTGGCTCGATCCCCGGCCCCACATAAAGAAAATCACCCCGGATTTCCCGACCAGGGAGCGCGGCGTGGTCGAGAAGTGCAATTTCTGCACCGAGCGGCTCGCCAAGGGGAAGATCCCTGCATGCGTCGAGGCCTCTAACGGCGCGATGGTGTTTGGGAATCTCAAGGACCCCAATTCCGATATCAGGAAGGTCCTCGCGGAGAATTTCAACATTCAGCGTAAACCCGAGCTGGGCACGATCCCCTCGGTTTACTACTTAGTGTGAGGGTGATATGCTAGAAAGAGCGTTTACAGGCAGCAAGGCTTACAAGATGTGGATGGGGTTCCTCTTCCTCCTTGTGGTCATGGGCTCGCTGGCCTATATGCAGCAGTTCAAGTACGGTCTCGGGATCACGGGCATGAGCAGGGACGTCTCGTGGGGGGTGTACATCTCTCAGTTCACGTTCCTGGTCGGCGTTGCGGCATCGGCCGTTATGCTCGTCCTTCCGTTCTATCTGCACGACTACAAGACGTTCGGCAAGATAGTCGTCCTCGGGGAGTTCCTCGCGATCTCGGCAATAGTGATGTGCCTTACGTTCATCATGGCCGACCTAGGCAAGCCGATGAGGGCCCTTAACGTGCTCCTGCACCCCACGCCCAACTCGGTCCTGTTCTGGGACATGATCGTGCTCAACGGCTACCTCTTCCTGAACGCCCTCTGCGGTTTCGTGGCCCTCGAGAGCGAGCGCAACGAGGTGGCCCCGCCGAAGTGGATAAAGCCCTTCGTCTACCTCTCGATACCGTGGGCCGTCAGCATCCACACCGTGACGGCGTTCCTGTATGCAGGCCTCCCGGCCAGGGACTACTGGCTCAGCGCGATCATGGCGCCCCGCTTCCTGGCATCCGCGTTCGCGGGCGGCCCGGCGCTCCTGATCATCTTGGCGCTGATCGTCAGGAAATTCACGGGTTTCGACGCCGGCAAGGCCGCGATCCAGAAGCTCGCGGTCATCGTCACCTACTCGGCGCTCTTAAACGCCTTCTTCATCGGGCTTGAGGTCTTCACCTCGTTTTACAGCAACATCCCCGAGCACAAGACCACGTTCCAGTACCTGTGGCAGGGCATCGACGGCCATGCCGTACTCGTACCGTTCATGTGGACCTCGGCGATACTCGGGGTCATATCGATCGTGATGCTCCTGTTCCCGAAGATCAGGCAGGACGAGTCGAAGCTTGTGTGGGCCTGCGTCATGCTGTTCATCTCGCTGTGGATAGACAAGGGCATAGGCCTCGTCATCGGCGGCTTCGTCCCAAGCCCGATGGAGCAGATCACTGATTACCACGCAACCGCGCTCGAGATCATGATCACGGTCGGCGTATGGGCCCTGGGGTTCTTTATCCTCAGCGCGCTTTACAAGGTCGCGATAGACATCAAGCTCAGCAAGGGAGGCGTCGAGGCCCCTCATTAAACCGATCAACCCCCCCGCCGCGGCCGCCCGGCGGCTGCGGCGGGGTTGGACTTTTCTGCGGACAGCGGATTAAACTATAAGCAAGTTTATATAACCCTTATATCAAGGAGGTGAAAATCATGTACATGGTAACTGTTGACACCGATAAGTGCACCGGCTGCGAGGAGTGCGTAAGCGTGTGCCCCAACGAGGTCTTTCAGATCACTGACGGCAAGTCCGACCCGCACCAGATGGGCGAGTGCGTGTTTTGCGAGAGCTGCATCGGCGTGTGCCCCTCGGGCGCTATCACGATCAAGGAGATGTAGTTCACACCAAGGCTATAGGAGAGGGACGCCCCGCGAGGGGTGTCCCTCTTTTTTCGTTGCGGATACCGTGACCGGCCGCAGCTATCGGGCCATGCCCGGCATTAAGATGGCATCACGTCCGGGGCGCGCTCGGCACGGACCCGCTGTGGCAGCCTGTGCAGTTTTGCTGTGCGGTTATGCCTACGCTCGATGCGGCCCTCCATTGCGAGAGGGGTTCGTACCTGCCGCCCTTCCAGTCGTTTAGGCGCTGGACGAGCTGGTATGCCACGCTGGCCGAGACGCGCGCGCAGCGGTCCCTGCGCTCGGGGCTCGAGAGCGCATAGCCTGAGGCCTTCATCCACCTGCCGACCGACACATGGCATAGCGGAGAGCCGCTCGTGGTCTGGATGATCTTCACGCCCTGGCGCGGTTGCTTCGGGTCGAACACAGGAAGCGGCGTGTCGCTATACCACTGGAGCGTGTCCGCCCCTATCTGCGCCCCGTTTTCGCACTCAGGCCCCGCGGTCCTCGGCCCTATGATGCAGTTGCTCACGATGTTGGCCCCGGCGTTCGAGCCGCAGATCGTGCCCCATCCGGCCATGCCGCCCTCGAGGAACACGAACGAGTCCACCGGGAACGAGGCGTATGGCCCGCCGAGCTTGTCCCTGAGCTGCGTGAATACGCTGCTGATCACGGCCGCGCCGCAATAGACGCGGTACCACTCGCTATATGCAAGCTCTGCGGTCGCCTGCGGGTCGAGCTTCTCATACGGCCATGGCCATTTCTCTGTAGCGCCGCCCGTGGCCTCGGCGATAGGGACAAGCCCCCCCGGGGTCAACGCCGCTAGCGCGGCGGCCCCGGCTGCCGTAAGCAGTTCCCTCCTCGAGAACGCTCCGGCGATTAGCTTTTCCGAATCCATCGTGATCCCCCCGTTGTCACAGCTGATGGCTGTCCATGCCGCACGAAGTCAGCGGTGATTTAAACCTATCACCTCGTGGCTGGTTTGGCAAGCTGTTTATCCGCCGGGGCACTCGTGCATATTAACAGGCCACCGCCACGCAGCCGCTCGTGGGGCCGGGTGCGCCGAGATCTGCGGGGCCGTATGCCCGCATGCAAGTAATAGCAGGTGGCGGCGGCAGGGCCTGCCCTAAAAAAACTTAACAAAAAAATGTTGTTAGTGGTATTCTTAATGCATGGTTCAATTTTTAGATGAGAGCCCGATGCGACAGAAGATCCTTCTTCTGCTGAAGAAATCCGACAAGTTGAGCATGGCCGAACTTGGCCGCGAGACCTGCATCACTCCCATGGCCGTCCGTCAGCACCTGATGGCCCTCGAGAGAAAAGGCATCGTCACGCGCAGCGCGAAAAACAACGGAGTCGGCCGCCCGATATACGTCTATTCGCTCACCGAGAAGGGCACGAGTATTTTTCCGCACGCCTATGTGAAGTTCTGCCTCGACATCCTGCGCCTGATCGAGAATGACCGGGGCCGCGACGGCGTGATCGAGCTGCTGAAGGCCCGGAGCGCCGAACTCTGCGACGACCTCCTGAGGGTCTGCCCCCGCCACTGCACGTGCTCGGAAAAGATAACCAGTTTTCTTGAGCACAAGAACTCCAAGGGCGGCATGGTGGAGGCCAGGAAGGTCGGCGACACGCACGTCATAGATATCTACAACTGCATTATCGCCGAGGTCGCGCAAAGGTATCCCGAGGTCTGCAAGTTCGAGCTCGACGCCATGAAGGGTGTCTTCGGCCGCGGCATCAAGCTTGAATACCACATGTTCGACGGGTTCGCCGCCTGCCGTTTTACGGTCCCCTGCTGAGCCCGCCGTACCGCCTGCCGCCTCCTACAGGACGTTGACGCCCTTCTTCTTCCGCGCGGTCTCGACCTCTTCGCGCTTGGCCTCGTAGCCCTCGCGCCCCATCATGCCGTAAGTGAAGTTCTTGCCCTCCTCGACCGAGGGCTGGTTGAATGGGTTGACGCCGTAGAGGAACCCGGCGTATGCCGTGGCGATCTCGAAAAAGTAAAAGAGCTGCCCTAGGTGGTATGCGTCGATCCGGGGCACGGTGATCGTCATGTTCGGCCTGCCGTTCTTGGCCAGGCACAGCTCGGT
>CAVRJY010000006.1:0-65403 GCA_963721805.1 Nitrospirota bacterium | reverse complement strand
ACATCTATGTCGCTATCGGCTTTAGCTTCACCACGCGCAAAAGATCCGAATATGCCGATTCGTTTGACGCGAAATCTGTTCCTGATATCGTCTTCGTGCTCTTTCAGTATCGTAATCGCATTCATGTCGGGTTCTCCTGTCAGTATTTTACATGTTCTTAGAGTATTAAGTGAATACTATTGCCAATAATACAGCAGAGCAGGTATCGACTGGGTCTTGGAGATGGGGGCTGTTCTGTAAGGCGGATGACGCCTCTGGAACCAATCGGCATAAAAGTTATGGGATTCGATCACGCCGTCAGACATGAGCATCATCGGCTATATTGCAGTCAAACAGCAATATGAACGATGTGGCGCTATTCGACACTCGCTGTTGTTACCATTGTCATTCTGTCCGTCGCCTCAGTTCCAACGCTCCTATTTGCGCCATCTCGCATGCTTTTTGAGTGTAGCAAATTTGTAGCAGAACCCTGCTCAAAGGGCAGAAAATAGAGGAAAGGACAGAAAATACAGAATGCCATAATCCCCTTGTAAATCAGTAACTTGGCTTGATTCTCAGGCCAGAGGCCAAGTTAGCTTTTACCCTATCTTCTCCCTCTCAAGGCTAAGACACGGGTTCGAATCCCGTTGGGACTACCAACGAAATCAAGGGGTTACGCTCTGCGTGGCCCCTTTTTCTTGCCCGACTATGACCAAATCATGACCAAACTTTTCCAAGGTTGCGACCGCCGAGGCCAGATTTGAGGCAGCGAGGTGAGCATAGCGCTGCGTCATACGACCGTCCTTATGACCGATATTCTGATACAGGAACTTACCATATGTGGAAGACGTGGTTCATTCCGAATCACCTGAGATAGCAGTGTTTAATCAAAGTCTCCAGAAATGGTCCATTAACGGCAACTGTTTATTTTTGCTTGTGAAGATATCCTCATGTTTTCAGAATAAGCGAATGACACAAGCCAAATATTCTCGAATCTCGACCTCCATATTCATTTGCATGTCGCCGGTGGTCACGGACCTCTCCAGTGAAAAAGAAAAAGCTCAAATGACCTATTTTGTTGTATGTGGCTCCATTCAGCGATACAATGTCAATATATTTAGATTGTGGAACCGGCGATCTCGGCAGAGGATGGCCTGTATCCCGGAGGAGATGGATTGGAAGAGTTAAGGAGCTTTGAGTTCAAGCAATGCATAACCATCCCACGTTCCACAGGCAGACGGGCAAGCGGCCTGCGCGAACTTAGGGATGGAATAGCCGGGATAAGCGACGAATCCCTGTACCTTCACACGTACCAGTACTTCCTGAAAGGACACATCCTGGAATATACAAATGACTTTGCGCACTGGGCCGCAGAGGGCTTAGAGGAGAGGGTCCTCTCGGAGCACCTGTCAAACGTAGACCCCTTTGACTTCAAGGGCATAAGCGGCCTCAGGCTCGAACTCCTAAGCGTGATAGACCGCTACCTCAAAGAATTCCCCGCGCCCAGGGATGTTATGCCGGGTGACGAGTTCTTCTTTAGCGAGACCGTGACCATAACCTTTCCAATAGGGGTAAGGGCCAGGAACCTCGCGGAGTTCCTCATAGCGGTTCGGTACGTGGATTCGGCGTCCATATATTATCACTTCTACGAGTCGAGGGTGCGCCTCGGGATGGACGATTTCTCGATGTGGTTCGATGCCATCGGGAATAAGGAGCTTGCCGAAGCGATTAAGGCGATAGACCCCTTCATGCACTCCATCGAGGGCATTAGGGAGCATATAGCCGAGGCGGTCGAACATGAGGTCAGAACTGCCATGGAAGGGATCTCGACAAAGTGATCGCCAATTATTCCGGCATAGCCCCGAGGGGTGACCTAATCCTCATCCAGCGGCTCGGCGAGACCCTTAAGGACAGGTCATTTCTCCATGTGAACTCGACCCGTTCAGGGGGTGGGGTCGCGGAGATCCTCCAGCGGATGATCCCCATTCTGGGCTCGCTAGGCATAAACGCCAGATGGGAGGTCATAGAGGGCGACGACAGGTTCTTCGAAATGACAAAGAAGATCCATAACGCGCTTCAGGGCAACGCCGAGAGCTTCACCGAGGAGATGTGGGCTCACCACTACGAGATCAATAAACGCAATGCGGAAATGCTGAACCTCGATGCGGACGCAGTCCTGATACACGACCCCCAGCCAGCTGCCCTCGTCGAGTTCAGAAAACGCGGGCACTGGCTATGGCGGTGCCACATAGACCTTTCTAGCCCGATGAAAGACGTAGCCGAGCGTCTTGCTCGCTATTGTCATAAATACGATGCCGCTATATTCTCGGTGGCCAAATTCGCGATGGCCATGGGCATAGACGAATTCATCATCCCCCCTTCAATAGACCCTATAAGTGAAAAAAACAGGGAGTTATCAGCCGCCGAGATAAGCTCAACGCTCGAGGCATTCAATATCCCGGCCGACAGGCCGATCGTGCTGCAAGTTTCGAGGTTTGACAGGTTCAAAGACCCGCTGGGCGTAATAAAGTCGTACCGGTCAGCCAGGAAGTACAATGACTGCATCTTGGTTCTTGCCGGCAGCCCTGCGACCGACGACCCGGAGGGAGAGGCAATACTCAACGAGGTCAGGGAATACGCCGAGGGCGATCCGGACATTCACGTCCTGCTCCTTCCGGCTTTCAGCGACCTGCACATAAACGCCCTGCAGCGCGCCGCGGACGTAGTGCTCCAGAAATCCCTGAAGGAGGGGTTTGGCCTGACCGTGTCGGAGGCGATGTGGAAGGGCAAGCCGGTCATCGGCGGCGCGGTCGGCGGGATACCTCTTCAGATCGTGCACGGGATGACGGGGTTCCTCGTGCATTCAGTCGAGGGTGCAGCGTTTCGGATCAGGCAATTGCTCAACAATCCCGATATGTCCAAGCGGATGGGCGAGCATGGCCGGGAACACGTGCGGAACAACTTCCTGCTTACCCGCCAGATAAGGGACTACCTCTCGGTATGGTATGCGCTTGAAAACAAGGGCAAGAACTTCATTGAGATATGACGCCGTCCCTCAGCCATGCAATTGCGCCAAACCCATGCATAGGGCTGATGCCTGAAGTCTCGCGCTGGCGGATGGAGATTGGCGCGAGACCCATGGCTGCCGGGGGGGTGCGCTTCAGGGTATGGGCGCCGGGGGCTGAACGCCTCTCGGTAAAATCCATTTCCGGCGAGGAATTTCAGCTTCATAAGGACGAGGCTGGCTATTTCTCGTGCATAGCCGGGGGGCTCAGGGTTGGGGCGCGCTACCGCTTCCTCTTCGATGACGGACGCCAGTACCCGGACCCCGCCTCACGCAGCCAGCCGGAAGGCGTTCACGGCCCTTCGGAGGTCATTGACCCTGATGGGTTCGTTTGGGAGGATGCGCACTGGAAGGGGCTGCCATTAAGGGAATTCATAATATACGAACTCCATATAGGCACGTTCACGCCTGTCGGAACATTCGATGCTGCCATGGAACGTATCGGTTACTTAAAGGACCTCGGGATAACAGCGGTAGAGCTAATGCCTGTCGCGCAGTTCCCGGGGGGCAGGAACTGGGGTTATGACGGAGTCTTCCTCTTCGCCCCCCAGAACACGTACGGAGGCCCGGAAGGGCTGAAGAGGTTTATAAACGCATGCCACGTTTCCGGCATAGCGGTCATACTGGACGTCGTCTACAACCATCTCGGGCCCGAGGGGAACTGCCTCCGCCATTTCGGCCCTTATGTCACTGACAGGTACAAGACCCCCTGGGGGGATGCGGTCAATTTTGACGGACCCTTGAGCGATGAGGTGAGGAAGTTTTTCATAAGCAATGCCCTTTACTGGATTACGGAATTCCATCTGGATGCCCTCAGGCTGGACGCCACGCACGGGATATTCGACTTCGGCGCGACGCACATCTTGCAAGAGCTTGCGGCACGGGTGCATGCCCAAGGCTGTGCCCTGGGCAGGGTTGTCCATGTGATCGCGGAGAGCGACCGCAATGACGTCAGGCTCATTAACCCGCCGCAGGTTGGCGGCTACGGGCTTGACGCGCAGTGGAACGACGATTTTCACCACGCGCTCCATAGCCTCCTGACCGGGGAAAGCACGGGGTACTACGTCGACTTCGGGGAGCTGCGCCAGCTCGAAAAAACCATGGCCGAGGGCTTCGTCTACTCAGGCGAATACTCGAAGTTCAGGAAAAGAAGGCATGGGAGTTCCACAAAGGACGCCCCGGCCGACAGGCTCATCGTCTTCAGCCAGAACCACGATCAAGTCGGCAACCGCATACTCGGGGACCGGCCTCGTCTGACTATCGGGCAACAGCAACTCGCGGCCGCCGCGGTCTTGCTATCGCCATACATACCGCTTGTCTTCATGGGAGAGGAATATGGAGAGACAGCCCCGTTTCAGTATTTTATAAGCCACGGCGACGAAGCCCTCGTTAATGCAGTAAGAGGCGGTCGCATGGCGGAGTTCTCGGCGTTTAAATGGCAGGGCGAGCTGCCTGACCCTCAGGCCGAGACCGCGTTTTTAAGCTCAAAGCTCGATCTCTCTCTTGCTTCTGTGGGACGCCACAAGGAGCTCCTGCATTTCTATAAGCGGCTGATCAGGCTGCGGAAGGGCATCCCGGCGCTCTCAAACCCCGCCAAGGGTGAGATGCAGGTGCAGGGTTTTGAGGGACAGAAGGCGCTTTTCGTAAGAAGGTGGACAGCCGGGGATGAGGTCTGCCTTCTCTACAATTTCAGCGCCGTTGCCGTGGAGGTATCGGTTTCGATCCCGGCAGGGGAGTGGGTAAAGGTCCTGGATTCCCCGGAGTGCGGCAGCCCACAGACCTTAAGCTCAACCGCTCACGGCATCATGCTTAAGGGCCTTCCGCACGGCTTTGTGCTATACAGGAAAGCCCGTGGGGGCTCGCGATGAACCAAGAATCATATCCCGCACCGAGGATACCGGTCTCTACCTACCGGCTCCAGTTCAACGGAGGTTTCGGGTTCGCCGCCGCGAGGCAGGTCATCCCCTATCTCGATGAACTCGGCATAACGGACATCTACGCATCGCCCTATCTGAAGGCCAGGCACGGAAGCCCTCACGGGTACGATATCGTCGAGCCCGGGAGGCTCAACCCTGAAATCGGCAGCGAGGAAGAATTCGATGCAATGGCGGTTGAGCTGAAAACTCGCGACATGGGGCAACTGATGGATATAGTTCCCAACCATATGGGGATCGGAACGGAAAACCCATGGTGGATGGATGTTCTGGAAAACGGTCCGGCCTCGCTCTATGCGAAGTTCTTTGATATAAACTGGGAGCCGGTCAAGCGCGAGCTCAAAAACAAGGTGCTCCTCCCCATACTCGGTGCGCAATACGGCAGGGTGCTCGAAGACGGTGAACTCGCGCTCGCGTTTAAGCGGGGGGCATTTTTTGTGTGCTATCACGAACACAAGCTCCCTGTCATGCCGGATACCTATATTCATATTATTAGCCACCGCCTCGATGCCCTCCCCCTCCCGGCCGACAGCCCGCATCTGATAGAGCTTCTGAGCATAACCACCGTCCTGAGCAACCTGCCCCCTTATACCGATACCGACGCGGAGAAGCTTGTGGAAAGGGCCCGGGAGAAGGAGGTCATAAAGCACCGCCTTAATGACCTCTATGGCGCCTGCTCCGAGATCAGGGAGTTCATTGAGGGCAACCTGGCCACTTTTAATGGGAGTGGATTGTCAAGCCAAGTGCAACAGGCGCGCATTTGCCGCAACCTCGGCGGGTGCCCTGTAGTCCAGCGTTTTTCTTGGTCTGTTGTTAATCTCATCAACGACGCGATCCAGCTGCTCCTGCGTTACTGTGTTGAAGTCGATCCCCTTCGGAAAGTACTGCCGCAGCAGCCCGTTGAGGTTTTCGTTCTGGCCGCGCTGCCATGAGCAATAGGGGTCGGCGAAGTATACGTCGATCCCCATCATGTATTTTAAGTCCCTGTAGCATGCAAACTCGCTGCCCCTGTCCACGGTCATGGTCATACGCATGCCCTGCCGCAGGCCTCCCAGCGCCGATACGGCGGCCTCCCTCAACGCCTCCGAGCCGGGCCTCGGCATCTTCCTCGATATAAGGTAGAGGCTCTTGCGCTCGTTAAACGTTGCGATGCACGTTTTCCCGTCGAACCCGTAGACGGTATCCGCCTCCCAATCCCCGAAGCGTCCCTTCCGGACCACGATCTCGGGGCGCTGCCTGATGCTCAACGCCCCATTGAACCGGCCCCTGGTCTCAGGCCCCCGGGCTTTTCTGTAGCTCCTTCCCTTACGCCTCAGCATGCGATGCATCGAGCCCCCCATCGCCCTGTCCTGCCGTATCCATCTGTATAGCGTGGCAAAGGATATCCGCATCTCTGTGCTATGTGGATGGTCAAGCTTAAGGCGGCCCGACACCTGCTCCGGCGACCAACGCCTGCAAAGTCCCGCCATCGCATAGCCGATCAGGCCGTCCGGCCAGCGCTTCAGGCGTCTGCTCGCAAAATGCCTTCGGCGGACATAGAGCACGGTTGCGGCGTGCGCGCCATAGAAAGACTTCTTCGTGTTGCGCCGCAGCTCCCGGCTCACGCTCGATGGCGAGCGGCCAAGCTGGCGCCCGATCTCACGTATGCTCACCCCCGCATAACGCATCCTTGCGATGCCCTCCCGCTCATCAATGCTAAAATGACTGTAGCCCATCGTCCCTCCCTCTCTGTTTCGTCTGGTTGGTACTTGACTCTAACAGAACAGGATGACGATGGGCTTTTTCTTTCACAGGTGTTGCACTTCACATTACAATCCGCGGGACAAAGGGCCAGGCACGGAGCTTCGACCTCATCGACGGTATTCTTAGAGAGCAGGCCTACAGGCTCGCATACTGGAGGGTCGCGGGCGAGGAGATAAACTACAGGCGGTTCTTTGACGTTAACGGGATGGCGGCGATACGGGTGCAAGACCCCGATGTATTCGAAGAAACCCACAAGCTTGTATTCAGTCTGATTGCCGAGGGCAAGGTTACCGGGCTCAGGGTCGACCACCCGGACGGCCTTTATTACCCATCCGAATATTTACAGAGGCTCCAGGGATGCTGCTTCGGCCTGATGCGCAACGGGAATGTAAAAGGGCCCTGTTATGATCCCAGCGGCTATGCCGAAGCGTTAGCTGAAAACCTCGGTTACAGGCCCTTTTATATCGTAGCCGAAAAGATACTCACTCGAGACGAGGGGGTGCCCGAAGGCTGGCCGGTCTTCAGCACTACCGGGTATGCCTTCATGAACACCGTGGGCGGAATTTTCGTCGATACGACGTGCGCGAGGGCGTTTGACGAAATCTATAACCGGTTCGTGCAGGGGAAGGCTAATTTCCAGGACATAGTATATGAAAACAAAAAGCTCATTATGCGGCTTGACATGGCGAGCGAGGTTAACAGCCTCGGGCATTACCTCAGCAGAATCGCGGAAAACAACAGGCACACGAGGGATTTTACGTTAAGCAGCCTAATCAACGCCCTTGTGGAGGTCGTCGCTTATTTCCCTGTCTATAGGACATATAGCACGGCCATGGGCGTCACGGAGAGGGATCGCAAATACATAGAGTTGGCCATCGGGAAGGCAAAGCGCAATAACCTTGGGATCAGCGCGTCAGTCTTCGATTTCGTGAAAGACGTCCTTTTGCTGGATTACCCAGAGAGCTGCGATGAAGACGAAAAAAGGGAATGCCTCGATTTTTCCATGAGGTTTCAGCAATTCACCGCCCCTGTCATGGCAAAAGGGGTCGAAGACACCGCCTTCTACATTTATAACCGGCTGGTTTCGTTAAACGAGGTCGGCGGGAGCCCCGAGAGGTTCGGCGCATCGCTCGATACCTTCCACGGCAAAAACATCGAGAGGACGAAGTCCTGGCCTCACGCCCTCAGCGCAACCTCCACGCACGACTCAAAAAGGAGCGAGGATGTCAGGGCACGGTTAAACGTGCTCTCGGAATTAAACGATCAGTGGAGGGGCTGCATCGGGAGATGGAGCCGCATGAACAAAAAGAAAAAAACCGTGGCCGAGGGAATCCACATTCCCGACCGGAACGATGAGTATTTACTTTATCAGACCCTTGTAGGCGCCTGGCCCTTTGGCGAAGCGGACGAGGCATTCAGGCTGAGAATAAAGGACTATCTATTTAAGGCCGCGAGAGAGGCCAAGGTCAACACAAGATGGATAAACCCGAACACGGCCTATGAGGACGCAATGGCCCTTTTTATCGACAGGCTCTTTGCGGATACGCGGTTTCTCACCGATTTCCTCGGATTTCAGCGGCAGGTCGCGCATTTTGGGATGTTCAATTCCCTTTCACAGACGCTCCTTAAGATAACCTCTCCAGGCGTGCCGGACTTCTATCAGGGAACCGAACTGTGGGACCTCAGCCTGGTGGACCCGGACAACAGGAGACCCATCGACTACGAGATGAGGATAGCAGCGCTTGAAGCCCTGAAAAAAAGAGAGGCCGACGTTGAGCTTGCAAGGGAGCTGACCGCAATGAAGGACGACGGGACGATAAAGCTATACCTGACATGGAAGGCACTTAATATCCGGAGGGCGAACCGGGGGCTCTTCGCCACCGGAGAATACATTCCGGTCGAGGCAAAGGGCGGCGGCGCTGAGCACATCTGCGCATACGTGCGAAGAGATGGAGGTGGGGCGGCATTAACCGTTGTGCCGCGGCTCCTAGCATCCTTTATAACGCCTGATACAAATCCGTTAGGTGAAAACGTATGGGGGGACACAAGCCTGGCCCTTCCGTTTGAAGTGCCGGGATCGAGGTACCGCAACGTCTTTACCGGGGAAGTCATAGAGTGCATTAAGCAGGAACCCACCTCGCTTTATGCCAAGGATATTTTAAGGGAATTCCCCGTAGCATTACTTCTCAGGACTTGACTGCCGCGGTAGTTTGCGACAAGACAGCATCAAGCTAGTTAGATGAATTAATTGATGAATTTATAATGTCTCGGTCATCAATCCGATACGGGCGACCATTATGGGCGACTCAGGTCTTGCGGCAACTCAACGATCTTCTCCACGCTCTCGGTTAGGCGCATGAGGCAGATCGCCGTGTTACCGGCTTCCTCGTACCCGATGACTCCCCGTCAGAAGTCATATTTCAGTATCGCCTCGGTGCGCCGGCACAGTTCGCGTCCGTAGTCGGTCCAGATGCCCTCGCCCCAGTAGCGGTAGCAGCTGGTTTCGGACGACAACAAGTGAAACAGTGCGTTACGGTAGCGGTGCTCGGATGTCGGCACCCCGAGCTCGATCACCTTCGTGAAGAAAAGCGAGCTGGTCGCTTCCATCGGCTTCAGCACGTTTTTGTAGCCGCGCACCCACGACATGTTGTTCGTCCAGCCGCCCTCCATGTGGGCGGTGGTTTTCGTCCCTGATTGCGCTTATCGTCCGGGCGAGCTTCTCAGGCCCGTCGCCGGGCTTCATTCGCTCCCAGATGAGCTTGTGGAATAGCGGCTGAACAGCAGGCAGCGAGGCCTCGGTAACGCCTGAGGCGAATAGGTGCTCGAGGTACTCGGTTGCGTTCATCGGCGGGCACTCGGAGTGGCTCGCCTCGCGCATCACGTCCATGTACTTCGACGGGAATTCGTTCATCATCACGCCGCCGTTTTCGCCGTCGGCTATCTGAGTCATGAGCGGCGGCACCAGCGCCGTCTGCCAGTCGTGAGTATGGATGATCTCGGGCCGCTTGCCGGAGTGGTACATGAATTCAAGCGCCGCCTTGGAGAAGAAGGCGTAACGCATGTGTTCGTCAGGGAAGCCGTAATAGGTGTCGCGGTTGAAGAAGTTGTCGGACGAGTGCGGCTCAATGAAGAAGCATTTCCGGCCGTGCACAAAGCCGAAGTAGACCGTGCAGTGGATATGGTAGTTAAACCACGGCACCCACAGGTTCTGGTAAGCGACATCGAGTCCCCAGATGTGGTCGTAGCGCATGCAGTCGTACTTCGGCAGAATTATCTCGACCGCGTGCCCCGCCACTCGAGCTCGCGGCTCAGGCCGTATACGACGTCGCCGAGGCCGCCGACCTTCGCGACCGGCGCGCACTCCGATGCAATCATAACAATGAACATGCAGGGTTCCTCGCTTGCTGCAGGACTTGGCTCTGGCTGATCCTTATGAACGCCCTAAACTCAAGTTGGCCGACGCAATGAAACGGCGTGACTTCGGCTATCTTCCATTAAGCATTTGGCCGCCTGGCAGGCGGCAACTACTATTGCGCCCCCGATGGCCGTTCTCACATTAGGCCAAGATACAGCACATATGCGGCAGTGACCAGCCCCGCAATCAGCATGAAAAAATTATCTCACCATTAGTTGCTGCCGTCAAGTAACATATCGATACCGAAACGGGCTCTTGCTAGTTGCCTGCAGGCTTCGTATTCTTCATCGGCGCTTCCTGCTGGCGCACGATGGATAAAAGTTCGATGTCAAAGATCAGTGTGCTGCTAGGCGGGATGCGTGCGGTCCGGCGTTCACCGTATGCAAGGGACGCTGGGACGTAAATCTGCCACTTCGAGCCGGTTTTCATGAGTTGAAGCGCCTCTGTCCAGCCGGGGATCACGCCGGTTACCCGGACATCGATCGGCTCGCCACGCTTATACGAACTGTCGAACTCCGTCCCGTCAATCAAAGTGCCGCGATAGTTGACCCTGACCCTGTCGCTCGTTTTTGGGATCGGACCATTGCCTTCCTTGATGACTTTATACTGAAGGCCGCTGTGCAGGGTCTTTACTCCCTCTTTGAGCTTGTTGGCGACCATGAAGGCCCTTCCAGCCTCAAGATTTTTTGCGATATCCTCACGATTGCGCACTTCCTGCGCTATCGCCACCTTGCGCTTCAGCTCAGTCAGGGTCTCTCTGATTTCCTGAGGGTTCAATGCGGGCGGGTTGCCGTCCAGGGCATCGGAGATAGCCTTAAACAGCAAATCCCTATCGACCTCAACCGCCTGTTCATGCAGGCTGCCACCGAATTCATACCCCAGGCTATAGCTGTCTTTGGCCTTCTGGTCCTTCATGCCGGGCTGCTCCGCCGCCCAGCCGATTTGAGCCAGCAGTACTGTGCACAAAATAATCGCCAAGACAAATCTCACCATTGACCTCCCTATCGCATTGAGTTGCAGCGATGGGGGAGGGCGGCATAAGCCGTCCTCCCCCATCGCCGGTTAATACATTGCTACGGTGCGACCTTGTAAGGCCGCATCATCTCGTTGTCCTCATGGTCGATAATGTGGCAGTGCCAGACATAGCCCGGTCCAGCCGTGGGATCGAAGTTGTACTGGTTCTTGCCCGCCATGGACTTGCCCTTCTTAAGCGGAGTGCTCGTCGGGGCCCATCTTATGATAAGCCTCGTGACCTGACCCGGCATGGCCTTTGCCGTGTCCTTCCACCCGGCCTCATATGCCGCTGGCGGTGTTGCGTCACCAAGCAGGTAAGGACCGACGGCCGGGTTGCCGCCGATAGCGCCGTCTGCGTTGGGTGTAAGGTAATCAAGCGGCGGGCCGTAGTTGGGGCAGAATACTCCGGCCACGCAGCCGTTAAGCAGCGCTGCCGTACCCGTTCCGAAGGCGGCCTCCCAAACGGCGGGATATCCTGTCACTGCGTCGGTATTGTAGCTCTCGCGGTTCAGCACCTGGAACTGGGTCAGGTGCGTGTGCATCGGATGGGCATCGATGGTCAGGTTGATGATGTCCCATTCCTCAATCGAGCCGACCCTCGGCAGCTCACTGACGCCGTCTTCCGGGAAAAAGGCCGCGATACTGGGAGACCGTGTCCCATCATAGTCGCTGTTATTGACCATGACTTCAATCGGTCCGCCTGGACCCTCGACCTCTTTAAGCACAAGCTGCCTGACCTTGTCGATCTTCACGCCAGGTGCGAGGTGGCCGTTTCCGTCGGTGAGGGCGACGATATTGGTCGGACGCTTGCATCCGCCAGCGGCCGGATTGCAGCTCTTGTCGGCAGATGTGGCCGAAGCGCTGACGCTAAACCGCACGATGTTCGCCATGCCCGGCTGGTCCACGCCCGGTATGAGACCGCTCGGATACGGGACCGGCGCATCGTTCGTGACCGTTATGGTCTGGCCCGCCATGCCCGAGAAATCGACGATCACATCGGCCCGCTCGCCGGGGGCGATGAAGACCGTGTCGACCAAAACGGGGTGATTTATATAGTTGTCATCCGAGCCGATCGCATAGACAGGGGTCCCGCCGAAGTTCAGGTTATACATCCTGGCATTGGAGCCATCGAGCAGGCGCATGCGGTAGCGCCGGGGCTCGACGTTGAGGTACGGCCAGGGCGCACCGTTGACGATCACGACGTCCCCTATGAACTCCGGTATCCAGAAGGGATGTATCGAGGGGTTGGGCGGCCCGCCATTGAGGCACGGATCGCCAGGCAGCCCGCTGCCGCATAAGGCGTCGCTTCCATCAGGGAAATAGAGCTGGCTGTTTGTGTCGAACTGACGGTCCTGAATGGCCATCTCGATCTCATAAGGCCCGCTGGGGAGATGCTTCGGCTCTCTGGCCGGGTCCCTCAGGAAGTAGAAGGCCGCCAGTCCGCTGTACACGTTTGTCCGGGTAGCGCCCATGGCATGGTCGTGGAACCACAGCGTGCCGGCCTCCTGCTTGTTAATGTATTTGTAAACAGCCTGACCGCTGTCAGCACCTCTGAGCGTGCTGTACGCCGGGCCTGTTATCCCGTCGGACGTGAACCATGCGTCAGGGCCGCCATCAAAGAACGAGCTCGTCTCGGCGCCATGCAGGTGCGGCACCGCCGGAACCGATCCGGTGTACGGACGGCAGCAAGGGTTACTCGAGTTTGCTGGATTAGTACAGTCCACCGTAATGGGGTCAACGCAATTCTGATATGACGTATTCCCGAAGGGATCGGCCCAGTTGTTCGACTGGTCCGTCGTCACAAGCCCCTGCACAAGCCCCTGCACGAATGGCGGGCCATAGGCGTTGGCGGGATTGAAGGCGGGCAGGTCGTTTTCGTAGGTGATCCAAGTCGGCTCTCCGCGTTTGTTCTCGACGGTTACCGCAGGCCAGTTTGCGGGCCCGAGGATCCTGTGTGAGTGAGAGTCAGATGTCTCGTATCCCCATACCCGTGTCTTGCCAAAGGTAACGCCCAGGCCGCATGTGTCTGAGCCGCCCTGCGGCAGCACGGCCTGGTCGAATTCCTTCATCTTTACGTCCAGCTTGTTATGCTGCTGGGCATTCACCCTGGGGATCGGACCGGCAGGGCCGAAGACCGGCATCGGCACCGCGAATTGCGGGACGCAGTCGCCGGGCAGCGCGGTTTGCGGGACGAGAACGCTTGCGTCGACACCGGCCGTCCATGAAAATAAGGCGACCGTAAAAGCCAACGCCAGGAAATAGGAAAGCTTATGAGTGTTCACGTGAAACCCTCCTTAATTATGGATCGTTAGTAAAGAAATCTCCGGCCACCGATGTGCTGGTGGCCGGAGATTTCTTATGAACTATGCTACTGTGCTGTTCCGCTCAGAGAGACCGTCTGCGGGCTCGGCGGTGCATTATCCTTGACTCTCAGGGTCGCGGTCTTAAGCCCCTTGGAAGTTCTAGAGGTGGGCTTGAACCTCACGGTTACGCTGCAGCTCTGTCCGGCGGGCAGGGTCTTGCCGTTCGCGCACAGGCCCCCTGTCGCGACTCTGAACTGGTTAGGGTTCGTCCCGCCCAGGGTGAACGCTCCATTTGACGCAAATTTCATCGGTACCGTTCCGGTGTTGGCTACCGTGACAAGCTGGCCCGCTGACGTCGTGCCGCGCGTCACGCTACCGAAGTTGATCGAGGCAGGCGTTACTGAGACCGTCGGTGCTGCCCCCGTCCCGCTGAGAGCTACTACCTGCGGGCTGGTGGGGTCCGCGTCGACGATCGTAATCGTACCGGTCCTCAGACCAACCGCAACCGGCCTGAACTTGACGCTCATCGTACAGCTTGCGCCCGCTGCCAGAGAAGCGCCACATGTCTTTGTGAAGCCGCTCGTGAAGTCTGAGCCTGAGACGGCGATGCTGGATATCGCTATCGCTGTGCCGCCATTGTTGGACATAGTGACTATCTGTGCTGTGCTGGTAGTGCCAACCAGTTGGCTGGCGAAAACCAGCGAAGTCGGGCTGACCGTAATTCCGGTCCCTACGCCGCTGAGCGTGACGCTCAAGGTGGGGTTGACCGGGTCGTTGCTGTTGATGGCTACGGACGCGGTCCTGGTCCCTGTAGACTGCGGGATGAACATGATCCCGAACGTACAGCTTCCGGCCGCCGCTAGGGTTGCGCCGCAGGTGTTGTTCGACATCGAGAAGTCACCCGAGTTAACGCCTCCAATTGTGATGGAGTTGAGCGTGAGCGTGATGTTGCCGGTGTTCGAGACCGTCACGGTCTGCGCCGCGCTGGCCGTGTACATGGGCTGTGACGCGTATGTCAGCGATGTTGGTGTCCTTCCCGCTATCACGGTGATGCCCGTGCCGCTGAGCGCTACGTTCAGGGCCGGATTCACGGGATCGTTGGTGTTGATGCTCAGCGTCGAGGCCCTGGCATTCATCGCGGTGGGCGTAAACGTGACGCTGATCGTGCAGCTTCCGGCCGCCGCGAGGCTCGCGCCGCACGTATTGGCCGATATCGCGAAGTCTCCGGCGTTCCCGCCGCCGATCACTACAGAGTTGAGCGTAAGCGCGATGTTACCGGTGTTCGAGACCGTCACGGTCTGCGCTACGCTGGTCGTGAACGTCTGCTGGGCTGCGAATGTCAGAGACGTAGGCGCTACGCCAGCTATCGTGGTGACGCCGGTCCCGCTGAGTGCGACGTTCAGGGCCGGGTTGACCGGGTCGTTGCTGCTGACTGTCAGCGTAGAGGTCCGCGCGTTCATCGCCGTAGGCGTGAACGTGACGCTGATCGTACAGCTTCCTGCCGCCGCAAGGCTCGCGCCGCACGTGTTGCTCGATATCGCGAAATCACTTGCGTTTCCGCCGCCAATCGCGATTGAGTTGACCGTTAGCGGAAGGTTGCCGGTGTTTGAGAGCGTCACGGACTGCGCCGTGCTCGTGGTGTTGAGCTGCTGGCTTGCGAACGTCAGCGAAGTGGGCGCCACTCCCGCTATCGGTGCCCCGATTCCTGTCCCTGTCAGTGGGACTAGCAGGGGCGTGATCAGAGAGTTAGAAGCGATTGAGACGCTCGCGGTCTTGCTGCCTATCGTAGCCGGTGTGAAGGTGACGGATATCGTGCAGCTCGAGCCTATGCCCAGGGTCGCACCGCATGAGGTGATCTGCGAGTAATCGGCAGCATTTGTGCCCGTAAGCCCGATCGAACCGATGTTTAAATCTAACGAACCGATGTTAGTGAGCGTCACGACCTGCGCCGTGCTCGACGTCAGGATCACCTGGTTGCCGAAGGCCAGCGAGGCCGGCGATACGCTTGCAACAGGGGCAGCGACGTTCAACGCCAGGGTTGACCACGCGGAGAATAGCCTTGTGGTGGCTGCCGGGTTCTGGGGCGAGGTGTAGACCAGCTCGCTGTATGCGTCCTTGAATGCCTGAACCCTGTAAAGGTAAGGGGTTCCAGGCGTGGCAGTACCGTCGGAGAGCAGTATCGGCCCTCCGTATGCGGTATTGGGGCTGCTGGATCCGGTGGAAATGCTGACGGCATTAGCGAAGGTCGGGTCGGTGCTCAGCGTCCTCTCTACTATGAACCCAGTCTCACTTGCTGAGTTGTCGGTCCACGCCAATTCAATAGCGCCAGAGCCGTCTGCCGCGGTCATGCCGGAGGGCGCTTCAGGCGGAACCTGCAGCAACATGGGCCGCATCATGTCGTTTTCCTCGTGGCCGAGGAGGTGACAGTGCAGGACGTATTCGTTGCCGAAATTGACCTCGTCGTTATTGACCGTGATCGGCTGGTTGAACCGGTCAACGCGCCCGAAAGCGGGGTCGGTCGTGTCTCCGACCGGGCGGGTGACGTCCATCGGCCTGACGCTGTCCTCGAGCGGCCATGGGAGGGTAGGCTGGACCGCCTTCATCGCTACTATCGCGTCCTCCAGCGGGTTCATGAGGACCGTGTCTTTCCAGCCCATCTCGAAGGGGGCCGGCGGCTTGATCTGCCCGTCCCAGCCGACGCGGTTCAGGAGCTGCACAGTGAAGAGGTGGAAGTGAATGGCGTGCGTGTCGACGCCGTTATGCGTGATCTTCCAGATCTGCGTCTCGCCGTTCTGGAAATACTCGGTCGGCGGATCGACGTACCCCAGCGGGATCGTCGTCTGGTTCAGGAAGTTCGTCGACGGGATCTCGGAGCCCATAGTCGCGTTCATGCGCCCGTAGTCCAGCGTGAAGAGCTCCTGAATGGCCTTGGACTTCATGCCGTACGTAACCGCGTTGGCCATGCCCATCGGCGTGAAGGTGAGAGATGTGTCCTGTATATGCGAATACGTATCTGAAGCGCCGCCGTAAGCGGTCTCGGGGGCTATAACCGGGTCCTGAGTCGCGTTGAAGATGCTCAGCATCTGCGACTGCAGGGTCGCGAGGTTAAAGGCCGGGGCGCCTGTTGCGGGCTTGTCGACCACTATCTGCATGACAGTCCTTGTGTTCGGGCCATATCCGGCAACGGTAGCGGGTGCGCCGCCTGTCGAGGTCTGGTCCTTGTCGCCGGTGTAGTAGTCGTTGCGTGAGTCAAACGCAGGGACAGGGGCCGGGGCATCGTTATAGACGATGAGTGTCTTGCCCGCATATGCTGTGAAGTCGACTATCACGTCCGCGCGCTCTGCCGGGCCAAGCCACAGGGCCTTTTCCAGGACGTTCAGGACGGTGATGCTCCTGCGGTTATAGTCATAACCTACCGGCCTGTTCGGCACGACATACGGCGCGGGCAGCAGGCCGCCTTCCATGCCTATCTGTATGAAATTCGGGCCCATTGTGGTCGGATCAGGGAACCCGCCGTCTCTTCCGTCAGGCGTCGGCCAGCCAACCGGCCAGTTGCCGGGGACTGCAGGGACCATCTTGACCTCGGTGCCCGCGCCGACCGTATTTGTGATGGGGTCGTATGCCTGGTAGAGCTGAAGGTTCCACATGCGGTCGTTGCCGGCTGCGAGTATCTGGAACCTGTATGCCTCGGGCGCTACGTGCAGGACAGGATAGGCAGCGCCGTTTAAGACAGGCGTATCCACGAACGCCTCAGGCACGCCGGAGGCGTTAGGCGTTCCGGGACAGGTCGTTGCGATCGGCACCGTGCCTGACGCCGTACACGCATAAGGCTGTCCGCCGGCCACGAACGTGCTCGGGTCCTGCGGAGGCCAGAACCACGGCCCGTAGTCCCACCTTCCCATAGCGTTGGTGCCGGAGAGGTCCGGGTTGTCGGGCCACTGGTTCGTCATATAGACGTGCGGGAACCATAGGTCTCCGGTGACGGCATTGCCGATCTGGGAGCCCCACTGCCATGTCGGGTCCTGCATGGCAATAGTCTGCGCGTCCACGAAGGTCTTGTCCTGGATTACCAGCGGAATGACATGCTGGACGTCCGAGATCGAAAGATCGATAGCTCCAGTGCTGTTTGCAAGGATGGTGCCGGGCACGGTCGCGTTATAAAGCAACGCCTCCTGCGCCGGGTCCACGAGCAGATAAGGCGCGGCCAAACCGGAGTAAACGCCCTGCCTCGTGATGCCATAGGCGTGTTCGTGGTAGAACATCAGCCTGCCGCTCTGCTGGTTGGTATAATAGTTGGTAGCGATACCGTCGTCCTCGGCCGGGGGCACAGGGAATACCGTGCTGTTGGTTATCATGTCCGGGACGTTCCTGAAGCTGATGCCTTTTTTCGTATTCGCAGGATCCCCAGCGGGGGTTATCCACTGGTGGGGCGTGCCGTCGCTTATCCACGGTGTGGCGCCGCCGTGCAGATGGACGACCGCACGGTTTTGGGAATAGGGCAGCCCGCTGGGGTCCAGGCCCGCACCCATATATGTTGTATCCACCGGGATGAACTGCTGCCCTGCGGGATCTGTGCTGAGAGGAAGGTTGTTGGTGACCCTCACCCTAACAGGCCTGTCGCGCTGGGCGAGGATTATAGGGCCAAGGTAGTGCGTCAGGCCGTCGGCCAGCGGGCTGAGGTCCGTATAGCCGCGAAGCAGGGTGGGCGGGAGGTCAGTGTGCATCTTCGTCGAGAAATTGTTTATCCCTATCTGATAGTAATCGCTTCCGGGGAATGTCGCCGTGTCAGCCTTGGCCAGCGGCATGCACGCTCCGAGCGTATTGCTCAGTCCGGTGACATCGCATATGCCCGGCAGGTCGTCGACGAACTTCCTGATGCCAGTGCCGGGGTCAGGCGTGACTGTAGCCGTCGCGACTGCGCCGCCGCCGGTAGTGTCATTAATGATGACCACCGGGGCAACATAGCCGCTGCCGCCAGAGGCGACGGCGATGTTCATTATGGATCCTGTCAGCGGGTCGAGCGTCACCGCTCCGGCCGAGGCACCTGTGCCAGCCCCGTAAAAGTCTAAGATGTAAACCGATGGGGAGTTATAGGCAAAGCCGCCGTTATTAATTGTTATCACGCCTACCGGCCCTCTGGGCAGCGGGCTCAGCGCGTAGTTCGAATATATCCCGAAATAAAGGTCGCCCGGGGCCACCGTTATCGGGAATCCCGGCGTCGAGACAGCGGGGGCATGCGCCGGTCCGCCAAAGGATGAGCTTCTGGATGGCAACGGTGCAAGTGTCCCCTGCCTGCTTTGGAGAATTTGGTTGCGCCAGTCGGCCGAGCTGGCCGCCGCAGCCTCTCTCATCTCGTTTGTAGTACAACGCCTGCCTTCACAGTTATAGACAGGGTCTGTTGCTGACGGGCCGGCGAATACGTTGCCGGCCGCCATTGCGAAGAAGGCGCTTAGAATCATTAACACCCTCACCAAGAATACTGCTTGTCTCATGAGTTACCCCCTTTTAAATTGGTGCTTCATAAAACAGATCGTATCACGGTTTGTCCGTGTTGTCATGACCCGGATCATAAAATAAATAAACTTAACAAAGACCTGAAACGCTGTGCCGGAGCTACTTTGAAAGGCACATAGCAGTTAGCATGCCAATGTTGAACAATACTGCAATCATTAATATTCAATAAGATCTCTACTATGAATACATGCAAAAATGTTGATTTGTTTCACATGATGTTTCAGTGAAACGTTGCATTGAAACAAGATATGATAAGAACAGGATAATAAAAAATCAGACCAAGCCGAGTGATTTCATTCTTCTGTAAAGCGTAGTCCTGGAGATACCGAGGGATGAAGCGGTTGCCTCTCGGTTTCCGCCATTGTTTTTCAGGGCCGCGATTAAGGTCTGTCTTGACAGCGCAACTGGTTTGGCGGGCTTATTGGAATTCGCGGTCTCATTATTTGCGGATGGATTTTGCAGCCTGACTAATTCGGCGGACACGTCTATGCGCTTGAACATTGCGGCGCGTTCCATAATATTTCTGAGTTCCCGTATATTGCCCGGCCACGCATATCTCTGAAAAATCGTGAGCGCGCCGGGTGATATCGCCTGCTGCGGCAGGCCTAGTTCGGCCGATATCTCGCTGATGATCAGCGGCAGGTCCTCTATGCGTTCCCTCAGGGGCGGCATGGTGATCGTAAGCGTGCTTATCCTGTAATACAGGTCCTGTCTGAAGCGGGCAGCCCTTATGTCTTCGAAGATGTCACGGTTAGTGGCCGATATGAGGCGGAAATCGCTAGTCCTGGTCCTGCTCTCTCCGACGCGCCTGAATGCCTTTTGCTCTATCACATTGAGGAGCTCGGCCTGAACCGCAAGGGACATGTCACCGATCTCGTCCAGAAACAGCGTGCCGCAATCCGCGAATTCGACGAGCCCCTCGCGGTCTTTGATAGCGCCCGTAAACGCCCCGCGCGCATGGCCGAACAGCTCGCTGCCGAGTATCTCGCCCTTGAGCGAAGAGCAATTGACCGAAACGAATGGGCCGCTCGCCCTCGGGCTGTTATCGTGCAGCCAGCGTGCCAGTATGCTCTTGCCCGTGCCGGTCTCGCCCATTATGAGAACCGGCGAATCGTGCCGCGCGGCCAGCACGGCGTCATTCGCACATGATGCCATGGCCGAGGAGCGGCAGTTCATTATGCAGCTGTCCTTGCCGGGTGTCAGTCTGCGGGCCCTCTCGCGCCTCCTGATCTGCTCGGCTTCGATCTGTTTGTTAAGGAACATGTGCAGGACGCCCAGGTCCAGCGGTTTGGTCAGGAAGTTATCGGCCCCGCGTGACATCGCCTCCACCGCCAGCTGTATATCGCCCATGCCGGTGATCATCACTATCGCGGTGCTCGGGCAGGCCGCCCTGAGTTCGGGTATGAAGTCGACCCCGTTTCCGTCCGGCAGGAATACGTCGAGCAGCACAGCGTCATACCTGCACGTCTGGATCAGCCTGCCCGCCTCGGCCAGAGTGCCGGCTATAACGACCTGAAAACCGTTATCGCTGAAATAGTCGACATACGACCGGCTGATAAGCAGGTTGTCTTCAATGACCAGCATCGTGAGCTTCATATTATTGGATCTATCAGATAAATATAATTAAAATCCATGCGGTCTCTTGTCATTATTGCCATGTCAAAGAATCTCACAGAGCACGGCCGTTGTCAATTAATGCGGCTCAATGCACGATCCACCCGCTCATCTTGGTCAGCGAGGGCTGCTGCCCGCCCGTAAGCCGCACGATATAGCAGCCCTTCGAAGCATAACGCTGTCCGGGGCCGAAGCTCAGCCTCTCGTATAACGGGAGCGCCTTGTCCTTGCCCATGCCGGTAACGTCAAGGAAGTAGTCGCGGTAATAGTTGCCGCGCATGTCCATCATTACCTGCGTCAGCATCTGGATGACCGCGTATGTCGAGCCCAGGATCCTGTAACGCTCGCTGAGCAGGCTCCCAGTATCCCTGTTCGCGTCTTTCGCAACCAGCAGGGCAACGGCCTGCTGGTATTTCTTCTCTCCGTACGAAACTCCGTACGGGTAGGTAAGGTAATTGAAATCCTGGCTCCTCTCGCTTGGCCGCGCGGAGCTTTCATCCACTGTGTCCGGAAGCCTGTACGGATATGTGAAATATGTATAGCCGCGGGCCTTTTCGCTCAGGCCCCGAAGCGCATCGCCAAGGTACACCGCCGAGAGCATGACGATGTCCGGACGTTCGGGGCTCTCGGCCCAGCCCGAGATCTCGGGCAGATCCTCCGGCCCAACCCAAATGGCCGCAAAGTCAGCCTTGCCGCCGTGAAGCGCTGAGATCAGCGCCCTGTTGGTCAACTTGTCGCCGGGCTTCAAGACGACCGTTTCAGGAGGCCTGCCCCCGCGCGCGGCCAGCGTGCGTTGAAACCCGTCCGCAAGCGCCATGCCTTCGGGCGAGTCGCGTACGACCTGCACGACCTTGCTGGCATCCGAGGAATATACGGGCAGGCCGGTTATGTATTTTGCGGCGGCTTCGCCCTCCTGAAAATATCCCTTCGACAGATACAGCGTATACCAGTCGGTATCGGAGATAACGGGAAACTCGGTTATCGGGAACAGGCAGGGGATATGGTGTAATTCGCAGAACTCATGCACCGGCCGCCACGGGCCTTTCACCATGCCCCCGATGAGCGCGAACGCAGGCGCGGTGCGGTTATATTCCTCTAGCTGTGCGCGCCAGGTATCGGGCGGCCCGTGCAGCACCCACACACTCAACCGAATTCGCCTGTTAGCGCTCTCCATTGATAAGCCGAGCATGCCCCTGGCCATGGCCTTCGACTCGCGCCCGGCAGGGGAATTCATATAGGCGGCCTGCGCGTTTTTGTTTCTCACGTAATCCTCGAGCGGGCCAACCATCGCGTCGCGGTCCTCGGCCGGGACGCCGTCTGAGATCACTGTTGCGAAGCTGATCTCGTTGTCAGAGACCCCGGGGGATACCTCGTTGGAGAGCGTCTTTAGGTATGCGATGAGCAGGGCCATGTCCTTGTCTTTTAATACATAACGCGGCATGATCTCGTTGAAGACGCGGCCTGTGGGATCGACGCCTGAGCTGATCGCGACGGCCAGGGTCGCGTCGATGTATGCCGGGCGTTGCGGAACCGGAGAGTATTCGACCTCTACGCCCTTGTAGTAGGATTTTAGCGGTGCGTAAAGGTTCCTGCCATTCGTGGCTGGCGTGAGCACCTGCCCCTCGAACGATCCGAGGCCACTGCGCAGGTGGCAGCTTGAGCAGGTGAACATCGTGCCGTCGACCAAGACATCCCCGCGCACTACTGCCTTCATCGGCTCGCCCGAGGGTAGGATGCCGTCTCGGTACATTGCCTCGCCGAGCCGCTGTTGCGCCTCGGAGGCTTTCACAGGCACGGCCTCGGCGGCCATGGATGCAACTGACAAGCCCAACAATAGAGACACGGACAATAGGGCTGCGAGACCCGGCAGACGAGCTTTACCGTTCATCCTCAATTCTTCAGCGCCCTGTGGTACTCGTCCACGAGCTCAGAGGTGCTTATCATGCCGTCTAGTCTCACCCATTTGCGTTCGGCGGGCGACCACAGAAAGATAATGGACAGGTGCGACATCTTGTCGTCGACTATCGCGTTGAAAGCGGTCGTGATCTTCCTTATATCGTTTTTCGATCCGGTCAGGAAATCCCAGCCCGGCTTGACGTCATAGCGCTTGAGGTACTCCTTCATCTTCTTTGGCGTGTCGTTGTCCGGGTCTATCGAGATAGATACCAGGTGGAGATTGGAGCCCTCGGTGCCGAGCCTTCGCTGGATGTTCGAAAAACAGGCCGAGAGCACCGGGCAGATCGTCGTGCAGGTCGTGAATACGAAGTCCACCATCACGGGCTTCTCGGACGTGAGGTAACTCTTAAGGTTCACCTTTGCGCCGTCCTGCGTGAAAAGAGTGACATTCGGGATGTCATAGTTGGACGTAGTGCGCTTGTAATGCTGGTCCGAATAGGCGAACTCATCAAATGACAACACGCAAATAATCGTAACGCAGCAAAGCAATAACGCTGGCAGCCTTAATTCACTGTGCATGGATGACACCTCTAAAACAAATTCTATCACACGCCCCGTTTCTGTCAATCTATAATGTAAGGGCCCCGTCGCCTGTTGCCTTGCGGCGGCCTGAGGCTATAAAATATTCGGTGCCTTGCACTGCCAACCAATTGAAAATGAGGTGATAGAGGATATGGGCCTTCAAAGGGTAGAGTTCAAGACGGAAGTCACGGAGCTGTTGGGTCTCATGATCCACTCGCTGTATTCGCACAAGGAGATCTTCCTGCGCGAGCTGATCTCAAACGCCTCCGACGCTATAGACCGCGCCCGGTACATGGCCCTTACGGACCCGGACGTTGCGGAGGGGGCCCAGGAGCCGTCCATACGGATCACGCCCAGCAAGGACGCGGGTACGCTGCTGATCTCGGACAACGGCATCGGGATGGACCGCGATACCGCTATCGCGAACCTCGGCACGATAGCCCATTCCGGCACCAAGGAGTTCATCTCCGCGCTCAAAAACCGGAAGGCCGAGGACACGCCGGAACTCATCGGCCAGTTCGGAGTAGGTTTTTATTCAGCCTTCATGGTGGCAGACAAGGTGACGGTCATAACGCGCGCGGCTGGGGGCGCCACTGGCGTGATCTGGGAATCCACGGCTGACGGCTCATATACGGTCGATGATATCGCGAAGCCCGGCAGGGGAACGGACGTGATCCTGCACCTGAAGGACGACTGCCGCGAGTACCTGGACGAGTGGCGCATACGCGAGATCGTGCGCGGGTACTCGGACTTCATCGAGCACCCTGTCGTGATGGCCGTCACCCGCGAGCGTGACGAGGACGGCAAGAAGGTCACTTCGACCGAGGATGAGACCCTGAACTCGATGAAGGCCCTCTGGATGAGGCGCAAGTCAGATATAAAGGACGAGGAGTACACGAACTTCTACCGCCATATCTCGCATGACTTCAAGGACCCGGTCAAGGTCATCCACTTCCATTCGGAGGGTACGACCGAGTTCTCGGCCCTGCTTTTCCTGCCCTCGGTCGCGCCCATGGACATATTCTATAAGGACTTCAAGACCGGCCCGACGCTATATGTGCGGCGCGTAAAGATCCTCGACCACTGCGAGGACCTCCTGCCGCCATACCTGAGATTCATCCGGGGCGTGGTGGACTCCTCGGACCTGCCGCTTAACGTATCGCGCGAGATGCTGCAGAAAAACCGGCAGGCGGAGCTGATCAAAAAGAACCTGACCAAGCGCGTGCTCGACTCGCTTGTTGAGCTGAAGCTGAACGAGCCCGAGAAGTACGCAGGGTTCTTCAAGGAGCTGGGACGCGTGCTCAAGGAGGGCGTCCACTATGACTTCGAGCGGCGCGAGGCCGTGGCCGCACTCATGCTTTTTGAGTCCACGGCAAATGAGAAACCGGTAACGCTTGACGATTACATCAGCCGCATGCCTGAGGGGCAGGACGAGATCTATTACATCAACGTGCCGACGCGCGCCGAGGCGCTTAGGAGCCCCTATATCGAATCGCTCGTGGGGCAGGGGCGCGAGGTCCTGTTTATGTACGACGAGGTCGATGACTTCATCTTCGGCGGCCTGGGGGAGTACAAGGGCAAGAAGCTCCGCTCCGTGACCAAGGGCGAGGTAGGAGGCGAAGCCGAGCAGCGGGCTAAAAAGGACGAGGCCAAAAAGCGCTACGGCGGCCTGTTCGGGCTTCTGGCCGAGGCGCTCAAGGACAAGGTCAAGGAGGTGCGGCCCTCCGGCAGGCTCAAGGACTCCGCTGCCTGCCTGGTTGCGGACGAGGGCGCGCTGGATGCGCAGACCGAGCACCTGCTTAAGATGATGGGCCAGAGCGTGCCATCGCATAAAAAGATACTTGAGCTTAACCCCGACCACCCGCTCGTGGCCGCCATGCTCGCGAAGTTCGAGGCAGAGCCCGCAAGCCCGGTGCTTGCGGAGTATGCGGTGCTGCTTTACGATCAGGCGCTGGTTCTGGCCGGCCAGAGGCCGGAGGACCCGGCCGCGTTCGCGCGTTCGATGGAGCGGCTCATGACGCTTGGGCTCGGGAACTAGGAACCTGGGCTTTGCGTTTGCAGGGATCGTCAATAGGCTAAGCGGTAACTGAAGTCTCGGCAGGGCGAAGCGGATTTAAATTTCGGATTCCCTGCTGCCGGGCTCCTCGTCGATAAGCTCGATGAGCTGGTCGCCGGCAGGGTCGAGCCCCGCCATGCTTACCGCCTCGACAGGGTCGGTCTCGTCGGAGGGGGTGATCCCTAGGTCGACAGCTACCGTGGTGATAACGCCCTCGCCGATCGTCTCGGACTTCACCAGGAAGCCCTCGAGCAGGGCGTTGTCGCAGATGGTGTTTATTAGCCTCGGCAGGCCGGTCGAATACCTGTAGACCGCCGAGATCGCCTCGGGGGTGAATATGGTCCTCGCAGCGCCAGCGACGCCGAGGCGGTGGTTGATGTATCCGGCCGTGTCGTTCTCGTCGAAAGCCTTAAGCATGATGCGCATAGCGACGCGTTGTTTTAGGGGCTCGTCGAGGCTCAGGACGGTCTCGAGTTCGGTCAGGCCGAAGAAGATGAGGTTAATCATTTTGCCCTCAGCGGCCTCCATGTTAAGAAGTCCCCGGAACTCCTCCATGATCTCGCGGGAGTTGAGCATCTGGACCTCGTCCATAAGGACGACCGCGATCTTCCCCTCGTCGTGGATCTCGTTGAGCCGCCTGTAGAGCTGGCCAAGGAGTTCTACCTTGTTGTGCCTGACGTCCGCTATGCCTAGCTGCAGGGCGAGCTTCTTAAGCAGCCATTCGGAACTCACAGTGGAGTGGATTATCACGAGCAGGGCGGCCTCGTAGGAGGCCTCGTCGAGTTCCTCGAGCAGGCGGCGGGCAAGCGTGGTCTTCCCGGAGCCTATATCTCCGATGACGACCGCAAGGCCGCGCCTGGCGCCGATCGCGTGCAGGAGTTTGATTAGCGCGGTCGCCTGCTGGCTGGAGCTGTAATAGAAGCGGTTGTCCACCACGTTGGAGAAGGGGTGTTCGCGCAGGCCGTAATAATTAAGGAAGTCCATTCAAATATTATAGCTTAAACTTTCTAAATATACGAAACCCTGCTTCTTTTCTCCTTGGCTTTGTCGGCCGCGTCAGCCGGGGCCGGCTGCGCTACCTTGGCCGCGACGTCGCGGTAGTCGGCCTTCCAGCCGTGAACCTCGATGAAGAGCTTGCGGGCCTCATCGGTCTTGCCGCCTTTTTCGTATGCGTCGGCGAGGTCGTATTTGAGCCTCCAGGCCCCCTCGTCGCCGGCCGGGGTCTTTTTAAGCGCGTTAGTAAAAGCCTCGACAGCCATCTGGAATTGGCCCTTTTCCATATGGCAGAGGCCAAGCATGGTAGATGCCTGAACGTAGAAACCGGGATCGCGCTGTGCGAGCTGGAATTCCTTTATGCTGTCTTCCGTCAGCCCCATTTCCTTGTAAGCGATGCCGAGGTTATAGTGCGTCTCGGAGTCCTCGGCGCCGATCTCGTTTTCAAGCCCGCGTTTGAACTCGTCAAAGATGCTCAGGACGTCATCGTCCAGCTCCTCGGACGGGATCTCGTGGACCCCGGCAGGCTGCCCGGCCTGCTCCCCGGCCTGCGGGAGGACGCCGATCTCGGCAAGGCGGCCTTCGAGCCTGGGGTCGGAGGGGTTCAGGGCGTAAGCCTCGCGGAGGTATCGCTTGCGCTCCTCGCCATTGCCGAGCCGCATGTTGAGCATACTCAGTATCATGCATTCCGTAACTGCCTGCTCGATGTCGCCGGTCTCGGTATAGAGTGCCTTGAGCCGCAGATGCACGTCCATGTTGCTCGGGACCTGGACCTTCAGGGACTCGAGCCGCTTTATCGCCTCGTATGGTTTGCCGTATTTTATGAAGACGTCGGCTTCGTTGAGGACCGCTTCCACCGGGAGCGTCTCAAGTTGGCCCTCGCCGCCTTCGATTGTATCCATCGATGGCCATTCGGTGATCCGGTCCTCGGACTCTTCGGCGGGCGGTTCCGGCCAAGTGCCCAAGGGGAGTTCCACCGACCGGCCTGGCGCTGCCGGCTGGGGCTCGGCCTCGGTCTCGATCTCGGTCTCTTCCTGCGTCTCGGGCGCTGCCGGCATGTGCAGGGCAGTATCGTCCAGGGAGATGGACCGGTCTTCGGAAGAAGGCCATCCGGCCGGGTGGGCGGCCGCAGCCTCCCGGGCCTCGATGCTGTCCATCAGGTGCTTGATATCTGTATTGTAGGGCTGGATCTCGTATGCCTCGCGGAGGACCTCGAGGGCCGGCCCGCTCTCGTTTTTGGAGAGATATATGTCGTGCAGCTGCATGAGTTCAGCGACCGCGAGCGCATCCTGGCCGCAGATGCGGTAGACCTTCGCGAGCTTTTTGCGCGCGGTCTCGGGGTCGAGATCCTTATGGGCCGCCAGCAGTTCGATCGCGGCATCGTTTTTGCCGACCCGCAACAGCTCGTCTATCGCGGCCCTGTATTCCTTCCATGCCTTCTGGGGCTCGCCGGTCTTGAAGTACAAGTCTCCGAGGACGGTCTTCGCGTCCGTGTTTGAGGGCTCCTTGGTCAGGGTCTTAAACAGGATCGTCGAGGCCTCGTCGAACTCGCTGTCCGCCACGAGTATCCGTGCGGTGTTGACGAGCAGCTTCAGGTCGTCGCCGAGCCGTTCCAGAGAGGCGCGGTTGAATGCGAGGGCGCGCCTGTGGTCTCCATGCGTGGCGTATATCTCGCTCAGCGCGTATATCGCCTCGCGGTTCGTCGGCCGCATCTCGATGGCCTTGGCGAGGTGCCTCTCGGCGTTCGCGATATCGCCGGCCTCGAGGTGGATCATCCCGGCGCGGCAGTGCTCGCGCGAGGCCTCGGAGATGAAACCCTCCTGCGTATACTTGTCCGCGATCTTGATGCGCAGCGTGATGTTCGTGGGCGCGAGGTTCAGTATCTTGTCGTAGACCGAGGGGACCTCATCGAGTTTCCTGTCCTTAAGCAGGGAGTCGGCAGCCGCGAGGTAATACCTTATCGCGTCGGGGACGAGCTTTTTGGCCTCGTTGAGCACGCCCAGGGCGATCAATGCTCCAGCGTCCTGGGGGTTGATGTTGAGTATCTTTTTGTACAGCGCAAGGGCCTTGAGCGAGAAGCCCTCGTCGGTGTATATCTTGGCTGCCTTGTGGAGCGTCTCGACCGCGAGGTTGCGGTCGCCCTTCTTCAGGTATAGATCGCCTATGAAGTTGTAGGTGTTTCCTTCGGGGAACGCCTTGGCAACCTCTTCCCATTTAGAGATAGCTTTGTCCACCTGACCCTTAGCAAGGAGCTTCTGGGCCTCGCTGATGAGGAAAGCCTTTTCAGCCATATCGAAATTATCACACAAACCATAAAGATGTGTCAATTTAGGGCTTTTTAATGCGGCGATTGACAGGGCGGGGCGTTATTTGGTTAAATATCCCTGCCTTTAAGAATAGCACCGTGATGCTGAGAAGGCAAAGGAGCCCTTGCTTGAAATGCATACAACGCCATATCGCCTTCCCAGCCAAAGGGGAGGCTTTTTTTTGCCCAAAGCCGGAGGCCGCTAAAAATAATGAGTAAAAAACTCCTCGATAAAAACGATATCGAACGCGCCTTGTTGCGCATCAGCCACGAGATCATCGAGCGCAACAAGGGGGTCGAAGCACTCTGCATCGTCGGCATCCAGAAGGGCGGCGTGCACCTGGCCGAGCGCATAGCCGAGCGCATCTCGAAGATCGAGCGGCAGGGCATCCCGACAGGCTCGCTGGACATAACGTTCTACCGCGACGACCTCGGCATCAGGCGGCAGCCCACGGCGAGCACCACGGATATCCCCTGCAACATCGACGGCAGGACGGTCGTGCTCGTAGATGACGTGCTGTTTACCGGCCGCTCGATCCGCGCGGCGATGGACGCCCTCCTGGACATCGGCCGGCCCTCGCGCATACAGCTTGCGGTCCTGATCGACCGGGGCCACCGCGAACTCCCGATCCGCGCCGATTACGTTGGCAAGAACATCCCCACCTCGCAGGACGAGGTCGTCTTGGTTATGCTCACCGAGGAAGGCGAGGCCGAAGACGTGGTCAAGCTTGAAAAGGGCGGCCCTGATGCTTAAGGGCAAGGACCTGCTGGGCATCAAGGACCTGGGGGTCGATGAGATCAACCTGATCCTCGATACCGCCAAGGGGTTTAAGGACATCTTCAAGCGCGACATCAAGAAAGTCCCGACGATGCGGGGCCGCACGGTCGTGAACCTGTTTTTCGAGCCCTCCACGCGCACGCGGACATCGTTTGAACTTGCCGCAAAGCGCCTGAGCAACGACGTCATAAACTTCTCGACCCCGACCAGCTCGGTCGTCAAGGGCGAGACTATCATAGACACCGCGCGCACGGTCGAGGCCCTCGGGGCCGAGACGATCATCATCCGCCACGGGTCGTCCGGGGTGCCGCACCAGCTCGCGCGCAACATCGAGGCCTCGGTCATCAACGCCGGCGACGGCATGAACGAGCACCCGACGCAGGCCCTGCTGGACGCGTTCACGATAATCGAGAAGCGCCAGTCCGTCAAGGGCCTGGATGTCGCGATAATCGGCGATATCCTCCACAGCCGCGTGGCGAAATCCAACATATACTGCCTGAGCAAGCTCGGGGCCAACATTCGGCTGATCGGGCCCCCGACGCTCCTGCCCGAGGAACTCTCGGCGCTCGGCGTAAAGCTCTACACCGACATCGACGAGGGCATACGCGGGGCGGACGTCCTGATGATGCTCCGCATCCAGACCGAGCGCCAGGGCACAGGGTATTTCCCCTCGGCGGTTGAGTATTTCCGCTACTGGGGCCTCACGCAAGAGCGCCTGCCGCTCGCCAAGAAAGACGCGCTCGTTATGCACCCCGGCCCGATGAACCGGGGCGTGGAGATCACCTCGGCCGTGGCCGACGGCCCGCAGTCGGTGATACTCGAGCAGGTCACGAACGGCCTCGCGGTGAGGATGGCAGTGATGTACCTGCTTGCGGCGGTGAAGGCATGAAGACGCTCATCCGTGGCGGCCATGTAATAGACCCGTCTCAGGGCATTGACGCGATACAGGACGTGCTGATAGAGGGCAAGAAGATCACTAAGGTCCAGCCCGGCCTGATGGCGCCCGAAGATTGCAGGGTGATCGAGGCAAGTGGGATGTATGTCATCCCCGGGCTGGTGGACATGCACGTGCACCTGCGCGAGCCGGGCTTCGAGTATAAAGAGACGATAAAGACCGGCACGATGGCCGCGATCCGCGGAGGGTTCACGACCGTATGCGCGATGCCGAATACGAATCCCGTAAACGACAACGCTGGGATCACGGAGTCGATCATACAGAAGGCCCACAAGGACGGCCTCTGCGCGGTGCTCCCGATAGGCGCGATCACGAAGGGCCAGAGGGGCGAGGAACTCGCCGAGATGGGCATGATGGCTGAGGCCGGGTGCGTGGCGTTCTCCGACGACGGCCGCCCTGTGATGAACCCGCTGCTGATGCGCCGCGCGCTTGAGTACCTTAAGGCGGTCGGCGTTCCGGCGATCTCGCACGCCGAGGACCTCGGGCTTTCAGAGGGCGGCGTGATGAACGAGGGGCTGCTTTCATACACGCTCGGGCTTCGGGGCATCCCGAACGCTGCCGAGGATTGCATGGTATTCAGGGACGTAGCGCTTGCGGAACTCACCGGGGGCAGGCTCCATATCGCGCACGTCTCGACTCTGGGCGCTGTGCGCATCCTGCGCGACGCGAAGAGCCGGGGCGTCAAGGTCACGGCCGAGACATGCCCGCATTATTTCTCGCTCACCGAGGCTGCGGCCGAGGGGTTTTGGACGTATGCTAAGGTCAACCCGCCGCTTCGGACACAGACCGACGTCGAGGCGGTGACCGAGGGGCTCAGGGACGGGACGATCGACGTCATCGCGACAGACCACGCCCCGCACCACCGAAACGAGAAGATGCTCCCGTTTGATAGCGCGCCGTCAGGCATATCGGGGCTCGAGACCGCGCTTTCGCTCGGACTCGCGCTCGTGCGCAAGGGCGTGCTTACGATGCCCGGGCTGATCGAGAAGATGGCGCTCACGCCCGCGCGGATAATGGGAATAAAGAAAGGCACGCTTGCCGAGGGTGCGGATGCCGATATCACTGTGGTCGATCCCGATGAGGAGTTCACGGTAGATTCAGAGCAGTTTTTATCCAAGGGCAAGAATTCGCCCTTCCATGGCTGGAAGCTCCGTGGAAGGGCTGTCGTGACGATATCAGGCGGAAAGGTGCATGAATGGCGTTGAGAAAGGCTTTATTGGTCCTCAAGGACGGGACGTATTTCGAGGGCCGGGGCTTCGGGGCCGAGGGCGAGACCACCGGAGAGGTAGTTTTCAATACCTCGATGAGCGGGTATCAGGAGATCCTGACCGACCCCTCATACCGGGGCCAGATCGTGACGATGACATACACCCAGATCGGCAACTACGGGATCAACCCCGAGGACGCCGAGTCGGCCGCGACGCCCAAGGCCGAGGGTTTTATAGTCAGGGAGCAGGTAGATTTCCCGAGCAACTGGAGGTCGCGCACGTCACTGACGGAATACCTCCGCGAGCACGGCAAGGTCGGAATCGAGGGCATTGACACCCGCGCCCTTACAAAACACCTCCGCGACCACGGTGCGCAGATGGGCATAATCTCGACCGTAGAGCTTGACCCCGCGAGGCTGCACCGGAAGATAAAGGACCATCCCGGCCTGACCGGCATAGACTATGTGCGGGAGGTCTCGGTTAAGGAGCCATACACATGGGCCGAGCCTCTCTGGGGGCTGGATCCGATAGCGGGCCTCACGAAGAAGAAGGTCGTGGCATATGACTTCGGGATAAAGTTCAACATACTTAGAAACCTAGTGCACTACGGGTTTGACGTCACGGTAGTCCCGGCCGATACCCCTGCCGAGCTGGTGCTCGAGATGAAGCCCGACGGCGTGTTTCTGAGCAACGGCCCCGGCGACCCCGAGGCGATCACATACGGCGTCGAGAACACCTGTAAATTCCTTGGCAAGCTCCCGGTATTCGGGATATGCCTCGGGCACCAGATCATGGGCCTAGCGTTCGGTGGGCGGACGTATAAGCTCAAGTTCGGCCACCACGGGGGCAACCACCCGGTGATGGACTTGGTCACCGGGCGCATCGAGATCACGGCACAGAACCACAACTACTGCGTTGACGTTAAGTCGCTCGGCGATCAGGTCGTGCTCACGCATAAGAATTTATATGACGGCACCGAAGAGGGCATGAGGCACGTAGAGTTTCCGGCCATATCGGTGCAGCACCACCCCGAGGCCGGGCCAGGGCCGCATGACGCATCGCACATATTCATGAGGTTTCGGGAACTTATCGGGTGAGCGAAGCTTACGTGCTCGAGCGCGACGGGGCTGTGCTGTTATTTAAGACGCGCTCTTATAAGGCCGAGCAGGGCAGCGTGCTTCATAGCGGGATATTCAACCGCGAGATGGTCTCGACGCTCGCTGCCGGTGCGGTGCTCGTGGCCGCGGTGATGGCCGCGCTTTCGATGGGCATGAGGCCGGGCATGGCATACGCTGCCCCGGCGGTCGCCTTGTTCGCGACGGTGTTCTTCGTGTTCAGGTTCTTCGTGCTCTCGGAGCAGGAGCTGGAACTTAAGATGGACAAGGACGCTGGCATAATAACGATCTCGACCGGCCCCATGCTCAGGAAGCGGACGCTGAGCATGCCGATGTCCGATGTGACGGGGATCGCGTACGAAACTGTCGTGGTCGACCCAGTGAACCGCGACGGCATCAAGGTAGTAGAGAAAATTTCGCTTCAGCACGGGATGCACATACCCGGATTCGGGGAGCGTAAGGAATTTTATACGGTTGGACTAAATCTTAAGGGCGCGGAGACGGTAACGGTCTTCGCCTCGACTGACTCTGGCGAGGCCGGACGGCTCACCGAGGCATTAACGAAATATACGGGGGTGGGCGTTGCCCAAAAGGACTGACATAAAGAAGATTCTGCTGATCGGCTCCGGGCCGATAGTGATCGGCCAGGCGTGCGAGTTCGACTACTCCGGCACGCAGGCCTGTAAGGCGCTGAGGGAAGAGGGCTACCAAGTCGTGCTCGTAAACTCCAACCCCGCCACGATCATGACAGACCCCGAGACCGCCGACATCACCTATATTGAGCCGCTCACGCCCGAGGTCCTCACGCTCATCATCGAGAAGGAGCGTCCCGACGCACTGCTGCCGACCATGGGCGGCCAGACCGCGTTAAATCTCGCGGTCGTGCTCGCAGAGACCGGAGTGCTCGATAAATATAACGTCGAACTCATAGGCGCCAAGCTCGCGGCGATAAAGAAGGCCGAGGACCGAGAGCTGTTTAGCGTGGCGATGAAGAAGATCGGCCTCGACGTGCCCCTAAGCCGCGCGGTTACGACTATAGAGGAGGGCATGAACGCTATCGAGGAGATCGGGTTCCCGTCGATCTTCCGCCCGGCGTTCACGATGGGCGGCACCGGGGGCGGCATCGCCTATAACCTCGAAGAATACAAGGAGCTGCTCGAAAACGGGCTCAAGCTCAGCCCCGTTAGCCAGGTCCTGATCGAGCAGTCCGCGCTCGGATGGAAGGAATACGAGCTTGAGGTCATGCGCGACACGCGCGATAACGTGGTCATCATATGCTCTATAGAGAACCTCGACCCCATGGGCATTCACACAGGGGATTCGATCACAGTGGCTCCGGCCCAGACGCTCACCGACCGCGAGTACCAGCGAATGCGCGACGCGGCTATCGCGATCATCCGTGAGATCGGCGTCGATACAGGCGGCAGCAACATTCAGTTCGCGCTGAACCCCGAAGACGGCCGCATGATAATCATCGAGATGAACCCGCGCGTCTCGCGCAGCTCTGCGCTTGCGAGCAAGGCCACCGGGTTTCCGATAGCCAAGATCGCGGCGAAGCTCGCAGTGGGCTATGCGCTTAACGAGATACCGAATGATATAACGCGGCTTACGCCGGCCTCGTTCGAGCCGACGATAGACTACGTGGTCACGAAGGTGCCCCGGTTCGCGTTCGAGAAATTCCCGGAGGCGAACCCGACGCTCACCACGCAGATGAAGTCCGTGGGCGAGGTCATGGCCATAGGTCGCACGTTCAGGGAATCGCTCCAAAAGGCGATCCGCAGCCTGGAGCTCGACTCGTACGGGTTTGAGGACATGCCGGCCGCGACGGAGGACGAGATAGAGATGCGGCTCAAGGTGCCGGGCCCCGAGAGGCTATGGTATCTTGGCGAGGCCATACGCCGCGGGATGGGCAACGAGGAACTGTTTGAGCTCACCGCGATAGATCCATGGTTCCTCGAGAACATACGCAGGATAATCGATTACGAGAGTGTGGTGAGGGCATCGCTGACAGACGATATGATGCTCGACGCCAAGGGGTATGGTTTTTCGGACAGGAGGCTCGCGCGGCTTTCGGGCACTACAGAGGCCGATATACGCCACCGCAGGGAGAGGCTCGCCCTCAGGCCGGTATACAAGATGGTCGATACCTGCGGTGCCGAGTTCGAGGCTTTCACGCCATACCTCTATTCCACGTACGAGCGGCCTTTCGGCCGCGTGGGCGAGGCGCCACGCACGCAGTGCGAGGCCAACCCGTCTGACAAGAAAAAGGTCGTGATCCTCGGCTCCGGTCCCAACAGGATAGGGCAGGGCATAGAGTTCGACTACTGCTGCGTGCACGCGGTATTCGCGCTGCGCGAACTTGGGTACGAGACGATCATGGTCAACTGCAACCCCGAGACGGTCAGCACGGACTATGACACCGCCGACCGCCTGTATTTCGAGCCGCTAACATTGGAAGACGTGCTCTCGATCATACGCACCGAGGCCCCTGAGGGCGTGATCGTGCAGTTCGGGGGCCAGACGCCGCTTAAGCTCGCTGTGCCGCTCGAGCGCGAGGGCGTGAAGATCATGGGCACGTCGCCGGACTCCATAGACCGCGCCGAGGACAGAAAACGGTTCAAGGAACTCCTGCATAAGCTTGACCTCAGGCAGGCCGAGAGCGAGACCGTGCTGAGCTTCGATGAGGCGCGCGAGGCGGCCCAGAAGATAGGCTACCCCGTGATGGTCAGGCCGTCCTACGTGCTCGGAGGCCGCGCGATGGAGATAGTCTATGACGAGCGCGCGCTCGAGTCATACATGACGCGCGCTGTGAAGGCTTCGAACGAACACCCGGTGCTCGTGGACAAATATCTCGATGACGCGGTCGAGGTCGACGTCGACGCTGTCTGTGATGGAAAGACCGTCTATGTAGGCGGCGTGATGGAGCATATCGAGGAGGCGGGCATTCATTCAGGGGATTCGGCCTGCTCGCTCCCGCCGTATTCGCTATCGGCCCCGGTGGTGGCGGAGATCAAGCGCCAGACGCGCGAGATGGCGCTCGAGCTCGGGGTGATCGGGCTGATGAACGTGCAGTTCGCGGTCAAGGCCGACGAGATATACGTGCTTGAGGTCAACCCGCGCGCATCGCGTACGATTCCATACGTGAGCAAGACGACCGGGGTGCCGCTTGCGAAGGTCGCGGCGAAGGTCATGGCAGGGCATTCGCTCGCGGAGCTCGGGCTCGATGAGGAGCGCACGATAAACCATGTCACGGTGAAGGAGGCGGTGTTCCCCTTCGACCGCTTCCCGGGCGTCGATACCATCCTCGGCCCGGAGATGAAGTCCACCGGAGAGGTCATGGGTATAGATACGAGTTTCGGCATGGCGTACGCCAAGGCCGAGGCCTCATCGAATAACCCGATACCGAAGTCAGGGACTATCGTGCTTAGCCTCAAGGACAAGGACAAGCCCCACGCCGTCCCCGTCGTGCGCAAACTCATAGCCGCGGGCTTTAAGGTGATGGCGACGCGGGGCACGGCGAAGCACCTAAGCGACAACGGCCTTAAGGTCGAGGTCGTAAACAAGGTGCAGGAGGGCAGGCCGCACATAGTGGACGCGATCAAGAACCGCGCTGTGAGCTTCGTCGTCAACACCGTAAGCGGGACGAAGGCCAAGCAGGACTCGGCCTCGATACGCCAAAGCGCGCTGCAGTACGGGGTCCCTTATACCACCACGATGGCCGGGGCGCGCGCGATGGCCGAGGCCGTGACGATGCTCAATGCCGGCAAGCTCAGCGTGAAGTCACTTCAGGAATACCACAAGGGGCTTAAGCTGGGTTTCAGATAAGGCCGAGCTTCATCAGGTAGACGCGGAAGAGAGCCAACCCCTCGAGGTTTTCCGGGCCGAGGCCGTAGTCGAGGGTTCTCCAGTATTCTACGAGGTCGGGCGGCGGGAGCACCAGCCCCTCGCCCTGCGCAATCAGCTCAAACCTTCCCGGAGCCCCGTCCCTCGCGAGGTCGAGCAACGCCCTGAACTTTCCCAGCAGCGCCTTTTTTTCAGGCGAGAGCCCTTTGCGCACGATCCAGAGCGCGTATACGAACGGCTTGCCTGTGTGGCGGTGCCAGAGCTCCCCAAGGTCATAGACGTAGAAGCGCTGGCGAGAGACCGTGGCGAGCCTGTACGAGACACCCTTAAGGGGCGGCTCTATCAACTCGGAGTCACGCACCGCCTCAAGCGCCTCGTCCCCTATCGAGAGGTAAGCCGTATGGGCCGAGAGGGCCGCTTCAAACGGCGAGTCGGTCACGCGCACCTCACAGGCGATCCCCAGAAACTCCGCGAAGATCACCTTCAGCAGCGCCACCGAGGTCTCGGACTGGTGAGTGGCGTGAACGTGGTGGCCGTCGAGGGACGCTATTGGCACGCGGCTCCATAGCAGGACGCTCCGCACCCTGCCTTTTGCGCTAATCGAATGCCCCTCGATCAGATCGTATAAACGCTCGTTTCTCAGGTATTCGATTGACGACGAAGGGCTTATGTCCATCTCCCCGAGGCGCATCATCCGGTTCAGCTCGGCCGGGAAGGAGGGGTAGACCTCGAATTCGGCCGGGTCAAGCGACTGCCTGAGCATGTACAGGATCGGGTAGAGGTTCGTGTATGAGATATTGCCTACCCGGAGTTTTTCGGTCATGCGCCGGGCCCCTTGAGGACATACAGGACATCGCCGGGAATGTCCTCTTCGATAGCGGTGGCCTGATCGGTGAGTTCGCAACGGATGAAAGCGAGCGTGGCTGCGGGGTCGGTCAGGTGGATGTCGGGTTCATCCCGGTTGGTGCGCGAAGACAGGGCGTTGAAGATCAGGGCGAGCCTCGTGCGCCGGTATAAGATTGAGACTACGTTTCGCATCGTTCGGTCGGCGTCCACTATCTTGTTGTTGAAAACGCCGCAGATGAATACGTAGTCGAAGTCCTCGACCGGCGGCTCGTCCTCGGCGTCGCGGACCTCGAATCGCCCCAGCGGGTATTTGGAGGAGGCGAGCTTGATAAGGCTCGGGTTGATGTCCATTCCGGTATACCTGGGGCTGACGCCCTTGCGCAGGAGATACCCGAGCAGGTCGCCCTTGCCGCAGCCGTAATCCAGCACCGAAGCGCCATCGAGCGGCCCGGCCTCGCGGAGCATCAGCTCGAAGCGCCGCCTCTGGCCCTCGGCGCTCCAGCGCAGGGCTTCCGGCCTGTCGCCGAATAGCGAGAGGCCGGTGTCGTAGAATTTGTTGAGGCATTCCCTTGATAACGGGTCCATATGAAGGGGAAGGAGGGCGTCAGACCTCGAAGACCAGCGGCATGACCATCGGCTTTCGGTCCATCTTGTTGCGGAAGTGCTTCTTAAGCGCGGTCCTGACGCGGTCCTGCACCAGCGAGACGTCGGAGGTGACCTCGCGGTCGAGCCCCTGCACGGTTGCGACGATCAGGGCTCGGATCTCGTCCAGGACCTCCTGCGAGGTGTCTTCGAAGATGAAGCCCTTGGTTATTATGTCCGGCCCCGAGACGATCTGTCCGGTGGTCTTTTGGATGTTCATCAGGACGAGCACCATGCCGCCGTAGCCGAGCCTCCGGCGGTCGCGGAGCACCATCTCCTCGACGTCTCCCCCGCCCTTGCCGTCGATATACACGCGGCCGGTCGGGACCTTGCCGTGCTTCCTCGCGCCGTCGTGGTCGAGTTCGAGGACGTCGCCGTTGTCGAGTATGAAGATGTTGTCCTGCGGTATGCCCTGCTTGAGGGCGAGTTTGGAGTGCGTCACGAGGTGGCGGTACTCGCCGTGTATCGGCATGAAGTAGCGCGGGTGCACGAGGTTGAGCATGAGCTTGAGCTCTTCCTTTGAGGCGTGGCCCGAGACGTGGATCTCCGAGACCTTCTCGTGGATCACGTTCGCGCCGTGCTTGAACAGGCGGTTGATGATCCGCCCTATCGAGCGCTCGTTGCCGGGGATCATCTTGGCCGAGAGCACGACGGTGTCGCCCTCGCGGATCTTGATCTGCTTGTGCTCGCCCGTGGCGATGCGCGACAGCACGCTCATCGGCTCGCCCTGGCTGCCGGTCGTTATGAGCAGCAGCTCGTGGTCGCCGAAGTCGCGCATCTCGTCGAGCATGATCCATGTCTCGCGCGGGATCTTGAGATATCCCAGCTCCAGCGCGATGCGCGCGTTGTTCTCGATGCTGCGGCCGCAGAAGACGACCCTGCGGCCGTTTGCGATGGCCGCGTCGATGGCCTGCTGGATGCGGTGGATGTTGGAGGCGAACGTAGAGAGTATTATGCGGCCCTTGGCGTTCTGGAATATGCCCCCTAGCGCGCGGCTGACCTCTTTTTCGGAGAACGTGAAGCCGCCCTTCTCCGCGTTGGTGCTGTCGCTAAGCAGCAGCAGCGTGCCCTTCTCGCCGTAATCCGTAAACCTGTGGAAGTCCAGCAGCTGGCCGTCCACAGGCGTGGGGTCGATCTTGAAATCCCCGGTGTGGACGACGCGCCCTACAGGCGTGGTGATGCCGAGCGCGACGCCGTCGACGATGCTGTGGGTCACGCGGATGAACTCGACCGCGAAAGCCCCGAGCCTGACCACGTCGCGCGGCGAGACCACGCTCAGGCGGACCTTCGTGAGGTTGTACTCCTTGAGCTTTTCCTGGACCAGCCCCAGCGTGAGCGCGGTGGCGTAGACCGGGGCCGAGACCTCGCGGAGCAGGAAGGGAAGGGCGCCGGTGTGGTCTTCGTGGCCGTGCGTGAGGATGATAGCGCGCAGGCGGTCCTTGTTTTCGATGATATAGGTGAAATCCGGGATGACGTAGTCGACGCCGAGCATGTCCTCTTCCGGGAACATGAGGCCGGCGTCGATGACTATCATGTCATTGCCGTATTCCATGACGGTCATGTTGAGGCCGCCTACTTCCTCGACGCCGCCGAGGGGGATTATCCTGAGTTTGCCGTTCGTTTTCAAGTGCAACATTTTATCACAGTTGAGGGGTGAAGCGCCCATCGGCGGACAACGGCGGCCCGGGCCGCGGGAGGAATCCGCCGGGCTTACCCGGAAGATTCGGCGTTTTCGGATTCAGCGCACATCGAGGAAAGATAGAGCACCATCTGGGCCTTCGGCAGTCCCGAAGAGCCGCCGACCGTGGAATATATCAGCTTCATGTGGCCGATGTTCACCTCCTCCGCCCCGCGCCGAAACGAGAGGAAGTGCCGCCGCCCGGCGTCGTCCTTGCTGTAGAACGTGAGGGCCTTCTTCGCGAACTCGGCAGTGACCTCAGAGAGGAACGCCTCGGTCTTTTCCCGCGGCCCGATGGCCACGAAGTCGTGCGTGTCATACGCGCCGACGAAGAAGCCGTACTTGTCGGCCGTGACCTTCAGGATCGCCGCGCACCACTCGATGATCGGGATATGGCGGTCGGTGCCGTACTTAAGCAGATACGGGTGGATGTTCGCGATGCGCAGATAAGAGATCGACTTTGCCTGAAGCTGTGCGTATGCGTCGTCGATCGCGCGGAGCACGGCGTACCGGTCCGGCAGGCCTGTGAGGAAGTCCGGCCACGCCGATAGGTCGCGCTGCCTCTTGTGCAGTTCTGTGATATATTTCTGCGCGCTCTTTGCCGGCATGATATATAAATTAAATACAATCGCGCCGGGATTTGCAAGATAAAGTTCGAATTAGCAGATGATCCGATAGGATAGAAGACAGCGTCCAATACAAAAAAGGGCCCCGTATAGGGGCCCTTCGGCAGCTCGCGCTGATACGGACTGCTATTATTTCTTCTTGGCCGCCTTCTTGGGCGCGGCCTTCTTCTTGATCGAGGCCTGGGCCGCGGCGAAGCGGGCGATCGGCACGCGGAACGGTGAGCAGCTGACGTAGTTCATCCCGACCTCGAGGCAGAACTTCACGCTGTCGGGGTCGCCGCCGTGCTCGCCGCAGATGCCGACCTTGAGGTCGCGCTTGGCCGAGCGGCCGCGGTCGATGCCGAACCGGATCAGCTCGCCGATGCCGTCCTGGTCGATGCGTCTGGAACGGGTCGCCGGGCAGGATCTTGTCCGTCAGGTAATCGGGCAGGAACGAGCCGATGTCGTCGCGGCTGAAGCCGAAGCTCATCTGCGTGAGGTCGTTCGTGCCGAAGGTGAAGAACTCGGCCGTCTCGGCCATGCTCGCGGCCTGAAGCGCGGCGCGCGGGATCTCGATCATCGTGCCGTACATGTAGGGGATCTTCTTCAGGCCGAGCTTCTTGCAGGTCTCGGCGTAGACCCTGTCGACGATCGCCTTCTGGTGGTTGAGTTCGGTAACGGCGCAGGTGACCGGGATCATGATCTCGGGGAGGGCCTTCTTGCCGGCCTTGATGAGCTCGCCGGCGGCTTCCAGGATCGCGCGGACCTGCATCTCGGTGATCTCGGGGTAGGTGATGCCGAGGCGGACGCCGCGGTGGCCGAGCATCGGGTTGTTCTCGTGCAGGCCCTCGGCGCGTTTCTCGAGGTCGTCGATGTCGATGCCGAGCGCGTCGGCCAGGCGCCTTCAGCGTGTCCGGCGCTCGTGCGGGACGAACTCGTGCAGCGGCGGATCGAGCAGGCGGATGGTGACCGGCAGGCCGTTCATGACCTCCATCGTGGCCTTGATGTCGTTCTTCACGAACGGGAAGAGCTCGTCGAGCGCCTTGCGGCGCTCCGTCGAGCGTCTTGCTCATGATCATCTTGCGGAGCAGGAACAGCGGCTTGTCGCTGCCCTCGCCGTAGAACATGTGCTCGGTGCGGAAGAGGCCGATGCCCTCGGCGCCGAACTTGATCGCCTGCGCGGCGTCCTTGGGCGTGTCGGCGTTGGTGCGGACCTTCAGCTTCGCGGAACTTGTCCGACGAGCTTCATGAGCTCCTTGTAATGGGTTGTTGTGGTCGAGGTCGACGTCCACGAGCGGCAGCTCGCCCGTGTAGACGAGGCCCTTGGTGCCGTTGAGGCGTGATCCAGTCGCCTTCCTTGACCACGGCGCCGCTCTTGGTCGTGAAGGACTTGTCGTCGTGGGCGATCTCGATGTCGGCGCAGCCGACGATGCAGCACTTGCCCCAGCCGCGCGCGACGAGCGCCGCGTGCGAGGTCATGCCGCCCTTGCTGGTGAGGATGGCCTGGGCCTTGTGCATGCCGTCGACGTCCTCGGGCGAGGTCTCTTCGCGGACGAGAATGACCTTCTCGCCGCGCGCGGCCCATTCGACCGCGTCCTTGGAGGTGAAGACCGCGCGGCCCTTGGCGCCGCCCGGACCGGCCGGGAGACCCTTGGCGATCGGCGTGGGTCGTCAGCTCGGCCTTCGGGTCGATCATCGGCAGCAGGAGCTCGACGAGCTGGTTCGGCGCGACGCGCATGACGGCGGTCGCGGCGTCGATCAGCTTCTCCTTCTGCATCTCGACGGCCATGCGCACCGCGGCCATGCCGTTGCGCTTGCCGACGCGGCACTGGAGCATGAACAGGCGGCCCTTCTCGATCGTGAACTCGATGTCCTGCATGTCCTTGTAGTGCTTCTCGAGCCGCCTCTGGATAGCCGTAGAGCTCCTTGTAGAGGTTCGGCATGAGCTGCTCGAGCGTGGGCAGGTGCGCGCTCTGGTCGTTCTTGGAGTATTCGTTGATCGGGCGCGGGGGTGCGGATGCCGGCGACCACGTCCTCGCCCTGGGCGTTGACCAGATACTCGCCGTAGAACTGGTTTTCGCCGTTGCCGGGGTTGCGGGTGAAGGCCACGCCGGTGGCGCAGTCGTCGCCCATGTTGCCGAAGACCATCGACTGGACGTTGACCGCCGTGCCCCACTCGTCCGGGATCTTCTCGATGCGGCGGTACTCGATGGCGCGCTTGCCGTTCCAGCTCGCGAAGACCGCGCTGATGCCGCCCCAGAGCTGCTCCATGTGGTCGTCGGGGAAGGGCTTGCCGAGGACCTCCTGCACTGTGTGCTTGAAATCGGTGCAGAGCTGTTTGAGGTCCTCGGCGGTCAGGTCGGTGTCGGACGTGTAGCCCTTGGATTTCTTGACGTGCTCGAGGTGCTCGTCGAGCACCTTGCGGATGCCTTTGCCCTTGGGCTCGATGCCCGCGGCCTTTTCCATGACCACGTCGGAGTACATCATGATCAGGCGGCGGTAGGCGTCGTAGACGAAGCGCTCGTTGCCGGTGTTCTGTGATCAGGCCGGGGATCGTCTTGGTCGTCAGGCCGACGTTGAGGACCGTCTCCATCATGCCGGGCATGGACTTGCGCGCGCCGGAGCGCACCGAGACGAGAAGCGGGTTGGTGGGGTCGCCGAATTTCTTGCCCATGAGCTTCTCGACGGCCGCGAGCGCGGTAGCTGACCTGTGCCTTCAGTTCCTTGGGGTAGGTCTGCTTGTTCTCGTAGTAGTAGGTGCAGACCTCGGTCGTGATCGTGAAGCCCGGAGGCACCGGCAGCCTGAGCGACGGGTGTCCGGCCATCTCGGCCAGGTTCGCGCCCTTGCCGCCGAGGAGGTTCTTCATCGATTCGTTTCCGTCGGCCTTGCCGCCGCCGAACGAGTATACGTATTTCGGCGCCCTGGAGGGTTTCTTCTTTGCGGCGGTTTTTTTGGCGGTCTGCTTCGCGGTCGCTTTTTTGGCAAGTTTAGCCATCGTTCAAGGCCTCCGTTAATAGGTAGATATTACCAAGAGTTAATAGCCTAACTTAAGATACGAAAAAAATCAATAGATTAAGCAATATTATGCGGCTATAAGCCTTACTGCGGCGCGAGGTGGCTTGCGGGCGTGTAGTCCGGGTAGCGGCGGTCATGCAGGCTGACCGTGCGCGGGTTCGTGGGCCACTGAATGCGGAACTTCCGGTCGTTGAACCGGATGCCGCGCATATGCTCCTTCGAGAAAGGGGCTGATGAGAGGCGCATCGCCTCGGTATCGTCCTCGAGCGTCAGGAATCCGTGTGCGAAGCCTTTGGGTATATACATCATCTGCCAGAGCTCGCCTCTTAGTTCGAGGCCGTAGAAGACCTCGAACGTCGGCGAACCGGCCCTGAGGTCGATTATGACGCTATAGAGCGAGCCGCGGCTGCACCAGAAAAGGCGGTTTTCGGCCATCGGTTCAAGCTGGTACGTCAGGCCGTGCACGGTGGCCTTCTGGGGGACATGGAAGTGGTGCATCCGCTTGAACTCGGCCTCGAGGCCGTGCCTTGAGTATGCCTCGGACGCGAAGACCTCGAGCGTGTCGCAGGCGGTGTCCTTGTCTCTTTTGGGCTCTATGAGATAAGCCCCCGAGAGCATGAGTTCCTTGAGCTTCATCGGTTATGGCACCTGTTTCTTTCGCATCGCGATAGATTCATAGGAAGGTTCAGTATAAAGCAGCCGTCTTGATATTGCAATATTCTCGAGCCTAAGCCGCACAACGGCGCACATGCCCCCGGCTCAGCCGGGGCCCTGGCCGCGCGCTATCGGGAACGTGAAGTTGAACGTCGTGCCGCTATCCCTCAGGATCGTGACCTCGGCGTCAAGCTGGCTGGATAGCGCCCTTATGATCTGAAACCCGAGCGCCTTCAAGTCCGAAAGGCCGACGCCCTCCGGCAGCCCCTTGCCGTTGTCCGAGACGCTCAGGACGATCATGCCGTCCGCGGACTCCCTGAACAGAACCTCGATCTCGAAGGGGCCATCGCCTTCGAAGGCGTATTTCAGGGCGTTTGTGACAAGCTCGTTTATTATCAGGCCGCAGGGTATCAGGGCGTCGATGTTCAGCGTTATGCCCTCGGCGTCGGCCTTGATCGTGAATTCCTGCTTCACCGTAAACATGTCCCTGATGCTCTGTATGAGGGACTGCACGTAGTCCTGCAGCACGATGTTCGAGAAGTCGCTCGTCTGGTAGAGCTTCTCGTGCACTAGGGCCATGGACTTGATGCGCGAACGGCACTCAAGCAGCATCTGCCTGCCCTCTGGGTCCTCGACGTGCGCCGACTGCATCTTGAGCAGCGCTGAGATGATCGCCATGTTGTTCTTGACGCGGTGGTGGACCTCGCTCAGGAGCACCTCTTTCTCGCGCAGCGAGCGCTCGACCTTCGCCTCGATCCGCTTGCGGAGGGTTATGTCCCGGAAGATGCCCCTGGTGCCGCTGAACCTGCCGTCTTCGAAGACCGAGTTCACGTTGCCCTCGACGATGATCTCCATCCCGTCCTTCGTAAGGAAGACGGTCTCGATGCGGCCTGTCTTCTCGCCGTATACCACGCTCTTGAAATCAGGGCCGCAGCTCATGCAGTCAGGGTGGATGATGTCGAAGATCGAAAGGTCCGTGATCTCGTCCTCGCCGTAGCCCATCGCCTCGCGCCATGCCCTGTTTACATAGAGTATCGAGCCCTCCGGCCCGACGCTCTGGATGAGGTCGCTCGCGTTTTCGAACAGGTCGCGGTACCGCTCCTCGCTCTTTCTGAGGGAGCTTTCGGCGTCGGTAAGCTCGGTGATGTCCATGTACACGATGACGACGCTGGTGACGCGTCCCTTCGCGTCGCTGATCGGGGTGCCAACGATATTGAAGTAGCGCTCCCCGAGCACCCACCGCTCGATCGAGACGCTGTGGCCGTTTTTGAATATCTCGCTGAATACGCAGCCCACCTTGTGGCTGTCTATGTTGCAGACCGCGGACTGGCAGGGCTGGCCCTCCACCTTGCCCCGGCCTCGGAAGAACATCTCCGCGAGCTTCCGGTTATAGGCCGTGATGCGCATCGCCTCGTCCACGACCAGTATCCCCATGCCTGCCGAATCGAAGATGACCTGTAGCTCGTCCTTTGCGAAGCGGAGCTTGTCGTTCGTCCTGTGGAGGTGGCGCAGTATCTGGCTGAAGGAGTTGCTGACGATCCCTATCGGGTCGGTCTCGATCAGCGTCAGGTCGTCGAGTTCCTCGGCCCGAAGCGGGGCGGTGCCCATGACGCCCAGCAGCTGGTTGACCTTGTCCCTGACGTACAGGATGGACTTGTCGTACCTGCGGCGCAGCTCGGCGTTCTCCGCCCTTAGGAGTTCCAGTTCGGATTCTCCAAGCTCAGAGAGGCTTTTATTGTCGTCCATGCCGGATCAGCCCTTCGATCCGGTTATCTCGATCAGGTAATAGCCGTCGTGCTTGTTCACCGAGACCTCGTAGCCCATGTTGTCGACGGACTCGGGGATCGTAGTGATAGCGTCACGGTTGTCGGTCCTGATCGAGATCTTCAGCGTGCCGTCCTGGAGTCCTGAGGCATGGGAGTTGAGTTCCCTGAGCGTAAAGAGCAGGGTAGCCGGACATATCTGGCCGCGGATGTCGTATTCAATTATGTCCAATTTGAGATCCTCCGTTTTTCATGACGAGATTGACAAGCAGCCTGCCGCCGAGCCATGCGCCCGGCAGAAGCCCGACGAAAAAAAGCATGCTCGAGATCGCAAGGACCGGCAGCCCGCCCATCAGGTGCCATACGTTGCAGGTGGGCGCGAGCCTCGAGGCGAGGCCCATCGCGGTCCCGCCGGCAAGTGCCGAGACGTACTGCCGGGGCGGGGCGCTGAAATTGAGCCTGAACTCTCCGAGCCTGAGAGCCGAGGCCGCGCTCCCCAGGATTATGCCGAGCACAAGGGGGAACTGGATCGCGGCGATCGAGTCGATTACGGGGCCGCCGCCGCCCTCGAGCCGGATGCCGGTCAGCGGGTTGGTGCAGTTAAGCGGCACGGCCTTGAAGTAAGCGAGGCCCGCAACGTGATCCTGCGAGAACAGCCCTTCGGCATATCCCGCCAGCTTGGCGTACGAGGATGTCACGCCCATCGGCATGCCGATCAGTACGTAGGAGAGAAGGCTTAGCGCCGAGAGCATCAGCGCGGCCCTCCAGGGCTGCAGATAGCCCTCGGCGTTCGAGCGCCTGGCGAGCGCACCACTTTTGCGGGATGAATAGAAATAATACCCTGCCGCGCCCGAGGCGGTGAGCACCACTGCCGTGGGACTTATGCCAAGGAGCTGGGGCAGGGTGATCGTCCCTGAGAAAAACGTCGTGGTCTTGATGAACGAGGCCCAGTAAGGCTGCAGCTCTGCATACATTGCGCTGCCGATGACGAGTCCCACGAAAGCAAGCGCGCTGAGCACGCTCCCGGCGCCCATCTTATAAAGGGTCCCGAACACGCAGCCCCCCGCAAGCACCATCCCGACGCCGAACATGAACCCTCCGATGAGGTTTGCGGGAGTGGGGGAATAAAGCAGCGGGAACGGGTAGAGCGGGAGGAGCCCAGCGAGCCTCGCCGCCTCGAACAGCAGCATCGTCGAGACGACGAGCAGCAGGATGATCCGGAACATGAAGCCGCTCCTGAAAAGGAAGATGTCCCTGAAGGCCCCGGCGATGCAGAAATCCGAGCGGTGCATGATGAACCCTGCTGACAGTCCGAGGGCGAGCGACACCGCTGCTAAAAATAGATAGGACCCCTCCACCATTTATTACAATAGTATACGCGGCCGCAAAATTCAATGAAAATATGGCGGCGCGCTGAAACGCCGCGCTGACCCTACAGGCCGCGGAACGAGCGGGCTGCCCGGATATTGGTGATGAAAAACGCAGGAGGTGTTATATAATGTATCCCATGAAAACGATAGAGGAAGTGGCCGGGTTTCACGGGCATGTCTGCCCTGGGCTCGCGCTTGGTTACAGGGTGGCGGCCGCGGCGCTTGGTGCCCTTGGCCGCAGGGCCGAGGACGAGGAACTGGTGGCTATAGTCGAGAACGACTCGTGCGCCGTGGACGCGGTGCAGGTGATGACCGGCTGCACGTTCGGGAAGGGCAACCTATTTTTCCGCGATTACGGAAAGCAGGCATACACGTTCATCCGCAGGCCCTCGGGCGAGGCGGTGCGCATCGCTGTAACGTGGGAACCGCCTGCCGAGACCGCCGAGGAGACGGCCGCATGGACGGCGTATTCCGCCGGCGACCGCACGGAGGACGTGCTGCGCGTGGTGCACGAGCGCAAGTCGCGGAAGATCGCTTCCATACTCGACGCGCCCGAGGAGACAGTCTTAAGCGTGCGGAGGCTCACAGTCGAGCCGCCGCCCACGGCGCGCATATACCCCTCGGTGCGGTGCAGCCGCTGCGGCGAGAAGACGATGGAAAGCCGCGCAAGGCTAAGCGGCGGAGGGATTGTCTGCATACCATGCTTCGAGGAGGCTGGACGATGAAGGAACTGCTGAAGAAGGCAAATACGCTGATAGAGGCGCTGCCCTATATCCGCAGCTACAGCGGCAAGACCTTCGTGATCAAATACGGAGGCTCGGCCCAGACCGAGGACGCGCTCAAGGCCGCGTTCGCCGAGGACATCGCGCTGATGAACTTCATCGGCATCCGCACGGTGATAGTCCACGGCGGGGGGCCTCGCATAAGCGCGACGATGAAGAAGATGGGCAAGGTCCCGGCCTTCGTCGAGGGCTACCGCGTCACTGACCAGGAGACGATGGACATAGTGGAGATGGTCCTGGGCGGCTTGATAAACAAGGAGATCGTGACCCTGATCAACCGCCAGGGGGGCCGCGCGGTCGGCCTAAGCGGCAAGGACGGCGGGCTCATAAAGGCCAGAAAGAAAAAGATCATGAGCAAGTCAGACGGCGAGTCCGAGATCGACATCGGGCTCGTCGGGGAGATCACTGAGGTCGACCCGGAGGTGCTCCTGAGCCTCGATAAGGCCGGGTTCGTGCCGGTGATATCCCCGGTAGGCGTGGGCGCGAATGGCGAGACGTACAACATCAACGCCGACGACGTCACGGCCGAGGTCGCGACCTCGCTGCACGCCGAAAAGCTCATCTACGTCACGGACGTCGAGGGCATCAAGGGCAAAGACGATAAGGTCTTCTCGACGCTTACGCGCAGCCAGGTCAAAAAGCTCGTTGCCTCGAAGGTCATAACCGGCGGTATGCTCCCGAAGGCCGCTACCGCGCTTAAGGCGCTCGAGGGCGGCGTACGCAAGGTCCATATCATCGACGGCCGCGTCGCCCACTGCCTTCTGCTTGAGATATTCACGCGCGAGGGCATCGGCACCGAGATCAAGGCCACGGCAGCTGCGGAGAAATAGCTGCCCCTGAAATGAGGGAGTCCTCTTGCCCTTGGGGAGCAAGAGGACTTTATGAGGGTGAGGATTGAGGGGGTTGCGCTGATTATCCTCTGGGGGTAGTAGAAGGTATCAGGCCTTTTTATTAGTCCTCATGATGTCGTTGTCTGTTATTTCGTATCCCATCCTGTCTTAAACACTGCAAGCGCCATGCCACGGATATCTGTTCGAAATAACCGTTGATAAACCGATGGATTAAGCTGGGGGCGAGGGCCGTGGCGTTATCGTTTGACAGGCGGATTATTGACTGCGGCGGGAAATTGACCCGGGGGGACTGCCATCCCCCCGGGCATGGATAGGCGCGTTATTTTTTCTCTTCCTCGTCTGCCTTGGGCTTTTCGGTCCCCGAGAAATCCTCTGAGGTGTCGAACTTGAAGTCATCGGACTTCAGCTCCGAGCCCTCCGAGAGGTTCATCTTAAACTTCTCCGATCCAGGCGCATCAACCTCTTCCTCGGGTATCTCAAACGTAGTCTCCTCGGCAGGGGTCTTGCCTTCCGACTCTCCTGCACCAGCCTCGGGAGCGGCCGGGGCTGAGGGGAACGAGAACTCTCCGGCCTTCGTCTCAGGGCCTTTGCTTTCAGGCTCCTTCGGAGGCGCGGCCGGCTGCGTAGGCTTAGTGGAGGATGCAGAGAAGTCCTCGTCAGTGAACTTGAAATCCCCGAATCCCGGCAGGTCAGACGGCCCGGGGCCCGAAAGCGGCGGGGCGCCGTGTGCCTTTATCGCAAGGACGATCACCGCAAACTGTATGAGCGGTATGAATGCGATCCATGAGGCCTTAACGCGGGCGTTTCTTGCATGCCTATAAAGCAGGAGCGAGATGATCAGGTAGATGGCCACTATAGCGCCGATGATGAGGTTCAGTTTGTTCTTGGCCACGAACGACTGGGCAGGGACAGTGGCCGGAGCAGGGGCTGCGGGCTTCGGGGCCTGTGCTGCCGAAGGGGCCTGAGCTGCCGGAGGGGCCTGAGCGACCGGCGCGGCCGGTGCGGCGGCCCTGGGCGCAAGCGGCGGAGTGGCCGGTGCGTTCGCTGCTGCCGGTGTGGCGGGGCTGGGCTGCACTGCTGCGGCTATCGGAGCTGTAACGGCGGTTGCAGGTCTGGCCTGTGCGGCAGATGTTGCAGGGGCTGCGGAGGATGGGGCCTGGGCAGCGGGTGCGGCTGGCGCGGCCGTTGCGGGTTTTATCTGAGCGGCAGGGGCGGGAGCCAATGCCGCTGGTTTAGCCGCTGGTTTCGGCGCGGGCGGCTCGGCCTGGGGGTGCATGCTGCTAACGAAAGGCCCCGGAGAAAAGTCGGGCGATATCATGTATGCGTACTCGAAATACTGGTCCGCCTCGACTGTCTTATGTAGCTTGTACAAGCTGTACCCGATGCGATAGTATGCCGCGGCCTCGGGGCGCTGCTTGACGTACTCCTTGAAGATCTCGGCGGCCTTGGCGTAATGCCTCAGGTTATACTGCTGCATCGCCTTCTTGTACATGCTGTCAAGGTTATCGGCGGCAAAGGCTGGCAGTCCGAGGATGAGCATGACCGCCAATGTGGCAAGTATTTTTTTCATCGCCCTCTCTCCGTGTATCCGTTTTTTAAGTATGGGATAAATTAACATATTTTATTAAATTTTACGCTGACAGTCCAGTAAATTCTTTATACCCGGCCGGGGTTTGGTATAATTCCTCATGGGCAGGGCATGGATACAGATACTCGCGGCGGCGGCAGCGCTCACTCTGGCCCTTGTCATAATGGCAGGGGGAGCGGGCTTCGCTGAGCAGCCAAAACAGGGTGCGCCACAGGTTCAGGGGAGCGCGCAGGCCGTAGTGAATCATCCCTCGAACATGCCTGTTGCCCCGGAGACGCAGGAGGTGCGGCCGGCCGAGAAGATCTATTTCATGATCGTCATAATTATTACCGTCGTGGTTTATTTCATACTGAGGGCGATATATTTCAGAAGGCTGAAAAACAATAAAGACCGTCAGTGACCGCATCGGCCTGCGGCCGGGGCATCAGCCGAAGGCCGCCGAGACCCTTGCAGAGAATTCCGCGCGCGCGCCAATTGAGGCATACAGCCGCAGCAGCTCCTTGCACAGCCGGAGAGAATTTTCGTGGCATTGCTTCCGTGCGCTATCGATCAGAGTCCAGTCGTGATCGGTGAGGAACGCATTGTAAGCGAGCCGCACCTCGGGGCATAGCGCGCCCCTGAGCCCGCCAAACGACGCGACGAAGAACCCGAGCTGGCCCTCCATCTTTCCTTCGATGATATACGATAGCGGCCCCTCGGGGCATGTGTCCGCGGCCGCGTCCTTGATGGCCCTCAGGTCAAGCGCGGTCCTGCTGTGGCCGAGTGCCGCGAGCATGTCGATCCATCCGCTGCCGAGGAGCCCGGATGAGACCGACTCGCCCAGTTCATGCCGCACCATGACCTCAACTGCGTCATCCACCGTGCCCCCGAGGGCATCCTGCCCCGAGCCTTCTTGCACGCCGTATGCCGAGAACGCGGACCTCAGAATCGAGCAGCGGTCTTTTGAGCATGACTCGCTATAACGGTCCCAGATGAGCTCCCGCGCGAGAGAGCGGCGGACTATGATCGTGCCCCCGCGGTGCATCGCCGGGTGGGTCGAGAGGTCGCGCACGAACTCGTGGCCGGTGATGACCACATCGCGCCCCATAAGCGTGCGACGCTCCGCGAGCTCGGCCAAAAATATAACGGGCTTCATGTACAGCCCCTGGCCCATCCCGTAATAAAGATGCCCCTCGCGCGAGAGCGCGGCGTTTATGCCGGCTGTATCGTAGGGATCATACTCGCGGCCGCCGATCGTGATCGGCGAGGGCGAGGCGTCCTCCAAAGAGCGCCACTGACCCTCGAGCGCCCCTATCCAGGCGGGGATGCCGCTTTCGTCCGCGTGCTCCCACGGTGCGATGCCGTGCTCGAAGCGGTAGAGCGAGCGGAGGCGCATCAGGAGGCCGCAGGTGGAGTAATAGCCCCAGAACCCTGCGTCAGAGATCCGGGCGTTACGCCTCACCTGCGCGATCAGGTCGTCGAGCATCGGGCTGGCAGTGTCGGCCATGACTTAGGTTAGAACGCCCGCCGGGAAATATCAAGCATGACCTTGACGGTTGGGGGATCAGGCTTCCGCCGCGTACTCCCCGATCCGGAATGAGACATAAAATGCTGCCCCGCCGTCGCGCTCGATCCTGAGCGTGCCGCCGAGCTGTTCGGTGAGGGTGCTTACGATCTGAAGGCCGAGGCTCTGCGTCTGCCCCACCTCGAACGAATCGGGCAGGCCCACGCCGTTGTCCCTCAGGATCAGCGTGCAGATGCCTCCGGCGTCCTTATGGAACGATACGCTCATCTCAGGGGATTCGGTCTGGCCGAAGGCGTATTTCATCGCGTTTGAGACGAGCTCGTTGATGATCAGGCCGCAGGGTATCAGCTGGTCGAGCCCGAGGGAGAACGTCCCTACATCCACCTTGACGCTCACGTCCTTCTGCTTGAGGTGGAACGAGGTCACGATCTCGCGCACGAGCGATTCCACGTAGTCCGCAAGGTCTATCTCGGCCATGTTGGGGCTCCGGTAGAGCTTCTCGTGCACCAGGGCGAGCGAGCGTATGCGGCCCTGGCTTATCTTGAACATCGAGACCACGTCGGGGTCCGCGATCTGGCGGGCCTGGAGCTGAAGCAGCGAGTATATGATCGTAAGGTTGTTCTTGACCCTGTGGTGGACCTCGGCCAGGAGGACCTCCTTTTCGCCGAGCGATGCGCGCAGCCTCGCCTCGTCCCGCTTGCGGGCCGTGATGTCCAGCAGCGTGCCGATGGCCGCCGGCCGGCCTTCGAACGTGGCCGCCCCGCCGAAGACCTCTATGTCGATCGTCTCGCCGCCCTTCTTGCGGCCGCGGAATTCGTAGCGCACCGTGTCATCTTCGCCGTATATCCGGCGTGCCACCATCGCCTTTACCAGCTCGAGCGTCGTCGGGCTGCACGATCTGGACGAACGGCATGCCGATGCATTCCTCGATGGGATAGCCGAATATCTCGGCGAAGTGCGGGTTGGCGTATTTGAACACGTCGTCCTGCACGAGGTAAATCCCCGTCAGCGACTGCTCGGCAAAGCCCCTGAACTTTGTCTCGGATTCCTTGAGGGCCTCCTCCATGCGGGTTTTTTCGGTGTTGTCCCTGAAGACCAGCACCACGCCGAGCGTGGTGCCCGAGGCGTCCTTGATCGGCGCGCCGCTGTCGGTGATGATCCGCCGCGTGCCGTCCTTGCTTATGAGCATCGTGTGGTTCGCAAGCTCGATGATCGAGCCCGTGCGCAGGACCTTCTCGACCGGGTTTTCGCATTTCTGGAGGGTCCGCTCGTTGATGATGTCGAAGACCTCCCCGAGCGGCCTGCCGACGCCCTCGGCAGACGTCATGCCGGTCATGACCTCGGCCTCGTGGTTAAGCAGCGTCACCCTCCCATCTGTGTCGGTCGTGATGACGCCGTCGCCAATGCTTCGCAGGGTCACGTTCAGGCGCTCTTTCTCCTCGGCCAGCCGCTGCTCGCGGTCCCTTATGGCGCGGCTCATATGGTTGAACTCCACGCTGAGCATCCCGATCTCGTCGCGGGGCGTGGTCTCGTCGACCTCGACCGGCAGCTCGCCCTGCTGATATCTGAGCACCGAACCGTGCAGCGCCATCACGGGCGTTATCACTTTGCGGCGGATGTAGCCGTTGATCAGCAGGAGCATGAGCGCCGCAAGCGCCGCCGAGACAAGGACGGATCTCTTCGTGGCGTCGGCCACGGCTGCCTTCACATGGTCGGTCGAGAGCTTCAGGCGCACGAACCCGATATGGTAGCGTTTCAGGTCCTGGGGAGCGATCTTCGAGACGTCCAGGCCGTGGTAGTAGACCGGCATGTAGATGTCCAGGAATCTGTCGTTGGTTTCGTAGTACGGGCTGTAATAGTCGAGCGATTTGGAAAAATGGTCCCGCGCCCACGGGGACGAGGCATCGTCGATCATAGAGGGCGGCTGAGAATAGAGGGGCAGCCAGAGGGTAGAGTAGGCCTGCGCGAGCGTGACCTCCTTCGTGTGGACGATATCCGAGAATTCCTTGATGAAGTCCAGGTCCTCGGTGGCCATGCCCTCGTCGATGGCCTTCGAGAGCGCCTCGGCGAGCACGGTGCCGCGCTCCAGAAGTTCGCGCTCCATGGCCGTCCTCGTCGACGATATGAAGAAGTACGTGCTCGCTGCGGCCACGACCACGATAGAGACCATGAAAAAAACAGTCACCCTCGTGCCTAACGAATATCTCATTTTATCTCTAACAGAGCCGGGATGCCATGGCTTTGGCGAACATTACAAGGCCCCTTTGGCAAGGCGACACCCTCATTTGATCTCCGCGAGGCTCGGTATGCCGAGGCCGCCGATGAACTTCTGCCCCTCCCTGCCCAGGGCGTAGTTTATGAACTTGCGGACCTCGGGCCTGACTTCCCTCTTGTCATATACGAGATAGAGCCTGCGCCTGAGGGGGTATTTGCCCGAGACGATATTGGCCTTGGTCGGCGGCACGCCGTTTACGCGGAGCATCTTTACGCTGCGCTTGCGGGCGCTCGCGAATCCGGTGCTGGCGAAACCCTCCGGGGACTGCTCGACCATCTGCTCCCATACAGCCACCGATGAGGCCATAACGACCGAGTTCGGCTGGTGCGATATCTCCCTGCCGCCGAGGATATACTTTGCTAGCGCCTCTCCGATGCCTCCCATGCCCTCCGGTGTCGAGACGTAGGATTTTATGCCGAGGTCCGGCCCGCCGAGCGACTTCCAGTTGTCTATCCTGCCGTCATAGATGTCGCGCACCTGTTCGGGGGTAATGTCGCTTACGGGGTTGGATTTGTTTACGATGAACACGAGGGCGTCCCACGCCACTGTGACGAACTCGAAATTAGCCGGGTCCGATGGCCCCTTGCTCTTGCACGACGCGGCGAAGTCGGTCTTATCGCCCCTGAGTTCGGTGATTCCCAGCAGGCTCCCGCCGCCGCGGACGAGGATATGGATCCCGGGGTTTCTGCGCTCGTATTCCTTTGCGAGGTCGTTGAGGTATCCGACGTTGCTTACGGAGCATCCGCTCGCGATCATCGGCTGTCCGGCCGAGGCCGCGGGGACGAAGGTTGCCAGAGAGGCTGCCATTGCCAGAAACAGTACCGCGAATGAGCGCATTGCGTGCATGCCATCCCCCTCAGCCCGTAGTGTCTTATTATACGGAATATTGTTTTTTAAGCAATAGGAAATCGCGGTTTGCCCGTGCCGGCATATTCCGTCAGAGGGGAGGGGGCTGAAAAAGGAAAACGGCCCGGCGGGCATGCCGCGGGGCCGTCTGTTTTCTTGCTGCTGCTAGAGCCCGAGCATTCTTCTTACATCTACCATATTTGCGTCGTTGACCATGGTGCCCTGCCTGAGCATGCGCGTGCGCTTTGAGGTCTTGCCGGTCATGATGTGGCTCTTGTTGGCCCTGTTGCGCTTTATCTTTCCGGTACCCGTGACCCTGAAGCGCTTGGCGGCCCCGCGGTGCGTTTTCATCTTAGGCATCTTCGTATCTCTCCTTTTTGCTTAGTCTTTTCTTTATTTAGGCGCGACCACCATCGTGATGCTGTTGCCTTCCATCTTCGGAGGCTGCAGCACGGTGTGCTCGACCGTCAGCAGCGTAGCAAGCTTCTCGTAAACCTTCATCCCGAGCTCCGGCCTCGCGCGCTCCCTGCCCCTGAAGAACATGGTCACCTTGGCCTTGTCTCCGCCCTCGATGAAGCGGTTGATGTTCCTGGCCTTGAGCGCGAGGTCGTGCTCGTCGATGCGCGGCCTGAGCTTGACTTCCTTGACTTCCATGGTCTTTTTGACCGTATGCTTCTTGCTCATCTGGTACTTGTACTTGCCGAAGTCCATGATCTTGCAGACGGGCGGGACCGCGTTCGGGGCGACCTCGACGAGGTCGAGATCCTTCTCGAGCGCCCGCTTCATGGCATCCTGCGCAGTGACCACGCCGAGCTGCGCGCCGTCGTCGTCGATGAGCCTTACCTCTTTGGCCATTATCTTCCTGTTTACGCGTACGTCCTTACTTATTTGTCACCTCCTGCTGCGAATCTGCTCCGAAAACATTGCGGCAAGTTCTTCGGATGAGAAAGGCCCGATGTTCTCGCCGGAGCGTTTCCTGACCGTGAAGCGCATCTCCTGCACCTCGTTGTCGCCTATTATAACCAAATACGGCACTTTCTGGATACTGAATTGCCGTATCTTGTATCCGATCTTCTCGTTGGAGTCGTCCACCTGCACGCGCATCCCCGTCCAGCGCAACGACGCGGCCAGCGCGTGCGCGGCCTCGGAGTGGCGCTCGGCTATCGTGAGCACCGCCGCCTGCACCGGCGCGAGCCACATCGGAAACGCCCCGGCGTAGTGCTCGATCAGCACGCCGAAGAACCTCTCGAGCGAGCCCATCAGCGCCCTGTGCACCATGATCGGCCTGTGCTCCATGCCGTCCGCGCCACGATATGATACATCAAAACGCTCCGGGAGGTTGAAGTCCACCTGTATCGTGCTGCACTGCCACGACCTCCCGAGCGAGTCCTTCACCTTTATGTCTATCTTCGGGCCGTAGAACACGCCCTCGCCGGGGTCGACCACGTAGGGCAGGCCCTTGGCCTTTAGAGCACCCTCAAGCGCCGAAGTCGCCTTCGCCCAGTTCTCGTCGGAGCCGACGTATTTTTCGGGCCTCGTCGAGAGGTATATGTCATATGAGTCGAACCCGAACGTGCGCAGGGTCTCGACCGTAAGTTCGAGGACGTTCTGGATCTCGTCCTCCATCTGGTCCTCGCGTATGAAGATATGCGCGTCGTCCTGCGTAAAGCCCCGCACGCGCAGCAGTCCGTGCAGGACGCCCGAGCGCTCGTAGCGGTAGACAGTGCCGAGCTCGGCGTAGCGCACAGGGAACTCGCGGTAGCTCTTTAAGGATGTCTTGTATATCGCGATATGGAAGGGGCAGTTCATGGGTTTAAGCTCGTACGGCATGCCCTCGACCTCCATCGGCGAGTACATGTTCTCGGAGTAGAAGTCCAGGTGGCCGCTCGTCTTCCAGAGGTTCAGGCGCGCGATGTGTGGCGTGTACAGGAGCTGGTAGCCGGCATGGACGTGGGCGTCCTTCCAGTGGTCCTCGATGACCCTGCGTATGGTCGCGCCCTTGGGGTGCCAGAGAGTCAGGCCGGGGCCGATCTCGTCGTTCATGCTGAAGAGGTCGAGCTCCCTGCCGAGCCTACGGTGGTCGCGCTTCTTGACCTCCTCAAGGAACTCCAGGTGAGCCTTCAGGGCGTCCTTGGTGTCAAACGCGGTGCCGTAGATGCGCTGGAGCATCTTGTTTTTCTCGTTGCCGCGCCAGTACGCACCGGCGATGCTCAGGAGCTTTATGGCCTTGATCCTCCCGGTCTTGTCGAGGTGCGGGCCGCGGCAGAGGTCCGTAAAGCCGCCTTCCTCGTATACCGAGATGGTCTGGTCGGTGATGTCATTTAATAGCTCGACCTTGTAGGGCTCGCCCATGCGCGTGAACATATCGACCGCCTCGGAGCGCGCCATCTCGGAGCGCTGAAAAGGAGAGTTGCGCTTGATGATCTCGATCATCTTCTTTTCGATCTTCGCGAGGTCTTCGGGCACGAACGTGTGGTCTACGTCGATGTCATAATAAAACCCGTCCTCGATGGCCGGGCCGATAGCGAGCCTGGCCTGCGGGAACAGCTCCTTGATAGCGTGCGCCATGATGTGCGCCGCGCTGTGGCGGTATATCTCGCGGCCCTCGGGCGTATTAAAATCCACGGATTCTATTGCGATACCCTCCTTTGCCTCTTTCAGGCAAGACATAACTATATATGATACCACCTCCGTATTTCAATGCAAGCGGCCCGGAATTGTTTGAATTTTAGGGGGGGCATTTGCTATCCTTCCTCTCATGGAAGACCGCGACCGCATGAAGGCCATGCTTGAGGCCATACTTTTTCTCTCCTCCGAGCCCGTAAGCCCGGCCGAGCTTAAAGGCCCCACGGGGCTTCAGCCTGAAGAAATCACGGGCCTCCTGGACGAACTCGTCGAGGACTACGCCGAGCGAGATGGCGGCATGCTGCTTGGCAGACTCGCTGGCGGATATCAGTTCTACGCCAACCCGGGCATGACCGAATGGGCCCGCAAGCTGATGGGCGTGGTGAAGGCCCAGAAGCTCTCGCCCGCATCGCTTGAGACGCTGGCGATCATCGCGTACAAGCAGCCGCTTACCAAGGTCGAGGTTGAAGAACTGCGCGGCGTCAACGCGGATGGCGTGATGAAGTCGCTCCTCGACAAGCGGCTGATAGAGATAGTGGGGAAGAAGGAAGCGCCGGGGAAACCTATCCTGTACGGCACCACGAAAGAATTTCTCCAGTATTTTGGGCTGAATTCGCTGTCCGAACTCCCCACCCTTAAAGACCTGCAAAGGGAAGAAGCTGCATAGCGAGCCTTTCTGAAAGCGCTCCAAATCGCTTGATACTGCGTTGGGCATCAAAGACTCGCCCTCTATGTACGCCCAAGTACACCATCGGGCGGTCTTTTCGCCCTGCCTTGTCTGAAGCCGATTTGGGCGCGCTTTCGGGGGGCACGGAAGAAGGTCGCCCCCCGCGCCCCACAAGGTCAACGGCATCGCTAACACCGCCCATGAAAGCGAGCGATATTGCGGCAGACAAGGAACGCCGAGGAAAATGCCCGGAGGCGTACTGAACGTACGTTGAGGACATTTTTCGAGGCAGTGACGCAGTATCCCGCAATTGCAGCCGCTTTCAGTTATATACATACTTACCGCGCGCGCCCGTGCGCGCATTTTTTTTAGAGCGTTCAAATGAACAAGCAAAGCGCACCTCTAACCCAGCGGAAAACATGAACTTTCTACGATCCTCCATGTTCATGCGTTCAGAAACGTTTTTCGTTGGAACCATCGTCCATGTCCGCGATCTTCGAATGGTTTTTCTTGAGTGTTTGTTAGTCTAACTATTGTTGTCTTTATATTCATCATGCGCGATGATAGAACTTCTCGGCGGAACGCGTCCATGGGAACCGATTCCTAGGAACTGGTTCCTAGGAACCAGTTCCTATTGACCAGTTCCGGGGTGTAAAAGTCCAGTGCTCTCCGGACAGTTTTCCATCTCATCGGTCGCACTGATCAGGCGGCCTCCTCCTCAGCTTTCTGTCTTAGCTTTTTGCCCAGCTCGATAGTTTCTATTGGCCGTCTGCCCATGTTGCGATAGCCCTTGTGAGGGCGCTCGTTGTTGTAGTGGTGCAGCCACCGGTCGAGGTCATACTGCAGCTCATCGAGCGATGCGTAGAACCGGTACCTGAACGTCTCCGAGAAGAACTCGTCCAGGATGGTGCGATTAAACCGCTCCACGAATCCGTTTGTCCTCGGTGTCGCCACCTTCGTCCTTCGATGCGCGATGTCGTGAAGCGCCAGAAACAGCTCGTACGGATGCCGCAGCAGCTTGCCGCAGTACTCCGAGCCGTTGTCCGTCAGGACATGCTGGACCCTGATGCCATGGTCCTCGTAAAACGGCAGCACGCGGTCGTAGAGCACGTCGGCCGCCGTCTCGGGCCTCTTCGACGTGTACAGCTTGCCGAAGGCATAAGAGCCGTACGTGTCCACCACGGCCTGCAGATACACGGTCCCGATGCCCTTGAGCTTGCCCACCGTGAAGGTGTCCTGGCTGAGCAGATAGCCCGGATATGCGCTCTCCACATGCCTTTCCCTGAAGCACGGATTGGCCCGCTCGATGAGCTTGACCTGCTCCTCCGTTAGCTCGATCTCCTTGCCGTTAGCCTCCTGCTCAAGCCGGAGGATGCGCTTGGCCTTCGACTCCAGCCCCTCGCGAACCTGGATGCGATACACAGTTGAGGGACGCACCAATATGCCCTCCAGAAGCAGGTGCTCGAAGATGCGCTGCTTCCCCCACCGGGGGTGAGCAAGGCTCATCTCGATCACTCGCTTGCGGGCCTCCTCAGGCGTCTTGTGGGGACAGCTACGCGCTATCGGCGGAAGGTCCGCGAGCCCCGCAAACCCCTGCTCCTGAAACGCCCGCTTGTACTCGTAAAACTGGCTGCGGCTCACCCCCCGGCGGCGACAGGCCTCCGACACGTTCCTGAGCCTCTCGGCCAGCTGAAGCATTGAAAGCCTCCCTTGTGATATCTTTTCTTTGGCAGTCATGCCCTTCCTCCTTCGGTCTGTGTTTTGTGGTGAAACATTCTAACCGATGGAAGGGCTGGCTGCCGCCTGCTTTTTCCAGCCTGATACTGTCCGGTAAGAGCGTAACCTTTACATTCCGGGGAGTTGTGGTATGGGATAAATAAACGCGTTCGGTATCGGTGTTCGGGGAATTTGTGTGCGATGTTTTAGCAAACGATCAAAGATAAAGAATAATAATCTTGACATGCGCAATTATGATTAGCTATTTTAGTAGAAATTAATAATTACAGGAGAGATTATTGATAACTAATTTGCCAAAAACATTTCCTTTGAAATCGCTTGTAGAATTCAACATAGGCAGCGCTGATCCAGAAAACGATACATTATTAAACCATAATATGGGAATCTGTCTAATAAGTCCAGCAGTAGACTTTCTACAAGGTTCAAAAAGTTTAATTGTAGGACCGCGTGGAACCGGTAAGACAACGCTTTTTAAATTACTCTCAGAAAGAAAGATTACATTTAAAGCTATCCAAGGACTGACTGATTTCATCCTCCCAATAGATGAAATGTTGAACTACTCAGAAATCAAAGCAAAATTATATGATGTAATAGATTCTCCGATTAAAAATGATGATGTAAAATGTTGTTTCTTTTGGGAAGTATTTATTTTATACCGATTATTAGCAAAAATAGCTGAAGCGCAATCAGATTTGCCAAAACATTTACATGATGATTTACAAAAACTTAAAATACTATTAGGCTATGAAGAAGGTAAAGTATCAATTACAAATATTCTTTCTCATCTTAAATTTACTGGAGGATTGAAATTTGACCATTCAGCTATAGGAACAGCCGTAACACCAATCATTTCTGTAGAGAAGGGAGCCACACCAGAACAAAGTGCTCTAAGCATGATAATAAACTTGGAGAACACGAAAGCTGAATTAAACACTTATTTGTTATCTAAGAAACTTAGAATAATTATACTTTTTGATAATCTTGATGCGTTTGTTGTAAAAGAAGAATACACATTTCAGAAACATCTTCTAGAAGGTCTCTTGGAATGTGAACGAGGTTATTTGAAGTATAAGCAAATCGAACTTAAATTGTTTTTGCGATCGGACTTATACGAGCGACTGAACTTTGAGTCGATTGGTTATGAGAAGATGTCGAGTAGGAAAGTTGATCTTCTATGGAGTAAAGACGATATTGCACGCCTTATAGCTCAACGAATAGCGTTCAACCTGATGTCTATATTTAAATTAGACCTGCTAAGTTTTGATATTGATCAAGAAGCGTTGTATTTAAATGAGGGCTCCGCTGAACTGAATACCATTTCACCCTTTCAAATTCCAAATGATTCTGGTGGTAATTTTGTTAGTAAATCAATTTCCGCAGCAATAAGGTTTATCCAAGGAAGGAGTAAAGGGAAAGGCGAGATGAGAGATGCTCGACTTATAAATTTTAATGATGCTATTAATAGAGAATTAATTGCGTCAATATTCCCACGATATATAAATCATCGTACTGAGGGAAATGGTTTTGAAGAATGTGCGCTAGTTGATTTTATTGATTCACATTTGAGCATTGGTTCCAATATCCTTACTCCTCGTATCGTTATAATGTTTATCGGAGAGTGCCTACTTTGTACAAAGGACTACTACAGAGATAACCCTGACATAATGGTGCAATTAGATGAGTATTGTGAATACAAACTTATCAAGAAGAAGTGTGTGAATCTCGCGTATGACAATTTTAGAGATTCTATTTTGAATGCTTACCTGAAAAACCTGCCCACTATTTGGAAGCCTTTCATGCAGCGATTAATTCATGCTAGGGAAAGTATCTTCTATTCATTTAAAGATATAGAGGAAATAACACAGATCGATAATGAAATAGCATTGTGGCAATTTGTTGCTTTTTTGTGCCATATTGGTTTTCTCGTATGTGAAAATCCAAATGATTTGCTTTCTGCTCGTCAATATTATCTTCCAATAGTGTTTAGAAAATAACAATTGCTTCAGAATCAAACAATTTGTGCGACATTTCGCACGATTAGGCAATGGAAACTTAAAGCGCGAGAAATCGTCTTCAGATAAGGAAGAAGGAGAAAATCGTCCCGCAGGTGTACTGTGATGTACTCTGAGGACGATTTTCGACGGATGACGCAGTATCAAGTGATTTGGCGCGGCTTTGCGGAGGTTACAGAACCATCCCGCTTTTGTTAGCTCTATTTGCGCTATGAATACTTCCGGTGACGTATGACGGTATTTCGTGGAATACGACGTAATCCCTGAAGTCTTCGGTGATTTGCGATACCTCTATGTCCCACTTCTTCCCCGCCAGCAAAAAGATATGAAACACGCCCGACTCGATCAGGGACTTGGTGGTGCTAAAGTCGACATCATCATATTGGATATATGAATACCGTATCTCGTTATCCGCAAGTATCGCCATCCCTGGCCTCCTCCATCGTTCCTTCTACTCTCTTATCGGCATCATGGGGGGATTCTTGAATCAGGCTGGGCATGATATGATATGCGTGAAAATGTGGCATTCGCTCACAATTCAAGATACCTTTGAAAAGCTCGGCAGCGGGCCCAAGGGGCTTACGTCCGAAGAGGCCCAAACGCGGCTTGCCAGGTTCGGCCCGAACGCGCTTCAGCGCGAGGACAGGCCCTCGCCGCTCTCGATGTTTCTGGGCCAGTTCAAGAACACGCTCATAATAATCTTGCTTGCGGCGACCGCGCTATCTCTCATGGTAGGGGAGAAAACCGATGCCATGATTATCGCCGCGATCGTCGTGTTCTCGGCGGTGCTCGGGTTCATTCAGGAATACCGCGCCGAGCGCGCGATAGAGTCATTAAGGGATATGCTCCGCGCCACCGCCTCGGTGCTCCGAGACGGGGCCGAGACCACGATTGACGCGACCGAGATCGTCCCCGGAGACGTTATAGCGCTTGAGGCCGGAGATCGGATACCGGCAGATGCGAGGCTCTTTGAGGTCGCGTCACTCACGCTCGATGAGGCCGCGCTTACAGGCGAGTCGATGCCGGTCGAGAAGTCCACCGAGGCGGTGAGGGTTGAGGCCCAGATCGGCGACCGCACGGACATGGCCCACACCGGGGGCATCGTCACATACGGCCGCGCGAGGGCGGTCGTGACCGAGACCGGCATGACGACCGAGCTTGGGAAGATTGCTAAAGAGGTAGCGGCAGTCAAGACCGAGCCCACCCCGCTAGAGCGGCGCACGGCCGAGATCGGCCGGTGGCTCGGCATCGGCGCGCTCGTCATATGTGCAGTGATAATGCTCGTGAGCCTGGTCCGCGCTTATGAGGATGGCACGCTCACGATGGACGAGGCCGTCCTGATGGCGATGTTCGCGATATCGCTCGCGGTGGCCGCAGTGCCCGAGGCGCTCGCCGCGATAGTGACCGGCGCGCTCGCTATAGGCATGCGCGAGATGGCCAAGCGGCACGCGCTTATAAGGAAGATGCCGGCGGTCGAGACCCTAGGCTGCACGACCGTTATTTGCACCGACAAGACCGGCACCCTCACCAAGGCCGAGATGACCGTCCGGAGGCTCTATAGCGGCGGCGCGTATGTTGACGTCTCGGGCGCGGGCTATGAGCCGAAGGGCGAACTCAGCCCTCACGCCGAGAGCCCGGCGCTCGCTGAACTCCTGCGCGCGGGCGCTCTCTGCAACGATTCGGAGCTATATGAGCAAGAATCCCGCTGGTCGATCAAGGGCGACTCGACCGAGGCCAGCCTCCTCGTGCTGGCCGCGAAGGCAGGGCTCGATTACCGCAAGCTGAGGGTCGAAGCGCCGCGCATCACCGAGGTCCCGTTCAGCTCCGAGCGCAAGATGATGACCGTGGTCGTGGGAAGGGGCACAGCCCTCGTCGCATACTCAAAGGGTGCGCCAGAGGTAGTGCTGAGACGGTGCTCGACGATCATGGACCCGGACGGAACCATCAGGCAGCTTACCGAAGAGGACAGGGCGGCGATATCGGCTGCCAACGCACAGATGGCCTCGTCGGCCCTGCGCGTGCTGGGGCTCGCGTCCTGCGGCCACGCGAAGACCTGCGAGGACCCGGAAGGCGACCTCACATTTCTGGGGCTCGTAGGGATGATGGACCCCCCGAGGCCGGAAGCCATAGAGGCGGTGGCTACCTGCCGGGCGGTGCATATGCGTACGGTGATGATCACAGGCGACCACAAGCTTACGGCCATGGCCGTGGCCCGCGAGATGGGCATCTATGACGAGGGCGACATCGCGCTTACGGGCGAGGAGCTTGAGGCGATGGGCGACGCGGAGTTCGCCCGTATAGTGGATAAGGTCAGCGTCTACGCGCGCGTCTCGCCGATGGACAAGCTCAAGATCGTCCGGGCCTGGAAGGCACGGGGCGAGGTCGTGGCGATGACCGGCGACGGCGTAAACGACGCCCCCGCGCTTAAGCACGCTGACATCGGCATAGCGATGGGTATCAGCGGCACGGAGGTGGCCCGCGAGGCCGCGGACATGGTGCTCGGGGACGACAATTTCGCCACGATAGTGAGCGCCATAGAGCGGGGCCGGTGGATCTACGACAACATTAAGAAGTACCTGACATACCTGCTTAGGTGCAACGTCTCGGAGGTGATCGTGATCGGGGGCGTCGTGCTCGTGACCGGCCCGGAGCACCTGCCGCTGTTGCCTGCGGCGATCCTCTATATCAATCTGGCCACTGACGGCCTGCCCGCGCTCGCTCTGGGCGTGGCCCCGCCGGATCCCGACATCATGAGCCGCCCGCCGCGCCGCCCGGACGAGAGCGTATTTTCGCGCGAGGTCCTGATCTTCGTGAGCCTGGCGCTGCTCGTCGAGGCCCCGGTCTTCCTGTGGACGTTCTTCCATTCGCTGCCGGATCTGGAGCTGGCGCGCACGAGGCTGTTTTTCCTCTTTATCATCGTCGAGTTCGCGATAGCGCTTAACTTCCGCTCGCTCCGCTACGGGGTATTTACGGCCCCGCCGCACAAGTGGCTCCTGCTCGCGGTATTTTGGGAGGCGGTGCTGATCGCGCTCCTGATCCACCTGCCCGCGGTCAGGGACGCATTCGGCATCGGGATGCCGCGGGCGGCGGACCTCGGGGCGATTTTCGGCTTCTGCGTGGTGGTTTTCGTCCTGATGGAGATGCTAAAGTTATATATGCGCAGGCGCGGCCCTCACTCCTGATATTGTGGTTAGTAAGTGGAAAAGCCCCTGAGTTTTCTGATACAATGAGCGTGATTTTTGAGGCAATAATCTATGAAGATCGACCTTAACGGACAGGTTGCGCTCGTAACGGGCGCCACGAGGGGGATAGGCCGCGCCATAGCGCACGGGCTCGCGTCCGCTGGCGCGGACGTGGTCGTAGTCGGCACCACCGAGGAGGGCACCCGGAAGGCGGCCGCCGAGATGGCGCACTTCGGCGTCAGGACCATGCCGCTTAAGATGAACGTGTCCGACCCGGCGAGCGTGGCCGAGGGGTTTAAGGCTGCGGCCGAGCGGATGGGCCGCATAGATATCCTGGTAAACAACGCCGGGATCACCCGCGACGGCCTCCTGATGCGCATGAAGGACGAGGACTGGGCCTCGGTGATCGACACGAACCTCAAGAGCGTGTTTCTGTGCTCGCGCGAGGC
>CAVRJY010000005.1:0-97308 GCA_963721805.1 Nitrospirota bacterium | reverse complement strand
GGGTGCGGGGTCCAGCGGCTGGGCCGCGTTTAACCCCGCAAAGCGCGCCCAAATCGTCTTCAGACTAGGCAGGGCAAGAAGACCGCCCGATGGTGTACTGAGACGTACATAGAGGGCGAGTCTTCTGAGCCCAACGCAGTATCAAGCGATTTGGAGCGCTTTCAAAAAGGCAGCGATAGCGATGACCAAAAAAAGCCCGCGCCCGCGAAGGACGCGGGCTTCGTTGATTAACTGAATGATTGCTTAAGCTGCGGCGGTTTCCTTCGCTGCTTTTTTAGCCGCCGCTGCCGCCATAACCTCGGAAGTGTTGAAGGTGCCTTCGATGGCCTGCACCGGGCAATTAGAGGTGCATATCCCGCAGCCGATGCAGATGGCCTGGTCTATCTTGTACCGCTGCTTCTTCTCGCCCGAGGCCGCGTCGACCGGGCAGACCTTCGCGCACTTGTCGCAGCCTATGCATTTCTCGGTTATAAACGCCTTGGGGCGCTCGGGGATCATGTCCACGATGGCCTTGGTCGGGCATACGGTCACGCAGAGCCCGCAGACCCTGCACTTGTCGAGGTCTATCTTGGAGCAGTTGCCCGAGACCGAAGCGGCGTCGTAGGGGCAGATCTTCTCGCACTTGCCGCACGCTATGCAGCCGAAGTCGCAGTGCTTGCGCGTTTCGCCGCCCTTGTCGCGCGAGTGGCAGGCGACGAGCACGGCCTTGCCGCCGGGCAGGACCTCGATGACCTTCTTGGGGCATGCGGCCTCGCACTTGCGGCATGCGGTGCACTTGGTGATGTCCACGACCGGCAGGCCGTCGTCGCCCATGTGCAGGGCGTCAAACGGGCAGACGCGCGTGCAGGTGCCGTATCCGAGGCAGCCGTATATGCAGGCCTTGTCGCCACCGCCCGCGAGCACAGCGGCGCGGCAGTCGAGTATGCCCTCGTAGTCGAATTTCTTGCGGGAGACGGACGTGCCGCCCTGGCACATGACGCGCGCGAACTTGGGCTCCACAGCCCCGGCGGTCTTGCCGGTGATCGCAGAGACTGCCTCGAGCGTGCGCGCCCCGCCCGGAGTGCAGAGGCCGGGAGAGACGGCCGGGTCGTTTACGACCGCGTCGGCGTACTGCTCGCATCCGGGGTATCCGCACGCGCCGCAGTGCGCGTGGGCCAGTACGTCCTTGACGGCCTCGACGCGCGGGTCGACCTTCACCGCGAACTTCATCGCGGCGAACGCGAGCCCTATGCCGAAGAGCGCGGCCACGGACGCGACGAATATCACCGTGAACTTTACGAGCGGCCAGAAGTCCACGGTCTCCTTGGCCTCTACGCCGCCGCCGACTCCGGCTAACGGCAGGATGTGATGCCCGAAGACCCTGAAGAGGTCCGCGAGCGTCCCGGCTATGTGTAGTATCTCGGTCACTTGATCAGTATCTCCTAATGTGCTGAGATGAGGCCCGAAAACCCGGTGAATGCCAGCGCTATCAGCGCGGCGTTAACGAACGCTATCGGCATGCCCTGAAACGGCTTGGGCACGCGCGCAAGCTCCAGCCGCTCGCGGATGCTCGCCATGATCGTAAGCGCGAGCCCAAAGCCGATGGCCGAGCCGAGGCCAAACACTATAGTCTCGATAAACGTGTAGCCCTCGCCCGACGCGATAAGCGGCACGGCGAGGATGATGCAGTTGGTCGCGATCAGGGCGAGGTAGACGCCGAGCTTGTAGTAGAGGCCCGGCGAGGTCTTGCGCATGATCGTGTCGGCGGCCTGCACGAAGGCCGCGATGATGCCGATGAAGATGATGATCTTGAGAAACTGGAGCTCCAGCGGGACCATCACGAGGTTGTAGACCAGCCACGCCAGCGCGGAGCTTACGACCATGACGGCCGTAAACGTGATGCTCATCCCTATCGCGGTCTCCATCTTCTTGGAGACGCCGAAGAATATGCAGAGCCCCAGGAAGCGCGTGAAGACGAAGTTGTTTATCAGCGAGGCCGATATGAAGAGTTCCAGCAGCTTTATGAATCCGTGGTCCATTATATCCCCCTCGCCATTAGTGTCCGCCGGCCTTCTTGCCGTAGCGCAGCTCGATCCAGTTGAAAAAACCCATCAGCAGCCCGACCGTGAGGAAGCCGCCAGCCGGAAGTATCATTATGAGCATCGGCTTAAACCCGATCACGTCGATGCCCCAGAGCGTGCCCTTGCCGAGCAGCTCGCGAAAGAAGCTGATCGATACGAGCGCGAACATGAATCCGGCGCCCATGCCGATGCCGTCAAACACGGAAGGGATCGGCTTGTTCTTGGAGGCGAACGTCTCGGCGTGCGCCAGGATCGAGGCGAACGCGACGATGAGCTGGATGTAGAGGCCCATCTCGCGGTAGACGTCGCGGGCGTATGCTGACATCAGCATGTCGGTGATCGTGACCCAGCCCGAGATGACGAGCATGAAGATAGGGATGCGGATGCGGGGGTGCAGGACCGGCCGCATGAGCGAGATCGTCAGGTTGACCATCGTCTGGACGAACATGACGGCCAACCCCATCAGGAAGCCGTTTTTGAGCTTGCTCGTCACGGCGATGGCCGGGCACAGGCTGATCGCGAGCTTGAAGATCGTGTTGTCGCTGATTATGCCGTCGCGTATGAGCTGCAGCGGGTTGCGTGTATCGTATGCCATGTTATTTGCCCTCCTTCATCGCGGCATCTCGTGCGCCGGGGCGCTGCCCGGCACGGGGCTCATCACAGGGGCGCTGCCCGGCACCGGCATCTTCATGTCGTGGCCCGCGGGGGCCTTCTCATGCTCGGAGCAGTTCTCAATGCCCTCGGGGCAGCTCTCCATGCCGGTATTGTGCTCGGGGCAGTTCGTCATGCCCTCGGGACAGTTCGCCATGCCGCCGCCCGTAGCGCCGTACTTCTGCTTGAGGAGCTCGAGGGCGAACTGCACGCCACGTGTAGCGCCCTTAGAGGATATCGTAGCTCCAGAGATCGCCTGTATGTTCGGCGTGCCCTCGATCTTCTCGACCTTCATCTGCTCGAGAGACTTGCCCTCGAACTGCTTCGTAAACCACGGGGCCTCGACCTCGTCGCCCAATCCGGGCGTCTCGGCGTGGTGCAGGACCTTGACCTTCTTTATCTTGAAATCCTTGTCGGCCGAGACCATCAGGTTGATGTAGCTGGAGTAGCCCTTGCCGTAGGTCTCGACGACGTAGCCCTGCGACTCCTTGCCGTTCTTGCCCTGGTAGTACCCGGCGTGCTGGCCCTCCGGGGTGGTCCAGTCGCCCTCTTTGTCGATCTGCTGGACGCCGGGCATCATCTCTTTGAGCGCGGCCTGCTTCTCCTCCTGGGTCTTTTTGTAGACTATCGGAGAGGTCGTGGCATATACCCACGCCAGCAGAAACCCGCCCACTACGTATATCACCATCAGGTTAAGCGCGATCTTTATGATGTCTTTTCCGCTCATGCCTTGCTCGCTCATGCCTTCTTCTCCACGGGCTTTCTGAACCCGAACGTCACGGTGCGCATCTTGCGGTCTATTAGCGGCGTAAAGCAGTTCATCAGGAGTATCGCGAACATAACGCCCTCAGGGAACCCGCCCGCGAGCCGTATCAGCATAGTTATAAGTCCGCAGCCGATGCCGAACACGACCTGCCCGGATCGGATGCTGGGGGCCGTGACGTAGTCCGTGGCCATGAAGAACGCGCCGAGCATCAGGCCGCCGCTAAGGACGTGTATCACCGGGTCGCCGCTAAACAGCAGCAGGTGGCCCGAGGCGTCCTTGCCGCCCGCGATCCAGGCCACGATAGCCACGGTCGCGAGGAAGGAAAACGGAGTGTGCCAGGTGATGTATCTCTTATAAAGCAGGAATGCAGCGCCGATCAGGATCGCTATAACCGAGGTCTCGCCGAGCGATCCGGCGCGGTGGCCCAGGAACAGGTCCCAATAGAGCGAGCCCTTGTCGTGGAATACTTCAATAAGCTTGTTCATCCCGTCTTCTTTGAGGATGCCAAGCGGCGTGGCCGTAGTCTTTGCGTCCATGCCGACGAAGGCGGCGGTGGGCGCGATCCAGGAGGTCATCGCGCGCGGCCAGGTGATCAGCGCGAAGGCGCGGCCTACGAGCGCGGGGTTGAAGATGTTAAACCCGAAGCCGCCGAATAGCTGCTTCGTGATGCCGACCGCGACGAACGCGCTTACGATCGGGATATATATCGGCGCGGAGGCCGGGAGGTTCAGCGCCAGAAGCAGGCCGGTGAGCACCGCGCTTCCGTCCGTGAGTAGTCCATCCGTGCGGCCGGCCATCTTCGCCACTATCCACTCCGATGCGACCGAGGCCGCTATCGTTATGGCCGTCACCAGAGCGCGCGCGGGCCGAAGTAGTATACGGCCATCGCGAAGCGCAGGCAGGAGCGCTATCGAGACGGTCCACATGATGCGGCGGACGGTCTCCTCGTCCCTTATATGGGGCGATACGGATACTATGTATTCCTGGCTCTTGGTGTCCATTTTTCCATTATCCTATCCGGGCTTGGTCTGCGACTTCGCGAGCCGCACGAACTGCACTACCGGCCTCTTGGCCGGGCAGACATAGGAGCAGGAGCCGCACTCGAAGCAGTCCCATAGCCCGTATTGCTTGGCCTCCTCGTAAAACCCGGCCTCGGAGTATATGCTCAGCATCTGCGGCATCAGCCCCATCGGGCAGGCCTGTATGCACCGGCCGCACCTGATGCACGCGCCGTATTTGTCGGTATGGGTGACGGACTCCTCGGACATGACTAGCACACCGGAAGTGCCTTTAATGACGGGCATGTCGAGCGTGAACATCGCAAATCCCATCATCGGGCCGCCGGAGATCACCTTGCCCGGAGTGCCCTTGAACCCGCCGCACTGCTCGATCAGCTCCGAGACCAGCGTCCCGATGCGGACTATAAGGTTGCGCGGATGGTTGATGCCCTCGCCCGTGACGCTGACTACGCGCTCGATAAGCGGCTTGCCAAATCTGACTGCTTCAAATATCGCGACCGCGGTGCCAACGTTCTGCACCACCGCGCCGACGTCCATCGGGAGGCCGCCCTTGTTGGGCACCTCGCGACCGGTGACGGACTTTATCAGCATCTTCTCGGCGCCCTGCGGGTACTTGACCGCGCAGGTTATGATCTCCACAGGCGTGCCCTCGGCCGCCTTCTTCATAATCTCTACCGCGTCTGGCTTGTTGTTCTCGATCCCTATGTAGCCCTTCGCCACGCCGAGCACGCGCATCAGGATGCGCAGGCCCTCTACGACGTCCTTGGGCCGCTCGATCAGCAGGCGGTAGTCGGCGGTAAGGTATGGCTCGCACTCCGCGCCGTTGATGATGACGTATTCGATAGTCTTTTCCTTGGGCGGGGAAAGCTTTACGTTGGTCGGGAACGTCGCGCCGCCCATGCCTACGACGCCTGCGGCTTTTATTTTATCCTTCAACGCGGCAGGGTCGGCGTTCAGGTAATCCGGTGTCTCCTCAAGCGGGACCCACTCGTCCTTGCCGTCGCTCTGGACGACCACACAGTTGACCATGCGGCCCATCGCGTTCGGGAACTCCGATATAGCGACGACCTTGCCGGACACCGTTGCGTGCACCGGGGCCGAGACGAAGCCCTGCGGCTCCCCGATCACCTGCCCGGTCTTGACCTCGTCGCCTATCGCGACCAGGGGCTTGCAGGGCGCGCCGATGTGCTGGCCCATAGGAATGACAACGGTCTTCGGGGCTTTTGCGCGTTCGAGCGCCGCGCCCTTTGAGAGCTCCTTCTTGTCAGGCGGATGTATGCCGCGCGAAAACGTCGCAAGACTCATTGGATCTCCCCTCCAAGGTTTCTTAGCGGAAAACGAGAATCATAATAAACAATATTGTCAGCGCCTGTCAAGAATTGGAGGGCAGCGCCCCCCGGCAACTATTCGCTTCGCTCACCTATTCGCGGTGCCCCGCTCACTTAACACCATTGTGGGATGAGGCGAAACGCTGAATCGAGTGACAAGGCGTATAAGGTATTAAAAGAAAGGTGCCCGTGGCACCCCCGGCGCTATGGCCGGGGGGGCCGACCGGCTATTGGGCTATTGTTGGTAGTAGCTCTTGAATATCCATTCGTTTGAGCTGTCATACTCAGCCCATGTGATGATCGCGGTCCCGTTGTCGCTCATCGCCACCGATGGAGGATAATCGGCATAACCACCGTCAGGGCTGATGCCGTCAGCCGTGGAGGACGGGTTGGTCCATGCGCCGTACCTGTACTCGCTCTTGTATATCCTGCCGTCCAGGCCGGAGCCGTTGTCTGCCTGCCAGGCGATGATCGCGTTTCCGTTATTATCCATCGCCACTGAGTGCCTATAGGCATCCTGCCCGTCGAGGCTGATATGGTCATTGATATCGGCAGGGTTGGTCCATGAGACCCCGTTGTATGTGCTCTTGTATATCTGGTTGTTTGGGCCATCTTCCTGGCGCCATATGATAATCGCGTTTCCGCTGTGGTCCATCACAACAGTGGGATCATAGGCATTCCCGCCGCTGGGGCTGATATGGTCATCAATCGAGGCGGGATCGGTCCATGCGACCCCGTTGTACGTGCTCTTGTATATCTGGACGATTGGGCCGGGGTACTGGTACCCTGGCCAGGCGATGACCGCGTTTCCGCTTGAGTCCATCGCCACTGAGGCATTATCGGCATCCTGCTCATCGTGGCCGAGATGGTCATCGATATCGGCGGGGTTGGTCCATGCCACGCCGTTGTACATGCTCTTGAAGATCTGATACTTTGTGCCGTCGTTCTGGGGCCATGCGATGATCGCGGTGCCGTTATCGCTCATCGCCACTGATGCCATTTGGGCTCCGCCCCCGCCGGGGTCGATATGGTCATTGATATCGGCAGGGTTGGTCCATGCGGTCCCGTTGTACGTGCTCTTGTATATCTGCCCGATCTGCGTCCATGCGATGATCGCGTTTCCATCGTCGTCCATCGCCAGCGAGGCATAATCGCTATCCTGCCCGGCCACGCTGACGTGGTCGTTCAGGTCGGACGGGCCGGTCCAGACCCCGCCCCGGTACTCGCTTTTGTATACCTGCCAGTTCGCGCCGTCGAACTGCTCCCATATGATGATCGCGTTTCCGCTAGAGTCCATCGCCACCTTGGCGTAATCGAAATCCGGCCCGTCGTTGCTGATCTCGCCCGACACGGAGGACGGATCGGTCCATGCCACGCCATTGTACGTGCTTTGGTATATCTGATAGGTCGTGTCGCCCCACTGCCTCCATACGATGATCGCATCCCCTGTGCTGTCCATAGCCACCTGGGGCGTATCGCCGCCGTCGGGGCTGAGGTTGTCCGAAAGCGAGGTGGGGTTGACCCATGGGGAGCAGACCACTGTTACGCCTGTCACATTAGCGCCGTTGATTATGCCCGAGCCACCAATGACCTTGCACTGCCCTATCTCGGGCTGATCGCTGACTGTAACATTATAAATAGCGCTGTCGGCAACCGGCGTGTTAAAGACGAAGGTGCCATCGGCCGATACCGTGTAGTCGTCGGCACCGTTGTCTTGAAGCACTACCGTGCCGTAAGTCTCCACCACGCCTGCCTTGATCCTTTTGTTTTTGGAGGGCCCCGCATGAGCGACAAGGCCGCCCAGGCCGCTGACCGTCCCGCTGACGGTGTAGGACGAGCCGCCGCTGTCGCTGCTACTGCTGGAGCCGCCTGTGCAGCCAGCGATGAATAAGGAAAACATAAGAGATAACGCAAGCCATGATAACCGGGTAATCCTGTTGTCGGACATAATTCTCCCATCAGTTGTTATTTGATTCTGCGCGTAGTATGGATCAGACCGGAATAAAAGGCAAGCAAATAGGGATGTAAGGCTGGAGCGGAACGTAGGGCTTTAGTGGTGAGTTACAGGTAAAAGATGCCCTCATCCCCCCCCCGGCCATATCTCTATGGCCGGGGGGGATGAGGTTGCTTTTTAGGCTATTTGTAGATGCTCATGAACGTCTGCAGGGTCGTGGCGTCGGACTGCTGCCATGTGATGACAGCGGTACCCTTGTTGCTCATCGCCACCTGCGGTAGCGAGACATCCTGCCCGTCCGGGCTGATGTTGTCCGTAAGCGAGGCGGGATTGGTCCATGCCCCGCTTCTGTACTCGCTCTTGAACACCTGCTGGTTTGTGCCGTCGGACTGCATCCATGTGATGATCGCGTTTCCGTTGTTGTCCATCGCCACCTCGGGGTACTCGGCATCCTGCCCGTCCGGGCTGATGTTGTCGGTAAGTGATGACGGCCAGCTGGTCCATACGCCGCCCCTGTACTCGCTCTTGAAAACCTGCTGGTTTGTGCCGTCGGACTGCAGCCATGTGATGATCGCGTTTCCGTTGTTATCCATCGCGACCTCGGGGTACTCGGCATCACTCCCGCTAAAGCTTATGCCGTCCGAAATGGACGGATCGGTCCATGCGCCGCTTCTATACTCGCTCTTGAATATCCGCCAGTCTGAGCCGTCGTACTGCATCCATGTGATGATCGCGTTTCCATTGTTATCCATTGCAACCTGTGGCTCCTCGGCACTCTCCCCGTCTGGGCTGATGTTGTCCGTCAAAGAGGACGGATCGGTCCATGTGCTGCCGTCATATATGCTCCTGAATATCTGGTAGTCTGAGCCGTCACTCTCCTGCCAGACGATGGTCGCGGTCCCGTCATTGCTCATCGCGACCCCGGCGTAGGACGCATCCTTAGTGGCAGGGCTGATGCTGTCCGTAAGGTCTGTCGGGTTGTGCCATGTGCCGTCGAAGGTGCTCTTGTAGACCCGCTCATCCGAGCCGTCGTACTGAAGCCAGACGATAATGGCTTGTCCGTTATCGTCCATCGCGACCATCGGGTTTTCCGCATGCGTTCCGTCGGGGCTGATGTTGTCCGAGAGCGAGGAGGGGTTGGTCCAGACTCCGCCGCTGTATGTGCTCTTGAATATCTGGTAGAAGTTCGAGGCGTCGCGCTGCATCCATGTGATGATCGCGTTTCCGTTGTTGTCCATCGCCACCTGCGGCACCACGGCGTCTCTCGTGTCTGGGCTGATGTTGTCCGTCAGCGAGGACGGGAGGCTCCAGACTCCGCCCCGGTACTCAGCCTTGAATATCTGGTTGTTTGATCCGTCGGACTGATACCATACGACGATCGCGTCTCCGCTGTTGTCCATCGCCACCTGCGGACTCCAGGCATTCTGGCCGTCGGGGCTGATATTGTCCGTCAGCGATGAGGGGTTGGTCCATGATTTTCCGGACGATCCCGACGAGCCGCCGCTGTCGCTGCTGCTGCCGGTGCAGCCCGCGATGAACAAGGAAAGCATCAAAGATAACGTAAGACATGACAACCGGATGATCCTGTTTTTAGACATAGGTCTCCTGACATGCGGAATTAGATTCTGCGCGTAGTATGGATCAGACCGAAATAAAAGGCAAGCAAATGTTGTAAAACGAGGGATTAAAGCTTATCCTTGCGAGAGAGTATATTAAGGTGCCCGTGGCCCCCGATGGTGTACTGTGATGTACATTGAGGACGGATTTTCGAAGCCCTGACTCAGTATCAAGCGATTTCGGCGCTATGGCAGGGTTGCCATTGTTTTTCACACAATGCCGCGCCCCCTGTGCTCCCTGACTAACCACAGTTAATCGAAAGTTAGTAGAAAACGCACGCGACTTAATTTTTCCTATAGCCTTTGGTTTATATATAAACCAAAGTTTGGCATTCTTTAGTGTATAGTGGTGCGATGAGCATGATAAGGTCATATCTGAGCGGCGTCACAGAGGCGGCGGGAGGTTGCGCCGTTAGTTCGGATAAATCGTTAAATACCGCCCTTTTTATCCGAACATCCGAACAGGGGGCTATCAAACAAATGAAGATTATTAAGCTGTTAGCCCCGTTGTTGTCCCCAGCATCCGAACAAAAAAGGCAAAAACGCGCGCGCACGCGCGCGGAATGCGTATATATACCTAAGCGAGTGCATCCGAACAGGCTTTTTCCAATTATGCCGTTGACCTCGTGGGGCGCGGGGGGCGACCTTTTTCCGTGCCCCCCGAAAGCGCGCCCAAATCGTCTTCAGACAAGGGGGGCCAGTTGGCCCCTCTCCTTGGAAAGAGGTGCCCGTGGCACCCCGATGGTGTACTGTGACGTACATAGAGGGCGAGTCTTTGAAGCCCAACGCAGTATCAAGCGATTTGGAGCGCTTTGAAGAAAGGGGCCTGCGCTTGACCAAGCGGACTGATGTGACGTACATGGAGGGCGAGTCTTCGATGCCCAACGCAGTATCAAGCGATTTGACACGCTTTGAAGAAAGGCTACAGTGCTTGACCAGATCATGCCGTGCGTGTGATTATTAAGATATGGCTATCCTACCGATTAGCGATATAGACTTCGTCCTGCTGGACCTCGACGGTACGCTGCTCGACAAATACTTCGACGACCACTTCTGGCTCCACCTCGTGCCGGAGCGTTACGCCGCCCTCCACGGGCTCTCGGTTGATAAGGCCAAGGAGCACCTCTTCGCGACCTACAAAAGCCAGGAGGGCACGCTCAACTGGACCGACCTCGATTTCTGGAGCCGTGAGCTGGATCTGGACATCCCTGCGCTGAAGGAACAGCTCCTGCACCTGATCGACGTCCACCCGCACGTCGAGGACTTCCTCCGCCAGATGCGCTCGATGGGCAAGCAGATACACCTCGTGACGAACGCGCACCATAAATCCATCAAGATCAAGTTTAAAAAGACCGGGATTGGCGGATACTTCCAGAGCGTCCTGACCTCCAACGAGCTCGGCTTCCCCAAGGAAGACCAGGGCTACTGGGAGAAGGCGCATGCCCTGATCGGGTTTGACCGGCAGCGCACGGTATTCGTCGACGACACGGAGGCCGTGCTGCACTCGGCACACCGCTTCGGTATAAAGTACCCGGTCTTCAAGGGCCGCTCCAGCTCGCGCGAGGCCGTCAAGCGCTCGCAGGATTTCATATCTATCACGGACTTCAATGACCTCATGGTATAGGCTATGATGCGCACGCGCGAGGTAGACTTCCTCGTGATCGGAGGCGGGGTCGCGGGCCTGCGCGCCGCGATAGAGCTCGCCCCGCACGGCCGCGTGCTCGTCGTGACCAAGGACATGCCGACCGAGAGCTCTACAGAGTACGCGCAGGGCGGCATCGCCGTGGCGCTCTCGGACGAGGACGAGGTCGGGATTCATTACGAAGACACGATCAAGGCAGGCGACGGCCTCTGCAACGAGGCCGCGGTGCGCGTGCTGGTCGAGGAGGGCCCGCCCCGGATCCAGGAGCTGATAGACTGGGGCGCGGAGTTCGACAAGCAGGGGGCGAAGCTCTCGTTCACGCTCGAGGCCGCGCATTCGCGCAAGCGCATCCTGCATGCCCACGGCGACGCCACAGGCCGCGAGCTCGTCCGCGTCCTGATTAACAAGGTCAGGACCTTCCCCTCGGTGCAGCGCGCGGCGAACACAATGGTCGTGGACCTGATCCGGGATGCGGAGGGCCGCTGCATAGGCGCATACGTGCTTGAGGCCCGCGAGCTTCAGGCGGTATATGCGCGAGCTACGGTGCTCGCTACAGGTGGCGGGGGCCAGATATACGCGGTCACCACCAACCCGCAGGTCGCTACGGCCGACGGCATCGCGCTTGGGGCGCGCGCCGGGGCCGCGATCAAGGACATGGAGTTCGTCCAGTTCCACCCGACGAGCCTGTACATGCCCGCCGCGCCGCACTTCCTCTTAAGCGAGGCGATGCGAGGCGAGGGCGCGAGGCTCAGAAACGCCGCCGGGGAGCTGTTCATGAGCCGCTACCACCCCGAGGCAGAACTCGCCCCGCGTGATATAGTATCGAGATCGATCGTGCTCGAGATGGCGCGCACCGGGGCGCGGCATGTCTATCTGGATCTCACGCACATGGACGCGGCATTCGTAAAGGGCCGCTTCCCGAAGATATACTCCACCTGCCTGCAGTACGGGCTCGACATCACGGCCAAGCAGGTCCCGGTATGTCCGGCCGCGCACTACATCATGGGCGGGGTGAGTACGGACCTGGAGGCGCGCACCACGGTGCAGTGCCTGTATGCCGCAGGAGAGACCGCGTGCACCGGCGTGCACGGGGCCAACCGCCTTGCGAGCAACAGCCTGCTTGAGGGGCTGGTCTACGGAGCGAGGGCCGGGGTCGCGGCGACCGCCAGGTGCGCGGAATCTCCGCTCAGCCAGCCGCACGCCGCGCACGCCGCGCCATACGCGATCAACACGATCCCGGAGCACGACGAGATCAGGGGTGCGCTCAGGCGCCTGATGTGGGAGCGCGTCGGTATCATCCGCTCGGCGGACTCGCTGATGGAGGCCCGCATGCGGATCGGGGAGTGGAAGTACATCCTGGACAAGACCTTCATGACACGCCGCGAGCTTGAGCTAAAAAACATGCTGCAGGTAGCGATATTGATAACAGAGGCCGCGATAGCGAGGCGCGAGAGCGTCGGGGCGCACTTCAGGCTGGATTAGTTTAACGGGATGCGACAATTTACGGCTTCTTTGAGGGGGGGCGATTGGCCCTCCCGATTACGGCTTGGTAGAGGGGACTTCCTTTGCTGCCGGCTGAGGCGCGGGCTTGCCGTCCTTGGTGGCCGCTGCGGCTGCCGATGCCTGGATCAGCTTGTAGAGCTCATCGGCGGGCTTGAAGCCGCCCAGCATCCCGCCGTCCGGGAGGATCAGGGTCGGCGTGCCGCTGATGCCGAGCTTCTCGGCCAGCGCGATAGTCGCGTCAAGCTCGGTGCTCTCGCACGTCGGCTCGCCCAGACCGAGGCCGTCAAACGCGCGGTCCAGCGTCTTGACCGACTTGTCGCAGAGTATCGCCTGCGCCTTCTTGTATGCCTGGGGGTGGATCTTAAGCGGGAGCATCTTGACGAAGAACACGACGTCGTCGTGCTCGGCCACGACCTGCTTTATCTCCTTGTGCAGCTTCCTGCAATAGGGGCATTCGGGGTCGCTGAAGACTATCACGCGCATCTTCGCGGCCGGGTTGCCGATGGCTATGGCGTCCTTAAGCGGTATCGAGGCCTGGTCTATCTTCGTGATGTCATAGAGCCTGCGGTCGGTGACGTTCTGCTTGCTCTTGACGTCGAGGATCGAGCCGGTCATGATATGCTTTTTGGCGAAGTCTATGTAAGCCAGGCCCTTGCGGCCCTTCACGCTCACGGTGAGCTCCCACAGGCCGCCCACCGGGCTGTTGCTGATGCCCAGCACCTCGACCTCAGGGTTTATCTGGTGCACGAGATCGGTGGCCTCGGTAGTTGAGAGGCTGTGGCACTTGCGGCAGTCGCTCTCGCAGCCCCCGCCGCTCTCCGAAAAGGCCCAGCCGAGCGAAGGGCCGAGCACCACGCAGAGCAGTCCCGCCACCACCACAATCGCCCTTCTAAACGTATGCCTGTCCATAATTAGACTATACACAAAACCCCCTTGCTATGGCAACCGTCTCCGGGGCGGAACGGCCCCCTTCTCAGGGCTTCGCCCCTAGCACCCTGTCCCCTATGGCATGTAGCCAAGGAGACTGGGGGCGCTGCCACCAAAACCCAGGGGGAGCCGGGCTCCCCCTGAGTGTCTTGTCGCTGTCCTGCCCTTATAAGGAAAGGGCCCGTGGCACCCCTAGCCGGGGATGATGAGGAAGACTATGCCGCCGTCGCGCGCGAGCCGCAGGAGGATGTTCTGGCCTGCCTTGATCCTCGTGACGACGTCCATGTATTCCTTCACGTTCGTGACCGCAGTCTTGTTGACCTCCAGTATGACGTCGCCCGGCCTGAGGTAATCCGAGACCTCGTCCGTGACCTGCGTGATCACGACGCCCTGGATCCGCTCGGAGAGGCCCATCTTGTCCCTGAGCTCCGGGGTAAGGTTCTGGACCGTGACGCCCTTCATGACGTTGTCGATCTTGCCCTGCTGCTGGACCCTGGAGGGGGCCTTCGGTTCCTTGAGCTCCTCGATCTCGACCGTGAGCGTCTTGGGCTTGCCGTTGCGGATGATTTCCATCTTGAGCTTCGCGCCCGGATGGGTCGAGGCCACTATGTTGCGCAGCACCGAGGGGTCGTCGACCGGCTTTCCGTCAAACGCGGTGATGATGTCGCCGGGCTTGAGCCCCGCCTTCTCGGCCGGGCCGCCCTCGGTCACGTCGCTAACGATCGAGCCCTTCTGGTCCTTTAGCCCGAACTGCGCGGCCATGTCCTTCGACAGCGGCTGGATCGTCACGCCGAGCCACCCGCGCGTGACCTTGCCCTCCTTGATGAGGCTGTCCATCACCACGCGCACCATGTTGCTCGGGATCGAGAACCCTATGCCCTGATACCCGCCGCTGGTGCTGAATATCGCGGTGTTGATCCCGACGAGTTCGCCCCTGGCGTTGACGAGCGGGCCGCCGGAGTTGCCGGGGTTGATCGCGGCGTCGGTCTGGATGAAGTCCTCATAGTCCGCTATCCTCACGTTGGCGCGGCCCTTGGCGCTCACGATGCCGCTCGTGACGGTCTGCGAAAGCCCGTAGGGGCTCCCGACCGCGAGCACCGTCTCGCCCACGCGGAGCTTGTCGGAGTCGCCCCACCTGATAGCGGGCAGGTCACGCGCTTCGATCTTCACGACCGCCACGTCCGTCTTGGGGTCGGTGCCGATGACCTTGCCCTTGAACTCGCGCTTGTCGCCCAGCGTGACCTTGATCTCCTCGGCGTCCTTGACCACGTGGTAGTTGGTGATGATATAGCCGTCCTTCTCGACGATCACGCCCGAGCCGAGCGCGGATTCCTTGCGCTCATGCGGGCCCCCGCCCGGGTGCACGAAATCATCGCCGAAGAACCGGCGGAAAAACGGGTCCTCCAAAAACGGGTTGCCTTCCATACCCACGCCGGTGACGACCTTATGCGAGGTCATGACGCTCACGACCGAGGGCTTGACCGCCTCGACGAGCTCGACCATCGCGTCGCTGTACTTCATAAGCGTGTCCGTTGCAGCCTGCGACATACGCGGCGGCGCGGCCATATTCACGGTCTCTTTGTTGCTGTCGGTGAAGGCCTTGCTCTGAAACCCGAAGTCCGATGAAAGCACAAGCCCCACGATCAAGCCCACGACCGTGAAGACGGCCGCGATGCTCAATGCCTTTTTTCTGCTCATTCTCCTGAGTCCTCCTATTAAGTCAATAATGTTATATCCCATAATTTTTCAATTATATCCTATCAGGAGACATATGAATAGATTGTGAAGGGGGCCGATTGCCCCCTTCACGCGTTCGCCTTCTTCAAAGCGCTCCAAATTGCTTGATACTGCGTTGGGCTTCAAAGACTCGCCCTCTATGTACATCCCAGTACACCATCGGGCGGTCTTCTCGCCCTGCCTTGTCTGAAGCCGATTTGGGCGCGCTTTCGGGGGTTAGACGCGGCCCAGCCGCTGGACCCCCGCGCCCCCAAGGTCAACGTCTTAGTTATATATACTATTTATCACTTTCACATTCTGGTACAATAATTTATGAGACTGTCGCGCCATGCCCGGAGCAACATGAAACTATACGGGATCACCGCTGATGATGTTTCGGAGGCAATAGGCACGCCTGAACTCCTTGAGTCTCAAACGGGCAAACAAGTCGCGATCAAGCGCTTTGGAAAGCGCTTTTCTGGATACCCGCTGAAGGTGGTTTTTGAGCTTTCAGGCGGCGAGACATTTGTAATAACAGCATATCCGCTTAAGCGTAAGGCTTGGGGAGGCGCAAATGAAAATTAAGTACGATAAAGAGGCCGATGCGGCATATATACAGCTTTCACCCAAGAAGCCTGACGGCGCGATCGAGATCGCGGAAGGAGTAGCCCTGCACACTACGGCCCAAAACGACCTCGTGGGTATCGAAATCCTCGAAGCAAGCAAGAAATTCCCGATCAATACGCTCTTTAAACTCGACCTCACAGCCGTAGGGCAGTAAAAATCATTATAGCGCGAGATTTCCTGGATACTGCGTCACGGCCTCGGAAATCTCGCGCTATATAAAAAGGTTAAGGTAGATGCAGACTTATTAATTATTTTTGTGCGCAGGAATCTATGTCTGACCTAACGAAAATTGAAAAACGGAACTTTGAGGCACTCTTCGGCATGGGAAGTGGCTACGTTTTGGATTTTACAACTCGCTTATTCGATGAGTTTGTCTTTGATAGTACTGGGTTAAGCATCTTAGACGAGAAGTACAACTTCGGAAGTGGTTTCAAAAAGCAAACCGGCTTAGAGCATTTTGGACACGGGAGTCAAACGATGTAGTTGCCAAACTGCTCACAGACCTAATGCAGTGCGTTTCCGTAGAGTTCGCTAACGCGGAAATGTTAAAAGCGTATGATGATTGTCGCAGGGCCTTAGCAAGGCTTTCTGAGGCAGCAGGAATCCCAGAAGTTGTGACATTAACCCCTAATAGTCCTGAACGAGAGTTTGCTGTGTTGGCAAGGGCTGTCCGGGAATCCATTGAAAAACACGAGCCAGAGGTCGGTTTGGACAGACTGCACACCTTTACTATTAAGTATCTTCGAGTACTTTGCCAAAATCACGGAATATCCACAGACAAAGATAAGCCATTGCATAGTTTGGTTGGCGAGTACGTTAAAACATTAAAGGTGCATGGGCATTTGGAGTCAGAAATGACCGAGCGCATCCTAAAATCAAGCATTTCAACACTTGAGGCCTTTAATAAAGTACGTAATGACCAAAGCCTTGCCCATGACAATAGCTTCCTCAATTACGAAGAGAGTCTACTAATCTATACACATGTCGCATCTTCAATAAAGTTCCTTGAGGCTCTAGAGCGCCGGCTTAATACAGGCCAAAAAATTTAGCAACTTTGTAGTGTCAAGTGATGGCACATATCCAATCTAATCATACTTTGGGGCAGCGGATGGGCCGCTCAAATCATGCCGTTGACCGCTCGCACGATTACGCAAGAATAAACTTAATGCGCGAGAAATCGTCTTCAGACAAGGAAGGGCGAGAAGACCGCCCGATGGTGTACTGGGATGTACATAGAGGGCGTGTCTTTGAAGCCGTGACGCAGTATCAAGCGATTTGGCGCGACTTTATTAAGACGTCCGCCCCAGTTTATTTTTCAGTGCAGCTTTTATGAACAGGTCGAGTGCCCCGTCGAGTACCGCGTCCACGTTGCCGATCTCGACTCCCGTGCGATGGTCCTTCGCCATGCGATAGGGCTGCAGGACGTACGAGCGTATCTGGCTGCCCCAGGCGATATTCTTCTTCTCCCCGACGATGCCCTCCATCTCGTTTTCCCGCTCCTTGAGCCCGAGGTCGTAGAGCTTGGCCTTCAGTATCTTCATGCAGCTTTCGCGGTTTCTGTGCTGGGAGCGCTCGTTCTGGCAGCTCACGATCACGCCCGAGGGGATGTGCGTCAGCCGCACCGCGGAGGAGGTCTTGTTGACGTGCTGCCCGCCTGCGCCCGAGGCGCGGAACGTGTCCATCTTGATGTCCTCGTCCCTGAGCTCGACCTCGACGTCGCCCTCGACCTCGGGGTATACGAGCACCGCGGAAAACGAGGTGTGGCGGCGCTTCGCCGCGTCAAACGGCGAGATGCGCACGAGCCTGTGCACCCCGGCCTCGGTCTTGAGGTTGCCGTATGCGTACGGCCCGGTGACCTCGAACGTGACGCTCTTGATCCCGGCCTCGTCGCCCGGCTGGAGGTCGAGGATTTCGGTTGCGAGGCCGTGCGTCTCGGCCCACCTGAGGTACATGCGCATCAGCATCTGGGCCCAGTCCTGGCTCTCGGTGCCGCCCGCGCCGGGATGTATCGTGACTATCGCGTTTGAGATGTCGCGCTCGCCGGACATCAGGCACCGAAGCTCGAGGCCGTCAAGTTCAGGGATGAGCTCGTTAAGCGCTGCCGCGAGCTCGGGGGCGAACATCTCGCCGCCCTCCTCGTCGAGCATCCCGATTGAGCTCTCGATGTATGTCATCTTCCGGTCGGCGGCCTCAAACGGCGCGAGCGTGGACTGGATGCGGGTCTTCTGGCGGTTGAGCTCGGTGGCGCGCTCGTGCGAGGCCCATGTGTCCTCGGCCCCGAGTGCCTTGTCTATCTCTTCGAGCTTGTGCGTGAGGGTGGGGAGATCAAAGATACCCTCTTAGGGAATCGGTGCGCTCCCTAAGAAGGCCTGCCTGCAGCTTTATTTCCTCTTTAGTCATAACTGTTTATTATAACAAATATTTGCTATTCGCCGCCCTCGTACTCCTCGTCGACTATGCCGCGCTGCTGCATCACGCCGTATATGATGCGGCTGCGGTTCTCGACGTACCTGGACTGCCCAATCGGGTTGAACCGGATGGGGTTGGGTATGACCGCCGCGAGCCGCGCGGCCTCAATCGCCGTGAGCTCCGAGGCGTGCTTGCCGTAGTAGTGGCGGCTGGCCGCCTCGGCCCCGTAGATCCCGTCGCCCCACTGGATCACGTTTAGGTATATCTCCAGTATGCGGCGCTTCGTCAAAGAACGCTCCATCCTCCACGTGATGACCGCCTCCAGCAATTTCCTGAGAGGGTTTTTCGAGCGCGAGAGGTATAGGTTCTTGGCCAGCTGCTGGCTGATCGTGCTGCCGCCGGCCTTGAGCCTGCCGGCTTGCACGTCCTTCTCAAGGGCCTTCTGCATCGCCTCGAAGTCGAAGCCCTCGTGCATGTAGAACTTGTCGTCCTCGCCTATCAGCACCGCGCGCACGAGGTACGGCGATATGCGGCCGAGCGTGACCCACTGCTGCGAGATCGTGAGCTTGCGGCCCTTGGCGGCGGCCTCTGCCTCGGCCTCGCGCATGAAGGCGGTCTTGCCGGGGTTCTCCCTGGCGAGCCTCCCGACAGGCGGGTAAACCATGAGCGCGCCCGCCCCAAGCGCGATGAGCACGACGAGCCAGAGCGCGATGCGCAGCCCGAGCCGTCCCTTGCGGCCCCTCCGGCGGCTCATATGAGCCCCTCTATGCCTCGTGTATCGGACATCCGCTAAGTATAACAATAATATGGCCCCTGCCCGCGCGCGCTTGCGGGGGGTGAGACGGGCGTGTTATCATTTTCGATGCCGGACGAGGGGAAGGCCAGCCTGCTTCTGAGGTCCGTGTCCAAGGGCGTGGACATCATCGTATTCCTCGCGGCAGCCGAGGCGTTAAGGCACGCCGGCTGGCTCGCGGGGATAGCGTACATGCTCATAAGCGACGGCCTCTTTGACGGCAGGAGCATCGGCAAGAAGCTCACCGGCCTGCGGGTCGCGATGGCCGCCGACGGCTCGAGGGCCACCGTAAGGGAGTCGATTATCCGCAACTCCCCGATAGCAGGCGCGCTCCTGCTGTGGAAGATACCCTTCATAGGATGGCTTGGGCTCGCGGTGGTGCTCGCCGTCGAGTTCGTGATACTGCTTGGGAACCCCGACGGCAAGCGCCTGGGGGATGAGATGGCAAAGACCGTGGTCCTGGAATCCAGGGACGGCGGAGTCACTGTCAATACACAGCAAAACGACGCTCAACAACAACAAGAGAGGACTCAGTAGCGATGTTTAATATACTCGGGATGTTTTCAAACGACCTGGCCATAGACCTCGGCACCGCCAACACGCTCGTGTTCGTGCGCGGCAAGGGCATAGTCTGCAACGAGCCCTCGGTCGTCGTCATGAGGCAGGACAACAGAAAAGTTGTGGCCGTCGGCATCGAGGCCAAGCGCATGCTCGGCAAGACGCCCTCCAACATAGTCGCAATCCGCCCGATGAAGGACGGCGTCATTGCGGACTTCGACGCCACGGGCGAGATGCTCAAGTACTTCATAACCAAGGTCCACAACCGCCGCAGCTTCGTCTCGCCGCGCGTCATCATCGGCGTCCCCTCGGGGATCACCCAGGTCGAGCAGCGCGCCGTAAAGGACGCGGCCCAGGCCTCCGGTGCGCGCGAGGTCTATCTGATCGAGGAGCCGATGGCGGCCGCCGTGGGCGTCGGGCTCCCGATAGGCGAGCCCTCGGGCAGCATGATCGTGGATATCGGCGGAGGCACGACGGACATCGCCGTGATCTCGCTCGAAGGCGTGGTATACAGCAAGGCCGCGCGCGTGGGCGGCGACAAGATGGACGAGACGATCACGGCGCATATCAAGCGCCGCTACAACCTGATGATAGGCGAGCGCACCGCCGAGCGGATCAAGATGGAGGTCGGCTCGGCCTGCGCGGTGCCGGGCGAACCCTCGCGCACGATGGAGATCAAGGGCCGCGACCTGCTCTCGGGCATCCCAAAGACGTTTAAGATCGCCGAAGAGGAGATCCGCGAGGCCCTCGCCGAGCCGGTCAACATCATACTTGAGACCGTCAAGGTCGCGCTCGAAAACACCCCGCCGGAGCTCGCCGCGGACATCGTCGACAGCGGGATAGTGCTCGCCGGCGGAGGCGCGCTCCTGAAGGGCATCGACCGCCTGATAGCCGAGGCCACGGAACTCCCGGTCGTGATCGCGGAGGATCCGCTTACGGCCGTCGCCCGTGGCGTGGGCAGCATGCTCGACGACATCGAGCTACTTAAGCGCATAGCCATCACCTAAGGCGCGATGCGCACGAAGCACGCCCGCCTCTTCGCCCTGCTGCTGGTAGCGGCGGCCGCGGCCGTGCTCTACCAGGCCAGGCAGGGCTCGCTCGGACCGATCAGCGCCCTCTCGTCCCCTGTTGCCGCCATCAACGAGGCGGTCACCGGCGCGGGCGACTACGTGGGCGGAGTCTTCAAGCGCATATTCGGCCGCGAGAGCGAGCTTGAGGCCGCGCGCTCGGAGGCCGACCGACTGCGGGCCGAACTCCTGCGCGGCAACGAGATAAAGGCCGAAAACGTGCGCCTCCGCGACCTGCTCGAACTCAAGGACAACACGTTTAACTACGTCGCGTCCGCCCGCGTTACGGCGCGCGGCACCGACCGCTGGGCCAACACCTTCGTAATAGACAAGGGCGCCGCCGAGGGCGTGGCGAAGGGCATGGCCGTCATCACCCCGCGCGGGCTCCTGGGGAAGATCCAGGAGACCGGACGCGACTCATCCGTGGTGCTGCTGCTCGATGACCCGCGCTTCGGCGCTGCGGTGCGGCTCCAGAGCACGCGCATCGAGGCGGTGCTCTCCGGAAACGGCCGCGGCCGCTGCGTGCTTAAGTACGCGGATATCGACACCGCGACCTCAAACGGCGAGGTAGTCGTGACCTCAGGGCTCGACGCCCTGTTTCCGTTCGGGATCCCCGTTGGGGAGGTCTCGGGGGTGGCCGCATCAGGGCAGGACGAATTCTTCCAGTACGTCGAGCTTAAGCCCTACGTCAACCCCCGCTCGGTCGATGAGGTCATAGTAGTCAGACGATGAAACGCGCCCCCGGCCTCATCCTCATGACCTTCGCCGCGCTGTTTATAGAGACCCGCTACAGGCCGCTCGGCATCGGGCTGAACCTGACCGCGCTCGCGGCCTATACGGTCGGGATGCGCTTCGGCCACTACCCCGGCATGCTTTACGGCGCCGGGATGGGCCTTGCTGTCGACGGGCTTTCCATGGACTTTATCGGCCCCAGCATCGCGGGGAAGGCGGCGGCGGGGTATGTCGCCTCGTTCGTCAACAGGGGGCTGTTCACCTGGGCCCCGGTATTCGGGTTCTTCGCGGCATCGGCCGTGACGATGCTTGACGGCTTCATCTCGTACGGCGCTCTCTGGGCCTTCACGAACAAGGCGCCTGACGCAACGTACGCAATAGTCTCGATCTCGGCGCAGGCCGCCATAAACGGCGTGGCCGGATACTTCATAAAGCCCACAGATGAGAGCTGAACGCAACATAAACTCATTCGCGATCATCTTCTTCATCGGGATATTCTTCTCGATCCTGGCGATACGGCTCTGGCACCTGCAGATACTCAGGGGCGCCGAATACAGCCGCATGGCGTTTGAAAACCGCCTGAGGCTCGAGAAGGTCCCGGCCCCGCGCGGCATCATCTACGACCGCTGGGGCAAGGCGCTCGTCCAGAGCTCGGCCGCGTTCTCGATCACCTTAAACCCAGAGCTCATCGACATAACGGACCTCGGCCGCGCCGCGGATTTCCTCGGCCTCGACCCCCAGTGGCTCCAGAAACGCGCCGACCGCGCAAGAAATACGCTTGACCCGATCATCGTCCGCGAGGGCCTGAACCTCGAGGAGGTCTCGAAGGTCGAGGCCCGGCTCTCGGACTTCCCGGCCCTGAACGTGATGGTCGACAAGTCGCGGAAGTACCTCTACGGCGAGGTCGGGGCGCACCTGCTGGGATACCTCGGCCGCATCACCCCGGAGCAGGCCGAGCTGCCCGAATTCGCCGACGTCCCGATGCAGGCCTTCATCGGGCAGTTCGGGGTCGAGAAGCTCTATGACAAGACCCTGCGCGGCGTGCCCGGGGAGCGCGCGATAGAGGTCAACGCCCTCGGCAAGCAGATACGCGTGATCGCTCAGACCCCGCCCCGGAAGGGCGAGGGCCTGCACCTGAGCATAGACATCGAGATGATGAAGGCCGTCGAGGAGTCCTTCGGGGACCGCAAGGGCGCGTTCGTCGCAATCCGCCCCTCAACCGGCGAGATCCTGGGGATGGTGAGCAAGCCCTCTTACGACCCGAACCTCTTCAGCTTCGGGATAAAGAGCGGCGACTGGGGCCGCCTGATAAACGACCCGGAAAAGCCGATGCTCAACCGCGCGCTCCAAAGCCAGTACCCGCCGGGTTCGACCTTCAAGATAGTCACAGGGCTGGCAGCGCTGGAGTCCGGCAAGGTCACGCCGGGCCGCGTCGTCGTCTGCAACGGCGGCCTGCAGTACGGCAAGTGGCGGTTCGGCTGCTGGCAGAAGCGCGGCCACGGCGCGCTCGCGTTCGAGGCCGGGCTGATACAGTCGTGCGACGTGTACTTCTATACCGTCGGCGCGCTGACCGGGATCGATTCGATAGCGAAGATGGCCCGCCGCCTCGGCCTCGGTGCGACGAGCACGCTGGGGCTCGCGATGGAGCGGCCGGGGCTCATACCGGACGAGGAGTGGAAGCTCAAGACAAAGGGCGAGAGCTGGTACCTCGGCGAGACGTACAACGCCGCAATCGGGCAGGGCTACGTCGCGGTCACGCCGTTTCAGCTCGCGCGGATGATCGCGACCGTCGCGGCCGACGGCAGGCTCTACGAGCCGACGCTCAAGCGCATAGCCCCGTATGAGGCAAAGCGCGCCGCGGCGGACTCCTATGACCTCAGCCCCGAGAACATAGAGCTCGTAAAGCGCGCGCTCATAGGCGTGGTCAACGACCCGCGCGGCACGGCCCACGCCGCGCACTCCGACGATTTCGTGATCGCGGGCAAGACCGGCACCGCGCAGGTATACTCAAACGCGAACAAGAAACGCCTCGCGAGCGCAACGCCGGACGCGCTTAAGGACCACGCCTGGTTCGTGGCCTATGCCCCGGCCTCGCACCCGGAGATCGCATGCGCGGTGCTCGTCGAGCACGGAGGCCACGGCGGCTCGGCCGCCGCGCCCATAGCGAAGAAGGCAATAGAAACATACCTCGCCAACCTGGAGGCCAACAGTGCGCATTAGAGCTGTTTGCACACCTTTTGAAGGCGCGCTAAATCACTTGATACTGCGTCAGGGCTTCGGAAATCCGTCCTCCAGAGTACATCACAGTACACTTGCGGACGTTTTCCTCGCCCTTCCTTGCCTGAAGACGATTTATCGCACCTTATGGGGTTGGTCGCGGCTCCGCCGCTGGACCCCATACCCCAAGGTCAACGGCTTATTAAACGTTCCCGGAGCCAACAGTGCGCATTGACAGACGGCTGCTGGCGAACATGGACTGGCCGACGCTCGGCATCGTGCTCTCGATCACCGCGCTCGGGATCATGACGATCTTCAGCGCCACGCGGCCGCTCTTCGATACCAGCTGGCCCACGTTCTACGTGCGACAGACCTACTGGCTGCTGATCGGGCTGGGGATGATGTCGCTGATCCTGAGCGTGGACTACACCTGGTTTCACCGCGCCGCGCCATACCTCTACGCCCTGGGCATCGTGCTGCTCGCGCTGGTCTTCGTGCTCGGTCATACCGGCATGGGGGCCAAGCGGTGGATATCCGTCGGCGGGGTGCAGTTCCAGCCGAGCGAGGTCTTCAAGCTCGCATACCTGATGATGCTCTCGCGCTACCTCTCGGGCATAGAGGGGGCGCTTACGGCCCGGCAGGTGATAACCGCGTTTCTGTCCTTCACGCTCGTACCGGTGCTGATGATCATCAAGCAGCCGGACCTCGGCACCGCGGTGATACTGCTTGGGATGTTCGTGCTGATGGTGCTCGCCAAGGGCGTCGGCAAGAAGCTCCTGATCGTGAGCGTGCTGGTCTCGCTGGTCGTGCTGCCGGTCGCGGGCACCGTGGCCTGGGACCACCTTAAGGACTACCAGAAAAACCGCATACTGTCCTTCGTGGACCCCGACAGCGACCCCGACGGCCTGAGCTACCACATCAACCAGTCGAAGGTCGCGGTGGGCTCGGGCGGGCTGTTCGGCAAGGGCTACCTCAAGGGCACGCAGGGGCCGTTTAGGTTCCTGCCAGAGAAGCACACGGACTTCATCTTCTCGATCTTCGCCGAGGAGTGGGGGCTGGTAGGCTCGCTGGCGCTGCTGGGGCTGTACTTCACGCTCCTGCACCGGGGCCTCGATACTGCAGGGAAGGCCAAGGACGACTTCGGCCGCATGCTCGCAACGGGCATCACCTTCATGTTCTTCCTCTATACCGTGATCAACGTCTCGATGACGCTGGGGCTGATGCCGGTCGTGGGCATACCGCTGCCGTTCATGAGCTATGGGGGGACGGCGCTGGCCGGCAACTACATAGCCGCCGCCTTGTTAATCAACGTTCGAACCAGACGGTTCGAACTTTTCTACTAGCTCGCTTTCTTTAAAGCGCGCCAAATTGCTTGATACGTCGTTGGGCATCGAAGACTCGCCCTCTATGTACGCCCAAGTACACCATCGGGCGGTCTTCTCGCCCTGCCTTGTCTGAAGACGATTTGGGCGCGCTTTCGGGGGGCACTGCAACGGACGCCCCCCGCGCCCCCAATGTCAACGGCTTATTTGAATAAGTGCCTCCATGCGTACTCTATGACCGTAACCCCTGTGAAGGCTGCGAGTGTCCAATAGATATTACTGAGTACAAGACTTGTAAAGAATATCTTCCAATCCCTCTTGCTCATGCCGTTATATTGGTGGCTTCCATGTCTCATGTATATAGTTGCGATAAATGGGTCAAACTTGATTGAGAGAAATAGCATGACCACTGGATTACTCTGTCTTAATATCCATGACAGTATCTTTCCTGTTTTTCTACCTCCTGTGTATTCCTTTAACCGTTTTATTGACTCAATGCCTAACCAATCCCGTTTAGACCAATCATAAACTTTCATTACAAGTAAACAAGCAATCAATGAAAAAATAGTCATTACAATCCCGCCCATGAGAAGCCCGAATTGATAAACGATAAACGGATAAAGAAGATAATCGAAAACGAACACTAAAAATTGACTTGCGGTAATTCCGATGGATAGCTCAGCAATCCTGCCGCCATAAGACAACAGCTTTTCTGTGCTGTTCTCCTTGGTGCCCTCGCCTTTCATCGGTAAGTCATTTAGGTAAGCATATTTCAATATACTCAAATGGAATAAAATCATGTATTGCTAAAGACACTTTTCTCCTTGTTATGATAAATTTGCCAAATTTCCTTATAATTATTTTATGGAGTCCGTTGTCAGATACGATATGTGCAGATATTTTATGACAACCTCGTTTTTTTGCCTCATTGATTAGCGCGTCTCCCAACCTGAGAAAGGTTAGACCTTCGCGGTGTTCAGGTACTACAACAACTTTATCAATATAATACATTTCGTCATCGGGCTTGATCTCAATATCATCGGTTTTTAGTTCTTCATAGATAGTATTTTGTGGCGTCCCCAAGATCCAGCCGATTATGCTTTCATCTTTCCTGAGAAAAATATTAATGTTTGAAGGTGTTTTCAAATGTTCAATTGTTTTATCTTTTGAGTCTTGGATGGAAATCGGGAATAATGGTTCGAGCTTTAAAATTGATTTGAAATATTCTTCTCTATATCCTTGAATTATCTCAGTTTGAAAACCGATTTTCCCAACCATATTAGCTAAGATGACCTCCTTTGTCAGAAAAAATCCTAAATCCCCGTTTCATTTTCTTTATCTTCACCGTGTCATGATTAAGATTGTCCGTAATGTGCTTTACAATGCTTTTAGTCTCGGCTTTCCCGCCGCAGCTAAAGACATCGCAGGCGACATAGGCATACTCGGGCCATGTATGCACCGATATATGGGACGTGGAAAGCAGGAGATATCCGGTTATGCCATGGGGCTTGAAATGATAGAAGTGCTTATTCAGCATCTTTATATCACTGCCCTTGACCGCATCCGCAAGCAGCTTCTTCCAGAAGCGGAGCGAATCCAACTGCTCCTCCGAGCAGCCGAAAAACTCGACAAGGAAGTGGATGCCGACAGGCTGGCTGTTGTGCAGGTGTGTCATTTTAGAGTTCGTTGTCTTCCGTCATATCGTGCCCCTTACGGCATCATGATTCAGCATATTAAGCCGGACTTGCCTCTAATATCTATCTGCAATGTAGAGTTTACTATATCAAATGTAGATAAGGCAATTACTTATCGCCATTTAAGATAGTTATAAAAACCCTCCTGAAAAGCGATTATTGATGGAGGAAGATTATGGAGACACCAAAAGGATTACTTGGGGCAAGGATAAAAGAACTGCGAAAGCTGAGGGGCTTGTCTCAGGAAAAGCTTGCCGAGATGATAGATATAGACCCGAAGCACCTTAGCCGGATTGAAGTAGGGAGGGGGTTCCCCTCGATGGATACACTGGCGGCAATAGCCAAGTCTTTGAAAATGGATATGAAGGATTTCTTCGAGTTCTCACATCATAAAAAATCTTCACAGGAACTGGCAAAGGAAATCAGCAGCCTAGTCAAGGAAGCTGGTGAAGATAAACAGCGCCTCATCCTAAAAGTCGTCCGTTCGATTGTCAGATAATATCTAATCTAAGCCGTTGACCTTGGGGGTGCGGGGGTCCAGCGGCTGGGCCGCGACCAACCCCCGAAAGCGCGGCCAAATCGTCTTCAGACTAGGAAGAAGGCGAAAATAGGACGCAGGTGTATATGGACATACTCCGAGGACTATTTTCGACTGATGACGACGTATCAAGCGATTTGGAGCGCTTTGAAAAAGACTGCGGACTAGTTGGAGTCGCGGGTGATGGCTTCCTGTATGGCCTGGTCTAAGGTATCCTCGTTGAGCGGCTTGTTGAAGTACCCCAGCGGCATGCTCTTCATCGCCCGCTGGTAGGTGCTCTCGTCGGAGTTGCCGGTGACGTAAATATACCCGATGTGGTAGAGGTCCCTGATGCGCGTGGCGGCCTCTATGCCGTCCATCGAGCCGGGCTTGAGCTTTATGTCCATCAGGATGATGTCCGGCCTCGAGGCCCCGGCCTCGCTCACGGCAGACTCGCCCGAATCCGCGATGCCGGTGACGGTGTAGCCCATACCCTCCAGCGACAGCCTGAGGTTGAGGGCCAGCAGCCGCTCGTCCTCCACGATCATTATCTTGGCCCTCGGCACCGATGAACACATATATGAATAGAATATCACAAAAATGTTCCGGGGTGTTGCCAAATTTTGAGGTGCGTGCCCCTCCGGCGCGGGTGCGCCGGCCCTCGCCGGTGTGTTATTATATTAAGTCGCACCTGCTTTCGCAACGCATTGGGGCTCTAAACACTGGACACTAACGAGCGGGGTGCCATGATCCTGGACAAGATGCACGAGGAGTGCGGCGTATGCGGCATATTCGGCCATCCCGAGGCCTCCAACCTCGTATACCTCGGCCTGTACGCCCTTCAGCACAGGGGGCAGGAGGGCGCGGGCATAACCTCCTCCGACGGCAAGGTCATGAACACCGAGAAGGCCATCGGGCTCGTGGCCGACATCTTCAGCGAGAAGCGCCTCAAGAAACTCCCCGGACATATCGCCATTGGCCATAACCGCTACTCCACCGCGGGCGGCGGCGGGCTCAAGAACGTCCAGCCGATCTCGGCGAAGTTCGCCCTAGGCACGCTCGCCCTGGCCCACAACGGAAACCTCGTAAACGCGGCCGAACTCCGCCAGAAGCTCGAGGAGGAGGGCGCGATCTTCCAGACCACCTCCGACAGCGAGGTCTTCATCCACCTGATAGCGCGCTCCCGCAGCGACGACTTCAGCCACCGCGTCATAGAGACGATGCACGAGGTCGCCGGGGCATACAGCCTCCTGATACTTCGCGAAAACGAGCTCATCGCGGTGCGCGACCCGCACGGAGTGCGCCCCCTGTGCCTCGGTCAGATCTCAAACGGCGCATACGTCGTGGCCTCCGAGACCTGCGCGTTCGACCTCGTCGGCGCGACATACCTGCGCGACGTCGCCCCCGGCGAGATGATCATAATCAACGACAAGGGCATCCAGTCGATCCGCGCGGTGCCGAGCATCCGCCGCGCATCGTGCATATTCGAGTTCATCTACTTCGCCCGCCCGGACAGCTACATCTACGGCGGCACGAACGTCAACGAGATCCGCAAGCAGTTCGGCAGGCGGCTCGCGATAGAGTCCGGCGTCGAGGCCGACATAGTCATCCCGGTGCCTGACAGCGGCGTGCCCGCCGCGCTCGGATACGCCGAGCAAAGCGGCATCCCCTTCGACTTCGGCCTCGTCAGGAACCACTACATCGGCCGCACCTTCATCGAGCCCAAGCAGAACATCCGCCACTTCGGCGTCAAGATCAAGCTCAATCCGGTGCGCAGCCTGCTTGAGGGCAAGCGCGTCGTCGTAGTCGACGACTCGATCGTGCGCGGCACGACGAGCAAGAAGATCGTCAAGATGATCCGCGAGCAGGGCCACGCCAAGGAGGTCCACCTGCGCATCTCCTCCCCGCCGACCGTCGGGCCGTGCTTCTACGGCATCGACACCCCGACGCGGCAGGAGCTGATCGCCTCGTCCCACTCGGTCGAGGAGATCAGGCGCTACACTACCGCCGATTCGCTTGCGTACATCAGCCTCGAAGGGCTCCGCGAGATCGTGCCGCAGCCCGAGAACTTTTGCGCCGCGTGCTTCGACAACGCATACCCCATCAATTTCCCGGGCGAGCACCTGCAGCAGCTCGAACTCATCCTCTAGCAGCCGCGCCCGCCCCAATACAAGGAGACCCGAACCATGGCAGAAGAACCGCAGCTTGAAGAGCAGCTCGAGGGCTACAAGGGCAAGATTAACCCCGAGATGAAGCTCACCCTCACCTACGACAAGGACCTCATATTCGCCGCGCGCACATCGACCGGCTACGTCATCGACTACGACGCGAAGGTCGAGTGGGGCTGCATGCCGACGGAGAGCCTGCTGGCCTCCGTAACCGCGTGCATGGCCATAGACATGGTGAGCTTCCTTCAGAAGATGCGCGTAGATATCCAGGACTTCAAGATCGAGACGATGGGATGGCGCAACCCGACGCCTCCGCAGTACTTCAAGCGCATCGACCTGATGATAACGATCACGGGCAAGCATATTGACCCGAAGAAGATGGACAGGGCGATTGCGCTCTCCAAGGACAAGTATTGCTCGGTGTATCATTCGCTGCGCAAGGATCTGGAACACAACGTAAACTACAAGATCGTAGAGGCCGAGTAAGAGAAAGCTGCGTTTGTAGTTTTCTCCAAAGCGCGCCAAATCGCGTGATACGTTGTCGCGGCTTCGGAAATCCGTCCTCGATGTACGTCTCAGTACACCCTCGGACGTTTCCCTCGCCGCTCCTAGTCTGACGCTGATTTCTCGCGCTTTAAGTTTCTCCCGCCTGCGCGTGCGAGCGGTCAACGGCATGTTCGGATATCCCCGCTTAGGCATATATATGCATACCGCGCGCGCACGCGCGCGTTTTTGCCGATTTTGTTCGGATGTTGGGGGCAAAATCGGAGCTAACCCACCGGATTTACTAGCTTTTGAAAAGTTCCCCTGTTCGAATGTTCGGATAAAAAGCGATGTTTTTGGCCCATTATCCGAACACGCGGCGCGGACATCCATAACACTTGCCGCGACCATCAAATAGGACTCTATCATACTCATAGCCTCCACTATACACTAAAGAATGCCAAACTTTGGTTCATATATAAACCGAAGATAATAGGAAAAATTAGGGGCCATTCGTTTTCTATTAACTTTCGATTAACTATGGTTAATGAAGAGAGATGCCATGGGAACTCTTTCCCATAAACCAGTTCCGAACGTATGCGAATATGGCGATATGATTAAGCCTCACGGTTGTCTTGCTGCAAAATATTATTGACAGATAAATGTAGGCAGTTTATGATAATGGCAAGGCGAGCCCTTAGGGCTTCAACGAAAGCTGGGACAAGGTTGATAGGTAAAGGTGTTTGTTAATGTCAGAAGAAATACAGGACAAGAAAGATATTGAAGTTTATCTCACAGAATACCGAGCCTTGCGCGATGAACAAAAGACTAGACTTACAATTAACTCAACAATACTTAATGTTCTGATAGTGATTTTAGCTGGTGCACTTGCGGCTTATGTTAAACTCCATGGAGAAGAATCATTTGCATCAATTATGCTCGTTGCTCCAATTATAACGGCACCTCTTGTTTTGCTGTATTACGATAATCAGCTTATGGTTTACAGAATCGGAAGGTATTTTTCAAGCATTTTATATCCAAGAATTAGATTATTAACTTACAATGATGCATTTGAATGGGAAACCTTTCACCAAAGTACTAGCGGACAGCTATGGCTTGTAGCCTTGGGGCGTAATTTTTTACTGGTTCTTATGCCGCTTGGTCCTTTATTGATTTTTTTGATATCTAATTATGACTCTCTTCAAAATATTACACGCTGGGAAAAATGCCTTATTTTATTTGATTTGGTTTTATTGATAGCTGTAATTGCTTCATGGATTCACTCAGGGAGAGCTTTCAATAAAACATCTTCTGCTTAATTAATAGCCTTCCTCGGGAGCTCCGGAGCAGCGGCCGGGCCGAGTGCCCCCTCTTATCAAAGCCGTTGACCGCTCGCACGCGCAGGCAGCTCATTGCTAAAGCGCGAGAAATTGTGTCAGACAAGGAAGGGCAATGAAAACGTCCGAGGCGTACTGTGACGTACGTTGAGGACGGATTTCTGAAGCCCTGACGCAGTATCACGCGTATTTCGCGCGACTTTGAAGAAGGCGACTGAAATAGCGCGGATGTTATTATAAGGGATGTCATTCGACGTAATAGTTATCGGTGCCGGCCACGCCGGTTGCGAGGCCGCTCTGGCTGCGGCTAGGATGGGTATGCGTACGTGCCTCTGCACGATGAACCTCGATACGATAGGCCAGATGTCCTGCAACCCGGCCATCGGCGGGCTCGCGAAGGGCCACCTAGTCCGCGAGATCGACGCGCTGGGCGGCGAGATGGCGCGCGTCACCGACCGCTCGGGCATCCACTTCAAGATGCTCAACCTCTCTAAGGGCCCCGCCGTCTGGTCGCTCCGCGCGCAGGCCGACCGCGCCCTGTACCGCACCAATATGCGCCAGTCGATCGAGGCGCAGGCGGGCCTCACGATCCGGCAGGCCAATATCGTGGACATAACGCATGAGGGCGGACGAGTCACAGGCGTTATCGATAACATCGGCGTGTTCATCGCTGGGCGCTCGGTGATCGTCACGACCGGTACGTTTCTGAACGGACTGATGCACATAGGCCTGAGCCAGATCAGCGCAGGACGCGCCGGTGAGTTCCCCGCGTTAGGCATATCCGAATCTCTCGCCTGCGATGGGCCTGAGATTGGGCCGCCTCAAGACCGGCACACCGCCCCGTATAGACGCCCGCTCGATAGACTTCTCAAAGACGACCGCTCACTATGGCGACGTCCCGCCGCCCCCGTTTTCGCACTCGACCCGCGAGATCACGAACCAACAGCTCCCGTGCTACATGACATATACGAACGCGACCACGCACGAGATCATCCGTGGATCTCTGGACCGCTCACCATTGTATAGTGGACAGATAACAGGCATAGGCCCCAGATACTGCCCCTCGATAGAGGACAAGGTGATGCGCTTTGCCGCGCGCGAGCGGCATCAGGTATTTTTGGAGCCCGAAGGGCTGAAGACCGAGGAATACTACGCAAACGGGATCTCGACGAGCCTGCCATATGACGTGCAGGTCGCGCTGGTTCATTCTATCGCGGGGCTTGAGGCCGCCGAGATCATGCGCCCGGCATACGCGATAGAGTACGACTTCGTATACCCCACGCAGATCACGCACTCATTAGAGACCAAGGCGGTACGCGGTCTCTACCTCGCCGGGCAGATAAACGGGACCTCCGGGTACGAGGAGGCCGCATCACAGGGGATAATGGCCGGGATAAACGCCGCGCTCTCGCTTCAGGGCCGCGCTCCGCTGATCCTTGGCCGCGACGAGGCGTACATCGGCATCCTGATAGACGATCTCGTGACAAAGGGCACGAACGAGCCGTACCGCATGTTCACCTCGCGCGCGGAATACCGCCTGCTGCTGCGCCACGACAACGCCCAGATGCGCCTGACGGACAAGGGCCACGAGGCCGGGCTGATTTCTGATGATGCCCACCGTGCGTTTAGCGAAAAGCGCCGCTTGGTGCTTTCCGAGATCGAGCGCATCCGCACGACGCGCTGCAAGCCGCGTGACGCAAATCCAATACTTAGCGAGCGCGGGACCTCGCCGATTGCCGAGAGTGTGATGCTCGATACGCTGCTTAAGCGGCCGGAGATGGACTATCCCTCGATCTCGCGCATATCGCCGCCCGCCGCCGAGTTCAGTGCCGACGATGCGATGCTGATCCAGACCGAGGTGAAGTACTCGGGCTACATCCTGCGCCAGCGCGAGGCGGCAGAGAAGCTGCGGCGCGCCGAGTCGATGGCGATCCCGGCCGGGTTCGACTATGCCGCGATCACCGGCCTCTCGACCGAGGTGCGCCACAAGCTCGAGGAGGTCAGGCCCCGGAGCCTCGGGCAGGCAAGCCGCATACCCGGCGTCACGCCGGTCGCTCTCTCACTCCTGATCATAATGTTAGAGAGGGACCGCCGGAGTGCGGCCTGATGAGATAATCTCAGACGGCCTCGCCAGCCTCGGCATCGAGGCCACCGCCGCGCAGGTCTCGGCTATGGTGCTTCACATGGACGAGCTCAGCCGCTGGGGCCGCACGCACAACCTCACCGCGCTGCGCGACGCCAATGAGATCGCTGTAAAGCACATGCTGGACAGCTGCCTATACCTGCGCGCTATCGGCCCGGAGGTGCACAGCCTCGCGGACATCGGCACCGGCGCGGGGTTTCCGGGCGTGCCTATCAAGATAATGCGCCCGGATATCACGGTATACCTGATCGAGCCCGCGAAGAAGAAGTGCGCGTTCCTTCGGCATATCATCCGGCGGCTCAATCTTACGGGCATCACGGTTATCAACGCCAAGGTCTCGGAGGCCTCGGGCATCAGCGCGGACATCGCGGTGACGCGCGCGCTATTTAGTGTGAGGGAATTTATTGAAGGGGCAGGGGACATAGTCGCCCCCGGCGGCGCTTTCGTGCTGAATAAAGGGCCGCGTTACGAAGAGGAGATCGCCGGGGTCGAGTGCGAGGTCATAGACGTCGAACTCCCGCACTCAGGCGGCGCGGTGAGGCATATAATAAAGGTGCCGAGATGAAGAAGAAAGACAGGTACTCAAGCCCCGCACCGATAGACCCGTATGTCACCACGCACCGGAAGGCCGCCGAGTCGGCCGCCGAGCGGACGATCTGCGTCAACGTCACCTGCAAGCTCAGGCGCGCGGGGTGCTACGGGGCCGAGGGCTGCTTCGGGTTCAAGCCCAAACCGGAGAAAGCGCGATGAACCGCGCCAGCCTCAAGGCCATGCTAGAGCGGCTCTATATAAGCTATCCCTTCGCCGAGCGCGTGAAGCACGACCCGATCCGCTTCCCCTTAAGCTATAAGGCCGCCCCGGACCGCGAGGCGGTCGGGTTCATCTCGGCCTGCCTCGCATACGGACGCGTCGCGCTATTTAGCGCGGTGCTCGAAAGACTCTTCAGAGCTATGGGAGAGCACCCGCACGAGTTCATCGCCTCATTCAACCCCCGGCGCGACGCGAAGAAACTCGGCGGCGCGAAGTACCGCTTCCAGAGCGCCGATGATATCGCCGCGCTCATATACATCACCGGCGAGATGCTCCGCCGCCGCGGCACGCTAGAAGCCGCGTTCACGCGCCACATGCGCCCTGATGACGAGGACACCGGCGCTATGATCGCCGGGTTCGTCGACGAGGCACTGGGCGTAGATACCTCAGCGGTCTATGGCGGTAAGGGAAGGCCCTTGGGCCTGCCACCCGGTCTCAGGCAGATGCTGCCGTCCCCGGCCACGGGCGGGGCCTCGAAGCGCATGTGCCTGTATCTCAGGTGGATGGTCAGGCGCGCGGACATAGACATGGGGCTATGGCGCTCCGTGAGCCCGTCGAAGCTCGTCATCCCGCTCGATACGCACATCGGCCGCATAGGGCGGTGCCTGTCTCTTACGTCGCGCGCCTCTAATGATTGGAAGACCGCGCTTGAGATCACGGCCTCTCTTCGCGCGCTCGACCCCGCCGATCCGTTAAAATATGACTTTGCGCTCTGCCACATGGGGATCTCCGGCGAGTGCTCGGCCGCAAGGTGTGCATGCTGCAAATTAACAAGCGAGGGCTGCAAGATAACGAAAGCGAGGGCATAACGCTATGTCTAAGACGGGGTTTACGAATCTCCCGGACATGCCGGTCTCGACCTCCCCTGAAGACCTGGTATGCTACGGCTTCGACGCCTCCGGCCTCGAGGGGAAGCCCGCGATGGTCGCATGGCCCCGCAGCACCGAGGACATCTCGGCGATGGTGCGGTACGCCTCTGAGCGTAACCTCCCGATAGTGCCGCGCGGCGCGGGCTCCGGGATGACCGCGGGCTCGGTGCCCTCCACCGGCGCGATAGTGCTGAGCACCGAGCGCATGAACCACATCCTCGACGTCGACGAGCAGAACCTCACCTGCGTGGTCGAGCCGGGAGTGATAAACGGGCGGCTCCAGCGCGCGCTCTCCGGAGTCGGGCTGTTCTATCCCCCCGACCCCGCGAGCATGAACTTCTGCACCTTGGGCGGCAACGTGGCCGAAAACGCGGGCGGCCCGAGGGCGCTAAAATACGGCGTCACGCGCGACTACGTGATGGGCCTCGAATGCGTGCTGCCCTCCGGCGAGGTAATAAACACCGGCGTGCGCACGCACAAAGGTGTGGTCGGCTACGACCTCACGCGCCTGATCACCGGATCGGAGGGCACGCTCGTGGTGCTCTCGAAGATCCGGCTGCGCGTGCTGCCCGAGCCGCTCGAGATCACGACGCTGCTTGCGTACTTCGCGGACATCGAGGCGGCCGGGGAGGCCGTGGCCGCTATCACCGCGGCGCGCATAATCCCGCGCACGCTCGAATTCATGGACCGCGAGGCGATACGCGCCGTAGAGGCCTTCAAGCCGACCGGCCTGCCGAAGGACGTCGAGGCCCTGCTGCTGATCGAGCTTGACGGCCACCCGCGCGCCATAGAGCAGGAGGCGGCGCGAGTCGTGGCCGAGGTCCGCCGCCTGGGCGGGGAGGCCGAGGTCGCCCCGGACGCCACGGCGCGCGAGCGGCTCTGGGAGTGCCGCCGCTCGGTCTCGCCCGCACTGTTTAATTTAGGTCTCGCGAAGATCAGCGAGGACATCGTAGTGCCCCGCAGCCGCATGGCCGAGATGCTCGGGCACATGCGCGGTCTCAGCGAGCGCAGCAAGATAAAGATCGTAAACTTCGGCCATGCCGGGGACGGCAACATCCACGTCAATATCCTGTTTGAGCGCGACGACCCGGACGAGCGCCACCGGGCCGAGGGCCTCGTGCGCGAAATATTCCTGAAGGTGATCGAACTTGGAGGCACGATCTCGGGCGAGCACGGCGTCGGGCTCACGAAGGCCCCTTATATCGGCATGGAGATCAAGGCCCGCGAGCTTTCGCTGATGCGTGGGATAAAGGCGGTCTTCGACCCGCAGGGCATCCTCAACCCCGGAAAGATCTTCGGTTGAACGACCCACAGGGCCTCTCCCTGGCCGCGCTGCCAGCTATCGCCCTCGGTCTATACATAGGCGCGCTGGCCTGGAGGCCGCTGCTGTATGCCGGGCTCATCGCGCAGGCTGCCTATATCGCCTCGCGCGGGCTCGTGATGGGCCGCCTGCCCCTGATCGGCGTTCACGATACGCTTAATTTCCTCGCGGCCTCGGTCGCGGCCTTCGGCCTCGCGGTGCACCACTCAGGCCCGCAGCGCCCGGCCTACTTCCGAGTGCTCGCGCTCATCTGCGCGCTGTGCACCGCGGTCGCCCTCGCCACGCCCCCTCATGCCGGGTTCCTCCCCCCGATTCTGCGCACCTACTGGTTCGAGCTCCACGTGGCGCTCTCGTTCTTCTCATACGCGGTCTTCGCCGTGGCCACGGTGCTCGGTGCGATATACCTGATCGAGCGCGACGATGCGATAGAGCGGATGCAGTACCGCACTATATTTACAGGCTACGGGCTGTTCAGCCTCTCGATGATCGCCGGGGGGATATGGGCGTATTTCGCGTGGGGGACGTACTGGCTATGGACCCCGAAGGAGGTCTGGACCACGGTGCTCTGGATTTACTACGGCTTCTACCTGCACGCGCGGCTCGTACGCGGCTGGCAGGGGCGGAAGGTTTCGATCGTCGGCACAGCGGGATTCGGGGTTGTACTATTCACCTACCTCGGAGTTAGCCTATTAATGAAAAGCTCACACTCCTTCTAGAAAGCGAGCCGAAATCGCGTGATACGTCGTCACGGCTCGCAGCCGCTCCCTCGGAGTACATCCCAGTACACCTGCGGGGGTCACGGACCCCTCCCATAAAAGAGAAGGGGCCATCCGGCCCCCTTTCCCTCTTCGCTCGTAATATTCAGAGTTATTACTTGGCTGTCGTGTTTGCCACGCCGGTCTTGTTGGCCGCATGCTTATGCGAGCCCTTGTAGCCGGCATGCCTGTGAGTTCCGGTCTTGCCGGCATGCGTCCCGGTCTGAGTCCCGGCAATCGCGGTGCCAGCGCCTTTGCCGGCGGTTGCGGAGTTTGTCATGGCATACGCGGAAGTCATGAGGCTCAAGGCAAATACGGCTCCCATCAAGACTAACAGTACTTTTCTCATTCGATACGCCTCCCTAATGGATTTTCCCCTCCGCGCGGGCAGAGGATGTTTCTAACTTTATAGTTTAACGCTGGCGTGTGAAGAATCAATGAATTTCGAATATATCGGGTTAGAAAGCGAAAAGGGGCCGGCAGGCCCCTTATTAGTGAGAGTCGCCTCTGGCGGCTCGAACAGGAAGAGGGGGCAGTCGCCCCCTAGATCTTAAACCCGTCCATCGTGTGCTTGAGCGTCGAAGCTATCTGCGCCAGTTCGGACGATGAGCGCGCGATCTCTATCGTGCCCGAGGACAGGTCGTTTGACGACTCAGCGATGCTCGATATGTCCGAGCCTATGCCCTCGGCCACGGCGGACATCTCCTCGGTGGCAGACGCTATCTGCTGGACGAGGCCCTGCAGGTCGCTGATGCTGGAGACTATCTCCTTGAGCTGCTGTCCGGCGCGGGTCGAGAGCTGCACGCCGGTGTCGACCTTCGTGATAGCGCCCTTCATCGAGCCGACCGACTCGTCGACCTCGCGCTGGATCGAGGTTATCATCCCGCCGATCTCCGAGGTCGCGCGCGCGGTGCGCTCGGCGAGCTTCCTTACCTCGTCCGCGACGACCGCGAAGCCGCGGCCCTGCTCCCCCGCGCGCGCTGCCTCGATGGCCGCGTTTAAGGCCAGCAGGTTCGTCTGGTCCGCGATGTCGTTGATGACCTTGACGATCTCGCCGATCTGCTTCGAGCGCTCGTGCAGGGACTCCAGCACCTTCGAGGTGCCGCTTACGGCGGTCGCGATCTCGCGGATCTCCTTGACCGAGGCCTCGACGATGCGGTCGCCCTCCTGGGCCTTCTCTACCGTGCTCTTGGCGCTGTCGGCGATGCTGGAAGCGTTTCTGGCGACGTCTATGACGGTCTGGGTGAGCTCCTCGGCCGAGGTCGCTATCTGCGTGGAGCGCGAGGACTGGCTGGAGGTCGTCTCGGATATCTGCTCGGACTTCCCGCTCAGGTGCGTGCTGGCGTCGTTGAGCGAGACCGACACGGCCTTGATCTGGCCGATGATCCCGCGGAGCTTGTCGGCCATGTCCTTCATCGAGCGCATCAGGAGGCCGATCTCGTCGGTGCCGCCGCCGTCGATCTTCAGGGTGAGGTCCCCGCGCGCTATCATGCCCGCGGCGTCGACGCCCGCGTTGAGGGGTCTTATGATCCCGCGCCGGAGCACCGTAGCCGCGATGATCGCGATCAGTATCGCGACGGCCGCGATGGCAAGCAGTATGATCTGGGCCTTCTTGTACGTGACCTGCGCGGACTGGTACGCGAGTTCGGTCTCGTACTGCTGGAAGTCGGCCAGCGTCTGGAGCGCGTCGATGAGGTCGCCGACCGCCGGGCCGGTCTCCTTGATCATGATCTCGGCGGCCTCTTTGTCCCTGCCGTCGAGCCCGAGGTCTATTACCTTGTTGGTCAGCGGGCCGGCAATGGCCTGCGCCTCCTTGACCTTCTGTATCAGGGCCCATGCCTGGGAGTCTTCCTTCGGGATCATGAGCACGAGCTTCTCGAAGTCCTTGTTGTAGATCGCGCGGCGCTCCTTGACGCTATCGACCTCGGCCCCGACGAATGCCTGGTCCGTGGTCAGCAGGATGTTGCGGATAGTGATCGCGACGTTTCGGACCTGCTCGACCATCTCGTTGGCCGTGACCGCCCTTACGTTGTTCTCGCCGACGACGATGTCGAGTTCGGTGCGGATCTTCTTCATCCCGACCAGGCCTATTATCACGAGCAGGACCATCAGCGCGACCAGCAGCGTGAAGCCGGCCCCGAGCCTCTGGCCTATATTGAGCTTAATAAACATCAGTGCAATCCTCCGTAATCATTCTCCCCCAAACTTCTAAAGTATAGTAACCGCAGTCGATGTGTCAAGATGCGTGCGCTATCGCATCCAGAGCGAGAGCGCCGCGTACTGCGCGGCTGAGTATGCCGCGACGAGCACCAGAGGCAGGAGCATCATCCTGTAGCTGCCGCCGAGGTCCGCCTTGAAATAGTCGCGCGTGAGCACGAAGCATATATGCACGGGCGAGAGCAGCACCCCTATGTACCCGCACGCGAAGGCGAAGCTCACGGCCGCAACCGAGCCCCCGCCGGGCAGGCTCAGCAGGAGCGGGAAGGTCGCGCCGACGAATCCGATGGTGAAGCCGGTCAACAGCCCTGTCAGAAACGGCAGCACCGCGAGCGCGGCCCATAGCGGTATCCCGGCCCCCGCGAACGACGCGCTCATGCCCCCCACCGCCCCGGAGCCCTCCATCACGGCCTTAAAGAACATCACGCCCCAGATCAGCGCCACCAGCTCCCACGACAGCCCGGCGCGCAGCGAGCGGCCTATCTCGCGCCAGCTCATGCGGCATACGGCGTAAAGCCCCGCTATGGCCACGGCCATCGCGATATAGAGCGTCACGTTAAACGCCATCACCATAACGAGTATCGCGACCAGGGGCAGGAAGCTCCAGAGCTCGCGCGGGTTGCGCGTTGCGGCCTCGGCGCGGAGCCCCCGCAGGTCGCGCATGCTGAAGACGAAGCCGGTTATGAGGATCACGAGGGTCACGCCGGTGTTGGCCGCGACGAGCGTGCGCAGCGGCAGCCCCGAGACCGCGGTCGCGAGCAGCAGGCCCGGATAGAGCGGCAGCGTCGGCTCCCATATGTGGCGGAACCAGAAGTTGATAAACCCCTTCTCCTCGGCCGTCATCCCCGTGCCGGCCGTCGACTCCTCGACCATCGGGGCCGAGAAATACGCCCCGCCTACAGAGGGCAGAAGCCCGATCAGGATGGGCATCGCGACGATCCCGGCCCTCCGGCTTATGAGATACGCGCGCGAGGCCGACATCATCCGCGCCAGCAGCTCGCGCTCCCTCATCACCTGCTCCAGCACGCGGATCAGCATCAGCGCCCCCAGGAACTCAAACGTCGTCCTGCCTATGAATGCGACCCGCGCTGCGTCCATGATCGCGCCCGGCGGCATCGCGTAGAGCAGCGCCATCAGGAGCGCGCCGCCGAGCATCGAGAGCCCTACGGGGACCTTGTAGCGCAGCAGCGCGACCACCGCCGCGAATACGGCCATGAGCTTCAAGGCATCCAACATCGTTCATTATTATAAGCCACCCGGCCCATAGGCGCGGCGGATCGCTCTCATAAATATATTTAATTTGCCTATACGGCATGAAAGGTGTATTTTAATGGTGCCTGGCCTAGGGGGTTTCACGGGCAGGCGCGAGGGAGAGATGCATGGCGGCATCTGACAAGAGGACTGACAGGCGCGATTTCTACAGCGTTACGATCGACTACGCTTACCTTAAGAGCGTTTACGGCCGCACGGAGTATGACACCTGCTCGGCCGTTACGACCAACCTGAGCCGTAACGGCGCGGGCCTGTTCACTTCCGTCCCGCTGCAGGCGGGCACCGAGATCGAGATCACGAGCGCCGAGATCATGCACTGTCCGTGTACGGCGCAGGTGATGTGGACCTCGCGCCTAACCTCCAACCTCTACCGCGTGGGAGTGCAGTTCAACTAGTCTGGTGCCTTCTTCAAAGCGCTCCAAATCGCTTGATACTGCGTCACGTCTCGGAAATCCGTCCTCGATGTACGTCTCAGTACACCATCGGACGTTTTCCTCGCCGTTTCCTTGTCTGAAGACGATTTGGGCGCGCTTTCGGGGTTATGCGATCCAGCCGCTGGACCCCGCACCCCAAGGTCAACGGCATTAATTAGAGATTATCATGGGTGCCGGTGGACTCAAGTGTCGAAGAACTCATCGGTTGGTGTAATTAATAGAAAGATGCCTCAATATAATCAGTAGGTTCTTCAAAATTGTAATGTTTCCATTTCTCAACCCTTCTTATAGTATCGACATTTAGTTTATGTTGAATAATCTCGCTAAAATTAGTGTGAACCCTTGCATGCAACGATATTTTGCTTATGCCTCTTAATCTGCATTCATGCTTTAATGCTTCAAGCATGAGCGTAAAACCTTTTCTGCCTCGGTATTCGGAACGTATTCCTACGACTTCAATATAATACATTGAAGAGTCGGGTCGCATTTCTGGATCATCTTCTTTCAATTCATCTGCCGCATCAACATGAGGGATTGCATGTAAATAACCAACTCTCCTACCATCAACTATTAGAAAAAGATGTATGTTCATTTTATTGTTTAACATTGATTTGTAATAGGTATAATCATCATCATACCGCCATTGTAATGGGAAAGAATCTCTTAGGATAAATAAGATATCTTTCAATGTTTGCTCATCAAATTGTTTGACCACTTCTATTTTAACCATTCATCGTTCTCTGTAAAAATGCCATTATTCTTTCTTATCATTGCTAAAATTTTTAATTATTTGTTCTTCTCTATCGCAGCAGCATTCATATGTGCATTTTGCTTCATAAAACATAATATAGAGGATTAAAATATATACGATAGTAAATAAGCAGATGATCCACCACGTAATCCCTAAATTAATTAGCTTGTATGTCAATAAAAAAAGGCCAGGCAACATTGCAATGCTAATATTTGCATATGCTTCATAGGGGTACCAGTAATCATCTTCAACGAAATGTTGGTATATTTGCATCCGCTCAATTGTATTTATAGCAGCAAAAATATCGTCATCTTTATATCCATCGAATTTTCGCATGAAATCTTCATATACAAAATGATGGATACCGTCGAGTACGAAACCCAATAGTGTGGAAAAAGCATATGAGAGAACAACCACTGCAATGACGATGCCTGCATTGTCAGGCTTTGTAAATTCAATAATGATTGGTGATATCAAATCGACGTTCATAAACCATTTGAATATAAACATTATCTCTATCCCAAAAAATAACCCCGGGAAAGTATGTGAGAGCAGATAGCTATACATATCTTTTAATTTTAGTTCCATCGGATTAACCTCCAATAAACCCCTTTAGATACAAAATTTGCTCAACTCGCAAGGATGATGAATAATACAATATTTTTCAAAACATCGCGAGCGGATTTTATCTCATGAAATATTTCATCGCCAGTCCGAGGGGCAGCGGCTGGGATGCTCTAATAAATGCCGTTGACCGCTCGCGCGATTATGCGAGGCTACACCAAAGCGCGATAAATCGCGTCAGACTAGGAGCGGCGAGAAGACCGCCCGATGGTGTACTGGGATGTACTCCGAGGGCGATTTTTGACTCGCGACGCAGTATCACGCGATTTAGTGCGACTTTCCAAAAAGCGTCAGTACCCTACCTTAGCAAATACTTCGCCGCGAGACCGAGGAGGACAAGGGTGAGCATGATCTTGATGTAGCGCTGGGGCACAAACCTCTGGCATCTTGCGCCGAGATATACCCCCACGAACCCGCCCGCGCCGAATAAAGCGCCTAATGCCCAGTCAGGCTGGGTGTTCTGGGCCGAGGGTATGATGCTATAGAATGCGACCCCCGCGACCGAGGTGATAAGCGTGCCCATGAGCGCCGCCCCTGCCACCGCGTATACCGGGAGCCCGAATATCGCGACGCAAAACGGCGCGATGATCGCGCCCCCGCCGATGCCGTACGTCCCGCCGATCACTCCGACCACCAGCGCGAGCATGAACATCCCTATCGTGCTGAAGCCGTGGCGCTCCCCGAGGAAATCGAACTCCACGCGCCGCAGCCTTACCGAGACCGGGGTAACGACCGAGCCCCTGGGCGGTATCGCGACAGGCATAGTCGCGCGCTCCCTGATAAGGCCGTATGCGAGCCTGCCGCCGATGTATAAGAGCACCCAGCCCGCGAACGCCATGAACCGCCTGGGGTCCGGGAGCCACAGCACGCGGACGTAATATCCGATGAATACGCCGGGCAGGGTGCCGAGGATTATCACCATCGTAAGCGGCCAGAACATCCTGCCCTCGCGTATAAAACGGTAGACCCCGCTTGGGATCGCGACGATGTTATAGACGAAGTTAGTGGAACTCACCGAGGGGCTCGTGTACCCAAGCACGCTCATCTGAAACGGCAGGAGCAGAAACGCGCCCGACACGCCGCCCATCGAGGTGAAAAACGATATCGCCATCGCGACCAGCGGCGGCAGGAGTATGTTGGTCTTGACGCCCGAGACCGAAAACACCACGTCGAGCAGCTCCACGCCGCGCCCTCCTTGCCGCCTGCGGCTTTACAAAGCGCCGGGCGTCGGATATTATAACCCAATGAAGACGCTAAGGCTCGCGCTCGCGCAGACGAACCCCACGGTAGGCGACCTCGCGGGGAATGCTCGGCAGATAGTTGCCTTGATAAAGGAGGCCCATGGCCTCGGCGCGGACGTGGTCGCGTTCCCCGAACTCGCGATTACCGGCTATCCGCCCGAGGACCTGCTCCTGAAGCAGGGCTTCATCGAGGACAACCTCCTCGCGCTCGATGCGGTGCGCAAGGCCGTGCCCAAGGGGATCGTCACGGTCGTCGGGTTCGTCGAGCGCGACGTGGACATCTATAACTCGGCCGCTGTGCTCACGGGCGGCCACCTAGCCGGCACATACCGCAAGGCCCACCTGCCCAACTACGGGGTCTTCGACGAGTTCAGGTACTTCAAGCCCGGATGCGCGCCGACGGTCTTCCGCATCGGCGAGGTCCTGGTCGGCATAACGATCTGCGAGGACATCTGGTATCCCGAGGGGCCGCACCGCATGCAGGCCGTCGCGGGCGCGGAGCTCATCATCAACATAAACGCATCGCCGTACTCAATCGGCAAGCTTGCCGAGCGCGAGGCGATGCTCCGCACGCGCGCGACCGACAGCTCGGTCGTGGTCGCATACCTAAACATGGTTGGCGGCCAGGACGAGCTCGTCTTCGACGGCGCGAGCATGATCTTAAACGAGCAGGGCGAGGTCATCAGCCGCGGGCCACAGTTCAGGGAAGGCCTGCTCGTCGCTGACCTCGATCTCGACGGAGTCTTCATGCGCCGCCTCATGGACCCCCGCCGCCGCAAGCAGGCCGAGGCCGCCCCGAGCGCTGAGCCCGTGGACGTAGACTTCAAGCCCAGAAAGCGCAAGCCCGCCTCAAAGCCCGCGCCTATGCCGGAGCCGATGCCGGACGACGAGGAGGTCTATGCCGCGCTCGTGCTCGGGCTGCGCGACTACGTCCGCAAAAACCGCTTCAAGGGCGCGCTCATAGGGTTAAGCGGCGGGGTGGACTCCGCCCTCGTCGCTGCGATAGCCGCCGACGCGCTCGGGCCGGAGAACATCACATGCATCTTCATGCCCTCGCGCTATACCTCGAAGATGAGCCGCGACGACAGCGTCGCGCTCTGCCGGTCGCTCAAGCTTAAACTCCTGACGATCCCGATAGACCCGGTCTTCCGCTCATACGACGCGGCGCTCGCGGACGCCTTCAGGGGCATGAAGCCCGACACGGCCGAGGAGAACCTCCAAGCCCGCATCAGGGGCAACCTCCTGATGGCCGTCTCGAACAAGACCGGCTCGCTCGTGCTCACGACCGGCAACAAATCCGAGATGAGCGTGGGGTACGCCACGCTCTACGGCGACATGGCAGGCGGGTTCGCGGTGATCAAGGACGTCCCCAAGACGATGGTATACCGCCTCGCGCGCTGGCGCAACGCCCAGTCGGACGTGATACCCCAGCGCGTCCTCACGCGCGAGCCGACCGCGGAGCTCCGCCCCGGCCAGCTCGACACCGACAGCCTCCCGCCCTATGACGTGCTGGACCCGATCCTGCGCGCCTACGTCGAGCAGGAGCGCGGCATGGACGAGATAGCTGGCCAGACCGGCGCGCCTCAGGATATAATAAGGCGCGTGGTGCGGATGGTCGACCGCTCGGAGTACAAGCGAAGGCAGTCGCCGCCGGGGATCAAGATCACGCAGCGCGCGTTCGGCAAAGACCGGCGCATGCCGATCACGAACGGATACCGGGGAGAGGGCTCGTAACCAGATGAAAGACCGCATAAAGCGCAGGCTCAAGCAGGCGGCCGCCGGGCACAGCCTCGGCGGGATCTACGTATGGATATTCGCCCGCGACGCCGCGGCGATGCTCGTCTCGGCGATACTCTCGACCTCGCTCGCCTACGTGCTGTGGACAGGCAAGCCCGACCTCTACTACCTCTACAAGTTCAAGATCCAGGGCGGGGCGCTCGTATGGGCCTCGAAGTGGATCGTCTTCGCGGTGATGGCAGGCTCCGCTCTCGCTCTCTTTCTGACCGGCCTGTTCTTCGCGCTATCCTCCGGGCTGAACCTCCTGGTGCTGGCCGTAAACCCGCATGTGCGCAGGCTGCAGGCCCTGGCCGAACTACAGCGCAAGCACCCGGCTAAAACTCCGTAAACGGCAGCCCGGTCGACTCCGCAAGCCCCCTGTGGGCAATCATCCCGTCATAGGCGTTAAGCGCGCTTCTGAGCTCCGCGTCCTTCTTCATCGCGACCTCTATGCCCTTTGAAGCGAGCGCCCTGATGTACGGCAGCGTTGCATGCGTCAGAGCGAGCGTCGAGGTGTGAGGATACGCGCCCGGCATGTTCGCCACACAGTAGTGCACCACGCCCGAGTCCACGAACACGGGGTCGGCGTGAGTGGTCGGGTGCGAGGACTCGAAGCAGCCGCCCTGGTCTATCGAGACGTCCACGACGACCGCGCCGCGCCTCATGAGAGTGAGCATCGAGCGCCGTACGAGCACCGGGGCGCGCTCCCCGTTTACGAGCACCGCGCCTACCACGACGTCCGCCAGCGCGAGGCATTCCTCCAGCGCCTCGTCCGAGAACACGCGCGTCTTGACCCTGAAACAGTGCTCGCGGTCTATCTCGCGAAGCTGGGCGATGTCCTGCCCGAGCACGGTCACGTCCATGCCGAGGCCAACCGCGACGCGCGCGGCGTTTGAGCCTACGACGCCCGAGCCCAATACGAGCATGCCCGCCGGGGCCACGCCCGGCACTCCAGAGGGCAGCAGGCCGCTTCCGCCATAGGTGCGCTGGATGTAGTGCGCCCCCATGATCGGGGCCATCCGCCCGGCTATCTCGCTCATCGGCATCAGGAGCGGGAAACGGCCGCCGCGCGTGAGCGTCTCGTACGCAAGGGCTGTGATGCGGCCCCGCATCAGCGTGTCCGTCAGAGCGGTGTTGGCCGCGAGGTGCAGGAAGGTGAAGAGCGCAAGCCCGGGCCGCAGGAACGGGAACTCCTCGGGTATCGGCTCCTTGACCTTGATGACGAGCGCGGCGTCCGCGAACACCGCCTCCTTGGGCACGATCGACGCGCCCGCCGCGATATAGTCCATGTCCCGAAATCCGCTGCCCTCGCCGAGCGAGGCCTCGCACAGCACTGTGTGGCCCTCGCGCACCAGTTCGCGCGCGCCCTCGGGCGTGAGGGCCACTCTGTGCTCCTGGGGCTTGATCTCTTTCGGCACGCCGATTACCATGGGTATATGGTACTCAAAATAATCGTTATTGGCAATAGGTGCAAAGCGCGCCAAATCGCTTGATACTGCGTTGGGCTGCGAGGACTCGCCCTCTATGTACGTCACAGTACACCATCGGGCGGTCTTCTCGCCCTGCCTTGTCTGAAGCCGATTTGGGCGCGCTTTCGGGGGGAGAACATTACGGAGGCCCCCCGCGCCCCACGAGGTCAAAGGCGTGTTCGGACGTTCGCGCTTAGGTATAGTTACGCATTCCGCGCGCGTGCGCGCGCGTTTTTGCCTTTTTTGTTCGGATGTTGGAGACAAAAACGAGGCTAACCCTGCGGAATATATAGCTTCACTGAGTCCGTCTTGTTCGGATGTTCGGATAAAAAGAGCGGTATTTAGCGATTTATCCGAACAAGTGCGGAACCCTGCATCCTCGCCTGTCCAGCCCATCAAATATGATTCTATCATGCTCATGTCACCACTATACACTAAAGAATGCCAAACTTTGGTTTATATATAAACAGAAGGTTATAGGAAAAATTGAGCCCTGTGCGTTTTCTATTAACTTTCGATTAACTATTGTTAATGAAGGGGGCACAGCTCAGCGGTGAGTGGGGACAATCGGCCGGCAATAATCGAAGTGGTATAATCAACTCATGTCTACTGCTCATATAGCAAACGCCGTATGGTTCGATAACGATATGTTGCATGTGCGCCTCCTAGACGGCCGGCAGATAAGTGTCCCGTTCGAGTGGTTCCCTAGGCTCCGTGACGCGTCCGAGGCCCAGCGCGCCGGATGGCGCCTCATAGGCCGGGGAATCGGCATACACTGGGAAGAGATCGACGAGGACATCTCTGTGGCGAGCCTGCTGACGTAAGGTTTTGCTGGTGGCCGAGAGGGAAGAAAGATGGATGAAAAAGAAGCCTACCTTGATAGACTCCGTATAGTTGCCGAATACGCAACATCCTTAAAAATTGAAAATACTGACTGGGACAGTTTGCCACTGCCAAAAGGCAGGATTTCTCTAGGTAATATTCTGAAGCGTCCCGCTCTCGATTCTATTGAGTTTTACTGTGATGTAAATAATATTCCAAAATGGTGGAGACAAGTCTACAACTGTGGAAGCTCTATAGCTGTTAGTCTCAGTTGGGCCTTAGCTTGGTCAAGATACCTTAATGAGCAAAAGACAAAAAGTCAGTGTGCTGAATTCCTTGATTTTGTGGATTCGAAATCGTTCTGTGGCGAAGCTTGGTTTTATTCGAAATATTACTTGGATAATGCGATATTCAGGCTACATTCTTATCGTGAAAAGCTCGCATGGTTACTGAACTCGCATGCTAAATTATGTTTTATCAATACAGAAACAAATAAACAGAAAATGTCTTTCTCAATATATTGCAAGAAAGCCAATAAGAAGAACCCTGAATTGTGCAGTCTGCTTTATGAATGTTTCGATTCAGAAGAAACAAGAAAGCTGATGAAAACATATCGACATGAATTTGTCCACAATGAGACACCATATGTGGATTGGCCTAAGGAGACTCAGATAGCACCAATACAGCAAGAAAAAGGCAAATTATTGGCAATCCCTGGACAACAACCTCCTGATTTTGAGTTGGATTTTCTGCTTGTTGAAACTCGACAGGTATGGAAGCAGTTTGTTGATGGGACCAACAAGCTTGCAAATTACTTGAACGACACGTATTACGCTGCTTGGTCAACCGCTGAATGAGGTAGCCTCAACATGCCGTTGACCGCTCGCACGGTTAGGCATAAGCTACATCAAAGCGCGATAAATTTCGGCAGCCAAGGGGCGCTGCCCCCTAGCCGAACAGGATCGCGAGCAGGAACGAAAGTCTCTCCATCGTGATTCCGGCTTTCTTGATGATCGCGTGGAGGGTGCCTTTCTTAAGCGGCTTGTTCGAATGCACCGGGACGGGGATTGTAATTGTGCCTTCTTCGGTCTGCTTCTGATATATCCTGTGGCTTCCGGTCTGCCTTACGAGCTTGAAGCCCTCCCTCTCAAGCACAGCGGACAGCTCCTTGCCGCTGACGGAAGGCGCTTTAGCCATTCACCACGAGTTCAAGCTCTTCCCGGACGGTATTAGCGGAAAAATGGGGGATGTTCTCGATGCCCGTGACCTCGACATACCCAAGCGCGGCATCCTTGAGCATCGCGATTGCCTCCTCGGCGGTCTCGCCCTCGGTGGTTATGTCGAGTTCGGGGCAATACACCACGAAGCCGCCTTCCTCGGCAGGCAACAGCTCGGCGGTTATCTTGATCTTCCTCATATCCCGATTATATCAAATCAGCAATCGAAATGCTCTAATCAATGCCGTTGACCGCTCGCACGATTATGCAATGACCACTTTAAAGCGCGATAAATCGCGTCAGACTAGGGGTGCCATGGGCACCTTTTTCTTTACAGGAGGGGTCTGTGACCCCCGCAGTCGTATATGGACATACTTCGAGGATCGTTTTTCGAACGGTGACGACGTATCACGCGTATTTAGCGCGACTTTAGAAGATCTATCGGACAGGAATGATGTGGTGAATTACGGCCCCGGATTGCGCTGATGGCACTTGTCGCAGGCCGACTCTTCATTAACGCTAAACGCCCTCTTGCCGTTGTGGCAGACTCCGCAGAGCAGTTCCTTGATATGGTCGCGGCTGGTCATATGTCCGGCCCCGCTGAGCCTCGGGAATATGCGCGTGTGGCAGTCGTCGCACCTAAGGCCCGCATCCGCGTGCGTCCTGCCCGAAAACGTGACCATCCCGAGAATCCCGCCGTCGTAGTCGACCGACTTCTCGGGCGCCACCGCAAGCGCGGTACCGGCAGTCAGTAGGATGAGCAAGAGTATGAATGCCAGAAGCGATCTCATGATTGGCTCAAGCACCACTGCCTCGCATTCTGGAATAACTTCAGCCACGGCGATACCTTCATCTCTCGCCTCCATTGCTCCGGCATCCAGGCCCACTGCCACGCGAGGAACGATCTCTCCGGATGCGGCATCAGAGCGAGGTGCCGGCCGTCCGGGGAGCACAGTGCGGTGATCCCAAGCGGCGAGCCGTTAGGGTTGAAGGGATACGCCTCGGTCGGCTCCCCTGCGTCGTCCACGAACCGCACCGGCGCAAGGTCCATAGCCATAGCTTTATTGTATATCTCGCGGTCCGGAAAATGCAGCATCCCCTCGCCGTGCGCGACCCATATGCCGAGCACCGAGCCCTCCATCCCCCGAAGCATCATCGCGGGGCTGTTAAATATCTTTACCGTGCTGAAGCGGCTCTCGAACCGGCCCGAGCGGTTGTGAATAAACCGGGGCTGAGCCGCGTCCGCTATCCCGCGCCATGGAACCCACCCAAGCAGCGCCATAAGCTGGCAGCCGTTGCAGACGCCGAGGCTGAAGGTGTCCGGCCTCGCGTAGAAGCGGTCGAACTCCTCACGCGTGCGCGCGTTAAAACGTATAGTCCCGGCCCAGCCCTTCGCCGAGTCGAGCACGTCGGCGTAGCTGAAGCCGCCTACGAACGCGACCCCGCGCATGGCGTCGAGCGTGGCGCGCCCGTCCATCAGGTCCGTGATCGTGATGTCCCAGGGCTCGAACCCGGCCATGTAGAACGCCGATGACATCTCGCGGTCGGAGTTGCTGCCCTCCTCGCGGATGATCGCGACCTTGGGCCGCACTGCCGGAGGCTCGGTCAATGCGGGCTTGAAGCCCACCGAGAACCGCGGGCCCTGCCTCTGCATTATGTTGCGCGATTCCTCGTCAGCGCATGAGGGGTCGCACTGGAGCCGCTCTAAGCGGTAGCCCGTCTCCTCCCAGTCCGCGCGCAGGGCGGTCATCGGCTCGCACAAAAGCGTGCGGCCTTCCACTATGACCGTCACGTTGTCGTCGGCCACGGTGCGGCCTATGAGGTTGCACTGAACGCCCTCGTCTCCGAGCGCGTTGATAATCTGCTCGGCGTCCTGCGCATCGGCCTCGATCAGCAGCCCGGCCTCCTCGCTGAACAGCGCCTGTATGGGATCGTCGTCCATGAGGGCCATATTAAGCGCAAGCCCGCAGTTTCCTGAAAACGCCATCTCCAGCGCGGCCACTATCAGCCCGCCGTCGCTGATGTCGTGGCCCGCGAGCACGACGCCTTCTTTAATCATCGCCTGCACTGCCCCGAACGCGCGGCGGAGGATGCCAGCATCTTCTATGTCAGGGCTTTCATCGCCAAACTGGTTAAAGCACTGCAGGAGCGCCGAGCCGCCGATGCGGCGTTGGCCCTTTGCCAGATCGACATGCAGCAGCACGCTTCCGCCCGGATGTTTTATGTCCGGCGTCACAACCTTCGTGATGTCGGTCGCGGGGGCGTATGCCGAAATGACGAGAGTTCCGGGCGACTTGACCATCTCGCCGGTCGCGTTATCGCGCGCGGCCATGGATAAACTGTCTTTGCCGCCGTCTATCGCGATGCCCAACTCGATCATCACGTCTCTGAGCGCGACCGCCGCGTCGTATATCAGCGCGCCCTCGCCGGGTAGCTTCGCGGCCCACATCCAGTTGCCCGAGGCCTTTATATCCTCGATCCTGGTAATCGGAGCCCAAACGATATTCGTCAGCGCTTCGGCCACGCTCATGCGGGCCATGGCTGAGGGATTGATTAGGCCTTTAATCGGCTGCTCGCCTATCGAGATCGCGGCCCCGGTGGTGCCGAAATGGCTCTGGGCAATGACCGCCACGTCCGCGACCGTGAGCCCCAGAGGCCCGGCGCACTGCTGCCGGGCTATTAATCCAGTTACGCTTCGGTCCACCTTGTTCGTGAGGAACCGCTTAGAGCCGACGCTTACGAGCCTGAGCACGCGGCCGAGCGCGTCCTTTAGAGTGAGCGAGGCCGGAAGCTCCGGGGCTTTCAATAACGGCTTCTGCCTCGTTATCGTAAATGTCTTCGACGGCATCTCCGCAAGCACGTGCCTGAGATCGAGGCTCACCGGAGTAGAGTTATCCTTGCTGTCCCAGACGACGACGCGGCCGTCTCCGGTGATCTCGCCCACGAACGCGACCGGGACCTTCTCGCGCCGGCATATCGCCTCAAACAGCGGGCCGTCCTGGGGCCGCAGCAGCAGCGCGTCCTGCTCCTGATACTCCGCGCCCCATATCTCCAGCACCGAGAGCGTTGCGTCCCCGAGTTCGATCTTGCGTATGTCTATCCGCCCTCCGGCCGGGGCGACGAGTTCCTTCAGCACGTTACAGTTGCCGCCCGCGCCCTGATCGTGGATGCTGACTATCGGGTTTTTATCGCCAAGCTCTATGCACGCGCGTATCGCGCGGTTGAGCTTCTGCTCCATCTCGGCGTCGCCGCGCTGCACCGCATTGAAGTCTAGTTCCTCTAAGTTCTCGCCCTGGAGCATGCTCGATGCCGCGCCGCCGCCCATCCCGATCCGAAACGCCGGGCCTCCGACCTTGACTACGAGCATCCCCCGCTCCGGCTGGCCCTTCGCGACGTGGGCCGAGTCCATCTGTCCGACTCCGCCGGTGAACATGATCGGCTTGATCCACTCGCGGCGCTCGCCATTGGGAAGGCGCATGCCGAACGCGCGGGTAAAGCCCTGTATCAGCGGCTCGCCGAACTTGTTGCCGTAGTCCGAAGCCCCGTTAGAGGCCGAGATCTCGATCTTAAGCGGGCTTGCGAGGTTGCCCGGATATGAAAATGTCGCGTCCTCCCAGGGCTGCACGTATCCGGGCAGGTGGAGGTTGCCGACGCAATACCCGGCCGTGCCCGCCACGACGAGCCCGCCGCGCCCGACCGCCTGTACGTCGCGGATGCGGCCCCCCGTGCCGGTCTCCGCGCCCGGAAACGGCGCGACCCCGGTCGGGAAGTTGTGCGTCTCGGCCGTGAACGTGGGGTGGTACTCCCTCTGAGCCTCGACCATCGCGCCGGGCGTACCCGGAGTTTCGGGCAGGAGGGTGTTTATCTTAAACCCGCGTATCGCGCTTGAGTTGTCGCTAAACGCGATCACGCTGTTCGTAGTTCCCTGCGTGCGGATCGGGCCGCCGACTATCTGCATCAGGTTTTCCGGCATCCGCTCGCCATCTATAACGAGATCGCCCTTGAAGAACCAGTGCCTAGAGTGCTCGCTGTTGGACTGCCCCAGGTCGAAGCACTCGACCGTGGTCGGGTTGCGCTTCATCACGTTCACGAAGAGGTTGTGGTAATACTCTATGTCCCAGTCATCGAGCCCGAGGCCCATCCGGCGGTTGAGTTCGCGAAGCGCCTCCGGGCCCTGCTCGATCACCGGCACTACCGTGACCGGCTCCGGCACGATCCCGCTTTCGAAGCTCTGAAGCGGGGCGGGATACGGGGTCTCGGTCATGCGGTCGTGCACCATCGCGGTAAACGCGGCGCGGCCTGCCGCATCCGCGCCCTCGAGCAGATACCTCCGCGAGCGCTCGATGCGCGTGACATGCGTGACCCCGGTCGCGCGGGCGATCGAGACCGCATTGGCGCTCCACGTGGTCTGGAAATTCAGCCTCGGGCCTACCTCGATAACATCGCCCGAGAGGAACGAGTTGGCCGAGAAATTCTCCGGCTCGAAGGTCTCGCTCAGCAGCCATGTAAGCCGCTCCTGCTCGGCGGCATCCAGGGTGCCGGTGCACCAGCAATTGAAGCAGTATTCGGCGGTTATGGCGCTGACCTCGTGGCCCGCATTGGCGAGAGACTCGATGAGTGACGCAGCCTGGCCCTGAGTGAGCGCAGGTGTCCTATACAAATGCAGCATACCCATGGAGATTATTATACAGCCAGCCGGTACTCTTAGGAAAGCGCGCCAAATCGTCTTCAGACAAGGCAGGGCAAGAAGACCGCCCGGAGGTGTACTGTGATGTACTCCGAGGGCGAGTTTTCGAGAACTGACGACGTATCACGCGATTTGGAGCGCTTTGAAGAAGGTGAGAATAGCAGCCTAAAAGAGCCTCGCCCCGCCTAACGATTCATCGATCAGCTCGATCACGTGGCGTACATTGCCGCGTATGCGTTCGAGTTGCAGCATGCATCCGGGGCATGCCGTGACTAGGGTATCCGCCTTCCGGTACTGCTCCTCGCGCATGTTGAGGATGCCCTCCGAGAGCTTCGCGTGCGTCATGCTCAGCCCGAACCCGCAGCAGCCGGGCTCCGAGGGCTCAGCCACGGTATAGTTAAGCGAGGTCAGGAGATTTACGGGCTCGCGCTTGACGCCGAGGCCGTATGCGAGGTGGCACGGCGGATGGTACATCACCGAGCCGCCCTCCGGCGTCTCGTCCGGGAGCTTGATCTTGTCCGAGAGGAAGGCAAGCGCGTCCATCGCGTTTGGGATGCCCTGCTCGAACGCCTCGGAGTAGTGCTTTTTTATCATGAGCGTGCAGGTCGGGCAGAGGCTCACGACCGCGTCGGCCTTCAGCCGAGAGAAGACCGCGACGTTGCGCTTGGCGAGCTTCTGGAACGAGCGCTCCATCCCGAGCGAGCGGTGCGGCGCGCCGCAGCAGACCTCCCCGGCCGGGAGCACGACCTCGTAGCCCAAACCATACAGTATGCGGATCAGGGAGTCGCCGAGGTGCGGCATCAGAAAGTTAGTCGCGCAGCCGGTGAATATCGCGACGCGGCCTTTTTTCTTTTTGGGCTTGATCACCTGCGGCCCGCTTCGAAGCGGGGCGTCCGCGACCTCGAGGTCAAACGGGATGATCCCCTTGCGCCTGAGGTAAGGCATGAGGTGGCGCATCGCGCCCAGCGCCATGCCCATCCTCGCGTGCGAGTTCAGTACGTGGCGGGCGATCAGCCTCTGGGGCAGGCGCTTGAAGTCGCGGCCGACCATGCGCTTGCGGCCGCGGTAGATCGCCGAGGTCACCTGAACCCCGGCCGGGCATGCCGACTCGCAAAGCCCGCACAGCAGGCAGCTCCAGATGCGGTCGCGCAAGGCGGGGTCCGGCTTGAGGTTGCCCTTGTAAAGGTCTCTGAGAATCATCATCCGGCCGCGCGCCGAGAGCGCCTCGCTCAGCCCGCTTTCAAAGGTCGGACAGATCGCCTTGCAGCCCCCGCACTTGACGCACTTCTCGACGTCCTGCAGCAGCGGCTCGATCATGCCAGCCCCCTGCGGGGATTGAGGCTACCGCTTCGGAGGCCCTCGATGTCGAGGCTGACGTAGCGGTATCCAATAGTCCGCAGCTCCGAAGTTATCTGAGCGCTCCGCTCTATGACGGCCGCCATGTCCTCGGGCCTGACCTCGATGCGCGCGCTATCGCCGTGGTGGCGCACCCTTAGCTCCCGAATGCCGAGGGCATGGAGCGCGTCCTCGGCGCGAGCTATCATCCCGAGCGCCTCGGGGGTTATCCGCATGCCATAGGGGATGCGGGAGGAGAGGCAGGGCGAGGACGGGCGGTCCCAGGAATCGAGGCCGAGCGAGCGCGAGATCTCGCGGACGTCCGCCTTCGTGAGCCCGGCCGCGAGCAGCGGGCTTCTGACGCCGAGCTCGCGCGCGGCCCTCATGCCGGGGCGGTGGTCTCCTGCGTCGTCCGCGTTTGAGCCCTCCAGCACGCATGCGTAGCCCTCGTCATGCGCCAGCGTGCTCAGCAGGCCAAACAGGTGGCGCTTGCAGTGGTAGCAGCGGTCTACGGGGTTGGAGGCGAACTCCTCGATCCCGAGCTCGGAGGTCTCGATAATGCGGTGGGGCGCGCCCAGGGCGCGGGCGGTCCTGATCGCGCTCTCGATGTCAGAGACCGGCGTGGTCTCGCTCCGGCCGGTGACCGCGAGCAGGCGCATCCCGGCCATCGAGGCGGCCTTAAGCACGAGCGAGCTGTCAGCGCCACCCGAAAACGCGATGACCGCGCTTGGCAGCCCCGCCACAGCGGACGCGAGCGAGTCGATTTTGGATGCGATACCCATTATATTTAGCTTATCAGGAACGCGGCCCGTTATGCATCCGGGGAACCCATGAGGGTTCAATGAAAAAGGCCGGGCCTCGCTCTTAGGGGGGAGTGGAGGCCCGGCCCGAGGGGAAAAAGCGTTATTTAAAACGTGAAGAGCGCGTCGGACTCTATCCCGGCCGCGACGAGCGCCGAGGCGTTTACGAACTTCACGCCCTCGAGGCAGTCGGCCTCGTGTATGCCCCTGGCGTCGCTCGAGGGGTGGCAGACGAAGATCTTGCCCTCCATGTCCATGAAGTTCTCGACCATCATGGCAAGGGGCTCGAACTGCGGGAACTTCACGTCCTTGATGCCGCCCTTCCTAGCGATGTTAACGGCCTCGTCCATCAGGTAGATGCTGCACTCGTGGCCGAAGCTCACCGCGGTGAGGGCCTGGGCGAAGACGGCCGAGACGTTCTCGGTGTTTGAGTACGGGTCGTTAGAGACAACGTATACGACTTTCTTCTCTGCCATGCGTTTTAATGCTCCTTATATAAACAGTGTGGTGTTGGATTGATACGAGCTTTGGAGGAACGCGGCCACGCCGCCCACCTCCACGCTGTCCAGAAGATCCGACTTCTTTATGCCCATGACGTCCATCGACATCTGGCAGGCGATGATCTTTATCCCGAACTCCACGGACATAGAGATCAGGGAATCCAGGCCCTCGACGTTCTTCTTGCCCATCATGTACCTGAAAAGCATCGGCCCGATGCCAGCGAAGTTCATCTTCGAGGTCGGGAGCTTCATCGGCCCCTTGGGGCGCATCATCAGGACCATACGCTCCAGGAACCCGCGGCCGGAGGTGTCAAACGAGCTTTTCTTGATCGCGTCGAGGCCCCAGAAGGTCGCGAACACGGTCACGTTCTTGCCCATCGCGAGCGCGCCGTTTGCGATGATGAACGCGCCCATCACCTTGTCGAAGTCCCCGCTCATCAGGACCATCGTGAGGTTCTCGCCCTTGGCCTCGAGCTTCTCGAGCCGGGCCTCCAGCTCTTTTACCTTCTCTTCGACCGACATTTCGCCAGCCTCCTTATTTCTTCTTGATGGTGGCGATGGTGTCCTTGCCGGACTTCTCGATGCCCACCAGGGGGTTGCCGGTCTCTGAGGCCCACGCCTTGATGTCAGGCTCGAACCCGGGGTCGTCGCATACGATCTTGAACTCGTCGCCAGAGGCGGCCTTCTTGAACGCTATCGCGGTCTTCATGATCGGCATCGGGCAGGCCATGCCCTTGAAATTCAGTTCGGTTGACATCGCTTTCTCTATCCTCCTTGGGTCTTTGGTGTCGCACGCAGAGGCGCGCGACCTTATCTATAGTTTAGAAACTTCTAAACAATTAGTCAAGCGGCCCGATACATATATCTAAATTCGATTATACGGCACAATGCGGCGGGACGCAACAACCCGCACAGCGGGCCAGATCAAGGCCCCACAGGCGGGCCTATTCCGGGACTGTTGCGGGGGCCGGGGGCGGAGCGAATACGGCCTTCAGGCGGGCGTAATTCGGCAGCGCGCCCAGCAGGAAGGGCAGCAGCCACTTTACGGTGAGCGGCACGGCGGAGGCCGCGAGAAACAGCGGGCTGCCCAGAGCCAGCCTGTGCGTGCGCACGAGCTGCGCAAACGACCAGTAGCCCGCGAGGTCGTCGGCCCCGAAGGCGACCGCCCCGGCCGCGAGCAGGGCCGCCCTCCTGGCGGGCCGCACGCCGGGCGTCACGAGCACGAGCGAAAACAGGGGGATCAGGAGCCTGCTGAGCTCGGCTATGCCGGGGGCATCTCCGGGCGAGAAGAAGCCCGGCACGCCGGTCAGCCAATCGAGCGCGCCGCCGAGCGCGGCGACATAAGCCGAGGACACCGCAGGCCAGGCCGCGTCAAGCAGCAGCGAGCAGCCCAGAAACTTAGCGAGAAAGAGGAGCCTTGCTCTCATCGTCCCCGAGGTGCGCGATCCAGCCAAGCCACATCATGACCACCATAAGTATGAACGCCACCTGCCAGACGTAGCTGTGGAAGGCCGCGCTGTAGCCGGGCATCAGGTAATCGATCCAGGCCATGGCGTACAGCCTCAGGATGTTGGCGCAGAAGATAAACGGTATCCCGGCCAACAGCGCGGCCAGCTTGGCCCTCACGGAGGCCGGATAGACGAGCACGAACGAGGCGTATATGAGCATGATGAAGACCGCGGTGCACTCGATCGCGACCTCCCAGGTGCTGTTCGTCAGGTGTATGACGAGCCCCTCCCTCACCGCGTGCAGCCCCGAGGCCTGCACCAGCGCGGTTATCGCGCGAGCGGTGAGGTCGGGTATGAATGCGAGATGTCCGTTGCCCATCAGGTATGCCACGAGCACGTTGAGGATTATCGCGGTCAGGCCGAAAACAAGGCCAAGGGGCCACAGGGGGCGGCCGAATGGGGGGCGACTGCCCCCTTCCCTCATTGTGTAACTGTTCACCAGAGGGCTTAACTCCTCGCGGTCCGCCCGCGCAAGAGATACGCTCCGGCGGCCATAAGTATAAGGAAGGTTATGCCGAACCACTTGGGGTCATAGCCCACGTATGCGGCCGCGGGGGCGCCTATCGTGAGCACCATGGCGTCGGCGTTCGTGGCGTTGCCGTCGGTGATCTGAAGCGTGAGTGTGTGTGCGCCATCGGAGAGCGGCGAGAGCGTCGAGAGGTCCAGCGGGGCGCCTCCCGAGCCGTCCACCGGCAGGTAGCCCTGCAAAACCGTGGCCCCCTCCAGCCAGCGGTAGCTCAGCCCGGTCCCCGCCGTAGTGCCGTGGATCACGGTCGATCCCTGCTGGCTGGCGGTTATGACGAGGTCCGGCCCCGCATCGACCAGAAACGGGTCCACGGTCACGTTGCCGACAATCTGCTGCGAGAAGTTATGGGCCCCGGTGCCGTGGCCGAGGTCGTTGGCGTAAAAACCGATCGTATGGTCGTATGGCGTGCCGCTGTATGTGCGCGAGACGACCGTCTGCCAGTGTCCGCCAGAGAGAGTAAGCCACGAGCCGCCCGCGACGGTATCGTTGACCAGCCCGGTGCCCGGGTCGTACGCGTCGTAGATCGCCCACGGGTACGCGACCGAACTGTTTGGATAGTAGCTGTCTGAGGCCGTAGCGTTGATATTAAACGGGACGCCGATGTAGACCTTGCACGGCGCGGTGAGTGTATAAGTCGTCTCGCCATACTGGTCGGTCCAGGAGACGGTCCAGTCCGTGCCCGGCGTGCAGGTGGCGAATGCCGGCAGGGCCGCGGCCAGGACGAATGCGAAGATCGAGGCGGCCAGGACAACGGCTGTTTTCATCTCGTCCCCCCCAGGGCCTGCTGGAGACAGGCCCTAAACTTTTATGTCCACGTGGCCCGGCGGAGGCGGCGGGGCCTTCTCCTCTTTCTTGTGGCCGCCCCTCGCCTCGGGATGGAGGTCCTCGGTGGGCGGGTGGTGCCCCTCGCGCTGGTCTTCGGAGATTATCTCGGTAAACGCGATGCGCTCGGTGGGCTCGACGTCCTTTTCGCCCGGCTTGCGCACCTTTGGCCTGGCGTAGGGTGCGCCCTCTAACGCGCCTTTTATCTCGGGTATCTCCACGGCCCCCTCAGCTCTTTCTCAGTGGAACGAGAGCTTCTCCTTCATGTACTGCTGCTTTATGTCTTCCTTCAGCTCCGGGTACTTCGCCTTGGGTATGTCGAGCTTCGCGAGCATCGCGTCCTCGTCGATCTTGAGGTCGGTCATCGGGCCGCTGTAGCCTATGCCGAGGCGGAGGCAGATGGCGTCCGCCAGCGCGATGATGCGGCAGAGCTTGGCCTCCGAGGCGTCGGCCGGGAGCGTCGAGGCGAACTGCTCGCAGTCGTGGTGGTGCTGGATGACGCTCACGAGCGCCTCGGGGAACCTCCACTTCTCGGCGAAGAGGCCGCCGACCTCGGCGTGGCCGAACCCGAATATGTCGTTTTCGATCTCCGAGTACATGACGTTTTCCTCGTACACGCGCTGCGTGAGCACCAGAAACTGCTCCGGGAGGTTGTTGTTCAGGACGACCTTGCCGATGTCGTGCAGGAGCCCGGCCATGACCGCCTCCTCGGGCTTGAAGAACTTCACCTGCCGCGCAATGATGCCCGCCGCGACCGAGACCCCGATGCTGTGCTCCCAGAGCTTCTGCTCCAGCAGGCCGAACTTCTTGTAGATGTCGCGCGTCGCGACCGCAAGCGCGAGGTTCTTGATCGTCCCGAAGCCCATCACGAAGATCGCCGAGCTCACTGTGTCGATCTCGCGGCTCATCGAGTAGAACGACGAGTTCGCCATGCGGATGACGCGCGCCGCCAGGCCCTGGTCGGCCATGATCGCGTTTTGAAGGTCATCGACCCCGGCGTTGGGGTTGTCCATCAGCCGGAGTATCTTTAGCGCGACCATCGGCACCGACGGCAAGTCCAGCGTCTTTAAAATCTTCTCCCTGTTATCGGACAACATCCACCTCCCAAATTGACGCCGTTATCTGAAAAACACTCCTATATCCCGTTTCATCAGCGCAAGCCTCGTGCCGATCTGCATGATCTGGTCCTGAGAGAGCGCGAATCTACGGTTGATCTCGTCATGGGCCGCAAGCCATATGCCGTCGTTCTCCCGCTCGGGGTTGAGCACGCGCGAGAGCGCCTCGGCGAACGACACTATCGCGACAGAGTCGGCGTACGACGTGGCCTTGTCCGGCTGGTGGTGGAAGGCCACCGGCATGATGATGTCATCGGGGAGCTTCGTGTCCTCCAAAAACCACCGCCCGGCGTCCTCGTGCGTGCAGCCGTAGAGCTCGCGCTCGCGCTGCAGCATGTCGTCGCCGGTGCCGATCTTCAGGAACCGCTCCGCGTCCAGGCGGCAGAATATCACGCGGCCTATGTCGTGCAGCAGCCCGGCCAGAAAACACTCCCTCGCAGTGGCCGAAGGCACGGCCTCGGCCAGCGCGTTTGCGATGCACGCCACCTCGTAGCCGTGCGCCCAGAGCGCCCGCAGGCTGAACGAGCCGCCGGGCGGGAAGACCTTCATCACGCTCATCCCAAGCGCGATGGCCTTTATCTGGCGGTAGCCCAGGAACATCACGGCCTGGTCTATGTCGCGTATACGGCCCGAGTGGCCGAACATCGAGGAGTTGGCGACGCGCAGGATGCTCTCGGCCAGGCCCTGGTCGAACGAGATCAGGCGGCACAGGTCCGCGCTCGAGGAGTTCTCGTCCTGCACGAGCGCGATGATCTTGCCGAGCATCTCCGGGAGGGTCGAGCCCTCCCTGATGCCCCTGATGTACTCGCTGACTTCCCTGGCCTCGGCCATGAGTCCTTGTCCCCTCCGCGCCCGGCCCTGATAACAAATGCCGCTCCGAGCCCTTATTGCTATATATTACCAGAAATATCAAGCGCAATAGCCAGAAATATTGTAAAATATCAACGTGAAAGATACCGCGATGAAGATACTGATCGCTGAGGACGACTTCGTCAACAGGCAGATCCTGACCTCGATCCTGAGCGAGTACGGCAGCATCGAGGTCGCCGTAAACGGGCTGGAGGCGGTGCAGGCCTGCCGCATCGCGCTTGACGAGGGCGCGCCCTACGACCTGATACTGATGGACATCATCATGCCGCACCTCAGCGGGCAGGAGGCCCTCGAACACGTCCGCGCGATGGAGCGCGAGCGCGGCATCGGGGCGCACGAGGCGATGAAGGTCATCATGATCACGTCGCTCGACGACCCGAAGAACGTATCGGTCGCGTTCTATAAAGGTGAGGCGCTCTCCTACATAGTCAAGCCCATAGACAAGGGTTTATTGCTTCAAGAGATAAAAAAGCTGCGGCTGATAGTCTAGGTTCTCAAAGCGCGCGAAATGCGCGTGATACGTCGTCACGGCTTCGGAAATCCGTCCTCGAAGTACATCCCAGTACGACTGCGGACGGTTTTCCTCGCCGTTCCTTGTCTGACACGATTTCTCGCACTTTAACCTTCCCCTGCATAATCGTGCGAGCGGTCAACGGCATTATAATAGTGGCTGGTTTGCTCCCGCTGCCCCCGCGCCAATGAAGGTTCTTGATTAGCGATTAATTTTATTCACGATTGCAAGATCATCGATCCCATGTTAAACATATAGACACCACGGCCCCTCGAACGAGGGGCCGTGGTGTCTATAGCCTCTATTTACTTATGCACAGAACGATCAGTTGCGGGGCATCGCCTTTAATATAACGGCAACTCCAACACAGATCAATAGAATTAAGATGCCCTTGCCTATGTATTGCTGAACCCCAGGATCATTGGTAGTGCAGTTATACCCTGACCCGCTTATCTTGGTCTGACAACGTGGGAGCGCTTGGCTCTTCTTTGACGGCTGAATTTCCATTTTCTTTTCCTTTTACAACGCAATCATTTTCGGCCCAAAGGGCGTCTTATACTTGGTGAAACCATTTCAAAAAATATAGCCATTTTATCCTATGTCATATCTGCACCTCCACTTATTATTTATCACACTGAGACATACTATGTCAAAGTAGCCGGTAGCAGTATGGGTGTCCCTAATTTAACGCCGTTGACCACGGGGTATGGGGTCCAGCGGCTGGGCCGCGTTTAACCCCATAAAGCGGGCCAAATTTCGGCAGACAAGGAAACGGCGAGGAAAACGTCCGACGGTGTACTGAGACGTACATCGAGGACGGATTTCCGAGACGTGACGCAGTATCCCGGAACTTTGGATCGCTTTCAAGAAGGTAGCGGGAGCGGTGTAAGATTCCTAAAAAGGAAGGGGGGCCTGAGGGTCCCCCTGTAGGTTCCAATCGCGGTTAACGGGTCAGCTAGATACCCTGGGATTTGAAGATGATTGTTTGCTGTAAGGCTTCAGTATAACCCCGCAGTTTTCACAGAAAAGCTCATGCGGGACCTCCTCAAGGCAGTTGCCGCAGATGACCTGGGCGGGCTCGTTATTTTCGTTGTCCATGACACCATAAGCTTAGGCCCTAATGCTTCAACTGTCAATCGGACCGCGGCAGCGGCCAGCGGCTTTCGCCCATCTTGGAAAGCGCGTTTTCACCGAGCTTACAAAATCTCCAGCGCCCCGGCCCCCAGCGCGGTCTCGACGCGCGCGATCAGCGGCTCATCCGGCATGACCTCAAGGCTGGTCTGTATCAAGACCTCCGCGTCGGCCATGCGCACCCGTATATAAAGAGGCATCCCGTTTTGCGCCGAAGGCAGCAGCTCGCGCAGGGCGCGCATGTCCGCGCTGCCGCTCTGGACATTCACGATCACTTTGCGGCCGTTGCCCTTGCTGTGCAGTATCCCTTCAAGCTCGCGCAAAGAATCGGCCAGTATCTTCGAGCCCCGGTCGCTCTTTTCGAACGTCCCCTTGACGAGGTACGCCGCGTCCTTCTTGATCCCGCCGTGCTGGGCGTCGTAGAGGTCCGGCCACACCATCACCTCGATGCTGCCCTCGCCGTCGTCGAGCGTGAGGGCGGCCATGATGCGCTCCTTGTCCTTCTTAGTGCGCAGGCGGCGGATCGCGGTCACGATCCCCGCGGTCTCGACCGTAGAGCGGTCGGCGCTCTCTTCGAGCTCCGTGATGTCCGGTATGCCCATCGCGGTCAGGACTTTTCTGTACTTATCGAGCGGGCTGCCGGTTATATAGAATCCCAGCGCCTCCTTCTCGTTTCTGAGCAGTTCGGCCTCGTCCCACGTGTCCTCGGCTGCCTGCTCCTCAGGGGTTCCGCCGAAGAGGTCCATCGAGGGTATCGCGCCGCCACCGGCCTCGGCCGCGGTCTTTAAGGCCTTGTGCCTGCACGCGGCCACGCCGAGCGTGCCAGCCGCGGCTTCGCAGAAGCCATCCATCGCGCCGGCCTTTATCAGGGCCTCGATGACCTTCTTGTTCACGCGGCGCGAATCTATGCGCCTGAGGAAGTCCTCCGTGGACTTGAAATGCCCGCTTCCGCGCCGGGTCTCGATGATGGACTCCAGCGCGGCGACCCCGACGCCTTTGACCGCGCCCAGGCCGAAGCGGATGCTCTGCCCGCTCACGCGGAACTCCGCGCCGCAGAGGTTGATGTCCGGCGGCAGGATGCTGATGCCCATCTTGCGGCATTCCTTTATCGACTTTACGAGCTTCTCCGTGTTGTCCAAATCCGCCGAGAGCGAGGCGGCCATGAAGTGCACGGGGTAGTTGGCCTTGAGGTACGCGGTCTGGTAGATCACGAGCGCGTACGCGGCCGCGTGCGACTTGTTGAAGCCATACTCCGCGAATTTCGCCATCAGGCCATAGAGTTTTACTGCCTTGGCCTCCTTGACCCCGTGGCCGACAGCGGCCTCTACGAACGTAGCGCGCTTCTCCTCGATCTTGTCCGCGAGCTTCTTGCCCATCGCCTTTCTAAGCTCGTCGGCCTGTCCCATCGTGAAGTCGCCGATCCTGTTGGCGATCTGCATGACCTGCTCCTGATAGAGGATGATGCCGTACGTCTCGTCCAGGACCTCCCTGGTCTGCGGCACGTCGTAGCGCACCGCCGTGAGGCCCTTTTTGCGCTTTATGAAGTCGTCGACCATCCCGCTGCCTATAGGCCCTGGGCGGTAGAGCGCGTTTATCGCTATGAGGTCCTCGAAGCGGTCCGGGGCCATCTTCAAAAGTATGTCCTTCATCCCGCTTGATTCAAGCTGAAACACGCCGGTCGAGTGGCCCGCGCTCAGCATGTCGTAGGTCTTCTTGTCGTCCAGCGGGATCTTTTTCATGTCTAACTCGATCCCGTCGGTATGAAGGAGCTTAAGCGTGTTGTCGATGATCGTCAGGGTCTTCAGGCCGAGGAAGTCGAACTTGATGAGCCCCATCGCCTCGACCGATTTCATGTCAAACTGCGTGACGATGCTCTTGTCCGACTGGTTGACGTACAGCGGGGCGATGTCCATCAGGGGCTCTCGCGAGATCACTACCCCGGCCGCGTGGGTGGAGGCATGGCGCGAGAGGCCCTCAAGCCGTTTTGCCACGTCAATGAGGTCGCGCACCGCGTCGTTGCCCTCGTATTCCTTGCGGAGCTGGGGCTCGGCCCCGATGGCCTTCTCGATGGTCATCTTGAGCTCTTCGGGGATGAGCTTCGCTATGCGGTCGGCGTCGGCATAAGGGAAGTCCATCGCCCGCGCCACGTCGCGTATCGCGGCGCGCGCGGCCATCGTCCCGAACGTGATGATCTGGCAGACGTGGTCCTGCCCGTATTTCTCGCCGACGTACTTGATGACCTCGCCCCGGCGGTCCTTGCAGAAGTCGACGTCTATGTCCGGCATGCTTATGCGGTCGGGGTTCAGGAACCTCTCAAACAGCAGGCCGTACTTTAGCGGGTCGATGTCCGTGATCCCGATGGAGTTCGCTACCAGGCTTCCGGCCGCGGAGCCTCGCCCCGGCCCGACGGGGATGCCCTCCTCCCTCGCGTGGCGGATGAAGTCCCAGACGATGAGGAAGTACGAGGCGAACTTCATCTTTTTAAACATCGCAAGCTCGTAGTCGAGGCGTTCTATATAATTCGCGGGCGGCTCGGCCGGGGCGAACATATTCGAGAGCCCCTCGCGCGCGATCTTCTCAAGGTACTCAGACGGGCTGTACGGCTCCGGGGGCGCGAACTTCGGCAGGCGCGGCACGCCGAGTTCGAACTCGACATGGCAGCGCTCCGCTATCGCGCGCGTGTTGGTCACGGCCTCGGGCAGGTGGTGGTACGCCGCGTGCATCTCGTCGGGGGACTTGAAATATACCTGGTCCGTGCCGAACCGCATGTGGGTCGGGTCGCCCATGGTCTTGCCGGTCTGGATGCACAGCAGTATCTCGTGCGCGCGCGCGTCCTCGCGCTTCATGTAGTGGCTGTCGTTCGTCGCGACCAGCCCGATCCCCAGCGACTTCGCGAGCGCCACGAGCTTGGGGTTGACCTCGTTTTGCTCCTTCAAGCCGTTGTCCTGAAGCTCTATCCAGTAGTTGTCCTTGCCGAACAAATCCAGATACCACTTCGCGAGCGTGCGGGCCTTCGCGTCGTCTCCGTGCATGAACGCAGAGGGGACCTCGCCCTTGAGGCACGCCGAGAGCGCGATCAGCCCCTCGTGGTGCAGCTCCAGCAGCTCGTGGTCGACTCTCGGCTTGTGGTAGAAGCCCTCTATGTGGGCCTTCGATACGAGCTTTACGAGGTTGGAATAGCCGACATTGTCGCGCGCGAGCAGGACGAGGTGGTGGCGGGCCGAGCCCTCTTGCGCGCCGCGGTCGTGGCGGCTGCCGGGCGTGACGTATACCTCGCAGCCGATGATCGGGTTGACCCCGGCCTTGGTCGCGGATTTATAGAACTCTACGGCGCCGAAGATGTTGCCGTGGTCTGTCATCGCGACCGCCGGCATCCGGTACTCCGATGCGGTCTTGACGAGCTCGGAGAGCTTTATGGCCCCGTCTAGGAGGCTATACTCGGTATGGACATGCAGAGGAACGAAATCGGAGTGTTGCATCATCAATTTTATCGGTTATGTCGGGGGGGAGTCAATGCGGAAGTGAAAGCGCTCCAAATCGCTTGATACGTCGTTGGTCTTCAAAGACTCGCCCTCTAAGTACGTCACAGTACACCATCGGGCGGAGGTCACGGACCCCTCTTCCTAAAGAAAAGGGGCCAACCGGTCCCCTTGTCTGAAGCCGATTTGGGCGCGCTTTCGGGGGGAGAGGATAACGGACGCCCCCCGCACCCCCGTGGTCAACGGCTTTTATTAGAGATAGTGCGTCCGGGATTTACTTGAAGCCGGGAGTGCTATAATAAGGCATGAAATTTTCCGAGCTGATCCGCATGCTTTAAGAAGCCGGATTCAGGCAGATAAAGGAAAAGGGCTCGATTCGATACTATAGCCGACCGGGCTGGGACAAGCTCATCAGAGTCGATTTCCATGGCTCGAAGGAAATCCCCACCGGGACATGCAACGCGATCCTCAAGGCCGCAGGGTTGAGGAAATAGGAGGACGCCATGATTGATATACCGTATTCGTTGATTATCGAAGCCACAAAGGAGCCCGATTATTTCGGTTTCTACTCGCCTGACCTCGAAGGGTTCAGCGGCATAGGGCATTCCGTCGAGGACTGCCTTTATAAGGCCAAATGGGGCATGGCCGAACATGTTAGCCTACTCCACGAACAGGGGCTTCCCGTGCCTCCGTCAAACCCTAATCCGAAGGTTACCATCCAAAACGAAGAACTCGTAGCAGCCTAAAGGGAATTATGAAAGTTTAAAACCTAATCCTTGCAACATCAACCGCGTTGTGCGCTTGTCTAAGGACTCCCCGCGACCTTTATAGCCAGTAAGGTTATTCGTAAAAGGCCTGAGCCCAGCAATGCCATATACAAAATCATTAAAAGAATTAGCATAGTCAATTATCGCAACAAGTGCCGGTCTAATATCTTTGTCTGGCGGTGTCTTGCCATGCAAGGCTTTATCGCGGACTTTTTCCGCTAGTTTGATCTTCTGTATGATATTGTCAGGAATGCTATTTTCGTAAATATTTGTAAAAAACTCACGAAACCCATCGCGTGTTAATTGATGCGATTCAATAGCTTTCCATGTAAGCTCCGAGTCTGTCCTGCGCAATTTTGTAGCTCCGCAATATAGTGCCATATTATGAATGTACTCAACTCTAGAAAATAAATACCCGAGGCTCACATCTAAGGGGAACTCTTTTAGCAGTTTAGGCAAATGTTCAAAGCAGCCTTGAATCTCCTTTGGAGCTTCTAAAAAATGTTTTTCTACACTCCGTCGTGATGTTGACATTTTATATTTGCCCCTTTGTTGTAAGAAATCAAGAATGCTGTTGAAGTCCAAAGGACTTGCTTTGACATTATATTAGGCTGATAGCTATTAATAGTCAATATCTTTATATGGCAATACAACCTAGCGGGTCGATGTGGTCTCTTGCCTCTATGCCACGCATGCGGAGGTAGAGCGCTATCGTAGCACCGGATTCCAACTCGTGTCCTCGAAGTGGCAGGTGATGGCGTCTCGGATGTTTTGCTTGAGGCCGTCCATGTCATCGGCATGCGTGTGTATGCTGTGCCCCAGCGCATGGGCGTTATACCCGCCTTCCAAGTCCGGCTCGACTACGAAGATTATCTCGTTCATCATCTATTATAACAAAACATGATTTTCGCTTCTGCCTACCTTACGCTAAGCGCCACCGTCCCGCTCGCGACGACGATGGCCTTAATGGATGTCTCGGTCAGGATCACCCGGTCGGGCTGCAACTCGACGCTGCCGCTTAAGGATACGCCGGGGCTGATCTCGCGATTGATGGCGCGGTTTATCTTTGCATCGGCATCGTCGAGCTTGTCGCCGACGTACCACCTGGCCTTTGCCGCGATGTCCTGCCGGAGGGTCGAGTGCCTGAGCCAGTCCGCGACCCTCCCGAGGAAGCTCGTCTGTCTCTATCGTATAGTCGAGGTCCTGAATATAGACGGTGCGCGCTGGCGGCGTCGTAAGCGGGCCTTCCATACAGGTAGACCGTGCCCTCGTACGAGCCCTTGATCGCGGCCTCGACCACCACGGACTGCCCCGAGCCGTACACCCTCGCGCCCGCTATCGTGATCTTTTTGTCCCCTATCGGGAACTCATGCCCGACGACCGCGTCCGCGAGCTTTTGGGTGGCATAATCATATGTCACCTCCCCCTCGAGCGCGACATGAAACTCGTTGCCGGGAGCCGTTGGGTTCAGGGTTCGGCAGAGGGATTGAGCTCACGGGTGGCAGCACCCCGGCGACCAGCCTTGGCTGCGCCACCACTCCAACCGAGAAGCTCACGGAATTCCCGTCCCCGCTTAACGGCGAGACCATCAGGCCCGTGGGATTTATGAGCAGGTTTGCGTTATCGCCGGCCGGGATCGGCTGCTGCAGTATCCGCCATGCCTCCTGCACCTTGGGCTTGATGTCCACCTTTTCCCGTATGAGCCGATCCACCACAGAGGCCTTGGAGTTCATCAGGTCTTGGAGCTTGGAGGTCACGAGTTCAGTCGCGTCGAAATTAAGCACCTTCACCTTGCAGCGGTGTCCCGTGTCACCAAGCGTGGCCGCGATCTTAGTGTGGATGCTCCAGTCAGGGTTTATGGAAATTGGGGTCGAAAGCCCTATCCGCGCGGTGCTCAGGTCGCCGCAGCCGCAGCAAAACGTCTCCTTCCAGCCCTTGCCCGCACGCAGCCCGACCCTTGCGCGGTATCTGAGCGCGGTCTCGGCCCTCAAGCGCCGCCCGCTCACGCTCAGCGAGACGGGGCCCCGCTCCCAGTAATAGCGCAGTCCGATCTCCCCGCCCACGCGGCCGATTACCTTCCAGTCCTTGTTCCCGCGGTCACGGTCATCGCTTTGGGGGATCGCGCCGTCGAGCTCCGCGACGACCTTGTCGAGCGAGACGGTTACTGGCATCAAGAGATAGGAGTCCGCGGCCGGAGGCTCCTGCGCGGGCGTGACACGGGCCTCGGGCGGTTTTATCTGCCCAAGCCCGCAGCCCACAAACAGCGCAAGCGATAAAACAATCATCAACAATCGCCTAATGTATCTCATATGTGCCTCCCGGCAAAAGGGTCCGCCATAACATTATCCTAATCTTATGCCGTCCGCCGTCGTAAGTCAAAGAAGTTCCAATGCAGGGCCGGGGACGTCTTGTGCAGCCGGACATCTTGTGATACTTTTTGGACAGCATGCAGTAATCAGAAAGGAGAAGAGCTATGCCATTGGTCCAGGTAGTTGTAGTCTTGGCAGTCGTTGGAGTTGTTTTATGGATGGTTAACCGCTTTATACCGATGCAGTCTACCATCAAGAGCATATTGAATGCGGTAGTGGTCATCGCGGTTATCATCTGGCTCTTGAGCGTCTTCGGTCTCATAGGCGACCTTTCAAAGATCCGTATAGGAAAGCAATAGTTCACTCGGTGTGGGGCATCAGCCGCATGTCGGCCTTGATGCCCCGCCCCTCCTTTTCAACTTTGTCTTAAGCAAACGAATGCCGAGATAGTGCGTGCCTTGCCCCCTCCTTGATTCCATCCCGCTTGCCCTGGACTCTCCCGCTCCGATCATATAAAATATCGCATTCGTGCAACCCGGCTTTCGGGGACATACATATAAGGAGGTTTGAATCGAGATGAAGAACGTCGTTGTAATCGGCTGCGGAGCATACATGGACAGTGGATACGGCTGCCCCGGCGAGTGGAGGTGCCTGAAGGCGGCGGCGCTCGGCGATGGGAGCTACGAGGAGCCTTACACCGTAGTAGGCTTCTTCACCTGCGAGTGCCCCGGACGGACCGTGATCCCGAACCTCGGCATGTCGATGAAGCTCGCGCAGATCAAGCCCGACGTGATACACCTCAGCACCTGCCTCGCGAAGTCCAAACCCGGCTGCCCCTATACGAGCCCCGAGGACTTGGCGAAACTCATCGCCGAGAAGACCGGGATCAGGGTCGTCCTCGGCACGCACGACTACAACTAGAGGCCGCGCTTGATTTATGGCATTACTCGGCCGGCGGCGGGACCTCTTTCGAGGGCGCGTTCTCGATCCCTATCGACAGCAGTTCGATCTTGAATACGAGCGTGCTGCCCGGCGGGATCGGCCCGGCCTGCCTGTTGCCGTAGGCGAGGTCCGCGGGCATGAAGACCTCCCACTCCGAGCCTGTCTTCATCATCGGGAGCGCCTCGCGCCAGCCGGGGATGATGCTGCCGAGCTTCACCGTGGCCGGCTTGTTGCGCTTGTACGTGCTGTCAAACTCCGTGCCGTTGATGAACGAGCCGGCGTAATTGACCGTGACCAAGTCCGTCGCGGTCGGCTTGGGGCCTTCGCCCTCCTTGATCACCCTGTACTGAAGCCCGCTGGGGAGGGTCTTTACGCCCTCTTTCTTGGCGTTCGCGGCCAAAAACGCCTTGCCCTCGGCGAGGTTCGCCTCGTCGAGTTCCTTCTGGCGCTGTGCGGCGTTGGCGGTCATCCTGGCCCTGAGCTTTTCGATCACGTCGCCCATCTCCTCGGCCGTGAGCGGGGCCTTTGTACCTTTGAGGCCGTCCTTGATCGCCGAGATCATAATGTCGAGGTCGATATCCATCTTCTGCTCTTTAATGCTCGTCCCGAACTGGTAGCCTATGGTGTAGCTTTCCTTGGCCTTGTCGTCCTTGAGCGGCCCCTCGGCCGAGGCCGCGACTGCCGAGAACGCCAGGATGCCCAGCTAGCGCGGCCGTAATGAATGCCCTTTTCAATATCGGTTCCTCCGTGTGTTGATGGATGCACAGATATTAATGCCAAACAGCGCGTGTGTCAACACCAAAATTGCCTCCCCCGATTCCATCTCGTGTATAATACGCCGAGAAATTACGCTTGCGGGAGGCTGTGAGGATGGGACTACTGGTGGTGGGCTCGATGGCGCTGGATTCCGTAAAGACGCCCTTTGGCGAGGTCGAAGACGCGCTCGGGGGCTCTGCCACGTACTTTTCGACCTCGGCCAGCTACTTCACGGACGTAAGCCTCGTCGCCGTAGTCGGCGAGGACTTCCCGGACAAGCACGTCAAGTTCCTCAAATCGCGCGGGGTCGACCTCTCGGGATTAGAACGCGTCGCCGGGAAGACCTTCCGCTGGAAGGGCTCATACACATACGAGCTAAACGAGGCACGCACGCACGATACGCAGCTTAACGTCTTTGAGACCTTCAAGCCCATACTGAGCGCCGCGCACCGCGAGGCCGAGGTCGTCTTCCTCGCCAATATACACCCCGACCTCCAGCGCGAGGTCGTGGGGCAGGTCAAGGCCCCCAAGGTCATCGCCATGGATACGATGAACTTCTGGATCTCGGGCCAGCGCGACTCGCTGCTTAAGACACTCAAGCTCGTCAACATACTGCTGATCAACGACGCCGAGGCCCGGCAGCTCACCGGCGAGACGCAACCTCGTGAAGGCCGCGCGTGTGATCATGACGCTCGGGCCACAGACGGTCGTGATAAAGCGCGGCGAGTACGGCGTGCTGATGTTCTCGGCCAACGGGGTCTTCGCGGCCCCGGCATACCCGCTCGAGGACGTCTACGACCCGACCGGCGCGGGCGACACCTTCGCGGGCGGGTTCATCGGATACCTCGCGAACTCGATGGACTTCGGCGAGGCCGCGATGCGGCGCGCGGTAGTGATGGGCTCTGTCATGGCCTCGTTTAATGTCGAGGCGTTTAGCCTGGATAGGCTCCGCTCTCTCGACTATCGCGAGATAGAGAACCGCTATAGAGGGTTTAAGGCGCTTAGTCACTTCGAAGAGCTCTAAGCGGGAAGGGAAAGCGCCCCAAATCGCTTGATACGTCGTTGGGCTTCAAAGACTCGCCCTCTATGTACGTCCAAGTACACCATCGGGCGATCTTCTCGCCGCTGCCTAGTCTGAAGACGATTTGGCTGCGCTTTCGGGGGTTATACGCGGCCCAGCCGCTGGACCCCCGCACCCCCAAGGTCAACTGCTTAATTAGATATGCCGTTGACCGCTCGCACGATTATGCAGCGGATACTTAAAGCGCGATAAATCGCGTCAGACTAGGAACGGCGAGGAAAACGTCCGCAAGTGTACTGAGATGTACTCTGGAGGACGGATTTCCGAGCCGTGACAACGTATCACGCGTATTTAGCGCGACTTTGGCAAGGAAGGCAGGCTAGATTTCTTTGAGCAGTACTTCTTCTACCGGCCTGCGTTTAGAGTGATGCTTTCCTGCTTCGGGATGGCCTATCGCGAGCACCGCCATGAGTTCCAGAGATTCTCCAACTCCGAGCGCCACTCTTACCTCGGCCGCGCGGTTTAGTATCTCGCCCAGCCATACCGCGCCGAGGCCCTGCGCATGCGCGGCGAGCAGCATGTTTTGAAGGCACGCGCCGATGGCCTGATGGTCCTTGGTCGCGTTGTACATCTCGCTGGTCTCGATGAATACCGCTATGGCGACCGGCGCGCCTTCGATGACCATGCCGTATTTCGTGTATCCCGCAAGTGTGCGCCTCATCTCCGGCGTGCGGACTATGACGAACCGCCAGGGCTGGTTGTTCATGCCCGACGGCGCCCACGTACCGGCGCGGACGACCTCCGAGACCGCCTCTTTCGAGACGTCCTCTGCCGTGAACTTCCTCACGCTCCGGCGCGTGTATATTCCCTCAAGCAGGTCCATTTCAGGAATAATACCACTTTTCCATCCAATCAATGCCGTTGACCTCGTGGGGCGCGGGGGGCTCCGTTATTCTCTCCCCCCGAAAGCGCGCCTAAATCGTCTTCAGGCAAGGCAGGACAAGAAAACCGCCCGATGGTGTACTTGGATGTACATAGAGGGCGAGTTTTTGAAGTCCAACGCAGCATCAAGCGATTCGGAGCGCTTTCAAGACGCTTCGAGCGCTTTCAAGACGCTCCAACCACTCCTCATAGCCCCAATAGGGTATACTTACAGCTTATGGCGCTTAGCGATATAATAGGGCAGGACCGGGCTTTGAGGATACTCCGTGGCGCGATGCGGCGAGGCCGCGTGGCCTCGGCCTATCTCTTCGCGGGCGAGGAGGGCATCGGCAAGCGGCTCACCGCGACCGCGTTTGCGATGGCGCTTAACTGCAACGAGCCGGTAGACGGCGACGCCTGCGGCCGGTGCGACAGCTGCCGCATGATCAAGGCCGGGACTCACCCGGACTTCATGACAGTCGAGCCCGATAGGGGCGAAATAAGGATAGCCCAGATCAGGCGCGACGACTCCGCCAAGAACGAGGCCGGCGAGCCCTACCGCTCGGTCGAGGAAGTCCTACAGTTCCGGGCGCTCGAGGCCCGCACCCGCGTCGTGATCATCGACGACGCGGACACTATGAACCAAAACGCGGCCAACGCGTTTTTAAAGACGCTGGAAGAGCCGCCTGAGGACACGACGATCATACTCGTATCGGCCAGGCCGGACGTTCTGCCCTCGACGATACGCTCGCGCTGCCTGCGCCTGAACTTCCGCCCGCTTTCGGACGCGGACTCCGCGGCCGTGATGGGCGGGGACGAGGCCGTACCGCTTGCGATGGGCAGGCCGGGGCTCGGGGTGCGCGAGGACTTGATCGCGCGGCGCGATAGCCTCATGGACTCGCTCTCGGCGATGCGCGCCGCGGGCGGGAAGCCCTCGTGGGCCTCGACCGCGGAGGCCGGGGAATGGATCGACGAGCTCTCGGTATTGCTTCGGGACCTCGCGGTGATGAGGGCCACCGGGGATGGCGGCCTGCTGGTCAACCGGGACATCCCGGAGGCCATGCACAGGATGGCAGGCAGACCTGAGGCCGGCGTAAAAGGTATAATACGAGTTTACGAGACCTTGCGGCAGTTGCGCCGCGACCTGGTCTACAATCTGAACAGGAGTATCGTCTGGAACTATGCTGGAACCGTCATCGGAACACTCGGAATCATCGGCCATGGAGAATAATCCCGTGGACCCTAACATAGAGCCTGCGGAATCGCCCGAGGCTAATGGCCCCGCTGCCGCTGCCGAGCCTGAGGCCGCGCCCATAGAGACACCCGCGGCCGCTTCAGAGCCTGAGGCCGCGCCAATAGAGACACCCGCTGCTGAGGCCGTGGAGGTGCGCGAGCTGCCCCCCCTGCCCGAGCCGATGGTCGGCGTGCGCTTTCCAAGCTCGAACAAGGCCTTCGCTTACCGCGATGGCGGCATGGGCCTCAAGATCGGCGAGCAGGTCGTCGTCGAAAACGAGCTCGGCATCTCGATAGGCTCGGTGGCCAAGGTCCAGTTCGAGCCGGACCTGCACGAGCGCGGCGTCAAAAACGTGCTCAGGCGCGCGACGGCCGAGGACATCAGGCAGGACGAGGAGAACAAGGCGTTCTGCCTCGAGGCCCGCGCATACTGCAACGAACGCATAGCCGCGCGCGGCCTGCCGATGAAGCTACTTCTGGCCGAGGTCACGCTCGATAGAAAGAGGCTGCTTTTTTACTTCATCTCCGAGACGAGGATCGACTTCCGCGAGCTCGTAAAAGACCTCGCATCGAAGTTCCGCACGCGCATCGAGCTTAGGCAGATAGGCGTCCGGGACGCCGCGAAGATGGCAGGCGGGATCGGCATCTGCGGCATAGAGTACTGCTGCCGTACGTTCCTGCGCTCGTTCGCGCCGATATCGATAAAGATGGCCAAGCAGCAGGACCTCGTCCTGAATACGGCCAAGCTCTCGGGCGGCTGCGGACGGCTGCTCTGCTGCCTGAACTACGAATACGACGAGGACGCCGCGCGCGCCAAGAGGCGGCCGAAGTCAGCGGCAGCCCAGCAGCCGTCGCCCGAGGCGCTGGAGGCAGCGGTGGACGCCGTCACCGCACCCGCAAAGAGGCCGTCGCGCGCGACGCACAGGCCCCCTCCGCCGCCGATAGAGGCCGGAGAGCCGACGCTTACATACCACGCTGACTTCGAGTACGAGCCGGAGTTCACTGCACCTCAGGCCCAGCCCGCAGCTGCGGAGGGCGAGACCGGCGAGAAGCGCCGCAAGAGAAGGCGCGGCCGCAGGAAGCCCGGCGCCGAGGGCGCTACCAGACCCGAGGGCCAGTCGGCCCCGCCAAGGCCTGCAAGAGAGGCCCAGTCGGCCCCGCCGAGGCCTGCAAGAGAGGTCCAGCGGCCGCCCAGACCTGAAAGAGGGGGCCAGTCGGCCCCGTCCCCTTGGCGGCATGCCGAGGCAGGAGCCGGTCAGCCCGAGGCCCAGCCGATTCAAAGAGAGGGGCAGTCGCCCCAAAGAGAGGGCCAGTCCGCCCCGTCGCCTTGGCGGCATGCCGAGGCAGGGCAGGCTTCTGCACCCGAGACGGCCACGCGGTCTTCAGGAGAGGGCCAGACGGCCCCGGCCCCGGAGGCGGCAGGCAGGCCCCGCCGGCCGCGCCGCAGGCGCAACAAGCCTCCAAAGGGCCCCGGAGGCGGCACAGGCGCTCCACCGGCGCAGGGTTAGGCAGTGGCCAAGGCTTTCTACGTCACGACGCCGATATATTACGTCAACGACCAGCCCCATATAGGGCATGCCTATACCACGGTCGCGGCCGACGTCCTCGCAAGGCACAACCGCCTGCGGGGCCGCGACGTGTTCTTCCTCACAGGCACGGACGAGCACGGCCAGAAGATCGCCGAGGCCGCGGCGAAGCGCAATATCTCTCCCAAGGAACTCGCCGATCAGATGTCCCAAAACTTCAGGGAGCTCTGGGGTAAGCTAAACGTATCGCCCGACGCCTTCATGCGCACGACGGATAGCGGGCATATCAAGATCGTACAGGACGTGCTCGCGGACCTCTGGAAGCGCGGCGAGATCGAGAAGCGCTCATACTCGGGATGGTACTGCACCCCTGACGAACGGTTCTGGACCGAGAAGGATTTAATCGACGGCAACTGCCCGGACTGCGGCCGCAAGGTCGAGCGCATCGAGGAGGAGAACTACTTCTTCCTGATGTCGCGGTACGCCGAGAGGCTCGCGCGGCATATCGAGGAGCACCCCCGGTTCATCCTCCCAGAGAGCCGCCGCAATGAGGTGCTCGGGTTCCTGCGCTCCCAGCCTCTTGGGGACCTCTGCATATCGAGGCCGGTCAAGCGCATGTCGTGGGGCATCCCGCTCCCGTTCGACCCCGAGTTCGTCACCTACGTCTGGTTCGACGCGCTCCTTAATTACTATTCAGCGCCCCAATACCTGGCGGGCAAAAATATATGGCCAGCGACGCACCAGCTCATTGGCAAGGACATCCTCACGACGCACAGCGTCTATTGGGCCACGATGCTACTGGCGATGGGCGAGGAGCTGCCCGAGAACATCTTCGCGCATGGCTGGTGGACTATCAATGGCCGCAAGATGTCCAAGAGCCTGGGCAACGTCGTGAGCCCCGGCGACGTGGCCGAGAAGTATGGCGCGGACGCCTTCAGGTACTTCCTGATGCGCGAGGTGCCGTTCGGGCTCGACGGGGATTACTCAGAGGACGCGCTGATAAAGCGCATCAATGTGGATCTGGCTAACGACCTCGGGAACCTCGCGAGCCGCGTGCATAAACTTATCATGAACTACTGCGAGGGCAAGGTGCCAGCGCCTGAAGTGGGAACTTATCACAATGATTTGGAAAAATATATAAGTTGTGAAGAAGGAGAATTTGCTGAAAAAACTAATTTAGAACTCCCCATTAAAGTTGCTGCACAAATTGAGGCGGTGCAGTTTCATAGGGCACTCGAAGAGATATGGAAGCTTGTTACATATACGAATAGATATATTGATATGAACGCACCCTGGCAACTCGCTAAAGATCCGGCACAGAATGGTCGCCTTGGCACTGTGCTATATCACTCTGCAGAAGCATTGAGATTAGTTAGTTTATATCTTATTCCTTTTATGCCTACAACGATGAGAAAGCTCCGATCAGCATTTGGACAGTGGGATAACATATTCCCTGATAAGGACTTTGTATGGGGAGCTCTCAAGCCTGGCACGGAACTCAGCCCGCTTGAGCAGTTGTTCCCGCGCATAGGGAAGCCTAAGGAAGCCGCACCGGCTAATGTGGTATTAGCTAAGTGTCAAAATATAAATTATCATGAAAATACAGATATTCTTGTTAAGGCGAAGGATTCAACACATCTTCAATTTACAAAGGTAGACAACATAAAAGTTAACCTAGAAATTGTCTACAATTTATCAGATGTGCATAAGCGACTCAATGAGCAAAATAATAAGGAGAAGAAAGTGACAGAACCGGAAAAAACACCAGAGACTGCTGCAATAGCACCTGCAGCCGCGCTTGTGTCCGATGCGGCAGCAACACCTGTCGCATCGGAATTAATAGGTATTGACGAGTTCGCGAAGGTCGAGCTGCGCACCGCGAAGATACTCCAAGCCGAGCGCGTAGAGAAGTCGAAGAAGCTATTACGGCTTCAGGTCGACTGCGGGGACCAGCGCCAGATAGTGGCCGGCATAGGCGGCTCATACGCGCCCGAGGACCTTGTAGGCAAGACCGTAATAATAGTCGCGAACCTCAAGCCCGTGAAGCTGATGGGCAACGAGTCTAATGGGATGGTGCTTGCCGCTACGGACGAGGACGGAAAGCCGGTCGTGCTCACCACGCTTGCCGAAGTCAGGGCCGGTCTCAGGATAAAGTAGCGGCTGGCCGCCGCTGTGATATAATATTTTCCTGTCTTATCGAGGGCAAGGCGCGGGTGTAACTCAGTGGTAGAGTGTCAGCTTCCCAAGCTGAAGGCCGCGGGTTCGAATCCCGTCACCCGCTTAATCCCTCTCCCCCTACTTCGTCTTGATCCCGGCCTCAGACTGCCGCGCGACGACTACGACCGTGCACTTATCCGGGTCGAGGTACTTCTCGGCCACGCGCTTTACGTCCGCCGCGGTGATCGCGGAGATGATCCTCTTGTATTGCACATCGTAGTCCATTCCGAGGCCGTAAAACTCGACGCCGCCGAGGAACCCGGCTATGCCGCTCAGGGTCTCGAACCTCCGCGGGAAGCTCCCGATCATGAAGGACTTCGCGTCGGCCAGCTCCTTGTCGGTGATGCCCTCATCGCGGATGCGGCGCATCGCGGCGAAGGATTCGTCTATCACCTGCGAGGCGGTGCGGTTTTTGGTCTGGGCGTCTATCTGGAAATCCCCGCCCTTCCACTCGGCGTCGACCGAGCTCCGTATGCCGTAAGCGAGGCCGAGCTCGTCGCGGACGTGCTGCATCAGCCGCGAGGAGAACCCTCCGCCGCCCAGGACGTAGTTCATCACCGTAAGGGCGTAGTAGTCCGGGTCGTCGCGCCGCACGCAGGTCTGCCCGATGTTTATCGTCGCCTGCGTGAGGTCGGGCTTGTCGATCAGCACGACGTGGCGGCTCTGGACGGGCGGGGCCGGGGGCTCGGCCTCCGTGACCGGGCGCGAGGCCCATCCGCCCAGGTACTTGGCTATCAGGGCGTTGAGCTCGGCCGGCGTGATGTCGCCGGCCACGGACATGATAGAGTCGTTGGGGGCGTATCTCGCGTTATGAAACGCGACGAGGTCCTCGCGCGTGATCGCGTCGATGGACTCAGGCGTGCCCTGTACGAGCCTTCCGTAGGGGCTGTCGGGGCCGTACACCTCGCGCTCGTAAGCGCGGTAGGCAAGGAAATTCGGGTCGTCCTCGGCGGCCTTCAGCGAGTTTTTCAGCAGCGCCTTCTGGCGCGCTATCTCCTCGTCCGCGAACTTCGGGTTTAAGAGCACGTCAGAGAGGAGCTCGAACCCCTTATCGAGGTCTTTTTTAAGCACCGTGAGGCTGACCGAGGCGAAATCGCGCGATGCCCCGACGCCCAGGCCGGCCCCTATGAACTCGGCCTCGGAGCTTATCTGCTCGGAGCTCCGGTGCGAGGTGCCCTCGGTCATGAGGCGGGCGGTCAGGTTCGCGACCCCGGGCTTCGCCTCCTCGAGCGATCCGGCGCGCACCAGGATCGAGACGACCACGAGCGGCAGCCCGCCGCGCTCCATCTGAAGCACGGTCAGGCCGTTTGGCAGCACGGTGCGCGTGGCGTCTATGGCAAACGCCGTCTGAGCCGCGATGAGCGTTATTATCAATGCGAGCAGGCTTATTGAGCGTTTCATCTGATCGGCCCTCCGGTTGACGGCCTCGACGGGGCCTCCGGGGCCTCGCCGGTCGGGACCAGCATCCCGGCCGTCCTGTTGTCCCCGGTCAGGTATTTGTTGGCCACGCGCTGCACGTCGGCGGCGGTCACGGCGCGGATGTGCGAGGTATAGGCGTCGCGCTCGCGCCAGCCGCCTCCCATGAGCTCGAACTGGGCGAGCACCTGCGTCTTTGCGTAGATCGAGTCCTGCTGCTTTACGAACGAGGCCTCTATCGAGTTTTCGGCCTTCTGCAGCTCGAAATCCGTCGGGGGCCCGGCCTTGAGCCGGTCGACCTCCGCGTATATCTGGCGCTCGAGCTCGGCCGGGTCGACGCCCGAGGCGGCCGTGGCCGATATCTCAAACAGGTAGGGGTCGCGAGAGAGGTCCTGGTAGTCGGCCGATACGCCCAGGGCGAGCTTCTTTTCGTATACGAGGGAATGGTACAGCCGGCTTGACTTGCCCCCGCCGAGCACCTCCGCCAGCACGTCCAGGGCGTATGCGTCGGGGTCAGGCAGCACGGGGGCGTGCCATGCCTCGATGACCGACGGCAGCTCGGCCGCGCGCCTGAGCACCGCGCGGCGCTCGCCGTGCTGCTCGGGCTCCTCGATCCGGTCACGCACGACCGGGCCCTCGGGGTTGCCGAGCCTGCCGAAGGTCGCGCCGATCTCGTCCATCAGCTTTACGGGGTCGACGTCGCCTTCCACTATTATGAGCGCGTCCTCGGGGGAGTAGTATTTCCTGTAGTAGGCCACGAGGTCCGCGCGGGTGTACGCCTTGATCTCGGACATCCAGCCTATGACCGGGTGGTGGTAAGGGTGCACGAGGAACGATATGGCGTCGACCTCCTCGTCGAGCGAGGCCTCCGGGTTGTCGTCGACGCGCATCCTGCGCTCCTCGGCCACGACGTCGCGCTCGGACTGGAACTCCTTTTCGTCCAGCAGGAGGTTGTGCATGCGGTCGCTCTCGAGGTCCACCGAGAGCTGGATGCGGTCGGAGGGGAGTTCCTGGTGGTAGCAGGTCATGTTCTCCGAGGTGAAGGCGTTGTCCGTCCCGCCGTATTTCATGACGAGCTTCGAGAAGACCTTGGACCCATACTTGGGCGTGCCCTTGAACATCATGTGCTCGAGCATGTGGCTCAAGCCCGTACGGCCGGAGGGGTCGTCCATCGAGCCCACGCGGTAGCATATCTCGAAGACCGCGAGCGGGACCTTGTGGTCCTCGTCGACGATCACCTTGAGGCCGTTTTGCAAGACGCGCTCGGTTACCGGGGCGGCGGAGACGGACTGGGGCACGGAAAAAAGGGCCAGTGAGGCCAGGAGAATCGCGGTGGTCAGGGCTCTTGATCTTGTCATAGGTAGATAGTATCAGAATACCGCCCCGAGCGTAAAGTTGGGGGCAGCGCGCTAACGAAGTTTGAAAGCGCCCCAAATCGCTTGATACTGCGTTGGGCTTCAAAGACTCGCCCTCTATGTACGTATGGACATACGTCGAGGATCGTTTTTTGCCTGGTGACGCAGTATCCCGGAATTCTCGCGCGCTTTCGCCGTATTTACTTATATTGGGGCCTAGATATATACTATCTACCCATGAGAACCAGACCAGTCGATTTCCGGCGTTTCATAATATTGATGCTTTTGGGCCTTATCATGGCGGCCGTCTGCGCGGCTGGAAACTCATATGCCGCTGGCGACGAGCAGCCCACGTCGCAGCCGCCGGTGCGCGGCGTCGAGATCAAGGGCTTAAACCGCATTGACGAGGCCTCGATACGGCCGCGCCTGAGCCAGGGCGTGGGGGTCCCGCTTTCGACCGAGAGCGTCTCGTCGGACATCAAGGCGCTCTTCGACACCGGGTATTTCAAGGACGTCAAGGTCGATATCGAGCCCTTCGAGGGCGGCGTCAAGGTGATTTACGTAGTGGTCGAGAAGCCGTCGATCCGCGCCGTGGGCTTCGCGGGCAACGACAACATCGAGGACAGCAAGCTGCAGGAGAAGCTCGGCGTCAATGCCGGGTCCATTGCCGACCCGGTGCTGATCTCCGACGGGGCCTCGAAGATACGCGACATGTACGAGACCGAGGGCTACCCGCTGGCCACGGTCGTGCCGGTCGTGAGCGCGGCCGGAGCGGACCGCGTGATGCTCCTTTACGATATCAAGGAAGGCCCCCGCGTGAGGATACGCCACATCAGGTTCGAGGGCAACGAGCACGTCTCGAGCGGCAAGCTGCGCGGCGCGATGGAGACCAGCGAGTGGTGGTTCTGGAACTACGTGTTCAGCGGCGGGCGCTACGAGCGCTCCAAGATGAACTACGACGAGGACGCCATCAGGGGCGAATACCTCAACAGGGGCTACCTGAAGGCCGACGTCTCGGCCCCGCGCATAGAGTACTCGGCCGACAAGCGCTACGTGGACCTCGTATACAAGATCAACGAGGGCAAGCAGTACAGGATCTCGGCCATAACGTACGAGGGCAACCAGATCTATACCACCGAAGCCCTGAAGGCTATGGTCAAGAGCAAGCCCGGCGACGTCATCAGCCGCAAGACGCTCAGCGCCGACCTCGACGCGCTGACCTCCGCTTACACCGACAAGGGGTACGCGATGGCGAGCGTCGTGCCGGACATCAAGCCCGACGACGAGAAGCTCACGGCCTCGATCGCCTTCGTCGTGCACGAAAGCGACATCTTCACGATGGGCCGCATCGACATACGCGGCAACGTCAACACCAGAGACAAGGTCATAAGGCGCGAGATCAGGCTGCTGGAGGGCGACACGTACAACGGCGCGGCCCTGAAGCGCAGCTACGACAGGCTGGTGAACCTCAACTACTTCGAGACGGTCAAGTTCGACCCCAAGCCCAACCCCGGGACAAAGACCGTGGACCTCGACGTGGACGTCAAGGAAAAGAGCACCGGCTCGTTCAGCGTCGGCGCGGGCTACAGCACGGTAGACAAGCTCGTCGGCACGGTCGACATCACCGAGGGCAACCTCTTCGGCCGCGGCCAGACGGTCAGGGCCAAGGCCGAGGTCGGCTCGAAGCTCACGACGTACGAGCTGACGTTCATCGAGCCCTGGCTCTTCGACAAGCCGATCTCCTCGACGAACACGCTCTACAGGACGAGCTACGACTACACCAACTATACCAGGCAGGCCACCGGCCTGTTCCTGGGCCTGGGCAAGCAGTACACCGAGTTTTTCAGCGCCGGCCTCGGCTACCGCATCGAGCAGCTCGACATAACCAACGTCAAGCACGACTCGTCGGAGTACCTGCGCTCGCAGGAGGGCAAGTCCGTCACGAGCAGCATCAACCCGTACGTCGCCTACAACACGCTGGACAACAACCTCGACCCCCACTCCGGCACCCGCGAGAAGTTAAGCATCACGTACGCCGGCGTCGGGGGCGACAACTACTTCCTGAAGATCGAGCCGCAGGCCGCGATATTCTTCCCGCTGCCGCTCAATACCGTGTTCTCGCTCTCGGCCAACCTCGGCTTCGACAGCGGGCTGTTCGGACATGACGTGCCGCTCGCCGAGCGCTACCAGGTAGGCGGCGTTTACACGATGAGGGGTTTCAGGTACCTCGGGCCGCGTGACTCAGAGGGGACGTACATAGGCAGCAAAAACCAGATGATCTTCTCGACCGAGTTCACGTTCCCGCTCTCTGAGGCCGCAAAGTTCAGGGGCGTAGTTTTCTCGGACATCGGGACGGCTTACGACAAGACCCCGGACTTCCGCGAGTCGGCCGGCATAGGCGTGCGCTGGCTTTCGCCTATCGGCCCCCTGCGCCTCGAATACGGCCGGAACCTCTCGCCGCGCGGATCAGAGGCCCCGGGCGAGTGGGAGTTCGCGGTCGGAGCTTATTTCTAGGCGGCCGCCGGAGCCTGACAAGGCTTATCTAAAACAGCAGAACCATCCCAAGGAGGATTTAAACGCTATGAAGTTCAGGATACTGATGGTGGCGGCGCTCTGTGCGGCGCTCGGGTTCGCGGCCTCGCCGGCCAGGGCCGAGGAGGCCCCCAAGGCGGCGGCCATGAAGGTCGGAGTCGTCAACCTGCAGCACATCCTCAACGAGTCTGAGTTCGGCAAGCAGGCCAAGAGCAGCATCGAGGAGACGTACAAGCAGAAAAGCGCCCTGATAGAGAGCAAGGCGCAGGAGAAGGACAAGCTCACCAAGGACCTCGAGAAGCAGGGGATGGCCCTCTCCGAAGACGAGCGCAAGAAGCGCATCGACGAGATCGACTCGCTCGATACCGAACTAAAGCACATGGTCTCGGACGCAGAGACGTACATGCAGAAGCTCGACAGGCAGAAAAAAGAGGAGTTCGTCAAGGTCATCGACAAGATCGTCGGCAACTACGGCAAGGGCGAGGGCTACACGCTGATCGTCCCCTCCGATGCGGTGATCTACGCCAAGGACGGCCTGGACATTACCGACAAGATCATGAACCTCTTTAACGAGGCGTACAAGCAGAAGCTCCAGAGCGACAAGGCCGGAAAGCCGGCCGCCGGGGACAAGCATCAGAAAGGCAAGTAGTGAATGAGGCTCAGTGAGCTGGCCGGGCTGGTCTCGGCCCTCGGGGTATACCCTCAGGATGCCGAGCCGGGCCTCGAGATCACGGGCGCCCGCGCCCTGGCCGAGGCGGGCGGCGGAGACGCATCGTTCATAAAGGACAAAAGACACCTGAAGGAGGCCCTGCCAAGCGGGGCCTCTCTTGTTTTGGTCGGCGAGTTTTATGACGGGCTCCCGATGCCCCAGATGAAGGTCAGGGACCCTTACCGCGCATTCGCCCTGCTGCTGGGCGCCCTGCACCCGGCCGACCACGGCCCGGCCGGGGTGAGCCCGGGGGCGATTGTTCCGGGGAGCGCGAGCATCGCAGCCGGAGTGACCGTGATGGCCGGGGCATATGTTGCCGAAGGGGCCTCGATAGGGCCGCGCAGCGTGCTCTATCCGGGCGTATACGTCGGCAGGGGCTCGTCGGTAGGGGAGGACTGCGTGCTCTGGCCCGGCGCGGTCGTGCGCGACGGCGTGAGCCTGGGCGACCGGGTGATAATCCATCCCGGCGCGGTGATCGGCTCCGACGGTTTCGGTTACGCCTCCGGCCCGGACGGGCATATGAAGGTGCCGCACGTGGGCGGCGTCACGCTCGGCGACGACGTCGAGGTCGGCGCCAACTCCACGATAGACCGCGCGACGACCGGCATGACCGTCATAGGGCGCGGCACGAAGATCGACAACCTCGTGCAGATAGGCCATAACGTGCGCATGGGCCGCGACTGCCTGATAGTGGCCGGCACCTCGATAGGCGGCAGCTGCCGGATTGGCGACGGCGTCTTGATGGGCGGGCAGTGCGCGATCAGGGACAACGTCACTATCGCGGCCGGCGCGATGCTCGCGGCCCGCACCGGGGTCGGCAGCGACCTCGAGAAGGGGACATACGGCGGCGGCCCCGCGATAGGGCTCAAGAACTGGATTAAATCCGCGGCGCTCTTCGAGCGTCTGCCTGAGCTGCTCCAGAGGCTGCGCGAACTAGAGCGCGTCTGCCAGGTGGGCGGCCGAAAGGAGAAATGAGGCGATTATGGACAGCAAAGAGATAATGAAACACCTTCCGCACCGCTACCCGTTCCTGCTCATCGACCGGGTGGTCTCTTCCGAGCCGTTTAAGAGGATCGAGGCGATAAAGAACGTGACCTTCAACGAGCCGCACTTCACCGGCCACTTCCCCGATATGCCGGTCATGCCGGGGGTGCTTCAGATCGAGACGATGGCCCAGGCGGCCGGGCTGCTCGCGGTGATCTCGCTGGGCGGGATCAACCAGAACACCTACCTGCTCGGCGTCGACAAGGCGAAGTTCCGCAAGCCGGTCGTGCCGGGCGACCAGCTGCGCATCACGGCCGAGGTCATACAGCAGCGCGGCAAGATCTGGCGGTTCGCCACCCAGGCCCGCGTGGACGGCGTCCTGGTCTCGGAGGCCGAGATATCGGCCATGACCACGGACGTGGAGGTATGATGGCAACCGATATCCACCCGACAGCGATCATCGACCCAACGGTCCGCATGGGCGAGGGCGTCACGGTCGGGCCATACAGCATAATCGGGCCGGGCGTGGTGCTCGGCGACAACGTGCGCATCCACCCGCACGCCGTGATAGAGCGCGACTCAGAGCTCGGCGCCGGGTGCGAGGTCTTCCCGTTTGCGAGCATAGGGACCGCCCCGCAGGACCTGAAATACACACCCGAGCGCATTACCGGAGTCCGCATCGGGCCCCGCTCGATCATCCACGAGTGCGCCACCGTGCACCGCGCCTCCCTGGGCGGCGACGGCCTGACCGAACTCGGGGCCGAGTGCTTCCTGATGGCGTACGCCCACGTGGCCCACGACTGCAAGCTCGGCAATAACGTGATCATGGCCAACGGCGCGACGCTCGCGGGACACGTCACGATAGGAGACCACGCCTTCATAAGCGGCCTGGTCGTGATCCACCAGTTCATACGCATCGGCCCTCAGGTGATGGTCGGCGGGATGAGCCGCATCGTCAAGGACTGCCCGCCCTACTCGATAGTGCAGGGCGCGGACTCGGTGAAGTTCTACGGCGTCAACAAGATCGGGCTCGAACGCCGGGGGTTTTCCCCCGAGACGATGAAGGAGATCGAGCGCGCCTACGGCATCATCGCCAAGAAGGGCGTGCTGCTTGGCGAGGCGCTCAGGCAGGTGCAGGAAGAGCTGCCGTATTCCGACGAGGTGCGCACCATCGTGGAGTTCTTCTCGAGCTCAGGCAAGCGGGGGACTTACCGCTGAGAGGTACCGCTCTGCATCCGACTGCGACGATTGACCGGGGCGCGCACATAGGCGAGGGCGTCACGGTCGGCGCATACAGCTTCATCGGGCCGGGCGTAGTGCTCGGAGACGGGGTAAATGTCCACCCGCACGCGGTCATCGAGCGCGACGCAGAGGTTGGCGGGGGCTGCGTGATCTTCCCCTTCGCGAGCATCGGGGCCGCACCGCTGGGCGTGGATGCCGGGAGCCCCGGAGTGCGCATCGGCGCCGGCACGGTCATCCGCGAGTGCGCGGCAGTGCACCCCGGAACGGGCGGCCGCGTGACCGAGATCGGCCCCGATTGCCTGCTGATGGCATACGTGCAGGTGGACCCGGGCTGCAGGATCGGCCGCAACGCCGTCATTGCCAACCTCGTGACGCTGGCCGAAGACGTCACGGTCGGCGACTCCGCATTCCTGAGCGGCATGATCGTCGTCAAGCAGTCCTTGCGCATCGGGCCCCATACGATGCTCAGCATGCTGAGCCGCATCGAGAAGGACGTCCCCCCATTCGTGATCGTGCACGGCACGGACGACACCCGGCTCTACGGCATCAACCGCGTAGGGCTCTCACGCAAGGGCTTCACGCCGGAGGCGATGCTGGATATCGAACGCGCGTACGCCATCATCGCCTGCAAGGACTTCACGCTGGCCGAGGCCCTGCGCATGGTCGGCGAAGTGCTCCCCCGCACCGACGAGGTCCGCGAGATCTCGGAGTTTTACGAATCGGCCGGGATACACGGGGTATATCGCTCGGGAGAGGGGTACTTAAGGGATGACGAATAAGGTAATAGGCCTGCTGGCCGGGCTCGGCGAGCTGCCGGTCCTCATGGGCCGCGAGGCGGTCCGGCTCGGCTACCGCGTCGTAAGCGTCTCGCTCGACGGGCAGGCCTCGCCCGAGCTCGCGGAGTTCTCCGAGGCGGTCGAGTCGATCAGCCCCGGCAAGCTCGGGGCGATATTCAAGTTCCTCAAGCGCCACGGCGCACACCAGGCGGTCGCCGGGGGCAAGGTCCCGAAGGTCAGCTTCATCAAGGGCGGCGTGAACTTCGACATGCGCACCCTGGTCGCGTTCGTGAGGCTTAAGGACCGAAACGACGACACGATGCTCAACGCCCTCGCCGAGGAGTTCAGGAAAGAGGGCATCGCGCTTCTGGATATGAGGGAGTTCTGTAGCGGGCTGCTCACGCCGGCCGGAACGCTCACACATCGCAAGCCGGATAAGGCGCAGGCCGCCAACCTCGAATACGGCTTCAGGATGGCCAAGGAGATCGGGAGGCTCGACATCGGACAGACGATAGTCGTGAAGGGCCGCGCGGTCGTCGCCGTAGAGGCTATCGAAGGCACGGACGAGGCGATCAGGCGCGGCGGGCTTTTAGCCGGGCCGGGCGCTGTGGTCGTGAAGGTCAGCCGCCCGAAGCAGGACATGAGGTTTGACGTCCCTGTGATGGGGCTTGCAACGCTTGGCGTGATGCGCGAGGCCGGGATAGCGGCGGTAGGCATTGAGGCCCAGAAGAGCATCATAGTAGAACGCGAGAAGTTTATCGCGGAGGCTGAAAGCGCAGGGATAACAGTAGTAGGAATGGTCGAAAAGTAAGTAGCCTTTTTCAAAGCGCGGGAAACTCGCGTGATACGTCGTCAGTTCTCGAAAACTCGCCCTCTATGTACATCTCAGTACACCATCGGGCGGTTTCCTCGCCCTTCCTAGTCTGACACGATTTCTCGCGCTTTCGGGGGTGTCACTTCCAACATACGCCCCCCGGGCCCCCCAAGGTCAACGGCATTGATCTGATCTGTGTCATAGCGCAACCGTGTGGCTCCTGCTAAGATTAATGCAAAAGGAGGCGTTCAGATGGATACCATTGACCTAAAGAAGCTGATAACGTTCAGGCACGACAAGATCACGCGCGAGATGCTCTCTGACAAGCCCGAGATGCGCATCGCGCTTATGTGCCTTGAGGCCGGGCAGGCCTTGGAGCCCCACAAGGCCCCGATGAGGCTGATGATGTACTGCGTGCAGGGCCGGGGCACGTTCATCGTCGGAGACGAGACGGTAGAGGCGGACGAGAAGACCTGCGTACTGTGCGACCCGATGGTCCAGCACGGGTTCAGGGCGAATCTAGGCGAACGGATGGTAGTCCTCGCCATCGTAACGCCGGCGGATACCCCAGAGTAATCAAAGCGCTCCAAATCGCTTGATACTGCGTTGGGCTGTGAAGACTCGCCCTCTATGTACGTCACAGTACACCATCGGGCGGTCTTCTCGCCCTGCCTTGTCTGAAGACGATTTGGGCGCGCTTTCGGGGGGAGAGAATAACGAAGCCCCCCGGCCCCGATGGTCAACGGCTTTAATTAAAGGGGCCGACTGGTTCTTGCTTGCGCTCGCGGGTTCTTGGGACAGCGATAAGACGACGGGCTGGAATCTTCGTGAATCTAGTCCGATGCGGCGACGGGGGTGTCTTTGGTCTTGTCGGCGGCGGCGGATGTGGCGGGCTGCTTTGCCGCGGTCGGGGCGGGTCTGAGTTTTTTGGAGGCGGCAGCGGCCTGCCTGGCCTTAAGCCTTGCGGTCTCGGAGCGTTTCCTGGCCGCTGCGGAGCGGAGCTTCGCGGCGGCGGCGTACTGCTTCGCCCTCGCCGAGCCCGCGGCGGCCCTTGATACAGCCTTGACCGGGGCAGCCTTCGGGTGCGATCTGACGGCCCTCTTCACCGGCTTGGGAGCGTCGGCCCGGTCATCGTTGCCGGCTTCCTCGGGCAGGGGCTTGCCGCTCAGACCCATCAGCGCGCCGGTGCTCGCCCAGAGCACGCCGCGCGACCTGGCCCCGAGCACCGCGGTATAGAGCAGGCCGTCGTCGGTCTCTATCGCGCCGACGAAGCAGTGGCGCGCCGCGCGGGTATAGCCGGTCTTGCCGCCTATGAGCTTGTCCGAGGCCCAGAGCATCCGGTCGGTGCTCTGCACGTAGAGGGCGCGGCCCTCCTGGCTGTAGACGCGCATGTCCTTCTTGCCGATGATCTCCTTGATCAGCGGGTACTTGAGCGCCTCTTTGAGTATCAGCGTCAGGTCGTATACGGTCGTGTACTGTATGCCCTCGTCCGGGAGGCCGGAGGCGTTTACGAACTTCGTGTCCACCGCCCCGATCTTCTTGACCTTCGCGTTCATGAGCTTCGCGAACTCGTCCTCCGAGCCCGCGGCTGCCTCGGCCAGCGCTATCGCGGCGGAGTTGACCGAGCGGATCAGGGCTATGTGCAGCAGGTCCTCGACCGTGAAGGTCTCGCCGGGCCTCAGGTGAGGGGAGACCGAGGGCGTGCACGCGGCGTGCCTGCTTACCGTCACTATCGTGTCCGGGGAGAGCATGTCTATCGCGACCATGGCGGTGACGAGCTTGGTCGTGCTGGCCGGGGGGAGCTTGGCCGATGAGTTCCTCTCAAATAGCACGGAGGAGTCGGAGTTGATCGCTATGGCCGCGCCGTTTTTGGAGAGGCTGTCGAGCGCGGCGTTTCTGGTCTGTGCCCAGGAGGGGATCGCGGTCAGGAGAAAAAGCAGGACCAGCGCCGGGAGGCGCAAGGCGCAGCGGCCTGATGTATGACGCGACGCGCTCATTCGCTATTAAACTACATATGTGACGCAAATTTCAAGGCAAACACTTGGGCTCCGGGCCAGAGAGAGCTGGCGCGCCATGCTTGCATACATAAAGAAACTTTGATATACTCCAACCATGCTGAAAGAACTGGCGGTATGGGTCGCATACGGGCTGGCCGGGCTGCCCGAGGGCGGGAGGCTCGGGGGCGCGCTCGAGTTCTTTGTATACGAGACGATAAAGATCTTCGCGCTCCTGGCGGTCATGATCTTCGCGGTCTCGTTCATAAGGAGCTGGTTTCCGCCCGAGCGGGCCAGAAGGCTGCTATCGCATAAGAAAATATTTATAGGCAACGTGCTCGCCGCCATGCTCGGCATCGTCACGCCGTTTTGTTCCTGCTCGGCCGTGCCGCTCTTTATCGGGTTCGTCGAGGCCGGGGTGCCGCTGGGGGTGACGTTCTCGTTCCTGATCGCCTCGCCGATGATCAACGAGGTCGCGGTCGTGCTCCTGCTGGGGATGTTCGGGCTTAAGGTCGCGGCCATCTATATTGGCGCGGGCCTCGCGGTCGCGATCACCTCGGGCATCGTGATAGGGAAGCTCGGCCTGGAGCGCTGGGTCGAGCCGCAGCCCCGGCGCGCGCTCGGGCTCACGCTCTCGGTCGAGCGGGCGATGACGCTTAAGGGGCGCGTGGCGTACGCGAGGCGGGCGGCCGCAGACATCATCCGCACGGTCTGGTTATACGTTATCGTCGCCATCGGGATCGGGGCGTTCATACACGGCTATGCGCCCTCGGACTTCCTCGCGCGGTACGCGGGGGCTGGCAACCCATTCGCGGTGCCGCTGGCGGTGCTGATGGGCATACCGCTATACGCAAGCGCGGCGGGCATCGTGCCGGTCGTCTACGCGCTGATGGAAAAGGGGCTCGCGATGGGCACCGTCCTGGCGTTCATGATGGCGGTGACCGGGATATCTTTCCCCGAGATGGTTATACTACGGAAGGTCTTGAAGCCGCAGCTGCTTGCGGTATTCGCGGGGATAATGGCCGTCGCGATCATCGCGGTCGGATATCTGTTTAACATGGTGCTCGGATAGAGGGGAGCAAGATGGCGAAAAAAGAGAGGCTCAGCGAGGTGTTTCAGGCGTTGGCGGACGATACGCGCCTGAGGGTAATCAAGCTTTTAGAGGGCGGGGAGCTGTGCGTCTGCCAGATCACGGCCGCTATCGGGATCTCGCAGCCGAAGGCCTCGTTTCACCTGCGGGTGCTGCGCGGCGCGGGGCTGGTCGCGTACCGCAAGGAGGGCCGGTGGGGCCATTACAGGCTCGAGGAGCGCGACGCGTTTCGGCGGTTTCTGATCATGAGCGTGCTTGAGCGGATCGACTGCCCGGAGGTGAGGGAGGACCGCAAGCGGCTGAAGGAGTTCGGGGGGCCGGCAGCATAGCGCCACCAGCCCCCCGGCAGATTATTGGCGGGGCTGGACGGCCGGGGCGGCCGGCTGAGGCTGCGCCTTTTCTTTGTCTTTGTCCTTTTCCTGGGCCTTGGCCTTTTCCTTTTCCCTGGCCTTTTGTTTGGCCTTAGCCTTAGCCTTAGCCTTATCTTCCTTGGCCTTATCTTCCTTGGCCTTTGCCTTGTCTTTATTCTGGAGGCCCTTTTCCTGCTGGCCGTTTATTGCCGGAGTCCCCTGAACTGGACGGCCGGTCTCATGCTGATCGTGCTGTTCACGCTGCTCGGGCTTCACGTAAGGTGAGGGTTTGCCCTGCTCACGCTGCTCGGGCTTCACGTAAGGTGAGGGTTTGCCCTGCTCACGCTGCTCGGGCTTCACGTAAGGTGAGGGTTTGCCCTGCTCACGCTGCTCAGGCTGCACGTAAGGTGAGGGTTTGCGCTGCTCACGCTGCTCGGGCTTCACGTATGGTGCGGGCTTGCCCTTATCCTGCTGGCCACCCTTATCCTGCCGCTCTCCACGCCACGACGGATCGCGCTCCCACCTGCGCTCCTGCTCCCACTGGCGCCAGTTGCGTATGGCGTCTTCGTTTCTGATACGCTTGTGGCCTTCTATGCGTTTGCTGTAATCATGCGGGATACCGTGCAGCTCTGCTGGCACATCGTTGTCGCGCAAATACGACCATCGGTCCGTGTCATACCTCTGTGCCCTGTACCATCTGTTGTCCTGCTGACGATACCAATAGCCCTGATAGAAGAAGAGCCCTTCCATATCAGGCTCGGCATAGATGTATGTGCCGGGGATCACCACCAGCGACGGCGACATGATCGTTAACTGAGGCAGCTGCGGCGGTTCTTGCTGGTAGCCCGGCGCAGGGGCGCCACCCATGTCACGCTGGTCGCGCCACCATTTCTCGCGGCCCCACCTGCGCTCCTGCTCCCACTGGCGCCAGTTGTGCTGCACGTCGTCGGTCCTGATGCGGTCGCGGTCCCCGAGCCTGCTGCGGTAATCTTGCGGCAGATAATAGATCCCCTGCGGCACGTCGTTGTCGCGCATGTATGACCAGCGGTCAGAGTCGTACCTCGTCGCCATGTACCACCTGTCGCCGTAATGGCGGTACCAGTAGCCCTGATAGAAGAACAGCCCCGGCGTGTCCGGCGCGGCATAGATATAGGTGCCTGGCACGACCGCAAGCGGCGGGGCGTAAGAGAGCCCGTAGGGCGCCTGCGGCTCCATCGGTGCCATAGGGGCCATCGGCACGACGCACGAACCGAGCATGAGCGCGGCGAGCAGTATCAGAACTTTTTTCAGCATGCGGTTATTCCCCCTTGTTAGCGACATGCCTAAACATTATCACAGCGTGGGGATTATTTACAGGGGGCATAAAAACGGGGGGCCTTGCGGGCCCCCCGTGGATCATCTGTTCGCAGCGAGTTATGAGTTAGCGGCCGTTATCTCCGTGTTCCTTGTCCTTGTTGCCCTTATCATGACCGCCGCCCTTGTCATGCCCGCCGCCGCCCTTGTCATGCCCGCCGCCGCCCTTGTCGTGACCGCCAGCCGGCATCGCTCCACCATGCGCATGGCCGCCGCCCGGCATTGCAGCACCGTGCCCGTGGCCGCCAGCCGGCATTGCTCCACCGTGCTCATGTCCGCCAGCCGGTGCGCCCCTCCAGCCTGGATCGCGCTCCCACCTGTGGCTGCTCCTCCAGCCGCGCCAGTTGCGGTTGACGTCGTCATAGCGCAGGTGCTCGCCGCCCTGGATGCGGCTGTGGTAGTCCGGCGGGATGTGGCGCATGCCCATCGGCACGTCGCGGTCGCGCATGTAACTCCAGCGGCCTCCGTCATACCGCGGCGAGCGGTACCACCTGCCCTCATACTGCCGGTACCACAGGCCGTCGAAGAAGAACAGCCCCAGCAGCGCGGGGTCCGGCGGCGCATAGACGTACGTGCCCGGTATCACCACCAGCGGCGGCGGGATCGGGAGGATGATCGGGGGCGGCAATGGCAGCGGCAGCAGGATGGCCGATGCGCTTCCGCCCGCGACGCCGAGCATCAGGACTACGAGGAACATCAATAATGCCTTTTTCACAATAAATCTCCTCTCATGAGCTGGTTGAAACTTAGAGCTTATTATGCTGACAGATGATGAAGATGCTGTGAAGGTGGCGCCACGGGCGCCCTCCCTGAAAAACGCGCGGGGCCGACAGGCCCCTTTTCATTGAAAATCGCTCGCTTTCGGTGGGTGCTATGGTAGGGGCGACAGGGGGCCAACCGGCCCCCTTACTTCTTGGCGCTGCCGAGCTTCTTCTTGGGCTCTTTATGCTTCGTCTCATTAAGCGTCGTCCATTTCTTCGTCATCGCACGGGCCTCCTCGGCCGCGGCGAGGTTCTTCGCGTCCGTGGAGTACTTGGCCTCCCAGTCGGCGCGGGCCTGCTCGGCGCGCTTGACCGTGCGGAAGTACTCGCCCTGGTTTGAGGTGAGCGTCTCGGCGTGGGCGAACATGATCTTGATCTTCCTGAGCGCAAGCTCGGCCTCGGTCGGCGTCCTCGTTGCGGGGCAGTCGGCCTTGACGCGCGCGTACTGCTCGGCCGAGAGGCCGTAGTACTCGCCCGCCATCCTGTAGGTCGCGACCATGCCGCCCTTTGAGGGGTTCGCGGTCGTCGAGATATAGATCGTCGTCTCGTTGATCGCGGCCTTTATCGTGCCGTTGGGCATCTGCCCGACAGGGACGATCCCGTGTATGTCTATGTTTAGATGGGGTTTTTCGATCGTCTGCCCCCGCTCGCTGTCATATCTGGCGGACCTGACCGGCCTGGCAGAGCTTGTCCTGCTCGTCCTCCTGGCTACCGGTGTCTCACACGTGTCCTTGGGTGCGGCAGCGCTTGCCCTGCCGGGCCTCTTGGCCGCCGGGGCCTCGGGCATGGCCTTGGGCGCAGTAGCCGTGAAATCCGCATCTTCGGAACGGGCAACCTTGAGCTTCTTTGACCTTACGAAATCGTATCCTCTTCTTTTCATGCATCCTCCACTAAATCTATTATAACTTTACTGGGATAGTATTCACTACGACGTTGCCTGTCGGCCTAATTTTGCACGCTTTTGGGGAATTGCCTCCGAAAGCTCTGAAGCAAATAGTTTCGGGAGTCTTGACTAGGATAGTCACTTATTGGCTGTAGACTTATAAGCTTCATCCGGGCCAAAGTCAAACATGCCTTTTTCTGGAAAACAAAAAGAGAGTCTTAGGAATCTTGGCAACGCTATTCGTGTAGTGCGCCAAAAGAAAGGCTACTCGCAAGAAAGATTAGCAGAACTATCTAATTTACATCGTACGTACATTAGTGACGTGGAACGAGGAGAGAGAAACGTTAGCTTCATCAATTTGATAAAAATATCACATGCTCTCGAAATTGAACTTATTGATTTATTAAAAGGGATTTTCTGATGTCATCCAAAATTCAAGAGGTAATCTCTAAAACTTTAAAACTATTAATAAGTGGACATGGCGCAGCTACAATTAGTTTTGATGAAATTGATGCTTTGCTTAAAAAACATGACGTTCCGATTGAAAATTTCTTCTCGGAAGCAGCTATTATCGCATCAAGAAATGAAGACGTAACAGAACAGCGAAGCATCAGAAGTCAATGGACATTTAAAATCTCATCTCGAAAAAAAGAAGAATTAACCTATGCTGCTGACAAAGATTGCAGTTATTGTTTGGATGCAAATTTAGTTAGAAAGAGTCTCATGTCAACAAATAAAGCCATAGAATTAGTTCATGACTTATCTGCCCTATACGGGATAGATTTTTTTCAAATACTTGGATTACGAAATCTAAGCGCATTTGTTGGCGAGGTGTTCGGAAGAGAAGTTTATAGATGTTATAAAGATTATTTCATTGTAAATCCCAATCAAGATGGATACCCTGATCTATGCGCAATGACCAAGAATGGCATTCACTACAAAGAAGCGAATACTGATGCTACTGGAAGATTGAAATGTGATAAATCAATTTGGAGTCCGTACCCTTTTGGCGGCATTGAAATTAAAGCTACGTGCGGAAATACGCCTCCTGCTTCTAAAGTTAGAAAACCACTTATCGGTGATTCCAGGCTGCCGATACTTGTTAGTGCTGAATGGAAGGCACACCATCAGCAGACAGAGGTATTGCTTGGTATTTATTGGGATTTCGTAGATAGACTACCTACCGTTCTTGCTGTTTTTTTCAGGAATGATTTGGATTTCTCTGAAGGACGTAGTAACGTTGATTGGGGCGCAATTGTCCATCCCAAAAAAGGTGGCGGCAGGACGACAAGCGTTTCAATTATGAAAAAAAATGGTGTCAAGAAAATGGGGCAAGGATGGTTAGTTCTGCCTAATGAGGATTTAATGCTAACAAGACTTAACAGTGTTTTCAAATTCGAATAACAATTTATTTTGAATGTGTGTATTAAAATAATTCCCCTGTCCTTTGCTCATTTCAATTAGGTGTTTTCCCAATAGCTCAGTAAACTTTGGAGGTATGCTTTCACCAATTACGAGTCGGATTAGAGTATCAGGCGCAACTTCTTTCCTGTCCATTTTTTTACTATAAATTGGTCCCCAATAATATCTATAATCGGATATGGTTTGCAGGCGAATCGCTTCTGCTAGAGATAACACTCTATTTTGAAAAGGATGGACTTTATTGTCAGAGCAAGCAAAACTTAAATTTCTTGTAATAGCAGGACATGGCATATTTGCATCCATCCTTTTGTAGGCACTTGTATACCCTGACATAATACGAATGGAACCATCTTTATTTTCACTATACGGTCGCGGTAATAGTGCTCCGCATTTTTCGCAGTAAAGCGGAGTATCTTTTCGAGACTGGTTTATTCCCGCTATATTTTTTATTGTTCCATGAGTAACATTGCATTGAGACCTGCACTTGGGGTTTATGCATTGATTATCAAAAGCAGACTTAGCGGGAGGCGTATTTAAAATCCAATTATATTTCTTTGAATCAAGAATTGGGACTCTATGAAAAGGAATCGTATTATCCACGGCGGTTTCCTTGCTCTTCGCATCAAGGGGTGGAAAGTCTTTAATGGCATCCATTACTGAAACCCATTTAAGCTTTCCGTTTTTACCATTTAACGAGTGAGTAGCCTCAGGGATTAGGGGAAGCCCTTGCGTATATTGTTGAATAGCTAATTCATGTCTTGTAAATACGGTTATTAGTCTTTTCCGTCTTTGTGGGATGCCGTAATCTGCAAATTCGACATCATATGCTTGACCATAATATGAACTGCCAAGACGTTTTTTTATAATATCCAATATGTTTCTCAATTCACCATCTGAGTCTTCAATAATTGTGTTTCTCATTTCACAAACATTTTCAAAGACTACAAAAAATGGTTTGATTTTTATGATTATTTCAAGCGCCGGTAAAATCAATCGATTTCTTGGATCCAATTTTGGTCGTTTCCCTAACCTAATATTTCTTAATAATGTGCCTTGCCCACTTTTCGACATGCCCTGACAAGGTGCAGTACATGATATTAAAAATATTTCGGCATTATCATTCTGCATGATGTCCTGCGCTTGAGCTATAATGGGCGTAATATAATCGTTAATATCTCCTGCATAAACCTCAGATTCAGGATAGTTGACCCTTAATAGTTCTGCCCTATCATGTTCGCTTTCACACATCGAAATAAAACGCATCCCCGCATCTCTATAGCCTAAATCCCCAATGCCTGAGCCACTAAAGAGGCTTATCGCATATCTATTTATCATTTTTAGCAAAAAAACCTTTCAATATCTGTTCCGTTTCAGGTATTTCACATTCCCATATCACTAACACTTTCCACCCCATATCTCTCAATTCAGAAAGACATCTCGTATCGCGCCGCATATTCCTATCAATTTTATCTTTCCAATAAGCAGCATTTGTTCGCGGTTTAAGTTTTCCTTTACTGCATTTTGAATGACCATGCCAAAAACAACCATTTATAAAAATCACAGATTTATGTTTTTTTAAAACTACGTCAGGCTTGCAGGGAAGAGATTTGTCATGAAGTCTGTACCGGTATCCTAAGCTAAAAAGTTTTTTCCTTACGATAATCTCAATATTTGTATCATAGGAGGCAACCTCCCGCATCCTCGCGGATGTTATTGGTGTCGTATGGAGTTTGTTCATCGAATTCCCTTAACCATTTTTATTTTACCAGCTTTCAATCTTTAAGTTCATGGCATGTATTTAAACCGCTATCCAACCCTGCTGCG
>CAVRJY010000004.1:0-352515 GCA_963721805.1 Nitrospirota bacterium | reverse complement strand
CAAGGAAGGGGGTTGATTAGAGATAAGGAAGGGGGTTGATTAAGAGATGTGGTGGTATTTACTTACTCATTTCTTTTTACTGTCGCACCTGGTTTTGCATGATTGAGGGGTAGTTGGATATTATCAATCAAGAAAGCCTCCAATGCATATGCCAGATATGCATTCTTTTTAAAACCAATTGTTGCGATACCATTCCAACCACAATTCTTATTCCAATGCGATTCATAGGCTATTTGATTACCTGTAAGACGTCTTCCATTTTCTTTTTTGACCCTTAGATATTTGCTATTGATGCGGGCAGCTAATCCACAGCCATTATATCGTCCGCCAACTGCACTCGCACCCACGCCAATATACAAAACCTCATTATCTTTAAGTAGGGCGTAACAGCCTTGCATTCTACCATTGGGCATTTCTCCTATTAGTTCCCAACTATCGTTCCATTCTGGCGTATCATGATCTTTCCAGTGCATTGAGAAGAATTGTTTAGTCAGCTTCTTCACGTCTGCCATAGTATTCATATGGATTTACCTCTAAAGAGCGCCGGGAGAGAGGCCAGTCTGCCCCCGTGCGCTCTTGTGATTCTCACTGCCCTACTGCTGTGAGGTCGAGTTTATAGAGCGTATTGATCGGGAATTTCTTGCTCGCTTCGAGGATTTCGATACCCACGAGGTCATTGTGCGCGGTGGTGTGCAGGGCCACACCCTCGGCTATCTCGACCGCGCCGTCGGGCTTCTTGGGTGAGAGCTGTATATATGCCGCGTCGGCCTCTTTATCGTACTTAATTTTCATTTGCGCCTCCCCAAGCCTTACGCTTGAGCGGGTATGCTGTTATTACAAAAGTCTCACTGCCTAAAATCTCAAACACCACCTTCAGCGGGTATCCCGAAAATCGCTTCCCAAAGCGCTTGATTGCGACCTGTTTGCCTTGCTGAGTCTCAAGGCGTTCGGGTGCCCTTAATGCCTCCGAAACATCATCGGCGGAAATCCCGTACAATTTCATGTTGCCTCGGGCATGGCGCGATAACCGCATAATTTATTGTAACAGAATTTTGGAAAGTGAGCGGTGTATTGCACCGCGAATAGGGGAAGGGGCCAGTCGGCCCCTAGTCGACGAGCATTTCGCGGATAACGGCCTTCACCTTTATTACGGTTGACTCGTTTAGTTTGCCGAGTATTTGATGGGCCTGCGTTTATCTAAGGATGTCTCAAGCATCTGATTTCAACTCAATGAGGTTTTGACATAATCTCGTTGAGACGCTGGCTTGCTCTATAGTAATCAGGTCTCAGCTTCAGGATCGATTGATATTCATCCGCTGCCATATCCAGTCGTCCTTGCGATTCGTACGCAAGGCCTAAATTATAATGAGCGGCTTCATTCTCAGGCTCAAGCCGCAGGGCTGCCTGAAATTCAGAAACTTCCAAATCCAGCGAGCCTTGAGATTTGTATGCAAGGCCAAGGTTGAAATGAGCGGGTTCGTTATCAGGGTCCGACCGCAAAGCCGCCTGAAACTCAGACGCTGCCAGATCGGATCGGCCCTGAGCCAAGTAAGCAGTGCCGAGGTTATTGGCAGCAGCAGCGTCATCAGGGTTCAGCCGCACGGCTGTCTGGTATTCCGCCACGGCCAGGTCCGTTAAGCCTTGAGAGTCGTATGCAAGGCCAAGGTTGTAATGGGCAGCTTCGTTTTCAGGGTCCACCCGCAGAGCTGCCTGGAATTCATCCTCTGCAATTTCCAGCCGCCCTTGATTAAAGTAAGCAAGGCCGAGGTTGTTATGGGCTATCGAACTATCCGGCGACTTCATGACCGTATCCGATCAAAGGTTGAGATTGTCTTTCCAGACGATATTCCTGCGTATAGTCCCGAATGAATACAATCCGGCCATTACTATAAGGGCTATCGTGACGCCCCTGCCTGCCTGCGGCAGCTTCTTCCTGACCGATGACAATAAGATTGCCAGGAGAAACACATAACCGGCGGAGGGCAGGTAAAGGTATCTTTCGGTGAAGGCGTTCACGCCAAGCGCCGGGATGTAAAGCGCGGGCAGTAGCGGCACCACAATGAACACGAGGCTTAAAAAGGCGAGCCTGCTCCTCTTGAAAGCGACAAAGAAGCTTGCGGCAAAAGCTGCTGTTGCTATTAAGGAAAGGACTCCCTGCCATCCCAGGAGCGAGGAGACCGGGTGAAAGACATAGAAGGCTTTCTGATTCAAGGGAATGAGGAGTTTCTCCAGATACAGGGCAAAAAGGGGGAAAACATTTATGGCATACTGATAGGCGCTCAGGGCATTACGCCGCGCCTGAGGAGCAAATTCTCCAAGGGCATGGATTCTCAATGCAAAATAACCCGCCATGACTACTAGGTATGGCGCGTATTTCTTTACAAAATCCGGCAAGCTCGCCCGTTTTTCCAGACATGCATAATCATAAGCAACAAGAACCGCCGGCAGTGTCAGGGCAGGCTCCTTGAACAACGACGCAACGGCAAAGCACGCCACGGAAATCCAATGGCTGCCGGAAAATGCGGCCCTAGACCTGATATGAAAATAAAACGAGAGCAGGTAGAAAAATGTAAATGCCACATCCGGCAATCCGGCGAGCCACGTAACCGCCTCGGTATGGATTGGATGTACGGCAAAGATCACAGCGGCAATAAGCGGGGACGAAAGATATGCAGGTGATGCCGGATCTCTATGCTCGGGCAGCAACCTGCGCATGATCATAAATACAAGGACCGACACTCCGCAATGGAGGAGAACATTGACCAGATGAAATCCCCAGGCTTTTAATCCGAACAATTGATAATTGAACAGATAAATAACGTGCATCAGTGGCCTGTAATAGTTTGTTTTAGTTAACTCTGATCGAAACCCCCATACGCTCTTTGAGAAAATCGTCGGTATATAGCTAATGTCCCTGAGCCAGGGGTTCCCCACTATCTGGGACGCATCGTCATAGACAAACCCATCGGAAAGGGCATTTAAATATACGGCAAAAGAGATAAGCACCAAGATGAAAATCGGGATAAAATCATTTATTGAATTGGTCTGTTGTAAACTGATTTTTGATGGCGACCCATTAGAAGGAATTAACCTTTTCTTGTGACCGTCTTGGTTGCCCTCGGTTTGATTGATTGACACATTTTTCTTTGAAGACTTAGCCATCGCGTAGTTTAGCATAGTTGCTTTATGCCGTATCGCGCCGATGGGAGATCAGGAATTTCCCGATGGTCCAAATGAGGACTGTCTAGCCTGTATCTCCGTGGATGTCAGAGTGGGGGCCAAGGGGGCGAGGCCCCCCGAGGGAGAGGTGCCCATGGCACCCCGATGGTGTACTGTGACGTACATAGAGGGCGAGTCTTTGAAGCCCAACGAAGTATCAAGCGATTTGGAGCGCTTTGAAAACGGCTCCTATTTAGGCTGAGGATGGGTGAACGGATCGTTGCCTGTGATGTCCTGGAGGAGGAGCGGGTCGCCGTCGAGGACGAACACCGCGTTGCCCTGCTCTTCGTACGTCTTATCCCCGACCTTCCAGCTGCCCTTCCAGAGCGTGCGCACCGAGAGCTTCTTCGTGCGGCCGAGCGGCTTTTGGTCGATGTCGACCCACTTGGGCGTGATTTCGAGCACTACCGAGTTGAAACCCTTGCTCTCGTCCTTGATCTTCTTTTTGAGTTCCGGCGTCGTCTCCTGCCCCACGGCCTCGAAGTCGTGCGCGACGTAACCCTGCCGGACTGATTCAATAATCGCCATCGCCTTATCGACGATCACGGCCTCCTCGCTGGGCTTTTTCTGCTCGGTCGAACAGGCCGCGAGCGCCGCGAAGAGCAGCGCGATTGCGAGCGTTATGCGTAGCGATTTCATAGCACAAATAGCATACCACAAGATGGGTGCTACGGGCACCTTTCCCCCTGGGCAAGAGGGGTCAGTCGTCCCGGGGGCCATGGGGGCGGAGCCCCTAAGTAAAAGGGGGCTGTGACCCCTACAGGCGCTCCCCGCACTTGTTGCAAAAGACGCTCTCCGGGAGGTTCTCGGCCCCGCAGCCCTTGCATTGCTTCGGGGCGGGCTTCTCCTCGACCTGGCGGCCGCAGTTGATGCAGAACTTCGCCGAGGGCGGCAGGTCCTTGCCGCAGGCCGGGCACTTGATGAAGACGATCATGCTGTGGCCGCAGAAGGGGCAGAAACTCGCGTCGAATGGGATCGACTTGTGGCATACGGTGCACTCGGTCTGCTTGGGGCAGGCGTCGGCTGCCTTGACAGGGGCGGCCGCTCCGCCGCCGTTACGGAGCATTTCGCTGAACATCGCGGGCATCATCAGCCCCACGCCCATCCCCATCCCCGCGCCGGCGGTGCCAGCGGGGGCGTCCGAGGCCTTCTCTATGGCCATCGCGGTCTTCATCTGAAGGAGCTTGTTGAGGTCGTCGAATACGCCGAGGCGGCTCTTGTCGTCTATCGCGGCCTGCACGTCCTCCGGAGGCGTGATCGAGTTGATGTAGAGGTTGCCCACGCCCAGGCCGTAGCGGCTGAAGTCCGACGCGATCCGCTGCAGGAGGCCGCCCGAGAGCTCGTCATACCGCCCCGGCAGGTCGATGATGCTTTCGAGGTGCTCGCCCAGGTGGTCGTTGAGGCGCGAGACGACGATGCTGCCGAGGAACTCCTCTAAATCCTTGACGCCGTATGCGGCCTTCGTCCCGACGAGGCTGTTGATGAACAGGACGGGCTGCACCACGCGTATGCTCAGGATGCCGAACGCGCGCAGGCGGATCAGGCCGAGCTTGCTGTCCTTGAACGCCACAGGGTCGCGCGTGCCCCACTTGAGGTCGGGAAAGACCTTCATGTTGACGAAGCAGACCTCGGCGCGCAGCGGGCTGGTCATGCCCCAGGGCAGCGAGAGCGCCTTGGTGATCAGCGGGAGGTTGCCTGTCTTCAGGGTGTGCCGTCCTGGGCCTATCGCGTCGTACGCGCGGCCGTTATAGAAAAACACCGCGGCCTCGCTCTCGCGGACCACGAGCTGGGCGCCGAACTTTATCTCGCCCGAGCCCTCCTCGGGCACGCGGTGCGCAAGCGCGCTGCCGCTGTCGTCGAACCACTCGATGACCTCTAGAAAAACCGTATTGTTCATCCCCATGCTGTCGCAGCCCTCCCCGGATATGATCGCTTATCATCGCTCGCGGCCCGATATATGTCAAGGGGGCGGCCGCCCCTGTGCCCGCTTCCGCTCTTCAATATTGTGTGATAGACTCCCAATTATAGAGGATAACGCTCATATGGATTAGGCGTATAGACCCGGAACCCTCAGCACCCCGTAAGGAAAGGAGACAAAAAATGAAGAAGCTGTTTTTAATAACAATGCTTTTCGCGTTGGCAATGGCGGTATCCATGCCAACGATTGCGAGGGCACAGATCAACATCAGCATCGGCCTGCCGCTGCCGCCGCCCATCGTCTTTGGCGCACCGCCGTCCGTGATAGTGCTGCCTGATTCGGATAACGTCTACGTCGCCCCCGATATCGACGTGGACCTGTTTTTCTGGAATGGTTATTGGTGGCGGCTCTGGGACGGCCGCTGGTACCGCTCACCCTATTACAACCGGGGATGGGGCTATTACAGCGGTATCCCGACCTTTTATTTCGATGTGGACCCGGGCTGGAGAGGGTACTACAGAAACCACGACTGGTACGGCCACCGGTGGGATTACCGGCCGATCCCCCAAAGACAGCTGCAGCAGAACTGGAAGAGCTGGCAGAGAGACCGGCATTGGGAAAGACAAGGGACGTGGGGTGTCCAGGGCTATCAGCCCAGGCCGAAACAGCAGAGGCAGGAGCTGAGACAGCAGAGGGAACAGCAGTATAAGCAGAGGCCTGATGTCCAGAAACAGCAGCATGAGACTCAGCAGCCGAAACAGCCTCAGACGCAGCAGCCAAGGCGCGAGCAGCAGCCTCAGGTTCAGCAGCCGAAACAGCCGCAGGTGCAGCAGCCAAGACAGCAGCATGAGGTACAGCAGCCGAAGCAGCAGCCTCAGGTTCAGCAGCCGAAACAGCAGCATGAGATTCAGCAGCAGCAGCAGCAGCAGGGTAAGCAGCCTCAGGGCAAGCAGCCTCAAGGCAAGCAGCAGCAGGGCAAGCAGCCTCAAGGCAAGCAGCAGCAAGACAAGCAGCAGAAAGACAAGCAGCAGAAAGACAAGCAGCAGAAAGACAAGCAGCAGAAAGACAAGCAGCAGAAAGACAAGCAGGATGGGGGCAAACAGGACGAACAGCCACGATAGGATAGCGCACTAGGGTCATGGCCCGTTTGGCACCCCCGGTACGCGCCGGAGACAGGCATCCTGTCTCAGGCGCGTATCGGGGGTGTCTTCGTCTTTCGAATCCTCTTTCTCTCGAAGTGGTACAATGATTGGGAGCAGCTAGAACTAAGACGGGAGGCGAGCTATGGGCGACAAGGGCGGCAAGAAGGACAAAGAGAAGGGCCAGAAACAGAAGTCAAGCAAACAGACAAAAGACCTGAAAGACAAGAAAGACAAACAGCCAAAATCGATTAAATAGGCAACGGGATTCAGCCGAAGAGTTAATCAGAACTCTGCTGATCCAGCAGCCTTCGAGCACCATATGAGGAACGCCAAAGGAGCGGTCTGCGGTAATGGCCGCGCCATAAGCGGCCCCCTGCCGCGTCGTCTGAGCCTCGCCTCACCCGCCACAATTTATTCTTGATTATCAAAGTATTGCCTAACGGTATGCCGCTTAAATCCCCGGTCTGAATGTCAATGCCAATGAAGAGCTGATAATCAATTGGCCCCCGCGATATTGTGTGATAGACTTTCAATTATAGAGGTACAACTCATGCGGATCAGGCTTGGAGCCAAGGGACCATCAGGCCCCCCAAAGAGAAAGGAGACGATAGGATGAAAAAGCTGTCTTTAATAACATTCCTCTTAGCGTTGGCGATGGCCGTATCCATGCCAACTATGGCAAGGGCACAGATCAGTATCGGCATCGGGCTGCCGCTGCCGCCGCCGATCATGTTCCCCGCGCCGCCCGCCGTGATAGCGCTGCCCGATACGGACAACGTCTACGTCGCCCCCGATATCGACGTGGACCTGTTTTTCTGGAATGGTTTCTGGTGGCGGCTCTGGGACGGCCGCTGGTACCGCTCGCCCTATTACAACCGGGGCTGGGGTTATTACAGCGGCATCCCGGATTTCTATTTCGATGTCGACCCCGGCTGGAGGGGGTACTATAGGCACCATGATTGGGACGGCCACCGCTGGGACTACCAGCGCATCCCCAACAGCCGGCTAAGGCAGAACTGGCGAAGCTGGCAGGGCAGCCGGCATTGGGAAAGACAAGGCACTTGGGGCGTCAGGGGCTACCATCCCCAGCCGCAACAGCAGAGGCAGCAGATGAGACAGCAAAGGGAACAGCAATACAGGCAGCGGCCCGAGATCCAGAAGGAGCAGCAGCGTCAACGCTCCAACCCCAGACAACAAGAGAACAGACAGGGCGACTACGGGAGATAGGACAGCGCCGCAGGTAACTGCGGGTTTTACGCCCCCGGTGCGACCCGGCGACAGCACGGCTGTCCTCCGGAGCGCCGGGGGCGCATTTTGACCGGCGGATCCTCCCGCGGAGTGATGCAATGATCGAAGGCAGCTATGAATTCGATCAGAGGTGCGCGATGGGCCAGAAACAAAAGCAAAACAAAAACGTGAAAGACCAGAGGGATAAGAAGGACAAACAGCCGAAATCCCTGAAATAGCCTGCTGGATTCACGCTATCGTAACCCCCGAGGCCCGCTGTTGAAGCGGGCCTCAGGCGCCTCCATATCGAATTGAGCGGGGCCTCGCCCACGCGAATAGTGGAAGGGGCCAGTCGGCCCCCCTTGCTTTTTTTGAGTTAAAAAGGTTTAATAACTGTAATTAGTAGGCGATATGACCAAACTTAATAAAGAACTCCCGGATACGAACAAAAAGGACCTGCCGCTCTATCCCATCGGGATAGTGGCCGAGCTCGTCGGCACGACCGACCAGACGCTCAGGCTATACGAAAAGCACGGCCTGATCACCCCGGCGCGCCGCAACAAGAACCGCTACTACACCGAAAACGACGTCAAGTGGATACGCTGCATCCGCGAGATCATACACGAAAAGAAGATCAGCATCGAGGGGATCAAGAAGCTCCTGGACTACGCCCCGTGCTGGGAGATCACCGGCTGCGCCGAGGAGAAGCGCCAGAAGTGCTCGGCCTTCATCGACCGCACGAAGGCCTGCTGGGAACTCAACCGCCGCATCTGCGCCCAGGAAAGCGGAAAGCTCTGCGAGGACTGCGTCGTGTACCTCGCCCAGAGCGTCCACCGCAAACGCATGACCCCCGCCTAGGGCTCGGCCCTCCGCGTAATATTCGCGGTGCCTGCCGGCACCCCTCACCTATTCGCTTCGCTCATCCCCTCACGCACACCTGAACAGCGCGAGAGCGCTGCCTTCACACGGCAGGGTAGGGATTTGCCGGAAGGTTTGTTATCGCACTTAACTGCCCGGTTATTTTTCCGAGCCTTCTATTGACTTTAAGGGGGGACGGATATATAGTTACTTGTAGAATTTTCAAATAGCATATACCTGACTATTAGCCTTTAAGGGGGCTTCATATATGAACAGACACAAGACTGTCGCAGCCATTGCATCCATTATTTTAACGCTTTGCCTCGCCCTTATGGGCTGCGGCAGCGGTAGCGATAGCGATAGCAATGGCAACGGCAACGGCAACGGCGGCGGCGGCGGGCTTAAGTTCACATGGACTACTTTGGACGATCCGGATGCGACAGATGGCACAAATGCCAGTGCGATAAACGGCGGTCTCATCGTGGGATATTTCGACGAGAACGGCGGTGCTCATGGCTTTATTTACAACACCGGCGACAGCTCGTGGACTACTTTGGACGATCCGGATGCGACAGGCGACACATATCCTAATGGGATAAACGGCGGCCTAGTCGTGGGTGCATTTTACGATGCAGGCGGTGGTCATGGCTTTATATACAACACCGGCGACAGCTCGTGGACTACCTTGGACGATCCGGATGCAACAGATGGCACAGAGGTCGAGGGGATATCCGGCGGCCTCATCGCGGGCACATTCTACGATGCCGCCGGCAGTCATGGCTTTATATACAACACCAACGACAGTTCGTGGACTACTATAGACGACCCGGATGCAACAGACGGCACATATGCCAATGCCATATCCGGCGGCCTCGTCGCGGGCACATTCTACGATGCAGGCGGTGGTCATGGCTTTATATACAACACCGGCGACAGCTCTTGGCAGACCCTTGACGCCCCGGATGCGACAGGCGACACGGATGCCATTGGGATAAACGGCGGCCTTGTCGTGGGATATTTCACAGGTGGCGGCCATGATCATGGCTTTATATATAACACCGCCGACAGCTCATGGCAGACCATTGACGATCCGGATATGACAGGCAGCACATATCCTTTGGGGACAGACGGCAGCAGCATAGTAGGATATTACCACACTGACGACAACACGTATCATGGCTTTTTAGCGACACCATAAACAGTAACGCGCAAGGGGGCAGCGGGGCCGACTGGCCCCGTTTCCTATTCGCGCTGCCGCCGCTCACCTATTCGCTTCACTAATCCCCTCACGCACATCTGACAGCGGGAGAGCACTGCCTTCACACGGCAGGGTAGGGATTTGCCGGAAGGTTTGTTATCGCACTTAACTGCCCGGTTATTTTTCCGAGCCTTCTATTGACTTTAAGGGGGAACGGATATATATTAACGGTAGGATTTTTCAAATATCTGACACCTGACTATTAGCCTTTAAGGAGGCTTCATACATGAACAGACACAAGACTGTCGCAGCCATTGCATCCATTATTTTAACGCTTTGCCTCGCCCTTATGGGCTGCGGTAGCGGTAGCGATAGCGATAGCAACGGCGATGGCGGCGGCGGCGGCGGGCTTAAGTTCACATGGACTACTTTGGACGATCCGGATGCGACAGGCGACACATATACTAATGGGATAAGCGGCGACCTCATCGTGGGATATTTCTACGATGACGTTACTTATCATGGCTTTATTTACAACACCGGCGACAGCTCGTGGACTACCTTGGACAATCCGGATGCACCAGATGGCACATGGTTCAACGCTGTGGATGGCGGCTTAATCGTGGGAGGGTACTACGACGGCAGCTCCCATGGACATGGCTTTATATACAACACCGGCGACAGCTCGTGGACGGCCCTTGACGATCCGGATGCGACAAGTCAAACATTTACTAATGGGATAAACGGCGGCCTCATTGTCGGAGAGTTTGACGATGCCGTCGGTGCGCATGGCTTTATATACAACACCAACGACAGCTCGTGGACCACTATTGACGATCCGGACGTGACAGGTGGAACATCTGCCGAGGGGATATCCGGCGGCCTCATCGTGGGGTATTTCTACGATAACGTTACTTATCATGGGTTTATTTATAACACCGGCGACAGCTCGTGGACGACCCTTGACGCCCCGGATGCGACAGACGGCACATTTCCCTATGGGATAAACGGCGGCCTCATCGTGGGTGGATTCTACGATGCGGGCGGTGAACATGGCTTTATATACAACACCACCGACAGCTCATGGCAGACCCTTGACGCCCCGGATGCGACAGGTGGCACATATGCCGCCGGGACAGACGGCAGCAACATCGTGGGATCGTTCAGCAATGCCAGCGGCTGGCATGGCTTTTTAGCGACACCATAAACAGTAACGCGCAAGGGGGCAGGGGCCGACTGGCCCCGTTTCCTATTCGCGGCGCTAAAGCGCCTCTCACTCCAGAAGGCTTTTTAAGGGGCGGAGCCCTTAAGGAGAAGGGGGCGGTCGACCCCGGCCCCCTTCGTACTCCATCAGATACCTGTACTTGTCCGGCCGCGCGTGGACCTTGCGCTCGAACTTCCCGACCGTCGCCCTGAAGTCCTCCGCAGACATCTCGGCCCCGCCTCCCTTATATGTCCTATAAGTATTCTTCGAGACCGCCTTGAGCGCCTTATTCGTGTCCATCGGGCTCAAGCTCACGAACCCGCCGGGGTACATGTGCAGTTCTACGAAGTAGACCGCCCCTGGCTCGAAGTTCAGCGCAATGGTATCTGTATCCGTGCCGCGTGCGGTGACGTACCGCTCGCCGGGCTCGACGTCCGCGACGAAGAAGGACTTCCCCCTTGTCTGGCCGACCATGCGGGCGTCGAGGTACTCATCGACCGTGATGAAGAAGCAGAGTGAGCTGTCTCTGATCACGACGAGCTGGGCGCGGTCGGCCTTGGGCGCGATAGCGGGCCGCGGCTCCTGGTTGACCATGTAGCGTGGCGCGCCGCAGGCGGCCAGCAGCAGCAATAGCGCAAGGCCGGCCAGCGGGCGCAAGGGCTTCATCGTGCGGCTCTACGCCATCTCGACGAGCTTTTCAGCTATCTGCACCGCGTTGAGGGCCGCGCCCTTGCGGAGGTTGTCAGCCACGATCCACATGTTCAGGCAGTTCGGGCGCGACTCGTCGGTGCGGATGCGGCCGACGTACGTGTCGTCCTTATCCTCGGCCACTATCGGCATCGGGTAGATGCCCTTCTCGGGCGCGTCATATACGATCACGCCGGGTGCGGCCGAGAGAGCTGCGCGGCAGTCGTTGGGCGTCAGTTCGCGCTCGGTCTCGATGTTCAGGCTCTCGGAGTGGCACTTGAATACCGGCACGCGCACGGTCGTAGCGGTGACCGCTATCGAGTCGTCGCCCATGATCTTCTTGGTCTCGTTGACCATCTTCATCTCTTCCTTGGTATATCCGTTGTCGAGGAAGCTGTCGATCTGCGGCAGGACGTTAAACGCGATCCTGTGCGGGTAGACCCTGACCTCCGGCTCCCTGAAGCTCAGCATCGCGCGCGTCTGCTCCATCAGCTCCTCCATGGCCTTCATCCCGGTGCCCGAGACTGCCTGGAAGGTCGTGACCACGACGCGCTTGATCTTCGCGGCGTCGTGTATCGGCTTGAGCACGACGACCATCTGTATGGTCGAGCAGTTGGGGTTGGCGATGATGCCCTTGTGCCACCGCAAGTCATGCGGGTTGACCTCCGGCACGACGAGCGGGATCGCGGGGTCCATGCGCCACTGGCTTGAGTTGTCCACGACCACACAGCCGGAGGCCGCCGCGACGGGGGCCCAGTCCTTGCTGCGGGCCGCACCGGCCGAAAACAGCGCGATGTCGATGCCCTTGAAGCTGTCTTTCGTGAGCGCCTCGACCGCGTACTCGCCGCCCTTGTACTGGAGCGATTTCCCTACGGAGCGCTCGGAGGCGAAGAGCCTGAGCGTTCCCACGGGGAAGTTGCGCTGCTCGAGCGTGTGGATCATCTCGGTGCCGACGGCGCCGGTCGCGCCGACCACTGCCACTACGTACGAATCTTTCTTCTTCAACATCTCAAATCACCATCCTTAGGTAGAGAAATTATAAATATCAATTTTAACATACCGGGGGCTTAGGCGGCATCAGTCGCTTTCTTCAAAGCGCGCCAAATCGCTTGATACTGCGTTGGGCATCAAAGACTCGCCCTCCATGTACGTCACAGTACACCATCGGGCGGTCTTCTCGCAGTGGATTGTCTGAAGACGATTTGGGCGCGCTTTGCGGGGAGAGAAAGGGGGCCAGTCGGCCCCGTCCCCCGCGCCCCACAAGGTCAACGGCATGATTGGAGGGGTTATTTAGAGTTTACGCTTACGCATGGGATGCACTGAAAGTGCGCGAAATCAGCTTCAGACTAGGAAGCGTTTGAAAATAGCCCGCAAGTGTACCGAGATGTACTCTGGAGGGATATTTTCAAACGATGACGACGTATCAAGCGATTTGGCGCGCTTTCCCCTTCTAAGGGTGGCCGATGAACTTGGCGATGGTCTTTTTGAGTTCGGTAAGGTCGGAGGACTTGATGACGTAGGCGTCCGCGGCCCAGATCGAGAGGTCGTCCTTGAAGTCGTCGTATGCGGTGACCATTATGACCGGAAGGTTGGGATGCGCCTGCTTGATCTGCCTCAGGGCGTGGACGCCCTCGCCCTCGTAGCGCATCTTGATGTCCAGGGCCACGAGGTCAGGGTGCTCGCTCTCGACCATTGCGATGGCCTCGTCGCCGTCATGGGCGAGCACGACCTCGTAGCCTTCGTCTTCGAGTTCTTCCTTGCACAACTGGCAGATGAAATATTCGTCGTCAACGATGAGGACCTTCATTCTCCAATCATATCACCCCCTCCACCAATGTCAAGGGGGCAGCGCCCCCGGCCCCTATTCGCGGCGCCAAGCGCCTCTCATTTCTAATCAATGCCGTTGACCTTGGGGGCGCGGGGGGCTTCGTTATTCTTTCCCCCCGAAAGCGCGCCCAAATCGTCTTCAGACAAGGCAGGGCGAGAAGACCGCCCGATGGTGTACTTGGATGTACATAGAGGGCGAGTCTTTGAAGCCCAACGAAGTATCAAGCGATTTGGCGCGCTTTCCTAAAGGTTACGACGGAGCTACTGAATGTTTCTTTGCCTTCGTCACACAGTAGAACCCCTTACCCTCACTTGGCGGGCCAAAGCAGGCGTTGCAGGAGATGCACTGCGCCTTTCGCCGGTCGCCGGCTTGCCAGCGCCTGATCAGGCCCGGCTCGCTGATCAACGGCCGGGCGAGAGATACATAGTCCGTCATGCCGCCGGATACCAGCCCGTCCGCTACGTCATAGGACCGTATGCCGCCAACCAGCAGCAGCGGGATTTTTAATCTCTGTTTGTATGCCCTTGCAGCATCAAGGTAATAGACCTCGTTGTCCGCGGATTTCAGCGCTCCGGGGCGGGGGGGCTGGTGCTTTTCGGCTGAGGCCACCGTCCCGCCGGAATACTCAATGGCGTCTACGGATGCCTGCTCGAGCATGAGCGCGACCTCAACCGCCTCGGCACGCGTCAGGCCGCCCTCTAAGAAATCCTCGGAGTTCAGTTTTACAAGGACCGCATAATCGCGGCCCACCTCCTGACGCACGCCCCGCACGACCTCCAGCAGGAGCCGGGCACGATTCTCAAGGCTGCCGCCATATTCATCCGTCCGCCGATTTAAGGCCGGAGACAGAAACTGGCTGAGCAGGAACCCGTGTGCGGCATGGATCTGCACGCCATCAAACCCGGCCTTCCTTGCGCGCATGGAAGCCTCCACAAACGCGGCGACGATCCCGGTGATGTCGTTTTGATCCATGGCCCGGCACGTGACCTTGCCGCCTGTCACGACCTCAGATGGGCCGATCAACTCCATCCCGGTCAATCCCGCGCTCGAATACGCACCGCCGTGGACCAGCTGAAGCGCGATCCTGCCCCCGGCGGCATGCACTTCCTTGACCATAAGCGAGAGGCCGGGGACGAAACGGTCATCATAGACCGCTATCTGGCGGGGGCTGGACTGCCCGTCACGCCGGACGTACGCATAGCTCGTGATGATCAATCCAACGCCGCCCTTTGCCAGCTCCACCATCTTGTCCGTCAGGGCGGCGGTCGCGGTGCCATCCTCTGTCGCGAGACCTTCCCACGTCGCCGACCTCACAAACCGGTTGGCCAGGCTCATCCCGTTTATCGCCGTGCGCTCAAACAGTGTCGGCATCGCAATACTCCTTATGATTCGTTTTATGCGCCAGATTTCATATTAGGCCACAACGGATGAGTTGGCAACTCCAATCAATGCCGTTGACCTTGGGGGCGCGGGGGTCCAGCGGCTGTGCCGCGTCTAACCCCCGAAAGCGCGAGAAATCGTGTCAGACTAGGAGGGGCGAGAAAACCGCCCGATGGTGTACTGAGACGTACTCCGAGGGCGAGTTTTCGAGAACTGACGACGTATCACGCGAGTTTCGCGCGCTTTGAGAAAGCTTCCACCTCTTGACTGGGCCACAATCAGGCCGATATACTTCAATTTATGAGCGACGCGGTAAAAGACTTATACGATAGGGGCCGTGAGCTATTCGAGGAAGGCAACTACGTCGAGGCCGAAGGCCTGCTCGACGAGGTCGCCAAGCTCAGGCCCGATTACGCCGACGTCTTCAACAAGCTCGGCGTGATAGCGAACCTCGACGGAAGGCTCGAGGTCGCGGTGCAGCGGTTCGAGGAGGCCATCAGGCTCAACCCCGCGTACGCCGAGGCCGCGATGAACCTCGCGATCACATTAAACGAGACCGGCCAGACCGAGCGCGCCCGCGAGGTGCTGACGGCCGGGGCCAATGCCAAGGCGGTCGTCGAGACGGACGGCAGGGTCGGGCTCACGGACCACTTCATCGCCGGGAAGCTCGCGAACGAGCACTACAAGCTCGGACGGCTGTACATAGAAAACCAGCTCATCTCCGAGGCGATAGAGGAGTTCACGAAGGCCATACACCTGAGGCCCGGCCTCCCGGACGTGCATGTCAGGATGGGCATGGCGCTACGGCAGAAGGGCAGGCAGGCCGAGGCGATGGAGTCCTTCCAGAAGGCCAAGGCCGCCAACGCGACCTATGCCCCGGCTTACGTACAGCTCGGCATATCCCACTACACCGCAGGCCGCTTCGCCGAGGCCCGGACCGAGTGGGAGCAGGCGCTGAAGGTCAGCCCCGAAAACCGCGAGGCCAGAAGTCTAATCAGCCTGCTTCGCGACAAGCCCTAGCCGCTACGGGTGGATATACCGCTCCTTTCCGTCAGGTCCCTCACGGTCGAGATTTCCGCCGTCTCCGGCCCGGTGCCGGTCGTCTCGGGCATTGATTTGGATATCCCCCACTCGACGATCTTCGGCCTCGTGGGCGAGAGCGGCTGCGGAAAAAGCCTGACCGCGCTTTCGCTGATGGGCCTCCTGCCTTCGACGATGACCGCGCGCGGGTCGATCAAGTTTAACGGCCGCGAGCTGATCGGGCTGCCCGAGGCGCGGTACCGCGAGCTCAGGGGCCGCGATATGGGGATGGTATTCCAGGAGCCTATGACCTCGCTGAATCCGGTACTCAGGATCGGGTATCAGATACGCGAGGTCATCACCGAACATCTCAAGATTAAAGGCCAGCAAGCCGACGCGATGGTGGTCAGCCTGCTGCGCGCGGTACAGATCCCGTCGCCCGAGCACAGGGCGCGTGAGTATCCCCACCAGATGTCCGGCGGGATGCGCCAGCGCGTGATGATCGCGATGGCCATCGCGTGCAACCCATCCCTGCTCATAGCGGACGAGCCGACCACCGCGCTCGACGTCACGATTCAGTCGCAGATACTGGGCCTCATACAGTCGCTCAGGCGCGAAAAGCGGATGGCCGTGCTGCTGATCACGCACGACTTGGCGATAGTGGCCGAGAACGCCGAGAGCGCCGCTATAATGTACGCAGGCCGCATAGTCGAGGCCGCGCGCGTGGCCGAACTGTTCAGGCGTCCGCTGCACCCCTATACCATCGGGCTTCTGGGCTCGCTGCCCTCCGCGCGCGGCAGGGCGCTCAGGCCGATACCCGGCTCGGTGCCGAGGCCCGGCCATCTTCCGCGGGGCTGCACGTTTACGGACCGCTGCGCATACGCGATACCCCGCTGCTCCGAGGCCGAGCCCCCGCTTGAGGGCTTCGAGGGCACCGGCCATCTGGTGCGGTGCATCAGGGCCGGGGAGCCGGAACTGGGATCGGGGCTATGAGCAAGGGCGAGGTATTGATCGAGGCCCGCGGGCTTACGAAGCACTACCCGGTCAGGCACATGCTCGGCGGGCATAGGCAATGGCTCAAGGCAGTCGACGGCGTGGACTTCACGGTGCGCCGCGACAGCGTGTTTGCGATAGTCGGCGAGAGCGGCTGCGGCAAGTCTACGATAGCGCGCATGGCCCTGAAGCTCACCGAGCCCACGGGCGGCGAGCTGCTGTTTCGCGGCAGGGATATCCAGCCCATGCGCGGGGCCGAGCTTCTGGCGTTTAGGCGCGCGGTGCAGATAATTTTTCAAGACCCGTTCGCCTCGCTGAACCCCCGCCGCACGGTATACCAGACCCTGACCGAGCCGATGCAGATACACCACCTCGCGCACGGCCGCGCGGAGCTCCGGCGCAAGGCCGACGAACTCCTGCACCAGGTCGGGCTCGAGGGCGCCGGGGACCGCTACCCGCACGAGTTCAGCGGGGGACAGAGGCAGCGCGTGTGCATAGCGCGCGCCCTCGCGGTCGGGCCGGAGCTCATTGTCGCGGACGAGCCGCTCTCGGCGCTCGACGTCTCGATACAGGCGCAGATCCTTAACCTGCTGAGGGAGCTCAGGGCGAGCTCCGGGCTCTCTTACCTCCTCATCAGCCATGACCTGCGGGTCGTTGAGTATTTCTCGGACGAGGTCGCTGTGATGTACCTCGGCCGGATAGTCGAGCAGGGCCCATCGGAATCGCTTTTTAAGAGTCCGCTTCATCCCTATACCGTGATGCTGCTTGAGTCCGCGCCCCGGATCGACTCGGACGCCGCGATGAGAAACCGCGCTGTGCTCCAGGGCGAGGTCCCAAGCCCGATAGACGTCCCTACGGGGTGCAGCTTCCATCCCCGCTGCCCGAGGAGGTTCGAGCCCTGCGCGAGCGCGACCCCGGCGCTCCAGCCCACCGAATCCGGCATGCTCGTCTCCTGCCACCTCTATCACACGCCGCAATAGTCTTTGCCTTGAAGCGTGCTCCCCTAGCAATAAAGAGATTTCGGAAAGTGAGTGGTGTCTTGTCACCGCGAATAACTTCCGGGGGGCGCTGCCCCCAAATAAAGCGGCCGGAGCAGGTATGGCGGTGCCTGCTCCGGCCTAGGGTGAGTGGGATACGACACTCTTAAGTAGTCTTTTTACCTGACGAGCTGCGTGATCTCCTGAAGCAGGCTGTCGGTCGTGGTTATCACGCGCGAGTTGGCCTGGAACATGCGCTGGGCCGAGATCATGTTGACGAACTGCTCGGCGAGGTCGACGTTCGAGAGCTCAAGCGAGCCGGAGATGATGCGGCCGCGGCCGCTGGTCTCCGCGAGGCCTTCGCTCGCCGCGCCCGAGCCGTAGGACGGTGAGTAGAGGTTGCGTCCGTCCTTCGTAAGGGCCGTCGGGGACGCGAAGTTCGCGAGCGCTATCTTGGCGATCGACGTGCTCTGGCCGTTGCTGAACGTGCCGGACATCACGCCGTCCTGAGATATAGCGAGAGAGGTCAGGGATCCGAAGGGGAACCCGTCCTGTGACTGCGACACGGTCGATGAGTCCGAGGCATACTGTGTGAAGTTGCTGAAATCCAGGGTCATCGACTGGTCGGGCGCGCCGCTGTTGAAGTTGTATGTGTTGGTGCTCGAGGGGCTGGACGTGAGCACGCCTGAGCTGTCGAACGTCATCGTGCCGGAGTCCTGTACCTCGGGAAGGCCGGTTCTTGTATCGCTGGCGTTGACCACGGCGTGCCAGTCCCACGTGTTTCCGTTGGCGTCATCAGTGGTCTTGGTGAAGTAAACCGTCACCTGGTGGGAGTCCCCAAGAGAGTCGTACACAGTGACCGCGGTCGAAAACTGCGAGGTGTTGTCCGGGTTGTTGACGTCGAAGCCGAACGCGTTGGGTGTGGCCGCGGCCGAATCCGCGCCCGCTGACTGGGTCAGGCCCGCGAAGTTAAGCGATACGGACTGGGCCGCAGGTGCGCCCGGGAACGTGAACGTCGCGCTGGCGGACGGGCTCGATGTGAGCGCGCCGGTGCCCGGATCGAACGTCAGGTTGCCGGTGGCCTGTTCTGCAGGCGAGCCGCCGGGGACGACCGCATGGTACGTCCAGGTGGTGGCGGAGTTCTTTACGTAGTACATATCGACCGTCTGGATGTTGCCGGCCGAGTCATGCACCTGGGTGGGGCTCATGAAGTTATACGTCGAGCTGTCAGCCGGATCGAAGGCCAGCGTGGAGCCGGCAAGCGTCGGGGCATCGGCGCCGGCCTCGGTGAGCCCCGTAAAGTCCATGGCGATGCTCTGGGCTGGCGAGCCATAGGATATGGCCGGGGTCGAGTTGCTCTGGAGCGCGCCGCCGCTGAACACCAGGTCTCCAGTGCCTATATCGGTGCCCGGGTTTGTGGCGTCCTGCGCATGCCAGGTCCATGTGTCCGCGCCGGTGTTGACGTAGTAGATATTGATGTTCTGGGCAACCCCGTTTGAGTCCGTGACCGGTACGCTAAGCGTGCTGGCGTTGTATGTCGCATTGTTGGTGGCATCGAACGGAGAGGTCAGGGGCGGAGTATCCGCGCTGTTGAGGGTGCCGGCAGCGGCGAGCTTGCTGGTGTCGGTGCCGCTCTGCGGGTCGAGGGAGCTGAGGGCGCCGGTGACCGTGAGCGTGCTGGTGTCGGTGATAGCCACCCTGGCGTCGAGGTTGTCAGAGATGGTCATGTTGGCGGTCGGCTTGTTGGAACTGCCGAGGGCGGATATGTTTATGTCGCTGGTCGAGCCGGCGAAATTGTTATTGGTCGAGTTGTACAGATAGCCCTGCAGGGTGCAGCCGTTGGGGTCCACGACGTTGCCGTCCTTGTTCGTGGTGAAGGCGCCCGCGCGGGTGTAGTACGTGCCGGTGGCGTCCTTGACCTCGAAAAACCCGTGGCCGTCGATCGCCATGTCGAGCGAGTTTGAGGTGGTCGAGAACGAGCCCTGGGTGAAGTCCGGCGTGACGGACTCGGCCAGGACTCCACGGCCGACCTGCTGAGAGCCGCCCCCGGTCGATATCGAGGAGCTAAGGACGTCCCCGAACTGGATCGTGCTGGATTTGAAGGCGGTAGTGTTCATGTTGGCGATGTTGTCGCCGATGACCGAAAGGGCCAGTGAAGAGGCCGAAAGTCCGCTGATTCCCGTGTAAAGTGATGTAAGCGCCATGATCGTATCCCTCCTGTGTGTTGTTTGTTATGACTGTATCGACTTGATGTCGCCGAGGTTGACCGTCGTGCCGTCCTTGAGCGTAAGGGTGGTCGTACCGCTGTCGAAGTTCACGCCCGTCACCTGTCCGCTCGCTCCGGTATCGCCGTAGGTCACGGTGCGCCCCAGGAGCGTCGTGGCGTACTCGTTGCTCAGCGAGGCCTGGTAGTTGAGCATCGTCTGCTGGGTCGAGTTAAGCGAGGTCATGCCGGTGCTCAGGTTCGTAAGCTGCTCGACCGAGGTCATCTGCGCCAGCTGAGTCGTGAAGCTGGAGCTGTCCATCGGGTTCATGGGGTCCTGGTTCTGCAGCTGCGTGCAGAACAGCTTCAGGAAGCCGTCGGTGCCCATGAGGTCGTTGAGGCTGTTGTTTGATGCGGCGTCCGTCGTTGACATCTTGAGTCCTCCTTTTACGCGTAGACGCTGACGAGCCTGTCAGCATCCGCTGATGTTGCGGCCGTCATGGCCTCGATCGACGAGGCGGAGTCCGCCTCCGCGCCCGATGCCCTGCGGCCACCGTTTTTCCTGCCGTGCGATGCGGCCTCGCCTCCGCCGTTGCCCCTGACGTCGACCGAGAACCCGCCCACGTTGATGCCTTCCTTCTGGAGCTCGGCCATTATTCCCTGCATGTTGCGCTCTATAGCGGCGCGCGTGGCCTGGTCCGGTGCGCTTATGTGCGCGCTGACCACGCCGCGGTCGAGGTTGACCTCGAGGTGCAGCTTTCCCAAGCCCTCGGGCTGTAGCGTGAGCTCGAGGGAGGTGTTGCTGTTTTTGACCATGCTGAAGGAGTACTCGCCGACCTGTATAACCCGCGACTGGTTCATCGGGGCCGAGGATGCGAGCTGCGCCTTCACCATCGTATCCGCGCCCTGCGGCTGGACGTCGAAGCCGGGGATGACCTGCCCCGCGTCGGGCTTCGCGTGCGAGGCCTCGGCTATGGCGTTCTTATTCGATACCGCGGCCTGCTGGGGCTGGTCGCCATGGCCGTGGTCCGCGTTGCCCTGGGCTTCGGCGTCCTCAGAGGCTGTAGCGGCCTTGACCGCCGCGGCCGGATCGGCTGCGGACTGTTTGGCCGCCTCCGCGGCCTTGGCCTGCGAGGGCTTCGCCCCGGAGGCAGGATCGGCCTTCCCGGACGCTTGCTGCTGGGCCTTGGCACCCATGTGGGCCACCGCCTCGGCATATGTAAGGGGCTGCTCAGTGGCCGATAAAGCGATCGTCGTGGCTTCGGCATCCGCCGGGCCGGACGTGGCGGCCGGTTTTTGCGCGTCCGCCTGCGCGTCAGGGTCCTTGGCGGCTGCACCGGCTGTCGGCGCGGCCTGCTGGGCTCCCTGCGCGGCCTTGACGATGCTTATCGCCTCCAGGATAATCGGGGCGGCAGGGGCGGTTACAGCCGCAGGGGCCGCGGCAGCCTTGGCGTCCGCAAGCACGGCGTCCTGCGCCGAGGCGGTTTGGGACTTCGTCTGCCCCCCGGTGACGGAACCGAGTATCTGTGCAGTCAGCCCTGCCTTCGCAAGCACCGCTATCGCGGGCTGTGTCTGAGCCGCGAGTGCCGGCTGAATGCTTGGCGCTATCGCGGGCTGTGTCTGAGACGCAATTGCAGGCTGAATGCTTGGCGCTATCGCGGGCTGTGTCTGAGTCGCGAGTGCAGGCTGAAAGCTTGGCGCTATTGCGGGCTGTGTCTGAGCCGCGAGTGCAGGCTGAATGCTTGGCGCTATCGCGGGCTGTGTCTGAGTCACGAGTGCAGGTTGAATGCTTGGCGCTATCGCGGGCTGTGTCTGAGCCGCGAGCGCAGGCTGAATGCTTGGCGCTATCGCGGGCTGTGTCTGAGACGCAAGCGCCGTCTGAATGCTTGGCGCAATTGCGGGCTGTACCTTATCCGCGACCGCCGTCTGAAGGATTGGCGCTATCGCGGCCATTATCAGGCCCGCCACCGAGGGCTGGACGATAGGGGCTATCGCGGCCTCGATCTTTGCGGCCACCGAGGGCTGGACGATAGGGGCTATCGCGGTCTGCATCCGGCCCGCCACCGAGGGCTGGACGATAGGGGCTATCGCGGCCATTATCTGGCCCGCCACCGAGGGCTGGACGATAGGAGCTATCGCGGCCTTAATCCTATCCGCAACGGCTGGCTGCACCATGGGGGCTATCGCTGGCTGTACCTGAGGGGTAACGGTGGCCTTGAGTTCCATCTGTCCGGTCTTGGGGCCGGCCTGCTGCTTTAGTTCTATCTTTATGCCGGCCTTGGCGTCATTAGAGCCTGCCGCCGATGCGGGGGCCGCTACCGCTGGCGTGATCGCACTGGCCGCTATAAGGAATGATGCGGCCACGGCCGAGTGGTCCGTCGCGGGCTTCACCCCGAGCATGCCCGCAAGCTTCTGATCCGCAGACCCCGTGCCGGACATCAGGGCCGCCATCAGGCCCTGAAAACCGGTGCCCCCAGTGGTCTGCACGGCCGCGCTCAGGGCCGCGCCCTGCGGGGCGGACTTCGCCCCGGCCACAAGGTTCAATATCGCGGATGTTGCGTTCATGCCGCAGGGATATCCAAGTAACGTGCCAGCCTTTGAAACCCGGCGGCCCCGGCCCCGCCCGGAGCCCCCATAAAGCATCTAACTCATTGTTATAAAAGCAATTTGTTTTGACCAATGCCCAGTCCGGCGTGAGCCCCCTGACAGGTTAGCGGGTCACGGACCCGGATAAAAGGAAAAATCTCCCCGGCGGCGGACTGAAAATATTTCCACCGGGCGCGCCCGCAGAGGATTGACATTGACCGGTGGCTCTGCCAATCTAAGACCATGAACCGTCTGGCATCTGAGCAGAGCCCCTATCTCCTGAAGCACGCCTCCAACCCGGTGGACTGGTGGGCATGGGGCGACGAGGCCTTCAAGGCGGCGCGCGAGCTCGACCGGCCGGTATTCCTCTCGATAGGCTATGCCACATGCCACTGGTGCAACGTGATGGAGGCCGAGAGCTTCGAAGACGAGGAGGTCGCGGCGCTCCTGAATGCGACCTTCATCTGCATTAAGGTCGACCGCGAGGAGCGGCCGGACGTCGACGGGATATACATGGCGGCCTGCAACATGCTCACCGGCACCGGGGGCTGGCCGCTGACCGTATTTCTCACGCCCGAGCTTCGGCCGTTTCACGCGGCCACGTACATCCCCAAGCTCACGCGTTTCGGCAGGGCAGGGCTGATGGAGCTCATCCCGCGCGTGGCCGAACTCTGGGCGACCCAGCGCGACGAGGTCATGCGTGCGGCCGAGGGACATCACGCGCTCGCTCGCGGAGTCGGTGCAGCACGTCCCCGGCGATGAGCCTGACGAGCGGGCGCTCGATGCCGCGTTCGAGGGTTATCTGGCCACTTATGATTCCGAAAACGGGGGGTTCGGAAGCCCGATGAAGTTCCCGATGCCGCACGTCATCGGGTTTCTGCTTAGGTACCACAACCGCACCGGGCGGGCCGAGGCGCTCTCGATGGCGACGGGTACGCTCGACGCAATGCTCCGGGGCGGCATCCGCGACCACCTCGCCGGAGGGTTTCACCGCTACGCGACCGACCCCGCGTGGCGGGTGCCGCACTTCGAGAAGATGCTCTACGATCAGGCCCTCATCATGATCGCCCTTGGCGACGCGTACCTCGCTACAGGCAACGCCGCGTATATCGAGGCCGCGCGCGAGACCGCCGCGTTCGTTATGGCCCATCTGCGCGATTCCGAGGGCGCTTTCTATACCGCGATCGGCGCGGACAGCGAGGGCGAGGAGGGGGCGTATTACCTCTGGGGCGCACAGGAACTGCGCGCGGTCCTCGACGCGGAGGAGTTCGCGCTTGCTAAGCGCGCCTTCGGGATCGAGGAGGCCGGAAACTTCCTCGACAGCGTAAGCGGCGAGCGCCCCGGCACCAACATCCTCTATCTTTCCGATGCTGCGGACGATCCCCGGCTTGAGGGGATTAAGGCGAAGCTGTTGGCCGCGCGTGACAAGAGGCCCGCCCCGGAGCGCGACGACAAGGTGCTCGCGGACCTAAACGGCCTGATGATCGCGGCGCTCTGTTGCCTCTCGCGCTCGACGGGGGACGACTCATACGCCGGGGCCGCTGCTGCGGCAGCGGAGTTCGTGCTAGAGCGGATGCGGGACGATAAGGGGGCGCTCATCCACGGCTGGAGACGCGGCGGACGCGCTACAGGCCGCCCTACAGCGGATGACTACGCCTTCATGATATGGGGGCTTACAGAGCTCTATCTGGCGACGTTTGAGGTCAGATGGCTCGAGCACGCGGTCTCGCTTCAGCGCGATATGATCCGGGGGTTTTGGGACGGGCAGGGCGGGGGTTTTTATTTCACCCCGTATTACGGCGAGCAGGGCATCGTACGCAAGAAAGAGGCCCATGACGCAGCGGTGCCGTCCTCAAATTCCGTAGCGGCATGGGACCTCATCAGGCTCGGGCGCATCGTGGGCGACGCGGACTGGGAGCAGAAGGCGGCCCGCACGATGGCCGCGTTTTCTAATTCAATCGAGGAGTCTCCCACGGGCCACGCCATGATGCTGAGCGCCCTGGGCTTTGCGCTCGGCCCCGCGCACGAGGCGATAGTCGCGGGCGTGACCGGCTCGCCCGACACCCGCGCCATGCTCCGCGCCCTTTGGGGCGCGTTCATCCCAAATGCGATAGTCCTGCACCTGCCGGCAGAGCAGCCCCGGCCCCAGATTGCGCGGTATGCGCATTACATGGACGGCATGGGGACGAAGGACGGCCGTGCGGCCGCATACATATGCACGGGGTATGCATGCCAGAGGCCCGTGACCGCGCCCGCGGAGGCCCTCGCCCTTATTTTAAAGCCGTGGTCACGGCCACCTAGTCCTTAGGGGCCATGCCCCCTGAGCCCTGAAGCGGCGATCGCGGAAAAGAAAAGGGCCAGCCGGCCCCTGAGCCCTCAAGCCGTAGTTTGAATTTGCGTTACATAGCCAACTATGGTTTAATGTCACTAAGTGATATATATAGTCTAAATTGGGGGATGGATGGCCAAGACAAGGGTCCTTATAGTCGAAGACGAGGCCATAATCAGCAACGACATCCAGCAGAGCCTGATAGGGCTCGGCTACGAGGTCGCGGGCGCGGTCTCAAGCGGCGAGGCCGCCGTGCGCGACGCCGCCGCGCTCAAGCCGGACCTCGTGCTTATGGACATCATGCTCTCTGGCAAGATGGACGGCATCGAGGCCGCCGAGATCATATACTCCAAGTACTCGATCCCGGTGATATACGTCACCGCCTACGCCGACGACAGGATCATCGAGCGAGCGCGCGTCACCGGCCCGTTTGGGTATATCATCAAGCCGTTTGAGGACCGCGAGCTTCACTTCACGATCCAGATGGGCCTCTACAAGCACGAGATGCTCGAGCGCCTGCGCCACCAAAACGAGTTCGTAAACACGATCATCGAGTCCCTCACCCACCCGTTTTACATAATCGACGCCGAGACCTATACCGTCGTGATGTCGAACAAGGCCGCGGACTTCGACCCCCTCGGGCCGGACTCGAAGTGCTACGTCATGACGCACGGCATACAGGAGCCCTGCTCCGGCCCCGGCCATACCTGCCCGCTAGAGGAGGTCAAGCGCACCGGCCGCGAGGCCGTGGTCGAACACGTACACCAGACCCACAAGGGGCAGCGGGTCTTCGAGATCCACGCATACCCGGTATTCGGCGAAAAGGGCAAGGTCGTCCAGATCATCGAGTACATGCTCGACATCACCGAGCGCCGCGCTCTGGAACAGCAGCTCCTGAAGTCCCAGAGGCTCGAGTCCATAGGCCGCATGGCCGGGGGCGTGGCCCACGACTTCAGCAACATCATGTCCGCGGTGCTCGGCTACAGCGAGATGGCCCTGATGGAGCTGCCCGAAACCCACCCGGCATACGAGAAGCTCGAGATCATCCGCGACGCCGGCGAGAAGGCCGCGATGCTCACGCGCCAGCTTCTGGCCTTCAGCAGCAGGCAGGTCATGGAGCTTCGGCCGCTGGATTTGAACATGACCGTCGACGAGATGTCACGGATGCTCGTGCGCCTGATCGGCGAGGACGTGATGCTCGACATCCGCCCCTACAAGGGCACGCTCAGCGCCAACGCCGACCGCAGCCAGGTCGAGCAGATACTTTTGAACCTTGCCGTAAACGCCCGCGACGCGATGCCGCAAGGCGGGACGCTTGTGATCCAGACCTCGCTTGCGAGCTTCGGCCCCGGCGACCGGCTGCCCCACCCCGAGCTCAAGCCTGGCGATTACGCGGTCATCACGGTCACGGACAACGGCGAGGGCATGACCGAGGAGGTCAAGGAGCGGATATTCGAGCCGTTCTTCACGACCAAGCAGGAGGGCCGGGGCACGGGCCTCGGGCTCTCGACCGTATACGGCATCGTGATGCAGCACCAGGGCGCGATCACTGTAGAGAGCGTCCAGGGGAAGGGCACAACATTCTCGATCTACCTCCCGGCCGCCGAAGAGGCCGCCGAACCGCACCCGAAAGAGAAGGCCGTCCCGCTCGGCACCGGCACCGAGACGATCCTCGTCGTCGACGACGAGCCCTCGATACGCGGGCTGGTTAGAGATATCCTCACGCCGCTCGGATATACCGTGCTCGAGGCCCCGGACGCGGACGGCGCGATCAAGCTCGCCGAGGTGCGCGAGGGCCCCCTGGACCTGCTGCTGACCGACATCGTCATGCCGCACATGAACGGCGTGCAGCTCGCTTCCAGGGTCCGCCGCACGAAGCCCGGCATCAAGGTGCTCTACATGTCCGGGTACTGGAAACAGGTCGACGACCCCGAGAGCGAACTGAGCGAGGCCGCGCTGCTGCAAAAACCGATCAGGCCGGCCGCGCTTGCGGCCAAGATAAGGGAGACTCTCGGCCCGGCCGCCAAGACCGCCAGACAATGAACCCCCCAAGGATCCTCGTCGTAGAGGACGAACGCATCATCGCACGCGACATCTGCGACTCCCTCGAGGGCTTCGGTTATGAGGTCGCCGGGGTCGCGAGCTCCGGGCCGGATGCGATCAGGCTCGCGATGCTCTCTCGCCCGGACCTCATACTGATGGACATCATGCTGCAGGGGGTTATGGACGGCATCGAGACAGCCGAGGCCATCCGCGACCGCATCGACGTCCCGGTCGTATACCTGACCGCCTATGCCGACGAACGCGTGGTGCAGCGCGCGAAGCTCACCGGCCCGCTTGGGTATATCGTAAAGCCCTTCGACCGCACGGAGCTGCGCATCACGGTCGAGATGGCCCTGTACAAACACGAGCTCGACGGGATGCTCAGAGAGAGCCGCGAGCAGTTCCGCGCGCTTTTGGAGACAGCGGGGGCGATCCCGTGGGAGATCGGGCTGCCCGGATGGGACTTTACGTACCTCGGCCCGCAGGCCGAGCGCGTGACCGGATACGAGCCCGAGACCGTAGTGCAGGGAGGCCTCGCGTTCTGGGAGTCGGCGGTAGCGCCCGAAGACCGCGAGGCCGCAATCGGCGCGCTTCGCGCGACGGCCGCTGACAGGGAGCCCAGAGAGATAGAGTACCGCCTCGTGACCGCCGGCGGCGAGACGATATGGCTGCGCCAGATCGTAAACCACGTGGCCAAGGGCGGCGGCCTGCTTAGGGGCTTCATATTCGACGTCACCGCCCGCAAGCTCGCGGAGCTCGAGCGCGAACGCCTGATCGCGGAGCTCCGGGGTGCGCTTGCGAAGATCAAGACCCTCGGCGGGCTGCTGCCGATCTGCGCCTGGTGCAAGAAGATACGCGACGATCAGGGCTACTGGAGCCAGGTTGAGGAGTACATCCAGCAGCACTCGGACGCGGAATTCACGCATGGGATGTGTCCCGACTGCCAGAAGAGGCTAGAGGACGAGCTTTCGGATTTAGATGGTTAGGGGCTGACTGACACCTCTCTGAACACTTTTTTTAAAGCGCGCTAAAGTCGCGTGATACGTTGTCAGGCCTTCAAAGACTCGCCCTCTATGTACGTCCAAGTACACCATCGGGCGGTCTTCTCGCCCTTCCTAGTCTGACGCGATTTATCGCGCTTTAAGCTTCTGCTGCATAATCGTGCGAGCGGTCAACGGCATGATTGGAGTTGTGCTGTGAGCGGGGCCGTTAGTCCCGCGAATATGGAAAGGGGGCCATTCGGCCCCCTAGTCTGACGCGATTTATCGCGCTTTCAGTTTTAAGTACCTGCGCGTGCGAGCGGTCAACGGCATTGATTAGAGGAGTGCCAGCCAGCCGCCATTCCGGTGCCGATTCAGATGTAGTAAACTTTTGCCCCTCCGCACCGAAAGATTGCAATAGCAAGGTTTTACGGGCATCCGCATACATTGACAAGGCATCGGAGATGCGAGTAGACTGAGGCCTCAATTGGCGTGGTAGAGGCTTTTTCCACCGACAGTCTTTTTAAATGATCCGGAGGTTGCTTGCATGAAGTCGTTGCGCGTTTTGTCCCTGTTTATAGTAATCGCCTTGTTTCTCGCTCCGCCGGCATGGGCGGACTGGTATTCGTACATATCCACACTCGGCGTAGCCAATGAGCCCGGCGCGGACAACAGCCACCTCAATTATCCCTACGGCGCCGCGGTGGATGGCTCAGGCAACTTTTATGTCGTCGACAATGCCAACAGCCGCGTCCAGAAGTTCGACTCAAGCGGCGTCTACCAGAGCACGCTCGGCGAGTCCGGCGTGCCCGGCACTGACAACGGCCATTTCAAGCAGCCCTTTGGCGTAGCGGTCGACGGCCCCGGCAATGTATACGTGGCTGACACCGGCAACCAGCGCATCCAGATATTCAACTCAAGCGGCGTATACGAGTCCACGCTAGGGATAACCGGAGTCTCCGACATCGACAACAATCATTTTAACTGGCCATATAGCGTGGCCGTGGACGGCCCCGGCAACGTCTACGTGGCGGATTACCTTAACTCCCGCGTCCAGATATTCAACTCAACCGGCGCATACCAGGGCACGCTTGGGATAACAAACGTATCCGGCGCGGACAACAGCCATTTCAATCAACCCTCAGGCGTGGCGGTGGACCACTCCGGCAATATTTATGTCTCGGATTGCAATAACCAGCGCGTACAGATATTCAACTCAAGCGGCGTCTACCAAAGCACGCTCGGCATAGCAACCGTATCCGGCGCGGACAACGCTCATTTCAACCAGCCCTTTGGCTTGGCGGTGGACGGCGCTGACTGGCTCTATGTGGCGGACTCCGGCAACGAGCGCATCCAGGTCTTCGACTCAAATGGCATATACCAAAACACGATCGGGAGTAATGGCGCGGGCACGGACTTCAACGGCCCCTATGACGTTTCCGTGCAGGGCTATGGGGACTCGAGTAAAGTCTATGTATCGGACCTGCTTAACAACCGCGTCCAAAAGTTTTATCTTGTGGACCATACGCCTCCTACAACGATAGCCAATGCTGCCGGATATGTAATGGGTGACTGGAGCTCGGAGGGGACGATCAGCGTCACGCTTACGTCCATTGACGGGGTCAACGGGCCGATCAATGTGCCGGGCTACCCTGCCTACTGTGTGGATATCACGAACACCTGCGACCCGGGTACGGCCTATACGGTGCCGGTCGAGGTCACCTGCCCCTCAGACAGCGTCTGTACACAGTACATACGCTACTACGCAAGGGACTCCGCGGGCAACATCGAGGGCGCAAAGAGTTCCGTCGTGTACCAGGATCTGCAGCCCCCGGTCACGACAGCCACGCCCGTTGAATATGCATTTGGGGATATCTCAAACTCACTCTCGATACTCGTGACTCTCTCCGGGGATGACGGCACGGGCTCGGGGCTTGCGGCCGGGTATCCGAAGTACTGCGTGGATTCGGCGGACACATGCACGCCGGGCATTACATACGAGGGGGCCTTAAATGTGACCTGCCCGGCTGGCACCGCATGCACGCAGCATCTCAGATACCTCTCGATGGACATCGCGGGGAACGCCGAGTCCGTGCGCTCCTCGGCCGTGAACCAGACGACCGCGCCTGAGGGCTCGATAGCGATAAACTCCGGAGCAGGGTTCACGAATTCCCTCTCTGCCACCCTGACGCTCTCATGCACCGCATCGGACGCCTGCTCGCAGATGCAGTTCTCGACCGACGGCATCACATACCAGACGCCTGTGGCCTATGCCGCAGCAAAGCCCTGGACGCTGAGCCCGGCCAACGGCCCGCAGACCGTATACGCCATGGTCTCGGATGCGGCCGGCGGCTGGTCCGCGCCGTTTAGCGCCTCGATAGTCTATGACAACGTGGCCCCTGCAGGCGGGATCTTAAACGCTACTGCCGGAGACCGGCAGGTCTCGCTGAGCTGGACGAATACCGTTGACGCGACAAGCGGAGTGGCCCTTTACAAGATAGCCTATGCCGTCGGCCCGAAGGCCCCGGCCAACTGTTCGGCCGCCTTCGCGAACGCGACCGACGCATCATATACGCACACGCCGCTTGCGAACCTTACCCAGTACTCATACAGGGTCTGCGGCGTGGACAGGGCCGGCAACGTATCGCTGGGCTCGACCGCAACCGCAACGCCGATCGAGCACGTACTGCCGGTCGGAACCGTCTCGATCAACAACGGTGCGGCGTATACCAAGTCTACCTCGGTCACGCTGAACCTCTACGCGACCGACGACGTCGCTGTTAAGGGCTACTACCGCTCGACCAAGGCGACCCCTCCGGGCAAGAAGACCAAATGGACCGCCGTGCCTGCAACGACGATATTGAACGCCACCGTCAGCCAGAAGCTGGCAGGGAAGTCCGGGACGGATTATGTTTACGTCTGGTTCAAGGACAGCTCGAACAATATCTCTGAAATGGCCTCCGATACGATCATTTATGACAAGACGGCCCCTTCAAACGGGACCGTGACCGCGACCGCCGGAGACGGCAGTGTGCGGCTCGACTGGAGCGGGTTTAGCGATGCATTAAGCAATATAGCAGGCTACAAGGTAGCGTACGCGGCCGGAAAGAAGGCCCCCAAGACCTGCTCGGCCGCGCAGGGCTCGACCACCGGGACCGAGTACACGCAGGGCACGCTTACGAACAATACGCTTTACTCCTTCAGGGTATGCGCGGTCGATGGCGCGGGGAACGTCTCCAAGGGCGCGACTAAGAGCGCGACGCCGGCAGCCTCGATAGGAGGAGGCCCGCATAGCGTAACAGGCACGGCCGCTCTCGGCGCGCCGATCCCGGGCGAGACCGTAACCCTCGTCGACAGCACCGGCGCTTCGGTCACAGGGACGACCGCCCAGGACGGCTCGTTCAGCATAGACGCCACCGGGCTCACGCCGCCGTTCCTGCTGAGCGTAACCTCAGGCGATACAACGCTATACAGCGTGAGCGCGGATATGAACTCATCGACGACGGTTAACCTCACGCCGCTTACGGACCTTATCGTCAGCACCTGGTACGGGGTGCAGGGCACGAGCCCGGCGGCCGCGTTCAGCGACCCGGCCTCTAACCCCGCGCCTTCGCCTACCGAGGTCAAGGTCATAGGCACCGTCGTCGAAAACCTGATGTCCTCCGCCCTTCAGGCCGCGGGCCTCGACAACACCGGCGGGTTCAGCCCGATCACGACCCCGTTTGCGGCCGACGGGACGGGTATCGACGGCGTGCTGGACGACACTACCGTAACGACAGATCCGGGCGGGGCCGGCGCTGAGAGCTTGAACAATAGCACGACAACCCCGTTTGCGGCCGGGATCGTGAACACCTCGACCACCTATCTGATCGTGAACACGCCCGGCGGCATCGTCAACAGCACGATAACCACGTTTGACTCAGGCATCGTGAATACCTCGACCACGCAGACGACGGACAACGGCACGACAAGCCCGATGTCCGGTAATACGACCCTGCCGACGACGGCCGGCCAGGGCAGCGCGCTCGGCCTCATAAACACAGCGATATCCAATTTCGTAAATGTGATAAACCAGAAGGGCTCCGACCTCACGATCGCTAACATAGCCCCTTATGTGGACCCCGCGTACATGGATAACGGCGAAAACGCTACGCAATGGGAGAGCGGCGTCGTAAGCGACCTCAAGGGCGCGACACTGGCCTTCACCGGGCTTCAGCTCGATTCCCTCGGCAGCGATACGGCGGACGTCTCCTTTCAGCTTTATATGTCCAAAGGCGGAGAGAGCGGCACGCAGAGCATAAAGACCGGCTTCAAGCTCATAGGCGGCTCGTGGCTCATATCAGGCAACCACCGCGCGGCGGGGGCGATCGTGACCACCTGGGCATGGGACCAAGCCTCATACGGCTTCAGCAACAACGTCAGGTTCGAGGTCGATGACCCGCAGGCCATCGTGCAGTCAGTCACGGCCACGGGGCCTGGGCTGTCGGGGGACGTTACGGTCCCGATGGTCTGCGACAACGGCGGCACCGACGGACTCCCCTCATGCGGAAACGCGTTCGGAGACAACTCTCAGAGGGCCTTTCAGCTCGATGATTCCTTCTGGCCCGCGATAGGCTCGCAATACACATATACGCTCACGACGGCCGGCGGACCGGTGCAGTACGGCTCGACGATCATCGCGGCCTACGGGTTTGACGCGGAAGGGACCCCCGTGCTCGCGGACTTCCCCTCGATGTCAGGGGCCATCGTCTCGAGCCCCCCGGGGCTGAGCCAGATCATGAGCGGCACTACGGTGCACGGATCGGTATACGTCCCGATCTGGGTCAAGGGAAACGCTGACGCCCCGCACTTCAATTACGAGGGCCCCGGCGGCTCTAACAATAACGCCACGACCGTCCTGATCGACGGAAGCTGGGTCTCGGGCTCCGCCATACCGGGGCAGGTGAACGCCTTCACGATCACGATTCCGGCGGCTACCGTCAACGGCCCGGTCGACTGCGGCGGGAACGCCTGCTACAACATAACGTTCCAGGGCCAGGGCGGCGATATAGAGGGCGGCTGGGTCGGGATGGACGCCTGCTTCCAGGACCAGAGCAGCTGCACCAACAGCGGGGTCGAGCTTCAATAGGCAATAACGCTTAAATAGCAGAAAAGCGTCTGCCGCCGGGATCATTCCTCCTGCGGCAGGCGCCTTTTTTTTGGTACAATTAACCATGCCGATCTACGAGTATAAGTGCTGCGGCTGCGGCGCGGATTTCGAGAAGCTCGTGATGAGTTCCTCTACAAAGATCGAGTGCCCGGCGTGCAAGAGCGAGCAGGTGCAGAAGAAGCTCTCGGTATTCGGGATGAGCGGGGTCGAAAAGCCGTTTGCCGGGACCTCGTCGGCATCGTGCGCCTCGTGCACTAAGGCACAGTGCACCTCTTGCAGCAAATAAGGGGTCGCGGACCCCTGTCCCTATTCGCTTCGCTCACTTATTCACGGGGCCCCTTCCCCGTTCACTCCAATCTATGCCTTTGACCTTGGGGTGCGGGGTCCAGCGGCTGGGCCGCGTTTAACCCCGAAAGCGCGCCCAAATCGTCTTCAGACAAGGCAGGGCAAGAAGACCGCCCGATGGTGTACTTGGACGTACATAGAGGGCGAGTCTTCGCAGCCCAACGCAGTATCAAGCGATTTGGAGCGCTTTGAAGAAAGCTATCTGGATAAATCAGAACTGTCCCCAAGCGCATCAGCTATCGCTGCGAATTCGGCCATGCCGAGCCGCTCAGCCCGCAGCTTGGGGTCGACCCCTGCGCGGCTAAGCACCGCGTCGATATCAGGCGCGAGCCGCCCGAGGGAGTTATGGAGCGTCTTACGCCGCATCCCGAACCCCGCGCGTATGACGCGGAACATCAGCGCCTCGTCCCTTACATTGACCGGGGGCTCCGCCCGCATGGTTATGCGCAGGCACTCGGACTCGACCTTGGGAGGGGGCGAGAACGCGGAGGCGGGGACGCTGAAAAGCAGCTCAGGGACGCCCTGGTATTGCACCGCGAGCGAGAGCACGCCGTAGTTATGGCCGCCCGGGGGGCGCTGCGATGCGGCGGGCGACCTCGCGCTGCATTGTGAGCGTCATGCTTAGAAGCCTCTCGCGCTGTTCTAATAGCAGGAATATCAGAGGCGTCGTGATCTGGTAGGGGATGTTGGCGCAGACCTTAAAAGGGCCGAGCGAGGAGTAGTTGAACCTGAGCGCGTCGCCGCGGTGCAGCTCGACGTTCTCGATCCCTTCGGATTTAAGCTGTGCGGCGAGCCGGGCATGGAGCGTCTGGTCCAGCTCTATCGCCACGATGCGCGCTGCGCGCCGGGCGAGCACCCTCGTAAGCGAGCCCGGCCCCGGACCGATCTCGACGACCGTGTCTTCGGGCCCGGCCCCGGAGGCCTCGGCTATGCGCCCGAGTATTTGCGGGTCGAAGAGGAAGTGCTGCCCGAGCCTCGCGCCCATTTGGATCTACGCTTTCTTCTGCGGCAGGGCTTCCTTGCGCACCTTCAGGCTCTCTTCCATCATAAGAACGAACTTTATGTACTTGAAGCCGAATTTCATCAATGCGACCTCATCGGTGCGCATCGCCTCGACCTCGGCGGCCGGGATATCGAAGATCTCCAAAAACCTGCTCTCGAAGACGAACCTGTGAAAGCGGTCGAGGTCGTAGCTCGCCATGAAGAACTGGTCCTGCTTCTTGGGGTCGAGGCCCTTCTTGCCCGGCAGGTTCCGGCGCATGAGGAGCTCCTTCCACCCGCGGTTCATATCGTCGTAAAGGGCCGAGCCCTGGTCGTCGCGCCAGCTCTGGATGGTCCACTGGGTGTCTTCCTGATACCCGAGGCAGTGGGGCTCGCGGACGAAGAAATAAAACTCCTCGTGCACCATCTCCTCGCCCTCGCGCTTTTTAAGCGTGGCCTGCCCGATCGGGTAGTAGCGGCAGCTCACGGGGCGGTCCTCGTAGACCGAGCAGCCCTCGGTGCCGTTTAGAAACGGGCAGAGCCTGTCCTCGCCCTCGGCCATGCGGAGGTAGGCGTAGGGGTGCGACGTGGCCTCATCCTCGCGCTTGATCGTATGCTTGATTATGAACTCCTCGGAGTCCATCTTCAGGCGGTTTTTGAGCCTCAGGACGTCATAGGGCGTCAGCATGATGTCGATGTTGCTGCAGCAGCGCGTAAAGCACTTTATGTCCTTGTGGCAGCGGAACTTGAACTTTGTATCAAGGTCGAGCCTCGCGGTCTCGACCACCTTGGTGTTGAACATATGCGGTCCTCCATGGGCGCGTAATTGAGCATCGCCGGTCGATTTTCAGCATGAGTTTTGCCCGGCGGGATGCGCGCGCGTCTAATACTTTAACATATGAGGGGGCCAGGCCCCTTTCCCCGGCGTGGCGGGCGGCATACTAATTATGAGGGTCCGGCATGCCCCCGGGCGCCGCGGTCTCATAGAGCCGCACCCCTATCAGGTCTCCGGTCAGCGGGGCGGCGCCCTCTGGCCGGTTGAATATGACGTCCGTGACAGGCCTTGCCTGGCCCTGATACAGCCCGATCACGTCGGCGTTGCCCTCGATGAGCGGGCTTATGATGAAACCGGCCCCGGCCATCTCGGGGACGAAGCGATAGATGCGGCCCGGCCCGCCCGCGCGCACGGTCATCGTGAGCTGGGGGGGCTGGTAGAGCGCGCGCAGGAGCCTGCCCAAGACGGTCGGGTGCATCGAGACCTGCATGATCAGCATGCGGCCCTCAGGGGCCGGGAGGCTGACCGGCTCGCCGAACGAGACCTCCTGTTCGCGGATGAGGCTCAGACGGTACGGGCTGCGGCCCCCGGCCCGGCGCATCACGAGGAACCCCCGGTCCTCGGCCACCGGCCTGTAGTTCTGAAACACATAGGGCATCAGCGCCGCATCGTCAAACGTGGCGAAGCGGCGGTCCCCCGGCTCGATCCGAAGCAGGATATAGCCGGGCGCGTCCGGGCCCTCGTAAAACTTGAGGTTCAGCAGCTGAAGCCAGCTCGTATAAGCCGTATACCCCTGAAACACCGGGCGGGGGCGGTAATTAAACCCTCCGGCAAGCGCATAGAGCTGCCTGTAGTTGATGACGTCCACCGTGGAGTTGCCGATGAGGGAGCGCGCCAGGGGGAGGGTCATGGAGGCATCGAGCGCGGCGTTGGGCTTGAGGGCGTCGAAGTGCTCCGCGGCATGGCCGCTCAGGAGCGAGGCGATGAGCCCCGCGTTGCCCTTGATCCCGGAGGGGCTGGCCAATCCGGCGCCCTGGGCCGCCGCGGCCGAGGCGCATAGCGCGACTATCAGCACAAAGGCCGGGCCGCCGCCTGAGCCTCCTGAGCCATTTGTGCGGCCGGGCTCGGCCTGCCGTCTCCAGGCCATGAGCAGCCCTGAGGCAAGCGGCAGGAATACGATGAAATCAAAGACATGGGCGCTGTCGGCGCGCGTGAAGGCATGCTTCCATGACAAAAACGCGTATGCGGCCAGGATCAGCGGATACGCGGCCTCCCCGCGCCATGCCGCCCTCAGGGCCGAATACAGAAATACCGCGCCGGCCCCGAGGCAGAGCGCCAGCACGCCGCCCTTGGGCTCATGCGCCATAGCAGAATACCCGGCCGAGAGTTCAAGCCCGCCCCGTATCCATGCAAGCAGCCCCCCGGCGTCCTGTCCGCATAAAAACCACAGCGAGAGAAACGCCACACAATACCCGGCGGCGATGGCTGCGGCTGCCCCCGCGTCCCTGCGCACGAGCCTTGCGAAGACCGCCAGCGCGATGCCCGCCGCGGCCGCCACGAAAAAAGTGAACTTGATCAGCGAAAACACCGCCAGCGCCGCGACCGAGGCCAGCGCGCCCCACCGGCGCTTGCGCGGGCCGGCCGCCAGTACCGAGCATGCGCATGCCATGACGAAAAGCGTGCAGGCGTCCTGCATGCTGTCGCTCAGCCAGGGGAGCGCCAGGCACCAGGCCGCGAACAGGCATGCGGCGAGCAGCGGGAGCCGCCTGAAGACGCACGAGGCGGCCCATGCCAGAAGCCCGGCCCACGCCAGCGAAAACAGCACTTTCTGCCATATCAGGTGTCCGAAGCTGACATCGGTATAAAGATAGCCCAGCGGGCCGGACGTGAAGATTATGCCGGTGCCTGACCTGAGCCCGTGCGTGGCCTGGAATTCTAACACCGCCTGCCACGAGGCGTCGAGCACCCAGCTGCATGCGCGCGGGTCCCCCGCGCCAAAGAGCCTGAACAGGGATGCGAAGACGAGCACGGAAAAAACAGCCGTGATGGCTGCGGAGCGTCTCTTAAGCTCAGTGTGCTCGCGGGGCATATGGCATTATGCACGCATGAGGCACAAGAAGCAATAGCCGCTATGCGCGACGCGCGGAGGTGATGCCGAACAGCACGGCGAAGGCCAGCAGTACTGTGCCCGCGGCCTTAAACGCGGCCCCAAACGATTTGGCGCGCTTTAACATATTGACATGAACACGGCTCTTGCGTTAGCCTTAGGGTGATGGCCGAGCCCACCGCAGAGGTGGGGCGGGGGAACCAGCAGTAATGGGGCGCATTCCGGAAATGGATAGGGCACTTCCAGCCCGAGCCCGTCAGCTAACCTCGCAGGCCCGGGAAGGGACACGCTCCATGCATATTGCTTATAATCGCCCCGGCGGAGGACCCCGCCATTAAGCCCGGCCCCAATCTCGCCTCCGCGACCTTGAAGTCCCTCGGCCTCGTGTTCGGGGACATAGGCACGAGCCCGATCTATACCCTCACGGTCATATTCCTTATACTGCCGCCGACGCAGGCCAACGTGATGGGCGTCGTATCGCTCGTGTTCTGGACGATCATGATATTGGTAAGCACGCAGTACGCCTGGCTTGCGATGAGCCTGAGCCGGAAGGGCGAGGGCGGCAGCATCGTGCTGAGCGAGATCCTGCACAGCCTGCTTAAGACCGGGAAGGCCGCCGGTGTGGTCACCGCGCTTAGCTACCTTGCGATATCGCTCCTGATCGGCGACGGCGTGATAACGCCCGCGATCTCGATCTTAAGCGCGGTGGAGGGCGCGGCCCTGATACCCGGCTGGGAGGGCCTCGGAGGCCCCTCGATCGTATTCATCGCGATCGTGATAGCGGTGCTGCTCTTCGTGTTTCAGCACCGGGGGACAGAGCGCGTGGCCGGGGTCTTCGGGCCGATCATGCTCATATGGTTCGTGGTGATAGCGTTCTCGGGCATCGGGGCGCTCATGGACAGGCCGGAGCTGCTTGCGGCCGCAAACCCGATGTACGCCTTGCGGTTCCTCGCCGAAAACGGTCTCGCCGGGTTCATCGTGCTGAGCGAGGCCCTGCTGTGTGCGACCGGGGGCGAGGCGCTTTACGCGGACATGGGCCACATGGGCCGCAAGCCGATAGTCACGGCTTGGTACTTCGTCGTCGTGGCGCTGGTGCTAAATTACATGGGCCAGGGCGCATACCTGCTCGACCACCCCGAGACGAAGTCGATCATGTTCGAGATGTTCCGCCACCAGTCCCCGCTGCTCTACGTGCCGTTTGTGCTCCTGAGCGTGGCCGCGACTACGATCGCCTCGCAGGCCATGATAAGCGGTATGTACTCGGTCGTATACCAGGCGATCAACACCGGCATCATGCCGCTGATGAAGGTGGAAAACACCTCCTCCGAACTTCGGGCGCAGATCTATATAGGCTCGGTCAACTGGCTGCTTCTCGTGGCTGTCGTGGTTGTGATGATATACTTCGGCGAGTCAGCGCGGCTGGCGGCCGCATACGGCCTGGCGGTCAACGCCGTGATGGTCATCACCGGGATATTCATGTCGTGGATATTCCACTTAAAGGGCTCGCGCGTGAAGTTCGCGGTCTCGGTGCTCGTCACCGCGGTGGGGCTGTGCTACCTCGGCTCCTCGATGCACAAGATCCCGTACGGCGGCTACTGGTCGCTGCTTCTGGCCTCGGTGCCGCTTACGATAGTGACGGTATACCACAAGGGCCAGCGGAGGCTGTTTGAGGCGATCAAGCCGATCTCGATCGAGCAGTTCCTCCTGACGTACAAGCGCGAGTACTGGGTGCGCCGCAGGATCGAGGGGACGGCGCTCTTCTTCGTCCGCGACCCGAAGCTCATCCCCCCGTACATAATACGCACGATGTTCACCAACGGGATCATATACGACGACAACATACTCGTAAACATCCTCAAGCGCGATGACCCATACGGCGTGGCCGCGTTCTTCAAGGAGGACTTCGCCAAGGGCCTGCGTTCCTTCGAGATACAGATGGGCTACATGGAGGTCGCGGACATCGCGGCCCTGCTTGAGGAAAACGGGATCAGGACCCAGTCGATCTTTTACGGCGTCGAGGAGATCATGACCACGAACCCGATCTGGGGCTTGTTCGCGATGATCAAGCGCGTCACGCCCTCGTTCGTGCACTTCCATAACATGCCGCCGGACAAGCTGCATGGCGTCACCGCGCGCGTCGAGATGTAGGGGGGCCGACTTGGCCCCTCCCCTATTCGAGGTGTGGTTGCATTCCTAATGCGTCACTCGCTTTCCTAAGAGCGGGGAAAAAGCTTATCATTAACCCATGATTGATATGATATCCAGCTACATGGAAGGCGGGTTCCTTGAGAACATCGTCGATATGTTCCGGGCCGATCCCGCTCTCTTCAAGCACCTGCCCGCCCTCATCACGGACGAACGCGGCCGCGTGCGCATCGGCGTGGCTGCGCTCGTCGACGAGCTCCTGCCCGAGTTCCGGGACGAGATCGAGCGCACGGTGGACGCCATAGCCTCGGCCGGGCTCTCGCACGAAAACCCGTCCATCAGGGGCGACGCCGCGTACCTGCTCGAGCTGATCGGCAGCGATGCTGCGATGGCCCATCTGCGCGCTGCGCTTCAGAGCGAGCGGCACCCTGCCGTGCGCGAGGCGATAGCCGATGCGCTCAAGGGATGACAGCAGCCCCGCAACGTGGTACGATAAGTCGAAACCGAGTGGCAAAGGAGATGCGGGAAATGACTAATCGGCTGATCGTGCTGGTGGCGGTGATAGGCCTTATCGTGTCGGTGGCTGGCTGCGCCAAGCCGATCGAGGTCAGGCCCGGGTATGACGCGCCCGAATATAGCGCGCCGGGATCCGCAGCTCCCGTCGGCGGCGTGCGCAACCCGGGTCCCAAATAGGCCGCCCGGCTAGAACTCGCCCTCCACGCGGCCCTCGGCCTCGATCAGGCGCCTAAGCTCCGCCCGGTCGATAAGCCGCACCCCGCGCTCAAGCTCGCCCTCCGGTATGCCGCGCTCGCGCACGTCGTCCTCAAGCGCGTGCGCCGTGCCGCAAAACCCCTCCAGCGCCCCGCGCCTCGCGAGCCCCACCGCATCGCCCACGAGCGCGATGTCCGCCGTGAGGTCGGCCGCGGCCCTCACACCGGCCTGTGCGCGCACGGATTGCGGCGGCGATTCGATCACTACTATCATCGGGGATTCACTTTTTTGCTCGGGGAGGTTGAGGCTGCCGCGTGAGGGGTTCTCAGTCCGCGGACTTTCTTCTGACGAGGGTCTTCTTGCGTTCCTTGATCTGCTCCGTCAGGACCTCGCGCATGAGCAGGCAGGCCTGCGTGACCTTCGGGTTCGTGAGGCTGTAGTAGATGTTCACTCCCTCGCGCCGGGCCTTGAGCACGCCCTTGCTGCGCATCATCGCCAGGTGCTGCGAGACGTTGGCCTTCGGCACGCCCAATATCGCGACGAGCTCCGAGACCGTGCGCTCCCCCGCCTTCAGCGAGTGGATGATCTCGATGCGCTTAGGGTTGGCGATCGTCTTGCAGACCTCGGCCTGCAATTCGTATACCGCCTTATCGTGTGGTTTTGTTGGCTTCATTTTAACCGGTATCCATTATCTGCTTTCGCGGCCCGAAACGTCAAGTGGTTTTTTGCGCGGGCCTCCTGCCGGTATAGAGGTACGCCGCGCCGAGCGTAAGCGGCCTGGCGCTCACCGCCTCGAGCCCGGCCTCTCGCATGATCGCCGAGAAGCCCTCCGGCGAGGGGAACCCGAGGATCGAGCGAGTCAGGTACTCGTATGCGCCCGGGTCGTGCGTGAACAGCCGCGCCAGACGCGGGAGCACGGCCTTCAGATACCACCTGTGCATCCCCTGAAACGGCCCGACCGCGTATGCCGATAGCTCCAGCACCAGCACCGTCCCGCCGGGCACGACCGCACGCCTCATCTCGCGGAGCGCTGCGGCGCGATCCGGGATGTTGCGGATGCCGAAGGCGATCCCGGCCGCATCAAACGAGGCGTCCTCGACAGGCAGCGCAAGCGCGTCGCCGCGGACGAAGCTGATGCGCGCTGCCATCCTCGCGCGGGCGGCCTTTACGCGGCCTATCTCCATGAGTTCCTCCACGAGGTCCACCCCGAGCGCGGTCACGCCCGGATGGCTGCGCAGCACGTCCAGCGCGAGGTCCGCCGTGCCGGTCGCGACATCGAGGAAGCGGTTGGTAGTGCCGAAGCTCAGCGCACGCGCCGAGGCGCGCCGCCATGCCACGTCGCGGCGGAGGCTCAGGAGGCGGTTCAGGAAGTCGTATCTACCAGCGATAGAGGCGAACATTCTGCTGATCCGCTCTGTATGGGTATCTGGTTTATCGGCCATCGTGCGATTATATCGGGCGGAACTCGTTGAATGCAATTGGAGCCTTTTGGAAAGCGCGCGAAACTCGCGTGATACGTTGTCACGGCTTCGGAAATCCGTCCTCAATGTACGTCTCAGTACACCTCGGACGTTTTCCTCGCCGTTCCTAGTCTGACACGATTTCTCGCGCTTGGCGAAGTACGCGGCCCAGCCGCTGCCTCCGCGCCTCGTGGTCAACGGCATGATTGGAATGGTCAACGGCATGATCTGAAAAAGCCCGTTCGGATGCTCGCGCTTAGGTATACATATGCATTCCGCGCGCGTGCGTGCGCGTTTTTGCCGATTTTGTTCGGATGTTGGGCGCAAAATAGGGCGTAACCCAGCGGAAAACCGAGTTTTTTGATTTTGCCCGTGTTCGGATGTTCGGATGTTTTGGCCTGTTTTTGGGGTTTTGTTCGGATGCGCCAGCCGAGCACTCAAACCATTTCTACGAGCCATCGAGCGCTTGGCGCTCCCGATCTCCGACCTCGCTAAATTAGTCTGTATACAGGCAGCCTCTGAAAATAGTATTCGTAAGCGAGAGGGAGCGAGATTGTGGCAGACAAGGAAGCGGGCGAAAAAGGAACGGAGGCGTAGCAGCGCTACGTTGAGTACGTTTTTCGTCCCGATGACACAGGATGCCGCGATCAGAGCCCCTCGCAGCAGGATGCTATTTTTAGAGTCTGCCATTATCATGCGCGATGATAAACCAACAGGTCGGAACTGCGCCATGGGAACTGGTTCCTGGGAACCAGTTCCTAGGAACCAGTTCCTAGTGTAAAAGTCCAGTGCTCTCCGGACAGTTTTCCATCTCATCGGTCGCACTGATCAGGCGGCCTCCTCCTCAGCTTTCTGTCTTAGCTTTTTGCCCAGCTCGATAGTTTCTATTGGCCGTCTGCCCATGTTGCGATAGCCCTTGTGAGGGCGCTCGTTGTTGTAGTGGTGCAGCCACCGGTCGAGGTCATACTGCAGCTCATCGAGCGATGCGTAGAACCGGTACCTGAACGTCTCCGAGAAGAACTCGTCCAGGATGGTGCGATTAAACCGCTCCACGAATCCGTTTGTCCTCGGTGTCGCCACCTTCGTCCTTCGATGCGCGATGTCGTGAAGCGCCAGAAACAGCTCGTACGGATGCCGCAGCAGCTTGCCGCAGTACTCCGAGCCGTTGTCCGTCAGGACATGCTGGACCCTGATGCCATGGTTCTCGTAAAACGGCAGCACGCGGTCGTAGAGCACGTCGGCCGCCGTCTCGGGCCTCTTCGACGTGTACAGCTTGCCGAAGGCATAAGAGCCGTACGTGTCCACCACGGCCTGCAGATACACGGTCCCGATGCCCTTGAGCTTGCCCACCGTGAAGGTGTCCTGGCTGAGCAGATAGCCCGGATATGCGCTCTCCACATGCCTTTCCCTGAAGCACGGATTGGCCCGCTCGATGAGCTTGACCTGCTCCTCCGTTAGCTCGATCTCCTTGCCGTTAGCCTCCTGCTCAAGCCGGAGGATGCGCTTGGCCTTCGACTCCAGCCCCTCGCGAACCTGGATGCGATACACAGTTGAGGGACGCACCAATATGCCCTCCAGAAGCAGGTGCTCGAAGATGCGCTGCTTCCCCCACCGGGGGTGAGCAAGGCTCATCTCGATCACTCGCTTGCGGGCCTCCTCAGGCGTCTTGTGGGGACAGCTACGCGCTATCGGCGGAAGGTCCGCGAGCCCCGCAAACCCCTGCTCCTGAAACGCCCGCTTGTACTCGTAAAACTGGCTGCGGCTCACCCCCCGGCGGCGACAGGCCTCCGACACGTTCCTGAGCCTCTCGGCCAGCTGAAGCATTGAAAGCCTCCCTTGTGATATCTTTTCTTTGGCAGTCATGCCCTTCCTCCTTCGGTCTGTGTTTTGTGGTGAAACATTCTAACCGATGGAAGGGCTGGCTGCCGCCTGCTTTTTCCAGCCTGATACTGTCCGGTAAGAGCGTAACCTTTACAGACCGGGGTGTAAAAGGGAACCACAAGAAGCATACAAATGGCAGAAGCACGGTATTGCCAATAATTTATTTGCGCTAATTGATTTCATTAGTATTTATATACTAATATTTTGAATGACGCGTGAGTATTCTCTTGAAGAAAGTGCCCTTCCAGCGCTTGCATCCCTTTTTTCACCGGTAGTGATTAATGATTTAGTCGAATCTCGCAAATCAAGATATTTTTCCGAAATAATTGCCAATAGCAACATATCCAAGAATATTTATAGCGAAACTATTAGTCATTTCTTTGAATGGTTACACGATAACCTTATTAAGTCCTATCGGAATGAATACGTATATAAAAATGCTATCACTAATAAAATATTGCTTGGCAGGCATTCCTTGAATACATCATACATGCTTACTGAATTTAGAGCAGCCAACTGCAAGGCAGATGTTGTTATTTTAAATGGAACGTCAACAGTTTATGAAATTAAGACAGATTATGATTCTTTAGATAGGCTGGATAATCAAATCGCTGCGTATTCAAGTGTTTTTGATTTAGTAAATGTCGTAACTTCTGAATCGCAAGCTGAGAGGATCGACAGAGTCATAGCAAAGAATATTGGCTTGATAGTGCTAACTGAGAGATACACTTTAAAGACTATAAGGAACCCCATTTCAGGGAAGACGCAAGTGAAGCCTAGCGTAATTTTTGATTCACTTAGAAAGAATGAATATCTTTCGATCGTTAGAGAATACTTTGACTTCGAACCAAATGTTCCAAATACGCAAATTTATAGTGAATGCAAAAAATTGTTTAGCGCTATTCCCCCTGAAATAGTTCATGATCTCATGGTTAAGACTTTAAAGCGAAGAGATCAAAAAAGATTCATGGGGTTCCTTGATAGTGTACCCAAATCGCTTAAGACGTTAGCGCTTGGATCACCAAATGATGAAGGGTATGCCAATAGGTTCTGTGAGATTCTCAGTTGCAAAATGAATAAGATCCATGCATAATTAACCGAAATGTACTATCCATACTTAAGAGGAAAGCAGTACGAACTAATTCTTTTAAAAGAAAACGCTGAGCTTCTAGCCGCGAGTAATATTTGCCCTATTATTGAACCAGTTAATGAAATTTCACCGCCATTTGAACGTACTCTTGACGAGCTAAATAAGCGCAAAGTTCAATTTGTATTGATAGTTAATCCGCAGGTTGGCAACCTAACAAATAAGTCATCTGAGTTGGATGAGCTCGCTGATAAGCACTCTGGCAAGAGTAATATGTCAAAGGGCTATATTGTTAACGAAAAAAGCATACCTAATCATGTCAAAAGTTTTGTTGAACGAAGGCAGAGGATAACCTTAATTCACGATGGATATAAAGAAGGAAGACACTTATCTGAAATAACAAGCGGCTTGTCGCACATTGAGCGACATGTATTTAGAGAGAAAAGCGCTGGAAAACTTTATCGTAAGCATTTTGAAAGCCATCATAATTGTGTACTGGTTAGAGATGGGTTTAATGTAAGTAATGTAAAAAGGAACATTGATTATCCAGAGGTTGAACATTTCTCCGACTTACATGTAACGTTTCCCGACGAGAATATGAGTGGGTTTGGAGATTTTTTGATTGTTGGCGATGAATATCGCACATCGGGCGGCCCTGCATATGCAGTGGCTATCCATATGACATATATTGACGATGACAATGATATGTTTATAAGACATTTCGTTTCTGAGCATGGCGAAAGCCCAACAAACACTGCTGGGAAATTTTTCGAAGCATTGGAAAAACTGCACAAAGAATATTCGCGGCATAACACACACATGTTTAAGTCAGACGCAGCTAAGGAATATTTAGAACTCTATAAAAGACAGCATTTCCCCGGCCTTGGATACATTAAGAAGCTTTCCATGCAACACCATATCGAATTAATGGCAGATTTCATCACGAGAAAGGGGTAATTTATGTTTTGTTGCCCTGAATGTTTCAGTGATGATTTCCTGTCACAATTCATCAAAAGAAAGAAAATTGGAAAGGGTGACTGCTCATTCTGTGGAACTAAGAAAACTCCAATAATTTATCCAAGTTCACTATCCGATTTGTTTCAGCCTATTATTGATTTATATGTTACGTCTGACGGAGTTGAAGGAAAATATTTGAGCGAACAAATTCAGGATGATTGGGCTATTTTCAAGCTGCCAAAGAGGTCTACAATAAACAGCCTTATATCGGAGATTTTTAAAGACAAAACGCTCACAAGGAATAAATATATTCCTGCAAGATCTCAGGATCAAAGTAAAATTATACAATGGAATGAATTCCGAGAAGAACTTAAACACTCAAACCGCTATTTTCCAAAGAAATTTGATGTCGGTCAATTTGATGAATTATTTTTCAACTTACATGAGGAATCGCCAAAAAAACTATTTCGCGCAAGGATAAACCTAGAAGACCGAAGTTATACTTGCCCTGAAATGAGTAAACCCCCTTCTGATGAAACATCAGGTGGAAGGGCAAACCCCTTTGGAATCCCATATCTATACGCTTCGTCTGACTATAAAACTGCTATTGCTGAAGTGCGCCCTCATAAAGGCGATACCGTTACAGTCGCGGAGTTTAAATCAGTTAAGGATTTAAATCTAGCAGACCTGAGAAACCCGAGATATGCAATATCACCTTTTATAGTCGGAGAGGAAGATCTAAAAAAGCTTTATGAGTTAAGGCCTATGTTAATTAGTTTTGGTGAAGAGCTTTCCAAGCCAGTTTTACCACGCGAGGCGTCACTTGAGTATCTTCCAAGTCAATATCTTTGTGAGTACTTTAAGCATCTTGGGTTTAATGGGGTGACATTTAAAAGTTCATTGACAACCGGAGATAATTATGTGATTTTCAATGAAAAAGGGTATGTGAGATGCAAAGAGACAACTACCTATAAAGTAACCAGCACTGATATTAACACAGAAAGGCTGTAAATACCTTAGGCGAGTAATGAAGCAATAAAGCCATGAATGAAATGGCATACACACTACCCCTATTTCTATCTCTAGAAATAAATGTTACAATTTTGTAGCGGGGGGGGGGTATGGCGCAGAAAAGGCAGGACAGCAAGCGCTACATGCGCCGGATCGAGGCTGAGTTCACGGTGAATGGCCGCACGATCAGGGGCATATCGAGCAACATCTCCGCCCACGGGATATTCATCCGCACGCACACGCCAATGACTGTCGGCAGCACGGCCAATATCGAACTCATCTTCCCTGACGGCACCCGCTCCTCGATAAGCGGCACCGTGCGCCGCTCGACGAGGACGAGCTTTGCGATGGTCAAAAACGGGATGGGGGTCGAGCTCACCAGCCGCGACGCCAGATTCATCGAGCTTCTCGCGGAACTCGGCGTATATGGCGAGGCCGAAACCGATGCGCCCCCAGAGGCCGCGCCGGAGCCCGCCATGGCGACCCTCGATGCCCCGCACGCTCCCGACCCGCACACGCCCGAGCCTCCCCCCGCCGAGCCCGAATACATCATAGTCGACTGCCAGGCCTGCGGCACGAAGAACCGCGTGCGCCTCGACAGGGTCGGCATCCTGCTGCCGCGCTGCGGACGATGCAAGGCAGAACTCCAGCTCGCGTAGCCTCCTTCCTTCTGGATCTCATATACCCGGCCCGCTGCCCGGTCTGCGGAGGCCCTGCCACCGGACATGCGACCGCCCCTGTATGCCCGGCCTGCTGGGCTGGCATCCGCAGGATTGAGGGCGCTTCATGCAGCATATGCGCAAAGCCCCTGCACTCCGCCGGGGCGCACACCTGCCTTGAGTGCATGGCCGACCCTCCCGCATTCGACCAGGCCCTGTGCTATGGTGCGTATGACGGGCCGATGGCCGCGGCGATAGCGGAGCTTAAGTTCCGCTCTGTGCGCCGCCTCGCGCGCCCGCTGGCCGCGCTGCTGGCCACGATGCCGCTAATCGGGGCGTTCGATGCGGTCGTGCCGGTGCCGATGACGAAGTCCGCGCTGCTTTCGCGCGGGTTCAGCCAGACCGCGCTGCTGGGCCGCGAGCTCGGGCGCATCACCGGCGCGCCGCTTTGGATGGACGCGCTTATAAAGACGCGCGATACGCTGCCGCAGCTCGGCCTCTCGCGCCACCAGAGGATAGAAAACGTGCGCGGCGCGTTTAAGGCGACGCCCGCGGTCAAGGGCAGACGCCTGATCCTGCTCGACGACGTGATCACGACCACCACTACCATGCGCGAGTGCAGCCGCGCGCTCCGGCGCGCCGGGGCCGCATCGGTGACGGCCATCGCGCTTGCGCGCACCACCGGGGATCAGTTGATGCAGCCGCCGCAAAGCTGATAATCTACCCTATGCATCGCATCCACGCCGCATCGGTACAGTCCGGCAGCAACGGAAACTCGATCTTCGTCCGCGCCGGCGGGGTGCGAATCCTGATCGACGCAGGGCTCTCCGGCATCCGCGCAAAGGAGCGGCTCGCCTCGCTCGGAGAGGACATCACGCGCGTCGACGCGCTCATCATCTCCCACGACCACAGCGACCACATAAGCTCGGCCGGGATATTCCAGCGCAAGTTCGGCATGCCGATCTACGCCACCGCAAAGACGATGGACGCTGCCGCCGGCTCGCTCGGCAAGCTCTCTGACGTCCGCACATTCAGGCGCGGCCATGCCATCCGCATAGGCGAGGTCACTGTCGAGAGCATCCCCACCCCGCACGACGCTGCCGAGGGCTCGGTCTTCGTGATCTCATACGGAGGCCGGAGGCTTGGGGTGCTGACCGACCTGGGCCATGTGTTTGAGGGCTTGGGCGAGCTGATCGCCGGGCTCGACGCCGTGTTTTTAGAGAGCAACTATGACCCCAAGATGCTCGACGAGGGCCCGTACCCCGAGCACCTCAAGCGCCGCATCCGGGGCCCGCGCGGGCATATATCGAACCTCGAGGCCGCCGAACTGTTGAGCGCCCATGGCCGCAGCCTTAGATGGGCCTGCCTCGCGCATCTGTCCGAGACGAACAACACCCCGCGCCACGCGCTTAAGTGCCACCGCGAGGTGCTCGGCGCGGGCGGCCCGGCCCTGCACGTCGCGAGCCGGTACGAATGCTCGCAGATGTTCGGCGTTTGAATACCTCCGGCTGGTACGATTACAATATCTGATGGGATATCTCGACGGCAGGCGGATGAAGGTGCACGAGGACTGCTTCCCGTGCTTCATCAGGCAATCGGTCATAGCGCTGAGGCTCGCGGGGGCTAGCACCGGCGGCGAGCTCGAGGGCAACCCGCGCGCGATGGCCGCTATACTGGCCGCTCTCGCCCACGCCACCCGCACCGACATCTCTACCACCCCGGCCCACGGCACGACGTACATGCACCGCGCCATCCGCGAGGCCCTCGGCGTGGACCCTTACCGCGCGGTGAAGGACGAATACAACCACAAGGCCATGGCGCTGTACCCGAGCCTCAAGACGCGCATCAACGCAAGCGAGGACCCGCTGCATACCGCCGTGCGCATCGCGGTAGCCGGCAACGTGATCGACTTTGGTATTTACGATACGGTCGATATAGAGGGCACGGTCGAGCGCGCTCTCACGCGGCCTCTGGAGGTCGACGAATACGCGGCGCTGCTTGCGGCGCTTAAGCGCCACGACGATATCCTCTACCTGCTCGACAACACCGGCGAGGCCGTATTCGACCGCCTCCTGATCGAGACGCTTACGGGGATGGGCAAGCGCGTGACCGCTGTGGCAAAGGGCGGCCCGATCATCAACGACGCTACGATGGAGGACGCGCGCGCGATAGGGCTCGACGAGGCGTGCGAGGTGATCGACAACGGCACGGACTGCGTCGGGACTATACTTGAGCTGAGCCCTCCGGAGTTCGTCGAGCGTTTCCGCCGCCCCGGCACGCTGATCATAAGCAAGGGCCAGGGGAACTTCGAGACGCTCCTCGGGGACGATCAGGCCGAGATCATATTCCTGTTTCAGTCGAAGTGCGAGGTCGTCGCGCGCGTGCTCGGATTAGAGAAGGGCTCGATGCTCATCGCGGCCAACCGCGCCGCACTCGCGATCTAGGGCATATTTGTACTAGCGATGTTTCTCAGGAGCGGGACAGCCGCCCCCTTAAAAGACCCTTCCCGCGCGGTTCGTGATGAAGCTCAAGGTGTTTTTAAATACCCTGTAGAGGAGTTCGTCGTCGACGTGCGTGACCTGCCCGCCGGCGCGGAAGCTTGTGCTGTTGGAGGCGTCCGAGCAGTGGTGGATCAGGGCCTCGATCCCGACCTCTTTTTGGTGCGACTGCGGCATCGAGACGCGCAGCGTCCGCTTCGTGCCTTCGTCAAACGGCACCGGGCAGAAGATCCGCAGGCCGTGCTCGCTCAGTTCGTCGACCTCGACATGCACGTCCTCGTCCCCGATGCGCACGGTCGCGTTGAGGTATTCCCGAAACGGTTCCGGCAGACGGAGCCGCTCCTCTTTCCGCCTCTCGCCCGGGCCCTCGTATGCGGCGAGCAGCCCCGGAAGCTCCTCGATCGAGTCGATCACGAAGTCCGCGGCCGAGAGCGCGGCGCGGCCTCGAAACCCGTAGGCGCAGCCGACCGTGCGGAGCCCTGCGCGCCTGCCCGCCTCGATGTCCTGCGAGCTGTCGCCGATCATCATCGCGCGGTTGATCGGCACCGAGAGCGAGGCGAGCATCCGCAGTATCGGAAGCGGCGAGGGTTTTAGATCGGCATACGTATCCGCGCCCGCGATCAGGTCGAAGTGCTTCGAAAGCCCGAGCTTGTCGAGCAGCAGCCTAGAGAGCGCCTCGTTTTTGTTCGACAGCACCGCCTTGCGCAGATCCTTCAGCGCTATCAGAGCGGCCTCCACACCCGGGTACGCCTTCGAGTGGTCGGCGACGTGCGCGGTGTAGTACTCCATAAATAGCGCGAACGCCTCGTCGTAATGGCCGGCCTGCGCCGGGCCGAGCGCCTTTCTAACGAGCTCCCCGATGCCCGCGCCGACCATCGAGATCGTCGCGGGCGCGTCGTAAGGCCCAGCGCCGAAGGGCGTCACGGCATGGTTTACGGCGTCTCTGAGGTCCTCTGAGGTCTCCACTAAAGTGCCGTCGAGGTCGAATATCAAAAACTCTATCCGCATGCGGAATTATACCATGCTTCAGCGGGGCGTCCAGGGCCCCTTTCATTCCGGCGTTTTTATCCGGGTGGACAGGGGGTGCCACGGGCACCTCTCCCTATTGCGGTGCTGAAGTACCGCTCACTTTTTCACGGCACAAAGCAATGGGGCAGTCGCCCCCGCGATTGCAGCAGCTTTCCCTGTATATTGACGTTGCCTCAAGCCATATGGGAGAATTGGGCGTGAACAACCCCATAAACTCTCTGGCCGGAAGGCTCATCCTAGGCGTGGGGCTCGTGGCTGCATGTTTCGGCGCGGTGTTCTGCCTGCTGCTTTACAACCACGAAAAGTCCGTGATGCTGGGAAACCTCCGCGCCGAGGCTCGGTTCGCCTCTGACATCACCGGCCACGCCCTCAGGCGCGATATGCTCGGCGGGCTCCGTAACGAGATCTCGGCCACGCTTTCGGAGCTGGTAAACGCAAGGGAGGTGCGCGCGATAGACGTAATCGCGCCCTCAGGCAGGGTGACGTTCAGCTCCTCGGCCGGACGCGTTGGCACGACCGAGGCCGTCACCGCGCCGATGGATTCGGCCACCGGCCCGGCCGCCGACAGCGACGGGGCGCCCGTCGTGCGCTACTTCATGCCGATAGCGAACGAGCCCCAGTGCTTCACGGCCGCATGCCACCAGCACCCCCAGGCCCTGCCTGTGCTCGGGGTGCTCAGGCTCACGGTATCGGCCGAGCGCCTCACGGCCGGGACGCGGAGGCTCGCGCTTGGCGTTGCGGCCTACGGGGTCGTGCTCTCGCTGATCGTATTCGGGGCGATATACCTCGTCCTTCGCAGGTTCGTCACCAAGCCGATGGCCGCGCTGGGGCGCGGGATGCAGGAGCTCGCCTCGGGCGAGCTCATCCACCCGATCGGGATCCAAAGCCGCGACGAGATGGGCCGCCTCGCCTCGGCCTTCAACTCGATGGCCTCTGATATCAGGGCCTACCGCGTGAAGCTCGAGACCTGGAACGAGCAACTGCAGGCCGAGGTCGACCGCAAGACCTCTGAGATAGCCCTCGCCCACGACCAGATGCTGGGGGCCGAAAAGCTCGCCTCGCTCGGGCGGATGGCGGCCGGCGTGGCCCACGAGCTCAACAACCCCCTTACCGGGGTGCTGACCTTCGCCCACCTGCTGAAGGCCCGCACCCCCGCCGACCGGCCCGAGGACCACGAGGACCTCGATGCGATCATAACGCAGACCGAGCGCTGCGCCCGGATCATACGCGACCTGCTGGGCTTTGCGCGGATGGCCCCGGCCGAGCGCGCGGCAGTGAGCCTAAACAAGCTGATCGCGGCCTCGGTCACGATACTGCGCAACCAGTCGAAGTTCAGGGAGGTGATGATCGCCACCTCGTACGCCGAGGGGCTCCCGCGGGTCTTTGCGGACTCAAACCAGATCCAGCAGGTCATACTGAACATCATCCAAAACGCCGTAGACGCGATGGACAACCGCGGCGAACTGAACATTACCACACGGGTGGCCAGGGACGCATCGGGGGCGGACTTCGTCGAGGCCGAGTTCACTGACAACGGCCCGGGCATAGCTGACGAAAACCTCGGCCGGATATTCGAGCCGTTCTTCACGACCAAGCCCGTGGGGAAGGGCACAGGCCTCGGCCTGCCGGTGAGCTACGGCATCATCAAGCGCCACGGCGGAGATATCACGGTGCGCAGCACCACAGGCAAGGGCACCACCTTCCGCGTCCTCCTCCCCGTCGAGGGGGCCACAGGTGCCACGGGTGCCACGGGCACCTCTTCCTAAAATCTTCAATTCCTTTCCGTAACTTTTGCATCCCCTCCGGCAATCTATGTTCCTCATTCGTAGGGGGTGCAAGTGGGGCGCAGCCCCGTAATGAGCGGGGCCGGTCGGCCACGCGAATAGTGAGGGGGGGCCAGTCGGCCCCCAGTTGGGAATCCAGCGTTTTGTCAGCCGATTGACGGAGTGCGTGGGACCGTCAAAAATAAAATCGTTAGAAATCAATGGGATATCAAGTTCTAGATCCAGGCATGGTCTTTGAATATAAATGGATGACCGCAGGGTCAGGAGGAGGGAGCACACGATGGCGGAAGAGACTGAAGGGGCACCGGCCCCGGCACCCAAGAAAAAACTAAATATCAAGATGCTGATAATCATCGGCGGCTCGGTGCTGGTGTTCGGCATTGGCGCTTTCAGCGGGTACAAGCTCTGGATCGGCAAGAAAGCGGCCGGGGGCGAGGGCGGTGACAAGACCGCGGTCGAGGAGACGAAGTCCGGCGACAAGGACGGGAAGGTCCAGTCGATCATACCGCTTGAGCCCTTTGTCGTGAACCTCTCGGCCCCGGGAAGATACCTTAAGGCCACGATGCACCTCGAACTTAAAAATCCGGCCGAGGTCGAGGTCGTTAACCAGCACATGGCCATGATCCGCGACGTGATAATCACGGTGCTCAGCAGCAAGTCCTCCGACGCGGTCTCCGGGCCCGAGGGCAAGTTCCAGCTCAAGGACGAATTGCTCTTCAGGGTCAACCAGGCCCTGGGCGGCGAGGCGGTCAAGAACATCTACTTCACAGAATTCGTGATGCAATAGGGCTTATGGACAAGATACTCTCCCAAGACGAAGTCGATGCCCTGCTAAGGGGCGTGGATACCGGCGAGATAGCCACCGAGGCCGGGAGGCCCGAGCCGACCGACGGATACCCCTCCTATGACTTCACCGCGCAGGAGCGCATCATCCGCGGCAGGATGCCCGGACTGGAGATGGCCAACGAGCGGTTCTCCCGCCTGTTTCGCGATTCCCTGGCCTCTGTCCTGATGAGGTTCGTCGACGTCAACGTGCACGGGGTCGAGATGGTCATGTTCAGCGAGTTCATGAAGACCGTCCCGATGCCGTCGAGCATAAACATATTCAAGATGGAGCCCCTTAACGGCTACGCGCTTTACGTCATGGAGGCCCCGATGGTCTTCGCCCTGATAGAGTACTTCTTCGGCGGCGGAGCTTCGCTCTATACCAAGAGCGAGGGCCGGTACTTCACGCCGATAGAGCAGCGCGTCATACGCAAGATCTCGGGCCTCGCGCTCAGGGATCTCGGCGAGGCGTGGCAGAGCCTCGAGGCCATAGAGCCCGAGTACATCAGCCTTGAGATGAACCCCCAGTTCGTGACGATCGTGACCCCCACGGAGGGCGTCATCAAGATCGAGGTCCATGTCGACATCGAGGAGTTCACCGGGAAGGTCTTCTTCTGCATCCCCTACTCGATGGTCGAGCCGATAAAGGACAAGCTTTTCTCCGGCATCAAGGGCGACCGCATGGAGACCGACGCGCGCTGGGTCGAGAGGCTCAAGGGCGTGCTCGGGGAGTCCGTGGCCCACCTTTCGGCCGAGATAGGCGAGGTCGAGATAACGGTCGGCGACCTCATAGAGCTCGAGGTCGGCGACGTCATACCGCTTGGGAAGGCCGTGAGCGACCCGCTGCTGCTGAGGGTCGAGGGCGTGCCGAAGTTCGCCGGCGTGCCGGGCTACAGCCGGGGGGCGCAGGCGCTCAAACTGACAAACATGATTGAGGGAAAGGCGGAGAGAAATGGCTGACGAGAAAGTGGACCAGGACAAGCTGGCCGAGGAGTGGCTTTCACAGATGGAGACCGGCGGCGAGCCGGCCGCACCCGCTGCGAAGCCGCAGCCGGCCGCGGCCCAGAAGACCCAGTTCCAGGAGATCAGGGACGAGAGGCGCGGCGGCCCGGCGAAGGACATAGACTTCCTGCTCGACATACCTCTGGTCGTCACGGTCGAGCTCGGCAGGACCAAGATGATAATAAACGACCTGCTGCAGCTCGGGCAGGGCTCGGTCGTCGAGCTCGACAAGCTCGCCGGAGAGCCGATGGAGATACTGATCAACCAGAAGCTCGTCGCGCGCGGCGAGGTCGTCGTGGTCAACGAAAAATTCGGCATCCGCCTGACGGACATCATCAGCCCAACAGAGAGGCTGAAGCAGCTAAGATGACCGGCACGTTAATCCAGATGGCCCTGGCCACGGCGGCCGTGGTGCTCCTGATAATCGGGCTTGGGCGGCTCGCGGCCAAGAAGCAAAACGGGGCCTCGGGCATGTTCGACATGCTCGGCTACCGCTCGCTCGGGCCCAAGAAGGGCATCACCGCGATGCGCGTCGGCCCCGACGTCCTGATCCTCGGCGTCACCGCCACCGAAATCCGCCTGCTTACCAGCTACCCGGCCGGCACGGCCGGTTTTGCCGCCGCCGCCTCGGGCGCTGGCGCGGCCAGCCTCACCCAGGCCCAGTCTCAGTCCCAGGCGGGCGCCCCCGTTTCCATCGCGGACCGCATAAGGCGGCTCCGCATGATGAAGGACTCACTCGATGGATAACCTGCTGAACGCGACCAACCCGGCTATATCGGTGCTCGTCTTCATGACGCTGCTGTCGTTCCTGCCGGCCGTGTTCATCATGTTCACGTCTTTTACGCGCATAGTCGTGATGCTCTCGTTCGTCAAGCATGCCATAGGGCAGCAGGTGCCGCCGAACACCGTAATCATCGGCCTCGCGATATTCCTGTCTTTCTATATAATGGCCCCGACGATAGACGTCATCAGCCATGACGCGCTGGACCCCTACCTCGCCAAGAAGATCACGCTTGGAGAGGCGGTGCAGAAGGCCGAGCCGCCCCTGAAGGCCTTCATGCTGAAGCAGACGAGGGAGAAGGACCTGGCGCTGTTTATAGGCATGGCCAAGGTCGAGCTGCCCTCAAACCCGATGGACCTGCCGATCCGCATCATCGTGCCCTCGTTCGTGATAAGCGAGCTGCGCACCTCGTTCGAGATCGGATTTCTGATATTCATCCCGTTTCTCATAATCGACATGGTGATAGCGAGCATACTGCTTTCAATGGGCATGATGATGCTGCCGCCGGTCATGGTGTCGCTGCCGTTCAAGGTGCTTTTATTCGTGCTGGTCGACGGCTGGAGCCTGGTGGCTGGCACCATAGTGAGGAGCTTCCAATGACAATTGACCTCGTAAAGCAGATCTCGGGCGAGACGTTCAAGACGATCATCATCGTCGGGGGCCCGGTGCTCCTCGTATCGATGGGCGTAGGCCTGCTCGTGAGCCTGATCCAGTCGATCACGCAGATCAACGACACGGCCGTGGCGTTCGTGCCGAAGGTGCTCGCGGTCTTCTTCACCATCTTCGCGCTCCTGCCGTGGATGGCGCGCGTGCTCGTAAGCTTCACGACCAACCTGATCCAGCACATACCCGAGTACATAAAGAGCTAGGGAGAGGAAACCGTGGACGGCCTGGACCTAGGAGCGCTTAACATTTACGTGCCCACGTTCCTGTACGTGCTGCTGCGCACGAGCATGTTCATGGCGTTCATGCCGCTCTTCGGGCAGGACACCTTCCCGATACAGTTCAGGGTCGGCATGGCCCTGGCGCTCGCGGCCGTGCTCACGCCCGTAGTGAACTTCCACTCCGGGGGCGCTAGCATGGCGATGCTCGTCGTCAGGGAGATCGTCCTCGGACTGGCGATGGGCGCGGCCACAAGGTTCGTCTTCGAGGCCGTAAACGTGGGCGGGCAGCTGATCGCCACCGCAAAGGGGCTCCGCGCCGGAGAGGTCTTCGACCCCATGTTCGGGCAGTCGGGGGAGATATCGCAGCTCCTGGGGGCGCTCGCGACGCTTCAGTTCCTGGCCATGAACGGCCACCACGACCTGCTGTACGTGTTCGTGAAAAGCTACGACATAGTGCCGGCCGGAGGGGCCGACATAAAGGCCGTGGCGATGCAGATACTGCCGCTGGGGGGCCGCGTGCTCGTCCTCGGGCTCAAGATCGCGGCCCCTGTCATGGTGGTCGCGTTCCTTGCGAACATAGCGATGGGCTTCATCGGCAAGGCCGCACCTTCGCTGAACATTATGATGACGAGCTTCCCGATCTTCATCCTCGTCGGCGTTTTCGTGATGTACCTGAGCGTGCCGGTCTTCATGACGCTACTCGACGGCCAGTTCGCCGGCATCCGCGAGACGTTCATGGGCGTCCTGATGGCCGCGGGCGGGAGATAGGGCGCGATGGCCGAAGACAAAGACAGAAAAACACAACAAGCGTCCTCCCACAAGATCAAGAAGGCCCTCGAGAAGGGCCAGATCCCCCGGAGCAAGGAGGTCGTTGGCGCCGCGGTCCTCGCGGCCGCCTTCGTGGTGATTAAGTATCAGGGCGGGGGCATATTCAACGGCCTCGGAAAGATAATGGCGAAAACTCTCGGCCAGCAGTACGGCATTAACCCGATAAACGCGATGCGCGCGGCCTCGCTCGACGGCATGATGCTCCTGCTGCCGATATTCGCGGCCGCGGTCGTGATCGGCATTGCCTCGAGCGTGGCGCAGGGCGGGCTCGTCTGGAAGCCCTTCGAGCTTAAGTTCAACGCCTTCGACCCCATAAGCGGGCTCAAGCGGAAGTTCTCGGCCGAGGGGGCGCACGAGGTCTTTAAAAGCGTGCTGAAGTTCGTCAGCGGCACGGTCGTCTTCTACTTTGTAATGAAGCAGATGGTCTTCAGCCTGCCGATGCTAACCGCGCTCGGGCTGCATGCCGCGTTGGCCAAGACATACGAAATGGCCGTGCTGCTGATAAAGGCCGGCCTGCTGTGGCTTGCGATAATCGCGGCCATAAGCTACTTTTTGGAGCGCAAGCGCTACAACGACGACATGAAGATGTCGAAGGAGGACGTAAAGGAAGAGAACAAGGAGCTAAACGGCGACCCGCAGGTCAAGCGCCGCATCCGCATGCTCCAGTTCCAGATGTTCCGCAAGCGCATGCTCTCGGCCGTCCCTAAGGCCACGGTGGTCATAACCAACCCCACGCACTTTGCCGTAGCGCTGCTCTATGAAAAGGGCATGGGCGCGCCGAAGATCGTCGCCAAGGGCGCGGACCACCTCGCGGCCCGCATCAAGGAGATCGCCAGGGAGCACGGCGTGCCGGTGATAGAGGACAAGCTCCTGGCCCGCACGCTCTATAAACTCGAACTCGACTCGTTCGTCCCCGCCGAGCTGTACAAGGCCGTCGCGAAGATCATAGCGCGCGTCTACAAGCTCAAGGGCATGGCGGCGGCATAGGCGATGCGATGACTGCGATAAGGGGCAAATCCAACATCTGGGTCGCGATATTCGTGGTCGTGCTGCTCGGGATCATGATTCTCCCGATGCCGCCCTTCATCCTCGACATCCTGCTTTCGATCTCGATCTCGGTGGGCGTCGTGGTGATGGTCACCGCGGTCTTCGTCGACAAGCCGATGGACTTCAGCGTATTCCCGTCTCTGCTGCTTTTGACCACGATCTACCGCCTCGCGCTGAACATCGCGGCCACCCGCATGATCCTGCTTAAGGGCAGCGAGGGCCCGGACGCGGTAAGCTCGGTCATCAAGTCCTTCGGCGAGTTCGTCGTCGGGGGCAATTACGTCGTCGGCATCGTAGTATTCCTCGTTATCGCGATAGTGAACTTTTACGTCATAGCGCACGGCGCGGTCCGCATCGCCGAGGTCGCGGCGCGCTTCACCCTCGACGCCCTGCCCGGCAAGCAGATGGCCATAGACGCCGACCTCAACACCGGGCTCATAGACGACAACGAGGCCCGCCGCCGCCGCGAGCTCGTCGCGCAGGAGGCGGACTTCTACGGCTCGATGGACGGCGCGAGCCGCTTCGTGGCGCGTGACGCCCAAGCGGCCATGATCATAGTCGGCGTCAATATCCTTGGCGGGCTCCTGATCGGCACCCTGCAGCACGGGATGGCGATAGCCGAGGCGGCCAAGACCTTCACGATCCTCACGGTCGGCGACGGGCTGGTAGCCCAGATCCCGGCCCTTATGATATCGACGAGCGCGGGCATCATCGTAAGCCGCAACGGCATGGGCGGCGAATTCGGCAACTCGCTCGGCCGCCAGCTGTTTACGAACCACAGGGTCCTGTTCACGGCCGGCGGCATGCTCACGATAATAGGGCTGATACCCGGCCTCCCGCATGTGCCGTTCCTGCTTCTTGGCAGCGCCACGCTCGGGTTCGCCTACTACCAGATGACGAACTCCGGCAAGGCTGAGGAGAAGGCCGCCGAGGTCCCGCTCAAGCCCGCCGCTACAGAGGAGCCCCGAATAGAGTCGATGCTGGAATTAGACCCCCTCGCGCTCGAGATCGGCTACGGCCTGATCCCGCTCGTCGAGGAGCAGAGCGACCTTTTGAGCAAGCTCAAGAGCATGCGCCGCAACCTTGCGGCCGAGCTGGGGTTCATCGTGCCCCCCATCCATATCAAGGACAACCTCCAGCTCCGCCCGCACGAGTACAGCTTCCTGCTTCGGGGGGTCGAGATCGGCCGCGGCGAGCTGATGCTCGGCAGTTTCCTCGCGGTGCAGTCCGAGGGGGCCGGCCACATAGAGGGCATCCCCACGAAGGAGCCCGCGTTCGGGCTGCCGGCGTTCTGGATCGAGGAGGCCGCCGTGGAGGAGGCCCAGATGGCCGGGTACATGGTCGTGGACTCCGCGACCGTGATCGTAACGCACATAACAGAGCTGGTCAAGCGCAACGCCTGGGAGCTGCTCTCCCGCGGCGAGGTCCAAAACCTCCTCGATAACGTGGCCAAGGTCTACCCGAAGCTCTCCGAGGAGCTGATCCCGGCGCTCCTGAGCCTCGGGCAGGTGCAGCGCGTCCTGCAGGGCCTGCTGCGCGAAGGCATACCGGTCAAGGACCTCGTGACGATACTGGAGGGCCTGCTGGACTTCTCGCCGATGACGAAGGACACCGAGCTGCTCACGGAGCAGGTGCGCCAGTCGCTGGCGCGGCAGATAACGAAGAAATACATAAGCCAGGACGGGAGCCTCCCGGTATTCACCGTAGACCCCCGGTTCGAGCGCGCGATGTCGCAGTCGATGCAGACCGGCGAGTCCGTGAGCCCGGACCTCGTGAGCCGTTTTTTAAAGGGCATCGAGAAGTCGGTCAAGAGCGAGACGCTGCGCGGCGCACAGCCCGTGATACTCTGCTCGTCGCAGGTCCGCAGGCTCATGCGCAAGATACTGGACAAGTTCATGCCGGCCGTCGTCGTGCTCTCGAGCGCCGAGATCGCGCCCGCGGCTAAAATCTATACCCTTGGGATGGTGAAATATGAGGATTAGGAAATTCGAGGCGAGGAATTATACCGAGGCGCTGGCCATGATAAGGCGCGAGCTCGGCGACGATGCGATCATCATGTCCTCGACCGAAAACGGCCGGCGCGTCGAGGTCACCGCGGCCATAGACGAAGGCCCGTCCGTGTCCTCCGGCCAGGCCCGCCATGCGATAGAGGCCGCGAGCGCGGCGGTTGCCATCGCAGCCGGCCCGGCGGCACAGGCATACGGCGGCAGCCGCCAGCCGCTTAAGCCGGTCCATAAGGCCACGCCGCCTCACAGGCACGAGGCCATCTTCAGGAAGCAGGCCGCACCGATAGCGCAGGCCGCACAGGCCGCGCCAGCGGCGCCTGCTGCGTCAATCGGGCTCGACAACGTCACGCGCGAGCTCGCGGAGCTCCGCGAGGCGGTGATCTCGATGCACCGCAGGGGCTACGAGATGAGCGTACCGGCCTCAAAGAAAGAGATGTTCGCCATACTGCGCAAAAACGCCGTGGCCGAGGCTCTTGCCTTCGAGCTCTGCGAGCGCGCGGCGGACTCTAACGAACTCCACGGCCTGATCTCCGCCTCGATCCGCACCGCCAAATGCGGCTCGGTCGCGACGAAGGCGATCATGGTCATCGGCCCGACCGGGGTCGGCAAGACCACCACTATTGCGAAGCTGGCGGCGCGCGCGGTGAGGGCCGGAAAGCGCATAGCGCTCGTAAACCTCGATACCTACCGCATAGGCGCTGCCGAGCAGATCCGCATCTACGCCCGCATCCTCGGCGTCCCGCTCGAGACCGCGCATGACGTCGACGGCCTCGGGCACGTACTTCTGATGCACTCCGACAAGGACCTCGTATTCATCGACACCACGGGCCGAAACCCGAAGGACCCCAAGTACCTGGGCGAGCTCGGGCGCATGGCCTCGATGGGCGTCGAGGTGCACCTGCTGATGAGTGCGGCGAGCGACGAGGAGTTCGTGGTCGAGAGCTGCCGCCGTTACAGCGAGCTTCCGATAGACGTGCTCGGTCTGACGAAGGCCGACGAGGCCTGCCGCTTCGGTGCGGTATACAACATGGCCGAGATAACCGGCAGGCCGGTGGCCTACGTCACGACAGGGCAGAAGGTCCCGGACGACATCGAGTTTCCGGGCGCGGCCGAGCTTGCCTCTATGGTGCTTGGCTCGGTTGCAGCGGCGAAAGGGGTGGCATGATGGCGAGGGAGCGGTCGGTTAAGACCATAACCGTCGCCAGCGGCAAGGGCGGCGTGGGCAAGACCAACATAGTGGCGAACCTCGCTATTGCGCTTAGAAAGATGGGGCGCGAGGTCCTAGTATTCGACGCGGACCTGGGCCTGAGCAACATAGACGTAGTCTTGAACCTCTCGCCCAAGTACAACATCAGCCACGTGCTCAGCGGCGAGCGCTCGCTTGCGGAGGTCATCATCGAGGGCCCGCACGGGATCAAGATACTGCCCGCCACGTCCGGGACCCAGGAGATCACGAGCCTGGACGAGTTTCAGCAGATGATGCTCGTCGAGGCGTTTGACTCCTATGAAGGCGAGATCGACGTGATGCTCGTGGACTCGGCGGCCGGTATATCGCAAAACGTCGCGTTTTTCTGCGCCGCGTCGCAGGAGATCGTGGTCGTGACCTCGCCCGAGCCCACCGCGCTCACGGACGCATACGCGCTCATCAAGGTTCTTTACAAGAACTACCAGGAGAAGCGCTTCCACGTGATCATCAACTCCGTCAGAGACCGCAACGAGGCGCTCGAGGTATTCAGGAAACTTTCTATGGCGGCCGAGCGGTTTTTGAGCATATCGCTCGATTACCTCGGCCACATCCCGTTTGACGAGTCGATAAGGAAGGCAGTGCGCATGCAGGGCGCCGTGATCGACAAGTTCCCGCTGAGCCCGTCGGCCAAGCAGATCAAGGAGATCGCCGCTGTGCTCGACGCCGGGGCCGTCAATCCCGAGAAGGGCTCTATACAGTTTTTCTGGAACGCGCTTTTGAAGGGACGCACGGAAGCCTGAGGAAACCCATGAAAAACCGCGCGGAAAGCTATACAATATGCTGAGAAGCCAGTTCGCATACGCGGAGGGTCAGTACAGGAACATGTACGGGTTCGCGCATTCCCTTGGGGAGGAAGACAAGGAACGCATCATCAAGGAGTTCCTCCCTTACATCAAGTTCACCGCTCACAGGATGGAGTGGAGGCTGCCGCCCCAGCTCACCGTGGACGACCTGATAAGCGCCGGGCTGATGGGGCTCCTGGACGCGCTCGAAAAATTCGAGCCCGGCCGCGTGAAGCTCAAGACCTACGCCGAAAAACGGATCAAGGGCTCGATGCTCGATGAGATCCGGGCCGCGGACTGGCTGCCCCGAAGCGCCAAGAAGCGCGTCGACGACCTCAAGGGCACCCACACCCGCCTGCAAGCCCAACTCGGCCGCGCGCCCGAGGACGAGGAGGTAGCCGAGGCCCTGGGCATCACGCTCGACGACTTTTACGCAACGATGCAGGAGGCCCGCGGCGCGATGTCCATCCGGTTTGAGGACTTCGGCGAGGGCAACGACGGCTTGCAGATCCTCGACAGCATCGCGGACCCCGCGGCCGTAAGCCCTCTGGGCGAACTTTTAAAGGCCGACATGCAGCACCGCATCGCGGAGCAGATAAAGAAGCTCGCCGAAAAGGAGCGCCTCGTGCTCTCGCTCTACTACTGGGACGAGCTGACGATGAAGGAGATCGGCAAGGTGCTGGACCTCACGGAATCGCGCGTCTGCCAGCTCCACGGGAAGGCCCTCCTGAAGCTGAAATCCGTCCTGGGCGAGGTTAAATAGAAGCGCGCCAATTGCGCGTGATGCGCCGTCAGCCGCCGCAGATCGTCCTCGAAGTACGTTTCAAGGAGTTCCCCGCGCTTTACGCTCTGCCCCTAGTGCATATATAGGCCTTATATGTTATAGTTGCGATTAGGACTAGATGCAAGTACAATAAGGCAAAAATCCGGCTGCGGAGGTCTGCGCGCACCTGATGACGAAAAGATCCGTAAGAAAGGCGATACTGCCCGCGGCCGGGCTCGGCACCAGATTTCTGCCCGCTACGAAGGCCTCCCCCAAGGAGATGCTCGCGGTCGTGGACAAGCCGCTGATACAGTACGCCGTCGAGGAGGCCATCGGCTGCGGGATCGACGAGTTCGTGGTCATCACAGGGAAGAACAAGCGCGCGATCGAGGACCACTTCGACGTGGCGCTGGAGCTCGAGGAATCCCTGAAAAAGAGCGATAAGATGCACATGATGGCCGAGATCAAGTGGCTCGAGAACATAAACTTCGCCTATATCAGGCAGGGCGCGCCCCTGGGGCTCGGCCACGCGATATACTGCGCGAGGCCGTTCGTCAAGGACGAGGCCGTCGCGGTCATCCTCAGCGACGACATCATACCGCCCGGCGAGACGCTGCTTAAGGACATGATAAAGCTCTACGCCAGGCTCGACGCCCCGGTGGTCGCGCTTCAGCGCGTGCCCCGCTCCGAGGTCAGCCACTACGGCGTCATAGCTGGCGTCGAGGAGGGCGATGGCGTGGTGAGGATCACCGACATGGTCGAGAAGCCGAAGGTCAGCGAGGCCCCCTCGGACCTCGCGATCATAGGCAGGTATATCCTCACCCCGGACATATTCGATATGCTCGAAACACAGAAGCCCGGCCGGGGCGGCGAGATACAGCTGACGGACGCCTTAAAGCGGCTGCTCGGAAAGAGGCCGGTCTACGGCCTGATATTCGAAGGCACGCGCTATGACGCGGGCGACAAGCTCGGGTTTCTGAAGGCCACGGTTGAGTTCGCACTCGTAGACGAAAGGCTGAGCGCCGCGTTCCGGGAATACCTGAAGGGCCGGGCCGCCGCACTCTAGGCGCGGGCGCACAACATGAAAATAAAAAAAGAGGTCAAAATGGCGGCACAGGCTGAAAACGACGACGACATACTCAAAGACGACAAGGACGCCGAGCGCGAGGTCGAGATACCCTCCGAGCTCCCGGTGCTCCCGGTGCGCGACATAGTCGTGTTCCCCTACATGATCCTGCCGCTCTTCGTGGGCAGGGACATCTCGATCCGCGCCCTCGAAGAGGCCGTAGCGGGCAACAGCATGGTCCTGCTCCTGACGCAGAGGGACATGAGCGTGGAGACCCCGAGGCCCCAGGAGCTGTTCAGGGTCGGCGTCGTGGGGCTCATCATGCGCATGCTGAAGCTCCCGGACGGCCGCGTCAAGGTCCTGATGCAGGGCATCGCAAAGGCCAAGGTCAAGGAGTTCACGAAGACCGCGCCCTACTACGCCGCGTCGATAGAAAAGCAGGTCGACCACCCGGCCCCCGAGGAGGCGAGCCTCGAGGTCGAGGCCCTCGTGCGGAGCATCAAGGAGCAGATGGACAAGGTCATCTCCCTTGGCAAGAGCATCCTGCCGGACATCATCGCGGTGATCGAGAACCTCGACGACCCGGGCAGGCTCGCGGACCTCGTGGCCTCAAACCTCGGGCTCAAGACCGACCAGGCCCAGGACATACTGGAGATCCCGGACCCGGTGCGCCGCCTAAAGCGCATCAGCGAGATCCTGACCCGCGAGATCGAGCTCCTGCTCGTGCAGCAGAAGATACAGACCGAGGCGCGCGGCGAGATCGACAAGACCCAGAAGGACTACTTCCTGCGCGAGCAGCTAAAGGCCATACAGAAGGAACTCGGCGAGGCGGACGAGCGCGCCGAGGAGATCAAGGAATACAAAAAGAAGATCAAGGCCGCCAAGATGCCGGAGGCCGTCATGAAGGAGTCCGAAAAGCAGATGAAGCGGCTCCAGAAGATGCACCCCGACAGCGCCGAGGCCGGCACGATCCGCACGTACCTCGACTGGATGGTCGAGATGCCGTGGGATAAGTCCACGAAGGACAAGCTCAAGATCGACGTCGCCAAGAAGGTCCTCGACGAGGACCACTACGACCTCGAGAAGGTCAAGGACCGCATACTTGAGTACCTGAGCGTCCGCAAGCTCAAGCCGGACATGAAGGGCCCGATCCTGTGCTTCATCGGCCCCCCGGGCGTGGGGAAGACCTCGCTCGGCAAGTCTATCGCACGCGCTCTCGGGCGCGAGTTCGTGCGGATGTCGCTTGGCGGCATGCGGGACGAGGCCGAGATCAGGGGCCACAGGCGCACCTATGTCGGCGCGCTTCCGGGCCGCATCATACAGGGCATAAAGCAGGCCGGGACGAACAACCCCGTCTTCATGCTCGACGAGGTCGACAAGATCGGCAGCGACTTCAGGGGCGACCCCTCAAGTGCGCTGCTCGAGGTCCTGGACCCCGAGCAGAACAATTCGTTCATAGACCACTACCTCGCGGTCGCGTTCGACCTCTCGAAGGTCATGTTCATCACTACCGCGAACCTGGCCGACCCGATACCCAGCCCGCTCCGCGACCGCATGGAGATGATCCCGCTTTCGGGCTACACCACCGAAGAGAAGGTTGGCATAGCGCGTAACTACCTGATACCAAAGCAGCTGCGTGAGCACGGCATCACCGAAAAGACGCTTCAAATCTCGGCCCCGGCGCTTTTGAACCTCATCACGCAGTACACGCGCGAGGCCGGAGTGCGCAACCTCGAACGCGAGATAGCCAACGTATGCCGCAAGGTCGCGCGCCAGATCGCTGAGGGCAAGGCCAAGACCTTCAGCGTCACCCCGGCCAACCTCGGCACCTTCCTCGGCGTGCCTAAGTACCTGCCCGAGGAGGAGATCAGCGCCGACGAGGTCGGCGTGGCCACCGGGCTTGCGTGGACCGAGACCGGCGGCGACGTGATATACATCGAGGCCACCACGATGAAGGGCAAGGGCACGCTGACCCTCACCGGACAGCTCGGAGACGTGATGAAGGAATCCGCGCACGCTGCGCTCAGCTACATCCGCTCTCGCGCTGCCGAGCTCAAGATAAACGACGACGTCTTCGGCAAGACCGACCTGCACATCCACGTCCCGGCGGGCGCGATACCCAAGGACGGCCCCTCGGCCGGCATCACGATGGCCGTGGCGATAGCCTCGGCCCTCACCGGCAAGCCCGTGCGCAGCGACGTCGCGATGACCGGAGAGGTCACCCTGCGCGGCCGGGTGCTCCCGATCGGCGGGCTCAAGGAAAAGTCTCTCGCGGCCAAGCGGCTCGGGATCAACACGGTCATCATCCCGGCCCGAAACGCCAAGGACCTCGAAGACCTTCCAAAATACATAACCAGCAGCCTCAAGTTCGTGCAGGCCGCGACGATGGACGACGTGCTCGCCACCGCCCTGAGGGGCCTGCCGAAGGCCGGGGCCAGGAAGGCCTCCGCACCGAAGGCGGCAAAGCAAAAGAAGGCGGCAGCACCGAAGGCGGCCAGGAAAAGGAGAGAAAAACCCAAGAAGAAGGCCCGATGAGGCTTTCTCAGCGGGGCGAACTCCGGCTCGTCCGCGGCATCCGCGAGGGTTTTCCCTCCGGCGCCCGTGCGGCTGGCGTGCTCACCGGGATCGGCGATGACGCGGCGGTGCTGAGCCCGCCGCAGGGCATGAGGCTCCTGGTCTCTACGGACATGATGCTCGAGGGCGTGCACTTCGACCTCGCATACTGCACGCCCCGGCAGGCGGGCTATCAAGCTCGTCTCGGCTAACGTAAGCGACATAAGCGCGATGGGCGGCGCGACCTCGGCGCTCCTGGTCGGCCTCGCCGCACCCGGAGATACCGCCGCCCGCGTGATAGACCGCATATTCGAGGGCGTTTCAGAAGGGCTTGGGCGGTATAATATCGCGTTAGTCGGGGGCGACGTCTCGGCCTCGACGGGGGGCATCTGCCTCTCGGCCACGGTGATAGGATACGCCAGGCGGCCGGTGCTCAGAAGCGGGGCCGCCATTGGAGATATAATATATGTGACGGGCCCGCTGGGGGATGCCGCATGCGGGCTGCAGCTCATGAAGCGCCACGGGAGGCCGGTTGAGCTTGCGCGAAGGCAGCGCATCGGGTCGCTTCGGTGGGACGTCGTAAGGCCCCTGATCGCAAGGCACCTGATGCCCGAGGCCAGAAGCGCGCCCGAGGGGAAAGTTAACGCGATGATGGACATAAGCGACGGGCTTTCGATAGACCTGTTCAGGCTCTGCGAGGAAAGCGGCCGCGGCGCGAGGATCGAGGAGGGGGCTGTCCCGCTCTCCGGCGCGCTGCGCGAGGCCGCAGGCTCTCTTGGGCTGGATCCATTAACTCTGGCGCTCGACGGCGGCGAGGACTACGAGCTGCTCTTTACGATGCCGCATAACGTCAGGCCGCCCGGGGGCGCGGTGGCAATAGGCCGGATAACGGCGCAGGCTGACGGGCTGCGGCTAAGGCGCGCTGACGGACGTACAACGCGGCTCAAGCCTGCGGGCTACCGCCACTTCGGGTGATCGCGCGATGAGCGGGCGGATAACGATAGCCGACCGTATACGGGGCGTCCTGGGCGTCAAGGACAGCCCCCGCCGCATCGCCACGTCCTTTGCGATAGGGCTGTTCATCGGACTCTCGCCGTTTTTCGGCCTGCACATACTCCTGGCGCTCGCCGTATCCTGGCTGCTGAACCTCAACCGCGCGGTGCTCATCGCCGCGGTGCTCGTCACCAACCCCTGGACCGTGATCCCGATATACTCGTTCTGCCTCTGGGTGGGGCTCTATGTGATGGGCCGGAGCATCGTCGTGCCGCAGCTCGACTGGACGATCTTCAACGTGACCAACATGATAGACGGCCTCGGGCAGATGTTCGTCCCGATACTGGTCGGCACCGCGATAGTCGGGCTGATCGCTTCGGTGGCGTCATACTTCGCGGTGCACGCGGCCGCGTGCAGGCTCCGGCGCGAGGGCGGATGCCGCGACGATGACGAGGAGGAGGGGCAATAGCGATGCACACGTGGTGGAGCGACCTGCCGTCGCATATGAACCCCTACATAATCCATATCGGATCCTTCCGCGTCGGCTGGTACGGGATGATGTACGTCCTGGCCTTCGCCACCGTATACCTGCTCTCGCTTTACAGGATCAAGCGCGAGGCCGCGCCGTTTGACCCCCGCGTGCTCGAGGACTTCATCTTCTGGGTCGCTGTAGGGCTCGTCGCAGGGGCCAGGATAGGCTACGTCTTCATCTATAACCCCGGATACTACGCCGCGCACCCGCTCGAGGCGTTCCTTCCGTTTGAGTACACGCCGGAGGGGATAAAGTACACGGGCATCGCCGGGATGTCATACCACGGCGGTCTCGTGGGCGTCGTGCTGGCCGGGTGGCTCTGCCTCAGGCGGCACAAGGTGAACTTTTGGGACTTCGCGGACTTCGTCGTCCCTGCGATACCGCTTGGGTATATGTTCGGGAGGCTCGGCAACTTCGTAAACGGCGAGCTCTACGGCAGGCCGACCGACTCTCCGCTCGGGATGTATTTCCCTTCCGACCCGACCGGCCAGCTGCGCCACCCCTCGCAGCTGTATGAGGCTACCTTTGAGGGGCTCGGGCTGTTTTTGCTGATCTGGCCGCTTCGCAGGCTGAGGCCGTTTTCGGGATTCCAGCTTTCGCTGTATCTCGCCGGGTACGGCGTCGTGCGCTTCGTCCTTGAGTTCTTCCGCGAGCCGGACGTCCAGCTTGGGTTCATCGTCGGCCCCTTCAGCATGGGGCAGCTGCTGTGCGCGGCGATGGTGCTCGCCGGAGGGACTATCGCCTTCCTCAGAAGGGACATAAAATAACCGCGTGCCCGACAGGATAAGGATAGAGGGCAACCCCTCGCGGGTCCTCGTGGTCGAGGACTCGCGCCTCGTTGCGGCCGATATAGCCATGCGCCTCGAGCGCTTGGGCTACAGGGTCACGGACTCGGTCGCTTCCGGCGGCGATGCGATTAAATCCGCCGCGGCCGACCCCCCGGACCTCGTCCTGATGGACGTCATGCTCAAGGGCCCGATGGACGGCATCGACGCGGCCAAGGCCATCCGCAGCGAGCGCGACATACCGGTTATCTTCCTTACCGCGAACTCCGAGGAGCAGACGTTCCAGCGCGCCAAGGAGGCCGAGCCCGACGCCTACCTGCTAAAACCCTTCGAGGAAAACGACCTGAGGATAGCGATAGAGGTCGCGCTGCGCCGCCACGAGATCAACCTCAAGCTCAAGGAGCGCGAGCGCTGGATGGCCGCGACGCTGCGCAGCATACACGAGGCGATAATCACGACCGACACCGACGACCTCATAACCTACCTAAACCCGCTCGCCGAAAACATGCTCGGCATAAACATGGCCATGGCCGAGGGCAAGAATATCGAGGGCATCCTCAGGATCGAATCCGGGGGCGCTGCGGTCTTCATCGACGACCTGACCGCCAGGGCCTGCGGCGGACAGGGCCACGAGCTCACGGGCGACTATATATTGATAGACCGCGACGGCGGGAAGATCGAGGTCGACCTGACGGTATCGGCGATTGCCGGCGAGTCCGGCAGGGTGCACGGCATGGTCTTCGCGCTTCGGGACGTGACCGAGCGCCGGAGGATGTCGGCCGAGCTCGCCGCGTCCGAGAAGCGGTTCCGCTCGGTCGTGCAGTCGGCCTCGGACGCGATAATCATCGCGGACAGGGACCTGCGCGTCGTCTCTTGGAACAGCGGCGCGGAGGCGATCTTCGGATACGCGGCCGATGAGATCATCGGCATGCCGCTGACGACCATCATCCCGGATGAGTACCGCGACCTGCACACCAAGGGCATGTCCCGCCTCAGATCGCAGCCGGCCGCGCCGCACCTGATCGGCAAGACCGTAGAGCTTGCGGGCCTCAGAAAGGGCGGCGGGCGGTTTCCGGTCGACCTCTCGCTCGGGATGTGGAGCTCCGGGGGCGAGGTCTTCTTCAGCGGCATCGTGCGCGATATCACAGAGCGCAAGAAGGCGGAAGAGACGCTGGAGGGCGTCCTGGTCGAGCTGAACATAATACTCGAGAACGCCGGGGTCGGCATAGCCTATCTGCGCGACGCTCAGGTCGTGCGCGTAAACAGGAGGTTCGAGCAGATGTTCGGCTGGCCGCGCAAGGAGGCCGCGAGCCTCGGCATGGAGGGGTTCTTCGCCTCGGCCGCTGAATTCGGGAAGCTCGGGCGGGCCGGGGCCGAACGCGCCGCAGAGGGCTCCTCGATCAGCTCCGAGGCGCGCATGAGGACCAGGGACGGCTCGCAGCTCTGGGTCTCGATCCGGGAGTCCGTCATAGATAGCGATGACCCCTCACGGGGCTCGATCTGGATATTCGACGACATAACGGCCCGCAAACGCACCGAGGAGGCCCTGCAGCAGGCCGTGGAGATCGCCGAGGCCACGAGCCGCGCCAAGGGCGAGTTCGTCGCCAACATGAGCCACGAGCTGCGCACCCCCCTAAACGGCATCATCGGCATGACGGACCTGCTGGTGGAAAGCAGCCTCGACGAGGAGCAGCAGGAGTACGTCTCGCTTATAAAGCACTCCACCGGCACGCTCCTTAAGATCATAAACGACGTCCTGGACTTCTCGCGGATCGAGTCCGGCCGGGTCGAGCTCGAGCAGGAGGAGTTCGACCTCTGGGAGACGGTCGACCGCGCGCTCGAGCCGCTCGCGTTTCAGGCCGAGGGCAAGGGGCTCGAGTTGGTCGTGCACCTGAGGCCGGACGTGCCCCGCCGCGTATCAGGCGATGCGGCGCGCCTCAGACAGGTGCTCCTTAACCTCGTCGGCAACGCGGTGAAGTTCACGGAATACGGCCATGTGCTGCTCGAAGCCAGCCTGGACGGACGCGCAGGCGGCCCCTCTGGCGCAGGGCTTATGTTCAGCGTCAGCGACACGGGCATCGGCATCCCGGCCGCAAAGCGCGAGGTAATATTCGAGTCCTTCACGCAGGCCGACAGCTCGACGACGAGGCGGTTCGGCGGCACCGGGCTCGGGCTTGCGATATCGCGCCGGATAGTGGAGGCGATGGGCGGCCGCATATGGGCCGAGGGCGAGGAGGGGAAGGGCAGCAGGTTTTGCTTCACCGTCGCGTTCGGCATCCCCGAAGACGGCAATGTAAGTGCCCATAGTAGCGTGCCGGACATGCACGGCTGCTCCACGCTCGTGGTCGACGACAACTCCCACGTCCGCGCGATGCTCCGAGAGGCCCTCGAGGGCTGGGGGGCCGATGTCACCGAGGCGGTCGACGTCTCGGACGCCCTTGAGCTGACATGCGCATTCGAAAAAGCTCCTGACACGCTGCTGCTGGACGCCACGATGGACGTAGCGCGGATCAAGCCTAACAGCCGGAGGGAGCCGCCCCTGGTCATACTCGTCACCCCGGCCTCGATGCGCTGCGATTCGGCGAGGTGCCACGAGCTTGGCGTATGGGACTGCGTAAGCAAGCCAGTCTTCATCGACGAGCTCAGCGGTGCGCTGCTGAAGGCCGCTGACGGCTCGGGGTGCAGACACGCGAAGGCGGGCAGGCCGCCCGCCCGCCGGCCCGGCCGCAGGGCCACCGGAAGGCGCATACTGGTCGCCGAGGACAACACAATAAACCAAAAGCTGCTGCTAAGCGTGCTTGGCAACCTCGGCCACGAGGCCGTGATAGTTGCTAACGGGCAGGAGGCCCTTGACCTGCTCTCAACCGGCCGCTTCGACGCGATACTCATGGACATACAGATGCCCCTCATGGACGGGGTAGAGGCCACTCGCCTGATCCGCGACCCCTCGTCGCCATGCTATGATCCGGCGATACCGATAGTGGCCCTTACGGCCTACTCGATGGCCGGCGACCGCGAGCGGCTGCTTGAGAGCGGCTTTTCGGCCTACCTCCCCAAGCCCTTTCACGTGCGAGAGGTGGCCGAGGTCATAGACGGGCTTTCGATCGGACATCCGGCAGTGCTCGACAGCGGGGCCGCGCTAAAAAGGTTAGAGGGCGACGGGCGGCTCCTGCGTGAGCTGTGGGCCGACTATCTTCAGAAGATGCCGGGCGAGCTGCGGATCCTGCGCGAGGCAATCGAAAAAGGCGACGCCGCATCAGCCGGGCGCATCGCGCATTCGATCAAGGGCGCGAGCGCAAGCATCGGGGGCTCCGCGGTGAGCGCGGCCTCGGCCGGGGTTGAACGCGCCGCGTCGGCCGGGGACATCGAGGCTGCGGCCGCCGTAGTTCATGGACTTCTGAACTCTGAGTTTGATAGACTTACAGAGGTGCTCCGCGCCAGCCTGCGGCACGGCCCTGCGGACTCATAAGCCGCCGCAACAGATCAAGAGGAAAGGCCGCCTAATGAGGATTCTGATCGTAGAGGACGATTTCATCAGCAGGAAGCTCCTGCAGAAGACCCTCTCGCAATTCGGCGAGTGCGACATCGCGGTGGACGGCAGGGAGGCCATCGAGGCCGTCAGGCTCGCGGCAGGCGAGGGCCGTACGTATGACCTCATATGCATGGATATCATGATGCCCCACATAGACGGCATCTCGGCGCTCAAGGCGATCCGCAAGAGCGAGAAGGACTCGGGGGTGTCAGCCGTAGACGAGGTAAAGGTCATCATGACCACCGCGCTCAACGATCCGAAGACCGTAGTGGACTCGCTGTACCGGGCCGGGGCGACCTCTTATGTGGTCAAGCCGATCAACACCAGGGAGTTGCTCTCCGAGATCAAGAAGCTCGGCCTGCACGCGTAGACGCCGCGCCATCGGGGGTATATAGTTTAAGTGGCATCGCCGGGGGGCCGTGAAGGCCCCTTTTGTTTGAACCCTTCTGGAGGGATTGTTTGGGTATTAAGCGTATAGGCCTCATAAGCTTTGGCTGCCCCAAGAACACCGCGGACTCCGAGTCGCTCATCCGCAGGCTCTCCGAGGAGGCCGGTATCGTCTACGAGTCCGACCCCGGGATGGCCGACGCGGTCGTTATAAACACCTGCGGGTTCATCGAGGACGCGAAGCGCGAATCCATAGACGCGATTCTGGGCGCGGCCTCGACGCGCCACGCCGGCCAGAGGCTCATCGTGATGGGCTGCCTGGCCAAGCGGTACGGGGCCGAGCTCTCGGCCGAGCTCCCCGAGGTCGACGCCTTCTTCGGCGTGGCCGACGAGGACGCCATTGTGGACTACCTGCGCGGAGGGGCCGAAGCGCCCAAGGCGCGTTCAATTACTGCCATCAGCAGCCTTTTGCTCGAGCGCGGCCTGAGCGCGCCCTCCGTGCCGATAAAGGTCGCGGAGGGCTGCGACCGCAGATGCACCTATTGCGTCATACCATCTATCCGCGGGCCGTTTGCGTCGCGGCAGCCGGAGGAAATACTGCGCGAGGCCGAGCGGTACGTCCGCGCCGGTGCGCGCGAGCTCGTGCTGGTCGCGCAGGACCTCACAGCATACGGCCGCGGCACCGGCTACGGGCTTGCGCAGCTAATCAGCGAGATAGCCTCGATCAGCGGGGAGTTCTGGGTGCGGCCGATGTACCTGCACCCCTCGGGGATAGACGACGCGCTGCTTGAGGTCTTCGCTGCTGGCGGAAAGGTCGTGCCGTACGTCGACATGCCGCTTCAGCACTCCGAGCAGACCGTGCTCAAGGCGATGGGCCGTCCGGAGACGCACAGGAGCCTGCTTGCGCTCGTGCGCCGCATCAGGCGCGCGGTGCCCGCAGTGGCGCTGCGCACGACCTTCATCGTAGGGTTCCCGGGCGAGACCGAGGAGGAGTTTTTAGGGCTGCTGGATTTCATAGAGACCGCCAGGTTCGACCGCATGGGCGTCTTTAGATATTCGCGCGAGGAGGGGACTCCCGCCTCCCGGCTCAAGGGCCAGGTCCCGAAGCGCACCAAGGACGCGCGCTTTCATCGCGCGATGACGCTGCAGGCGGGGATCTCGCTGGAGGCCAACCAGGCGCTGGTAGGGATGACGCTTCGCGCGCTGGTCGAGGAGGCGATGGGCGGCGGCGCGCCCGCGATAGGCAGGATCGCCACACAGGCCCACGAGATCGACGGCATGACGGTCATACACAACCCCGGTGCCCTTAAGCGCGGCGATTTCGTCGATGTGCGCATCACCCGCGCGCTCGACTACGACCTGGAGTCCGAGCCCGCATGAAGAAGCCCCCGTACCTGCACATAACGCTGTTTCTGCTGACGTGCATGTCCACGACCGTGGCCGGTGCGCTCCAGCAGGGCGTGGACATATTCAGCCAGCCCCTGCGGGTTGTGGAGGGCATACCGTTTGCCGCCACGCTGATGCTGATCCTGATGAGCCACGAGCTCTCGCACTACTTCGCCTCAAGGCTGCACAATACGGTTGCAACGCTTCCGTATTTCATCCCCGCGCCCTCGTTCATCGGCACCTTCGGGGCGTTTATAAAGATGAAGACCGCGATAGCCGACCGCCGCTCTCTCGTGGACATCGGGGCCTCGGGCCCGATAGTAGGGTTTCTGTTTTCGTGCGTCGCTTCGGTGGCAGGGCTTACGATGTCCAAGGTCGTCCCGGCCGGGGGGATCCACCCAGGCCTCACGCTCGGGGATTCGTTGCTCTTTACGGGGCTCTCGCGCATGATCCTGGGCCGCGTGCCCGAGGGCTTCGACGTCCTGCTCCATCCGGTTGCGTTCGCCGGATGGATAGGGTTTTTCGTGACGTCTTTAAACCTGCTCCCGATAGGGCAGCTCGACGGCGGCCACGTCGCGTTCGCGATGTTCGGCCGCGCCCACAGGAAGCTGAGCATCGCGCTGGTCGTCGCGCTCGGGGTGCTGGGGTATTATTACTGGCCCGGCTGGGCGGTATGGGCCGTGCTCATGCTTTTTCTGGGCGTTGGGCACCCGCCTGTCTCGGACTGGGAGCCGGAGCTCCCCCTCAGCCGGAAGGTCGCCGGGTGGGGCGCTTTTGCTATCTTCGTCATCACCTTCACGCCTGTCCCGTTTTCTGATTTTTGAGCCTCTCCGGGCTGTTACGCCCGACCCTCTGCGTCAATCCCATATTTAGTGCCAACTCGGCCAATTAACCACAAAATATAGTGCCATCCAAAAATTCGTTGACTTTATAGGTGCTTCCCTATATAGTAAGTGGTAGAAAGTGTCACATAAGGGTTGAAAGTGGTGAGCATGGCAGCGTTTACCGGAAAATATTACTACAACGTGGACCCTAAGGGCAGGGTGATGATCCCCGCTGCCTTCAGGGAGATACTTGCCTCGGCCCCAAGCCCCAAGCTCTACGTCACCGTAGCCGCGGTGGACAGCTGCATACAGGTCTACCCGCACGAGGAATGGATCGAGCTGCTCGGGCGGGTTCGATCCCTTCCGCGCAACGACAAGAGCGTCAAGCGCTTCATGCGCGAGGTCATAGGCTCGGCGGTCGAGGCCGCGTGTGACAGGCAGGGCCGCATCCAGCTTCCGGCCTCGCTCAGGCAGGACCTCGGCATAACCGGCGATATTGTGATCGTCGGGCAGCTCGAGCGCATAGAGGTATGGGACCGGCAGGCGTGGGAGCGCAGCACTGAGTTCGACGCAGCCGGCAACGAGACATACGAAAAGTCCCTCAGCGATCTGGGACTGTAGAAGCGGCTCATGGGGGTAGTGCATCTCCCTGTAATGACCGGGGAGGTGGTCGAGTTTTTGGGCGTGCGTCCAGGGGGTATTTATCTGGACGCGACTGTGGGGCTCGGGGGGCACTCCGGGGAAATCCTTCGGCTTGTGGGCCCGGAGGGCAGGGTGATCGGAATCGACAGGGACGAAGAGGCGCTCGCGCTCGCGCGTCAGCGGATTCAGGACCCGGAGAGGTTCAGGCCGGTGCATTCGCCTTTTTCCGAACTCGGTGAAGTCGCCCGCTCGCTGGAACTCGCTGGAAGGATCGACGGGGTGCTGATGGACCTCGGCGTCTCGATGTTCCAGCTAAAGGGCGAGGGACGCGGGTTCAGCTTTCAGACCGACGAGCCCCTGGACATGCGGATGGACCGCTCGACTGACAGGACCGCCGCGGATATCGTTAACGAATACACGGAGCGGGAGCTTGAGCGCGTCATACGCGACTACGGCGAGGACTACCGCGCCAGGCGCATAGCGCGCCGGATAGTGGCGCGCCGCGCCGAGGCCCCGATACGCACCTGCCGCGAACTGGCCGACACCGTGCTTCAGGCGGTAGGCAAGGGCGGAGGCCGGTCGCATCCGGCCACGCGGACGTTTCAGGCCATGAGGATAGAACTTAACGACGAGCTCGGGCAGCTCCGGCATGCGCTCGGCGAGGCGGTCTCCGTGCTCGCGGCGCAGGGGAGGCTCGTCGTGATCTCGTACCACTCGCTCGAAGACCGGGTGGTCAAGCATTTCATGAAAGACGGCGGGCAGCGCGGAGAGCTGCGCGTGCTAACTAAAAAACCTATCGTGCCATCGCAGGACGAGACAAGGGAAAACCCCTCGGCGCGCAGCGCCAAGCTGAGGGCGGCGGAGGTGACCAGATGAATCATCCGGTGCGCAACAGGCTCGTGCCGTACCTTAACGCGTTTCTGGGCTGCGCGGTGCTGCCGGCCGCGGTCATAGGGCTCATCATGCTGCGCTCCAACGTCACGTCGATGGAATACCGCATCGGCGCGCTCGAGCACCAGCGGGTGGCCGCACTCACTGAGCAAAAGGGGCTGGAGGCCGACCTCTCGTCCCTGAAGGCCCGCTCGCGCGTCGACGAAAACCAGCTGGCGCTGACCGACCCTGACAGGCGCAAGGTCTTCATCGTAAAGCGCGATACATCGGCCGTGCCTCAGGCCGCATCCTTCAGAAGGCGAAACTAGCGCCTGATGAGCCTGCGCGCATCGATCCTCGTGGCCGGCATCCTGTGCGGCTTCGCGCTCGTCGTGCTCAGGCTCGGGGACTTGATGCTGCTTGAGCACCAGGGCCTGATGCGCCGCGCCGAGGGCCAGCAGAACGCCGAGCAGCAGATCGACCCCATGAGGGGCAAGATACTGGACCGCATGGGCCGCGAACTCGCCGTGAACGTCGACGTCGTATCCCTCTTCGCCAACCCGATGCAGATAGACCCACAGGACCACGACCGCGCCGCGTCCGAGATAGCGCGGCTCACCGGCCTCAGCACGGATGAGGCCGCAAAGAAACTCCGCTCCGAGCGCGGCTTCGTATGGCTAAAGAGAAAACTCCCCCCGGCCTTCGCGGCTACCGTCGACACCAAGCGCGACCCGTGGCTCGGGATGATCACCGAGCACGAGAGGGTATACCCCAAGGGCGAGCTCGCCTCGCACGTCATAGGTTTCGTCGGGTATGACAACAAGGGTGTCGAGGGCATCGAGCACAGGTATGACAAGTACCTCGCCGGGCATGCCGAGAAGGTCGAGGTCGCGCGCGACTCTGGCGGCAATACGCTCTCCGACGGCGTGGAGTACGAGAGCGTCGGAAGCGACGTGCACCTCACGATAGACGAGGGCCTCCAATACATCGCCCAGACCGAGATCAAGAAGGCGCGCGAGACCTGGCAGGCCGCATCGGTCTCGGCCGTGATGATGGACCCCATGACGGGCGAGATCCTGGCGCTGGCCAACGACCCTGAGTTCGACCTCAACGCTCCCGGGAAAACGGACGCGGACAACAGGCGCAACCGCGCGCTGACGGACCCCTACGAGCCGGGCTCGACCTTCAAGGTCGTAACGAGCTCGTGCGCGCTGGAGGAGGGCGTAGTGACGCCCGATACGCACTTCGACTGCTCGCGAGGCTCTATCACGGTAGGCGGCCACACGATTAAGGACGTACACCGCATGGGCTACATGTCCGTTAGCCAGATCATTCAGAAGTCCTCAAACGTCGGCACGATACAGATAGGGATGAAGGTCGGCAAGCAGAGGCTTTATAAATACATCAAGGCCTACGGCTTCGGCTCACCGACCGGCGTGGACCTCCCGGCCGAGAGCGGCGGCCTGGTGCTGCCGCTTAAAAACTGGTCCGACGTCTCGCTCGCCTCATCGAGCATAGGCTACGGCATCTCCGTGACGCCTCTGCAGATCCTCAGGGCGTACTCTGTCGTGGCCAACGGGGGATACCTCGTCAAGCCCCACGTCGTGGACTCGATAGTGTCGCAGGACGGCATCGAGCAGTACAAGTTCGCACAGGGCGAGCTGAAGCGCGTCATCTCGGCGCGCACCGCGGCCACGATGAAGCAGATCCTGACGTCGGTCACGCAGAAGGGCGGCACGGCCGAGGGCGCCGAGATCGACGGCAACGACGTCGCTGGGAAGACCGGCACCGCCAAGCTCTTTGATACGAAGCTGCACCGCTATTCCGAAAACAAGTACGTGGGCTCGTTCGTCGGTTTCGTGCCGGTCAGCGACCCGAAGATCGCCCTGATCGTCGTGGTCTTCGAGCCCAAGGGCAGGATATACGGCGGCCTCGTCGCGGCCCCGACCTTTAAGAGCATCGCGGACCAGACGCTTTCATACCTAAACGTGCCGCGCGACGACGACTTCAAAAACAACACGCTGATGGTTCAGGGAAGGCCCGCCGCGGCCGCGGCCGGGCAATGAGGCTCGGGCTGCTCGCAGAGGCAGCGGGCGTGAGTGGGGGTATTATGGATACCGAGGTGCTTGGCATAGCGTACGACTCGCGCAGGGTGAGGCAGGGCGACCTGTTCATCGCGCTGCGCGGCGGCGCGTACGACGGCCACGCATTCATCGAAGACGCGATAGCCAGGGGCGCGGCGGCCGTGGTGCACGAGGGGCAGATGGCCCTGAGCGTGCCGGACGTCTCTGTCGAGTCCTCGCGCCACGCGATGGCGAGGATATCAAACACGTTTTACGGCTATCCGTCACGCGCCTTAAAGGTCGTCGGCGTCACCGGCACGAACGGCAAGACGACGACCACGCGGATGATCAAGTCTATCATCGACCACGCCGGAAGCTCGGCCGGGCTCATCGGCACGATTGAATACGATATATGCGGCGAGGTCATACCCGCGCCGCACACCACCCCGGAGGCCCCCGAGTTCCAGGGCCTGCTTGCGAGGATGCGGGATGCGGGATGCACGCACGCCGTAACCGAGGTCTCCTCGCACGCGCTGATGCAGTCCCGGGTCGAGGGCACCGAGTTTAAGTGTCGCGGTATTTACGAACCTCACCCCCGAGCACCTCGACTACCACCATACTATGGAAGAGTACTTCGCTGCCAAGGCCCGGCTCTTTACGGAACTGCTGACTGGCACGGCGGTCATCAATACAGACGACCCTTACGGGCCCAGGCTCGCGGGTCTGCTGATTAATAAAGGCAATGTCGTTTCATATGGGATAAACGGGCCGGCCGATCTGACCGTATCGGACCTGCGCATGGACGCGCGAGGCTCGTCCATGATGCTCCGCTATAAAGGAATAGAGAAATCCGTAAGGGTACCGATACCCGGCATCGTGAACGTCTATAACGCGCTCGCCGCGGCAGGCGCGGCGAGCGGGCTCGGGATGACTCTCGATGAGGCAGCCTCCGGGCTTGAGCAAATGCCGCAGGTGGCCGGGAGGTTCGAGCGCGTAGAGGCCGGGCAGGAGTTCCTCTGCGTCGTGGACTACGCGCATACCGAGGATGCGCTCGAGCGGCTTATACGCACGGTTCGGGAGATAACCGCAAGCCGCGTAATCACGGTATTCGGCTGCGGCGGGGACCGCGACCGCACTAAGCGTCCGCGCATGGGCGCTGTCGCAACGAGCCTCAGCGACATAACGATCATCACCTCGGACAACCCTCGCTCCGAAGAGCCGGCCTCGATTATCGCCCAGATCGTCGAGGGCGTAGCCGCGGGCTCGACCTACAAGACAATCCCGGACCGTGGCGAGGCGATCCGCGAGGCGATTGCAATGGCAGCCCCCGGGGACTCGGTAGTGATCGCGGGCAAGGGCCACGAGGAATACCAGGAGATCAAGGGCGTTCGTCATCCGTTTAGCGACCGCGCGGCCGCGCGCCTGGCACTAGAGGAAATAACGGGCAACCGAAGATAATATGGAACTCACGATAAAAGAGATAGCTGCGGCCATAGGCGGCCGCATCATACACGGCAGGGCCGATGGCCCGGTGAACGGGTACTCTACCGACTCGCGCACTATCGCGCCCGGTGAGCTGTACTTCGCCCTGCGCGGCCCCCGTTTCGATGGCCATGATTTCGTGGCCGCGGCGCTGCACATTGGCGCTGGCGCCGTGGTCTCGGTCCCGCCGGTCGCGCCCCCCGCAGGCAGGGCTGTCATCCTTGTCCCCGATACGCTTAGGGCGCTTCAGACGCTCGCCCGACATATGCGCAGGAAGCTGGGCATGAAGGTCGTCGGCATCACCGGCTCAAACGGCAAGACCACCACTAAAGAAATGACAGCAGCGATACTTTCATCGAGGATGCGGGTGCACAAGAACGCCGGTAACCTCAATAACCAGATCGGCCTGCCTCAAAGCATGCTCAAGCTCGAGCCAGCGGACGAGGTTTCGGTGCTCGAGATGGGCGCGAGCGCGATTGGCGAGATACGCGGACTTTGCGAGATAGCGCTCCCGGACGTCGGGGTGATTACGAACATAGGCCAGGCGCACCTCCAGGGTTTCGGCGGCATCGATGGCGTCCGCGCCGGAAAGCTCGAACTGCTGGACTTCGTGCCGGTGGCCGTGCTCAACGCGGACGACGCGTTCCTGATCGAAGGGGCGCGCTCATACAAGGGCCGAGCGATCGGCTTCGGGATCGAGGCCCAAAACGCCGATGTCTGCGCGCGGGATATCGAGCTTAAAGATACCGGCGCGTCCTTCACTCTCATAACAGCCGGCGGCTCCGCAGCCGTTAGGCTCGGCGTCACCGGACGGTTCAATGTCCTAAATGCGCTTGCCGCTGCGGGCGTTGGGGTGGCCTTCGGGCTTTCAGCCGCCGAGATCGGCCGCTCCCTTGAGGGCTTCCAAGCCGTGCCCATGAGGTTTGAGCGAAGCGAGTATCACGGCGCGGTGCTGCTGGCGGACGTATATAACGCCAATCCCGGCTCGATGCGCGAGGCGATAACCGAGCTTGCGCGCATGAGGCAGCGCCGCGCTATCGCCGTACTTGGCGACATGCTAGAGCTCGGTCCGGACAGTGACCGCATACACGCGGAGCTCGGCGCATGGATGCAGGGCGCGGTAGACTGCCTCATAGCCGTGGGGCCGGGCATGGCGCATGCAGCGGCAGAGTTCGAGGCAAAGGGCGGCCGCGCGCTTAGGACCTCGAGCGCGATTGAGGCGCGCGCGCTGCTTTCAAGCGAGCTTCGGCCCGGAGACGTAGTGCTGGTGAAGGGCTCGCGCGGCATGGCGATGGAGGGAGCGATAGATGCTCTATAAACTCCTCTTCAGCCTTAGCGCCTTTTACTCGCCTTTTAACGTATTTCGATACATCACGTTTCGCTCCGCGCTTGCGGTGCTCACCTCGGTGCTGATCTGTTTTATATGGGGCCCGGCTATCATCGAGTGGCTCCGCAGCCTCAGCCTCACGCAGCATATCCGCGACGACGGCCCGCAGCGCCACCTCTCAAAGGAAGGCACCCCTACAATGGGCGGGATCATGATAATACTCTCGATCACGGTCTCGGTGCTCTTGTGGGGAGACCTTTCTAACGCCTATGTCCTCGTGATGTTAGGCTCGCTGCTGGGGTTCGGGGCTATCGGATTCGCGGACGATTACCTGAAGGTCAGCAAGCGCAACTCCAGGGGCCTGAGCGCTCGCACCAAGCTCCTGGGGCAGGTATTGATCGCGCTCGGCATTGGCCTGTTCCTTTATATGAACCCGCACGACCAGTACGTCGATATGCTGAGCGTGCCATTTTTCAAAAACTGGCTTATATACCTAGGATGGTTCTACCTGCCGTTTGCGATTTTCGTGATCGTCGGCAGCTCCAACGCGGTTAACCTCACCGACGGCATCGACGGGCTGGCAATAGGGCTAGTCGCGGTCGCCGTGCTCGCAAACGGGGTGCTGGTATACCTCTCGGGCCACAAGGGGCTCTCGGACTACCTGCAGGTGCTATACCTGATCGGCACCGGAGAGTTGACCGTGGTATGCGGCGCGATGTTCGGCGCGGCGCTCGGGTTTCTGTGGTTTAACTGCCACCCGGCCGAGGTATTCATGGGCGACGTGGGCTCGCTCTCGCTGGGCGGAGCGCTCGGCACCCTCGCGGTGATAACCAAGCACGAGCTCGTCCTGCTGGTCGTGGGCGGGATATTCGTTGTAGAGACGCTATCGGTCGTGCTTCAGGTGGCGTCGTTTAAGCTCACCGGCAAACGGATATTCAGGATGGCCCCGATACACCATCACTTCGAGCTCTTGGGCTGGCCCGAAAACAAGGTCGTAGTGAGGTTCTGGGTCGTGGGCATACTGCTGGCGCTCCTGAGCCTCGCCACGCTCAAGGTGCGCTGATATGCCGGGCGCGCTGGTCGTGGGGCTCGCAAGGAGCGGCAGTAGGGGCCGCGAAGTTATTGAGGAAGATCGGCATGGAGGTTACGGTAACGGACATGAGGACCGAAGAGGCGCTCGGGACAAGGCTCGCGGAGCTCCCCGAAGGGGTCGGGCTCATACTTGGCAGGCACCCGGTGGAGGCATTCACCGGCGCTGACCTCGTGGTGCTGAGCCCCGGAGTGCCGGTCTCGCTCTCTGCGGTGCAGGCCGCTATCGACGCGGGCGTCGAGGTCATAGGCGAGCTAGAACTCGCATACCGCGCGATGCCCGAGGTGCCTTATTACGCCGTCGCCGGGACGAACGGGAAGTCCACTACGACTACGCTCCTGCACCTGATGCTCGAAGCCGCCGGGATGCGCAGCCTGATCGCCGGGAATATCGGAAACGCCCTCTCTGAGGAGATAGTGAGGATCGGGGAGGATGCGAGACCGCAATGCGTGGTCGTCGAGGTCTCGAGCTTCCAGCTCGAGGCCATCTCTAAGTTCCGCGCGCATGGGGCCGCGCTTTTAAACGTGACGCCCGACCATCTCGACCGCTACGGATCTATCGAATCCTACGGTGCTACGAAGTTCAACGTGTTTATGAATCAGACGGCAGAGGACTTCGCGGTACTAAACGCGGACGACCCGCTGTCGATGGCGCTATACGACGCCCGCAAGGCTTCAATGCGCGGCAAGGTCTTTTTCTTCAGCCGCAGGGGGGCTGTCAAGGGCGTGTTTGCCGAGCGCGACTCGGTGTCATTCGATATGGACGGCCGGGGACTCGTGATCGATACCTCCGAGATCGCGATCCCCGGCGTCCACAATCTGGAAAACGCGATGGCAGCCTCTGCTATGGCGTGCGCGGCAGGGGTGAAGCCCGACGCGATAGCCTCGGTGCTCCGCACCTTTGCCGGCCTTGAGCACCGCATGGAGTTCGTGCGCGAGGTAGGCGGCGTCCGGTATATAAACGACTCAAAGGGCACTAACGTCGATGCCGCGATCAAGTCCGTCGAGGGCTTTAAGGAGCCGGTGATCTTGATTGCCGGGGGCCGCGACAAGGCAGGTGACTTCGATGCGTTCGCCCGTTCAGTGGGCAAGAGATTAAAAGCGATCATACTGATCGGCGAGGCGAAGGGGAAGCTCCGGCGCGCGTTTGAGGGCAAGACGAAGTGCGTCGATGCAGGGGCGCTCGATGAGGCGGTAGCCTTGGCCCGCTCGATGGCCAGCCCCGGCGACGTGGTGCTCCTCTCGCCCGCGTGCGCGAGCTTCGACATGTTCCGGGACTTCGAGGACCGTGGGCGGCAGTTCAAGCGGATAGTGGGTGCGCTGTGATCCAGATAAACAGGTATGACAGGTGGCTGCTGATCGTGACGCTGATCCTCATCGGCTTCGGCACGCTCATGGTCCTGAGTTCGACCTCGGTCGTGACCCCGGTCTTCCAAAAGAGGAACATCACCGAGTTTTACTACTTCAAAAAGCACCTGATCACGATGGCTATGGGCGCGCTTATAATGATGGGGCTCTACAGGGTCGAGCCCGAGTGGTTCCGGAAGAACTCCACAGCGCTGATGGTCGTGGCGTTCATCCTGCTCGCGCTGGTCTTCGTGCCCGGCATCGGGGTGAAGGCGAACGGTGCGCGGCGGTGGCTGAACCTGCGCGTGACGACCTTTCAGCCCTCGGAGTTCGCAAAGCTCGCGATGGTGATATTCCTTGCCAAGTACCTCTCGTCGCCGAAGTTCAACCCGGAGAGCTTAAAGAGCTTCCTGGTGCCTATAGGCGTGATGGCCCTGTTTCAGGCGGTGTGCATAAGACAGCCGGACTTCGGCGCGACGATGAGCCTCGGTTTCATCACGATAGCGATGCTGTTTCTGGCCGGGGTGAGGCTCCGCTACATAGGATACCTGATGACGCTAGCTATCCCGGCGGTCGTCTACCTCGCGATGGAGCCCTACAGGCTCAAGCGCATGACCACGTTTTTAAACCCGTGGGAGCAGGCCTCGGGGAGCGGCTTCCAGTTAGTGCAGTCTTTCATCGCGCTTGGAAGCGGCGGGCTCGCCGGGGTGGGTCTGGGCAAGAGCCGCCAGAAGCTCGATTTCCTGCCCGAGGCGCACACGGACTTCATCTTCTCGGTCGTGGGCGAGGAACTCGGTTTTGTGATCGCGGTGATCGTTGTAGGCCTGTTCGCGTTCCTGTTTATCAGGGGCATACGCGTGGCGCAGCGCAATGAGGAGAAATTCAGCCACTACCTGGCATTCGGCATCTCGATCATGGTCGGGCTTCAGGCGATGCTAAACTTCTGCGTCGTTACCGGGATGCTCCCTACCAAGGGGCTCCCGCTTCCATTTTTGAGCTACGGCGGCTCGTCGCTGCTCGTCAACATGGCGGCGGTAGGCATCCTGCTGAACCTCTCGAGGCCGAGGCACATGCCTTTCGGACAGGACCCTTCGACGGACGCGGTGATGGCGCTTCGGCGCAAGAAGGCCCGGCGTTCGATATACAGGGAGGCGCCATGAGGATGGTGATCGCCGGTGGAGGCACCGGCGGCCATATATTCCCCGGCCTCGCGGTTGCCGAGGAGCTCAAGCGGCGCGACCCCGAGGGCGAGGTCATGTTCATCGGCACCGAGCGGGGGATCGAGGCGCGCGTTATCCCGCGCGAGGGCTTCCCGATACAGTTCATCCGCGCCGAGGGCGTGCTCGGCCGCTCGCTGGCCGGGAAGCTCTCGGCCATGTTGGGCGTCGGGCTCTCGGTCTTCGGCGCGAGGGAAATACTCCGCAACGTCAGACCCGATATCGTGCTGGGTACTGGCGGTTATGTCTCGGTCCCTCCGGTCGTGGCCGCATGGAGCATGGCGATCCCGACACTGATAATGGAGCAAAACCTGATGCCCGGATTGGCCAACAGGTTCCTCGGGCGGCTGGCCTCAGGGGTCGCTATCACGTACCACGACAGCGCCGGGTTCTTCAGGCGCGACAGGACGCGGCTGACCGGCAACCCGGTCAGACAGGCGATACTCAAGGGAAGGCGCGATGCCGCCCTCAGGCTGTTCGAGCTCGCCGAGGGCCGCTTTACGGTGTTCATCATGGGCGGGAGCCTCGGGGCGCGCAGCATCAACGCCGCGATAGCCGGGGCGCTCGGGACGCTTGCGGACCTCAAAGACGACATACAGTTTCTGCACCAAAGCGGGGAGGCTGACTACAACATGGTCCGCTCCGCATACAGGCAGTTCGGGTTTAAGGCGATGGTCGCCCCCTTCATATATAAAATGGCCGAGGCATACGCCGTGGCCGACCTCGTGGTGGCGCGCGCCGGGGCCTCGACGCTCGCCGAGCTCACCGCGCTCGGGAAGCCCTCGGTGCTCGTGCCATACCCGCACGCGAGCGGGCATCAGGAGCTAAACGCCAAAAAGCTCCTCGAGGCCGAGGCCTGCCGCGTGATATGGGACTCCCGCCTCGACGGCCCGTCGCTCGGGGCCGTGATACGCGAGATCGCATCGAGCGAGGAGGCGAGAGCCGAGATGGTCCGAAACGCGAAGAGCCTCGGCCGGCCGGATGCCGCCGCGCGCGTAGTCGACATGGCCGTGGCCTTAGTCCGCGGGAGGCACGGCAATGTTTGAGCGCTACAGGGTCATACACTTCGTAGGCATCGGCGGCATCGGGATGAGCGGCATCGCCGAGGTGCTATATAACCTCGGCTACGAGGTCACGGGATCGGACCTGAAGATAGGCGAGAGCGCCGAGCGCCTGATCGGCCTCGGCGTAAAGGTATACGAGGGCCACCGCGCCGAGAACGTAAACGGCGCGCACGTGGTCGTGATCTCATCGGCCGTGAAGCAGGACAACCCGGAAGTCGTCGAGGCCACCAGGCAGCAGATCCCGGTCATCCCGCGCGCCGAGATGCTCGCTGAACTCGGAAGGCTCAAATACGCGGTGCTCGTGGCCGGCGCGCACGGCAAGACCACCACGACTTCGATAGTCGCAACGATACTTGCCAAGGCGGGTTTTGATCCCACTGTCGTGATAGGCGGGAGGCTGAAGGCCTTCGGCACGAACGCGCGCCTGGGCCGCGGCGAGTTTATGGTCGCGGAGGCTGACGAGTCGGACGGGTCTTTTCTGAAATTGAGCCCGACGATAGGCGTGGTCACCAACATAGACCGCGAGCACATGGAGCACTTCAAGACGATGGAGGCGCTCAAGGCCGCGTTTCTGGAGTTCATGAACAAGGTCCCGTTCTATGGCGTATCGGTGCTCTGCATAGACGACCCGAACGTCCGCGAGCTCCTGCCTATGGTGCACCGCAAGGTATTGACGTACGGGCTCTCGGCCGACGCGGACCTCCGCGCCTCCAGCCTGAAGAAGGGTTTTATGTGCGTGGATTTCGATGTCGAGTTCAAGGGAGTTAAGCTCGGTATGTTCCGCATCCCTGCCAGCGGGGAGCACAACGTCCGTAACGCGCTGGCCGGGATAGCGGTCGCGCTCGAGCTTCAAATCCCCGCCGAGCGCATCAAAGAGGCGCTTGCCGGGTTTGAGGGCATACAGCGGCGTTTCGAGTTCAAGGGCGAGGCCAAAGGCATCATGGTATATGACGATTACGGCCACCACCCCACAGAGATCAGGGCCACGCTCGGGGCGGCCAAGGACGCGCTCGGCCATCGCAGGCTGGTCGTGATATTCCAGCCCCACCGCTACACGCGCACACGCGATTTGATGGACGAGTTCGCCTCGGCGTTCGAGGGCGCGGCCGACGTGCTCATATGCACCGACATATACCCGGCCGGCGAGCGCCCGATAGAGGGCGTCACGGCCGAGGCGCTTATCAGGAAGATCAAGTCCGGCGCCGGGACATATCATGCAAAGGACCCGCACGAGGCAGCGCGCATCGCGCTGGGCATAGTGAAGTCCGGCGACGTGGTGCTGACGCTCGGGGCCGGGAACATATACACAGCGGGCGAGGAACTCCTTCGTGAGCTCGGCGATGGCTGACGCATCTCTGATAGAGGTATTCGGCGCGCTGGAGGCGACATCGCTGCCAGGGGAGCCGATGTCCGGCCATACGACGCTCGGCATCGGAGGCCCGGCCGATCTGTTTATCGCGCCGCACAGCGCCGATGCGCTGCTTGAGTTGATGAGGCTCGCGGCCCACCATGGTGTGCAGGTCACGCCGCTTGGCGGGGGCTCGAACGTCCTTGTAAGCGACCTGGGCATCGAGGGCGTGGTATTGGCGATGGGATTTAACGATAGCGTGGAAATCATCTCCCGCGACGAGGATGCGGCCGTGGTGCATGCCGGTGCAGGGGTCCCGCTTCAGAGGCTGCTGAATTACACCGCCGGTGCGGGCCTTGCCGGGCTCGAGGGGCTTGCCGGGATACCCGGGCTGCTCGGCGGCGCGATAGCGGGCAATGCCGGTTCGTTCGGGGCCGAGATCAAGGACTTCATCGCGAACGTGACGATCTTCCACCGCGATGGCAGCGTAAGAGAGGCCGGGCTCGACGAGATACGCTTCGAGTACCGGCGGGCGCTGATCCCGCAGGGCTCTGTGGTGCTCGGCGCCAGGCTCAGGCTAAAGACGGACGCGCCGGCCGCGATCCGCGAGCGGATGGCCGGGTATTTATCGAGAAAGAAACTCACGCAGCCGGTTGGGGAGCGTTCCGCGGGTTGCGTCTTTAAAAACCCCCCGGACCTCAGCGCCGGGCAGGTCATAGACACGCTCGGGTTTAAGGGGGCGAGGGTCGGCGATATAGAGGTGAGCACGCTTCATGCGAATTTTTTCATAAACAGGGGCCGGGGCACAGCGTCGGACTTCCGGCGGCTGATGGACCTGGTCGCACAGCGCGCGGCCGAGGCAGCGGGCGTGGAGCTTGAGCCCGAGATAAGGATGGTCGGAAGATGGTGAGGCGCATCGGGGTCCTGATGGGAGGCACATCGTCAGAGCGCGAGGTCTCGCTTAAAAGCGGACAGGCCGTCTCGAAGGCGCTCCGGGGGCTCGGCTATACGGTCATCGACATAGACGCCGGCCCTGACGTATGCGCGCGGCTTAAGGCCGAGGCCATTGATGCCGCGTTCATCGCGCTTCATGGCGGGGTCGGCGAGGACGGCTCCATACAGGGCCTGCTCGACGTGCTGGGCATTCCCTATACAGGCTCGGGCGTGCTGGCCTCGGCGCTCGCGATGGACAAGCCCGCATCGAAGGTGATGTTCCGCGCTGCCGGCCTCAACGTGCCTGGCTACGCGGTCGTATCAAAGGGCGAGCCATACGCCTCTGAGCGCTTCCCGCTCGTCGTGAAGCCGAGCCGCGAGGGCTCGAGCGTCGGCGTATTCATCGTAAGCGGCCCGGACGAGCTTAAGGCCGCGCTTGCGGCCGCGGCGGAGTTTGACGGCCGCGCTGTGGTCGAGGACTACATAGCCGGGGCCGAGGTGCAGATAGCGATAATGGGCGGCCGGCCTCTTGGCGGGGTCGAGGTCAGGCCCCATTCGGGGTTCTACAGCTATGAAAACAAATATACCGCTGGCCGGACGGACTACATAATCCCGCCCGCGATAGACGCGGCGGCATACGAGGCCGCGAAGCTCGCCGCGCTCGGCGCGCACGAGGCGCTCGGCTGCCGGGGGGCCACGCGCGTGGACCTGATAATAGACAAGGCGGGCACGCCGTACGTCCTTGAGGTCAATACGATACCCGGCATGACCGAGACGAGCCTGCTGCCCAAGATAGCCGCATCGGCCGGGCTGGACTTCCCGGCCCTGATTAACGAGATCCTGAAAGAGGCGCTGCGAAGTTGAGAAAGAGCGCACCGAAGAAGGCCCCGAAGGCCAACGAAAACGCGAGGCGCACGCCTTGGTGGGTCAGGCTCGCTGTTGCGTCCGGCGTCACGCTTGTTGCGGGCGGGGTGCTCTGGTTTGCGCTTACGAGCAGCCTGTTTTCGATACGCGATTACGAGTTTCGCGGCAACCGCTATCTCTCGGATGCCGAACTCATGAGGCTCATGGACGTAAACGGCGGGGAGAACATCTTCAGGACCTCCTCTGCCAGTCTCGCCGGCTGCCTGAGCAGCTCCCCATGGATCCGCTCGGTCAGGGTGCGCAAGGAGTTCCCGCACAGGATGATATTCCTGATCGAGGAGTCCGCGCCGCAGGCCGTGCTCCAGGACCGGGGGAACTCCTACATTGTTGACGCCGATGGCAAGGTGCTCCAGAGCCTCTCGGGCAGGCCGACCGTGTTCCTGCCGGTGATCACCGGCGACAGGGGCGCGAACCCCGCGGCATACCTCAAGGCCGTGGAGCTTGCCGGCGTGCTTCGCGACATGGGCATGGGCAAGGACACCGGAGGGGTCGAGATCAGCGGGATGGAGCACGGGGCGCACGAACTTACGATAACCCTAAACGGGCTCAACATAAAGATCGGCGAGGACCGTTTTAAGGAAAAACTCGCCGCGTTCGACGAGATCAAGGACCAGATCGCGAAGCTCGATATCGCTGTTGAGTACGTAGACCTTAGGTTCGAGGGCCGCGTGGTGGTCCGGCACATAGCCACGGCCGACGCGACCGGAGACGCAACTGTGGAGAAGAACCCCGGGGAGAACCCCTCAAACGAGAAATCCCCGAAGGGGAAATCCTCCAAGGACAAGGCCACGAAGGCCCGGCCCTCCAGGGTGAGGAAGATATGACCCGGTATATAGCGGGGCTTGACATAGGCACCACGAAGATATGCGCGGTCGTGGCCTCGCTCAGAGGCAAACGCGCCGAGATCATAGGCGTCGGGATGGCCCCCTCGCAGGGGATCAAGAAGGCCGTGGTCGTGGACATGGACGCGGCGACCGGGTGCGTGGCCGAGGCCGTGCGAATCGCGTCCGAGCGCTCCGGCGTCGAGATCAAGACCGTGCACATAGGTGTGGCCGGGGGCCATGTCGAGTGCAGGAAGAGCTTCGGGGCGACCGGGATAAAGGGCCGCGAGATCTCGACGCGCGACCTCGACCGGGTGATAGAGTCCGCATCGTCGGTCTACGTGCCGCTGGACCGCGACGTCCTGCACGTGCTGCCGTCTGACTTCATAGTCGACGGCCAGGACGGCATAGTGCAGCCGCTTGGGATGTCCGGCGTCAAACTTGAAGCAAATGTCCGCGTGATCACGGCCGCGCACTCGGCGGTCGAAAACCTCGTCCGCTGCTGCGAGCGGGCGGGGCTGCAAGTTATGGACACCGTGCTCGAGCCGATAGCCTCGGCGCGCGCGGTGGTCACCGAGGAAGAGATGAGCGAGGGCGTGCTGATAGTCGATATGGGCGGCGGCACGACGGACCTCGCGCTATATAAAGACGGCATGCTGCGCCACGCCTCGGTCGTGCCGGCCGGCGGCAACAACGTGACCAACGACATAGCGATCGGCCTGCGCATAGCGCACAAGGAGGCCGACCGGATCAAGAAGCTCTGCGGGTATGCGCTGTTCGAGCCGGGCCTTCCGGAGCACGTGGAGGTGACAGGCATGGACGGCAGGCGGCGCACGATGGCCACCTCGATGATCGCCGAGATCATCAGGCCGCGCTGCGAGGAGATCATGGGGATGCTGCTTGGCGAGGTGCAGGGCGAGATGCTCCGCGACCGCCCCTCGTGCGTCGTGCTCACCGGCGGGGGTTCGATGCTCCGCGGCGCGGACCGCATTGCGGAGCTCGTCTTCGGTGTGCCGGTGCGCTGCGGCGCGCCGTACGAGGCCCTCTCGCTCTCGCTTGGGGACGAGGCCAGGACGCCGCTTTATTCGACCGCGGTCGGGCTGGTCCTGCACGGGATGCGCACCGAGCGGAACTCTTACGACGGCTTCATCGACGGCATCAGGGAGCGCGCGGCCTCTATCCGCGGGCTCTTCGACATAAAGACGATCAAGGGCGCTGTAGGCCGGACGCTCAAGGCATAGGCATTAATGAGCCTGTCTCAGGATTGGGACGGCTCTGGACATTAACCATATACAAGGGGGTAGTAAAAGATGGTATTCGAGCTCGGTGAAAACTCCGTAGGCGGGCTGGTGGCCAACATCAAGGTCGTAGGCGTTGGCGGGGCCGGCGGAAACGTCGTAAACAACATGATAGCCTCGCACATAGGCGGCGTGGAGTTCGTCGTGATAAACACGGACTCCCAGGCGCTCGAGGCCTCGCTCGCGGCGCACAAGGTGCATATCGGAAGCACCGTCACGCGCGGGCTGGGCGCGGGCATGAAGCCCGAGGTCGGCCGCGACGCCGCGCTCGAAGACCGCGAGCTGATCACCCGCTGCCTCGAGGGCGCGGACATGGTCTTCATCACGGCCGGGATGGGCGGCGGCACCGGCACCGGGGCCTCTCCGGTGGTCGCGGAAGTCGCAAAGGAGATGGGCGCGCTGACGGTCGCGGTCGTAACGAGGCCCTTCACGATAGAGGGCGGAGGGCGCCGCGCCAACGCAGAGCGCGGCATCGCCGAGCTCCAAAACCGGGTGGACGCGATCATCATCGTCCCCAACGACAAGATCTCTCTGGTCGTCGAGCGCGGCACGCCGATACTGAAGTGCTTCGAGGTCGCAAACGACGTCCTCAGAAACGCGGTGGCCGGGATATCGGACCTCGTCCTGCGCACTGGGCTCGTAAACGTGGACTTCGCCGACGTAAAGACGATCATGGAAAACCGGGGCCGCGCGGTCATAGGCATGGGCGTGGGCAAGGGCGAGAAGCGCTCGCACGAGGCCGCAAAGCGTGCGATCTTAAACCCCCTGATAGAGAACAACTCGATAGAGGGCGCGATGGGCATACTCGTGAACATCACTGGGGGGTTCGACCTCTCGCTCGACGAGGTGCAGGACGCGATGGGCATGGTGCACGAGAGCGCGGACCCCGAGGCCAACATAATCGTCGGCGCTGTGATCGACCCCAACATGGAGGACGAGATGCGCGTGACGGTCATCGCCACCGGGTTTAAGGACATCCCGCGCAAGGCCGAGGTCCCTGCCGTGAAGGCCTGGACCCCGATGACGCGCGAGGCGCTGAGCGCAACGGCCGCGAAGGTAGCAGCCCATGTAGCACAGGCCGAGGCGAAGCCCGCTGCACCTTCGATATCTCAGGCCGTGGCCGAGGCCCTCGGGGTGATAGTCGAGGACGTGACCCCAGAGCCGCCCCGCCGCAGCATAGCTCAGCCACATGTCTCGCTTAAGGGCTCGGGCCGCGTGCTCTCGAAGTCGCTCGCGTTTGATCTCGACTCGGATGACCCGATCGATATCCCGACCTTCCTGCGCAAGCCGATCTCCGCTCCTGCGGCCCGCACGACGTCATTGTAGGCGGTTACGGGAAAAGATTGTTCGCCCCGCGGAAGGCATGCGGGGTGGGACGCGGCTTATAGCTGACAGTTAATATTTACCCCGCATCCCGGCCAAGGTCCATATTACGGCCGCCCTCCCGGGTGGCTGGAATTAGGCCGGGACGCTTCCACAACGGGGCCCTGAGATTACCCCCCTCAGGGCCCCCCTTCCTTTTAAGCAATTTTTATAATGGAACATAGGGGCGTTTTGTCATGCGGTCCGGTTTAAGGTAGAATCAATAATGGCTATCGACGGATTTGGCAGAAGGATAGACTACCTGCGCGTATCGGTCACTGACCGCTGCAACATGGGCTGCGTCTACTGCATGCCCGCCGCGCCTCCGGCGCGCTTTGCCGAGGCCGATATCTACACCCCGGCAGAGCTCGGCCGCATAGCCTCGGTCGCGCTGGGGTTCGGCGTCCGCAAGATCAGGCTCACCGGCGGCGAGCCGCTCGTGAGGCCGGACATCATCGATATCGTCTCTTGCTTAAAACGCCTGGGCGTGCGCGACCTGAGCCTCACGACCAACGGCTCGCGCCTCAGGGCGATGGCCGGGCCGCTTGCCGCGGCAGGGCTCGACCGCGTAAACGTGAGCCTCGACTCGCTCGAGCCGGGGCGGTTCAGCTCGGTAACGGGCGGCGGCGAGCTTGGGCGGGTGCTTGAGGGGATCGCGTCAGCTAAAGACGCGGGCCTCACGCCGGTCAAGATCAACATGGTCCCGATGCGCGGGGTGAACGACGGCGAGATACCCGAGTTTGCGGCCCTCAGCCTGGCAGAGCCGGTGCACGTGCGGTTCATCGAGTTCATGCCCACGGCCGGGCGGGGCTGGAGCGAAGAGCGCTGCGTCCGCGTCCCTGAGATCATGGGGCGCGTCGAGGCCGCGCACGGGCCGCTGGAGCGGCTGCCTTTCAGGGGGGGCGGGACCTCCAGAAACTACCGGATCAAGGGCGCCTCTGGCGTGGTCGGATTCATAAGCCCTGTAAGCCACGGGTTTTGCTCAAGCTGCAGCAGGCTTCGGATCAGCGCGGCCGGCCGCATAAGGCCGTGCCTGTTTTCAAGCACCGAGATCGACGTCCTGGGCCCGCTGCGCCGCGGGGCCGATGACGCGGAACTCGCGAGGCTGTTCGGCCTCGCTATAATCGCAAAGCCCGAGGGCAATTACCTCTCAAACGGCCCTGAGCGGGCATCCCACGTCTCGATGTCCTCAATAGGGGGATAGTGTGACGCCGGTCACATTCGACCGGACTTGCAATGGTGTACAATCAATACTATTATTTCTTTAATACGCCGTGTATACTAACGGATTCTTAGCGTCAGGAGATGGGAAAATGGAGAGGGCCGACTACAAACTGATACTCAAGGTCGCACTGCTGCTCGTGCCGTTTGTCGCTGTTTCTTTCATAGGCGGCACGTGGCTGAGGGCGGGGCTGACCGTTCTGATAATGCTGGCCGCCAGCGCGGCGGCATACGCCCTGATGGCGCACCGCATTGGGGTGCAGCGCAGCCAGCACGAGGAGGAGAAGCACTCTCATCTGTCCGAACTGAGGGGTGACGTCGCCCCGCTTGGCGGGATGATCATGAGCCGCATGAACGCCATCCCGGTGATGGTCGAGCAGCTCAAGGAGGTCACGGACCACACCGAGCAGGCATCGATAGAGATCGGTGAGCGTTTCATGAACATCGCCGGCCGCGCGCGCGAGCAGGCCGGGCAGGCCTCGTCCGCATTCGGCAGGTTCACGGGCGGCGACGGAGACACCTCGCTGCTGGACATCAGCCGCACGGCGCTGACCGATGTCGTGACCGTAGTGTCGAAGATGGCCGAGGCCGAGGCCCAGACCATTGAGGATATGAAGGCCGTGCAGAAGGACGTCGTCAACATCAGGCGGATACTCCAGGATATCGAATACATAGCGGACCAGACGAACCTGCTGGCCCTCAACGCGGCGATAGAGGCCGCGCGGGCCGGGGAGCACGGGCGCGGCTTCGCGGTCGTGGCCGACGAGGTCAGGAAGCTCTCGTCGCGCTCCAACGTGGCAGCCAGCGACATAGGCAAGCTCATCCAGTCGGTCGAGCACGACGTAGACGCGATGTACCGCCGCACCTCGTCCATCTCGGACGAGTCGCACGAGGACATCGCCCGCGCTGCCGAGGTCGTCTCGGACACGATGATCAAGATGGACGGAATAATGTCCGATACCAAGTCCGACCTCGACACGCTCAAGCGCGAGGCCGAGGGCCTGGCCCACGACATCAGCGCGGTCATCACGAGCATGCAGTTTCAGGACATCACGCGCCAGAGGATCGAGCACGTCAGCGGCCCGCTGGTGGCGATGCGCGAGGATTTCAGCGAGGCGCTCGGCCGGCTCAAGAGCCTCGGCGTGAAGATTAGCGAATGGGACGGTGCCTCGGAAGATAATGTAAAATGGCTCGAGACCCAGTATACTATGGAATCCGAGCGCGATGCGATGAAGCGGGCGCTGGCGGGCTCCGCCGCACCGGGCGTTCAGGCGGCCGGGGAGGCTGCCGAGGATAACGTCACGCTGTTTTGACTCAGGGGGGAACACAACATCATGAGGGGATGGATATGGGCAAGACCGTAATGATCGTGGACGACTCCGCCTCGATGAGGCAGCTCGTGGATTACACTCTCAAGGACGCAGGCTATACGGTGCTCACCGCCGTAAACGGCAGGGACGCCGTGGGCAAGGCGGCCGGCGCGAAGGTCGATATGGTCGTGACGGACCTCAACATGCCTGAGATGGACGGCCTCGAGCTTATACGCCAGCTCCGTCAGATGCCTGCATATAAGTTCACCCCGATCGTGATGCTCACGACCGAGTCGCAGGATACGAAGAAGGCCGAGGGCAAGACCGCTGGCGCAAGCGGCTGGATAGTGAAGCCGTTCAAGCCCGAACAGCTCCTGAGCGTTGTGCAGAGATTCCTCAGGTAATTCCGATGCGGGGCGGAAATGGATTCTGATACGCCACGGCTGCGCGTAGAGGGCGCGAACGTGATTATCTCCGGCGAGGCCACGGTGCGATCCGCGGCGCTTATCCGCGATGCCCTGCTCCGCGCGTTTCAGTCTCCGGGGCCTGTCTCGGTCGACCTCTCCGAGCTGAGCCATGCTGACCTGTCGTTCTTCCAGCTGCTGTGCGCGGCCCACAAAAAGGCCGTAAAGGAAGGCCGGGAGTTCGCGCTCGCAGGAAACTCAGGGGATTGCGTCCAGTCGCTTGCCGACGAGATCGGCTTCGCCCGCAGCCGCAGCTGCTTCTCCGGCGGCGCCGTGCGGTGCTGCTGGAACCCGGCCCCGGCGGCATAACCCGATATGCCCACGCCACAGGACCAGCACAGGGACGCATACAGGGACGAGGCCCTCGAATACCTCTCGGAGCTCGAGGACTCGCTGCTTGCGCTTGAGGAGCGGCCCGAGGACATGGACATCGTAGGGCGGGTCTTCCGTGCGATGCACACGATCAAGGGCTCCGGGGCGATGTTCGGATATGACGACATCGCGGCCTTCACGCACAACATAGAGACGGTCTATGACCTGGTACGCGGCGGACGGATGAAGGTCAGCCGCGAACTCGTTAACCTCACCCTGGGCGCACGCGACCACATCCGCGTCCTGCTCGATGCGGACCGGGGAGCGATATCCGAAGGCGATGCGGCCATCGGCCGCACGATACTCGAGGGCCTGCGGACCCTGATGCCGGACGATCAAAAGCCAGAGGCCGCGCTCGAAACCGGCCCGGCGGCGCAGGGGCCCGCCGCTTCAGGGATGCATACCTACAGGATCCGCTTCAAGCCCGCCGCCTCTATCTTCATGCAGGGGAGCAATCCCGTATACCTGCTTAACGACCTGCGCGCCCTGGGCGAGTGCAGGGTCGTCGTGCACATGACCGACGTGCCGGCGCTCGATGAGATCGAGCCCGAGGGCTGCTTTGCGTGGTGGGACGTCATACTCACGACGGACACCGGCATTGGCGCGATAAGGGACGTCTTCATATTCGTCGCGGATGATTCGGAGGTCCGCATCGACCTCATCGACGACGTGGCGGAGGACGAGGAGGTCATGCGGCTTGGCGAGATACTGGTGGCGCGCGGCGACATCACCCGCGAGCGCCTCGAGGAGATGCTCAAGCGGCAAAGGCCGATAGGCGCGCTCCTCGTCGACGAGGGCATAGTGCCCGAGAGCGCGATAGCCTCGGCCCTCGAGGAGCAGAAGGCCGTCAAGGAGATCCGCAAGGAGCGGCGTAAGGAGGAGACCGCCTCTACGATCCGCGTGCCGTCGAGCAAGCTCGATACCCTCGTTGACCTCGTCGGGGAGCTCGTCACCGTGCAGGCCAGCCTGACGCAGACCGCGCTCGGCCGCGACGACGACGTGCTCAGGGCCATCGCCGAGGAGGTCGAGCGCCTGACGGCCGATCTCCACGACAACACGATGAGCATCCGCATGGTGCAGATCGGGAGCACCTTCAGCAAGTTCCGGCGGCTCGTGCGCGACCTCTCGGCCCAGCTCGGCAAGGACATACAGCTCACGACCGAAGGGGCCGAGACCGAACTGGACAAAACTGTCATCGAGCGCCTGAACGACCCGCTCGTGCACCTGATCCGAAACAGCATAGACCACGGGGTCGAGATGCCGGACGAGCGCGCAGCCGCCGGAAAGCCCCCGCAAGGAACGATACACCTCTCGGCGAGACACTCCGGCGCGAACGTGCTTATAGAAATCGTCGATGACGGCGCGGGCATCGACCCGGCCGTGATCCGCGCCAAGGGGGTCGAGAAGGGCCTCGTACAGCCCGACGCCGCGCTCTCTGAAAAAGAGACATTCGCCCTCATCTTCATGCCCGGTTTCTCGACAGCCAGTAAGGTTACGGACGTATCGGGCCGGGGTGTTGGGATGGACGTCGTAAAACGCGGCATCGACGCCCTGCGCGGCAGGATCGATGTCACGAGCAGACGGGGGCTCGGCACCACGATCACGCTGCGGCTCCCGCTTACGCTCGCGATCATCGACGGCCTGCTCGTGGAGGTCGGCGGCGGCCGCTTCGTCATCGCCCTTGGCGCGGTCGAGGAGTGCGTCGAACTGAGCCGCTCTGACATCGCCTCGGCCCACGGCCGCCACACCGTAAACGTCCGGGGCGAGGTAGTCCCGTATATCCGCATGAGGGAGCACTTCATAATCGACGGCCCGCAGCCCGACATCGAGCAGGTCGTGATCGGAAGGGTCGAGGACCAGCGCGTGGGCTTCGCCGTGGACAAGGTGATCGGGCAGCACCAGACGGTCATCAAGACCCTCGGGCGCATGTACCGCGACATAAACGGCATCTCCGGCGCGACGATCCTCGGCGACGGCACGGTGGCGCTAATCCTGGACCTCCCGGCCCTGTACGCCGCGGCCGAGACCGTGGAGTCAGCCTCCAGAATCGACTGATACCGCCTCCTGTCAGCTCACCCCGCGCCCCTTTCATCTAACCCGCGGAGCCGCCCCGGACGTGCCTCATGAGCTGCCCGGCGTGCTTGACATGCGCCCCCTGATCGGCATATTCTTGAGGCGTATGGGGGACAGGCCGAAGAAGATTCTGCTCGTTGACGACAACCGCACATACGTATCCTACATCGCGCTGCTGCTCAGGAAGATGGGTTTCACCAAGACCATCATCGCCGAAAACGGCATCGAGGTCCTGAAGCTCCTGAGGCTCTGGCGTCCGGATATCGTGGTGATGGACGTCAATATGCCCGGCCTTGGCGGGATCGAGACCTTGAGGCATATGAAGGGCACCGCCGAGACCGCGGACATCCCCGTCGTGCTGGTCTCGTCCTCTCCGGACGAAAGGATGTACGTCGAGACCTCTGCCCTGGGCTGCGCCGGACTCATAAAAAAGCCCTTCACGGCCGAGACCCTGCACGGCATCCTGCAGGAAAGCCTGGTCCCGAGCGGCTCCAACCGGCGCGAGCAGATCCGCATCTCGTACGAATGCAAGGTCGGCCTGGTGGTTGACGGAGGAAAGCCCGAGATCTGCTACTCAGTCACGCTCTCGAAGGGCGGCATATACATCAGGCGCAACCCCCCTTACCCTACCGGCACAGAGGTCGAGGTCATCCTCCCGATCGACCGGCCGATGCACGTCAGGGGCGAGGTCATATACTTCAAGGAAGTCTCTTCAGAGAGCCTCACGGTGCCGCCGGGCATGGCAGTGCGCTTCACCGGGCTCAGCGCCGAGGCTACGGCGCTGCTCGACGATCACATAAAGGAGCTGATCGCCTTCGACCCGCCTCAGGCGTAAACGCTGACGCCGTTTCCCTTTTCCGGGGCCTCTTCTGCGCGGGGCTCGGCCTGTCTCTGCCTGTCCTGCGTCTGCTGTTGCTGCTGCGCCTGCTGTTGCTGCTGAACCTGCTGCTGCGCCTGCTGTTGCTGAGCTTGCTGCTGCGCATCCCTGAGCGCTGAGGACGAATCCGTCGCTGAGCCTACCTCTGACATTGCGAACCCTCCTTTGACGTGGTCTCATTATAGCACCGGCAGAATAAATATAATATTTATATATTTATTGACAATAATGTTTTTTTCGTTTATGCTTGCTCCTGGTCAATACGGCCCGGGCATCAGTGAGCGAGCCAACTTCATGGAGGGTTTAAATGTTTAAGAACGTCAAGATAGGTGTGCGTCTGAGCGCGGGATTCGGTGCGGTGATGGTGCTGATGGTCTTGCTGGTGGGCCTTGCCTTAAACAGCATGTCCACGATCCAGGAGCACCTCGACCGCATAGTCAAGATCAATAATGTCAGGGCCGATGAGTCCAACAACATGAACGAGGCGGTAAGGGAGGTCTCGATCGCCCTCAGAAACATAGTGCTCACTAATAACGCCGAGTCACGGCAGGAACAGCTCAAGGCGATAGGCGAGCAGCGTGAAAAATATGATGCATCCTTCAAAAAGGTCGAGGACATGACGGCCAGGGACGATTCAAAGGGGCTTGAGATAATAAATAAGGTCAAGGAATTACAAGATAAGGCCCGCCCGCTCAACAACAAGGTGACGGACCTCTCGATGGCCGGCAAGGACTCCGACGCGGTCATATTAATGAACAAGGAGGCGAGGCCAGCTGTCCGTGCATGGATAGAGGGGGTCGACAGGCTTATCGCCTACCAGAGGGAGCGCAACGAAGAGCGCTACAGCGCGGCGGTCTCGAGCTATAATACCGCCCGCACCTTGATGTTCGGCATCGCTGGCGCGGCGCTCGCCATCTCGGCCCTGTTCGCGCTTTTCCTTACCCGCAGCATAACAGTTCCGATAGGCGAGAGCGTCACCGCAGCTACGAGGCTCTCCGAGGGCGACCTCAACGTCCAGATCGCGGTCGACAGGCATGACGAGGCCGGGAAGCTCCTGGCCGCGATGAAGGCGATGGCCGAGAAGCTACGCGAGGTAGTGGTCGAGGTCGCAGGTGCGGCCGACAACGTCGCCTCCGGGGCAGAGGAGTTAAGCGCGAGCTCCGAGGAGATGTCGCAGGGCTCGACGGAGCAGGCCTCGGCCGCCGAGGAGGCCTCGAGCTCGATGGAGGAGATGGCCTCCAACATCAAGCAGAGCGCTGATAACGCGATGCAGACCGAGAAGATCGCAAGGAAGGCGGCCGATGACGCGCACGAAAGCGGAGAGTCGGTGGTGCAGGCCGTAGCCGCTATGAAGCAGATAGCGGATAAGATAGGCATAATTGAGGAGATTTCCCGCCAGACGAACCTGCTTGCGCTAAACGCGGCCATCGAGGCCGCGCGCGCCGGGGAGCACGGCAAGGGCTTCGCGGTCGTCGCGGCCGAGGTGCGCAAGCTCGCGGAGCGCTCTCAGCAGGCCGCCGGGGAGATCACCGAGCTTTCGTCCACTAGCGTGGACATCGCGGCTAACGCCGGGCAGATGCTCGCAAAGCTCGTTCCGGACATACAGAAGACCGCCGAGCTCGTGGCCGAGATCAGCGCGGCATCCAGGGAGCAGAACATCGGGGCGGAGCAGATCAACAAGGCTATTCAGCAGCTAGATCAGGTCACGCAGCAAAACGCCTCGGCCTCGGAGGAGATGGCCTCGACGAGCGAGGAGCTCAGCTCGCAGGCCGAGCAGCTCCAGGATACGATAAGTTTCTTCAAGGTCGATACCGCTGGTGCGAAGCGCCAGGCGCGGAGGCCGATGGCGCCTAAGGCGGCTCCCAAACATGTCGCGATAGCCCATCTGGCGAAGACCGCGCCCAAGCCCGGCGGGGTGCGCATCGACATGACCGGGGCACGCGACCGCAGCGACGACGAGTTCGAGAGGTTATAACCATGAGCGTGGCTAACATAACGCAGACGTCGCAGTACCTGTCCTTCACGCTGGGGGGCGAGGTCTTTGCGCTGGACATATCGAAGGTCAGGGAGGTGCTGGACTATACCGAGCCGACGAAGGTGCCGCAGACGCCGGATTTCATGCGCGGGGTGATAAACCTGCGCGGCGGGGTGGTGCCGGTCGTGGACCTGAAGCTCAAGTTCGGGATGCCGCGCACCGAGCGTGGCATAAACACCTGCATCATAATCACCGAGGTCGCGCTCGGGGACGAGCACGCGATGATCGGGGCGATGGCGGACTCTGTGCGTGAGGTCTTTGACCTCTCGCCGGAGCAGATAGAGCCCGCGCCCCGGATCGGGACTCACCTTAACACCGCGTTTTTAAAGGGGATGGGCAAGCACAACGACAACTTCATCCTGCTGCTGGACATCGACAGGGTGTTTTCGGAGGTGGAGCTTCAAGCGGTCTCTGCCGCAGGAGAGTAAGGCGTAGCAATAAAAGCTATGGAGCCCCCGCATGCACGAGCATGCGGGGGCTATTCTTTTTGCCTTATAATAGCTGCTATGAAGAAGGCCTGCCGATGACAACGATGCCAGCCGGGGCGCAGCCCGTTGTAATGGACGCGATATTCTGGGCCGCGACCGCCATATTCGCGCTCTCATATCTCGCTATTGTCATGGACTGGGCGCACAAGACAGCGGTCGCCCTTGCCGGGGCATCGCTTATGATCGCGCTTGGCGTGCTCGGCCAGCACGAGGCGTTCAATACCGCCGCGTTCGGCGTGGACTGGAACGTCATATTCCTGCTGATCTCGATGATGATAATCGTAAACCTGATGCGCCCGACCGGGGTGTTTGAGTATGTCGCGATCAAGTGCGCGCACATAGGGCGCGGCGAGCCGGTGCGCATACTGCTGATATTCTCGGTCGTCACGGCCCTGTTAAGCGCGCTACTCGATAACGTCACGACCGTGCTATTGATCGCGCCTGTGGCGCTGCTGATAGCCGGGGAGCTCGGCGTGTCGCCCGTGCCGTACCTTCTGGCCTGCGCGCTTTCGTCCAACATCGGCGGCACCGCAACCCTGATCGGCGACCCACCAAATATAATGATCGCATCGCGCGCCGGGCTCGGGTTCATGGACTTCATCACAAACGTCGCGCCCGTGGCCGTGATCTCGATGGCCGTGTTCATCGTCATGGCGAGGATCATCTGGGGTAAACAATTACGCGCGAGCGAACCCACAAGGCGCAAGGTCATGGCGATGGACGCCGCCTCTGCGATCAAGGACTTTGTCATGCTCAAGCGCTCGCTCGTGGTGCTCGGATTGGTGCTTGTTGGATTCGTGCTTCATAGGACGCTTAAATACGAGCCCGCCTCGGTCGCACTCTTCGGCGCGGCGGTGATGATGCTGATCTCGCGTGAGCGCGACGACCTGCACCGCGCGCTCGCGGAGGTCGAATGGCCGACGATCTTCTTCTTCATCGGGCTTTTCATCATCGTAGGCGGGGTAGTGAAGGTCGGGCTCATCACCTGGATGAGTACCAAGGCGCTGGCTATAACGCAGGGCAACATGCTCGGCACCTCGATGCTTGTGCTCTGGTTTTCGGCCTTCGCCTCGGCGCTGGTCGACAACATCCCCTTCGTGGCCACGATGAACCCGCTGATCGCGGACATGGCTAGCCGGCTCTGGCCCGGCGAGTCAGGTGCGGCGCTCCTTCAGCACAGCGAGCTGATGCCCGTTTGGTGGTCGCTCGCACTCGGGGCCTGCCTCGGCGGAAACGGCACCGCGATAGGGGCCTCTGCGAACGTGATAGTGGTCGGGATGGCCGAGCGCGCGGGATACCGGCTCACGTTCCTGCGGTTCATGCTCTACGGGATGCCGGTGATGCTGATGAGCGTGGGGATATCGGCGCTGTATATCTGGCTGAGGTACTATTAAGCATTTAGGGCATTGCCCAGCTCTGCCCGCGCCTTACGCTGAGATCAGGCGAAAGCCCTGCGCATCCATGCTGTGAGCTCTGCGAGGCGGTGCAGGTAGGTATGCTCCTTGAGCACGCGCTCGCGCCCGAGCCTCGCGATCTCGCCGCGGCGCTCCGGCCTGTCGCGGTAGTAACTCAGCATCTCGGGTATCTCGTCGGCCGAGCCGTAGGTGACGACCTCGCGGCCCGCCTCGAACAGCTCGTCGAGAGCGCCCTGGTGGTCGGTCATCAGAAACGCCCCGCATGCTGGGACGTCGAATACGCGCTGGTTTACCGCGCTCGGCATCTGGAGGCTGGTCGCGTTGAAGTTCACCGCACAGGAGTTATAGAGCAGAGGGAGCGTATCGTGATAGCTGACCGGCGGCCGTATTTCGGCTCCGGGGCCGAGCGTCCGCCAGCCCTCGACGTCTCCGTAGATCACGAGCCCGCCGTCGAGCTTCCGCACGCAAGCAAGCCGATAGAGCAGTGTCGCGCGCCAGGTCACGGCCGCCTCAAACGCGGTGCGCTCCGGGCCTTCGAGCGCCAGGGCATCGGGCGCTGCCTCACGCATGATGGCGTCCATGGAAACGTATCGCGGAGAGCGCGCAAATAGCACGGATACAGCCTCGACCATAGGCCGCAGGCGTTCGGGCAGCTCGCCCAGTTTCTTTGCGGCAGGCCTCACCATCGAGTCCCCGACGAACCCGACAGCGCCGCCGTATCTCTTGCGCTGCTTGGCGCTCGGCTTGATCGGCTTAAACACGGTCTCGTCAGTACCGAGCGGCAGGTAATAAGCGTGCTCGAAGCCCATCGCCCGTATGCGGGCCGTGTATGTCTTTTCCCACGAGAACATCACCATATACGGTGAGACGTTGCCCTTGTGGTCGCCGACGATGATGCGCGGGCTGTCAACGAACCACGACGCGGCGGGCATCTCTATCGAGCGCAGGAACTCAGTGAGCACGCCCTGCTCGTCGAAGCCCAGGTGGTTGACCGTGAGCACGAAATCCGGCCTGAACACGACGATGCCGCCGATCAGCGCCTCGATCATCGCATCGGGGCGCACGTCCTTGCCTACGGCGATGCGCCGCACCTCGTGGCCGAGCCTCGTTAAGGCATTCACGATCTCGCGCACCAGGAAGTAGTCGCTGTCGAACACGAGCACGCTCACCCGCCCGCCCTGGAACTTCGCGTAGCGCAACCGCTCCCACAGGCGTACCGAGACGGTCCTCCGAAGCGGTTCGATCAGCGGGTTGAATTGGGATGGGAAGGCTGAGGCCTCCGCGGTCAGCACGAAAAGCCCGAGCGGTTTGATGCCTCGGCCAGCCTGAAGCGATGCGATCTCGCGCAGGGCATCGGCCGCGGCCGCGCCGACGACATACCGCAGGCCCTCCGGGAGCGCGCCGCACTCCACAGCTGTATCGTAAATCTCGCGGAGCGGCTCTATCACGACGATTTCGGCCGAGGGGAAGCGCGCCATGAGAGCCCGGATGTGGTGGCCCATGCCAGCGCCGAGCACGGCCAGCAGCCCCTCGCCGCCGAACTCTAACGCCCCGGCCATAGCTGTGGCCTCGGCCTCGGGCTCGTAGATGCTGTGGGCCGCCCGTGCCGTGCCGTCTTCGGCCCGCAGATGCATGGACCACGCGCCGTTTTTGGCCTTCACGGCCTCGCAGATCTTATCGGGTTGCGTCATCCAGCCTCAGCGCTAGGCCATGCCGCCGGGGTCAAGGAACCGGGCGAGCTCCGAATCGCTGAGCTCGGTCATCTCCCTTGCGACCTCGCGTATGGGGCGGCCCTCGGCGTATGCGCGCTTGGCGATCTCGGCCGCGCGGTCGTACCCGATGACCCCGTTGAGCGCGGTGACGAGTATCGGGTTTTTATCGAGGGCCTCGCGCATGCGCGGCTCGTTGACATAGAACCCGTCTATCGCGAGCCGCCGAAGCGTGCTGCACGCCCCCGCAAGCAGCCTCAGCGATTCAAGCAGGTTGCGCGCTATCAGCGGGAGCATAGTGTTGAGCTCGAAGTTCCCGCGCTCGTTTCCGATAGTTACGGCCAGGTCGTTCGCGATGACCTGTGCGGCGGCCATCATCGCGGCCTCGCAGGCCACGGGGTTGACCTTGCCGGGCATGATGCTCGACCCCGGCTGGAGCGCCGGGAGGCTGATCTCGCCCAATCCCGCAAGCGGCCCGGAGTTCATCCACCGCAGGTCGTCCGCGATCTTCATCAGGGAGCTGGCGAGCGTCTTTAGCTGCCCGCTCAGCTCCGCCGCGTTGTCCATCGACGACTGAGCGGCGAAGTGGTTCGGCGCCTCCGTGAACCTCACCCCTGTGCGTTTGGTGAGGAGGTCGGCCACGCGGGCCGCGAGCTCCGGGTGGGCGTTGATGCCGGTCCCGACCGCGGTACCGCCGAGCGCGAGCCTCCCGATGCGCGGCAGCGTGAGCTGGAGCCTTACGGACGCATCCGCGATCTGCGCAGCCCAGCCCCCGATCACATGCCCGAGCCTTACGGGCATCGCGTCCATCAGGTGCGTCCGGCCTGTCTTTATGACTCCCCGGCACTCGGCCGCGCGGCGCTCGAGCGACGTGCGCAGTGCGTCAAGCTCAGGCAGGAGCGTGCCCGCCAGCGCTATCGCGGCGCTTGCGTGAATGGCCGAGGGGATCACGTCGTTTGAGGACTGCCCGAGGTTCACGTGGTCGTTGGGGTGGACATCGCGTCCCCCGGCGAGCATCGAGGCGCGCCGGGCGATGACCTCGTTGGCGTTCATGTTGGTCGATGTGCCCGAGCCGGTCTGGAATATGTCTATCGGGAATTCCGCGTCCCAGCGCCCGTCGGCGACCTCGTCCGAGGCCTCTGCGATCGAGTCCGCGAGCGCCTGGTCGAGCAGGCCGAGCCCGGCGTTTGCGCGCGCGCATTCGGCCTTGATCATGCCGAGGGCGTGGATCAGCGCCGGCGGCATAGTCGAGCCGCTTATTTGGAAGTTCCCGGCCGCGCGCGCGGTTTGCGCCCCATAGAGCGCGTCGGCCGGAACCAGCACCTCGCCCATAGAATCCTTCTCGACCCTGAAGCCCCGCGCATCATCCATATGCCATAGCCTCCTTGTAGACGTACGGTCAATTTTGACATTCCAGGCTGGAAAGTGCAATATGCGCCAGCGCGGCCCCTGTTCCTTCCACTCTGGCATGCTGTTTTGTTATTATTTCATATGAGCGATAACGTCATCTGGCACGAGACGATGGTCAACAAGTCCGAGCGCAACCGCATGAACAAGCACCGCAGCGGGCTGATCTGGTTTACCGGCCTCTCGGCCTCCGGCAAGTCCACGATATGCCACCACCTCGAGAAGGCCCTGTTCGACCGCGGCATCAGGGCCTACGTGCTCGACGGCGACAACGTCCGCCACGGCATCAACTCAAACCTGGGCTTCACCCGCGACGACCGCAAGGAGAACCTCCGGCGCATAGGCGAGGTCTCAAGGCTGTTCGTCGACGCCGGGATAGTCGTGCTCGCGGCCTTCATCTCCCCTTACCGCGAGGACCGCGCATACGTGAAAAACACGGTCGGAGACGATAATTTCTTCGAGGCCTACGTCAAGTGTCCCATAGCCATATGCGAGAAGCGCGACCCCAAGGGGCTGTACAAGAAGGCCCGCGCCGGGCTGATCAAAAACTACACGGGCGTGGACTCCCCGTACGAGGAGCCGGAGAACCCCGAGCTGGTGCTCGATACAGACGCGATGGACGTCGAGGAGTGCATCGACGCGGTGCTGCGATTTTTAGAGCAAAAGCGCTTCCTCCTGCTGATCTGATGGACGCCCCGGTGCTCATCGCCGGTATCGCCGCGCTGGCGCGCAAGGCCGCAAACGCGATCATGGAGATCTACGGTACGGACTTCACGGTCGACTTCAAGGACGACCGCTCGCCGCTGACCCTCGCCGACAGTCGCTCGCACGAGATCATCGCCGAGGGCCTCTACAAGCTCACTCCCGGCATCCCCGTGTTCTCGGAGGAAGGCATCTCGGTGCCGTATGAGGAGCGAAAATCATGGGGCGAGTTCTACCTCGTCGATCCGCTTGACGGCACGAAGGAGTTCATAAACCGCAACGGCGAGTTCACCGTAAACATCGCGCTCATGCGCGGCGGCGCTCCGGCCATAGGCGTGATGGGCGTGCCCGCGCGCGGGACGATGTACTGGGGCGGGCCGGGCATCGGAGCGTTCCGCTCATCAGGCACATCGGCGGTGCCGATATCGATGCGCACCCCCCCGGCCGGCGGATACACCATAGTAGCGAGCCGCTCGCACGGATCGGAGGCCTTAGAGGCGTTCCTCGGGCGCATCGCTGTGAGGGAGCGGATATCATCAGGAAGCGCGCTTAAGTTCTGCCTCGTGGCCGAGGGCCTCGCTGACCTGTACCCCCGCTTCGGCCCGACGTGGGAGTGGGACACCGCGGCCGGGCATGCGATCGTCAAGGGCGCGGGCGGCGTCGTCACGGATATGCAGGGGATCGAAGAGCTCGCATACAATAAAGAAATGCCCAAGCACGCCGGGTTCATCGTGGGCTCACGCGCGACGATAGACAGACTTCGCGAGGTGCTTTAGGAGAAGGGCTGGCCCTTGTCCGTGTAGATGTGGTTATGCGCGTTGAACTCCGATAGCACCCTAAACAGCCTCGGCCGCGAGATCAGGTTTTCCCTCACGAAGAACTCCCCGAACGGAAGCTGCTGCCGCCTCTGGTGCAGGATCAGGTAATGGAGCTGGGCGCGGCTGAGGTATCTGAGCCTCATTGCGGCCTCTCCGGTGTGCTCGCCGAGCTTCCGTGCGTCCAGCACGTCTTTGACCTGACGTTCGTCGAGCAGACCCTGCCTAAGCGCGATATCCCCGATGCGCGGGCGCTGACGGCGCTGCCATATGATGGCTCGGATGAGCGCCTCCCACTGGACCTCGCCGGTGTAGAACAGATACTGCCCGAACAGGAGGCTGCGCTTTGGGACCGAGCCGCAGTAGATGCCGCTTGCATGTTCGCGGCGCGGGGGGGTATGGACGCGGCCGGCGTGCTGGCGTCGGTGTTGCGCCGGGCGCGGCGCTGGTTTCTCTGTGCCGGGCACGAGCCGCACGCGGTCGCGGTTAAGCACGAAGCCCAGCAACTGCTCGTATGCGTTTGAGGCCTCGATGAACTGCTCCGTCAGGCTGTCGGACTGGCCCTCGCGGTGCGCGGCGGTATCGGGATGGGTCAGGAGGGCGCGCCTTCGGTATGCGGTCTTTATGCCTGAAGGCTGGAGGTAATAGAGAAAATCGCGGCCGAGGTCCGTGCCGGACCCGAATAAGACCGAGCAGGCCTTCAGCAGGTCGCTCTCTGATGCCATTAGCATGAATCAGTCACCGGTTAGTATTATAAAATAAATCTGTGGGATAATAAAGCGCCATATGGACACCGAAGAGAATACATCGAGGGGCGTGAGGCTCCAGGCCCGTGAGTTCCGGAGGCTCGCTGAGTTCATCCAGGGGGAGCTTGGCATTAAGATGCCGGACGTCAAGCTCACGATGATCGAGGCGCGGCTGCAAAAGCGGCTGCGCACGCTCGAGATGCAGTCGTTCGCCGAGTACATCGAGTTCGTCTTCAGCCCTGCTGGAGAGCAGGGCGAGCTTATAAACATGATCGACGTCGTAACGACGAACAAGACCGACTTTTTCCGCGAGCCGAGCCACTTCGAACATCTGGTCAAGCATGCCCTTCCGGCTCTCGAGAGGGAGTCCGGCGCGGGCACGCGGCGGCCGCTCGGCGTATGGAGCGCCGGGTGCTCGACGGGCGAAGAGCCGTATACGCTCGGCATGGTGCTCGACGACTACGGGACGCGTCTCGGACAGTTCGATTTCTTCATCCTGGCCACGGACATCTCGACCCGCGTGCTGCATGCCGCGCAGGCCGGGATATACGACCAGAGCAAGCTCGAGCCGGTGCCGCCGGCGATGATGAAGCGCTACGTCATGCGGAGCAAGGACCGCTCGAAGCAGATGGCGCGCATCGTTCCGGAGCTTCGGGAGCGCGTGCATTTCAGGCGGATTAACTTCATGGACGAGGACTTCGGCTTCAGGGAGCGGATGGACGTCATCTTCTGCCGCAACGTGGTAATATACTTCGACCGGCCGACGCAGGAGCGCCTGCTTAACAAGTTCGCGCGCCACCTCGAGCCGGGCGGTTTCCTGTTCATGGGCCATTCCGAGACCATCACCGGCCTGGACGTACCCTTCAGGGCCGTGGGCTCGACCGTATACCGGCGCATCTAAAACCAATCTAAGAGAGGGACCGCTTGGCTGAAAACAGGATAAAGGTGCTCATCGTCGACGACTCGGCCGTGGTGCGCCAGACCCTCCAGGAACTCCTCTCGACCGACCCCCGCATAGAGGTGATCGGCACGGCGGCCGACCCGTACGTCGCGGCCGAGCGCATGAGGGAGGCCGCCCCGGACGTCATCACGCTGGACGTCGAAATGCCCCGCATGGACGGGATCACCTTCCTTCAAAAAATCATGAGCCAGCACCCGATCCCTGTCGTGATGTGCTCGAGCCTCACCGGCGATGGCACAGAGAGCGCGATGAAGGCGCTCGAATACGGCGCGGTGGACGTAATTACGAAGCCCCGGATGGGCGTTAAGGGATTTTTAGAGGAAAACAGGATTCTGATATGCGATGCCGTGAAGGCCGCGTCCGTCGCGAAGGTGAGGCGCATAGCCGCGCACAGCATGCACGTGGCCCCCAAGCTCACGGCCGACGCGGTGATCGAGAGGCCGGCCAGATCCAGGGCCATGGCGCGGACGACCGAGAAGGTCGTAGTCGTCGGGGCCTCGACCGGCGGGACCGAGGCGCTGAGAGAGTTTTTAGAGGCGCTGCCGCTCGACAGCCCCGGCATCGTCGTGGTGCAGCACATGCCCGAGCACTTCACGACCGCGTTTGCGCGGAGGCTGGACTCGATCTGCCGCGTGACGGTCAGGGAGGCCGAGGACAACGACACGGTCATACGCGGGCAGGTGCTGATCGCGCCCGGAAACCGCCACACCCTGCTTAAGCGCTCCGGGGCGCGTTATTACGTCGAGGTCAAGGACGGCCCGCTCGTGAGCCGCCACCGCCCGTCAGTGGACGTCCTGTTTCGGTCCGCCGCGCTGTATGCCGGCAGCAATGCGATAGGGATCATCATGACCGGCATGGGCGACGACGGCGCGCACGGGATGAAGGAGATGAGGGATGCCGGGGCATACACGATAGCCCAGGACGAGGAGTCCTGCGTGGTGTTCGGGATGCCCAAGGAGGCGATAAAGCTCGAGGCCGTGGAGAAGGTCCTCCCGCTCGGGGCTATCGCGCATCACATGGTACAGATAGCGGACTGACCGCTTGCCGCTGAAATTACTCTGAAGGAGCAGACGAATTGAACCCAATTGAGGTGCCTCAGCCATGGTTTACGGGCCGGGAGGCCGAGCTAAGCAAAATCGAGGCGGCGCTGAAAGGCGGTCACTCAATATGCATCAGCGGACAGCCGGGCATCGGCAAGACCAGCCTCGCTCGAGCGGCAGGGTGCAGGATGCGGGAGGCTGCCGCGCTCTCCGTCATATGGGCCGGGGCGGGGATCGAGCCGATAGCAGAGAGGGTGATGGGGCTTGACAGCCTGCTTGGCTTACTGCTTCGTGCGCTAACGGGCGATGCTGCCGCCGGGCAGGATATCCCAAGGAAGATGGCCCGGCTGAATGAGGCGCTGGTTGCGAAGCCCTCCCTGATCGTGATCGACGAGCTTGAGTCCGTGCCCGAGGCCGGTGAGATCACGGAGTTCGTCTCCAGGCTGCCGAAGGGCTCCATGGCCATGATTACGAACGACGTCGAGGTGCCGGGAGTCGAAGGACTTAGGCTTGGCCCGATGCCGCCCGGAGAGGCCTCGGCGCTCTATCGCGCCGTAAGCGGCCAAGAGTGCGACGGCTGTCCCATAGGTCTTCCGCTTGGCATTGAACTCGCCGCGGCGGGCGGGCTGGCGTGCGATGAAAACTGGTTTCAGTCCGCGTATGAGGGGCTCGATGAAGAGGGCCGTTTTTTGTTTGCGCGGCTATCGGTTCTGATGGTCCCGGCTACCGCCGAGGACATATACAGGATGTTCGGCGAGGCGGTGCAACCAGCCCTTGACCGGCTCGTTGCGCGGCGTATGCTCAGGCGCGAGGGCGGCCTCTATACGATGCACCCCGCGCTGCGGCGATTCGCTTCCGGGCTGCTCAGCGCGGAGGACGCGGTCAGGAGCCACAAGCTCGCGTACGAGGGCTTCATGGCCTCGGACCCGATCGTCGCGGCCGAGAACCTCTATGAATATGCAATGCGCGACGAGGCGATGCTCAAGGAATTCGCGGGCTTCGTCCGAAAGCTCATAAGCGTGCTTGAGATCGAGGGCCGCCGCGACATGGCCCTCAGGAAGTGCCGCCAGGGCATCGAGGTGAGCCGCAGGCTCGGCCTTAAAAACTCGGAGGCGGATTTCCTTAACCAGTATGCCTTGATCGCGGCGCGCATGGGAGACGCCAGGGGCGCGATGGCGGTGTTCAACGATGCCATCGTACTGGCGCGCGAGGCTAATAACCCGCAGGTCGAGGCGGTTGTGCTCGCGAACATGGCCGGGCTTCATCAGGCCATGGGCGAGCTTGAGGCCGCGCTTGACTGTGCTACGCGTTCTATAGAGCTTGCACGGGGTGCCGGTGACGCGCAGGGCGCGGCCGAGACGCTGATGACAGCGGCCTCGATACGCATGGCCCGCGGCGAGACTGAAGAGGCGGCCGCCTGCCTGGACGAGGCGCTCGAGGGCTTCCGGGCCGCCGGAAACAGGCAGGGCGAGGCCGGCGCGCTTGTAAACCTCGCGGCGATTCGGGGCAGGGCGGGCGATACCGACTCGGCGCTGAGGGGCTTCATCTCGGCCCTCGACGCGTTCGCTTCGGCCGGGGACCGCGCGGGCGCGGCGTATGCGCTATTTAATATCGGGGGGCTGTTTGCGGAACTCGGCAACATGGACGAGGCGCTGCTCAGGCTCAGGCAGTCGCTGGGTTTTTACGAGGCGCTCGGGGCCGAGGCCGGGGCCGAGCGCGCAAGGAGGCTGATCGCCCGCGTGGAGGCCAGCAGATAGCGGCGTATTGCGGCCATCGGGCTGGCCCCGGGATTTGACATCGGCCAGATAAACGAATTATAATTGGTTTATATGAAAGACACGGCAAGGTTCTTCCAGCTTTTCGCGGACGAGACGCGCCTGAGGATGCTGATGCTCCTCGGGGAGGCCGAACTCTGCGTATGCCAGATCATGGCGGTGCTCGGGATTTCCCAGCCCCTGGTCTCGCGCAACATGGCCATGCTGGACGCGGCCGGGCTCGTCGACGAGCGGCGCGACGGGAAGCTCGTGTTCTACGTGCTTAAAAAACGCCTTCCGCCCCGCGCCCGCGCGGTCATGAAGGTGCTCAGGGACGAATTAAAGGACGCGGCCGCCTACGGCCTCGACCTCAAGAGCCTCGCGGACTGCCGGGAGTTCCAGGAGAAGACCGGACGCTGCGACATGAAGACCTTTCTGGCATACATGGATAAACGCCGTAAAAAAGTTAAATCAGGAGGCAAATAAGAAATGGCAAAACAATACCTTTGCCTGCAGTGCGGAAGCAGGCTTAAGCTCAAGGACGGCGAGGTCGTCTCGTCAGAGGAGCTTTGCTGCCCGGTCTGCGGGGGCTACAACGTAGTATCCCACGGGTCGGATTCGCTTTTCGGGAGCCTGCTTGGCGGCTCCGGCGGTGGCTGAAGCCCGATAGGCGGCTGCTAGGCCGCCTGCCGCCGGTTCCGGCGGCGTTACTGACAAACAAGAAGGGGCCTCCGGGTCCCTTTCCATTTTATGTCTGTGGCCCGGTCAGTCCTTGGCGATGGCCGCGCTCAGGCATTTCTTCTCGATGGCCGCGAGGCTGTCGAAGGGCTTTATGATGAAGTCGTGCGCGCCTTTCTTGTGGCTCGAAAGCACCCTATCCAGTGTGGAGTACGCGGTTATCATGATCACCTTCGCCCGCGGGCATTTCTCCCTGATCGCGTCGAGGGCCTTAAGGCCGTCCATCTGGGGCATCATGATGTCCAGCAGCACGACGTCGGGGCTGCGGCTTGCGAGGGCCGCTATGGCGTTTAGCGGGTTGTTGTAGGCCGAGACTTGCAGCTCCTTGTTGGCCGCGAGGGCCGTCTCGATCATCGAGGTGATCTGCGGCTCGTCGTCTATGACCATGACGTTGATCATCGGCGCGTCTACCTCCTGCCTTCCTTGAAGAGTTCTTCTACCGCCATCTTCATCAGCTCGTTGGTCTTTTCCTCGACCATCTTGTCGAGGAACGCGCCGACCTCGGCGCTCGCGGCCTCGATCCGTCGGATGCGGCCCTCGATCTCCGAGATCGTGCAGCGCCCCTTGAGGCCGTGGCCGCATTCGGCCACGAGGGCGTTGGCCTCCTCGTGCACGACCGAGTGCGGGGCCTCCAGCCTCTTGTAGGAGGGCACGGTGCTGAACCTGCGCTTGCCTATGCCCTCATAGTACCACTTCCCGAGGCGGCAGTTATGGAAATCTACGGGCTTGTAGCTGTCGGCCTGGCCGAAGAGGAACGCGTAGACGTTGTTCTTAAATACCACGTGGTCGATCTTCGCCAAGGTGACGAAGATGCGGTTGCTCACGTCCAGGACCTCGAAGACCGCGCGCGAGGAGTTTTTCTGAAACGAGCTGAGCTTGTGGCCGAAGTCCATGATGTTCGCGCTGGTCTGCCCGACGATGTCGTGGATGTCCGAGGTACTTCGGCGCGACTCGATTATCTCGGCCTGCATGCCCTGCACCACGGTGCGGATCTCGGAGGTGGCCTTCGAGGTGCGCTCGGCGAGCTTCTTGACCTCGCCTGCCACGACCGCGAAGCCGCGGCCCTGCTCGCCCGCGCGCGCGGCCTCTATCGCCGCGTTGAGCGCAAGGAGGTTCGTCTGCTCGGCGATGTCGTTGATCAGCGTGATGACGCTCGATATTGCGTCCCCGCGCTCGCCCAGCGACTGCATCAGGCGGCTGGCGTCGTCCATCAGGGCGGAGAGCCTCTCGACCCCGCCGCTCATCGCCTCGGAGGTTTCGATGCCCTCGGTGGCCTTCTGCGCGGTGTCGCGCGCCTCCTCGATCATCTCCTCGAACTTGCCGAGCATCCCGCTTAGGACCTGCTGCGAGCCGGCCAGCGCGCTTCGGATGCTGTCCTGGTGGAGGTTGATGATCTCGGTGTCGCCCCCGACGATCACGGCCTCGGACATCGAGTATGCGGTGAGCCCGCCCGAGAGGGGCCGTGACTTGACGACGAGACGGAACTCGTCGGTCGCGATCTCATTCTTGCCGACCCGGAGCTCGCGCAGGACCGAGTCGAATCCGGTGAAAGACTTCGCGCGGTCGTTCGCGAATACGAGCTCGCCCGAGGCGTCGATGACCGCCAGAAACTCGTCCTTCGAGCAGCAGGCTATCTCGCGATATAGCGCGGCCTCGGCCCTCGCGGCCTCCAGATCTCCCTGCAGCGCCTCCCCCCGGCGCTCTGCCTCCTTTAGCCTCGTCTTCGATACAAACATCGCGCTTCCCCCTCGCTTGCCCGTTAAACGGCTACCTCAAACTCGGCCCAATCCCCATCGTTAAGTGCGCGTATCGTGCCGCCCATGCTCTGCACTATTGTCCTTGCCATGTGAAGCCCGATGCCCGAGCCCCCTGCTTCGTGCTCTCGAAGAGTTCGAACATACGGCCCAGCGCCTCATCAGGAATCGGCCCGGCGTTGTCCCTGATCAGGACGCGGACCCCGCCCTCGCGTGCTGAGCACGAGACCTCGATGCGGCGCTCCTCGAAGGGAAGGGGGCTCTGGCCGAAGGCCTCGATTGCGTTGTTGAGGATTACGAGCCATACCTGCTCGATGTTCGTGGCGTTGAGGGTCGCCTTGCAGGTCTCGGCCTCGGCGTCCATCGTGATGGAGAACGGCCTGCCGTTTATATAGAGCGGGGAGGCGTGCTTAAGCTCGGTGTTTAAGAGGCGTGCGGCGTACACCAGGGTGGAGTAGACGTTCACGGATCGCTCCTCCCTGTAGCTGCGCATCACGCCCACGAGGCCCTTCATCGAATTTACGGTCGCGGCGATGCGCTCCACCCCGTCCGCTATCGGCGAGATGAACCTCTCAAACTCGGCTATGCGCTCAGGGGGCAGGGTGCGGCCCATCCCGGCGCGCAGGAGCTCGAGGTTCCCTTTAATGTACGTTAGCGGGGTGTTGATCTCGTGTGTGATGCCGGCCGAGAGGCGGCCGAGGGTTTCCATGTGGTGGCGGTTAAGGAGCAGGAGCTCGCGCGTCCTTTCGGGGTCGGCCGCGGCCGCAGTCTTCTCTTCGTCCGGCAGAAGGCCCTTTGACGTATTGTCAATGCTCGGCACCCGATACCCTCCCCTGTACGTTCAGGCCTATTTTACACTGTAAAGACAAAATTGTTAAGATGCAACTGAATATTTATTTGCGCGGGCATCCCGGCGCGTCAGCTCCGCGCAGCGCCCGCAGCACCCCATGGAGGATATCCCCGATGCGCGACGAGTTCAGGGCCGATGAGCTAAAACACCCCTGGCTGACGCTCCTTTTAAACGCATACGAGGCCGCGGACCTCGGCATAGCGGCTGACGTCCGCTCGCGTCTTGCCTTGGGCGGCCCTGCGGTCGCATGCAAGAAGGGCTGCGGCACCTGCTGCGGCCTGCACGAGATCCCGGTCTATCCGATAGAGCTCGAGGGCATAAACTGGTATGTGGTCGAACGCTTAAGGCCGCCGCTGCGCGAGGCGGTGGCCGCCAACCTCGTCACGGCCGGCCCCTCGGCCGCATGCCCGTTTCTGGTCGAGGGGGCGTGCGCGATATATACCGTCAGGCCGATAGCGTGCAGGCAGTTCATCGTATTCGGCGCTCAGTGCGGGGAGGGCGAGGACCCGTTTCATACCAGGCGGCCTGACGTGCTCACTCCGGCTGAGGGCTGGAGGCTCCGCGCCTTCGCGATGACGCTCGGGTTTTACTTCACCCCGCCGAAGGACGAATTCATGGCCTCGATGGCCGCTGACGAGATCATACAGTCGATGGCCAGGAACCTGAGGGCGCAGAACTGGAAACGTCTCTTACAAATGTTGGGGTTGACCGGGAGCCCCCAGTAAGGGAGCCCCCGGTCACTGGACTAGATCGGGTTTTCGATCAAGTTCGTAAAGGTGTTGTGGTGGTTTTCCTCCTGAAGGAGGATGTCCTCCATCATCTTGCGGGTCGTGACGTCGTCTTCCTTGTCCGCGAGCTTGATGATCTTTTTGTAGAGCGTTATCGCGTCCTCCTCGGACTTGACGTCCACCTTGAGCATCTTGAAGGGGTCGGTGCCGCCTATGACGATCTTGCCCGGCTCGGTCGTGGGCTTGCCGCCCAGGTAGTCGAGCCGCTCGGCGATAAGTTCGCCGTGGAGCATCTCCTGAAGCGCGATCAGGCGGAACGTCGGGCCTATCGCGTTTGAGTACATGCCCCTGGCCAGGATGTGCTGCCACATGTACTGTATGCTAACGGCCATCTCCATCTCGAGGGCCTTGTTGAGCATCTCTAGCAACTGCTTGCTTCCCTTGATAGCGGCCATATTCGTTTCGTCCTCCTTTAAAGGTATGTGATCCGCTAGCCTGCCATGGCCTCGGCTACCTTGCCGACCATCGCGGCCGTGGGTTTTAAGGTCTTGTCCCCTTCCTCTTTCCATTTTGAGGGACAGGCCTCGGCGGTCTTCTTCGCGAGGTGGAGGTTCGCCTTGAACTTGCGCATGAGCTCGTCCACGTTGCGGCCGAGGTTAAAGAAGTTCACCTCGGAATTAAACAGTATGCCCGCCGGGCTGATGATGAACGTCCCGCGCAGGTGCAGCCCCTTGTCCTCGTCATGGATGCCGAATGTCCGGCCGAGGTTGCCGGTGGGGTCGGAGCCCATCGGGTAAGTGACATCCTTGAGCATGCCCTCGTCGCGGTGCCAGGCGAGGTGGACGTACTTCGTATCGCAGCTGACCGTGATGATCTCGGCCCCCATTTTCTTGAAGCGGTCGTACTGCCCTGCCAGGGCAGCGAACTCCGTCGCTCAGACGAAGGTGAAGTCCGCGGGGTAGAAAAACAGTATCGTCCATTTCATCTTCTTGAGCTGCTCCGAGAGGCTGAATGTGCCGAAACCGCCCTTGGTCGGCTCGAACGTCTCGATGCTGAAGTCCGGCACCGCCCTGCCGATCATTATGCCGCAGCTGGTATCCATATGCGCACGCTCCTTGTGTTGTTTGAGGGGGGCCGAACCCCCCAAGCAAACCATATCACAAAAAACGCGGTTTGTCTAAAAACGGCATGCGGAGGCGGTACGAAGGCTGTTCGATGCGGACGCGGGGCCGCGCAAGACGCGGCATAGGCCCTGGCGTCTCAGACGAATCTTTCGAGGAATCTTATCAGGCCCCCGGCAGGTATGTTGAGCCTCCCGGATATGCGCCTCACCAGCATGACGTCTTCCTCCTCGATGCTCCTGATGAGCAGCAGCCCCGCGAAATACAGCACGAGAAACACCAGGAAATATACCGGCAGCAGCAGGGCGCTCATGGGCATCAGGCCTGCCAGGAGCTTTGTGAAATATCCAACCACGGCGAGCAGCAGGACCGGGCGGACGAACGACGGCGTAAGGGGGAATATGCCACGCGTCCGGTAAAAGGCGATGCTATAGACGGTATCGATAAGGATGAAAGTCGAGACGGTGGCCAGGGCCGCGCCTTTCATCCCGAGCCCCATGTACTTGACCAGGGTATAGCTGAGCGCGATGTTAAAGACGGCCCCGGCCGAGGAGATCTTAAGCAGCGTCTTCATGTACCCGGATGCCACAAGCGATATGATGCTGATGCCCAGCACCGCGTGCGAGAGGAACCCAATGGCGAGTATCCTCAGCGGGGTGGCGGCATCCTGGAACTTGTCCCTGAACAGGATGCTGAGGGTGGTCTCAGGGAAAAAATAGCAGACGAAAAATATCGGGAGGGTAAGGAAAAAATTCCACCTCATCAGGACATGGTAGGTCCTCTTGAACTCGGCGTCCTTGCCGCCCGAGCACAGTTCAGCGGCGATGGGGAAGAATATAAACCACAGGGTGTCATACGGCATCGTGATGAGCTTGGCGATGGACATGCCGATCCCGTAGATGCCCACGCTGGTGGCGTCGACGTACCTGCCGAGTATGAGGCTGTCCGTCCAGGCCAGCATCATGTCTATGATCGAGACCAGCATTATCACCCACGAAAAGCTCAGCAGCTCCCGCCGGTGCCTCCCTCCAAACGGCGAGAGGCTGGCCCTCCCGAGCATCGAGTACCCGTATGCGACCACCAGCACCGCCACCGCCATCTGGGATATCACGAATGCGCCGAGGACGCCGGTAATCCCCGGGATGAGCGACGCGGAGGCGACCACGAGCAGGCCGTAGAGCGCGGGGGTGCCTATGTCGCTTAAGACCTTTACGTAGATGAACCCGTAGCCCCGCAGGATGTAAAGCACGGTCTTGAAGACGAGCATAAAGGGGATCAGGAGCGAAACGGCCCTAAGAGGGTATGCAAGCCCCTTGTCGTAGAAGACGCGTTCCGCGATGGGCCCGGAAAGCAGGTACAGAAGGACGGCCAGAAAAAGCGAGATGCCCGAGGTGATCTGCATGGCCGCCCTCGACATGGCCCGTGCGCCCTCAGGGTCCCCCTGCGCGCCCTTAAGAGGTATGAAGCGCAGCAGGCCCTCGGGCAGGCCGAGCGTGGCTACCGCTGTTATGATCGAAAATATGGTCCAGGCCAGGGTGAACAACCCGAAGTCCTGCTTGCTTAGCGCGGTCGCGACGTACAGCTTGCTCAGAAACCAGAACAGCTGGCTCAGGACCGTGGCTGCGAGGACAAGGATAATGCCCTTTGCCGCCGTCTCGAGATGCGATGCCGGGGTCTCGGTCATGGGGCTCAGGAAGCCGGAGGGCCGGCTGACCTTGTCATGACGAATTCGTTGCAGCCGAATGTCCCTCCGCAGGTTTTGAGCCTGTCTAGGCTGAAGCCCCGCCCGCGGTAGAACTCGAATATCTCCTCCGGCTTCGCCACCTCGAAGGGATAGCCCCCGAGCCAGTCGACCAGGTCGTGCAACGCGGACATCCCGCGGTTCTTTCTGTATTCGCTGTAACGCTTCAGAGGGTTTCGCAGGCGGAGGCCGTCCTTCACGAACTCGACCCCGACGATGTATGGGATGCACGCCCCCAGCACGACCGCCCGGCCGATGCGCCCCGAGCAGTACAGGCGCTTCACGCGGGTCCACAGCACGGAGCGGGAGCCCTGGTCGTTATATATGGATATGAAGAGCTTCCCGCCGGGGCTTACCGCATCGCCCGCGTTTTTGAGCGCGCGCCACATGGAGCCCGTGTGATGCAGCACGCCCCAGGAGTAAACGATGTCGTACTGCCCGAGGGACTTCATGTAACCGGCATCCAGTACCGAGCCCTGCTCGATCTTCCAGTTGCCGTCGGAAGGGAAGTACCGCCGCTTCAGCTCCAGCGCACAGGCCACGGAGTGCGCGTCGTAATCGAAGGAGCGCACGCGCGCCCCCAGCCGCCTGGCCGCAAGCGAGAACAGGCCGCTTCCGTTTCCGATATCGAGGAAGCTTTTGCCTTCGAGCGTGCCTACGCCGAGCATGTCTTTTATCGACGCCTCGGCCTCAGCAATCCGGCCGTCGTCAAGCACGCTCAAGAACCGTTGCCAGTTCTCGCCAAAGGCGAAACGCTTATCTCCCTGCCCGTCGCTCACTGTCTAAAAAAGTCCTCCATGACGTCCCAGCCGGCGCATATGGCCGCGGCCGCGGGCTTCGTCGCGCAAGGCCGGGCGGTCCGGCCAGTGAGCTGTCCACCGATCATTTTAACAGATCAAGCGCACGGAGCTTCGCGGGTTATATCTTCTCTATGATGTCGAGGATCTTCAAAAACCTGCCGGCCGTAAGGTCCGCCGAAAAGCACCGTTCATATTTATTCCGCGAATTCGCGCGGACCGATTCGATATCCGGCAACATGTCCGTTATGTAATAATCCAGTTTCTCCGCTATGTCGTCGACGTCAAACGGGTCGAAGAGTATGCCGTTTTTCCGGTCGTCGACAAGCTCGCTCAGGCCGCCGCTTGAGGAGAACAGCAGCGGGGCGCCGTTTGCCATCCCCTCGAGCGCAAACATCGACATGCCCTCGAACGTCGAGGCCAGGATGACGCCATGGCACCTCCTCTGCAGGTCGTTGAACGCACCGTTTGAGAGATAGTCATGGAACCTGACCGCGGATTTGATGCCGAGGCGTTCCGCAAGGCCCTCGTAGTATCCCCTCATCTCTCCGGTTCCGACAATAGCGAGGACTATCCTGGCGAAGTAAGGCTTGTCTTTCAACAGGGAAAGGCCGATGAAGAGCCTTATGAAATTTTTCTGCAATTCGCCGAAAAAATCCATCCTCCCCAACGTAAAAAAGACTATGTTGTCTCCGGGCTCGAACAGCGGTTCGATGCCGGGGCCGGGGGCCGGGCCGCGATCCGGCCGTTGCCGGACTATGTTGGGCAGGACGAAATAGTGCTTCGACGCTATCAGGAGCGCGTTGTCGTTGAAAAAATGATGTCTGGCGAAGTCGATATAATATGATGTCGTTGAGAGGATGAACCGGACTTTCCTGAAGAACAATATCGTCGGCCATTTTTTTGCCAGATACAGGTACTGCTGCCTGAACAGGACCCATTCCGTTTCGCTGCACGCGTGAATGCGAACCATTACCCGCGGCCTGTCTTTGACGAGGTAGGCGGTCAGGAGCCCCGCGAGGGGGTACTCGGCGGTCTCGAAGAAAATGGCGTCATAGCGTTTCCGCCCGGCCTGGCGGAGGATATGATACGCAAGCAGCAGGTCGAATGAAAAAGGCTTGAGGCCGCCCAATGGCCACGGCAGGCGGATCCTCGAGACCGAGAGCCGCTCATAATTTAACTCTTCAGCGTTCGAGAGCGGCGCGAAGGTGATGACGTCGACCGAGACACCGGTTTTTTCCATCAGCGAGAGCACGAATGAGGTGCAGCCGTTGGCATACCCTCCGGTTGAAGGATAAAAGTCCGACGCTATATATAAAATCCTGCTCAAGCGCGCCCGGCGGCCGCTGCGCCCTGACGGTGCAGACAGGCCGATTGCCCGGATATCGCAGCTCCGGCGCTGACGGCTATGCAATCAAATTTTATGGGCATGGATCGTTTTAGATGTAACGGATTGAAGAAGATCCGACCTTGATGATTACTGAGTCCATATGGCTGACTTCATCATTATACATAATACATAGCCCCTGCTGAGCGTGTCAATGATTTGTGCTGCATCTGCGCATTGATCAGCCCTCGGCGGTATCGCCGCGCACAAAATCGGTTATCATAGTGCATGAATCCAAGCGATGCGCTGCGATACCCGGTCTGTGAGCCCGTCGGCCTCGGGTTTCGGCGTGTGTAAGGTCCTTTTTTTCATAAGCGCGCTGCGCGGCGGCGGGGCGGAGCGGGTGCTGCTGACTATCCTCAAGCGGCTCGACCGCAAGCGGTTCGAGCCCCACCTGCTCCTGTTCCGGCGCGAGGGGGACCTGCTCGGGGAGGTCCCGGGCGACGTCCCGGTATACGAGCTGGGCATAACGGGGCACGAGCTGAGCCGGGAACTCCTGCCCATGGTTTCGCGTTACAGGGAAATCACGCATTCCATAGCCCCGCAGGCGGTTGTAAGCTTTCTTTGGGAGCCCAATATAGTCGCCTTGATGGGCCGCGGTGGCTCCCCCGGCGGGTACAGGGTTGCGGTCAGCGAGAGGATCAACCTCTCGTCCAAGCTCGATGCCATGTGCGGAAGAAACCGCATGAAGCGCATGGCCTGCATCTTCCTGACGCAGTGGCTTTACCGCCGCGCAGACCGCATAATCGCGGTCTGCGGCGGAGTGGCGGACGACCTTTTCCGCATGGGGGTCCGCAACGCGGCGACCTCGTTCATATATAACCCGGTGGACATCGCCGGCATCGAGGCCCGGATGGACGAGCCGGCCGATTATGCGAGGCCGTATATCATGTTCGCCGGCCGCCTTACCCGGCAGAAGAATATCCCCCTGCTTCTGAGGGCTTTCCGCGCCGTAAGGGACGAGTTCGGCCTCGATCTCCTGATCCTCGGCACCGGGGAGGAGGAGGCGTCCCTGAGGGCCATGGCCATGGAAATGGGCATCGCCGAAAGCGTCAGGTTCGCCGGGTACGAGCCAAACCCTTACCGCTACATGGCTCGGGCTCGGGCGTTCGTGCTGCCTTCGGACTTCGAGGGGTTCCCCAACGTGCTGGTCGAGGCCATGGCCTGCCTCACCCCGGTCATATCGACCGACTGCCCCTCCGGGCCGTCCGAGATCATAGAGCACGGCCGAACCGGCATGCTCGTCCGGATGGGGGACGCCGAAGGCATGGCCGGTGCGCTGCGCATGGTGCTCGGCGACTCCGGGCTCAGGGCGGAACTTGTGCGCAACGCCCGCGCCTCGGTCGAGCGTTTCTCGGCTCCGGAAATCCTCAGACAGTATGAATCAATGATAGAATCCCTTTGCCGCGACGGTGAGAAGGGCTGAGCGCGCTGAACCCTGAGGGCCCGCAGCGCAGCGCCGCATGGACTTTTGCGCGCCCTGTAGTGAATAATAAGCGATATGCTGACCTGGTGCGTAATATCCGTAGGGAATGCCCGTGAGACTGTCATTCCTTGATATAGTTCAGTGCCCCGCGTGCGGAGCCGCCCTCAGGCTCGCGGGCGCCCCGCCCGCCGACCCCTCACAGAGCATCGAGCGCGGCGAGCTGCTTTGCGCCCAGGGGCATTCCTACAGCATCGAAAACCACATCCCCAGGTTCGTCTCGTCGGACAAGTACGTCGGGAATTTCAGCTTCGAATGGAACCGGTTCAGGACGGTGCAGCTGGACATATTCAACGGGACGACGGAGTCCGAGGACACGTTTCAAGACTCCACCGGATGGACGCCTGACGCCCTGAAGGGGAAGCTCGTGCTCGACGTGGGGATAGGCTCCGGGCGGTTCTCGGAAGTCGCTTCGCGCTGGGGCGCCACGGTGGTGGGCATAGACCTTTCGACCGCCGTAGACGCGGCCTATCTGAATATCGGCGAGAGGCCGAACGTCCAGATAGTGCAGGCGGACATATTCTCGCTGCCGTTTAAGCCGGAGGTCTTCGACGCGATATTCTCGATCGGCGTCCTGCACCATACGCCCGACACCCGGCAGGCCTTCGACAGCCTGGTGCCCCTGCTGAAGCCCGGCGGCGAGATAGCCGTATGGCTCTATGCCGAGTACTTCAGGCTCTCCCAGTTCCCAAGCGATATGATCAGAAAATTCACCGCGCATATGCCCGAGCGGCTCGTGTATTATCTCTCGTGGCTGCCCGTACCGCTGTATCATCTGCCGCGTTTTTTGAGGGTGCCGCTGTTTAAGTTTTTCATGTTCAGCCTGCACCCGAACGCCGAGTGGAGGTGGCTCGATACGTTCGACTGGTACTCTCCGAAATTCGCCTGGAAGCACAGCTACCCGGAGGTGTTCCAGTGGTGCAGGGACCGGGGGCTGAAAGATATATATATCCCTCCGAGGCTCCTGGCGCTCAGGGCGGCAAAGCCCTAGGGCCGGTGCCGCACCAAGGGGGAAATGGAGGCAACGATGCCGGTCAGGACTGATATACTCGCGATCCTCGCATGCCCGAAATGCAAAGGCATGGTGCAATACCAGGAGGCCGCCGGGCGGATAGTCTGCAAGTCCTGCGCGCTGTGGTTTCCGGTCGAAGGGGACGTCCCTGTCATGCTCGTCGAGCGGGCCGAGCACATAATATGAACTGGAGTTGCATGCGAAATGCCTTACTATAAAGGGACCCGCTTCAGCATCTGGCACTTCATGCCGAACCTCACGCTCCCCCGCGACGCGCACCTCAACGGATTTCTGGGCACGCTGCCGGCCGGCGGCGTGATACTGGACATCGGCAGCGGAGGCCGCTTTATAAACCAGGAAGTTGTCTCGTACGACAAGTTCGTGACCGGCAACACCAAGGTGGTGGGCGACATACACCAGCTTCCGTTTAAGGACGGGAGCGCGGACTGCGTGATCTGCACCGGCACCCTTGAGCATATAGAAGACCCCTGGCTGGCGGCGCGCGAGATGCACCGCGTGCTGAAGCCCGGCGGCAAGGCATATATCGCAGCCCCGTTTATGCAGGGCTACCATCCCGACCCGGCTGATTACTGGAGGTTCACGGAGCAGGGGCTGATGCGCCTGTTTCCGGGCCTCAGGCGTATCGATTCCGGGTGTTTGCAGGGGAGCGGCTCGGGGCTCTCCTGGGCCCTCATAGATTTTTTCCGGGCACAGTCGGATAGCAGGTATGTTTCAGAGGGGCTCGGGGTCATCGCGCGTTTCGCTTTTTTCTGGGTCAAGTATTTCGACGTGATCCTCAGGAGAAGGAAGAACAACCGTCTGTTTGCAAGCGGATATTTCTTTATCGGAATGAAGGATGGATGAACCCCATCTCGTGTGACAGGGCGCCAGGCGCGCGACTGACGGCATGTGCGGCATATTCGGGATACTGAGCCCCGGCGGCGAGGTCACGCAGGACCTCGTCGGGCAGGCCCTCGCCCTGATCGCCAGGCGCGGGCCGGACGACGAAGGCGTATACGTATCGCCCTCGGGCCGCGCCGGGCTCGGACACCGCAGGCTTTCGATCCTCGATCTCTCCCCCCTCGGCCACCAGCCGATGGCCGACCCCTCGGGCCGCTACCGCATAGTCTTCAACGGGGAGATATACAATTTTCAGGAGATCAGGCGGTCGCTCGAGGCCGAGGGCGAGGTGTTCAGGTCGTCCTCGGACACCGAGGTCCTGCTCGCCGCATATGTCCGGCACGGCCGAAAGGCGCTTGACCGGCTAAACGGGATGTTCGCCTTCGGCATCTATGACGCCCTGGAGGAGCGATTGTTTCTGGCCCGCGACCGCGCCGGCAAGAAGCCGCTTTTTTATGCCGCGCGTAACGGGGCGTTTGTCTTCGCGTCCGAACTCAAGCAGATACTCTCGGCCGGGATCACGCCCCGCGAGATAAGCCTCCCGGCGCTCAACCAGTACATGTCCCTGGGTTACGCTGCCGGGGAGCTCTCGCTGGCCGAGGGGGTCAGGAAACTCCCGGCCGGCCATGCCCTTGAGTTCGACCTCCGTACCGGGAGGCTTGAGGCCGGTCCCTACTGGGACCTCCCGCCGCAGGGCGCGCCGGTATCCGAGGCCGAGGCGCTCGAGTATCTGGAAGGCGCGCTGCTCGATGCGGTAAGGATGCGGCTTGTCTCCGACGTCCCGCTCGGCGCGTTTCTGAGCGGGGGGGTGGATTCGAGCCTGGTCGTCGCGCTGATGAGGCGCGTCCACAGCGGCACCATCCGCACGTTCAGCGTGGGGTTTGAGGGGATCGCGGACGACGAGCGGCGGTATGCCGCCATCGTGGCGCGCGCGCTTCAGACCGACCACACCGAGATCGTCGTGACGCCGAGGGTTGACGACGACCTCGAGCATATCTCCTCGCTGCTCGACGAACCGATATACGACAACTCGCTCCTGCCGACGTACTACCTCTCACGCGAGACGCGGCGGCACGTTACCGTCGCGATCTCCGGCGACGGGGGGGACGAGCTCTTCGGGGGCTATATCCACTACCACTCGGCCGCAACCGCCAGGCGGTTTGCGAGGCTTGCATTTCCGCCGCTTAAGGGGATCGCAGGGCTGGCGTCGTCCGCCATGCCCGAGGGGTTCTTCGGCAAGAACACCCTGGCCGGTATCGCGCGCGGGCAGGACGCCTGCTTCACGTACCCCACGCAGATCTTCAAGCCCGAGCAACGGCAGAGGCTTTTCACCCGCGACGTCCTGAGGGCCATGGACCTGGCGGCCCCCACTGCCTATCGGGAGTCGATGATGGGCAAGGGCGGGGATTTCGTGACGCGCATGTGCCGCGCGGACTTCAAGACCTCGCTCGTGGATGACATCCTCGTGAAAGTCGACAGGGCGAGCATGATGAACTCACTCGAGGTCCGCTGCCCGCTGCTGGACTACCGGATCGTGGAGTATGCGTTCGGCAGGGTCCCGGGCAGCCTCAAGCTCAGGGGCGGGATCAAGAAGTATATCCTCAAGCGCCTTGCGGCCAGGCACCTTCCCGCGGAGCTGGACATCGAGCGCAAGAAGGGCTTTGACATACCGGGAGCGCTTTTAAGGAAGACCCGCATCGCCGAGCGGCTGATGGATTTCCCGGCGCAGCCCTACGTCAACCGAGACTACATCCAGGGCCTCGCCGAGGCGCAGCGCTCCGGGCGAGCTTATTTATGGCACAAGCTCTTCGGCCTGTACTTCTTCCTCAGGTGGTGGGAGACGTGGATAAAAAAGTAAGGCTGCTGGCGGTGATAGACCACCTGGGCGGCGGCGGCGCGGAACACCAGTTCCTCGAACTCGTAAGGCGGCTCGACCGCGAGCGCTTCGAGCTGCGGGTGTTTCTGACGGCTGGCGGGGGCCAAAGGCTCGCCGATGCCCGCGCGGCCGGGCTCGACGTCGTATGCCACTGGGAGGAAATGCGCCGCGATACGCCAAAGGCCCTCGGCCTGCTGTACGCCGAGATACGGGCGTTCAGGCCGCAAGTCATAATGTCGTGGCTGAGTTACTCGATAACGCTCACGGCCGCAGCGGCGCTCCTGGCCGGGCACGGCAGGCTCCTGTTTTCGGAGCGCAGCTCGCTGGAGCACATGTTCAACCACGAGGTGCGGTTTGGAGCCCTCAAGAAGTTCATATTCAAGAGGGCCTTCAGGCGCGGCTCGCTCGTTGTCACGAACTCGCGCATAGTGGCCGGCGAGTTCGGCTCGCGTGGGTATGCCGCACCCGGACGCATCCGCGTGATCCAAAATGGCGTCGACCTCAGGCGCTTTGACGCGCTCCCCCCAAAGAGGGAGCTCAGGCGCTCTCTCGGCCTCGACGGCGACGCGATATACGGCATCTATGCGGGCAAGATCGAGGAGCGCAAGGGGATCGGATATCTCATGGCCGCGCTGCGGGAGATGCCGGGGCGGGCCTTCCGTTTCCTCGCTATCGGGGATGGGAGCATGGAGGGCGTCCTTCAGGGCTTCGGAGGGATCGAGTTTCTCGGATACAGGCGAAACGCCGCCGAATACATCAAGGCCTCCGATTTCCTCGTCCTGCCCTCGTTGTATGAGGGCCTGCCCAACGTCATACTGGAGGCGATGGCGGTCGGCACCGCCGTCGTCTCGACGCGCGCCTCGGGCATCCCGGAGATCATAGAAGACGGCGTCTCGGGCCTGCTGGTGCCGCCCGGCGACGCTGTTGCATTGCGCGCCGCGATCGCGCGCACGGCTGGCGACGCCGGCCTTCGGGCTGCGCTTGCCGCCCGTGCGAGGCGGACGGTCGAGCGGCTCTCGATGGAGCGTATGGTGGAGTCGTTTTCATCCCTGATCATAGAGCTCTCAGGCGCGGGGCGAGGATAGCCGTGCGCGGCGATGCCCGCTACGGCTGTTTGGGCCAGGTTTGACCGCAGCGCAAAACATCCTTTAGAATCAACCGAGCCGGTGTGGTGGAATGGCAGACGCGGCGGACTCAAAATCCGCTATGGGCAACCATGTGTGGGTTCGACTCCCACCACCGGCACCAATAAAATCAGGGGGTTAGGAGGATTTCTCCCAACCCCCCTCTACCTGAAAATCCGATCACTGTCACTAAACTGTAACTGTCAGGAGCTGGCTGAGTCTGACTATTGAGTCTTTATCACCCTTGCGTCCACCTTCACATTGAACTTGTTGAGACGTTCAGCCGCATTTTGTTCGCGCCTTGAAATGGCGGACTAATGCAGGGCGCGATTATCAATTTCGGGTATTCTAGATATATTGATAATTACAAATAGATATTGCTAAGCTACTGGCTCAGTAGTATTCTAGTTACGTCTTATTGTGGCAGGAGTGCCAAATAGAATATTCATTAGGCAGTGGATTATCTCCAAACCACACCTCCACGAAGATACTTTTACTTAAATCCGCTATCGTCAGATTCATGGTAGCGATACCGAAATAGCTGCCTGATTATCGTGCGGAATATTCTCACCCACAGGTGAGACAAAATTATATAGGGGGATCAAATGAGTGAGGTAAAAAACACAGGGACCGCTCTGCGGAGGCTTTTCAGATCAGACGGTATCTCGTCGCGGAGTCGTTCGGGTTCGATTGTATGGCAGGCGTTTCTCATTTTATTGTTCCTGTCAATGTCAATGGCCTCGTGGGCCGAATCCGCGCCTCTTCCATTGTGGAACTCTACTATTGGAGAAACGGTCTACAATCCGATAACTCTGCAGAACACTACTGTCAGCGGTTTTATATATGATCCGGCCAGCACCGGCGGAGCTGTCTCTTTTGTTAAATTGGCTGACGGCTATGATTATCTTGTGAAAACAGCAGGTCAAACATTCTATAACAACGCCACTCCTCCTACCGCATTCTACATCGACAGTATTAATGCGGGCACCTTTCAAGCGACTATCACCAGCCTCGGTTATACAACGACCTTTACATATGACGAGTTGGATACGACCCTCCAGCAACAAATAACACAACCCACCCCGCTCCCCTCGACTCCCCCAACAGCTCCAGTTGTCTCTGGCGGTGCTGGAGGAGTAAGCATCGTCGGCGTTGGTGCGGGAGGTTCCAATGGCAGTGCTGGCGCGCTTTTCTGGCCGCCCACGTCCGGCGGAAACGGAGACCCCGGTCCCACGGTAAATTACTCCAACTATACCAATATTTCGACAATTGACCAAATCGGCATCGAGGCCGGAAGCATCGGCGGCTCCGGAGGAAATGGCGGGAATAGCTATTTATCGTTCTGGCCCGGCGCGGCTGGCGGCAACGGCGGTGCTGGAGGAACTGTTACTGTAACGAATACGAATAATCCCAACATAACGGTCGCCACTACCGGTGACAACATGTATGGCATCTATGCCTACAGCATAGGCGGACAGGCAGGCAACGGCGGCAGCGGGTATGTCGCACCGGGAGGGGGTACAGGTGGACATTCCAGTGACGGCGGCGCTGTCACGGTGGACAACTATGGCACCATTACCACCTCGGGTGCCGGCGCCTATGGTATTTATGCCCTGAGCGAGAGCAATAATGGCGGCAGCGGTGGCGACACCTGGGGTCTTGTAGGTGAAAGCGGCTCTGGCGGTTATGGAGGCAGCGGAGGGACAGTCAGCGTCACCAACGAAGCCACCGGTGTCATCTACACCAGCGGAGATTATGCGCACGGCATTGTGGCTCAAAGCATCGGGGGCTCGGGAGGCTCGTCCGGCACGTCAGGCAATTTACTGCTGGCCCTGGTGGGCAGCGCTGACAACGGCGGTAATGGCGGTATTGTCACCGTAACCAACAATGGCCATATAACCACAATGGGAGCTCATGCTGACGGTATCGTGGCACAGAGCATCGGCGGCGGCGGCGGCATCGGCGGCACCAGCGGAGGGCTTATTGCGCTTGGCGGGTCCGGCTCCAGCGGCGGCTTTTCCAGCGCCGTGCATGTCACGAATAACAGTACTGGTGTGATATTCACCAATGGAGTATCGTCCGACGGCATACTTGCCCAGAGCATCGGGGGCAGCGGCGGCGGCGGTTCCGAGGCCGGCGGTCTGGTCGCGATAGGCGGCAGCGGAGCTGTTGCAGGCAATGGCGGGGCGGTCATTGTAGAAAATTACGGATCCATCTTCACCAACGGCAACGGTGCACGCGGCATAGTGGCCCAGAGCATCGGCGGTGGCGGCGGCGACGGCGGCTCCTCGGGCGGTATGATCGATATCGGCGGAAGCGGGGCTGGCGGCGGCACTGGCGCATTGGTCAGCATTACTCAGGGTGGTGTCATCGAGACGCAAGGCTCAGACGCGACCGGCATCCTGGCGCAGTCCATCGGTGGCGGAGGCGGCAGTGGCGGCACCGCGATTGCAGCGGGGGCCTTTGCGAGCGTCGCGGTGGGCGGGGAGGGTGGTGGCGGCGGCGCCGGAGGCGATGTCAACGTGACCTTACAGGGTCAGGCTGCCGGTCCCGCCTCGCTTATCAGTACCTCAGGCGACCGTTCGATCGGTCTCTTCGCGCAGTCCGTGGGAGGCGGTGGTGGCGCCGGTGGCGGCACCATATCGGCGTCGGTAGGCTTCGGCGGTGATGCTTCCATCGCGGTGGGCGGACAGGGTGGTAGTGGTGGTGACGGCGGAGTGGTCACGATGACGAAAGGCGCGGGATCCAGCATTATCGATACGGCCGGGCAGGATGCGACAGGTGTTATGCTGCAGAGCGTGGGCGGTGGCGGTGGCAACGGCGGCTACGCGGTAGCCGCGGCCGTTGCTGCGGGGCCGGTTGCGGCAGGGCTCTCTGTGACGGTTGGCGGCAGTGGCGGCAGCGGTGGCAAGGGCGGCAATGTCACTGTAGGCGCTTTCAATGGCTCGGGCATTTTAACTAGCACAGGATTTGACGGAAACATTGAGACCACTGGCGACCGGTCCACTGGTTTTCTGGCGGAGAGCGTCGGCGGCGGCGGCGGCAACGGCGGGCTGGCAGTTTCAGCCAGCGGAAGCGGTTCAGAGTTTTTCAGCGGCTCCATCTCTGTCGGCCTCGGTGGCAAAGGTGGCAGCGGCGGCGATGGTGGAACGGTTCAGGTGGGCATGCAGGGGAATATTATGACAGAGGGGGAGCAGTCCACCGGCCTGCTGGTTCAATCAGTGGGCGGCGGCGGTGGCAACGGCGGCGGATCGATAGCCGCTGAACTTGCCCTCTCTGGTGATGCCGCCGGCACGATTGGGGTGTCTATCGGGGGAGAAGGCGGCAATGGCGGCCAGGGCGGCCAGGTGACGGCTGCTACGCGTGCGGGAACCATCAGCACATCGGGCGACAGTTCCACGGGGATCCTGGTGCAGTCGGTCGGCGGCGGCGGCGGCAACGGTGGTTACTCCATCGCGGCCGGGGGCGCCATTGGCGGAGGGTCGGCAGGATCGGTTGACGTTGGACTTGGCGGCAAAGGTGACGGTGGCGGAGCAGGTGGAGCGGTCACGGCTGACCTCCAATCTAATGTTATGACGACCGGCCAGAACTCCAGCGGCATTCTTGTGCAATCTGTCGGTGGCGGCGGCGGCAACGGCGGCTACGATGTAGCTGCCGGACTTGATGGATCAGGAGTCGGCAGCGCCGCGGTATCCGTCGGCTTGGGAGGCAAGGGCGCAGGCGGCGGCGCAGGCGGCGGCGTCAACGCTTCTTCGATCGGTACGATTGTTACGATGGGGGACAATTCCACCGGTTTCGTCGCGCAGTCAATAGGTGGCGGCGGCGGCAATGGCGGCTATAATGTCTCCGCGGCACTTTCCGGCGCGGGTGAAGCCAGCGGTTCGCTTGCCGTTGGTTTTGGCGGAAGCGGCGCAGGCGGCGGCAACGGCGGTGCGGTCTACGCGTTTAAGAGTGGCGACGTTACGACGACGGGTAATTCCTCTGGAGGCATATTGGCCCAGTCAGTGGGCGGCGGCGGCGGCAACGGCGGCTTTGATGTCTCCGCGGGACTTGCCGGTTCGGGTACGGCCAGCGGTTCGGTGGCGGTCGGTCTTGGCGGAAGCGGCGCAGGCGGCGGTCAGGGCGGCCAGGTGGCGGCCACTACGCGTGCGGGAACCATCCGCACATCGGGCGACAGTTCCACGGGAATCCTGGTGCAGTCGCTTGGCGGCGGCGGCGGCAACGGTGGCTACTCCATCGTAGCCGGGATCGCCATTTCCGGTGATGCAGGAGGGGCGGTAAACGTTGGACTTGGCGGCAGTGGCGGCGGTGGCGGCAACGGTGGAGCGGCCACGGCTGACCTTCAATCTGATGTGATTACGTCCGGCCAGTACTCCAGCGGCATTCTTGTGCAATCTGTCGGGGGTGGCGGCGGCAACGGTGGCTTCAATGTATCTGCCGGACTTTCGGCGGCAGGGGATGCCAGCGCCGCGGTTACTGTTGGCCTGGGAGGCAGTGGCGCAGGCGGAGGCGCCGGTGGCATCGTCAACGCTGCCTCGACTGGTACGATTGTTACGGTTGGGGACAATTCCACCGGCTTTGTCGCGCAGTCGATCGGTGGCGGCGGAGGCAACGGCGGCTACAATGTATCTGCCGGACTTTCGGGATCAGAAAGCGCCAGCGCCGCGATTTCCGTTGGCCTCGGTGGCAGTGGCGCAGGCGGTGGCAACGGCGGCATAGTCAATGCTTCTTCGACTGGTACGATTAATACGTTTGGGGACAATTCCACCGGCTTTGTCGCGCAGTCGATCGGTGGCGGCGGCGGCAATGGCGGCTTTAATGTCTCCGCGGGACTTTCCGGTGCTCCTTCAGCCAGCGGTACTGTGACTGTCGGTCTCGGCGGAAGCGGCGACGGCGGCGGCGACGGCGGTGCGGTCCACGCCTCCACGAGCGACGACGTTACGACGACGGGTAATTCCTCTGGAGGCATATTGGCCCAGTCGCTTGGCGGCGGCGGCGGCAACGGCGGTTTTGATGTCTCAGCGGGATTTTCCGGTGCGGGTGCGGCCAGCGTTTCAATGGCAGTCGGTCTTGGCGGAAGCGGCGGCGGAGGCGGCAACGGCTCCACGGTGAACCTGACTGTCAATAACAACGTGACGACCAACGGCACGAATGCGTCCGGCATCGTGGCCCAGTCGCTTGGTGGCGGCGGCGGCGATGGCGGGATGAATGTCTCGGCCGCGATATCCGCTGCGCAAAAAGGGAGCGCTGCGCTGGGTTTCGGTTTGGGTGGAAGCGCAGGGACCGGAGGTAATGCGGATACGGTCACTTCGAACGTCAACGGAAACATCATGACCGGCTACAGCAACTCCGTCGGCCTGCTGGCGCAAAGTGTGGGCGGCGGCGGCGGCAATGGCGGCATCAATGTCAGCGGAGATGTTTCCTTGTCGACCAAGGGATCTGGCGCGGTCGGCGTGGGAATCGGCGGCTTTGGAGGCGGAGGAGGCGCTGCCGGGGCGGTGAACAGCACGTTCACGGGCCTTGTGCAGACTTCCGGCGACTATTCGGCCGGCATCCTGGCGCAGTCGCTCGGCGGCGGCGGCGGCAACGGCGGCCTCAATGTGACGGGCGCGCTCACCGCGTCCGATATGAGCGGCAGCTTGGCCGTAGGTATAGGCGGTTTCGGCGGCAACGGCGGTGCTGGCAATTCGGTCGCGAGCCAGGTGACCGGAGGCGTCGTGACCTATGGCACGCATTCGGACGCGATAGTCGCCCAGAGTCTGGGTGGCGGCGGCGGCAACGGCGGCCTGAATGTGACCGGGGCTTTCAACTTGAGCAAGACCGGCGGCGGCACGCTGGGCGTGGGCCTCGGCGGCTTCGGCGGCGACGGCGGCAATGCCGGGAATGTCAGCAGCACAGTGACGACCTCGGCAGACAACATGATCGTCACGTTAGGAGACCATTCCTCTGCGGTCGTAGCTGAGTCAATCGGCGGCGGCGGCGGCAACGGCGGGACGGATATTACGGGAGCGGTCAATCTGACAGGAGAAAGCGGGGCGGCCATCGGTGTGGGCCTCGGCGGCTTCGGCGGCGGCGGCGGCAATGCCGGGGATGTGTCTTTGAACGTAACCGGCGATGTTTTGACATTCGGCAACGATTCAAACGGGCTTCTCGCGCAGTCGATAGGCGGCGGCGGCGGCAACGGTGGAACCAATGTGACCGGCTCGTTGGATATTTCCGCTGGTTCCGGTTCAGGTTCGAAATCGGTGGGGGCGTCGATAGGCGTGGGCGGTTTTGGCGGGAGCGGCGGCACGGCGGGAAAGGTTAATGTAACATTCGATGGCTCAATCGAAGCCAACCCCACAGTGCCGGGGGGAACGGGTTCGCACGGCATCGTAGCGCAGTCGATAGGCGGTGGCGGCGGCAACGGCGGCATCGATGTGAGTTCAGCTCTTTCTCTTACATTCAATAGTTCTTCCAACGACGCCTACGGAATCATGGTGGGCGTAGGCGGATTTGGCGGTGGCGGCGGCAATGCCGACACGGTCGACGTGACCGTCACCGGCGGTGGATTTATAAATGCCGCCGGAGCCGGGCATTCCGCGATTCTTGCGCAGAGCGCGGGAGGAGGCGGAGGAAACGGCGGCATGAATGTCAGTGGCGGGATAGTAACCGATTCCCCTCTGATCGTCGGGGTCGGCGGCTTCGGCGCCAATGCCGGCATTGGTAAGGCTGTGACGGTGACAGCCGCAGCCGATCTGTATGATTCAGGGGATAGTTCAAAGGAACAAAGCTCGGCCGGGATCATGGCCCAGAGTCTGGGCGGCGGCGGCGGCAACGGCGGCCTGAATGTGAGCGGCGGACTTGCCATCAACAAGGATAGCAGCGTGCCTTCGATCACGGTCGGCATCGGCGGTTTTGGCGGAGCTGGCGCGGCCAGCGGCGATGTCACGGTCAACGATACGGGAAATATAGTCACTTCAGGCAGCTGGGTTCACGGCATCATGGCCCAGAGCATCGCCGGTGGCGGCGGCACTGGCGGAATGAATGTCAGCGGCGAGGTCAACTGGGCTGATTCGTCAAACTCTGGCGGCAAGACCGATTTATCCATAGTGGCCGGTATTGGCGGAAACGGCGGCCTGGGGGCAAACGCGGGCAATGTTTCGGTAACGCAAAATGGTACCGTGATGACCACTGGCGACGATGCCCGAGGCGTGGCTGCGCAAAGCATCGGCGGCGGCGGCGGAAACGGCGGCATGAACGTGACGGGAGTTTTTGCCAAGCAGAGCTCGCCAATCAGCCTCGGGATAGGCGGTTCGGGTACGGGCGGCGGCGATGGCGGATCTGCGACGATCTCGCGTGGCACCTCATCGCTTGCGACGGGCGCTGTGATCACGAATGGTGTCAGCGCCTACGCGATCGAGGCCTCAAGCATTGGCGGCGGCGGTGGCGACGCAGGTATGAATTTCATCGCCGGAGTCAGCTTGGCCGGCAGCGACAACACGGACGCGGGCTTTGAGGCGCAAATAGCGATAGGAGGTTCGGGCGCGAGCGGCGGCAATTCCGGCGTGGCCAACGTGACCAATTTCAGTGACATCGTGACCTATCAGGACAGCAGCCACGGCATATTGGCGCAGTCGATCGGCGGCGGCGGCGGCAATGCCAACCTGAACATGGCTGTCACCTACGAGGGTAAAAACAAGAAGAATATGGGGCTTAACGTGGCGGTGGGCGGCGGCACCGGCGATGGCGGAAACGGCGCGGCAGTCGATGTGCATCAAGTGGGCGACATAGAGACGTTCGGCAGCAACTCCTACGGCATCCTGGCCCAGTCTATCGGCGGCGGCGGCGGCAATACGCAGACCAGCATGGCCACTTCCTTCAATGATGGTGGCAAGGTTGGCATCTCGCTCGGCCGCGAGGGCGGCACCGGCGGCTCCGGCTCGGACGTGACGCTCTCCTCAGACGGAATTGTCATCACCCACGGAGATGGTTCCTACGGCATGCTGGCGCAATCGCTCGGCAATGGCGGCGGCAACAGCTCTGCCAGTTCCATGAGTCTGGGTACGCCGGACGGAGGCGAGGATTCGCCGCCCCAGTCATATAGCGTTTCGGTCGGACTGCAAGGCGGCGAGGGCGGCAGCGCCGGAAACGTCACGCTGGATGCGGCGGGCGCTGTAATCACAAATGGTGTCGGCGCTCACGCGATCTTTGCGCAAAGCGTCGGCGGTGGCGGCGGCAATGGTGGATCAGCCAGTACCTTGGGTTACTTTACGGCGCCAACCGCCGCGGTCTCCCTGGGCGGCAGCGGCGGCTTTGGCGGGACTGGCGGCATTGTCAATGTGACCAGCAGCGCGTACGTGCATACCTCTGGGAATGGTTCCCTGGGCATTCTGGCCCAGTCCATTGGCGGTGGCGGCGGTACCGGCGGTGAGGCAAGCTCAGGAGGCAAAGTCAAAGATTCGACAGCCTTCAGTGCTACAGCCAGTGTCGGAGGCAACGGGGGCAGCGGCATGACGAGTGGCGATGTCACGGTCGACAACACCGGCATAATCATCACGAATGGCGTAAGTTCGTACGCTATACTGGCACAGAGCATTGGTGGCGGTGGCGGCATATCCGGAGTGGCTACAGAAAATCTGTATAGCTTTAAATCGGACACTTCAGGGACAACCATCGCCGTCGCGGTCGGAGGTTCCGGTGGCAGTGGTGCCGTGGCCGGAGACGTAACGGTGACCAATTACGGCGGGATCGGCACCGCACTCGCTAATTCCGTCGGGATCTTTGCTCAATCCGTCGGTGGCGGCGGCGGCAATGCGAGTAACGTAGAATCTGTTAATCAGTCTGTGCAAGGAAGCAGTAGCGGCAATTCTTTTTCCGTGGCTATCGGCGGCACCGGCGGCACCGGGGGCGCTGCCGGGAACGTCACGGTCTCCAACCTGACAAATAGCACGGCAGGCTCCGGCACGATAATCACCGAGGGCGAGAATGCCTATGGCATTCTGGCGATGAGTATAGGCGGGGGCGGCGGCGTCGGCAGCACAACAAAGTCCAACACGAAGTCTATAGGAACCGACACGTCCACCGCCAATTCGATCAATTTAAGTTTGGGCGGCTCAGGCGGCGACGGCGGGACGGGCGGTAATGTCGTAGTTACCAATGACGGCTCGATAACCACATATGGCGACAAGGCACATGGCATCATGGCCGAATCTATCGGCGGGGGTGGCGGCATCGGCGGCATGAGCATTTCGGGCTCTATGGCGCTTGGGTCCACGACATCCCAAGCCGCAAGCGGCAAGACCGGTGTATTCTCAGTTGGCGGTATCGGCGGCGATGGCAACTCATCCGGCAATGTTACCGTGACGAACAACGGTTCCATCGAGGTCTACGGTCAGAAGGCGTATGGCATCTACGCGCAAAGCGTCGGCGGCGGCGGCGGCGACGGCGGGATGGCCATGGCGCTGTCGCGCGATATCCTGGCCAATCCGCAGACCGCCCTTCAGTCGACCCTGCTAAATATCGGGATGGGAGGCTTTGGCGGGGACGGCGCCAACAGCGGCAACGTGGTGGTCAATAATACAGGCTCGATAATAAGCCACGGCGACGACTCCTACGGCATTTTCGCCCAGTCCGTGGGCGGCGGCGGCGGGAAAATGGGCTACTCCATTACAAGCCCCGCCTGGATGGCGGCTGATCTAGGCATCTCAACCCTGTTGGGTGGCGGCTCAAAGGGCACGGCCGGAACCGTGATCATCAACTCCACGGGCACCATCCAAATGCTTGGCAACAACAGCACGGCGCAGCTGGGTCAGTCGATAAACGGCGGCGGCGGCAACGTGGATCTCTTCCTCGATTTCAGCCAGCATGCTGCGCAGTTCGCCCCCGATGGCAGTGAACTGCCCGGGACCAGCGAGACAACGATGGCGAAGGTGACTTCTCTTATCAAACTTGGCGCCACCGCGGCGGAGAATGCGATCGGCAGCGCCATTTCCGCGACACAACTCGGTGACCTCTTTACCAGTGGCAAGCAGTCGCTGGGTTCACTGATGCAGTCTGTCGGCGGCGGCGGCGGCAACACGACATCGAATGTCGTAGTGGATAGCAATGCTAACGTTAACCTCGAACTCGCCTTGGGCGTGACGAATTCCTCCAACGGCAGCGGCGGCAGCGTGACTCAGAATCGCACCGGCAATGTCGGCACCGCGGGCGACCAGTCTACGGGGTCCACGGTCCAATCGATTGGCGGAGGCGGAGGCAGCCTGACGGTCGACGTGAGCCGGGTTCCGGCTCCTGCGGAGCAAGCCACCGTCCCGGCACCGAGGATTTCGCCGAGTGTCAATCCTACCACCGCGACGACTGCGGAGCAAGCCAGCGTTCCGGTACCGAGGATTTCGCCGAGTGTCAATCCTACCACCGCGACGACTGCGGAGCAAGCCAGCGTTCCGGCACCGAGGATTTCGCCGAGTGTCAATCCCACCACCGTGACGACCGCGGAGCAAGCCACCGTCCCGGCACCGAGGATTGCGCCGAGCGTCAGTCCTACAACCATGACGGCTGCGGTGCTTTCCACCGGCCCAGAGCCGATGATTGCGCCGGCCGTACATTCCTTCACCGCGATGACTCCGGCGCTGGCCACCAGCACCGCGAGCCTGGGTGCGGTCAATGGGACCTCAAGCAATGGCGGCAACCTGAACTTGACATACGCGGGCGACGTGAGCACAACCGGCGCGCAGGCTCAGGGGTTGATGCTTCAAAGCATCGGCGGTGGCGGCGGAAGTATGACATTGACGGGGCTTGACAGCGTTCAAATTGCTATTGGCGGCACGAATGGCACCTCCGGCAATGGCGGCAACATCACTCTTTCCAACATAGGCAATGTCACTACTTATGGTCCGTTGTCCTACGGAATGGTCGTGCAATCCATCGGCGGCGGTGGTGGAGCGGTGTTCACTGACATGGACCCCAGCCAGATCGCCTTGACTCTCAATTCCGGCAACAGCGGCAACGGTGGCGACATCCATATCGACCAGACTGGCGATGTAACGGTCTACGGTGACCGCTCTATCGGAGTGCTCGTCCAGAGCATCGGGGGTGGAGGGGGTGCCGTTGACAACATCTTCATGGGCACGGCTGGCGGTGCGGGCACGGGCGGGGCAGTGTTTCTCAACAGCGTGGGCAATATCATAGCACCCGGCGCGGACAGCATCGGAATCGTTGCGCAGTCGTCCGGCTCCAATGGGGGCGGCGACATAACTGTCGACATCAGCAATGCGTCATCGCTGCAGCAGAGCATTGTCTATGGCGGCAGCGGACAGGGCGCCGGCGTCTCTATCCTGGGCGGCGCTGATAATCAGCTCAACAACGACGGCATCATTACGACGGTGCAGGGCATCGACGGGTTCGCCATCCTCGGCACCACCGGCAGCGATCACATCAGCAACAACGGCCTGGTCATTGGCTCGGTGGATCTGGGCACTGGTGCAAACCCCTTCGACAACAATGCGAACGCGATATTTGATTCAGGCGCCACCGTATATCTCGGCCAAGGCAATACGCTGACGAACGAGGGGTTGCTGTCGCCGGGCGCTTTCCAGCGCGTGCTCAGGACCCGCCTTAACGGGAACCTCGTCCAGACAGCTAATGCCGTATATGGCGTCGATCTCGACCTGAAAAACCGGATTACCGATCGTATTAACGCTACAGGTACGGCCGATGTTTCCGGTTCGGTAGTCATTAACCTGATCGACCCGACGACCGCCCCGGGGTATGCGTTGCCTGGCACTCACAACTACATTCTGGTGTCGGCGGCGGGCGGCGAGACTCACGATGGACTAACTCTGCAGGCGCAGAATACAGCGGTTGCGACCTATTCGCTGGTCTACCCGGGCGAGAGAGACATCGACCTGAATACTGTGATTGATTATTCGCCTGCGGGCCTGACGGAAAACGAGCGCTCGGTCGGTTCAGCGATCAACCGGATTCAGCGCGCTCAGACGTCTCCCGCTTTCCGGCCCATCGCAACCGAGCTGTTCTATATCCCGAACGTGGAGACGCTTAGGCTGGTTTACGATTCGCTTTCGGGCGAAGGAGTTTCAGCGGTTGAACAGGCAGATTTTTTGTCAGACAAGTATTTTCACACCTCGATCGCACATCGGGTTAACTACTGGGTATCTGGCGATCCGAAAGATCCCAGCGGTTATTCTTTGTCGGGCGATAAAGATTTGCTGTACGCACAATACATCCCGAATGATTCCGCGACCGACTCAGCTAGTGTGCCGCAGCAATCTCCTCGCAACTGGAGGATGTGGTCATCTGGATACGAAGGCGGTTCGGACTATAAAGGGGACTCGCATGTTGGAGCGGCCGATACCAGTCAGCATGGCAGCGGTTTCAATATGGGCCTTGACTTCCAGGTATCGCCGAGCATTATTGCCGGCATCGCCGGCGGTAACAGCCATTTCACCTTCAGTGTGCCTGACCGCGATACGAGCGGCAGCGCGGATGCGTGGCACGTTGGGGGATATGGAGCTTTAAGGTATGAGCACCTTTACGCCACCGCTGACCTCGCATACGATAATTTCGACAATCACGAGAGTCGTCAGGCATCGATCCCGGGCGTCAGTAACAATCTGAACGGGGAGTTCAACGGCTATTCCGTAAGCGGCAATTTCGAGACGGGTTATAAAGAACAGATCAAGCCGTTTGAGATAACGCCCTTTGCCGGATTGCAGTTCGCATCGTTGAACGTCGATGACTTCACGGAGACTGGGGCGGGAGGGGCTCGCGAGCTCGGCCTGTCATACGATAGCCGCACGATCAATTCCTTGCAGAGTCATCTCGGAGCTCAGTTAAAGGCCAAAACGGACCTGCCTCATGGCATGGCCCTGTCGGGTTTAGTGCGCGCCGATTGGGCACACGAATTCGACCGTGACCGGTCGATGAAGAGTTCGTTCATTTCAGCGCCCGGGTTCGATTTCGTGATCCAGGGGGCCCGGCCGCCAGCTGACTCCTTGCGCTCTAACGTCGGCATAAACCTGGCGCTCGGCAAGCACCTGTCGCTGTACGGGAATTTCGACTACGACTACGCAAGTGCCGGTTACAGTTATTCCGGGACGGGCGGGTTGAGCATCACCTGGTGAGGCGCACGAGAGGATAAGTGGACCATCAAACGGCATGGCACCAAGGCTGCGATACCGTGCATGAACAGATTCGTGCACGGTATCGGCCAGGTGCCGGCTATACTGATGGCAAAAGAGCTGGCGCCATCTTGGAAAAGCGCTCTAACGGAATCCTGACTTAAAGAAACAGTCTAAAGAATATGATGCTAGAAGGAGTCCTTAGGACTTCAACGGAATTTCTGATGCGGCCTTTATGCATCTTTGAAGGGGTGGCTATGTCTAGGGAGAACCTTGCGCGCTTGTTATTGCTTCTGTGGGGGCTGATACTCTCTTTATGCCTTGTGGGTTGTGGCACTAGTAGCTCTGGCGGCTCTGGTGGCAATCATACAGTTGGCGGCACGGTTAGCGGGCTTAGTGGCACACTGGTGCTTCAAGACAACGGGAGCGACAACCTCAACATAACGACAAATGGCGCTTTCACATTTGCAGACACGCATTCTAACGGTGCTGCATACTCTGTCTCAGTCCGCACTCAGCCGTCAGGCCAGCATTGCTATGTCAGTGGCGGCAAAGGCACGATAAGCAACGCCAATGTGACAGACATTGCCGTCAACTGTGACTCCGGCCCGTTTGCGTACATCCCAAACGCGGACGATGGTACGGTGTCTGTTGTAGATACCATCAGCAGCACTGTTGTCGACACGATTAATGTCGGTTCTTCGCCTTGGGGAGTAGCGGTTAACCCTGCACTAAATGTTGTCTATATCACCCATTATGCCGACGGTGGCAAGCTGACAGTCATAAACGCCAACACCGACAAGGTCGTCAACACAGTTAAGGTCGGCAACTCTCCCAGGGCGGTAGCCATAAATCCGGCAGGCACCCGCGCCTATGTCACCAATGTGGACGACGGTACGCTGTCAGTCGTGGACACTGCCACTTACACCGTTATCAACACGGTTACGGTCGGCAACTCTCCCAGTGGGGTAACGGTTAACCCGGCAGGCACCCTAGTCTATGTAAGCAATTACGACGACTCCACGGTATCTGTAATAGACACCAGCACTGACACGGTTGCCGGTTCTCCGATTTCTGTCGGCGCAGGCCCTATCGGGATAGCCATAAATCCGGACGGAACTTATCTTTATACGGGCAATTACAACAATGGCACGGTATCGGTTATTGACACAAGCACCAATACCATCTTCCATACGCTTGTTGGCTTCAGCAGTCCAAGGGGAATTGCGATTAATCCGGCTGGCACCTACGTCTACGTGACTAATTCCGGGGACGGCACGGTATCCGTTATCAATACCAGCAGCTACGCCATAAGCATACCGCTTTCTGTCGGACTCGCCCCTGTCGGTGTATCGGTAAGCCCTTCCGGGGGCTTCGCATATGTTTCTAATGCCGGCAGCAACTCGGTGTCGATTATCAACACTAGCGCCAATGCCGTTGAAAGCACAACGATTACGGTCGGAACAACGCCTGAAGGAGAGGGGCAATGTATGTGAAACAAAAAACGATACGACAAGGCGGCAACGGGAATGGGCATTCGCTAAGGGCCTCCTTTTTGGCTCTGAACTCGTTCAGAAACATGTGAGACAAAAAGTGGTTCAATAGAGGGGTGGAATATGCGGCAAGGAGGACGCCCTGTCCGCCAAAACTGGTGATCCCTTCCTTGTTTTGTGCACCTAATTCGGCCCCAAAACTGTCCAAACGCTGGGCCGGCCTATGTTTCTGGCCCAGCAGGAACTACTGATGGTTAGCCCCTAGGCCCTCTGTCAGTCTTGGCATAATAATTGGTAATGATATTATCTTTAATAATCAGGGGCTTCACGGTACATCTAAAAACTCTATTGAAGCGACTCAAAATCCGCTATGGGCAACCATGTGTGGGTTCGACTCCCACCACCGGCACCAAATAAAATCAAAATGCCCGCGGTGCTCAGTATCTGTATTGAGGGTTCCCGGGATCGAAGTCCGTCCTGGCAAGCCCAACGTTTATGCGGATGTCTTTGTATGCATATTCCTCTACGATCTCGCCGGAGGCATCCCGGAGCTGCATCAAAACGGGCAATGAGCTGGCCTCGTCGAAGTAGACGTCTATATCCGGGCCGTAGAACGAGGAATTTTCAGGGAAGCGAGCCTTCAGGTGAGTGGCCCTGCGGCCCTCTACGAGCTCGGTGCCCTGGCATGTGACGCTGCCTTCTTTAGTGGTCTTCGAGAGCCGGTAGTTGCGGTCTATCTGGTCTATCAGATACCCGATGCCGACCTCGGTTATCGGGTGGCGGCTCCGGTTCATCGCCATGTCGCCGGAGGGGTCGAGCCTCAGCGTTACGGCCGGCAGCAGCCCGCCGCCATGTACGACGACCTTGTCGCTCGCATTTGCGATGTCGGGGTATATGGCCTCGGTGCCGCGCATATCGCCCTCGGTCCACATCATGTAGATGTTAGGGCCTTTTTTGTATTTAAGGAAGATATTGCGCTCCTCCACGGAGAACTCCCCTTTTACGGACTCCTTCTTGCTGAAGCTGCACGTGTAGTCGCCGATATTTGCGTATGCAGCGCGGGCCCGCTGGATGACGCGGCCGGCCTCGTCTTGGGCATGGGACGTCGCGGGGCATAACAGGCCAAGGCACAGCGCGGCCATGAGCAGCGCGGCGCGGCGCCTCACGCCTTCAACTCCCTGAGCGCCGCGCCCCTTGCCCGCAGGTAAGAGTAGAATTTTATCATCTCTCGCTTGATGGCCGAGGCCGGGACATAAAACGGTTTTTTGAGCACTATCACCTCAACCGACCTCTCCCTGTATGAATAACGCAGCCTCACGCCCATCACGTCAAGGGTGCCGGCGTAGGCGTCTCCCCTGAAGGCTAGGCCGCGGCACTCGGCCTCGGCCTTTATAAGCGAGTGAAGCTCCTCTGGCGGCATGGATGTGGAAAATCTTATTCGCATGGCATATATTTTACAGGTGGAATGTAAAGAAAACGTGAAGGGGGCGGCCTTATGCCGGAGGCTGTCCCTCGCCCCTGGGAGGCAGGTATATGCGGAACTCGGTGCCGCCGCCGGTCCTGAGCCCGGCCTCGCGCCCGATCTGCTGCGAGAGCATCGTGACTATCCGCATCCCGAGGGTCTTCGTGTTATTTATGTCGATGCCGCCGGGCATCCCCACGCCGTTGTCCCTGACGACCAGGACGTAGCCGCCTTCCGGCGCGTCCTCGATGCCGACGTAAAGCTCTCCGGGGCGTTCGTCGGGGAAGGCGTATTTAAGCGCGTTCGTCACGAGCTCGTTGACGATGAGCCCGCAGGGGATCACCGTGTCGACGTCGAGCGTTATCTCCGGGATCTCCATGCGGAGCTTGACGCTTGAGCCCCCGGCCCTGAAGCTTTGGTATATCTGGCTGACGAGGTTTCTGAGGTATTCGGCGAAGTTGACCGTCGAGAGGTCCCGCGACCGGTACAGCTGTTCGTGGATCATCCCCATCGCCCTGACGCGGTCCTGGCTCTCGGTCAGGACCGCCCTGGCCGCCGAGTCCCCGGTCTGGGCGGCCTGGAGCTTCAGGAGGCTCTGTATGACCACCAGGTTGTTCTTGACCCGGTGGTGGCTCTCTCGCACGAGCATCTCCTTTTCCATGAGGGATTTCTTCAGCGCCTCCTCGGCCTGCCTGCGCTCGGTGATGTCGTGGACGATGGCATATAGCAGGGTCTTTCCGTGCACCTGTACCGGCCCGGAATACAGCTCCACGTCGCGGACGCTGCCGTCGGCCCTCCTGTGGCCCGAGACGATGTAGCTCAACTGCCCGTTTAGGACCTGCTGCATCCTCTGGCGTACCTCCTCGGGCAGGACCGAGCTGAGATCGAATATCGACTTTCGGACGAGTTCGGCGCGCGGCCAGCCGTAATACGCCTCGGCCGTGGGGTTGGCGTCGACTATGCAGCCGTCCTCGGGGTCGATGAGCATCGAGATCACGTTGACCCTCTCAAACAGGCTCCTGAAGCGGGCCTCGCTCTCCTTGAGCGCATCGAGCGAGGCGGCGGCCTCGATTGCCGTGACGCGGACGCCGCGCTGGTAGACCCTGAGCCAGAACACCGCGATAGAGGAGATCACGAGATAGGCGAAGGTGCGCACGGCGAGGTCCAGCCGCCAGCCCTCGAATATGGCGTGAGGGTCGCGGCTGACCGAGACGACCATGCCCTTGTCCATATGCGCGGCCGTGGGGTTGACCGTCCGGAGCGCGGCGATCCTCACCCCGCCGGTGATCTGCGCCCTGCCTGTGAGGATGTTCTCCAGCCTCCCGCTTTCGATGTGGCGGTTAAAGAGCGAGCCCGGCCTGTTGAGGTTCCTTCCGGCCTGCCCGTCCTGCACCGGCACCATGGTAAAGAGCTGGCCCTCGCTGTGCGCGATATATACCCGCATGTCCAGCGCGTACCGCACAGACTGAAGCAGGGTAGTGAAGTACTCCGGGTCGAGCGAGGCCGTGAGCACGCCGTCGAATTCGCCCTCCGGGTCCTGAAGCGCGCGGGAGAGGTTCATCACGTATGTCCCGAGCACGGAATAAAACGGCGGGGTCAGATAGAGCATGCCGGGGGCATTTCCGCGCATCGGGACCTTGAAGTAAGCCCTCCGGCTGAAGTCCCGGCCTATCAGCTCGGGCCGGTTCGACGCGCGCACTATGCCGTCGCGGTCGAGTATGAGCAGCGACCTGATGCCGGGTATGGCGTCGTTTATCTCATCGAGCCTTCGGTTGGCCCTGGCTGAATAGCTGCCGTCAGGCTGCCTCCACGCCGGGATGTCCTGCACTATATCCTTGAGCGAATCATACGTCGCGACCAGCTGGCGGTCGAGGTTCTCTCCGACCACCCTGGCCTGAACCCCGAGCCGGTCGAGCTCGACCCTGTCGAGCCGGCTATGGTCCGAATAGAGGTCAATGCCGAGCCCCGCGCCGAACAGCCCGAGCACGGAGACAAGAAGCATCCATTGTTTAAAAAAAACCTTATCCATATCCATGGGTTTCTCAGCGCAAGGGTATCGGTTTAAGCTTACCACCAATTCATCGGCCAGTCCATCTTGACCCGCGGCTAAAGTGGGATATAATTAAGCGATGAGGCACTATCTCTCGAGCGAGGCCGCGATAAAGAGGCTGGAGGCCCCGTCGGTCTACCACATCGAGTCCGACGAGCTCTTCGAACTCGACGACGAGGGCGCAAGCGCGCTTATAGCCGCGGCCGGCCCCGATGGGGCGGAGTTCCCGGACGAGGAGTTCACGCGGTACTGCGTCGGGGAGGGCATCCTCACCCCGGCCGGCCCGCGCGGCCCGCACCCGCCGGTAGCGCAGTCCCCAGCGCCCTCTCTGCGGTATCTGGAACTCCAGCTGACGGACCGCTGCAACCTGCGCTGCGGACATTGCTATCTGGGCCAGGGGGGCGGACCGACCTTGCGCCCGGGCGCATACGCCGCGTGCTCGCGGAGTTCGAGCGGATGCAGGGCCTGCGCGTGATGCTCACCGGCGGAGAGCCCCTGATGCACCCCCACTTTGACGAGATCAACCGCATGCTGCCGGAGTTCGGCCTGCGCTTCGTGCTGTTTACGAACGGCACGCTCTGTGACCGCAAGCGCCTGAGCCTGCTTAACGCGCACGAGACTCCAGGTGAGCATAGACGGGATGGGCAGGGCCCACGACTCGCTGCGCGGCGCGGGCTCGTACGACAAGGCGATGCATGCCGTACGCGAGGCGCTCGAGCTGGGGATGCAGGTCTCGGTCTCGACCATGGTGCACAGGGGCAACCTCGGGGACTTCGATGCGATGGACAAGCTGTTCGTGTCGATGGGCATAAGGGACTGGACCGTGGACGTGCCGGTCGTCCGGGGCGCGCTCGCCCTGCACCCGGAGCTCAGCCTGAGCCCGCAGGAGGCAGGGCCGTATTTCGGATACGGCTTTGGCGCGGGTCTTCACGGCGGGGGCGACGAGGGCCGGTACGGCTGCGGACGGCACCTGATGTCAGTCTCGGCCTCGGGCAAGTGCGCGAAGTGCCTGTTTTATTCCTCCGAGCCGCTAGGCGGGATAGACGAGGGGCTTGGCGCGGCATGGGCGCGGCTTCCGGAGCTCAGGCTGGAGTCCCTTGAGTGCGGCTGCGAGTTCCTCGAGGACTGCCGGGGAGGGTGCAGATTCCGCGCCGCAACGCCGTTTGGGCCTGACCTTTACAAATGCGCATACTATGATAAAATTAGGAAAGACCACTTGCCGGAAGGAGGTGTAGCGCTGTGACAATCAAGAAATCCGAGAAGAAGTGCTCGACCACTTGCAAGTGCAAGGGCTCCTGCTAAAAGCCTGGCTCCGCATCAACGCAAACCGCTGCGGCACGATATCCCCGAGAGGGCGTACGGCCGCAGCGTTTTTTTATGAAAACATCTACAATACTGATTTGCCGGAGAGATCGCGCCATTAAGGGAGGGCGGTTATGGGCTGGGTTGGAGACGCGCAGATATGGATCAGCCTCGCAACGCTCACCGCGCTTGAGATCATACTCGGCATCGACAACATAGTCGTCATCTCGATCCTGAGCGGGCGGCTCCACGAGCGCGAGCAGGGCCGGGCGCGCACGGTGGGGCTCTCCCTCGCGCTCGTGACCCGCCTGCTGCTGCTGTTCGCCCTCGTCTGGCTTGCGGGGCTGACCGCGCCGCTGTTCACCGCGCTGGGCCGCGGGGTCTCGGCGCGCGATCTGATAATGCTCTCAGGCGGGCTGTTTTTGATAGTAAAGTCCACGCGCGAGGTCCACGCCGCGATGGACGAGGCCTCCGGCCCTGGCGCCGCGGCTGCCCGGGGCCGCGCGGCGTTCGCCCCGGTCGTGGCCCAGATAGTGCTCCTCGATATCGTGTTTTCGCTCGATTCGGTGATAACGGCCATCGGGATGGCGCAGATGCTCGGCGTGATGGCCGCGGCAGTGGTCATAGCGCTCCTGATAATGCTCGCCGCCTCGGGGGCTATCAGCCGCTTCATCCACCGCCACCCGTCGGTCAAGATGCTGGCCCTGAGCTTCCTTATGATGGTCGGCGTGACGCTGGTGGCCGAGGGCATGCAGTATCATATCCCCAAGGGCTACATATATTTCGCGATGGGCTTCTCGGGGCTGGTCGAGACGCTCAACCTGATCTCCGGCGCGAGGAGACCGGCCAGGCCGGTTTGACCACCTCTCGGAGTTCGTGCGATAATGGGGATATTATGAAGATAATACGCCACCTGCTCTTCGCGCTTCTGATTCCCCTTGCCCTCACCGCCTGCGCAACCGGCGGCCAGATCACCGAGGCCGGCAGGCCTGAGCCGCAGCTCCCGCCGCCCGGCGCATATTATGACTACATCCTGGGATATCAGGCCGAGATAACCGGCCGCCTCGATGACGCGCTCAAGGGTTACGAGGCAGCGCTCGCACTCGACCCGGACTCCGCCTTCCTCATGATGGAGCTCAGCGGGGTCTACGATAAGCTGGGCCGCACCGACGATGCGATCTCCACTGCGCGCAAGGCCGCCGCGCTTAACCCCTCGGACCCCGAGCCCTACTTCGATATGGCGCGCATATACGTCCAGAAGGGCGACCACAAGAGCGCGGTACAGAGCTACCGCGACGCGATCAAGGCCGCCCCGGCCGAGAGCGCGGCATACATACACCTCGCGGTGCTGCTCGCGGCCGACGGCGACCTCAAGGACGCCTCCGACACCTTAAGGACGCTCCTTGGGCGCGACCCGAACAACTCCACCGCGGTCTATTACCTGGGCGTGATCGCGATGACCACCAAGGACTACAAGGAAGCGCGCAAGTATATCGAGCGCTCGATAGAGCTCAAGCCCGATAACTACCAGGCCATGCTCGACCTCGCCGCGCTCGACGAGACCGAAGGCAAGACCGGCGACGCCGAGGCCATATACAACAAGATCATCGAGGCCACGGACGACGACCTCACCGCGCTGGACCGCCTCTCGCAGCTCTATATCAAGAAGGGCTCCTACGATGCCGCGATAGCGGCGCTCAAGAAGCTCGCGGCCCGCGTACCCTCGAACCTGAACATATCCAAGAAGCTCGGGCTGGTGTACCTGGAGACCGGCAAGCTCGCCGAGGCCGAGGCCGAGTTTCGGGGCATTCTCGCCTCGGAGCCCGAGGACGCCACCGCGCTTACCTATCTGGGCGTCACGCTGGAGCGCCGCGAGAAATACGACGATGCGATAGTGTCGCTGCAAAAGGCGATAGACACCGGCCCGGACAGCCTCGTCCCTTACGACCACCTCGGCTTCATTTATATGCACCTCAAGCGTTACGACAAGGCGGTAGAGGTCTTCCTCTCGGAGCTGAAGCGCGACGCGTCGCGGCCCGATACGTACGACAACCTTGCGCGCGTCTATATCCAGAAGAAGGACTATAAGGCCGCCTCGGATGTCATAGAGAAGGGGCTTAAGCTCGCGCCCGATGACGCGGACCTGTACTTCAGCCGCGCCGTGGTGGCCGAGAAGACCGGGCGGTTCGACGACATGGTCGCGGACCTCAGGAAGGTCATCTCGATAGAGCCCGGCCACGCGGACGCGCTTAACTACCTAGGCTATTCATACGCCGACAAGGGGGTCAACCTCGACGAGGCGCTCTCGCTCGTCAAGCGCGCCCTTGCCCAGAGGCCCGACAGCGCGTATTTCATCGACAGCCTGGGCTGGGTCTATTTCAGGCTCGGGCGGCTCGACGAGGCCCTCGTCGAGCTCAAGCGCGCGGTCGCGATCACGAACAACGACCCGGTGCTGTACGAGCACCTGGGCGACATAGAGAACGCCCTCGGCGACCGCGAAGCCGCTCTCTCGGCCTGGAGATCGGCCATCAAATACGACGACGAAGAAAGCAACGTGACCGCGCGCGTGCAGGGCAAGATCGACGCCCTGCTGAAATCGAAGCAGTGATGACGGCCCGCTGATGATCACGCTCCGCGCCAACGCCAAGATCAACTGGTCGCTGCGGGTGCTGGGGCTGCGCGACGACGGGTTCCACGAGATACAGAGCCTCATGAGCCTCATAGACCTCCACGACGACCTGCGCATCGAGCGCGCCGCGCAAGATATCGAGCTGGTAACCAAAGCCCCGATCCCGACGGAAGAGAACCTCGTATACCGCGCGGCCGTGCTGCTGAGGGAGCACGCCGGCGTAAGGGGCGGCGCGCGGATCACCCTGCTTAAGCGCATTCCGCTTGCCGCGGGGCTCGGGGGCGGGAGCGCGGACGCCGCGGCCGCGCTTGCGGGGCTCGCAAAGCTATGGGACCTGCCGTGCGGCGGGCTTGCGCCGCTTGCGGCCCGGCTCGGCTCGGACGTCCCGTTCTTCCTGGGCTCGCCCTGCGCTCTCGCCGAGGGCAGGGGCGAGAGGCTCACCTCGATGCCGCTTTGGAGGGCAAGGCACCTGCTGCTCCTAAAACCAAACACAGGCGTTTCCAGCGGTATTGCATATAAGGGAGTGAAGGGCTACTCAGAGCCGCACGACGACGCGCTCGAGCTGATCAAGGCGATAGAGGGCGACGACCCGGCCGAGATGCGCAGGGCCCTGCGCAACGACCTCGAAGCGCCGGTCTTCGCCCTGCATCCCGAGCTGCGCGCCCTGAAGGCCGAGCTGCTCGAGGCAGGGGCCATGTTCAGCGCCATGAGCGGCAGCGGCTCGACCATCTTTGGAGTCTTCGGCACCGAGGCGGCCGCGCGCGCGGCCGAGGCCGTGTTTGCGGGCCGCGAGGGGCTGTGGACCTGTGCCACTCAAACGGCGGCCGCGGTTGACCTTCCACGGCAGCTCTGATAGATTAATGAGATGCAAACGGAGTGCGCGTCAGCGGCCGGGCACGGCCCCATCCAGGAGGAGCGCTACGAGAGGCTCATCGAGCTCTCGCAGGAGCTCGGTCGGATAAAGGACCTCGACATGCTGCTCGAACTCGTGCTATCGGAGGCGCGGGCCTTCGTGGGCGCCGACGCCGGATCGATTTACATCCGGGAGGAAAACGCCCTAAAGTTCAGCAACACGCAAAACGCAACGCTGCAGGCCGCGCTGCCCCCCGGCAGGAAGCTGCCGTACTCGACCTTCACGATCCAGATCAGCGACCAGAGCATCGCCGGGTACGTTGCGATCTCCGGGGAGATCCTCAACATCCCGGACGCCTACGAACTGCCGCCCGGCGTGCCGTACCACTTTCGCAGGCACTATGACGTGGCCGCCGGATACCGCACGCGCTCGATGCTCACGGTGCCGCTGAAAAACACGCGCGGGGGGATCGTCGGCGTCCTGCAGCTGATTAACGCCACCGGCCCCGGAGGCAGGGACACGGTCTTCAGGGCGGAGGACGAGCCCCTGGTCATGCACATGGCTCATTTCGCGGCTACCGCGATCGAGCGCGCGCAGATGACCCGCGCGATGATAATGCGCATGATTAACATGTCGGCGCTCCGCGACCCGAAGGAGACCGGGGCGCACGTCAACCGCGTGGCCGCCTACGCGGTCGAGATCTACGAGACCTGGGCCCGCAGGCGCGGCATCCCCGAAGACCAGATCCAGCACCACCGCGACATGCTGCGCATGGCCGCGATGCTGCACGACGTAGGCAAGATCGCAATCCCGGACGTAGTGCTCAAAAAGCCCGGCCGCCTCGACCCCGAGGAGACGGCCGTCATGCAGCAGCACTCGCGCATGGGCGCTTGCCTGTTCGGGGAGATGTATTCGGAATACGACGAGGCCTCGATCATCGTGGCCCTCGAGCACCACGAGAAATGGGACGGGACCGGGTATCCGGGTTACGTCAATATCGGCGACGGGAGCCCCATGGAGGGCTATGCGGACGCCGACGGCAAGGCGCGCCGCAAGCGCGCCGAGGAAATACACCCCTTCGGCCGCGTCGTGACGATAGCGGACGTCTTTGACGCCCTGAGCTCGCGCCGCGCGTACAAGGAGCCGTGGGATATCGAGAGGGTGCTTGAGACGATGCGCGCGGACGCGGGTACGCATTTCGACCCCGAGATGATCGAGGCTTTCTTTGAGAACATAGACGCGATACGCGCCATAGCCGCGCGGTATCCGGGATAGGCGGGCGGCATGAGGATCGCGCTTTTGCAGTTCAGCCCCACGTGGGGGGACGAGGAAGAAAACATCATCCGCATTGGCGCGCTCGTCAGGCACGCCAAGGACGAGGGTGCGCAAATCGCGGCGCTCCCGGAGATGTCCACGACCGGATTTTTCCCGAAGCCCCCGCCATCGGGCGCCGCCTCTGACCGGGCGTTTTCTGCAATCGCCGCCGAGTGCGGGATCGCGATAGTCGCGGGCTATGCCGGGGCCGCCGCCGATGGCGCGCTGGGCCGCAACCTCGCCGCTGCATACGACCGCACGGGCAAGAGGGTTTCCCTGTACAGCAAGATGCACCCCTTCAGCCCGCTTGGAGAGCACAGGCATTACGAGGCCGGGACAGCCCCCTCGGTCTTCGAGCTCGACGGGCTTCGCTCCAGCGCTTTCATATGCTATGACTTGCGGTTCCCGGAGTCGGTCAGGCCGGTGGCGGGCAGCGTGGACGCGCTGTTTTTCCTCGCCAACTGGCCCGCGTCGAGGGCGGCCCATTGGGCCGCGCTGCTTCGGGCCCGGGCGATAGAAAACCAGTGCTACGTGCTCGGGGTCAACCGCACCGGGACGGACCGGGGCGGCATCGCATACGCCGGCGACTCGTGCGCGTTCGGCCCATCCGGGGAGCTCATCGCCCACGGAGTGGACGAGGTCGTCTACGCGGAGGTCGACCCGCTTGAGGTCACGAGGGTGCGGCTGGAGTTTCCGTTTCTGGCCGACATGAGGCCGGGATGAAAAGGCCAAGGCGGTATTCGATAGGGCAGCAGCCCGAGGCCCCGAAGAAGACGGCCAGGGAGGTCATAGATGAGCTGGCCAGGACCGGCGGCAACGCGTCGTACCGCGAGCAGTCGCTGCGCATCCACGGCCTGATATGCGCCAAGTGCGGCCGCGAGTTCGGCACCGCCGACCGCCACCTGCTCACGGTGCACCACAAAGACGGAAACCCGCGCAACAACCCCCCGGACGGCGGGAACTGGGAGAACCTCTGCGTATATTGCCACGACGACGAGCACTCGCGCGGCCTGCTCGGCGATTACCTAAGCGGCAAGCGCTAACATAACACACCGCCAAATCCGAGACCTTTGTTCTTATTCATTCTCCGTCCCGCGGATAATTCATTGCCATGCTGAGGTTTCAGGGATACAATCAATTAATGGGCTGTGGGAGGCGGTTCCATTAACTTGAAAGGAGAACGGACATGGCATACGCGATCATGCATTTCTTTCCGGGCGGTACGAAGGAGCAGTACGAGGCTTCAATAAGCGCTGTGCATCCCGACAGGGACACCCTGCCTGCCGGTCAGATCTTCCACGCTGCCGGCGCGTCCGAAGGGGGCTGGACGGTCGTGGCGGTGCACGACTCGAAGGAGAGCTGGGAGCGGTTCCGCGACACCATCCTCATGCCCCGGATGAAGGCAGGCATCAAAGGCGGCTTTAACGCGTCACCGCAGGAGACGGCGGCCTTTGAGGTCTATAGAATGAAGCCTTAACGGCCTGTTCGGTATCTTTGGGGGCGGGTAAGGGATTGGCAGGCGAACGGCTATGGGCGGCTTAGGGCTTGTCCTGCTCTGACATGCTGAGGCGGCCCCAGAGGCGCGCGCCGTCCTCGACAGAGAGGCGCTTGGTTGAGATGTCGCCGCGCACCGCGCCTTTGTGCTTGACCTCGACGCGCTCGCGCGCTGTTATGTTGCCCTCGATAGAGCCGCCGACGATGACCCCGCCAACCGCGACGGTGCCGCTTACCGATGAGCCCTCGGCCGTTATAAGCAGGTCGGCCTCGATATCGCCCTCGACCGAGCCGTAGACCTTCAGTGTGCCCTTGCTGGACATGGTGCCCGAAAACCGGGTGCCCGGCCCGAGCAGTGTCTCGACGCTTTCGCTTCTGCGGAACATCGTGCGTCCCCCGGCTTTTAAAAGAGTTTTGAATCGCGTCCTGCGCGGCCCGGACGGGCGCGGCGCAGGACTATGATATAACGGCCGGGATGCCAAAGTCCATGCGTTTAGGGTAAAATTCCCACCATGGCGTACGAGGATTCCATAGATTACCTCTACAGGCTCCAGCTGCACGGCATCAAGCTGGGACTGCAAAACCCGGCGCGTCTCCTCGCCGCGCTCGGGGAGCCGCACCGCGCATTCAGGTCCGTCCACGTTGCGGGCACCAACGGCAAGGGCTCGACATCGGCAGCGGCGGCCTCGATGCTGCGCGCCTCGGGGCTGCGCACCGGGCTTTTCACCTCGCCACACATGGTGAGCTTCACAGAGCGCATCCGCATAGACGGCGTCGAGATCACGCCCGAAGAGGTAGTCTCATACACCGCTCGAGTGCGCGAGGCGGCCGAGGGGATCGGGCTTACGCCGACGTTCTTCGAGGCGGTCACGGCGATGGCGTTTTTGTACTTCAAGGAGCGGGGCGCCGACTGGGCGGTCGTCGAGACCGGGATGGGCGGACGCCTCGATGCGACCAACCTGCTGAGCCCTGAGGTCTCTGCCATCACCCGCATCGACTACGACCACATGCAGTACCTCGGCGGATCGCTTCGGGAGATCGCCGCGGAGAAGGCCGGGATCATAAAGCCGGGAGTGCCGGTCGTCTGCGCGGCGCAGGAGGCTGAGGCGCTCGCCTCGGTGTCAGCGGCCGCTGCGGAGGCAGGCTCGGCTTTGCACCTCGAAGGCCGCGAGTTCCGCTCTGTGCTGGTATCGCACGGGCCGGGCCGCGTGAGGTTCGATTATATCTCAGACAGGGGGCTTAAGCTCGAAGCTCTTGAATGCCCGCTCTCCGGAGCATACCAGGCAGGCAACATGTCGCTCGCGGTGCGGGCGATGGAGGTCATAGGATTAGGCGGCGAACGCGCGGTGCGCGAGGGGCTTCGCTCCGTCTCGTGGCCCGGAAGGCTCGAGGTCATGCGCCGCGACCCGCTCGTGATATTGGACGGCGGCCACAACCCGGCCGCCGCTGCCGCGACCGCCCGTGCGGTGCGCGAGGACTTCGTCTTGGAGGGCGCGCCGCTTGCGCTCGTCTTCGGGGCGATGGCGGACAAGGATATAGACGGGATGCTCCGCCTGCTGCTGCCGCTTGCGAGCGAGGTCTGCTTCGCGCCTCCCGAGGGCGGCAGGGCGGCGTCGTCCGCGCAACTCGTCGAGGCGGCCCGGAGGCTCGGGCGCGTCGACGGCATACGCGTGTACAGCAGCGTGTCGCTCGCGCTTGGGGCCGCGATCGGGCTTGGGATGCCGGTGCTCGTCACAGGGTCGTTCTACCTGCTTGGCGAGGCGCGCGAGGCCCTGGGCGCAAAGTCATACCACATGGGGCTCAGGGAATGACAAGGATGCTCCTCCTCATTATCGCGATGCTCCTGGCGTCCGCTCTCCCGGCGGCCGCGCAGCCCGGGCAGACCGACATCACCTCAGACGCGATGGTGCAGTCAGAGGGCGCGTACGACTTCACCGGCTCGGTCGTGATGCACCGCGCCGGGCTCACGATGAAGGCCGCGAAGATGCACTATACCTTAAAGCCCGAGCATATCGACGCCGAGGGGGATTTCTCATACTCCGACGGCATCGTGACTATCACGGCCGAGAGCGCGAAGATAGACATGGCCTCGGGCACCGGGACGTTCTATAACGGTGTTGTGGGGTATGTCGACAAGCCGCTTACGATACGCGGCGCGGTGATCCACAAATACGCCGAGAACGGCTACATGGCCGAGAAGGCCGTAATCACGACCTGCACCGACCCGAAGCCCGCGTGGTGCGTGGTCGCAAACGACGCCGACGTGACCGTAAACGGATGGCTCACCGCGCACGACGCGACGTTCAAGGCCGCGGGCGGCACCTCGGCGATGTATACGCCGTTTCTGGTCGCCCCGGCGCTCAAGGACCGGCAGACCGGGCTGCTCACGCCGGTGTTCGGGTACTCGAGCAAATTGGGCCTGACCATCAGCGAGCCGTTTTACTGGGCGATCTCGGACAACCGCGACATGACGTTCACGCTCGACGTCTACGGCAAGATCGGCACCGGTATGGAGATCGAGCACAGGTACGTCGAGCCCGGCGGCCTGAGCGGGAGGCTCGAGTTCACGGCCATCCCCGACGGGCATACCGGCGAGACCTATATGCGCACCGACTCGTGGCACCAGTGGGACGAGGGCTTCATCCACGTAAACCGGGTCAGCCGCGACAACTTCTACCGACTGTTCGCCGAGGGCAGCGACCAGCGCGACGCGCGGTTCCTGGAGTCCGACGCCGAGGCCGCGTACGAGGCCGGGCCCGTCAAGCTCTTCGCCGCGTCCTCGGTCTATCAGGACCTCAAGCAAGGCGCGCGCGATGCGGTCATAGTCAACCGCCTGCCGGAACTCGGGGCCTTCCTCTCGCCCCAGTCCCTCGGGCCGATAACGGTCATCGCCTCGGCCGGGGCCGTGAACTTCGAGCGGCAGATAGGCTCGGAGGGACAGCGCTATGACGGCAGGCTCAGGCTGTTTAACTCTGTAGGCACGGGGCTGGTCTTCTCGCAGGAGGCCGAGGCCAGGGGCTATGCGTTTGACCTGCAGGACGACGGCGACGGACAGACGGGCCAAGACTATTCCGCGATAGGCCATTACAAGGCCACGCTCGCCTCGACCTTCGGCAAGACATACTCCGACGGGGTAAAGCACTACATCGAGCCCGCGCTCGAGTATGACCTCGCCGGACGCACCGGCGACCGCATCCCGTTTTTCGACTCGGAGGACAAGGCCTCGGACCGCTCGGTGCTCACCGCGTCGCTGATGAACCGGCTGAGGTTCCCTGACCACGAGTTCGATGCGGTCATAAAGCAGCCCTATGACCTCAGGCTCGACAGCGAGCAGTTCCTGCCGCTGGAGTTCGACCTGCGCTACCTCCACAACACAACCGGCGACCACCCGAAGACCGAGACCGTCGGGCTGAGCGTGAAGTACGACTACTACATCGAGAGGGTCTCTGCGCTCGCGGCCGAGGCGAGGCTGGATTACGCGAAATACGCGCTATCCGCCTCGGAGTCCTACGATATGGCCGCGGAGATATCGACGCAGAAGTTCAACGTCACGTACAAGCTGACGCCCACGACCGACATCGGCGGCGGGATCGCCTTCGACAGGGGCAACGGCCGGGGGCCTAGGGAGCTCATCGCCAAGGTGGACTACCACCCGCAGTGCTGGGGCATAATGGTATCCATCGACAGGCGCAGCAATGATCTGTCGGTGAAGATAGCGCTGCATATACTCGGGCTGGGATCGTGAGTGCCGACCGGCGCTATTAGCAGCTTTTTTCAAAGCGCGCGAAACTCGCGTGATACGTCGTCAGTTCTCGAAAACTCGCCCTCTATGTACGTCTCAGTACACCATCGGGCGGTTTTCTCGCCCTTCCTAGTCTGACACGATTTCTCGCGCTTTCGGGGGTGTCACAGCCAACAGACGCCCCCCGGGCCCCCCAAGGTCAACGGCTTAGATAAGAGATGAGCGCTATCGCGCGAATAGAGAGAGGGGCAGTCGCCCCCGCGAATAGTGAGAGGTGCCCGTGGCACCTAGGCGATGATGTCGAGGGTGTGCTGAGTTGTTTCGTCGGCCGCCTCGATGCTCTTGAGGTTGGCCTCTATGCCGATCTTCGAGGTCATCATGTCGACCATCTCTTTTGCAAGATCCACACCGGGGGTGCTGCTCTGGCTGATCGTGACATACACGCCCTGGCCGGCATTGTCCTGCGTGTTCGCCTCGGAGGGCTTGAACTGGGCGGTGTTTTGGTTGGCTATGTTGTTTGCGGTGACGTTGAGCTTCGTCTCGAAGGCGTTGACGCCCGACAGGCCGATTCCGCTGGTATCCATGGCTGCCCTCCTGATTCCAGTTTAGCCTAAAGATACTTTTAACGCAAGAGAACTCTTGGTCCATGGCGCTCCAGCTCGGGGCTGGCTGAGTGCGGGAACTATTTGCCCAGCCTGACTTTCACGTATTCTCCCGCCAATATCGCGGCAGGGTACAGCACGTCCTCTTCCGTCTTTGCATGGAGCATGAGCTTCTCGGTAAAATGGACGATATCATCCCTCTTTTCCATCTTTGCCGCGGCAACCAGATCCTTGAGAGCCGCGACGACCGCCTTGTGTTCCTTAATCATATCGGGCAGGTCTTTCTTGAGCCTGTCGGTCATCACGAGGACCTCCCGCATATCCTCATTGGCCTTGCCTTCAGCCAAGGCCTTCAACAGGCCGATCGGCGGCAATGCGTACTGTTCCTCTTTCACGAAATGGGGGTGCAGGAGTTCCGCGACCGCCTCGGCGGCCCTGCCAATAGGGCCGGGCGTCCGGACGGCCCTGGCAAGCTCCGCGTGAAGCTCCCTATGTTCCGATTTCAACGACGCCGGGATTGTAATTTTCATGTAGGTCTCTCACTCGCTCCAGCTGATCGCCTGGACAGGGCAGACATCAATCGCCTCCTGGCAATCGCAGGTGTCGCATTTATCCGTAGCTATCACCCACGCCTTCTCGTCGTTGCGAAGTTCAAACACCTCGGGGCAGAGCGCGACACACGAGCCGCACCCTATGCATGTTTCATAGTCCACTACCGGATATTTCATTGAAGGCCTCCTTGCCCGGATTCAGTAAAAAAGCCGAAGGGCTTGTTTTATCCTCATCTTAGGCCCCTTCCGCCGCCATGTCAAGAGTTCCGTCCAGGGGCCGCGATCAGCGGCGCATGCAAGGCAGGCTCTCCTCCATGGCCCAGGGCTGCACTTGACATTCGGCCGCGGCGGGCATATCTTTGGGGATGGACCCTAACGCGCTCGCGAAGATAAGCTATGGCATGTATGTAGTCACGTCCTTTAACGGGGAGCAGGCGGACGGACAGATCGCGAACACCGTGTTTCAGGTCACGGCCGAGCCGCCGCAGATAGCGGTCAGCCTGAACAAGGATAACCTCACCTGCGAATGCGTGCGCTCAAAGCAGGGTCTTCGCGGTCATGGTGCTTTCGGTGGAGACGCCGCTTCAGTTCATAGGCAGGTTCGGGTTCCGCACCGGCAGGGACTTCCAGAAATTCGAGGGCGTCAATTTTAAGCGAGGCGTCACGGGCGCGAACATCGTCACCGACTATGCCATAGCGTATTTCGAGGCGGAGGTCGTGCAGGAAGTCGATCTCGGCACCCACTGCCTGTTCGTCGGGAAGGTCGTCGAGTCGGCGGTATTGAGCGACTGTGGCCCCGATGACCTATGAGTATTACCATCAGATCAAGGGCGGGAAGACTCAGAAAAATGCGCCTACCTTTATAAAGACTTGAGAGCAAATAAAACGGGCTTGCCCCTATTTAATTATGGATATTAATCCAATATTGCACGCCCGATTTAAACCCTTATGCAGTAAGACTACAACATCTCTTAAATTTCTTGCCGCTTCCACATGGGCAAAGATCATTCCGACCGACTTTAGGTGCTTCTCGTTTAATTGTATCGCATACGAAGAATTTGCTTATGTCAAGATAAGGTTTTATTCTTTCTGATATGGCCTCAAAAGCCTCTAACATATGTTCCCTATGTTTCTTAATAAATAATCCGCCCAACCCATTTTTTAGTTCATAAATATACTGCTCTGACGCAGGCCGAATTATTCCCATCTCTTTTTCCATTGCAGATGACTCAAGTAAATACTTAAATGCCAGTACGTATTTCTTTTCGTCATAATAAGCAGTACCAATATTATGATAACATGTTGACATCGATACCTGATCCCCGATTTCCTTGTCAATCTTTAGGGCCTCGTTGTATTTCTCCATTGCCTTATTGAGTTTGCCTTGATTACTTAACACAACCCCTATATTATTTAAACAAATTGATATACCGCGTCTGTCCCCGATTTCATTGCAAATTATTAGGGCCTCATTGTATTTGTCCAACGCCTCATTAAATTTTTTCTGATCACGTAACACGCCCGCTATGTTATTAAGGCTTGATGATATACCGCGACGGTTCCCGATTTCCTCGCTAATCTTTAGTGCAGTATTGAATTTTCCCTTAGCTTCCTTGTGTTTATCTTGAGCACACAACACACGCCCTATATTATTGAGGCTGGTTGCGATGCTGGGCCTGTCCCCGATTTCCTCGCATATTTTTAGGGCCTCATTGTATTTATTCATTGCCTCATTGAGTTTGCCCTGCTTAAATAACATACCCCCTATATCAAGAAGGCTGTTTGCGAAACCGTTCTTGTTCTCGATCTCTTCGTAAATGTCTAGGGCCTCATTGTATATATTCATTGCCTCATTGAGTTTGCCCTGCATATATAAGATGTGCCCTGTATTACTAACAGTGTTCGCAATACCCTCTTTATGATCTATGGATCGTTGAATCTTAAGGGCATCTGAAAAGAATTGCATTGCGACTTTGAGGTCACCGAAAGTGCGATTGACCAATCCAATATCATTAAGACTCCGTGCTTCGCCTTTCGGATATTGTCCTTTACAGCTCTTATATGCTCCCTCGAAATAAGTTAGAGCATCATTAATTTGGCATCGCCTATATAACATTTCTCCATATTTGATATAAGAGTCTACACAAACCGAAAGTTCAGAAGAGGAGGAAGCTTTTTCAAAATGCTTAAGCGCTTTATCCCATTCTCCACGGACTTGAGCGATGTCTCCCTTGAAGAGTTCAAATTCATGGCGTTCTATATTTTGCTTTTCGACTTGTTCGATCATTCTGAGGAGAGTATTAGTTTGGCCTCGAATGATAAATTCCTCTCCATATTCAACTAAGAGTTCGGTCATTCCATCTGTTTGCAAGGAGAGAGCAAGATGATGAAAGATCTCCTCCTCTCTTTTTGAATCAAAAACATTTGTTCTAGATAAGGCCAAATATGAGGCTGCGCATTTGTGTGAGTCCATCTTGTCCTTAAGACGAGCATAGCAAAACTCCCGAACTACAGGATGCATCCTTATCTGTTTATCATCAAGGGTAAGCATATGCTTTTCAATCAGCCTGTATCGGACTGCCGTGTAGTTACAGCCAAGCATATGTACCTCTGCGTCAGGGACGAACGATCCACGCAAGACCGACATTGTTAGCATGAATGCGCGCTCCGCCTCAGTACTTAGAGGATGATCGAATACCATAGCAAGTAGACGCTTACTCAACTCGTCTCCCTGCTTAGTTCCCATCATGGCCACAATAATGTCATCAGATAACGCACCGTAACTGAGCAGCTGAATTGCAAACCCTATTGAGAGCGGGTGTCCGTCAGCCTTGTCACAAAGCCCTTGCAATGTATCATTATCGATCGTTATGCCTTGATAGTATGTGCTACAGAAATTCTTCGCGTACTCTAATGCCGCGCTTCCAAGCCCCTCAAGCTGAACAGGAGCAATGTGTACACCCGAGATATTCGGGTGCTCTCGATCTATAAGAACAATCTTGGCCTTTTCAAGTCGCGCATGTGCAAATCTGATAAACTCGGCAAACGATTTGTCAGTGACTTCTTGAAAGTCATCAACAAAAATGATTTTTTCGTGCTTCTCAATTAGTGACAGAAACCCAGCATACCTTGCAAGCTCTGTCTTATTCTCACCCTTTAGGACATCTGGAAAACCTGATGCCTCGATTAGTGAGTCAAGCTGCGTATCCGTAGTGCATTTAAACCAAACCACCTTTTCCGTATTGAACAAATCTGCAATACATTTAGCTGCGAACTGGGTTTTACCAATGCCGCCGATACCTTCTATGGAGATAATGGGTGAGGCAGCAAGCGCAGATTTGAACCGCTCCAAGTCTTCCTTGCGTCCGGTAAATATACTAACAGGTTTTTCGGGAGGAACTATTGTATAGGAAGACGATGCTATAGTGGGTGGAGAGCCGGAGGCAGATTTAGCTTGCACTGCTTTATCGTCAAGCAATTTGCGAAACTCAGCCTGCACACCCTCTGGCATAGAACGACGATGTGTTTCAGGATTTACTCGCTGATTGATCTCAACTTTGCGATTAAGCAGAATCCTTCCGGTAGCTTTTCGGATCGTATCCTCTACGAATGAAATCTGTTGCTCTATCTTCGTCTCTATAGCAGAAATAACCAGCGATGCGTAATCACCAGCATTGTCCGGAAACTCAAATAATAACTTTACAGACGATTCAACGACAGCGACGTGCTCCACGTAATGGTGTCTGTACCAGTGTGAAAACGTATAGCTGGAAGGGGTATAGTTCTTCAGATTATCGAAGTTTGCGCGCCGTGCATGAAGGTCAAGCTCGTCGGCTATGAGTAGAAGCGCAGTGAGAAGTCCCCCTCTGACTTCGCAGTTGTCTGGAGAATAGGGGGTTTTTTCAAAGTGATTTACTACCTCCTCAAAGAAGTCGCCAGAGTGGCCTTTCGAGACTAGGGCAATAATGGGGATATATTGCTTGCTTAAATCCGGGAAGTGTACATCGTCTCTATCTAGCTTTGCTGTAATACCCTTGCGGATAAGTTCATAGCTTGACTGAGCGTGCAGTTTCCGTATTGCATTATAATCTTGAGCTGTGAAGTTTTCCGGAGATTTGCCCTCATATTTTAGATATTGCATGCCAATATCATGCAGATAAGCCGAGGCTAGGAGTATGAAAGTCTCGTGCTCATTAAGTGCCTTATCAGTACCCTCAAGCGGGACGATTATTTGTTCTATGCGCCGGATAATTTCCTTAGAATGTTCTACGTCATGATTAGTAAACCAGTAAAGAAAAGGCTTTTCCCAGAACTTCTCAGCGAACGCGCAAATCTCTCGTAACTGTTTTTTCAGTTGCGGTGTTACTATCTTAGCGAGTAAATCAGGCTGAGTGGTCATGATAGTTATTACCGCAATAATTATATCAGAAGCACCAAAATATTAATCTTTGCAATTATATATTAGAGGCTTTCTGACTGGAGCAAAATTGTAGCAGAAGCGGTATGAAAAGGCAGAAAATACAGTAATGATTGAATATAACAGAATGGTTATTTTCTATATGTAATCAACTCGTTGCGAGAAAACCCAGGCTAGAAGCCAAATTAACAAACCGCGTCCGTGCGTGTCCAAAGTTCAGTGCATTGAATTTGACGGTGTCGTGTGTCTGATGTAGGTGAGCGCTTATTAACCATAGTTAATCGTAAGTTAATAGAAAACGCACGAACCTAAATTTTTCCTATTATCTTCGGTTTATATATAAACCAAAGTTTGGCCTTCTTTGGTGTATAGTGGTGCGATGAGTAAGTTAGGTATGTATTTGAAAGGGAAGACAAGAGGCCATCAAGCACTCAGCGCGGAGCCGAAGTGTTCTGCGTGTTCGACAAGCGCCGCGTGTTCGGATGATGGGCCAGAAAACGCGTCTTTTATCCGAACATCCGAACAGAGGGCTGACAAACAAATGAGTGTTTTCAAGATATTATCGCCATATTCTTGCCCAACATCCGAACAAAAGACGCAAAAACGCGCGCGCACGCGCGCGGAATGCGTAACTATACCTAAGCGCGAGCATCAGAACATGCCTCAAATCATGCCGTTGACCTTGTGGGGCGCGGGGGGCGGCCTTTGTCCGTGCCCCCCGAAAGCGCGCCCAAATCGTCTTCAGACAAGGCAGGGCGAGAAGACCGCCCGATGGTGTACTTGGGCGTACATAGAGGGCGAGTCTTTGAAGCCCAACGCAGTATCAAACGATTTGGAGCGCTTTGAAAAAGGCCCCGGACGCTTGACCAAGCGGACTGATGTGACGTACATAGAGGGCGAGTCTTTGAAGCCCAACGCAGTATCAAGCGATTTGGAGCGCTTTGGAAGAGACGCCGATATAGGTAAAAGTATCCCTCGCCCCCTTGACTTTTTGGGGCGAATGGGCGATTATCTTACCATGCAAAAAGTTCTGGTTTCCCTGACGCTCGGGGTGTTGCTTCTGGGCACCGCGACTCTTGCCAGCGCCAATAACGCGGCCGAGCTGTTCGGGGTGCAGGCCAGCCCCTCGGCGTCGATACTGCTGGGGCGCGAGCCGCACGACCCCGGCCTCTGCCTGACGGACGACAACTACCCGATGAGCGACGTCGTGGACATACCCGGCTACATCGGCCTTCGGAGCATGAGCGAATTCCGGCAAAACCCGATGGCCGTGATTGCCGTGAGGCGCAACATCGAGCTGTTTTCCGAGGCGATCAAGAAGCGCTTCGCGCTCTACCTGCAGCGCTCGGGCCGCTACATCACGGTCATGACCGACATCCTCAAAAAAGAGGGCATCCCCTCGGACATCGTCTTCATGTCGATGATCGAGAGCGGCTTCTCTACCAAGGCGCTCTCGCCCAAGAAGGCGGCCGGGCCCTGGCAGTTCATCCCCGAGACCGGCAAGCGCTACGGCCTGCGCATCGACAAGTGGGTCGACGAACGCAGAGACCCGGTGAAGTCCACGCACGCCGCGGCGCACTACATGAAGGACCTCTACGGGATGTTCAACTCGTGGGAGCTTGCGATGGCGGCCTATAACGCCGGGGAGATGAAGATCGCGCGCGCCATAGACCACACGAACTCCAACGACTTCTGGGCGATAGCCTCTACGCGCCAGATCAAGAACGAGACCAAGGAGTACGTCCCGCGCTTTATCGCGGCCAAGCTGATCGCGGACGACCCGGAGGCCTACGGGTTTGAGGACCTCCAGTACGAGGACGGCCTCCAGTACGAGGAAGTGCACATCCCCTATCAGCTCTCGCTTGCGGACATCGGGCAGGCCGCTGGGGTCGAGCCGGAGGCCATCAAGGAACTGAACCCCGAACTCAAGAAGCAGCGCACCCCGCCGGGTGACGATTACGTGCTGAAGCTCCCGGTCGGCACGCGTGCGGCGTTCATCGCAAACATGCCGGACCATGCCTCGGCCCCCGGCAAGGACGAATACGCCTCGGCCAGGCACACGCGCAAGAGAAAGGCCGTCGCGTCGAGGCAGCAGGCAGGCGCGAAGCGCGCCGCGGGCTCGAAGCGGTACGTCGTGAAGAAGGGCGACAACCTCTGGAGCATAGCGCGCCGAAACGGCATCGACACGCAGGACATCATCGACGCCAACGACATTAACCGCTCCACGCGCCTCAAGCCGGGGCAGAGACTGCAGATACCAGCCGACTCCTAACCGCCCCCGGTGTTATAATCCCTGCGTATGGACGACCAGCAGCCCCATTACGCCGGCCACAGGCAACGCCTCAGGGCCCGGTTCCTCCGCGCCGGAGCGGAGGCCATGCACGACTACGAGGCCATCGAGCTCCTGCTCATGTACGCCATCCCAAGGCGCGACGTAAAGCCCCTCGCGAAGGACCTGCTGAAGCGCTTCGGCGGCTTCAGGGGTGTCATCGACGCAAGCGTGGACGAGCTCACCGCGGTGAAGGGCATCGGCAGCAACGCGGCCGTGCTCATCAAGGCGGTGAAGGAGTGCGGAGCCCTCTACCTGCGCGACACGGCCAGGGCGGGGAAGGCCGTATCCTCCACCGGGGCCCTGATCGAGTACTGCACGCTTAAGATGTCCGGCCTGCGCGACGAGCAGTTCAGGGTCGTGTTCCTGAACTCGGCCAACGAGGTCATCGCCGACGAGGTCGTGCACGAGGGCACGGTGGACGAGTCGGCGGTATACCCGCGCAAGATCATCGAGCGGGCGCTCGCCAACAACGCCACCGGGGTGATCTTCGTCCATAACCATCCGGGCGGCGCGGCCAAGCCCTCCGAGCACGACAAGGCGCTCACCGCCGAACTCGCGCGCCTGGCCAGGGGCATGAGCCTGCGCGTGCTGGACCACCTCATTATCGGCAGTGCGGGGCACTACAGTTTCAGGGAACGCGGGTTGCTGTAGTTATGGCGCGCTTTCAGAAGTTCCCTTTTGCAATGCGATTGCTGTAAAATATTAATCAATGGAACCGAGGGGGCCACGGCTCACCGTCGACGCTATCATCGAGTTCGGGGGCGGGATCGTGCTGGTCAAGCGCAGGTATCCTCCGCCCGGATGGGCGATCCCCGGCGGGTTCGTCGAGACCGGCGAGACGCTCGAGGATGCGGCGGTGCGCGAGGCCCGCGAGGAGACCGGACTGCGGATCAGGCTCATCCGCCAGATGCACGCGTATTCCGATCCGGCGCGTGACCCGAGGGGACACACCGTATCGGTCGTGTTCGTGGCCGAGGGTTCGGGCGAACTCCGGGCCGGCGACGATGCCGCGGATGCCGGGGTTTTTCAGCGCGGCGCGCTGCCCGGGGATATCGCGTTTGACCACGCGAGGATACTCGAAGACTACTTTTCAGGGAGGTATTAGGACATATGCTTCAGGGAATGCGGAAACACGCCAGGTATTTTTACGTTCTGTTCATCGTCGTTATCCTTTCGTTCATCTTCTGGGGCGTGGGCAGCGTTGACCGCCAAAACGGCGGAAAGAAGCAGGTGCAGTACCTCGCCGAGGTCGGCGCCGAGAAGGTGCCGGTCGAGGACTACTGGCGCACCTATGACCGCATGACCGAGGTCTACCGCGAGACGTACAAGGAGAAGTTCGACCAGAAGATGCGCGACGAACTCAAGACCCAGGTCCTCGACAGCATAATAGACAACCGCGTCCTGCTCGTCGCGGCCCGCGCCGAGGGCTTCACGGTCTCTGACGACGAGCTCCAGGAGGCGATCACCTCAGACCCGTCGTTCGTGCGCAACGGCGCCTTCAACAAAGAGGTCTACCTGCGCACGCTGGAGCTCAACCACCTGACCCCGGCGAGGTTCGAGGAGTCGCGGCGCAACGAGCTGCTGGCGGAGAAGATCAGGCGCGCGGTCGAGGACTCGGTCGAGCTGAGCCCCTACGAGCAGGACACGCTGGCCGCCTCGGCCACCGACCCCAAGCTCAGGGAGACGATCCTGACGGAACTGCTGGACATGAAGCGCCAGGCCGCGCTCAAGTCATATGTCAACGGGCTCAAGAGCGGGCTTAAGATCACCGTAAACAAAGAACTTATCTCGTGACCGGGCCGAGGCTGATTCTCGGCCTCATGTCAGGGACGTCGCACGACGGTACGGACGCCGTCATTGCCGGGTTCGGCAGTGACGGCGGTGCACCCCGCCTCTTTCACCACGCCCACATGCCCCACCCTGCGGCGCTGAGGCGCTCGATCGCCGCCGCGTTCGACGGCAGTACGCGCCAGATATGCGAGCTGAACTTCGCCATGGGCGAGGCGTTCGCCCAGGCCGCGATCAGGTGCGCGTCGGAGGCCAGGGTGCCGATGCGCGATATCGCGGCCATCGCATCGCACGGCCAGACCATATGCCATGTCCCGCGCGCCCGGGGCAGGGCCGGCTCCACGCTCCAGATAGGCGAGCCCGCGGTGATCGCGAGGCGGACCCTGCGGCCTGTGGTATCGAACTTCCGCAGCGCGGACATCGCGGCCGGGGGGCAGGGCGCGCCGCTCGTGCCCTTTGCGGACTGGGTGATATTCGGCGGGGGCCAGCGCGCCATAGCCGTGCACAACATAGGCGGGATATCGAACCTCACGCTGGTCACGCCGAAGTTGGAAGACATGATCGCGTTTGACACCGGCGCTGGCAACTGCCTGATGGACGAGGCCTCAGCGGCATACCTGAAGAAACCATGCGATAGAAACGGCGCTGTTGCGCGGCGCGGCAGGCCGGACGAGGCCCTGCTTCGTAAGCTCATGTCGATGCCGTACCTGAAGACGCACCCCCCGAAGTCCACTGGCCGCGAGACGTTCAACCTGGGCGCGGTCGATGCGATGCTCGGCGGGCGCAGGCTCAGGCCCGAGGACCTGCTTTGCACGCTCGCGCACTTCACCGCCCGGAGCATCGCCGAGGCCTACGAGAGGTTCGTTTTCCCGGTGACGCGGCCCGCCGAGATAGTCTTTGCGGGTGGCGGCACCGAGAACGCCTATCTGATGGGGCTGATACAGGATGCGATGGGCGCGGTTGTCATAGGGACGACCGAACGCTACGGCATACCCTCGGCCGCGCGCGAAGCCCTCTGCTTTGCGGTGCTCGCCAACGAGACCCTCTCTGGGCGGCCCTCCAACGTACCGGCCGCCACCGGGGCGCGCGAGCGCGTTGTGCTCGGCTCGATCACGATGCCTTAGCGGCAGGTATCAGAAAGTCACTCAAGTATCAGCCGCATCATGTTCGGGACCGGGCTGAACCCTATCTGCTCATATAGAGGCCTCCCCGCTTCGCTCGCAAAGAGCATGACCCTCTTGATCCCTCTGGCCCTGCAATAATTTAACGCCTCCTGGATTATCCTGCTCGCGCAGCGCCTGCCCCTGTAGCGCTTCTCGGTGAACATGCTGTGCAGGTACGCGACGTCACTGTGCGGGTCAAGCGGGGTGGGGACGTAGCTTACGATCGAGATCGCGCCGCTTGCGATTGCTCTGCCCCCGGCCTCGATCACCCAGGCCTTGCACGCGCCATTGAGCTGTGCGCGCAGCTTTCGTGCGTAAGCCTCTTCGAGCGTACCTGCCTGCGAGCTCTCGACCGACTTGCCCATCGCCTCCCATACCTCCTCGAACATCTCCCTGTGGTGCCTCGCCAGTTCGGGGATGTCGCCGGCAGAGGCTTCCCTGATGGGCAGCACATTATCCGGGGGCTCTTCGGTCATGGATGTCTCGATCCTGTTAATCGGCCTGTCATGCGGGATAAATCATACGCGCCACAGATAGCGCAACCGCTGTTCGTGTGAGCGGAGCGATAGCTGCGCGGATAGGGGCCATTCGGCCCCTCAGTGTGCGTGGCTGTGGCCGTGGTGGCCCGTCTCTGAGTGGCCGCCCGCGGCGACATATACCGCGGGGTTGGTGGTCGGGTTCGAGAGATAGCACTCGGCCTCTTCCCTGATGTGGAAGGCCTCGCCTTCCTTGAGCGTTCCGCTGAAGTGGCCGGTGACCGTAAACTCCCCGCTTACGCAGAGGATGATCTCCTCGTGCCCGTCGCCTGGCTTGATGAGGCGCGGCGCCGCGCCAGGCAGGACAGTGCCGTAGATCATGTAGCAGGCGTGCGTGTCGAGGTCCCTGAGGCCGAGGACGTACTCGCCGCCGGCCTCTATAGAGAGCGTCCGCAAGTTAAACAGCCTTGGTATTGGCATGTAAGCCGCCTCCTTCTTCGGGCTCCAGCAGCTGCCACTGGGCGAAGCCGTGTTTTAGGCCCTCGGCGACCTCGCGGCCCGAGAGCGCCATACGCCGCCGCGTGGGATGGGTCTTGACGCCCAGAAACGCGCGCACGAGGTTCGCAACCGTGGCCTCCTGCAATGTCAGCTCCGTGCCGTCATTGAGCAGCAGGGTGCTGCGCAGGTGGTGGTGGCCCTCCGGTATCTCGACCGTGATCGAGCGTACGTCCTCATTCCTTATGTTCATCGAGCTTCCTCATGAGATGGGATTTCCTGATATGGCCGTGGAGGGTCGAGCCGTCTTTGAACTCCAGCACCGGGACGTCGAAGCGGTAGAGTTCGTAGAGCTCCTCCGTGGAGGCGATGTCGACGTCCGTGAGCCTGATGTCATGGCGCTCCTTAAGCCCGTTGAGCATCTCTCTTGCCGCGTCGCAGAGCCAGCAGCCGTCCTTGCTGTAGAAGGTTATGCGGACCATACGTCCCGGATTATAGCGGCTCGCGCCGGGGCTTTGCAATATAAAGCGCTACAAATTCCCGCTGAGCCCGGATTGGCAGCGGCATTTAATCCGCCCGCCATCCTGCGCCCCGTGATGAACGCGTGGCCGAGGCCACGGGATAAATAAGCGCCCCCGATGTCCGTCCGTTCTGGTGGTGACGGCCGAGCCGCCGTCAGTGAGTGTTGGGTGGTCCCTAAAAGGACTTGCCTAGGCCGACGTCCTTGTTGACCGCCATGATGCTGAGGATCCTCTTTTCGGCCTCGGCGATGGCCTTTTCCCTGTCGTCGGGGACGTCGACCTCCCAGGTGTCGGGGTTTGCCCGGTTCATCTCCTCGCGGATCGCGTCCGAGAGGAGCTGTGGTGAGAAGTGCGGGACCTTGTCCTTGCGGGACATTATGCGCTTCTCTACTTCCTTGAGGTACATCTCCCTGTACTTTTCCACATCGAGCCTTGCCATGTGTTGCCTCCTGATCCCGGACGGACAAAGGGGGCCTTCCATAGCAAAGTATAGTATGGAAACGGTTTGGTGTGAAGCGTTATTTTTTGGGGGATGTGGCCCAGACGCGGATCGCCTCGACCATGGCATCGACAGTGGCCTTCTCCGGCATGATCGTGACCTTTAGACCTTCGCGCTCTATCGCGCGCTTCGTCACCGGCCCGATCGCTGCGATGGTTACGTCTTTTAGGGGCTCGAGCCCCTCATCCATCAGGGTGATGAAGTTCCTGAACGTCGCGGCGCTCGTAAACGTGGCTATCGAGATGCGGCCCTCTTTGAGGAAGCGCTTAAGCCGTCTGGGGTGGCGCTCAGGGAGCGCGGCCCGGTATGCCGTGACCGTGTCTATATGTCCGCCGAGCTTGCGCACCGCATCGGGGAATTTCTCGCGGGCCTCCTCGGCGCGCGGCAGCAGGAAGCGCATGCCCTCGAAGTTATTGTTCTTTGTCAGTTTAAGGAAAGCCTCGGTGAGCCCCTCGGCGTTGAACTCCTCGGGGACCATATCGACGCGCAGCCCCATCGAGCGCAGCCGCTCGGCGGTCTTCTCTCCGATCGCGCAGAGCTTGACGCCCTTTAGGTCGCGGATGTCGCCGCCGGTCTCGGTCATGCGATTAAAGAAATACTTCACCCCGTTTGCGCTCGTGAATACCGCCCAGCCGTAGGGGGCCCGGCCCGCGGCAATATTATCAAGGGCCCGGTCCACCTCGGCCCAGCTTTCAGGCGGGGCGATGCGGATGGTCGGGAACTCTATGACCTCCGCGCCGAGGTCTTCAAGCAGGTCGAAGCCGCCTGAGTGTTCGCGGGTTACGAGCACGCGCTGGCCGAACATCGGTTTTTTCTCGAACCAGTTGAGCGTCTCTCTGAGCCGCACGACCTCGCCTACGACCATGACGGCCGGGGGCCTGATGTCGTTTTCCTTGACCTCGGCCGCTATGCGCCCGAGCGTGCTTACGAGCGTCCGCTGGTCGGCGCGCGTGCCCCAGCGTATGACCGCCACTGGCGTATCTATCGGGCGGCCGTGCTCGATCAGCTTGTTCATCAGTTCGGTTATGTTTTTTACGGCCATCAGAAATACGAGCGTGCCGACGCCGGTTGCGAGCTTCGACCAGTCTATCGCGGAGACGTCCTTACGGGTCATGTCCTCATAGCCCGGCACGACCGCGAAGGACGAGCTCAGGCGGCGGTGCGTAAGCGGGATTCCGGCATACGCCGGGGCCGCGACCGACGAGCTCACGCCGGGGACGACCTCGAACGCGAGGCCCTCGGCCGCCAGCGCCTCGGCCTCCTCGCCCCCCCGGCCGAAGACGAACGGGTCGCCGCCCTTGAGGCGGCATACGCGCTTGCCCTCTTTGGCCTTCTCGACGAGCACGGCGTTTATGTCGTCCTGGGTCATCGTGTGGTGGCCGCCGCGCTTGCCGGCGTAGATGAACTCGGCGTCGTGGCGGATGTAGTTGAGCACCTGGGCGTTGAGGTGGAAGTCGTAGACAACGACATCGGCGCGGCTCAGGCAGCGGAGTCCTTTTATAGTAAGGAGGCCGATGTCGCCGGGACCGGCCCCGACCAGGTATACGATTCCATCAGATTTCGGCATAGGGCTGCTATTTTAGCACATGCCCGCGCGGCAGCACTAATCGGGATAAAACCCCATCCGCCGGGAACGCGCCGGGGCTGCCGCGGATGGCCGGATTATAACGATAATAGGGCTGCGCTAAAATTTATTTTCATGAGGATATTTTTTCTTGACAAGCCGGGCATAATTATGTATAAACTGTGAATGGAGACACAAAAGAGTCGAAAAGTTCAGAAAAGCTGTATGGTTATAGCGGCCATGCTGTTTTTGCTAGTCCCCGGCATGGCCAGGGCCATGGACTATTCGGGCGAATCCAGCTCGTATCTGATGGCCCGCGAGGCGTTCAACGGCGACCACCTCGTCCCGTTTTATGAATACCTGACCTTCAACGTCGACAACATCGCCGGGCAGGACCTGTCCTTCCATATTAACGGCTGGGTCAGGGAGGACCTCGGCGACAGGAGGGCGGAGGACAGGTTTAACGACGACCTCAACTACGCCTACCTTGACCTCGGGGTCGACGCCATCAAGTCCCGCTTCAGGCTCGGCAGGCTATACGTGTTCGAGGGCGTCGCGGCCGAGCAGGTTGACGGCGCCTACGCCAGGGTCGAGCCGGTCAAGGGCCTCGACATCTCGGCGTATACCGGCTCGCCGGTCAACCTTTACGCCGACCCCACCAGCCGCCGGGGCGACTTCATTTACGGCGGCAGGGTCGCGTACGGGATGGACAAGTATTTCAAGATAGGGGCGTCCTACCTTCAGGAGCAGAGTGACAGCCATGCGTTCAGGGAAGAGGCCGGGATCGACTCCTGGGTCCGCCCGATCTCATTCCTCGACATCCAGGGCAACTCCAACTACAACGTCAGGGACGAGGGCTGGATGGAGCACACCTACCACCTGACCCTCGGCCCGTTCTCTGTCCCCGAGATCGACGGCGTGAAGGTGCTCGACAAGGTCCGCTTCGGCGGGGATTATTCGCACGTCGATTACAGGTACTACTTCGCCGCGACGACGCTGAGCGCGTTTGACCGCCTGAACCTCAACCCCAAGGAGACTTACGACATGGGCGGCGGCAGCGTCGAGTTCTTCGTGATCGAGGAGCTGAGCTTCACGTTCAGGTATAAAAATTACGATTACAAGGTCTCGGGCTCGGCCCAGAACTTTGGCGGCACGATAAAGTACATGCTGGGTGACAATTTCACGGCCGGGGTCTCGGTAGACAGGATGGACGGCAACGAGGACGGGCTCAGGTACAACCAGTACCGGACGTACGCGACCGGGAAGCTATACAACTTCGACCTCACGGCCGACCTCCTGGACGTGAACTATGACAGGAAGATAAACCGCGTCTCTGACGCGTATGCAATCGTCGGCTCGCTCGGGTATAACTTCACGAAAAATATCCGGCTGGCGGGCGACGTCGAGTTTGAAAAGAGCCCCTACTTCGATGAGGACGTCAGGGGCATGCTGAAATTCATATACAAGTTCGGAAAGGGGTAAGGGGTGAATAAATCAGCCCGCATAAAGTTTCTGTTCATCTCGGCTCTTGCATTCGTCGCGGTCGCCGCGCTTTACGGCACCTCATTCGCGATCCAGAAGCACCCGATAGAGCTGACGACGATGCCGATATGCAGCTCGTGCCATCCGGACAAGTGGCCCGAGATGGACCACGCCTCGGACTGGTCGACGATGCACAAGTTCCGCGCGCGCCAAAACCCTCTCGTCTGCGGCGCATGCCATCTCGAGGCCTTCTGCGCCGACTGCCATGCCACCAAGGAAGAGATCAAGCCCAGCGACAAGCATAAGGACTCGCCCGACATGGACATGCCGCACAGGGGCGACTACGTCAGCAGGCACATGATAGACGCGCAGATAGACCCCGCGCCCTGCTTCAGGTGCCACGGCAGGGGCAACAACGCGCGGTGCAAGGCGTGCCACAGATGATGATAAAGACACTCTTTAAGATAATGCTCGTAGCCCTGGCGATAGCCGCGCTGACGGCCTGCAGCACCAAAAACGGCAGCTCCCACAACAACCCCGATACCGGCAAACACGTCGGCGACTGGCTCGACGACCACGGGAAGGTAGCCAAAGAGGCGCCCACCGCTAACGACGGTTTCGCGGCATGCGAGGCCTGCCACGGCTCGGATTTCAGCGGCGGCAGCTCTGAGGTGTCTTGCTTCGGCTGCCACGGCGTGCCGGCTCCTCATCCCGAGGCCGAGGTCTGGCTCGCTGAGCACACTAACACGAACGAGGGCAATGCCCCGGTATGCGCCCTCTGCCATCACAACAATAACCCGGCCCCGGCCCCTGATGGCACCGAGATCGGGTGCTTCAACGCCACGCTCTGCCACGTCCACCCAAGAGACTGGCTGGACCGCGACCAGCACGGCGCGGCCGCGAAGGCCAGGCCCGACGGCAGCGAGTTTCTGGGGTTCGCCTCGTGCAATACTCCGGCATGCCACGGAGTCGCCTTCGATGGCGTGGTCACGGGCACGGCCTTCGCCCCATCATGCTTCGGCTGCCACGGCCTCGACGCCCCGCATTCGGATACCCCGCCATGGGGGCCTGTCGACGATCAAGACCCGGGGCCCAATGTGCTTAGGCACATAACCACCGATACCGCTAACGCGCCCGTATGCGCATTTTGCCACCGGGACGATTCCGGGGCCGGGGTGCCGCTCGACGTGCCCTCTGAATGTTTTAACAACACGCTCTGCCACAGCGTCATCGACCCGCACCCGGACGGCTGGAACGCCGCCGAAGGCGACCCGCAGCCGCACGGCATCGCCGCGAAGCTTGCGCCCGCTCCGAACGCTGACAACGCGATACAGAGCTTCATCACCTGCCAGAGCTGCCACGGTGATACCTTAAACGGCGGACAATCAGGACAAGATTGTTATTCCTGCCACGGCGGCTTGGGCACGCCTCATCCGCTGTCGCCCTGGAGGGATGACGTCTATACCCATACCAATACCTCAAGGGCGAACGCCGTGGTGTGCGCTCTCTGCCACGGCGTTTCACCCCTCCCCGCGGGGAAGAAATACGACTGCTTCAACAACACCCTCTGCCACGGGCAGCAGTAAGGGCTAACCGCCCTAACGCGCCCGTGTGAGAAGCAAACTGGGTGCCGGTTCCGAGAGGGCCGGCGCCCGGTTTGTTTTTCAGCGCCTTGTGCGGGCCCTCGTGAGCCACATCGCGATCAGGGGCGAGACCAGCAGCAGGGCCAGCGCGATCGGGATTATATGGCCGTAGAGGTAATGCTCCATGCCCTGCCAATTCTCGCCGAGGTAGTACCCGAGGCCGGTAAACAGCAGCGTCCAGAGCATCCCCCCGGTGTATGCGATCAGGGCGAAGGTGCGAAACGGGGTGAGCGAGAGCCCCGAGACGATAGCGACGAGGTGCCTCACGCCGGGGACGAAGTACCCGAAAAACAGCATCGTCCCGCCGTAGCGCGCATACCACTGCCGCGCCCTGCTGAGGCGCTCCGGGCTGATGTGCAGCCGCCGCAGGTGTCTCTCGAGCAGCGAACGGCCGTAGAGCCTTCCTGCCGCGAAGCCCACAGTGATGCCAAACGAGGTGCCGAGGAACCCGGCAAGGATCGCCGGGGCGAGGCTCAGCTCGCCCTTGTAGCAGAGATACCCTGCAAACGCCTGGACGGTTTCGTTGGGGACGGGCAGGCCCACGATTCCCAACCCCAAGGCAACGAAGATGCCCAGGTAGGCGTATTTGACGATGAAGGCTAATAAGGGGCTCATATTTCAATTATACAGGGCTCTATCAAGGCTTGATATTTAGCTGCGCTAATGATATATTTAAGGTACTATTAAAAGTATCGAAAGGAGTACCGATATGAATACCCTGGCGGCGCAGGACATAAAGAGGAGGGGCATCTCCGCCGTTGACGATATCATCAAGGACGGCGCTGTACACATCATAAAGAACAACCAGCTTCAGTACGTCGTCCTGACCGAGGAGCGTTACCGTGAACTCACCGAGGCCGAGGGCGAGGCCTATGCCGCGCGGCTTGCGGCATCGCTCAAGGACGTCAAGGCCGGGAGGGTAAAGCGCGGGACGGCAAAGGATTTAATCAAGGAGCTGGGGCTTGAGGGTGTTTAAACTCGTATGGACGGCGTCCTTTGTCCGCGCGGCCCGGAAGTTCATGAAGAAGCACCCCGACCTGAACGCCAGGTTCGCCGCCACGCTCCGCCAACTGGAGCGAGACCCATTCGCACCCAGCCTGGCGCTTCACCCATTGGGGGGAAAGCTGAAGGGGATACAGGCGGTCAGCATCACCGGCAGCTACAGGATTGCGCTTACCGTTTTGATCGGGGACGGTGAGATCATACTTCTCGATGTGGGCAGCCATGATGAGGTATACAAAAGTTAAGAGATGAAAGCGCGCCAAATCGCTTGATACTTCGTTGGGCATCAAAGACTCGCCCTCTATGTACGTCACAGTACACCATCGGGCGGTCTTCTCGCCCTGCCTTGTCTGAAGACAATTTGGGCGCGCTTTGCGGGGTTAGACGCGGCACAGCCGCTGGACCCCGCACCCCAATGTCAACGGCATTAAATTGATCTCGCGCTTTAAGTTGCTGATGTGGAATCGTGCGAGCGGTAAACGGCATTGATAAGTGCGGCTCATCCCCAAGTGGGAGGGGTGAGAATTAGCAATTAGCCCCTGTCACAGGCGAGAGTGCCAAGATACCATCTGAGAGAAGATGGGAGGCTACGGCGCGATATCCGTATATTGTTGCTTTAGGACTATGAGTAGCGGCATACTCTATCAAGTTCACATGGTAACGGTAAAAGGAGACAATATGGTAGATAGTAATCCTCCGAGGTTCTTATCCGTTGAATTCCATGCCCGCTTCTTTCCCGCATTCCTGTGGAGCCGGATTCGTCCTAATCAAGAGTCGAAGTCAGGTTTCAGCTCGTTTACTGAATTCTACATCGCCTTAGCAGTTTGTACCATCCTTATAGCCATAGGTGTCCCAGCAGGACTCTCACAAGGATCAATTGTAGGCTGGATAGCCAGCGGCATTGGCATGGCGGGAATTCTGGCACTGCTCGTCATGAGCATCTCGTCCAGATGGGGAGAATCTCCGTCTTATGCCGGTTTTCTTGTAGGCTTCTTTTTTTTCTTCGTATTCGCAGGGCTGTCTGCCGGGATTTTCATCAGTACGCTTGAACACTATACCCTCTTTCATGGCCTGCTGACAGGTGTTGCGGGGCTTTCAGCTGGTTATGTGTTAGGCATACTCGCGGGCTTCGGGCTGCAATACATAGGATGGCTGGCGGCAATGCTTGATCCGCTGGTAGGATTAGCGGTGGCAGGGCTAATTGTCGTGGACATTGTACTTCTGTCGGGAGCTTTGTTTAGATAAACAAAGGAGGTTTCACCGAGTCGCGCATGATCCAGCGTGAAAAGATTAAACCGTATTAGCGTTCAAAAGAGTGGCTGGTTTTTGGAAGCGCTCAAAAGCACCTTGAAGTAATCCCGGGCATCCATTCCAGTTTCTTGGAGCTTTGCAGCAACATCATCAATGCATGTAAAGGCTGCAAACTGGACTATATGCGTCTGTCGAATATACCTGTCTATTAACGTGAACATAGCCGCTCCTTTGTCAGACTTCATCGATATACTACACATAAGGTTATGAATATCATTTTCAAGTTTCTGACGGTTTTCAGCTGTGTCCTCAATACCTCTTTCAGCCAGAATTTCTGAGAATTCTACCGTTCGTCTTATGTAATGGCTACCCTTGCTGTGGGGCAGCCCTGGTTTGATTTTAAGGAGCCGATAGAAAAGATTAAAATCTATCTGTACATTTGTTAATACGCATGCCCTCACCCCCGAGAACTGCACCTCTGTGTTTGGAGTTTTTGCAGCTTCCTCAGCCCATCGGAGAGCTTGCGCTAACCCCTTATGCGTAGTTACGTCCGGTATTCTACTCTCGCCACTACTAAACATCCTTAGCTCCTTAAGTTGAATGTGTCACTCAGTTCGCCAACAACAGCACTCCAAAAAATAGAGGCAATAATCTTGTCCTTGTAATGGCCCTAACCAGAATATGCGGTATCGGATTACCCTTAGTCCTTCGTCCCCGAACCATCGATAATATGGCTCTAACTCTTCTCGATCACTGGCCCCGGATATGGCAGTTCTAAACCGTGCTTTGCGAGAGTTTCCTCATAGATTGCGACCCTAGGCTGGAGGAGATCAAATAACTCTTCCGCATCATCTACAAAATCCTCATCGCCTGCCCGCCGGGGACGATAAGCCTATCCGTTCTTGCCACAGCTTGTTGCCGCATTTGCAGATCAGCATCTGATACGCTAGTCACGCTTGCACATCCAGCCAATATCATTATTATCGAGACACATAGGAGTGCAAAATAAGTTTTAGCCATTGGGCAGCCTCCATAGTTATTAAGTCCTGAATAAAATCAGAAACTGGTACGACTACAGGTACGATACCTGACTCAACAGGAAGTACTATTTCTGGCTGGTTAATTGAAGGTTTCTCCTGTATTCCGTTGAAGTCCCTCGGACTCAATCGCCATTAGACTACACCGCAAGTTTCTTCCTGTCAATGTTTATTTGCAAGTTTTATTTGCAAAGCATTATCTTATCATTACGAGCTTATCAAGAGCCTTGTTTTGACCACCACTTCCGGATCCCTAAGGTAATGCTTGATACCACTTTAGAGATGAATTGTTTTTCTTCACTCAGCAGCCTTGTAGGGCTTGTGCAAAATCTGGCCATGAGGGTTGCGGAACTTTGCAGTATTTACTAATTACCAGCGCGAAAATAATTACCATACTCGCCTTCAAACATACTTATATCTTGCAGATTATCGACGGGAGCTACGCTCATATCACTTCCAGGGTCAAAATTAAAAACTGTCAATGAACTGGGTGAATGAATACTGTTAAAGTACGTAATCCGCATCAATTGATGGTGCCCAAAATCCCAGTTACGCCGCTTATCCGGATCGCCTAACGCACCAACTATGCTGTAATAGTCTGAAGACCCACAACTGACACGCTCTGCTGTATGATAAACACCGCAATCACCATGATAACCAAGGTCTATCTGAACGACTCGATGGCTACTTCGCTCCAAATAAACCCAGATCATTTTTCCGCCAAATTTATATAGAATGCCTGGAATCCCAGAGGACGATCCACCACCATATAGGGACGTTATGTATAACGGTGACGGAAAAGGTCCTTCTGACGTTCCAAGCTTAAGCAAATCTTGCTCGGACATGCCAAGACGAATGGGGCCGACACGTTCTCCTGGAACAATTATGTGATCATCTCCTGTCAGGCTTATCGGGGTTGATGCACACCCTGATAGCAGGATAAGTATCGCAACAAACAAATATCTTTTCACATGAACCTCTTCCTTCAAGATGGACTTTATGGACTTTGCCCCAGATTCCGTTTAGATCCCTCGGACTCAATCGCCATTAGATTACACCGCAAGTTTCTTCCTGTCAATGTTTTATTTGCAAGTTTAATTTATACGGCATTATCTTTTTTTTGCGTCGTATCCAAGATTCCAGACTTACCTACATGGCTTGTCAAAAGAAGGTAGGGGGCAAAGTCTCGCTTGAGACTCCACCCCCTAGATTTGGGGAAACTGAGTATTTGATTCATTAACGCATACAAGCGTCGTAGTTAGTTTTGCATTGATTGCTGCATGATGTCGCTCCATCACAACCTTTTATGCATTGATTATAGTTGTCTAGACAAAGTTGGTCATGGCCACCGGCCGACGCATGCGTGTGCGTGATCAGTAAGTAACCGACCGTTAAGCTGGCTATCGCGAGAATGAATATAGCTTTTTTCATGGTGAAAATACGAATTAGCTTTGTCATGAATACCTCCTTTCTGGAATAATATCTGCAGCCCATGCCCTTGCTTCCGTTGAAGCTCTAAGGACTCAACTGCATTAGCTTACGCCGCCAGCTACTTTCTGTCAATATTCTTCTTTGCAAGGGCAACCAGTAACGATGGTATTTGAGTGTAGCCCTTTATGCGCTTGAACTTGCTCTCGGCCCAAAACAATGCGGAAACCGCCCATCGCTGCACCATATCCCCATTGCGCCATCTCTTTACCCTGCCCGTGATAGTGCCGACCGAGTAGAAACAGGATTCTATCGGATTTGTCGAACAGAGTGATTCCTGTCGATCTTACCCCTGAAAACTAGGCCATGCGCAGAGAGAGTTCTCCGTATAAAATACGACTACAGGAGGGCTTATCATGCGCGGAAAACGTTTCTGAACGCATGAACATGGGGGAGGCCGAATAAACGATGTTTTCCAAGGGGTTAGAGGCGCGACCGGCACGTTCACTTGAACGCTCTAAAATATGCGCGCGCGCACGCGCACGCGATAAGTATGTATATATATCAATACCTTTGACCTTGTGGGGCGCGGGGGGCGTCCTTCGTCCGTGCCCCCCGAAAGCGCGCCCAAATCGGCTTCAGACAAGGCGGGGCGAGAAGACCGCCCGATGGTGTACTTGGGCGTACATAGAGGGCGAGTCTTCGCAACCCAACGACGTATCAAGCGATTTGGAGCGCTTTGTAGAAAGCCCCGGACGCTTGACCAAGCGGACTGATGTGACGTACATAGAGGGCGAGTCTTCGCAGCCCAACGCAGTATCAAGCGATTTGGAGCGCTTTCACCCCCTGTTTGTACTGGCGGGGGCCGAATTGTTAAACTACAACATGCGCAACAAACTAGGTTTAATCTTCATCGTTGTGCTTTGGATCGTGGCTCTGCCAGCCTTAGCCTTCGCGTGGGGCCCGCTAACTCATATGTACCTGGGCACCGAGGTCTTCTACCTCGGCTCGCTCCTTCCGGCGGGCGTCTACCGCCTGATCAAGAAATTCCGCCAGGATTTCCTCTACGGCAACCTCATGGCCGACACCGTCCTCGCCAAGAAGTACATGGAGGACGACGTCCACTCGCATAGCTGGGAGACCGGCTTCCGGCTGCTGGAGTCGGCCGGGACGGACGCGGAGCGCGCGTTTTGCTACGGGTATCTGAGCCACCTCGCCGCGGACACCGTGGCCCACGGCAAGTTCACCGAGGGCGACCGGGGGCTTGGCCATGCGATCAAGGAGATCAGGGCCGACAGCGCGGTGCACCCGATGCTCTGGCTGAGCGCTATGGCCATCAGCCGCAAGGTCCGGCGCCGGGGTGACGAGTTCCTCGGCCGCTCGATCGACCCTGTGATATTCACCTTCACGACCAACGCCGCGATATACAAGGGTTCGGTCGCGCTCTCGTTCCTGCACCATACGACGGGCCGCATGATGGACATGGTCGAGCTGGGATGGGTCACACAGGGCGCGCGGAAGAAGAAGCTGGCCGCGCTGCACCAGAAGTCGCTCGACCGCATCGTCGACGTCCTGACGAACGGCCGCGACGCGCGCGTGGTCGCGGAGAAAGACCCGGTCGCGCACATGCCTAAAAACAGGATCTTCGCGGCCTTCATCAACCCCGTCTAGCACGCCGCATACCTGTGGTATACTTTTCCCATCGCCATGAAGACAGCCGCGGTCATAATAATAGGTAACGAGGTCCTCTCCGGGAAGGTCGCGGACTGCAACTCGCCGTTTCTCGCCTCGGAGCTGCGCGAGCTGGGCGTCGACCTGCGCCGCATCGCTGTGATCCCGGACGAGATCGACGTAATCGCGGCAGAGGTCGCGGACTGCTCCGGCGCGTACGACTTCGTCTTCACCTCGGGCGGCGTCGGCCCTACGCACGACGACGTGACGATGGAGGGAGTGGCGAGGGCATTCGGCGTGGCCACGGTGGCGGACGCGGGGCTGCTCGAGCGGCTCTGCGGGCTGTGCGACGGACCAGCCGACGAGGCGGTGCGCAAGATGGCCGAGGTCCCGGAGGGCTCGGAGATAGTCGAGGCCGAGGGCTCGCGGTTTCCGCCCGTGGTGATGCGCAACGTCTACATATTCCCCGGCATACCGGAGTACCTCAGGCGCAAGTTCCATGCGCTCCGCGAGCGGTTCCGCTCGCGCCCGTTCGTGCTCAGGCAGGTGTATCTGAGCGAGGAGGAGTGCTTGCTCGCCCCGAGCATCACCGAGGTCGCGGCCCGGTATCCGATGCTCTCTGTGGGCTCGTACCCCAAGCTCGGGCTGCCGGACTATAAGGTGATCGTCACTATAGAGGGCACCGACGCGGCCGTGGTTGACGAGGCGATGGCGAAGCTGATTGCCCTTGTGCCGGGCGGATCCGTAGTGCGGACGGCCTAGTCCGGTATCTCCTCGTCCTTGAGCCTTTCGAGGTACTCTTCCCACTCCGACGGCAGCAGGTATTTCTTTTTGTTGTTGCAGTCCTTGCACGATGGCACCAGGTTGGCCTTGACGGACTTGCCGCCGCGCACGACCGGCACGAGGTGGTCCATCGTCAGCTCCGAGGGCTTGAACGTTCCGCCGCAGTAGTGACACCGGCCCGAGGCGCACTTGCGCTTCCACCAGGGGGTGGACCGGAGCTCGCGGGCGCGGGCCTTCTCGCGCCTTATTTCCTCGTCCGAGGCCTCGGGTATGAAGCGTTGCATTGCTTATACTAACACCGCTCAAGCTGTGATTTCATACTTGGCTTGGCAAAGCCGCGCGCCCTTATGCGATAATGACATAGGCATGCTCAAGGACAAGCGATCATTCACGAGGCATGAACTCAGGTACGACTTCCAGCTCCCGATCCAGGGCAAGCCATTCCACGCCACGCTGTTAGACTACGCCTTCGACGGCATTAAGCTCGGGATCAGGGGCGTGCCGCCTCTGAAGCTCGGCGATACGCTCATGGTTGAGCTGCCGGAGCACAAGAAGCTCAGCGGCGCGGGCAAGGTCGTCTGGATACGCAGGGGGCCCGACGGGCTGCTGCTTGCCGGCATCAGGAAGCAGGGCGTGCTTCAGGGCAGCCTCAAGTACTATAATTTCGCGGACGTCATGCTCGGCCTTCAGCGCCGGGGGCTGACCGGGGTGCTGAACGTGACATCCGGCCCGATCCAGAAGTCCGTGTTCTTCGAGAACTCCGACATCGTGCACGCGACATCCAACGCCCAGCAGGACAGGCTCCTCGACATGCTGCTGGAGTGGGGCCGCATCGACAGGCCCAGGTACATGAGGGCCAACGACGCGGTCATCAACATGAGGAAGCGGCCGCAGGCGGTGCTCGTCGAGATGAGGGTGATGGACTCCACCGAGGCTGACGCGGTCGTCCTGGCCAATATCGAGTCGATAATCACCGGGCTCTTCGGGCTCGAGGAGGCGGACTTCAACTACCGCGACGGCAACGTCCCGATGGGCAGGGCCGAGGGCCTGAGCCTCCAGATCGGCAACATCACCCGCGTCGGCATCAGGCGGATTACAGACACCGGGCGGCTTTCCTCGCTCTGCCCTCCCCCGGATTCGGTCCTTATAATCTCGACCGAGCCGCTGAACCTCTTTCAGGCGGTCGTCCTTGGGGACGACGAACGCGCGCTGCTCACCCTGATAGACGGCAGACGCACGATGCAGGAGGTCATGGCGGCCTCTCCCCTTGGGGAACTCCGCACGTACCAGACTGTATACGCCCTGCTCAGCACCCGCACGATCGACCATATCGGGGCCGGCGAGCAGTTCGATCGCCACTATACGCCGACGATAGAGGATATCGTGGTGGGCCAGCCATACCAGGTCGACCCCTCCGCTTTCATGCCCGAGCTGGAGTTCATGTGCGCGAACCTGGGCTCGCTGGGCTATTACGGCGCGCTCGGCGTGCAGCGCGATGCCACGCCCGCCGAGATAGAACGCGCGTACTACCTTAAAGGCAAGGCCTTCCACCCCGACCGCCACTTCTATCTTCCGCCTGATGCGAGGAAAAAACTCGAAAGCGTCTTTAACTTCCTGACCAAGTCCTACTCCACCCTGATGGACCAGGAGGCCAGGCGCGAATATGACGGCAGCACGAGCGCCGCCGGCTCCGGCGACGTGTACAAGGCCGACGCGAAGTTCGTTGAAGGCGAGGCCAACTGGAAAAAGGGCAGGCAGGCCGAGGCCGCGGACTGTTTTAAGGAGGCCGTGGCGCTCAACGATGCCGTAGTGAAATACCATTATGCGTACGGCCTGTCGCTCACGCGGCTGGGCAGGCACAAAGAGGCCGAGCGCGCGTTGCAGAGGGCCATAGCGCTGGACCCCGCAAACCCCGACTATCAGGCCGAGATCGGACACGTTTACGTGGCGCTCGGCATGCCGCTTCGCGCGAAGGTGAGCTTTGAGCGGGCCTTGAAACTCCAAACCCTCCATTTGCGCGCAGTACAAGGCATGAAGCTGATTAAGTAGCTTCTTTCAAAGCGCACCAAATCGCTTGATACTGCGTTGGGCTTCAAAGACTCGCCCTCTATGTACGCCCAAGTACACCATCGGGGTGCCGGGTCTTCTCCCGGAGAGGCCACTGCCCCCTTGTCTGAAGACGATTTGGGCGCGCTTTCGGGGGGCACGGAAGAAGGACGCCCCCCGCGCCCCACGTGGTCAAAGGCATGTTCTGATGTTCCCGCTTAGGTATAGTTACGCATTCCGCGCGCGTGCGTTTTATTTTAAGTGTTCGGATGTTTGAGGCAAATACGCGGATAACCATCTGAAAAACATTGCTTTTCCGAGTCCGGCGCTGTTCGGATGTTCGGATATGTCGCCCGGTTTTAGACCCTGCCTCCGAACGCGCGTTGAGGCCCGCTTCCTTTGTTGCCCCGCCCATCAAATATGATCCTATCATGCTCATCGCACCACTATACACCAAAGGACGCCAAACTTTGGTTTATATATAAACCAAAGTTGATAGGAAAAATTGATGCCTGTGCGTTTTCTACTAACTTACGGCTAACTTTAGTTAATGTAGGGGCGCGCAGGAGTAACAGTTTAAGTAGCAGATACTATAGTTCAGCGAGAATTCTTTCTATCTGAGGCCTGATAACAGGCAAGTCCTTTTTAATTACCCGCCAGACGATTTTATAGTCAACCCCGAAATAGAAATGTGTTACCTTATCCCGCATGGCGGCCATATCTTTCCAGGGGATGCCGGCATACCGGTTCCTGAGTTTTGCGGGAATATTCTTTGTAGCTTCTCCGATAATCTGAACCTGTAAGACTGTGGCGCTCGCTGTTTTAGCATCGGCAATGAATTCCTCAAAGCTCATCTCGCCCACAAACTCCTCTATGCGCTTTATGGCATCGAGGATGTCCTGTACAAAGAGCTTGTAATCCCGCTTCAAATGTAGACAACTTCCCGCATGATGTCCTCCCGTAACTCAGGGCGGATTGCCTCTTTGCGGACTAAATCCACTTTCTTGTGGAGGATGTCAGCCAGGTGCCGCTCAAAGGCAATGAACTCAAGGAGGCTCGGTATATCCTCCTCATCGAATTCAACCAGCACGTCGACATCGCTTCTCGTTTTTTGCTCACCGCGGACAAAGGAGCCGAAGATGCCGATCTCCCGCACCTTGTACTTCCTGATGATTTCCCGTTTGTGTCTCTTGAGCTCTGTGCGTATTTCAGTCAGCGAATCGGCCATACACACCTCCATATGCTCTATTGTAACTTGTTCCCGCAAAGAAGGGAAGCATGGCGCGCTAGGATTTCTCAAGTAATCGTCAGCGCAATAGATAGACAGAATAGAATCCGCTAGAGCGCAAAAAAACGCCCTGAGGAATATATCCATGGGGAGGGCGGTAAGAGTATTAGACCAATCAATAATTGCTTAATGACCGCAGACAAATAATACAGGTCCACCAATGCATATTACCAAACTGAGCACTGCAAGCAATGTAATCGCCTGTGCCAGCCCCGATGCGAACGCATGGCGGCAATTCTTATCAAAGCTTTTGACCACCGGGGCGCTGGGGGCGACCTTCTTCCGTGCCCCCCGAAAGCGCGCCCAAATCGTCTTCAGGCAAGGGGGGCCGGTTGGCCCCTCTCCTTGGAAAGAGGTGCCCGTGGCACCCCGATGGTGTACTTGGGCGTTCATAGAGGGCGAGTCTTTGAAGTCCAACGCAGCATCAAGCGATTTGGAGCGCTTTCACCGCAAATACGGTCTCACTTCATCTTCATATCCGCCCAAGCAGCAGCAGGATGAGCAGGATCAGAAGGATCAATCCGAGTCCGCCGCTGGGGTAGTATCCCCAACTCTTACTGTGTGGCCATGTCGGAAGTGCTCCGATCAACATGAGGATCAGGATGACAAGCAGTATGGTACCCATGATTGTTCTCCTTTTCTTAGAACCTTAACCGCACACGAAATCTAATGCATAATCCGGGCCACCGCGTGCCTTTAAAGGGAAAGGAGGCTGTCAGGCCTTCCAGAGCCCGTGCAGATTGCAGTGCTCGCGTGCCGTGATCTGCTTGGCCGAGACGCAGAACTCCGCCTCCGGGGCGTCGCCCGGTTTGAGGTACTTCCTGTGCACCACGCCGTCCGCGATGCACTCGATCCACTCGATGTAGTGCTTCTCCTCCATCGGGTGCGGGGCCGAGCCGACCTTGATCTTCACGCCCGTGGCGGTCTTCTCGATCACCGGGACGTGTTTTTCCTTCGATGCGTCCACGGTGTTGGCCACGAGTAGGACCATAGGCTTGCCGCAGCATACGAGCTCGCCGTCCTTGGCGCGCACGACCTCGACCATATTGCCGCATACGTCGCATTTGTAGATTCCGTTGAGTTCTAGCATGATTTGAATCTCCTTTCAGGCCCAATCAAGGGCATCTGAAGAAAATCCTATCACACCTCAGGGGAGCCGTCTAGTGGCTTTTGGGGGCTAGGGTATGACTTTATTGAGCGGGTACTCGACGATGCCCGTGGCCCCGGCCTTCTTCAGCAGCGGGATCATGTCGCGCACCGTGCGCTCGTCCAATATGACGTCGAGGTCCACCCAGCCCTCGTCCGTAAGCGGCGAGATCGTGGGTGAGTGCAGCGAAGGCAGTATGCCGAGCACGTGTTTTAGGGTCTTCTTGGGGACGTTCATCTTCAGGCCGACCTTGTCCTCGGCCGCGAGCGCGCCCTGAAGCAGCATCACGAGGTTCTCGATCTTCTGGCGCTTCCACTTGTCCTTCCAGGCCTGCTTGTTCACGATAAAGCGCGTCGTGGACTCAAACAGCGTCTCGACGATGCGCAGGTTGTTGGCGCGCAGCGAGTTTCCGGTCTCGGTCAGCTCGACGATAGCGTCGCAGAGCATGGGGGGCTTGACCTCGGTCGCGCCCCAGGAGAAATCGACCTGCGCCTTCACGCCGTGCTCCTTGAGGTAGCGCTTCGTATAGCCGACGAGCTCGGTCGCGATGCGCTTGCCTTGCAGGTCTTTGACCGACTTGATCTTCGAGTCGTTCGGCACCGCGAGCACCCAGCGGACCGGACGGCGGCCCTCCTTGCCGTATATCAGCTCCGCGACCTCGTGTACTTCCGCGCCCTGCTCCAGTATCCAGTCGCGGCCGGTCAGGCCGCAGTCGATGATCCCGTTTTCGACGTACCCGGCCATCTCTTGCGCGCGGATGAGCATCGAGGTGATCTCCGGGTCGTCCCACGTGGGGTAGTAAGAGCGGCTCGAGACCGCAATCTGGTAGCCGGCCTTCCGAAACAGCTTGAGCGTGGCTTCCTGCAAGCTCCCCTTCGGGAGACCGAATTTCAATACCCTGGTTTTCGCTGGCATGGGATAAAATACCAAAGTTGGCGCAGAGATTTCAATTAAGTGGGCTGTTTGAAAGCGCTCCAAATCGCTCGATGCGGCGTCAGGGCACCCCGCTTCACAAGGCCAACAGTATTTATTAGGACTGTCCGTGGCACCCCGTGAATATGTGAGCGAAGCGAATAGGTGAGGGGGTCTATGACCCCGCGAATAGGAACGGGGGCGCTGCCCACTGTTACATTATGTTAGAAATAGCTTGCGCATTGCGGTAACTTTTTGTAACATCTAAACTGTATGCGGGTATTGTATGGGGTATGCTGTTGGGCCGCGCGTGGCTTAACCGCGCCACGCAGGGCCTGAGGGGCATGGATTGGAGTTGACTGGCACCTTACTTGCACGCCCTAACCCGGCTAATTAAGCAATCATATATACATGAAGGAGGCTAGGCGCGATGTCAGATACTGGTATTCAGGTCTTGCAGGAGGCGGGGAAGACGTTCCCGCCCTCTCCGGAGTTCTCGAAGGTTGCCCACATAAAAAGCCTTGCCGAGTACGAGGCCATGTACAAGCGCTCGATAGAGGACCCCGAGGGTTTCTGGGGCGAACTCGCATCGGAGCACCTGCACTGGTACAAGAAGTGGGACAAGGTGCTCGAGTACGAGTTCGATACCCCGCGCATAAAGTGGTTTTCAGGCGGCAAGCTCAACGTCTCATACAACTGCCTCGACCGCCACATCACGAACTCCAACAAGAACCGCGCTGCGCTGATATGGGAAGCCGACGACGGCTCGTACAAGACATACACCTACCAGCAGATGTACACCGAGGTCAACCGCTTCGCAAACGTGCTCAAGAAAAAGGGCATCAAGCGCGGCGACCGCGTCACGCTCTACCTGCCGATGATCCCGGAGCTCGCGATAGCGATGCTCGCCTGCGCGCGCATAGGCGCGATCCACTGCATAGTCTTCGGCGGGTTCTCCTCGACCTCGCTCAGAGACAGGATCAACGACTGCGGCGCGACGATGCTGATTACGGCGGACGAGGGCATGCGCGGCGGAAAGAAGGTCTCGCTCAAGACGAACTGCGACGTCTCGCTCGAGGAATGCCCCACCGTAAAATCCATGATCGTCATCAAGCGCTGCACCGGCGACGTTTCGATGACGAACGGCCGCGACACGTGGTGGCACGACGAGATGAACGCCCCGGACATCGGCTACTACTGCGAGCCCGAGCAGATGGACGCCGAGGACCCGCTGTTCATCCTCTACACCTCCGGCTCGACCGGCAAGCCCAAGGGCGTCCTGCACACGACGGGCGGCTATCTCCTCTACACGCACGTGACATTCCTCTGGACGTTCGACTACAAGCCCGAGCAGACGCACTTCTGCACCGCCGACATCGGCTGGATCACAGGCCACAGCTACGTCGTATACGGCCCGATGTCCGCCGGGGCGACCTCTTTGATGTTCGAGGGGATACCCAACTACCCGAACCCCGGAAGGTTCTGGGACATCTGCGACAAGCACCAGGTCAACATCATATACACCGCGCCCACCGTCATCCGCTCGCTGATGCGCGAGGGCGAGGCGTGGCCCGCGAAGTACAAGCTCAGCTCCCTGCGCGTGCTCGGCACCGTGGGCGAGCCGATCAACCCCGAGGCATGGCTTTGGTATCACAGGCACATCGGCCACGAGAGGCTGCCGATAGTGGACACGTGGTGGCAGACCGAGACCGGCGGGTTCATGATCACGCCGCTTCCGGGCGCGATGACCTTAAAGCCCGGCTCGGCCTCGCGGCCGTTCTTCGGGGTAGTGCCGAAGGTGCTTAAAGACGACGGCACCGAGGCCGGGGTCAACGAGGGCGGCAAGCTCGTGATCGAGAAGCCCTGGCCGGGGATGCTGCGCGGCACATACGGGGACCCGGAGAACAAGCGCATGAAAGAGGTCTACTTCTCGATGTACCCCGGCAAGTACTTCACCGGCGACGGCGCGCGCGTCGACGGCGACGGAGACTACTGGCTCATGGGCCGCATCGACGACGTCATAAACGTCTCGGGCCACCGCCTCGGCACGGCCGAGATAGAGAGCGCGCTCGTAAGCCACGAAAACGTGGCGGAGGCCGCGGTCGTGGGCTACCCGCACGAGATCAAGGGTGAGGGCATATACGCCTACGTCACGCTCAAGGAAGGCGTGCAGGCCAGCCCTGAGCTCGAAAAGAGATTGAAGGGCCACATCCGCAAGGTCATCGGCCCGATCGCAACGCCGGACAAGCTGCAGTTCGCGCCCGGACTGCCCAAGACGCGCTCGGGCAAGATCATGCGCCGGATACTTCGCAAGATCGCGCATAACGAGCTTGAGAGCCTGGGCGATACCTCGACACTCGCGGATCCGTCGGTTGTCGATAACCTCATCAAGGGAAGGCAGTAAGATGCGGCGCAAATTCCCGCTGCGCTCGTATTTGCGCCGGGCAGTCATGCGCAGCGTCTTAGCGGCAACGCGCCGCTCGGCGGGGATAAGTTAGTCGTGAGGGCATTCCTGCTCGAGAGGGCTGACGCGGCGCTGCTCGTCGTGGACATACAGGAGCGGCTCGCTGCCGTGATGTCCAAGCGCGAGCGCGTGGTGGAAAACACGCTGCACCTGATCGAGGCGGCCAGGCTCCTCGGCCTGCCGGTCGTCGTGACCGAGCAGTACCCAAAGGGGCTGGGCCCCACAATAGAGGGGATAAAGTCCGCGCTGCCTGAATACAAGCCGTTTGAGAAGGTCCACTTCGGCTGCTGCGACGAGCCGGGGTTCAACGACCTGATAGCAGGGCTCGACAGGCGGATCATTATCGTGGCCGGGATGGAGACGCACGTCTGCGTGCTGCAGAGCGTGGTCGGGCTTTTGAAGGACGGCTACGCGGTGCACGTCGTGGCCGACGCGGTCTGTTCGAGGAAAAAAGACGACCACCTGACGGCCCTGGGGGTTGCGCGCGATGCGGGTGCGGTGGTAACATCCACAGAGGCCGCGTTGTTCCAGCTTTTGAGGCGCGCCGGGACCGAGGAGTTCAAGGCGATCTCAAGGCGCATAAAATAGGCTCGCCGCTAATTCCCGCATTGCTCGGATTAGCGGCGGCATAAGACGGAAAATTTGCAGGCGCATAAAATAAAAACGCTGAGGGAGGGATTTGGATGAACAAAAAAGAGCTTGTCGAGAAGGTGGCCGACGGGGCGGGGCTTTCGGCCAAGGACGCAAACGCGGTTATAGACACCGTCGTCGATGCGGTGAAGGCGTCTCTGAAGAAGGGCCAGAAGGTCACGCTCGTCGGGTTCGGGACGTTCTCGGTCACGAAGAGGAAGGCCCGCAAAGGCCGCAATCCCAAGACCGGCGAGGCCATCAAGATCGCCGCACGCAAGGCCCCGAAGTTCACGGCAGGCAAGGAACTCAAGGACGCGGTAAAAAAATAGGGGGGCCGACTGGCCCCCTTCAATATTCGAGGCGCACATGACGCCTCTCACAAAAACACACAAATAAGGGGGGCCGGATGGCCCCCTTTATAATTCACAATGGCAAGGGCATTGATTTAAAGATGAGCGCTATTGCGCGAATAGTGAGAGGGGTCCATGACCCCTCGAATAGGAGCGCGGGGGCGCTGCTCCCTACCACGCCTTCTCGCCCTTGGTGGGATCGGCCGTGAACCAGAGGTCCATTACCCCGCGTCCGTCAAGCTGGCCCTTTTTCTTGTCACCCACGAAGTAATAGAGCGGCATCCCACGAAACGTGGTCTGCATCTTGCCGTCCTCGCGCTTGATCGAGCCGAAGTCCTTGGCGTCGAGCCCCTTGGGGAGCATGGCTTTCCCGGCGTAGAAGGCCGGCCAGTTCGCAGCGCAGCCGCCGGTGCACGTGCTCGTGCCCGGCTTGTCGTTCTTAAACGTGTAGAGCGCCATGCCCTTTGAGTCGGCGAGGTAAGAAGCCCCGTTCATGTCCTTCATGACCGTCACGGAATCGGCCGCGAACGCCGCGCTTGCGGCGAACATCAATCCCAGAGCTGCCACCAGCAGAACCCTCATCCTCATATCTGAAAAACCTCCTTTGGATGTGTGCGCACGCAGGCGCCTAAAAAAATCCTATCACAGATCGCGGGGGATGTTAAGCCGGGGTGCCACGGGCACCTTTTCATATTCGCGGTGCCGGGCGGCATCGCTCACTTGCAGGTCACGGATCGAGGGGCCGATGGCCCGCTGCCCCTACTTGTTCCTGAAGGTCGCAGGATCGATCGTCGACCAGTTTTTCCGAAACGCCCTGCCGTTGAGGTCGCCCTTTTTCTTGTCGCCCGAGTAGTGATACAGGGGCATGCCCCTGAAGGTGGACTGCAGGGTGTTGTCATCGCGGAAGATCGAGTCGAAGTCCTTCGGGTCGAGCCCCTTGGGGATGACCGGCTTGGGCGCATAGAAGGGGGGCCAGTTCGCCGCGCATTCACCGGCGCATATGCTCATGCCCGGCAGGTCGTTGTTCAGGGAATAAAGCGGCAGGCCCTGTGAGTCGGCCAGGTAGGAGCCTCCCTTCGGGTCCTTCATGACCATGAACGAATCGGCCGCGAACGCCGCGCTCGCGGCAAAAAGCAACGCCAGCACCGTCAATAGCAGAGCCTTCGTCTTCATGTATTTGCCTCCATGTTTCGCGCGCTTTCCTATAGGAGCTTGTTAAGCTCCCCCTCGACGAACGCGCGGATGCGCGCGAGGGCTTCCGGGCTCGTGGCCTCGAACCTCATCACGAGCGCCGGCTGGGTGTTCGAGGCGCGGATCAGGCCCCAGCCGTCAGGGAACTTCACGCGCACGCCGTCGATCTCGATCACGTCGTAGCCTTTAAAGGCGGCCTTCACGCGCTCGACGATCTGGAACTTCTTCTCGTCGGGCGTATCGAACCGGATCTCGGGCGTGCTGTAGAGCTTCGGCACGTCGGCCAGGAGCTTCTTTACGGAGTAGGGCTGACCTTCATTGCGCATGATCTCCAGGAGCCGCAGGCTCGCGTATATGGCGTCGTCATACCCGAAGTAGCGGTCCGCGAAGAATATATGTCCGCTCATCTCTCCGGCCAGCAGGGCGCCTGAGTCCTTCATCTTCTTTTTGATCAGCGAGTGGCCGGTCATCCACATGATCGGCTCGCCTCCGTGCAACGCGACGTCGTCATAGAGGTTCTGCGAGCACTTGACCTCGCCGATCACCTTCGCGCCGGGGTTGGTTTTAAGAATGTCGCGGCTGAAGATGATCATCAGGCTGTCGCCCCAGATCACGCCCCCGTCCTCGTCGACGACGCCGATGCGGTCAGCGTCGCCGTCATACCCGATCCCCACGTGCGCGCCGGTCTCCTTGACCTTCGGTATCAGGAAGCGAAGGTTCTCGGCCACGACCGGGTCGGGGTGGTGGTTGGGGAACCTGCCGTCGGGCTCGCAGAAAAGCTCCGTGACCTCGGCCCCGAGGGCCTTCAATATCGGGCCGCCGACCATCCCGCCCACGCCGTTTCCGGCGTCGATCACGACCTTGAGGCCCTTGAAACCCTGCTTGAACTGATCTACCTGGAACGCTATGTAGTCGGTGATGATGTCATAGGGGCGCGAGGTGCCCGAGCCGGCCGATCTTGCGGCCGCTCTGGATCAGGCGGAGGATGTCCTGTATCTTGTCGCCGTAGAGCGTCTCGCGCCCGACGCTGAGCTTCAGGCCGTTGTACTGCGGCGGGTTGTGGCTCCCGGTGATCATGATGCCGCCGTCGGCCTCCAGGTGGTAGAGCGAGAAGTACTGCAACGGCGTGGGGCACATGCCGATGTTGATGACGTTTATGCCGCTGTGGGTCAGGACGTCCGTGAGCGCGTCGTCGATCTCGGGGGAGCTCAGGCGCGCGTCGCGGCCTATCGTGACCGTAAGCGCGTCCTTCTTGATCGCGTCTTTGAGGTGCACGGCGATAAGCGGCCGCGATGGCGCGCACGGCCTCGACCGTGAAGTCCTTGCCCCATACGCCCCGGATGTCGTACTGGCGGAATATCTTGGGTTCGATCAAATTGCGAAGCCTCCTGAGGTGTGAGTGATCGGTGCTGCCGCGCGCGGCGCAACATATGGATATTATCACAATCCGACACGGATTGGAGGCGCACGCCGAAAATTACAGTATGCCGCCGCGGTCGGCCCTCGAGAACTTCTCCATGAACAGGGCCTCGGACCTGTCCTGCGCGTCCATCACCCTGGCGCGGATCGCGACGTGGTCGTCGACGATGAGCTTTGCTATGCCCTTGTCGATGGTGCTCTTTGAGCAGTGTTCGTTACAGCAGCTCCTCGATCTCCTTCCATGCCATGCCGGGGCGGTAGGGCCTGTTCTCCGAGAGCGCGGTGAAGATGTCCGAGATCGCGAGTATCCTCGCCTCGATGCTGATCCTGTTGCCCGTGACATGAAAGGGGTAGCCCGAGCCGTCGAGCCTCTCGTGGTGAAACGCGGCCCATTCCGGTATCCGCTCCAGCCCGCCTATCGCGCTCAGCGTCGCATGCGTGTGGTAAGTGTGCTGCCGCATGACAGCGAACTCGGCCTTGGTGAGCCTCGCGGGCTTCTCCAGAATTGCGTTCGGGACCGAGAGCTTGCCGAGGTCGTGAAAGAACGCGGCTATCCTTATACGCATGATGTCGTCTTCGGGAATCCCGTATGTCTGCGCGAGGATCGTTGCGCACTCGGCCACTCCTGCCGTGTGGGTGGCCGTGAACCTGCTTTTGAAGTCGATGATGTGGCTGACCATCTGCGCGATCGAGAGCAGGTCGGCGGTAGTTATCTCGATGCCCCTGAGCGGGCCCTGGCTAAGCAGGATGTTGTAGAGCCTGGGCGATACCAGGTCCAGCCAGAAGCTCTCTCGCCTGGAGAGCCCCATATAAAGCGCGATGACGTCCGGGTGCAACTCATCCCCGGAGCAGCTCAGCACCTCGCTGTCGAGCGCCTCGGTCTGCTCGAGGATATACACCTCCCGGTCTATCTGCCGCTCGAGGAAGTCCGCCAGGTGCAGTATCTGGGAGTCGAAGGCCAGGGGCCGGTCTATCGGCACCTTCCATGCCGACCACGCCGTATGGTGGAACCTGACGGAGTCCTTGGCCTGTCCGAAGAGCGACGGGTAGAGCTCAAAGAGCGATTCCCCGAGCAGGCAGTGCTGTGCGACGTCCTGCATCTCGGAGCGGTGTATCAGGATCTTGTCTTCGAGCGTCAGGGCCCCGATGTCGTGGAACAGCCCGCCGATGAACAGGTCCTCGACCCTCTTTTTGGGCAATTCGGCGGCCTCGGCGATCTGCCACGCGACGTACGCTACCCTCAGCTGATGCGTCGCGATCTCGGGGCTCGCCAGCTCGATGGAATCCGAGAGAGCCAGCAGTGTATTGCCGAAATTTGTCGTGAGTTGCTTTAGCATGGGGTCCTCTTGATCTAAGTATATCGCGATCCACCCAGATGCGCTAGGTGCAACTGTGGGCGACTGCCCCCTTCTCACCCTGAAATCGTAAGTGTCGCATAAGCGGCGCTGTTTCACCTCATCGCGAAATGGCGGAAGAACGCCTGCTTCACCTGCTCCACGATCAGCAGGTAAAACGCCACCATGCCGCCCAGCACGAGGAAGAACAGCGGAGGGAGCGGCTCGAACCCGAGGTACCCGGCCAGCGGGCTGAAGGGCAGGGCGATGGCTATGGCCACGACCGCGAGGGAGACGCCTGTCAGCCAGGGGTTCGGGCTGCTCCTTAGAGGGTTTCTGTGGGTGCGGATAATGAATATCACGAGCACCTGCGTGGCCAGGGATTCCACGAACCAACCGGTATGGAAGAGCGCCTCATTGGCGTTAAAGAGCCTCAGCATGACGTAGAAGGTCAGGAAATCGAATATGGAGCTGACCGGCCCGACCGCGAGCATGAACCTCCGGACGAAGTCTATGTCCCACTGCCTCGGGCGGCTCAGGTATTCCTCGTCGACGTTGTCTAAGGGGATCGGGACCTCCGAGAGGTCATAGAGCATGTTGTTGAGCAGTATCTGCGCCGGGAGCATCGGGATGAACGGCAGGAAGAGAAACCCCCCGGCCATGCTGAACATGTTGCCGAAATTCGAGCTCGTGCCCATCATGATGTACTTCATGACGTTGCCGAAGGTGCGGCGGCCCTCGAGCACGCCGTCGTAAAGGACGCCCAGGTCGTGTTCGAGCAGTATCATCTCGGCCGCCCCCTTTGCGACGTCCACGGCGCTGTCGACCGAGATGCCGATGTCCGCCGAGTGCAGCGAGGGGGCGTCGTTGATCCCGTCGCCCAGGTATCCGACCGCGTGGCCCCGCTTTTTGAGCGCCAGGATGATCCTGTTTTTCTGGGCCGGGTTTACGCGGCAGAAGAGGTTTGCGCCCTCAACCCTCACGGCAAGCGCCTGCTCGTCCATCAGGTGGATCTCATCGCCGGTGAGCACCCCGGTGATCGGCAGCCCGAGCTGGCGGCAGACGTGCTCGGTCACGAGCTCGTTATCGCCCGTGACGATCTTGAGCGCTACGCCGCTTGCGGCGAGGTTCGCAAGGGCCTGCCCGGCGCTCGCCTTGGGCGGGTCGAGGAAGGCCGCGAACCCGGCGAATACGAGTTCGGTCTCGTCGCTTACGACCGCATGGGGATGGTCAGCCCCGACGGCCCGCCATGCCACGCCAAGCACGCGAAAACCCTCGCGGCCGAGGGACTCAAACAGTGAGTGGACCGCGGCCATCGCGGTAGTGTCCATGGGATGAAGGTCGGTCTCACTCGTCCCCTCATATTGGGTCGAGAGCCTGAGGATATCCTCGGGCGCGCCCTTGACCACGAGCAGCCGCGTCCGGCCGTCGTCGGCGAGCACCGAGACCCGCCTGCGCTCGAAATCGAACGGGCATTCGTCGATCTTGTTCCAGCCCTTTATATCGACCTCGACGTGCTCGAGTATCGCGTTGTCGAGCGGGCTCTTCAGGCCGGTCTCGAAGAAGCTGTTGAGGTAAGCGAGCTGCAGCACGCGTTTGCTGTCATGCCCGGAGCTGTCGACGTGGCGCTCCAGGGTGATCCGCGCCTCGGTGAGCGTGCCGGTCTTGTCCGTGCACAGGACGTCCATGCTCCCGAGGTTCTGGATCGCCTGCAGACGCTTGACGATCACCTTCTTGGCGGCCATGCGCTGCGCCCCGCGAGCGAGCGTCACCGAGATCACCATCGGCAGGAGCTCGGGGGTCAGGCCGACGGCGAGCGCGACAGCGAACAGGAACGATTGAAGCCACGGCCTGTGGAAGACCGCGTTCATCAGCAGGACGAAGAGCACCATTATGATCGTCAGGCGCATGATGAGCATCCCGAAGCGGCGCGTGCCGGTCTCGAACGAGGTGGGAGGGGGCTTGGTTATGAGCGTGTCGGAGATCTCTCCGAGTGTGGTGTCGGCCCCGGTGCGGCAGATCAGGACGCGGGCCGAGCCGCTGATCACCGAGGTCCCCATGAGCACCGTGTTCGTCGAGGCCAGGACCTCCGCCTCGGCGGGCGATTCACCCGGCGCCTTCTCGACGGGATAGGGCTCTCCGGTCAGGAGCGCCTGGTTTACGAAGAAGTCCTTCGCCTCGAGCACGCGGGCGTCGCCTGGGACCAGGTCCCCGGCGGCCAGAAGCACGATGTCCCCCGGCACCAGGTCCGCTATCGGGACATCGAGCGGCCTGCCGCCGCGCAGGGCCTGCACGCGCACCGCGACCGACTGGCGCAGGCGCTCGGCCGCCTGTCCCGCGCGGTGCTCCTGCACGAAATCCAGCGTCACGCTCATCAGGACTATCATGGAGATTATGATGAAACTCGCCATGTCCCCCGTGAGGGCCAGTACGAAGCTCGCGGCCAGGAGTATGAGCACAAGGGGGCTGAGGAACTTCGAGAGGAACTGCAGGAGCAGCATACGCCTCTTGGGCGGGTGCAGGAGGTTGGGCCCGAACCGTGCGAGGCGAGAGGCCGCCTCATCGGCCGCGAGCCCGGAGGCGGTCGCGCCGAGAGACTCAAGGAGCGGGGCGAGGCCCTGTTGCCAGAACGGCGGGGCCTGCTGGCCCCCACTCATCAGCCCCTCGGCCCGGGCCAATCAAAATCCCACGGCCAATACGATGTACTGGGCGTTGAAGCCCTCGTTGCGCCTGTAGAGGCCTGAGTTCGAGATGTGCTTAAACCGGGTGGAGAGCGAGAGCCTGCGGCCTGACGCGGTCTTGTACTCGACCCCTATGGCGTCCATGAGGGTGAAGGCGATAGGGCCGGACAGGTGCCTGCCGCCCACGAGGTTGCCGTGCTTGAGGCTCACCCCGGCCCCGATATCGAAGAACGGCCGCCAGGCCGGGCCGGCCGGCACGTAGAACCTCGCGGCCGGCAAGAGCGTGCCGATTACTATGGAGCTGCCGTTGGCGATTACGTCCGCGCTCGCCTCGAGGCGGTAGCTGAGGAAGTCGTACTTTGCAGAGTCCCACCAGTGAGCTACGTATATAAACTCCTGCCTGACGTTCTGGCTTTCGAAGTTCATCCCGATCCCCGCGCCGACCTCGTTGCCGCCCCCGGCGTAGCAGGCCGATGCGGTTATGAGCGACAGCAACATAGATACAATCAGTGCGCGCAATCCCTTTCCGGCGGGAATCTTCATCGGCCCCCCCTTGCATGTCACTCTGGATTGGTCCATCTCAATCCAGAGTGTATTTCAAAATGCGGAACGCGTCAATCACCGGTGGCCGCCCGCCCGTACTCCGTCCTCCCCGGCCCTCGCGGCATCTCGCTATCCAAGGCAAATGCCCTAAAGCTACAATTTGACATCGGCGCATTGTCTGATAGAATTTTCTCAGGGAGGATTATTCGAAGGAGGCAAAGGATATGGAGAGGTCAAGGCTAGCTTTTTCGAAATGGTTTCCGGTATTTTTGCTTGTGGTGTGGCTGTCATGTGGCGTTACTGCGGGCGTTTGTTTCGCATCCAGCGTAGCGTCGGGCAACGACAAGTATGCCGTATATGCCTGGAACGACCTTGGGATGCACTGCATTGACCATAGCTACTCGGTCTTCGCGATCCTGCCGCCTTACAATAACCTCCACGCACAGGTTATAAACCGGAAGACCGGGAGGCTCGTCACCTCCGGGATCACCGTGTCATACAAGGCGGCCGTGGACACGCACGGCTCGATGAACTCCACGAGCATAGGGAAGACGGACTTCTGGGACTGGGCGCTGGACCTCTTCGGGGTCCAGCCGGACGAAAACGCCGGGCTTACGGGCAACCGTGCGCCGGGCAAGACCCCGGCCTTGATGAGCTATGACCCCCTGATGGGTTACTGGAAGGCCGAGGGCATACCGCTGACCCCGTATGACGACAACCTCAACGCGAATTACTACCCGATGGTGAAGGTCGTCGTCAAGGACCGCAGTGGTCGCACGCTCGCGTCGACCAGCGTCGTGCTGCCTGTCAGCGACGAGATAACCTGCGTGCACTGCCATGCCTCGTACACCGGGGACCCGATGGCAGAGCCCCTTGCCGGATGGGTGAACGACCCCGACCCAGAGAAGGACTGGAAGGAGAACATCCTCCTGATCCATGACGACAAGAACATCGGCAATGACATCTATAACGCCGCCCTCGACCAGATGGGATACGACCTGAGCGGCCTGTCCAATACCGCTTCAGGCGGCATGCCGGTGCTGTGCGCACGTTGCCACCCCTCAAACGCCCTCGGCACTCCGGGGGCCGCCGGGGTCAAGCAGCTGACTACCTCGATGCACTCATGGCATGCCACGAAGGCCATGGACGACAACACCGGGATGCCCATGGATGATACGACGAGCCGCTCCGTATGCTATTATTGCCACCCCGGCTCGACGACCCAGTGCCTCAGAGGCGTGATGGGCAACGCCAAAGACGCCGAAGGCAACATGCTGATCCAGTGCCAGGACTGCCACGGGAAGATGTCGATCGTAGGCTCGGCCGACAGGCGGGGATGGCTTGACCTGCCGACGTGCCAGGGATGTCATTACACCGCAGCGGACGGCACGTATATAAGAAACACCACGGTCTTTGCGGCCCCAGGCGTGGTGACGGATGAGCCAAGCGTATTTACGACGGATGGCAGCCTCTATAAGGTCCGCGACGAGCACGGGGGCGTCCAGTGCGAGGGCTGCCACGGCTCTACGCACGCCGAATGGCCCACGCCCGAGCCCAACGACAACGTCCAGAGCATCGCGCTTCAGGGCTACGCCGGCACGCTCGCGGAGTGCTCGGTATGCCATCGCAAGGTCCCGCTGACCGCAAGCAGCGGGCCTCACGGCATGCATACAATAGGGCAGGCCATGGTGGACCATCACAAGAAATATGCCCTGAACGCGGCCGCCTGCGCCCGCTGCCATGGCGTCAATTTCGCGGGCACCGCGCTATCGAAGGCGTCCAGCCAGCGCACCTTCCGTGTCAAGGGTAGGAGTAAAGTGACCTTCGCCAAGGGCCAGCAGATAGGCTGCGTGGAGTGCCACCGCTATCCCTTCTAGATGATGAGGCGGGCACCGTTAATCTAATATGAAAAGGGGCCGAAAGGCCCCTTTTTTAAATAATGCCTTTGACCACGGGGGCCCGGGGGGCGGGCCGACTGGCCCCCCCTTTTTCCACACCCCCGAAAGCGCGCCAAATCGTCTTCAGACTAGGAACCGGACGAAAAACGACCGCAGTAGTATATGGACATACTTCGAGGATCGTTTTTCGGACGGTGACGACGTATCAAGCGATTTGGAGCGCTTTAAGAAGAACAGGAGATTATATTCCGACCTGTCCCAGTCCCCATATCTTTTCTGCATATTCCTTGACCGCCCTGTCGCTCGAAAACTTGCCCATCCGTGCGGTGTTGAGTATGGACCGGCGTGTCCAGCCCTCGATGTCGCGGTACGCGCGGTCGACCTCGTCCTGCACGTTGATGAACGCGCGGTAGTCAGAGAGCACCATGTAGTAGTCGCCCTGATCGAGGATCGACTGCGTGATCGGCCTAAACAGGTCGCGCTCCTCCGGGCTGAAGCGGCCCGAGGTGATCATGTCCACGGCCTCGCGCAGTTCGGGGTCCGAGTGGTAGAAGTGCCAGGGGTTGTAGCCCGAGGTGCGCAGGCCCTGTACCTCGTCCTCGGTGAGCCCGAAGATAAAGATATTGCGCTCGCCGACCTCGTCTCGGATCTCGACGTTAGCGCCGTCGAGCGTCCCCACGATGGCAGCGCCGTTTAGGGAGAACTTCATATTCCCGGTGCCGGAGGCCTCCATGCCCGCGGTCGATATCTGCTCCGAGACGTCCGCGGCGGCGACGACCTTCTCGGCCTGCGAGACGTTGTAGTTGGGCAGGAAGACGAGTTTTAAGCGGCCCTTGATCGCGGGGTCGTTGTTTACTACGTCGGCCACCGAGTTGACGAGCTTGATCAGGAGCTTGGCCATGTAGTAGCCGGGCGCGGCCTTCCCGGCGATGATAACGGTGCGCGGGACGTACTTGGCGCGCGGCTCCTTGCGCATGCGGTTATAGAGCGTGATGACGTGCAGGACGTTTAAAAGCTGGCGCTTGTACTCGTGGATGCGCTTCGTCTGGATGTCGAACATCGAGTCGGCGTCCACGGTTATGCCGGTCACTTGAAGGATGTACTCGGCGAGGCGCTTCTTGTTCTCGCGCTTGACCTTGCGCCACGACGCGCGGAATGCCTGGTTCTCGGCGTGCGGCTCGAGCCAGCGCAGGTCGTAGAGGTTCGTGGTCCAGCCCGGCCCGATAGTGCTGGTGATGAGCGCCGCAAGCGGTGGGTTGGCCTGCATGAGCCAGCGGCGCGGGGTGATGCCGTTCGTGACGTTGATGATGCGGCCGGGGAAGAACTCGTCGAAGTCCTTAAACAGGCGCGTCTTGAGGATATGGGTATGGAGCGCGGCCACGCCGTTTACGCGGTGGCTGCCGACAATAGCTAAGTGCGCCATGCGGACCTTTTTCTCAGCGCCCTCCTCGATGATCGACATGCGGCGGAGGCGGTCGGCGTCACCCGGATACTTGGCCGCGACCTCTTCGAGGAACCGCCGGTTGATCTCGTATATGATCTCCAGGTGGCGCGGGAAGAGCTTGATGAACAGCCTCACCGGCCAGCGCTCAAGCGCCTCGGGCATGACGGTGTGGTTGGTGTACGCGAAGGTCTCGACGCATACCTGCCAGGCCTCGTCCCAGCCCATGCCCTCCTCGTCCAGGAGGATGCGCATGAGCTCCGGGATGCTGATGGCCGGGTGCGTGTCGTTGAGCTGCACCGCGACGTAGCGCGGCAGGTCGCGGATGTACATCGGGAGCTTGCGGAACCGCCGCATGATGTCCTGGAACGTCGCGGCCACGAGGAAGTACTGCTGCCTGAGGCGCAGCGTCTTGCCTTGCTCCGGCTCGTCGCTGGGGTAGAGGACCTTCGAGATGTTCTCGGTAAGGACCTTGGCCTCCATCGCGCGGATGTAGTCGCCGCGGTTGAAAAACTGCAGGTTGAATTCCTTGCTCGACACGGCGGACCACAGCCGCATGTTGTTTACGGTCTCGTTGCCGTAGCCGGGGATCAGGATGTCGTTGGCCACCGCGTTTACGGTCTCGGTGTCGACCCAGCGGTAGCGCCTGTTGCCCTGCTCGTCGGTGTAGGCCTCGGAGCGGCCATAGAACTTGAGCGCGAAGGGAAACCCGCGCCGGCCGATCTCCCAGGGGTTGGTCTTCTGGAGCCAGTTGTCGGACTCCTCGACCTGCCAGCCGTTTGAGATGCGCTGGTTGAATATCCCGTACTCGTAGCGGATGCCGTAGCCGTAGCCGGATATGCCGAGCGTGGCCATCGAGTCCATGTAGCACGACGCGAGCCGCCCCAGGCCGCCGTTGCCGAGGCCGGGCTCGGCCTCCTCTGGCGCCAGGCCGTCGACCGTGAACCCGGAGCAGTCCAGCGCGCGCTTGCACTCATCCGCCATATCGAGGTTCGTGATGTAGCTCTTCAGGAACGGCCCCGGCAGGAACTCCATCGAGAGGTAGTAGACGCGCTTGGCCTCTCGCGCGTACGAGAGGCGCTGGGCCGCTATCCATCTGTCGATGAGCCGCTCGCGGACGTAGTATGCGAGGCCGTTATAGAACGTGTCCTTGCGCGGCGGGCGGTAGTCGTTGCAGAGCATCGAGACGATGAGGCGGTAGAGCTTGCCCATCTCCGGCCCGCAGGAGCCGGCGTCAGGGTAGGGCGTCGGTGAGACGGGAAGCTGCTCTTCAGCCGGTTTGTCAGCCATGCTCTATACACCCCCCAGGGCGCCCGAGATGCGCTGGATACTATCTTAGCACATAGAAGGCGCGGCCCCCTACTCGTTGCGCAGCGCGGTGATCGGGTTTAGCTGGGTGGCCCGCCATGCCGGATAGAAGCCGAAGAAGATCCCGACCCCTATGGCGAATACCGGGGCGAGGACCAGGGCCTCGGGGGGGATCGAAACCGGCCATCCGAGCACGGAGCCGATGATGAAAGAGCCCGCCACGCCGATGAATACCCCGGCCAGCCCGCCAAAGAGGCTCAGGATCACGGCCTCGCCGAGGAACTGGACCTGTATGGCCCACGCCGTGGCCCCTACGGCGAGGCGCAGGCCGATCTCCTTCGTCCGCTGCGTCACCGAGACGAGCATCACGTTCATGATCCCGATGCCGCCGATCAGCAGCGATATCGAGGCCACGCTTATAAGCAGGATGGCGAGCGTCCGGTTCGCCGCGATCTGGGCCTTGATCACGTCCTCCGGGTGGCGGATGTTGAAGTCGTCCGCCTCACCGGGGCGGATGTGGTGCCGGTCCCTGAGCAGCGCGTTGATCTGCGCTATCGCGGGCTCGGCGGCATCGAGCGAGACGGCCGAGGTCAGGATGTCGTCGAGCCATATGAAACCCTGCCCCCGGATCTTCTTAAGCACGGTGGTGTAGGGCATCACTACGGTGTCGTCCTGGTCATAGCCGGTCGTGGTCTGGCCCTTCGGCGCGAGCACGCCTATCACCCGGAAGAGCTGGCTGTTGATCCGGGCGTCCTGACCGACCGCGGGCCCGGCCCCGAACACCTGCTGCCGCACGGTCTGGCCGAGCACGACGACGTTGGCGGCATGCGCCACGTCGTCGTCCGCGAAGACGTCCCCCTCGGCCATGTCCCAGCGCTTGATATCGAAGTACTCGGGGGTGACGCCGCGGTAGTGCGTCGTCCAGTTGCGGTTCCCAAACGCGATAAGCACGTGGCCGTCCACGTTCGGGGAGACGCTCTTGATCAGCGGCACCTCGTTGCGGATCGCCTCGGCGTCCCCCATCGTAAGGGAGTTCATCCCGTGGCTGCCGGAGCGCACGCCGTTGACGTTGCGCGAGCCGGCCTCGATCCATACGAGGTTGTCCCCGAGGTCCTGCAGCTGCTGCTCGGCGCGCCTCGATCCGGCGTTGCCGATCGCCACCACGCAGACGACGGCCGCGATCCCTACCGCGATCCCGATGGCCGAGAGCGCGCTTCGCATCTTGTTGCGGGAGAGTGCGCGGATGGCCTCGCGGCCGAAGAGGTTTAGAGGTATGTCGATGCCGATTATCTTAATATTGGGCATTTATATATTTTACGCCTTATGAGGCCACGGATTCATCCCGCCTACAGGAACGGCCCGCCCGGGTCTTTACAGGAGGGGGGCAGTCGCCCCCTTGGCCATCTTCTCAAGAGTCGTGACCTTCGACTGCTCGCCGAGCACGATCAGCGTATCGCCCTCGTTGATCACGGTGCTGTTGTTGGGGCTCAGCTGCATCCGGCCGTCGTTGTTCTTGATCGAGACGACGATGACGCCGAGGTCGCGGCCGATGCCGCTTTCGCTGATCGTGCGCGAGACGAGCTGCGAGCCGGCCGAGACCTTGATCTCCTCCATCTGCAGGTCGATGTTGCCGGAGTTCGTCGTAAACTCGATGAAGTCCACGACAGCGGGCTTGATGATCGTGTGCGCGATGCGCAGCCCCCCGATGTGGTAGGGCGATACGACGCGGCTGGCGCCTGCTCGCATGAGCTTCTTTTCGCTGTCTTCGAGCACCGCGCGCGCGACGATGAAGAGGCCCGGGTTGAGCCCGCGCGCGCTCAGCACGACGAACAGGTTCTCGGCGTCCGAGGGCAGGACCGAGATTAGCCCGGCGGCGCGGTCGATACCGGCCAGCTTCAGCGTCTCGTCTATCGTGGCGTCGCCGACCATAACCGGAAACTCCGTGATCTCGCTGAATTCCGGCGACGGCGTCTTTTCGATCACCACGAACTTCGAGCCCTCGGTGAGGAGTTCCTTGCAGATGATCCGGCCCATGCGGCCGTAGCCGCATATGATGTAATGCCCGCTTAGCTTCTGTATCCTCGATTGCAATTTGCGCCTCCCGAAGATGTCATTGAGTTCGCCCTCGACTATCAGGCGCGCGGCGTTGTTAAACGTATAGAGCACCGCCCCGACGCTGAGGAATATGAAAAGCACGGTGAATACCCGCCCGGCCGTCGAGAGGTTGTGCACCTCCTGATAGCCGATCGTGGTCATCGTGATAACGGTCATGTAGAGCGAGTCGAACCAGTTCCAGCCCTCGATGAGCGTGTAGCCGGCCGTGCCCACGGCGAGCACCGAGCCTATGAGCAGCGCCGAGTAGAGCATCGTGCGCTTGTGCTTGCGGAAGGGGTCGCGGCCCTCGCCGGGCGCCCTCATCCGCGGCCCCGGAATTTTTCGAGCATTTCCCTCATCGCCTCGTGCTGTGTGCCCTCCCAGTAGACATTACCACATCCAGAGCAAATAAAAAACCGCCCGTAGCTGTGCAGTACGTGCTCCGGCACGCGGCCCTCGACCTCGGCCCGCGAGGCCGTCAAGCGCAGCTCTCCGTTGCAGCGCGGGCATCTGGGCGGGGACACGGTCCCCTCTAATAAAAGACCGAACCTCCCCATAAACTCGGCAAGCTGGCCGTCGGTGTCGTTGGCACGCAGGTGCAGGGTCCCGGCCGGGTTCGGGCGGGCCGCGAGTTCGGCGTCGCGCGTAAGGAGCATGCGGCCCTCGGCGCGGGCCACTTTGAGCACCTCGGCGTCCGAAGTGTCGCGCATATAGACCGTATCCAGCCCCATCAGGCGCATGCGGCGGGCTAGGCGGCCCAACATGGCGTCCGCAAGAAATCTCATATGCAGCCTCTTTGAAAGCGCACCAAATCGCTTGATACGTCGTCACCATTTGAAAATCGCCCTCCAGAGTACATCTCAGTACACTTGCGGGCTATTTTCAAATGCTTCCTAGTCTGAAGACGATTTGGGCGCGCTTTCGGGGGGAAAGAAGGGGGCCAGTCGGCCCCGCCCCCCGCGCCCCACAAGGTCAAAGGCATGGTTTGAGGCCCGATCATAGGCATATATATGCATACCGCGCGCGCGCGTTTTATTTTATGTGTTCGGATGTTTGAGGCAAATACGCGGATAAGCCCCTGGAAAACATCGTTTTTCCGAGTCCGGCGCTGTTCGGATGTTCGAATAATTCGCGCGGTTTTCGACCCTGCCTCCGAAAACGCGTCGATGCCCGCTTCATTCGTTGCCCCGCCCATTGGATATGCGATTATCTTGCTCATAGCACCACTATACAACAAACAATGCGATACTTTGGTTTATATATAAACCGAAGTTAATAGTAAAAATTGATGCCCGTGCGTTTTCAACTAACGAAAACCATGCCAGTATGCCCCGTGGCTTGCCACGGGGATGAATGGCATCCCTGCCGGGGGGATGTAAGGGGGGCTGGAAGTCCCCCTTTCCCGCCGAGGCAATTGCGGGCTATCATGAGGCATGGGGTTACGCAGGACGAGTCACGCTGTATATGACACCGGGTACCATCTGGTATGGTGTCCTAAGTATCGCAAGAGACTGTTCGCGCAAAGTTACATGCGCGAGCGGTGCGCGGAACTTTTCAGGGAGATAGCTGAAGAGTATGAATATGAGATAGTGGAGATGGAAGTGGCGGAGGACCATGTGCATATATTTCTATCGTTCCCGCCACGGTACTCGATAGGGGTGGTGGTCAGAACCCTGAAAAGTATCAGCGCCCGTGAGCTGTTCAAGCAATACCCATCGCTGAGGCAAAGACTATGGAAGGGTGAGCTGTGGGAGGATGGGTACTTTGCGCGGACAGTCGGGGACAGCTTGACCTCGGAAATGATCCGCAAATACATACGCGGCCACAGAGCAGAGAAGCAATTGCCTGCGCAGCTGGACTTATAGCTGCGCCACGGATGCCCCGTGGCTTGCCACGGGGAGCTTCACTATTGTTATAAAAGGGGACCGCTTCAGTAGGACGCCAAGGTAAAGGACATCATTTTATCCTCCTCGAATAGACGATAGTGGCTATTAAGCTCGCTGCGTTCGTGAGCACGAATGTGGCCGCGTGGATAAGCCATATATCGAAGTCATCGGCTGGCGAGCGGTAAGGCACTATCGCGGCTACAGACAGGTAAACGACGCTCGACGCGATCAGCGCAATTCCGCAGAAGCGGTTCGAGGCGTACCAAACGAGATCGTTAGCAAGCGTCCGGCGCGTCCTCATCCCATACCACCGGTTGCGGGGCACCCATCCAAAGGCTATCGGCACGGAGAGGATGAGGAAGAGCACCGCCGGGACCATGAACGGCTGGCGGCTGGTCACGCGCGCAAAGTCATATAACAGCTCCATGTTTATATTCTATATCAAACAAAACGCGCGTGCGGAAGTTATCCATTAATGCCTTTGACCTTGGGGGCGCGGGGGGCGACCTTTTTCCGTGCCCCCCGAAAGCGCGCCCAAATCGTCTTTAGACTAGGAAGCATTTGAAAATAGCCCGCAAGTGTACCGAGATGTACTCTGGAGGGCGATTTTCAAATGGTGACAACGTATCAAGCGATTTGGCGCGCTTTCCCTAATGCCTATGGAAAAAGAAATGCGAGTGTCTATGAGCGTGTTCCGGGCTGCCCTCGTGTATATGCCGGTGCTCGTGGATCAGGTTGGCACGAAGCAGCAGGTCCTCGTCCGCCAGTATCTGCGATGCCGGGCCGGTTGCCGCTATGCGGTGGTCCTCGCCCATGACAGCGACCTGCGCCTTGAGTTCGTATACCAGCGATAGGTCGTGTGTTGCGATGATGACAGTCTTTCCGGCCTCAGAGAGGCCAATCATGAGTTCCACGACGAAGCTCTGCGTGCGCGGGTCCAATCCATTAGTCGGCTCGTCGAGCAGCAGCACATTGGGGTTCATCGTGAGGACCGAGCCTATGGCCACGCGCTTTTTCTCACCGCCCGAGAGCATGTATGAGGGCCGGTCCGCGAGCGATTCTATCTCCAAATACCGCATCACCTCGCGGCTGCGGCCGACCGCCTCGTCGTCCGTGAGTCCGAGGTGCAGGGGGCCGTACGTGAGTTCGTCCATCACGGTCGGGCAGAAGAGCTGCACGTCCGGGTCCTGAAACACGTACCCCACCGAGCCGCGGAAATACCGCACGAACTCCGCGCGTCCAAGCGCGTCGGCATTAAGAGGCCTGTCACGGAATACGACCGTGCCGGAGGTCGGCTCGATCAACCCGGCCAGGACCTGAAAGAGCGTGGACTTCCCCGATCCGTTCGATCCGATCACCGCAAACCGGCTGCCTTCGGGTATGTTCAGGGTAACGCCGTCGAGCGCCTGTATGCCCGCGCGGTAGCCGTAGGTCACGTCCTTGAGTGCGAAGCAGTCGCTCATAGCGCCGCCACCGCCGCGATCAGCGCGGCCGCGAAGAGTGCGGCAATGAGATCGCTTATACCGAGCCTTCCGGCAGAGCGCAGCCTGACCTCGCCCCGAAACCCTCGCGCCAGCATCGCCTTATAGAGCTCCTCGCACTGCTCCCTGGAGCGGATGAACAGCGCGGCCATGCGCCCGCTGGCCCAGTGGCGGGCCTCGCCTGAGTGCAGCCTCATGCCGAGCCTCGCCATCACCGCGAGGTGCATCCGCTCGACCCCGTAGCTAAGCAGGAAGATGTATTTGTACGCGAGGCTGATCATCAGCACGACCGCATCCGGCACTCGCAGGAGTTTCAAGCTGCGAAGAAGCTCGGTCAGCGGGGTGCTGTAGAGTATCAGCAGCGCGGCCGAGACAGAGCAGCCCACGCGCAGCGTAAGCATCGCAACTCCCATCGCGCCCGGCCTCGTTATGCCGAAACTTCCGATCACAGAGACGATCCCCTCTCCGGGCGTGATGAAGGCCGATGGGGCGGCTACCAGAAACCCAAAGACGAACGCGAATAGGAATACCCGCCTGGCGTAGTTCATAAACCCTATGCCCGAGAGAGCCGCTACCGCCAGAAGCGCTGCCTCTGCCACGGCAAGCGGCATCAAGGTGCGCTTTAGCGATATGACCACGAGCATCGCTATAAGTGCGGCGAGCTTCACGCGCGCGTCGACACGCTGGAGCACGCCGTCACGCCGCGCGGTGTCCCACTGCTCAAACGTCCGGCTGATAAGAGACGCGGTCTGCCTTATCCCGCGCTCTATCACAGGGGTGCGAAATCTAGGACCCCGCTCTGAAGGAGGCCGCGCCTCTGAGCGCTCGAGCAGAAACGCCGGGAGGTTACCGGCCATTGCCGCCCCTGCGCCTGACCGCGCGGCCTATCGCATAGGCTATCGCCGCGCATACCCCGAGCCCTATGGCCGCGCTGACGGCGTACCACAAGATCCCGCCCCGGCCGTAGTCTGCGATAGGGGCGCTCCATAGCTTCTCTATGCTCCACTCGCCCCACGCGCCGCCAGCGCCGAGCCATCGGGGTATGATTATCCCAAGCGGGCTCAGGGCCGCAAGCACCAAAAGCCCTATCCATAGATTCCGCTGGAAGCGCTTCTTCATTTCGAGGCCCCGCGCCCTAGCATCCCCGGCTCATGGGCGGCGAACTGTGCGATCACGAGCATTGTGACCACGCCCTCCACGACCCCGAATACGGCCATGTGGCTTATCGCCATCGCCGGCAGCGCGACCGAGAGCGGGTAGGGCGCATATAAAGGAGTCCCGTCCGGCGCATGCGCGATCAGCGGCTGGATGCCGAACTCCACCCCGGTGCATACCGCGGCCGCGACGAGACCGAGGTACCCAGAGAGGAACCCCGCGATCTTGAAGCGCGCGCCCGTAAGGGCATCGCCCCGAAGCAGCCTGAAGGTCCAGTAAGAGATAAACGGCATCACGACCGCCATGTTAAAGCAGTTGGCCCCGAGCGCGGTTATGCCGCCGTCGCCGAATACGAGCGCCTGTATCACGAGCGCGACAGATACCGCCGCGACCGCGGCCCATGGCCCGAGGAGTATCGCCACCAGCCCCGCACCTACCGCATGTCCCGTCGTGCCGCCGGGTATCGGGATGTTGAACATCATTATCAAAAACGAGAAGGCCGATGCCATCGCGAGGTACGGCACGTTGCGGGTCGAGAGCGTGCGTTTCAAGCTGCGCGAGGCCGCGGCCCATGCCAGCGCGGTCGCGCCCCATAGCGGGACGTAGGTCTGAGGCCCGAGGTATCCGTCAGGGATGTGCATCTATTTGATATGCTGCCCTGTGGTCGTGAGCGTGAGCTTGCCGTGCAGGACCCCGCGCACCCCGATCAGCCGGTCCGCGATCCTGCGCAGCGTGTGCCCCGGCCCGCGCACTACGAGCACCTCCAGGCAGCGGTGCTCGTCGAGGTGTATGTGCATCGAGGACACTACGGACGCATGGTGATGGTGCTGGATCTCGTTTAAGGTCTCGGCCAGCTCGCGGGTGTCGTGTGAGTAGACGAGCGTGATCGTGCCGGCGGTCTCCTCCCGGCCTGCCTCCCACTCCTCGCGCACGAGGGCGTCGCGGATCAGGTCGCGGATCGCCTCGCTGCGGTTGGCCCAGCCGCGCGCCGAGATCATCCGGTCGAACCCGGCTAATAGCCCCTCGTCCAGCGATATCCCGAACCTCGTCAGCGCCATCGCGTGCTCCCTTTCGTGTTACGATTCTCCTATTCGTAACACTCTATCACGGCTTGAGAGTGACCGTCAATATGTTATTATTTACCGTTGGAATTCGCATGAAGGAGACCTGCCTGAGATGAAACTGACTATTATAGGGACCGGGTACGTCGGGCTCGTTACGGGCGCGTGCTTCGCCGAGATGGGCAATAACGTGACCTGTGTGGACATGGACGCCGCAAAGGTGGCGAGCCTGCAAAGCGGCGTGCTGCCGATATACGAGCCGGGGCTGGACGCCATCGTGCTCGAAAACTCGCGCCAGGGCAGGCTCGGCTTTACGACCTCGCTAAAAGAGGCGGCCGCAGGGTGCGAGGTATTCATGATCGCCGTGGGCACCCCGCCCGGTGAGGACGGCTCGGCGGATTTGCGCCATGTCTTGGGCGTCGCCCGCGAGCTCGGCGGCCTGCTCACGTCATATGCGGTCATTGTAGTGAAATCCACCGTACCTGTCGGCACCGCGGAGCGCGTGCGCGAGGAGATCGAGGCCGAGCTGCGCACGCGCGGCGCCTCGGTCGAGTTCGACGTCGTGAGCAACCCGGAGTTCCTCAAAGAGGGCGCGGCGATAGACGACTTCATGAAGCCCGACCGCATCATCGTGGGCGTCCAGGAGGGCCGCAGCCGCGCAAAGGCCCTGATGCACGAGCTCTACTCCCCGTTTACGCGCAGCCACGAGCGGCTGATATATATGTCCGTGCGCGCATCGGAGCTCACGAAGTACGCCGCCAACGCGATGCTCGCCACGAAGATCTCGTTCATGAACGAGATAGCGAACCTCTGCGACCACCTCTCGGTGGACGTCGAGAGCGTCCGCGTCGGCATAGGCTCTGATAGCCGCATCGGCTACTCGTTCATATACCCAGGCTGCGGCTACGGCGGCTCGTGCTTTCCAAAGGACGTTAAGGCGTTAATCCACATGGCCGAGACGGAGGGGTTCGAGCCGACTGTGCTGCACGCGGTCGAGGCCAGAAACTCGCTCCAGAAACACCTGCTCTATAACAAGGTCATCGAGCGCTTCGGTGCGGACCTCACAGGCAGGCGCATTGGCCTCTGGGGGCTTGCGTTCAAGCCCGGCACGGACGACATGCGCGAGGCCCCGGCGACCACGCTTTTATACCACCTGATCGCCTCCGGCGCGACCGTGAGCGCATACGACCCGATAGCCATGGACGTCGCGCGCCGCGAGCTCCCGGCGCAGTGGTTCAGCTCCGGCAGCCTCACGCTCGCCAAAAACCAGTATGACGCCATCGAGGGCGCGGACGCGCTCGTGCTCGTGACCGAATGGAAGAGCTTCAGGCACCCGGACTTTGCTTTGATGAAGCGCACGATGCGCAATGCGGTCATATTCGACGGGAGAAACCAGTATGACCCCGCAGCCCTCAAGCGCGAAGGGTTCGAATACAGAGGGATTGGGCGCTAGTAGCTCGCTTTCTTCAAAGCGCTCCAAATCGCTTAGGGCCGACTGGCCCTCTCCTTTCACCGTCTGAAAAACGATCCTTGACGTATGTCCATTCCATATACGACTGCGGTCGTTTTTCGTCCGGTTCCTAGTCTGAAGACGATTTGGAGCGCTTTAAAGAAATGAAACTACACCAGTTGCGGACAGACGGATTCCCTGCTAGAATTTTCTTACTATGGGGAATATAGAACATCTGTCCACAGGGAGGGTCAATATGAACTCCACCACGTCGCTGCTTACAAGGCTCGGCAAGAATCTGATAAGCAAGCAACTGCCGCTCAGGGTCCGCCTCTGGGACGGCTCCGCGATCGACCTGGGGCCCAACCCCACGGTGGTCATGTCATTTAAGAGCATGGGGGCCGCGATGATCCTCCTGCGGCCCACGATGGACCGCCTCGCGAAGGCTTATGTCGAGGGCCAGATCGACCTCGACGGCCCGCTTGCGGACCTGATGCAGATAGCCGAGGCGTTAAACGGCGAGGAGTCGAGGGGCAACTCTGCCGGGCTGCTGCCGGGCCTGTCCGTGTTCCGCCACACGCGCAGGCGCGACGCGCGCTCGGTGCAAAGCCACTACGACGTGTCCAACGAGTTCTACTCGCTCTGGCTGGACAGGAACATGGTTTACTCTTGCGCGTACTTCCGGAGCGGGGACGAGGACCTACACACCGCGCAGGAGCAGAAGCTCGACCACATCTGCCGCAAGCTTCGCCTCAGGTCCGGCGAGCGGCTGCTGGACATCGGCTGCGGCTGGGGCGGGCTGATCACCTGGGCCGCGAAGCACTACGGCGTCAAAGCGCTGGGCGTAACGCTCAGCCGCGAGCAGTTTGAGTATGCGACCGAACGCGTCGGGCGCGAGGGGCTCATCGGCCGCGTCGAGGTGAGGCTGCAAGACTACCGCGACATACCCGGCGAGGGCGTATTCGACAAGATCTCCTCGGTCGGGATGTTCGAGCACGTCGGGCTCCGCAAGCTGCCGGTCTATTTCGGCGTGATGCGGCGGCTGCTTAAGGAAAACGGCCTAGTGCTCAACCACGGCATCACCACGCGCGACCCGGACAACCGGAGCGTCAGCCCGAGCGGCGGACGGTTCATCGAGGACTACGTCTTCCCGGACGGCGAGCTCCCGCACCTGAGCCGAACCGCTTATGAGATGGAGGCGCAGGACCTTGAGGTGCTCGACATGGAATCCCTCAGGCCGCACTACGCCCAGACGCTGATGCACTGGGTCGCGAGGCTTCAGGCGCGTAGAGACGAGGCCGTGGCCGCCGTCGGCGAGAAACGCTACCGCATATGGCTTATCTACATGGCAGGCTGCGCGCACGCCTTCGAGCGTGGCTGGATATCTGTCAACCAGCTATTAGCCACGAAGCAGGCGAAGCCCGGCCTCCATGCGCAGCCGTGGACTAGGGAATACCAGTATGTGCCGGGCAACGCGCACGTACCCGCGCAGCCCTCATGGCAGGTGCCGGTACTTTAGCGGGCCTTTTTGAAAGCGCGCTAAAGTCGCGTGATACGTTGTCAGGCCATCAAAGACGCGCCCTCGGAGTACGTCTCAGTACACCGTCGGGCGGTCTTCTCGACCTTCCTAGTCTGACGCGATTTATCGCGCTTTCGGGGGTTGGTCGCGGCTCTGCCGCTGGACCCCCGCTCCCCCAAGGTCAACGGCTTATTAGATAAGCCACATCCGCGCGCTGCCTACTGCTAAGAATCCTCTGGCATACTCAACGCGGTTGTGGTATCTTAGGCTCATGAAGATAGATTTTTTCACCATAGCTGGTGTTATTGTGATTATTTTAGGGGCGTCAATGGTTATTAGTATGTTTGCGCTGAAGAGAACACACTTCAAAAACAACAAAAATCTTTTTTATGTGATAATATTTTATCTCGGTCTAACTCAAATATTTGCCGGCATTGCAATGCTAACCAAAGAATCCTCGGCTTTCCTTTCCTTCTCCGCTGGAGTATGCTCGGGACTGAGTTTTATAATTGGGATTATACTGCGCAAGATAAATTTGTACAAACAATGACGAGTAGAGATGATTTTGTATGAATAACATAATCATATTAAAGTGCTCTCAATGCGGCAAAGCGTTTTGCGCTGACCACCTTTATGAAGTCAAGGAAAACAATAGAGTGATATTCTTATGCAAAACTGATAAAGGTGACAAGCCAGGCAAAAGAAACAAAAAGCCTGTTTTAACGAAAACCATGCCAGTATGCCCCGTGGCTTGCCACGGGGATGAATGGCATCCCTGCCGGGGGGATGTAAGGGGGGCTGGAAGTCCCCCTTTCCCGCCGAGGCAATTGCGGGCTATCATGAGGCATGGGGTTACGCAGGACGAGTCACGCTGTATATGACACCGGGTACCATCTGGTATGGTGTCCTAAGTATCGCAAGAGACTGTTCGCGCAAAGTTACATGCGCGAGCGGTGCGCGGAACTTTTCAGGGAGATAGCTGAAGAGTATGAATATGAGATAGTGGAGATGGAAGTGGCGGAGGACCATGTGCATATATTTCTATCGTTCCCGCCACGGTACTCGATAGGGGTGGTGGTCAGAACCCTGAAAAGTATCAGCGCCCGTGAGCTGTTCAAGCAATACCCATCGCTGAGGCAAAGACTATGGAAGGGTGAGCTGTGGGAGGATGGGTACTTTGCGCGGACAGTCGGGGACAGCTTGACCTCGGAAATGATCCGCAAATACATACGCGGCCACAGAGCAGAGAAGCAATTGCCTGCGCAGCTGGACTTATAGCTGCGCCACGGATGCCCCGTGGCTTGCCACGGGGAGCTTCACTGTTAGAAGATTGTTGATGCAAAATACCAATCAATGCCGTTGACCTTGGGGGTGCGGGGGGCTACGTCATCCTCTCCCCCGAAAGCGCGCCCAAATCGGCTTCAGACAAGGCAGGGCGAGAAGACCGCCCGATGGTGTATCCCCATGAAAGCGAGCGATATTGCGTCAGACAAGGAACGGCGAGGAAAACGACCGTAGGTGTAGCACCGCTACATCGAGGGAGGAATTCCGAGGCAGTGACGCAGTATCACGCAATTGCAGCCGCTTTCAGTAGAGGGCGAGTTTAAGAAGCCCAACGCAGTATCAAGCGATTTGGAGCGCTTTGTAAAAGGAAAGGGGGGGGGAGCTAGGCTCCCCCCGTGTGTGCGGTTAATGGTTACTTAACGATCTCCGCTTCGATGACGCGGCGGAACTGCGCCTTCCCGTCGATAAAGTCGACTTCGACCGAATCCCCGCGTTTTATGGTGCCGTCGAGCAGCCCGGTAGCGAGCGGATTCAGCACCTCGCGCTGTATCGCGCGCTTTAGGGGCCGCGCGCCGTATACAGGGTCGTACCCCAGCACAGCGAGATTGTCCTTCGCGCGTTCGCTGAGGATGAGGGAGATCTCCTGAGATTCGAGGTTCTTCTTCATCCTGCCGAGCTGTATATCGACGATAGTGCGCAGCAGCTCGCGCGTAAGCGGCTTGAATAGGATGATCTCGTCCACGCGGTTTAAGAACTCGGGCTTGAACAGCTCCCTCATGTCCTCCATCACCTTGTCCCGGAGCGCGCGCTCGGTGTCCATGACGTTCCAGTGCTCGGGCCTGTGCTCGCGGTCGCTCAGGAATTCCTGTATGTGAGTGCTCCCGATGTTCGAGGTCATTATCAGTACGGTGTTTCTGAAGTCCACGACGCGGCCGTGGCCGTCCGTGAGCCGTCCGTCGTCGAGCACCTGCAGCAGGACGTTGAAGACCTCCGGGTGCGCCTTCTCGATCTCGTCAAAGAGCACGACGCTAGTAGGGCTTGCGCCTTACGGCCTCGGTGAGCTGGCCGCCCTCTTCGTACCCCACGTATCCGGGGGGCGCGCCTATGAGCCTCGCGACGGTATGCTTTTCCTGATACTCCGACATGTCGATGCGGAGCATCGCGCTTTCGTGGTCGAAGAGGAACTCCGCCAGCGCGCGCGCAAGCTCTGTCTTGCCGACGCCGGTGGGCCCCAGGAAGATGAACGAGCCTATCGGCCTGTCCGGGTCCTGTATGCCGGCGCGCGCGCGGCGCACCGCGTTTGAGACCGCGACTATGGCCTCGTCCTGGCCGACCACGCGGCGGCGAAGCCGCTCCTCCATCTGAAGGAGCTTCTGCGTCTCGCCCTCCAGCATGCGCGTCACCGGGATGCCGGTCCACTTGGAGACGACCTCGGCGATGTCCTCTTTCGTGACCTCCTGCTTCAGCAGGCTGTGCTCGGCCTGCCTGCTCTTGAGCTCCGCGGCCTTGGCGTCGAGCCTGCGCGTGAGGTCAGGGATCACGCCGTACTTCAGCTCGGCCGCGCGGTTGAGGTTGCCCTCGCGCTCGGCCTGCTCGAGCAGGCGTTTGTTGTCCTCGATCTGCTCCTTGAGCTGCCGAAGCGTCGTGATGAACTGTTTTTCCGCGGTCCACTGCTCGTTGAGCGCAACGCGCTTTGCTTCCAGTTCCGCGCGCTCGGGCTCTATGACCTCGAGTTTCTTGTGAGCGTCCTCGCTCTCGTCCTTTATAAGCGCTTGCCGCTCGATATCGAGCGTGCGCAGTTTGCGGGTGATCTCGTCGAGTTCCTGCGGCATGCTGTCTATCTGCATGCGCAGGCGGGCCGAGGCCTCGTCCATCAGGTCGATGGCCTTATCCGGCAGGAAGCGGTCGGTTATGTAGCGGTGCGAGAGATTCACCGCGGCCGTGACCGCCGAGTCCTTGATCTTCACGCCGTGGTGGACCTCGTAGCGCTCCTTCAGGCCGCGCAGTATCGCTATCGAGTCCTCGACCGAGGGCTCGTTGACCATAACCGGCTGAAACCTGCGCTCGAGCGCCGGGTCCTTCTCGATGTACTTGCGGTACTCGTCGAGCGTGGTCGCGCCGACGCATCTAAGCTCTCCTCGCGCCAGAGCGGGCTTGAGCATGTTCGAGGCGTCTATCGCGCCCTCGGCCGCCCCCGCGCCGACAATGGTGTGCATCTCGTCGATGAACAGGATGATCTTCCCCTCGGCCTTCTCGATCTCCTTGATGACCGCCTTGAGCCGGTCCTCGAACTCGCCCCGGTACTTCGCCCCGGCCACGAGCGCGCCCATATCGAGCGCGACTACGCGCTTGTCCTTGAGCGATTCAGGCACGTCCCCGGCAATTATCCGCTCCGCCAGCCCTTCGGCCATCGCGGTCTTGCCGACTCCGGGCTCGCCTATGAGTACGGGGTTGTTCTTGGTGCGGCGCGCGAGCACCTGTATCACGCGCCTGATCTCGTCGTCGCGGCCGATGACGGGGTCGAGCTTGCCCTTCTCGGCAAGCTCGGTCAGGTCGCGGCCGTATTTTTTCAATGCCTGGTATTTATCCTCGGGGTTGGGGTCCGTGACCTGCTGGGTGCCCCTGATGTCCTGCATCGAGTTCATCGCACCCTCTAAGCTGACGCCATGGCGGCGGAGCAGCTCCGATGCGGTCTCGCCCGCGTCGATGATGCCTATAAGCAGGTGCTCGACGCTTATGTATTCGTCTTGCAGCCGCTCGGCCTCGGCGCGTGCGCGTTCGAGCACGGATTTAAAGGCCGCTGAGACGTACATCTGGCCCATCGGGGTCGCGCCCGAGACCTTCGGGAAGCGGCCGATTGCGGTCTCGCACTCCCGCGCGAGCCCTCTGGTATCCACGCCTAGTTTGCGCAGGATGTCTATGGCGGTGCCTTCGTCCTCTTGCACCAACGCCCACAAGAGGTGCTCGGGCCTGAGTTCCTGATTACCCTTCTCGCCGGCCATCTGGTTGGCGGACTGGAGGGCCTCCTGGGATTTCATCGTAAATTTTTCAGCTTTCATCGTTGGTGTCCTCCTCAATGAAGATGCGCCGGATCTTTTGTTCAAATGTATCACGTTTTTCGCCGTCTATGTTCTTTAACATTTCTTCGACCTCGCGCTGCAGCGATTCGAGGCGGCGGCGCATGCGCAGGATGATGTCCACCCCGGCGCGGTTGACGCCCATGTCGCGCGTGAGGTTCAGGATGAAGTGCAGGACCTCGATGTCGCGTTCGGAGTACAGCCGCTGCCTGCCGTGGCGCATCGGGCAGAGCAGGCCCTCGCGGTCGTAGAGCCGCAGGGTCTGGGGGTGGACGTCGAGCATGCGCGCTGCGATGCCTATCATGTATACCGGCTCGTCCTTGCGTTTGGTTATCATGATTGCACTCCCATGGAGCGGCGCGGGTTTTCGGGGTACGCGCGCTCTATCTCGTCTATGGCAATCCGGGCGCCGGCGTCGATGAACCTGGGCACCGCGACCTCGACCGAGACGTACATGTTGCCGCGCTCCGTGGTGCCGGGCTTTATGAAGCCCTTGCCGGAGAGCTTGAACTTCTGGCCGCTCTGCGTCCCGGCCGGTATGGTCATCACGGCCTTGCCGTCTATCGTCGGGACCTCGACCTTCGCCCCGAGCGCGGCCTCGCCGAACGTGACCGGGAGCTTAAGGCGCAGGTCGTCTCCCCGGCGTTCGAAGAACGGGTGCGGGGTCACGGTGACGCGCAGCCTGAGGTCTCCGGCCGGGCCGCCGCCGTCTCCGGCGTTGCCCATGCCGCGGAGCCTGACGGTAGAGCCGTCATCGACCCCGGCCGGTATCCTGACGTTGGCGGTCTCGGCCGCGAAGCTCTTGCCATGGCCGCTGCACTGAGGGCAGACCTTCGTCACCTTGCGGCCGACGCCGCCGCAGTCGGGACAGCGCTGGGCCGTGCGGAAAAACCCCTTCGAGGTCTGCTGCCTGCCGGTGCCCTGGCAGGTCGGGCAGGTGTTGGCGGTCTCGATGCCGGTGCCCTTGCAGGCCGCGCATGATACCTCGCGCGAGAGGGTCATCTTCTTCGTGGTGCCGGTAAAGGCCTCCTCGAGCGAGATCGTGATCCCGCTTACGAGGTCCGAGCCCCGCATGGGGGTCTGCGCCCGGCGGCCCTCGGCGCCAGCGGCGCCGAACATCTCCGAGAGAATGTCTCCGAAGCCGAACTCGAAGACGTCCTCGTGCGGGGGGGCCGCGCCACCATAGGGCTTTCCTCCATATCCGGCCGCACCGGCGGCCCCGGTCCAGTCGAACCCGGCCGCTCCGCCGCGCTGCCGAAGCTGTCGTACTCTTCTTTCTTCTTCGGGTCGCTCAGGACGGCGTAGGCCTCGTTTATCTCCTTGAACTTCTCCTCCAGAGCTTTGTCGCCTGGATTGAGGTCCGGGTGGTACTTCCGGGCGAGCCTGCGGTAAGCCTTTTTTATGTCGTCCGTCGCCGCGCCCTTTTTAAGGCCGAGCAACTCATAGTAATCCTTCTGGGCCATCCGATCCTCCTGTCCTTCTTATCATAAAACTTAAGTCGGGTCATGTCAAGTCGGATTGCCCGGATGGTATCAAGTAGCCTGGGGGTTTGGGGGCGGGGGGTGCGTATTGGCCGGGGAATTATCCGGGGCGCTCTTTTAATGATTAATATATCGGGAAGTTGCGGACGTATGAGACAGGCTTAAATCAGGCGTAGAGAGTGGTATAGACCTGCTCGTCGGACTCGTGGACCTCGGCCGCGGTGAGCTCGGCCATCAGGTCGTGCACGCGTGACTATGCGCTTTATGCGGTGAGCGGTCGAGCCGACGGTATAGAGGGCCTCTTCCTTCTCGGGGTTATACCCGCCCGAGCTCAAAAGCCCGTTGCATATGCAGAAGTGGCCCTCGTTGTTGTCCCTTGCCGGGCAGATCGAGTACCTGCCCTCCTGGCCCTTCGTGAGGACGTAGCCCTTGTCGCACTTGGGCTGGCGGCGCTTCAGGATCGCGGACTGGTACATCGGCGAGTCCTTAAGCACCCTGAAGGGCAGGCCGCAGGGCGAGCCCGGCAGCGTGGCTATGTGTATGTCCTCTTCGGTCGCGGCCACGACCGCATTTTTATAATCCTGCGTGGCGGAACTCTCCACCGTGGCCAGAAACCGGGTGCCCATCTGCACAGCGGAGGCCCCCATCGCGATGAACCTCGCTATGTCAGCGTGTGAGTATATGCCGCCCGCGACGATGACCGGGATATCGCCGTATTTGTGCGCGACCTCAAGTACGGGCGGCAGCAGTGTCTCGAGCTTGTGGTCGTCGCTGTTTACCTGCTCCAGGGAGAAACCGAGGTGGCCTCCGGCCAGCGGGCCTTCGAGCACGACCGCGTCAGGGCGGTAGCCCACGCGCTCCCATTTGCGGCATATTACCTCGAGCGCGCGGCTGGAAGACACTATCGGCACGAGCGCCGTGCGGCCCGGCTTCTGAATTGTAGGGAGGCTCAGAGGCAGCCCGGCGCCCGAGATGATGACGTCCACCCCGGCGTCTATCGCGCCGCGCACCGTATCGACATAATCGCGGCCGAGCGCTACCATGATGTTTATTCCTATCGCGCCCAGCCCGCCCGAGAGCTGCCGGGCGAGCGAGACTTCCTCGCGCACCGCCTCGTATATGTCCATGCGCCTGCCGAGGCGCTTCGAGACTAGCCGGTCGATGCAAGCGCTCGATATCACGCCCACGCCGCCCTCGCGAGCGACCGCGCCGGCCAGCGGCGCGAGCGATACGCCCACGCCCATGCCTCCCTGGACTATCGGGACGGGAACCGTGATGCCTTTTATCGAGAGTGGACTGAATTTCATAGCAAGTGTCAGTTCACTATATTAACAGAACGGCGGCAGCTTAGTCATTCCACCCCTGGCGGCGTCCAGCCGCCACGATCCCGGGAAGGCCTCCGGAGCCCCTGTAATGTTATAATATCAGGCTACAGATGAACTCGCAATAAGCACCGAAACGGAGGATACTTACAGTGGGCGATGACGAACTCAAGAAAGCGAAAAACACTGAAACCGGCCTCAGCGATAACGTAGAGAGAGAAGCCAAGGCCTCGGACGTCTCCAAGACCGAGGTTTACGATGCCGACTCCATAAAGATCCTCAAGGGCCTCGATGCGGTCAGGAAGCGCCCGGCCATGTACATAGGCTCGACGAACATAGACGGCCTGCACCACCTGGTATACGAGGTCGTCGACAACAGCGTCGACGAATCGCTCGCCGGCTACTGCGACCAGATCGACGTGACGATCCACGTCGACGGCAGCTGCTCGGTCGTGGACAACGGACGCGGCATACCTACAGGCCCGCACCCCGGAGACCCGGAGGGCCGCTCTGCGGCCGAGATCGTGCTCACCGAGCTGCACGCCGGGGGGAAGTTCGAAAACCAGGCGTACAAGATCTCAGGAGGCCTGCACGGAGTTGGCGTATCGGTCGTAAACGCCCTCTCTGAGTGGCTCGAAGTCGAGATCAGGCAGGACGGGACGCTGTTTCAGCAGACGCTTCGAGCGCGGCGTGCCGGTCTCGCCGCTTGAGGTCGTAGGCAAGACCAAGCAGCGCGGGACTAAAGTTACGTTCAAGGCCGACCCGGAGATATTCGAGACCACGGAGCTTGAGTACGAGGTGCTCTCGCAGAGCCTGCGCGAGCTCGCGTTCCTAAACAGCGGGCTTAAGATCACGCTGCACGACGAGCGCACCGACCGCAGCAGCGAGTTCGTGTACAAGGGCGGCATCGTGAGCTTCGTCGAGCACCAGAACAAAAACAAGGTCCCGCTTCACCCAAAGCCGGTCTATATCTCTGGCGAGAAGGACGGCGTCACCGTGGAGCTCGCGCTTCAGTATAACGACAGCTACACCGAGACGATCTTCACTTACGCCAACAACATAAACACCCGCGAGGGCGGGACCCATCTCATAGGCTTTAAAAGCGCGCTTACGCGCACCGCCAACGCCTACGCCACCTCCATGATGAAGATGAAGGAGCCGATCAGCGGCGACGACATCCGCGAGGGCCTCACCGCCGTCATCAGCGTGAAGATCCCGAACCCCCAGTTCGAGGGCCAGACTAAGATGAAACTCGGCAACTCCGAGGTCAAGGGCATCGTCGAGAGCATCGTAAACGACGTCCTTGGGCGGTACTTCGAGGAGAACCCGGGCATAGCGCGCAAGATCATCGAGAAGGCAGTGCAGGCCGCGCGCGCCCGAGAGGCCGCAAGGAAGGCCCGCGAACTCACGCGGCGAAAGGGCCCTCTGGAGGACACCGGGCTTCCGGGCAAGCTCGCGGACTGCTCCGAGAAGGATCCGGCGCTGTCAGAGCTGTACATAGTCGAGGGAGACTCGGCCGGCGGCTCGGCCAAGCAGGGCCGCGACCGCCGCAACCAGGCCATACTGCCTCTGAGGGGCAAGATCTTAAACGTCGAGAAGGCAAGATTTGACAAGATGCTTTCGAGCGAGGAGATACGCGTGCTCATCTCGGCGCTCGGCACCGGCATCGGCTCGGACGACTTCGATATCGCCAAGGCCCGCTACCACAAGATCGTGCTCATGACGGACGCTGACGTCGACGGCGCGCACATCCGCACGCTGCTGCTGACGTTCTTCTACCGGCAGATGCCCCAGCTCATCGAGCGGGGATATCTTTATATAGCACAGCCGCCGCTTTACCGCATCAAGCGCGGCAAGACCGAGAAATACGTCCAAAACGACGCCGAGCTCCTCGATATGCTCTTTGAGCTTGCGGCCGACGACGCGGAGCTGCCCTCCAAGAACAACACACGCCTGCGCGGAAAGGCCGCGCTCATCCCGGTGCTCAAGAGGATATCGGACTACGAGCGCCACCTCGAATGGTTCCGCCGCCGGAGGATCGACGCCGCGCTAGTGAGGATCATGCTGGAGGAGGCCGTAGACAGCGAGACCTTCAAGGTGAAAAAGGAGCTGGACGCCCTGCTTGTGAAGGTCAAGAAGCGCGTCCCGGACATGAGGATCGCCGAGGTCATAAAGGACGAGGAGCACGAGGCCCACTCGGTCGAGGTAGGCCGCTCGGGCTTCGCCACGGTCAAGCTCGACACCGCTTTCGTCGGCACCCCGGAGTACCGCATTGCGCAGAAGCTCTATACGATAGTCAGGGACCTGGGGCCCGCGCCTTACAGGGTCTCGGCCAGGGACGAGGTGCGCGAGGTCGCGGACTCCGCGGCGCTCCTGGAGTTCGTCTTCGCGGCCGCGAAGAAGGGGCTCTCGATCCAGCGGTACAAGGGGCTGGGTGAGATGAACCCCCAGCAGCTCTGGGATACGACGATGGACCCCGAGAAGCGCACCTTCCTGCAGGTCGAGGTCAAGGACCTGGCCGAGACGGACGAGATGTTCACCGTACTGATGGGCGATCAGGTCGAGCCCCGCAAGGATTTCATCTATACGCACGCCCTGGAAGCAAAGAACATAGACATCTAAGGCCATGAGCAGGGACGATTTAAACCGGCTGCGCGAGTGGTTTTCCGCCTACGCGGCCGGTTTTTTGGAAGACGAGCCCGAGCACCGCAGGAACGTCGTCCTGAAGATCAGACACACCGGCCTTGTGGCCGAAAATATCCTCTCTATCGCGAAGTCCGAGGGTTTAAACGGCCACGACCTCGAGATTGCGGCCGCGGCCGGCATCCTGCACGACACCGGAAGGTTCCCGCAGTACCAAAAGTTCCGCACGTTTAAAGATAGCGAGAGCGTAAACCACGGCGTGCTCGGCGCGGAGATCATCGAGCGGGAGGGCGTGCTGGGCTGGCTGGCCCCGGAGGACCGCAAGCTCGTGCTCGACGCGGTAAAGTTCCATAACGCAAACAAGGTGCCGGAGTTGGGCGACGCCCGCGCGGAGACGTTCATAAGGCTGGTGCGCGATGCGGACAAGCTCGACATCTGGCGCGTGTTCCTCGATGAATACCTCGAGATCCAGCCCTGGGAGCGGGCCTCTGCCGCCGGGCTCTCTCTGCCGGACGCGCCGCATGCGACGCCCGAGGTCGTCTCGACCCTCCTTGGCGGCCATCAGGTGACGCTCTCGATGGTCCGCAACAGCCGGGACATCATCCTCATGATCGTGGGCTGGTGCCGTGACATCAACTTCCCATCGACCTGGCGCATGCTCGTTGAGAGGGGATACCTCGATCGGTATATCGGCCACATCGAGGGCGACCCTGACGCGGTAAGGGCGGTCATAAAAACCCGCGAGGCGCTCGAGCGCAGATTTGCCTGATTTGTGATTGATAGAAAGGCAGTAATGATAGTATACTATTCACCTATCCCGGCATCATTATAATGAGGCGCACTAATGCGTGTGGAAAAACTTGAAATAAACGGCTTCAAATCCTTCGGGGAGAGGACTGTCCTGCAGCTCCACCCCGGCATCACCGCTATTGTCGGGCCGAACGGCTGCGGCAAGAGCAACGTCGTGGACTCCTTTAAGTGGGTGCTCGGCGAACAGAGCGCCAAGAGCCTGCGCGGGGGCAAGATGGAGGAGGTCATCTTCGTCGGCTCCCAGAGCAGGAAGCCCAAGGGGATGTCCGAGGTCACGATGACCGTCCGGGGGCTCAACCAGTCCGAGGACGGGAAGGACACCCCGACGACCGTTACCCGCCGCCTCTACCGCTCCGGCGAGAGCGACTACATGATCAACCGCCAGTCGTGCCGCCTGAGAGACGTGCGCGACATGTTCCTCGATACCGGGCTTGAGATCAAGAGCTATTCTATTTTAGAACAAGATCGCATATCTGCGATCTTGGCTGCGAAGCCCGAGGATCGGCGGTTCATAATCGAGGAGATCGCGGGGGTCGTCAAGTACAAGATCCGGCGCGGCGAGGCCCAGAACAAGCTCGAAAGCTCGCGCACGAACCTCCTGCGCATCAATGATATCGTAAACGAGGTCCGCCGCCAGATTAACTCCCTCGACCGGCAGGTCAAGAAGGCCGAGCGGTACAAGCGCCTCATGGCCGAGCTGCGCTCGATCGAGCTTAGGCTATCCAGATACGAACTCAAGCAGCTCGATACGCTTCTGAGGGACGCAACCGAGTCGCTCGCCTCGGAGCACGAGCGCGACGCCCTGATGAGGGCCGGGCTCTCGGAGTCCGAGACCGCCATAGAGTCGCGCCGCATAGAGCTTGCGGAGCGCGAGCGAGCACTGCAGGACTCGATGTCCGGGCAGGCTGCGCTTGAGCGGACGATCTCGGAGGCCGAGACCGCGTTAGCCGTGCTCGGCAAGGAGCGCGAGAACCTCAAGGAGCACGTCGTAAGGCTCGGCGTGCAGTCAGAGGAGAACGCGAGCCGCCGGAGCGCGAACCTGGACCGCAAGGCCGAGATCGCCACTTTGCGCGAGACGTTGGCGGCAGAGACTGCAGCGGCCGGGCGTGCATATGAGGAGCGCTCGATAGAACTGCAAGGGATCGAGGACGAGCTCGCCTCGGAAGAGCAGAACGTCGACTCGATGAGGCGGCAGGCCCTCGGCGCGACCGAGAGCGTAAGCCGCCTGCGCGCCGAGCAGGAGCGTTTTCGCACGGCGATGGAAAACCACGCGCAGCGCGAGGACGCGCTCGCGGCCGAGATAGACGAGATCACCGCAAGGCAGGAGTCCTTAGAGGCCGAGCGCCATGAGATAGAGTCCGGCATACAGTCGCGCCGCAACGAGATGTTCGCGGCCCACGAGGAACGCAACCTCGCGGCCGGACATATCGCCGAGATCACCGCGAAGCGCGATTCCGCGCGCTCGAACTCCGCGCGCCTCAGAGAGGAACTCGCCTCGACCACATCGAGGCTCGAGTCCCTGGCAGAGATGGTCATTGACGAGAGCGGCGAGGCCGCGATACGCGAACGCGTCTCGGTGATCGCTGCGATTGCGGACGCGGTGGAGGCCCCGGCGGAGTACGAAGGGGCGATTGAGGGCGCGTTACGAGAGGTAATAAGCGGCTTTATTGTAAACGGCGCGGACGACATCCGCTCGGCCGTCGGGCAGGTGCGCGAGATGGGCATGGGCCGCACGGCGTTCGTGGCCCGCGACTCTGCAACGCAAGCTCAAGGTGAAGCGATTTCCGGCGAGGGCATCATAGCGCGCGCATCGGACCTGCTGCGCGGCTCGGGCGAGCTCCTGCCGGTGGTGCGCGGCCTACTGAGCAACGTCTTGATAGTCCGCGACCTCGACTCCGCGCTCTCGCTTCACGGCACCGCGGCCTCTGGCATGACGCTCGTGACCCTCGATGGCGAGATAGTCGAGCCCTCCGGCGCTGTGATAGCCGGGAAGGGCCGTGGGATACTCACGATCAAGCGCCAGATGAGGGAGCTTGGGGCCGAGGCCGAGCGCATAAGGCGCGAGATAGACGTGCTTACGAAGGTTGTCGCGGATTCCGAGGCCGCCCTGCTTGTCTCGCAGGAGGCGTTGAAGCTCGCCGAGGGCAAGGCGGTTGAGATGGAGCGCGAGCTCTCGGTGCTGCGCCACAGGGCGGACGCCTGCAAAGAGGACATCGAGCGCGCTCAGCGGAGGCTCAGCCAGCTAAGGCTGGAAGGCGAGGAGCTCGCACGCGAGAAGCAACAGCTGGTGGCCCAGCTCAGCGGCAAGGGCGAGGAGATCGCCCGTGGCGACGAGCGGCGCAGCCAGATTGAAAAATCGATCACCGAGGCCTTGGAGAAACTCGGCGCGATAAAGGCAGGCTCCGCGCTCAAGCGCGAGGAGGCCACCGATATAAGGCTTGAACTCACCTCGCTTAAGGGGAGGGCGTCCGCGCTCGATGCCGAGGAGACCTCGGTGCAGCGCATGATAGTCGAGCTCGACGAAAAGCAGGTAATGATAGGCCGCGAGGCCGAGGCCACGCGCACCCGGATCACCGAGCGCGAGGCACAGCTTAAAGAGAAAGAGTCCGCGCTTGCGGCCCTTGCGGTGCAGGCCGCGGATCAGGCCGGGCGCATCGCCGAGGCCCGCGAGGCGATCTCCGCGATAGCATCCGATGTCGGAGAGGTCGAGCGCGGCTTGCGCGAGGTGCGCGTCCGCATAGACGAGGGCTCGCGCCGGATCACCGCGCTCGAGATCCAGCGCACCGAGAGTGCGATGAAGATCGAGGCCCTCACGGACAGGATGCGCGAGACATACGGCGTCGAGCTCCTTGATGTGACCTTCGAGGTCCCGGCCGAGACGGACGCCGAGGCCGCGGCGGAACTCAAGCAGAAGATCGAGTCGCTGGGGCCTGTGAGCCTGGGATCTCTGGAGGAATATGAGGAGCTAAGAGTCCGCCACGAGTTCCTGACGCAGCAGCAGCAGGACCTCCAAAAGTCGATAGCCGAGCTGGAAGAGGCGATCAGCCGCATCAACACCACTACGCGCCGGATGCTCCGCGAGGCCTATGAGGCTATAAGCAAGAAGTTCGCCGAGGTCTACGTGATGCTCTTTGGCGGAGGCCGCGCCGAACTCGTGCTGACCGACCCGGACAACATATTGGAGACAGGCATAGACATCATCGCGCAGCCTCCGGGCAAGAGGCTTCAAAACATCTCGCTCTTAAGCGGCGGCGAAAAGACGCTGACCGCGCTCGCGCTCCTGTTTGCGAGCTTCCTGATCAAGCCCACCCCTCTGTGCATACTCGATGAGGCCGACGCCGCGCTCGACGAGCACAACACGCACAAGTTCGCCGAGATGCTGCGCGAGCTCTCAAGCTCGATCCAGTTCATCGTCGTCACGCATAACCGCGTCACGATGGAGGCCGCGCACTATATCTATGGCGTCACGATGGAGGAGCCCGGCTGCTCTAAGGCGATCTCGATGCGCATGTCCGAAGACGAGGGCTCGACCGAGCCCCCTCCTTCAGAGGCGACGGTGGTCGAGGCCATCGAAGAAATTGAATCCCCCGTGGAGCCAGAGGCGGTCGAGCCCATCGATGAAATGGAAGCCCCTGTGGGGCCCGACTAGAATGAGCACCAGCGGCATCCGGCAGCAGTCCGAGCGCATCGAGGCCGAGACCCTCCACCCCAAGGCGACACTGAGCAGCAAGAGCATGGGCCGCATCCGCCCCGAGAAACCCGACGCGATCCGCACCTGCTTCCAGCGCGACCGCGACCGCATCATACACTCAAAGGCCTTCCGCCGCCTGATGCACAAGACACAGGTCTTCTTCTCGCCGATGGGCGACCACTACCGCACGCGCCTGACGCACGTCCTCGAGGTAAGCCAGATCGCGCGCACGATAAGCCGCGCGCTACGCCTCAACGAGGACCTCACCGAGGCCATTGCGCTCGCGCACGACCTGGGCCATACCCCGTTTGGGCATGCAGGGGAGACGGTGCTCGACCTGCTGCACCCGGGCGGGTTCAAGCACTACGAGCAGAGCCTCCGCGTTGTGGATTTCCTCGAGAAAAAAGGCAAGGGCCTGAACCTTACCGAGGAGGTGCGCGACGGGATACTGAAGCACTCCAAGGGCCGCGGGGTGATCGTCCCGATCTCGCGCGGCGAGAGGGCCGGGACGCCTGAAGGTCAGATCGTGCGGGTCGCGGACGTGATCGCGTATTTAAACCACGACCTCGACGACGCCGTGCGCGCGGGCGTGCTTAAAAAGTCCGACATCCCCGCCAAGTTTCTGCGCGAGCTTGGCGAGAGCCACTCGGGCCGCATCAACACGATGGTGAGCTCTCTCATTACGCACGCGCTCGCGACCGGCCTCGACGAGATCTCGATGGACCCCGGAGTGATGGCCGCATCGGCCGAGCTCAAGGACTTCCTGTTCGAGCGAGTCTACGAGCACGAGGGCGCGAAGGCCGAGCTCAAGAAGGCCAAGAAGATCCTGCACGACCTCTATGCGTATTACCTCCAGCACGTCGACGAGGTCTTCCGCGACATCCCGCGCGGCGAGGGCGAGTCCAGCCACCGCCTCGTATGCGACTTCATCGCGGGCATGACCGACCGCTTCGCTCTCGCGACCTACGAGCGCCTGTTCATGCCCGAGGAGTGGAAGATACTCTAGCTCCGCGTGTCTCTCAGGAGGTGAGCGTATGGGCCATCTGGCCGGGAAAGACGTCTATAAGAAGCTCGCCGGCAAGATCGACGGCCTTTCGATGCGCATACCAAAAGACGAGAAGCTCTACCCCATCCTGCACGAACTGTACGGCTCAGACGAGGCCGAACTCATAGTCAGCATGCCCTTCGGCATGTCGCGCGTCTCGAGGATCGCGGCCGCTACCGGCAGGGCCGGGGACGAGCTTAAGCGCCTGCTCGACCGGCTCTGCCACAAGGGACTCGTCATCGATATTTGTGTAGACGGGGAGTATTATTACGCCCCCTCGCCTATGATAATCGGGATATACGAGTTTTCGATGATGAGGGCAGGGGCGGACTCCGGAAAGCTCGCCGGGCTGTTTCACGAATACCTCAACAGGCCGGATTTTTTTGAGGCCAATATGCGGCCCGGCGACAGGGTCTCGATCATGAGGGCCCTGCCGCATGAGGCCGCTGTCCTCGATGCAGACTACGTTGAGGTGCTCGACTACGAGAAGGCCACGGCGATCGTCGAGGGCGCAGAGAAGTTTTCGATAGGCATATGCTCTTGCCGCCACGAGAAGCTGCACGTCGGGGAGAAGACCTGCGACGTACCGCTTGAGAAATGCTCATCGTTTGGGTACGCCGCGGAGTACCTCATAAGAAACGGGCTCGGCCGCGAGGTTTCGAAGTCCGAGATGCTGGAGAACCTCGCCCAGTCTAGGGAACTGGGCCTCGTGCTGAACGCGGATAACGTCAAGCGCAACGTGTCCTTCATCTGCCATTGCTGCTGCTGCTGCCATCCGCTTTTGGGGATCAGCAAGTTCGGCTACGCGGGCACGATCGTCACGTCGAGCTTTATCGCGGAGTCCGACCATGGCCTCTGTAACGGCTGCGGCAGGTGCGCCTCGGCCTGCCCGATCAACGCCATAGCCATGGACGCCTCGCCGGAGGGGACGAAGCCAAAGAAGAGGCCGCGGATAGACGCCTCGATTTGCCTTGGGTGCGGGGTATGCGCCCTTGGCTGCAAGACCGGCGCGCTGAGGCTTATCAAGCGCGGCCAGAGGGTGCTGCACCCAGAGACGACGTTTGAGCGGATCATCCTTCAGTGCCTTGAGCGGGGCACGCTCCAAAACCAGCTCTTCGACGACCCAGGCAGCATCACGCAGCAGGCGCTGAGGGGGATACTGGGAGGGTTTCTCAGGCTCACCCCGGTCAAGCGGGCGCTGATGAGCGATGCCCTGAGGTCGAGGTTCCTCGGCGCTATGAAGGCCGGGGCCGGTATGCTCGGTCGTGGCTGGGCGGTTGATTTATAAAGGGAAATACGCCCTTGGCACCAAAGGTTTGTAAAGAGAATGGTGCCCGTGGCACCGAGGGTTTATAAAGGGAAAGGTGCCTGTGGCACCCTCAAGAGACTTTTCCATCGCGGAATTGTTAGAATTATAAATGCAACGATCCCTGTCCAGAATCCTGTCTGTTATAGCGGCGCTGGGGCTGATCGCGGCGCTCGCCTCGTGCTCCTCCAAGGCGGTCAAGCCCCCGGCCGTGCAGTACGACGCGGCGCAGGAGTTCGCGGCCGCAAACGCGCTCTATGACAAGAAGCTCTGGACCGACGCGCGCCAGAAATACCAGTCCGTGAAGCTCAAGGACACGACCGGCAAGTTCTCGGCCATGGCGCAGCTGCGCGTGGCGGACACGTTCTACCAGGCCGACGAGCCGGAGCAGGCCATAGACGAATACAGGCGCTTCCTCGAGGTCTACCCCTCGGACCGCTATGCCTACTACGCCCAGTATCAGGTCGGGATGATCTACTTCAACCAGATAAAGGGCGACGACAGGGCATACGCCCTCGCCGAGCGCGCGCTCGGGGAGTTCAAGAAGCTCAACGACAACTTCCCGCGTAACCCATTCTACGACGTGACCGCGACCAAGATCGCCCGCTGCCGCGACCTGCTGGCCGACCACGAGTTCATGGTCGCCAAGTATGACTTCGACCGCGGGGGGTGCAAGGGGGCAACCGAACGCTCGCTCAACGTCTTTGAGTACTACCCCACTAACGCCAACGTGCCCGAGGCGCTATATTACATCGTCTACTGCGACAAGCGCGGCGGACATGCGGACGCGGCCCAGAAATACTATGCGGTACTCAAGGAAAAATACTCTGACAGCCCCTATACGGCCCGCGCGGCCAAAGAACTCGCCGCCCCTGACCTCAAAAAGCCGGCCAAAGACATCGCCGCCAACCCCAAGTAACGCGGGGCTGTACTACCCGGCGTTTCTCGATCTGCGCGGCCGGCGCGCCGTAGTCGTCGGAGGCGGCGCCGTGGCAGCGCGCAAGGCGGCCTCCCTGATCGATGCCGGGGCGGACGTGACCGTCATAAGCCCCGCCTTGAATCCTGCGCTAGAGGCCGCTCTGTCCGAAGGCCGCATCAGCCTTGTCAGGCGGAAGTTCCGTCCGTCCGACCTCGAAGGTGCCGAGCTCGTCCTGGCCGCGACGGACGACAGCAAGGTCAACCGCGCGGTCAGCCGCGCCTCGCGCTGCGCGCTTGTAAACGTGGCCGACGACCCCTCGCTCTGCACCTTCATAGTCCCCTCCATTATCCGCCGCGGCGCATTCACTATCGCGATCTCGACCGGCGGGGCAAGCCCCGCGGCCGCCAAGGCGATGCGGCTAAAGATAGAGGCCGCGCTTGGCGAGGGCGCGATCCCGCCCAGGGCCAAGAAAAAATAACCATGCCCGGGCCGATGAAGTTCTCGAAGCTCGTCGCCTGCCTCAAGCGCCTCGAGGCCACGGCCAAGCGGCTTGAGATGTTCGACATACTCGCCGAACTTTTTAAGGACGCGCGCCCGGCCGAGATCGACCGCATAATCTACATCACGCAGGGCGCGCTTGCGGCCCCGTTTCACGGCATCGAGATCGGGATGTCCGAAAAGCTGCTGATCCGCGCGATCTCGGAGGCCTCGGGCACTCCGACCGCGAGCGTAGAGAAGGCGTACAAGCGCACCGGGGACCTCGGAGCGGTGGCCGAGGAGTTCGGCACCGGCCACGGGACGCTCACGGTCACCGGGCTGTACGACGAACTCATGGCCATAGCGCATACCTCGGGCAAGGGCAGCGTCGACCAGAAGCTCAACCTGCTGGCGAGCATGCTCAGGGCCTGCGCGCCCGAGGAGGCGAGGTACGCAGCGCGGTTCGTGGCCGGCAAGCTCCGCCTCGGAGTGGGCGACAGCACCGTGATTGAGGCCCTCGCGCTCGGCGAGGGCGACCGGGGATTAAAGCCCGAATTGGAGCGCGCCTATAACCTATGCTCGGACCTGGGGCTCGTCGGGCGCACGCTTAAGGAGTCGGGCATGGAGGGCATACGGGCCTTCAAGGTGCACGTCGGATACCCGATCCGCCCCGCGCTGTGCGAGCGCCTGCCGACATCGGCGGACATCATAGCGAAGATCGGCCGCGCCGCGGTCGAGGCGAAGTACGACGGATTCCGCTGCCAGATACACAAGGACGGTAAGAAGGTCGACATATTCTCGCGTAACCAGGAGCGCATGACCGCGATGTTCCCTGAGCTGGTCGAGGCCGCTTCGAACCTCCCGGCGCGGCAGCTGATATTCGAGGGCGAGGCCCTCGTGCACAACGAATCGACCGGCGAGCTGATGCCGTTTCAGGTCACGATACAGCGCAAGCGCAAGCACGGCGTGGCCGAGGCGAGCCGTACGCTGCCGCTTAAGTTCTTCGCCTTCGACCTGATGTACCACGACGGCGAGGACCTGATCTCGTTTGGGTATGAGGAGCGCCGCCGGAGGCTGCTTAAGCTTATCAAGGGCGGCGGGCTGATCGTGCCCTCGGAGATGTTTGTCACCGAAGACCCGGCCGAGATAGACCGGTTCTTCGAGCACTCGATAGAGGTCGGGCTTGAGGGCGTGGTCGTAAAAAGGCCGGACTCGCCCTACGCAGCGGGATCACGCAATTTTAACTGGATTAAATTAAAACGCTCATACCGCGGCGAGCTCGCGGACTCGGTCGACCTCTGCGTGGTCGGGTACTTCGCCGGGCGGGGCTCGCGTGCGCGGTTCGGGCTGGGCGCGCTTCTGGGCGCGGTATACGATCCCGAGAGCGACACCTTCAAGACCGTATCTAAGGTCGGCAGCGGGTTTACGGACGAGGAGTTCATGGAGCTGAAGCCTCTTTTGGACGAGGCCCGCATACCGCACCGCCACGCGCGAGTCGATTCAGAGATGACCCCGGACGCCTGGCTCACGCCGCGCTTCGTCATCACCGTAACCGCGGATGAGATCACGCGCTCGCCCTCGCATACGGCCGGCCGCGACGAGACCGGCACCGGCTATGCGCTCAGGTTCCCCCGCGCGGTAGGGTTCATCAGACGGGACAAGAGCCCGGAGGATGCGACCACTGTTGCCGAGATCATCTCGCTCGCCGAGAAACAGAAGAAAGTTAAACTTACCTGAGCCTCTCTTCAAAGCGCTCCTAATCGCTTGATGCTGCGTTGGACTTCGAAAACTCGCCCTCTATGTGCGCCCAGGTACACCATCGGGGTGCCACGGGCACCTCTTTCCAAGAAGAGGGGGCCAACCGGCCCCAAAGCGCCTTTCGCTCGCCTTAACTCCCCAGCCCGCTTGACAGCATCTTGCTGCAAATGATATTTTGTTATGCAAGCACTTACACACATTCGCTAACGCTGGAGGTGGACCGGGACATGGCGGTTAAGGCAACTGGCGCGCATGGCGCGCATATCAAGGCGGCGCCGGGTGCGCCGAAGGCGGTGCGGCCGCACAGGATCGGCAACCCGCAGCACACCCGCGAGCGCATCCTCGAGGCCATGCTCGCGCTCGTGGCCGAGCGCGGCTACCTCGGCGCCTCGACCCGAGAGATCGCGCACCGCGCGGACGTCTCGGAGCCGACCGTATTCCGCCTCTTCGGCAGCAAGGAGCGGCTTTTTGAGGAGACGCTCAAGCACCGGAGCCCGCTTGGGAGGCTCAGGGAACAGATCGAGGCCATCGGGGACATGCCGGTCCGCGAGGCCATGATAAGCATCTGCACGCACTACCTCGAGGGCCTCAGGGAGCGGAAGTCCTTCATCCGCATCTTAGTCTCGGAGGTCACGACATACCCCGAGAAGGTCCGCGCCGCGCACAGCCGCCTGGTTGACGAGATCGTCGCGGTGCTCGCCGGGTTCATCAGGCAGCGGCAGGAGACCGGGGAGCTCAGGGAGATGAACCCTGAGGACGCGGCGCAGGTTTTCAGCAAGCTCATATTCTCGGTCTTCCTGACCGAGGAGGTCATGTTCGGCCGCGAGATGGGCCGCAACGCGCTCAGGCGCTGGGCCGAACAGTGCGTGGATATCTATTTAAACGGGATGCTCAACAGGAAGGGAAACTCATGATCCGGCCTTTGACGGCGCTTCTGGCGCTTGCAGCCATGCTGACCGCATTGACCCCGGCCTATGCCCTGACGCTCAAAGATGGGCTGGAGACCGTGGTTGAGAAGGGCTACGACTCGCGGATAGCCTTGGCGCAGGAGGGCATCGCGAATGCCGCCTCTCAGGGCGCGCTCGCGCCGCTCCTGCCCCAGGTGCAGGCCTATACGGGCAAGACCTGGCTTCAGTACAAGCCCGAGGCCAAGGCGCTCGGGATGACCATACCGCAGTCTGACGATGAGTTCAGGGCATACGGCATACAGGCCCGGCAGACCGTGTTCGACTTCGGGAAGGCTGCGTCGGCCTGGAAGTCCGCGAAGCTCTCGGCCGAGGCCCAGAAGGCCACGACGCTTAAGACCGCGAACTCCTCGGCGCGCGACTTCATACTCGGCTACATCGGGCTGATCGACGCAGGCCACGCCGTGGCCGTGGCCGAGGAGGTCAAGCGAAGCGTCGAGGCCCACCTGGGCGACGCGCAGGCGCAGTTCGATGCCGGCGCGGTCACGCGCAACGACGTGCTGCAGGCCGGGGTCGCCCGCGACGAGGCCTCGCTCCGGCTGATAGAGACGAACGACGAGGTCGTGCGGCGCTCGGCCGCCATCGACGCGATGCTCCTGCTGCCGGTGACCGAGCCGGTGAAGGTCGAGGACCCCTCGATGCCGCACCCGCCGCTTCCTTCGTATGAGGACGCCGTGGCCGCGGCGCTCGCGAACAAGCCGGACCTCAAGGCGCAGAGGATACGCATCGAGGCCAAGGAGGCCGAGATACGCTCCAAGTGGGCCGATTTCCTGCCTACGTTCTTCGTGCAGGGCGGCTATGCGTATACCGAAAACCCCTACGTCGTGCATCCGGGCAACTGGTCGCTGTACGCCGGGGCGACGATGGATATATTCTCCGGCGGCGCTACGGTAGCCGCGGTGCGGGGGGCCAGGGCCGAGCTTCAGTCGATGCGGGCCGAGTATGACAAGTCGGTGCAGATGGCGACGCTCGAGGTGCAAAACGCCCTTCTAACGCTTCAGACAGCGCGCGAGCGCGTCCCGGTCGCGGAGCACGCCGTGGAGCAGGCCACCGAGGCCCTGCGCATAGAGCGCGTAAGGTACGAGGAGGGCGATGAGAACTCCACCGGGGTGCTCGACGCGGTGGCCGCGCTCTCGAGGGCCGAGCTCAGCCGCTATGACGCCCAGAGCGCACTGAGCTCCGCCGAGGCGCTATACCTGTACGCCGCAGGCGTACCGCTCTATACCGCATACGCGCAGGCCGCGCCGCCACCATCACCCGAGGGTGCGATCAAGGGAGAGATAAAATGAGCGATGAACAAGACTCGCCCGGGCAGCCGCCGGCCGCCGTAAACGGCAACGCGCGCAAGAAGCGCATGGGGTTTCTCATCTTCGGCACGGTCGTCGTCATCGGCCTCGTGGCCGGATACTTCTACCTCGGATACACGCGCACCCACATCTCGTCCGACGACGCGTTCGTGGCGGGCACGGTGCATACCGTCGCCCCGAGGGTCTCGGGCGTGGTCAACGCGGTGGACGTCACCGACGACCAGCACGTCAAAGAAGGCGATGTGCTCGTTGAGATAGACCCTGACATCTACCGCACGCGCGTGGCTGACGCCGAGGCCTCGGTTGCCGCCGAGCAAGAGCGCGTCGGCGAACTAAACGCCGCCGTCGCCGTCAGGCGCACCTCGATAGCCGCGGCGAAGGCCGTGACAGGGGCGCGCGAGGCCGACCGCAAGGCGCGCGAGGCCCAGAAGCTCCAGGCCGGCCTTGACCTCAAGCGCGCCCAGAGCCTCTATGACAAGAAAGTCATCTCGACCGAGAGGCTCGAGCGGGCCCGGACCGCGTTCGATACCGCGCAGGCCGCGCTCGATGCGGCCGCTGACATCGTCGCGCAGTCGCACGCGGCGCTCAGATCGGAGGAGGCCCTGCTTAAGGAAAGCGAGGCCTCGATCGGGAGCCAGCGCCAGATAGTCCTCAAACGCGCGGCCCAGGCCGAGCAGGAGCGGCTGCAACTTTCGTACACGCGCGTCCTCGCGCCCTCGGAGGGCTTCGTCACGAGAAAGGCCGTCGAGGTCGGCAACCACGTCCAGCCCGGCCAGCCCCTGCTGAGCGTCGTCTCTCTGGGGGACGCATACGTCCTTGCCAACTACAAAGAGACCGAGCTGCACTCGATCCGCCCCGGCATGGCGGCCGACATAAAGCTTGACGCATACCCGGACAGGACCTTCAAGGGCCATGTCGAGAGCATCATGTCGGGTACGGGCTCGGCGTTCACGCTGTTTCCGCCGGAGAACGCGAGCGGCAACTACGTGAAGGTCGTCCAGCGCGTGCCGGTGAAGATCGTGTTTGACGACCTGCCGGCAGTGATGTCGCTGCTCCGCGTGGGGATGTCCGCTGTGCCGACGATCCTGACCGAGGCTAAGTAGGGACGCCCATGTCCGCGCGCAGCGCAGAGGTGCACGAGCGGCCGATGGCCGGGGTGAACAAGTGGCTGGTCGCCTTCGTCGTCATGCTGCCCACCCTGATCGAGATTATAGACACCTCGATAGTCAACGTCTCTCTGGACCACATCCGCGGCTCGCTCTCTGCCGGGATAGACGAGGCCACCTGGACGATAAGCGCCTACCTCGTCAGCAACGCGATAGTCATCCCGATGTCCGGGTGGCTGAGCCGCCTGTTCGGGCGCAAGGCATACCAGATCGGCTCGATCTCGCTATTTACCGTAAGTTCGTTCATGTGCGGCTCGGCCTGGAACCTCCAGAGCCTGATCTTCTTCCGCATCCTGCAGGGCCTGGGCGGCGGCGGGCTCGTCCCGATCAGCCAGGCGATCCTGCTGGAGGCCTTTCCGCCGGCCGAGCACGGCGTGGCCATGGCGATCTTCGGCGTAGGGGCGATGTTCGGCCCGATCACCGGCCCGATACTCGGCGGCTGGATCACGGACAACTGGTCGTGGCGGTGGATATTCTATATCAACATACCGATTGGCATCCTCTCGATAGTGATGAACTATCTGGTCATACAGGACCCCTCGTACATGAAGCGGATAAAGATGAAGATCGACTACCTGGGGCTCGTGCTGCTGGCCGCGGGGCTCGGCTCGCTGCAGTTCATCCTGGACAAGGGCCAGCGCGAGGACTGGTTCGCCTCTCCGCTGATCGTAACGTTCGCCATTGTCTCGTTCGTCTCGCTGGGGTTTCTGATCATAAACGAGATGTACACCGAGCAGCCGGTTGTGAACCTCAAACTGTTTCGGGACCGCACGTTCGGCAACGGCTGCGCGGTGATGTTCTTCGTGTTCTTCAACCTGTTCGGGAGCATTATCGTCTTACCAATTTTCCTGCAGACCCTGATGGGGTATTCGGCCTACGACGCCGGGATGGTGCTGGGCCCCGGCGGAATCGCCACGCTGATAGTCATGCCGATAGTCGGTATACTGATTAGCCGCACGAACCCCAAGGCCGTGCTCGCCGTGGGGATAGTGATCTGCGGGCTCACGACGTACATGATGTCGAAGTTCAACGCACAGACCGACTTCTGGCACTTCGTCTGGCCGCGCGTGACGCTCGGCATAGGGATGGGCTTTACGTTCATACCGCTTACGACGCTCACGCTCTCGCATATCCGCAAGGAGATGATGGGGCAGGCCTCGGCGATATACAACCTGCTCCGTAACCTCGGAGGGAGCGTCGGGATAGCGTTCGTCACGACGATGGTCTCGCGCCGCACGCAAGCCAACCAGGTGAACCTCGTCTCGCACCTAAGCCCGTTTGACCCGAACTATGCCGCGGCGAAGGCGAAGCTTGCGGCCGGGCTCGCCCTGAAGGGGCAGAACTACCTGCCGCCGGACGTGGTGATACAGAACGAGCTTTTCAGGCAGTCTTCGCTGCTTGCGTACAACGAGACGTTCCTGATGCTCTCGGTGATGATGGTGGGGGTGCTCGGGCTGGTCTTCTTCATGGAGCGCAGCGCGCCTGAATCCGGCGGCCCCCCTGCGGGCGGGCATTGAGCGGGCCGCGCCCGCTAGCCCCTATTCACATGGCTTAGGGCCATGCTCACTTATTCGCGGTGCCCCGCTCACTCTCGAAGCCCTCGCGGTGTGGTATCACCCGATCTTGCGCTCGTAGAACGTGATATCGAACTCCGTGCCGCTGCCCTTCACGGCGCGGACCTCCATCGTGCCCTTAAGCTGCTTGACGAGGGTCGAGACGATAGTCAGGCCGAGCGAGTGGGACGAGGCGGCGCCCTCTGGCAGCCCCTCGCCGTTGTCGCGCACGACGAGGTAGTAGGCCCCGCCCTCGGCCCTCGATAGCGATATTTGGAGCACGCCCTCGCGGCCGCCCGTGAAGGCGTGCTTGAAGGCGTTAGTGACCAGTTCGTTTATGATCAGGCCGCAGGGGATCGCGGTATCGACGTCCATCTGCGTCTTCGGCACATGAAGCTCGAACCTCACGGCCGTCCCGCTTGAGTCGAACGATCGGCCGATCTGTCCGGCGAGCGCGCTGACGTATTCCGAGATCTCGATGCTCTTCTGGTCACCGGAGCGGTAGAGGCGCTCGTGGATCATCGACATCGAGCGCACGCGGCTCTGGCTGTCGTTGAAGATGTCGCGGGTCTCCTCGTCCTCGATGCGCCGGGACTGCAGCGACAGGAGGCTCGATATCACCGCCAGGTTGTTCTTGACCCTGTGGTGGACCTCCCTGATCAGCATCTCCTTCTCGACGAGCGAGTCCCTCAGGGCCTGCTCGGCCTCGCGGCGCTCCGATACGTCCATGCCGACCGAGAGCCTGACCGTCCGGCCGTCGATCCACCTGATCGCGCGGCTGCTGACCTCGTACCAGCGCCCGGCATCGCTCAGGATCTCGGCCACCACCGGCTCGGGCGCGCCCAGGGCCAGGCGGTCGTTGACGCAGTCGGGGCACGGCCCCTGCATCCCCGAGCGAAGCGAAGCCCAGCACTTCCTGCCGGTCGCGTCGCCGAAGGCGTCCTTCATCTCGCGGTTCATGAACAGGACCTCATGGCTCTGCATGTCCGCGACATACACGAGCGAGCTCATCCCGTCGAGGACGGACAGCAGCATGTCGTGGGCCTCGGCGAGTTCGTGCGTGCGCTCCTCGACCTTGTACTCCAACGTATGGCGGGCCTCCCTGAGTTCGAGGAAGCGCGCGTTGAGCGCCCCGGCCATTGAGCGGAAATTCTCTATGAGGGCCGCGACCTCCCTGATGCCGCTTCGGGGCAGCTCCACGTCCTCGCCCCGCTCGAGCCGCTCAGGCAGACCGGCCGTGGCCTCGCCGATCTTATTGATTACGCCGGCCGCCGCCCTGCTGAGCCCAAAGGAGCCGAAGACCGCCACGACGGTTACGGCCATCATGAGGTACAGCAGCGAGAGGGCCTCGGAGTTCAGCATCGCATGGTATGGTTTCACAGGTGTCTCGACCACGAGCTTCCAGCCCGGAGCCACTGACAGGGGGACCGAGGTGTAGTAAAGCGAGGTGGCCCATTTCTCGGCCACAGGGGCGTTTTTCATTTCCCTGGGGCTCAGGCGCGATACGCCTTTAGCGACCTCTGTGGCGTCATACGTCTCGATGCCCCCAAACGCGCTCTTGGGCTCGATGGCGAACTCGGTGCTCGCTATTACGCTGCCGGTCGAGTCGACGAGCGTCGCGGCCATGTCCTTGCGGCCTAGGGCCGCGCGCATGGTTTTGGAGAGTTCGCCGGAGAGGATCGAGCCCAGGGCTACCCCGCGCAACTGGCCGTCGCGGACTATCGGCGATGCGATGGCTACGACGTAATTAGGCGGCCCGGCGCGCGCCGACAGGATGCCCGAGAACGAGAGCTCGTTTAGGGCGCTGAGTTTCGTGATGTATTCCCTGTCCGAGAGGTCCAGGCCTATGTTTGACCTGCCGCCGACCGACGGGGGCCAAAACGCAACGCTCCTGTATGCCGTATTCAGGATGCCCATGCGTTCAAAGCCCGGCGATGCTGTGATGATCGCCGAAAGCAGGGCCTGATTGCGCATCTGCGAGCCGCCCGACGGGTCTTCCGCATAAATCGCCAGGGCCCTGACCGACGCGCTGTGGTCATCGAGCCACGCGTTGAGCGTGGTATCCAGGTGGGACGAGGCGTAAAGCGTCTCCTCGATCACCCGGTGTTCCATCTTGTTGAAACTCCCCCTGCTCGTGACGATCATCCCTATCAGGGACGGGAAAAGTATCATCGCCGCCATGACCGCGAACAGCATCTCGTGCATGCTGCGGCCCCGGCGCACCGGGGCATGGCCCGTGACCCAGGGGATGCGGTAGGCGACGCTCAAGGCCAGCGTCGCGACGAGGGTGTTGAAGATCCCGTTTATCGCCTGCTTCAGGACGATGACGTATACGGCTGAGTGGCTGACGTCGAGGTTCAGCATGTGCATCCCCAGCCCCATCGGGATGCCGAGCGCGATCCAGAAGATCGCGTCCAGCAGCAGAAGGCTCCCGCCGCGCCTTGAATATATAATGGCCACGAACGCGGCCTCGGAGATGAAGGTAAAGACAGTGTAAGGGCTGTGCCAGGTGATATACGACTGCGCCGAGGCGATCACGGCCGAGAGCATCCCGAGGGCGGGGCCGCACAGCACGATCGAGAGCATCCAGAATATGCTCCCGAAGACGAAGGCCACGTTGAAGAACATATGGAGGGTTACGACGTTGCCGGCATAGGCAAGCAAGGTCAGCGCTGCGAAAAGCAACAGCTTGCGCCTCGTTGCTCCCTGGCCTGTATCGCTCCCCATCATCCGCAGCCTCCGTGAGGCCCCCCAAGACGATACTACCCCCAACTCATATTACCACCGATTACGTTGGATGTCTAGCTGCAAGTTTAGTTTTTATGTTAAGCATGGATTGCCGCGAAGGCGGCGCGAGGCGCTGCGGGAGGGCGTATCAGGCTTTAACTTGCAATTCCCTGCAGCTTGCTGCAGGGTTTTTCATTCGGCAGCGGCCGGGGGGGTGATGCCGTATGACTTGATCTTCGTGCGGAGCGTGGCGCGCGAGATCCCGAGTGCGCGCGAGGCCCTCACCTGGTTGCCGCCGGTCTCGGCCAGCGCGAGTTCGACCAGCGCGCGCTCGGCCTCCGCGATCACGGTCTGGTGAATGTCGGAGCGGCCGCAGCGGGCCATGTCGCGTATATACGAGGTGAGCTTCTCAGCCAGGAACTCCTTCATCGTGACGTGCGAGAGGGCTCCGGGGGTGCCAAGGTGGCGCTCCTCGATGCGCGGCCCCGGCGATAGAAGCACGGCCTTCCTGACCGCGTACTTGAGTTCCTTGACGTTGCCGGGCCAGGGGTACTCCATCATCAGCTTCCTGGCGCCGCGCGTGAACTTCTTCAGCCCGGTGCCGAACTCATCTATCGCCTCGGCCAGAAAGACCTCGGCCAGCGGCATGATGTCGTCGCCGCGCTCCCGAAGCGGGGGCAGCGTGACCCTGACCGGGAACATCGCAAGCAGGGCCTCGTCGACCGGCCCGCCGTTGACCCCGCATATGATCCGCGCGTCGGAGCGGGCCTCGGCAGGCGAGCCTACCGGCCTGAACATGCGGTTGCCGAGCAGCCCCATGATGCCGCGCGTAAGCTCGCCCGAGATCGGGCCGACGTCGCCCAGATACAGCGTGCCGCCGTCGGCCTTGTGCAGGAGGCCCTCGCTGAGGTCCCCGCCCGAGAGCCTGCCGAAGAGCTCGGCCTCGACGCCGTCGCGCACGGGCTCGAGCGTGACGAAGGCCGAGGTGCGCCGCGGCCCCCCGGCATGGATCGCGCGCGCGGCCGATCCGCGTCCGGTGCCCCTCTCGCCCATGAGCAGCACGGGCTCGTTTATGAGGGCGGCCTCCTCGATCATGCGCATCGAGCGCTGCATCCCCTTGTGCCTGCTTTTCAGGAAGTGCGGGAGCTTGTGCTCGCCCATGAGGTCGCGCAGGTCGTCGCGCATCCGCTGAAGCCGCACCGCGTTTTTGACCGCGGCCGGTAGCCGCCGCGCCGTGCGCCCTGCCTCTATGCACTCGTATGCCCCGCACTCCTCGGGCGCATCGCCGTCGTGCAGAAGTATGACCAGGCATTCGGGGTTGTATGCGAGTATGTCAGAGGCCGCGTCGGGGCCGAACTCGCGGCCTACGACCACGACCTCGCGGCCCTCTATCGCCCGGAGCGCGGCCGGAAGCTTGGCCTTGACCGATATGCTGTACGAGCCCTGCCCGAGCGCCGAGACAATGGAGTCGGCCTCGGCCCCCGCAAGCAAGAGTAAGCTGTTCAAGAAAAAAATACCCCCCTGGTACGTCAGTAGGATTCAGATTGGACGCGACGTGAGGTTTCAATTATACACGTCCGCCCTGAATAAATCCCGGACGGGCGGTGGCCACCCCTGGCCCTATCCCCCTCACTGCATGCACTAGCTTAATACCATCAGCCGCATAAGTCAATTAGGTAATTCTACCTACAGGGGGGCAGCGCCCCCCGGCTCCTATTCGCGGGGTCAAGGCCCCCTCTCACTATTCGCGCCACAGCGCTCATCTTTAAACTAATGCAGTTGACCGCTCGCACGATTACGTTTCAGTAACTTAAAGTGCGAGAAATCGTGTCAGACAAGGAAGGGCGAGGAGACCGCCCGACGGTGTACTGTGACGTACTCCGAGGGCGCGTCTTTGAAGCCCTGACGCAGTATCACGCGTATTTCGCGCGCTTTGAAATGAGCCCGTTGTGCCGTGTTATAATATGTGTCTTATGAGAGATAAAATTGTAATTGGTACTAGGGGTAGTAAACTGGCCTTATGGCAGGCCGAATGGGTGCGCTCCCTGCTGATGCAGCTCCGCCCCGGCCTCACGGTCGAGCTCAACAAGATCAAGACGACCGGCGACAAGATCCTCGACGTCCCGCTTGCGAAGGTCGGCGGCAAGGGGCTCTTCGTCAAGGAGATCGAGGAGGCGCTGCTGGACGGCGGCTGCGACTTGGCGGTGCACAGCATGAAGGACGTCCCTACGGTGCTGCCCGAGAGGCTGCACCTCACGGCGATCCTCAAGCGCGAGGACCCGCGCGACTGCCTCATCTCGAAGGGCGTCAAGTTCGCGGACCTGCCGCACGGCGCGACCGTCGGCACATCTAGCCTGCGGAGGTCTTGCCAGATTCTGAGCGTAAGGCCGGACCTGAAGATCGCGATGCTGCGGGGAAATCTGGAGACACGCTTCAGGAAGCTTGACGAGGGCCAGTTCGACGCGATAATGCTGGCCGCGGCCGGCGTGAGGCGCCTGGGCTGGGGCGAGCGGATAGTCGAATACATAGACCCGGCGGTGAGTCTCCCGGCGATAGCGCAGGGCGCGGTCGGGGTTGAGTGCCGCGTGGATGACGCGTTCATAAACGAGCTGCTAGCACCCCTGAACGACCACGATACCGCCGTATGCGTGACCGCGGAGCGCGCGCTCTTAATCCGGCTCGAGGGCGGCTGTCAGGTTCCCATAGCCGGGCATGCTGTGCTCCATGATGGGCTGCTCGACATGGAGGGGCTCGTGGGCGAGCCCGACGGCTCGAAGATCATACGCACCGGGCGCAAAGGCGTGCCGGAGGCCGATGCCGGGAAGCTGGGGCTTCAGATCGCGGAGGAGCTGCTCTCTAGGGGTGCGGACGTGATACTCGCGAAGGTATACGGCGAAGGCGGTAAGGCTTAGTTGTTTTTGTTCAGGAATATGTTTTTTCTCACGCTTGCGGCTGGGGTGGCCGGGGCGCTGATTGCGGACAAGAAGGGCCGAAACTGGATCGCCTGGGGCGCGATATGCGCGATCTTCCCGTTCATGATCATCCTGCTGGCGCTGCTCTCAAGCAAGCTCCGCCCGGCGATGGCAAAGAGGTGCCCGTTTTGCGGCGCTCCCAACCCCGACGGTGCATCGTTTTGCGGCAAGTGCGGCAGGGAACTTCCGATAGAACTCGTCCGCTGCTCAAACTGCGGCAAGTACGTCCCGATGAGGGACTACTGCTCGGAGTGCAACAAGTCCCTCAGACCTTAGGGCCTATCTCACTCGCAGCCAGAATCAACCACGCGTTAGGCGATTAACGGCTGTCCGATGTCCCGACCGTGACCCATCGGCTGACCGCGTCGAGTATCGCGAGCCTGGCCGCGGCGAGGTCGCCGCTGAGCTGGCATCCGGCCGCGTTCATATGGCCCCCGCCGCCAAAATGCTCGCAGATGCGCGCGACGTTCACCTTGCCCTTGCTACGAAGCGATGCCTTCCAGGCACCCTCGCGGACCTCCCGGAGCATCACCGATACGCGGACGTCGCGGATCATCAGCGGGTAGTTGACGATGTTTTCGGTCTCGGCCTGCGAGGCGCCGGTGGCGCGCAGCATCTCCTGCGTGACCGCCATGAACGCGGCCTCGCCCCGGATCTCCATCGACCGGATCGAGAGCTGAAAGAGCTCGAAGCGGTTGCGGCTCCAGCTCTCGTACAGCCCGCTTGCGACCGATGCGGGGTGCGCCCCGGCGTCTATGAGGTCCGCCCCCACGCGGAGGGCCTCGGCCGTCGTGTTCGGGTATCTGAACATCCCGGTGTCGACCGAGATCGCGGCATAGAGGTTGGTTGCTATGTCCGGGATGATCGGGGCGGAGATGGCCTTAAGCGCGCTCCATACCATCATGCCGGCGGCAGGCGCGAGCGAGTCGACCCAGCTTACGGCCGGGGTGTCGCTCTCGGTCTCGTGGTGGTCGATGATAGCGGCCGGCCCGAGGCTCGGGGCCTCGGCTTCGAGCCCGGCGCGGCGCGGGCTGCTGCAGTCGACGTACACGACCGGCCACGCCTCGGCGAGACACCTGGCCGGGACCGAGGACAGTATTCTCTCCCACATCGGGAGGAAACGGTAGGTCTCGGGCACGCCGTCTTTGGCGAAGACCGCGGCGCGCTTGCCCATGCCCTCAAGCCCGATCCCGAGCGCGAGGGCAGAGCCGAGGCCGTCGCCGTCGGGGTTGAGGTGCGTGGCTATGAGGAACCTGTCGTGACCCGTGAGGAACTCAGGTATCCCTTTCACCGCGCGGAGTCCTCTTCCCTGATCTTCTTGAGCAGCCGTTCCATCTTGTCGCCGTATGCGGCAGAGCTGTCGTGGTAGAAGTCTATCGAGGGGATGTTCTTCATGCGGAGGCCCATGAGCACGTTTGCGCGGATATGGCCTTTCATCGAGCGCAGGACCTCGAGCGTGTGCTCGCGCTTGGCGTCGTCCAGGACGCTTACGAAAATCTTGGCGTGCTTGAGGTCGTCCGAGAGCGTGACGTCCGTGATCGTGAAAAATCCTACCGAGGGGTCCGCGACGCGCTCCGCGAGGTACTCCGAGATCTCTTTCTTGATTAGCTGAGCGACGCGCTCCGAGCGTTTATACGGCAGCATGGCGGAGGGCCCTCCTCTCGTATGAAATTAGCACATCAGGGAGGATATGGGAAGTCCTCCGGTGCGGGATGCCGGGCCCTCCCCCTGACTCAGGGGGAGGGCGCAGATTTTATTCGTACTTCGCGGCCACCTTTTCGATGACGAAGTTTTCGATTATATCACCGACCTTGATGTCGTTGAAGTTCTCTATCGTTATGCCGCACTCATAGCCGGTCGCGACCTCTTTGGCGTCGTCCTTAAAGCGCTTCAGGGTGTCGATCTTCCCGGTGTATACGACGATGCTGTCTCGGATCAGCCTGATGCCGTCCGATGCGCGGCGGATCAGGCCGTCCGTGACCATGCAGCCCGCTATGGTGCCGATGCGCGAGACCTGGAAGGTCTGGCGGACCTCGGCGTGGCCCAGTATGGTCTCTTTAAGGGTCGGCTCGAGCATGCCTTCGAGGGCCTTCTTCACGTCGTCGATGGCCTCGTAGATGATGTTGTAAAGCTCTATGTCCACGCCCTCTTTCTCGGCCACCTGGGTGGCCTTCGCGTCCGGGCGGACGTTGAATCCGATGATGATCGCGCTTGAGGCGGCCGCGAGCATCACGTCGCTTTCGTTGATGCCGCCTATGGCGGAGTGGATGACGTTGACCTTGACCTGCTCGTGCGTGATGCCGGCCATGGATTCGCGGAGCGCCTCGACCGAGCCCTGCACGTCGCCCTTTATGATGAGGTTGAGGTCCTTGATCGCGCCTTCCTTGATCTTGGAGTAGACCTCGTCGAGCGTGAGCTTGCTCTTCTTGGCGGTCTCGGCCCTGCGGATTTTGTTCTCGCGCGCGAGCGCGATCTGCCTTGCGCGGCGCTCGTCGTCCATCGAGATGAAGATGTCTCCGGCCGTCGGCACGCCGCTGAAGCCCATGACCTCAACCGGGGTCGAAGGCCCGGCTGACTCGATGCGCTTGCCCATGTCGTCGTGCAGAAGCCTTACGCGGCCGGCCTGCATGCCCGCCAGGAATACGTCGCCGGGGCGGAGCGTCCCGTTTTGCACCAGCACGGTCGCCACCGGGCCGCGGCCCTTGTCGAGCCGGGCTTCGATGATCGCGCCTCTGGCGTGGCGGTCGGGGTTGGCCTTTAGTTCGAGCATGTCGGCCTGCAGGAGTATGAGTTCCAGCAGGTTTTCTATGCCTATGCGCTGCTTGGCCGAGATCTCGGCGAAGATGTTCTTGCCGCCGTATTCCTCGGGCACTATCTGGTGCGACATGAGTTCGGTCTTGACCAGCTGCGGGTTCGCGCCGGGCTTGTCGATCTTGTTGATCGCGACGATGATCGGGACCCCGGCGGCCTTGGCGTGGTCGATGGCCTCGATGGTCTGGGGCTTGACGCCGTCGTCGGCCGCGACTATAAGCACTACGATGTCCGTGACCTTCGCGCCGCGTGCGCGCAGGGCCGTGAAGGCCTCGTGGCCCGGGGTGTCCAGGAATACGATTTCCTTGCCCTTCAGAGAGACCTTGTATGCGCCGATGTGCTGCGTGATGCCGCCGGCCTCGGATTCCGTTACCTTGGTCTGGCGGATCGCGTCCAGCAGCGAGGTCTTGCCGTGGTCGACGTGGCCCATGATAGTGACGACCGGGGGCCGGTGCACGAGGGTGGAGGTCTCGTCGATTACGAGCTCCTCCTCTGTGACCATGTCCTCGGCCTCGGCGATCTCGACGTTTACGCCAAAGGCATCGGCCACGAGGAGGGCCGCGTCTATGTCTATCGGCTGGTTTAACGTGGGCGTAAGGCCCATCTCCATGAATTTCTTGATGATATCCGAGAGCTTGACGCTTATGAGCTCGGCGAACTCCTTTACGGTCGCGCCTTCCATGAGCTTTATGACCTTCTTGCGAGGCGCGGTCGTAAGCGGGCCCTTCGAATCGGACTTGCCGCCGTAGCGGTACCCGCCGCCCCCGGGCCTCTTTCCGCCCCTCGGGTCATGCCACTTCTTCTGGTCTATCTTGCGTATGGCCTGGAAGGCCTTGCCCATCGCGGGCTTGGCCTTGAATTTCTCGACCTTGTCGGCCTCGATCGTCTTTCTGTAACGGTCCGGGACCTTGGCCTCGGCCTCTTCCTCACCTATGCGCGGTACAACCGTTATCTCCAGGGGCTGCTTCAGCAGGTCGCCTACCGTGACGCCCGCGGATGAATCCCTCGGGGGCTCGTACCGGGGCTTAAGGGAATAGTTAGGCGTCGTTGCGGGCTTCGGGCGCTGCTCACCCCTCGGGAGAGGAGGACGGCCCTGATACCCGCCCTTTGTGCCGGGAGGGCCTGCTGGTTTGCGGTCCTGATACCCGCCGCCGGGGCGCTGTCCGCCCTGATATCCGGTGCCGGGGCCGCTGGGCCTCTGTCCCTGATACCCGGTGCCCGGGCCGCTGGGGCGCTGTCCGCCCTGATATCCGGTGCCTGGGCCGCTAGGCCTCTGACCCTGATACCCGGTGCCTGGGCCGCTGGGGCGCTGGCCCTGATATCCGGTGCCCGGGCCGCTGGGGCGCTGTCCCTGATATCCGGTGCCGGGGCTGCTAGGCCTCTGACCCTGATACCCGGTGCCTGGGCCGCTGGGGCGCTGACCCTGATATCCGGTGCCCGGGCCGCTGGGCCTCTGTCCCTGATATCCGGCACCGGGGCCGCTGGGGCGCTGACCCTGATATCCGGTGCCTGGGCCGCTGGGGCGCTGTCCCTGATACCCGCCACTTGGCTGCTGTGGGGCGCCTGGGGTCGTCGTCTGGGCAGGCGGTGTGGTTGTCGCAGTGGATGTGGTTGCCGGCTGTGCCGGGCGGCCATACGGAGGCTTGTGTATGAATCGCGGGCGTGGTTCGGCCGGCTTGACTATCTGGGCTCCGGGCTGAGTTCCGGGCTGAACGCCGGGCTTCGCTGGCTGCTGTGAAGGGGCCTTGGTTGCGGCCGGGGCCGCCGGGGCCGCCGCAGAAGCGGCTGCCTTCTTGCCGAGTGCGCCCGTGATCTTTCCGACGAGGTCGTCCTCGATGCTCGAAGAGTGGGTCTTGCCCGCAATGCCGTTTTTCTCAAGGAATGTTATAATCTCCTTGTTCGCTATATCAAGCTGTTTTGCGAGCTCGTGAATCCTGATCTTTGCCATCTGTGAGAACTACCCTCCGGGATCGACTTGTAAGAATGTAATGAAAATGTTATCATACTTGTCTCTTTTTAATCAATTAAGCACGTTAACACGGAGGTATCGATCAGTGGCACATTGCGCGGTATGCGGCAAGAGCAAGAGCGTTGGAAACAACGTCAGCCATGCCAACAACAGGACTAAACGTACGGTTCGCCCCAACCTTCAGAAGGCGAAGATTTCGACTTCCACCGGCGCGGTCATAAAGACCAGCGTCTGCACGAGGTGCATCCGTTCCGGGAAGACGCTCTAGGGCAAGACGCTCCTCGGGCCTCGTGGGGGCGGAGGCCGTCCTCTCGGCCCTGATCTCAGACCTTGGCATCGACGGGCGGCTGAGGCTCCATGGGATCGCCCGTCGCTGGGGCGAGATATTCCCCGGCCCCCTCGGCGTGCACACGTCGCCCGCCTCGCTAAAGGAAGGCTCGCACCTCCTCGTGCACGTAGACGGCTCCGCATGGCTGCAGCAGGTAGAGTTCCTGCGGCCTGCCATATTGGAGAAGCTGCGCCCGCTCGGCATCTCGGGCGTGAGGTTCATGCTAGGCAGGGTCCAGCCCCCCGAGAATGCCCCGTCGCGTCCAGTACAGCCTTCGGTGCCCCTGACCGACGATGACCGCATGTTCATCGAGCATTGCGTGGGCCTCGTCTCGGACGAGACGATAAGGGCGACGCTGCGCCGGGCGATAAGCAGCTCGATCCGGCACCCGCGGGTCAAGGGAGCGACTTAAGAAGAGCCCCTAAGCGAGAGGGGTCCGTGACCCCTTGTGGCGTTCCAGTTCCGCACTTACGGCCGCGAGCTCCGCGCTCACTCTTGAAAACATCTCAGATGCCCCCTCAGCGTCCGAGTCCGCGCAGAGGTTTTCGATATCCAGCAGCAGGGCCGAGAGCCGGTCGGCCCCGACGTTCAGGCTGAGGTTCTTAAAGGAGTGTGCGGCCACGCGGCCCTCGGAGGCCGAGCGCTTCTTGAGCGCCTCGTCGAGCGCCGAGAACCTCAACGGGGCCTCGCCCTCGAACAGCCCGAGCGTGAGCTCGATCAGGGGCCCGTCGTCCCCCAGCCGCCTGCGCATCCCCTCGAGGTCCAGCACCTTGTCCCCCTTCGGAGTCCTTACGACCGCTCCTGCGCCGAGCTCGCCCAGCGTCATGCGGCCGGCCATGGCTTTCGTTATGGCCTCCCGGAGATCTTCGAGCACGATCGGCTTTGAGACGTACTGGTCCATGCCCGCGCCCAGGAGCTTCTCGCGGTAGCCCGAGAGGGCGTGCGCGGTGAGCGCTACGATGGGGATGGCGGCATTGAACCTGCCGTCGCGGTTCTCGCGTATATGGTGCGTGGCCTCGATCCCGTCCATCACCGGCATCTCGACGTCCATCAGCACTATGTCGAAGGGCTCGGAGCCCAGGGCCTCGAGCGCCTCCGCGCCGTTTTGCGCTATGCGCACAGAGTGGCAGTCGCGTTCGAGGAAGGAACATGCCACGACCTGGTTGATCCTGTTGTCCTCGGCCAGCAGCACCCGGAGCGCCGGACCCTGCAGGTTGCAGACGGGGGGCTCGACCTGCGGGAGGGGCTCTTCGACAGGCGGCTCCTTGGCTATATCGAATATCGCGGTGAAGTAAAACGTGCTGCCTTTGCCAGGCTCGCTGCGGACCCATATGCGCCCGCCCATCAGCAGGACGATGTTTTGAGATATCGCAAGCCCGAGCCCGGTGCCCCCGAACCTCCTGCTCACGGACTGGTCGGCCTGCGTGAACTTGCCGAAGATCAGGTCCTGTTTCTCGGGCGGGATGCCGATGCCGGTGTCCGTCACCGAAAACAGGAGGCTCGCCTTGTCCGGGCCCTCAGGGCTGTCGCCGAGCATCGAGACCTGGATCGCGCAGACGCCCGCCTCGGTGAACTTTATCGCGTTTCCGAGCAGGTTAAACAGCGTCTGCCTGAGGCGGCCCCCGTCGCCCACGAGATAGGGCGGCACGTTGTCGTCCACGCGCAGGTTCACGGCGAGGCCCTTCTTGCGGGCCACGACCCCGAGCGGCTCGATCACCGAGCGCAGGACGCGCGTCAGGCTGAAGGGCTCGGTGGAGAGCTCTAGCTTTCCGGCCTCGATCTTCGAGAAGTCCAGTATGTCGTTTATGATGCGCAGGAGCATCTTGGCGCTCTCGGCGACCATCTGCATGTACTCGCGTTCGGTCTGCGGGAGGCCGCGGCCCAACAACAGCTCGGTCAGGCCGATGATGCCGTTAAGCGGGGTGCGGAGCTCGTGGCTCATGTTGGCCATGAACTCGCTCTTTGCGCGGCTCGCGGCCTCGGCGTTCTCCTTGGCCTCCTTGAGCTCGACCTCGACCTGCTTGCGCCCTGTTATGTCCTCGCAGGTGGTCACGATGCCCAGAGGCTCGCCCTCCTCGTTTAAGACGACGTCGGAGATCAGGTGCACCGGGAACATCGAGCCGTCGCGCCGGACGTTTACGCGCTCGCGCGCCCAGGTCTTGATGTCCTTGAGCTGCTCTTTCGTGAGTTTCTTTCTGGCCCCCGGCGCGCCCAATACCGAGACGTCCCGGCCGATGATGTCCTCGGCCTTATATCCGTGCATCTCGGCGTCGGCGGGGTTGATGAAGCGGACGATGTTGTCGACGTCCCTGAATACGATGCCGACCTTGGTGGTGCGCACGGCCTTCTCCAAAAGGAGCAGCGACTCGTTCGTGCGCCTGCGCTCGGCGAGCTCTGCGGTGAGCTTTGCGTTTAAGGCCTCGATCTCGGCGCTGCCCCGGCGCTGCTGGTAGAGCATCGCCAGAAACAGCAGCGCGCCCAGGGCCGAAAGCCCGCTGATCGAGAGCCCGATCACCCGGTATCCGCGCACGATCTCGCTCCATCGGCTGGCGTCTATGTCTATGCCCATCACAGCCAGGACATGCCCGGTGGCCGGGTCCCTGATCGGCGCGAGCCCGCTTACCCACGCGCCCCACTTGTCCTGCATCGGGCCCTCGACATACGGCGGCGCGTCTTCAAATAGGGCGAGCAGGGCGGGGGTGGCCTCGTCGTACGGCTGGCCGGGAGGTGAGTAGTCCTTGGAGTCCGGGGGCTCGGCGTCGGCGAGGAATACGACCTTATCCGCCTTGCGCTTCATCAGGTAGACGAAGCGGGCCTCGGGGATAGAGGCGCGCACGCGATGCAGGTCCTCGCGGATGCTCAGCCATTGCTGGGTGGCGGTGTCGGACTCCCCGCCCAGAAGCGGCGCCAGGTCGGCCGGGTCGACGCTCGCTGCTGCGGTCACGGCCATCGTGATCAGGTCGCGCCGCTCGTGCGAGTCGCCGTAGCGCACCATGTACCCCGTAAACCACCACCCGGCCGCGGCCGTCAGCGCCACGAACAGAATGCCGACCCTGATGCCGGCCGGGTTTATCAGCTTTCCGCCCCCCATGGCAGATTAGTATAACCCTTAACCCCGGGGGGGAGCAATGCTAATTCTGTATCGGGGCCTTGACGCTCACCGCGCCGCGCAGCTCGCCGAGTTTGTAGCCGGTGGCCGCGTCATGCGGGTAGCGCTCCTTGAGAATAGCGGCCACCGCGGGTGCGATCTGCTCCGGCGTCCCGTGGCAGGCGAGGCAGGGCTGCTTGATCGCGACCGCCTTCATGAAGCGGTAGAACTTCCCGTCCGGCTCGGTGACCACCTCGGAGTAGCTCATCTTGTCGATGTCTTCGCCCTTTGCAGCGCGGGCCTGGAAATCCTGCAATACCTTCTGCTCCCACGCGTCAGGCATGCCCAGCAGGGGGTTTCTAACCTTCGAGCTTACGCGCGTTACCTTCCAGCCGGTCTCGCGCGATATGCGCCCGGCGATCTGAGGCGCGAGCTCGCTGCATACGCCTACCGCTCCTGCCGGCCCTCCGGCCGCCATCTCTTTTTGGAGCGCGGCGAGCAGGTCCTGCATAAAGCCCGCGACCGACTTCCTGGCCGCGGCCTCGCGGTCGGCAGCGGCGTCACCCGCATAGGCGATGCCGGAGCACAGCATTGCGGCACAGATCAGTGAGGCTATAAGTCCGATATATCTTTTCATGAGACCTCCGTTGGGTATGTGACTATCGCTCTACGGGATAGTTCTTCTTCGCGGCGTTGTCGATCAGCCCGAGGACGAAATCCGTAGGCATGGCCTTGGCCCACGAGATATACCCGAACTTCAGGGCGTGGACCTTGTACCCGAGCATGCCGAGCACCGCCATAGCCTTGCTCTCCTCGTGGCCGCTGTTGCAGTAGAGGATGATGTCCTTATCGGCGGGCAGCCGGGCGAGGCTCTCTGGCCTGGCTATGTCCTTGGCGTTGATGTAGATCGCGCCGGGGATATGCCCGGCCTTGTATTTCTCTATCTTCTCGCGGCAGTCGACGAGGACGAAGTCCTTATTCCCGGACTCGATCCTTTTTAAGAGGTCGTCGGGCGAGATGTAGTAGCCGTCGGCGGGCAGGGCGCTCATGTATGCGTCAGCGGCCTGCCTGAGCTGTTCGGTGTCGGGGCCTGCGGCGGCGTATGCCGGGGCGGCGCAGAGGATGGCTAGTGCGAGTAATGTTACGGCGATTGCGGATCTCTTCATTTAAAACCTCCATGCATTTAGTGATTCGAAACAGTGCAATTGTACAATGACTGCGAATTGATCGGCAAGCGGGCGCGGCCCCCGAGACCTACGCGGCCCCGATCACGGCCGAGGGGCGCTCCTTGTAAGGGTTTACTCGCACCGCGAGCGAGAACAGGTATGCGTAGTGGTCCTTGGTGTATTCCATGTGGTCGAGCCATATAAGCGTCAGCATGCGGTACGCGCGCGCCAGGTCGCCCGCGAGGTGGTCGAGGTCAATGGGCGGCAGCGCCGTGAAGTCGTCCCGGTACGAGAGTTCGTCCTTTAGGTGCAGGATCGCGCGCACCAGGTCCGCAAGCTGGGTCTCGTTGCCGAGGCTCGGGCTCTCCAGTATGCGCAGGAAGAGTTCGGCCTTGGCCATCATCACGAGCCGCAGCTCCGGCAGGTCTATCCGCCGCGAGTCTATCGCGAACTCACGAGCCAGTATGTCGCGCGCTGCGGCCCTGAAGCGCGCGTGGTCCCAGGTGTCGTCCACCGCTAGCACGGGGCGCATCCCCGCTATGTGCGGGTCGGCCGGGACGAGCATCCCGATCAGCCGCGTGCCGACCTCGCTGTACAGTTCGCTTACGATCATCTTGAGCTTCTCGCGCTTGAAGTCCTCCTCGCGGCCTATGACCATCGACTCGGTGATGTGCGCTATCACGCCCGTAAACGCCCCGACCCCGGTGACGATGAAGATGACCGCGATGACCTTGCCCGCCACAGTGTGCGGGGTGATGTCGCCGTAGCCGACCGTGGTCACCGTAACGGCCGAGAGGTATAGCGCGTTGCCGACGCTCAAGCCCTCGGCCCACATGAACCCGAGCACCCCGAACAGGAGGTCTGCGGCGAGCACGCCTATGAATTTGCGGATCCGGGGGTCGATGTAGGGCATGGTCTATACATTCTACCGCAATACCGCGCGGTCCGCATCAGGGAATTGACAACGGCCCCGAGTCGTCCTACCCTTAGGCTAAGGCAGTGAAAACATCCATCAGGAGGTCGTTATATGGGATATTCAGAGGTCGCACTAAAGGAAAAGATAGCGCAGATGTACCCTGAGATCGGGGAGCTCGGGGTCAAGCTGGGGCTTACGTGGGACACGGCGAAGAACGCGTATATAGTCTCGATGGTCAAAAACGGCAAGGCCCTCACGACCCACCTCGAGAAAAAGGACGCGGACTCCTGCATGGACGGGATCATGTGCGTCTACCTCGGCGTGCAGGTCAAACAGTTCCTCGATAACTTCAAGGCCCGCACCTAGGGGGCGCCACGGGCGCCTCTCCCTATTCGCGGTGCTAGCGCACCACTCACTTAAAAGGGGCCGATAGGCCCCTTTCCAATAAATGCTGTTGACCTTGTGGGGCGCGGGGGGCGTCCTTCGTCCGTGCCCCCCGAAAGCGCGCCCAAATCGTCTTCAGACAAGGGGGCCGGTTGGCCCCTGTCTTTTAGGAGAAGTGCCCGTGGCACCCCGATGGTGTACTGTGACGTACATAGAGGGCGAGTCCCGCTTGGTAAAATTGCGCCCAACGCAGTATCAAGCGATTTGGAGCGCTTTCAATAGCCTACTTGTATGTAAGTGCCGCCTTCGGGATCGCAAAACCCAACAATTGGTGGACGTAATCTCCCCCCCGCTCGCCAAACGGGATGTATACGAATTCATACCCCTTCGGCTCGATGCGCGTCGAGCCGAGCTGCTTGAACGTCTCCTTGCGTTTCGTGATCATCGAGGCGAAGATCAGGTGCGCGGCCTCCGGGGCGTCCTCGGCCGAGAGCGTCGGCTCGTATACTTGCGGGCCTTGCGCGGGCGGCAGCGAGCCTGAGTCCATGAGTTCCGGCCTCGGCCTCGCTCCGGTGAGCTGGCGCGAGAGGCGCAGGAACAGCGTTGGCGGGCAGCGGAACGCCGGGACCCAGAAGTGAAGCGGCACAGCGTTAAGCTCCGGCGTTGCGACGAGCGGGAGGTTCGCGAGCCTGATGAGGTCGCCGTAAGTGCTGGCGCTGAGCTCGCCCGTGACGTCGGCCCTCATCCTCCAAAACGGGATGTAGCACGAAGGCGGGGGCGCGCCCTCCTGGTCGCGAACGGTGTGGAACTCTACGGGGCTGAAGCTCGCCGGGCCCTCGGAGTCCTGGGCCGGCATGCGCCATACCGAGGTGCAGTTGCGGCACAGCAGGGCCGCGGCCTTGCCCTTCGCGTCGAGGTCCCAGCCGCAGCGCGGGCACTTGGCCGCGACGAACTTTATCGCCCAGCCGTCGTGCGGGGCGCGCGCCGTGATCGAGTCGCGCCGCCCGGCCGTAAGCTGCGCCATCGTGCGGCCCTCCACGCAGTCACGCACGCCGCCGCCATCCGGCCTGACCGGGTAGTAGATCACGCAGGACGAATCCCCGATGAACGACCTGTAGCGGATGGCGTCCTCAGCAGAGCCGAATGCGTCGGACATGCGCGCTCCCCCCATCGTCTTTCGGAGCATGTCCTCGGGCGCGGCCCGAAGCGGCAGCCGCGCCGAGTCCTCGGGCGCGGGCAGCAGCTCGAGCGCCTGCGGCCTGACGCCCAGCCCCTCGGGCATGAAGTCCACAGCCGCTGCCTTCAGGCTCGTGTCGAGCACCTTGCCCTCGGCCACGCCGGCGTCGCGGAGCGTGAAGTACATCCCGCGCATGCGGAGGTATGGGACGTGCACGGTGTCGTCGGTGAGGGGCTCGTTCGATGGCAGGACGTAGCGGGGCATGCCGGGCATCCGCATGTAGAGTCGCACCTTGCAAAACCCGCAGGTCAGGAAGCGGTCGGCCTCGGCTAAGGTAACCGGGGCGCCGCAGTTGGGGCACTTGTGCTTAACCTTCAAATCGCTCATACCCTATTATTATACAAAGTCGCGCGAAATCGCTTGATACTGCGTCAGGGCACCGGAACCCGACCTCCAGAGCACATTACAGATCGCAGTTCCATTTATACTGGCGTATCGTTGTTGTCAGGCGCATGCCGCCGACGGGAACCGCGGTACGCTTCCTTGCAATGGCAACTTATTCAATCCGGCTGTTTCTAAATATAGAACACTTCGTTCACCACGCTACTGTTTTCTGTGAAAGGGCCGTTGATCGACTTGCCAGCGATGCCGCTTGGTATTTCCTTGCCCTTTTTTAGCTCAAGCCAATTGATATAGATTTTTTTATCTTGTTTGTCTACCTCTTTTACGACCCCTAAGGCACGGATCACGCTGTACGGAGAGCCCTGGCCGAGCATCTTTTTAATCGCTATGCCATCTCCCGGTTTAATCTTGTCTCTGAGTTTTGCTTGCAATGGCCGACTCTCATCCCTCAGCCCCAGATGCCAATAGCCTCTCCTGATGAACATATCCGCTTGATCGCTTTGGCCGTTTTCGATCGTTGCGTCTACTATCCAGTAGTTCGACATATTCCTTTCCTCCTGTTTGCGACGGCTCAGCCGCAGTTTATAGAAAGAGTCCCAAGGACTCGCTTATCAACAATCCTGGCCTCATTTTAGCTGCCTATTAATTATAACTTTAGGCTAAGTACATTGGGATGTCAATTAAAATAATTAATAAAGCAACCAGAATGCATCAGCAGGCCTCAAGCCAGATTCTCCCGGAACTTATTAATTAACCGAAGTTAATCGAAAGTTAATAGAAAACGCACTAGGATCAAAATTTCCTATCAACTTTGGTTTATATATAAACCGTAGGTTATCGCTTTTTTAGATATCGTTGTGCTTCAATACCGAATGATGCTCGAATGGGTATTTTTAAGGGGGCTGAAAGCGAGGCCGGGCGGGTATGGACATTACGGAAAGCGTTTCTGAACGCATGAACGCGGAGGTCATCAAAAGGCGATGAAAATCGCTGGGTTACAGCTTGTTTTTTCTGTTCATTTGAACGCTCTAAAAAAATACGCGCGCACGCGCGCGGTAACTAAGTATATAGCAATGCGCCATGATGGCAATGCGAGCAGGGGCCGCCGGCCCCTGCGGCAGGCGTGTATAATATTCCCTATGAAACTTGCGATCCCCCGCGGGCTCTACGAGTACGGCCCGGCCTCGGTGCTCTCCGGCCTGATGCTCGTCCTGAGTTTCCCGAAGCCCGGTCTCTGGCCGCTTGCGTTTGTCGCGCTAGTGCCCCTGCTGTCGGCCATCCGGGGGCTCGGCCTGCGCGACGCCTTCGCTGCGGGCTTCCTCGCGGGTCTGGTATATTTCTTCGGCACCCAGTACTGGATATACAACTCGATGCACTACTACGGCTCGATGCCGCTCGTGATGAGCCTCGCGGCGGTGCTCCTGCTGGCGATGTACGAGGCGCTCTACATAGGCGCGTTCGCGGCGCTCTCAGGGGCGGCACGCCGGCAGCGGTCTGCCGTACGTGGTCGCGGCCCCCGTGTTGTGGACCGCGCTGGAATACGTCCGGGGCCACGCGCTTACGGGGTTTCCGTGGTCATCGCTCGGATACAGCCAGTACCGGTTCCTTCACTTTATCCAGGTGGCGGACATCGTCGGGATATACGGGGTGAGCTTCATCGTCGCGGCGGTGGGCGGTTTGCTTGCTGACTGGTGGGCCAATGGCCGCAGGCGGCCGTCACGCGGCCTGCTCGCCTCGAGCGCAGCGATGGCGGTATTGCTGGCCGCGGTGCTCGCCTATGGCCAGATGAGGCTCGGCGAGTCGCGGCCGGGCCGCGATGAGACCGTCTCGCTCGTGCAGGGAGATATCGACCAGGGCCTCAAGTGGGACGAGGAGTTTAAGGACGAGAGCGTCAGGATATACGAGGGCCTGACGCGTGAGGCCGTCAAGGCGGGCTCGCCATCGCTGGTCATATGGCCCGAATCCGCGATGCCGTTTTTCTTCGGCACCGACGCCCTCACCGGAAGAGTTATTAATCTGGCGCGCGAGGTAAGGACGCCGATCTTCAGCGGGGTGGACCTCCTGGAGCCCTCGAGCAGGCCGGGCGTGCGCTACGAAAACACCAATAGCGCGGTGCTGATCAGCGCTGCTGGCGAGATAACCGGCAGGTACGACAAGATCCACCTCGTCCCGTTTGGAGAGTACGTGCCGATGCGAAGCGTATTGTTTTTCGTCGACCGCCTCGCGGCCGGGATCGGGGACTTCAAGGCCGGGACCGGGCAGAGGCTCATCCGGCTTCCGGACGGCGAGGAATTCGGCACCGCCATATGCTACGAGATCATATTCCCAGAACTCCTGCGCGGATATTTCAGGGACGGCCGGGGAGGTTTTATCGTCAACGTGACGAACGACGCGTGGTTCGGCACGACGGCCGGGCCGTACCAGCACTGGGCGATGGCAGTGATGCGCGCGATAGAGAACAGAAAGCCGGTCGTGAGGGCCGCGAACACCGGCATATCCGGGCTGATAGACTCCTCCGGCCGCATAGTGGCCGAGACCCGGCTCCTGCAGCGCACCGCGCTTACGGTGAGTTTCCGCACGGATACGACCTCGACGTTCTATAGCCGCCACGGAGACCTCGTGCCGCTTGGCTGCATCACTATCGGAATTTTGCTGATAGCCTTTGCTTTTAGGCCTCGAAAGCGATAGGGCCTGTCTCAAAAAATGCTTCTGAAGCGAAAGAGAGAAGAAATCGCGGCAGACAAGGAGGAGAGGGAAAATCGGACGATGGTGTAGCAGCGCTACATCGAGGAACGATTTTCCCTTTACGACACAGTATCCCGCGATTTAAGCCTCTTGCAGCCAGAAGCATTTTTTGAGACAGGATCAAGGAAAAAGGGAGGGGCGGACCCATCCATGGGCCCGCCCCGTTTTGGAAAAGACACTTCTTTAAGGAAACCCTTATTACTTCAGGAGCTGCAGGGCCTGCTGCGGAAGCGCGTTGGCCTGGGCCAATATGGCCGTGGCCGACTGCACCAGGATCTGGTTTCTCGTGAACGTCGCGGTCTCAGATGCGAAGTCCGCATCCTGTATGCGCGAGTTGGCTGCGCTGAGGTTCTCGGACGTCGTGCTCAGGTTCGATATCGTGCTCGTGAGCCTGTTCTGGATGGCGCCGAGCGCGCCGCGCATCGTGCTGACGTTGCCGATGGCGGTATCGAGGGTGTTGAGCATGTTCTTGGCGTTCGTCTGGCCGGTCTTGTCGCCGGGGGTCGTATCGTCGATCGTTGCGTTGGCTGCTATCCCGAGGCCGAGCGAGGACGCCGCGGAAGCGAGCTTGATGTTGATCTGGTCGTTTGCGGTCGCATGGAACCCGACCTGCAGCGCGACGCCGGTGCCAACGCTCAGCGTCCCGTCGAGGAGCTTGGTGCCGTTGAACTCCGTGACGTTGCTGATACGGTCGATTTCCTGCTTCAGCTGCTGGAACTCGGTGTCCGTGGCGGTGCGGTCTCCGGCGGCGAGGGTGCCGTTGGCCGACTGGGTCGCGAGCTCCCTCATACGGGCAAGGATGTCGCCGATCTGCTGGAGGCCGCCCTCAGCGGTCTGGGCAAGGCTGGTGCCGTCCTGAGCGTTCCTGACCGCAACGGCGATGCTGCGGACCTGTGAGGTCAGCTTGGAGGATATGGCCAGCCCGGCCGCATCGTCCTTCGCCGAGTTGATGCGCAGACCGGATGAGAGCCTCTGTACGGAAACGTTCAGCGCTTCGCTGTTCTGAGCCAAGTTTCTCTGTGCGTCGAGGGATGCTACGTTTGTGTTGATTACGAGTGACATTTGTGATTCCTCCTTGAACTGGGTTGGCTCGACATCCTTGTCGGCCTGCGGCTCTTAGACATCTTATCGGAGGATCGAGGGAAAACTTTAATCGGCCGGGAAGAAAAATATTCCCTCGGGACGGGATAGCAGAATCATGCTGAATTTATTGAGAAATTTAGGTCTATTTTATGCCGTGCTTCACGAGGCGGTGGCGGATGCTGCGGAAAGTCAGCCCCAGGAGCTTGGCGGCCTCGGTTTTGTTCCCCTCGGCGAGCCTGAGGGCCTCGATGAGGTATCCACGCTCCAAATCGCTCAGCGCGTCCTCCAGAGAGAACCCGTCCACGATCCGGGCCTGCGCCGCGACGGGGGCCTCGCGGCCGGTTATCTCCGGCGGGAGGTGCGACTCGGTGATGATCTCGTCGTCGGTCATCATCAGAATGCGCTCGATAGCGTTCTCAAGCTCCCGGACGTTGCCCTTCCATTCCCGCTCCATCAATATGCGGAGCGCGTTGCCCGAAAACTGCCTGCCGCTCTTCGAGGACTTCGCGATGAACCGCCCGATCAGCAGGGGCAGGTCCTCCTTGCGCTCCCTGAGCGGAGGTATGTGCATCGGCACCCCGTTTAGGCGGAAGTACAGGTCCTCGCGGAATGTCCCCTGGGCCACGGCCTCCTTGAGGTCGCGGTTCGTGGCCGCGATGATGCGTGCGTCGACGGTGATGTCCGCGGTATCCCCGACGCGCCGGAACGTGCCGTTTTCTATCGCTCGCAGGAGCTTCGACTGAAGCGAGATCGGCATCTCGCCGATCTCGTCCAGGAACAGGGTGCCGTGGTTGGCGACCTCGAACAGGCCGCGCTTGTTCTGCACCGCCCCGGTGAAGGCCCCCCGGACATGGCCGAACAGCTCGCTCTCGAGCAGGCCCTCGGGGAACGCCGCGCAGTTGACCGGCACGAAGTTGCCCGCAGAGCGGTCGCTGAGCGTATGGAGGGCGTTGGCTACCAGGTCTTTGCCGGTGCCGCTCTCGCCGGTGATCAGGACGTTGAGGCCGCTTTTGGCCACGCGCGGGATCAGCTGAAGGAGCGATACCATCGCGGGGCTCTTGCCGACGATATTGCATAGCTCGTATGTGGTGCGCACCTGCTCGCGCAGGAGCGAGACCTCGGTGCTGAGCCTCCGGCGGTCTATCGCGTTACGGACGATGACGCGGATCTCGTCGATCTTAAACGGCTTCTGGATATAGTCAAACGCGCCCTGTTTCATCGCGTCTATCGCGTCCTCGAGCGTGCCGAACGCTGTGACCATGATCACCAGCGTCTCGGGCGCGATCTCTCTGGCGCGCTTGAGGATGTCATAGCCGCTCGCTCCGGGCATCTTTATGTCCGTTATGATGAGGTCGAAGATGTCGCGGTCCAAAAGCGCGAGGCCCTCGGTCCCGTTGGCCGCTGTCAGTATCGTATGGCCCTCGCCCTCAAGCAGGATGCTCAGGACCTCCCTGAGCCCCTCCTCGTCCTCCACTATGAGGATGCGCGCGCTCATGCCGCGGCCCCCGCGCCATCCAGCGGCAGCTCGACGACGAACACCGTGCCGGGGCCCTCCGGGGGGCTTTTTACGCGCACGGTCCCGCCGTGGTCTTCCACTACTATCCTGTATACGATGCTGAGGCCGATGCCGGTGCCTTTTTTCTTAGTGGTGTAGAATGGATAGAATACTCGTTCGAGGTTCTCGGCCTCGATGCCGGTGCCGGTGTCCCGGAACCTGACCTCCACCCTGCGGCCGGCGCCGACGGCCGTGGATATCTCAAGCGTGCCGCCGTCGGGCATCGCATCGAAGGCGTTCAGGCCGATGTTGAGGAAGACCTGCCCGAGCATCTCGGGGTCGGCAACAATCGGCAGCGGGCCCTGGTAGAGCCTTTTTATCTGTACGTTCTGGTGGCCCGATCCAACGAGGACGTCGGCCGCGCGGTCGAGTGTCTGGTGCAGGTCGCAGGGCTGCATCTTGGGCTTGGCCGGCCGCGCGTAGTCCAGGAAGTCCGTGACGATGGTGTTTAAGCGGTCCATCTCGTTTATCGCTATGCCCATCAGGCGGCTGCGCTGCTCCGGCGTGATCGAGGCCTCGCGGATCAGCTCTATCGAGCTTTTAAGCGAGGCCAGCGGGTTTCGGATCTCGTGCGCCATGTTGGCCGATAGCTCTCCGATAGCGGCGAGCTTTTCCCTGCGCTTCATCTCCTCGGCCATTTTCTTCATCTCTGTGAGGTCCTCGAATACCCCGATATGGCCCACCCCGGAGGAGTCGTGCATGTCCGAGATCGTCAGCCCTATGATCTTGCGGCCGCCGCCCGCTGACACGGTCTGCTCCGAGCGCTCGGGCCATTGCCCCTCCCGCGGCAGGAAGGGGAATATCTCCCGGGGCTCGGCCCCCAGCGCCTGCTCGCGGCCGATGCCGGTTATCAGCTCGGCCGCGCGGTTGAAGACCTGGATCCTCCCGCTCGAGTCCGTGGTGAAAAGCCCGCTCGGGGTGTGCTCGATCACCTCGCGGTTGAAGGCGGTAAGGTCCATGATGCTCGTGGCCTGGCGCTCGAGACGCCTGACCAGGATGCCCATCAGGAACGCCGTGAGGTATAGCGCGGTGATGTGAGAAAAGAGGTTGAAGAGGAAGGCCTTGGCGGCGGTAATGGGTTCGTAGGGGGCCGGGATCGCCAGGTTGAACTGGGCGTCGAGGAGCACGCCGTAGAGCAGGGCCGAGAGCGTCGCGGCAAGGTAGCCCGCGCGCCTTCCGGCCACTATCGCCGCGGAGATGACGTTGAGGATCAGCAGCGAGGTAAAGCCGCTCTCGATGCCGCCCGTAAACGCTATGAGGGCCACGGTGCCCGTGACGTCGCCGATTATCTGGATGTATGCGTGGGCCGCGTTTGCGAGCCGCCCGAGCAGCAGCAGGTGGACGATCGTCATGCCGTAGAACGCGGCTATCAGGTACATGACCGCGAAGGAGTACGGGAATATGCCGTGACCGATCCTGAACACCATGAACGAGCCCACCAGTAAGGTGACGAGGCAGATGCGGAAGGCGATCAGGGCTTTTAACCTTCGGATCGGGACCTCGATGCCCGGCCGCAGGTCCTGCTCGGTCTCAGCGTTCAATGCGCTCACCGGTGGCTGGCGTCAACAGCGCTCGTCGCTCGCCCGCGGGCGGCTTTTCCGCATATCCGCTTAACCCGCCCGGAATCCGCCAGCCGCCCCACTTACTTGATGAGGGTGATCAGCTTGAAGATCGGCAGGTACATCGAGACGATGATGAAACCGCACGTCGTGCCGAGGAACACCATCAGGATGGGCTCCATCATGGCCGTGAGGTTCGTGACCGCGTTGTCGACCTCGTCGTCGTAGAAGTCCGCGATCTTCGTCATCATCGTATCGAGCGCGCCGGTGGATTCGCCTACGGCGATCATGTGCGTGACCATCGGCGGGAATATCTTGGCCTTGGTGAGGGGCTCAGATAGGGTCTTGCCCTCGCTGACCGCGGTGCGGACGTCCATTACCGCGAGTTCGATAACCCTGTTGCCGGCCGTCTTTGCGGTGATCTCGAGGCCGTCGAGTATCGGCACGCCTGAGCTCGTCAGTGTGCCCATCGTGCGCGTGAACTTCGAAATCGCGACCTTCAGGAGCATCGGCCCGAATATCGGGACCTTCAGGAGTATCGCGTCGGTCCTGTAGAGACCGGCATCGGTCTTGCGGATCTGTCTGAGCGCATAGGCTATGCCGAACGCGACTGCGACTATGAGGACCGCCCCGCCTTTTTTGAGGAAGTTGCTGGCGGAGATGATCATCTGGGTCGGAAGCGGCAGTGTGCCGCCGAGGGTCGCGAACATCTTCGAGAAGGTCGGGACGACGAAGACCATGATGACGCCGACGACGATGACCGCGACCGCGCTGATCGTGATCGGGTACGTAAGGGCGCTCTTGATCTTCCGCTTGAGCTTCATGGTCTTCTCAATGTAGCTGGCGAGACGGTTCAGGATGGTGTCGAGGATACCGCCGCTTTCGCCGGCCGCGACCATGTTGCAGTACAGGGCGTCGAATATCTTCGGGTGTTTCCTGAGGGCGTCGGCATACGTGGAGCCGCTCTCGACGTCGCCCTTGATCACCCCGAGGGCCTTGCCGAGCGCCTTGCTCTCGACCTGGGTGGAGAGGATCTCTAGGGCCTGCACTAGCGGGAGGCCGGCGTCGATCATCGTCGAGAACTGGCGCGTGAATACGACGATGTCCTTGTCAGTGACCTTGCCGCCGCCGAAGCTAAACTTCTTTTTTTCCTTTTCGACTATGGAGGTGGCCGTTATGTTGCGCCGCCTGAGCTGGTTGGAGACCTCCTCGCGCGAGTTCGCGGTGGTCTCCCCGGTCTCTATCGTGCCGAGGCTGGTCTTCCCCGCCCACTGAAAGACTGTGGCCATAATTTATCCCCCCCTTTTATCCTTTTCCTTTAGCTGTTCGCGTTGCATCATCTGGACGAACTCGTCCGTGATCATCGTGTGCTGCAGCGCCTCTTCGTAAGAGATGAGCCCGCGCTTGCAGAGGTCGACGAGGGACTGGTTCATCGTCTGCATGCCGATCTTCGACTGCCCGGTCTGCATCATGGAGTATATCTGGTGGACCTTGTCCTCTCGGATGAGGTTGCGTATGGCGGGGGTGGGGATCATGATCTCGAGCGCCATCACCCGGCCCTTGCCGGATTTCTTGGGTATGAGCTGCTGCGCCAGAACGGCCTCGAGTACGAAGCTCAGCTGCACCCTGATCTGCGACTGCTGGTGCGGGGGGAAGACGTCGATTATGCGGTTGATGCTCTGCACGGCTGAGTTAGTGTGCAGGGTGGCGAGCGTCAGGTGGCCGGTCTCGGAGACCTTAAGCGCCGCCTCAATCGTCTCGAGGTCGCGCATCTCGCCGATCAGTACGACGTCGGGGTCCTGCCTGAGGACGTATTTCAGGGCGTCCTTGAACGACTGCGTGTCGGCGTTGACCTCGCGCTGGTTGACCAGGGCGCGCTTGTGGCCGTGCAGGTACTCTATCGGGTCCTCGATCGTGATGATGTGCTCGTAGCGCTCCTCGTTGATCCTGTCGATGATAGTCGCCAGCGTGGTGGACTTGCCCGAGCCGGTCGGGCCGGTGACGAGTATCAGGCCGCGCGGCCGCTTGGCGAGATCCGAGACGATCTCCGGCAGGCCGAGCTCCTGGAAGCTGCGTACGCCGAAGGGGATGGCGCGGAAGGCCCCGGCCACGGCGCCCCGCTGCATGAAGACGTTGGCGCGGAAGCGGCTCAGCCCCTTGAGGCCGAACGAGAGGTCCAGCTCGCTGAACTCCTCGAACTTGTGCTTCTGGGCGTCGGTGAGGATGCTGTAGCAGAGCGCCTTGGTGTCGGTCGGCGTTAGGGCTTCGGCCTTCGGGTCGAGCACGATGAGCCTGCTGTCGACGCGGATGCGCGGCGAGGAGCCGGTGGTGATATGCAGGTCCGAGGCCCCGCGCTCGATCATCGCCTTAAGCAAATCGTACAGGTTCATCGCCATGATTTTATCTAACCCCCCTGATTCTCTTGTTGCTAGTCGCCGAAGGTGACGCGAAGCACCTCGTCGATCGTAGTGACGCCCTCTTTAATCTTCTGGAGGCCGCTTAAACGCAGCGATTTGCAGCCGAGCCTCAGCGCGCCGCGCTTGATCTCGTCCGAGGACGCGCCCTCCAGTATAAGTTCCTTGATCTCCTCGCGTATCGGCATCACTTCGTACAGCGCGATGCGGCCCTTGTATCCGGTGCCGTTGCAGGCCGGGCAGCCGCGCCCTTTCATCGGCTTGAAGGTCTTGACTTCCTCTTCCGAAAAACCCACTTTCAGCAGGGCCTGGTGCGGCACGGTCTCCTCCTCCTTGCACTGCATGCATATGCGACGCGCGAGCCTCTGGGCCATGATGAGTATGCAGGCCGACGAGACGAGGAAGGGCTCGATGCCCATGTTCAGCAGGCGGTTGATCGTGCTCGGGGCGTCGTTGGTGTGCAGGGTGCTCAGGACGAGGTGGCCGGTCAGGGCCGCCTTGACCGCGATCTCCGCGGTCTCGAAGTCCCTGATCTCCCCTACCATGATGATGTCGGGGTCCTGCCGCAGGAAAGAGCGGAGTGCCGCGGCGAAGGTAAGGCCGATGTCCTCGCGCACGTGGACCTGGTTGATGCCCATGAAGTTGAACTCCACCGGGTCCTCGGCGGTCATGATGTTCGTGTCGGGCTTGTTTAGGTGCGTAAGGGCGGAATACAGCGTGGTGGTCTTGCCAGAGCCCGTGGGGCCGGTGACGAGTATCATCCCGAAGGGCTTCTCGATGGCTTCCATGAAGTCCCGCAGCGCGAGTTCGTCAAAGCCGAGCTTCGTGAGGTCCACCTGCAGGGTGGACTTGTCCAGGAGCCGAAGGACGGTCTTCTCACCGAACAGGCACGGTAGGACGGAGACGCGGAAGTCGATCTCGCGCTTCTTGCCGAGCTTGAGCTTTATGCGGCCGTCCTGCGGCAGGCGGCGCTCGGCGATATCGAGCTTGCTCATGATCTTGATGCGAGAGGTGAGCGCGGCCCTTATCTTCGTGGGCAGGTTCATGACCGTGTACATGACGCCGTCGACGCGGTACCTGACGCGCAGCGAGGTCTCGTACGGCTCGATGTGGATGTCCGAGGCCCCGGCCTTCACAGCGTTGACGAATATGCCGTTGACGAGCTTCACGATCGGGGCCTCGACCTCGCGCACCTGGTCGGCATCCGTCTCTTCCTCGACGGCCTCGATGCCGTCAAGCGCGCTGCCGACGACCGAGTCGAAGTCCGCGACGTCGATCATCGGGCCGTCTTCCTGGCCTTCCATATGGCTTCCGCCGGCCAGGTCTTCGTCAGAGAGGGTGTAGTCCTTGGCTTCGAGTATCTTGTTTTGCTCGGCCGGCGTGGTCTTCTGCGACGGCACCATCTCGCCGCCCCTGCCGCCGTAATATTCCGCGACTGCCGAGCTTATGCTCGATTCGGTCGAGACGGCGACCTCGACGTTGTAGCCTGTCATGAACTTCACGTCGTCGATCGCGAAGACGTTGGAGGGGTCTGTCATCGCTATGGTGAGCACGGCGCCCACGCGCGCGACCGGCATGATGCTGTATTTGCGGGCCATGTCCAGCGGGATGAGCTTCACGACCGACGGGTCGATCCTGTAGCTTTCGAGGCTTATGGCCGGGACGCCGAACTGCTTGCTTAGGAACGCGACGAGTTTTTCCTCGCTCACGTAGCCGAGTTTTACGAGCTTGCTGCCGAGTCTCCCGCCCTCCTTTTTCTGGAGGTTGAGGGCCAGCTTTAGCTGTTCTTCGTTGATTATGTTGGAGGAGATAAGCATCTCCCCGAGTTTAGGGGCCATATTAAATAAAATATATTATTAACAATTGATTGTCAATCAGCGCAATATAATGATGCGGCTTATTGGTTACTTGCGCCCCGGCGTCCTGAGCCTGGTTTCGTACCGCCCGGGGCCGGTCCTGGTCCAGCCGGGCATCTGGCCGAGCAGGCTCGCATACGGGCTGCCGGGCGAGGGCATTACGACGAGCGCGAGGTCGAGCGCGCCGCTGCGGCTGATGCTGCCTGCGGCCTTGGCGTATATGTCCCTGCCCTCGAGTGAGAGCGAGGTGATCTCGGTCACGCCGTTTTTGAGACTGAGCGCCCCTCGCACGGTATTGAACATCCCCAGCGGGATGTTGCCGGTCTGGCCGACCGAAAATATCCCCAACACAGTGTCACGCGCGGTATTGAGCACGCCGAGCGGTGCGTTGGCGACGGCGTTGATAATCCCCAGCGGGATGTTGCCGCCCTGGACGGCCGAGGCCAGCCCCTGCGCAGTGCCACCCGCGGTGTTAGCGATCCCAAGCGGGATGCCCCCGGCGGCCTTGAGCATCCCAAGCGGGACGCTGCCGGTCTGGACGCCCGCAAACGTCCCGAGCGCCGCGTCGCGCACCGTGAACTCTATGTGCCCCCCGTCAGGGCCTACATCGAACGAGGCAGAGGTATTCCCGCGCGACCCGCGCAGGCCAAGCGGCTCGAGCAGCCCGCGTATCGAGGCGAGATCCGCGCCTGTGAGATCGGCCTTCAGGTATAGGTAGCGTTTGACGAGCGTGGCCGTGCCGGTAATCGTGCCCCCGGCGAGCTTTGCCTTAAACCCGGCCTCCGGCCTGCCAGAAAGCAGGGAGAGCGGCCTCAGCGCGGCCTCGGCATCCGTTGCGGATATGACCGGCATATCGCCCCTGAGCACCGTGACCTCGTCGCTGTGCAGGCTGAAAAACAGGCCCTTCGCGAGCCCCTTAAACGCGAGGTCTAGCCCCTGGGCCTCAAGCGGGGTGCGCGCGCCCGACTCGATTAACTCAAGCGGGACCGCGATCTCCCACGCGGCGACGGCAAACAGCGGGATGGCGACGATGAGCACTATGAGGGCCCAAAGCAGGGAGCGCATCACTTGGTCTTGATCAGGGCCAGCGTGAGCGAGGCGTTCAGTGTGCCCTGCCGCTCGAACGACGAGCGGACGTCGGCCTTCCGCACGACAAGGAGCATCGGCGCGGTCTCGATGGAGTAAAGCACGTTGGCGAGTTCGTTGGGCGTGAGCCCCGCCAAGCTGAGTTCCGCAAGCTGCTCCCTGGGGCCTGAAGGCAGGTTTTTTACGGACTTCACGCGGTCCTTGAGCCCCAGCGGGGCCGTGACGCGGTCCACGGCCTCGACGATCCCGGAGGGGACATCAGCGGCCGCACGGGCCTCGAGCGCGGCGGCCGTGTCGTTCAGCTCACGGCAGCGCGCGGCATACCGCACAGCGTCCCTGGCGGTTGTCTCCATCGCGGAGGCGTCCCTCTGGGCAGCCCTGAGCGCCACGAAGAGCCCGGCAAAGAGCGCGGCGATAATTGCCACGCTTACCAGCCATATGGTCCCCCTGCGGTTCATGTCAGGGCTTCCTGCGGCCTGTCATAGTAAACTTGACCGCATCGCCGGCCGGGGTGGTCTCGGTGATCTTCACGTCGTCGAGCGTCCCGCCCAGCGCGGCCTGCGCGGCCTGCACCGTGGGCATGGAGTCGGCCTTGCCGCTTAGCGTCACGCCGTCAGCCTCGAGCGCTATCTCGGTATATGAGAGCCCCTTGGGGGGCTGGAGTCCGGCCATGAGGTCGAGGGGCCGCAGGCCCTTTAGATTGCGCACGCGAGCCTCCAGCTCCTTGATCCGGGCCTGCAGCTTGTATGATATCCCCTGCGGGCCGGAGTATTTCTCCTGCGGGAAGGCCGAGGCGTACGCGGACTTGACCGCGTCCTCCATGGTGCGTTCGCGGCCGCGTTCCGCCTTGATCCTGAGGCCGATGTCAGCGCCCAGGGTGGCGAGCATGAGTATCGCGAGCACAGCGGCGAGCGCTAGCGATTTTCTTGTCCTGCGCTCGTCGGCCGTATAACCCAGAGGGCCTCGCCTGAGGTTGATCCTGCCCCCCGAGACGGCCTCCTGCCATGCGCGCATCGTACGGCCTTCCGTAAGACCGCCGAAGTTCATGAGCACTGCCTCGGGCTCTCCGCCCAGACGGCCGTATTCCTCGAGCGCGGCCGAAAGCTCTATCGAGCAGGCCACGCGCGGGTCGATCCCATGCCGCGCGAGAGCCGCGAGCACCGCACCGAGCACCTGGGCGTCCATGTATACCGCGAGCACGTCATGGCGCGAGGGGTCTTCCTTGCTTGTGCCCAGCACGACGGCGTCGATCACGGCGCGGCCAGGGTCCTGGAGCATCAGGCCCTCGAGCTCGAAGGGCAGGAGGCGGCGCACCTTGTCCGGGTCGGCCACGGGGAGCGATACCCTGCGGAAATCCAGCATCGATAGCGGGAGGCTCAGGCAGGCCTCGGAGCCCTTGGCGGCCTCGATGGGGCCGAGCGCGCCTATTTCATCGAACTCGAGCGTCGAGCGCACCTTGCCCGTACCCTTGTCGAGCACGTAGGCGCTGCCCTTCGCGGGGCCTGTGAGGTCTATGAAGATTATCTCTGGCATGCGTGTTTTATATTACAGCTCTCTCCAGTACTGCACCTTGCCGTCACCGCCCACCGCACACTCAATGGTGCTGCGCACCCCCTCGGGGGACGCAGCCTGCACCGTGAGATAATACGCGGTGCCCTTGACGCATATGCGCCCCATCAGCCCTATCCCAAGGCCCTCGAAACCGGCCACCTTCGTGATGTCCGCGGCGGACTCGAAGGGCTGCTCATCGCGGCGGCTTACGATGCGGCCGGCCATATCCGGGCTTATCCCGCCGTCGAGCGAGCGGAGCACGGGGGCCGCCGCCCCGTTGATGTTTATAAGCCCGCTGCCGAATACGGTAACGTAAGGCTTTAATTTATCATAAACCGAGCGGTCCACGCCGGGTATCTCGAGTATTTCGTCGACGCTACGGAGCGGGCCGCGCCTGCCGCCCGGGCCGCCCGACATCCAGCCCGCTATCCGGTCAGCGACCGAGGGGCTGATATCTAGCGCGCCCAAAAGCCTGAGGAACGCGGCATACGCCGCGTCGTTGCGCGCGCCGCCCTCGGTGACGAGTTTCGCGATATTGAACTTCGAGTCCTCGTCCTCTATGGATACCGCTACCTGGACCTTGCCGTCCGCAAATGGATATAGCGGCGGGATGTCGATCCGGCCGGGATAGGAATACGTGCGGTTCGCAAGTTCTTTAAACAGCAGCTCAACCGCTATCGAGGCCCCTGAGCGTGCGGCGAGCGAGAGCTCACGCGTGGTCTCCCAGTTTTCCATGAAGGTCGCATTTAACCGCACAGAGTCGATGAACTCCACAGTGAGCGCGGTCATCAGCGCGAGCACCGAGAGCGTGAGCACGAGGGCGAAGCCCCGTTTATTGAGCCTGGTGTCCTTCGCTGTGCCAACCGCGGAAGGTCCGGGTGAAGCGGGAATCTGCCGCGTGATCCTCATATCCCGCCCCCGATAGCTGGCTTCGCGGTCTCGCGGAGCGTCATGTCGCCGGTCTTCGCATGCACGGTGAGCGTTATGCGGATTTGGCCTGAGTCTTGGCCGCCGCCCTGTCCGGTTATCTGGCCGTCCCAAGTCGACTTCCATTTGTCGCCGTCTCTGACCTCGACCAGGAAGCCGCCTATGTCGTCGATCAGCTCTGCGTCCTCGGCCTCATCCGGCGTGGCCCAGGGCCTTCGGACCTGCTTGTGCAGGGCGAGCTTGCGGTCGTCGGACTCTACCACGTAATACCGCACCATGAGCGAGCCGCCCGACGGGGAGCGGAAGGTCGTGAAAGTGCAGTCCGTCGAGGCCGAGCCGTAGTAGTCCTTCCCGATGAGGGTGAGCGAGGGCAGCGGGTCGGTGCTCTTTATGGGCTCTGCGGCCTCGATCTCGCGGCGCATCACGTCAAGCGAGGTGCGCACCTCGTGGAGCCGAAGCAGCGAGTCCTGCACCCCGTCGGTTGCGCGGTGGGCCGCGAACAGGCCGCTATAGAGCATCGCGGCCATGCCCGCGAATATCGCGAGCGCCACGAGCATCTCAAGGAGAGTGAAGCCGGCTATGGATTGCCGCCGGATCACTGGCTGAGCTCCCTCGTGCGCACGAGTTCGCGCAGCGATACGGAGGTCTGGCCGCTCGAGACCGTGGCGTTAAGCACGCTCAGGCCGTCAAAGGCCGAGTTGCCTATCGAGGTCTGGTAGCGGTAATCCTCAAAAGGGGCATCGAAGGCGCCCTGCGGCGGGCCAGCTGGGATCTGCCTTAAAGTCTCCAGCCGTTCGCGGCAGAGCATAGCCGCTACCGTGCGCGTGCGCTGGTCGCCTATCAGGTTTAGGTGAAACGATATGCTGTAAAGCAGCACTACCAGCGCCCCGCCGGCTATCGCGAGTGCGATCATGACCTCCAGCAGAGTAAAGCCTTTAAGGGGAAGGCCCCCGTGGGGCCCGTGGGGCCCGTTGCGCTTCACTGCGGCGCGTCCTGCTTGATCGTCACGCGTTCGCTTATGCTGTTGAGCGTCACGGTCATCGCCCGTCCGCCGGGCTCCGCGAGGTGTACTATGACGTGCTCGGCCGGGCCCATCGGGCCTATCGGGACGTCGAGCGTGCCTTCCTTGACCACGCCGCGCGAGGGCAGCTCGACCGAGCGGAAGAATTCCAGCTGCTGAGGGGCTGCCTTATCGTCCGGCCGGAGCACGCCTATAGTATGCTGGGGCATGTCGAACCTGAGCAGGAGGTCTTCTTTGCGCATCGCGGCCTCCTCGGTTGTCGCCCTCAGGAGCGACGCGACCCTGCGGGACTCCGAGGCCAGCCTGTCGCGGCCGAAATCAAGGCGGGGCAGGGCTATGACCATCAGCGATGCGACGATGGCGAGCACGGCGATGAGCTCTATCAGCGTGAAGCCGCCGTGTGCGATGGCGCGGTCCGACGAATGGTTGCGATAGCGGATTGCACGAGTTCGGGGTGTTTGAGGGGAAATTAATTCTATATCAGGCCGGGCTATGGCTCGCATGAACTTCACTGTCGTTCACCTGCCCTCGGCCGATTTGTTCATGCAATCAGTTACCGAGGTCCCAGCTTTGGATATCCTTGTTGTAGCCCTCGCCGCCCTCCCTGCCGTCGGCCCCGAGGCTGATGATGTCGTAGTCGCCGTTAGTGCCGGGCGAGGCGTAGACGTAGGGGTTGCTCCAGGGGTCCATCGGAGGGCGCTTCTGTTCGAGGTATCCGCCATCTCTGTATTTGGCCGGGACGTTGCCGATGGTGGGCTTGGCGACGAGAGCGTCCAGGCCCTGCTCGGTCGAGGGGTACTGGCCGTTGTCGATGCGGTAGAGCTTAAGCGCGGTCTCGAAGTTGCGGATCTGGACCTTCGCCTCCGTGACCTTGGCGTCGTCTGTGCGGCCCATGAATTTCGGCGCGACGATGGCGGCCAGCAGGCTCAGGATGAATACGACTACGATGATCTCAAGCAGGGTGAAGCCATCGCTGCCGAGGGTTTTTCTTTCAGTCGCGGACGGTTTGCTGTTCATCGGGATTGCGGCCTCCTTATCGGATGAGCTGGTTAAGCTGGAACATCGGCAGCAGTACGGCGAAGACGATAAACCCCACCACCGCGCCCATTAATAATATCAGCGCCGGCTCCAAAAGCGCGAGCGAGCGCTGTACCTTGCGGCTGTAGTCCGCCTCGTACCCGCGTGCGGCGTGGCCCAGCACCTCGCTGAGCTTTCCGCTGCGCTCGCCGGTGGCCACGAGCTCGATAAATACAGGCGGGAGCCCCCCGCCCGAGAGAGCGCCCGAAAGCGAAGAGCCGCCCTGCACGGACTCCGAGGCCTCGCTGCAGCGGGCTTTTAGCCATTCGTTTCCGGCCGCGCGGCCCGCCAGTTCGAGGCTCCGGATGAACGGCATCCCGCCCTCGAGCAGAAAACTGAGCGCGCGGGCGAGCCTTGCTATATACAGTTCCCGCATGAAAGAGAACGTCAGCTTGTCTATCCTGATGCGGTGGCGGGCGCTTATGACCCTCCAGGCCCCCACGCCGCATACGCCTGCTATAAGGATCAGCCACCACCAGCCGGTCAGCACGTTGCTTATCGCGATGAGCAGCCGCGTGGAGAGCGGGAGCGCGACCTTCGAGTTTTCGAAGAGCTTCACGATCTTCGGCACTACAAAGGCGAAGAGGAACGAGAGGACTATCATCGAGACCGATGCCATGAACAGCGGATATACCATCGCGGCGCGCACCTTGCCCGCCATCTCGTCCTCGGCCTCGAGGTGCTCGGCCATCCGGCCCAGGACGTCATCGAGCGCTCCGCTGTTCTCTCCGGCCTCGACCATGCCGCGGTAGTAGTCCGGGAACACGTCGGGGTATGCCTCAAGCGCCCTGGCCAGGGATGAGCCCCCGGCCACGCGCTCGCGGATGTCTAACATTATGCGGGCCTCGCGGCCGGCCTTCTCCCTCGATGACGCGCGCAGGGCCTCGACGAGCGGGACGCCCGCGCCTATAAGGATCGAAAGCTGGCGGGTGAGGGCCGGGAGGCGTACGGATTCGCGGCCCCGGATGCGGTCCCATAGCGGGGAGCGGCGGGTATGTTCCTCCGAGGTGATCTCCCAGGGGTGCAGCCCCTGGGCCTTGAGCTTCAGGGCGGCGTCGTGCGGGCCTTCGGCCTCTATCGTGCCCGCGGCCGAGCCCCCGCCCGCGGCGTAGCCCTTATACCGGAATATCGGCATGTTCGGCGCGCGTCACGCGCAGGACCTCCTCTAGCGTCGTAACTCCAGCTGCGGCCTTCATGAAACCCTGCTCGCGGAGGCTGTGCATCCCGAGCCTTAGCGCCTCGGCCCTGAGCGTCGAGGCGTCCGTGCGGTCGGTTATATGTCTGATGATCTCGGGCCCTACCACCAGGAGTTCGAATATGCCCTCGCGGCCCATATATCCGGTCTGGCCGCACTTGTCGCACCCTACGGCGCGCATGAGGCGGGCGGGCGGGTTCGGGCCGAAGTACGCGGCCTCGGTGGGGCTGGGCGCATATGGCGTGGCGCACTCCGGGCAGAGCCTGCGCACGAGCCTCTGCGCGAGTACTCCCATCAGCGAGGAGGCGACCAGGAATGGCTCGACCCCCATGTCGATGAGCCTCGTCACGGCCGATGCGGCGTCGTTGGTATGAAGCGTGCTCAGCACGAGGTGGCCCGTAAGCGAGGCCTGAATGGCTATCTCGGCCGTGTCGCGGTCGCGTATCTCGCCGACCATGATCACGTCCGGGTCCTGCCGCAAGATCGAGCGCAGCCCCGAGGCGAACGTAAGCCCGATCTTCGGGTTGACGTGTATCTGCCCTATGCCCCGGAGCTGGTACTCCACCGGGTCTTCGATAGTGATTATGTTGCTCTGCTCGGAGTGTATGAGGTTGAGGCTGGCGTACAGCGTGGTCGTCTTGCCCGATCCGGTCGGGCCGGTGACGAGCAGGATGCCGTGCGAGCGCTTAAGCAGGCCACCGAGCGTCTGCTCGTCCGCAGCCGAGAGGCCGATCTCCTGAAGCCCGATCAGGCCCGACATTCGGTCAAGCATCCGTAAGACCGCGCGCTCGCCGTATATCGTAGGCACGACCGAGACGCGGACGTCGATGTCGCGCCCTGCTATCAGGAGGCGTATGCGGCCGTCCTGCGGCAGGCGCTTCTCCGCGATATCGAGGCTGGCCATGATCTTCACGCGGCTCAGAAGCGCGTCCTGTATGAGTTTGGGCGGCGTGAGCACGCGGCGCAGCACTCCGTCGACGCGGAAGCGGACTTCCAGTTCTTTCTCGTAAGGCTCGATATGGATGTCCGAGGCGCGCTCCTTCACGGCCTGCTGCAGGAGGGCGTTTAAGAGCCTGATGATCGGGGCCTCCTCGGCCAGTTCGAGGATGTCGCGCGGCCGCTCGAACTCGGTGGCGACGGACGAGAAATCCTCGCCCGAGATGTCGTCCATGACCTCGCGGGCCGAGCCCATCGTAGCGTAAACGCGGTTGATAAGATCGAGGAGTTCGTCGTTAGGCAGATGGATCTGCTGCGGCGTCAGACCGTGGCGGCGGGCGATCTCGCGCAGCGCCATCGCCCCGCGCGCATCCGAGACCGCGCCGATGAGCACCCCGCCATCCCTTCGCACGGGCAGCACCATGTTGCCCTTCGCGTAGCCAAGCGGCACGCCCGCGAGGAGCGGCAGTTCGACTTCTTCGGCTGAAATCTTCTGCATCGGCCTATTATACATGCCCCACGCGGAATTATAAATATTACGCCCCCTAAGGCATGGGAGGCGCCCGGCGTGAGGCTGGCAACCGCTCATCAATAAACTGTTGCATGAAAGCCATTAAAAACTTCTGCGAACAGGCTTCAGAGGCTAGCAGGCATTCCGTTTCCGGGAGGGTTCGGTCTGGGAGGGTCATTTGCAACGGGTTCATATGAACTGCACGAGGAGGTTTGTCATGGTTTGTCCTGTTTTTGATCGGAATAAAATGAAGAAAAAATGAAGGAAAAGTGAAGGAAATATGCATAATTATAGCTTGAGCTAAGGATGGCATGTTTTTTGGATATTTTATGTAGAAGTGTATCGCATAGTTTGGGGGAGGGCTCAAATGATCTTAATTTTCAGCCTTGATCGGGATATCCATGTCAAAACGGAGCTCAGGCATATGACCCTGAGTGTGGCATTTAACGCAGTTTTTCCAAGTGGAGGGTTCAGATGAGCGGTACGCTGACGTATTGGGTGCAAGACGGCAAGAACAGCCTGAAGACACTTCGGCTCACGGTATTGAGCGAAGAGGACCACGGGGCCGGGGTGGCGGAGACGAGGCGCAAGAGGCTCGGCAGGATCATCGAGGAGGCCATATGGCAGGGTGCCAAGCTCAGCTACCGCGACCTCGGGATGATAATGCTGACCTCGAAGGCCACGCTTAAGCGCGATATGAACTACCTGAGGCGCAGCGGCATGCTGATCGGTACGCCCAGGCAGGTTGAAGGAGAGGAGTAGCACTGGCGATGGACTACGGCAAGGTCGAATACTACGTGGACAACAAAGGCGGGCTGGCCGTCAAGCTCAGGCTCACGCTCGTCGGGCAGGGCGACGACGAGGTGCTGCGTGACGAGGGGCTATCGGCGCTCAGGAGGCAGCGGGTTCACAGGCTCGCTACCGAGGCCGAGCGTCAGGGCCATCTGCTTGGGTACGATGACCTCTCGAGCCTTCTTTTCAGTTCGGTGGCGACCATAAAGCGCGACGTCAGGGTGCTGGAGCTCAGCGGCCTGGCCGTGCCGCTTAAAGGCCGGCGCAGGGGCGTCGCGGTCAAGGGCGGCGCGGTGCACGCCATAGGCGCGGACAGGCGGAACTGAACAGGGCGATGACCATCCGCGGCATGACAGGGATGAAGCGATTTAAGCCACGCACGGGGGCCTTGGGAGCCCTTTGCGCCCTTATGCTGCTTGGCATTACCCTGGCTTTCGCACTGCTGCCGGAGAGGGCCGAGGCCTTAAGCTACCTCGATGAGGGCTGGAGGCACCAGAGGAGATACACTCTGGATTTCTCGGTGGAGGAAGATTTCTATTCCGCATTCGGGGACCTCGGACCGGGCCACGAATTCGACCAGATATACAAGCTGACATATACCGGCTACGTCGTGGACCCGAGGCTTATGGTCTTCAAGGTCATGACGAAGTACGACAACTTCAGCCGCACCGGTTATTTTAGCTCTGCGACAACGGCATCGCAATGGGACGGCAGGATCGGCCTTGACCTGAGTTTCCTAAACGACATCAACACCAGCAGAGGGCTGAAACTCTGGCAGTATCTTCCCCAGCCTATCGAACTGATATATGAATACGGCAGGGGGCAAGACTATACAGACCAATATATCGCTCTCAGCCTCTTTTATTCAAGACCTGGATTTATCAGGTTTTTCGGCTACGGCAATATAGTTTATTACGACGACGGTACACAGAAAGAAGATTCCGCACAAAACAGATACAGGCTTAAATACAGGCGCTTGAATAGAATCGAGACTGGCAACGGCAACGGCAACGGGAATGGTAACGGCAACGGAATGGAAACGGCAATGGAAATGGTAACGGGAATGGAAATGGTAACGGGAATGGAAATGGTAACGGGAATGGAAATGGTAACGGGAATGGAAATGGCAACGGGAATGGAAATGGTAACGGGAATGGAAATGGTAACGGGAATGGAAATGGTAACGGGAATGGAAATGGTAACGGGAATGGAAATGGTAACGGGAATGGAAATGGTAACGGGAATGGAAATGGAACGGAATGGAAATGGAAACGGGAATGGAAATGGAAACGGGAATGGAAATGGTAACGGAATGGAAATGGCAACGGAAATGGAAATGGAAACGGGAGCGGTGCTTGGAGCTGGAATCGTAATGGAAACGGCAATGGAAACGGCAACGGAAATGGCAACGGAAACGGCAACGGCAACGGCAACGGAAATGGCAACGGAAACGGCAACGGAAATGGTAACGGAAATGGCAACGGAAATGGTAACGGAAACGGCAACAGTTTTTGGAACTGGAGGAGTAACTCCGGACCGAGTTGGGCGGAGCGATTCCAAAGCGGCAAGGAACTATTCGGATTCAAGTTCCCGTTGATCTATTTCGATTACTACGATTCGCAGACAAATTTTACCAACTTCAAAGATGGCAACTACTCGGCTGAGCAGGCGTCTCTGCGAATGATATCGGTTGACCCGACTGAAATAACCCCGGGGCAGCCCACGTTCAGGACTTGGTGGAACTTCTATTATAACTACTACAATAACGTATATGGCACCAATGAAACACGTTATTCCGACGCCCAGCTCGACACGCACCAGCAGTGGGGGAACCTCGCCCAGAAGAGCTCCAGCGAGACGGACTTCACTAATATACTGAGGGTCCACTCCCAACAGAACAACGACTCATATCTCACGTACTCCGATCTGCTTTATACGAGCCCGCTTAAGTATCTGCTTGCATACTACGCCGAGGGGATGGTCGGATACGCCTATTCCGACACGCCGGGCCACAAATATAACGAGCTGGAATATTCATTCGGCCTGGGCCTGGAGGGAGACAACGGCGTGGTCAAGCGCCTTCGCCTGACCCCTTATATCATTTCGGAGACCAGGGCAGATGTCTACTACAATGGCAGGGTCGCCGGTATCGACGGCGGCAGCGGCATCATCACCTCAAGCGTCAACTACACTTCGAATGTCGGCGCTAATACGTCACTAAGGAACAACGGTTTCACTTATAACCTTGCCGAGGACATAATCGGGAAATTCACTTACATGACCAGGCGGATACAGTTCGATATGGGATTCGACGCCGGCTACGACGTCGACGGCTTCCCCGCCACCTTCAGCGCAGCCGCTACGCTGCTCGGCTCCGAGAGGGTGAACCTGAGGCTGGCCTACGACGCGCAGACGGTCTATCCGTTCCCGTCCGACCCACAATACAGCTCCGTCAGCGCCAAGGACTGGAGCATAAGGCATCATTATTCCGCATACGCGCTTTACATGCCGGACTACTCCCTCAAGTTGGATGTGACGGCAAACTATTATCTGGACATGCCCGTCGAAAGCTCAGGTGCCGCGATACAAAAGACGACTTACGTCATCGCGGGGCTCCACTGGAACCCCTCCATGAAGCTCCAGGTCCAGAGTTCCCTTTCTTACACAGGCAGCGACACCATGCCTAGCGAGCTGGACGTCCAAAGCGATGCGTCTTATCACATCTCGAACGAGAGCACCCTGACGCTTACGCAAACTATCCGGAAGGTCGAAAATAACGCCGGGCTCTTCGCTGACACGGCCATCATCTACGACTGGAAGTACCGGAGGTTCACCCTCTCGGCCTCTTACACCAATATGATGGATTTCGGCAATGTTATGCAGCATGAGTTTGCACTGAAGGTGCGGAGAACCTTCGGCATGACGTTTGCGCGGTAGGCCCGCGGCAGGTCAATGAGCGGCGGCGTTCAAAACGGGCCGCCATTTATGTGATAATAAAGCTTGTATTAATTTTCTTAACCGAAAGGGGAGTCGCATGAAGGTGTTCTCACTCAGGGTTTCCGTAATATGGGCCGCGGCGATGGTATTTGCCGCTTTATGGGCGCCTGTTGCATTCGGGGCATCCGCTTCGAAACCGGTCCTTAAGGTCAACGGCGTCGTATTCAACCAGTTTCAGCTCAGCGAGGCCATGAACCAGCTGCTGCCGGCGGCTTCATTCCATGGGACGGTCTCCGAAGAGACCCTGGCCGCGTACCGTCCCAAGGCGATCGATATGCTTATAGAGTCAGAGCTGCTTTATGAGGAAGCCCGGAGGCTCGGCATCCATCCCGAACTTGGCGCGGTAGACACGGCCGAACAAAAGACGATCGACCGTGTGCGGAGCATGAAGAGCTATTTCGGGTCCCTTAGCGCCGCCGGGCTAACCAGGGATCAATATGTCGAGAACCTCCGCCGCAGGCTTACGGTTGAGGCCTTCGAGGCGCAGGAGTTCAAGGCCAAGTCCGCGGTGACGGACGCCGAGGTGAAGGCCGAATATGAGTCTCACCGCGCTGCCTATAAACGGCCTGAGTCGCGCAGGATGAGCAATATCCTCATCGCGGTCGACCCGTCGCTTTCGGCCGGGGAGGTCGCGCTCCGGAAGAAGCGGGCCGAGGAGGTCCTCGCCAAACTGAAGAAGGGCGGAGACTTCGGGCAACTGGCCTGGGACTACTCCGACGACCCTTACAGGGTCAAGGGCGGCGAGCTCGGCATTGTGCACAAGGGCCGCCTCGACCCCGACCTCGAGAAGGTGGCCTTCGCTCTGAAGGCCGGCGAAATCAGCCCCCTTGTACGCACGATATACGGCTTTCATATCGTCCGCGTCGAGGAGATCATCGAACCCGCTCAGCTTACTCTGGACGAAGTAGCCGCCGGCATCAAGGCGCGCATGGAGGCCGACAGGCAGAAGGAACTCAGGGAGTCCACACTGAAGAGGCTCAGGGACAAGGCTGTAATCGAGGAGTATTGAGAGCGGGAGAACGAATGAGCACCCTCTGCAGGGCCGTTGCCGCGGCGGTGCTGTGCATCGGGACTCTGGCCTCGTGCGCAACGCCAAAAGCAGCGCTGGACAATACCCTCTCGGGCGGGATCGTGTGGCCGGGAGGAGGGCAGAAGCCGCGCATAATGTACCTCTGGAGCCTGAGCCGCATCTCTGGCGCAGAGCACGGCGCGGCCACTGAGGCCCTGGTGGGCGGTTTTCAGGACGACCCCCAGTTCGAGGAGATGCCCGTGGCGCCCGAGACGCTTGTGCGGCCGCACGGGGTCTTTGTGGACGATAAAGACAGGCTCTACGTGACCGACCCGGGCGCGCACCGAGTCTGCGTCGTGGACCTCAAAAAGATGGATTCCTTCAACATAACCGACGCAAACGGTCTGGCCCTGATGTACCCAATCGGGGTCGCATCCGGCCCGGACGGCAGCATCTACGTCACGGATGCGGACTTGCAGGGGCTCTTCGTATTCAACGGCAAAGGCAAGTTCCAGCGCATCATCCGGGGCCCCTTCGAGCGCCCCACCGGCCTTGCCATCGACATCCCCCGGGGGGTATTGTACGTGGCCGATACATGGGCGCACACGATCTACAAGTATTCGCTTGACGGTACCCGCACCGGCAGCGTGGGCGGGCGCGGAGAGGACGATGGCAAACTGAACTACCCAACCCATATTGCCGTCGACGGCGAGGGCAGGCTCTACGTCTCGGACACGCTGAACTTCCGGGTGCAGATCTTCGGGCCTGACGGACGGTTTATCAGGGCCTTCGGGCTTCAGGGCGATACGGCCGAGACCTTTGACAAGATAAAGGGCATCGCGGTCGACAGGGAAGGACATATATACGTCGCCGACACCGCCCAGGACATGGTTAAAATATATGACCAGCAGGGCGGGCTCCTGCTGTATTTCGGCAAACCTGGCGCCGGGTACGGGGAATTCATGATCCCGACAGGGCTTTTTATGGACCGCACCGACCGCCTGTTCGTGGTGGATTCATTCAACAGGCGCATACAGGCCTTTCGTTTCCTCGGAGGTGATTAGGGTATGAAACTGGCTGAGAAAAAAGCGCCGGCATTATGGCCGCCGTCATGCTGCTGGCCGGCATCCTCATAGTTGCGGCATTGGTCGTTATGAACCGGGACGCCGAGGCCGTCCTTATGGGAGTCGGCAACGTCACCGCATACAATAACCCGCATAACCTATCCGCGAACTCATCCGGGGTCAGGGCGCAATCCGAGACCCAGATATGCATATTCTGCCATACGCCCCACACAGCCATCACGAATACCGTGCTCGTCAACGGCCCGCTTTGGAACCACAGGCTTTCGGACGCGCAGTACACTGTATTGCCGAAGGGGACCATTAGCAATGCCGGGTATGGCACCCTGCTTTCGGACCCCCCGAGCCACCCGGACGGGACCTCGCGCATGTGCCTGAGCTGCCATGACGGGACGCTGGCCGTAGGCGACATAGTAAGCGTAAGCGCCTCAGAGCAGTCAACGGGCCCTATAAAGATGAACGCCGACGACTGCATAGATTCCACCGGCAGGATCAAGGCCACGTGCCCCTCATACATAGGCACCGACCTGACCAACAAGCACGTCGTCTCGATCCCGATGAACTCAAGGCTCATTGCCGACAGCCTCGCCAACTGCGCCGTGGGCGGGCAGACTACGATGGTGCGCTACCCGTTTGACCTGAGCATGGTCAACTCTCAGGCGAGCCACGTGTACCTGCGGCCTACCAACTTCCTGTATGACGGGAGCCCCGGCGTAATGGTCAACGACGTCGACGGCCCCGGGGCTTTCCCCGGCTATGCTCCCGGATATTATTATGGCGTTCAGTGCTCCACCTGCCACGACCCGCATTTGTGGACCGATACCACCGACCCTCAGGTCGAGGGCTACAAATTCCTCGTGATCGGGTTCGACCAGCTGTGCGACGCCTGCCACAAGCCATGCCCATGAGAGAGGGGCTCTATAATAAATGTATGCGCTGGGCCGTTGTCCCGGCCCTGGCCTTCCTCGCCCTCTCGGCGCTGTCCGCTGGCGGCGCGGCGGCCAGGGCTCCGATCCTGCAGCGCGCGGTGCGCAAGACCCATACCACGATGTTGCTGTCCCATATGGACAAGCGGGTGAACCCGGCCGGGTGCGCCGGCTGCCATGCAGGGGTTGGAAAGCGCGGCACCCCGATGCTCCGCGCGTCATGGGGCAAGGTCTGCCTGGGCTGCCACGGCCCGAAGGGCAAGGCCAAGGCGGACATAAAAAGCACGCTGATCAAGCCCTCCCACCATCCTATATTGGAGACGTCCCGGTTCCACCGCATGGACGAGGTGCTGCCCGAGGACTCCACGATGGCCCCGAGGCATGTGACGTGCGTGGACTGCCATGTTGTGCATGTCTCGAGCGAGGCCTCGCCGCTTGCGGGAGTCTCGGGGTACAGGCCGGATAAGCGCGGGATGGGCAGGGGGAGCGAACCGCAGGGGCTCCGGCTGAAGAGGGCCTCATATGAATATGAGCTTTGCTATAATTGCCATTCCGACAGCGCCAACCTGCCTTCCACTACGCGAAATATCGCGGTGGATTTCAACCCGGATAACGCCTCATACCACCCGGTGGAGGCCGTCGGGAAAAACGGCGACGTGCCGAGCCTCATCCCAACTTTGAGGCCGACGTCTACCGTCACATGCACTGACTGCCACGGCAATGACGACAGGTACGGCCCCCAGGGGCCACACGGGTCCGGCTCCGCCCCGCTGCTGGTCGCGCCATACAGGACCGACGACGGGCCCGAGACCGAACGCGCATACGAGCTTTGCTATATGTGCCACCAGCGCACCTCGATCCTCAGCGACAAGAGCTTCAAGCGGCATAGCTATCATATAGTAGCCAAACAGACCTCGTGCTTTACCTGCCACGCCTCGCATGGCACCCAGAGGTACGACAACCTGATAGCGTTCAACTCAACCATAGTCAGGCCGTCTACGAACAGCTCGGGGCCGTTTTATTTCCCATCCTACGGCACCGGATGGCCCAAGTGCTACCTGAACTGCCACGGCGCGGAACACTGGAGGGGCGGCGTTGATAAGAAGGAATGGCCGTGAGCATGAAAAGCTCTGGCATGGGCATTGCATATTACTAAGGCACGGAGGTGAGCATTTTATGAAAGTCAAAAGAAAAGTCAGCAAAATCATCACGGCAGTATTGGTAGGGGTGAGTGTTTTGACGCTATCGAGCGTGATAGCACTCGGAGGAGTCGTTGGATCGCTGCACGATTTGAGCTTCGATGGGCAGAAAAATTCGTACGACACAGTAGAAGTCTGCGTCTTCTGTCACACGCCGCACGGCGCGAACACGAATGTTGGTCCGCTCAGCTATATTCAGAATAGCGGGGGCGAGGGAGGCAACCTCAATACGATCACCTCGATCGGCAACAGTCTAACCGGTGGCGGCGGCAGCATGCTGCTGTGGAACAGGCAGCTGTCCAACGCAACTAACTATGTGCTGTATACCTCTCCTACGTATCAGGCCGGTTCCGGCGAAGTCAGGATGTATTCCCTGCTCTGCCTGAGCTGCCATGACGGCGTCGGGGCTCTGAACAGTCTCGTTACCAAACCGCTTGACGCTGAAGAGGCCGGCGGACCGACTCTCGATCCGATGGGCACCACCACGGTGACGACGATCGGCAGCCAGGCGTATGGCGCCGCGGTGATCAACCCGGACATAGGCGACAGGTACAACTACTCCGGCGGCAACGACAACCAGAAGGTCGATCTCAGCAACGACCATCCGATCAGCATAGATTTCACCGCGACCATGACGGCCAAGTACCCCGGTGAATTCCATTCGGCCGCGGGGGGCTGCGCTTCCGGCGCAAAGTTCTGCTATTTCAACTCGCCAAATGACACGTCTCTTCCCGAGGGCGTCGGCATCAGGCTGTTTTACAGTCCCGCGGGCGGCGAGGGGACGAGCCTAGAGTGCGAGACCTGTCACGACGTGCACAATCAGGGCGACAAGACAGTGGGGACCTTCCCGTTCCTGGTCACGAGCAATAACGACAGCGCCCTCTGCACCGCGTGTCATATAAAGTAGGAATATAACCGGGTTAATGCCCGATACGTATAAAACAGAAGGCGATGCCTCATCGCAGCGGCGGACCTGAGAAGGCGCAGCGGATGGGCCGGAGCCGGACAAACAAGGAAAGGAAGAAAAGGAAAATGCAGGAGACGAAGAGGAGAGGGCTCGCCATGGACGGCATCAGGTTTGGCGCGCCATCGTCCGCCAGCCTCGTGTCTTTTCCTGATAAATCTATGGGTATAAAAGTCGGAGGGCACCATGAAATTTAAGGTCTTGCTGGTCTTCGGTCTCATCATGCTGTTTGCGAGCGCGGCAATGGCTGCTTCGCTACCTCAGATCTCCAGTCTGGGGACGATGTCAAACGGCCAGAATTTCAAGGCCGCTGACGTTGCCGTGGCATCCAGCGGCAACGCATATGTCGCGGACTGGTATAACAAGTCCGTCGACGTGTTCGGGTATCAGGGTAATTTCATCAAGAGAATGGTCCCTGACAGGAGCCTTACTCCGTTTGCGGTGGCAGTTGACGCAAGCGGTAAGGTATATGTAGGCCTCTCAAGCGGCACGAGCGGCGTCGCTACCGGCGCTGTAAAGGTCTATGACGCAAACCTCGGAACCTCTGTCGCGCTCGGCAGCGGCCTGAAGTCCGTATCATCCATAGCCGTTGATGCGGCGAAGGTGTACGTGGCCGATTCCGCCGCTAACGCGGTCAGGATATACGACATCAACAGCAAGGCGCTGCTGATGAGCATCACGTCGGTAAGTGCGCCCGCAGCGGTTGCGGTCTCCGCCACCGGCGACGTCGTCGTGCTCGACAGGCCCTCGGTGGTCCTCGGCGACGGCGCCACCCTCGGCTCCAGGGGGCAGGTCTTCGCAAGCGACGGCTCGCTTAAGGCGACTCTCTTCTCAAACGGCCCGCTTGATTCCGGCGCAGCGGTAGTGAGCGCCCCCGGCGGCGCAGCGGTCGACGGACAGGGCAGGATCTACGTAAGTGATGCTTCAGGCGGCGAGCTCCAGGTTTATGACGCCACCGGCGCATACCTCGGCAGGTTCGACCTCGCGGCGATCACCCAGAACGGACAGGCCGACGGCATGGCTATCGGGACTGACGGAAGGCTCCTCGTAGCGGAGCCCGGCGCGGTCGCAGTCCTTGGCGTCGACGCCTACACCGCTCTTAACGTGACGCCCGCCGCACTCGATTTCAGCAGCGTAGGCTGCAGCTCGAGCACCGGCTCTCAGAACCTTTATATAGCGAACAACGGAAGCGGCTCCCTCGCATGGACCCTCTCTTCCGATTCAGCCTGGATCGTGCCGGACGCAACCTCAGGCTCGATCAACGGCTCCGGCACCGACAGCGTCGGCGTTTCGCTTAACACCACCGGCCTCACCGCCGGCAGCCACACCGGCCACATCACCGTCAGCGGCCCCGGCGCCTCCGTAAGGGTGGCCGTCACGGTTAACGTAGCCTCCTCGGTAGGGATCAGCGCATCGCCCAAGGCGATCAACCTCGGCGCCAACAGCGTATCGAGCACGACCGCACCCCTGACCCTCACGCTCGGCACCGACGCATCATGGACCGCCACGGCTGACCAGGGCTGGGTACAGATCTCGCCCGCCAGCGGTACCACCAGCGGCACCATGAACGTATCGGCTAACTCGGCCGGCATGGCCACCGGCATCTACACCGCGAACATCACCATAGCGGCAGGCTGCAGCGCCGATACGGTCGTCGTACCCGTCAAGCTGACCGTTGTGGTCGGCGCGGCGATCAACGTAACTACCAACGTCGCGGGCGCCAGCTACACCATCACCGGCCCTAACGGCACGATGACGGGCTCCGGCAGCAAGTCCTTTACGGTCGGCGCCGGCACCTACACCGTAGCCTTTAACGCGGTCAAGGGCTACAAGACGCCCGCCCCGGTCACCCAGACGCTGGCTGACGGCGGCGCGCTCAGCGTAAACGGCACGTACCAGAGCATGAAGCAGACCAACCAGATCATCGTCAGCGAGGGCGTCGGCCCGTGCGCAGCCACCCAGACGATCAAGGCCTTCAGCGCGAAGGGCATACAGCAGGCCGCATACGCAGTGGTTGACTACTGCGTAGGCGACACGACCACCGGCTATACTACCTCGGCCGGCATCATGAACACGAGCAATCCTGACTTGACTGCGGACCTGATCGTGGCCAACGTGGACGGCGACGGGACCAACGCATACAAAGACACCGGTATGGCTGACTTCGACACCTACATCGCGGCGTTCAGCGGCAATACCGGCTCGGTAGCCACTGCGGACTTCGACCTGGACGGCCTCTCCGATATCGTCCTTGGCGATGCGCCTGACGGTTCGGGCGAGTACGCAGTTTATTCGCCGACCTCTAGCGGCAGCGATACGTATGTCAACCAGTTCGATGGCACTTACGATAGCGGCTGTGGCACCGCCGGCACCTCGGTAGCGGCCGGCGACGTTGACGGCGACGGCATCCCCGAGATCATCACCGCATGCGCGTCCGGAGCTAACACAACGCCTGAGGCGATAATCAGCTGGGTCGATACGTCAGGTGGCCCCGGCTCATGGACGGTTTCCAGCTCCGATGCAGTCGACCTCGGCCCGACCGTTGACGGCGTTCAGCTCGCAGTCGGCGACGTGGACGGCCTCGGCATGCCTCTCATCATAGCCTCGACCGTGCCGAGCACCCACAAGAACTCGGCCCTGATTCAGATGCTTACGTCGGACAACGTCGTGAAGCACCACTTCACGGTCAGCTCCGGCAACAACGCAGCAAAGGGCAAGAACGTCTCGATAGCGGCCGGCGACGTAAACGGCGACGCGAAGGCCGAGGTAGTGATCGGCCAGCCTAACACGACCGCAAACGCCAAGGTCACGATACTTCAGATCAAGGGCAACAGCGGCAAGTCGCTGAAGTCCTTCAAGCCGTTCGGCAGCAAGGCCGAGAAGAAAATTGATGGAACCAGAGTGTCCATTGGGAAGGTGGTAGCACAGTGAAAGGGGGATACTGGATCATGTCGGGAAATCGGTTCAACATGAAAAGGCTGATTCTGCTCACGGTCTTTTCCCTAGTCGCAGCGCTCGGCTTTGCCGGGATCGCCCTCGCGCTAGACCCGCCGCATTCTATGGTCGGAAGCTGCCAGGCATGTCACAATAATACTGCGCAGAATACTCCGAGCTATGGCGGTATAGACAATACGCCTCTTAACCAGGTTTGCACGTCGTGCCACTATTCGGGCGGCCCGGCTGATGCGATGGTGACTCACTCCTCGACGAACGCCGCCGACAGGTTCGGATCGTGGTCGAGGGAGTGCGTCGATTGCCACGACCCGCACTCGATGTCGCAGGCCAGGCTGTATAACGGCACGTACGTCTCCGGCGGTTCCGCGCTCTTTAACGGCACGATGGCCGCCAACGGGGCCGGCACGAATTCCGTCACGGTCAGCGGTTCTTATGCCTCGGGTTCGCTCGTCGGCATGACGATCCAGTTCGGCCTGAGCACCGCTTTGACGAACTCCGGCACTTTCTACAGGATCGCCACGAACAACCTCAGCGTCATCAACGTTGAAGGCGATGGCACGTGGATCAAGTCGCCCTATGTCGCCGCAGGCCACTCGTACGCGATCAGCGACACGAAGCTCGTCAGGACCCAGATCAACAGGGGCGTCCCTGTGGTCAACTCTAATGGCGACGTAATATCGGGCAACTGGGCGAACGTCAAGTTCCTCAACGAGACCGGCCCGTATTCCGAGGTTTCCACCGGTAACAAGACGACCTCAGTCTGCGTCGTTTGCCACACCGAGACCGCAGCCAACAACATAGGCTACGAGATCGCGGCCGCACAGCCGGGCGGCAGTGGCGCTGACTACGATACTTCTAAAGTCACCGCCGCAACCGAAGCTGCGCATGCGACTTCCGACAGCGCGACCTGCTGGGGCACCGGCAACACCGGCTGTCACAAGGATCCCGCTCGCGGCTTCGTGGCCGGTTGTACCGACTGCCACGGCAAACCGCCGACCAACGTCGCATCGCTGGTCAATACGGACGTCGGTGGCACCACCAACACGACCGGCGCTGCGAGCGCCGGCGCACACGTAACGCACGTTGACAAGTATGGCTCAGCCAATTGCGACATGTGCCACACGGGTGGCATGCCGAACTCCAATTTTGGCGATAACGTCATAGAGGTCAACTTCAACGGCACGACGGCGGGCATGCCCGCTTCCAAGCTCAGCACCGGCCAGTTCAACCCCGGTACGTGGAACGCAAATGGCTTCACCGTCGCCGGCATGACCGCTGGCGGCGCTGACGACACCTGCACCACGCTGTACTGCCACTCTAACGCAGCGCCTATCGACGCGGCTAATGCTTACGCGCCGAAGGACTGGTTCACCGGCTCCATCAGCGACTGCACGAGCTGCCACGGCAACAAGGCAGACCCGTCAGCGATGTCGAAGACCCACACCGTTCACCTTATGAGCAACAGCGGCATCAAGTGCTACAACTGCCACGCCGCAACGGTCAATAACGTCGCTGACCCGTCAAGTGACGCCGACCTCGCGGCCGGCGCCAACCACGTAAACGGCGTCAAGACCTTACTGGCTGGCGGCACCTTCGCGAACTCCGCAGGCGTCCAGATGCCGGTCACCTTCACGGCTACCGGCAGCCCGTCGAACTGTTCGAACGTCTCCTGCCACGCAGGCACCGGCATAGGTTCCGACCAGGCCGGCACCGCGATATGGAACGGCAGCGGCGCCACCGCGCAGAGCGCCTCCTGTAACGATTGTCACTCCGACATCGTCACGAGGATGGCGTCCGGCACGCACAGGCACATCGCACCGGCTGCGTACAGCAGCGATGCATACCCCACCGCGTTTGAGACTTCATGCCTGAACTGTCACGCGAAGCACAATGACAACGCAAGCAGCGGAGACGGCAACGCGTACAACCTGCGCGCCACGAACGCGACCTCTTATGTGGATTCGTCGTCGCTCGTGAACTCTGATTACAATACCTCCGGCGGCGGCTTCTGCCTCAGCTGCCACCAGAACGAAGTTGTCGGCAACAGCCACACGCTGCCGGCGATCGAAGTGACCAACGCCACACAGGTTGGCGCGGTCCACATGTACAAGGTCGGCAGCAGCTTCACCGACGGATCGTACTTCGGTGCGGTCTGCGTGAAGTGCCACAACGACCAGCAGGCAAGCGCTGTCGGCGCGCAGAACGGTTCGTTCAAGTTCTCGCCCCACCAGTCCTCTAACGAGTCGCTGCTGATCAACACTGATTCTGATTCGGCTCCCGATTCGGCTTGCGTAGCATGCCACAGCACCGGGACCGAGCTTTACCTCGGCAACGAAGCTCCGGACGTCTCGGCGCTCCTGAACGCCTCGGCCAGCAACAACGGCCTCGGCTCGTACGCCTCCGGCCACCCGGTCGGCGGCGCGTACGCCACCAACCGCATCGTCAACTCGATTGACAGGGCAGAGGCCGCGGTCAACCCCGCCGGCACCAGGTTCGTAGCCTGCGCAGACTGCCACAACGTCCACGGCACGCAGATCGCACCGCGCCACGAGGCCGTTACGGTTGCAGGCGATTCGCTTTCGCTGACTGACACCAGCAGGACGCTGGCCGCTACCGGCTGGGTTGCCGACCAGTGGAAGGGCTACCTGATCGTAATGGAGTCCACCTCGGGTGACGCCACCGTAAAGAACACCAGGTACGTCCGCCAGGTCACCGGCAGCACGACGGACAGCTCTGGCACGGTCTACACCTTCGGCCTTCCGTTTACTCCGGCCACGGGCAAGGTCCTCGGCGACTACACCGCCGCTGACTGGAAGTACGAGGTCAGGAAGCTCGACGGTTCGATGGATCCGGGCATGAACGGCGCATGGGGCGTGGCGGTTTCGTACAACCCCGCTGCCGCCATGACGACCGCACCGTCCAACGACACCGTCGCACTCAACTACTCCGGCACCTCGTCGAGCATCACTAACGGCGCCAACGCCCTGACGGTCGTCACCGGTACGTTCAGCAGCACGACGAACCTCAGGGGCATGAGCCTCATCATCAACACCGGCACTTGTGGCGCGACCGCAACCGCTGGCGGTACTCAGTACCCGATCCTCGACAGCGACGCGACCACGGTCACGCTGCCGAGCTTTACCGCCTGCACGCCCGCAGCCGGCAACGGCTACCAGATCCTCGACGTCAACAACAACGTCGTGGAATCCGGCAACTGTAGCGCAACTGCCGTCAAGGATCCTACGGACGCAGAGATGATCACCGGCCAGGCTCAGGAGAGCATCTCCACCGGCGTCAGCGGCTGCTCTGACCCGACCAAGGACTGGGCTTTCAGCCAGTGGTCCGGCTACAAGCTCCACTGGACGAGCGGCGCGTGCGCAACCGCAAACCGCGACGAGATCATCGACTGGAACCTGTCTAACGGCGTTGCCTTCGCCCAGAAGACGAGCGCTACCTGCGCCCCGTCGACCGGCGACGTCTACCTCGTAGCGGCTACCGGCCTCGCGAGCGACACCTTCGCTGATCCGTCAGCCGCGACGTACACCGTAAAGGCTGCGGCCACGAACCAGCGCGACGTCTGCGTGAAGTGCCACAGCTACTACGCCTTCGGCAACACGCCTCCCGACCTCGTAAGCGGCGGCCCCAACAAGGGCAACGCGACGTGGGAGGGCAAGGGCACTGACATAGCACAGGAGTTCAACCCGAACAACCTGGCCCACCACGCGGTTTACGCGGTAGGCCAGAACCAGCCGCTGCCGACCGACGGCTCGAAGCTCGGCGATGCCTCCGCAGGCCGTATGAACACCATATCCAGGGTCGCGGGCACCTTCGCGGCCAACCTCAACCCGCAGTGGTACGGCGCCGGCCTCACCTGGAACGGCTCCGCATCGGGCGGCACTGTAACGCTCACCGGCCAGAAGCTCCCGAACAACGCACTGCCGGGCTGGTACGTCAGGGAGTCTGACGGGACGTGGTATCAGATCACCCAGATCATCGACGACTCGACCTTCAAAGCGGCTTCCACCGACGGCAACCCGTGGGATACCGGCGCTTCGGCCATCCCCGACGGCACCGTCAACATGGTAACCCCCGGACTGGGCGACACGTTCGTCCCGCCGTACGGGCCGTGGGCTCAGATCAACTGCTCGGACTGCCACGGCGGATCGCCTGAAGACCCGCAGGGTCCTCACGTATCCGACAACCGCTGGATCATGAAGGATGCGGACACCGAACTCAGGTTCGAGGCCATGGACACCATCAACGTTGACGGCACGCACGCCACGATGGCTCCCGGCGTGACGATCGTCAAGTACGGCGTGCAGTCCGGCACGAGGCCCGGAGCAGGCACGACGGTAGCTGAGAACGACGACACCGAGATGCTGCCGCAGTACCTCTGCTACAACTGCCACAGGGCTGACGTCTACGGCACCGCCGAGGACGAGGGCTCGAGCCAGACCGAGAACTTCTCGGCCAGCGGTCTTACCGGCGACTTCAACAGCCCGTACGACTACAAGTGGGGCCCCAGGAACAACAAGCTCTCCAGGCAGCCTCACGGCGCAACGACGATGTACGGCACCGCACACTGCTACGTGCCGACCACCAAGTTCGCCGGCTGGGGCATATTCTGCAAGGAGTGCCACCTTGGCGAGCGCGAGGGTGCGGTGCACGGCACCAACGCCCAGAACCAGCTGCCGGCTTCGTGGATGAACACGCCTTCCGATCCGGGTTACGACTCCAACCCGATCGCGGCTGAGAGGCCGACGTGTATAGACAACGGCGCGTTCAACAACACGAGCTGCACCTCGACCGGGACGCTGTCGGTAGCTGCCTCTTATGGCGGCGACCACTCGCTGGCCGGCTTCAGCTTCAAGTTCAACGAGGACACCGACAACAACTGTTATGCGACGTCGCCGGTCATACTCGACAACATCGGCCAGACGGTGTACTTCACGAGCGTCGATACGGCCAAGGCAGCCTGCACGACCGCTAACGGCGTCACCTTCAACCTGTACGCTCGCGGCATGATCAACGCGACGACCGGCGACTACACCGGCGTGGCTACGATCGGGTCGGGTACCTGCGTAAGCGCAGCAGCCGGCGTATGTAACACGACCTCGCTGGGCACCGGGACGCTGAACCAGTTTGCCGGCGACGTCATCCAGTTCACGAACGGCACGTGTAACGGCGTAAGCACCGTGGTCAGCGCAAGCACCGCGGGCGCTACCCCCAAGCTCAGCGTGGCTACCGCTCCTGCCACGTCATGCAAGCCGCGCAGCGCGGGTTATGCTGACAAGGGCCTCATCGCCTTGGCCAGCGGCTTCTCCGCGTGCGAGAACACGAGCACAGGCAACCAGATCTACAACTGTACGGACCCGTCGAAGAACTTCGGCGGCGGTGCTAACGCACTCGCCGGCAAGTACATCGGCGTCGTCAGCACCAGCGACCCTGTGAACTGCAGCGGCGCGTCCCTGCAGATCACCGGCAACGGTGTCGCCAACCTGCTGGTCGACAGCAGCACCGGCAACGTTACGACCTGTAACGTATCCAAGGTCGTCAACTACGTCATGGTCGGCGCTAACAGGCCGAACCTCTACCAGGGCGGCCACGTCTCGAAGAACCAGGGCAAGAGGTTCCTCAACGGCGGCGGCTGGAGCGGCGTGAACCCCGTGACTGCTACCACCGCGGTCGACAGAAACGGCACGTCCTATCAGGGTTCGTGCTACTCTACGCCGATCACGAACAACAACGTATCGAACTGCGGCAGCGCACACGGTCCCGCAACACCGACCTCACGCGCAGCCTCAGCCGGTCACGGCGGTACGACGACTTACGCCAACCCGGCGACTTACGACTACGACGCCAACTAAATCGTAGCCGCGAATCAGACGTCCAACAGGACGGGCCCTCGGGCCCGTCCTGTTTTTTTGTGGGCAGCGCCCACCTTCAAAGTCGACCGAATCAGGATACCCCTTACCATGCACCGTCAATGTAATTAAGTGAGAGGGGCCAACCGGCCCTCGCCCCTCGAATAGATGTTGTCTCTTGTTTCGCGGCGGAGGTATACTACCGGATGAAGATGAGCGCGGCCCCAGGCGATATGCTTTCGTCAAGTGCATTGCATATGGCCGTCATCGTCGTTGCCGCGCTCATTGCGTATTCAAACACCTTCAGCGCGCCTTTCGTGTTCGACGACCAGGCATTTATCATCAACAACCCGGCAATGAAGGACTGGGGCAGTTTCGCGGCCCTCACGCACGAAACGCCGGGGCCGGGCAGGCGCTTCCTCATACATTTCAACGACCGGCTGCTGGTCTTCGCGAGCTTCGCGCTCAACTGGCAGATGGGCGGCGGCTCGGTGGGGGAGTTCCACGCCTTCAATCTCGTGGTACACGCCGCGTCGGCGGTCACGCTTTACTGGCTGGCGCTGATGCTGTTTGGGGCCTCGGCCCTCTCGCCGCCGGGCGGCGAGGGCTCGCTGCGGATAGCGGCCTTCTGGGCCGCGGCGGTCTTCGCCGTGCACCCGGTGCAGACAGAGGCCGTGACATACATCTCGCAGCGTTTCACCTCGATGGTCGGGCTTTTCTACCTGCTGGCGCTCGCGCTCTACGTGCGCTCCAGGCTCGACGGGCCCGGCAGTCGGCGCTCGCACGTCTTGTACGCGCTTTCGGTCGTGTGCGTGCTGGCCGCGGTGCGCTCGAAGGAGACGGCCTTTACGCTCCCGGCCGCGATGGTGCTCGTGGACGTGTTTTTCCTCGGCGGCGTCAGGGGCATACGGCCCTCGCGGCTCCTGCCGTGGGCCGCGGCGGTCATGATAATACCGGCCACGCTGGTCATGGCCGGGGCGCACAGCGTCGGCGAGACCGTAAACGCGGCCAACATCCACAGCATATCGCCATGGGGATATCTCCTGAGCGAGCAGCGGGTGCTGCTGACGTACATGCGGCTCCTCGCGTTCCCGGCCGGGCTGAACTTCGATTATGACTATCCGTTTTACACGAGCCTGCTGCAATGGCCGGTGATGCTTTCGGTGCTGATAAATGCCGGGCTTGTGGCCGTGGCGGTCTGGCTTTACCGCTACTCGTCGCGTGCCACGGGGCGCGCCCACTGGCGCTGGGCCTCCTTCGGGATACTCTGGTTTTACCTCACGCTTGCCGTGGAGTCGAGCATAGTGCCGCTTAACGACCTCGTCTACGAGCACAGGCTCTACCTGCCGATGGCGGGGGTGACGATGGCCGCGGCCGCGCTCGGCCTCAGGTTCTGCGAGGTGATTAGGAGCAGGGCCGGGAGGCGCGCGCTTAATGCCGGGGCCGCGGCTGTCGTGCTCGTATTTGTCGCGCTTACATATAGCAGAAACGCAGTGTACGGCGACCTGGTGGGTTTTTGGGAGGACGCGGCGCGCAAAAGCCCGGAGAAGCTCAGGGTGCTCAACAATCTGGGCATGGCATACGGGATGGCCGGGAAGCCTCAGGAAGGCATACCGGTGCTCGAGCGCGCGGCCTCTTTGCTGCCCGCGCGGATCAGCGCCGGGCAAGACGTCATGAACGACGCCAACAGGGTCACGGTGCTGAACAACCTGGGGCTGGCCTATGCCTCGGCGGGCGATAACCGGCAGGCCATCGCGGCTTATGAGAGGGCCGTCTCGATGTTCCCGCCGGACGTCGCGAGCGCCGGAGCCCCGTATCACCTTGAGGCGCCCACAACGCTCCGCAACCTGGCTATCGCGTACTATAACTCGGGTGACGCGCAAAAGGCCGTATCGGCCCTGCAGTATGCGCTTCGGATCGACCCCTCGAACCCTGACGTCCTCGATACGCTGGCAGCCGTCAACAGCCGGATGTCAGGCGGCAGATGACCCGCTTCGTGCGGCCCGGCACATTGAACCTCCGGGCCGGGCGCAGGTAATATATACCATGTCCCACAAGGGCGCATCGCTTGCGATAGCGGGCTTCTTCGCCGCGGTCATCGTCCTGCTGGGGGCCCTCTCGGCCCACGGCCGCCATTACGCCCCGGTGCAGGGCGGCGGGATGCTCGTCACGTACGCCCCCGAGCCCGCGATGGCGCTGGACCTCTGGGCGGCCCAGGGCGTCAGGGGCCGCGTGCTCGTGCTGTTCGGGAGGCTCGGGGCCAACGAGCCCGCGGACGCGACGGAGCCCCCCGGAGACTCGACGTATCTATTCCACGCGGTGAGAAACGGCACGCTTCGCGCGGTATACCACGTCATCCCGGACTCCAGGTGGGATAAGGTCGCGGGACGGCTCGCCTCGGAAGAGCAGTTCGAGCCTGAGCGCGACGGGTACAGGGGCACGATCAAGGGCGCGCCGCTTACGATCACGCGCCTCTCAGCCCTGCCACGGATGACCGAGCCCGCGCTCGTGGTGATACAGGGCGGGTACTGGCCCGAGGACGAGCTGGGCCCTGTCATAAGCGCGCTTAAGACCGCGGCGATACCGGCCGACATGGTCGTCGTGACCGGCGAGGGCTACGGCTCGATCATGCAGAGCCTGGGGGCGCGATGAACAGGCACTGGGCGCTGCTTGCGGCACTCGTCCTGACGCTCGGGCTGTGGGCTATGGGAGCGGGTCGGGAGTTCAGCCCCGTGGACGAGGCATCGCACATGAAGGCGGCAGTGAGCTACGTGCAGAGCGGGTTCGTGCAGTACGACCGCTGGGAGCACCCCCCGCTTAAGCACATCCTGCTGTACCTCGACATGAAGATATTCGGCGACGGCCCCTATGGCCGCAGGATGCGGAACCTCATATTCGCGGGGCTCTCCGTCTTGATGGTATACCTGATCGGGCTGCGGCTGTGGGGCGCGGCGGCCGGGGGGCTTGCGGCCCTGATGCTCGCCTCGGACCCGCTTCAGATGTTCCATTCGAGGACGACGTTTGAGGAGCCGCTGGCCGCTTTTTTCATGCTCGCGGCCCTGTACTTCGCGATACGCCACGTCAGGGACTGCAAGCGCTGGGCCATGGCACTCAGCGGGGCGTTCGCGGGCATGGCGCTCGCCACGAAGTGGTACTACGCGCTTGCGATCCCGGCACTGCTGGCATACTGCGCCATAGCGCTCTGGCGGCGCAGGGCCGGGCTCTGGGCCTATATCGAGGCGCTGCTCTCCTTCACGCTCATCCCGCTGGGGGTCTACCTGCTGGCCTATTACGCGTGGTTCGGCCGGGGATACGGGTTTTGGGACTTCGCGCGCTTCGAGTCCGACGCTTACTGGTCGCTGCAGCACTCCGAGACGTCCGGCTTCCTCGGCCCGATGATGCATACCTCGCTTTCGGCGTGGCAGTGGTTCACGCGCCCGCTCGTATATACGCTGGTCTCCAAGGACATCGGGGGCGGGATGGACATAAACGTGGTCTACATGAACCAGCCGGTGCTGTGGATGCTCGTGCTGCCCTCTATGGGGTATATGCTCTACAGGGCGCTCAAGGGGCGCGAGATGGAGCTCGGGCTCATCGCGGCGGTCTTCGCGCTCACTTACGCGGTCTTCATCCCGGTGCAGAGGCCGGTCTTCATGCACTCGGCGCTCGCGGTGCTGCCGCTGGGGTATCTGGCTGTGGGGTATGCGCTCGGCGAGGCGCTGGCCGGGCGCAGCGCGCGGTGGCGCTATGCGCTATGCGCCGCGGTAGTGGCTATGGGGCTGTATCTGGCCCCGATAACGTGCGGTATGCCTGTGCCCGGGTGGCTGTATGCGCCGGTAGTGGAGCTTGGCCGCGCAGCGATGATGTGAGCTATACTATCCGGTGGACTGGCGTATGGACATCAGCAGGTTAAAGGACAAGCCCGGCCGGGACCTTCTGCTGCTTGCGGCCTGCCTGTTACTGGTCAACCTTCCGCTGCTGTTCAAGTACGTCATTCCCTTCCACGACAGCGGAGTTTTTTACCGCATGTTCTATTTCTATTACAATGACGTGTTTTACCATGGCGAGATACCCCAGTGGCTGCCGTTTGGGTTTTACGGGTTCCCGTCGGGGTATTTCAGTTCGTTCATATCCCCTGCGGCCTGGCTCATGGGGCTTGTGGGGCTGGTCTTCAGGGTAAGCGACACGCTGCTGCTGTTCAGCCTTGCGCTTTACGTCGAGCAGCTCGTCATGCTCATAGGCGTGTACAAGCTCTCGCGCCTGCTGTTTGAGGACCGCGAGACGGTGCTGTTCGTAGCTCTGTCGACGATCTGCGGCACGGTCTTCCTGAGCCAGCTCATGCTGAACTTCAGGATGTCCTACCTGCTGCCGTACGTCATATATTTCATGCTCAAGTTCCTCAGGGAGGGCAGGCCTAGCAGGCTGGCGCTGGGGCTCATCGCGTCGCTGCTTCTATACCAGGGCAACACGCCCTACGTGCCCGTGATACCCGCGCTTGCCGGGACCTGCGTGTTCGCCGCGCTGTTGGTCGCCTACCGCGGCAAGTGGCGCGAGTTCCTGACGATACCGCGCAGCGAGCTGCTGCTGAGCGCGGCGCTGTTTGCCGTATTCGTGGCGATGCTCGGGGCGGAGTTCGTCTTTTTGAGGGACTCTCTGCTTGACTCCCAGCTCCTGAGCTCAGGCCGGAACCCCGATGGCACCACGGTGCTCGAGACCTTCCTGACCTACCCCAACCCCGACCGTCTGGGGTTTCGGAAGTTCCTCGGGATGGTAGTGCCCATAGAGCTGGGCACCGGGGACTATGGCAGCATATTTGACACCACCACGTATTTCGGTCTGCTTCCGTTTGGCCTAATGGTTTACGCCCTCGTGCGTGAGCGCGGACGCGTCTTTTATGCGCTGCTGTTTGCGGTCGTCGTCCTTGGGCTCATGTCGCTTGGGAAGACGACCTTTGTTGCAGAGGCCCTCTATAACTGGTTCCCGCTTATGAAATACTACCGCCACATAGGCTACGTCACGTCCACGTACCTGGTCCTCATGCCCGTGATGGCCGGCTTTGGGGTGCAGCGGCTCCTCGGGCGGGCGGGTGAGTTTTCCGCCGGGTCAAGGCGCATCGTGCTCGCCGCGCTGCCCGCGGTTGTGGCTGTCGAGCACGCAGCCGTGTTCGCGATGCTCAGCAAGGGGCTCCCTGAGACCGGGGCCGGGTACTTCATCGCGACGGCAGCGGTGGTCTACGCCGGGCTTTTGGCCGGATACCTCGCGTTCAGGAAATACGAGTTTCGCCGCAGGGCCGGGCTTTCCCTCCTCCTTTGCGTGGTACTTGAGGTGTTCATATACCAGACAGCGGTCGACTACAGGGTCAGAGGCATAATGGAGCATTCGGTCGAACTCAACCACTTCACGATAGCTCAGGTAGTGGAGACGACCAGGACCAACCCATATCCTTACTCTGAGACGAGGATGAAGGACCTGACCGTTGGGCGGCAGACCTCGGCATACGCGTATCTGCAGATCGGGGCGCCGTTTAACTACGACCTGAACTTCGTCCAGTGGGACCCCTGCGTCCCGATGCTCAGGGTCGACCTCCTGACGAAGGATATGGTAGCGTTCCTGAAGATACGCGAAAACCATCCCTCATACGCCGCCGACAACCTTGCGGCCATAGGCTGCACCGCGCCCAAGGCAAGGGTGCCGGGCAGCGTCGAGTACGCCGATACCACGGAGCAGCTCGATTCGATGCTCGACCAGAGCCCCGCGATAGGCGTGCGGCCTGTCATATTCGGAGTGCCGGAGTCACTCAGGCTCCAAGGCTCGGGCCGCGAGGGCGCGGCGCGGGTGGTGAGTTACAAGCCTAACGAGATAGTCATTAATGCCGAAGCGCCCGACCCCGAAGGCGGCTGGCTTTACTATGCGGACGCATGGCATCCGGACTGGAGGGCCTATGTCAACGGAGTCCCTGCGCCCATCTACCGCGCCAATGTGGCGTTTAAGGCCGTGCGGCTTCCGCGGGGCGGCGAGAACCTTGTCACGCTGCGCTTTGAGGACCGGCGGGAAAGGGCGCTGCAGGACGTGTTAATAGTCTTCGGCGTTGGCGTCACGCTCATGCTGCTCCTGGGCGGGGTATGACATGGAAGGGATCAGGCGGTGAGGCAGATCAGGCTTACGCCTGACTGGTAGCGCTCGCCGCGGCTCGCTGGGCCTTATACCACTCGATGGTCCTTCTCAACCCATCCTCGAACTCGACCCTGGACTTGAAGCCGAACTCGCGCTCGGCGCGCGTGGTGTCGAGCATGCGCCGCGGTTGGCCGTCCGGCCGCGAGCTGTCCCAGCGGAGCGTGCCCTCAAATGCCGTCAGCCTGACAATAAGCTCGGCGAGGTCTTTTATCGAGACCATCCGTCCGGTGCCGAGGTTTACCGGATCGGGCTTGTTGTAGCGCTCCGAGGCGAGCACTATGCCCTCGGCGCAGTCCTCGACATACAGGAACTCTCGCGAGGCCGTACCGCTGCCCCAGACCGTGAGTTCGCGCTCGCCGCTGTCTTTGGCCTCGAGGGCCTTCCTTATGAGGGCCGGGATTACGTGCGAGTCTTCGAGGTCGAAGCTGTCGCCCGGACCGTAGAGGTTAACGGGGAGGAGGTAGATGGCGTTGAAGCCGTATTCCTGCCTGTACGCCTGGGCTTGGACGAGGAGCATCTTTTTTGCGAGCCCATAGGGGGCGTTGGTCTCCTCGGGGTAGCCGTTCCAAAGGTCGTCCTCCTTGAAAGGCACAGGCGTGAACTTCGGATAGGCGCAGACCGTCCCGAGCGCTACGAACTTCTCGACGCCGCTTACGCGCGCCTGCTCCATCAGCTGCACGCCCATCATAATGTTGTCGTAGAAAAACCTGCCCGGATGGCGGCGGTTCTTGCCGATGCCGCCGACGCGGCCCGCGAGGTGCAGTACCATGTCAGGCCGCAGGTCGTTGTATGCGCGCTTGACGTCAGCCATCTCGACGAAGTCATACTCAGCCGAGCGCGGGGCGAACACATTGCCGCAGCCCCTGGCCCTGAGCTTATTGACGACGAAAGAGCCGAGAAACCCGGTGCCCCCGGTCACGAGCACACGCCTGTCTTTCCAGGGAAAGTCCCTGCCGGATACATGCTCCATTTATTATTATAACACTAAGAATGCGACGGGGTTGTCAGCCTGAAAAGGCGCTCGAGATGGCGGTGCGCGGCGTTTCTGCGCGGCGCGTTACGTAGCGTCGGTTATGGCGTTTTTCCTGTTGGCCTTGAGCCTTAACAGGATTCGGAGCGCGTCCGCGACCCAGCCGGGCTTGAACGTGGAGCTCGTCGCGGCGTATACGTATGGGATTTCTTTCGCCCTGCAGCCGAGGCAGTGGCAGTAGTATTTCATCTCGGTCTGAAACATCCCGCCCGTTGATATGAAGCCCTCAAACCTGAGCCTCCTGAGCAGGTCCGCCCTGAACCCCTCAAACCCGCCGGTGCTATCGGTATAGCCCATGCCGAGCCACAGGTTTGCGAGCATCGTGCCGCCGCGGCTGATCGCCCTCCTGTATAGCGGGAAGCCCCTGGTGCCCGCGCCCGCCATGAAGCGGCTCATGAACGCGGCGTCATAGCCCTCGTCGTCAAGGGCGTGGAGCATCTCCCTGAGTTTTACTGGAGGATGGCTGCCGCCGCTGTCCATCTCGATGACGTAGTCGCAGCCGGCCGCAAGCGCGCGCCTGAACCCCTCGATATAGCAGCTTACCACCCCGGTGGATTCGCCGAAGTAGACAAGTTCGATGGCCGGGTTTTGCTTTGATATCGCCCCGGCGATCTCCGCGGTCTTATCCTTGGAATAGCCGTCCATGACGACATAGACCTTGAACTCGAACTCTCCGAGGGCCGAGCTTTCGCGCAGGAGCCCATCCAGAAAAAGCCCGATGGAGGCCTCCTCGTTGGCTACCGGCATCGATATCCCGACCTTTTTCCTGGGCATGGCGGGCTACGGCAGCCCTGGTGCGGCGCTGGCGGTCAGGGGGCGGGCCATCATCCGTCGATGGGCCTTAAGCCAGACGCCTGCAGGCCGCGGCCCACTTGCGCATATAGAATGCGGCCTGATGAAAATACCCGCGCGCGGCGTCGGTCCATATCCGGCCCCTGAAGCGCTCGACCGCCTCCTGAAGCTCGTGGCTCAGCGAGACGTAGGCCTCGTCGTACGTGCCTCCAGAGAGCCGGGCCTCTGGAAGCCATGCGAGTATGTCCTCGCAGGCCGCGATACAGGCCCACTCGTTCGAGGCGTCCTTCATGTAGTCGTGGCTGTTTCGTATGTGGTCGGCAAGCGGCGTGCCGGCCCTGACCGCGCCGCCGAGGTGGCGCGCGCAGGCCTGAGCGAAGTAGCCGCTGAAGATGTCCCCATAGCGGTCGATGGGCATGCCGCCAAGGGGGTAGCCCATCTTCAGGTAATAGTAAGCAGCGAGGCATTCCCTCTTAAGCGATGTGTTTTGGGTGTTAACCGGAGACCATGCCCTGTTTCCGAGCACGACAGGGCTGCCTTTCATTGATATGGCGCGGGCCGGTGCGGCCAGCCAGCTGATGGCGTCCACGTCAGGCTCGCCGAGCCAGAGCCCGGCGTTGATATGGACGTCGGCCAACGAGCGTTCGCGCCTGACCTCAGCTGCGGCGTGCCTGGCGAAATAGGGGAACCCGCGCGGGTACGCCTCGCCCGGCCTGTCCAGTTCGAGCAGGCCGCATATGTTAAACCAGCCGCTTTCGGTATTCACCACCTCGGCCTCGCGGGGCCCCTCCATGACCGTGGCATGGCCGGCAAAGAAGTCTTCGCCCTCGCGGGGGTAATTGTCGTCGTCGACGGAGATGACGAAACCGCAGCCGTCCTCGAGGGCCATCAGGAAGCCTATGTTCCTGCGGTTGTCGGAGTTGTATGGCACGAGATGCGGCGGAAACCCGACGCGGGCCAGGAACTCTTCCTGCTCGCCGAACCCGGGGCATACGAGATCGAGGCCGCGCCCGGCCAAGTCCCGGCAGCGGGTGAATGCCCCGGCAGCGGTTTTTTTGTCCGGGATAAGAAATACCCTGACCTCGTCGAGGTGGCCGTATTTCGAGAAGTTCGCGTGGTAGTGCTCAAGGACTACCGGGTCGTTTATGGTCGTAAGCACGAGGCTTGCCTTGGTTGTGCGATTGCTGTGATGAACCAAATTCACATAATAACTTAGCTCAAATGGATTATAATTATCAATATGCGGGGACGGCCCTCGCAGAGCGGTCAGGGGAGGTCGGGGCATCCGATGGGAGCGCACGCGGAGTGATTGGCACTGTAATAAGACTGATGCGCCCGAGGCAGTGGACGAAGAACCTTGCGGTCTTCGTGGCGATCGCGTTTTCCCAAAACATCACAAACCCCAGCTACCTCCTTACGACAGTTGCCGCGTTCGCGGTCTTCTGCCTCGCCTCCGGGGCGGTCTATATAATGAACGACCTCATGGACATGGAACAAGACCGCCTCCACCCGGATAAGCGCCACAGGCCGCTGCCCTCGGGCATGATCCAGCCCGGGGCTGCCGCAGTGGCGAGCGCGGTGCTCGGCGTCGCGTCGCTTGCGGGCGCATACGCGGTAAACGGCGCGTTTGCGGCGCTCGTGGCGCTGTATCTCGCGGTGCAGGTCGCATACAGCCTGAGACTCAAGCACGTCGTCATCATGGACGTGTTTTCGATAGCCGCGGGTTTTTTCATCCGCGTAATGGCCGGTGCGGTTGCGATCGGCGTATCGGTCTCGTCATGGCTGCTGGCCTGCACGTTCTTCCTCTCGCTCTTTCTGGCGCTGACGAAGCGCCGCCACGAGATCGTATTCCTGGAGGGCGGCGCCGAGGCCCACCGGCCGGTATACGGCGAGTATAACGCGCTGCTATTAGACCAGATGATCTCGGTCGTCACGTCGGGCACCGTGGTCGTATACGCGCTTTACACCTTTTCGGCCGAGACGGTCGAGAAGTTCCACACCGACCGGCTCAAGTACTCGATCCCTTTCGTCCTGTACGGCATATACAGGTATCTCTATCTCGTATACCACAGGAAAGAGGGCGGGAGCCCCGAGAGCATCCTCCTTGGGGACAAGCCCATGATAATCAACATATTGCTTTATTGCTGCGCGGTATGGGCCGTGCTTTATTATCATTAGCGAGGGGGCCGTCAATGGCTAAGCCAGTAGTCTCGGTAATCAAGACCCATCCCGACACGGTGCTCAAGGACATCGGCGGCATGATGAGCGCCGCGGGCGTTGGGACCGCGCTGCCGCGGGAGCGGACCACGATACTGAAAGACAACATCTCGTGGCACTTCCCGTTTCTGAGCGCGAACACGACCCCATGGCAGCTCGAGGGCGTGATACTCGCGCTGCGCGAGATGGGATATGGCGAGATCACCGCGGTGCACAACAATACCGTGGTCACCGACCCGCGCAGGGGAGGCACTCTGAATCGCCTGACGCCGCTCTATGAAAAATACGGGATCGAGGAGCTCTTCAACTTCATACCGGAGCAGATGAAATGGGTGACCTACCGCCCCAAGGCGCGCATGCGCGTCCTGGACAGGATATACCCTGAGGGCATACAGATACCCGAGTACTTCATCGGCCGGAACATAATACACCTGCCCACCGTAAAGACCCATATCTATACGACCACCACAGGGGCTATGAAGAACGCCTTCGGCGGGCTCCTAAACACCAAGCGCCACTATACGCACAGCCACATACACGAGACCCTCGTCGACCTGCTCGCGATCCAAAAGGAGATCCACAGCGGGATCTTCGCGGTCATGGACGGCACGCTTTGCGGCTCGGGCCCGGGCCCCCGCACTATGCTCCCGGTGGAGAAGGACTACATGCTGGCGAGCGCCGACAGCGTGGCCATAGACGCCGTGGCCGCCAAGATGATGGGCTTTGACCCTATGAGCATCCCATACATCCGCATGGCACACGAGGACGGGCTCGGCACGGGCCGGGTCGAGGAGATCGATATCGTCGGGGAGGACGTCTCAGGCGTGAACTTCTGCTTTCCCGTCGGGGACAACGTGGCGAGCACCGTCGGGGACATGATATGGTTCGGCCCGCTCAGGGGGTTACAGCGCTTTTTCTTCCATACCCCGCTTGTATACCTGTTCGTGTTCGGATCGTTTTTCTACCACGACTATCTGTGGTGGCCCACGAAGGGCAGGCGCATCCAGAGGGACCGGGCGCTATCGACAAAGTGGGGCCGCCTGTTTCAGAGCTATCCCGAAAAAAGCGAATAGGCCCCGGGATATGCAAGGCGGCGGGGCTTAAGTTTCGGAGGGCGTATTTTTCTTGCGCGGCCGCCTGACTAATGTCCAGACAATGCCTGCCGCCGCAATGAGCGTGCTCAAAAGCCCGATAACGCCGTATATGCCGCCCCTGAACGTGAGCTCTACGATCGAGTCCCCCTCGGGCACATCCACCGAGAGCAGGCCGTCGCGCTCGGTGTGGGTGGTGGCCGTGAGACCGTTTACAAGCACGTTCCAGTCCGGATACGCGTAAAGGCGCAGGACCACCGTGTCTTTTGAGACGGCGTGCACCTTGAAGATGCGGTGCTCGGGGTCCCATACGATGGGCTCGGCCTCTCCTTCTCCGCTCTTGAAAAAGCAAAACCCGTTTCCGCCCTCGACCTCCATCTTCGCCACGGAGTTCACGATCTCGAGTTTGCCGCCGGTCTGCGCGGGCATGAAGTAGGGGTCGTCCAGCACCGCCGGGTCGCCAGGAGTGAACAGCATGGTGTTTTGGCGGAACTCATCGTATGACATCTCAGGCGTGTACTTGAAGCCCGGCGGGGGCGTGATGCCCTTGTATCCGATAACGATGCGTCCGGCCAGCACCGCGCTGATGACGAGCACGACTGCGACGGCCGCGAGCATGGCCTTCCTGCGGCCGGGGGCCTGGGGCCGGAACTCGGGCAATAGCAGCAAGCCGAGCGCAATGGAGGCCAGCAGGCTCATGGGTGAAAGTATGCGCCATGGGAACGCGACCTTCCGAAGCGGCGCAAACACTGCCCACAACGGGGTCGAAAGCGGAGTCATCATCAGAAATCCGGCTGCTATCGCGAAAGCCGAAAACCCGATCAGCCGCATCCCGGCCGATTCGCGTGAGCCCTTGTCTTTGGAGAAATAACGCACAAACGCGATGGCGGCAACGCCCAGCGCCGCCATGGACGTGATGTCCACGAAAATGTTGAACCACCAGTCACCGAACTTCTGAAAGAATATGAAGTTGTTGTAGACCTCATACCACGGGCCCTTTCCCCCTTCGACGAGGATATAGGGTTGTTCCATCATAGCGGGGATCAGATACACGCCGCTTAAGAGCAAGCCCGCGCCTAGGCCGGCGGCGGCATGCAGCAGGGCGGTTTTCCTCCCGGCGCGTCCCGCAAACACGAGCATATAGGGGATTATGAAGGCCGCCACGAGCATAGCCGTGAGGATATGCGTAACGACAAGCCCTGCAAATGCGGCAGCGAGCCATGCCGTGCGCTTCGTGCTCGGATCGGTCGCGGCCCTGTGGGCCGCATAGAACACGAGCGGAATCCAAGCGAAGGCCCAGAATTCGGCCATATTGGCACGGATGTATATATCCAGCAGGTGGTAAGGCGCCGCCATGTATATGAGAGAGACGACGAAGGCGCGCGGCCTGTCCATGAAAAGCCCGGCGTAAAGGTACATCGCAAGCCCCGACCAGACGAGCGCCAGCGCCGCGGAATAAAGCATGATGTATGGCACGTTGTGCGTGAAAAGCTCGAAGACGGGGTAGGTATAGAAGATAAACGGCGGGTAGAAGACGAACGCCGGGCTTCCGGCCCCGAGATTGGTCTCCATCACCCAGCTCGGATGCAGGAGGCCCGAGGACAGGGACATCAGAAACTGCTGGGCCCAGAAGGCGTGCGTCGCCATGTCATGCCCAAACAAATATCCGCCGGTGAGCAGCCGCAGGCTCAGAATCAGTCCTGCAGCCATTACCGCAACAGGCCAGACTAATTTTTTTGGATCGGTCTTCATGGCAGCAGAATTATATCCAACCCGCGCGCCGGGTGTAAAGCAGACGGCAGCGAGGAGTTATCTCCGGAACAGGCCGGCGGGGAGCAACGGCGCATCTGCGAATCTGGAGACAGGGCTCGGATAAAAAACAGGAAGACGGGGCTGGTTGCTGCCTACCCCTTCACGTCCATATCCCGTACGACCCATGAGTTACCGCTCTTGTGCAAATGGTAGGTGATGTCGTAAGTTGCGGATTTGGCGGGCATGACTATGGTGTTCTTCCCCAGCTCGGTCACCCAGAACTTCCATTCCTCCTGGGTCCGGACAAGGACTTCGTCTTCGCCGTCCTTGGCCTTGGACTTCGCGGTGGACTTGATCGTGAGATTGTCGAGCCTGGCATTGTAATGCCGTCCCGCAGTCCTGTATGAGAGGATGTTGAGCTTGATGTCGCTTACCTGTTTGGGCGTGGCGAAAGGGCTCAGAAAATCCGCGTTATCGTTTTGATATGCCTCCTCGAGGGCCTTTGCGTAAGCCTTGACGACCAGTACGGCTCCGTCGGCGTCTTTGTTGGAAGGGGCGCAGGCGGTGAGGAAAACGGCAGTTAATAAGCCCAAGGCAATCACAATTTTTCGCATTTAAAATTATAGCAATTCATCATTATTCTTGTAAAGGCGAAGGGGGCCCGCATCAGCTCCTCGCCATAAGGCGCAGCCGCGCGCGACGGCCTTTTTAACGCCGTCTTGAGACTATATCACTGAGGCTCTGGCGTGCTTCTTCGGAATCGGGACGCAGCCTCAAGGCTGCCTGGTACTCTGAGATTGCCCCGTCCCACAAGCCTTTGGATGCGTATGCGGCGCCAAGATTGAAATGTGCCTCAAAAAAATCGGGGTTCAGCCGCAGTGCTGCCTGGTATTGCGGAATTGCCCTGTCCCATAAGCCCTGAGATGCATATGCAGAGCCAATATTGTTATAGGTTTTATAGGAGCCGGGGTCCAGCCGCAAGGCGCTCTGGTATTCCGAAATCGCCTTATCCCACAAGCCCTGAGATTTATATGCTATGCCAAGGTTGTTATGTGCTTCGTGGGAATCGGGACGCAGCCGCAATGCCTCCTGGTATTCCGAGATCGCCCTGTCCCACAAGCCCTCGGATCTGTAGGCTACGCCAAGATTATTGTGGGCTTCATCGGAGTAGGGGTTAAGCTGCAGGGCCATCCGGTATTGCTGGATTGCGCTGTCCCATAAGCCTTTGGATGCATATGCGACGCCAAGGTTATAATGGGATTCATAGGAATCAGCGTTTTGCCGCAGCGCACTTTGGTATTCTGCCACTGCGCTGTCCCATAAGCCTTTGGATGCGTATGCGACGCCAAGGTTGGTATGGGCTTTCGCGGAATCGGGGTCCAGCCGCAAGGCGCTCTGGTATTGCTGGATGGCGCTGTCCCATGCGCCTTCAGATGCGTATGCGACGCCAAGGTTGATATGGGCTTTCGCGGAATCCGGTGAGTGCCTGACTACGGCGCTCCACAGTGTCATGTCATTGTTCCAAAGCTTCTCCTGCTGCGCCGTCAGGTACCCGAGCGTAATGGCCAGCAATGCCGCGGCCGAAAGCAAAACGGCCTTCGCGCTTAGCCCGCCGCCTTTTAAGGCGCTCGCCTTTGACCACCCAAACGCCGCAAGCAGCCCCAGCAGCATCATGGGGCCGATGCCCGGCAGATAGGCGAACCTGTCCGCCATCTCGTGCCCCCCTACCTGTACGATACCGAGTGCGGGCAGGAGCGTGATCGCGTAATAGCCAAACGCCGAGACCAGCGCCTTGTGGCGCCGCCCCATGACCGCTGCGGCTACGAAGACCGCTGCCACTGCCGCCGCGGACAGCGGATACCACGCCGGAATGGACTTGGGATAGGGATAAAACGGCAGGAGGCCCACCGGCAGAGCCATCTTCCACAGATACGAAAGCAGCGCGTTGGAGGCGACCAGGAGCCTCGAGCCCAGCGGCACGGCCTCGGTCAATGACATCGCGCCGCCTGCCCTCTGGGCCATGACTGTAAGCACGGACGCGCCCAGGCTCAATAGTATAAACGGGAGCTTTTCTGTGATCGCGGCCCTGAGGGAGCGCATCGAATCAATCCTCCCGGCCGGGTACCAGTCGATTATCAGGAGCACGAGCGGCAGGCTCACGGCCATCGGCTTGCTCAGCAGCGCGAGCGCGAAAAAGCCGAGGCACAGCAGATAGGACTTGTTGCGATACCATGACGCGCCTGCCGCCGCCGAGTACCGGACGTACGCTATCAGACTCAGCAGGTAGAACATTGCGCAAAGGACGTCCTTCCTCTCCGCCACCCATGACACGGACTCAACGTGTATGGGATGCAGCCCGAAGAGAAGGCCCGTGGCGGCCGCCGCCACGAGCGCCGCGCGGCCATCAAGCCACGGGGCCGGCTGGTCCCTTTTCCTGTAGAGCCCGATCAGCCTCAGCGTATCAAAGAACACGAGGGCCGAGTTCGCGGCGTGCAGGGCGATGCTCGTCAGGTGGTGGCCCAGGGGGTTAAGTCCCCATATCGAATAATCAACCGCGTGTGAGACCCACGTGAGCGGGTCCCAGTTGGCCTCGTGAAACCCAAACGCGGACCTCAGCAGGTTGAGGTCGAGATGGCGGATGAACCAGTTGTTGGTGACATACTTGTCGTCATCCCAATTCAATAATCCGTTTTGCAGGCTGGGCAGGTATATCAGGAACGTAACGAGCGCGATGGCGCCAGCGGCCAGATATCCGGCCTTCCCGGCCTTATTGCCGGCGGGTTGGGCCGAGGCCGGATTAATTCCGGAGCCGGAGACGCCCGCGCCCTCGGCGTCCGCAATGCGTCTATCATTTCTTGCTTTATTGCCCATCAGTGTCTTATCGGGTAAACGGCGCTCTCCAGGGTCAGATGACAGATGTATCTTAAAGGATCGGCGTGTATAGAGCAAGGGACGGCGACGGATTCCACTGCGGGAAAATCCATGCCAAATTCCGTATAATAAGCGCATGCATCCTGGGGAAACCAAGATACTGATCGTCGAGGACGAGGGCATCGTGGCGATCGGCATCAAGGCCACGCTGCTGGGATTCGGCTATAAGGTGCTCCCCATAGCGATCTCGGGCGAATCCGCGATACGCATCGCCACCGAGCACGCCCCGGACCTGATTCTCATGGACATCAAGCTCCGGGGCAAGCTTAACGGCATAGAGACCGCGATGGCGCTGAAAAAGAGCCTCAAGGCCCCGGTCATCTACTGCACCGCGCATACCGACCCGGCCACGGTCGAGGCCGCGATGGGCACCGGCCCGGCCGCGATACTCATGAAGCCGGTAAACGACGAGGACTTGCGCGCCGCGGTCCAAAGCGCGCTAGAGGGCCGCTGACCGCCCCTGAGCTCCCTTGAAAAGCCTGCCGGACCTGTAGTAATATCTAAGCTCAGCCGAAGTGGTGGAATCTGGTAGACACGCACGTTTGAGGGGCGTGTGGGGCAACCCATGCGGGTTCAAATCCCGCCTTCGGCACCATTGAATCCAGGGGGTTGATCCTCTCTGGATTCTTTTTTTTGCGCATCTGAATGTCACCGGGCCGCCGTGCCATCTGGGTTGTGCAATAGCGGATGGCTCGGAAACCCTTGGCGATACAAAGCCATTTGACGAGGTGACAGAGGCGGGTATGCTTGACTTGCAGGGATTATTCTTTTACCCTAATCATGTGCGCGGATTGGAGCGATAAACCGATGGTGAAGCGGCGATGAGCAACTCAAAGAATCGTGATGCGCACCCGGTGGTGCCGGCCCCGGCCCACCCTCATAAACGGCTGCAACCGTTGCCATGGCAGAGCCCCAAGGCGGCGGAGGATGACCCGCAGGCGATGGCGCGGGTGCAGGCCATCATGGCCAGCTCGGGCTATCGTCAGGCGGATCAGGACGTAGCGTTTCTGAATCAGGACGAGACGCGCGGCGTGCGGCTCCAGATCGACTACCTCAAGCCCGAGCTGTTATTGCAGCAGCACGGCGTGGAGCATACCATCGTCGTGTTCGGCAGCACCCGCCTGCATGAACCGGCAGCCGCACGGCGCAAGGTGGATGCCTTAGAGCGGGCGCTGGCGGCAGACCCCGGCAACGGGGAACTTCAGCGGTGCCTGAGCGTGGCCGGGTCCATTGTGGCTAAGAGCCGTTATTACGAAGAAGCGCGTGCATTAGGCCGCTTGGTGGCCGCGGCTGGTAAGGGGCCGGAGGATTGTCGCGTAACTTTGGTCACGGGCGGAGGTCCCGGCATAATGGAGGCCGCCAACCGCGGCGCGTTCGATTTGAATGCCAAATCCATCGGCCTTAATATTACGCTGCCCCATGAGCAGTACCCGAACCCCTACATAACGCCTGAACTTTGTCTCAAGTTTCACTATTTCGCGATGCGCAAGCTGCATTTCCTGAAGCGCGCCAAGGCGTTGGTGGCCTTCCCCGGAGGATACGGGACGTTTGACGAGTTGTTCGAGACCCTGACCCTGATCCAGACCAGGAGCATAGCGCCTCTGCCGGTGGTCCTGGTGGGCGAGTCCTTCTGGCGTCAAGCGGTGAATGTGGATTTTCTGGTCGCCGAGGGCGTCATCGATCTCGAGGACCGTGATCTGTTTTGGTATGCCGAGACGGCTGAGGATATATGGCATGGCATTCAGCACTGGCATCGGGTCAGCGGCAAACCATTACTGGACAATAACAAATAATCCGCAAGAAACTTATACGTTTAGTTAAAAGGGTAATGCCCCCTGTGGCGGCGCACCGGCGAGCCTCCCCAGCACCGCGCGCGCGGCCGCTACGGCCTCGTCCCCCTTGCCGGTCTGGAACTCGAAGCCCTTCTGCGTAAAACGCACCTTGGCCCCGAGCGCGGCCATGATCCTGTCCGGCGCGAGGGGGGAGCCCTCGGCGAGCGCGAAGCCGAGCCTCCGGCCCAACTGTGTCAGCTCCGAGATCCCGAGCCCCGAGGCCAGTATCCGAAGCCCCATCACGGCCACGAGGTTTTCAGCCTCAGGCGGCATAGGGCCGTAACGGTCCACGAGCCCGCGCATGATCTCCTGCAGCTCCTCCTCGGTCTCGGCCCCGGCCACCGCGCGGTATGCGCTGAGCCTCAGCGATATGTCCTCGACGTAGCCCTCGGGGATGAACGCGTTTAGGGCCATCGAAACCGTGCAGTGTGTCTTCTCCTTGATCGGCACACCCTTGATCTCGGCCACCGCGCGTTCGAGCATCTCCATGTACAGGTCCAGCCCGACCGCGTCGATATTGCCTGACTGCTCCGCGCCCAGGAGGTTTCCGGCCCCGCGGATCTCGAGGTCCTTCATCGCGAGCCTGAAGCCCGCGCCGACGTAGCTGAGTTCCTGCAGGGCCTGCAGCCGCTTGCGCGCGTCGTCGGTCAAGGTCTCTTCGCTCTTGACGAGGAAATACGCGTATGCGCGCACGTTGCTGCGGCCGACGCGGCCCTTGAGCTGGTAGAGGTCCGCAAGCCCCATGCGCTCGGCCATGTCAATGATGATCGTGTTCGCGGTCGGGATGTCGAGCCCCGCGCCCACGATCGCGGTGCAGACGAGGACGTCGATCGCGCCGTTTAAGAAATCGAGCATGATGCGCTCAAGCTCGCGCTCTGGCGTGCGTCCGTGGGCCACGGCTATGCGCGCGTCCGGCACCAAGCCGCGTACGCGCGTCGCAGTGCGCTCGATGCTCTCTATGCGGTTATGGACGAAGAACACCTGCCCGCCGCGGATGAGTTCGCGCTCGATGGCCTGGCGTATGAGCTGGGGGTCCGAGACCGCGACGGTCGTCGCGACCGAGAGCCGCTCCTCGGGCGGGGTCTCGATAAGGCTCATCCCCCTGATGCCCGAGAGCGCCATCTGCAGCGTGCGCGGTATCGGCGTGGCGCTAAGCGAGAGCACGTCGATCCCGCTTCTGAGTTCCTTTATGCGCTCCTTCTGGGCCACTCCGAAGCGGTGTTCCTCGTCTATTATCAGAAGCCCCAGACCTTTTGCCCTAAGCCCGGTGCGCAGTATCGCGTGCGTCGCGATCACTATGTCTATCTCTCCGCGCTCGAACCGCTCGATGGTGTCTTTTCTTTCGGCCGGGGACTTAAAGCGGCTGATGTAGTCGATCTTCACTGGGAAGGCCGAGAAGCGCTTTTTAAATATGCGGGCGTGCTGCTCGCACAGAAGCGTCGTAGGGACGAGCACCACGACCTGTCTCGCGTCGAATACGGCCTTGAACGCCGCGCGCATGGCGACCTCGGTCTTGCCGTAGCCTACGTCGCCGCACAGCAGGCGGTCCATCGGCCGGTCGCTCTCCATGTCGCGCTTGATCTCCTCCACGGCATTGAGCTGGTCAGGCGTGGCCTCGTAGGGGAAGAAGCTCTCGAACTCGCGGTGCATCACGGTGTCGGGGGAGAACGCGAACCCCCGCGCGACCTCGCGGCCTGCGTATATCTTCAGCAGCTCGTCCGCCATCTCGCGGATGCGTTTTCCAACGCGCTCGCGCGTGCGCTTCCAGCCGGCCGAGCCGAGCTTCTCCAGCCTTACGGCCGCGCCCTCGTCGGCGTGGTACTTCTTGATAAGCTCAATCGCGGAGAGCGGGAGATAGAGCCTCGCGCCCTCGGCATACTCAAGCGCTATGAGTTCGTACTCCGTGTCCTCGACGCGCTGGCGCTGAAGCCCGAGGAACCTGCCGATGCCCTTCTCTGTGTGCACGACATAATCGCCCACGGCGAGGTCGTCGATAGTCGCAAGCAGCTTCTTGACGCGGGATTTCTTGATCGGCCTGTACGCGGGCTTGCCGCCGAAGAGCTCCTCCTCGGTGAGCACCAGGAGCCCCGGCGCATGAAACCCGGCCGACGGGCCGCCCACCGTGATCGAGACCGCGCCCGGGTATGCTGGCAGCTCATTAAATTCTATAACCGGCGCGGTCACGTCGCCCTCGGCAAGCACGTCGCGCAGGCGTTCGGCCTGCCCGGTGCGATGACGAGAAAAACACGACTCGGGTCGAGGGGATCATGGACTTTATCGCCCCTGCGAGCGCGGCGATGTCGCGCCTCTCGCCCGGCATGATCCCGAGCCCGGCTATGGGCAGCAGCCCGGAATCCATGCCCTCTCCTGCGATGGCGTAGCGGCTTAAGAGCACCGCGCCCTCCGGCATGCCGCCTTCCTCGGCAGGCTCGACCACGAAGACGCGCCTGCCGTCATAAAGCCCCTCCACGCCCATGCCGCTTTCGGGGTCGCCCGACGGCAGGAGAATGAAGGACTCGGCCCGGCGTATGGAGCGCTGGGTGTCGGGGTCGAAGGTGCGGACGTCGTCTATAACGTCGCCGAAGAACTCGACCCTGAGCGGCTGCGTCCCGGTCGAGGGGAAGACGTCCAGTATGTACCCGCGGACGCTGTACTGGCCGCGGTAGGTGACCAGTGAGACGCGCACGTAGCCCAGCTTCAGCAGGCGGTCCTCTACGTCCGTGCGCGCAAGCTCTGTGCCGCGCTCGAGGATCATCGAGCTGTCGAGCAGGCCCTCCGGGCTCCAGAGCGGTGTCTGAAACGCCTCGCGCGCGGCGAAGACCGAGAGCTCGGCGCCTTCGTCGATGAGCCTGTACACCGCGCTTGCGCGCTGGCCCTCGGCGTCGGACTCCGACGGTGGCACGTAGAGCGCCTCAGGGGCTTCGATGCCGAGCAGGCGGCGGTATAGCGCGACGTCCTCCCAGAGGCGGCGCATCTGCTCGTCCCCGGCCCCGAGCGCGAGCATGGGCTCGCGGACATGGGCCAGGTACAGCGCCATCGAGGAGCCGCCGAGATTGTATATGCGGCCGGGCCGCGAGCTTTCGGCCGGGCCCAGGAATGCGGCTATCAGTGGTTTTAACTCGGCCATATGACGAATGTAAGTTTGATTAGCGTGAGGCCCGGATGCGCTCGATGATGCTTGAAGAAGACAGCCCCTCTGAAAACGGAAGGCTCATGGTAACAGGCACCAAGTCCGAGCCCACTATGTCCGCGGGCTTCCAGTCGCCGCCCTTTACGAGCACGTCCGGCCTGATGGCCTTGATGAGTTCGTACGGGGTCTCCTCGTCGAAGAACACTACGTAGTCCACCGAGGCGAGGGCCGCGAGCACCTCGGCCCTCTGGTCGCCGGGCACTATCGGGCGTCCGGGCTTGATGCGCCCGACCGAGAGGTCGGAGTTGAGCCCGACGACGAGCGCGTCGCCCAGGGCGCGCGCTTCCTTTAAGTACCTCACGTGTCCGGCGTGCAGGATATCGAAGCAGCCGTTCGTGAACACGACCTTGAGCCCGCGGTCGCGAAGCGCCTCTAATTCATCAACAAGCTCTTCTCGCCCCATGACGATGCCCACGGCTAGGGCGTACCCTTCCCGAAGACGTAGCGCATGATGTCGTTATAGATCGCAAACGCCATCACGCCGAGCAGAAACGCGAGCCCGAAGCGCTGGGCTATGCCCATAACGTGCTCGCTCAGGGGCTTTCTGCGTACGGCCTCGATCCCGAAAAACAGCAGGTGCCCTCCGTCGAGGATCGGTATCGGGAAGAGGTTTATAACGCCGAGGTTCACGCTTATGAGCGCCATGAACAGAAAGAAGCTCATCGCGCCGTGCGAGGCCTGCTCCCCGGCCATAGTGACTATCATTATCGGCCCGCCTATCGTGTTGGCCGGGATGACTCGCTCTATCAGCTTTACGACCGAGACGACGGTGAGCGCCGATACGTCCCAGGTGCGCTGCACGCCCATCACGACCGAATCTACAGGGCCGAACCGCTTCGTGAACTCGTCGCCCGAGGGCTTTATGCCGATCAGGCCGCGCTCCTTCTCCTCACCGAATATGTTCGTGGCCTTCTTGCGCTCGGGCGTGATCGGGATGCTCAGGAGCTCGCCGCCGCGCCTGACCTTGAGCATCAGGCTGCGCCCCGGGCTGTCGAATATTATCGCGGTCATGTCCTCCCAGGACTCCACCGGAGTGTTCGAGATCGCTATGATCGTGTCTCCGTTAACGAGCCCGGCCGCCGCGGCCGGGGTGTTGACCATGACCTCTCCCACGCGGGGATAGAATGCCGGCACGCCGGTCAGGAATATCAGCGTGAAGAGGAAGGCCGCGAATACGAGATTGGTGGCCGGGCCCGAAAACACGATCAATGCGCGCCTCCAGACCGGCTTGCGGTTGAAGGCCCGGCCGGCCTCGGCCTCGGTGAGTTCGACCTCGGGGTCCTCGCCCAGCATCTTGACGTATCCGCCGAGCGGCACCGCGGCGAGCACGTATTCCGTCTCGCCCACGGTCTTGCCTATAAGCTTCGGGCCAAAGCCCAGCGAGAATTTCTCGACCTTTACGCCCATCCACTTAGCGACGATGAAATGCCCCAGCTCGTGCACGAATATCAGCACGCCAAGGAGCACTACCGCCGAGATTATCGTCATCGCGGCAGGCCCCCTGCGAGTTCCGAGGCATGGGCCACGGCCCAGCGGTGGACGTCGAGGATGGTATCTATATCGGTGGCGGGGACGGTTGCGTGCGCCTCCATAGTTTTATGGATCAGGGCCGGTATGTCCATGAACCCGATCCTGCCCTCTAAAAACGCCTCGACAGCGACCTCGTTTGCCGCGTTAAGCACCGCGGGCATCGTGCCGCCGGCCTCCAGCGCGTCGTATGCGAGAGAGAGGCACGGGAACGCGGCCTTATCCGGCGCGTGAAACGTAAGCGTGCCGGTCGAGGCCAGGTTCAGCGCCGGGATCACGGCCTCTATGCGCTCGGGGCAGGACATCGCATAGGCAATGGCCCCGCGCATGTCCGGTACCGAGAGCTGCGCCAGGCAGCTTCCGTCCCGGAACTCGACCATCGAGTGTATGATGCTCTGGGGGTGAATGACGACGTCGATTATCGCTGGCGCGGCGTCGAAGAGGTGGTGCGCCTCGATGACCTCCAGACCCTTGTTCATGAGGGTTGCGGAATCCACGGTGATCTTCCGGCCCATGCTCCACGAGGGATGTTTTAACGCGGCCTCGGGCGTGACTGCCTCGAGCTCTCGCGTGGTCATGCCTATAAACGGCCCGCCCGAGGCGGTGAGGATGAGCTTTCTGACCGAGTCCGGCGCGCGGCCCTCGAGGCACTGGAATATCGCGCTGTGTTCGCTGTCTACGGGAAGGATATCGACGCCGCGGCTGCGGGCCTCGGCCATCACGAGATCTCCGGCCATCACGAGGGTCTCCTTGTTGGCGAGGCCTATGGACTTTCCGGCGCGGAGCGCGGCCATCGTCGGCATCAGACCGTGCGAGCCCACTATGGCGGATATCACGAGATCGGCCGCATCCAGCGAGGCGATGGCCTCGATGCCCTCGACTCCTACGTATACCTTCACGTCGAGGCTGGCTCGGACCTCGGCCGCAGCCTCCGGGGTGCTTACGGCTACCGCGAGCGGCCGAAATTTAATGGCTTGTTCGATCAATAGCGTGACGTTGCGGTGGCCTGTCAGGCCCACCACACGGAAGCGGTCGGGATTAGCCTCGATGACGCGCAGGGCGCTTCGGCCGATCGAGCCGGTTGATCCAAGGATGACGATGTTCTTCATAAGCGGCAATTGATAGTATAACTTATCTTAAGGTTATCTCGATATCGTTAATGAAGGAAATTGAGAGGTGCCCGTGGCACCCGGGCGGCAGCATGCCTGCGGCCGCCCGCCTTTGCCGTTTGCAATAGACAGGCTACTTGATATCGACCTTCACGCCTTTTGTCTTGCCTTTTTCAGTTTTGGGGAGCGTGACCTCGAGCACGCCGTCTTTGAACGTCGCGCTAGCCTTGTCGGCCTTGACCTCGGCCGGGAGGCGCAGCGAGCGGCTGAACGAGCCATATGAGCGTTCGAGCCGGTAGTAATCTTTCTTCTCTACCTTCTCTTCCTTGTTCTTCTCGCCGCTGATAGTGATCAGGTCTTCGTTGACGCTGACGTTGACGCCGTCTTTCTCAACGCCCGGCAGCTCGGCCTTGACCGTCACCTTGTCGGCGTCCTCGAAGATGTCGACCGAGGGGTAGCCTATCTCGAACTCCGACGGCCATTTGAAGGGGGGCATGAAGCGGTGCATCAGGCCGTGGCCCATGATGCCCCCGAACATCCTCTCCATCTCGTCGAACATAGAGGTGATCCCGCCGGGCTTAGAGACCGTGATCTCCCCGGTCTTCTTCCCGTTACCCTTTTCCTTTAGCTCCGTAGGCATGGCTACAGCTCCTTTTTCTCTCCCCTCGAAGTGATTGCAGGCCCTCTGAAGAGAATCTATCACAGGTGCGGGCGGCTGTCAATCAGAGGCCGGCGGTCGTCGCGCTATGGGGGGAGAAGGCGGCCGTGGCGCGGTGAAGCGGGTATAGCGTGGCCGAGAGGCTGGTGAGCACGCAGATGCCTGCGGCGGCAATGGCCGCGGCAAATATGGCCGGAGCGGAGGGGTAGGGCATCCCAGGCATGGCCCACAGCACCAGGCCTCCGGCCGCGATCCCGGCGGCCGAGGCAATGGCCCCCAGCAGGGCGGTCTCGAGCAGGACCATGCGCCTGATATCCTTAAGCTTGGCGCCTACGGCGCGCATCAGGCTCAGCTCGGCCCTCCGGCTTTGGAGCACGAAGCCGAATACGGCCCAGAGCATCACGATACCTGAGGCCCATTGCGCCGCGCCCGCGGCGAGCACAGCGTATGCTGGGGTCATCATGGAGCTGCGGAGCCTCGTGATCGCTTGGGAAGCGAGCTCTACGCGCAACCCCGGCAGCCGGGACTCGATAGCGAGCGCCGCTGCATCGGGGTTGATGCCGGACTTGAATTTCACCAGCACGACAGATATGTCGCCGGGGGTTATGGAGGGCGGCGAGGGGCTTTTTAGCGCGGCCTCCGCGAGCATCTTGCGCGCCCCGCTCAGAGGGATAAATACGGTCAGGTCGAGCTTGCCCACCCCGGCGGGCTCGAGCTTTCCCGCGACCTTAAACAGCATCCCGTAAAACGCGATCTTCCCGCCGGGCTCGGCCGATATGCCGGAGCCTACGATCACCTCGTCGTCCGCTAAAGTGCGGCCTATGCGCTCTCGCAGCCAGGGCGCGAGCGTGAAGTCATGCGCCTGGTCGAACCCGACGAGAAGGACGTCCGAGAGCGCGCAGCAGGCAAGCGGTCCTGAGTTGACATAGAGCTGGGCCGCCGCATTCGCGACCTCGGGCATCAGCCGCACCTTTTCGGCATTCGACGCGGGCATTACGGGCCTGGCCCCGCGCTCCGAAAGGAGGATGTCAGAGAGGTCGGCACCGCGCGAGGCCGGGCACGACCATCGCGTCCGCGCCCAAGCGGGCTGCGCCACGAGATGTGGCGTCCAGCACGCCCAGGTACAGCACCCCTCCCACGAACAGCACGCCGGCCATCGCCGCGAGGTATATGAATACCGCCGCGGTGCGCGCGGGCGCGCGCCGCAGGTTGAGCACCGCCAAAGAGGTTATGTCCTGCACTGTACAGCTATTCTATCAAAACGTAAGCGGGGTGCGTTCCATGAGCATCTCGCCGAGGAACGAGCCGGGCTTTATCTCGGCGTTCGGGATGAGGTTCGTGGCGTCGATCCCGTTGGCCTTGACGCACGAGGCGCAGACGTAGAACTTGACGCCGAAGTCCTCGGTGAGCGTCCTGACCAGTTCCGCGAGCGGCGAGAACTCGTCCTTCTTCTGCCAGGTGACTGACTCTGCGAAGCCCTTCTTCGCCAGCAGCGCGGCGCTGTCCATAAGGAAGAAGTCCAGCTCCGCGTCGAAGGCCTTCATGTTAACCGCAAGCTGCATCGCCCCGGCCATAGCGTCCGGCCTGTCGAAAGACGAGGTGAGGATGAATACGAATTTCTTGTCACTCATGGCTTCCGCCCTCCGCGATTCCCTGTATGCGTTTATATAGGTTGCGCGAGTGCTTTATGATGCACTCGCCCCCGGGCAGGTTGCATGTCCCGACCTTGCGCTGGGGCTTGGGCTCGACCGGAAGGGACGAGGCCGCGAGCACCTCGGCCATAGCATTGAGGCGCTTAAGCTCGGCCTCATTGAGGTTTCCCTCGGACAGGGCCTGGAGAGAGGCCACGTGGGCCGAGAGCGTTGAGTGCGTCGAGGGCATCTTCCTGCAGTCGCAGCAGACCGGGTCGGTCAGCTGAGTGGTGAGCACACCGCACATATACCCCAGCGCGCGCAGTTCATTGGTGAGTTCCAGAGTCCTTGCCATTATTTCTCCTTCTTTTAGTGGTGCGAGCAGCCTTCGCCGCCGCTGTGTCCGCCGCAGGTCATCATCGGGTTCATGCGCGTGAGCTTGCCCTCGCCTAGCAGGGCGAGGTTGGCCTCGATGCTCGGGGCCCCGGCCTTGAATACCGCGATGCCCATGGACATGAGCTTGCCAAGCGCTCCGGCCCCGATGCCGCCCACGACGATGCCGTCGACTGCCTCGCCCCCGAGCGCGCGGATCGGGCTGCACTGCCCGTGCGTGTGCACGGCGTCGGCGTTAACGAGCGTGCGCACCCCGCCCTCGCTGTCTACGATCACGAATGCCGGGGCCGAGCCGAAATGCCCGTAAACCTCGCTTTGCAGCCCCTCGGGGCTGCCTACAGGGAATCCGATCTTCATCCTCTCTAATCCTCCTTGCCTGAATTTTTGCATAGTGTGTGTTCGAGCACAAGCGCCTTGCAGCCGGTGAGGGCGTCGGCGGTCTTTCGGCGCGCCGAGGCCAATATGCGTTGCACCGTACCGCGCGATACGCCCATGCGTACCCCTGCCTCGGCCTGCGAGAGCCCCTGCAAGTCACAAAGCCTCAGCGCCTCTAGCTCGTCCTCGGCGATAGGTACGCGCTGCAGTTCGCTCATCGGCTTGCCGGTGGGCTTGTATGCCCTGCCCATGAAGCTGCACCCGCAGGTGCGGGGTTTTTTATTGCGCGGCATGGAACCGTCCTTGCGAATTGTGCATATGCACATTATACCCTGTCGGTCCGATGGAGTCAAGCGCGGTGGGGGAGGGCGCCGCAAAGGGCGGGGCAGGGCAGCCGGATTGAAAAAACACCATCATCTATAGTAAATTTTCTATTTCAGCCGGGATAGCTCAGAGGCAGAGCAGCTGATTCGTAATCAGCAGGTCGTGGGTTCGACTCCCATTCCCGGCTTCATTAATACCAAGGGTTTGCGAGGATTTCGCAAGCCCTTTTTTTATCGGTAGGGGTGACTTTAGGGGTGACTTAGGTCTTCAAGCAGCTCCACGGTCTTCTCCACGCTTCCTGTTAAGCTCTGAAGGTAGATAGCCGTTGTGCTGGCTTTTTCATGGCCAAGGATTTTTTGAATGTCGCTTAGAGCTGCACCTTTGTTGTCCAACCGAGAGGCTCCGAAATGCCTGAGCGAGTGATAACCGAAAACCTGAACATTGGCTTTCCTGCATAGCGTCTTGAGAAACTTGCTGCGGTAGCCATACGGCTTCTTTGTCTTTGGATTGATAAACACATACTCTCCTTGGCGTGGGATGTTCTCAAAACAGGCTCTCAGCACCCTGTTCATCGGGATGCGGATTTCCTTGACGTTTGAGTTCTTGGCCTTCCTCGTATAGAGGGAGACATAGTTGTCCCGGAAGTTAACATCTAACCAGCGGATTTGATTAACCGACGTGATTCTTCCAAGGGTCTGAGCGATAACCATCAGATATAACCGATCCAAAGGCTCGGCTATTTCGAATACTGCCCTAATGTCTTCCTCTGGCGGGATGTATTTCCGCTGTTTTGAAATCGGATAAGGCTTAACCTTGCTGGCTGGATTACCCGACATACCCCTTTCTTCTCCGTGGCTAAAGAGTGCCTTGATAAAACGGAGTTCCTTGTTGGCTACATTTGCGGACTTCAAAGCCCTCTCGTTGAGATAGGCTTCAACATCTTCACGTGTCACCTCCTTTTTGTGCCCCAAGGGGCAATTAACTTTTTCAAGAACGACAGGTTCTCTTTGAGGTACTTCTGGGTGCGCTTAGCCTTTAGTTCCCTTAGGCGGCTGGCGCAGAGCTTTATAAAGTCCAAACTCGTCTTTCTGACATGTTTTCTGGCCTCGGCTTCGGCACTCCGAGCCTCCTGTTTCGTCGGATAACCCCCGCCCTTGAACCTCCGACCTCCTTTCAGAAAGTCGAAGCGCCATTTCCCTTGATGCCTGTAGACTGTCATTGAGTATCACCTCCACAGTGGATTTTTCGAACCTGACCAATGAGCCGAGTTTGAACCCGCCGAGTTCCTGGTAGTGTCTGTACACAAACCATTTACTGGCTTTTATGAGTTCGGCTACTTGGTCAGCGGTCAAAAGCTCCATATTAAGTAAGGTACTTTTGCGTTTTTATCTTGTCGTATTCTGTGCGTATCAGCGTCGAATAAGGTATATGCCACACTTCAGTCTTCTTCTCTCGTTTAAGATGAACGCGAATCCATGTATACACCTTCAACATTAGCCTGTACATCTGCGTGTTCCTCCTTTGGGTGTTAGCCTCGGCCCCACGATGGGGGCCGAGGCCACTAAAGTTTGTCCTTTAAGAAAACGCTCCCTGCTCTTACCCAGAGGAACGTTTCCCGTCTCCACTTTATAAGAGTCCCCATAACCTTGCGGTTAGTCCCAGTGAAGGGACGGAGTTTCAGCTCCTTGCCTATGAGCATTCGCGGAGACCGACAGCTTGATATGGTGGTCATGCTGGTTGGTAGGACTCAAGGTCAAACCATCCTGCTGATTTAACTTTGGGTTCCACCCGGTTAACTTCCAGCTTCTTAAATAGCGGTGGCCTGGGCGCTTTGGCTATCCCCCTTTCCTTGGGTGTCATGTATGCGACATGGTATTTTTCAAGGAACTGGAGAGTTTGTGGTGAACAGTCCATTTCCCTGCCGATAATCTGAGCTTCTCTTGCTCCGAGCCGGAAAGCCAACAGTGTTCCCACGTTGCACATAACCCTCGCCATCTTGTCATCGATCATGGCAAAGTCCTGCGTAGCCAGGACAGCCCCTAGTTTGAACTTCCTGCCCTCCTTTAGAATGTCCATGAAGTTAAAGTTAATGAATAGGTGGCACTCGTCCACACACATAGAGACCGGTTTAGACTCCTTGGGGCGCTCGTAACGGAAATAGTTCTTGACCCCTTGGCTGATGATATTTCCTGCGAATATCATCTTTTCCCTGCTCATCCCGAAAGCATCGAATATCAGGGATTTACCCTCGGCGATTAACTGTCCCCATTCAACGGAGTTATTGCCGCACAGAATAGGCTGCATACCTTCATCGTTGAGTAGGAAGTTAAGCCGCTGAATAATGCCGTCCCTTGTTTCTCCTTCTCCTTTCAGGTTGTTGATATAGTCTCTGACATGTAACAGGCTGCGTCGGTTATTTCCCAAACACCACTTAACCGCTGAGTCTAGTATTGCCCTCATCTTCACAGTAAAGGGTGTGTTGGGTGTCGTTAAGGCTATAACCTGATTAAGCGCCTCTGCCACATTATCAGAAATCTGGTTAGGGTTATATGGCGCTTGCATTGGGTTAATTGACACTGGGTTATCCAGTGAACAATACAGCGCCTTTCCCTTAAGGATCGAGTAACAGTCCTGAGCCAGAAACCCTGAGGGTTCAATGATTATCTTGGAGTGGTTATAGTAACCGTCCTGTTGGACGCAGTTAGTTATCAACGCGCTCTTTCCTCCTCCTGTCTTGCCGACAGCGGTTATGGCTTTATATCTATCTTTGCCGTCTATGTAGATAGGAACGTAGTCGGTGCTTAACCCGATCTTAAGCCGATTCAGGTCCACCGTACATCGCCTCCATTTCCTTTAGTCTTCCTTTTAAGTCAACCGCCGATATTTCAACCTCCGTCTTTAACAGCATGTTTTTGAGTTGGAGGTTAACCAAGTTGGCTTGGCCGGTATCCCTAGCTATTACGGCGTTTTCCTTTTCTATGCCCCACAAATACTTTTCGTGGGCTAACTTTTCTTTCTCATGGTCAGCCCGTTTGAAGCGCAAGTCTGTTTCTGTGCTATAGGTCATGAAGTTCTGCATCATTCTCAGCACGGCACTTGAGTTACGTTCCTTCGCTTCGCTGATGTCTGCTTCTAATGTGGCGACTCTTGCCCTTTGCTGGGTTTTAGCCTCATGGACGAATCCAGAGATTAGACCTTGCGACCAGTCCATTTGAGGATTGATCACCGGCATAGCGTTGGTAAACAACTCCATTGGCATAGCAGGTATTTGAGGGTTAGGTGTGATATCAGACATTAGGCTCCTCCTTTTGCGCGTTCTTTGAAGTCACGTTCTTGAGTATTTCTGCCCACATCTTTGTGGACTCCATTCTCTGTTGAAGGGAAAGGCATTCCTTCATCCCTGAGGACTTTCCCAGTTTGAAGAAAATCAGCCCACCCAGCACGAAACTTGCGCCGATTGCTACATACAGCCAGTACTCGTGTGTCATTTTTGCCTCCTGTTGTTTTTTGCGTCGTCTTGTCCTTGCCTATAAGCCTTCACGAGTCCGAAAGGCGTATAGATCGTGATAATGTCCGGGTTACTGTTCATTGAATGGCTGTAGCCTTGTGAATACCACTGGTCGATTAGTCGTTTAGACACCTCCTTTTGTTTGATGGTTTTAACGGGTTCCGTCACCTTTCCAACCATGATCGGTTGTTCAGGTGATCTAGCTGCCATCCCTACCGAGAACAACAACAACACGAAACACAAAAATACAGCGACATGGCTCATACTGCCTCCTTTAAGTAAGAAATGAACTCGTCAAGGACGGTTATGGGAACAATCTCGTAGTGGGGGATTTTGTAACCGAACAACTTGGATAAATAGTCAGTCGCACCTTCCCAGTGAGTCCAGGTGGTGCGCTTCATTTCTAGATATTTTTCTGGTTCATTTAAGATTGCCTCCAATATCAGGCAAACGCCGCGATTATGTTTGATTAAAACACAGATAGCGTCCGGGCGCAGTCCAACCTCGTCGATAACATGTTCCCTAAAAATACGAGGTTCGATGTCTGGGAGTTTGTAAAGCTCGGCGAGGAGTTTTGTTAAAAAGCGGGAGTGGTCGTGGAACTCTGACCGGTTTCCTATAACACGATAGTAACCAGCGCCCTTTTCGAGCGCACCTTGGGCGACAAGTTCGTTGAGTTTTTTCTGGGCGTTGACGCGAGCGGATTGAAGGGTCGAATAAACATTCCGAGCCAGCAAGATTTCGCCGAGGGATTTACTGTCAGCGATTTTAAGAGATTGCATAATTTCTAGGACATCCATCTTTGCCCCCTTTCTATATTTAAATAATAATAGAAACATATTCCGTTGTCAAGTAAACATTTTCTGTATGGGCAGAAACATGCAATATACTGGACTAAATATCTTCTCTTGATGTAGAATTCCATTATGGAAACAAAAGTCGTATTGGAACGCTACGCAAAATACTATGAGTTCTTGCAAAAACTCGGTTCTTTTCCGTTGGATGAAACTATGACCATAGAGGATTTAAGCCTGACTAAAGGGGCTATTCAAAGCGGCTATAAGGAAATGAAGGAAATATCATTCGACGGTAATCTGATTGATTATTTTTGTCTCATCAGCACAGAATATATCGTCGTCCAATATAAAAAATTTATTAAAGACCAGTCTTTTATTTCTTGCGCCAAATTTATTGTGGAATCCTATGCTGGCGATCCCATGGACGTCAACAACCTGATGCGACTTGCCATGAAAAATCCTGGCTATCTGTATGATCTAGTTGGTTCTGATAAGAGAGATGAGAAAACCGTAAAGTCAAAAGTAGATGGTTTCAAGTTGATTTATGAATTGTGGTTAAAAGCGTATTTAATTAAGAAATCGCAATAGAAGTTTGTTAGGTAGACTTTTGAGAATAATCCACATGTGAAAAAAAGCGGTATGCCCTATTATTATAACTACTTCGGTGTTTTCTTGAGAATGACTTCCGTATAATAATGATTATGTCCGCCTAATATCATATGCCAGACTATCCAAGCAGCAACCAATAGCCTAAACGGCAAGTCAGTATGAAAAATATTTAAAATTATATTATTAGAATCATTGGGCAATAACCTAATAATCAAAGTGAGTCCAGATCAGCGCCAGCCCGTAGTGATAGCGGAAGGTGGAATTATTGGGGTCCTTATCCACCAGATCTTTGAAGATGCGCTCTGCTTCCCCGCTCATATTCTTCTTGATGTAGATCCAGCCCAGGGTATCGGCCATGGCGGTCGCATTGGGTTGAATCTGACGGGCGTGTTGCGCCATGGTGAGCGCGGCATCCAGGTCCAGTCCTTCCTCGGCCTTGCGATACGCCAGATTGTTCAGGGCGATGGCATTGTTGGGGTCGAGCTTGAGGATCTGCTCATACACGGCCTTGGCCTGGTCCGCCGGACCGATCGTTTCCAGAATCAAGCCCAGCTGCACCAGAGGAAGCGTGCTGTTGGGAGCCGCCTGGCTGGATTTGCGGAACGTATCCGCCGCCAGATTGATATCGCCTTTACGGCGGTAGGTCTCCGCCAGCCGGAAGAGTAAATCGGCCGAGCCCGGCTGCTTTTCCAGCAATCCTTTAAAGGTCGCGATGGCGTCGTCGTAGCGTTGCGCGCGCACGTAAAGATTGGCGCGAGCCAGCTTCAAGTCCTGCCGGTCCGGCTCGGCAGCGACGGCTTTGTCCATTTGCTTGATGGCATCGTCCAGACGGTTTTGCGCGGCCAGCGTTTCCGTGATGCCCAATAATCCACGCGTGTCGTGGTTGTCCCGGTAAAGCGCTCCGAACGTGTCTTCGGCCTTCTTGTAGTCCTTATCCTGCCAAGCCAACAGGCCGACCTGATAACGGGCATCCGGGTTTTGCGGAAATAGCTGGCCGATCAGATTGAGCTCGTCCCGGGCCTTGTCGTTGTCCTTGAGGGCCAGCAGAGCGGCCGAACGCGTAAGATGCCCGGTAAGGTTCTTCTTGTCGATCTGCAAAAGGTCATTGGCCGCCTGGAGAGCCTTGGCTGGATCTTGCTTGACCAGATAAATACGGGCCAGCAATTCTCTTGCGGCCACGAAGTCCGGGCGAGTCTTGATAGCGTCTTCCAGTTGCAGGCGGGCCGGCTCGATCTGGTCTTGGCCAGCAGCGCTCGGGCGTAGTTGAAACGCAGCAGATGATTGTTGGGATTCTTGGCGACCAGGCCTTGCAGATCGATCGCTGCCTGATTGACTTGATCCGGTTTTCCGCTGGTCAACAAAAGAGCCGCGTGCATCGCGATGGCGTCGCTGTCCTTCGGGTTTTCCTTCAGCAGAGTATCCACCATCTGATTCGCCTCCGCATTGCTTCCCGAGGTCGCGTACAACTCGACCAAGCGCTTCTGATACACCGCTTTGTCCTTGGGAAGCGCGGCCATGCCGGCTTCGTACTGCTGTTTCGCCAGTTCGAATTCGCGCAGCCGGAAAAGGTAGAAGTCGCCCGCCATCAAGTGCCCGTCGGGAAATTGCTTTTCATCCGTCAACGTGTGAATCACCGCATCCATGTCCGGGCGCCGGTTCACCACGATCACGTAATGGGTCGCCAGTTGGAGCAGGTAGTTCGCCGACTTGGGATTATTCTGGACCTTCAGCTTCAGGATCCGCTCAGCATCGTCGAACTGTTTATCGACCATGTACTGGTAATACAGGCGGTCGTAAGCCGCGGCAAAAGTTTTTTGCTGGTTGATGAAATCGAGAAGCATCTTTTCCCCGGCGTCTTTCTGGTTGTTGCGGGCCAGCGCCTCGAAATACACCAGTACCACGTCCGACTGGTTCGGCTTTAGCTGGTTGGCATGCTTCAATTGCTCAAGGGCAGTTTTGTTGTCGCTTCTTCAACAGCGCGATCTGGCCGGAGAGCCGAAGACCGTCATAGGAGTTGGGATCTTTGGCGAGGATCTTTTCGGCCAGCCCCGAGGCTTCCTCCAGAAGCTGCGGAGCTTGCTGCTCGTTCTGCGTGGCGGCGAACAGATATATGCTCGAGAGCTGAACCGCGGCGTCGACTGTTATCGGGCTGCAACTCCACGGCGCGGCGGAACATTCCGAACGGCTTCTCCCAGGCCTCCCAGCTTCAGGTCGGTCAGGCCCATGCGGTAATACGACTCGCCGAAGAGCGGACTCTTGCGCAATCGCCTTCCGGTACATAATGCCGGCTTCTTTGTACTTGGCTTTGGCGAAAAACTTGTTGCCGTTATCGACGTAACGTTGCGCCTGGACTTTCGGATCGGAGCTGCAAGACGCCAATACCAGCATCAACAGGGGCAGGCATCGCAAGAGTGTACTGCGTTTCATAGCTCTATCTTGACGCTAAAATCAGGGGGTTGCAACGAACCCCCAGTCCTGGGACGGTCCTGGGAGAATAGTCCTGCCTGGGGGCCTAGCCCCTCGTCCTAGCGGGTGTAGACAACCCGTGTTCCGCAGATGTGATCGTGCAGGGCACGCTTTTCGCTGTCAAATCCCGCAATGATGAAACCGATCCACAAGATCATGCCACTGAGAATCTTGGCGAAATACCGGCCGACGGCTAGCCCGGCCGATATCGGGCCCCCGTCCGCGCGGATCACTTTGAGGCCCAGCGCCATTTTCCCCGGGGTCGCGCCCTTCGTGGTCAGAAAATAGACTTCATAGGCCAGGGAAAGGGCAAACTGGATGAGGACGGACAGGCCAATCAGGCTCATGAGCGCCGGTAAGGCCGCCAGCGCTTGCGCCGGGTCCGCACTGCGGCCCAGGCCGCCCAGCCCCAGACCTCTCCGAGGCCCGCCAGGCCCAGGGGGATGCGATATGGCAGGTGGCGACCCGAATGATGATCCCGTCGATAATCGATGGCCAGGAAGCGGATCCAGAAACCGCCAAAACGGCGCGTGGCTCCTCCGAGGCGCTGGGAATACGCCGGCTGGCACTGCGTACAGACCGACGCGTCCCCGATAGCTGGTCAACTGGCTGGCAGGGACCGCGCGGCCGCACTCGGAGCAATAGCGGACGTCCGCGCCTGGGGAAGCCGCAGCGGCGGCCCGGCTGATAGGCCGGCTGGGGAGGCGGGGCGTGCGCTTCCTGGGCCGGGGTTGGAACTCCCGCGTACGGCGGCATGCCGTTGCCAGGCGGCCATGCCCTCTCGCCATACCAGGGTGTCATCGCGCACGACGCCCTGGCGCACTAAGTCGTCCAGAGCGGACTCTTCCACCGGACCGATCTGCTTCCCGCCTTCCGCGTAATACCACTTCATGATCCCTCCCGGCGCGCCCGGCTCGCCTGCAGCAACGCAGCTGGGCACATAGAGGACAGTGTACCTGTTTTAGACGATTTTAGACAAAAAAGCCCCGCCGGGTACTGCTTGGTTCCGGCGGGGGTTCGTTCCGGCAGGGTGTGTAGGAAGATGTTCGAGTTAATTCGCGGCCGGTCACATGCGCGCGACGATTTTTCTGCCAGCAACTCTCCGATTCGTCCGTGCACACGGGCCTTTCCTTGCCATAACTGACCACGGCGAACTGAGGTCCGGGAATACCCTCGAGGACAGGAATTCCTCGACGGCGTGCGCCCGGCGATCGCCCAGCGCCAAATTGTATTCGGCCGATCCGCGCTCGTCGGTGTGGCCTTCGATGACCAGCTTCTGATTGGGATAGTCCGCCAGAATTCCGCGGATCACGTCCACGTCGTCGCGCAAGGCTACGCTGGCGTCGGAGCGGATGGTGCTCTTGTCGTAGTCGAACAGAGCATCTTCGAGGCGTAGCCAGCTCATCGCTCCAGCCTCTTTCGCACTGCAGGCGGCATGGTGGTCGGCCTGGTCTGAGCCGTCTGCAACCTGCCTCTCGGGCGCGGAAGCGGTCTGCCTGGCGCTGTCTGCGGGCGCGCGGGCGAGGGAAGGAGTGGCGCCACCGGCTTGATTTCGGGAGGTTTGTTGACGGCAGCCACTTTGTGTGAACAGGCTGCGACGGACAAGAACGCAATCGCAGTCATCCCCATTAAGAGTGAGTTCGCTTGTTTCATAGGCTTGTCCTCCATTAAGGCATTCGGCGGCGAGCGCGGCAATCCCGTGTAGACGGTATTCCTTAACTGGCCGCTCAGGTTAGACTTAGATTCCGATGTTGCCGTCCCCCAGTACCGGAAGGACGCCTGCTGGCCGGCCTTTCCTTTTGGCGGGCTTCGGGAGCCTCCTGCTCCTGATGCTGGTGGCGGGCGGCTACGCCCTGCAGAACCCTCGAACAGGTCCGCACCAGCGACCTGGCGGAGCGCGACAACTACCTTTCGCGCGACCGCGCGCTCGATCGGATTCGAACCGGGATTTACCAATCGGCCATTGTGATGCGCGATTACCTTCTCGCGCTGGATCAAAAGAGCGGCGCGGCGCAGATCGAACGGTTCGCCGAAACCCGCGTCCAAACCGACCAGGCGCTGGCCGAATGCACCAATCTGATCGATCCCACCGAGAGCGCCGCCTTGCACGAATTGCAGTCGGAGCTCCAGGTGTACTGGAAGCTGCTGGCATTCATTTCCCAGATCCCGGCCGAGAACCGGCAGCTCCGTGGTTCGGAATACCTGTCTACCCAGGTTCGCCAGCATCGGGCGGAGCTGATCCAGATGGTGGACCAGTTGGACGCGATCAGCGCGCGGCAAATGGCCGCATCGGACGCCCGGATGAGTGAAACCTTCGGCCGGCTGCGCCGGCGCCTGGCGCTGATCCTGGCTGTGGCCGTGGGGATGGGCCTGCTGCTGGCCGGATTCACCATTTGGCGGACCTTACGGCTGGAACGGGAGCTGGAACAGCGCTATCGGGAAGTTTTGACCGCCCAGCGGGAACTGACAGAACTGTCCGCGCGCCTGGTTTCGGCCCAGGAAGAGGAGCGGCGCAGCATATCGCGCGAGCTGCATGACGAGGTCGGCCAGTCGCTTTCGGCCCTGCTGATGGAGGCTGGCAACGCCGCGGCAAGTGTGCCTCCGGACGCCGCCCACGTCCGGCAGCACGTGGATTCGATCAAGAAGCTGGCCGAAGCCAGCGTGAACATCATCCGCAACATGACGCTGCTGCTGCGGCCCTCCATGCTGGACGATTTCGGGCTGGTGCCGGCTCTCGAATGGCAGGCACGCGAGGTTTCCAAACGCACCGGAATGCGCGTGCACGTGGCGGCAGCCGAGACGGCCGGGGAACTGCCCGACGCATCTGAAGACCTGCATCTACCGCGTGGTCCAGGAAGCCCTGCACAATTGCGCCCGCCACGCTCAGGCGCGCTCGGTGCGCGTGGTGGTGCGCCAGGAGGAGTCCAGGATCGTTCTTTCGGTGGAAGACGACGGCCGGGGCTTCGACGCCGGCCGCGTACGCGGGCTGGGCCTGGTGGGCATGGAGGAGCGGGTCCGTCATCTGGGCGGCGCCTTCCAGTCGATTCCACGTCCGGGCACGGGGACCAGCTGTGGATGTGGAGCTGCCGCTCGCGAGCTGAGCATGGAAGAGGCACGATGATCATCCGAATTCTTCTAGCCGACGATCACACCGTCATGCGCAACGGCTTGCGCCTGCTGCTGGAACGCCAGCCGGATCTGGAAGTCGTCGGCGAAGCCGCGGACGGGCGCGAGGCCGTGGATCTGGCCGCGGCCGAAAATCCCGACGTGGTGATCATGGACATCGCCATGCCCCAGTTGAACGGCGTCGAGGCCACGCGCCAGATCGTCAACCGCGAATCCCGAATGCCGCCGTCGTGATCCTCAGCATGCACACGCGATGAGAGCTACGTGATCCGGTCGCTCAAGGCCGGCGCCCGCGCCTATCTGCTGAAGGATTCCGCGGAGGCCGATCTGATTGCCGCCATTGGAGCCATCACCGAAGGCAAATCCTTCTTCAGCCCCGCGATCCGGAGTCTGCTGAAAGAGGATTACATGCACCAGCTCGACGAGCTCGGCGCCGAGGACAGCTACGAGCTGCTCACCAACCGCGAGCGCGAAGTCCTGCAACTGGTGGCCGAAGGCAAGAGCCAACAAGGAAATCGCCGGGATGCTCAATCTCAGCCTGTACACGGTGGAAACCCACCGCACGCATATCCTGCAAAAGCTGAACCTGCACAGCGTCCCGGAGCTGATCCTGTACGCGGTGCGCAAGGGGATCATCAGTTAGACTTTCCGGAACTCCCACGCTGCGTACATCCAGTCCGAAGTAACCGGCACGTTCATGATCCGCATCAGCGCCTTGTGGGTCGGTGAAAACGACACGTAAGGGTGGAGTTGTCCTGGCCAGGACTGCCGCAGCTCGGTCTCCAGCCGCTCCAGCACATGGCCCGGGCGTGACGTCGCGCGGATTGCGCAAAAACCAGACGTGCCGGATCGCGGGATTGGCGAGTTCGCGGCGCGCGGATTCCGCGTCCTGCTCGGTAAAAATCTGCCGCGTGGAGAAGCCCGGCAGATAGTACTCCAGCACGACGCCGCTCAGATTCGGCCCGTCGACCAGGACCAACGTATCGGCCGGGAAGAGCTGTGGGCGATATCCTTCGCGATGCGATCCATCGGCGCCAGATAGCCGATGTTCAGCAGATCGCGCGCCTGAAAGTAGCTCGCGATGCCGACCAGGTTCGCGGCCAGCAGCGCTGCCGCGATCACGGTTCCCGCGCGCGGCGCGTATCCCGCTACCCGCAGCGATCGCGAGCAACGCGAGCGGTAATAAGAACAGCAGCCGCGCCGGGCCGAACGCGTAGGAAACCCAGCCGGCCACGCCCGCGAATCCGATCAGGGCCGTCACTAGGGCGGGGAACACCCAGCCGCGCGCAGATCGTGGCTCCCATCCATAGGAGCCACGCGACCGGTATCGCCAGCAACGCGGTCACCGGGAGCATCCACACCGGGATCGCCTCGCCATAGAAGAAAGAAAAGATCCAGTAGGCCAGCTTGACGCCCCACTCGAGAATTCCGTTACTGGTCATCAGAAGCAGGCCGGGTTTCGCGCGCCACGCTTCCAGCACCGATGCGAGCGTCATCAGCCAGGGCAGGTAGGCCGCCAGGACGATCGCGTTTCCGGCCAGCAGGCGGCTGGGACGCTCACGCGCGCTCCGAAGCAGCAGCACGTTGACGCCGGCCCACGCCGCGAATCCCGGCACGTAGTGCGTGTAGAGCAGCGCCGCCAGCGATCCGGCACATATCAGCAGCCTTTTCCACGAAGCGAATTCCTGGCTCCAGCGCCACGCGGCCCAGCACACGATGACGAATCCCAAGACCTGCAAGCTGTAAGATCGCGCCATGCGGGAATAGAGCAACAGGCACGCGGAAAAGGTCCACAGCGCCAGACACCATGCCCGCAAGCGCGGCGGAGCATGCTTCAGCCACAGGCGGTCCAGCGCGATGGTGGCCAGCAGCGCGAACACGACGGACAGCCATCGCAGCTGAATCGAGAACATCGCCGGGCGCGATCCGGATCCAATAATGCGCGAGCAGGAAATACAGCGGCGGATGCACATCGCCGCGGACCATCTCGAGCATCGCCCCCACCGTTTGTTGCGCGGCGCGCACGGTGAACAGCTCGTCATTCCACATCGGCAGCAGGTCCAGCCGATGGGTCATGAGCGCCGCCTGCACGATCAGGCAGAGTAGCAGCCACGGTATGTTCTGCGAATGTTCGTCAAGGTCCGAAAGTTGAGCGTTAGCAGCCCGCACGGGCCATGCGGCCTGCCGAGGACCATTTGAGGTGAGACGGCCATGCGCTATTCGGACGTCACACCGAAAGAAATCTACCTGAACCGGCGGCAGATTCCTGGCCGCGGCCCTGGCTCTGCCCATCCCCGCCGCCGCCGCGACGCTCAATGCCGCCAAAACCGCGTTCAACGCGGATGGCGAAAAGATCACGTCTCAGAAGATCGTCACCAGCTATAACAACTTCTACGAATTCGGCACGGGCAAGGACGAGCCGGCCAAGAACGCTCCCAAGTGGAAACCCAGTTCGCCGTGGACGGTTCGCATCGAAGGCGAAGTGGCGCAGCCCAAGACTCTGGACCTCGATCAGATTCTGAAGCTCGCGCCGCTCGAGGAGCGCATCTATCGTCACCGCTGCGTGGAAGCCTGGTCGATCGTGGTGCCCTGGATCGGATTCCCGCTGAGCGCGCTGCTGAATCAAGTGAAGCCGACCGGCAAAGCGAAGTTCGTCGCCTTCGAAAGCTTTTACGATCCCGCAGTTGATGCTCTCGTCGAGGAAAGCCGGCATCGAGTTCCCCTACGTGGAAGGCCTGCGATTGGATGAGGCCATGCATCCCCTCGCGCTGCTGACCGTCGGCATGTACGGCGAAACGCTGCTCAACCAGAACGGCGCGCCGCTCCGGCTGGTGGTCCCCTGGAAATACGGTTTCAAGAGCATCAAGTCGATCGTGCGGATCCGCTTCCTGGCGCAGCAGCCCCCGACGACCTGGAACAAAAGCTGGCCCGCGGCCTACGGTTTCTACTCCAACGTGAATCCCAACCACGACCATCCCAATTGGGACCAGAACGAAGAGCAGCGCTTGGGAGAAGGCGGCTTGTTCAGCGCCAAGGTCGTCAAGACGCAGATGTTCAACGGCTACGGCGACCAGGTTTCGAAGCTTTACGCCGGCCTGGACCTCAATCGCAACTACTGATTCGGGAATAGCTCGCCGCGTATGAGAACGGAATTGCTGCGATTCAACGGCGCTGTCGAGCGGGATCCCGCCATCGATGCGTGGATGAAAGAGCATGCTGGTGAATTGGGAGCCATCGCGCATCAGTGGTTTGAGGTGATGCGAAAATGCGGCGACGAAGTCCGGGAGCTCTTGCATGACGGCTGTCCGGTTGCATGTCTGGGAGACGCGCCCTTCGGCTACGTCAATGTATTCCGTTCGCACGTAAACGTGGGGTTCTTTCACGGCGCAGCGCTGCCGGATCCGGCCCGCTTGTTGCAAGGCACCGGCAGGTTCATGCGCCATGTGAAGCTGAGACCGGGAACGGCTACAAACGCCGCAGCCCTAAGCAGGCTCATCGATACGGCGTACTCGGATATAAAGGCGCGCGTCGAAAACGGCTAGCTCAGAAGAACGCCTTGAGACGTCGACGCGGATGTGAACCGCCAGCGGCTGTGGCACTTGCGATGCCGACTTCTATTTGATGGCGACCGCGTTAGGCGGCGTCGCGATTCCGCCTTCCAGAACCATCGGCGCCGACACCACCATGAATTCGTAACGCCGGTCGCGCGCGCAATCTTCGGCCAGCGGCGCCAGGACAAACAATTCGCCCAAGGGCAGCCCCAGCAAGGGCAGAGCCCGGTAATGCAGAATCCCCTCATCGGCGAAATTGGAGGGCATCGGCTCCACGGCCGGGCAATCGGTTCCGATCGCGGCGACGCGCTGGTCCCACAGCCACGCGACCATTTCCCGAGTGGCCTCAATCCCGGCGGATTTCACGCGTTCCAACGTCGACAGGTCGCCCTTTTGTTCCGGCGGACACTGTCTCATAGCTTTCCATCCAGCCGGTGCGGACCAGGAGAATCGTGCCGGGCTTGAGCGTCGTGCCTTGATGCTCCAGCGCGCCTTTCAGATCGGCGAGCGTGAATACGTCCCGCTCCAGAGGCTGGACGTCGCGGCCCATGGCCTTGCGGAAACCGAACGCGTCGATCAGCACGCCCCGGCCGACGAATCTCGCGGCCCATCGATGGATGCTCAGCTCACCGCCCGGACCGATCTGGCTGGGTTGGACGCCGTTGTAGTAGCACCCCAGGCTGGGGTAGCCCACGTGGGCCAATCCATCCCACTGGCTCCCTTCCTGCGTGTTGAAATTGTTTACCAGATCGTCATTGGCGAACGGGGCCAGCGGAACCACCTGGTGGCTGACCGCGGCCCGGCCGAACAGCGGCGGCTTGGCGAAACCGATTTTGGCATCCAGCCGGAAGACCGTTCCGGTCTGCACCAGGCGCGCCGCGTCGACCACGCCTTGGGGCGTCAGGAAGTTCAGGCAACCGAACTGATCGTCATCGCCAAACACGCCCCAGGAAGATTCCGGCGGGGCGCCCTTTTTGACCGGCAATTGATCGAAGCTGGGGATCTTGGCCCAATCGAGATTTTTCATTTTTCAACGATAGCTCATTGACGTTGCGCGAGCGACGTCGACGCGAGAGTTGCCGGACTGCCCGTCCGTGAAGTACAACGTGAAGCACAAAGGCGATATCGTGTAAGACTTGGCGGCCAGGGAGGTTTTCATGAAACGTTTATTGACCGGAATCGGGCTAACCATCCTGCTGTTCGTGCCGGCCGTTGCCAGTGCGCAGATTCTGGTTGCCGGAGAAGGTCCGGTCGTGTACGGGCATCACCATCTGAACACCACGAACATGGACGCACAGAAGAAGTTCTTTGCCGACACGCTCGGCGGCAGCGTGGTCAAGATCGGTTCCGGTGACCGGCAGCAGGAGATCATCCAGTTCCCGAATGTTCTGATCTTTTTCCGTCCGATGCAGGCGCCGACGGGCGGCTCGATCGGCACGACGGTGAACCACATCGGCTTTTCCGTTCCCGATCTCAAGCCGCTCGTAGCGAAGATCAAGGCGAACGGCTTCAAAATGATCACCGCCGATTCGGTCGCCGCGAACGTGAAGGTAACCGACGACATCGCGGCCGCCAGTCCTACGACGAACCTCGCGTTTGCGCTCGGTCCGGAGGATGTCAAAGTAGAGTTCGTCGAAGTCAAATCGCAGAAGGCCCCGATTCAGCTTCATCACATCCATTTCTTCGGGCAGATGAACACCGAGATGCAGGCGTGGTACGCGAAGACGTTCGGCGCGACGATGCTTCCGGCCAATCCGGCGTCCGCTTTCGTGGTGGATCAGCTGCCCGGCGTGTCCCTGAACTTCTCGCCGTCGCCGACGCCGACCGTCGGCACCACCGGCCGATCGATCGATCACATCGGCTTCGAGATCAAAAACCTCGAGGCGTTCACGAAGAAGCTCGAAGCCCAGGGCATCAAACTGGATCGTCCCTACACCAAGGTGCCCCAGCTTGGCATCGCGATCGCGTTCATCAAAGATCCCTGGGGAACGAATATCGAAATGACGGAAGGACTCGCCGACCTCAAGTAGGGTTACGTCAGATGAGAACAGCCATTTTCGCCTTGAGGGCATCCAGCCCGATTGTGTATCTGGCCGCGCTGGTGTCATGCGCGGCGCCGCCTGCGTCTGCGCAACTCGTGAGTCACGCCGGACGCACCCGTCCGCATCGGCCACTATCACCTCAACGTCACCAGCGTCGAAGCCCATAAGAAGTTCTGGGCCGGCACGCTCGGCGGTAAAGCAATAAAGCTCGGCGGCATCGATGTAATTGAGTTTCCCGACGCGTTCATCTTCCTGCGCGTGCAGAAGCCGGCCGGCCCTACCCGCGGCACCGCCTTCGATCACATCGGCTTCGCAGTGCCAAACGTGCCGGCGATGGCGGCTAAGCTGGCAGCCGCGGGATATCAGGAAACCACCGGGCGGGAGCCGAAGCCGGGTGAGCCACCGCCAGCGGCATCGGGCACGTCGGCAGTGTATGGACGCTTCGCGTATTTTCTCGGCCCTGACGGGGTGAAAATCGAGCTCGTTACCAGCGATCAAAAGGACGCGGCCGCCTATCGTGGCGCATCATATCCACTTCATCAACAAGCAGTACGTCGAGATGCAGCAGTGGTACATGAAGGCGTTCAACGCGACTTTGCGTCCAGGGCAAACCGACTTCTTCATTGGCGCCGACCTGCCGGGCGTCGGATACAGCCTCAACTTCTTCCGGTGGGAAGGCGACCAGTCCATCACTCACGTCCCCACTGCCGGCCGCGTTGTAGATCACGTGGGATTTGAAGTGAAAAACCTGGACGCGTTCTGCAAGGAGCTCGAAGCGAAGGGCATCAAGCTCATTCGGCCTTACAAGAAAAGAGACGCAGCCATGAACAACATCGCCACTGCGACGATCGTCGACCCTTGGGGAGTCTCCATCGAGCTGACCGAGGGCCTGGACAAGATCAACTGACTTCAATTCTGAATGCACGCAGCTTCTGGCGTGTTTTGGTAACGGCCGGGGTTCCGCGGCACTGGACGCTGGTGTTCCCTGGTACGCGCCTGCCGGCTTCCCGGTTGGTACCCAGTATCTGCGGACTCCCGTCTACGGAGTTACTATGGGATGGGAGACTGTGAACCATGCTGATCCGGAAACCTGCTGACCTCCACTATTCCGATGTCACGCCGAAGGAAGTATATTTGAACCGGCGCCGTTTTATAGGCGCGGGAGCCGCGACGCTGGGAGCCGCAACGCTAGGAAGTTTAGCCCTGCCGTCCGCCGCGCTGGCGACCGCCAAGATCAACGGTCTGGTCCAGGCCGGTCCCTATCACGACCTGGGGAACGAAAAACCTTCGCCCAAGGCCACTGTCACCAGCTATAACAACTTCTACGAATTCGGAACGGGCAAGGAAGATCCCTCCGAGAATGCCCCGAAATGGAAAGTGCCGGCAGAATGGCCCATCCGCATCGAAGGCGAGGTCCTGCAGCCCAAGACGCTGAGCCTGGAACAGGTGATGAAGCTGTCGGCGCCGGAAGAGCGCATCTACCGGCATCGCTGCGTGGAGCGCTGGTCGATCGTGGTGCCATGGATCGGATTCTCGCTGAGCACGCTGCTCAAGCAGGTGCAGCCCACCGGCAAAGCCAAGTACGTGGCGTTTGAGAGCTACTACGATTCGAAGGCGATGCTATCGCCGCGTGAAGCCGGTATCCCCTTTCCCTACGTGGAAGGTTTGCGGCTGGACGAAGCCATGCATCCGCTCGCGCTGCTGTCGCTTCGGGATGTACGGCGAGACCATGCCGAATCAGAACGGCGCGCCCATCCGGATCGTGATCCCGTGGAAATACGGATACAAGAGCATCAAGTCGATCACCCGAATCCGCTTCGTCGAGAAAGAGCCGCCCACGGACTGGAATTTGTACTCCTCCCGTGAGTATGGCTTCTACTCGAACGTGAATCCGGAAGTCGACCACCCGCGCTGGAGCCAGAAAGAAGAACAAAGGCTCGGCGGCGGTTTCCTGGGACAAGGCACGCGACATGGCGACAGTCAAGTTCAACGGTTACGGCGCGCAGGTGGCCAGCCTGTATGCCGGGATGGATCTGGCGAAATATCACTAGTCCGCGCCATTGTTTGGCCGGTTGTAGCACAGCATGAATCGATTCCTCTCCAGCAAATGGACCAAGGTCGCGGTGTTTGTGCTGGCCCTGGTGCCGCTGGGCGTGCTGCTGTGGTTGGTCTGGGAGGCCTACAGCACCGGCGACTTTACGCAGTACGTCAGCGCCAATCCGATCGAGTACATCACCCACTACACCGGCGACTGGACCATCCGTTTCATCTGCTTTACCCTGTGCATCACGCCGCTGCGGATGCTGCTCAACCGGCCGCAGATCACGCGCTACCGCCGCATGCTGGGACTATTCGCGTTTTTCTATGGCTGCGTCCATTTCACGGTCTGGGTGGTCCTGGACCCGCGGCAAAACACGATTCCCGCCATATGGGAGGACATCGTCAAGCGCCGCTATATCACCGTCGGCATGCTGGCGCTGCTCGCCATGCTTCCTTTGGCGATTACGTCCACGGCCGGCTGGGTGCGCAGGCTCGGGTTCAAACGCTGGAAGAAGCTGCACAAGCTGATCTATCTGACGGCCGTCGCGGCCGTGATCCACTACTGGTGGCTGGTGAAGTCCGACATCCGCCTGCCGTTGATGTACGCCGCCATCGTGACCGTGCTGCTGGGGTATCGCGTGATCGCCTGGATGCGCGCGCGCAAACGAAAGCCCGCGGTGGATCGTACCTCGCAACCGACGGTTTCAGCCGGCTAAGTTTGATTGTCTGCGCGACAGCTTCCGCGTTGGGAGGCGTCAGCACCGCCACGCAATTGCGTCCCTGGTGCTTGGCCATGTACAGCGCGTCGTCGGCCAGGTGGATGAGTTCATCGGCGGTCGATTCTCGCGTCGGGCCGCCAGCTGGTTGCACCGAAACTGCACGTGACCACATGCGCGCACGTCCCCGATCATCATCGGCTCATTGGCCAGCGCGGCGCGCATGCGCTCCGCCTGGTTGCCCGTGCAGCGCTCGTCGCAGCCCGGAAGAATGATGAGAAACTCTTCTCCGCCGTAGCGGCCGATGGAATCGTAAGGCCGCATGGCGGCCGTCATGCGCCGGGTGAACTCGCGCAGCACGGCATCGCCCGCGAAGTGGCCGTACGTATCGTTGACCGATTTGAAGCGATCCAGGTCCGCCAGCACCACGCCCACCGACCGCTGCTCGCGGGTAGCCCGAGACAGCTCGCGCGTCAGCACGTCCAAAATCGAAGAGCGGTTCCAGATCCGCGTCAGGAAGTCCTTGGTGGCCTGCTCGCGCAGTTCCTCGCGCGCGGACACCAGTTCGCGCTGGAGGTCGATGATGCGCGTTCCGGCGCGCAGGCGGACCTTCAACTCGTGCTGATCGAAAGGCTTGGTCAGATAGTCGTCCGCGCCGGCCTCGAGGCCCTCGATCAGATCCTCGCGCTGGCTCTTCGAGCTGAGCAGGACAATGTAGGTGTAGTCCAGGTCCTTGTTCTTGGATCGCTCTCGCACGCGGCTGCAAACTTCCGGTCCGGTGAGCCCCGGCATGACCCAATCGAGAATCGCGAGCCGGGGAGGATTTTCGCCTTGCAGCACATTCCACGCTTCCACACCGTCGGTGGCGACCACGACTTCGTACCCCCACTTCCGCAGGGTCGCCTCCAGCAGGTGCCGGGAGACGACGCTATCGTCGGCGATCAGGATGCGCATATCGGTCGTAAGGTGGGGTGACTCGTCACCCTACCCCTAGAATATATCGGCAGGTTTTAAGATTCCCTTGGACTTTTGCGCGCGCGGCTGCTATCCAGTCGCGTATCATAGAGTTTAGGAGGCCCTTACGGGCCCGGAGTGCAGGGGCCCGCGGACCCCGGGGATGTAGGGGTTACCGGCCGTTTTTCGCCAAGGAGAGAGTATGCAGAATTCCGTTCTGGTTCCGATGGTCGTCGAGCAGACTTCGCGAGGCGAGCGCGCCTTTGACATCTACTCGCGCCTGCTCAAGGAGAACATCATTTTCCTGGGCACGCCGATCGATGACAACGTGGCGAACCTGATCATCGCCCAGATCCTGTTCCTGGCGGCGGAGGACCCCGAGAAGGACATCTCGCTCTACATCAATTCTCCCGGCGGCTCGATCACGGCGGGTCTGGCGATCCTCGACACCATGCGCCTGGTCCAGCCGGATATCATCACCTACTGCGTGGGACAAGCGGCTTCGATGGCGGCCGTCCTGCTCGCCTGCGGAACCAAGGGCAAGCGGCACAGCCTGCCGCACGCGCGCATCCTGATCCACCAGCCGTCCATGAGCGGCCTGGGCGGACAGGCCACGGACATCGACATCTACGCCCGCGAAATCCTGCGGATGCGCGAGACGCTGAACGATATTCTGGCCAAGGCCACCGGCCAGCCGGTGGAAAAGATCGCGCGCGACGTGGACCGCGACTACATTCTGGAGCCGGTCCAGGCGCTGGAGTACGGCATCATCGATCACATCATCGAGAGCCGCTCGCTGCAGCCGGTAACAAGTAGTCGAAGTAGTTTTTCGGTTCCGGGTAGAAGTTTTCCGGAATCTCCGCCTTTGTAAGCGGAACCGTCTTCTGAACCACTCCTGTCACCTTCACGTCGATCGAGACGATCGCAGGCGGTTTGGGCGGCCGCGACGCCCACCAGCCAGCCACCAGCGTGATCGTCAGAGCCGCCGCAGGCGAGCTCCATTTCCACCACGGCACGCGACTATTTTGAATCCTGGAACGCCGCATCGTAGCTGGTCCGTCCATTGTTCCAGTAGAGCTGGTGATGATCGCCCATGAAGTCCGGGCCGGGGGCGTCCATTTCGAACCCGCGCTCGCTGAGCGGAACACCCGATGCCGAAGCCGCCCGCGCCAGGTCCGGCCGGTCTTCCACGTTGCGCAGATCCAGCGTGACGCGGCGTCCCGACTCACGCAGCGCTTGGAATACGCCCAACTGGTACATCTGAACCGACTCGTCGCCGGCCTCGATCTGCACGCCGCGAATCAACAGACAATTGTCCAGGATCCCGCGCAGCCGGGCGTACACCTGCTGCGGATCGCCCTCCAGCTGGCGGATGCCCAGGACGAAATCGACGCCGTATTCCGCGGCCGTTTCCGAAAGAATGCGCAAGCGTTCGATGTCCACGTCGGCCAAGGAGATCATCAGGCTGAGGCGGTTTAGGCGAGCGCGGGCGAGGGTCTGGAAATAGGCGCGCCAGTGCGCGTCCGAGGTGAACCAGGGCTGGGTGAGATCGTAGGTGCGGAGCGTCATGCGGACTCCGCGCACGGCCGTGGCCGGTTTCCCGCTGGTGGCTTTGAGCCGTCCCGGTCGCGCGAATCTGCTCGGACGCTTCGATCAGTCCGTACATCAGGCCGCGCAAATCGCCGCCGGTGATGCGGGCCAGGCCGGTCTTGTACAGCGTGATGCTGAACGTTTCCGGAGGATTCAGGTTCAGCTCGGTATCGACGTGCAGCCTGAGCTTGCGCTCGGCCACCGCGGCGTCCAGTTCGGCGTTGCCGAAATCGACCGGGCCGGCCGCGCGCAGCCGAAGCTGTCGCAAGAATCAAGTAACGTGGCGCACGCACTCGTGCGTGCCGCGTCGCCACTCCTGGCGACGCTCGGTGGCTCGGAAATCGGGACAAGTGTCGAGAAGAGTCTCGACACGGCACGCACGAGTGCGTGCGCCACCTGAGAACTAGTCCACCACCGCACTCCAGCCCCTCCGCGAAAGATTGCGATAGATGACGGCGAAACCGATCGCGCCCATCGCCAGCAGCTCCAGTCCGGTGCCCGTCTCATGCAGCAGAAGTTTTCCGACGCCGAACAGAGCGCCATAAATCAGCATACAGCCTCCCCCCCAGCACAGGAGATTCGAGAGCCCGTCGCGCGAAGGCTGGACGTCCGGCGCGAGCGCGGCGATCGGCGCCCACCCTGACTTAGACGGGCGAGTCCGCCGGTAGAAAGCGACCAGAACGTCGGTTTTTTCGGGAGCGGTGAGGAACGTCACGGCGAGCCACACCACGGTGGTGATCGCCACGGTGATGATCATCAGATCCAGGCGAAGTCCAGCGGCTTGTCGCTATCGAGGCCGAAGCCGACTTGCAGCGCCGACCGAAACGACGAAGCGCCGAGATCATGGCCGAGACTTCGCTCCAGGCGTTGATGCGCCACCAGTACCAGCGCAGCAGCAGCACGCCTCCGGTGCCCGCGCCGGTCACGAGCAGCAGCTTCCACGCGCCGGCGATCGAATCCAGATAGAACGTCACCACCGCCGAGACCAGCGTGAGGAACACCGTGGCCAGCTGCGAAGCCGTCACGTAGTGCTGCTCGGCTCTTGCCCGGTTTCCAGAAGCGGCGGTAGAAATCGTTCACCAGATAGCTCGCGCCCCAGTTGAGCTGCGTGGCGATGGTGGACATGTAGGCCGCCGCGAACGCCGCCACCATCAGCCCGCGCAGCGACGGAGGCAGCGTCAGCGATCATCACGCGAATGTAGCCGGTCTCGGGTCCTGTCGAGGCCGGGGAACAGAATCAGCGAAGCGAGCGCCACCAGAATCCACGGCCACGGCCGCATCGCGTAGTGCGCGACGTTGAACCACAGCGTGGCGAGCAGCGAATTCTTCTCGTCCTTCGCGCTGAACATGCGCTGCGCGATGTAGCCGCCGCCGCCCGGCTCGGCGCCCGGATACCAGGTGGCCCACCAGTTGAGCGAGATGTAGACCAGGAACGTGATCAGCGGCATCCAGGCCGAGTGGAGATCGGGGACGAAGTTGAGCACCGAACCGCCTGCGCCGCGCGCGTCGCGCGTCGATCAGCAGTAGCTTCTGCTTCATCGCGTCGATGCCGCCGACGGCGCGCACGGCGAACACCGCCAGCACGATCACCATGCCCATCTTGACGACGAACTGGAACAGGTCCGTCACCAGCACGCCCCACAGTCCGGAGAGCGTCGAGATGAACGAGGTCAGCGCGATCATCCCGATCACGATCGCCAGGGCTTCGAGCTTGGTGACGCCCAGGATCAGCATCAGGATCTTCACCATGGCCTGGTTCACCCAGCCGAGGATGATGCAGTTGATGGGGATGCCCAGGTAGAGCGCGCGGAATCCGCGCAGGAACGCGGCGGGCTTGCCCGGAGTAGCGGATCTCGGCGAACTCGACGTCGGTCATGACGCCGGAGCGCCGCCACAGGCGGGCGTAGAAGAACACCGTCAGCATGCCGCTCGCGACGAAGCACCACCACAGCCAGTTGCCGGCGATCCCGTTGGCCGCGACCATGCCGGTGACCGCCAGCGGCGTGTCGGCGGCGAAGGTGGTCGCGACCATGGAGGTGCCGGCCAGCCACCACGGCACGTTGCGGCCGGAGAGGAAGAATTCGTCGACGCTCGACTGCGCGCGCGACGAATTCTTTCTCTCCGGCCGCAACGTGCCGTGGTGCTCCAACTGCCAGTGGTCCGCGACCCACCTTCGCCGCCGACACGCCCCTGGCAGTCACCGGAATGGTCGCGGCCAACGGGATCGCCGGGCTGTGGTGGTGCTTCGTCTGGAGACAGCGGCACTGTGACATGTCTACGCGCGCCTGTGGCGGCGATCCGGCGTGACCACCGACGTCGAATTCGCCGAGATCCGCTACTCCAGCGGTTCCCGCCGCCTTCCTGAGGGATTCGGGTGTGTACTTGGGGATTCCGATCGACTGCATCATCCTGGGCTGGGTGAACAAGGCGATGGTCGATATCCTGATGCTGATCCTGGGCGTCGCCAAGCTCGAAGCCCTGGCGATCGTGATCGGGCTCATTGCACTTACATCGTTTATTTCGACGCTCTCCGGACTTGGGGGCGTGCTGGTGACGGACCTGTTCAGTTCGCGGTCAAGATGGGCATGGTGATCGTGCTGGCGGTGTTCGCGGTGCGGGCCGTGGCGGCATGGAGGCGATGAAGCAGAAGCTTCTACTGCTGGACGCGGCGCGCTCGGGAGGTTCTCTAGCTCAACTTCGTCCCCGATCTCTCACGTTCCTGGTCTATATCTCGTAGCGACCTCGTTATCCGGGAGCGGCGGCGGAGGCTACATCGCGCAGCGTGTTTAAGCGCCAAGGACGAAAAGAATTCCCTGCTCGCGGACGTGTCGAGACGTGGCGCACTACGCAATTCAGCCATGGCCCTCCAATTATGATCCTCGCTTCCCTGATCCTGTTCCCGGAACTCGAAAAGCCCGACACCGGCGTGATGATCCTGACGCTGCCTCCGTCGCTGCGCGGCCTGATGGTGGCGACCGCGGCGGCCTACATGTCCACCAAGATCAGCGACGCAGCTCAACTGGGGCGCGAGCTATCTGGTGAACGATTTTTTATCGCCGCTTTGAAATTCGGCGAGAGCTGCGTGACCATTTGCACAGCTCCTCGGCCAGCGGTATTCCTGACGCTCGTATCGGCGGTGGTGACGTTCTATCTCGATTCCATCGCAGGAGCGTGGAAACTGCTGCTGGTGACGGGCGCCGGAACCGGAGGCGTGCTGCTGCTGCGCTGGTATTGGTGGCGCATCAACGCCTGGAGTGAAGTTTCCGGCCATGCTGACGGCGTTCGTTGTCTCGGTGGGTCTGCAACTCGGGTGGGGGCTCGATAGCGACAAGCCCCTGGATTTCGCCTGGCTGATGATTACGACCGTGGCGATCACCACTGCGGTGTGGCTGGCCGTGACATTTCTCACGGGTCCTGAGAAAAACGATATTCTGGTCGCTTTCTATCGGCGAACTCGCCCGTCCAAGATCAGGGTGGACGCCTATTGCCGCGCTGGCGCCGGAAGTCCAGCCATCGCGCGACGGGCTTTCCAATCTCGTGTGCTGGGCTGGGGGCTGTATGCTGATTTATGGCGCTCTGTTCGGCGTCGGGAAACTTCTGCTGCATGAGACTAACACCGGACTGGCACTGCTGGCCATGGGGGCGATCGGGTTCGCCATCATCTATCGCAACCTTTCGGCGAAAATGCGGTGCAGTGGTGGTTGGCTCCCAGGTGGCGCACGCACCTCGTCGTGTCGAGACTCCTCTCGACACTTGCTCCGGTCTTCCAGCTACCAAGCGTGCCGCCAGGAGTGGCGACAGCGCGCGAATTGCGTGCGCCACGTTTCGAATGTTGGTCTCTGGTTCTTTGCGATAACCTCGCTGCGCGCGGCTGGCCCGGTCGATTCCGGCAAAGCCGAGTTGGACGCCGCTGTGAGCCGCGCAAGATCAGGCTGCGTGCTGCCGACTCAGCCTGAATCCCCCTGAAACGTTCAGCATCACGCTCTCCCGTTCGCACAGGCGATTTGCGCACCTGATGTATGGGCTGATCGAAGCGTCCGAGCAGGAGACCCGCCCCGAGAAGGGACGGCTCAAAGCCACCAGCGGTACCCCCACGGCCGTGCGCCGGCATCCCACATGCGCACCTACGATCTCACCCAGCCCTGGTTCATCTCGGACGCGCACTGGCGGGCCTATTTTCAGATGCTCCGCGCGCGCTCATTCTGAACCGCCTCCACCTGATGGCCACGTGGACATCGAACGCTTGCGCATTCTTCCGGAAACAGCGGAATACGGCGCTTCCATCCGCCAGCTGGAGGGCGATCCGCAGCAGGTGTACACCCGGCTGCGCGGATGCTGGACAACTGCCTGTTGATTCGCGGCGTGCAGATCGAGGCGGGCGACGGGGTCAGGGGTATTCGAAGCGCTGCGTCGGGACGCCTGGTCACGCTGGATCTGCGCGATGTGCAAGGCGCCCCGACCTCGCCCGGCGGCTTCCTGATCCGGTGTTCCGCTCAGCGAGCGCGGGTTCGAAATGGACGCCCCGGCCCGGACTTCATGGAGATCATCACCTGCTTTACTGGAACGGTGGACGGACCAGCTACGATGCGGTTCAAGATTCAAAATCAGTCGCGGTCGTGGTGGAAATGGAGCTCGCCTACCGCGGCTCTGACGATCACGTTGGTGAGGTGGCTGGTACGCGTCGCGGCCACCCAAACCGCCTGCGATCGTCTCGATCGACGTGACCGGGGTGGTTCAGAAGACGGCTTAGAAGGCGGAGATTCGGAAAACTTTTACTCGGAACCGAAAAACTACTTCGTCACCGGCTGCAGCGAGCGGCTCTCGATGATGTGATCGATGATGCCAATTCCAGCGCCTGGAACGGCTCCAGAATGTAGTCGCGATCCACGTCGCGCGCGATCTTTTCCACCGGCTGGCCGGTCGCTTGGCCAGAATCTGGTTCAGTGTTTCGCGCATCCGCAGAATTCCCGGGCGTAGATGTCGATGTCCGTAGCCTGACCCGCCAACCCGCTCATGGCTCGTGATCAGGATGCGCGCACTGCGGCAAGCTGTAACGCTGCCTTCGTTTGCGCAGCCGAGCAGGACCGCACCCATCGAGGCCGCTTGACCACACAAAACGTGATGATGTCCGGCTGAACCACGCATCGTGTCGAGAATCGCCAGTCCGGTGGAGATCGAACCGCGGCGAGTTGATGTAGAGCGAGATCCTTCTCCGGGTGCTCCCGCCGCCAGGACAGGATCTGGGCGATGATTAGGTTCGCCACGTTGTCGTCCAAGATGGCATACCCCAGGAATATGATGTTTTCCTTCAGCAGGCGCGAATAGATATCGAAGGCGCGCTCGCCCCGCGAAGTCTGCTCGACGACCATCGGAACCAGAACGGAATTTGCATACTTTCTCCTTGGCGAAAAGCGGCCGGTAACCCCTAAAGTCCGGCCCGGAGGGCCTCTAAACTCTATGATACGCGACTGGATAGGCCGCCGCGCGCGTAAAATCCAAAGGAATCTGAAAACCTGCCAATATTCTAGGGGGTAGGGTGACGAGTCGCCCCACCTTATGACCATATGCGCATCCTGATCGCCAACGATAAGCGTCGTCTCCCGGCACCTGCTGGAAGCTACCTTGCGGAAGTGGGGGTACGAAGTCGTGGTCGCCACCGACGGTGTGGAAGCGTGGAATGTGCTGCAAGGTGAAAATCCTCCCCGCTGCACACGATTCTCGTTGGTAGTGCCGGGGCTCACCGGACCGGAAGTTTGCAGCCGCGCGTGCGAGAGCGATCCAACAAGGACCTGGACTACACCTCCTGCTCAGCTCGAAAAGCCAGCGCGAGGAGTATGTGATCGAAAAGCCCTCGAGCCAGCCGCGGACGAGGCTCTGTAGGACCAAGCTCGATCAGCACGAGTTGAAGGTCCGCCTGCGCGCCGGAACGCGCATCATCGACCTCGCGCGAGCTGGTATCCGCGGGCGCTGGACGAGCAAGCCACCAAGGACTTCCTGAGCGCGGATCTGGAACCGCTCTTCGATTTCGGACGTGCTGACGCGCGAGCTGTCTCGGGCTACCCGCGAGAAAAAGGCTGCGGTCGGTGGTGTGGTGCTGGCGATATCGTATGGCCATTTCAGGCGATGCGGTGCTGCGCGAGTTCCACCCGGCGCATGACGGCCGCCATGCGGCCTTACGATTCCATCGGCCGCTACGGCGGAGAAGAGTTTCTCATCATTCTTCCGGGCTGCGACGAGCGCTGGGCTGACGTATGCGCGGCGCGCTGTCCAATGAGCCCATGATGATCGGGGACGTGTCGCACATTGTCACGTGCAGCTTCGGTGCAACCAGCTGGCGGCCGGACGGGAAATCGACGGCCGATAACTCATCCACCTGGCCGACGACGCCCTGTACATGGCCAAGCACCAGGGACGCAATTGTGTGGCGGTGCTGACCTGCGGAACTGCACAAATATATGGCACTAACCCGTCAGCCACAAAGGCGGGCTTCCGATTGCGCGCGCGCATCCAGACGATCACGCGATACCCCAGCAGCACCGTCACGATAGCGGCGTACATCAACGGCAGGCGGATATCGGACTTCACCACCACCAGTAGTGGATCACGGCCGTCGCCGTCAGATAGTCAGCTTATGCAGCTTCTTCCAGCGTTGGAACCCGAGCCTGCGCACCCAGCCCGCATGGACGTGATCGCCAAAAAGCGAACGTGGCGAGCAGCGCCAGCATGCCCATGGTGATATAGCGGCGCTTAACGATGTCCTCCCAGATGGCAGTAGTTGTTTGCCGGGGATCCAGGAACAACCACACCGAGAAATGGACGCAGCCATAGAAGAACGCGAATAGGCCCAGCATTCGGCGGTAGCGAGAGGGATACTGCAGCCAGTTGAACAGCATCCGCAGCGGCGTGACCGCGAGGTAAACAGATGAAGCGGTGGAAGTGCAGTTCGCCCCTTGTAGTGGGTGATGTACTCGATCGGATTCGCGGTGACGTATTCCGTCGGATCGCTGCTGTTTGTACGCCTGCCAGCACAACCACAGCACCTCCATGTGGCACCAAGAACCACACAAACACCGCGACCTTGGTCCCATTTGCTGGAGAGGAATCGATTCATGCTGTGCTACAACCGGCTCAACAACGGGCGGACTACGTGATATTTCACCAGATCCTCGTACAGGCTGGCCACCTGCGCGCCGTAACCGTTGAACTTAACAGTACGCATTCCCGTGCCCTGTCCCCAGGAAACCGCCTCCCAGCCTTCGTTCTACCTTCTGGCTCCAGCGCGGATGGTCGACTTCCGGATTCACGTTCGAATAAAAGCCATACTCGCGCGAAGAGTACAAATTCCAGTCCGTGGGCAACTATTCTCTACGAAGCGGATGCGGGTGATGGACTTGATGCTCTTGTATCCGTATTTCCACGGTTCGGATCCGGATGGGCGCGCCACTCGGCATGGTCTCGCCGTACATCCCCCCGAAGGCGACGAGCATAAGCGGATGCATGGCTTGGTCCAGGCGCAAACTTTCCAGTAGGGGAAGGGGAGTCCAGCTTGCGCGGCGATAGCATCGCTTTCGAATCGTAGTAAGTCTCGAAGGCCACGTATTTGGCTTTGCCGGTGGGCTGCACCTGTCTTGAGCAGCGTGCTCAGCGAGAATCCGATCCATAGCCGCACGATTGACCAGCGCTCAGCGATGCCGGTCATGCGTTCTTCGGCGCCGACAGCTTCATCACCTGTTGCCAGGCTCAGCGTCTTGGGCTGCAGGACCTCGCCTTCGATGCGGATGGTCTGCGGCAGTTTCGGCGCATTCTGGGAAGGGTCCCTTCCTTGTCGCACCGAATTCGTAGAAGTTGTTATAGCTGGTGACAGTGGCCTTGGGTGAAGGTTTTTCGTTCCCCAGGTCGTGATAGGGACCGGCCTGGACCGGTCGTTGATCTTGGCGGTCGCCAGCGCGGCGGAGCGGCAGGGCTAAACTTCCTAGCGTTGCGGCTCCCAGCGTCGCGGCTCCCGCGCCTATAAAACGGCGCCGGTTCGAAATAGACTTCCTTCGGCGTGACATCGGAATAGCGGAGGTCAGCAGGTTTCCCGGATCAGCATCGTTCACAGTCTCCCATCCCATAGTACCTCCGTAGCCGGGAGTCCGCAAGATATTGGGTACCAACCGGGAAGCCCCGAGTGCCAGGGAACACCAGTTTCAGTGCCGCGGAACCCCCGCCGTTACCAAAACACGCCGAAAATCACACGCATTCAAGTTGAAGGCCGTCGTGGATCTTGTCCAGGCCCTGCGGGTGCTCCAAATGGAGACTCCCAAGGGTCGACGATCGTCGCAGTGGCGCGATATTGCTGTCAGTTTAAGGCCGAATGAGCTTGACGCCCTTGGCTTCGAGCGCCTTGCGACGCCTTCAGGTTCTTCACTTCAAATCCCACGTGATCTACGACCCGTCCCGGCTGTGGGGACGTGCGTGATCGACTGGTCGCCTTCCCACCGGAAGAAATTCAGGCTGTAGCTGACCTTCGGCAGATCGGCGCCGATGAAGAAGTCTGTCTGGCCCTGGACGCAACGTCGCGTTGAACACCTTCATGTACCACTGCTGCATCTCGAGCGTACTGCTTGCTGATGAAGTGAATGTGGTGCGCGGCGATCGGCGGCGCATGCTTTTGATCGCCCTTTTGGTCGCTTGTCACCAGCTCGATCTTGCACCCCGTCGGGACCGAGAAAACTCGAAGCTCCCCGTACACTGCCGACGTCCCGGCCGCCTGCGCCTGCGGGGCTGCGCTCCGGTGTTGGCTCGCGACTGGTGATTTCGCGATACCCCGCGGCCGCGAGCTTCGCGGCCATCGCCGGCACGTTGGGCACTGCGAAGCCGACGTGACCGAACGCCGTCCCGCGGGTCGGGCCCGTCGGCTGCCGCACGCGCAGGAAGATGAACGCGTCGGGAAACTTCACGACGTCTATGCCGCCGAACTTCATCGACTTCCCGCCGAGCGTGCCACCCAAAATTTCCTGTGCGCTTCGACGCTCGTGACGTTCAGGTGGTAGTGGCCGACGCGGACGGTATCCACGTGACTCACGAGCTGTCGAGGCGCAGGCAGCGCCGCGCATGACAGCGCGGCCAGACGGAGATCCGGCTATTCTCATTTTTTGATGTAACCCTGTGACGTAACCCTCTTTGATGTCCGCGAGTTGCTTCCGTCATTTCGATATTCGTTCCCAGGGATTCTTGATGAACGCGATCGCGATGCCGAGCTGGGGCACCTGGTGTAGGGACGATCCAATTTGAAGTACAGGGCTTCGACTTTCTTCGTAAACGCCTCGAGGTTTTTGATCTCGAAGCCGATGTGATCGATCGATCGGCCGGTCGCGGAGCCGGTAGATCCTCGGCGAGGGCGTGAAGTTCAGGAACACGCCGGGCAGTTGATCCTCACGAACAAAAATTTCATAGGCCCGGAGGATCGTCGCACCGAAGTTCTTTCGGATTTATTGCTCCACCCTCGTCTCGTGTCCGTGCCCGAAGAAGTGGATGTGATGAAGCTGAATCGGGGCCTTCTGGATTTTGACTTCGACCAGCTCTACCTTTACATCCTCCGGACCGAGCACAAATGCGAGGTTCGTCGTGACTGGCGGCCGCGGATGTAGTATAGCCTCCACGTTCGCACATTCGAATGGCGGTCATCATTTTGAAGCCGTTCGCCTTGATCTTCGCTACAACCGGCCTAGAGATCGGGAACGGAAAAGCCGATGTGGTTAACCGTCGGTCCAATCGAGCCGCCCGTGAGCCTGCATCGGGCGGAAGAGATTCAGAACATTCGGGAACTTGATGATCTCCTGCTCCGGTCACCCGAACCGATCTTCGCCACGCTGCCCGCGATTGTCGGCGAAGAACTTCTTGTGCGTCCATGCTCGTCGTGTTCAGATGGTGGTGCCCGTACACGACCCGGACTTCTCCAGCAACCAGAATACAGGCACTGCCACGCCACAGGCAGACCAGCCCGATTCCCGTCAATAAACGCTTCATGAGAACCTCCCTGGCCGCCAAGTCTACACGATATCGCCTTTTTGTACTTCACGCGGGCGGGCGTATTGGCCGTGTGTTCCAGACGCTCGGGAAGCAACTCCCATCGGTCATCCGCTACTCTCCGTCCGCTTGTCGCGCAACGTCAATGAGCTATCGTTGAAAAATGAAACCAATGGGCCAAGATCCCCTCGATCCGTTGCCGGCTTAAAGGCGCCCGCCGGAATCTTCCTGGGCGTGTTTGGCGATGACGATCGGCTGCTTGAACTTCCTGACTCCCCAAGGTGCGGTCGACGCCGCGCGCCTCGTGCAGACTGGAACGGTCTTCCGCTGGATGCATAATCAGTTTTCGCCGAGCCGCCGCTGTTCGGCCGGGCCGCGGTCAGCCACCAGGTGGTTCCGCTGGCCGTTCGGCCGATGACGATCTGGTAAACAATTTCAACACGCAGGAAGGGAGCCAGTGGGATGGGCTGGCCCACTCCCAGCCTGGGGTGCTACTACAACGGCGTCCGACCCAACCAGAATCGGTCCGGGCGGTGAACTGAGACAACCCGCCCAATTGCAGGGCCGCGAGATTCATCAGCCGGGGCGTGCTGATTGACGCCTTCGGTTTCCGCAAGGCCATGGCAGCGACGTCCGCTCTAGAAGCGGGTTATTCACGCTCGCGGATCTCAAAGGCGCGCTGGAGCATCAAGGCACGACGCTCAAACCTGACCACATTCTCCTCGCAACCAGCACCGGCTGGATGGAAAGCTATGAGAAGTGTCCGCCCCGGAACAAAAGGGCGTACTGTCGACGTTGGAACGCGTGAAATCCGCCGGAGATTGAGGCCACTCGGGAAATGGTCGCGTGGCTGTGGGACCAGCGCGTCGCCGCGGAAATCAAAGGCCGCTTGCCCGGCCGTGGAGCCGATGCCCTCCAATTTCGCCGATAAGGGAAATTGCATTTGCCCGCGCTCCTGCTGGGCTTCTCTTGGGCATTCTTTGTCCTGGCGCCGCTGGCCGAAGTTGCGCGCGCGACCGGCGTTACGAATTCATGGTGGTGTCGGCGCGATGGCTCTGGAAGGCGGGAGTCGCAACGCCGCCTAACGCGGTCGCCATCAAATAGAAGACGGTAGACCTGGTGCGCCCCATGCGCCCACAGTTGCATCCGCATCGACGCCTCGAGCGTTTTTCTGAGCTAGCCGTTTTCGACGCGCGCCTTCATATCCGAGTACGCCGTATGGATGAGCCCTCTTAGGCCGCGGCGTGTAGCCGTCGGTCTGGCCGCTTGGGCATGACAAAGGGGGTTCGTT
>CAVRJY010000003.1:0-19972 GCA_963721805.1 Nitrospirota bacterium | reverse complement strand
CCCTTTATAAAGGTCGAGGCCTCGAAGTTCACCGAGGTCGGTTACGTCGGCCGCGACGTCGAATCCATGATCCGCGACCTCGTCGAGACCGCGCTTGGCATGGTGCGCGTCCAGCACCTGGAGCGCGTCCAGCAGAAGGCCGAGGCCTACGCAGAGGACCGCCTGCTGGACCTGCTGCTGCCGCGCCCGCCGAAGGTCGTCCATGCCGCCGTCGCCCCCACCGAGGAGGAAAAGGAACAGGCCCGCGAGACGCGCGAGAAGCTCCGCGCCCAGCTAAGAGAGGGCAAGCTCGACAACCGCAGCGTCGAGGTCGAGACGCGCGAGAAGGCCTCGCCCTTCGGCGTGATATCGAACATGGGGCTCGAGGAACTCGAGATCAACCTCCAGGAGATGCTCGGCAACATGGTCCCGGACAAGACCAAACGCCGCAAGCTGAAGATCCCCGAGGCCCGCGCGATCATAACGCAGGAAGAGGCCGCCAAGCTCATAGACAAAGAGAAGGTCACGCGCGAGGCCATCGAGCGCGTCGAGCAGATAGGCATCGTCTTCATAGACGAGATCGACAAGGTCGCGGCGCGCGGCGGAGGGCAGGGCCCTGACGTCTCTAGAGAGGGCGTCCAGCGCGACTTGCTGCCGATAGTCGAGGGCAGCACGGTCAATACGAAGCACGGGCAGGTGCGCACCGAGCACATCCTGTTCATCGCGGCCGGGGCGTTTAATATCTCCAAGCCCTCGGACCTCATCCCCGAGCTCCAGGGCAGGTTCCCGATCCGCGTGGAGCTTCAGTCGCTGGGCAAGGCCGAGTTCGTGCGCATCCTCACCGAGCCCAACAACGCGCTAACCAAGCAGTATGTCGCGCTCCTTAAGACCGAGGGCGTCGAGATCGAGTTTAAGGACGAGGCGATAGACGAACTCGCCGTGCTTGCGGCGGCCGTAAACGACAAGTCAGAAAACATAGGCGCCCGAAGGCTCCATACCGTGCTTGAGCGCCTGCTGGAGGACGTCTCTTTCGACGCCCCCGAGATGAACGGCGTCCGCGTGGTCGTGGACCGCAAATACGTGAGCGACAAGCTCAGCAGCATAGTGAAGGATGAGGACCTCAGCAAGTACATACTCTAGGGCCATCCGCGCGGCGGCGGTCGCACTCTGCATCGCCGTGGCGGCGGGCTGCGCCGGCCGCCAGCGCTACGACGACTCGTGGACTAGCGGCTATATGGTCGCCTCGTGGTACGGCCCTGACTTCCACGGCAAGCTCACAGCATCGGGCGAGCGGTATGACATGGACGGCCTGACCTGCGCGCACAAGAGCTTTCCGTTCGGCACGCGGCTTAAGGTGACGAACGTCTCGACCGGGCAGTCGGCCGAGGTGATCGTGAACGACCGTGGGCCATTCGTCGGAGGCCGCGACCTGGACCTCTCGCGCGGAGCGGCCAAGGCGGTCGGGCTCTACGGGCCGGGCACCGGAAAGGTCAGCGTAGTGAGGCTCGGGCGCGACGAGCGCTACAGGAAATACCTGTCCGAGCCCGCGGGCAGGCTGGCCGGGCCGTATACCGTGCAGGTCGGGGCGTTTGCTGATAGCGATAACGCGGTTCATTTCAGGATGAGCCTCGAACTCACGCACCAGGACGTGCATATGACAGAGAAATGGATAGGCGGAAAGAAGCTCTACAGGGTGCGAGTCGGCAGGTTCCAGAGCGAGGCCGGGGCCCGCACGCTTGCACGCTCGCTCGCTGACGAAGGCTATAATGTAATGCTTGCTACGTATGACCCAGCTTGACCGCATAAGGAAGAAGATCGCCGCGGGCCGCAGGCTCGACGGGCAGGATGCGCTCGAGCTCTTCTCGACCGCCGACATCCATTCGCTCGGCGAGCTCGCGTCCGAGGCCGCCCGCCGCATAAACGGCAGCCGCGCCTACTACGTCCGCAACCTCCACGTAAACCCCTCAAACCTCTGCGTCAACAGGTGCAGGTTCTGCGCCTTCAGCCGCTCCGAGGGCGAGGAGGGCGCATACGAATTAGATAACAACGAAATCATAAAACGCATACGCAGGGCAGGGCCGATCTCTGAGGTCCATATCGTAGGCGGCCTGCACCCGAGCTGGCCCTTCGAACACTATACGAAGCTCCTAAGCCGTATCAGAAAGGCCTTCCCGGCCCTGCACATAAAGGCATTCACCGCGACAGAGATCGAGTACTTCAGCCGCATAAGCGGCCTCTCGATAGAGGACGTGCTGCTGAGGCTCAAGGCCTCGGGGCTCGATTCGATGCCCGGCGGCGGGGCCGAGATATTCTCTTTGGACGTGCGTAACGCGCTCTGTCCCGAGAAGCTCTCAAGCGAGGGCTGGCTCGATGTGATGCGCACCGCGCACGGTCTGGGTATAAAGAGCAACGCGACGATGCTCTACGGCCATGCCGAGAGCCCCAGCCACCGCGTTGAACATCTCATGCGGCTGCGAGCTTTGCAGGACGAAACCGGAGGGTTTCAGGCCTTCATCCCGCTTGCCTACCACCCGCATAACACCGAATTAGGAGGCTCGGTCGGCTCCGGACTCGATGACCTGCGCACTACCGCTGTCAGCCGCCTCGTGCTGGATAATTTCAGGCACATCAAGGCCTACTGGGTGATGCTCGGCCCTAAGCTCTCTCAACTGGCTTTATTGTTCGGAGCGGACGACCTCGACGGCACGGTCATAGACGAGCGCATCACGCTCGCGGCCGGGGGCAAGAGCGGGCAGGGCATCACGGCCGATACGCTCGTGAACCTGATCAAGCGCGCCGGGCGCAGGGCGGTCGAGCGGGACTCCTACTATAAGGCGGTGAAGCACTGATGGCATTCGGCCGCATCGACAGGGACGACGCCCTGGAGCTGCTCAAGTACGGCGAGCTCCTGAACCTCGGCCGGGGGGCTGACCTGATGCGCCGCGCCCTGCACCCCGAGGGGATCGTGACGTTCGTGATCGACCGCAACATCAACTATACGAACGTCTGCATAAACAAGTGCAAGTTCTGCGCGTTCTGGCGCGAGGAGGCGCAGGAGGGCGGCTACGTCCTCGGGCGCGACGAGCTGTTTAAAAAGATAGAGGAGACGATAGCCCTCGGCGGCACCCAGATACTGATGCAGGGCGGGATAAACCCCTCGCTCGATATAGAGTATTACCTCGACCTCTTGCGCTCGATCAAGGGCCGCTTCAAGATAAACATACACGGGTTCTCCCCGCCCGAGGTCGTCCATATCGCTACGGCTGCCGGTCTGAGCGTGCGCGATACGATAATTAAACTCAGGCGCGCCGGGCTCGACTCGATCCCAGGCGGCGGGGCCGAGCTGCTAAGCGACCGCGTGCGCAGGCGCATCAGCCCGAACAAGATACGCACCGCTGAGTGGCTGGATGTCATGCGCGAGGCCCATCGTTTAGGTATGCGCACGACAGCTACGATGATGTTCGGCATAGGCGAGAAGCCCGCTGATATCATCGAGCACCTCGACCGCATCCGCACGCTTCAGGACGAGACCGGCGGGTTTACTGCCTTCATCCCGTGGCCCTTCCAGCCCGGCAACACCGCATACGAGGGCAAGGTCGAGACCGCGACCGCGGCCGAATACCTGAGAGTGCTCGCGGTATCGAGGCTGTATCTGGACAACGTCAATAACGTGCAGGCCTCGTGGGTTACGCAGGGGCTGAAGGTCGCGGAGGTCGCGCTCCGCTTCGGCGCCAACGACCTGGGCTCCACTATGATAGAGGAAAACGTAGTTGCCTCCACCGGCGTCAGCAACAGCGTCACGATGGACGAGATGGTCGCCGCTATACACGCCGCCGGCTTCCGCGCGGCCCAGCGCGATACGCTCTACAATATGCTTCGAGAGTTCCCTCGCAAGGAGGATGGATAGATGCCAGACACGCTCTATGACGTGGTGATAATCGGCGGCGGCCCGGCCGGGCTCGCGGCCGCTCAGTACGCCGCGCGCGCGAGGATGAAGACGGTCGTGCTGGATAAATCCAAAACCGCCGGTGCGCTTGCGTTCGCCGGGCGCATCGAGAACTACCCAGGGCTCGTCCCGCCGCTTCCGGGCAAGGAGCTGCTCGAGATATTCCGCAATCAGGCCATCGAGTTCGGGGCGGAGTATGTAAACGATGCGCAGGTCGTTGGCGTCAGTGTCGAAGGCGATGTCAAAGAGGTCTTCACGATGGACAACTCCTATAAGGGCAAGACCCTGATAATCGCGACCGGCTCGATGGGACGCAAGGCCACTATCAAGGGTGAGGCCGAACTTCTGGGCAAGGGCGCAAGCTACTGCGCGATATGCGACGCGGCGTTCTTTAAGGGCAAGACCGTGTGCGTGCTCGGAGACTCCGAAGAGGCGGTCAAGGAGGCCGGGCTGCTCACGCGCTTCGCTGCCACGGTGTATTTGATTGCTCCTTCGCAGAAATTAAAAGCCCCGGAGGACCACCCCGCACTGGAGGCCGAAAATTTAAAGGTAATCCTGGGTCGCACAGTACGCGAGATCACGGGTTTGGACACCGTGGACTCGGTGCTCACCGTGGATAAGGACGGCAAAGAAGAACGCATCATGCTCGAAGGCGTGTTCGTTTATATTCAGGGCTCAAAACCGATAGTGGACTATCTGGGCGAGACCGTCAGGCTAGGCGAGAGCGGCTGCATCGAGACCGACCGTTACATGGCCACCAGCGTGCCGGGCGTATACGCGGCCGGGGACGTGACGTGCACCGAGGTCCGTCAGGTCATTATCTCGGCGGCCGACGGGGCGATGGCCGCGCTCTCGGTCGAGAAGTTCGTCCACGGCAAGAAGCGACTGAAGGCCGACTGGTCAAAGTCCGGCGAGCAGGCATAAGCAATATATCCAAATTAAAAGGGGAGACGCCCTTTCGGGCCTCTCCCCTTTTTAGTATCAAGTGCGCCCGGCAGTCCGGAGCTTACTTCTTCTCGATGTACAGCTCCCAGTAGCCCTTGTCCTCGAGCTTCTTGGACTCGAACGCATAGCCCTGCTTCTCGGCCCAGCGCGGCAGGGAATCCTCGGCCGAGGCCGGGGCGTCGCAGAGGACCTTCAGCATCTGACCGGAGGCCATCTTCTCCATGGTCTTTTTCGAAAGCACGAGCGGGTAGGGGCAGACCCTCCCGAGTACGTCCAGCGTCTGATCCGGAGCCTTATCGCTTATTCCCATGACAAAAAAGTCCTCCCTAAGGTTTTTTTATTGTTCGCTAAAAGACCAGGACGTGCTTAGAGCCGTCCATGAGTTCCTGCATCTTCGAGAACGGCACGACGTTGATCGTCTTGTCCGCGCCCATCTCCTCGGCGCTCGGCATGGCGCTCTCGGGAATGCCGTACTTGTCGAGGTCTTCCTTGCAGACGTAGACGTCGAGGTCCACGAGCAGGGTGTTCTTCATGTGGTTTTCGGTGCTGGTGATGCCGTAGGTGCCCATCGCGTCCTGGCCCTTGGTGAGGCCGAGCACTCCCTCGCCCATGAAGCAGAGGGCAGGGGTGACCATGTCGCCGTCTTCGAGGTATACGTCGACGGTCTGGTATGCGATGGCGTGCGTGATGGCGAGGCGCGAGGTCTCGCCCTTGTACTGCGGCTTGGTCACGAGGAACGTGAGTTTGATTTCACTTGCCATGGGCTACTCGCCTCCTATATGCAAGACACGGTCGGAGCCGTGGATCTTGACGAGATACCAGGTCATCGAACTCCACTCGACGCCCTCAATCCCCTCGCCGCGCTTCTTGTCGATGCCGCGTGCGACGGTGCATGCCTCGCAGGTGCATATCTCCACGCCCTTGGCAAGCAGGGCCTTCAGGTGGACCTCACCCGTGGAGTAGTCTTTCAGGTGCTTCTGCTGGCTTTTTACGGAGCCGGTCGCGTTGCCAGAAAACCAGATATTGACCTTGTGGCCCTTATCCGCGGCTGTTTCGGCGAGCTTCAGGGCGAAGTCGTAGGACATGTTGCCCACGAGGCCCGGATAGACTCCCATTGTCAGTGTTCCCATCTTAAGATACCCCTCCTGTTACAGCCACGCGAGCTGTTCGTATTCGTTCATCATTATGTCGACCACGTCTCCGTAGCTGACGACCTTTACGCGCTTGTCCACATCGCTCTCGGCAATGCCCCTTGCCTTGAGGTCGTCGCTGAGGACGTAAAGTCCCCCGGTCTTGTCCAGGAGAGGACAGGGTTTGCCGTCTACCTTCAGCGTGGCGTGATAGACGCCGTTCATTACGAAGATCAAGCCCAGTTTGTCGGCCTTGACCCTGTTGAGCACGTCCGTGGTTTGTGAGAAGTCGCTGACAAAAATCCCTAACTTCATGAATTCACCTCCCTTTTCGCGGTTTATACATTAGGCATAATATCGTTACGGGAATCATGTTTTATACCAATTGTATCCGGGGTTTGTCAATAACAAAGTTTGCGCTCCGGCCGCTTGCGCCGGCTCCGGGCGGGAGTGTTTTTATAGGCGCTTTTAGGTTAATATATGTCCATAACATGTCATGCGATTCGGATAGAGGGGTGCTGGGGAGCGGCACGGTTTGCCGGATGTTCGCGACTGTACTTTTCGCGATGGCCCTGCTGCTGTCGTCCTGCGCCGGGCCGCCGCCCAAGGAAGCCGTCCCGGAACTCTACTGGCCGTTCCCGCCAGAGAGGCCGCGCATCAAATTCGTGGACCTCATCCTTGGCAGCCTCGACGCCACGGGAGAGAGGGCGGACAAGTTTAAGAGCCTCATGTTCGGCACCGAGGGCGAGATCCGCTTCAGCAAGCCGGAATACATCGCGGTCAAGGGCGACAAAGTATTCGTCACCGACCTCGGGCGCATCCATCTGTACGATTTCGGCAAGAAGCGCTACAGCGCGATCGGCGTCGGCAACCTTACGAGCGCGACCGGGATAGCCATAACCGCCGATGACTGGATCTTCGTCGGCGACGCCGCCAGGCGGCGCGTCCTGCTGTTCACCCCCGATAGCGGAGAGCCTACCCCCTTCGGCGACGCGGAGGATTTCAGCAGGCCATCGGGCATCGCGGTCGACGACTCCAGAAGGCGCGTATACATAGCCGATGCGCTCAAGCATTCCGTGATGGCCTATACCTACGACGGCAAGAAGCTCTTCACGCTCGGGGGCCGGGGCCGGGAATACGGCAAGTTCAACTACCCTTATGCGGTCGCGGTGGGCAAGGACGGGCGCATATACGTCCTGGACTCCGGTAACTTCCGCGTGCAGATATTCGACTCCGAAGGCAAGTTCATCCGAGCCTTCGGCGGCGTGGGCTCCGAGGCCGGCACGTTCGCGCGGCCCAAGGGCATTGCACTGGACTCCGAGGGGCACATTTACGTGATCGACGCCGCGTTCGCCAACTTCCAGATCTTCGACGAGTACGGCAACACACTGCTGTCCGTCGGCTCAAACGGCGTCGATCCGGGCATGTTCATCCTGCCGTTCGGCATCGCTATAGACAGCAAGGACAAGATTTACGTCGTTGACCAGATCAACAAGAGAATACAGATATTCCAGTACATCAAATACGACGACGAGAAGCAGCCAAAGGATTTGACAAAAGATCAGCTTAAGGATCAGCCTAAGGATCAGAAAACAGAACAGCCAAAGGAACAGAAAAATTGAAACCATCACTAAAGATCAAGGCGGCTTGCATCTCCCTGGCAATGGCGTTCGCGGTTTTTCTCTCTACTTCCGCAATGGCCGTGGACTGTCAGGACTGCCATCCGGACAAGGCCAGCCAGAAAGACGTGCACCCGGCCGTGATGATGGGCTGCACCTCCTGCCATACCGGCGTAAACTTCTCGACCTTCCCCCACAAGTTCACCCCGGCCAAGCCAGGCCTTTCGGCCGAGCCGCCCGAGCTTTGTTTCCAGTGTCATGACAAAGGCATGTTCACCAAAAAGACCGTCCACCCGCCCGTGGCGGCCGGGATGTGCACCAGTTGCCACAACCCCCATTCCACTGCGGCCCCCAAGCTCCTGATCTCGGAAAACATCTGCCTTACGTGCCACGATCAGAAGGCCTTCACCGACGGCAAGGACGTCCACCCGCCCGTGGCGGCCGGTATGTGCCCCAGCTGCCATAACCCGCACTCGACCGACACGAAGCACCTGCTGAAGGCCGATCCGATCTGCATGCAGTGCCACGACAAGGCGATGTTCGAGGGCAAGAGCGTCCACCCGCCCGTGGCGGCCGGGATGTGCACGAGCTGCCACCAGCCGCACAAGTCCGACAACCCCAAGCTCCTTATAAAGCCCGCGGACAACGGCGAGCTCTGCCTGAGCTGTCACGACAAGTCCAAGTTCACTGACGTCAAGCACCCCCACCCGCCCGTGGCGGCCGGGATGTGCACGACCTGCCATTTCCCGCACGCCAGCAAAGAGGACCACCTGCTGCGCCAGGCCGACATATGCTTCAACTGTCACGACCAGAAGAAATTCACGTCTAAAAAGGACGTACACCCGCCCGTAGCGGCCGGGATGTGCACGAGCTGCCACAACCCTCACGGCAGCGACAACGAGCGCATGGTCCGCGACGCTGTCCCTGCGCTTTGCTTCACCTGCCACGACAAGACTAAGTTCGAGAACAAGAGCACCCACCCGCCCGTGGCGGCCGGGATGTGCCTGAGCTGCCACGACCCGCACCAGTCCGACAACCCGAAGCTCCTGGTGGCGCAGGCCCCCGAGCTCTGCTTCAACTGCCATGACAAGGGCATGTTCACTAAAAAGACCGTCCACCCGCCGGTCGCGGCCGGCATGTGCCTTTCGTGCCACAACCCGCACGCAAGCCCGAATCCCAAGCTCACGCTGTCCGGCGAGCTGTGCTTCCAGTGCCACGACAAGTCCCATTTCATTAAGGACAACGTTCATCCGCCGGTCGCGCAGGGCAAGTGCACCGGCTGCCACGACCCGCACTCCGGCGACAACAAGAGGATGCTACGCGCCGAGGGCCAGAACCTCTGCTTCCTGTGCCACGACAAGGGCAAGTTCACCAAGAAGTGGGTCCACCCGCCGGTCGCGGCCGGAGAATGCTTCGACTGCCACGCCCCGCACAACAGCAAGGAAAAGAAGCTCCTGCTTTCAAAAGACATATGCTTTAACTGCCACGACGCGTCGAAGTTCTCGGGCAAGCGCGTCGTGCACGCGCCGGTCGCTGCCCGGCAGTGCACTGAATGCCACAGCCCGCACTCGTCCAACTCCCCGCGGATGCTCAACCCTGACATGCCGAACCTCTGCTTCAAGTGCCACGCGAGAGAGGAGTTCTCCGGCAAGGTGGTGCACGGCCCGATCGCGATCGGGCAGTGCATGGGGTGCCACGAGCCGCACCAGTCCGACGAGCGCAAGCTGCTTGTAGCGGAAGTGCCTAAGCTCTGCTACAACTGTCACCGCGAGTCGGTGTTTTCGAAGGAAAACGTGCATGCGCCCGTGGCGGCCGGGATGTGCCTGGACTGCCACAAGCCGCACGCCGGCAACAACCGCGCGCTCACCGTGGCGCCCGAAAACAAGCTCTGCCTGAAGTGCCACAACGAGTTCGGGGACAGCAAGAAGCACGCTTTTGCGGGGCTCAAGTTCAACGGCCACAAGCTTGAAGGCCCCAAAGACCCCCGGCGCCCCGGCAAGCCCTTCGGCTGCTCGAGCTGCCATAACCCGCACAGCTCGGACTCGATCAAGCTGGCCCGTTACAAGATAACCAGGGTCTTCGACCTGTGCCAGCAGTGCCATATCGACAAATAAATCCTGTTTGGCCATAGTGGCTAGTGATACATGGAGGCTTATATGAAGAGTAAAACGCTGTTCGTGATCCTGACAATGCTGCTTGGCGTTATCGCCATGCCGCTGGCCGCCTATTCGGCTAACCCGGACTGCAAGATGTGCCATCCCGAGAAGGCCGAGGGCAAGACCGTGCACCCGGCCGTCATGATGGGCTGCGAGGCTTGCCACACCGGGGTGGACGCAAACAGCATACCGCACAAGTTCACCGGAGGCAAGGGGCTCTCAGCCCAGCCCCCCGACCTCTGTTTCCAGTGCCACGACAAGGCGGCCCTGCTCGGCAAGAAGTTCAAGCACTCCCCGGCGGCCTCCGGGATGTGCACGACATGCCACAACCCGCATACCAGCCCGAACGATCACCTCCTGAACCAGCCCGACATCTGCACCATGTGCCACGAGGTGGACAAGATCAAGGGCGCCGGGATAGTCAACGCCACCGTGCATCCCCCGGTGGCCGCGGACATGTGCACCTCATGCCACAACCCGCACAGCTCCGACACGGACAAGATGCTGGTGAAGCCGGCCCTCGATCTGTGCTTCGACTGCCATGACAAGACCAAGTTCATCGGCGCCGTAGTGCACGCTCCGGTGGGCATCGGCCTGTGCCTTTCGTGCCACAAGCCCCATAGCTCGCCCAACAAGGCGCTCCGGATCGCCCCCGGCTCGGAGCTCTGCTTCGGCTGCCACGACAAGGCGGAGTTTACGAAGAAGGTTCAGCACAAGCCGGTGGCCGAGGGCCGGTGCACCGACTGCCACCTGCCGCATGCCGGGCAGAACGAGGCCATGCTCGAGCGCAAGGGCAACCTGCTGTGCCGCAAGTGCCACCCTGATATCGAGCGCAAGGGCCATGCGGTCGTGGGCTTCCAGTCCGCCGGACACCCGGTGCGCGGACGCGTCGACCCGCTCAGGCCCGGCAAGGTCTTCGGTTGCCTGAGCTGCCACCTGCCGCATTCCTCAGACTCGATGATGCTGTTCCGTTATAAGGCCGACAGCATGTACGACCTCTGCCTCTACTGCCATAAGATGTAGGGGCTGCGCTATAAAGGTTCACAAATAAAAAGGCCGGATGGGGTTGACCCGTCCGGCCTTTAAAATTCAGATGCTCTCGCGCCTATCTTCCCCTGATCTTGTTCAGGGTGTCGTCGAGGCGGCGCGCGTAGTATTGCGCGAGTTTTTCGGTCAGGGCCGGGTTGTCGGTAAGCAGCTGCTGCATGGCCTCGCGCCTGAACTCCAGCAGGTCGAGCCTGCCGGCCGCCGTGACGGTCGCTGTCCTGGTCCTTCCGGTCAGGAAGGCTATTTCCCCGAACAGGTCGCCCTCGCGGAGTTCCGCAAGCAGTATGGTCTTCCCTCCCATATAGGTCGAGACCCGCGCCCTGCCGGACATTATTACAAACATCGAATCCCCCGGCTCGCCTTCCAGCACCACCGGCTCGCTGTCCTCGAAACTCCTGCGCAGGGCATTTGAGGACAGGTGCTCCCACTCGGCCTGCGAGAGCTCGGAGAAGGCTTCGGGGACGCCCGGCTCCACCGGCTTCCCGGCCGCCGGCAGGAGAACGTCGGATGCCCACGTCTCCGAGAAATGCTCGTCGGGCGGGCAAGGTTCGGTCCCGGCCTTGCATGCCTGGGGCTGCCTTGCTCCCTCCGGCACGGGGGCCGCGGGTGCGGCTATGGAATGGCTCCGCTCCTGCTCGATGGCCACGAGCAGCTCGCGGGTTTTCGTGGCGGCCTCGCGGTCGTCGGGTGCGATGCGCTGGATGATCTTGTATATTGCGAGCGCCTTATGGTTGAAGCCCTCGTTAACGAGGCAGCGTGCGGTCTGGTGGTATGCCGCCACCGCATCGGCGGGCTTGCCGGTCCTCTGCAGGATGTCTCCGGCCTTGAGATATACCTGCGGGTTATCGGGCTCGAGCTTTTTCAGGGCGTCGAGAGTCGCGAGGGCCCGGGACCATTCCTGTTTGAGAACGGAGTTGAAGAACGACTCCCAATTCCTTTTGGCCTCAGCCGCGGTTTCCTTGCGCACCATCCTGAAATTATAAGGCAACCCGGCCCCGGTGTGCAATAACGTTGTTGAACCGTTTGATGAACTCTGCTAATCTTTAGGTGTCGGCGCGCCGTGTGCGCGCGTTATGAAATCAGCCTGAGCGAGGGGGGCCGGTTTGGCCAATCAAGCGAGCATATGCGTAGTCTGCGCCTGGCGCGAGACGTGCCAGAAGAAGTTCAGCGTCTCGGGGTCGGATATTAGATGCGCGGACTTTACGAAGGACATCAAGCGGTCGGCCACCGGGCCGTCGGTATCCGAAAAGAACCCGGCCCCGGCCAAGGGCAAGGGGAAATGAAGCGAGGAGGTCGGGCGATACGATGAAAGTGCAGATTGTTTTTTACAGCATGTACGGGCATAACTATACGATGGCCGAGGCCGTGGCCGAGGGCGTGCGCGAGGTCGAGGGCGCGGTGGCCGAGCTCTACCAGGTGCCGGAACTCGTGCCGGAGGCTATACTCAAGGCCGGCTGGGCCTTCGAGGCAAGGGCGAAGTTCGCCCATATACCGGTGGCGCAGGTCGACAAGCTCGCCGAGGCCGACGCTATAATCTTCGGCACTCCGACGCGCTACGGCAACATGTGCGCACAGATGCGCAACTTCCTCGACCAGACCGGCGGCATATGGGTCAAGGGCGCGCTGATCGGCAAGGTCGGGAGCGTATTCGCCTCGTCCGGCACGCAGCACGGCGGCCAGGAGACCACGATCACGAGCTTCCATACCACGCTGCTGCACCACGGCATGATTATCGTAGGCGTGCCGTACTCCGAGACGCGCCAGACGATCACGACCGAGATCACGGGCGGCACGCCCTATGGGGCCACGACGATAGCGGGCACGGACGGCAAGCGCGTCCCGACAGAGAACGAGCTTGCTATAGCGCGGTTCCAGGGGCGCCACGTCGCCACGATCGCGACCAAGCTTACAGCAAAATAAAGACCCTTTTCCGGCCCGTCCCCGCAGGGACGAAAGGGCACCGCGGCTGCTGCATGGCCGGGCGCCCTCTTTGAGGCCCACTCATCGGGCAGGATTTTTTAACAAATGCTATTATTAAAAAATCCGCCAGGGGAGGGTTAGTGCAATCAGCTAAGTCGGTTTTGATAGTCGAGGACTCACACGTTACCCGCTCCATGATAAGGTCCATCGTCGAGGACCTGGGCGACGTCGTCACCACCGAGGCCTCCACCGGGTTTGAGGCCCTGCGGCTGCTGCCGACGCGCGATTTCAGCCTGATCGTGACGGACATCAACATGCCCGACGTCAACGGCCTCGAACTGATTAATTTCGTGCGCAACGACGCCCGCTACCGCGACATCCCCGTGCTGATCGTAAGCACCGAGAAGACCGAGGAGGACAGGCGGCGCGGCCTCGCCCTTGGCGCAAACGATTACGTGACGAAACCGTTCAGCCCCGACAGGCTGCAGGAGACCGTAAAGAGACTGCTTGAGATATGAAGTCATCTGACAAGGATTTCGTGGCCGAGGCCGAAGAACTCCTCGAGAGCGCCGGCAACATACTCGTCGAGCTGCAGGAAAACCCTGCCGACGAGCCCAACCCCGATTCGATCAACGCGCTTTTCCGCGCCATGCACACCTTAAAGGGTATGGCAGGGATCTACGGCTATCACGGCATATCCGAGATAAGCCACTCGCTCGAGAGCCTGCTGGACGACGTGCGCATGGGCCGCGCCGCGATGGGCTCGAGGGTGCTGGGCTTCCTCTTCAGGCAGATCGACATGCTGCGAGGCTCGCTTGAAGACGTGCTGGATGATGCCGCTCCCGAGGACCCGGCGGCCATCGCCGCGCGCAAGGGCGAGATCGAGGCCTTCCGTGAATCTCTCAAGGGCGGGGCCGATGCGGCCGCTTCGCTTACGGGCATCCCCGAGGAGCTCCTGCGCGTGCTTTCGGAGTACGAGGAGCACCGCCTCAGGCATAACATCCAGAGGGGCAACTCGATCTACCTGATAGGCCTCGTGTTTTCGATAATGGACTTCGACGTGGAGCTCAAGAAGGTCACCGAGCGCTTAAAGCCCCTCGGCGAGCTGATCTCCACGATGCCGATTTCCGATAATGTGCCGCCGGGCTCGATAGGGTTCAGCCTCATGCTCGGGAGCGCGAAGTCCGAGGCCGAGGTGGCGGCCGGGGCAGGCGTGGACCCCAAGCGGCTCGTCAAGGGCAGGGCGGCCACGCAGCAGGTGGCGGCCGAGACCGCGCAGGGCCAGCTCCGCTCGACCACGACGACCGTGCGCGTGAACATCGAGAAGCTCGACAAGATACTAAATACGATCAACGAGATATCGATCATCCGCTCCGCGAACCAGAATATCTGGACCGGCCTCGTCGAGCGCTACGGCCACACGCCGCTGCTGATCGACATGTACCGCATAAACCAGAGCTTCGACCGGAGGCTCTCGGAGCTTCAGGACAACGTGCTGGGGCTGCGCATGGTCCCGATTGCGCAGATGTTCGGCCGCCTGGCCCAGATCGTCCGCCGCTACTCCAATGACATCGACAAGAAGATCGACCTCCACACGTTCGGCGACGAAACCGAGATGGACAAGTTCCTGGCCGAGGAGATCATCGACCCGCTGATGCACATAGTCAGAAACTCGATAGACCACGGCATCGAGGACTCGGAGGAGCGCCTCGCGGCAGGCAAGCCCGAATCCGGCACGATCACCCTGAGCGCATACCAGCGCGGCAACAGCGTCGTGGTCGAGGTCCGCGACGACGGCCGCGGGATCGACATCGAGAGGATCAGGGAAAAGGCGCTGGAGCGCGGCCTCATAACCCCCGGTATGGAACCCACGCGCCACGAACTCATCTCGATGATCTTCATGCCGAGCTTCAGCACGAAGGATTCGGTGAGCGAGGTCTCGGGCCGCGGGGTAGGGCTCGACGTCGTCAAGAGCAAGCTCTCGTCGCTTGGCGCCAAGGTCGATATCGAGACCGAGACGGGCCGCGGGACTGCCTTCATACTCACGCTCCCTATAACCGTCGCGATCATCCGCAGCCTCATGGTCAAGACCGGAGAGGAGCTGTTCGCGGTGCCGGTCTCGGCGCTTCAGGAGACGACCGCCGTGGACCCCTTGCTTCTGAGCAACCTGGAGGGCAAGGCGGTATACAGCCTCAGGGGGGAGATGCTTCCTGTCGTAGCCCTCAAGGACATCTTCAATGTCCCTGCCAAGCCCGTGGAACGGCAGTTTGCGTTCATCGTCGGCGCTGACGAGCGAAAGCTGGGCGTGCTGGTGGACGAGATCATAGGGCAGCAGGACGTGGTCATCAAGCCGATCAGCGAATACCTGGGCAGCGTGAGGGGCTTCGCCGGTGCGGCCGAGATCAGCCGGCACCGCGTCGTGCTCGTGCTGGACGTCGAGTCCCTGATCGCCGAGGCGTTCCTGAAGCGGAGGCGGGGCAGTGTTTAGGGAGTTTTTTGGGCTGCAAAGAAAGCCCTTCAGCAAGACGCCGGACCCCGCGTTCCTCTATCCGGGCAGGCGGCACGAAGAGGCGCTGGCCCGCCTTCAATATGCGGTAGAGGAAAAGGAACTGTGCCTGCTTACCGGGGACGTCGGCTGCGGCAAGACCACTATCACGCGCAAGCTGATGGACGTGCTCGACCCGGCGCACCACAGGGTCGTGCTGCTTATAAACCCCCGGATCTCAGCAACACAGTTTCTGGCCGAGGTGGCCGCGAAGATGGGGATCAAGGTGCGGCGGCCGAGGCGCGACGCCCTGACCGGCCTGATACAGGAGCGCGTGTACGAGGACTACCTCTCCGGGATCACGCCCGTGATTATCCTGGACGAGGCGCAGCTCATCCCCCGGCGCGAGACGTTCGAGGAGATCCGGCTGCTGACGAACTTCCAGCTCGACGACTCTAACCTGATATGCGTGATACTGGTCGGACAGACCGAACTCAGGGACAGGCTTCAAAGGCCGGTGCACGAGCCCCTGAGGCAGCGCATAGGGATGGCCTATCACCTGGGCCCGCTAGGTATTGACGAGACGCGCGCCTACGTAGCCCACAGGCTGTCGATAGCAGGCCGCAGCGAGCCGCTCTTTACCGATGCGGCGATAGACGCCCTGCACAGGCATTCGGGCGGGGTGCCGAGGCTCGTAAACAGCATCGCCAACGTTTCGCTGTTGGCAGGGATGGGGCATGACGCGGAGGTCATAGACGAGACTATAGTAAACGAGGCGGCAGGGGAACTGGGGTTTACGGCTGGACATTGCGAACCCAGACGCTCTGCCTCTGGGACGGCCGGTAAGGCTACCGGCCGAAGAACCTGAAGCCTTTTTTCTCGGGCGGCGCCTCTTTGAGTTTTTCCTTGAACTCCAGTACGGTGGCCGCGACTGCCCTGAGCGCCTGTTCCGAGCGCTTTAAGGTCTCGACGATCACGTCCTGACGTTTCCTGGATTCCTGCAACTCCGCCAGCACCTGCTCCATGAGCTTCGCGCTCACATCGCCTGACTTGCGCACCGCGAGCGTGAGCGATTCGTCAAAAGCTGGTGCCGCCTGCGGCTGGTTCATGGCGTTGGCCTGCAGCACGGCCGAGGCCATCTCGCGCACCGAGGTCGTCACCTCTGCTATCGCGCCAAGGATGCCAGCCATGTTCTCTTCAGAGAGCACCGGTACGGTTACGACCGGCGGGATCATGGCGGCCTCAACAGGCCGTGCCGGTGCGCCGCCGCTGATCGGGCTTGTGGGCTTGATGGGTTCCTCCGGGGCCGGGGCCTCGGTCTCAAGGTACGCCTCTGCGGGGCCGGGGCTCGGCCATGCCTGGCGGTCTTCATGGGCGGGAGCCTCGGATACCGCGGCTCCGCCAAAGCCGCCCGAAGGCTCCAGCATGTGAGTAAGTGACGATGAACCGAACGGTGCCGCCTCGGCGGGTTCAGCGGCGGACATTGCGGGCTTCGCGCCGCCTGACGGCTCCATCAGGTCCTGCCATGAGATCGGAGGCTCCTCCTGAGCGGCGCCAGCGAATGCCGGAAGGGAGTCTTCCTCCCTGGTCGGGGAGACCAGGGCCACGGCCTCGCCGCGCTGTGCCAAGGCCGGTGCGGCCGCGGATTCGCCCTCGCCCGCCGAATCGATCGTAACGTTGTGCTTCTTCGATATGTACGTAAGAAGCAATTTCGTAATCAGCTTGAAGGTCTCGTCCACTCCGGTGCCGTTGATGGCCGCGCCGTTGACGACCGGATAGCCGGGGGCGTTGAGGTCCGAGTTGAGTTCCTCTGAGGAGAGGATGTTTTTCAGGTCGCGCTTGTTGTACTGGAGCACTACCGGGATCTCGTCGGGGTTGATGTTGTTCGAGACGAGGTTCTCGCGCATGTTGCGGAAGCTCTCGACGTTCTGCTCCCGCATCGCGGTCTGAGAGTCGGCCACGAAGACCACGGCGTCCGCGCCCTTCAGCACGAGCTTGCGCGTGGCGTTATACCGCACCTGGCCCGGCACCGTGTATAGCTGAAACCGGATCGTGAAGTCCTTGATCTTCCCCAGCGCCACGGGCAGGAAGTCGAAAAACAGCGTGCGGTCGGCCTCGGTCGAGAGCGAGAGGAGCTTGCCCTTGCGCTCCGGGGACATCGTGGCGTGCAGGCGCTGCAGGTTGGTCGTCTTGCCCGAGAGGCCGGGGCCGTAGTATACGACTTTCAGGGTGATTTCCTTGGATGCGTAATTAAATAGTGCCATATAGGTTCAAATTATAGCATAAACGGCATTTCGCGTACGGCGTTTTACGCTGTACATGGCCTCGTCTGCGAGCTTCAGGAGCGCCTCTTTGGACTTGGAGCTTTCCGGGTAGGCGGCGACGCCGAAGCTCGCGGTAATCCTGAGGGCGAGCCCCTCGGAACGCATGAAGGTGTGCGACTCTATCGACCTGCGGATCCTCTCGGCTATGAGCATCGCGTTATGCAGCGTGGTCTGCGGCAGGACGATCACGAACTCGTCGCCGCCGTAACGCGCGATGATGTCTATGGTGCGCAGCAGGTTCATCAGGAGTTCGCCCATCTCGACCAGCACCTTGCTGCCCACGAGATGGCCGAAGTTGTCGTTTACGTCCTTGAAGTGGTCGACGTCCATGAATATCAGCGATACTGACGTGGAGTAGCGGTTGCTCCTGAGGATCTCGGTCTCGATGCTGCGGTTGAGGTAGCGCGAGTTAAACAGGTTCGTCAGGTCGTCGGTAACCACGAGGTCCTCGAGCCGCTGATAGAGTGCTATCTGGTCTATGGCGGCCGAGGCGTGCGCGATCAGGCGCTTAAATAGCGTGAAATCCTCTTCGCTGAACGGCTCGCCTCCGGGCTTGTTCATGAGTTCGACCACGGCCGTCGTGCATTTGTTGCCCGACTTTATAGGCGCGGCCATCAGCGTGCGGACCTTCCTTCGGTCCGAGGAGTCTATGCGGGCTGAGTAATGTTTGTCTTCGGCGGCGTCCTGAACGAGGACCGGCTCGGACTTGCGCGCGACCAGCCCGGCGATGCTCTCGGCCCCCGCGAGCCTGATCCGGGCGGGTTTCTTCGGGTTGCGGTCTCCGAGCCTGTCCATATAGTCTTCCGGCCCGCTGGGGAGGCAGAACACGGACCATGCCTGAGCCTTGACCGCGGTGCCGAGTTTCCTCGCTATGGCCGAAAGCGCGGCGTGCGTGTCGCGTGAGGTGGTGAGGAGTCTGTTAATGTCGTCGATAAAGCCGATCTCGCGCCTCGTGCTCGCGTTTTCATCCCTAAGGCGCTTGTTCTCGGCCAGCATGGCGTGCTCGCTTAGGATCTTTCGGGAAAAGCGCAGCAGCTCGGATGGCGTGGGGTTCTGCAGCAGGTAGGTATGCGGCCTCCCGATCCATGCGGAGAGCCCGCGCGGCCGTCCCTCAGGGCAGAGCACGAGTTTCGGGATATCCGCATAGTGCTTGGGGAGCGATGCCGGGAGCCCGTCGAAGGCGGGCTCCACTATGAGCAGATCCGCATCGAGCGGCAGCCCCCGTCCGGGCGGGGCCGCTATCAGGCTCGCATCGAAATCCCTGGCGCCGGAGAGGGCGGCGCGGTATGCCTCCAGGCCCCGGCCCAGCAGCAGCGCCTTAGGCATTTTTGCCGCAGCACTTTTTGTACTTCTTCCCGCTGCCGCAGGTGCAGGGGTCGTTGCGGCCGACTTTTTTGCTTTTGTGAACTGTCGGGGTTGCGGGTTCATCCCCCCTATTATATATCAAATTTTGGCTGGCTGCCGTACGCGAAATCTCGCGTTCCTCCCTGACCTGGATCTTGAACAGCCGCGTGAGGGCCTCGGCCGTGATCCGGCCCGTGAGCTCGGCGAATATGTCGAACGCCTCTTTCTTGTACTCCGCGAGCGGGTCGCGCTGGGCATAACCCCTGAGGCCGACGCCTTCCTTGAGGTGGTCCATCGCAAGCAGGTGGTCCTTCCACTGCGAATCGACGATCTGCAGGAGGACCATGCGCTCGAGGTAGCGCATCAGAGGCTCGCCGAACCGCTGCTCGCGTTCGTCGTAATACCGCCGGACCTCGTCCATAATGAAATCGCTGAGGCCGCGGTCCTCCGGGAACTTCTCGATCTGTATGTCGAACGTGCCGTAAAGCGCGTCGCGCAGGGCGTTAAGGTCCCAGTCCTCGTGGTGCTTGCCCTCGGGGCAGTACAGCTCCATGAAATCCTGCACCGTGTTGTCGCTCATCTCGAGGATGCGCTCCTTGAGGTTCGGGCTCGCGAGGATCTCTTTGCGGAACGAGTAGATCTCGGTGCGCTGTTTGTTCATCACGTCGTCGTATTCGATGAGGTGCTTGCGGATGTCGAAGTTATGGGCCTCGACCTTCTTCTGTGCGCCCTCGACCGCGCGCGAGACGAGCTTGTTTTCTATCGGCATGTCGTCGTCCATGCCGAGCTTGTCCATAAGCCCCGAGATGCGGTCCGAGCCGAAGATGCGCATCAGGTCGTCCTCGAGCGCGAGGTAGAAGCGCGACTCGCCGGGGTCGCCCTGGCGGCCCGATCGGCCGCGCAGCTGGTTGTCGATTCGCCGGGCCTCGTGGCGCTCGGTGCCCATGATCATCAGGCCGCCGGCCTTCGAGCACCTGCTGCCGCTCGGCCGCGCATTCGGCCGCGATCTTCGCCTTGAGGGCCGTCAGTTCGAGCTCCGGGGGCTCTTCCTCTTTACCGGCCAGAGCCTCTTTGAAC
>CAVRJY010000002.1:0-655836 GCA_963721805.1 Nitrospirota bacterium | reverse complement strand
TGCTATCTCAGGTGATTCGGAATGAACCACGTCTTCCACATATGGTAAGTTCCTGTATCAGAATATCGGTCATAAGGACGGTCGTATGACGCAGCGCTATGCTCACCTCGCTGCCTCAAATCTGGCCTCGGCGGTCGCAACCTTGGAAAAGTTTGGTCATGATTTGGTCATAGTCGGGCAAGAAAAAGGGGCCACGCAGAGCGTAACCCCTTGATTTCGTTGGTAGTCCCAACGGGATTCGAACCCGTGTCTTAGCCTTGAGAGGGCTATGTCCTAGGCCTCTAGACGATGGGACCGACCTTGGCCAAAAAATTAAAAAAAGTCTGTGGCTGGGGAGAGAGGATTCGAACCCCTATAAACTGAGCCAGAGTCAGTCGTGTTGCCCTTACACTACTCCCCAACAGCCAAAAAAGAACAGTATTAACATTAGCACATCAAAAACCGGGCGGTCAACTTGGCTGGGGCGATCAGCGCCTCCGATTATAATTAGCCAAGCGGGCGTTATTGTACTATAATCTGGCTATGACACCATTGATAGACAAGCAGACGATAGCCACACTCAGGTATGTGCACGGGGCATATAATTTTTTGGTTTACATGTTTGCATGTTTCCAGCTTTACATGGGCCTCAAGATCAGGTCGGCGCGCATCAGTGGCATTCGCAACCCGGCAGTTCAGAAGCGTCACCGCCAGACCGGCCCGTACCTGGCGGTGCTTGCAGCGGGCGGTTTTATCGTCGGTCTGACCCTGATTATTCTGGACACCGGCCGGGTCCTCGACCACCCATATCACCTGACCCTCGGCGCGCTAATAGTCGCAGGCCTCGCACACCAGTGGATTTCTTCAAAGAGCATCCGGCCCGCCGATGACGCAACGCGCAGGCGGCACCGCTGGGTGGGCTTATCGCTCGCAGCGGTATATTCGGCGCAGGTCCTGATCGGGCTGGGTATATTGTTTTAGCTATACGGCACGGGTCACTTGATATATTCAGCCGACCTGTGTTATTTTATTGCTCCCGGTGGCTATGCCGGCAGGGTCACACCCGTTCCCATCCCGAACACGGAAGTTAAGCCTGCCAGGGCCGATGATACTATGACCGTGAGGTCATGGGAAAGTAGGATGCTGCCGGGTTTTTTTTGCCCTTTTCCCTATGAACTCCGAAAACGGTAAAATATGCGCGATCTGCGGCCGGCCGGCCGATTCTTGCTTATGCTGCCTGGACGGCTGCGGCCACTGCTGCCCGCTAGAGCGCGGGGAACTGTTTTGCCCGATCTGCCGCCCCGAACCCCAGGCAGGGCCGCCGGATGATAAATAACCGCCCGTCTGATTGGAAATTTCCGCCCAAACAGTATAAAATATGCATTCCATGAAGATCGTTGTATCCGAGATACCCGAAGAGGGACTGGAAATACATGACGAGCGCGTCTCGTGGCAGGATGCCGATGGCAGCCGCACCGAGGCCACGATCGACGCCCGCGTGCAGAAGATCGAGACCGAAGTCCTGATCACCGGGAGCGTAACCGCGCAGATGCATTACGTGTGCAGCCGCTGCCTCAAGGAGTTCGACGCCGCGCTCGAGGTGCCGATAGAGCTGGTCTACCGCCCGGCGGCCGAGATCGACGCAGAGGACTCGGAGCTTCAGCCGGACGAACTCGACACGGGCTTTTATAACGACGATGTGATCGACATGGATGAGGTATCGCACGAGCAGGTATTGCTGAACGCGCCGATGAAGCCCCTGTGCAGCGAGGACTGCAAGGGTATATGCCCCGAGTGCGGGGCCAACAGAAACGAAATGGACTGCGGCTGTGGCCGGAAATTGACCGACCCCCGCCTCGCGGCCCTCGAGAGACTCAAAAAAGGAAAGGAGCAGTAGAGAGAAGATGGCAAACCCAACACACAGACATACCAGAAGCAGGCGCGACAAGCGCAGGGCCAACTGGAAGGGGACTACCCCTAACCTCATGACATGCCCCGACTGCAAGGAGCCGAAGCTCCCGCACAGGGTCTGCACCAGCTGTGGATCGTATAACGGAAGAAAGGTCCTCCTGACAGTCGAAAAAGAGGCATGAGGATCGCGCTCGATGCCATGGGGGGCGACCACGCCCCCTCCGTGACCGTCGAGGGCGCTGTTATGGCGGTCAATGAACTCGATGGCGTCGAGGTACTGCTCGTAGGCGACCGCGCCGCTATCGAACATGAACTCGTAGCGCGCAAGGCGCCCAAGGGGCGCGTAAGCGTGGTGCACGCCTCCGAGACCATCCTTATGGACGACTCCCCCTCTATGGCCATACGCCGTAAGCCGGACTCGTCCCTGCGGCGCGCAATCGAGCTGGTAAAAAAAGGCGAGGCCGACGCCGCGGTATCGGCCGGTAATTCCGGGGCCGCGATGGCTCTCGCGATGTATCTGCTCGGGGCCGCCGAAGGGGTCGCAAGGCCCGCTATCGCCACCTTCATGCCGAGCTATAAGCACCCCTTCCTGCTCCTCGATGCTGGCGCTAACGTTGACTGCTCGCCCGAGAACCTCTTTCAGTTCGCCCTGATGGGAGATGCCTACTTCCGCCTGCAGTTCGACAAGGACCGCCCTGCCGTCGCGGTGCTCTCGATCGGCGAGGAGGAATCCAAGGGCAACGAACTCACGAAAGAGACCTGCAAGCTCCTTAAGTCCTCTAACATCAACTTCATAGGCAACATAGAATCAAAGGACATCTTCATGGGCGGCGCCGACGTAATCGTCTGCGACGGGTTCGTCGGCAATATATTCTTAAAGACCAGCGAGGGCCTGGTCGATGTCGTGATGAAGATGCTCGGCCGCGAGGTCCGGGCCTCTGTGCTCGGAAGGCTCGGATACCTGCTGATGATCCCGGCCCTGAAACGCTTCGGCAAAAACCTCCACTATGACGAATACGGCGGCGCGCCGCTGTTGGGCCTAAACGGCGCATGCCTTATAAGCCACGGCCGCTCTAACGCCAAGGCGATAAAAAACGCTATACGCAACGCTTCGGACCTCGCGCGCAAGAACGTCTGCGCGGCCATAGCCACGGAGATCAGGGCCAGCCTGGCCGCAAGGGAGGTCGCCGATGCTCCCCAGGGTTAGGATCGCCGGAACCGGCTCGTACGTGCCCGAGCGCGTGCTTACAAATCTCGACCTCTCGAAGATGGTCGATACCTCCGACGAGTGGATAACCGAGCGCACCGGCATCAAGGAGCGCCATATCGCGAGGCCGGACCAGTCCGCATCGGACCTCGCGCTAGAGGCCGCGAAGGCCGCGCTTAAATCAGCCGGGACGATGCCCTCTGAGCTGGATCTCATCATCGTGGCCACGGCCACGCCGGATATGGCGTTTCCGTCCACCGGCTGCATACTTCAGCAGAAGCTCGGCGCAAAAAACGCTGCCGCGTTCGACCTGAGCGCGGCGTGCTCCGGGTTCCTTTACTCCCTCGGCGTTGCGTCAGGGTTCATCCGAAGCGGGATGAACAAGAAGGTCCTGGTCGTCGGCTGCGAGGTCATCTCGAAGATAACGGACTGGAACGACAGGACCACCTGCGTGCTGTTCGGCGACGGAGCCGGGGCGGTCGTGCTCGAGCCCTCGCCCGACATGCACGGGATACAGTCGGTAAGCATGCGCTCGGACGGCGCATACGGCGACCTTCTGATGGTCCCGGGCGGAGGTTCATGCAACCCCGCAACTCATGCCACGGTGGACTCCGGGCTACACTGCATCAAGATGCGCGGCAACGAGACCTTCAAGGTCGCGGTCAAGAGCATGGAGTCTATAGCGCTTGAGACACTCGCGCAAAACGGCCTGCAGAAGTCCGACCTGTCGCTCCTGATCCCGCATCAGGCCAACATGCGCATAATACAGGCCATCGCCAACCGTCTCGAACTGCCGATGGAAAAGGTCTATGTCAACCTAATGAAATACGGCAACACCTCGGCCGCAAGCATCCCGATAGCGCTAGACGAGGCCGTGCGCGAGGGCCGCATCCAGCGCGGGGACAACGTCATGCTCATCGCCTTCGGCGGCGGCCTCACCTGGGCCTCGGCCCTTATCAAGTGGTAATTACGGAGGGATCCTTTCATGTCAGATAGTGGATTCGACATACGCATAGGCGGGATGATCGAGCTTGCATACGCGGAAAATCGCGACCAGAACCCCGCTCACCTGCTCCCGGACGCATCCAGCTCCGACCCTCTCTCGCTCAGGCACTTCGAGCTGATTTCCGGCGCGCCGAGCTACATCAGCTATGCCGACGGAAGCCAGATAATAAATATCCTCTGCCTCATAGCCGAGGCCTTCCGGCGCTCTTACGGCAAGGCCCCGCATATCGTCGTGGCCGGAAAGCACGGAAACCCCTGCGGCGCGGCCATAAGCTGGACCTCTGCCGCCGAAGCCGTAGAAAAGGGGTTAGTGGGCGACTACATCGCGGTGATGGGCGGCGAAGTCGCGGTGAACTTCCCCGTGACGGACGAACTAGGGCAGCTGCTCTTCGCGCCTCGTGAGGGGCTCGATATAGGCCGCCACAACTGGGGGCTCGACATCCTCTTCGCCCCTTCGTTTTCGGAAGGCGCGATCGAGAAACTCGGCAAGCGCGAGAAGCGCCGCCTGCTTTCGAATAAACATCTGGCGGCCGCGTCCCTGCCGACTGACGAGTGGATGCTCCAGCCGGTGCGCGGTGGGTTCCTGCGCCAGAAGTCCCCGAGGTTCGTGCTCACACCCGCGGAGGTCGCATCGTGGTCCGGCAAGGAGCTTGACCGCGCATCATTTGAGAGTTTGCTTGTCGCATGGGCCGTATGCTGGAGAGCCAGCAGCAATACCGTCGCGCTCGTGCGTAACGGGATGCTGATCGGACTCGGCTGCGGGCAGCAGGACAGGATCGCGTGCGTGAGGCTCTGCTTGGAGAGGGCGGCGCGCTCGGGCCACTCGACGAAGGGCGCGGTCTTCGCATCCGACGGCTTTTTCCCCTACGCGAAAGGACACCTGCCGGAGGGCAGGGATCTGGCAGCGGAGTTTAGCTCGAAGATCGAGCGCGGACGCGGCAAGGGCGCGAGGGAGGCGATTCAGATCATCACCGAAGCGTTTAAGGATCTGCTTAAGGATGACCTCCGCGAGGGCACGGAACTTCTGATCGACGCGGGATGCGCAGGCGGCGTGGTGCCAGGCGACGGAAAAAACCTCGAAGAGGTGCGCAATCTTTTCACGGACGCGGGACTATCTGTCGCGTTCGTTGCCCCTGAGCACAGAGGATTCTCGAAACACTAGGATTAAGCCGATTGACGTGAAATATCGACCCGTGATGGCCAGAGATGGCCACCACGGGTTATTTATTAGTGTTATTTTTTGTCAAAAAACATCTTGATCAGGTCTATCGGCAGCGGGAAGATGATCGTTGAGTTCTTCTCGGTCGCGATTTCGGTCAGAGTCTGGAGGTAGCGAAGCTGCAGGGTTGCCGGCTCGGACCCTATGATCTTCGCTGCGTCAGCGAGCTTCTGCGAGGCCTGGAACTCGCCCTCGGCGTGGATGACCTTGGCGCGGCGCTCGCGCTCGGCCTCGGCCTGCTTGGCTATGGCGCGCTGCATCTCCTCGGGCAGGTCAACGTTCTTGACCTCGACCGCCGAGACCTTTATGCCCCAGGGCTCGGTCTGCTCGTCGATCACTTTTTGAAGGCTGATGTTCAACTCCTCGCGCTTCGTGAGCAGGTCGTCAAGCTGAGACTGCCCGAGGATGCTCCTCAGCGTGGTCTGCGCTATCTGGCTAGTCGCGTAGTAGTAGTCCTCTACCTCGGTGACCGCCTTGATCGGGTCCAGCGGACGGAAGTAGACGACCGCGTTGACCTTCACCGTGACGTTATCGCGAGTGATTACGTCTTGAGACGGCACGTCCATTGTCACCGTGCGGAGGCCGATCCTCACAAGCTTGTCGATTATGGGCCATATAATCACAAGCCCCGGGCCCTTGAGTGGGATGATGCGGCCTAGCCTGAAGACCACACCGCGCTCGTACTCCTTCAATATCTTCACCGCCGAGGTGAAAAAGTAAAACAGCACGATAACGATAAAAATCGTGCTCATGATCGACGTCCCTATGATCTGTCCCGGCATATTTGATCCTCCTTTAGAGTTTTCTTACCTTGAGTTTAAGGCCCACGACGGCCTCAACGATTATCTTCGAGTCCTTTGGTATCGGCTCATCCGAAAACGCGCCCCAGTGCTCGCCGTGCAGCGCGGCCGAGCCTCCCTCGGGCGTTATGTCGGAGGCCGCCCTGCCCTCCCTGCCCACCATGCTCTCGGCCCCTGTCACGGGATGGCGGCGCATCGAGCGCACCGCGAGCATCACGGTGACGATGAAAAACGCGCTCGTAATCACAAGCGCCGGGATGAGCACAGCATATGAGATGCGCATGAACGGGCCGGAATTCTCAAACAGCATCAGCGAGCCCAGAGCTAAAGCCACGGTGCCTCCTATCGCAAGCACCCCGTGCGAGACTATCTGGGTCTCGAACACGAAGAGCACCACCGCCAATATAATGAGCAGCACCCCTGCGTAGTTGACAGTCAGGGTCTGAAACGAATAGAACGCGAGTATCAGGCATATAGCGCCGAGCACTCCGGGGAAGACCGCGCCGGGATTCGTGAGCTCGAAAAACAGTCCGTAGATGCCCAGCATCATCAGGATGTAAGCGACGTTGGGGTCCGTGATCGTGCGGAGAATCCTGTCACGGATGCCCATATCGAGCCTTACGACCGTTGCGTGCGCGGTGCTGAGCTTGCGCTCTCCCGTCGCGAGCTTGACCGTGCGGCCGTCAATAGCGACAAGCAGCGCGTCGAGGTTAGGGGCCACGAGGTCGATCACGCCTAGCTTAAGCGCCTCCTGCTCGGTCACCGACACGCTCTTGCGCACAGCGTCCTCGGCCCATGAGGCGTTGCGGCCGCGCTGCTCGGCCAGGGACTTTATATATGCGACCGCATCGTTCGTCACCTTCTCGGTCATCGTAGCGTCAAGTTTCTCGCCGAGCGATACGGGGTGCGCAGCGCCGATGTTCGTCTGCGGGGCCATGGCCGCGATGTGAGCCGCCATCGTGATGAATACCCCGGCCGAGGCGTCGCGCGCACCTGAGGGCGATACGTACACCACGACCGGAACCCGGCTTGCAAGGATGCGCTTTATGATATCGCGCATCGAGGAATCGAGCCCGCCGGGCGTGTCGAGCTGGATAACCAACGCCTCGGCGTTAGCGTCCTCGGCCCGCCCGATTGAGCCCACGATGTACTCGGCCGAGCCGGGGCTTATCGGGCCGTCGACTGTCGCGACCATCACGGTGGCCGCCTCGGCATGGAGAGCCGGGGCCAGCGTCGCCAGCCAGACGAGCGCGGTCAGGGCCGCTATTTGAATTAACGGTAGTTTATGCATTCCAGGTGGAAGTCGAATTCCTTTTCCTTGAGCAGCTTTATCACGGCCTGCAGGTCGTCGATGTTCTTGCCTCGCACGCGGAGCTGGTCTTTCTGGATCTCGGTCTGGACCTTGAGCTTCGTGTCCTTGATGAGCTTTACGAGCTCCTTGGCCTTCTCGGTCGCTATGCCCTGCTGAAGCGTGATCAACTGCCGCACGGTGCTTCCCGCCGCGGGCTCGACCTTGCCGTACGAGATCGACTTAAGCGGGACCTGCCGCTTTACGAACTTGTTTTGAAGTATGTCGAGCACGCTTTTGAGCTTCATGTCGTCGTCCGACGTAACCTCGATCTCGGATTTTTCCTTCCTCAACTCTATCTTACTCTTGGATCCCTTAAAGTCAAAGCGCTGACTGAGCTCCTTCTCGGCCTGCTGCACCGCGTTTAGGACCTCCTGCATGTCAACCTTGCTTACCACGTCGAATGAGTGTTCGTCGGCCATGTGCGTTGCTGCCCTCCATTTTTTGTTCTGGTTTACCGCTATGCCTAAGCGGCGAGTGTACGGGATTAGCGGCTTGCGGCCTCGTCCTGCAGGCGCGCGGCCTCCAGGAGCAGGTGCATCGTGTCAGAGTTTATGTTGTGTCCGGGCGGCGCTACGCCGTGCTCGATGCAGAACGCTCCGGCTTCCCATCGCATCATCCCGAAAAACGCGTCCTTGCCCGTGAGCCTGCCGTTTGAGGCGTGCACGACATTGCCCTGCACCAGATGCACGACGCTCGACATGCCGTCGTGGGTCACTTCCACACGCGCGGTCTTGAGCCCGAGGTGCAGGATCTGTACGATCTCGCCGAGGCTGAAATCCTTGAGCGAACCCTTAATGCCCTTGGACGCCACCACTTGCTGCGGCAGCTCATGCTTGTTCGCCATGAGAGTCTTGATCGCAATGTGCAGTTCTTCGATGTCCACCGGCTTGGTGATGTAGCGTATGTGCTCGCCTATGAAGTGTCTCGGGTGCTGGGGCGTCGGGATGACGAATATAAACGGGGCCTCCTGCAAGTCCGGCACCTCGTACATTGAGTTGAAAATGTGTATGATGGTGTTCATCTTGAGCGTGTCTACGTCGGCCACGATCAGGTCGGGGACCTTCTTTTTGATCGCGATTGCGGCGTCCACGCCGTTGTCAGCAGAGGAGATGTCCACGCTCGAGAGGTCCACGCTGAGCTTGACCATCGGGGCTATGTTGGGCGAACTCTCGATTATCAGGACCGAGCGCCTCCGGCTTTCGTGGGGCATGTCCTCGCGTGCGACAGCGAGGAACGCCTCGATCACCTCGGGGTCGTACTTGGTCCCTGTGCCGCGGATCAGCTCCTGCGTGGCCTCGTTGTGGCTCATGGCCGGGCGGTGGGGCCTCGGCGTGGTCATCGCGATAAAGGAATCAGCTATGCGGATAATGCGGGCGCCGACCGCTATCTGCCGGCCCTTGAGCCTGCCGGGGTATCCGCTGCCGTCGTAGTTTTCGTGGTGCTGCAGTATGACGACGTCCACGTTCCAGGGGAAGGTGACGTCCTTAAGCAGGTGCACGGTGTTTGATGTGTGCTTTCTTACGAGGGCCAGCTCGCGGGCATTGAGGGATTTCTTCTCTCCGAGCAGCTGGTGCTCGATGCCCAGCATCCCGAGGTCCCGGAGCAGGGCCGCGATCATCGCCGTCTCAGCGGCCTCGGCCGGGAGGCCCATCTGGAGCGCGGTCCGCCTCGACAGGCGCGCGACCAGGTGGTCGCGCCCGAAGATGTACCGTCCAGTGGCCCCGAAGACCTGCATGAGCCTGTCGGTGTACGATACGCAGAAATCCTTGAGCCCGGACATGCGCTTTTGCATGGACTGCTCGACATGCAGCGTGCGGCTGATGAACCTCCCGAGCTCCTCGCCATCCATCTCTATCTTTTGGCTGCCGTTGTCCGCTGTGTTTACGAACAAGACCCCGATCCCCGGATCGATCGACTTGACGAGCGCCTTGAACTCGGTCGCCTCGGTCAGGTTGAGCTTCGAGGTGGCAAGGACCATGCGGACGTCCTCTGCCTTAAGATAATGAATGGATTCGAATATGCTAGAGGTCTCGATGACCGGCATGCCCTCGGCCTTGAGCATCGCAGCGATCCTGCCCTGTTCGGCCGATGCGTCCGTGAAAAGCAGGATGGTCCCCATATCTCCCATGCATAACTATAACCACTTAAGAAAGGCCAGTCAATAGCGCAAGGGGCTATGGCGAGACAGCGGGCACGTTTTTCCACTCTATATTGTGCAGAATGTCGTCCGTCACGTAGACAGTTCCGTTGTCGAGCACTGCCACGCAGCCGAGCCCCTCGCGCTTGACCGTCTCGATGCCGACCTTGGGGCCTTGCACGAATATGCCGTCATCGAAGCCGTCCGAGAGCGTGTCGTGAGGGGCGATGATCGATACGCTTATGAACCCCTTGTCCGCCGGATGTCCGGTCTTCGGATCCATGATGTGGTGGTAACGTTTGCCGTCTTTTATCATGAACCGCTCGTAGTCGCCAGCGGTCGAAATGCCAGAGTTATCGAGATCTATGATGGCCATGACGTCATCGTCCTTGCCCTTTGGCCGGGGATTCCGGATACCCACGCGCCATACCGTGTTGTCCGCCTTGCGGCCGAATGCCATGATATCGCCCCCTACCGCCACGAGCCCGCCCTTCATGCCGTGCGCCTTCAGCGTCTCGACCGCGCGGTCCGCGGCAAAGCCCTTCGCGATGCCGCCGGTATCAAAGGCCATGCCCTTTTTCTTGAGGTAGACCGTGGATGCGGACTTATTGACCTCGACCATCTTGTAGCCCACAACCGGCAGCTTCTCCCTGATCTGTGCATCGGTGGGCATAATGCCTTTCTTGAAGTCCCATAGCCGCATGAGCGTCCCGACCGTCGGGTCGAAGCCTCCCCCGGTCTTCCCGGCTATCATCAAGGAGGCCTCGACGAGATCGAGAGTGATAGGCGAGACTTTTACCGGCGCGACCCCGGCCATCTTGCCCATCGCTGCTATCTCGCTGTCCTTGGTCCAGAAGCTGATCGCATGCTCTATCTCGCGTACGGTATCGAACGCCGCGTCTATCGCCTCGTTCGCCTTCTGCTCGTCGTCGGACACCACCGTGATAGCAACAAGCGTGTCCATCAGTATCGTGGTCTTTTGGAAGGTATGAAGTTCCGGCTCGCCTCCGAATGCAGACAGGATCGGGAACATGAGCAATAAAAATAACGCTTTTTTCATATGATAAGCTCCATTAGCTAGACTTTTCCCTTAAGAAATTGCCCGGTATGCGAGCCAGACACGCGGCTGACGTGTTCCGGGGTGCCCTCGGCCACGACTCGGCCCCCGGCATCCCCGCCCTCGGGGCCCATGTCGATAATATAGTCCGCGAACTTTATTACGTCAAGGTTATGCTCGATCACGAGCACGGTGTTTCCGGCCTCGACGAGAGAGCTGAGCACCCCCAACAGACGCTCGACGTCTACGAAGTGCAGCCCGGTCGTAGGCTCGTCGAGGATATATAGCGTCCGCCCGGTGGAGCGCCGGGCAAGCTCGCGAGAGAGGCGTATGCGCTGGGCCTCGCCCCCAGATAGCGTAGGTGCGCTCTGGCCGAGGTGGATGTAGCCTAGCCCCACGTCCTCGAGCACCTCAAGCCTTTGCCTGACCGGAGGTATCGCCGAGAAGAACTCCCTGCCGTCCGATACGGTCATATCCAGCACGTCGGAGATGTCCTTGCCCTTATAGGTGATCGCGAGCGTCTCGCGGTTATAGCGCTTGCCCTTGCAGGTGTCGCACGGCACGAAAACATCCGGCAGGAAGTGCATCTCGATCTTTTTGAGACCGTCGCCGCCGCATTCCTCGCACCGGCCGCCCGATACGTTGAAGCTGAAGCGAGATGAGGTATATCCCCTGAGCCTCGCCTCTGCCGTCTGGCTGAACAGCTCCCTGATCTGGGTGAATATGCCGGTGTAGGTCGCGGGGTTTGATCTGGGGGTGCGGCCCAGCGGGCTTTGCTCGACGCATATCACCTTGTCAATCTGGGCGGTGCCCTTGATCTCCTGGCACCTGCCCGGCCTGATCTCGGCCCCCATGAGCTTGCGCTCGAGGCCCTTAAGCAGGGTGTCAATCACGAGCGTGCTCTTGCCCGAGCCCGAGACGCCGGTCACGCAGCAGAGCACCCCTAGCGGGATCCGGACGTCTATGCCCTTTAAGTTGAACTCCTCGGCCCCGACCACTGTCAGGTGCCCTTTTGGCCTGCGCCGCTTCTTCGGCACTGCTATCGAGCGCTTGCCGCTTAAGAACTGTCCGGTCAGGGATTCCGGCACCGCCTCTATCTCGGCGTGGGAGCCCGATGCGACGACCCACCCTCCCCTCGATCCGGCACCCGGCCCGAAGTCCACGACATGGTCGGCCCACCGGATGGTGTCCTCGTCGTGTTCAACCACGATTACGGTATTGCCCCGGTCGCGGATCGCCGCGAGGCTTTTAAGCAGCCGGGAGCAGTCGCGCGGGTGAAGTCCGATACTAGGCTCGTCGAGCACGTAGAGCACCCCTGTAAGCGACGAGCCGAGCTGAGTGGCAAGCCGCAAGCGCTGCGCCTCCCCGCCGGAGAGCGTGATCGCCGGGCGGCTCAGGGTGAGGTATCCGAGACCGACGTCCTTTATAAACGTGAAGCGGTCAGTGACCTCCTTGAGTATCCTGCGCGCGATAACGGCCTCGCGCTCGACTAGCTTGAGCGCCAAGATGTACGCAAGCGCGTCATCCACGCTGAGCGCCGCGAACTGAGCTATGTTCAGGCCATCAACCTTTATGCTCAGGGCCTCGGGCCTGAGCCTCAACCCGCCGCAGGCCTTGCAGAGCACCGCGTCCTCGGCCGAGTCCTCATCCGGCCATATGTAGCCGAGCCCCTCGCAAGAAGGGCATGCGCCGAGCTTGCTGTTAAACGAAAACAGGCGCGGAGTGATCTCTGGGTATCCGAGGCCGCAGCCCGGGCATGCCAGTGCGCGGCTCAGCACGAGGTCGCGCTCCTCGTCCGTGAGGTTGATCACCACGGTGTCTGAGTGCTTTAGCGCGATATCTATGGCGGCCCTCAGCTGCCGGGTGATCGTGGGCTTGAGGATCAGCCGGTCTACGATGATCTCTATCGTGTGGCGTTTCTGCTTCTTTAGCACTATGTCCTGCGTGAGGTCGACGATCTTTCCGTCGATCCGCGCGCGGACGAAGCCCTCGGCCCGCATCTCCAGAAGCTCCTTGCGGTATTCGCCCTTGCGGTCGCGCACTATCGGCGACATCACCTGTATGCGGCTGCCCTTCGGCAGTGCCATTACTGTCTCTATGATGCTCTCGGCGTCCTGAGAGGCTATCGCGGTGCCGCACTTGTGGCAGGTGGGCTTCCCGATGCGGGTGTAGAGCACGCGCATGTAGTCATAGATCTCGGTGATCGTCCCTACGGTCGACCTCGGGCTCCGCGAGACGGTCTTCTGGTCTATCGCTATGGAGGGCGAGAGGCCCTCGATCGAGTCGACCTCGGGTTTTTTGAGCTGCTCCAGAAACTGGCGCGCATAGGCCGAGAGGCTCTCGACGTACCTCCGCTGGCCCTCGGCGTAGATCGTGTCTATCGCCAGCGAGGACTTCCCGGAGCCCGAGGGGCCGGTGATTACAGTGATCCTGTTGCGGGGGATCGAGAGCGAGACGTTCTTGAGGTTATGTTCCCTCGCGCCCCTGATCACTATGAATTCCTGCATATTCCGCCTTTTTCGCTGGTTTTAATCTTTTAGTTTATCTAAAAGGGGCGCTGTCTTTCAAACCGGGCACTTTTCGTTGCCAACCGCCCCGGTCTTTGATAGAATCGGGAATAGACCCTTAAACACCCGGAGGAGGTGAGATACGACCATGAAAAAAACAGTGATTTTCGGGATGCTCATGGCGCTGTGCATGCTGGCGGTCTCGTTCGCGTTCGCGTCCGGCAACGCAGAGAAGGGCAAGGCGCTCTTTAATGATCCGGGCTTCGCTGGCGGCAGCAGATCCTGCAACTCGTGCCATACGGACGGCGAGGGCCTGGAGCACGCGGGCACGAAGAAGGAGTTCACGATATCCGGCAGGAAGGCCAACAGACTCGAGGACGCCGTGAACATCTGCATAGTGGGCGCTAACGGCGGCAAGGCGATCAAGACTGACTCGGCCGAGATGATGGATATAGTGGCGTACATCAAGTCAATAGGCGCTAATCCCAAGGGTCCGGGCAGCGATTATTGAGCCGGAGGCCATGCGCATGCCGAGCGGCCATTGAAGCGGCCCTCGGCATGGACGGCACAGGCTAGCACCCTCATACGCATTTTTCTCAAGGATTTCATATACAAATTCCGCCAACTTTCCCCGGACAGAAATCTATTGATATTAGCACGTCGGTTTGTTAAAATCATCAAACTACAATTTTAGTACGGGAGGAGGTGAAACACGATGAAGAAGGTATTCGCAGTGTTTGCAGCGATGGTGATGGTGATCGCGTTTGCGGCGGTCGCGATGGCGGCCGACGTCACCGGCGATGTAACCAAATACGAGATGAACAAGAGCATCACCGTAGGCAAGGTCACCGCTACGATCAGCAAAGACACCAAGGTCGAAGGCATAGTGAAGGTCGGCGCCAAGGTCAAGATGACATACGAAGGCACCGCGGCCAAGGAGATCAAGGTCGAGGGCAAGAAGAAGGCAGCCGGCGGTTATTGATCAGCATTTCAACTGGCAGGCGGGTAGCGATGCCCGCCTGTCAGTTCATTTCCACGCATTGATTTACTCCCGCCCCATGGCATAAAATTGGACTGCAAATATATCAGGAGGTATTATCCATATATGGCACAGGCTATCATAAAGATAGACGGAATGAGCTGCATGCACTGCGTGGGCCGCGTCAAGAAGTCGATTGAAGGCCTCGCGGGCGTCAAAAGCACGGAGGTCGCGGTAGGCTCCGCGGTGGTAGAGTTCGACGACGCGAAGCTCACTAAGGCCGCTATCGAGCAGGCGATCACAAAGGCCGGATACAAGATAGCCGGCTAACCGGTTTATATCGGGGGGAGGGACGCTGCATGAAAAATGCGCATGGGGTGCTCGTAATCCACGGGCCGAATCTCAACATGCTCGGCACGCGGGAGCCTGAGGTATACGGCAGCCTGACGCTCAAGGATATAGACGCGGGCCTGAAAAAGCTCGGCAAGGAGCTTGGCCTGAGCGTTAGCACAGAGCAGTCGAACTCCGAGGGCGAGATCGTAGGCCGCATCCAGCGGGCCGACTTCGACCTCCTGATCATCAACCCCGCGGCATACACCCATACGAGCATCGCGATCAGGGACGCCATCCTTGCGGTGGGAAAGCCCGTGATCGAGGTGCACCTGAGCAACATCCACAAGCGCGAGGAGTTCCGCCGCCACTCTTACGTGGCCGGGGTCGCTGTCGGGCAGATAAGCGGTTTCGGGGCAGAGGGCTACTACCTCGCGCTCAGGGCCGCGAAGGCACAGCTTGCCAACTAACATCACGGGGCTCCAGAGCCTCATGTCCGGGGTGCGGGGCGCGGACGCCCTGCTCGTCACGAATATCAATAACGTCCGCTACCTGACCGGCTTTACCGGCTCTTCAGGGTTCGTCCTGGTTACGAAAACTGCCGGGGTGTTCGTTACGGACTTCCGGTACAAGGAGCAGGCGGCCCTTGAGGTCAATGAGGGCTGGGACGTGCTCGTGACCAACCGCAGGATGCCTAAGGAGATGCGCTCGCTGGTGCGACGCCTGGGTATCGGCAGGGTCTTGGTAGAGGGCTCTCTTTCGAGCGAATCCAGAGAAGCGGTCTCGCGGTTCGTAGATACCAGGATCAGCAAACCTCTGGTCGAGGGGCTGAGATCCGTGAAGGACGCTGCCGAATTCGCACTGATCCGTGAGGCCACGCTCAGGGCCGAGGGGGCGTTTAAAGACATTAAACACTTCATCAGGCCCGGCAGCACCGAGCTCCAGATCAGCCGGAGGCTGGGCGAAGCAATGCTAAATAGAGGCTGCCGGAGGCCCGCTTTTGATATAATAGTGGCATCGGGGCCGAACTCCGCGAAGCCCCATGCCGGGGTATCGGACCGCAAGCTCGGGGCCGGGGACCTGGTCATGATCGACTGGGGCGGCGAGGCCGGGGGCTACTACTCGGACATGACCCGCACGGTGCTCATCAAGGGCGGGACCGAGATAGCAAAGAAGAAGGAGATTTACGCGCTCGTCCTCGAGGCCAACGTCAAGGGGCTTGAGACGGTCAGGGCCGGACGCGAGGCCCGCCTGGTCGATGCCGCGGCGCGCAATGTGATAAAGCGGGGCGGGTTTGGCGAATATTTCGGCCACGGCTTGGGCCACGGCATTGGTCGCGAGGTCCACGAGGCCCCGCGCATAGGCTCGAAGGAGCGGACTCTGCTGAGCAAGGGCATGATATTTACGGTCGAGCCGGGCATCTACCTGCCGGGGCTCGGGGGTGTCAGGATAGAGGACATGATAGCCGTAACCGGCGTAAAGGGGGGCGAGGTGCTTACGTCGCTTCCCAAAAAGCTTGAGATAATTTAACTACGGAGGTGTTTGTTTGATTTCAACCGCGGATTTCAGGAAGGGCGGAAAGATCGTCCTAAAGGACGAGCCCTGCGAGATCATAGATTTCCAGCACGTGAAGATGGGACGCGGGGGCGCGATAGTGCGCACCAAGTACCGCAACCTCATCACGGGCAATGTGCTCGAAGACACGTTCCGCTCGGGCGAGAAGTTCGATTCGCCGAACCTCGAAGAGAAGGAGATGCAGTACCTCTACGAGCAGGACGGCCTCTATTACTTCATGGACACCGAGAACTACGAGCAGGTGCCGCTCTCCAAGGAGCAGTTCGGCGATGCAAAGCAGTTCGTCAAGGAAAACAGCAACGTGAAGATCCTCTATTTCAGGGAGAGGCCGATCGCGATCGAGGCCCCGATGTTCGTGGAGCTCGCGGTCGTCGAGACCGAGCCCGGCTTCAAGGGCGATACCGCCTCGGGCAGCGGAAAGCCCGCCACGCTCGAGACCGGCTGCGTGGTCAGGGTGCCGTTTCATATCAACGTCGGCGACGTACTGAAGATCGACACTCGCACCTCGGAGTACATCGAAAGGGTGAAATAAGATGGAACTTGACGAACTCAAGCAACTCTTTGAGCTTCTGAAGGAGACCGACATCACCGAGGTCCAGATCGAACGCGAAGGCACGAAGGTGCGCATCAAGCGCGAGAAGTTCCTCAACTCATTCGACCTGGGCCATACTGGCCTGCACGAGCAGCACGCCCCGGCCCCGACAGCCGCCCCGGCCGAGCCTGCGCCGGCGCCGGTAGAAGAGGCCGCCAGGACCGTCACCGTGACCGCTCCCCTCGTCGGGACGTTCTATAGCTCACCCTCCCCCGAGGCCGCGCCGTTCGTGAAGACCGGTGAGAGCGTCAAGAAGGGCCAGGTGCTATGCATCATCGAGGCCATGAAGCTCATGAACGAGATCGAGAGCGACGTCGACGGCATCGTGCGCCGCGCGATGGTCGAAAACGGGAGCCCGGTTGAGTACGGCGAGCCCCTGTTCCTCGTCGAGCCTTATTAAGGACGGCATGAATAAATTCAATAAGATCCTGATAGCAAACCGCGGCGAGATCGCGATCCGAATCATACGCGCCTGCCGGGAGCTCGGCATACGCACCGTCGCGGTGTATTCGGACATCGACAGGCAGTCGATGCACGTAAAGCTCGCCGACGAATCCATATGCATCGGGCCTGCGGCCTCGTCCCAGAGCTACCTGAGCATACCCGCCATCCTCACCGCGGCCGAGATCACGGACTCAAACGCCATTCACCCGGGCTACGGGTTCCTGGCCGAGAACGCGCAGTTCGCAGAGTCCTGCGCCAAGTCGCAGATCGTGTTCATCGGCCCGTCGCCGGAGACGATCCGCAACGGAGGCGACAAGTCCAAGGCCCGGCAGCTCATGAAGAAACACGGCGTGCCCGTCATCCCCGGCAGCGAGGGCGTGGTATCCGAAGAGGACGATGCCGTCAAGGTCGCAAAGAAGATCGGCTACCCGGTGATGATCAAGTCGGCGCACGGCGGCGGCGGCAAGGGCATGAAGATCGTCATGGAGGAATCGGCATTAAAACATGCATTCCACATGGCCCAGCGCGAGGCCGAGACCGCGTTCGGCAACAAAGAACTCTATATCGAAAAATACCTGACCGGGCTGCGCCATATCGAGGTCCAGATCCTGGCCGACAGCAAGGGCAACATCGTGCACCTGGGCGAGCGCGACTGCTCGATACAGCGCCGCCACCAGAAACTCATCGAGGAGGCCCCCTCCCCCTCGCTCAACGACAAGCTCCGCAAGCGCATATGCGAACTGGGGGTGAAGGCAGCAAAGGCATTCAAATACCGCAATGCCGGGACGATAGAGTTCGCCCTTGCCTCCGACGGCGAGCCCTACTTCATGGAGATCAATACGAGGATACAGGTCGAGCATCCGATTACCGAGGCCATCACCGGCATCGACATCGTAAAGCAGCAGATAATGATCGCGGCCGGCGCCGAGCTTGGGTTTAAGCAGTACTCTATCAAGCGCACGGGCCACGCGATCGAATGCAGGATCAACGCCGAGGACCCGGAGCGTTTCGTCCCCTCGCCCGGCGAGGTGACGTTCTACTACCCGCCTGGCGGCCCGGGAGTGAGGCTCGACACCGCCTTATACGCTGGCTGCGTGATCCCGCCCACTTACGACTCCCTCGTGGCGAAGCTCATCGTGCATGGCCGTGACCGCGCCGAGGCTATCGACAGGATGCGCAGGGCGCTAAGCGATTTCAGGATCGAGGGCATCAAGACCACCGTGCCGTTTCATCTGAAGGTTATGGGCAACGAGGATTTCCTTCGCGGCAAATACGACACCTCTTTCGTGGAACATCTAAACGACCCTGCCGAAGAGGCCGCGGAAGGCGCGCAATGAGCGGAGCGGCGGCACGCAGGGTTCTGTACAAAGGCGGCATATGCCTGATAACAGACCGCAACCTGTGCCGCCTAACCCCTGCCGAGATGGCATTGACCGCACTGCAGGCCGGCATCAGGTGGATACAGTACCGGGAAAAAAACGCTGACAGGCGGGTATTCCTCGCAAACGCCCTCAAGATCCGCGAGCTCACCCGCAAGTACAAGGCATGCTTCATAGTCAACGACTTCGCGGACATCGCGGCCATCGTCGGCGCCGACGGCGTCCACCTGGGCCAGGAAGACCTGCCGGTCGCGGAGGCCCGCAAGGTCGTCGGCCGAGACAGGATAATAGGGGTCTCGACTCACAGCATCAAGGAAGCCATGGCGGCATGCGACGACGGCGCCGACTACATCGGCTTCGGCCCGGTTTTCCCCACCAGGACGAAGGACGCCGGCAAGCCCAAAGGCACCGAGATGCTGCAGAAGGTCGTCAAGAAAGTTAACGTGCCGGTCGTGGCCATCGGGGGCATAGGGCTCGGGAAGCTCCGGGACGTGATCTCAAGCGGCGCATGCGCAGTGGCCGCGGCCAGCTCGATACTGAAGGGCGACATGGACCGCAACGCCCGGAGATACTGCGAAAAAATTAGCAAACTGTCCTGAAATTCTGTATAATACCCACATGGCGGATCAGAGGTCACAAGTCGAGCGAAACGTACGCGTACCGTTTAAGAAGCTCATCCTCTTAAACGGCGGCGTATGGGGAGTCCAGTCGGTCGACATAAGCGTAGGCGGGATGTTCGTCCATACCAACCGGGCATTTAAGCCGGGCACAGTCCTGAAGATAGCCATTCCCATAGCGCTCGATACCCTCAATGTCTCGGCGCGCGTCCAGCACTGCAAGGCAGGGATCGGCATGGGGCTGAAGTTCATTGGGCTCGACGAGAAGATCGCCGCCAAAATCGCAGCGTTCATCAACAAAAGCCCGCTGGCCACGCAGAAGGAGACGGTCGAGAAACGGCGCGTCATCTTCGTGGACATCGCTGGCGAAAACGTAACCATGCACGTCAGCGAACTGGTCAGGAACGGCTACACGGTCCTCGAGGCCAGGAGCGTGGAGAGGGCGATCGAGGACATCCGCAACACGCAGCATATCGTGGCCCTGCTCATGGTGATCGGCGACGAGAGTTCGAAGTGCTTCGACCTTATCAAGGTAATCAAGGCCACGCCAGGCATCCGCGAGATCCCGGTGCTCGTCATATCGGACAACAACCGGCCCAGCCTGATGAGGAAGGTCTCGGAGCACCAGGCCGACATGTTCCTGCCGCGCATGAACACCTCGCCCAAGAAGCTGCGCGAACTGATCGACTCTCTCGAGAGCATAGAGGTGATGAAGCCCAAGGACCGCCGGGGCTGGCGGACCGTACGCGTCAGGGTCGATATACCCGTAAACATAAACAATCAGGCTGGCGGCATGGCCATAGACCTCAGCGACAGCGGGATGTATGTCTACACCCGGCATACCGTATCGTCTGACAGCATCGTGAACGTCAGCTTCGAACTCGGCCCCCACCTGATCGATCTCTCGGCGAAGGTGGCCCACAGCCAGCAGGGCATCGGGTTCGGCGTCAGGTTCATCGACATGCCGGACAGGGTCAGGACCGCACTTCAGGAGTATGTCAAGAAAGCCGAGGCCGCGGGAAAAGCCGTACCCTCAAAAGGACCCATCCCGCAGTAGCTCCATGACCGCTAGCTGTACCGCCTCGGACGCACCTTCCTTATCCCATTCACCCAGGTCCCGGTCCTCGACCATGTTGCTTATCGCGCGTATCTCTAGCACCGGCACGCCGTAAATCGCGCAGACATGCGCGACAGCGGCGCCCTCCATGTTCTCGCACAGCGCACCGCCGTACAGCCGGGTCAGCTCCGTGGCCCGCGCAAGCGTGCCGCTTACAGCGCTGACCGTGAGGAACCTCCCGGCCTTGATCCGGCCCAGGGCGCGGGCCTTCCGCACCAGCGGCTTGTCCAAAGGCAGGGCGTTATAGTATTTCTTTCGTCCGGCACTTAGCAACGGAAACCCCATCTCACTTAGGTCCATAAACCCGCCGGGGGCGATCACGCCGAGATCCGCGTAGACCTCATCGGTCGCGACCGCGAGGTCTCCCACTCCGAGGCCGCTTCCGTGATAGGCGCCACCGATGCCGAACAGCACCAGATGCGACGGAGCGAACCGTTCGATCATCACCGTGGCCGCGTGGGCGGCGTTCGTCAAGCCTATGCCGCAGGAGACGAGGACGCAGGGCCTGCCGTCGAGGCTGCCCTTCATGAAACCTTCACGCGGGGAGCTGGTCCGCTTCATCGCGGCGCGAATCCTGGCGGACTCAAACGGGACGGCCGAGATCAGCCCTATCGGGCGGCGGGCCTCAGGCGGCATACGGGGTCAGTGGACGGAACAGGATATGCAGGGGTCGTAGGCGCGCACCAGCATCGAGGCCAGAAGCTCGATCTCGCGGTCCGTGCTGCCTTGCGACGCATACCGCTCGGCCAGCGCCGAGAGGTCGTGCTGGATGTTGGCGTGGTTTTGGCTTGTAGGGATCACGCAGTCGCATGAGAGTATTTTGCCTTTTTTATCGAACTCATAGCAATGATAAAGTATTCCGCGCGGAACCTCCACCGCCCCGACGCCAACTCCGGCCTTGGGCTCCACCAAGGTACGCGGCTCGCCCCATTGAGTGCCGAGGAGATATCCGATCATATCGATGGACTCGGCGACCACGTGGACGCACTCGACGAGCTGTGCCACGTTGTTCATAAACGGGTTGTGGTTGACGGGGGCAAGACCGAAACCCTCGGCGGTCTTGAGTGCCAGAGGGTGCAGAAGGCGATAGTTGTTGTTGAGCCTCGCAAGCGCGCCCACCGCGAAGGACTCGCGGCTCAGGCGGCTCCACTTCGAGGTCGACTGCGGGACGGTGTATTCGTTCGTCATCTTGCGGTACCGGCTCTCGTACTCCACTACGCCGTCGCTTGAGACCAGGTCGCCCCCGATGAATGGATAAACGACCTCGCCTTTTAATGACACGAATTCAGTCTCGCGCGTGAACTCGGGGACCTTGAAGGTCTTGAAAAGTTCGGCGGTGAGACCGAGGTCGGCCAATGCCCCCTTGAGCCTGGCCCTGGCGGCATCGAGGGCGTGCCAGTCCGGCAGCATCGTGAAGCCGCCGACAACGGTAGTGGTCGGGTGCATGCGGCGGCCGCCTATGAGGTCGCAGACGTCGTTTGCGAGGAGTTTGAGCCTGGCGGCCCTCTGCACGATGTCCGGGTGGCTCTCGATCAGGGGCAGCACGCTTCCGGTCCCTACGAAGTCAGGGGCCACCAAAAAGTACAAATGCAGCACGTGGCTCTGGAGCGTTTCCATGTGCTTAAGCAGCAGCCTGAGCTTAACTGTCTGCTCAGTGGGTTCGATCCCGAACGCGTTTTCGATCGCGCGGATGCTCGCCAGCGTGTGGCCTATCGAGCATATCCCGCATATCCGGCCGCATATCCATGGGGCGTTCTCCCAGTTCTTGCCGACGAGCATCGCCTCGAAGAACCTCGGGGTCTCAACTACCTCCCACTGTGCCTTCCGGAGCATTCCGTCCTTGATAGTGATCTGTATGTTGCCGTGGCCCTCGACGCGCGTGAGATGGCGGACGTCCACGTTGCAGTTTAGTTTCATCGCGGTCCCTCCGCGGGCGGCGATAAGGCCCCCGATGCCCTGAGCGCCTCGAGTTCCACCCCGAACCCCCCGAAGCACTCGAGCCTGTCTGTAATCGCCTCGGCCGATATCCCGCGCTCGCGCATGATAGCGACCATCTCGGATACGTTTGCGTCCTCGGCCGGCCCGCGGCAGCCCCAGCAACCCCGCCGCGAGTTCGTGCACCACGAGTCGCAGCCCGCGCGCGTCACCGGGCCCAGGCACGGCTCGCCCAGCTCGTAGACGCATATGTTCTCGTTAGCCTTGCACTCCATGCAGACCGGATATGCGGGCAGCGTGACGGACTTGCCGAGCACGAGGTCGAGCACTATGCGCTCGACCTCCTCTTTCTTTACGGGGCAGCCGAAGATCCGCAGATCGACCGGAACATAATGCTCGAGCGGGTATGCGGGGATCGTTTCTATCGGCGCATCACCGTATACCTGACGCTTGACCCAATCGAGATCGTTGAAGCGGTTCTTAAGCTGGTTTACGCCGCCGAAGCAGGCGCACGACCCGAACGCGACGAGCACCTTGGCGTTGGCGCGGATCTTCTTCAGCCGCTCGACCTCGTCCGGCCGCGTGATGCTGCCTTCTACGAACGCGATCTCGTAGTCGTCGGAGCGCTCGGTCATGGCCTCGCGGAACGAGACGATCTCGACGAGCGAGAGGAAGTCCAGGAGCTTCGACTCGTTATTGAGCACCTGAAGCTCGCAGCCCTCGCAGGCGGTGAAATCGAAAAACGCGGCCCTCGGCCTCTTAAGCGGCAGCCCGAGATACGACAGAGCCATCAGATCGCCTCCTTGAGGTTCATCACGCTCCAGAAATCGAAGACCGGCCCCTTCAGGCAGGTGTATGTTGAACCGACGTTGCAGCGGCAGCACTTGCCCATGCCGCAGTGCATCCTGCGCTCCAGGGATACGAACATCCTCTGCATCGGCATGCCGTACTCGGTCATCATCCCGCAGACGAACTTGAACATCACCGGAGGGCCGCAGACGACCGCGAAGCTCTCTGGCATCGAGCAGGTGCCGTCCGCGCAGACCGGCTGCAGGGCCTCGGTTATCAGGCCGGACGGGCCGCGCCAATCGGCGTCAGGCCGCTCGACGATTATGTTGAGGTCAATGTCGAACTGCCGCCAGGCGTCGTACTGGTACTTAAAAAGCAGGTCGGCCGGAGTGCGTGCTCCGTAAACGACCTTGACCGTCTTGAACCGGCTGCGGTTCTCAAGCACATACGAAAGAGGCGCACGAAGCGGCACGATGCCGAGCCCTCCGGCCACCAGCACGACGTTGCTGCCGTGCATGCGCTCCATCGGAAAGTTCGTGCCGAACGGCCCGCGCACCCCGATCCGAAGCCCGCGCTTTATTCCCGCCAGAAAGTTCGTGAGGTTCCCTACCCTGCGGATGCATATTTCCAAATCCCCGTGGCGTACCGGCGAGGACGAGATAGAAAACGGGGCCTCGCCGATGCCCGGCACCTCGAGCATCACGAACTGCCCGGGCCTGAACTCGAAGGCCCTGCGCTCCATCGGGTCGATCAGCTGGATCTGGTACAGGTTGACGTCGGGCGTGAGGGGATAGAAGTTCGTGACCTCGGCCTTGAATGCGCGCTCGTAGCCCTCGAAGTCGGTTCTGCGGCGTTGGTTTTCGCCTGCGATATCCCTGAGGCTAAGCGGGCCTTCCATACTTCAGCCCCCCTTCCCCACGGACGCTCGCTATCACCTCGGGCACCGTTATGTTGGCCAGGCACGATATGCCGCACCGGCCGCATCCCACGCAGAGCGGCTCTTCGTATGCCTCGACGAACCCGCGGTGCTTGTGGTAATAGCGGTACTTGATCCGCACGTCGCTGCCCTTCCTGAAGTTATGCCCGCCGGCCACGCGCGCGAAGTCCAGCAGGTTGCAGGAATAGAGCCGCTTGGTCTTGCGCGCACCCTGGAGGTTTAACTCAACGTCCTCGGCCACGTCATAGCAATAGCAGGTCGGGCAGACATTGGCGCAGGTGCCGCACGACAGGCACCTCTCGCCCCATCTCTCCCAGACCGGGCTTTGAAACTCCATGTCCAGTATCTTAGCGAGGTCGGTCGTGTCCACGACGGTCGTGAACTTGCGGTCGCGCGCCTCGGCGGCCTTCATGTATAGCACGTGTTCGAGCTCCGCCGGCTCGCGCGCATCGACCGTCTTAAGCAGGTTAAAGGCGGTGTCGGTCATGATCTCGGCGAAGTAAACTGGCCCTATATCGGTAAGGAAAAGGTCGAACCCGTGCAAGGCGGTATGGCTGCCCATCGAGCGGCAAAAGCAGGTGGGCGTGGGAGTGCAGTCCATGCCGACGATGAACAGGTTCTTGCGTTTGGCGGTATAGAACGGGTCAGGGTATACGCTTTCGAGCAGCACCTTGTCGAGCTTGTTTAGGGCGTTGATATCGCAAGCATGCAGCCCGAAGAGCACCGTCCTCTCCTGCACGTCGAATGCGCTCTGCTTGGTCCAGTCCGCGCCCGAAAGCTTAAAGGTTGCGATGTCCTCGACGTAGGGCATGTAATACCGCTTCGCCGACAGCCTTGTCATCGAGTAGCCGAGCGCGAGGGCGGAGAAGTCCCTGACGGGCTCGAAGGCGTGGATCTGGCCTCCGTCGCTGGCGACGCCTTGCACTACCGGGCCTATGACCCTGCCCGATCCGGCAAGCGCCGCGAAAAGATCTTGCAGCCGGTCTTTCTTGAACACCCTGAAGATCATCGCGGATCACGCCCCTCGTCCATACCTCCAGCCTATCAAGCGACGCATCTGTTGTCAACAACGAAACCCGGAGGTTATAATGCGTTGTGCATTATGTCCTTACGATAGCCGGCTCGGACCCCACGGGAGGGGCCGGGCTCCAGGCAGACCTCGCGGTGTTCCGCGCTTTGGGTATTCACGGCCTGTCCGTGCCGGTTGCCCTGACGGCCCAAAACACGCAAGGCGTGCGTTCGACGCTCGGGGTGGACGCCGGGTTCGTCCGGCTTCAGATCAAATGTCTGCTTGAGGACATCAAGCCCGGCGCGCTAAAGACCGGGATGCTCCATAATGCCGGTGCGGTGCAGGCGGCCTGCGAGGCGGTGGACAAGTTCTCGCTCGTCAATCTGGTAGTGGATCCGGTCTGCGTATCTTCGTCGGGCTATCGTTTGCTGGACGAAGCCGGGATTGAGCTTATGAAGTCCGCGCTTTTCAGCCGCGCCACGGTCGTCACCCCTAACATCCCCGAGGCGGAACTCATCACGGGAATGAGCATCAGCACTATTGATGACATGACGCTGGCCGGAGGGATCATGCTGGATATGGGAGCCGGTGCGGTCGTCGTAAAGGGCGGACATCTAGCGGGCTCGCCAGTGGATATATACATCGACCGCGAGGGAATCAGGAGGATCGAGGGCGAGCGCATCGAGGGCAGATACCATGGCACAGGATGCGTATATTCCGCGGCTCTCGCCGGATACCTCGCTATTGGCCAGACGCCATATGAGGCCGCGCTTAAGGCAAAAGAATTCATAACCTCGGCAATCAAGCGCGCATTCCGCCCGGGAGGCGGCTCGTCTATAATGGGATTATTTTAATATGGCCAAGATCGTGAGCAAGACGGTGTATCAATGTCAGGCGTGCGGGTATCAGAGCCCCAAGTGGGCTGGCAAGTGCCCGGACTGCGGCCAATGGAACTGCATGGTCGAGGAGCGCGTGAGCAAGAAGCCGTCATCGGCGAAGGGAGGCCTGCCGGGCAAGTCCGTGCCCATGCCGCTATCCGAGATAGACATAGAGCTTGGTGCGCGCACGACGACCGGCATCGGCGAGTTCGACCGCGTTCTGGGCGGCGGGCTGGTGCCGGGCTCGGTCGTGCTTATAGGCGGGGACCCCGGCATAGGGAAGTCCACTCTGATCCTCCAGGCCGCGGCTGGGCTCGAGGGCAAGGTGCTCTACGTCTCTGGGGAGGAGTCCCCGGAGCAGATCAAGATCCGCGCCGAGCGCCTTGGCATCAAGGGCGATAACATCATTTTGCTATCGGAGATCATGCTCGGAAACGTGCTCGCCACAGCATCGGCGATGGAGCCGACCGCGCTCGTCGTAGACTCGATCCAGACCACGTACAGCGAGGAGTTCGACTCCGCGCCCGGCTCGGTCGGGCAGGTGCGCGAGTGCGCGATGCGCCTCATGCTGTTTGCGAAGTCCTCGCGCGTGCCTGTGTTCATCATCGGCCACGTGACCAAGGAGGGCGCGATAGCCGGGCCCCGAGTGCTCGAGCACATAGTCGATACTGTGCTGTACTTCGAGGGCGACAAGGGCCACCCCTACCGCATTCTGCGCACCGTGAAAAACCGCTTCGGCTCGACCAACGAGATCGGCGTGTTTCAGATGTCCGACGCGGGCCTGAGCGCGATAGACAACCCATCGGAGTTATTCCTGTCAGAGCGGCGAGAGCAGGCCCCCGGCTCTGTCGTGGTATCGAGCATCGAGGGGACGCGGCCGATACTCGTAGAGATACAGGCACTAGTGGCGCCGACGATGTTCGGGATGCCGCGCCGCACAGCGATAGGGATGGACTTCCAGCGCGTGAACCTGCTGGTCGCGGTCTTAGAGAAGATGGCCTCTATAGCGATGAGCGGGATGGACATCTATATGAACGTCGTAGGCGGGCTGAAGCTCACGGAGCCCGCGATAGACCTGGCGGTGCTGGTCGCTATAACCTCGTCGCTCAGAGAGCGCCCCGTGCCTCCGGACATATTCGTATTCGGCGAGGTCGGGCTCTCGGGAGAGGTCAGGGCCGTCGGGCATGCCGAGCTGAGGCTCAGGGAGGCATCGAGAATTGGGTTTAAAAAGGCTATCATCCCGGCCGGTAACGCAGCGAGGCTCAAGGGCGCTATAGGCGGGCTTGAGGTCACAGGGGTCGCGACCGTCCGGGAGGCCCTGGACTCGATAGAGTTTTAAGGGGAGATAAATGGAGAAACCAATAGAGCAGGAAACAATACAGCCTCGCGTCAAGAACCGACGCACGCACATGGCCAACGAGCGCACCTTCCTCGCCTGGATACGCACGAGCATCGGGATAATGGCCTTCGGATTCGTGCTTGAGCGGTTCGCTCTCATCACGCGGCAGTTCCTCATCATCGTAGGCAAGCAGGATCTGCCCCAGACATCAGGGCCATCGCTGACGGGGATCGTCGGCATCTCGCTGATGGCCGCAGGAGGGCTGATCGCGATCCTGTCGCTCGCCCGTTTCAAGACTGTCGAACGCCAGATAGACGAAGACTCCTACCAGCCATCGCTTAACCTCGACGTGACGCTCGCGATCCTGGTGCTCAGCATCGGGCTCTTCCTCGGGCTTTATCTCTATAGGGCACTCAGCCAGTTATAGCGCAAAAAAAAGCCCCGAGTGATTAGCTCGGGGCTTCTAAACTCCGGCGGCGTCCTACTTTCCCATGACCTCACGGTCATAGTATCATCGGCCCTGGCAGGCTTAACTTCCGTGTTCGGGATGGGAACGGGTGTGGCCCTGCCGGCATAGCCGCCGAAAACCCTAATATCTCGCTGCCGGACGCCCGTAACATCGGATACGCCCGGATTACCCAGGAGTTCAGACTCCATAAAAACAGAGGGAGTGGAAAAATGGATCAAGCCTCACGGTCTATTAGTACTGGTAAGCTGCGCCTTGCGGCATTATACTCCCAGCCTATCGACGTAGTGGTCTACTACGGACCTTCAGGGGACTTGCGTCCCGGGAGATCTAATCTTGGGGCGGGCTTCACGCTTATATGCTTTCAGCGTTTATCCCATCCGGACACAGCTACCCGGCAATGCCACTGGCATGACAACCGGAACACTGGAGGTCCGTCCATCCCGGTCCTCTCGTACTAAGGACAGATCCCCTCAAATCTCCTGCGCCTGCAACAGATAGGGACCGAACTGTCTCACGACGTTCTGAACCCAACTCTCGTACCGCTTTAATCGGCGAACAGCCGAACCCTTGGGACCTGCTTCAGCCCCAGGATGCGATGAGTCGACATCGAGGTGCCAAACCGCGTCGTCGATGTGAACTCTTGGACGCGATAAGCCTGTTATCCCCGGCGTACCTTTTATCCGTTGAGCGATGGCCCTTCCACTCGGAACCACCGGATCACTAAGCCCTGGTTTCCCACCTGCTCGACTTGTCAGTCTCACAGTCAAGCCTCCTTATGCCTTTGCACTCAGCGGCTGGTTTCCGTCCAGCCTGAGGAGACCTTTGGACGCCTCCGTTACTCTTTGGGAGGCGACCGCCCCAGTCAAACTACCCGCCAGACAGTGTCCCTTCCCCGGATAACGGGGACAGGTTAGAGTCTCAATAAGGTAAGGGTGGTATTTCAACGTCGGCTCCACGAAGACTAGCGTCCCCGCTTCAGTGCCTCCCACCTATCCTACACATACATCACCAAAACTCACTGCCAAGCTATAGTAAAGGTGCACAGGGTCTTTCCGTCTAGTTGCAGGTAACCGGCGTCTTCACCGGTATCTCAAGTTCGCCGAGCCCCTCGCCGAGACAGCGCCCAGATCGTTACGCCATTCGTGCAGGTCGGAACTTACCCGACAAGGAATTTCGCTACCTTAGGACCGTTATAGTTACGGCCGCCGTTTACCGGGGCTTCGATTCAGAGCTTCGCCTTGCGGCTGACCCCTCCTGTTAACCTTCCGGCACCGGGCAGGCGTCAGTGCCTATACATCCACTTCCGTGTTAGCAGGCACCTGTGTTTTTGATAAACAGTCGCCTGGGCCTCTTCACTGCGCCCACCTTGCGGTGGGACCCCTTCTCCCGAAGTTACGGGGTTATTTTGCCGAGTTCCTTAGCGAGGGTTAACTCGATCGCCTTAGTATCTTCTACTCACCTACCAGTGTCGGTTTGCGGTACGGTCATCCATGTGACTCCCTACGAGGATTTTCTAGTCAGCGTGGAATCGCCCGAGTTCGGTTTTTACGCCTTCCCCGTCACGCTTCAGCCTTAACGTGGAGTGGATTTCCCTGCCCCACAGCCTTTGCGCTTGGACCTGAACCATCACCAGGCCCGGACTATCCTCCTGCGTCCCCCCTTCAGTCAAACGCCACACAGACGGTGCAGGAATATTAACCTGCTATCCATCGGCTACGCCCTTCGGCCTCGTCTTAGGACCGACTAACCCTGGGCGGATTTACCTACCCCAGGAAACCTTAGGTTTACGGCGTGCTGACTTTTCATCAGCATTTACGCTACTTATGCCGGCATAATCCCTTCTGTAACCTCCACGATGGCTCGCGCCACCGCTTCACGGGCGAACAGAATGCTCCCCTACCACGCGATTTGACTCGCGTCCGCGTCTTCGGTGTATGGCTTGAGCCCCGTTGGATTTTCGGCGCAGCGTCGCTTGACCAGTGAGCTATTACGCTTTCTTTAAATGGTGGCTGCTTCTAAGCCAACATCCTGGCTGTCTGTGCAACGCCACATCCTTTACCACTTAGCCACATCTTAGGGACCTTAGACGGCGGTCTTGGGCTGTTTCCCTCTCGACTACGAATCTTAGCACCCGCAGTCTCACTCCCGGTTAATGGCTGCGCAGTATTCGAGGTTTGGTTGGGTTTGGTAGGCGGTGAAGCCCCCTAGCCCATCCAGTGCCCTACCCCTGCGCAGATTCGACCGAGGCTGTACCTAAATACATTTCGGGGAGAACCAGCTATCACTAGGTTTGATTGGCCTTTCACCCCTATCCACAGTTCATCCGAGCTTTTTGCAACAAACATCAGTTCGGGCCTCCATGAGGTTTTACCCTCACTTCACCCTGACCATGGATAGATCACCTAGCTTCGGGTCTACTTGCACCGACTCATATCGCCCTGTTCAGACTCGGTTTCCCTTCGGCTCCGTCTCTTAAAGACTTAACCTCGCCGATGCAAGTAACTCGCCGGCTCATTAATCAAAAGGCACACCGTCACGGGTTTTTAACGCCCGCTCCGATTGCTTGTAAGCATACGGTTTCAGGTTCTATTTCACTCCCCTCGCCGGGGTTCTTTTCACCTTTCCCTCACGGTACTGGTTCACTATCGGTCATCGGGTGATCTTTAGCCTTGGAGGGTGGTCCCCCCAGTTTCCCACAGGATTTCACGTGCCCTGTGGTACTCAGGATTCCGCTTCGCCACATCCCACATTTCGCCTACAGGACTGTCACCTTCTCCGGCGGGGCTTTCCATCCCCTTCAACTATATGGTCTGCATGCTACTCACGCGGTCCTACAACCCCCCACACTCCACAAATTCCACACAACCACGCCTGCTCCGCAGGCTCGCTCCTCGTCCAATCCACCATCGTCCCTTGCCGACACGCAGCCAGCTGACGCAAGCTTACGGCCCGTTCTCACAGGCTCGCCACTACTGGTGAAAAGAGGTGATTGTGCGCGCGGTTGATTCCTCTTACCGCCTCACAACCTTGGGAGTCCCGCGCGCTAATCAAACTCGTCGCGGGTCGTGTGTAATTTGTGGAATGCAGGGTTTGGGCTAGTCCCCGTTCGCTCGCCGCTACTAGGGGAATCTCGTTTGATTTCTTTTCCTCCGGGTACTGAGATGTTTCACTTCCCCGGGTTCGCTTCCTCCGCCCTATGTATTCAGGCGGCGATGACTGGACTTTACTCCAGCCGGGTTTCCCCATTCGGACTCCCATGGATCAAAGCTCGCTCGCAACTCCCCATGGATTTTCGCAGCCTGCCGCGTCCTTCTTCGCTCTCCGATGCCAAGGCATCCACCGTATGCCCTTTGTATCTTGACCCTTATTCTTCTTCCCTCTGTTTTCAAAGAACCTGAACCCTATGGAGGTGAACGGGATCGAACCGATGACCTCCTGCTTGCAAAGCAGGCGCTCTCCCAACTGAGCTACACCCCCTGGGTAATGGGCCTAAGTGGATTTGAACCACTGACCTCGCGCTTATCAGGCGCGCGCTCTAGCCAACTGAGCTATAGGCCCGTCCGATCAGGACGCAAATGACAATGGTATCCCTCTCAGGCCGATTTATCTAAAAGAGTGCGTAGCGGAGTATCCTTAGGGGAAACTCACCCTTGCGTCTATTTGGTTTTCGCCGGATGTGTCGGGACATGAAGACCCGAAGTCATTCCTTAGAAAGGAGGTGATCCAGCCGCAGGTTCCCCTACGGCTACCTTGTTACGACTTCACCCCAATCACCGGCCATACCTTCGACGGCTGCCTCCTTGCGGTTAGCCCGCCGGCTTCGGGTACAACAGACTTTCGTGGTGTGACGGGCGGTGTGTACAAGGCCCGGGAACGTATTCACCGCGGCATAGCTGATCCGCGATTACTAGAGATTCCACGTTCACGGAGTCGAGTTGCAGACTCCGATCCCAACTGAGACGAACTTTGGGGATTGGCTCCACCTCGCGGTCTCGCTTCCCTCTGTATCCGCCATTGTAGCACGTGTGTAGCCCTGGACATAAGGGCCATGATGACTTGACGTCGTCCCCACCTTCCTCCGGCTCGTCGCCGGCAGTTTCCTCAGAGATCCCATTGCTGGGCAACAGAGGATGGGGGTTGCGCTCGTTGCGGGACTTAACCCAACACCTCACGGCACGAGCTGACGACAGCCATGCAGCACCTGTGCTGGCTCCCGTATTGCTACGGGTCGTCGGCCTTTCGGCTCCCTACCACCAGCATGTCAAACCCAGGTAAGGTTCTTCGCGTTGCGTCGAATTAAACCACATGCTCCACCTCTTGTGCGGGCCCCCGTCAATTCCTTTGAGTTTCAACCTTGCGGCCGTACTCCCCAGGCGGAGTATTTAATGGTTTCCCTGCGGCACTGAACCCTCGCGGGCCCAACACCTAATACTCACCGTTTAGGGCGTGGACTACCAGGGTATCTAATCCTGTTTGCTACCCACGCTTTCGCGCCTCAGCGTCAGTCAAGCACCAGAGGGCCGCCTTCGCCACCGGCCTTCCTCCCGATATCTACGCATTTCACTGCTACACCGGGAATTCCGCCCTCCCCTTACTGACTCAAGCAAAGCAGTTTCCAATGCAGTTTTGGGGTTAAGCCCCAAGATTCCACATTAGACTTGCCCTGCCGCCTACGCGCCCTTTAAGCCCAGTAATTCCGAACAACGCTTGCCACCTCTGTCTTACCGCGGCTGCTGGCACAGAGTTAGCCGTGGCTTATTCGCTTGGTACCATCATCATTTTCCCAAGCAAAAGGAGTTTACAACCCGAAGGCCTTCGTCCTCCACGCGGCGTCGCTGCGTCAGGGTTTCCCCCATTGCGCAAAATTCCCCACTGCTGCCTCCCGTAGGAGTCTGGACCGTGTCTCAGTTCCAGTGTGGCCGTTCATCCTCTCAGACCGGCTACCCGTCTCCGGCTTGGTGGGCCATTACCCCGCCAACTACCTGATAGGCCGCAGGCCCATCTCGAAGTGAATTGCTCCTTTTCTCACTGATATCCCAATCCGTGAGCTTATGCGGTATTAGCACCCGTTTCCGTGTGTTATCCCCCGCTTCGAGGTAGGTTGCCTACGTGTTACTCACCCGTGCGCCACTATCCCATAAGAGGGACCTGACCGCCCACCAGCTCGGCTCGCTCAAAAAAGCAAACCGCACCGCGGGCCGCCCGGTCCCCCTTATGGAACCGTTCGACTTGCATGTGTTAGGCACGCCGCCAGCGTTCGTTCTGAGCCAGGATCAAACTCTCAAAGTTTTTCCTGCATATCTTGTGACGAACAAGGGCTGCTACGCACTCTATTAGACATGTCAAAGAACATCCTCCCCAACGGGAGAAGAAGAGATTAACAGATATTTAATATTGTTGTCAAGTTACTCGAATAATTTTATGGGAGGAACTCAAATATAAGCCTTAAAACCCGCCTTCAGCCCCGATTAAGAATCCCCGCAAGCTCGCGAAGCTCGCTCTCGGAGCCGATCCTACTGACGCTCATCGGTAGCCTGCGCCGCCAGTTCGGGTGCTCGTTCAGAGTGCCCGGCATGTTTTGCTGGTCCATGACTCCGAGCGCGTCATCGATCGAGACCGAGACCAGCAGAGAGGGCGTCGCGGCCAGGTGTGAGTATATCGCGCGGCAGAGCTCCGGCGTCATCTCGGGCAGCGACGCGGCATCGCGCGGGTAGCCCTCGGGCAGGCGGTCCGCCACGGCGTCCAGCATCGCCTGGCGCACGCGGGCGCGGTCTTCGATATCATGCAGCCGCGACTCCTCGTTTGGATATATGCCGAGGCCGGCCTTGACCTCGATGTCATGCCCGGCCCAGTACCCGTACAGCGTCGGCAGGTCGTGAGTAGTGACCGTCGCAAGCGCGAGTTCGGGGTATTGGTCGGGGCGCAGGAACGTGCCGGTCTGCCAGTCGCGCTCGAAGTAGAAAAGCCTGTATGAGAGCATGCCAAAGCGCAGGAGCGCCTCGCGTATGTCGTCGCTCATAGTGCCCAGGTCCTCGGCGATGATCACGGCGCCCGCGCGCACGCTCTCAAGCGCGATGATCCGCAGGAGGTCTTCGCTCGGATAACGCAGGTAGACGCCCTCGGCGGGGTTCATGCCCTCGGGGATGCAGAAGATGCGGAAGAGCCCAATAGCATGGTCGATCCTGAGCGCGCCGGCGTGCGCGAGGTTCCGGCGTATAGTCTGGATGAAGAGCTCATAGCCTGACTCTCGAAGCCCCGAAGGCAGCAGCGGCGGGAAGCCCCAGCACTGGCCGTTCATGTTGGTCTCGTCGGGCGGAGCCCCGGCGCTTAGTCCCGAGACGAACACGCCCTGATATGCCCATGCGTCGCTGCCGTCGGCCGATGAACCCACGGCGAGGTCGTTATATATCCCAAGCTGCATCCCGGAAGGGGCGGCGTCACGCAGCTGCCTGTCGAGCACCCACTGCTGAAACTTGCAAAAAGCTATCTTGCGCTCATGAAGGCGCTTGAAATCCCGGATGCCGGGCGCTGTGGGGCTGCTATACTGCTCGGGCCATTGCCGCCACGTATATGCGTTGGGATTGAGTATCCGCATCACATCCGTGAGCGCCATGAATACGGCGTGGTTTTCGAGCTCCACGTCCTCGGACAGGACGTAGCGCTCGAAATCCTCGTAATGCTCCTTCGGCCTGACCTCGGAAAAACGCTCGAAGCAGCTCTGGAGGACCTCGGACTTGAGCTCGATGACCGCATCGTAGTCGACCATATCCGTCTTGCGGAGGCCCTCGACCCTCAGGCGCAGCTCGCCGGACATCTCGATGCCGCAGATCGCCATCACGCGCTCGACGTCGATATATATCGGGTTTCGGTACAGCCTGCTGATAGAGGAGTAGGGGCTTATGCCGTATGGCATGTGGTCCGAGATCGCGTGCAGCGGGTTGATGCCGACGAAGCCGCCGCCGAGCTCGGTACCGACAAGGTGCGTCATCTCGGCCAGCGAGCCCAGATCCCCGATGCCCCAGTCGCGCTCTGTGCGCATGCCGTAGAGCGCGGCGCTGACGCCCCACATAGGCCGCTGCGGCAGGTGGCAGCGGTCCGGGGCGACGATCAGGCGGCAGCGGCCGTGGTGCGTGCGCCTTTTAGTCTTGCACTCGACATCGAGCCAGTAATACCCAAGAGAGTGATCGGTGCGGTTATGGAGATCGACCCTGACGTAGCGCTGGCCGCCTATAACCGCATCCGCGGCAACCCCTATCGAATTCTCGATGAACTCCTCTACCGATCCCTGCTCGTCAGATGTGCGCCATTTGATGCTTACCTCGGCCTCCGTGCCCTCGTCGAGCTGAAAGTGCAGGGGGATCAGCCCCGGCTGCGCATTGACCGAGACCACAATGGCGGGATCGATGAAGGTGTTCCAGGGCCGCTTGGAAAGCTCGTTGAGCGCGGCGTCCGGGTCGTCGATGCCGAGGGCGCGCATGAGCGCGGCGATGGACTCGGCCGGGGCGTCATGCCGCTTTCCCTTTATGTCGTAATAATACGGCTGGATGCCGAGGGCGTCGAGCAGGCTTGCGGTGCGGCCGTCCTCGCCGGCGCTCATCTGGAGCGCGAGGGCTTGCGCAGCTTTCCGCCCCGTGGAACGATGCCTATGCCGCAGGGGTCCATGTGGCAGCGGAAGCGGTCGTTTTTGGGGTTGAGGCCGATCTCGGCCCCCTCTTCGATTACGTTGTGCTTGTCGATTATAATGCGCTTGAGTTTGACGTTCCTGTTGATGTGCACGTCGTCCATGATGATGCAGTCCTCGACGACCGCGCCCTTGCCGATAGAGACGCCGCTGCGGATGATAGAGTTTTTGATCTTTGCGCCGTTGACCGAGACGCCTGGGGCGAGGATGCTGTTTGTGATCTCGCCCTTCTGTATCTTGAGCTGCGAGAACTGGCCCGAGCCGGTGAGGATCGGCCACTGGCTGTTGTTGATCTCAAAGGCCGGGCGTTCGCCGAGCATGTCCATGTTGGCGTTGAAGAAGGCCTCGATAGTGCCGACGTCGCGCCAGTACCCGAGTTCCTCGTGCGGCATGCTGCCGGGGATCACGTTGGTCGAGAAGTCATATGCGAAGACCTTTTTGGTCGAGCCCACGAGGTCAGGGATGATATGCGCGCCGAAGTCGTTTTGCTTCTTGCGCTGTGCGTCGGCGAGCGCCTTGACGAGCACCTCGGTGTTGAATATGTAATTGCCCATCGAGACGAAGGCGTGGTCAGGCCGGCCGGGCATCGGGGGAGGGTTTTTGGGCTTCTCGAGGAAATTCGTGATGCGCAGGTCGGGGTCTGTCTGCATGCAGCCGAACGCCGAGGCCTGCTCGATAGGCACCGGGCGGGCCGCCACGGTGACGGACGCCTCGGTCCTCATATGGAAGTCCACCATCTGGCGGATGTCCATGCGGTAGATGTGGTCGGAGCCGAAGACTAAAACGAGCCCGGGGTTGTTGTCTATTATGAGGTTGACGTTCTGGAGCACCGCGTCAGCGGTGCCCTGAAACCACTCGGTGCCCATGCGCATCTGGGGCGGCACTACGGTGATGAACTGGTCGCGCAGCAGGGGCGAGAGCACCCAGTTGCGCCTGAGGTGCTCGATGAGCGACTGGGACTTGTACTGCACGAGGAGGTAGATGGAATATACCTGCGAGTTCACGATGTTGCTCAGGACGAAGTCCACTATCCTGTAGCTTCCGCCGAACGGGACCGAGGGTTTGGAGCGCATCGCGGTGAGCGGGAAGAGGCGTTCGCCCTTCCCTCCGGCCAGTACGAGTGCGAGCAGTTTGGGGTGAGCCATCTGTGCGGCCTCCTCTATGGGGAGATTACTGATACCACTGCGCCTTGTCGGGCGGTACGTACCATTGTATAAGATTGTATGAAATTCCGATAGGGGCGGGCTCTATCCCCCTGAAGCGCCTGTTGATGATCGGCAGGGCGTCGGGGACGTAGAGGAAGGTATAGGGCTGGTCCTCGGCGATCAGCTCGTGGATGCGGCGGTAGATGCGCTTGCGCTCGGCGAGGTCAAACGTGCTCCGGCCCTCGACGAGCAGGCGGTCGACCTCGGGGTTATTGTACGAAACGAAGTTGAATTCGCCCTCCTTGGTCTGCGAGGAGTGCCAGATGGCGTAGGCGTCGGGGTCGCGCGAGAGGCTCCAGCCCATGATCACGGCCTCGAACCGGCGCTTGTCGATGAACTCGTGGAGCATGGCCTGCCACTCGAGCACCTTGATGTTCATCTCTATGCCAACGGCCTTCAGCTGCTCCTTGATGATCTCGGCGGACATGAGCCGTGGCTCGTTGCCCTGGTTGGTGATCACGGTGAAGCTGAAAGGCACGCCGCCTTTTTGCATGATCCCGTCCGCCCCGGGCTCCCAGCCTGCCTCTTTAAGGAGCGCCCGGGAGCGCTCGGGCGAATATGCGGGGTCTTTCACCTCTGGGTTATAGGCCCAGCTCTCGGGCGGGAACGGCCCCGTGCACGGCCTCCCCAAGCCCAGCAGCACGCCCTTTACGATGTCGGCCTTGTTGATCGCGTGCGTGATCGCGCGCCTGACGCGCCTGTCGCTGAACTTGGGGTCCTTGAGGTTATAGCCCATGTAGACGTACTGGAACGCCGGGTAGCGGAGCTTGCGGAAGTAATGGCCGTAGAACTCGCCCTGAGCCTCGCGCGCGTACTGCGAGGGATCGAGGGACATGAGGTCTATGCCTCCGCTTTTGAGCTCAAGGAGCGTCGTTGCCGCATCCGGCAGCACGCGCATCACGTAGTGGTCTATCGAGGGCCTGCCCTCGAAGTACTGGTCGAACGCGTCGAGCACGATGCGCTGCCCCGTGAGCCATTCCTTGAGCACAAACGGGCCGGTGCCTATCGGGTGGCGGTTGAATTCCTCCGCGGCGACGTCCTTGCCCTCGAGGATATGCCTGGGCATTATGCCCATGCCCCAGGACTCGAGCGCCGGTGCGAATTTCTCCTTGTACGTCGCGCGCACGGTGTATCTGTCCATGGCCTCGACCCTGTCGATAGGGCCGTAGTTAGTGCTGTAGGGAGTGGGGGTCTTGGGGTCGGTCACGACCTTGTAGGTGAAGACCACGTCGTCTGAGGTGAACTCAGCGCCGTCGTGCCACTTGACGCCCTTGCGGAGGTGAAATACGATCTCCAGGCCGCCTTTATTTATATCCCACGACTCGGCGAGATCGCCTACGAGGACGAGGTTCTTGTCGTACTTGACCAGCCCGTTGAATATCAGCCCGCTGATCTCGCCCGAGGCAGAATCGGAGGCTAGAGGCGGCAGCAGGCGCTTGGCGTCGGCCGAGGCGCTGTCGGTAAGCGTGTTGGGGCTCGCTATCTGGGGTTCGCGGGGGCCGGACCTGCTGCATGACGCGGCAAGGATTAATACCGATGAAAAAAGCACCGCCCCGAGGAGCCGTATAAACCCCCGGGGCGTTGAGTGCATCAGTGACCTACTTTTTTGTTGTTGGCTGCTGCTGGGCGGCCGGGGCCGTCGGGGCTGCTGGCGCGGCCTTAGCCGGCGCGGTGCCCTGCGGGGCTGCCGGGGCCTGTGCGCCGCCCTGAGTCGAGCCGGGCAGGGGCATGCCAGAGGGCAATGTCGCGGGCGCTCCGGGCGCTGCCGGCATCGCAGGCATTCCGGCAGGGGCGCTCATCGGCGCTCCGCCGCCGGATCCGCCCTTTATGATCGAGGTGGCCCGGCTGGAGGATATCGCGAGTATCAAAGAGGTGGCCATAAACGCGACTGCCACGTATGTCGTCAGCTTGTTTAGGAACGTCGCGGCGCCGCGGGAGCCGAATACGGTCTGGCTCGCCCCGCCGAAGGCCGCGCCCATCTCGGCGCCCTTGCCGCCCTGTATCAGGACGACGAAGATCAGGAAGACCGAGATCAGCACATGCAGTATAACCAAGAGTGTCATCATTCTAAGTTTTACTCCTTAAACCTTACGAGTTTCGTGAAGCTGTCGGGCTTGAGGCTCGCCCCGCCGACCAGCGCGCCGTCCACGTCCGGGCACGCCATGAGTATCTTAACGTTATCCGGCGTAACGCTCCCGCCGTATAATATGCGGACCGCGTCGGCCTTGCCCTGGTACATCGCCCGGAGCTCGCCGCGCACGAATGCGTGGGCCTCCTGGGCCTGCTCGGGGCTGGCGGTCACGCCGGTGCCTATGGCCCAGATCGGCTCGTAGGCTACTACTATCTCATCTATCCCGATACCGGCAAGCCCTGCATTGAGCTGGCGCTTGAGCACCGAGTTTGTGTTGTTGGACTGTCGCTCGGCGAGCGACTCGCCGATACACAAGATGACCTTTAGCCCGGCCTTGAGCGCGGAGCGGACCTTCTTGTTCACGACCTCGTCCGTGTCGCCGAAGAACTGGCGGCGCTCGGAATGTCCGATTATGACGTGAGAGCAGCCGGCGTCGGTGAGCATGCCCGGCGCGACCTCACCGGTGTATGCTCCCTTCTCCTCATAGAACACGTCCTGCGCCGAGAGCAATATGTTCGTGTCCTTCAGCGCGCTGTCCGCGACCGCGATGGCCGTAAACGGCGGGGCGATCAGGATATCGACGTCAGAGACTCCCCTGACGGCGGGCACGAACGCGGCGAAAAACTCCGCGGCCTCGGCGATAGTCTTGTTCATCTTCCAGTTGGCGGCTATAAAGGGTTTTCTCATAGCTTCGCATTATATACAAAAATGCCCGCCGAGGGCAAGCACCCTACCCCTTGTGCTTGGCGCCGAGCTGGCCGCAGGCCGCCAGTATGTCCGTGCCCTTGCTCTTTCGGATCAGCACTATATGGCCCCGCGAGGCGAGTACCGCTTGAAACGCAAGCACTGCCGCGTCCTCGGGCCGCTGGAAACCCGAGCCCGGAAACTCGTTAAACGGTATGAGGTTTATCTTCGAGGGGATGCCCTTAAGGAGCCCGGCCAGCGTTCGCGCGTCCTCGAGCGAGTCGTTGACGCCCCGGAGCATGACGTACTCGAATGTTATGCGCCTCCGGTCTCCCAGAGGATACTTCCGGCAGGCACTCAGTAGTTCGCGGATCGGGTATTTGCGGTTGACCGGCATGATGCGGTCGCGCACCTCGTCCGTAGCGGCGTTTAGCGAGATCGCGATATTCACGTTGGGCGCGACCTCAGGCAGCACCAGGAGTTCCTTCGCGAGCCCGGAGGTCGAGAGCGTTATCCTGCGCGGCGAGAACCCGAGCAGCCCGGTAATCCGCCTCAGGGCCGCGGCCACGTTGTCGAGATTTTTAAGAGGCTCGCCCATGCCCATCATCACGATGTTCGTCAGCTTCCGGGGGGCGATCATCCTCGAGGCCGAGATCACCTGGTCCGCGATCTCGTGCGGCAGGAGGTTGCGCCTGAGGCCGCCTCGCCCTGTGAGGCAGAACCGGCAACCCATCGCGCAGCCGGCCTGGCTCGATATGCAGAGCGTAAGCCGCTCCTCGTCCGGGATCAGCACGCTTTCGATCGTGAGGCCGTCTTGCAGCCCGAAGAGGTATTTCTCTGTGCCGTCGCTCGAGACCTGCCGCTCCAGGCACTTCAAGTTGCTGATATACGCAATTTCTTCGAGTTCGGCCCTGAGGGCCTTCGAAAATACGGTGATCTCCGCGATGCTCCCGCGCCCCACGGCCGTATATCCACGCCATGAGCTGCCCGGCCCTGTATCGTGGTTGGCCGAGGGCCGCAAGAAGCTCAGCGGCCTCGCCCTCCGTGAGCGCTTTCAGGTCTTTACTGCTCATCAGATGATTATACGAGGCCTGCCTCAGGAAGCGCAATTTTGTGGTATCTTTAAGCATGCGCGCCGCTGTTATGTTCACGATTATACTGGCCCTCGCGTCGGTGTGCGAGGCGCGCGTGATCGACCGCGTCGCGGCGTTCGTCGACGACTACGCGATCACGGAGAGGGACCTCGACGGGGCATACGCGAAGGCCGCAGCCGCGGACCGGACCGTCACTCGCGCGGCCGTGCTCAATTCGATCATCGACCGCTACCTGCTGGTCCGCGAGGCCCGGCGGGCCCACATCGATTACAACGACGATGAAACGGCCGTCACGGAGTTCCTGAACATCAAGGTCCGCTCTGCGATCCTGATACCCGAAGACAAAATGAGGGGATACTATGACGCGCACCCCGATGAATTCGCCGGCAAGAGTTATGAAGACGCACGGGACGCAATCGAGCGGACCATGATGGAGGAGGAGTTCAACCGGAGGCTCCTGGAGCTGATAAAACAACTGCGCGCCTCATCGAGCATACGCGTTTTGGTCCAGTGATCTAAAAAGCGTACCCTATGCTGAAGTGCAGCTCGCCCGGGCTCTCGCCGGGCCGCTTGTTGAGTTTGTAGCCGTACTCCACGCGCAGCGGCCCGACCGGAGTCCCATACTCTATGCCCCCGCCCGTGGTGTATCTGAGGTCCCAGGGGTTGGTGCCGCCGCTCTGGACCCAGACGTTGCCTGCATCGACGAAGGTCGTTATGCTCCAGTTGCCGTAGACCAGCCACCGAAGCTCGAGGTTGCCGCAGACGTACGCGTCCCCGCCTGTGGGGTCGCCGTTTTTTCCCCTGGGGCCGAGCGTGTCCTGCGCATAGCCGCGCACGGTGTCCCTGCCGCCAAGGAAAAACCGCTCGACCAGGGGCAGCGCCTTTGATTTGTCGAAGCTCTCGGCTATCCCGCCGCGCACCGAACCGGCGAGCACCAGCCACCTGGCGAGCGACTGGTATGCGTTTAGGTGAGCGATCGTCTTGACGAAATCGGCCTGCGACAGGAACGCGGAACTCGTCCCCTTAAGCGACAGCCCCGCGAAGACTCCGCTTTTGGGGTTAAACGGGTTGTCGCGGGTGTCGAAGGTCAGCGCGGGGGTAAAGCCGCTGATCGCGACCGTGCCGGTGTCGTCCCTGGTAAGGATGATGTCCTTCTGCACGTCGTATGTCTTGACTAACGTGAAGTCGTATGCGAGGCTCCACTTCAGGTGCTCGCTCAGGCTGCGCTCGGTGCTGAGTTCCGCTATCTGGCGGTCGAGCTTGTAATTGGTCCTGCCGGTATCGATGTTCTTGAACGTCGTCTTCTCGGTCGAGACGGACGCCGTCAGCGGGAGCTTATGGTCAAACACCCAGGGCTCGTAATACTTGAGCGTATATTTGTTGGACAGGGTATCGGCATACGCGATAAACGAGAGGGTGCGGTTCATCCCGAAGAGGTTGCGGTAGCTTATGTCCACGGCGCCGCGGTATCTTTCATACTCGCCGTACCCGACGCTGACCTCGACCGAGCCGGCCTCGTCCTCGACCGCGTTTATGAGGACGTCCATCCTGTGGTCGCCGGCGGGCTCGGTCGTGAACTGCAGGTCGGAGAACAGCCCGAGCTTATACAGCGCCCTTCGGGTCGCGGTTATGCTGTCGGGATTGAAGGTCTCGCCCTCGGCGTACGTCAGCTCACGCTCGATGACCCTGTAGCGCACGGTGCGGTTGCCCGACACTATCGTATGCCCGAACGTGAACCGCTCACCCTCCTTGACCTTGAACGTGATCAGGTACGAAAGGTCCGTCTCGGCGCTGCGCGTGACGTCTATCGAGCAGTTGACGAACCCCTTGCCCCTATAGAGCGAGATGACCCGCCTTCTGGCGTCGGCGATATCCACCTCGTTATACTGAGCCCCGTCCTTTATGCCGATCTGCTTGCGAACATCGGCCACGGGGATGCTCGTGGCCCCCTCGACCTCCACGCGGCTGATCACGTACTTTCCGCCCTCGGTTATCTTGATCAGGATGCTGGCGGCGGAATCGTTAACGATAGTGACAGAGGGCTCCGCGACCGCTGCCGCGACGTAACCGAGCGAGCGGTAAAACTCGATGAGGGCCTGTATGGAGCTCTTTAGCGCAGCGGGGTCGTATGGGCCGCCGCTCTGGAGGGTCATGATCTGCATAAGCTTCGCCGCAGGCAGCGAGTTGCCCTGAAACTCTATCGACTTGACCGTGACCTTGCCGCCCTCGTGGATAAACATGTGAAACGTTATCAGCCCGTCGGCCCTGTCGAGGACCGGGGCCACCTGGGCCTTTACATACCCCTTCTCGCGGTAGAGGTCCATGATGTTGTCGACGCCCTCCGCGATCAGGCCGTCGTTGATCTCCCCGACATCGAAAAACGGCAGCTTCGCCAGGATGTCTTTGTTGCTCAGCACGCTGTTGCCGTTGAGCGCTATCTTAAGCTTGGGTCCCGGATCGTCATTGACGCGCAGCACACCCTCCGAGAACTCGTATGGGCCGACCGCGGGTTTCAGATACCCGTCGTCCTTGTACTTCGCCTTCAGCTTCACGATGCCGGCATCGAGCGCATACCGGTCATAGACATCGCCGGCCGAGACCCCCAGGGACGGCCTGGCTATTGTCTTGGGGAGGCCCGGAAACTCGATGGACTTTATCATGAGCGGCTTGCCCTCCGAGACCAAGACCACAAGCCTGACCCTGTAGGGCTTCCTGAGCCTCTCGACCTTGATTTGCGCATCAGCCGAAGGGTACCCGCCGTATGCGAGGGCCGCGACCAGCGCCGCGCGCTTTTTTTCGAGGTCCTCGTACTGCAGGTAGTCATCTTCCTTATAGCCCAGCGCCTTCAGTACGAAGGAGTCCTTCACCTTGCGGTTGCCGGTCACCTTGATGGAGTCTATTACGTCCTTCTCCCTGACCTTTATGATCAGTTTCCCGGGCGCCTCGTCCGGGGCCTCGACCGTGATGTCATCAAAGGCCCCCTTCAGGAAGGCGCGTTTAATGCCCTCCGAGATCTTCCCGTCGTCGGTCTCCGCGCCCTTTTTGATCCCCAGCAGGTCGAGGATCTCGGTCCTGCTCGTAGAGCCCAGGCCCTCGATCTGCACGTCCGTCACCATGAAGGCAGACGCCGTGCCGCACAAAAACAGGCATATAAGGAGAGCCGCCATTAAGTGACCGACATGAATTCTCACTTGAACTTGAACCTGAACTTCAAGTCCCCGCCGGCCGATCCGAGCTCGTCGCGGCCGCCCTGCACTGAGACGCTGTTGTTGATCATGTACTCAAGCAGGAGCGACTGCTCCTGGGCCGCCCCTATCGGGGCCGCGTACGTCACGAAGAGCTTGTTGTTTACGAGCTCCTTCGATACCGTGACGCGCGGCGTCACGGTCGAGGCCGAGCTGGGCGATTGCGTGGTGCCGGCGACGTAAGGCTCGACGTCGACGCGGTCTATTCCGGTTATGTCCTTGAGCTTTTCCTCGACCGTATCCTGGAGGTGGCCGGTGACGAAAGACGTGGCCTCGGCGGCGCCGATGCCGCCTTCGAGCCCGCGCAGGTTGTCGCCGAACCTGCCGAGCGTCAGGAGGCTCAGTATCTGGACCTCGTCCAGCGGCGGGTCCGAGGCCAGTATGAGGTCGAACTTGTCGAGCCTGCCTTCGAGGTTTAGCTTGACGCGGTAGCCCTTGACGAGGGTCTCGGCCAGCACGGTGATGTAAGGGTCCGCGCCGCGGGTGTTGGAGTAATCGGCCGTGATGTTGTTGATCTGAAACTCGCTGTTGCGGAAGTAGACCTTCCCGTCATTGGCCTCGATCCTCCCGAACAGGAGCGGCTCGCCTATCGTGCCCAGAAACCTGATGTCCATCTTAAGCGCGGTGCGCACGATGTTGTTTTCGACCGTGATCGTCCTGTCGCCGAAGACGCGCAGGTTCAGCTTTATCTGGTCGGCCCAGGTCTTCTCGATCTCGGGGGATTCCAGCTTGCGGGCCGCGATGAGCCAGCTCTTCCATTCGAGCCGCTCGGTGTATCTGGCGCGCGATATCACGATGTCGCCAGTGATGTCCCTGTCGCCCCCCCCGGTGTCGCGATAGAGCACGTTGCCGTCAAACGTCACTACGAACCCCTTTGCGACGAGCGCGGTCACCTGAGAGACCTTCATGTTGATATACGCCTGTTCTATCGCGATGCCCTTGATGCCGACATAGCCGCCGATGCTCACGTCGCCCCCGCCGACCTTGCCCGAGACGCCCTGAAACACAATCCTAGAGCCGTCGAACAGGCAGGCGCCGTTTAGTGACGTGAGCCTCTGGTTAAGCCCCTTGAGGGCGAGCGTGGCGTCGTTGAGCGTCAGCCTGCCGTTGAGCGACGGCTCGCGCCAAGGCCCCTTGACGCGTATCGAGAACTCTCCGGTCCCGCGGAGGTCCTCGATCTTGGGGATCAGGGGCTTAAACGGGGCAAGCTGAGAGCGGCCCTCAAGCGTGAGGTCATAGTCCTTGCCGATCCTCGTACCGCCCGAGACCGTGAGCGTCAGGGCGCCGGCCCTGAGCTTGAAACTGCTGAAATCGAGCCTGTCGCCGTCGAGGGCGATCGCTATGTCACCGGCGTTGCCGAACGACTGCCCGTACATCGAGACATTGACGTCCTTGATGAGGACCCTGCCGCCTATGCTGTCTCGGGTGCCCTTCAGCTCGGCGGTGCCGCCAAGGGATATCATCAGGTCCTCGGGGATGTCCTTCATGAACAGCCCGGAGAGAAAATCATACCGCCCGTTGGTTGAGCTCACCTCGGCGCTCCAGGGGAGGTCGGCCGTGAGCGACGCCTTACCGTTGACCTTTAGGCTGCCGTTGTTGAGCGATGCGCTGAAGGCGGCCTCCCCGCCCCTGACCGTGAGTTCGGCCTCGCCGCCGGGCATCTGCATGCCCGCAAGCTCGCCGTTATCCAGGCGGGCGGCCACTTTCATTTCCGGTTCCTTGAGAGTCCCGCCGCCCGTAGCGTTAAACGATATCTTCTGCTCCACGGGCTCCGGGGTGAGGAACAGGAATTTGGCCGGTATCGCGGCCGACGATGCCTTGAACTCGAGGCGGTCGGCCGAGTCGATCGAACCGCTGAAGACGACCATCGCGCCTTCGCGGCCCAACAGGCCGTTTTCGACCCTGAGAGAGCGCCTGTCGTAATAGAGCGCGGCCGAGGCCGTGGGCACCGCCCGCCCGAGTATATCGCCGTCCGAGACGCCGAGCTGCCCCGAGACCTCGGGGTATGCGCCGCGGCCATGCACCGTGAGCGTGGTGTCGAGGTTGCCTCCGAACGAGGTCGTCCTTACCCCGAAGAGCGCGGCCAGCCCCCGGAGGTCGGCCCTGTGCAGGCCGACCGTAAGGTCATAGACCCCATCGTCGATCTGGAGGATTTCCTTCGCGCCTGGGAAGCTTATCTTTCCGCTGCCGTCGTACCTGCGCTGGCCGTCGCCGGCCTCTGCATGGGATATGACGAGGAGGTGCTTGCCGTACTCCGCATCAACGCTCGCGCCGCCTACGCGGTATGCGCCGACCGAGAGGTCCGCGGATTCGATATGCGCCTTGAAGTGCGGGTCGTCCGAGGTGCCGGTGAGCGTGCCGGCGTACGTGGCGCCGCCCCGCACCCCGTTATAAAACGGCGCGGTCAGCTCGCTTATATCCTCGCTCTGGAGCCGCGTCCTGAAGTTCAGGGCCTTGGTATCAAGCATGAAGGTGCCGTCGAATGCCGCGTGAGAGCGGGCGGTGCGCACGTCGGCCGAGCTTATTGTGACGGTCTGCCCTGCGACGCTGTACCGCCCATCGAGGGAGCGGACGCGCTCGACGGCGTTAGCCCCCGACTCGGTCGCGTTGTATATGACCCATCCGGAGGGGTCGAACTCGCGGCTGTCCGAGGCTAATTCGCCGCGCACCTTGCCCCCGGGCAGGCCGATGCCGTCGAGCCCTATCAGCCCAAAGATGGGCCGGCTGTCGACGTCCTCGTACTTGATCTTCATGCCGAAGGTGTCGATGTGCGGCATCTGGAGCCAGACGTCCGCGTCCGCGCGGCCGTTATAGAGGCTGACCTTGCCGTCAAGGAAGCTCAGCCTCTGGGGGGTGTAGGTCACCCTGCACTCTGCGCTCTGCACGTTCACGCCATAGAACCCGCCGCCGCCCTTGAGGAGCCTCGCCCTGCCGTCGCCCTTCAGCGCCTTGAGCGGACCCTTGATCGTGCCGTCGAATGCGGCATAGCCTTTGATCGGCTCTTCTTTCTGCGGCCCGAAAAACTCCATAAAGGTCTCGAGGTAGATCGAGCCCTTCACTTTCATATCCAGCGTGGGATTGAAGCGGTCGCCGTCGAGCCTGACTGAACCGGCAAGCTCGATCGAGCCGTCGGTCGGGCGGGTCAGCGCGAAGAGGTCGCGAAGCGAACTCACAGGGACCGAGGCCTTGACCTCGAAGACGCCCTTGTCGCCTTTTTGGTAAGTGCCGGTGGCGCTGAGCCTGGCCTTGTTCGACTCGATCTCGAACTCCTTGAGCACGACCTGCCCGCCGTCGAACACGGCATAGCCCTTCGCGGAGGCCTGAATCCTGCGCTGCCCGCCGAACAGGGCATCGAGGTGCCCTACGGAGAAGCGGGCCTCCGGCTGCTTCCTGAGCACTATCTCGGCGTTGATCTCGCTTGCGCTCTGGATCGTGTTCGTCTTGAGCTGGTGGATCGAAGCGCTCCCATGGAGGATATTTATGGTGTCAGCCGAGATGCTGACGAGGCCGCGCTTGCCCTTCTTGTACGTCTTGACGTTGTCGCTGACCTCGACGAGCCGGGCATCGTCAGCCTGGAGCTCGGGCCTGACGAGCACGATGCGCGTGAAGCGGAGCTTGCGCTGGAGTATGTCGGAGAGCCCGATGTAGGCCTTGACGCGCTCGGCGCTGAACAGCCTGGTGCCGTCCAGGGCGAAGCCCTTGACGCCCCTGGCCTCGACCGAGAGCGGGTAGAGGTTCATGTAGAGCTTGCTGGCAATGACCTGCTGGCCGGTGGCGGAGCTGACCTCGGACAGGATGGTCATCTTCAGGAAGTTCGAGACGTACGGGCCGCGCAGAAACAGCGTCAGACCGCCAAGGAGCGCGATCGCCACAAATAGCGCGGTCAGCTTCAGAACGGGAAACCTGCGCCCTGGGACCCTGTTGTCTTCGCTTTCCATGTATAGCTATTAGTATATAAAATTATGGGGCTATAAAAAACCATTTGCAGCCGGGCGTCACGACGGGGCCGCAAAGCACGGTCTTCCGGGCCGGATCGGCTCTGGTGAGCGCAGGGACAATCGCAGCCGTCCCGGCTACGCCATCAAGGGGCATAAGTACCCGGCGCATAACGGAAATTATATCACACGTGTATCATGACAAGGTCATGGCGAATTGCGCCGGCGTCGGGCCCGGGCCTTCTTTCTTCTGGCCCGGCGTTCGCATCTGCCTTGCTCGCGGTCGAAGAACCCCCGGAGCAACAGATCCCATATGTACGCGACCGCCGCGTCGGCCCGGCCGAGCCTCCAGTGGCTCCCGAGCCACCTGTCGAATACCTTGCATGGCGCCAGGGTAGCAAGCGTCCCGCCGTGGGGATAGATCGTTACCTCGCCAAGCAATACGCCCCTGCCGGTAACGTACATGTCCACGCGGGCGAAATCCAGGCCTTCCGCCAGCCGCTGGGCAGCATCGATAAGCTCCGCGAGTCTCTCCGGCCTCTGCGGCATCGGCTCAGGTGGCCTGAAGCGGGACTTGGTCATCCTTATCTCGGTCCAGTCCGGGTAGAAGAAGGCCGTCGCATCGTCGCGCCTGTAAATGGGCGACCCGACGTAGAGCGCCTTCACCACGCCGTCGAACACGTAGAACTTGTAGTCCTTTAGCGCTTCTCCGTCCGCTGGCGCAAGCAGCTCCTCGACTATTATCCTTGGTCTGATATGCTGGTAGGCCCATTCCCGCTTGACGAACCTCCTGCCGAGCCAGGCCGTGCAGAGGCTGATGGCCTCTTCCCTGGTGATCCTGTTTTTGGCAGCAAGGGCAGCATCCAGAAATTCGCCGCCCGCCATGACAAGCTCCTTCCCATTACGAAAGCGGTAGAGCTCGGAGTTGTGGCAAAGGACGTTCCAGCTGCTGCCGTGGTTGGCCTTGATCATGTAGCTCGGCGGGAGAGCATCAAACGGTATCGTCTCAGGCCGGTCCGTTGCGTAGAGGAGCTTTGGGGAATCCACTTCCCGCACTCTTGCGTATTCCTTCACCGCGTATTTGTCTTGCAGGGTGACGAAGAGCGGGTTACGGTCGAACCGCATACGCCAGCGGAGCTTGGCGGAGAAGTCCACGTCGATTGCGCGGAAGATCCGGTCCAGCATCGACATCGCAGGATCAACTCAAAGCGTAGCTAAGAACGGTGAATACGAAGACCGATACGCTTATGTAGCCGTTCATGTTGAAAAACGCCATGTCTAGCCTGCTCAGGTCGTCCTCCTTCACGAGCGAGTGCTCATAGATGAACAGCGCGGCGACCACGGCCATGCCGATCCAGTACATCAGACCGAGCCCGAAGATGAATCCGTTTAGCACAAGCAGCGACCAGGAGCATAGGTGCAGCAGCCGCGAGATATAGAGCGTCGAGCGCACGCCGAAGCGCGCGGGGATCGAAAACAGCCCCACCCTCCGGTCATACTCCATGTCCTGCAGGGCGTAAAGCACGTCAAAACCAGGGAGCCAGAGCAGCACCGCGAGCACGAGAGGCAGGGCCTCGATATCCAGCGTGCCCCTGATCGCGACCCACGCCCCCAGAGGCGCAAACGCGAGCGCTACGCCCAGTATAAAGTGCGCGCCCCACGTAAACCGCTTGGCGTATGAGTATGCGACCAGCACCGCTATCGCAAGCGGCGAGAGCTGCAAGCACAGGGGGTTGAGCATCGCGGCGGCATAGACCATCACGCCCAGAGATAATATCGAGAAACCAAGAGCGCTGGCCTTCGAGATCTTCCCGGCCGGTATCTCGCGCGTGGCTGTCCTTGGATTCTCGGCGTCGATCCTCATGTCGATGACGCGGTTTAGGCCCATCGCCCCGCTTCGAGCGCCTACCATCGCGACCGCTATCCAGAGCACCTTCCCGAGCGGCGGCATGCCGCCCGAGGCGAGCAGCGCCGCGGTGAACGCGAACGGGAGCGCGAAGATCGAGTGCGCGAACTTTATCATCCCCAGGTACAGCCTTATCTTGCGTAGCGCGGACATTTCGCAGAGATTATAACCGAGATTGACTCCCATAGCCAAAGAGGGGTAGATTAAGCTTCAATGAAAATTTGCGTCGATACGGGTCAGCCATGATCCCCTGGGAACTGATCGGCGTCGCAGTTCTTCCGGGCGACGGGGGCGAGCTGCGGCTCACACGCCGTGGGATGGAGTTCTCTCTAAGATTAGAAGGGTATGAGCTGATGAATAGCCGTGCGCATGCCTCTGAGGATGCGCTTGCGGAGCTCGCATGCGCGAAGCTCGTTAACGTTAAAATCGCTCGGGTGCTGGTCGGGGGGCTTGGTATGGGATTTACTGCCGCAGCCGCGCTCAGGCTGCTCGGGCCGAAGGCGCAGGTGGTAGTGGCAGAGCTCTCGCCCGACGTCATTGAGTGGAATACGACAGGGCCGCTTTCTGAGGTTGCCGGGCATCCCACGGAAGACCGCAGGACGAAGGTCGTCGAGGCGGACGTGGCCGATATGATACACGGGGCGAAGGAGGCATGGGACGCGATGCTCCTTGACGTCGACAACAGCCCGGAAGGCCTGACCCGGACCGCGAACGACAGGCTTTACAGCCCCGATGGGCTGGCAGCCGCGATGAGGGCGCTCCGCCCCGGCGGCGTGCTTGCCGTATGGTCGGCGGCGCCGAGCAAGCCCTTTACAAAACGTCTCAAGCAGGCCGGGTTTCAGGTCAGCGAGACCATCGTGCGCGCGAGGACGTCCGGCGGCGGCGGACGCGGCGGGCAGCATACGATCTGGCTCGCCGTCCGCCCGCCTAAATAATTAAGCCGTTCCTATCGCTTCCTAGTCGACCTCGCCCGCGGGCATGGCCTCGAGCCTGTTGATCAGGTCCTTTAAGGTTTTCTTTTCAATCTCTATGCCTTTAGCGGAAGACATCCTCTCGACTTCCTTCTGATAGTGCTGCAGCGCGGTCAATACTGAAACCGCCTCGATGCCAGATAGCTTCAGGTCCATGGTCTGCTCTCCTTTGTCAATGGTGTCACGGCTATAGCAAACTCTAGCGCAGAAGATGGGCACTGTCAAGAATCTTTAGCGCGGACGCCGGGATAATTGTCCGCCCCTCTTACTCGACTTCACCCGCGGGCATGGACTCCAGCCTGCTTATCAGGCCCAAGAGGGTTTTCTTCTCGATCACGACGCCCTTGTCCTCGCCCATCCGCCCGACTTCCCTCTCGTAGTGCTGAAGCGCGGTCATGACAGAGACCGCCTCCGTATTGGATAACTTCAGGTCCATGGTCTTGCTCTCCTTTCACGCGTTATCGCGGCCTTAACCAGACTCTAGCGCATAAGCCGGGGGTTGTCAATGAGTTTCGATACATTTAAATAAGGCGGTATGCCGGCCTTTATACCGTTAAAACGCCCCATAACATAAAGCCCCGGAACTGGTCAATGGGAACTGGTTCCTGGGAACCGGTTCCCATTGACCAGTTCCGCCTGTCCGTTCTATCATTGCGCATGAAGTATATAGAGACTATATTAGCGAGGTCAGAGACGGGCGAGATGTATGGAAAACCACGCACTCAATCACATTTGAGAAATGCTTTTGAGTGCGCGAAAAACGTTTCTGAACGCCTAAACATGGGATGCCGATGAAAACTGTTATTTTCCGCGAGGTTGAGGTGTTTTTTCTCTGTTCATTTGAACGCTTCAAAAAAAAATGCGCGCGGCCGCGCGCGGTAACTATGAATATAACTACGCATCTAATTAAGTCGTTGACCACGGGGGCGCGGGGCCCTGTTTTACATTGGGCGTTAACGGGCGGTATAATTAGTAGTTGCGATAAACCTAAACTTTAAGAGGTCACGATGGGCATATTCGACACGATTGGAAAGGTGTTCAGGGAGCCGGCCCCTGAGCCGGTGAGGCCCGAGCTTGGCCGCAACGAGCCGTGCTGGTGCGGAAGCGGGAGGAAATATAAAAAGTGCCATATGAACGAGGATGAGTCGCTGAAATCGAAGTCACGTGCGGCGGCATGCTGCACATCACCCACTTGAAGCTCCCGCTGAGGGGCCGTTCGGCCCCGAATGACATACGTTCGCTGCCATCGCAACCCTGCGTGAAGCGAACAGCCTCCATTATGACCGCTTACAGGTATAATAGACACTTATGAAATCCCTGTTGAGGCTAACGCTCGTCGCGGCGCTGTGCATTGCGCTCTTCGCCTGTGCGGCCAAGCCCGCCGCTGTCCGGCCTGAGGCCGAGCTTCCGGCATATACGGGCGAGGTGACGCTCGACGCTCTGCGCTCGAACGAGTTCATCCACCTCTACAATTCCGTTCGCGCCGAGGTCAAGGGCACGGTTACGTTCCCGGACGGGAGCAGGAACGGCTTCGATGGCGTGTTTTTCTTCAAGGCTCCGGATTCGCTGCGCATCAGGCTCTATGGCCCGTTCGGCGTGACCGTGGCCGACATCCTCAACTCTCGCGGGGAGTTCGAGCTTCAGGACCCGGTCCACCGCAAGCTATACACGGGCGGCTCGCTGCTTGAGGACGCTCCCAATGATATCGCACCGCGGATCATGCGCGGTGGGGACATAATCGACCTCGTGAGCTATGCGAGGCTCGAGGATGGCACGGTCAAGCCCCGGAGCGTCTATATGTTTGAGGCCCGCACGCTGCGCAACGCGGGGCTCTCGCTGTACGTCGAGGGCCATCCGTTCGTGCAGATCGGGTTTGACAAGTTTGATGGCCGCATGCCGGGACGCGTCGTGCTCGACATCGTGCGCGGCCCTGAGATGGACTTCAGGCTGATCGATCCAGAGCTGAACGTCGAGCTGCCCGAGAATGCCTTTAAGCCGGTCTCGCGCAAGGACTATGAGGTGCTGCCGCTAAGCGCTGTCGGCCCGGACGTCTTTAGGTAAAGCGGCCTCTGATCGAGAGCAGCTCGGCCGCGAGCGCGGGATATCGGGCGGGATTAAAAAGTATGTTCGTCATCATGAAGCACTCATGCGTGCAGCAGCAGCCTCTGCGGCTGATACCCTCCACCACCTCATTCGCCCTCTTGGTGCGCAGCACCGCTGAGAGGTCGCAGCCGTGCTCGCGGATATTGCCCATCGACATAGCGCGCGTGAAGTCCTCGCACGGGTAGACCTCGCCAAGCTCGGTGACGACCGCGTTGATCCGCCCGGCGAGGCAGGGCATCTGGGCGCGGCGCTCGGTGAGCGTGCGGTGGATCGCACGGCGCTGCAGCACGTCCTGCGCGGCCTTGATGCGTGCGCCCCGGAAGCCATACACCGGCGCTTCGCCGGAGTGGATCGAGCGCTCGAGCATCAGCGCGGCTTGCAGGTACTTCGCGGGATCAACTCGCTCCGCGGCCTCGACCCCTCGCACGAGCGAGATCGTGTGCGTGCGGATGCGGGGCATCTCGCGCGCCGCGAAGGCGGCTATCGCGGCCATCTCGTCCTGGTTTTCGGGGCAGAAGACCGTATTGACGCCGAGCTCGAAGTTCCGGAACTCATCGAGCATCGGCGCGAGGGCGTGGTAGGTCTCAATCACGCGCTCGAACGCTCCAGGCACGCCGCGCAGCGCGTCGTGACGCGGGCCGAGCCCGTCGAGCGAGAGCTTCACGGCAACGATGCTATCCGGGCATGCGCGCAGGATCCGGCGAGTCCTGTCGCGGATCAGCTCTGGCTGGAGGGCGTTTGTGGGAAGCAGTATTATGCTCGGCCTGTTTTGGCGGTAGAAGACCTCCGCGATCTCAGCGATGTCTTCCCTGAGGTACGGCTCGCCGCCCGAGAACGCCAGCCAGAGCAGCGTCCCCACCGACCGCGAGAGCCGCGTGATCTCCTCAAGCGAGAGCTCCCGGCCCGCTGCCGCGTCCTCTCTCGCGCGGGTGAAGCAGAACTCGCAACGCGCGTTGCAGCGCGCGGTCACGAAGAGCGTCAGGTGCACAGGCCTGTTACGCAGCAGCACCTGCGGCAGGAACCTCAGCGCGGAGTGCACGGCCGCCTCCCGATGAGCCCCATGATCCCCCCGAGCCCCACCGGGACCGGGTATACAGCGAGATAGTAGAGCGCCGCCCGCATGCCGAACCATGCGCAGCCGAACCTGAAGAAGCTGCGCAGAAGCCCGCGGTTGACGTACGCGTTTATCACGGCGACAGCCGCTGAAGCCGCATACCATCGCCCGGCGAGCATCGCCGCGCAGGCGCACCAGCACAGGGCGTCGAGCTTAAGTCCGCGCGATGCGGTGCCGGAGTCGCTGTGCAGGTCGCGGTTGTTAAGCGAGTACATCGTCCAGTACTTAGATTTGCGGTAGGCGTTCCTGATCGACCGCTTGAGCGTGAACCTGAAGACATGCCGCACCATGAGCTCCGGCGCGGCCCTGAGCGCCACGCCCGTGCGCCTGAGCCTGTGGCTGAACTCCACGTCCTCGATGATCGGCAGGAAGCTCTCGGGGAAGCCTCCGCTTTTGAGGAATGTATCGCGGCCTATAACGAGTGCGTGCGAGGCGACGTAATCCGGAGCGGCCGCGCGCGTCTCGTGATAGTTGATGTAGACCGACTGGAACACGCTGAAGAAGTCGCGGTCATGGGGCATCGGGGTATACGTGCCGCCTACCGCGTCGCCGGGGTGTGCGCGGTAGAGCCGGGCCGCCGTGGATATCGTATCGGGCAGCACGAGACAGTCGGAGTCGATGAACAGCAGGACATCGCCGGATGCGGCGGCCGCCCCGGCATTGCGCGCGGCGCCCGCGCCACGCTGCGGACTGAGGCGTATGAGCATGCAGCGGTGGCTCTGGATTATCTCCGGCGATGCGTCATCTGAGCAGTCGTCGGCCACTATCACCTCGAACGAGGGGTAGCCGGAGCGCTCGAGCGCGTCGAGGCACAGCCCGACCGTCGCAGCCCCGTTTCGGTTGGGGATTATTACAGAGACCATTGGGTTTTCGGGGCTCGACATGGCTAATGGCAAGGTAACACAACGACAGCCCCGCACGCAAGGGCATGCGCGCCTTCCAGATAGCCTCGATGTATCCTTTTCGTCATTCCTCTCGTCTAAGGGGCATAGCGTGCGAAGGAGGGATTATGGCAGGCAATGAATTGCTCGATATCCGGGCGCTTGGCGATGCCCGGGCGCAGGGCGATGCCCTCAGGCGCGCGACCGAGAACGCCGGGGAGTATGCGCGCGTCTATCTGATGGCCAAGAGCCGGCAGAGGGGCTGCGACGGCATGGGAGAGTTCCATGCGCTTAAGGAGGAGTTCCGAGAGGCCGTGACCATTATGTTCGAGATCAGCGGCAGCACTACCCAAGCCGATGATGATGCGCTGGAGCGCATCGCAGCCGAACTCGCGGAGATGCAGCCGGACAGTCAATAGTAGGGAGGGCTCTCGCGCATTCCCGAATCGGCGCATGCCGCCGGGACGAAGGCCTAATAGTTGCGCTTAAGCTCCATGATTACCTGCCGGGCAACGTCCTTGAGGGTCTCAAACACGCCCGGGCCGGAGTTCGCTATCGCGGAGAAATTTGGCACGGCGCGCGGGTTTAGGAGCGTGTTTAATTCCTCGACAGGCACGACGTTCGGGAGGTCGCGCTTGTTGTATTGCATCGTGAAAGGCATCTTCTCAAGCTCGAAACCATGCTCCTCGAGATTGTAATTGAGGTCATCGAGGCTCTCCATGTTGGCCTCGGTGCGCTCGATCTGGCTGTCGGCGACGAATACCACGCCGTCGACGCCCTTGAGTATCAGCTTGCGGCTCGCGGCGTAGAATACCTGCCCCGGCACGGTGTATAGGTGGAAGCGGACCTTGAAACCCTTAAGCTCCCCGAGCGCGAGCGGGAGGAAATCGAAAAACAGCGTGCGCTCGGTCTCGGTGGCAAGCGAGATCATCTTGCCCTTCTGGGCCTCGCCCGTGCGCTTGTAGATGTACTGCAGGTTGGTCGTTTTTCCGCAGAGCCCCGGACCGTAGTACACGATCTTGCAGTTGATCTCCCTGGCCGGATAATTGATGAAGGACATGGCGCCTACCGGAAGAGGTTGTCTATGTCCTCGTCGCTGATCTCGGAAAACAGCGATTCGGACGCTCCGGCCGCGGTGGAGCCGGCCTCGGCCTTTGATGCGATGGTCTCAAATATCTTCGTCAGGGATTCGGTGACCTTCTTGACCCTGAGCCTCACGAGCCCGATCGACGCTCCCTTGTCGAAGATCACGACCAGTATCACCCGCTGGCCGATTAGCGATATGTGGATGTTGTCCTTCTCGCCCTCGTGAAACAGGATCGTGAACTCTTTCTCCCCGAGCAGCTTGGCTATGCCTCCGGTGGCCGCGATGTTGCCGGCAGTGAGCGACGCCAGAGAGGTGGTGTCGACGTTTTGCGTGTCGCCGGCCGAGGCTATGAGCTGGCCGTTTTTGTCCACCAGAAATACGACCGAGGCGTTGGCCTGCTTCTTGAGGTTTTGGAGTTCCGCCTCGATCCGGCGGAACTCCTCCTCGTACATTATCAGGTCAAAGCCGGCCATCCGCCCTACTTGGTCTCGCCGGCGGCTTTCACGTCCACGGCCTCGCGCTGGAGCCTATCCCACTCGCGGTCGACCGCTGCCTGGAACTGCACCAGCATGCCCTCGTTCTCGGGCGCGAAGAGGTGCTTGAAGCGGCCCTGGGGCTTGAGGAAATCTACCAGGGGCTTTTTCTCCTTCGGCCTCGCGGTGATATGGACCTCGCCGTTCTCTACCTCGTAGAGCGGCCAGTAGCAGGTCTCGACCGCGAGCCTGGTCAGGGCGATAGCGTCGTTGGTCTGTGACCGCCAGCCCCTGTTGCAGGGCGAGATCACGTTAATGAACGCGGGGCCGTCGACCGCGAAAGCCTTCCTTGCCTTCTTCATCAGGTCGAGCCAGTTGCTCGGCGAGGCCTGCGCGGCATACGGGATGTTATGCGCGGCCATGATGCGCGTGAGGTCCTTGCGGTTTTGGGGCTTGCCGTGCACGACGCTCCCGGCCGGGCAGGTCGTGGTGTCCGCACCGTATGGCGTCGCGCTCGAGCGCTGTATGCCGGTGTTCATGTACGCGCCGTTGTCGTAGCAGACGTATACGATGTCGTGGCCGCGTTCCATCGCGCCTGAGAGCGACTGAAACCCGATGTCGTAGGTGCCGCCGTCGCCGCCGAACGCGACGAACTTTATCTTCTTGTCCGTGCGGCCTTTCTTCTTCCAGAGGCGGTACATCGTCTCGACGCCGCTGAGCGTGGCCGCGGCGTTTTCAAACGCGGAGTGTATCCACGGGATGTTCCATGCCGTGAACTCGCTGATGCAGCTCGAAACCTCGAGGCAGCCGGTGGCGTTCGCCGCGACCAGCGGATACTCAGAGGCCATCAGGACCATCTTTACGATGATCGGCGCGCCACAGCCCGAGCACATCCTGTGGCCGTGCTGGAACAGGTTTACGGGAACCTTCGAAAGCTCCTTTAAGCGAAGCGGGGATGCGGTTTCAGGGGATATCATCATGGTTATTGCCTCACTCCTATATAGTCCTTGACTAGCTTTATCTTGCCGCCCTTGGCGATGTCAGAAAGCTCGGCGAATACCTCGAAGCCCTGCGAGGGCATGTAGTCGCGGCCGCCGAGGCCGTATATCTTGTTAATGAGCGCCGGGCGCTTGTCGGCCTGGTAGAGGGCCGAGCTTACCTCCATAAACAGCGGGCCCATGCCGCCGTACGAGTCGGCGCGGTCCATCACGCATACCGCCTTGCAGTGCTTGATCGCATCGGCGACCTCGGTGTAAGGGAAAGGCCTGAACAGGCGGGGCCGTATGAGTCCGGCCTTGACGCCCTTGTCGCGCAGTTCGTCGATGACGTCCTTCGTTGTCCCTGCGGCAGAACCCATGATGACCATACCGAGCTCGGCGTCCTCCATCCTGTAGCTGTCAAACAGGCCATAGGAGCGGCCGGACATCTTCGCGAACTCGGCCGATACGTCGAGCACGACTTTCTTCACGCGGCCCATGACCTCGTGCTGGAGGCGCTTGTATTCGTGGTAAAGGTCGGTCAGGATGAGGGGACCGTAGCTTACGGGCTTATCGAGGTCCAGCAGCGGATAGCGAGGCGTGAAGCCCCCGACGAACGTCTTGACCTGCTCGTCCTCAAGATACTGCATCGTCTCTATCGAATGGCTGATGATGAAGCCGTCGAGGTTGACCGTGATCGGCAGGTATATGTCCTTGTGCTCCGCGATGCGGAAGGCCATGATCGCGTTGTCGTAGGCGTCCTGGGCGTTTTCGCTCCAGAGCTGTATCCAGCCGGTGTCGCGGATGCCCATGCCGTCTGAGTGGTCGCCGTGGATGTTAAGCGGCGCGGCCAGAGCGCGGTTTACGACCGGCATCACTATCGGCAGGCCGTATCCGGCCGCGATATGGAGCATCTCCCACATGAGGGCCAACCCCTGAGAGGAGGTCGTCGTGATGACTCGCCCTCCGGCGGCCGATGCTCCGATGCAGGCGGACATCGCGCTGTGCTCGCTCTCGACCAGTATGAGTTCGGTGTCGACCTTGCCGTTGTTGACGTAGCTCGCGAAGCGCTGCGCTATGTCGGTCGAGGGGGTGATCGGGTACATCGGGCATACGTCGGGGTTGACCTGCCTGAGCGCATTGGCCACGGCCTCGTTGCCTGTTACCGCTACTGTCTTTGCCTTGGTCTGGGCCATGCTATTTCCCCTCCTCCACCATGACTATCGCCTTGACGCCCTTTTTGCCGGGGCACTCCAGGGCGCATATGCCGCAGCCCTTGCAATAGTCATAATCGAACTGCTCGCGCTTGCCGTCCTTGACCTTTATGGCCATGTCCGGGCAGTAGATCCAGCAGAACATGCACTGTATGCAGTTTTCCTCTTTCCATACCGGCCTGAAGGCCCTCCAAGAGCCGGTCTTGAACTTTGCCGAGCTTCCGGCCTCGGTGCAAACCGCGCCGGGCGTGAGTTCTTGCCACTTTTTCACCCTTCGTGTACCTCCGAATATCCTCTTCTGACAGCCTCCAGGTTGCCATCGATAATTTTCTGGGAAAACTTCTTGCCGAAGCTGTTCTTGACGTCCTCGAGCAGGTGCTCGAGCGAGACGAGCTTGGTCGCCATGTTGACGGCGCCGAGCATCGGGGAGTTAGGCATCGCGCGGCCGAAGCAGTCGATGGCGATCTTCGAGGCGTCGACGGTGATGACCCTCTGCGTGGGCTTGGCCTTGAGCTTTGCGCGGATCTCGGCCGGTGACTTCGTCGTGTTGATAACGAATACCGCGTCGTCGGTCGCGCCCTCGGCGACGTTTATCGCGTCGAGGAGTGTTGCGTCCACCACGCCGACCACCTGGGGGGCGATCACGGGGCAGTGCATGCGCAGGACCTTGTCGCTGATGCGGTTATACGCCTTAAGCGGAGCCCCGGCCCTTTCGGGACCGTACTCCGGGAAGGCCTGAACGTGGCGTCCGCCGCTGAGGCACGCATCCGCGAGTACCTTGGCCGCGGTTACTGTGCCCTGCCCTCCCCTTCCATGCCATCTGATCTCGACCATTGCAGACATGTTTTAATTCCTCCCGATATCTATGTCTTTGCGCTTATTGGCAAGTTATAAACGGGTACGCACTTGTGTGACACAGACTATTAATTTACACTCTTTGGGCTTCTTTTTCAAGGCAATACGGCGGTTCCTTGCAAAATCCGGCGCGTTGAGCTATATTTCAACAATGCAAAATTTAATCCACGGCCTCATCGCCAAAAACAGCTCGAAGATCGTCCTGCTCGTGATGGACGGCCTCGGCGGGCTGCCCGCCACGGACGGCCCGAACAAGGGCAAGACCGAACTGGAAGCGGCCCATACCCCTAACCTCGACGCCCTGGCCCGCGTCTCGGCCTGCGGGCTCCAGCTGCCGGTGGACATCGGCATCACGCCCGGAAGCGGCCCGGGACACCTCGCACTGTTCGGCTACGATCCCAAGGAACACCAGATCGGCCGAGGCATCCTCGAGGCCCTTGGCCTTGGGATGGACATTAACCATAACGATATCGCGCTTAGGTGCAATTATTCGACCATAAAGGACGGCCTGATCGTGGACCGCCGCGCCGGACGCATCCCGACCGCCCAGAGCCGAGAGATCACCCTGCGGCTGCAAAAGGAAATCACCCGCATCGACGATGCCGAGATCACCTTCGCCCCGGGCATGGAGCACCGCTTTGCGGTGCGGATGCGCTTCCCCAAACCCCTTGCCCACGGGGCGGATCAGATCAACGACACAGACCCGCAGAAAGAGGGCAAGGCCCCGCTCGAGCCCCAGTCCGATAATGCGGCGGCAGCACCTGTCATCGACGTGGCCAGGAAGCTCGCGGCCCGCGTGGACGAAATCCTTAAGAATGAGGCGCGCGCGAACTATATCCTCTGCCGGGGCTTCGCCCAGAAGCCCAAGATGCCCTCATTCGAGGAGGCATACGGGCTCCGCGCGCTCGCCATAGCGGCCTATCCGATGTACCGCGGGGTCGCAAAACTCGTCGGGATGCACGCCCCGGACCTCGCCGGAGACATCCCGGAGGAGCTCGAACTCTTAAAGAAAAGCTTTAACGATTACGACTTTTTCTTCGTACATATAAAGAAAGTTGACTCGTATGGCGAGGACGGGAACTTCGATGCCAAATCTGGTAAAATCGCCGATGTCGACAAGATCATACCCGAAATACTGGCGCTCAAGCCCGACGTGCTCGTGATCAGCGGCGACCACTCCACGCCCGCGATGATGAGGGCCCACAGCTGGCACCCGGTGCCGGTCATGATACATTCACGCTACGTGCTCGGCGGCACATGCGACGCATTCCACGAGCGGGCCTGCACGCGCGGTGAGCTCGGCATATTCCCCGGCAAGGCGATCATGCCGCTTGCGATGGCCAACGCCGGCAGACTGAACAAGTACGGTGCCTGAGCCTTCGCACTCTTCGCTCAAAGGCGAAGGTCTGCCGCCCTCCACTATAGTGGAGGGATTAATCGACACGCACTGCCACCTCGAGATGGAGCAGTTCGGGGCTGACCGCGAGGACGTGATCCGGCGCGCGCTCGATTCCGGCCTCACGCGGATGATCTCTATAGCCTCCGACCCCGCAAGCAACCCGGCCATACTCGCGCTGGCCGAGGCCCATCCCGAGATCTACTTCAGCGTAGGGCTCCACCCCCACGACGCCAAGAGCTATGACGACGCATTCCACGCCGATATGATCGGGTGGGCCTCCCATCCCAAGGCAGTCGCGATAGGCGAGTGCGGGCTCGATTACCACTACGACCACTCGCCGCGCGACGTGCAGCGCCGGGTCTTCACGGCGGAGCTCGCGCTCGCGAAGCAACTCAATCTGCCTGTCATCATCCATAGCCGCGAGGCCTTCGAGGACACGATGCGCATAGTCCGCGAAAGCGGGATCGAGCGCGGCGTGATGCACTGCTTCTCCGGAGACGTGGCGATGGCGCGCGAGGTGCTGGGCATCGGCCTGCACATCTCGATAGCCGGGCCGGTCACGTTCCCCAAGTCCGCCGCGCTCAAAGAAGTCGCGGCGTTCGTCCCCGACGACCGGCTGCTGATCGAGACCGACGCGCCATTTCTGACCCCCGTGCCCCTGCGCGGCAAGCGCAACGAGCCCGCATACGTCGCGTATACCGCAAGGGCCGTGGCCGAACTCAGGGGCATCAGCGTGCAGGACATAGCGCGCATCACCTCGCTTAATGCCCGGCTGCTCTTCGGCCTCGACGGGCTATGCGAAACGGACACGATCGCATACCGCATACGCGACAGCCTGTACCTGAACCTCACGAACCGCTGCAGCAACGTATGCTCGTTCTGCGCACGGTACACCACCGACTACGTCAAGGGCCACTACCTGAAGCTCAGGCGCGAGCCCTCGGCCGATGAGCTGCGGGCCGCCATCGGGGATCCGGCGCAATACAAAGAGGTCGTCTTCTGCGGGTTCGGAGAGCCGACGATAAGGCTCGACGCGGTGATCGAGCTGGCCGGATGGATAAAGGCGGCCGGAGGCCGCGTGCGCATCAACACCAACGGGCAGGCCAACCTCATCCACGGCCGCGACGTCCTGCCTGAGCTCGCCGGAAAGGTCGATGCGATCTCGATAAGCCTCGACGCGCAGGACGAGGAGACCTATAACCGCCTTTGCAGGCCGCAGTATCCGGGCGCATGGCGCGCGGTGGTAGATTTCATACGCGAGGCCCCGCGCTATATCCCAAACGTGCAGGCCACGGTGGTTACGGCCGAAGGGGTCGACGTGCAGAAGTGCAGGGCGCTCGCTGATTCCCTCGGAGTAAAGCTCCGCGTCCGCACGCTCGACGACGTGGGCTGAAAAGCTTACGCTTCCCCTGTCGCCTTACCCAGCTCCTCGTTTACGATCTCAAGCAGGGCCTTGGGGCTGAAGGGCTTGATGATATACCTGTTCACGCCGCTTCGAAGCCCGAGCCTCTCGTCCTCCGACTGGCCCTTGGCGGTGAGCATGATCACGGGTATGTCCGTAAGTTCGGGGTCGGACTTGATCGCGCGGCAGAGCTCTATCCCGCTGATCTCGGGCATCATCCAGTCCATGATGACGAGGTCCGGCCTCTGAGAGCGGATTATGTCCATCGCCCTGACGCTCTCGCGCACGGTCGTGACATCAAATCCCGCCTTCTTGAGCTTGTCGCCGACCATCATGAGTATGAACGGCTCGTCGTCGATAACCACAATCCTGCTCATCTATCCCATGGCCCCCGGAATCCGCACCGTGACGGTCGTGCCCTCGCCCTCGGCGCTCTGTATTTCGAACTCGCCGCCCTGAAGCTCGGTAAGGCTCCTGCAGATCGAAAGCCCGAGCCCGGTCCCCTTGGTGCGTGCGGCCGCCCGCTTTCCCCTGAAGAACTTCTGCCCGGCGTGCGCCAGTTCCTCGGACGTCATGCCCCATCCCGTATCGCGCACCGTCAGGACGGCCGCCCCGCCCTCCATCCGCACGCTGACGTCGATTGAGGCGCCGGCCTCTGAGTACGCGACCGAGTTGTCGATGATGTTCCTGAGCATCTGCTTGAGCTTCTCGGCGTCACCGATAAAACCCCCGGCCCCGTCTTGCAGTTGAAACGCAATGTTCAGACCCCGGCCGAGCGCGGCGGGCGTATAGCTCTCCTGCAGGTCCTCGAAGATCTTTGAGAAATCGACCGTCGAGGGGTGCAGCACCTCGCGGCCGCCCTCGATGCGCGTGATGTCCAGCACGTCGCTGACCATGTTGGAGAGCCGCTTGCCCTCGTTATGTATGGTCCTCAGGTATTCCTGCGCACGCTCGCCCTCGACCTCACCGGCGAGCATCATCTCGGAGAGCCCCACTATGGCCGTCAGAGGGGTGCGGAACTCGTGTGATACCGCGCGCAGGAAGTCGGTCTTCATCTTGTCGACCTCGGTGGCCATGCCGAGGTCGCGGACCACGAACACGACGCCCGCGATCACGCCCCGGTCGTCGCTTACGGGCCAGCAGTAAATCTGCAGCGGCGTAATGCCCCCGGAGGCCCCGACGTACCGAGCCTCGAAGTGGCCGCTCTTGCCCATAAGCGCATCATCGAGGCCCGACTCCATGTTCAGAAGGAGTTCGGAGTTCTCGGCGGGCCGCCCGAAGACCTCCTCGAGCCCCAGGCCGACGAGATGCCTGCCGTCGGCCTCGAATATCCTGAACGCGGCCTTGTTTGCGGCCATCACCACGCCCGATGCGCTCGCGCTTATCACCCCGTCGAGGATGCTTTCTAGCACCGCGTCGGCCTCGCCTTTTTGGAGGATGACGCTCTCGTACAGCGCGGCGCGCTCCATGGCTACGGCTAGCACGCTGCTTACGGTCTGCAGGAAGTGCATCTCCTCCTCGCCCAGCCGCTTCTCCATCTCGTAATAAAGCGTAAAGGCGCCGTAGTTCTTATCGCCTATGAACATCGGTATCGCGCACGCGAAACGGTAGCCCTTGAGTTCAGGCAGCATCTGCAGCCTGTCCTCGACGACGATGTCGTTTAGAGAGACCGGCTTGCGCCTCGCGATCGCGTGGCGTTCGATAGAGTCGGCCTCGGGGCCGTAAAGCGCATCCCCCTCCCTGAAGATCGGCTCTGTGCAGGCCCTGAGCGTGAGGGCGCCCTCGGCCGAGAGGCCGAGCATCCAGACGAGGTCGGCCTTCATGGCGGACTTGATGATCGCCATGCAGCCCGAGAGGACGTCTTTCATCTCCACCGAGGACGAGAGCATGCCGGAGAGGTCGAGCAGGTTTTTCTGCTCCTCCGCCCTATGCCTGCGCTGCTGCTCGTAGAGGCTGCGCATCTTCTCATAGAGGCGCATGTTCTCAAGCGCGAGGCCCATCATCTCAGAGACGGAATTGAGCAGCCGCTCCTCATCGCCGCCGAAGGCGTGCGGCTTGAGGCTGAAGATGAACAGGACCCCCAGAGACCGCTCCTTGCCCCGGATGGGTACAGCTGCGTAGCCCTTGATGCCCGAGTGCCTTAGGCTGGAGCGCTCGGTGCGCCTGTCAGCCGATACGTCCGACGCGAAAAGCGACGCGCCCGAAAGCGCTACCGCCCCCGGTATGTCCTCGCCCACCTTTATCCATGATATCGTTTTGACGAACTCCACCGAGAGGCCGCGGTGCCACTGGCACTTGAGCTCGCGGCCCGTATCGTCGATAAAATATATGCCCCCGCCATTCATCCCAAGCAGGGCGATCACCCTGTCGAGGACTTCGCTGAAGACGCCCTCGGCCATGAGCGAGCGGCCGAGCGTGCGGGAGATAGTGGTCAGGGCCGTAAGCTCGCGGTCCTTTTTCTCGATCTCGTCCTCGAACTTCTTGCGGTCCGTGACGTCGCTCAGCAGGCAGACCACGCGCTCTACGGCCCCGGTGTGAGGGTTTTTGAGCGGGTATACGGACATCTCGGCCAAGGCCTTGCCGGCTATGCCTCCCCGCAACTCATAAAAACAGCGGTGAGGCGCTCCGGTGCGGAAGACTGTCTCTATAGGGCAGCCCTCGAAGTGCAGCGGGCACTCGTCCTTCATCGCGTGGAAGATGTCGTGGCACTTCGCCGCGGTGATGTCGCCTCCGGCCGCGACGCGCGCCGCAAGGTTAGCCCTCACCACGCGAAGGTCGCGGTCCATCACGACCAGCTGCTCGCGCAGGCTGTCCATCAGGGCCAGCGAGTAGCCCTTCTCGGTCTCTATGGCGTCGGTCAGGGCGGCCTCGCGCCTGAAGTCCGTCATCATGCCGATGCGGCCGGTGATGCGCCCGTCCTTCATCACGGGGGTCTCGCTCAGGAGCACCGGGACCATCCCCTCCGAGCGCGATATGACCGAGACCTCGATGGGCTCGGGCTGTCCGCCCGCGGTCGAGACCTCCTCGTCGTATTGCCTGTGCCTGAGCCTCCGTTCGCCCGCCTCGTCGATGATGTCAAAGACCAGCGCGCCGATGACGTCCTCGCGCGGATACCCGAACACCCGCGTGAAGGCGTCGTTGACCTCCACGACCGCGTTGTCCTCGTCCAGGACCCACATCGGCTCGGTCATCGACGACAGGTACAGCTCCTTGGTCGCTATACTGGCGGATTTCCTCTGCACGGATTGCATCAGCCCTTTGAACGTCGCGCAAAAGTCGTCGGCGCAGCGCTCCCTCATGGATTCGGACGATACCGAGGCGTCCGGGTCCCCCTCGACCAGCGACCTCGCCGACTGGTAAAGGTCGCGCAGCGGAGAGAACAGCCGCCGGGAGAAAAACAGCGAGACCAGAAACGCCAGCACGGCCATATAAAACGAGAGCGATATGATGTCGTCGACGAGCTTGCCGACCCCGCGGGCCTGTATGGCCTCCTGCGCGTGGGTGAGCGGCGCGCCTTCCTCCATTGCATGCACCATCATGTCCGTGTCATAAAACACGATAAACGAAAGCGGGATGAGGATCGCGAGCGTGTAGACGAATAACAGCACCATGAACCTGTATGAAATCCTTGACATCGGCATCATCGCATCAGCCCCAGAAACAGCGCGACCGTAAGCCCCGAGATCCCGGCCGAGAGAAACACGGCGAGCACCGGGGCCGGGCCCTTCTCGACGACAGACTCGACGTCCACCGAAAGCCCCACCGCGGCGAGTGCCGCCGCCAGCATGAAGCCGCTTGCGGGCTCGAGCACCATGCGCATCCGGGCCCCTGCGGAGGTGAAGTTCACGAACGCCGCCATCGCATAAAACCCGAGCAGAAACCATGGGAACACTCCGCCGCGATCGCCCCGGATCCTCCGGGCTATGAACGCCGCGGCCGTGAAAACCAATAGCGCGGCGATCCTCACCAGTTTGTAGTTCATGGCCGCCGCGACCGCGTCGGCCCCCATGACCGAGGCCGCCACCTTCACCTGCCCCACCATAGGGAGCGTGAGCCCCGTGATCAGCGCAAACTTCTCGGACGAGACATGCAGCACGTCAGGCACGAACCTGTAAAACAGCATCCCCGTGAGCCCGACCGTAATCACCGAAAGCACCGCGACGGAGGTGTCCTCCTTTTTCGCGCCGAGGAATGGGCTGATGACCACTATGGCCGAGGCCCCGCAGACCGACATCCCCGTGCCCATCAGGGCCGAGAGCGTCCTGCTGAGCCCAAACGACTTGCATACGAAGTATGTGACAATGAAAAAAAACGCCATGACGACTATCGCGGCCGAGACCACGTTGAGGTCATGCGCCCTGAGCACGAGGTTCGAGCCATAAAGCATTATGCCGAGCGGCAGGAAAAACCTCAGCGAGGCCTCGATGCCAGCCTCGAGCGCCTTCCGGTCGCCGACCATGCTCGAGACGACCACACCGAGGATTATCGAGATCGTGAGGGAATCGAACGAACTGTGCAGGAACGAGACCATAAACGAGACCAGAGCGACCAGCACGGTGAGGGCGACGCCCGGCATGAGCTCGTTTAGCCGCCCTCCGCGCATGCTCAGGCCCCGAACCCGCTATCGATCCAGGCCGGGTCGTCGAGCGCCACGCTGCCCGAGGAACCCTCGATGAGGTCCTTCCAGCCCGCAGTTCCAGTTTTGATCTCGTTGTCGCCAATGAACAGCGCAAAGCGCGCATGAAAGCGGTCCGCACGCTTGAGCTGGCTTTTGAGGCTCGCGCCGGGCTCTCCGGTCTCGACCCACTTTCCGCTCGCGCGCATCGCCGAGGCGATCTTGGCGGCCCTGGGCGCGGCATCCCACCCCAGCACCGTAATATAGGCGTATGGCACATCGGCGGGTGCGACATCCGGCGTAGCGGCCGCGAGCGCTACCAGCCTTTCCATCCCCACTGCGAAGCCGAAGGCCGGTGTCTCTGGCCCTCCGAACTCCTTCACGAGGCCGTCATACCTCCCGCCGGCGGCCACGGCGTTCTGCGCGCCGAGGGCGTCGGTCGTGACCTCAAAAATAGTCCTCGTATAGTAATCCAGGCCGCGCACGAGCCGGGGGTTTAGCACCACCTCGACGTCAAGCGCCGCAAGCAGCGCGGTGAGCCTGTCCTGATGCTCCCTGCATCCGCCGCAAAGGAAGTCCGTGACCACCGGGGCTCCGGCCTTCTCGGTCCTGCAGCCCTCGACCTTGCAGTCGAGTATTCGAAGCGGGTTGGCCTCCAGCCTTCTGCGGCAGTCCTCGCACAGATTATCGACCCTTGCGCGGAAATATTCGGTAAGCGCCACGCGGTATGCCGGCCTGCACCCGGCGCAGCCTATCGAGTTGAGCTCGACCTTAAGCCCCCCGAGGTCCATGCGCCGCAGAAATGCATTGAGCATCGCTATCATCTCGGCGTCCACGGTCGGGTCGGCCGAGCCGAAGGCCTCGGCCCCGATCTGGTGAAACTGTCTCTGGCGGCCCTTCTGGGGCCGTTCGTACCGGAACATCGGGCCCATGTAGTAAAATTTTTGCGGTGCCGGAAGGTCGTTCAGATGGTGCTGCACGTATGCCCGTACGACGGGCGCGGTGCCCTCGGGCCGAAGCGTGATGCTCCGACCGGCGCGGTCAGCAAACGTATACATCTCCTTCTCCACGATGTCGGAGGTCTCGCCGATGCTCCGGGTGAAGACCTCGGTGTATTCCATCACCGGGGGCCTTATCTCGCGGAACCCGAAGGGGGCGAACGCCTCGCGGGCCGCGGCCTCGGCCTTCTGCCAGAGCGCGACGTCAGGCGGGAAGATGTCCTGCGTGCCTTTTACGCAGCTATATTTCACTGTCCCCCTCTTTAAACTCCACGGCCTCCTCGATCTCGTCCTCGCGGGGCGCTGCCGAGCCGCGTCCGCCCTCGTCGGCCTCTCGCTCGGAGTCGAACTCGAGCATGCGGACGTGGGACTCGATCAGGCGGCGGATCTCTTCCTTGAAGTGGCGGCGGATGCCCTTTAAGTCCACGATGTCCTCGTGGATCTTCACGACCTTCTCCTGCGCGTCCTTCACTATCTCGCCTGCCTTGAGCTCGGCCTCCTTGATGACGAGTTCGGCCTCCTTGCGGGCGTTGTTCTTGTAGTCGTCGACCATCTGCTGCGCCGTCACCAGGGTCTCCCTGAGCGTGCTCTCCATGTCCCTGTGTTCCTTGACCTGGGACTCGGCCTTGCTGACGCTCTCTTTTAGGAACGAGTTGTCGCGCAGGAGCTCTTCCATCTCCTCGCGTACGACCTCCAGGAAGGCGTAGACCTCCTCGACGTCGAACCCCCGGAACTTCATCGGGAACTGTTTTTGCTGGATATCAAGAGGCGTTATTCTCATATTGTTTCGGCCCTCCGGTTTTATTTACATCGAACGCATGGCCATCTGCATGAGCGAGGCCACGACGAAGCGTTTAAGGAATATTATCACCAGCAGCACGATCATGGGCGAGACGTCGATGCCCATGCCAAATCCTACGACGCGGCGAATCGGCCTTAGCACCGGTTCTGTCACCGAGTAGAGAAAACGGACTATAGGGTTATATGGGTCGGGGTTCACCCAGCTTAGAAGCGCCCTGATGATGATGATCCACATGTAAATATCGAGGATCACATTGAGGACCTCCGCGACGGCCCCGATGAAATTGCCTGCTATGAACATGGCGGCCTCCGAGCCTCCTATTTCGCGAGTTCCGCGGCGCGCTTTCGCGCGGCGGTTATGGCATCGGCCAGTATGTCGTGCGCGCCGCGCGCGTCCAGCACGCCGAGCCCCGCCTCGGTCGTCCCCCCCGGGGACTTGACCATCTTGATGAGCTTCTCGCAGGATATGCCGCTATCGAGCAGCGCGGCCGTGCCGCGCAGGGTCTGTATAGCAAGCTCGCTCGCCTCGTCCCCGGTGAGGCCCTCTTTGACGCCGCCGTCGATCATCGCGGCAAGCGCGTATGCGATGAACGCCGGACCGCTGCCCGAGAGCGCGGTGACCGCGTTGATCTTTTTTTCCGGCATCGTCAGCACCCGGCCCGAGGCCATGAAGATATCGCGCACCCTGGCGACCTCGAGCTCCGGGAAGCACTCGCACAGCGCGAGCACCGCCATGCCCTCCTGTGCCATCGAGGCCACGTTGGGCATCACGCGGATGATGCGCGAGGTATGCAGCCTTTGGCGGATGAAGTCTATGGTTATCCCCGCTGCGATCGACGCGAACATGTGGTCGGGCTTCACCGATTCGGCGATCCCTTCGAGCACCTGCGCCATGTTCTGGGGCTTTACGGCAAACACCACGATCCGGGCCTCTTGGAGCACCTTGCGGTTATCGTCCACCGCCTTCACGCCGTAAGTGCGCTCCAGATACTCACGCCGCTCGGCCACCGGCTCCGATACGATTATGCCTTTCATCCCGCGGTCGAACATGCCCTTTATCAGGGCCTCGGCCATCGCGCCTCCGCCAATGAATCCCGTCATGTCTTGGCCACCGCCCTTTCGCCGAATATCGCGCTTCCGACGCGCACGATGGTCGCGCCCTCAAGTATCGCGACCTCAAAATCATGGGACATGCCCATCGAGAGCCCCTTAAGCCCGAACTTCTCCCCGAGCTCCCGCAGTCGCCTGTAGTACGGCCTTGCAGCCTCGGGGTCCTCGTCATACGGGGGGACGGTCATCAGCCCCTCGATCCTCACGTTATTCATCCCTGCCGCGCCCTTCAAGATACTTTCGAGCGCCCCGGCGTCCGCCCCTGTCTTCGTCGCCTCGGGCGAGAGCTTGACCTCGATCAGCACGCGCTGCACCTTGCCGAGCTCTCCGGCATGCCTGTCTATGGCCTCAAGGAGGTCGAGGGAATCGACCGAGTGTATCAGGTCGAACATCTCGACCGCGCGGCGAGCCTTGTTTTTCTGGAGGTGCCCCACCAGGTGGAGGCTGCATCCGCTGGCGGCCATCTCGGGAGCCTTTAGAGCCGCCTCCTGCACCCGGCTTTCGCCGAACACGCGCAGGCCGTCGTCTATGGCCTCGCGTATGCGATCCAGGCCGATGGTCTTGGAGACCGCCACCAGGTCCACGTCCATGGGGTCGCGGCCGGCCCTCATCGCGGCATGGCTCATGCGCCTATATATATTGCCAATATTTACCAGTAATGACAAGATGTGTTTATATTATTGCTACATGGGCCGAAAATTCAATCATCTCCGGCCGTCCGGCCCGTGGCGAGCGGATGTGACTTGTCGTAGACGTCCATCAGCCGGGCGATATCGAGGTGGGTGTATTTCTGGGTGGTCGAGAGCGAGGAATGCCCCAAAAGCTCCTGTATCACGCGCAGGTCGGCCCCCCCGTGCAGCAGGTGGGTCGCGAAGGTGTGGCGTATGGTATGGGGGCTGACCTTCCCCGATAGCGCGAGCTTGCGGGCATATTTGATCACGATGCGCCTGACCGAGCGGTCCGTGAGCCTCCCGCCGCGCGCATTTAAGAACACCCCGGTCTCCTCGCTGCCGAGGCCCAAACGCAGCGGAAGGTATGCGCGCATGGCCTCTACGGCCTTGCGGCCGACCGGCACCAGCCTCTCCTTCCTGCCCTTGCCGCGCACGAGCAGCACCGCCTCGTCGAGGTTCATATTCCGCAGCGTGAGCCCTGCGAGTTCGCTCACGCGCAGGCCCGAGGAATACAGCAGCTCTAGGATCGCGCGGTCGCGCACCGCGCCGAACTCGTCTCCCCCGGCTGCCGCGATCAGGCCGAAGATCTCGTCTATCGTGAGGAAGCGGGGAAGTTTTTCAGGGAGCTTCGGCGAGCTTACGAGCCTCGCCGGGTTGGCCTCGACCACGCCCTCGCGGGTCAGATAACGGAAGAACGAGCGCAGGGCTGCGAGCCTGCGCGACGCGGTGCTCTTTTTGAGCCCGCCCTGGATCTGGGAGGCGAGAAAGGCCCTGATATCGCCGGGGGCCACGCCGTCCGGGGATGATGCGAAAAACTGATCGAGGTCCTTGCGGTAGGCCCTGACGGTATGAGGCGACGCCCCCCGCTGGACCTCCATGTAAGAGAGGAACGGCTCTACGTGCTCCCTCATAGGAAGGCCAAAAACAGCAGGTACGTGAGAGCGGCGCCCAGCGCCGCGCCGGCCAGGACCTCGCGCAGCCTGTGCACCCCGGCCGATATGCGGCTCTGTCCGATCACGATCGCCAGCGCCAGACAGAGCGCCGAGACGAACATGCTCCGCGTTATCATCGAGGCCGAGACCCACACCGAGAACGCCAGGGCGCTGTGGCCGCTCGGCATCCCGCCCCGCAGCGGAAGCCCGCTTCCGAAATACGCCTTAAGCAGCACCACGACGATCAGCACCATGATCAGCGCGATGATCGCCACCTCCTCGGGCGAGTGGTGCGTCATCACGAAGCCCTTCTCGAATATCCTGCGCAGATATGGGAATAGCACTATATAGCCGACCACGACCGCCCCGAACGCAACGGTAAGGACCGCGCCGGCGGCCATGTCCTTGGCTGTGCGGGCCTTCTCGCTATGGTGCGGCGAGACCATGTCGACGACGTTCTCCAGCGCGCTGTTGAGCATCTCGGCCGAGAGCACGATAATCACCGTAAGCGCGATGATCAGAAACTCGTTCTTGGTCACGCCCAGGACGTAGCTCGTCAAGAGCACTATGGCTGCGGCGTAGAAGTGATACCTGACATGGCGCTGCGTCCGTACGGCGTGCAGGATGCCTTCGATGGCGTTATTGGCGCTGTTTATCCACTTTCGCATCCCTGCGGTCAGTCGGCCTGGGGCTCGAAGGGAGCATGCCCGCCGTTTCGGAGGACTAAGCCCGCAAGCGCGTTCGTAAGCGCGCCATCACGCACGGCCGCGACACCGTTTACGAAGACATGTTGTATCCCACGCGGGGTCTGATAAGGGTTGTCAAACGTGGCGGTATCCATGATCTTTTGAGGGTCGAACACGACGAGGTCGGCCCAGTGGCCGGGCGATATCCGCCCCCTGCTCCGGATGCCGAATGTCGTGGCCGGGAGCATCGTGCATTTGTGTATCGCTGCCGCGAGGTTTCCGGCCGCGTATCGGCCAAGGTATCTTGGGAAGCTCCCGAACCCTCGCGGGTGCGGCTTTCCCTTGCCGGTCATCGACCGCGTGGTGCTGTCGGTGCCGATCATCACATAAGGAAGCGCGAGGAATCGGAGCAGGTTTTCCTCTGTCATCGAATGAAAAATAGCGCCCACGCGCAGGGATTCCGCGTCCAGCAACCTCAGCAGGGCCTCGACCGGAGGGACACCCATCCGAGTGGCGATCTCGGCCACGCTCAAGCCCTCCATCCAGCGGCTCTCGTCGCTCTCGACGGCCGCGACTACTGCCGTGCTCCAGTCGCGGTTCATGGCCTCCACCTCGGACGCGATGCGGACGCGTGTATCGGGGTCACGGAGCCGTTTAAGCTCTTCGGCGTTGCCGCCGATGTACACCCAGTTCGGGAGCGCCGCGTCGAGGTCGGTCGACGAGGCGGTATATGGGTAGCGGTCCGCCGTGACCGTCAGGCCCTCCTCGCGCGCGTCACCGAGCATCCGTATGGCGCTGTCTATCTTGTGCCAGTTTGGCCTGTCCGCGGTCTTGATGTGGGATATATGGACGCGCACCATCGCATCGCGGCCGATGCGCATCGTCTCGGCAATGGACTCAAGCAGCCGTTTTCCCTCGCTGCGCATATGGGTCGTATAGATGAAGTCCCTGTATTCGGCTGCCCCCGCGTTGGCAAGCTCGATCAGCTCCTCGGTGGTCGAATATATGCCTGGCGGATAGATGAGCCCGGTCGAGAGACCGATTGCGCCTTCTCTGAGAGCTTGCGCCAGCAAGTCGCACATGCGGTGCAGTTCATCGGCTGAAGGCGCTCGGTCCTCGTATCCCACTACCGAGGCCCGGATGTTGCCGTGGCCTGCGAGAGTGGCGAAGTTCAGGCCAAGGCCGCGCTTTCTTAGAAGGTCGAAGTACTGAGCGAAATTCTCCCACCGCTCCTTGATCCCGTAAGCCGCCAAGTCGGCCTCTCGCTGCGAGAGCGCCGCGCCCAAAAGCGGCGCGGCCGACAGGCCGCAGTTGCCGTTTATCTCGGTCGTTATGCCTTGCAGGAGCTTCCCGCCTGCGGCCGCGGGGTTCGCAAGGAGCGCGAACTCCGAATGCGCATGGGCGTCGATGAAGCCCGGCGAGACCGCCAGTCCGGTTATATCCAGCACTTCCGCGGATTTCTCTACGAGGGGCTCGACCTCCTCGATGACGCCGTCTTTGATGAATATGTCGGCGCGCTCAGGGGGCAGGCCCGTGCCGTCATAGAGCAGTCCTCCCTTTAGGACGAGGGATTGGAACTTACTTTCTGGCAATGGTGGTCCGGGCCGGGACGGGACCGGCGAAGTACGAGTTGATTCCGCTTGAGATGCCGTCGGCGATTGCCGCCCGGTACTTTGCCGAGGCAAGGCGCTTCGCCTCCATGCTGTTTGATATGAACGAGGTCTCGACCAGTATCGAGGGCATCTTCGCGCCAATGAGCACATAGAAAAAAGCCTGCTTGACGCCAAGGCTCAGCACCCCGTCATAGTCCCGCGAGGCCGAGCCGATGATGGAGTCCTGCACTAGGTGGGCGAGCATCAGCGACTCGTCGCGCTTGTTCTGGGTCGCCAGCGAATCCAGTATCTGGTCTACCGCGCTTCGCCTCTTTTTCATCCTCGCTATCGAGATCCGGTTTTCCCTCGACGCGACCTTCATCGACTCCTCGTCGTCGGTCCAGTTGAGCAGATAGGTCTCGACGCCGTGGCCGCGCTTGGCCTTGTCCGCATTTGCGTGCACGGAGACGAAGAGGTCCGCGCCCCTGCGGTTGGCATACGCCGTGCGCTCCTCGAGCGTGAGGAATACGTCAGTCGAGCGCGTAAGGTAAACCTTGTATCCGCCGGTTGCCTCGAGGCTGGCCTTGAGGTCCTTTGCGATCTCTAGCACCACGTCTTTCTCCATAAGCCCGCCGGGGCCTAGTGCGCCTGAATCGTGCCCTCCGTGGCCGGGGTCGATCACGATGCTCCTGATATGCGGGGCATCCGCCTTCGCCAGCGCTGCCTTCGGCTGCTTAAACGGCTCGGCTGCCAACGGGGCCTCAAGCTTCGGCGCGGTATCATGGGCAGGCATCGCCGGCGCCTCGGCTAAAGCTGCCTTGGGAGACTCTGGTACAGAGGGGATCTCGGCCTTGGCAGAGACTGATAGCGGCTGCTTCGGCTGCTTCGGAGACTCTGATATGGAGGGGGCCACTGCCTTGGCTGCCGCATCGGCCGCGATCTTCGCGACCGCCTCAGCCTTCGCGTGGGCATCGGCCGCCACGGGCTGTTTCATCCTGGCGGCGACAAGGCTCTGTTTGACTTGAAGCTCGGCCTTGGAGGTGGATGCGGCCTTAAGCTCGATAAGCAGCCTTGGGGGGTTCTGCGCGGCAGAGACCGTGTATTCGGATTTGGCGTAAAGGTCCAGGACTATCCGAGCCGTGGCGGAGGAAAACTGTGCGGCGCGGATACGCCTTATGATGCCGTTTTCTTTGACTTGCAGGTATTTGCCGTCGAACGAGCCAAGCGCGGTGGAGTCGAGGTCCAAAAATAAGCGGTCCGGCTCCCCGAGGACCCTGACCTTGTATTGCGGGATACCGTTTAAGACCACCTCGACGCGCGTAGAAACGCCGCCCCCTCTGTGAAGCCGGATGTCCGAGACCTTATACCTGCCAGCGGGCTCTGACGCTAACGATAAAGCGGGCAGCGATAACAGCCCTATCGCAAGGGCGCACAATATGAGCCCCAACCCTGAGCGCCGCATCAGACCGCCTTCACCGCTACGACCTCCGGGAGTTCGCTTTTTAACGTTGTCTCGACCCAGTTGGTGAGCGTTAGCTGCGACATCGGACACGTGCCGCACGCGCCCTTCATGCGCACGTATACCGTCCCGTCGCGGTAATCCACGAGTTCGATATCGCCGCCCTCGGCCTTGAGCCCTTCTCTGACTTTTGCGAGCGCGGCCTCGACCTTGTCGCGTGACATGTAATATTCTATCGAATATCCCTGATAGTTACAAGTGGCAATTCTTTATAGTACAATGTAAATCTCAATGGCCAGAACACGCATACTCATTGTCGAAGACGAAAGCCTGATCGCGGACGACCTCTCCGACGCCCTCGGCGGCCTGGGCTACGAGGTGGTCGGCATCGAGTCCTCCGGCCAGGGGGCCATCATGGCCGCGCGCACGTCCTCCCCCGATATCGTCCTGATGGACATCGTGCTGGAGGGCGACATCAACGGCATCGAGGCCGCGCGGACCATACGCATGGAGCTCGGCATCCCGGTCGTATTCCTGACCGCATACGCGACTGAAAGCATCCTTGAGAGCATCGGCGACATAGACCCGTTCGGCTATCTGATCAAGCCCTTCGAGAACAGGGAACTGCGCTTCACGATCCAGATGGCGCTGTACAAAAAACGCACCGAGGACGAGCTCAAGCGCATTAACAAGACCCTCAAGACCATGAACGAATGCGGCACAGCGCTCATGCACGCCTCCGACGAGCAGACGCTGCTCGGAGACCTCTGCCGCATAGTCGTCGAGCACGGCGACTACGACTTCGCATGGGTCTGCTACAGGGACGAGGAATCCAGCGGCGCGATCATCCCTATGGCCATGGCCGGCGAGGACAACGGGTACATCGCCTCCCTCGGCGCCTCGCCCAGTATCGACGAGATGCTCGGGCCGACCGCCGCGGTGCTCCGAAGCGGCATGCCCATTGCCCTGAACCAGTCAGAGACCAGCGTCTCGCTCTCGCCATATAACAAGCTCGGGTTCGGCTCGGCGCTCGCGCTGCCCGTTACGGTCGACCGCGCGCCGGTCGGTGCCCTGACGCTGCTGTGCTCCAGCCCCTCGCGCTTCGAACAGGCGGAGTTCGACCTACTGGTGGAACTCTCAAACAGCCTCTCTCACTGGCTCACCTCGCTTCGGAGCCGCAAGGCGCAGGTCAAGGCCGAGGAGGCCAAGGACGCCATCAACACAGTCACTCAGCTGCTGCTCTCGGCCGGCGACATCCACACCACGTTCGGCCAGCTGCCTGAGGAACTCTCGAAAAAGATCCATTTCCCGTTCGTAGCCATAGACATAAACTCCAACGCCTCGGATGACGGCGAATACGCGGGGCGCTACGAGTCCATCACCGCGGGGTCCGTCTTCCCGGACACTCTGCCGCCCATGCCCGAAGACGGCTCGCCCCTGCTGCTGCAGAAGATCCAGCAAAGCGACGACCCGTCGCTTGCGGCCCTCAAGGCGCTCGGTGCGGACGTATACATAAGCGTCCCCGTGATGACCAGGTCCGCCACGTACGGCCAGATCGCGGTGGCCGACACCGCGCACCGCGACATCCAGCACAAGTCCGTCACCCTGCAGCTGATCGCAAACCAGCTCGCTCAGCAGATCGAGCGCCGCAGGGACGCCCTCGCGATCCAGCGCTCCCACGAGCGTTTTATGGCGGTCATGGACAGCCTCGATGCGGTCGTATACGTGGCCGACATGCATACCGGCGAGCTGCTCTTCGCGAACAAATACCTCCGTGAGCACTTCGGCGGCGGCGAGCCCATTGGGGCCAGGTGCTGGGACGTGCTCCAGGAGGGCAAGAACAGCCCGTGCGATTTCTGCACAAACCAGTTCCTGATCGACGCCGACGGTAACCCGACCGGAGTCCACCAGTGGGAGCAGTTCAACAAGAAGACCGGCCGCTGGCTCGACGTCCACGACCGCGCCATCCGGTGGGTCGACGAGAAGCTCGTGAGGCTTACGGTCGCCACCGACATCACCGACCGCAAGGCGGACGAGGACGAACTCAGGCAGCACCGCGAGCGGCTCGCGTCGCTCGTAGACGAACGCACGGCCGAACTCAGGGACGCCAACCTGAGCCTTCAGCGCGAGATGGTCGAGCGCAAGCGCGCCGAGGAGGAACTCCTGAAGGCCCAGAGGCTCGAATCCATGGCGATAGTGGCCGGAGGCCTCGCGCACGACTTCAACAACATCCTCACCTCGATCCTCAGCAGCATATCGCTGGCCAAGCTCTCGACCGACTCGGGCTCGGACGTCCACCGCCGCATGGTCACCGCCGAGAAGGCCGCGCTCCGCGCGCGCGACCTCACGCAGCAGCTCCTTACGTTCTCAAAAAGCGGCTCGCCCGTAAAGACGACCGCCTCGATCTCGGACCTCATCAGCGATTCCTCGGAGTTCGCCCTCAGGGGCTCCAACGTCAGGTGCATCAACCGCTTCGCCGACGACCTGTGGCACGTGGACATCGACGAGGGCCAGATCAGCCAGGTCATCAACAACCTGATCATCAACGCGAGCCAGGCCATGCCCAAGGGCGGCAGCATCGCGATCTCGGCCGAAAACGCCACGCTCAAAGCTGGCGAGGTCCCGCCGCTTCCGGCCGGACGCTACGTCAAGGTCTCGGTCCGGGACCAGGGCACCGGCATATCCGAGGCAAACCTGCCGCACATCTTCGACCCCTACTTCACGACCAAACCCGGCGGCAGCGGGCTCGGCCTCGCATCGACCTATTCGATCATAAAAAAGCACGATGGCCATATCGTTGCCCGCTCGGCCGAGGGCGACGGGGCGACGTTCACCTTTTTTCTGCCCGCCACCGACTCCAAGGCCATACCGGCGAAACCGGCCGCGCAGAAGGTCATGCACGGCACCGGGCGGCTGCTCGTGATGGACGACGACATGGGCATCAGGGAGTCGCTGGGCGAGGCCCTGAAATTCCTGGGCTATGAGGTGAGCTTCGCAGAGGACGGCGAGGCCTGCATCGAACAGTACAAGCAGGCCCTGCGCGAGGGGAAGAGATTCGACGTCGTGGTCATGGACCTCACGATCCCCGGCGGCATGGGCGGCATGGAGGCCATGGCGAGGCTGCGCGAACTCGACATGTTCGTCAAGGCCGTGGTCTCAAGCGGCTACTCCAACGACCCGGTGATGAGCGACCACAAAAAATTCGGCTTCGCCGCTATGATAAGCAAGCCCTACAGGATCGAGGAATTAAGCCGGGTCATCCACGCCGTCTTAAACGGCCAGGCCTGACCGGGGCCTTCCTCGCCTCGACCACGAGAGCGAAGAGCAGCTCGCGCTCGGCGCGGTCCACCCTCTCGAGCCTCACCCTCACGGCCTGCCCCAGCCCGAATGTCCTGTTGGTGCGCTTGCCCCTGAGCAGCACCGAGCGCTCGTCGTACGCGTAGTAGTCGTCATTGAGGGACGAGACGTGCAGGAACCCGTCGACATAGCACTCGTCGAGCCTGACGCGTATGCCCTGCGTCGAGACGCCGACGACCGCGCCGTCGAAGCTCTCGCCAACGCGGCCCGCCATGAACCAGACGCGCATCGCGGCTATGACCTCGCGCTCTGCCTTCTCGGCCACGCGCTCGGCGCGCGAGCTCTGAAGCGCGATCTCCCGAAGCGAGCCCATCAGTTCCGCCCGGCGCTCGTCCGAGAGCTTGCCCCTGTGGCCGAGCGCCTCGCGCAAGACCCTGTGCACGACGAGATCAGGGTAGCGCCTGATAGGGGAGGTGAAGTGCAGGTAGCACTTTGAGGCGAGGCCGAAGTGCCCGGCGTTCTCGGTCGAATACCTAGCCTGTTTGAGCGTCCTAAGCACAATATACGATGCGGCCTCGGCGAACGCGGTGCCCTGGGTCTGCTTAAGCGCTGCTCTCAGCGCCGACGCATCGGCGCGCCGCTTGGTCGCGGCCGAGGGCCTGAGCACCCTTAGCGCCTCCTCTACCTTCCTGGGGTCCGGGGGCTCGTGTATCCTGTATAGCGCGGGCAGACCGAGTGCGGTCAGGTGCTCGGCCACCGCCTCGTTGGCCGCTATCATGAACTCCTCGATGATCATGTGGGCGAGGTTGCGCTCTGACTTGATGATCGCCTCGGGACGGCCCTGGATGTCCAGCAGCACCTCGGGCTCGGGCAGGTCGAAGTCCAGCGAGCCGCGCGCCATCCTGCGCTGCCTGATCAGCCCCGCCAGTTCGTCCATAAGCTCGAACTCCCGGAGCAGCTCCCTATAGCGCTCGCGCTCGCCGGCGTCCTGGTCGACGAGTATCTTTCGGACTGACGTGTACGTCATCCGCTCGTTGCTCACGATCAGGCTCGGGAAGAACTCCGTATCGCCCACCGCACCGGTGCGGTCGAACTCCATGCGCACCGTATACGCGGCGCGTTTCACCTTGGGCTTGAGGCTGCACAGGTCTTCGGAGAGTTCCTTGGGCAGCATAGGGATCACACGGTCCGGAAAATACACGCTCGTGCCTCGCTGGCGGGCCTCGGTGTCTATCACGCTGCCCCAGGGGACGTAATGCCCGACGTCCGCGATATGCACCCAGAGCGTATAGCCGTGCGGGCTCAGGTCTATGGATATCGCGTCGTCGAAGTCCCGCGCCCGCTCGCCGTCGATCGTGACGGTCGGCAGGGCGGTGAGGTCGCGCCTCTTGGCCCCGGCCTCAGTCTCGGCCTTGAGCGCAAGCGCCCTGGCCTCGGCGCGCACAGCGGCGGGGAACGGCCCGGGCAGGCCGTACTCGTCGATGATGGATTCGATCTCCGAAAGCGGGGCGTCGGGTGCGGGGATCTTCTTGAGTATCCGCCCGATGGCCGGGCGCTGGTCGGCCGGGTACTCGATGATCTCGGCCGAGACCATATCGCCCTCCTCGACCTTGATGCCCTTCGGGCGCGTGACGACCACGTCGAAGGACATGGACTTGTCGCGCGGGCTAACGAAGAGCGTATCTCCGGCCTTCATCAATGTGCCAGCCAGCCTCTTATGCGTGTGCTCCAGCACGCGGACGATGCTGCCGTGCCTCTTTTCGGCGCTCTCGATGCGCGCCACCACCGGGTCGCCGTCCATAGCGCCCAAGGTAGAGCGCGCTGGGATGAAGACGTCGCGCTCCCCGGCCTTCTCCAGGATCACGAAACCGAACCCCTCGCGGTGGGCCTCGAAAAACCCTGTCACCAGCGCCATCTCCTCCGGCAGGCCGTAGTATCCCTTGCGGTTTCTGACTATCTCGCCTGACTCGACCATCGGCCTGAGCAGCCTCTTAAGCTGCTTGCCCTCGTGTTTTTTCAGGCCGAGCTGAAGGGCCAGCTCCCCAAACGGGAGCGGCTTTCTGAGGCTCCTGATTATATCGCGCTTTTCTATCATATGTCGAAGGGATACGGGAGCAGTTCGCCATCCGTGTACCTGACTATGCCGGAGGCTGTCCTCAGATATATGGCGATGCCGGGGCAGAACTCATGGAGCGCCTGCCGGCAGGTGCCGCACGGCCGGCACGGGCTGGCCTCGGAACACACAACCGCTATGGCGCTGAACGTGCGTGCGCCCTCGCTCAGGGCCTTGTACAGCGCGACGCGCTCGGCGCAGATGGTGAGCATGAGGGAGGGGTTCTCTATGTTGCAGCCGGTGAATACGCGGCCGTCCGTAGAGAGCAGGGCAGCGCCGACGCGCAGGCCGGAATATGTCGCGACGGCCATTTCCATCGCACCCTCGGCCTTATTCATGAGACCTTCGACGGCCTCGGGGATCATCAGTACTTAAGTATCTCGATGAGGTCTTTGAGGTCCCGGGCGTCATCGCCGCCCATCAGGACCTGCTTGCGGAACTCCGAATCCGCGAAGACCTTATCGCCCCTGAACCTGCCGTCTATCGAGATGGCCCTCGTTATGGCCTCGGAGGCCTTGCCGAAGTTGCCGCTGGCGTTGTAAGCGAGCGCGAGGCCGTAGTAAGGGTCCGGCAGCATCGGGGCGCGCCTCGAGGCCTGGATGAAGTTCTCCATAGCGTCCTTGTAGTTGCCCATGCGGTAATAGATGCGCCCGAGCGTGTAGTATGACTTCTCCGGGGTGGCGTAAAGCTGGTTTTCTAGGGCCTTCCTGCAATCCGCTATCGCGCCGTCGTAATCGAGTTTTTTGTAGTGGATGACACAGAGGTTGTTGTACGCCTCGGAATAGTCCGGGTCTATGGAGATGGCCCGCTTGAACTCCTTCTCGGCGTTGTCGGTGTCCTCGAGCCTCAGGTAGACGACGCCTATCGCCTGATGGACGTCCTTGTCATAGTCATTGAGGCGCAGCGACTTCTGGAACTCGACGAAGGCGCCTTGCAGGTCGTTGTCGTTAAGGTGGGACAGGCCGAGCTTGTAATGCGCGACGGCCTCCTTGTGCGGCATGCTCATCCCCGTCGCACAGGAAACCAGGACCAATAGCGCGAGCGCAGCGGCTGCGCCCCTCAGTATGCTTGCGGATGTTTTCATTTTGACTATAATATCATAGCAGAAAGCAGGCCGGTGCAATACAGGAGGAAGGCGTAACTTATGCCGGAGCAGCGCAGGGAGCCGCACGGAGAGGGCTCCAATAAAATAGAATCGATGCCGGTCGCTGACCTCCTCGCCCTGATGCTCGCGGGTGAGGTCGCCTCGGTTACGGCCATTCGCAGGGCGCTCCCCGATATCGGCCGCGCGGTTGCGGACGCGATTGATGCGATCCGAAGTGGTGGCCGGGTGCATTACGCCGGGGCCGGCTCAAGCGGACGGCTCGGCGTGCTTGACGCTTCGGAGATCCCGCCGACTTTCTCTAGCGACCGCTTCCGCGCGCATATCGCGGGCGGGCCGGGCGCGATCCAGCACGCGGTCGAGGGCGCCGAGGACGACGAAGGCGCGGGCGCGGCCGAGGGCTCTGCACTCGGCCCCGGGGACATGGCGGTCGGGATAACTGCAAGCGGCAGGACGCCCTACGTCCTCGGTTTTTTGAGGGCCGCGCACGCTCGCGGCGCACGCTCGTGGCTCCTGACATGCGCCACGGTCGAGCCCTACCCCTTCACCTGCGGCATGATATCTTTAAATACCGGCGCCGAACTCATCGCGGGCTCGACGCGGCTCAAGGCAGGCACCGCTACGAAGATCGTCCTTAACATGATATCCACGGCCGCAATGGTGCGCCTCGGAGGCGTGCACGAGGGGCTTATGGTCGACGTCGCGCCCACAAACGCGAAGCTCGTGGCGCGCGCCCTGGGAATCATCCGGAAGATCACCGGCTGCACCGAGCAGGAGGCCGAGGACTCGCTCAGGGCCTCGGGCATGAGGCCTAAGCTCGCGGCCTTGATGCGCGTAAAAGGACTAAATAAGGACGAGGCGGAGGAACTGCTTAAGCGGGCCGAGGGCTCGCTTGGGAAGGCATTGAGCTAGACCTGATAGCCGAGGCAACCTTCACGACCTGCGCCATCTCTTTCACGTCGTGCACGCGCACGATATGCGCCCCTCCGAGCACGCAGGCCGCGACCGCGGCCGCTGTGCCCCAGATGCGATCCTGTGCCGGAATTCCGCCCAGGATCGCGCCGATGAACGCCTTGCGCGACGGCCCGGCCAGCACCGGGTAGCCGAGTTTTACAAATTCACCTATCGAGGCCAGAAGTTGCAGGTTATGGTCGTATGTCTTTCCAAATCCAATGCCCGGATCGATGATGATGTTTGTAATCCCGGCCTCCTCCGCTATCCTTATGCCCTCGCGAAGATAGTCCATCACCTCCGGCACGAGAGCCTCGTATTCCGGGTGCTGCTGCATGTCTCTGGGGGTTCCCTTTATGTGCATGACGACGACCGGCACGCCGTATGATGCGGCGGCCGCAGCCATCGCAGGGTCGAAGCGCAGTCCGCTTATGTCGTTTACGATCGAGGCCCCCGCGTCGAGCGCGGCGCGCGCGACCTCGGAGCGGTAGGTGTCTATCGAGACCGGGACGTTAATGCGGTTGGAGAGCGCCTCGATCACGGGCGCTACGCGGTCTGTCTCTTGCTGCACCGAGACAGGCTCGGAGCCGGGCCGGGTCGAGAGGCCGCCTATGTCGATGATGTCCGCGCCGTCTTCGGCCATCTGGATGGCATGTGATATGGCAGCGTCGCGGCTGGCGTAAAAAAGACCCCCGTCCGAGAACGAATCGGGGGTCACGTTTAAAACTCCCATTACGAGGGTGCGGCCGGTGAAATCAAGGCAGTGCCGCCCCCAGCGGAATGTCATGCCGGGGCTATGCTGCCGGGGCCGAGGGTGCCGGAGTTCCAGCGCCGCCTATTTCCACTACGTCCTTCGTGCGGTGGGCCTCCATGAACTGCTCGATCTCGGCCGCGTCCATGGTCTCCTTCTCGAGGAGCCTCAAGGCGAAGGCCTCAAGCAGCTTATAGTTTTCGGTGAGCAGCTTCTTGGCCCTCTCGTAAGCGTTGGTGACTATGAGCCTGACCTCGTCGTCTATGTCTTCGGCGGTGCGCTCGCTGTAGTCCTTGTGTTTCGCGATCTCGCGGCCGAGGAATATCTGCTCGTCCTTCTTGCCGAACGTCAGCGGCCCGAGCTTCTGGCTCATGCCCCATTCGGTGACCATCTTGCGCGCGAGCTCCGTGGCGCGCTCTATGTCGTTTCCTGCTCCGGTGGTCATCTGGTGCAGCGCGATCTCCTCGGCCGCCCTTCCGCCCATGAGCACCGACAGGACGCTCTTGAGGAATACCTCGCTGTGCGTGTAGCGGTCGTCGACCGGGAGCTGCTGCGTGAGCCCCAGCGCGCGGCCGCGCGGTATGATCGTGACCTTGTGTATCGGGTCGGTGCCCGGCGTGAGCTTCGCGACGAGCGCGTGGCCGGCCTCGTGAAACGCGGTGTTCTTCTTCTCCTCGTCGTTGATCACCATGCTCCGGCGGGCGGCGCCCATCAGGACCTTGTCCTTGGCCTCCTCGAAATCGTCCATCTCGACCTGTGTCTTGGACTTGCGCGCCGCGAGCAGAGCGGCCTCGTTTACGAGGTTCGCCAGGTCCGCGCCGGTGAAGCCGGGCGTCCCGCGCGCGATGGTCTCGAGGTCCACCTTATCGCTCAGCGGCACGCTCTTGGCGTGTACGCTTAATATCTGTTTGCGGCCGTTGAAATCCGGAGACGGCACGACTATCTGGCGGTCGAACCTTCCGGGCCTCAGGAGCGCGGGGTCGAGCACGTCCGGGCGGTTCGTGGCAGCGAGGATAATGACGCCCTCCTTGCCCTCGAAGCCGTCCATCTCCACGAGCAGCTGGTTCAGGGTCTGCTCACGCTCGTCATGGCCGCCGCCCAAACCCGCGCCGCGGTGGCGTCCGACTGCGTCTATCTCGTCTATGAAGATGATGCACGGGGAGCTGCGCTTGGCCTGCTCAAACAGGTCGCGCACCCTCGATGCCCCGACGCCCACGAACATCTCTACGAAGTCTGAGCCCGAGATGCTGAAAAACGGGACCCCCGCCTCACCTGCGATGGCCCGTGCCAGGAGTGTCTTCCCGGTGCCGGGCTGCCCGACCAGGAGCGCGCCTTTGGGGATCCTCCCGCCGAGCTTGGAGAACTTCTGGGGGTCCTTGAGGAAGTCGATTATCTCGGTAACTTCCTCCTTGGCCTCGTCGATGCCCGCGACGTCCGCAAACGTGATCTTCACCTGCTTTTCGGACACAAGCCGGGCCTTGGATTTCCCGAACGACATGGCCCGGTTTCCGCCGGTCTGCATCTGTCGCATGAAGAATATCCAGATGAGCGCCAAAAATATGATCGGCCCCCACGAGAAGAAGAAGTTCACGTACCAAGGGCTCTGGTCCGGGGGCTTCGCTGTGATCTGGACGCCCTTTTCGGTGAGGACCTTGACCATGTCCGGGTAGGTCGCGGAATAAGATGTGAACTTCGTGCCGTCCTTGAGCGTGCCGATGATCTGGTTTTCCTTGAGGATGACGTCCGTGACGTCGCCGGCCTGGACCTTCTGGAGGAACTCCGAGAACTTCAGCTCCTCCTCTTGCTTTTTCTGCGGGGCGAGAAAATTAAAAAGCAGTATCATGGCCGTGCCGATCAGCAGCCATATCAACAGCCCCTTGTACATGTTCTGGTTACCCTGTGTGCTTGCCATAAGTTGTTATTTTATCACATTCTCCTGTAATTCTGCCTTCTGCCGCTCGATCATCGCCGCAACGCCCGCGAAGCCCAGGGCCATAAGCGCATCGTGCGTCTCGCGGCCGAAGGGCGGGCCTTCGGCAGTGCCCTGGACCTCGACGATCTTCCCGCTGCCGGTCACGACCAGGTTCATGTCGACGTCGGCCCTCGAGTCCTCTTCATAGCAGAGGTCCAGCATCGGCGTGCCGCCGACCACGCCCACGCTTATCGCGGCAACGTAGTCCCTGATCGGGACGCTCCTGAGCATCCCCAGCGATACCGCATGGCGCAGGGCCTCGACCAGCGCGATATAGGCCCCGGTGATCGACGCCGTGCGCGTGCCGCCGTCGGCCTGTATGACGTCGCAGTCGATCCAGATCGTGCGCTCGCCCATGGCCTCGAGGTCGGTCACGCTGCGCAGCGACCGCCCTATCAGGCGCTGTATCTCGTGCGTGCGGCCCCCCACCTTGCCGATGCTCGATTCCCTCGCCTTGCGCGTGTTGGTCGAACGGGGGATCATAGCGTACTCGGCCGTCACCCAGCCGCGCCCGGTGTCCTTCAGAAACTGCGGCACCTTGTCCTCAATAGTGGCGGTGCAGATCACGCGCGTGTTGCCTATCTCCATCAGCACCGAGCCCTCGGCACTGGTTATAAAATTCCGGGTGATCTTCACCGGCCTGATCTCGTCGTTTGCGCGTCCGTCGGACCTCATATTGCCTCCAGTTGCACCTTTGTGATATCGGGTATCGCCCGTCCGAGGAACCTCTCGCCCACACCCCTGAACCTCTCGGGGTCGTCTGTCACGAAAAAACGCCTCACCGCAGCGCGTCCGGGCGCCTCTGCCCTCAGGAGCCCGCGCGATGCGAGCACCTCGCGCACCGTGCGCGCGGTCTCGGTCGCGGAATCTATAAGCTCGATGCCTTCGCCCAGGACCGCGCGGAGCACGAGCTTCAGCAGGGGATAGTGCGTGCATCCGAGCACGAGCGCGTCAATGCCCTCCGCCTTCATGCCGTCCAGATAAGTGCGGGCCGCGAGCTCCGGGAGCTCGCCCTCTATCCAGCCCTCTTCAACGAGGGGGACGAACAGCGGGCAGGCGCGGCATACGACCTCAAGCGACGGGTCCAGGGCTCTGATAGCCTCGGGGTATGAGCAGCTTTTAATGGTGGCCTCGGTCCCGATGACGCCGATCTTGCGCGAGCGGGTGTGCGAAGTTGCGGCGCGCGCTCCAGGCTCTATGACGCCGATCACCGGCACGTCAGTCCGGGCTCGTATGCCGTCTAGCCCTACTGCCGATACGGTATTGCAGGCGACCACGAGCGCCTTGATGCCCTGCGAGAGCATGAAATTAGCGCCCTCAAGCGCATAGCGCGCCACGGTCTCACGCGAGCGTATGCCGTATGGCACGCGCGCGGTATCGCCCAAGTATATTATGTCCTCGGAGGGCAACTCAGCAAGCATCTCCCTGACGACGGTGAGCCCGCCGATGCCGGAGTCGAACACCCCGATCGGGGCGTCACTGGGGCGCATTGTAATCTCCCATGAGCACGCCGCCCGACAATGCGTCGAGCACTATATGCCCGCCTATGGAATCGGCCTCGCGGCCTCCGGCCAGTATGCGGATGCCTGCTATCGCCCCGACATTGTCCATCACGCTTTTATACAGCCCCTTGAGCACCATGAATTCCGACAGGGCGTCGCCCCTGAAGTTAGCGATAAAATCGTTCGAAAGGTTGACGTAGAGTATACCATCCTGCCCCAGATAGACGCCAAGCAGGGGGGCGCCCTCCGGGACCGCTGATTTAAGCCCGGCATCGGAGGGGCCGTGCAGGAATTCGCGCACGACCGCTGCGGCCAGGGCCTCGCTTCGATTCAGCGGCGGGCCTGATGCCGACCTGCTCGGGATAGAGCCCGTTTACGAGCGCGAAGGTGATCGTCACGAGCTTGGTCGGGGCCGTTGCCTGCTGCGGGGCCTCAACGCGCGCCGCACTGTTTTCGGCCGTACGGCGGCTGACCAGATATCCGGCCACGACGCCAGCGGCGAACAGCGCGAGCACTATGGCCACCGCTATAGCCCAACCGCGCCTTCTCGCCATGGCCTATCTCCCAACCATCGAGGATTTCTCGAAATCGTCCAGCGCACCCGTTATGGCACCGGCTAGCTCGTCGAGCTTCGATGCGTCTTTGAGGATTTGCACGGGGACCTCGACCAGCACGGCCGGGCAGTCGGCATCCCCAAGCAGCAGGGCCGGAAGCTCGCGCAGCTTCACGCCCTGCTCCGCAAGGCGCCCTGCGAAGGCCGAGGCGAGCAGCCTGCTTTGCGCAAGATACGCGAACTGCCGCGCATGGATTCCATAACGCTGTGCCGGCGGGGCGGATTCGAAGCCCTGAGGGTACGCTGCCGTGTATACCGCGAACTCTGGAGCTGAGGTCGCATGCAGGCTTATGAGGACCTTCGGCGATGCGCCATTCAGTATTACCTCGCGCCGCGCATCTAGGCTGGTATAGGCGTCGGTCGAACGCGTAAGCACGACAGCCATCGAGCCGTTCAGCGAGGCCTCGATCCTTCGCGCCAGCACGAGCACGATGTCTTTTTCCATAAAGCCCGGCGCAGTGATGCCGGTATCATACCCCCCGTGTCCGGGGTCGAGCACCAGAGTTGCGGCCTCGGCAGCGCCGCGCGGCGCGAGCATGACCGCCAGCACCAGCAATACGGCCGCGGCCAAAGATATCGATCTCAGTATTCCGCGGTCTATGGGTATGCCCTCTGGATGCGCTCGATAGAGAGAGCTTTGCCTGCGCTTATCTCGACGATGACCGCGCACAGCAGGACCGGGCTGTCCGGGACCTCGAAACGCTGGGGCATCGCGGTAAGGAACCTCTCGATGACCTCGTCCTTGCGCACCCCTATGATCGAATCGACAGGGCCGGTCATGCCGACGTCCGTGATAACCGCGGTGCCGCCCGCCAGGACCCTTTCGTCCGCTGTCTGGACATGCGTATGCGTGCCGAGGACGGCGCTTGCGCGGCCGTCGAGGTAATGGGCCAGCGCGAGCTTCTCCGAGGTGGCCTCGGCGTGAAAGTCGATCACGATATTCGGCGTGATCGCGGAAAGCCTTTTTATCTCTTCGTCCGCGGACCGAAACGGGCAGTCGACATACGTCATGAACACCCGGCCGATGAGGCTTATGACCGCGAGCTTCTCGCCGCCCACCGCGAGCACGATGCTCCCCGTGCCTGGCACGCCGGGCGGGTAGTTAAGCGGCCTGAGCACGCGGTGCTCCTTGGCTATGAACGGGATCGATTCCTTGCGGTCCCATATGTGGTTTCCGCTCGTGATCGCAGCCACGCCCTGCGAGAACATCTCGTTGGCCACTTTCTCGTTTATCCCGAAGCCAGAGGCCGAGTTCTCGCCGTTAACGAGCACCGCGTCCGCGCCGTACTCGGACACCAAAGAAGGCAGCAGGGCCTTGAGCGCGGCGCGGCCCGGCTTGCCGATCACGTCTCCTATCAGAAGTACTTTCATCTCACTCCATCTTTGCGTTCTAAAAACAGCGCCCGCACTTTTCAGATGCGGGCGCGTTTGTAAGTTAAGCGGACAATCCGCCCTATTTCGCGTACTCGGTGAACCTGGCCTCGCGGATCACGATGACCTTGATCTGGCCGGGGTATGTCATCTCCTCTTCGATCTTCTTTGAGAGATCCTTCGCGATCGACCACGACATATCGTCCGAGACGCTCTCTGGCTTTACGATGATGCGCACCTCGCGGCCGGCCTGTATGGCGTAGCACTTCTCCACGCCCTTGAAGCCCATCGCCAGCTCTTCGAGCTTCTGCAGGCGCTTTATGTAGTTTTCGATGCTCTCGCGCCTGACGCCCGGACGCGCGGCCGACAGAGCGTCGGAGGCAGCGACCAGCGCGGACTCCATGCACTCGACCTCGGTATCGCCGTGGTGGGCTATGATCGCGTTTATGACCTTTGAGTTCTCGCCGTATTTCTTTGCGAGCGCCGCGCCGATCTCGTTATGCGGGCCCTCGACCTCGTGGTCGATGGCCTTGCCGATGTCGTGCAGCAGGCCGCCGCGCTTTGCGAGCTTCACGTCGCCGCCCAGTTCCGCAGCCATCATCCCGGCTAGGTAAGCGACCTCGCGCGAGTGCATGAGCACGTTCTGGCCGTATGACGAGCGGTACTTGAGCCTTCCGAGGACCTTTATCAGTTCCGGATGTATGCCTGTGATGCCGAGTTCGAACACCGCGGCCTCGCCGGCCTCGGCCATCGCGTTGTCGATCTCTTTCTTTACCTTCTCGACGACCTCTTCGATACGCGCCGGATGGATGCGCCCGTCCGTCATAAGGCGCTCGAGCGCCAGCCGCGCGATCTCGCGGCGTACGGGATCGAATGCCGAGAGGGTCACTACCTCCGGGGTGTCGTCGACGATGAAGTCCACGCCGGTCGCGGCCTCGAGCGCGCGGATGTTCCTGCCCTCGCGGCCTATGATGCGGCCCTTGATCTCGTCGTTGGGCAGGGTGACGGAGCTTACCGCCGCGTCCGCGACGTAATCGCTGGCGTAGCGCTGGATGGTGTTGCTGATGACCTCCCTGGCCTTCTTGAGAGCGCCTTCTTTGACCTCATCCTCGATGCGTTTTGCCAACCGCAGGGCGTCGTGCTGAGCGGTCTCCTCCACGCGCCTGAAGAGTTCGGCGCGGGCCTCCTCGGCCGTCGAGCCCGCGACGCGCTCAAGCGTCTTAGACTGCTCGCTGATGAGGTCGTCCAGCTTGTTTTCCTTGTCTACCAGACCGCGCTCGCGGTTGTTGAGGTCGCCGTCGCGCTTCTGAAGATCCGAGTCCTTCTTCTCCACCTGTTCGAGCTTCTTCTCTAGGGTCTCTTCCTTCTGGTGGAGGCGCTTCTCGGCCAGCCCGACTTCGTTTCTGCGCTCCTTGATGTCCTTGTCGGCCTCGGCCTTGGCCTGGAGCAGTGCGTCTCTGGATTCGAGCTGGGCCTCTTTCTTGATAGCCGCGGCGGCCTTCTCGGCCTCCCGCAAGACTGATTCCCGCTGCTGCGCGAGGTCGCCGAGCTTGCCGGTGAGGTACTGGCGGTACATCACGGCGGCCACGCCGCCAGTCACCAGACCCACGGCAATCGCGACCGCGACATATACGATTGAAAACATGCGTGTGTCCTCCCTATATATTAATTAAGGGGAGGAACAGAAAACAGGATGGTCATAGTCAGCGGGCGAAGCCTAAGGACACAATGAAAGCCAGGTAAAACAACGTTTTTCAGGGCGCGAATGCCCTGAAATAACTCCCCCAGCCAAGTTGTCCGCCTCTAAGGCACTCCCCTGCTGCAATCCCGTTAAAAAGAAGCCCGCCCTGCCGTGTCAGTGGGTAATTAGCTCCGTCTTTTGGACATGTGGGTGCCTCGAAGACGCCATTAGGCTCCCTGCTCATGGGGCAGGTCTGCACACCGGCCGTCTTACTCCGGCTCCCATTAGAACTAATTTGTCGGACTAACATCCTCACCTCTCACGAACAGGGCAGGCAATTCTGTCCTACCCTTCTTCTTACATTATAAACACAAACAACAGCGGAGCGCAATGGAAATATTATCCATTATCCTTGTCTTGCACCCAAACGCTGTGTTAGCATCTACGATGATCAAGAGCGACCTCTGGATACGCGAGATGTCCCAAAAGGGCATGATCGAACCTTATGCCGAAAACGTGAAGCGGCCGGGCGTCATATCCTCTGGCATCGGCTCATACGGGTATGACATGCGCCTGCACGACGAATACAGCGTGTTCAATCCCGCTGGACGCTCAGTCGTAGACCCCAAGGAGATGGGGCCGGAGAGTTTCACCCACTTTAAGGGCGAGGTCTGCGTGATCCCCCCAAACTCGTTCGTACTCGGAAGGTCGCTCGAGTACTTCCGCATCCCGCGCGACGTGCTCGCGATATGCTACGGCAAATCCACCTACGCGCGCTGCGGCGTAATCGTAAACGTCACCCCGCTCGAGCCCGAGTGGGAGGGGTTCGTGACAATCTCGATCTCGAACACCACGCCGCTGCCAGCCCGCATACACTCGTTTGAGGGCATTGCACAGGTGCTGTTTTTGGGCTCGGACCAGCCCTGCGACGTGTCTTATGCGGATAAGTCAGGAAAATACCAGGCCCAGCAGGGCATAACCCACGCCAAGGCCTCATAGATGCCCGCAAGGGACAAGATCATACTGGCACTCGACGTCGACGACCAGGACTACGCGCTCGAGCTGGTCGATAAATTCGGCGAACGCATAAACATCTTCAAGGTTGGGCTCGAACTCTTCACCGCGGCAGGCCCGTCCGTCGTCAGGGCTATACACGACAGGGGCAAGCGCGTTTTTTTGGATCTCAAGTTCCATGACATCCCGACGACTGTAGCCAAGGCTGCGGCCTCTGCCACACGCCTCGGGGTTTTCATGTTCAACGTGCATGTATCGAGCGGCACCGAGGCCATGAAACGCTGCGCAGGCACCGTGGCCGAGATATGCCTGAAAGAAAATCTGCTTAAGCCCCGTGTGCTCGGCGTGACCGTGCTTACGAGCATCGGGCAGCAGACCCTGCATGACGAGTTCGGGGTGCAGCACTCGCTCCGCACCCAGGTAAAACACTTTGCGGTACTAGCGCACTCCTCGGGACTCGACGGCGTCGTGGCCTCGGGCCACGAGGTCGAGATGATCAAGCAGCATTGCGGGCAGGGGTTTTTAGCTGTCACGCCCGGCATCCGGCCCTCGTGGAGCCCACCGGACGACCAGCACCGCACGATGACGCCGAAGGAGGCCATCCGCGAGGGTGCCGATTACCTCGTAGTCGGACGGTCTGTATTGAACCAGCCCGATCCGCTTCGCGCCCTCGAACTGATATCGCTTGAGATAATGTCCGCATAGCCGCATGCTGAGCCCCTATTTTCCATAATTTATATTATTATTTAAGATGCGCCTTATGAGGGGGAAATCAGCGGTATGCGCTCTTGCGCTCTTCGTCTCAGTCCTCATGGCCTGTTTTTGGGGCGTCCCTGAGGCGCACGCAGAGAAGATCGGGGTCATCACGACGAGGGGCTCTGAGTTCTCTCAGCGGGCCCACGCCGCGCTCCAGGCCTACCTGAAGGAAAAAGGCTTCGGCGCGCGGGTTCAGTTCATCGCACAGACCCCCTATCCGGACCCCGTGGCGTGGAGCAACGCATCGAGGAAGCTTTTGGCCGCCGGGGTGGACGCTATCGTGGTTTACGGCACCGGCCCTGCAATCGCCGCGGTCAAGGAAAACCCCGATGTGCCCGTCATATATGCCGGGGTCTACCAGCCGACGTCAGAAAAGTTCCACTCGAAAAAGACTGCCGGGGTATGCGTCAAATCCGCCGTACAGTCGCTGATGCGCTACATGTACGATTCGGGCTCTCCGAACCCGGCCGTCGTGCTCTATTCGAGCATCGAGGAAGACTCGCGCGAGCAGCTGGCGGAATTCAAATCCAGCGCAGGAAAATTCCGCTTCACGGTCACTGCTGTCGATATACGAAAACCCGCCGACTACGTCTCGGCGATAGCGGACCTCAGCGGAGGCACGATATTCATATCCTCGTCGCTCGTCATCGAGGGCGTTCTGCGCTCGGTGATCCGCACGGCGCATGCCCGCAAGCTGCCGACCGCGTCGCTGATGGCCTCGGAGTCGCCCTCGCCGATACTCTCTATCTCGCCCTCCCCAGAGAGGGTCGGGCAGGAGGCAGCGCGCAAGCTCATGGCGGTCCTCGATGGGACGCGCCCGGCCGAGCTGCCGGTGATGTGCCTTCCGGAGGGCGACGTGATCTACTCGCTTAAGGAGGCTCAGGACATGGGTATCAAGGTGCCGATCAGCATCCTAAACGACGCCACGAAGGTGATCCAATGAAGGCGGCCGCCATTCTTCTATTGTCAATTACGATCTTCTTCCTGGCCCAGCCGCCCGGGTGCGAAGCAGCTGACAGGCCAATAACCATCGGGCTCGTGGCGGAGGAAAACATATTCAGGATGATCAGGCGCTACCGCCCGCTCGAGGAATATCTGAGCGCGTCCATGGGGGAGAAGGTTAAGTTCAGCATTATAGGCAGATATGCCGACATCGCCGGCCGCTTCAATTCCGGGAAGCTCGACGGGGCGTTCCTCGGGGTCTTCGCCTCGGTGCTCGCCGAGCGGCAGCTCGGCACCGTGCCGCTGGTCAGGCCGGACTTCGTAACCGGCGGCACGACCGCCCGCAGCTACATATTCGTCAGGAAGGATTCCGGCATACGCAGGCTGAGCGACATGATGGGCAAGCGCTTCGTATTCGTTGACAAGATCTCGGCCACAGGGTATCTCTACGCGCTTGCGTACCTGAGGGAAAACGGCGTGCGCAACCCCGACGCGTTCATGGGCGAGCAGATATACACCGGAAGCCATGACGCATCGCTGTACACCGTGCTTTCGGGAAAAGGCGACGTAGGCGTCCTGAAGGGCAGGATCTTCGAGGCCATGGCGAAGAACGATCCGACGATAGGCGAGGACCTTACGGTGATCTCCAAGTCCGCGGAGCTGCCCGATACCACCCTGTGCGTCAGGGGCGACCTGCCGGAACACATAAAGAAGCGCCTTATGAGCATCCTCCTTGGCATGCAGACCGACCCCAAGGGCACGGAGATACTCAAGGGGATCGGGGCCAGACGGTTCGTCAAAACAGAGCCCTCCGATGATGCCGGGGTCGAACGCCTCGCAACACAGGCCGGCGTGAACATAAAGGGATACAAGTTCCAATGAAGAGCCGGATAATACTGTCCATGCTGCTGCTGTTCGCCCTGTTTCTGGCGGGGGCGGCCGTGACGATGCTTTATCTCTACAGGACCACGAGCAACCTCGAATCGGTCATCAGCCTGCACCGCGTCGAGATCATCCGGCAGGACCTGGTCATAAGCTCACAGACCGTGCTGACGCACCTCTATACGTACGGCACCGCGTTCGGCAGCGACCTGGACGTCATCGTGGACAACGTCCTGCAGCTCGAGGATTCGGCCAACCGCTGCCTGAGCTGCCATCACAACCAGGAGACCACGGCCAAGCTCAAGGACATGGTCGGCACCGTGGGGCAGTTCGAGGACTCGCTGAGCTATCTCATCACGACGTCCGCGACCGGAAAGCGTGCCGACCTCCTTAAGTCCGTCTCTATCGGCATCGGTAGCAACCTGCTGCAGAAGGCCCAGGAGATGGCAACCATCGCGGGGGAAAAGCTCAAGGACCGCACCGTGCAGTCGATGAGGGAGATAAACAACTCCCGCATCATACTGATACTGACCGTGGTGCTCGCGTTCTTCATCGCCACGGCCATCGCGGTGACCATGACGCGGCATGTGACCGAGCCGATCTTCGAGCTCGTGGACGCCACGCGGCGGATCAAGGCCGGGGAACTCGGCTATATAACGCACTTTCAGGGCACCAACGAATTCGTGGAGCTGATCGACTCGTTCAACGACATGAGCAGTTCCCTCAACGCGAGCAACGAGCGGGTGCAAAAGCACCTCTCGACGCTCTCGAACCTTTACACCGTAACCCTCTCGCTGCACGCCATCACCGGGCCGGCTGAGATCGTCCATGAACTCTCATACGGCGCGGCCGAGATAGTCGGGGCCGAGCAGGCCGGGGTCATGCTCATCGACGGGGAAAACTACGTCCACCAGATGCCGGCCCTGGGGGTCGACCTGGCCTCGGCCGAGCTGTTCACGATACCCCGCGGAGAACTCGTAAAGCACTACGCCCCGTCGAGCCGAAGGGCCGTGATCGCAAACGGAGACCTCACGGGCTCGCCGTGCGCGGAGGCCGATGCGAGCCTCGGGGTGCGCAACGTCATCTACGTCTGGATCAGGCAGAAAGCCGAACTGGTAGGGGCCATCCGCATAGCGAACAAGCGTGACGGGGACTTCACGGACGAGGACGCGCAGACGCTCGCGATCCTTTCCAACAACGCGGCCGTCGCGCTGGAGAACGCCGCGCTCTACGAAAACCTCCGCAAGCAGATGGGCGAGCTCAAAGACACGCAGGACCAGCTCATACAGGCCACCAAGCTCGCCGCGATCGGAGAGCTCGCCTCCAACATCGCCCACGAGATCAACAACCCGTTAACGAGCATCCTGGGCTATGCCGAGCTTATCAAGGAAAGCACCGAGAGCGGCAGCGTGATAAAGGACATCGAGGTCATCGAAAAGGAGTCCCTGCGCGCGAAGGAGATCGTCCACCAGCTCCTGGAGTTCTCACGGAAGCGCTCGCTGAAGATCGGCGAGATGGACATTAACCGCGTGGTGAGGGAGGTCATGGAACTCGTCGGCATCCAGACCAGGGACACCATGGTCGAGATCGAGCAAAACTACGGCGACGTGCCGGTGATCGAGGGAGACTCAAACCAGCTGAAGCAGGTGGTCCTCAACATAATCAACAACGCCCTGTACGCCATGAACGGGTTCGGGAGGCTCACGTTAAGCACAATGCGTCAGGACGGCGAGGTCCTGGTGCGCATCGAAGACACCGGCGTAGGCATCGCGAAGGAAGACCAACAGCGCATCTTCGAGCCGTTTTTCAGCACCAAGAGCGAAAAGGGCACCGGGATAGGTCTTTCGGTCAGCTACAAGATCATCCAAAGCCACGGGGGCCAGATACTGGTGGAAAGCGAGCCCGGGCGCGGCACCGCATTCACGCTCGTTCTGCCGGTCAAGAGAGACCCCGATGAGGGCCCTAAAACGGAAGCTCTAAAGTCATAACCCCCGCGAAGCTCCTGCGGTGTATCGGGCAGGGGCCGAGCAGCCTGATCGCATCCATGTGCTCTTTGGTGCCATAGCCCTTGTGCCTGTCAAACCCGTAGCTGGGGTATTCCTCGTGGTATCTGAGCATCATGTTGTCGCGAGCCACCTTGGCCACGATAGATGCGGCAGCGATGGAGGCGCTTACGCTCTCGCCCTTAAACGGCGAGACCTGCTCGATCGAAACCGTGCCGAGGCGCACCGCGTCGATAAGCAGCATGTCCGGCGGGTACATAAGATCGGCTATCGCGGCGCACATCGCCGCGCGCGTGGCTTCGAGGATGTTGATGCGGTCGATCAGTGCGGAGTCCGAGACCCCGATGCCGATATCGAGCGCGACCGAGATTACTTCAAGGCAGAGGGGCTCGCGCTCGGGTTCGGGAACCAGCTTGGAATCTCTGAGGCCGGGGATCCTGATGCCCGGAGGGAGTACGACAGCGGCCGCTACAACGGGACCCGCGACTGGGCCCCGCCCTGCTTCGTCTATGCCGGCCACCCACCTGCACCCCCGATCCCTGTGGGACTGGTCGAACCCGTAAGGGTCGTAGGCAGGCCGGGCGGCCTTGCTTCGGTGAGGGCTCAGCGCCTCTCCCTTTCCTTCTCCTTGATCTTTGCAGCCTTGCCCTTGAGCGCGCGCAGGTAGAAGAGCTTCGCGCGGCGCACCGAGCCCTGGCGGATGAGGTCCACGTGGTCGATCGTCGGGGAGTGCATCGGGAATATCCTCTCGACTCCGATGCCGAAGGAGACCTTGCGCACCATGAAGGTCGAGCGGAGACCGCCTCCCTTGATCGCTATGACAACGCCCTCGAAGGGCTGGAGCCTCTCCTTGTCGCCCTCGATGACGCGCGTGAAGACCTTTATCGTGTCACCCACGTTAAACGGCGTCACCTGTTTCTTGTATCCTTCCTCTACGACCTGAACAAGGTTCATCCTCTGTGCTCCTCCTTCGTTATATCTTCAAGTAATTTTCTGTCCGTATCGTCAAGGCTGGCCCGGTCCAGCAGGTCCGGCCTGTGCCTGAGCGTCCTGCTGAGCGCCTCGCGCCTGCGCCACAGCTCGATCTCCCTGTGGTTGCCGCCCGCGAGCACCTCGGGCACCGCCCTGCCGCGCCATACGGCCGGGCGCGTGTAATGGGGATAATCCAGTATCCCCCAGCTGAAGGACTCGTCTTTCAGCGAGTCGCCGTCGCCCACGACCCCCTCAAGCAGCCTGAGGGTGACGTCCATTATAACTAAAGCAGGCAGCTCACCGCCAGTCAGGATATAATCCCCCATTGAGACCTCCATGGGCGAGTATTCCTCGCGCAGGCGGTCGTCGATGCCCTCGTACCTGCCGCAGACAAAAAGGAGCCGTCTTCCGTCGGCCAGGAGCCCCTTGGCCATCTCCTGTGAAAAGGGCCTCCCCTGGGGCGTCGGCATCACGATCAGGGTCTCGATCCCGTCAGAGAGCACGTGGTCTATAGCCCGGCCAAACGGCTCGGCCTTCATGACCATGCCTGGGCCGCCGCCGTAGGGCGTGTCGTCCACGGTGCGATGGCGGTCATCGGTGAAGTCCCGCAGGTCCAGTAGCGTCAGGTCGGCGAGCCCTCTTTCGATGGCCCTGCCCACGACCCCCTCGGCCATATAGGCGCGGAACATCGCCGGAAATATCGTGATGGCTGCTATTTTCATAAGCGTTCTTGGGCTGCGGAAAATATTAAGGGGGCCCATAGGGCCCCCTGGATGTCTTCATGGATCCGATGGCTTATCCAGTGGATCTGACACGCACCGAAGCGCCTGCCGCCATGCGGATGCGCCACAACCCTTCCCCGAGGGGAAACTTAGGCTGCCGCCGTCCTGGCCTTCTCGATCAGCTTCTGCGCCCTTTCAGTGGGCTGCGCGCCCTTCTCGATCCAGTACTGGATACGGTCGAGCTGGAGTTCGACCTTCGAGGGCTTCTCCATGGGGTTGTAGGTGCCGACGATCTCGATAAACGGGCCGTCCCTGCGTGCGCGGGAGTCCGCCACTATCACCCTGTAAAAAGGCCTCTTGTGTGCGCCAAGGCGCGTAAGACGAATCTTTACCAAATTGCTCACCTCCTGTTTCGTGAATGAAGATTATAATAAAAGGCGCATCGCAAAGTAAAGCTATTCGCAAATGCCGCCGGAAACTCATGCCTCAGTTTGACATTACCTATTCGGATCGGGTACATTTTAGGTTCTGAGGGCCGCTAGCTCAGTTGGTAGAGCAACGCCCTTTTAAGGCGTGGGTCGAAGGTTCGAATCCTTCGCGGCTCACCATCAGAGTCCCCATCGTCTAGTCAGGCCGAGGACACGGCCCTTTCAAGGCTGTAACAGGGGTTCGAATCCCCTTGGGGACGCCAATGAAATCAAGGGGTTGCGCTCAGCGCCGCCCCTTTTTCATGCCTGAATGCAACGGAAGCGGATATCCTGCCCATGGAGCACTAGGGGGAAGGTTTGCCGGCACTGAACTGGCAGCGTCAAGAGGCCGGTCTGAGTCAGAGACTACGAACCCTCCTCGTGCAGCGGCCCGTTTTCGCGCCTCAGGACGGCCAGCAGCTCCTTGCGCGAGATAACGTCTTTTTCCTGCAGCAGGTGGATCAGCGAGTGGACCAGATGGCGCAGCTCCTCGCTGCCGCTTCTGGAATGGCCCGCATGGTGGGGATGTACTGCCCCGGCATTCGGAGGGACCACCTTGCTCGTCTCGGCCGCCTCTGTGAAGGCCTTATCCGCGACATAGTCATTTTCATAGTGGCGCGCGATCGACAGCAGTATCTCGCTGTTGAGGGCCAGGACCACGCGCACGTTTTTCCCTGTCATGAACCTCAGCGTATCGATTACCGCGATGTCCGTAGGATCGCTGATGGCCACCGTCAGCGTGTTGCCGTCGAGCGCCACGGGGAAGACATTATATTTCTTGGCTACGTCGGCCTGCAGGACGCCCATGGCCTCGGGCGAGGCCTCGTGGCCCTTGAGGGATATCCATTTAACGCCAAGCTGGCCTTCAAGCGTGTATGCTAAGTCGGCCTCCTTTAGAAAGCCCTTCTTGACCAGGGCGGTGCCGACCTTCCCGCCGTACTGTCTTTGCTCACCCAACGCGATAGCGAGCTGGAAGTCGTTGATGAGGCCCTCGTCGAGCAACATTTCGCCCAGGCGCTTCTTGGATTTTCTCACTGACGCATTTCTCTCCCTCTATGACTATTGGAATTGCAGACTGCCGCTTCCGTCTTTGCCCGGCTAACCGGATCTTTCAATTAGGCATCTGGATGCCGTCCGAACCGGTGACGACATCGCCGAGCCAGCCGCTCACGCCGCCTCTGAGGCACTTGGCATCGAACCCGCGGTTGCGGAGCAGGAACGCGCCGACCATGCCGCGCGAGTCGTTCAGGCAGTATGTTACGTACTTCTTGCCGGGATCGAACGCCTTGCACTCTTCGCGCAGGATCTCTATGGGTATGTTCCGCGAGCCCTTGATATGTTCCTCGGCATACTCGGGCGGGATGCGCACGTCCAGGATCACGTAGTCCTGCATGTAGCTTTCAAGCTCGATCTCCTCGGGGAAGATGTTTTCGAGGAACGCGGCCTTGACTATATTGTTGAAGTCCTTCTTTTCAAGCACGAGCACGGTCGTCTCGACTGCGGCCCGGCATGTGGCGTTCCGGGGGTCTTCGCGGATCAGCGCCTCCTCGCCGAACGCGTCACCGTCGGCAAGTTCAGCGACCTTCGCGGCTTCGTCCAAGCCTTTTTTCTTCTTGAGCACATCGACGCGGCCGGACTTGATGATGTAGTAGACGTCGCCTTTTTCGCCCTGCACGATGATGTCGGAGCCGGCCGGGTACGTGCGTTCGGCCATTTTCTCCATCACGGCGTAGACCTTCTCGGGAGGCAGGAGCTGGAAGGGCTGGAGCGTCTTTAGCTTGTTGAACTGGGTGTAGCCGACGGTCTTTTTGGAAAGCTGCTCCCTGAATTCCGTAGCGCACATCACGACGCTCTCGAAATCGTCCTTGTGCAGTTCGTAGAGTTCCAGCGGGGTGAGAGCGCGTACCGAGCACGAGCGCACCGAGCCGGTAAGAAGCGCCATCTCGCCGATGCCCTGTCCGCCTTCCACGACCGAGATGACCGCCTCCTGCCCGTCGCTTCCCCGCTTCGTGACCTCGACCTTGCCCTCTTTGATGAAGTAGAACGAGCCCCCGACGGTGCCTTCCTTTATGATCACCTCTCCGGCCGGGACGGTTATGATCTCAATCCTGTCCGAAAGGTACTGCAGCGCTCCGTCCGATAGAGACGAGAAATAGGCATACCGCCGCAGTTCGTCTGGATGTAGTGCCATTATCTTGTTCTCCTTTTGATTTAGATAGTCTCTCTCGTGGTCATGCGCGACGATATCCTCACGGTCCCGGACGGGCCGATGTGCACCCTCTCGCTCAGCCTGGAGAGTTCAGAGAAGTCCCTCGGCAGCGACTCGTCCACCTTGTTTCGGGGCGTGAGGCGCAGGACCTCCTCCAGGGAGGTAATCCCCCTGGATGCCTTAAACACGCCGTCTTCGCGCATGGATATCAGGCCGCCCTTCGTCCGGGCGATCTTCCGCAACTGGTCCGATGCCTGGCGCTGCAGCAGGGAGCCGCGGGTGGCATCGTTGACGGTCAGTATTTCGTGCAGGGACGTACGCCCCATGTATCCGGTGTAATTGCACTCGTGGCATCCCCTGGGGGTAAAAAACTGCTGGCTGGTGAGGCTCTCCAGGGTGAAGGAGCTGAACTGCCTCAGGAGGGCTTCCTCTGGCTCGTACTCCTTCCTGCACTTCTGGCAGAGCGTGCGGACGAGCCTCTGCGAGACGACGGAGATGGTGGTCGAGGACAGGAGGAAGGCTTCCACGCCGGTATCGAGGAGCCGCAGCAGGGCCCCCGTGGTGTCTTCGGTGTGAAAAGTGGTTAGCACCTTGTGTCCGCTCAGTGCCCCGTCGACGACGGTCGCGGCCGCGATCTTGTCACGCACCTCGCCGATCATGATGACGTCGGGGTCCTGCCGGAGCATGGCCTTCAGGAAATCGCTATACGTCTGGACCTGATGCCTGTCGACCTGCCCCTGCGTGACGCCGTCGATGTTGGACTCTATCGGGTCCTCGGCCGTTATGATCTTCTTGTTCTGCGCCTGCAGGTAATAGACCGAGGCATAGAGCGTCGTCGTCTTCCCCGACCCGGCGGGGCCGGTGACCATGATTATCCCGGCCGGCAAATCGAGGAGAGACTGGTAGACGGCGAGGTTGTAAGGCGTGAAGCCGAGCACCGAGAGGTCCGTCAGGCCGCTGGTCTTCGACTGTATCCTGACGACCACGCTCTCGCCCCACAGCGACGGGTAGGTAGAAATCCTGAGGTCGACCTCCTTGTTTTGCACGCGCGCCTGGACAAAGCCGTCCTGGTTGCGGCGCTTCTCGGCGATGTCCATCTTGCACAGGACCTTCATCCGCGACACCAGGGGGCGGTTAATCGAAAGGGGCAGGTCGGTCTTATGAAACAGTATGCCGTCGATGCGGAAACGCACCCTGAGCTTCGACTCGGAGGGCTCGATGTGGATGTCGCTGGCGCGGTCATGTATGGCGTTGGTGATGATGAAGTTCAGCACTTCGACAATGTTGTCGTCGCCCTCATCCGAGAGCCTCGTGTCGCCGATGATCAGGTCCTTGTCGTTTTTGTAGCCCGAGCCTGCATCAGACTCTTTGAAGTACAGGTCGATGCAGGTGGTTATCTCCTCGGTAGTGGCGACAGCGACCTCGATCTCCGCGCGGAAGTGCATCCTCAGAATTTCTATGATCTCGAGGTTCAGCGGGTCGGCCATTATTACGGTGATGACGTCATTTTCCTTGAATGCAGGCAGCGCCCTGTTCCTTTTCAGGAACGATGAGTTCAACCCTTTCATCAGACCGCGGTCTATCAGGGACATCGAGGGCAGTATCTTGGGGTACCCGAGCTGGATGCTGACGGCGTCGATGAGCGCGCCCTCGGTGAGATAGTTCAGCTCCATCAGTATCTCGCCGAGCTTCGAGCCGCTTATCTCCTTATGCTGGAGGGCCTCATCGAGCTGTTCCTCGTTTATGAGGCCCATATTGATCAGGAGTTCTCCGAGCTGGATGTTGGTTTTGTATTTCCTCAGCAGGTGGCGGAGGTCCTGGCGCGAGATGAGCTTCATCATGATGCAGACCTCTCCGAGCGGCAGCGGCGGGTCATCGACCCTCTGTGCCATGAGGGCGTCCTGCAGCTGTGCGGGGGTTACGATACCCTCCTGAAGCAGGATATCCCCGATCCTCAACCTCTTGTCGTCGTCAATCATAAAGCCCTCCCCTGGATGCGCTGAAACCATGTTCGTTTTACGTATGGACGCACAGAACCCCTATCCCCATATATTATGGCTAAACAAAAAAGGCTTTGTAAACCTGTATTTACAATTTTATAGCTCCTGATACCACCGGTTCCCAACTTGTATTGTCCGGCCATCAAGTGTTATAAAAGTTAGGGGAATCCGCATTATCAATTGACCGACTTGCGTATACTAACATGAATAAAGAACTGGCCGAAAAACTGGTTAAGAAGGTCCTCCCCACATTCCATATATCCGGGATAGTGGGACAGGGCTCTTTTGGCGCGGTGTTCAAGATCAAGGACGACCTCAAGGAACGCGTGGCCAAGATCGTCCCCCTGCATTCATCCACGGGCATCGAAAACGGCGTGCTCGTATCCGCCGAGGCCAAGACCGAACGTGACTTCCGCCACATCGTCGAGAGCTACGAGCGCATCGCCTGCGAGGAGATCGCAACAGTTTACGATTTCTACATGGTCCGCGACCAGGACGAAGGCGGCACAAACGCATATGCCCTCGTCATCATGGAGCTTTACCCGACCAACCTGGGCGGGTTCGTCATCGACCATTACAGGAGGACCAGCGGGCCGCTGGACATCGCGGCCGCCCGAGACATAATGGAGAAGATCGCCCTTATGCTCGGCAACCTCTACACCAAGCATGGGTTTCTCTTCGAGGACTTCAAGCCCGAAAACATACTGGTCAGGGGGACGGCAGGGGACCTGAAACTGGTCGTCGGCGACATCGGGGGGCTTAAAAATGTCGTGAGCATCACCCAGAGCATAAGCCAGGTCACTCCGAATTACTGCGCCCCTGAGGTCATCAAGAAGGCGCAGACCCCGGACATGCGCTCTGTCATCTATTCCTATGGGCTGCTCAGCTTTTTCGTCCTCGAGGGGCACCTCCCCTACGAGGGGAAGGCCCTGAACGCCCGCTTCGACCTTGTGCGCAGCCAGGGGGCCGCATACTCCAGGGCCGATATCCCGGACAACATACGCAGCGTCATCTCGAGGTGCCTCGCGTTTGAGCCGGAGCAGAGGTTTACGAGCTTCGACGAGGCGCTTAGGGCGCTCAAGGGCAGCGAGCCCGAAAGGGGAGGTTTTTTCGACCGCTCCGATGGGCCGCAGGCCTCGGATTTCGATGCGGCGACGATCAAGCTGCAGCCCAAACCTCAACCCGCCGCTGTCGCGGCCCCTCAGGACGATTACTCCGAGATGTGGTCCGCGCCACAGGCGTCCATCAGGCTTCAATCCCCCTCCGTACAGTTCGGGAGCATCAAGCTCAAGGACGAAAAGCAGGCACTCGGAAAGGCCGAGAGGGAGATCGAGGGGCGCGTCGTCAGGCGCGGGGAGGTCTTGAAGATCCTCAGGGAGGATGTGCGCATAACCGGCAGCTTGGTCATCGAACGGGGCGCTACGCTGGTTTTAGAAAGGGCGAAGCTTTTTTTCGCACCCAACACCGGCATAATCGTGCTCGGCAGCATCAAGGCGAGCCATGCGCATTTCACGGCGTCCGACCCCGCCCAGAAGTGGAACAACATCGCGGTCTTCGCCTCGCCGGAATCGGCCGTCAGCTTCGAGGACTGCGTCTTCAATTTCGGCAAGGGCATAAAGGGGGCTGTAATCAAGGAGCGCATGCCCGAGGGCTCGGCCCAAGTCCTGGAGAACGCCGTATACGGCGGCGGCCTGTTCGTGGCCGGCACGGCCAAGGCCCTCACCTTCAGGCGGCTGACTTTCAACAAGTGCTCGGCACATGACGGAGGGGGAGCCCACATCCTCAGGTCCAACGCCTCGCTGGACGAATCCCTCTTTGACGGCTGCACCGCAACGCAGTCCGGCGGGGGTGTCGCGGTCATTGCCTCTGAGCAGGCCATCAGAAAATGCACGTTCAACAAGTGCCTGGCAGGCAGGGACGGAGGAGGCATCAGCTACTCCGCCGCGGCCGGCCTGCTTGAGGATTCCCGGTTCATGAGCTGCTTCGGCAAGTACCATGGCGGCGGCGTCAACTGCGCCTCGTCAAAGTTGCTGATCAAGAAGTGTCATTTCGAACTCTGCAGCGCCTCCAAGGCCGGGGGCGCCATATTTGCCGACAACGCCAGCAGGCCTGGCGCGACCTTCCTCAGCTTCTCTAAATGCAAACCCGACGACGCGAACTTCAAGATATAGGGCCTGGGAGCGGAAATGAGCGAACCTGAAGATCTGGACAACGGCGCAAGCGTCAACCTCGAGAAGCTCCTCGAGCAGAAGGCCCGCCTGGAAGGCCTCATCCAGCAAAAGTTCAGCAAGTACGTCACGGTCATGTTCACCGACCTGAAGGGCTCGACCTCGATGGCCGAAGAGAGCGGCGACCTGGCGACGCGCATGCTCATAAGGGACCACAACAACATCGTCTTTCCAGAGATAAAGGACAAGGGGGGCGTGCTCGTCAAGTCCATGGGCGACGGGACACTCTCTTATTTCGTCAGCACGCAGGACGCGGTGCGGGCCGCAGTCGGGATCCAGACGAAGTGCAGGGCCTACAACTCCGACAGGAACAACGCCACGCCCATACTGATCCGCATCGGGATGCATACGGGCAGCGTCATCATGGAGAAAAACGACATCTTCGGCGATGTCGTCAATACCGCGTCGCGTTTCGAGTCCGGCTCCTCGGCGTGTGAGATCCACATATCGGAAGAAACATACCAGGCCCTCTCTGACAAGGAAGAGCACCCGTGCCGGTTTCTGAAAGAGACCATGCTTAAAGGCAAGTCCAAGCCAGCCAAAGTATACAAGGTCTTCTGGCGGGCCGACGAGCTGGCCGAGTTCGATGCAAACCCCGCCGCGCACATGGCGTCACCGGTTGCGCCGCCCGCCCCGCAGGCCGCGCTTCCGGCCGGGGAATCGCAGCGGCTGCAGCAGGCCAACTCATTTCAAAACAGCAACGATCTGCTGCAGCTCTATCTGTTTTGCGAGGATAACGCCTCAGCGCCTCATCTGGCAGCCGTCGTGCGCAGCCTCATGGACCGGCTCCAGGGCATGGAGCCGCTGCACACCCGTTTTTTCGGGCATGACGCCATATGGCATTACAAGGCCGCGATAACCCTCGGCAGGCTTCAGAACGCGGACGTCCCGCTGACGAACAAGGCCTTGTCACGCGCGCCGATAACGCTGGGCATGAGGGGCGGCGACGGCTTCATAAGAGGCAGCGACAATATAGGCCCGGTAGAGGTCGAAACTCCCTCGGCCAGGTTCAGCGTGGCGCCTAACATGGACTATCCACTGGGCAAGTCCGGCAAGCTCATCTTCTCTGGCTGCTTTCCGGCTGACTACAAAGTCTATAAGGACCGATTCCTCGTCATCAGGTTCCTTACGCCTGATGACGGCAAGGCCCGCGCCCAGTTGGGCAGGCCTCTGAGCGAGATCTGGAATAATCACGCGGCCGAGACCTCAAGGCTCGTCGTCATAGGCAAGTAGCATCGCACCACAGGCAACGTACTCATTCCAAGGGGGGGTACGCGCTAAATCCCTTGTACCGGCTCAGGTACGATTTGGCGTCTCACTTGCCAGCAGGAAGCGCCCTGGATATCCCTGAGGTAATCTCCGATTCGCCATCAGCCAGCATCGTGCTTAGAGCCTTCGCCAGTCCCAGAAAACTACTGTCCGCGAGCGTCGCCTTCTTCGCAATCGAGCCGTGATAAATCTCCCCGCCCTCGGGAGAGGAAAGCGTCGCATCCATCTCGATTTCGGCAGAGGAGCCGGGCCCGTCGCCGGACCGCTCGAATTTCCTGAGCTCCACATCGAGCACGTATGCACCCGGGGCTGCCGCGCCGTACGTGCTTACGTCCCTGAAGATGCCCGAAGACGAGAGAGATTCCCTGAGGGTATCCTTGACCATCTGATCTGGCGGGGACTCCCACCTCGAATACCGCGCTATGTCGAGCTGATACGGCGAGACGCGAGACGCGATGTACGGCTGTGTCAGATAGCGCGAGGCATGCACGATAATGCCTAACGAGGCGGCCGTCCTGACGGCCCGCTTCTCCCCGGCCGCGGACATGGAAATGCTGTACATCTTCGTTTCGGGCATGCTGCACGCGGCCAGAATAGCTATGAGGAATACGATCAGATATTTTTGCATTTCACTCACCGCGCCCTTCTTTATAGATAAAACTCCACGGCTTGCGTTTGATCTCCTGGAGGGCGTCCTGCAGTTCCTCGGTGGTCCTCGTCATCGTGTGTAAGAGTTCGTCGAGGTTGCGCGACTGCAGCTGCACGGCCCTGTCCACGGAACCGGCCGTATTGTCCACGGTCTTTACGGTCGTCTCTATCCCGTCGATCATCTTACCGGCCCTATCGAGGTCCTCCTTGGCCTTCTTTATGAGCAGCGAGACCTCGCCCCTGTTGTCTTTCACAAGGCCATCCAGCTCTGCGAGGACAATGTTGAGTTTCTCAGCCGTGCCCTTCAGCGCGGCCGCCGACTTCTCGACGCTGGCCGACCCCGTTACTATCGCCTTGTTCGTGTCGGTCACAAGTTTTTGTACGTTGTCGGCGTTATTCGGGCTGAAGAGCGCGTCGACGTTCTTCGCGACGGTATCTACGGATTGCAGAAGCTCGTCCATCCTGGCCATTACATGTGCGAGGTCCACAGACTCCTGTGACGGGATATCGCCGCCGGGCTTCAGCCTTTCATTGGTCGCGCTCTCTACGGAGAGGAGAAGGAAGATATCGCCGACCATGCCGGTCTGGGATACGAGCGCCTTCGTCCCCTTATATAGAGGCAGGCCCTTCCTGACGGCCAGCTCGATGGTAACGGGCTTGCCCGGCCCGTCCGGTTCCTTTACGTCCACTACGGTGCCGACTTTTACCCCGCCGAGCTTTACAAGAGACCCCGTCTCGAGTCCGGCGGCGTTCATCAGCCTGACGTAATAAACGTCGGTCTTCTCAAGGAGCCTGCTGCCGCCTATAAGGACGACAAAAGCGGTCAGGATGGCCAGTGACGCGATGATCGTGATGCCCGCTTTGACCTCTTCTTTCATGCGGCCGATACCTCCTCGTATTGCTCGCCTTTATTCATCATTCCCCTGCAATCACCCTGAAATAGTCATCCGGGCTATACGTGATTTCCTCGGCCCTGCGTTCAAGGAACATGCGTATCCTCGGATGCTCGGAAGCATTCAGAGCATCGAGTGAGCCCGCGAACAACACCTCTCCGCCGTCGAGCATGATGATATGGTCCGCTATCATAAACACGCTCGGAAGCTCGTGGGTCACGACCACTATGGTAATCTTAAATACATTGCGGAGCTTCAGGATGAGCTCGTCGAGCCCGGCCGCGGTCACGGGGTCCAGACCGGCAGATGGCTCGTCGAAAAACAGGAATTCCGGGTCCAGCGCCAGCGCCCTCGCAAGCCCCGCCCTTTTTTTCATCCCACCCGAAAGCTGCGACGGGTAGAAGTTTTCGAACCCTGATAACCCGACCAGGTCGAGTTTCATGCGCACCATTATATCGATAGTCGAGGCGTTCAGCTCGGTATGCTCCCGAAGCGGCAGCGCGACGTTTTCAGCGACCGTCATGGAATTAAGGAGCGCCGCACCCTGAAACAGCACGCCCATCCTCTGCCTGACGCCGTTTAGCTCATCCTCGCCCATCACGGTTATGTCCTTGCCGAGCATGAGGATGCTGCCCCTCGTAGGCTTGAGCAGGCCGATCAGGTGCTTCAGCAGCGTGCTCTTGCCGCACCCGCTTCCGCCGAGGATGACCGTGGTCATCCCCTTGGGGATCGAGGTCGATATGCACCTGAGTATCTCCCTGTCGCCGTAATGGGTCTGAAGCCCTATGATCTCAATCGCGGTTTCCATCATGTGAAATAGTAAAATAACGTCGTAAAGAAGAAATCGAAAACAATGACCAGAAAGATCGAGGCCACGACCGACGTGGTAGTCCGCCTGCCGACCTCCTCCGCGCCGCCTTCGACCTTGAACCCCTGATAGGCCCCCACGACGGTTATCACGATGCCGAAGGCCCATGCCTTAACAAGCCCGGTAAAGATGTCCTTTACGAGCAGGGCATTTACGGTCTGCTGAAAGTAGCTGTGCGGATGGATCCCGAGCACAGCAGTCGAGATCAGGAATCCTCCTGATATGCCGATGAAATCAAAAAACACCGTGAGGGCCGGCAGCATGACCATCAGTGCGACGAGTTTCGGCGATACCAGAAACCGCACGGGATTGATGCCCATGGTCACGAGCGCGTCGACCTCTTCGGCAGCCTTCATCGAGCCGATCTCGGCCGCATAGGCCGAGCCGCTCCTGCCCGAGACGATGATGGCGGTGATGATCGGCCCAATCTCCCGGGTTATAGAGACGCCCACCATGTTGGCGACGTAGATCAGGGCCCCGACCTTCTTGAGCTGGTAAGCGGACTGAAGCGCGAGGATTATGCCGACAAAAAGGGAGATGACAGCGACAATCGGGACTGAGTCGTAACCGGCCTTCACCATCTCCTGAACGCTGGCCCGGAGCCTCGGCTTTTTGCCCCTCAGCGGAGAGACGAACGTCCAGTAAAAAGTGTCGTTGATTATCTTTGACGCCTGGTGGACGTCTCTGCGCAGGGCAAGGGCCTTCCTGCCTACGGGGCCGAATATCCCGTCAGCTATTGACGGCATCATCCAGGTCCCGGTATATCTCGAACACCTTGTCCAGCCTGGAGAAGGTAAAGACCTCTACGATCTTGACCGGGATGCCGATGAGTTTCAACCTTCCGCCGTAGGACATCATTCCCTTCAGCCCCTCCACGAAGGTCGCGATCCCGGAGCTGTCGATATATGAAACGCCCGCGAAATTAACAAGCAGGACAGGGACCTTCCTGCCGACCAAACTCATCAGCTGCTTCCTCAACGCCGGAGACGAATGCATGTCGATCTCGCCGCAGAGGGAGAAAACGTGCAGCCCCTTGTAGTCAGTCAGCTCAATCTCCACGCCTGCCCTCCAGATGCCTGATGAGCCTCAGCCTGTTGCCGCGACTTTTCTTTTGGTCGAACTCGAAGACGTCAAAGATCTTCTTTATGAAGTGCACCCCTAACCCCCCAGGCCTTATATCGGCCAGGCTTCGGCCCTCAACCAGGGCCGGGTCTGTCCGTGTCCCGCCGTCCTCTATGACCACCATGAATCTCTTCGGCGTGATCTTGAATTTTATCAGAATCTTCTGTCCCGTGTCTCCATGGTAGGCATGCTTGATGACGTTTGAACAGGCCTCATCCACGGCGAGTTTCAGGTCCCAGGCCGTTTTCTCGGAGATCCCGTTTATGCCGGCCATCCTTTCGACGACGTCCCGGACCACCGAGAGGTACTTCGGGTGCGACGGTATGGACACGGCGACTGAATCCTTCACTCGGGCTTCCCCCACCGAAGCTCCAGGAGCGTGAGGTCGTCCGCCCTCTCTGTCCCATGCGAGAAATCGTCCACATACCCGGTGATGGCCTCGAGGATCTCAGGGTCCTCAATGTGCTGCCTGACAAACGCCACGACCGAGTCGAACCCCAACCGCTGGCCTGCTTTGTTTTTTGCGTCGAATACGCCGTCGGTTAGCAGAATTAGCCTGTCACCCCTTTCCAGCCTGAATGTCGTTGCAGGGTATTCAGTCGGCAGTATGCCCAGGGGCGGCCCCGAGGGGACCGACAGGACCTTCACTTCGTTTGAGGTCAGCCATAAGATGGGCGGATGCCCTGCAGCGGCAGCGGTGACATCGCCGGTGGCCGGATCCAGCATGAGATATATCGCGGTCAGGAACATGCCCCTCGGCGATTTCGATAAGACGCAATTCAGCCGGTTAAGGACCAGCTCTGGCGAGTTCTCCTCGCGGGCGATATAACGGAAATCGCTGATCGCCTTCGCCATATATAGCGCGCCCGATACCCCTTTGCCCGAGACGTCGCCGATCAGCACGCCCGCCTTTCCGTCAGCGGAGAGGACAAAGTCATAAACGTCGCCCCCGACCTGTGCGGCCGAGATATTTATTGCGGATACCTTAAGATCGCCGACCTCGAAGACCGGCGAGTCGGGCAGGAAACTCTTCTGCACCGCAGCGGCTATCTCGAGTTCCTGCCGAACCCGCTCGCGCGCAATGGAATCCCGGTGAAAAAGGGAGTTCTCTATCGAGATGGCGAACTGCCGGCAGAGCAGGCGGAATATCCACATGTTGTAGTCTTTATTCCTGGGGTTGATAACCTCGACTACCCCTATCAGACCTCCCCGGCCGATGAGCGGGACGGCTATGAGGCTTTTTGTATTAAAGCCTGTCATATTGTCCGCGCCCCGATAGAAACGGCTGTCGGCCCGCACGTCCTCGACGAAGAGAGGTTCGCGGTTTCTCGCGACCCAGCCCGCGATACCCTCGCTGATATCCAGCATTATCTTCTTTTTAAGGGTATCCGAACACAGCCGCTCATCGCACATCGCGACCTCGAACTCGAGCTTGTTCGTCTCCTTGTTATAGAAGAGGATCGAGCACGCCTCGGCATCCATCTCGGCCTTGGCCCGCTCCATTACGATGTTCATCAGCTCATCGAGGTCGAGCGTGGAGGAAATGATTGAGGAGATTTCCATATGAGTCTTGAGGTCCTCGACTTTTCTTTCGAGCTCCTTTAAGTGGTCCTCAGCCACCGTGACCATCACTTTATCCGCCATGTCACTATTGAATAACAGAACTGCCGGGTTTTGCAAGGAATCTCAAGCGCCGGAAATGAAAAACCCCATATACACCCTCCCCCTCTGATCGGGAGGGTGTATATGGGATAGCGCTGACTAAAGTGATTTGAGGAACTCGACCAGATCGGTCTTGTCCTGATCGCTAAGCTTCAGGATGAATATGCCATCGTAATGATTGACGACTTCCAGCAGTGTGGCAAAGCGGCCATCATGGTAAAAACCGCCTTTTTGATGGGCCCAGAGCCCTTTGAGCGGGGTCGTCCTGTACATCACGTCGGGGGACCGCATCGCCTGGAAGTCGTCCGTACCTATCTCCATCGGCTTATGCATGTTATAGCCCGGCTCGGTATAGATCGGCGGGACGTGGCACCTTGCACAGTCTGCTTTTCCCGTGAAAATCCTCTCCCCGCGGGCAGCGGCGTCCTTATTGAAGCTTCCCTTGGGCGCGGTAGGCGCCGCGAGGGCAAGCTGATAGAAATGCAGCGCTGCAAGTTTTGAAGTGACCATATCCGGATTAGAGCGAATGTTCCAATCCTTGTTCTCGACCGCTATCGGGTATTTTGCCGGATCGTTCATGCGTGGATCGTAAAACGTCCCCTTGCCGTGCATCTGGGTGTTGGCGACGTATGCGTTCCAGTGGGTGACAGACCCCCATCCGCTATACGTATGGAGGTTCACCCCCGCAAGGCCGAAGGCTGCGGGCAGAAGCGTGGCCGCTGATTTTCCGTCAGGCCTGAAGGCCTTGCCGTCTTCGAGCAGCTCTGCATCGTACTTGCCCGGGCCCCAGCTCGCGAATACTTTCTTCACGGTCTCCACATCCGTGTGCAGGCGCTTCGCGACAGGTTCGAGGTTGGGGGCGAGCGATGCTATGGCTCCTACGTTGAGGTCGCGGTTGGGCCAGCCGTCAAGGCGATGGCCTATGCCGGGTGCGAATGCATCGTCTACCGTGGAATGGCAAAAGGCGCAGGTGATACCCATCGATACAAGGTCACCCTTTGAGTCAAAGACCCCTTTGACACCGACTACCGAATTCAACTTAAGCAGGGCGAGCGTGGTGGCCGGGTCCTCGAGGTCGACCTTGCCGGCCTTCAGGCTCTTGACGAGACTGGCGGGCAGTGCGTCCATATCGACCTTCAAGCCCACTGCCAAAGCGGTTTTCGGGCTTACGCCACCGCCGACTCCGCCGTTTTTGCTGCCTGCGATAGCCTGATGCAGCTTTAGAAGATCCCCCCAGAACGCCTCGTCCCCGAAGGTATCGAAGCGGAATGTCTGCCTGCCCTCTTCCACCATGCGCACTGCGTTATCGCTCGCCGCGTCCGCCTTTTTAGCCTTCTTCGAAGCGGCGCTTGAGGTGTTGGACATGACAGTCACGGCAAACAAAACCAAAACCCCCAATAAAAAAATCCTTCTCATCCTAATTCTCCTTTGATATTTAAGCCGTTTGCTGTTTAGAGCCTTAACCCTATCGCCTAAGCAAACAAATATCATCATGTGACAAAAATGTCAATTTCGGGATCTCCTGCAATCGGATATAATATGGCCATGCTGCAGAAATTGTGGGAATCGCTTTTCCTGACCGAGACGGCGCTATGGATCCTGGGGGCGCTGGCGGTGGTTATGGCCGCCGGTTCGTTCACGATGAGCACAGAGTCGATGAACGAGATGCCGTTGCTGCGGTGGATGCTCGCGAGCGGCCCCGGCGCAACGTGGTGGCTATGGCTGTCGGTCGCGATAATAGGCGCGCTCGCGGTCAACACGGTTCTGTGCAGCGCACGCTCGCTGCTGCGCAAAAAGCCGGGCGCGCGCTGGCCCCTCGTCATATCGCCGCAGATCATACACATGGGCCTGATCCTCATGCTGCTGGCCCATTTGATAAGCTCGTGGGCCAGCTTCAAGGGCACCGCGATGGCGGCCGAGGGCTCGACGCTCGGCATCACGCGAGACCTTGCCATAAGGCTCCGGGACGTGGACGTATCGTTTGCGCCCCAGGGCTACCCCACCGATTACAGCGCCAGGGTGGACTTCCTCGGGCTGCGCGGGGGGCTGCTTCAAACTGCAACGATCGCGCCCAACAAGCCGTCTTTCTATGACGGCTTCGGCGTATACCTAAAGAGCATCGAGCCCGCCGAAACAGGAGGCATGGCCTGCCTGATCGAGGTCCACCGCGACCCCGGGGCGCCATGGGCGCTGGCCGGAGGCCTGCTATTCACCCTTGGCACGGTGCTCCTGTTCTCGCTGAAGGTAATGAGGGAACGCTGAACCTATGTCAAAATTTATTTCGAAGCGAAAGAGAGGAGAAATCGTGGCAGATAAGGAAACGGGCGGAAAACGCCCGGAGGTGTGGCAGCGCCACATTGAGGACGTTTTTCGTCCCGATGACGCCGTATGCCGCGATTTCGGCCTCTTGCAGCCGAAAGAAATTTTGAGATAGGTTCCAACATGCCGGTCTTCGTGATGCACGAACACCACGCAAGCCACCACCACTTCGACTTCAGGCTCGAGATAGGCGGCGCGCTCGCCTCATGGGCGATCCCGAAGGGCGCGCCCGAGGCACCCGGCGAGCGGAGGCTTGCTGTGAACGTCGAAGACCACCCGATTGAGTACGGCACGTTTGAGGGCACGATCCCGGCGGGGCAGTACGGCGCGGGCACGGTCAAGATATGGGATGCCGGAAAGTTCGAACTCACCGGCGGCAGCGTGGACGAGGGCAAGCTGGAGTTCACGCTCAAGGGCAAACGGCTCAAGGGGCCATACGTGCTGGTGAAGATGAGCCCGCGTCCCGGCAGGCCGTCAAAGGGCAACGAATGGCTTATGATAAAGAGATAGGCTCATTGGTATGGTATTATTTATTGAGCTATGCTTAAGAAACTCCTAAAGGGGATTGGCACCAAGCCCGCCGCAAGGGCCGGCTCGGCTCCCCAGGCCGAGAGCGAGAGCCTGACGCTCGAGGTCTCGGAGGCCGCCGAGATAGCCGAAAAGATATTCCGCCGCCTCGACCGCAAGATGAAGGAACTCGCCGCGATAGAGAAGCGCGTGGACGAAAAGCGCGAGGCCCTCGAGAGGATGCTCGCGCGGGCCGAAAACCTGAGGCCCTCAGCCGGGCTCGACCTGGACCCGAAATACCGCGAGGTCCGCAACCTCGCACGCAAGGGTCTGAAAATTGACGATATCGCAGGGATCCTTGACATACCCCGGGGCGAGATCGAGCTGATCCTGACTATCGACAAGTAAGATTTTCTCCTTCGGGGGAATTTTTTTCATCCGGCCGCTGTGCCTCAGCCCACCCCATCCAAAGACGCCCCCGCGCTGGATCCCGGCCAAACCCGCTCTGGAGGCTTCCGGGCCGTTCCGGTGCCGTCATCATTATCTTGCTGCAGCGTACTGGCAATCATGGCATCGAACTTGCATCAGTCCGTGGCGGACATGTACAAGGGAATCTACATAGCGGTCTCAGGCATGGTGCTCCGCGACAGGCAGATCGACACCATAGCGCAGAACCTCGCCAACGTGAGCACGACGGGATACAAGCGCGACGATGTCTCGTTTGAGGACTACCTCATGCAGTCCGACACCGCTCCGGGCGCGATCTCCGACGGCAGGACGATGGCCCAGATGGGCAGCGTTACGACGGACTTCAGCTCAGGCGAGATGATACATACCGGCAATACTCTGGATGTGGCCATTAACGGCGACGGGTTTTTCTCTATAGAGGGAGACCTCTATACAAGAAACGGGAACTTCACGGTCGACTCACAGGGCAACGTCGTCGACCAGAAAGGCCGGCAGGTGCAGGGCCAGGGCGGTGCGATAAACCTGAGCGCTGCTACCGGTGCGGTGAGCATCGGGCCGGACGGCTCGGTATCGGTGGGCGGAAAGGTAGTCGACAAGATCAAGGTCGTAAAGTTCGACAACCCCATGGCCCTGAAGCGGGCTGGAGGCGTGGATTTCACGTCCGACACCCCGCCCGAGACCGTTGTCGATACGCCCGACGTCAAACAGGGGTTCCTCGAGGCCTCAAACGTAAACGCGGTCTCGGAGATGATGAAGATGATAACCGCCCAGCGGGAGTTCGAATCCTTTCAGGGCGTCATAAGCAGCTTCGACAGCTCCGCGTCAAAGATCACGAACGATCTGGCCCGGGCGTAGTCAAAAGGGAGGACGATAGATGATCAGGGCATTGTTCATAGGCGCATCGGGCATGTCGGCCCAGCAGCTGAACATTGACGTAATATCCAACAACCTCGCGAACACTTCGACGACCGGCTTTAAAAAGAGCCGCGCCGAGTTCGAAGACCTCCTGTATCAGGACAAAAAATTTCCGGGCGCGGTATCGAACTCCGCCACCGACGCACGCTACCCCACCGGCATGCAGGTCGGCCTGGGCGTGACCCCGTCCTCCGTGCAGAAGGAATTCCTGCAGGGCGATATAGTAAACACCGGAAACCCGCTGGACCTGGCGATAGAGGGCGAAGGGTTTTTCCAGATTACGCAGGCCGACGGCACCATAGCCTATACGCGCGACGGGTCGTTCAAGCTCAACGCCACCGGCAACCTCGTAAACGCCGAGGGACTGCTGTTGAGCCCGAGCATCACCATCCCGCCCGACGCCACTCAGGTCACGATCGGCAGCGACGGGACGGTATCGGTACTCACACAGGGGGCCGTGACGCCGACCAATGTCGGGCAGATCCAGCTTGCGAATTTCATAAACCCGGCCGGGCTCCTGGCGATGGGCAAGAACCTGTTTACCGAGACCGCGAGTTCCGGCACGCCGACGCTGAGCACCCCGGACTTAAACGGCATGGGCAAACTCGAAGAAGGCTACCTGGAGTCGTCCAACGTGGATATTGTAGAGGAGATGATAGGCCTTATCGTAGGGCAGAGGGCGTACGAGGCCAACTCAAAAAGCGTGCAGACGGCCGACGCCCTCCTTAACGTGGTCAACTCACTTAAGAGGTGATAGCGATGAAGCGGATCCTTATGGCGGGAGTGCTGGCAGCGGCCGCGCTCGTATTAACCACATCGTACAGCCCGGCATCCGCCTCGGAGTGGAACGCCGGGGAGGCGCTGCGCTCCTATGTGCTCGCAAATTACCACTGGCGCGACGCCGAGGTGCACAACGTAAGGCTCAGCGCCGAGGCCCCGGCCGAGGCCCCTTCGCGCATATCGCAGGAAACCCCGCCTCCGGGCGTCGCGACCTTCGTGCTGTATTTCAAGCATTCGGCCGAGATCAGGGCGACTGCCGAGGTGCGCGCCTTCGAAACTGTCATCATACCGCGTTACCCGATGCGAAAGGGGCACCTGATAGAGCAGGACGAGGTATACCTCAGCAGCGCGGACGTCTCGAAACTGCAGCCCGGCACGATGCACGACATGGGCCAGGTTGTCGGGATGCCGCTGTCGCGCCCGATCGGGGCCGGGCGGCCGCTTACCGAGGACATGATCGCCCCTCCGAGCAATGAGATGCGCAAGCGGGGCTGCAAGGTGGACATCGTTGCCATAACCGACGGCCTTAAGATCACTGCCGCAGGGACTCTCTGGGAGGACGCCAGGATCGGCTCGCCGGTCAAGGTCAAGAACGCCTCCTCAGACAGGGTGGTCACCGGGATACTGGTGGACGAAAACACGGTAAAGGTGGTGTACTGATATGAAACGCAAATTCATCGCCACATTCGCCTTCCTTCTTCTGGGGCTCGTCACGGCCTGCAACGGGATAGCGGTAAGCAGCATGCCTGCCTATCCCCCGAAATACATCCAGCCGGTAACCAGGGCCGATGTCGATAACACGCCGGTGACCAAAAACAGCCTGTGGCGCGCATCGGGCAAGGGCCTGTTCAGCGACGTAAAGGCCCACGACGTCAACGACCTCGTGACGATCAAGATCGTCGAAAACGCGGCCGCGACAAAGGACGCCGAGACCAAGACCACGCGCGATTCCTCATACAACGCAGGCATCAGCACGCTCTTCGGCATCCCGCTGGACCTGGGCCTGACCAACCTGTTTGGAAAGGGCAAGGGCTTCACCCCGAACGTATCGGCCAACGTAGGCGACGCCTACGACGGAAAGGGCACGACCATCCGCTCCGGCGCGCTGAACGCCACGATCACCGCCAAGGTCGTCGAGGTCCTGCCCAACGGGAACCTCGTGATCGAGTCGCGCAAGGAGATGACCGTCAACAACGAAGAGCAGATCCTCATTCTCAAGGGGCTCATCAGGCCCGAGGACATCCAGAGCGACAACAGCATCTCCAGCAACTACGTCGCCGAGGCCCAGATATTCTACACCGGCCAGGGCGTGCTCGCTGACAAGCAGGGACCGGGCTGGATGGTCAGGCTGATGGACAAGGTGTGGCCCTTCTGATGAGAAGATATTATATATTATTGGTTGTATTCGCCCTCACAGCGGCGGCCCTGATATCTCCGGGCTCGGCGCGGGCCGAGAGGATAAAGGACGTGGCCTCGTTTGAGGGCGTGCGGGACAACCAGATCATGGGCTACGGGCTGGTCGTCGGTCTGAAGGGCACCGGAGACAAGGGCATCTCGACCGAGAAGAGCCTCGCCAACATGCTTCAAAGGCTCGGGCTCACGGTCAACCCGGTCGACATAGCCTCAAAGAACACCGCGGCAGTAATCGTCACGGCCACGCTGCCTCCGTTTCCGAAGGCCGGCACGCGCATCGACGCCCTCGTCTCCACCATGGGCGATGCGTCGAGCCTCGAAGGCGGCACCCTGCTGATGACCCAGCTTAAGGGCCCGGACGGCCGCGTATACGCCGTTGGGCAGGGGCCGGTCTCGATAGGCGGGTTCCTGGGCGGCGGCGGCGGCACGACCGTCCAGAAAAATCACACTACCGTTGGCAACGTCCCTCAGGGGGCGATCATAGAGACGGAGCCGCCGTTCGTCCTCGGCGGCGCCGACGGGAAGATGAAGCTCTTCCTGCACAGGGAGGATTTCACCACCGCGATGTCTGCGGCCGAGGCGATCAACAGGGAATTCAACGCCCAGATCGCCATCGCGCAGGACCCCTCTTCGATCAGCATCACGGTGCCCGACGAGTACAAAGACAGGCTTGTTGAGATGATCGCGAAGATCGAGACCGTCGACGTAGTCGTGGACATCCCGGCGCGCGTTATCATCAACGAGCGCACCGGCACGGTCATAATCGGCAACAACGTGAAGCTCTCGCCCGTGGCCATCGCGCACGGCAACCTGACCATCGAGGTCAAGACGAGCTACAACGTATCTCAGCCCCCGCCATTCGCACCTCAGGGGGCGCAGACCATCGTCACACCCGACCGTACGGTTACGGCCAAGGAGGACACCTCGAAGGGACTCGTCGAGGTCTATGGCGTAACACTCGGGGAAGTTGTAAAGGCCCTAAACGCCCTCGGCGTCACGCCCAGGGACCTGGTCGCCATTCTGCAGGCCCTCAAGACCTCCGGGGCGCTCAAGGCCGACCTGGAGATCATGTAATGGAAATCCCGCAGATCATGAGTCTCCAGGGCGAAAAGGACCGGACCAAGGCCATGCATAAGACGGCCGAGGAGATGGAGGCCCAGTTCGTCTACGAGATGCTCAAGGAGATGCGCAAGACCACGAGCGGAGAGTTCTTCGGAAAGGGCACTGGCTCGGACACCTACGCCTCGATGTTCGACATGGAGGTCGCCCACTCGGTCGCGAAGCGGGGCATCGGGCTTCAGGACATAATCCTCAAGGGCATGATGAAATACGAAAAGAAATCCGAGGAGGCGCGCGCAGCGGCAGCCGCCGGTACCTCAACGGTACATGGCCCGTTAACTCCAGACACAGCCGCGGCAGGTTCGCCCCCCACAGGGCATCCGGCACCACAGCCTGATACAGTAAACCATACCGTAAACGGGCCACCTAAAGCATATAACCTAGCGGAAATAAAGAATAATAATCCATACACTCAACACGCATTAAAGTTTTCGGGCCCATCTGCCGATGAGAGTCTCAAGAAACTCTCAAGGAGGTGAGCCATATGAGCAACATAGATGGGATACCGCCGGAGGTCAATCAGGTCCAGGCAACTGGGCTCAGCCGCGTGGAGCGAAAGAAGGCCGAGGGCAACAAGGCCCCGGACGAGAAGAAGGCCGCCAGCGCTGACAAGGTAAACGTATCGGGCAAGAGCAAAGGGGTCTCCGAACTGCTCGGGCTGATCTCGGCGCAGCCTGAGGTGCGCACCGAAAAGGTCGCGGAGCTGAGGCAGTCGATCCAGGACGGCAGCTACAGCGTGGATGCCGAAAAACTCGCGGGAAAGATCCTTGACGAGATAATATGAACGGGACCGGGGCCATAGCCAGGATCCTCTCCGACCTGACCGGCAGCTACCTGACGCTGAGGGACCTGCTGGAGGCGGAGCGCCAGAGCCTCCACGACCTCGACGCATCGGCGGTCGAGGAGCTCTCGAAGCGCAAGGACACCGCGCTGATGCGGATCAGGCTCCTTGAGGAGGAACGGGCCAGGCTGACCTCGAAGTTCGCCCACGAGCACCCCGAGGCGTGCATGCAGTCCCCTGTGAGCTTAAGGCGCATCGCCGAGCATACGGGCGACGCAGCCCTCGAGGCCCAGCGCTCCATGCTCATGAGCATCGTGCAGGCATGCAGCGAACTTAACTCTGTCAACAAAGTTCTGATAGAGCGTTCCCTCCGCTATGTGAGGAATTCCACGAGGTTCTTTGAATCCCTAGGCATAGCGACCGTGTCCGCAGACAGGCCCGGCAGACTGCTGTCGAAGGAGACCTAGATGTCCATACAGGGGCTTTTTAATACAGGCCTGACCGGCGTTAATACCAGCCAGCTGGCCCTTACTGTCAGCGCAAACAACATAAACAACGTAAACACTCCAAACTACTCCCGCGAGGAGGTCGAGCTCACCCCTCTAACCCCTTCAAACTACGGGGTAATCGGGCAGGTCGGCACCGGCGTGAGCGCCACGGGCATAAAGCGCGATTACGACGCGCTTTTAAATAACCAGCTCCTTACACAGACGTCCACCGCCGCGACGTCCAGTTCGATTTCAGGCGGGCTCGGCCAGGCCGAGCAGGTCTTTAACGATGCTGCCGGGGCCGGGCTGTCAAGTTCGCTGAACGCCTTTTTCACTTCATGGAATAACGTGGTTAACAATCCCGAGGACATTTCTCAGCGCACTGTGCTCATGCAGAACGCCAACGACCTCATCGGCAATGCCCAGCAGATGCAGAGTTCCCTTGAAACCATAATAACCAATGCCAACAACGACCTGACCAGCACCGCTACCGGGATAAATTCGCTGACGAAAGACATCGCTGACCTAAACGCCAAGATATCGACCGCCGGAGGACCGAGCAAAGCAAGCACCCTGCTCGACCAGCGTGACAACGACTTGACGCAGCTCGCAAAATACGTAAATTTCAACACCGTGACAAACAGTACTACCGGCCAGATTACGGTCATCGTCGGCCGACAGAACCTCGTCGACGGAAACATATCGAGACAGATCACGACGCAGACCGACGCCAACCAGGACGTCCATTACTTTGTGGGCAACTCCCAGATAGAGCAATATATTACGCAGGGGAGCGTTGCGGGAGACACAGCCCTCAGGGCCTCCGTACGCTCAAACGCTATAGATCCGCTCAGAAACCTCATGGCTTCGATAGTCGACAACGTTAACGCGCAGCACAGACAGGGCTACGGGCTCGACGGCGTCACCGGCCGCGACTTCTTCACCCCCTCGTCATCCGCCGTCGATCCGGCAAACATAATAAATAACATGAGGCTGGCCATCACGGACCCCTCACAGATCGCCGCGTCGCTGCCGGCGTCTAATGTTGGGGCCACGTTCAGCGGCTTCACCTCGGACCCCGGCGAGACGGTAAACTTCACCATAGACGGCATATCGCTTTCTTACACCGGGACAGGCTCCGCGACCGGCGACGCCACAGCGTTTTATAACGCGCTCCATACCGAACAGACCAACAACGGGACGCTTCAGGGCTATACGTTCGCAGACGACGGAAACGGAAACGTCACCGCCATTCTCGCAAACCCGGCAAGCGGCGCCGTACCGATCTCGATCACCGGGTGGGGCGGATCGAACCCTGCCACCGGCACCTCGGTCACGGTCACCCCTGCCACCGGCACGCTCGGCAGCACAGCGACACTCGACGACAACTCAACCGGCAGCGGCACGGCCTCGACCTCCGTCAGCCTCACGCTCGACAACGGGCCGGGCAACAACATCAACGCCCTCGCGATAGCGAACCTCCAGACTGCGAGCCTGAGCATAGGCGGACAGAATGGCACGCTCTCCAAGTACTACAGTTCCATCGTGTCGAAGATAGGAACTGCTGCCGCCTCCGCAAACAACGCCAGCACCTTTGACGCTACCCTGCAAAGCGACCTTCAAAACAGGCGCGATCAGATAAGCGCTGTATCGATCGACGAAGAGGCCGTGAACCTGGAAAAGTACCAGCGTGCATACCAGGCCTCGGCCCGCATAATCACAGTCGCGGACCTGCTCATGCAGACCGTGATCTCGCTTGGGTCTGGAACATAATCAGGGCTTGACATAGGAGGACCAAAATGAGAGTAACGCAAAGCATGATCTATGATCAGGTTCTGACGAGCTATCAAAGCAGCCTTCAGAACATGAACGACCTATACAGCCAGCTCTCAAGCGGCAATAAATTCACCAAGCCCTCCGACGACGTGGTCGGCTACTCGGAGGCGCAGGACTACCAGGTCTCGATCAACGCCGGATCCCAGTATCTGAACAACGTCAACGACGCCACCGGCAAGCTCTCGTATGCGTCGGGGCTCGTCCAGAACGTCTCCGATACGCTGTCGCGCATACAGGAACTCACCGTGCAGGCGGCCAACGGGACGCTGTCGGCCGACGACCGCGCCTCGATCTCCGAGGAAGTGAAAAACGACCGCGAGTTTCTGATGAACGTAGCCAACAGCCAGTACGAAGGCAACTATATTTTCTCCGGATTCAAGACCGGCACCCCTGCGTACGATCCTGCGACCGGCACATATCAGGGCGACTCGAACGTCAAGAAGGTGCTTGTCGAAAACAACACCTATGTCGACACCACCGTACCGGGCAGCCAGGTATTCGACGGCTTCGACGGTCAGGGCAACATATTCGGCATGCTCGACAACCTGCAGACGGCCCTGACGAACAACGACACTACGACCATCAAGGCCTCCCTCGACAGGATAGACGCGGCCAGCACTCACGTCAGCGAAGTCAACTCTCTGATCGGCTCGAGGCTCAGCAGTCTCGACGGCCTTAAGACACGCATAAGCAACACGCAGCTCACGCTACAGACGCAGCTGTCCGGCGTCCAGGACGCGGACTACGCCACAACGGCGTCGTCGCTCAACAAGACGCAAATCGCGCTTACCGCCATGCAGCAGTCGGCCGGAAAGATAATCAACCAAAGCCTCCTGGATTTCATCAAGTAAAGCCGAGGGTGAAATGTTATGATAGAGCGGCTTACGGAAAATCGGGTGCGACGGAGGCTGCATGCTTGTCCTGACAAGGAAACTCGGCGAGGAGATCCGCATCGGAGAGGACATTGTCGTCTCGATAGTGGAGATCAAGGGGGGCCATGTGAGGATCGGGATCAAGGCCCCGCCGAGCGTGGTCATACACCGCGGGGAGATATACGAGAGGGTCAAGCAGGAAAACCGCCTGGCGGCCTCCTCCTCCATGGATGCCTTCTCGAAACTGAAGGAGGCGATGGGGAAGAGATGATTTCTATCACCACCTCCAGGTTCGGCACCCTCGGCGTCGACGAACGGAAGATCATCACTTTCCACGAAGGTCTGCTCGGCTTCCCGTCGCTGAAGCGCTACCTGCTGCTCGACTACAAGGACACCGAGCTGAAGTGGCTCCAGAGCGTCGATGACCCCGACATAGCGTTCATCGTGACGCCGCCCCAGAAGTTCATCAAAGAGTTCGCGGTCGAGATTGGCGGCACGACCAGGGGCGCGCTCAGGCTCGAAGAAGACGACGACCTGGCGCTGCTCGTCATACTCAGGGTCGAAAACGACGAGGTCATCGCAAACCTCGAGGGCCCGCTCGCAATCAATTCGAAGCTCATGATAGGCGTGCAGGCCGTAGCCGAAAGCCCGAACTGAGACTACGCCCCCGCAAGGATGCGCGGGGTAATATATACGCGACGGCTGGACACGATCAGCCCCGTTCCGGATGGGCCGGGAGGGGGGCCTTGTGCCTTGGTGCGTCATATATATTGAAAGGCCAGGGATGGAAGCGGTAACAGGCGGATACGTGGACCCCGGGACGGTGCTCACCATTCCGGCCGCCAGCGTCACCCCCGCAGCAGCCAGTTCCCTTCGAATCGGCACCGTGCTGAAGGCCGAAGTCATGGATTACATCCTCAACGGGATCGTCTCGCTAAAGGTCATCCTCCCTACAGGCAAGGGCGAGGCCCAGCCCGGTCTGCAGCAGGACAACCTGTTTCTGAACGTCCCGTCACAGGTGCCGCTCCCGAAGGGCCAGACCGTGCTCCTCGAGGTTACCGGGGGAGAAGGCGGAGGCGTCGCGCTCAGGTTTCTGGGCACCACGGCCGAGGCTGAACAACCCTCGGCCATCGAGGGCATTGCAAGAGAGCTGCTCGCCGGTTTCTCCGATGCCCGGATGACGTCATCCGATCTGGCGCAGGCCATCCATGTTCTAAAATCGCTGCCCGCTCCAATCCGCGCGGCTATCCCCGAACTCGCCACTTTAGACCGCGCCCTGCCCCCAGCCGAGGGGCTTGATGCTGCCGGCCTCCGGGCCTCGGTCGAGGGCTCGGGCATAATGTATGAGGCAAAGGTTAAGCTCGCGGTGCTTCAGGGCCTCTCACCTCAAATTCAGCCGGGTGTCGCTGCACAACCGGGCGTCGCTGCACAACCGGGCGTCGCTGCACAACCGGGCGTCGCTGCACAACCGGGCGTCACTGTCCAGCCGGGAGTCGCTGTCCAACCGGGCGTCGCTGTCCAGCCGGGCGTCGCTGCACAGCCGGGCGTCGCTGCACAGCCGGGAGTCGCTGCACAGCCGGGAGTCGCTGTCCAGCCGGGCGTCGCTGTCCAGCCGGGCGTCACTGTCCAGCCGGGCGTCACTGTCCAGCCGGGCGTCACTGTCCGGCCGGGAGCCGCTGCACAGCCGGGAGCCGCTGCACAGCCGGGCGTCGCTGCACAGCCGGGAGTCGCTGCACAGCCGGGCGTCGCTGCCCAACCGGGTGTCGTAGCCCAACCGGGCGTCGCGGCCCAACCGGGTGTCGCTGTCCATCCGGGCGTCACTGCACAGCCGGGCGCCGCTGCACAGCCGGGTGCCGCTGCACAGCCGGGCGTCGCTGCACAGCCGGGTGGTTCAGGGCAGTCTGTTATTAACGCTGCAATTGAGCGGTTCGTCGAGGCAGGTACGGAGCCGTCCGTGCAGCAGGCATTCGGTTCGCTCAGGCTCAATACCCAGCATATGGACCTCCTGGTGCAAGTGCTTCGCGGCACTACCCAACCGGGCGACGAGGTGATCGCTGCCATGATAAGGGCCGTCGGCAACCGGGAGATCGGGTCCGCATACCGCTCGGCCGGGGTCTCGGGCAGCGAGATCGAGCTTGTGATGAACGTGCTGGCCGGGAAGTTAGGCTCGTTCGTCGGCGGGCGTTCGGCCATGGATATGTCCGCGGCCCTCAATTCGCTAACCAATGGGCCGTATGCCGCTGTGCTGCCGAGGCTCGCCGAGGCCTTAAGCACCGGGGGAGTGATCGATGCCCTAAAATCTCAGGGCATCACAGAGCCAGAGATAGCGGTGCTGATAAACGCCCTCGGAGGCCGCACGGGCCCCAGCCAGAGCGCGATGGCCTTCATATCGCAGATGCAGGCCGGGCAGCTCCGACGCGGGCTGATCGAGAAATTCGCAGAGGCGCTGGATACGCCGGCCGTGAGCTCGTCCCTGAGAACGGCCGGGCTCACGGACAACGAGGTCACGCTGATCACCCGCCTGCTTGCTGGCAAGCCGCTCCCGGCCGGGCCGATGCGTACGAGCCTAACGCGCATGCAGCAGCGGCCGGACCTGAAGGAGACCCTGCTGGGGATCTCCGAAAAACTCAAGACCGCGGAGATGGTGAGGCTGCTGCGCAGCCACGGGATCAGCAATGCGGACATGAACGCCAATGTCGAGAAGATACTCAGGAACATCGAGTTCTTCCAGCTGACCTCGAAGGTCGAGAACATGCTCAATATGTTCTTCCCGGCCGCATGGGAGCAGCTCCGCGACGGCGAGCTGACATTCAGGAAGAAAAACGAGGGGGGCCGCCCCTCTCATACCTGCGACATCAGCCTCGATATGGACCCTATCGGCAAGGTATCGTTCTCGGTTACCACCTTCGGCGGCTCGATCTACCTCTCGATGCTGGCCGAGGATCCCAAGACCGAACTCGCGATCAGAGGCGGCTCGGGCGAGCTGGCCAGGAGGTTCAGCGCGCAGGGCTTAAGGGTATCTGCGATGAATATCGTACAAAAACACGGCATGCGCATCGGGGAACAGGCCCCGAGCGGTATCAATATAAAGGTGTAGGGATGGACGAGGAAAGAAAACCACTGCTCGCGACAGCCCTGAAGTACAGGCACGGCGAGGACAACGCCCCGAGGCTGGTGGCCAAGGGCCGCGGGGTCGTGGCCGAGCGCATCATGCAGATCGCACGCGATAACGGGGTCCCGGTCCGCGAGGACAAGGAACTCGTCGAGGTCCTATCGGCACTTGAGGTAAACCAGGAAATCCCCTCGGAACTTTACAGGGCGGTAGCCGAAATCCTGGCATTTTTATACAAACTCAACGCTCAAACCGCCGGCAAGCTCCCTTAGCAGCACGCATACCCCCCCCCTAACCTACTGGTTTTAAAGGCGATTTTAAAATTTAAAAATAATATTAAAAAACGTTAAAGTTTTCCCCGCGCCTGGCCGATAAGTATTGATACAGTTAATTTTATCACTCTCCGCCCGGAAAGGAGGGAGCACGGAAAGGGGCGGTTAGTTCCATTTAGCATAGTCGTTACTTCGGGCATGGACGCTCGAAGAACTTATTCAAGGAGGAAGCAACAATGTCACTCGTAATCAACACAAACGTAGCATCCCTCGACGCACAGAGAAACCTGGCAGCGAACAGCGAAGCACTGAACGTTTCCGTACAGAGGCTCTCATCGGGCCTGCGCATCAACTCGGCGAAGGACGATGCGGCCGGGCTGGCCATATCCTCCAAGCTGACCTCACAGGTCCGCAGCATCGCCGTTGCGGTCAGGAACGCTCAGGACGGCACCAGCCTTGCCCAGACCGCTGAGGGCGGCCTCCAGCAGATCGGCGACATCCTTGCCCGTATGAGGGAGCTCGCGACCCAGTCGGCCAACGGCACCCTCGCCGCCGGAGACCGCACCGCCACGGACACCGAGTTCCAGCAGCTGAAGCAGGAAATCGACCGTATCAGCAACGTCACGGAGTTCAACGGCACCAAGCTCCTCGACGGGACGCTGAGCGTTGGCACCGGCGTCGCGCTGCAGGTCGGGTTCCATGCGACCGCAAACGACCAGATCAACATCAAGCTCGCTTCCGCGGCGTCCTCGCTCGGCCTCGGGATAGCAGCCAACGCAACGATCGACGATACGACCCCCGGCGACAAGACCGGCCAGACGAACGCCAAGAACATGCTCAACACCCTCGATACCGCCATCGGCAACGTCAGCACGATGCGCGGCGCGCTCGGCGCCATCCAGAACAGGCTCACGAGCACGATATCGAACCTGAGCACGACGTCCGAGAACCTCAGCGCAGCCAACTCGCGCATACAGGATGCGGACTTCGCATCTGAGACCGCGACGTTCACGAGAAACCAGATCCTGGTGCAGTCGGCCACGGCCATATTGGCCCAGGCCAACGCGCTTCCGCAGCAGGCCCTGCAGCTCCTGAAGTAATCCGCAAAATATAAGAACGGCCTATGTGCCGGACGGCTCCTCTTGGGGCCGTCCGGCAACAATAAGGCGAAAGGGGACTAGAGAAGATGAACACGGACATAGGCATAGCCCAACAGGCTGCGGCCATGGCCTCCCCCAAGTTCTTGAAACCGGATTCCAGCGACAGTAGCGGCGCGGCCAAGAAACAGACAGAGAACTCTGCGGTCACAGCCAAAAGCAATAACGGAGCCGCTGCTGTAGTTGAATTAAAGAAACAAGGGGAACATGCCGATAAGAAGGACGTGAAGCTGGACAGCTTCGAGCGCTTTAGCAACAGGAGCCTCAAGCTGGAGATCGACCACGAGGCCGGCATGGTCATAGCGAAGATCGTGGATAAGGACACGGGAGAGGTCATAAAACAGGTCCCCCCGGAGGAACTTGTGAAGGTGGCTGAAGCCCTTAACAATGAACAAGGCGGAGAAAAGGGCGGGCTGTTCGTGAACAAGGAGGCGTAAGATGGCGGGTTCGACGTTCGCGATCACAACGGGGTTGAGTTCGGGCATAGATTACAACGCGCTGATCAGCGGGCTCATGTCCGTCGAGCAGCAGCCTCTGACGCAACTGCAGAACAAGCAGACCGACTACCAAAACAAGCTCGATACCTATAACCAGCTCAACACCAAGGTGACTGCGCTCCAAAAAGCCGCTGACATACTGCAGTTTTCCACAGGATATTCCTCTAACTCCCTCTCTGTCGCCGACAGCTCGATTCTGACTGCCACGTCGACCGCGAATGCGACCGCGGGGAAGTACACAATCGCGGTCACTCAGCTCGCCCAGCAGGAAAAGGAAGTCCACAGCGGTGTGGCTTCCGCCACGACCGTCGTCAACTCAAGCGGTTCGGACAAGGCCTTCCAGTATACCTACGGCGGCAAACAGACCACGGTCGCTGTAAAATCCGGCGATACGCTTCAGGACCTTGCCGACTCGATCAATAACGACACCAACAATCCCGGCGTCACCGCCACGGTCCTCAACGACGGAACCAACTACCGCCTCGTGCTCACCGGCGCCAGCAGCGGAGACTCAAACGGCATCACGGTCGACTCCGGCACCACGCTGGACGGCACCGGCAGCGTGGATTTCACCGCGTCGAGCTTCACCCAGACCAGCAAGGCCCAGAGCGCCATTTTCACGGTCGACGGCACCCAGATCACGCGCGACACCAACACCATCTCGGACGTAATCACTGGCGTCACCTTCACTCTCGAGAAGGCCAACAAGACAACGCCACCCTCGACCACCATAGAGATAAAGCCGGACACCAGCACCGCCACGACGAATTTTCAATCGCTCGTAAGCGCATATAACGACCTGCGCAGCTTCATCGACCAGAACTCCACCTATGACACCACGACAAATACCGGCGGAGAGCTGTTCTCTGAGTCCACCGCGAGAGACCTGATGACCCGCATACAGTCGGTCATATCCAGCCCGATCTCCGGTTTGTCGTCAAGCATGTCCTCGCTTTCGCAGGCCGGGATCAATCTGGACCAGACCGGCGTGACGCTGTCGATGGATTCCTCGGCCTTCGCAACAGCCCTCTCAAGCAATAGCGCCGACGCCCTGAAGATGCTCAAGGCCGTGTCCACGAGCATATACAACGCAACGAAAAACGCCACTGACCTTACATACGGCTCCCTAACGCTCCGGGAAAAGAGCCTTCAGAGCACCATCACCCAGGCCGGCACTGACATCACGGACATGCAGGCGAGGCTCACCCAGATACAGACCAACTACCAAAACCAGTTCACCCAGCTCGAGATGACGCTCAACGACATGAAAACTCAGGGCTCATACATATCCAGTATAACTTCATGGGCAACGGTGAGATAAAACCGTGCGGAGGGAGATCTAATGACCGAGAAATCAGCATACCAGAGCGCGTCGATACAGACGGCCGACAGGGTGAGGATCGTTTCGCTGCTCTATGACGGCGCCATAAACTTCCTGAACCTCTCGAGAAAGCGCTTCGAGCAGGGAGACATCGCCGGAAAGGGCATGTATCTCGGCAAGACGACGTCCATAATCGGAGAACTCGCTTGCAGCCTCAACATGGAATCCGGCGGCGAGATCTCGGCGAACCTCTCAAAGCTTTATGCCTTCATCATGCGCCGCCTCATCGACATCAGCATCAAAAACGACCTCAAGGGCTATGACGACTCGCTCCGCGTGCTCTCCGAGCTCAGGGCCGGATGGAAGCAGATGGAACTGAACTACCGCAGGTCCAACGCCACCGTAACAGCCCCGCAGGCAGGCGCGGCCCCGATGCTCGCCAATATCAGGGCGTGAGCGGACACGACGGGCACCTCGCCCTGTGCGAGGAACTCCTGGGCCTCTTTAACCGCCAGCGCAAGGCGCTGGTCGAAGGCAGGCTCGATGAGGCTGCAAGCCTCATGCAGGAGCGCGCATCCGTGATCGAACGCCTGAAGCCCCTGATGGCAACCCCGCCTCCGGAGGCCGAACGCGAACGGCTCAAATCCGTCGTCATGCAGCTGGCGGCCGAGGACGCCGCCCTGCAGACGATAGTCGGCATGCGGATGAGCGACCTCAGCGGCAGGATGGGCGCGCTGGGGACCTCCCGCAGATTCGCCGATTCGCTCTCCACGGGCGGAGAGGCCAAGGCGGTCTCGCGCCTCAACCTAAAAGGTTAAGCCCTTCCCCGCCTCAATCGGGGGCCCTCCCCTGATACCCCGGACGCAGGCCGCAATTCCCTATTTAAACGCCTCCCACCGTGCCCAGTATAATACGTTGACAACCGGCCATAATTGGACTATATATAAGGTTATGCACATTCCCCCAGGAGGACAAAACTAATGGACAAGTATAAGTGCAATGTTTGCGGATATGTTTATGACCCGGCGGCTGGTGACCCTGATAATGGAGTGCCTCCCGGCACGCCCTTTGACAAGCTCCCTGACGGCTGGACCTGCCCGGTCTGCGGCGCGCCAAAAAGCGAATTCGAGAAAGTGTAGGAGATAAGATATGGATGAGGTAAAGACGGCCATAAAGATGGAGTCCGACGCGATCGCGTTTTACACCGAGGCATCGGGAAGGACGACCAACAAGGTCGGCAAGAAGATGTTCCTCTCGATCGCCGAGGACGAGAAGCGTCACCTCGAATACCTGACCAGGCTGCTCAACAAGATGGAGTTCAAGCTCGAACGCGTCAACCCGATGGACAGGATCAAGACCATCTTCACCGAACTGAAGGACGAGATGTCGGAGCGCATCACCGCGACCACGGACGAGATCGAGGTCCTCAAGATAGCGATGCGCATGGAGCGCGAGGGGTATGATTTCTACAAGCTCCTGTCGGAGGACCGGACGCACGAGGAGCGCTTCAGGGAACTGTTCAAGGTGCTCATGGCCGAGGAGCAGAAACATTACGAGGCGTTCTCCAACACGCACTCTTTCCTGACGGACACGGGCAACTGGTTCATGTGGTCAGAGCACAGCATAGTGGAAGGCTGAGTGGACTACACGATCCGGATTTGCGGCGAGGCCGGACAGGGCGTGCAGACCGTCGGCGAACTCTTCAGCGAGGTATGCGCCCGGTCGGGATACCATGTGTTTTCGAACCAGGACTACGAGAGCCGCGTGCGCGGCGGGCATAACTTCTATCAGATACGCCTGGCCGACCGCCGCGTGATGTCCGCTTCCGAACGCATCGATATCCTCGTGGCGCTGGACAGGGCCAGCATCGAGATCGACCTAAACGAAATGGCTGACGGAGGCATGGCCGCGCTCGACTCCGATACCCTCGGGATCAAGGCCGACCGCCCCGGCATGATGGACATCCCGTTTAAGCGCCTCGCTGTGGAGCACGGCGGCGGCCCTGTGATGGCGAATACCGTCGCGACCGGAGCGGTGCTCGGGATGCTCGGCATGGAGATCTCTTCGCTCGAAGGCCTGCTCAGGGAGCACTTCACCAAGAAGGGCGCGGAGGTGGTCGAGGAGAACCTGCGCTCGGCGCGCGCCGGGTTCGATTACGCGAAGGAACACTGCAGCGAGTGCCGCTTTGCGTCCGCTGCGCCGTCGAACAAACCCAAGCTCATCATAAACGGAGGCGTGGCAGCTGGTTACGGCGCGCTCGCCTCCGGCCTTAAGTTCTACAGCGCGTACCCGATGACCCCAGCGACGGCAGTGATGAACGTGATCGCGTCGAAGGCCGCGAAGTACGGGGTCGTGGTCGAGCAGGCCGAAGACGAGATCGCAGCGATCAACATGGCGCTCGGGGCGTCGTTCGCCGGTGTGCGCGCCGCGACCGGAAGCTCCGGCGGCGGCTTCGCGCTCATGGTCGAGGGGCTCTCGCTCGCCGGGATGACCGAGACGCCGATTGTGATATTCGAGGCGATGCGGCCGGGCCCCGCCACCGGCCTGCCTACGCGCACCGAGCAGGGCGATCTACTATTTATCCTGTTTGCGGGACACGGCGAGTTCCCGCGCGCGGTCTTCGCGCCCGGCTCGCCGGAGCAGGCGATCTACCTTACGAGCAAGGCGTTCGAGATCGCAGAGAAATACCAGATCCCCGCCTTCGTTGTCTTCGACCAGTACCTGGGCGACGCGCAGTGGACCTACGACTCGCTGGAGACCGGCAAGCTCATCTACAACGACTACAGGCTCAGGGCCGAGGCGCTGGCCACTGTCAAGGAATACAAACGCCACAAATTCACTGACAGCGGAATCACCCCTCTCGCGGTGCCCGGCGAATCCCCTCACGTCGTGGTCGCGGACAGCGACGAACATGACGAGGACGGCCACATAATCGAGGACGCGGCCACGCGCATCAAGATGGTTCAGAAGCGCCTGTTTAAGAAGATCGACGCGTTGAGGGCCGAGATCTCGCAGCCGATGCGCTACGGATCGGACAAGCCGGAACTCATCCTCACCGGCTGGGGCTCGACCTACGGGGTGCTCAAGGAGGCTGTCGACACCCTCAACGCCTCGGGCACGAGCGCTGCGATGCTCTATTTCAACGAGATATGCCCCCTGCCCTCCGGAGACTACGTCGATTATCTCAAGGGCGCGAAGCGTGCGGTATGCGTCGAGAGCAACGCGACCGGTCAGTTCGCGTCACTGCTGCGCATGCATACCGGGGTTGAGTTTTCGGGCCTAATAACACGGTATGACGGCAGGCCGTTTACCGTGGATTACATCCTGAGGGGGCTTGAAAAATAATGTCCGGGACAGAACAGTTCGCCATAGACCAGAAACCCGCATGGTGCCCGGGGTGCGGAGATTTTGGGATCTTAAACTCCCTCAAAGCGACGCTTACCGAGCTTGGCTATGCCCCACATCGGGTTATGTTAGTCTCGGGCATCGGGCAGTCGAGCAAGCTCCCCCATTATCTGAAGTGCAACGTGTTCAACGGCCTGCACGGCCGGTCGCTCCCTGTGGCCGAGGGGATAAAGCTCGCCAACCACGAGATGCTCGTCATCGACGTCACCGGTGACGGAGACGGCTACGGCGAGGGCGGCAACCACCTGATCCACGCAGCCCGGCGCAACCTCAACATCAAGCACTTCGTGCACAACAACCAGATATACGGGCTCACGAAGGGGCAGCCCTCGCCGACCACGGCCGAGGGTACGGCGGCCAAAAACCTCCCGTTCGGCGAGCTCTCGGAGCCCCTGAACCCGCTCGCTCTCGCTATCGCGCTGGACATAAGCTTCGTCGGACGCGGCTTCGCCGGCGACATCGTGCAGCTCAAGGAACTGATGAAGGCCGCGATCACGCACAAGGGCTATGCGCTCCTCGATATCCTGCAGCCGTGCGTCACGTTTAACAAGGTCAACACCTATGCGTGGTACCGTCAGCGGGCCTACAAGCTCGAACCGGAGTATGACCCCACGGACCGCGTCGAGGCCTTCAGGCGCTCTCTTGAGTGGGGCGAGAGGATCCCGACCGGGATCATCTATAAATCAGCGCGGCCTCTCATGGAAGAGCGGATGCCCGTGCTCGCGGCCGGGCCCTTGATGCGCCAGCCCTTCAGCCTCGCGCGAGGCAGGGAGATACTAAAGGAGCTGGTTTCCTCCTAGCGCAGAGCTTCGGCATGCGCGCTGACCATTGCTGCGAGCCGCCCTATCCCGTGCTCCTCGCCCCAGCGGATCGCGGCCAGACGTGCGGCCGACGATAGCGCGGGATACCCCGACGCCGCCTCTGCGATGGCCTCCAGCACGGACTCGACCGTGAACTCGTGGAACAACGTTCCGCAGCCGTATTTTTCGGTCAGCGCGGCGGGGCCGCATCCGGACGGCACCACGACCGGCACGCCGCTGGCTATGGCCTCGCAGACCACGCCTGAGATGCGCATGCGGTATTTCTCGCTCCTTGACGGCCAGACGAGCAGGTCGCATGAAGCGACAGCGGCGCGGAAGTCAGGCACGAACCCGAGCACCGTAAGCCCGGGATCGTCCATCCATGGATTCGGCACGCCATTGCAATCCTGCAGCAAGACCTCGTAGCCAAGCGCCAGCAGGCGGCAGATAAGCGGTTCGAGCAACTCGATGCCGCGCTCCTTGCGTTGATTCCCGAAAAACCCTATGCGTCTTAGCGTGCCGGCCTTGCGCGGGTTTGGTGCACCGCCGTAAGGCAAGGGCAGGAGCTCAACCGTAAGACCTCTTGAGAATGCGGCAAATGCGTCGCGGAGCATCGGCTCGAATGCGCCCAAAACAACGGGGATCTGCGCCGAGACCGAGAGCTCGGCGGCCAGGACCCAGGTACGCGCTCGGAGCTTATTAGTATAGGGACGCTGATGTAGCCATCCGAGCTGACCGGGATGCCTGCTGTGGAGCGCAGCGGCCAAAAGCTGGTAAGGGGCCAGAGTGGGCCAGAGCCATAAACCGTCGTCGGGCACTTCTCGCAGATCTTCGTTTGTTTTGCGGGCCAATTCAAGATAGCTCTGCCCTCTGGCTAGATCAGCATATGCTGACACCCTAAACGTCGGCAGAAAGGCGACCCCTGCGCGTCTTATGTCTGCGATAAGTTCAGGATCGGCCGAGGCCCAGCCGTGGAGTGTGACCTCATAACCTCGGTCAAGCAGCTCCAGTGCCAACCTTAAATCAATGTCGTGATGGTGTCCGCCCAGTTTTCTCAGGCCGGGGTCGAGTATGCGTATTGGCGTCATGCCGGCCGCATTCCCGGTTGTGCCTGCGTATGGATATCCGCGCACCGCATATAGGATATTCGGCGATTTCCCGCTTGGAAGTAAAGCCCGCCCACCCACCACATGCCCGATAGCCGGTCCTTCCCGCTGGACGCGGACGGACATTTGAGGCATAATCTAGAAATGAGAACATTATTTGCCTTGATCGCCGCGATAGTGCTTATGGCCTCCGCGCCCTGCCGGGCCGACGTCTACAGATACGTCGACCACAACGGAATTGTGACGCTCACTGACAGGCCGGAGACGATACCCAGGGACCTGAGGAAATCCGCGCAGGTGGTCAACTCAGTCACGGATGGCTATACCCCACCCGCCTCTCAGAAGGCACCACTCGTCAACTCCACGCCTTGGGTCAAACCCCTGGGCGAGGCTACGGCAACCAGAAAGAGCGCTTGGGAGACCATCCGGCAGTCGCTCTCAACGCCCGTGGGCCTTATCGCCACCGGCTGCATCATTACCCTGATCGTGCCCGTGCTCGCGATTTTCCTGATAAAGCGCAATTGGCTGCGCCTTACCGTAATAGTGCTCGTGCTGAGCGCTGCATACCTCGCGCTCTTTGCGGTGCATCTGAAGTGGAAGTTCGACCGGGGCGAGCAGGTGATTGAGTCCATAGAGAACGCATACCGGTCGATGAGCCGGGAAAACGCTGTCATTAACAGCGTGATCAAGAACCAACCTCAAAATTGATCCTGCGACAGCCCCTACGAACTCACCCTGAGGTAGAGGCATTTCAGGTACTCGCCCTCGAAAAACGGGACGAGCACCGGGTGGTCCGCCCCGTGGGTGAAGCTCTCGAGCACCGTCAAGGTGCGCCGGGCAGAGCCCCCGCACTCCGAGAGCATATACCTGAATTCCTGCATAGATACGTGCGCCGAGCATGAGCATGCCACAAGCACGCCGCCTTCCGGGGATATAAGCCTCATGGCGGCCTCGTTTACGCCCCTGTACCCTGCGAGGCCCTCGGGCTTCTTCTTGCGGTCTTTGACGAACGCAGGCGGGTCGAGCACGATCACGTCAAAACCCTCGCCGCCCTTCGGAGCGTCACGCAGGTAGCGCTTGACGTCCGCCCCGATGAACTCGCAGCGCGCCTCGTCCAGGCCGTTGAGCCTCACGTTTTCGCGCGCGAGGCTTAGGGCATCGGCAGAGACGTCGACGCTCACGACGCGCCTGGCCCCGCCGGCGAGCGCATAGACGCTGAAGCCGCCGGTGTAGCAAAAGCAGTTGAGCACCGAGGCGTCCGCGGAGTATTTCATCATAGCGCGCCGCTTCTCGCGCTGGTCAAGGTAAAACCCGGTCTTCTGGCCATGCTTTATGTCCACCAGAAACCTGAGTCCGTTTTCCCTTATCGTCACGGCGTCCGGCACCTCGCCGTACAGCAGCCCTGTTGAGCCCTCGCCCCCCTCGCGCGTGCGCACCGAGACGTCCGAGCGCTCGTATATGCCCTCGGGCGATACAGCCTCGATCAGCGCATCGACTATCTGGGACTTCCAGAGCTCGATGCCCGGCGTGTGAAACTGCACGCTCAGGCACCCGGCGTACTTATCGACGATCAGGCCCGGCAGGAGGTCGCTCTCGCCGTTTATGAGCCTGTAGGAGTCGCACTCCGGGGTCTCGACATAACGCTTCCGGAGCCGCAGCGCTCGCCCTATGCGGCGCAGGAAAAACGCGCGGTCAATCGTTTCGGCCGGGTCATAGCCCCAGAGCCTCACGGCGATCTGCGAGTATGAGTTAAAGTACCCCGAGGCCAGATACCCGCCCTTCTCGTCTTCGAGCCTCACGGGGGTGCCGCTTTGCATGCCGTCGGGGATATGCGCCAGCGCCTGCGAGAATACCCACGGGTGCCTTCCGTGCACCGGGCCGACGCGCATTTTAAGTACCTTCAATGTCACCGTTTCCATCCCTATACTATGACATAATTGCCGCGCCCGCTTCCTTTGGCGTATCCTATCCGGCATGGGTATCCGTATCCACTACATCCCGCCCGCAGCGGGCACGGCACGAGAGGCCGCGCTGCGCGGATCGCCCGGACGCGATTTCTCGGGCGTCACATACATAGCGCCCACCGACAGCCTGCTCTATGCCGGCAAGCTGCTTTTTAAGTCCATAGGCGGCGAGTGCTACCGCCCGCCGCGGCTCCAGAAACTCAGCGGCCTCTGCCGCGGCCTCCATAAGACCTACGGCAGTTCACGGATAGTCCCCCCAACGCTCATACCGCTTATGCTAGGCTCGCTTACCGGCTCGGGGATGGGGCTGAGCCGCATCACCGCCGGGTTTATCAACGAACTCAAGCGCCACTTCCCTGGCCGCACCCCCGGCGAGGTCAGGGCGATACTCTCAGAGGCGATGACCGGGCTGAACGTCCCGGAGGAGGTCTCGAAGCGCGCATTTCTGGCGATGGACGGCTGGGATGCTTACAAAGAAGCGCTCGAACGCGCCGGGGCAATCGACGACGACGATCTATATGCCGCATCCGCGGAAATGATACGCGAGCACATAAGGATCGAGACGCTCGTGATCGACGGATACTACGAGATGAACAACGCCGAGCTAGAGGTGGTCTCGACACTGATCGAGGCCGCTGCCGAGACCCTGATATTTATCCCTGTCTCGGACCCCGGCGGGGACCTCTCGCACTGTTTCAGCCAGAGCCTAAGGGAGCGGTATGAGCTGGACGAAAGCTGGGCGACCCCGCCCCCGCCCCGCCCGGCGTTCGAATACCACGCAGCGCGCTCGATGGAGGAGGAGGTCGAGCAGATCGCCCGCGAGATCAAGCAGGGATACCTCTCGGGGACGAACCGCAGGCTGGATGAGACTGTTGTCGGCTTTCCAGACATCGAGCCCTACAGGGCCATCGTCGAGCGCGTATTCCACAAATACGGCGTCCCGTACCGCATCTCACGGCAGCGCCGCGCGGTACAACTGCGCCCGTTTCAAGACCTGCTCGCGCTCCTCGAGGCGGTCGCTGGAGGATATCCGAGGGTTGAGTTCTGCAGGGCCCTCGCGTCACCGTATTTTACCGCGATGCCCCCCAAGCTGCACGCCGCGGCGCCAACCCTGAGCCTGCGCGCCGAACTCGGTTCGGGCGCCGAGACATGGCTTGCCGCCCTTACTCCCATGGATGCGGCAGAGGATGGCAGATGGCTCATGCGCATCCTTCGCAAGCTGGATAATTCAGATAATACAAGTAGTTATTCATCATTCATTGAAGCTCTAAATGATATTTTAAGTGACCTCGGATTCAAGCCATTCGACGGCCTGGAGGAGTTCGAGGCCGCACTCACGCTGCTTGCATCCCTCGATGAAATTATGGGGACGGGCACTGACCTTAAGGGATTTATCGATGCGTTCAGGGTCGCGCTCGACCGTCCTTTGAAGGACTCCGCGGACCAGCAGGGGGTCTATGTTGCGGAGCTCAGGGACATCCGGGGTCTTGAGCCCTGGAGCCTCTATCTGGCCGGGCTTAGAGACGACGCGATCCCGGCCAAGCCCGAGCTGGACCTCCTGATGCCTGAGAGCATCAAGCACCACCTGGGGCTGGTGGACATGAAGCGCCACCTGAGGCTCCAGGAGATGGTATTTACGAGGCTCGCGGCCTCGGCTCGCGCCCTCAGGCTCTCTTACCCCTCGATGGAGGGCGACAAGTTCTTCATCCCCTCGCTTTTTCTCTCAGGGGCGACGGAGGTTCAGCGCACGGTCGCGGGCATATATTCCGAGGAAGAGCTGCAAGTCGCCTCGGCCCGGCCGGGGGCGGCCTTCAAGGTACAGGAGATAGGAGCCGCGGCAAAACACGGGCTCGACAGGCCGATACGCGTGACCGACATAGACGCGTACCGCCGCTGTCCGAGGAGGTTTTACATCGAGCGCATCCTCGACCTCGAGCCGCTTAGAGTACTCGAATACGAGATCGAGCCCGAGACCATAGGGATAGCCGCGCACAGGATCATGGAGCGCCTGGGGCCGCAGTACTCGGCCGATCCGGCGGAGTATGCCACGCGCGCGCAGCGCATCGTCGAGGCCGAGCTCAAAAAGACAACCGTACTCGATGCTTTTTTCAGGCGGCTGCTCAAAGAGAGCTTCATGGCCGCGATCCCGGATATCCACAAGTTCGAGACCTCGCTCAGGAGCGAGGGATATTTCTTCGGCTCGGCCGAGTCGAAGATCGAGGGCGAGATAGAGGGCGTCAGCCTCGTGGGCAAGGCCGACCGCGTGGATAGTAAGACCGGCGGCGCGCTCGTGATCGACTTCAAGACCGGCGGCGCGTCCATAAGCCAGAAGGGTATCCTTGAGCGAGGCGAGAGCTTGCAGCTTCCGCTATATGCGGCGATGCTCCGGCTGACCGGGGTGCCTGTAGACCGCATATGCATGTACTCGCTAAAGGACATGAAGGCCACGTTCATCCCCGGCAGGCGCAAGCCCATCGTCCCCCTTGACGAATTTATCGACGCCGCCACCGCCTATCTGGTCGAGACCGCCTCGGCGATGCGCTCGGGCGCATACCCGGCCAGCCCGATCGAGGAGGGCATCTGCAGGACCTGCCACGAGGCCCCGTACTGCCCGTTTATACAGGGGACAGCATGAGCGAAACCTATCTGGACACCAACCGGAGCGTCATCATCTCGTCCCCCGCGGGATCGGGCAAGACCGAGAAGCTCGCGCGGCGGTATATCGCGCTTCTGGCCGACGGCACGCCGCTCGAGCGGATACTCTGCATAACGTTTACCGAGAAGGCGGCGGCCGAGATGAAGGGCCGCATCCTCGATATCATGCGGCGGGAGACTCCCGAGGAGTTAGCCCGCCTCATGCCGCGCGTGCCGCTGATGCGCATATCGACGATACACTCGTTTTGCCTGAAGCTGTTAAGAAGGTTCTCCTTCGAGCTAGGGCTCGACCCGGCCGCGGATATCATAGACGAGCTGACGGCCTCGGCCCTCTGGCAGGAGTCGGTGTATGAGCACTTCAGGGCGGAGCGCGAGCGAGGCACCGCGCTTAGCGGCCTGATCACCGAGCGGGGACTGAAGGGCTGGGGCAGGGTCGTGCGCGTGCTCGACGGCCTGCACCGCCAGAGGCTGTTTGTAGAAATGCTGCGCGAGGCCCCGGCAACGCCCTTCGTCGAGGCATACCTCGCATGCCTCGATATCTATAACCGCAAGAAGTCCCTCCGCCATCAGGTGGACTTCAACGACCTCGAACTCATGGCCTACCGCGCCCTGCTCCAAAACCCAGAGTGGGCAAACGTCCTGTACTCCTTCGACGAGCACACGGACCACATACTGGTGGACGAGTTTCAGGACACGAGCTCGCTGCAGTGGCTGATACTGGAGAAGCTCACCGAGGAGTGGCGGGCCGGGATGGGCGCGAAGCGCGAACTAGGGCGCACGCCGACCGTTTTTTTGGTAGGCGACGTCAAGCAGTCGATCTATATGTTCAGGGGCGGCAACCCCAGCGTGTTTAAACGCGCACGCGCGCTCTTTGACGAGTGGCTCGGGGAGGAATACGAATACTTCGAGGCGCGCGAAAACTACCGGAGCCTGCCGCAGATCATCGATTTTACGAACACGCTCTTTAGCTGCCTGATGCCGCCCGATCAGCCCGAGCAGTGGCGCACGACTTACTCTCCGTTTGAGCCGACGCGCACGGGCCGTGGCTCGGTCGAGCTCGTGCTGATGCGGGCCGAAGACAGCAGGAAGCACGAGCTCCGCACCCGCGAGGCCAGCCTGATGGCCCGGATGATCCGCTCCAAGCTCGAGGCGAAGCGGCCGGTCATCGAGGACGAGACGCCGCGGCCTGTGGCATACAAGGACATCGCGATACTGCTTAGGGGCCGGACGCATCTTGGGTTGATCGAGGACGAGCTGCGCAGCCACGGCATTCCGTATGTGGTGCTCAAGGGCATAGGGTTCTTCGACGAGCCCGAGACCGCGATGCTCAGGGAGTTCGTCTCGTTCATCGCGGACCCGTCGGACGACTATGCGCTTTTTTGCCTGCTGCGCTCGCCGCTTTTAGGGATGCACGCCAAGCGGCTTGAAGGGCTATTGATGCACGCGCCCGAGGGCGTGAGCCTGCTTGAGCGGATGCGAGGCTCCGCGCTGAAAGACATCATGCACGCCGTAGCTGTGATAGACTCTCTGCTTCTGGATGCGCCTTCGGTGCCGCTTGGCTTGCTGATCGAATCCCTGATGCTCCGCACGCGGGGCTGGGAGGCGTTTGCCGAGCCGGAGCGGCGGGCCAACATCAAGAAATTCATCACGCTCGTTGAGGGGTACGAGGCGGGGGGCAGCTCCGCATTGGAGGTCCGCGAGGCCCTGATCCGCTTGAGGGGCCGCCGCGAGATACCGCGCGCGAACATCAACACAGAGGACATGGACGCGGTGCGGATCATGACCGTGCACGCGGCCAAGGGCTTGCAGTTTCCGTACGTGTTTTTCCCGTCGCTGGACGACAGCGGCCCGGGCAGGAGCGGGCCGGTCGCGGTCGACGACGAGTACGGCCCGGTAGAGCTCGCGATAGAGGAAGACAGCGCAAAGAGAAGGGGCCACCCGCTCTTCGACCTCCTGAGGGCCAAAGCCGAGGAGGAGGAGAAGCGACTGCTGTACGTCGCTGTCACGAGGGCGATGGACTCGCTCACGCTGATCGGCGCAGCGGGTGCCGACAGCAAGGGCAACCCGAAATACCCCGGCGCGCTGGGGTGGATTCACGCGGCCTTCGACCTCGCGCACCCGGGGCTGACGCCCTATCCCTTCGAGCTCCTGACCGAGGCCGAGATACCCGAGATCGCAAAGGAAGGGCCCCTGAAGCGCGCACGCCGCAGGCCGCTTAAGGACATCCCGGTGCATACGGACCCTATCGAATACGAACCGCCGAAGAAGTGGCGCGACGTAACCGAGGAGGACGTGAATTTCATCAGGCGCCGCCATGGGGAGCACGGCGTGGCGGTCGGCCGGGTGGTGCACGTCCTGTTTGACGAGCTCTCAGGCGGGATCATCGACAAGGCCGGCATACCCGCGCGAGCCGCACGGCTGCTTGCCGAGGAGAACGCGGCCGCGATGGACCGGCTCGGGATGGTCATCGAGGACATCACACGCATGGACCGCGACGGTCTTCTCGATGAGATAGTGATGCCTCAGCCGGGCGCGCACAGCGAGCTGCCTTTCGTATTGGAGAAAGGGAAGTTCATCTACAGCGGCCGGATCGACCGGCTGGTGATAAAAGACGGCACCGCCCATGTTTATGACTATAAGACCTTCCCGGCCGGAGACCCGGAGATCCCGGCCATCAGGGAGCAGTACCGGCCCCAGCTTACGCTTTATAAGGAGGCCGCCGCGAAGCTCTTCGGCCTGCCCTCGCGAGCGTATCTCGTACTGACGCACAGGCCGCTGGTCGTCGAGTTATAGTAAAATAGCGTAATGCGCGAGTATATATTAAAGCGCCTCCTGATGATGGTCCCGCTGTTTTTCGGGATCACGCTCATCACGTTCTCGGTCATACACCTGGCGCCCGGCGGGCCTGTCGAGGTCCAGACCGAGATGTCATATAAGAGTTCGGCCGAGGCGAGGGAGAACTTGAAACGCCTCTACGGGCTCGACAAGCCGCTGCACGAGCAGTACGCCGCGTGGCTCGGGAGGTTCGCGAGGCTCGACTTCGGGACCTCGTTCGTCGACGGCCGCCCGGTTATAGAGAAGATCGCAGAGACCATTCCCATAACCCTCACGATAAACCTGCTCGGCCTCGCGCTCATATTCATAATCGCGATCCCTCTTGGAGTCCTTTCGGCCGTCAGGCAGCACTCGCTCTTTGACCGGATATCGACTATGGTCGTCTTCATAGGATTTTCGACCCCCACGTTCTGGCTCGCGCTTCTGTGCATGATACTGTTCGGGGTCTATATGGGCATACTGCCGATCTCCGGCTTCCGCAGCATCGACACCTCGGGGATGAACCTCGTCCAAAAGGGCCTCGACATCGGCCGCCACCTGATACTCCCGGTCGGGGTCTCGGCCTTCGGCGGGATAGCCGGGCTCTCGCGCTACAGCCGCTCGAGCATGCTCGAGGTCATACGCCAAGACTACATCCGCACCGCGCGCGCCAAGGGCCTGAGCGAGCGGACGGTCATCGTGCGCCATGCGCTTCGTAACGCGCTGATGCCGATAGTCACGATACTCGGCCTCTCGGTGCCGGGCCTGATCGGAGGGAGCGTGATATTCGAGACGATCTTCGCCATACCCGGCATGGGGCAGCTGTTTTATTCCTCGACCATGTCGCGCGACTATCCGACGATCATGGGGATACTCGTGATCGGCGCGGCGCTTACGCTCATCGGAAACCTGATCGCTGACATCTCTTACGCCCTCATCGACCCGCGCATACGCGTGAGGGGCCGCGGATGAGGCTCCGCTCGCTCATATGGCACCGCTTCCGCAAAAACCCGCTCTCAAGCGCAGCGGCGGTGACGATACTCATACTTGCTGTCGTCGCGCTCGCGGCCCCGCTGATCGCGCCCTTCGACCCCACGCACATAGACGTCGACAACATACTGGCCGCGCCTGACGCGCACCACCCTTTCGGCACGGACGAACTCGGCCGCGACGTGCTCTCGCGCATGATCTGGGGCTCGCGCGTATCGCTGAAGGTCGGTTTCATTGCCGTGGGCATCGCGATAACCATCGGTGTTTCCATAGGCTCGCTCGCGGGCTATTATGGCGGCAAGGTCGACGCGGTGCTGATGCGGTTCGTCGACGTGATGCTCACGTTCCCGACCTTCTTTCTGATCCTCGCGGTGATCGCGATACTCGAGCCGAGCCTCTCGACGATCATGGTCGTCATAGGCGTCACCGGATGGATGGACGTGGCGCGGCTCGTGCGGGCCGAGTTTCTGGGCATGAAGGAGCGCGACTTCGTCGCGGCCGCGCGGGCCTCGGGTGCGGGCGATCTGAGGCTCATTTTCAGGCATATATTGCCGAACACGCTCTCCCCGGTCTTCGTCTCGGCCACGTTTGGAGTGGCCGGGGCGATACTAATTGAATCGAGCCTGTCGTTTCTGGGCTTGGGCGTGCAGCCGCCCTCCCCGAGCTGGGGCAACATACTTACCTCGGGCAAGAACCATATCGAGGTCGCGTGGTGGCTCTCGGTATTTCCGGGCCTCGCGATACTGGTAACAGTGCTCAGCTATAACCTCGTCGGCGAGGGGCTCCGCGACGCGCTCGACCCCCGCCTCTGGGACGCCCAGGACTGAGCAATTGAATACCTTGCCTCGCGAGATGTAAAATCAATCCCTATGCCCAGGGTATTCATAATAGTGCTGGACAGCCTCGGGGCGGGCGAGATGCCCGATGCCGCTCAGTACGGCGACGAGGGCAGCAACACGCTTGGCAACATGGCCCGCGCGGTGGGCGGCATGACGCTCCCGTGCCTTCAGTCTATGGGGCTTGGCAACATCATCGAAATCGAGGGCGTGGCCCGCGTCGAGCGCCCTCTGGCCTCGTGGGGCAGGATGCGGGAGCTTTCAAACGGCAAGGACACGATCACCGGCCACTGGGAGATGATGGGCATCGTAAACAAAAATCCCTTCCCCACCTACCCTCGCGGCTTCCCGGCCGAGGTCATCGACGAATTCAGGCGCAGGACAGGCCGTGGCGTTCTCGCTAACAGGCCCGCATCCGGGACCGAGATCATAAAGGAGTTCGGCGACGAGCACGTCCGCACAGGGGACCTTATCGTCTATACCTCCGGCGACAGCGTGTTTCAGATCGCGGCCCACGAGGAGGTCGTCCCGGTAGACGAGCTTTACCGCATCTGCCTGATCGCGCGCGACATCCTCAAACCGCCGCATAACGTCTGCCGCGTAATCGCGCGTCCGTTCGTCGGGCCGCCCTACGTGCGCACATACCGCCGCAGGGACTTCCCCGTCGCGCCCCCGCATCCCAGCGTGCTCGATAACGCGCAGGCCGCGAGATACCGGGTGGTATCGGTCGGCAAGGTGATGGATATGTTCGACGGCCACGGGTTTGACGAGATGATCAAATACGCGGGCAACGCGGAGGGCATGCGGAAGATAGCGGAACTGATAGGCCAATTCGGCTCGGGGATCGTGTTTGCGAACCTCGTGGACTTCGACACGCTTTACGGGCATAGAAACGATGTGCGCGGATATTACGCCGCGCTTGCCGAGTTCGACGCCTGGCTTGCCGGAGTGCTGCCGCTCCTCGGCGCCGAGGACTACCTGTTCGTCACCGCGGACCACGGCTGCGACCCCACCACTCCGAGCACCGACCATTCGCGCGAGTACGTGCCGGTGCTTTTCTATCACAGGGGCGACGCCGGCCGGGACCTCGGCGTCCGCGACGGGTTTTGGGACCTCGGCGCGACCGTGGCCGGCATCCTGGGGATCGCTGATATGGGCGGGCGGAGTTTCCTGCGGGCTGGCTGAAAGATTTGCTTAAATAATTGTTTATGAGTTAATAACTCGCTTTGCTCCCCCCTTTGAGATATAATTTAGCCTCAGGCACCGCAAGCTCGAAAGGATACGCTTAAAAAATGGACATCCTCAAGGCATTCGACGTCCTCGGGCACCTCGAAAGCAGGGTTCAGGCGCTCTATGACTATTACAACAAGCTCTTTATAGACGACCGCGAGGCCGCCGGTATGTTCTATACGCTCGCGCTCGACGAGAAGTACCAGTGCGACATCGTCGCATACCAGACGAGGATGGTGCGCCGCAACCGCAACTTGTTCAAGGACGTCGAGATCGACGTCTCGGCCGTCGACAGCGTCCTGAGCAGGATCGAGTCGATCCTGAAGTCGCCCACCCCGCCGACGCTCGATGAGGCGGTGGCTTTCACCCTCGATCTGAAGGTCAACTCGCTGGAGTACCACTATACGAACCTGATCGCGAAGTCCAACCCCGAGGTGGCCCCGCTGATAAGCGCCCTGGCCTCCTCGGACAAGGAGCACACGCTGATGCTCAGCAACCTCGCCGGCAAGCGCGGCGTCCCGCTGCCAGCTTCATGGGGGTCAGGCGGATCCGCTGAACCGGCGGCGAAACCGGCCGACACGCCGGAGCAGGAAAAGACCGCGGAGCTGGCCAAGGCCGCGGGGATCAAGCCCTACAAGCTCAAGCTGATGGAACAGCTCATCGAGGCCAACAACCTCACGGCCGCGCTCTATGAGACGTTCGAGCGCCGGTTCCCGGAGCATGCCGGGTTATGGTCGACCCTGGCGCGCGAAAAACACGAGCACTGCTGCTTACTGAAAGACCTCAAGGGCGGCGCGCTGGCCGGCGAAGCCTTCTTCGAGGAAGGCAAGACGACCACTTATACTGTCACCTCGCTGATCGAATACATCAACGGCATCCGGGAGCGCGCCCAGCGCGACGAGATCGACCTAAACAAGGCGGTCTCGCTCTCGCTCGACATCATGAAGTCCGGGTTCATAAAGGACCCGGCAAAGCTCTTCGTCAGCGTCTCCCCGGAACTCAAGGGCAAGGTCGTCAAGCTTCAGCTACAGTCCGATGAGCACACGGCCAAACTAAAGGAACTGCAGAAGAGACTTTAGCCTGACAAGGGAGGGGGGCCGCTTCCAGCGTGCTCATCGACGAGTTTCTGGCCCAGCGCATAAGCCTCTGCAGCCAGAGGACGGCCGATCCGCAGAAAGCCGGGCGCGGGCTTAACCGCCTGGCCGATACCCTCGAGGACGCCGACAGGATGCGCTTCCTGCTCGCGCTGCCGGAGTCCGCGGCACTCTTCTCGGCAAGCCAGTTCCTGACCAATTACGCGACCTCATCCCCAGAAGCGCTCTTTAGCGCGGTCGGGGCAATCGACCGCCCGGTGCGGGGCGAGTGGCTCAGGGCATCGGCCCGCGAGTCCCTCACCCCGGAGCCCGCGAGCCCGGATGAGGCCGCATCTACCCTGCGCGCGTTCAAGCGCTACCAGACGCTCTGCATAACGCTCCGCTATCTCACCGGCCGCGCCGATATAATCGCCTCTATGGAGGAGCTCACCGCGCTTGCGGAGGTCTCGGTCTCCTCCGCGTTTCAGATGGCCGGGCACCTCGTGCGCGCGGCCCACGGCGGCCTCAGGCGCGGTGGGGAGCGGATCGCCGTCATCGCGCTTGGAAAGATGGGCGGGATGGAGCTTAACTACAGCTCGGACATCGACCTCATCGCGGTATACGACAGGCCCGCGGGACGCACGTCCGGACTGCCCGGCCCAAACGGCGTGCTCACCGGAAGGATCGAGTCGCACGAGTATCACGTCAAGGTGGTCGAGACCGCCTCGGCCCTGCTTTCAAGGAACACCTCGGAGGGGATCGCGTTTCGCGTGGACTGGAGGCTCCGGCCCCAGGGCCAGCGCGGCGAGCTCGCGATGCCGCTCGAGGGATACCGCCGGTACTACAAGACCTACGGCCGCACATGGGAGCGCCTCGCCCTGATACGCGCGCGGCCGGTGGCTGGGGACGAGGGCGTGGGCCGCACGTTCATGGCCGATATTGAGCCGTTCGTCTGGCACAGGACCTTCAGGCGCGTGGAGTTCGAAGAGATACGCGCGCTAAAAAAACGCATGGACGGACATGGCGGGACCGGGGACATCAAGCGCGGGTATGGCGGCATACGCGAGGCCGAGTTCTTCGTGCAGGTCCGCCAGCTCCTCGACGGCCACCGCCATGAGCCGTTGCGCACCTATCGCATATTTAACGCGATGCAGTCGCTGCGCTGGCTCGGGATCGTGCCCGGCCGCGATATAGAATCCCTGTGGGAGAGCTACATCTTCCTGCGCCGCACCGAGCACCACCTCCAGATGAAGGACGACCTCCAGACATACGAGATCCCGGAGGACGCGCACGAGATCGAGGCCCTGGGCAGGCATATGGGGTTTCACCGCGTCGAGGACTATCTGGTCGAGCTCCGCACGCGGAGAATGAAGATCCGGAGCATCTATAACTCGCTCCTCGGCACCGCGCAGGACAGGGGGCTGGAGACGGCCAGCCTGCTCGACGGCGCTCTTACCGAACGCGAGTTCGCTCGATACCTCGAACTCCAGCACTTCAGGCGGCCGGAAGACGGAGCGTCAGCGCTTGCGAGGCTCCGCGAGCTGATGGACCGGCCGCTTACGATGCGAGAGCGCGAACTCTCAAGAGAGGTCGTCCCGGCGATGCTCGACGATGCGTTCGGCTCCGAGAACCCCGACCTCGCGCTATCGGGCATCGAAAGTTTTCTCTCGTCAACAGGCCTGAGTGAGGCGAGGCTCAGGCTGCTCTCTGCCAGTCCCGCGCTCATGCGCGGCATAGTGAAACTCCAGGCCATGGCCCCTGCCGTATCGGGCCTGCTGTCCAGCGACCCGCGCAGCCTGGAGCGCCTGGCCGGGGACAGCGCAGCCCGCCGCACGGTGGAAGCTGCCAGCAAGACCTTGGATGGCATGCTCAAGGGCAAGGTAGACTTCCCTGAGGCGGCCGCATCGTTCAGGGCCTCTGAGGAACTCGGCGGCTGCATGCACTTCCTGCTTGGGGAGACACCGCAGGACGCGCTCTCAAGGAGGCTCTCGCACGCGGCGGACCTCGTGATGAGGGCGGCGGCCAAGAGGTTCGCCCCGCCGAGCGGCTGCGCGGTGATAGCGATGGGCAGGTGGGGCGGCCGCGAACTCACGGTCGGCTCGGACCTCGACCTCGTGTTCGTATCTACAAAACCCTCAAACGCGAGGTGGGCCGAGAACATCATAAGAGCCCTTGGAGAGTATACCCCGCGCGGCATCGCCTACTCGATAGACACGCGGCTCCGCCCTGACGGGACGAAGGGAGTGCTATGCAAGGACCTGGCCGGGTACCGCGACTATTACCTCGGTCCGGCCGGGGAGTGGGAGGTGCAGGCGCTGCTGCGCGCCCGGCCCGTGGCAGGGGACTGCGAACTCGCGCAGGGCTTCATGCAGATGGCCCGGCAGGCGATCCTCAACCGGGCGCAAAATATCACTAAGGCCGCGATAGACGCGATGCGCGGCCGCATCATCAAGGAACTCGCTGACGAGCGGATGGGGCTGGACATCAAGTATGGCCCCGGAGGGCTCGGGGAGATCGAGTTTCTGGTGCAGTGGCTGCAGCTCCATAACGCGCCGGAGGCCCCGTCGCTGATCGTGCAGAACACGGATGCGGCGATACGCCGTCTCGCGAGGCACGGAAGCCTGAGCCGCAGGAGCGCCGTGACGCTGCGGCTCGCGCATAATCACATGATGGCGCTCCTGACGCTGATGAGGCTCGGAGGCGAGACGGTACTCGAGCGCACCGCCGATATGACGGCATCGGCCGCGCGGTTTATGGGCTACCGGGGGCCGGACGACCTGATACACTATACCGAGGAGCTGCGCGAGCGGGTCCTCAAGATCACGAAGATGAAGCCAACACTGAGGAGGACACGCGGATGAAAAAGACTCGCACGGACGAGAAGGATGTGATGGAGCTCGTCCGCAAGCATAACGTGAAGTTCATCAGGCTATGGTTTTCGGACATACACGGGATGCTCAAGAGCTTCGCCCTGCCGGTCGAGGAACTCGGCGGCGCATTTAAAGAGGGCATGGGGTTTGACGGCTCCTCGATCCACGGCTTCGCGCGCATAGACGAAAGCGACATGGTCGCGCGGCCGGACCCTTCGACGTTTGCCCTCCTACCGTGGCGGCCCAAGGAAAAGGCCGTGGCGCGGATGTTCTGCGACATCCACGAGCCCGGGGGCGGCCCGTACAAGGGCGATCCGCGCTATATACTCAAGCGCAATATCGAGCGCGCGGCCAAGAAGGGCTACACGATGCACGTTGGCCCGGAGCTCGAGTACTTCTACTTCAAGGACAACGCAGGCACCGAGGTGCTGGACAACGGCGGGTACTTCGACTACCCGCTCGACGCGGCCGAGGACCTCAGGCGCGACACTATACTCTCTCTGGAGGCGATGGGCATAGGCGTGGAGTACTCGCACCACGAGGTCGCCCCGTCTCAGCACGAGATCGACCTTAGATACGGCGACGCGCTTCAGATGGCCGACACCGTGATGACCTACCGCATCGTCGTCAAGGAGATAGCGCGCAAATACGGCAGCTACGCCACGTTCATGCCCAAGCCCATGGCCGGGCAGAACGGCAGCGGGATGCACACGCACCAGTCGCTTTTTAAGGGCGCCAAAAACGCGTTCTTCGACCCGAAGGACCGGCACTACCTCTCGGACACCGCGAAGCACTACACCGCCGGGATACTGAAGCACATCCCTGAGATCACGCTGGTGCTGAACCAGTGGGTGAACTCCTACAAGCGGCTCGTGCCCGGATTCGAGGCGCCTGTTTATATATGCTGGGCCATGCGCAACCGCTCCGCGCTCGTGCGCGTGCCGCTGTACAAGCCCGGCAAGGAGAACGCGACGCGCATCGAGCTTCGCTCGCCGGACCCGGCCTGCAACCCCTACCTCGCGTTCGCCTGCATGCTGAGCGCCGGGCTCGCGGGCATAGAGCGCAAGTACAAGCTCCCGGAGCCCTCGGACATGGACGTATACCACCTGAAGGCCGAGGAACGAGAGAGGCTCGGGATCGATGAGCTGCCCGGAAGCCTGATCGAGGCCATAGAGAAGGCCCAACAAAGCGAACTTCTGCGCGATACGCTCGGGGACCACGCGTTTAACGAGTTGATCATGAGCAAGCGCGTCGAGTGGGACAAGTACCGCACGCAGATATTCCCCTACGAGATAGAGACGTACCTCCCGATGCTCTAGGGGGCAGTTGGGTTATACTAGAAACATACCCGTCACAAGGAGGTACTGCTATGGGCAGAGGGCTGTTTCAACCGATGCATTTGCTCGTAATACTGTTTATCGTGCTGCTGATCTTCGGACCGGGGAAGCTGCCGGCAATCGGCAAGGGGCTCGGTGAGAGCATCAGGGGATTTAAAAAAGCCATGGCCGGCGATGACGAGGACGACAAAAAGGAAGCTCCGAAGGAACTGGCATCCCCCTCCGCGATGGCGAAGCAGCAGGAGCCCGCTTCGAAGGAAACCGCTGACGCAAAGAAGGATTCCGCCACATAAGCCCCCTCTGGAATATCTCAAGGAGGGGACGGCAGGGAGACATTTCCATGCCTCCCTGCCGCCTCGAATGACGCCTAGTTAGACAATGCCGCTGCCCTGCTTTGGTAGTCCTGCTTCAGCCTCGTCCTGGTCTTTGCCAGACTCTTCGAGAGGGAATTCGTCTGTGACTTCACGCCCTTGGATGCGAGCGCGGTCTTCTGCTTGTATGCGCTCTTAAGCTCGCCCATGCTGGATATATCGTCAAACGCGCCGGGCTGAGGCCCGGTCAGCTCAGGAGTCGTCGAGAACGCGGTAACGAAGTAATTGTTGATGACGCCGTTGGTGTCCGGCACCGCATCGGATATGATGAAGATCCCCATGGAGGTCGTCGTGTTCAGTATGCCCACCATCGTGTCCTCGCCGTCCTCGCGCTCGCATCCCCAGCCGTCATAGTCATCGTCGCCGCTGTCGAGGCTGCCGTAAGCGTCCGTATTGAAGACGCCTATGGATACGGCGGCCCCGTTGATCGGCTGGTAGCTCACCGCCAGCGTCCCGTTTATGATGTTGCTGCCCTCCAGCTCGACGCTCACCCTGCCGTCGGACGTGACCTCGACCTCGCCCACGTCGAGCGTGGCGGCCGAATCCACCCCGCATAACGCCGCAACACACGGGACAAACCGCGCCTTATAGACCTTATGGTCGCTGTCCCATGCGAGTGCCACGCCAGCGGTCGCCACGAGCACTATTGAGACGAGCAGGATATACCTTATGATTTTCATTTAGCCCTCCTGATTTAAATTGTCCATACCTCCACGCCGCCGGGCCGGTCTAAGAGCCGCCCGGCGCTCCGCCCTGACGCCCCGGCGGCCTCTAAAGCACGCAAAAAAGCCGCCGGAGTATGCTGCACTCTGGCGGCCCGGCTGACATGGAACGTGCTGGCTGACCGTTCGTTAGTCCCGATGCTCTGCGCCCCCGGGTTTCCCCTGGTTTGCTCTGAGCAGAGTTGTTACGAAGCCTTCGTGATAGAACAATAACACAATGCGCGGCCCGCTTCTGTGATCCGGATTACATTATGGAAAAAAGTTATTGCATCGGCGGGATAAGGGGAGTGAAAGAAGCGTTAATTATTGTTCGATAGCCTTTAGGACTTGCATGACAATCTTTGGGTGAAGCACATGCCTGAGTGAAACGGGAGAACGACCCTGCGTGAGGCTTTCATGTAAATTCTGTGGCTGCCCTTGCTGCGGGTTAATATGAATCCGGTTTTGAGAAGCATTGCCTCAGCGTCCAGCGGCGTCAGCCGGGGAAGCTTAGGCAACCTGTACCTCAATGGCGGTTGTAAAGATTTCTTTGCTCAGATAGGCTAGCTTCTCGTCGGGTGACATCGTCTCAAGGTAAAGCTCGATGGCCTCCTTGATGTTCGAGAGCGCCTCATCGAACGTTTCGCCCTGCGATTGGCAGCCCTCAAGCTCGGGGCTGTATGCGTAGTAGCCGGACTCGTCTTTTTCTATGACTATGCTTATTTTGTATGACATAAGCCACCTCCTGTGCCGCTTAAATATTATACCAGAGACGGTTATTGCCGATTATTGAGATGGCCGGCTATTAAAATTGGCCAATATAATATGAGTACGGGAGTTCTGCCTCCATAACATAAATCCCCGGAACTGGTCAATGGGAACCAGTTCCCATGGCGCAGTTCCGACCTGCTGGTTTATCATCGCGCATGATATGTATACAGACTAATTTAACTAGGCCGGAGATCGGAAGGCCGCGTGAAAAACGTTTCTGAACGCATGAACAGGGGGACAGTCAAGAAAATGCGGTATTCCAATGTGTTGGATTGTTTTTTCTCCGTTCATTTGAACGCTCTAAAAAAATACGCGCGGCCGCGCGCGGGAAGTATGTATATAACTAAGCCGTTGACCTCGTGGGGCGCGGGGGGCTTCCTTCGTCCGTGCCCCCCGAAAGCGCGCCCAAATCGGCTTCAGACAAGGCAGGGCGAGGAGACCGCCCGATGGTGTACTGAGACGTACATAGAGGGCGAGTCTTTGATGCCCAACGCAGTATCAAGCGATTTGGAGCGCTTTAATCCCTTACATCTTGTCCGGTGCAGAGATGCCTATCAGTTTAAGCCCGTCGCGTATGGTGCGTCTGACCGCATCGCAAAGCGCGAGGCGTGCGGACGTGAGCGCGGGCGTGCCGGTTACAACCCGGTGGCGGTTATAGTAGGGGTGGAAAGTACCTGCGAGCTCCTGCAGATAAAACGTGATGCGGTGAGGCTCGCGGCCCTCGGATGCAAGCTCGAATACCATCGGGTACTCGGCGAGCTTCGCCATCAGGCGGCGTTCCTCCGGCTCGACGAGCAGCGCAAGGTCGGCATTGATCTCGGCGGCCTCCGGCTCGTCCGTGGCTGCGTGCGCGAAGAGGCTGTTGATGCGCGCGTTTGCGTACTGGATATAGAAGACCGGGTTTTCGGCCGAGGCGGCCTTTACGCTCTCGAGGTCAAACGTGAGCTGGCTGTCGTGGCGGCGCGTGAGGAAGACGAACTTCGTGATGTCCGCGCCGACCTCGTCGATGACCTCGCGAAGCGTGACGAACTCGCCGGAGCGCTTGGACATCTGCACCGGCTTTCCGCCGCGCAGGAGGTTGACCATCTGGATCAGGAGCACCTTGAGCCGCGCCCTGTCGTAGCCGAGGGCCTCTATGACGGCTTCCATGCGGGGGATGTAGCCGTGGTGGTCAGCGCCCCAGATGTCTATGATCTCGTCGAACCCGGCCTCGACCTTCTTGAGGTGGTAGGCGATGTCGGAGGCGAAGTAGGTGTGCGCCCCGTCGGCCTTGATCGTGACGCGGTCCTTCTCGTCCCCGAACTCGGTGGCCCTGAACCAGAGCGCGCCGTCGGCCTCGTACATCAGCCCCTTGTCGCGCAGGAACTCTATCGCGTGACCCACAGCGCCCTCGCTGTAGAGCGTGCGCTCGCTCTGCCATACGTCGAACCGGACGCCGAAGTGGTCGAGGTCTTCCTTTATCACGTCGAGCATCGCGTCGAGCGAGCTTTGGATGAACTCGGCCTCGGCCCCGGTGTCGTATGGAGCGTCCCTGTATTTTTCGCCGATCTGCTCGAGCATCCGGCGGCCGGCCTCGATTATGTAATCGCCCTTGTACCCGTCCTCGGGGAAGGGGTAATCGACGCCGAGGAGCTCCTTGTAGCGCGCAAAGACGCTCTCACCGAGGAGCTTGACCTGGCGGCCGGCGTCGTTGACGTAATACTCGCGGACGACCTCGTATCCGCCCGCGGTCAATATATTCGAAAGCGCGCAGCCCACCGCGGCGCCGCGGCCGTGGCCGAGGTGCAGGGGGCCGGTCGGGTTCGCGCTCACGAACTCGATCTGAATGCGGCGGCCCTTCCCGAGGCTCGGGAGCATCGCCTCGGTGCCGCTCGTAAGTATCGTGCGCGTTACATCGGCGAGCGTGGCGTCGGAGAGCGTGAAGTTGATGAAACCCGGCCCCGCAACAGTGACGTCTTTAAAGAGCCCGCCTTTGGGGATCGCGTCCGCGATGGATTGCGCTATCTGGCGCGGCGGCCGTTTGAGGGTCCTGGCGAGCACCATGCCGACCGGCGTGGAGTAGTCGCCCATCGAGGCGTCCCGCGGGGTCTCGACCTCAACGAAGGCCGGGGTCTCGATTCCGAGCGAGGCGAGCGCCGCGGATATCTCATTGAGTATGCGGTATTTCATGGAGGTATAAGTGTACGGCTCGCTGTTTTCGGATGTCAAGGAGGGCCTTCATAATTGTTTCATTATTTCTTCATTCGGAGTTCAAACTCTTTTGCTAGACTTTTTCTAACGGACTGGTAGAATTTAAGTATCACACTACCAGGAAGGAGACTGAGCGATGTTGAAGACTGACGGATGGAAATTGCTTTTGGCGGCGGTGCTGGTATTCGGGCTTATGGCCATAAGCGGCGTAGCGTTAGCGCAGGATCAAGGCGGGCAGATGGGCGGATCGCAGATGGGCGGACAGCAGGGCGGGCAGATGGGCGGACCGCAGGGCGAACACCACGAGTGGTGGGAGAACATGCCGATGCCCCCCGAGGTGCTCCACCGCGCCATGAAAGACACAGAGCGCATGCGCCGGGAGTTCAGCGAAAAGACGGTTGAGTATAGAGAGGCGCTCAGGCGCGACGACAGGGAAGCCTCCGAGAGGCTCAACAGAGACCTCCGCAGGCTCCGCCACCAGATCAACGACAGGCTCAGCGACGTAGAGGATGCTGGCCGCAGGTGGCGCGATGAACTCCGCGAGCGTTACAACGCCGAGATGCACGATCACCACGACGAGGGCCAGCGCTAGACATATAGACAGGCTTCATCTCCTACTCCTTTACGAGGGGCGCATTTCAGGGAAACCCTCCCCCTGCAATGCGTCCCTCAACCCCTTTTTAGACCGATAAGACTGGCGCGGGCAACTCTGGAGATCTGCGTGTGAGCGCTACTCGTCGCGGGAGTTCTTCTCGAGCCCGTAGAGGCGCTTGACCATCGCGATCAGGACGTCCTTGTCCTCGGTGTCTTCCTTGAGAGCGGCGGTGGGCGGGTGGATGAGCTTGTTGATTATCGAGGACGCCACGAGCTCGATTGCCTTGCGTTCGCGCTCTCCGAGGCCGGGCAGCTTGTTTACGGCCTTCTCGATCTCGGCGCGCTTGATCTCCTCGGCCCGCTCGCGGAGCGCGACGATAGTCGGCACCGCGTCAAGCGAACTCTGCCAGCGCTCGAAGGTCTCGATCTCGTCTGAGATGATCGCCTCGGCCTTTGATGCCTCTTTCTGGCGCTCCTGCACGTTCGTGTTAACGACGCCCTGCAGGTCGTCGACGTCGTAGAGGTAGACGTTCGCGAGCCCGTTGATCTTCGGGTCGAGGTTTCTGGGCACCGATATGTCGATCAGGAAGACCGGCTTTTGCTTGCGGCGGTGCATGAGCTGGTGCATGTCGTCCTTCTTCACGACGTAGTCCGGCGCGCCGGTGGAGCAGATCACAATGTCGGAGTGGGCCATCTCGTCGATGAACAGCTCGAACTTCACCGGGCGGCCCCCGATCTCCTCGGCCAGCTTGCAGCCGGTCGCGAACGTGCGGTTGGCCACCGCCAGGTCGCGCACTCCAACGTTTACCAGGTGCTTTGCCGCGAGCTCGGCCATCTCGCCGGCCCCGAGCAGGAGCACGGCCTTGTCCGAGACGTCGCCGAAGATCTTCTTTGCGAGCTCCACGGCCGCGAAGCTTATCGAGACCGCGTTTTCAGCGATCTTCGTCTCGGTGCGCACTCGCTTGGCCACCGAGATGGATTTCTTCATGAGCTTGTTTAAGAGCACGCCGGTGGTCTTGTGCTTGAGCGAGAGCTCGAAGGCGTCCTTTAGCTGCCCGAGTATCTGGGGCTCGCCTACTACCATGCTGTCGAGGCTCGATGCCACGCGGAAGATGTGGCGCACAGCGTCGCGGCCGACGTGGAAGTAGAGCGAGGTATCCAGCAGCTCGCGCCTGATGCCGTGGAACTCGGCCAGGAACGTCTTGATCTCCTCCGAGGCGGCCTCGGGCGACGAGACGTTGGCGTACATCTCCACGCGGTTGCAGGTCGATACGATCACGGCCTCGCGGACGGTCTTGAGCGCCTTGAACCCCTTCAGGCCGCGCTCGAGCTTCTCGCCGCCGAACGCGAGTTTCTCGCGGACTTCGACCGCCGCTGTCTTATGGTTCAGGCCGACTACGAGGACGTTCATTAGAAGACGTGCAGCCCCCGTTTCAGGAGTTGGACGCCGAAGAACGCGATGAAGATCGTCGCGAGCCCCACTATCGTGAGCACGGCGGCGCGCTTGCCACGCCACCCGGCCAGCAGGCGCGCGTGCAGGACTGTCGCGAATATCAGCCACGTGATCAGGGCCCATACCTCGCGCGGGTCCCAGTTCCAGTAGCTTCCCCACGCGCTGTTGGCCCATATCGCCCCTGTGATGATCGCGAGCGTGAACAGCGGGAACCCGACCGTGATCAGGCGGTAGTTCAGGTAGTCCAGGGTCTGGATGCTAGGAAGGCGGGCGAAGAGCTCACCGAGCCGCTTGCTCTTGAGGTAATGGTCCTGTATCAGGTACATCACGCTGACCCCGGCGGCCAGCACGAAGGAGGCGTTCGCCAGGAACGCCAGGAAGGTATGAACGCCGAGCCAGTAGCTCGTGAGCACCGGAGGGAGCGGCCCCATCGCGCGCGGGAGCATCGAGGCAGCCAGCATCAGCGCAAACACGAGAGGCATGATGAACGACCCAAGGAGCCCGAGCTTGTAGCGATATTCCATAACCAGGAAGATGAGGACCACGCACCAGGCGAAGAACGACGCGGCCTCGTGCGGGCTCGCCATCGGGAGGTGGCCTTCGAGCGCGTAGCGGAACACTATGCTCGCCGAGTGCACCAGGAAGCCGAGCACCGTTATGCCGACCATCATCTTGCCGGCCGAGCGGCCCTGTTTGAACAGGTCTATCACGCCCACGATGACGGCGGCGAGATAACAGGTGAGGGCCAGATCGAAACTAAGCGTGGCGTTCATGGATCATTTGTCCCTTTTAAGGACCTCTCCCCTTACGTGCGCGATATATGCTTCCTCGTCCTCGATCCCGAATTCCCGCTCAAGCGGGCCCCCGGAAAGTCCCCCGGCGTGTATCACCACGTGGGCCGACTCGATCGCGGAAGAGGCCCCGGGCTTTACACGGCCCGGCTCCCCGACGATAAATATTACTATATCGGGCTTTAGAAGCTCAATTGCGGTATTGCCCTCCACTATCACACCCCTGAGTCCGGCAAGCCTGCACATCGCCATATCGAGGGATTCCGCAAGGGCCTCGCGCGGTCCCTGCACCCAGAGCGCCAGCTCCGCGCCGGCCTCGGCGTACCGCGCCGTGTCCTTGCCGGGCTGGCCCACGATAGCGGGGTCGTCGATCACCGCGCTATAAAGTGCGGTAGGGGTGCATTTGATCGCTCCCCAGCCCGGGCCCATCGCATGCAGTATCCTGCAGCCGACCAGGGTCTTGCCAGCTCCGCTGTGCGCGCCCCCGATACCTATCACTACAGGCAGATTAACACCTCAATGCACATTCTGGATAATAACACAGGCGGGTGCTGCAAAACGGCGGGATAAAAAAACGCCCCGCGTGCGCTGCATCGGGGCGTAGGACTCGGTGCTGATCGTCCGGGGAGCCTATGCGTATAGGTTAACCCCTCCTTTTTTGACGTCGGCAGACTGGATAAGCTCCAGCGCATTCTGCCCCTGCTGCTTCTGAACCTCGAGCTGCTTTTTCATGGCCAGCACCTGCGCCTGCTGGTCCAGCTGGTCCGTACTCATCGCCGATCCCTGAGCCGTTGCGCTTGACACATCCATGTGCATGCCTCCTTTGGCTGGCTAAAGTTTAGCATTATTAAACACGGCAGGCAAACAAAAAAATATTATCGGCCCTATAAGCCGAAGGCCGCCCTGACGGCCTCCGGATCGAGGAACTCCTCCGCTGCGCGGCCGAGCGCCACGGCCGAGAGCGATTCGAGATACGGCAGCACGCCTATCAGCGGCACCCGGCTCAGGCGGCCCAGCATCCATGGGTTCGTGCGCTCGTCAGGCCCTCCGCGCCCGGGCGCGCAATAGCTGACGATTATCCCCCTGACCTCGATCCCGGCCCGCCGGGCCTCATTGATAGTCAGCAGGGTGTGGTTTATAGTGCCGAGCCACGGAGAGGCCGCCACGACCAGCCCGAGGCCGAGCTCGGCCGCGAGGTCGCGCATGAAGTACCCCTCAGATATCGGGACCATCAGCCCCCCGGCGCCCTCGACCACTATCGCGTCGTACCGGCCCGAGAGAGTTGCGAAGCTGTCGCGTATCGCGCCCAGATCGACCGGCCTGTCCTCGAGCTCCGAGGCCGGAAGCGGCGCGAGCGGCGTCTCGTACGTGCATGGGGTAATCAAGCTCGAGGGGCTCGGGCATGCCGCAGAGCTCGCGCAGAAACGCGCCGTCGGCGGGCATCAGCTCGCCCTGCGGGCCGCGCGAGCAGCCGGTCTCGATCGGCTTCATCGCCCCGGCGCGGAGGCCGAACTGCCGCAGGGCCAGCGCCAGCGCCCCGGCCGCCACGGTCTTTCCGACCCCGGTATCGGTGCCGGTTACGAATATCCCGCTCTTCATATCCTCGAATCCAGCGTGAACACCTGCCCGGTGATCCCGCTCGTCCCGGCCAGCCACAGGACGAACGAGGCCGCCTCGGCCGGGTCCGAGAGCCGCCCAAGGAGGCTCTCCCTGCGCGCGCGCTCCATAGCGGCAGGCGAGGCCGAGCCGAGAGCCGTGGGCATATATCCGGGCGCGACCGCGTTTACGCGGATGCCCTCAGCCGCAAGCTCGCGCGCGGCCGAGAGCGTGAGCCCAACCAGTGCAGCCTTGGATGCGGCATAGGCCGACTGCCCGGCGCTTCCGCGCAATCCGGAGCGCGAGGTGATGTTTATGACCTGCCCGCGGCTGCGGGCGAGCAGGCCCGCCGAGGCGCGGATCGTATTGGCGCATCCCATCAAGTTCACGCCGATGGTCCGGTCCCAATCGTCTTCAGCGAGCCTCGGCAGGAGCGCGTCGCTGCCAATGCCGGCGTTATTGACCAGCAGGTCGAGCCTGCCGAACCTTGAGGCGACCTCATCAAGCATCCCTCTGACCGCTGCCGGGTCCGAGACGTCGGCCATGATGGCGAACGAGCCTGCGGCGGCTCCAGCAACAGCGGCCTCCGCTGCGTCCCGGCCGGTGGAGCAGTTCACGCAGACCGCATAACCCGCACTCCCGAGTGCGAGGGCCAGCTCCCTGCCGAGCCCCCGGCTTCCGCCTGTCACCAATGCCGCCTTTAACATCACATACTATCAATGCCGGGCGCCCCGGTGTCAAGGGCCACGAAACGCTGTGCACCGATAAAATGTATAAGGTATAATTTACATTCACAGGGGACCTGCATGAGAAAACTGATCGACGTTCGCGAACTGAGGGTCGGGATGTACCTGAGCGGTTTCGACCGCGCATGGATCAACACGCCGTTTCTGACCCACCGCTTCCTGATCGACGACGAGGAGCAGATCAGGAAGATCCACTCTCTCGATATCAAGCACGTCTATATCGACACCGACCTCGGCCTCGACGTCGCCGCGCCGGATGGTTCCCAATCCCCGGCAGAGGCCGCCGACCCGCAGCAGTACGTCTCGGTGGAGCTCTCGTCGCTTCGGACCGGATCGAAACTCCCGTTTGACCTCTACCGGGGCACCGGCAGGGGCAAGGAGCGGTTCATCAGCAAGGGCGGGGAGCTTTCGCCTGTGCTCAGGAAGTCCCTGGTATCCGCCGACGTGCGGCTCGTCCACGTGAGGCAGGAGGATGAGGAGGCCTACGTCCGCTACCTCGAATCCCTGCGCCTGGTGCGGGACGGACAGGTGGCCTACAGCCACGAGGAGTACCGCCGCTACAACAGGGAGAAGGAGATCCACTTCCCGATCGAGCGCGAGATGCTCACCCTGGGCACAAAGGCGGACTTTTCGATCTACGTAAAGCGGGGGTTTTTCTATGACCCGCTCGTGACGGTCGAGCGGGGACTCGGAGGCCGAGACTCACAGAGCGGCACGTAAAGGCCGCCGGCGAGCTCGCGATCCTGCAGGAAGACATCCCGCACTATCAGGCATACATCGCGCGCCGCCTGAGGGACTGCCAGGGGGACGCCCGGATCGCGGCCACCGTCACGCGCGAGAGCGCCAAGGTGAAGATCCGCGAGGTCCTCAACAACCACCGCGACGAGGAACTGGTGAAGGGGAGCGCCGAGGCCATCGTGCATGACCTAATGGGCGTGATCATGAGCCGCAGGGGGGCGTTCGTGAGCCTCCTGAACCTCCACGCGCAGGACATGTACACCTACACGCACTCCGTCAACGTTGCGGTGCTGGCCGTAAGCCTCGGCAGCCACATAGGGCTCGACGAGCGGAGCCTTTTCGAGCTCGGCATAGGCTCGGTGCTACACGACATTGGCAAGGTCATGGTGCCGACCGACATCCTCAACAAGCCCGACCGCCTGACCACGCGCGAGATGAGCGTGATGAAGAAGCACGTGCAGCAGGGCTACGAAATGGTCCGCGAGTTCAGGGACCTGCCCGAGCGCTCGATGTTCCCGATCCTGCAGCACCACGAGACCCTCACAGGCACGGGCTACCCTCTCGGGCCATGACGCCCCGCCCCTGGACCTCTTCGGAAAGATCGCGGCGATCGTCGACCGTTACGACGCCCTCACGACCGACAGGCCGTACAAAAAGGCCTTCTCCCCGTATTACGCCCTCGCCGCGATAGCCAAGGAGATCGAGGACTACGACACGGAGCTCTTCGCTGCCTTCGTCAGGATGCTCGGCCTCGTCTCGCTGGAAAGCGAACCCGCAGTCCAAACGACGGCATAAGGGCGCGGGGCATCGCCCGGCCTGTGATAAATTCCCCCGTTTGCTGTTATAATATGCTCGCGGCGGGCAATCTAGGGGATTCGTTATGCGGCCGCGGCGTTCTGGCTGGGCCAGGACACCATTATCGCGTCAAAGGAGGCATCGGCACATGGCGGTCATAACCAAGTCGGTAACCATAAAGGCCCCGGTGGGCAAGGTATTCTCTGTCGTCGTCAACCCCGAAAACTGGACCCGCTACGTCACGAGCCTCGTCGAGATCAAAAACCTCTCCTCCGCCGCCCCCGAGCGCGGGATGACCTTCGGCTGGACATACAAGATGATGGGGCTGAAGTTCTCCGGCAAGGGCACCGTGACCGAGTTCGCGAAAGACAAGAAATTCGGCCTCTCGCTCCGCAGCCGCGTGCAGATCAACGAGGACTACGAGTTCAACAAGATAGACGCCGAGAGCACCGAGCTTAAGGTCCGCATCGAGTACGAGATGCCCAACGAGATCCTCAAGGCCTTCGCCGACAGCAAGCTCGTCGAGAAGCTCAACGCCGTCGAGGCCAAGGCCGTCCTGGACAAGGTCAAGGCCCTCTGCGAGGTATAGGCAGTCACGCGCCCCGCAAATCGCACCCGCCTCCCGACGGGCATCCGCCCTTACCGTTATGTTAAAATTTCTAATAGAGGCGAATCGTTTGCCCTAAGGAGGTATAAATGGTAAGGACGTCGTCATGAGCGCGGTGATCGGGCTCGTATGCGGCATGTTATTTGGCGTCCTTTACTTCGGGGCCGGGCAGATCACCACCCCGATGTCATACATCCACGACGCATCGGGCACGCTGCTTGGGGCCCTGATCGGCCTGATAATCGGCTTCGCACGCAAGGCCTCGAAGAAGGGCTGAGATGCACCGCGCGCGCCTCATAGCCGCGTTCGCCGTCCTGGTCTTCATCGCCTCGGCCTGCGGCGACGGGCTCCCGCCCGAGTTTCCCGCGAAGGACTTCTCGCTAAAGAGTCCCATCAGCGGACAGGAACTGACGCTTAGCTCGATCAAGGGCAAGCCTGTAATGCTCTACTGGTTCGCGAGCTGGTGAGCACGCTGCAACGAAGAGATCCCGCTGGTCAAGCGGGCAGCGCAGAACCACCTCAAAGACGGGCTGGTCGTCATGTGGATAGCCCACCAGGACCGCATACCAAAGCTCAACGCCTATGCGAAGACGACCGGAGTGGATGACTACTTCTTCGATCCCGACGACAAGGTATCGCGAGCCTTCGGCATGACGTACGGCGCGGGGGTGGTCTTCATCAACCGCGACGGGATCGTGAAGGCGCGCACCGCGAAGGCGATCTCGCCCGAGCGACTCGAATCCGAACTGGCCAAGATACTTAAATAAATGTCCGGGGCATTCCTAACCGCGCTTCGCGAATCCCTGCAATGCACCGCGCTGCTGTTTATCGTCCTGCTCTATCCGCCAGTACGCGAGAGGTGGCGCTCGCTCGCGGCCGGCGTCCTCGCGGCTCTGGCGCTCGCCATCGTCTTTAGCGGCTCGACCCCCGAGGCATGGGCACCCTTCAGGCTGGCTGCGGAGTTCTCGCTGCTGTATTGCAGCCTCATACTGCTGCACCTGAGATTCCGCCATGCCCCGCCAAAATGGATTATAACCACGGCGCTTTTCGGCTTGGGGCTCGCGCTCGCTTTTTTCGATTTCCGCTCCGCTGCCTCGGCGGTGCGCGAGGCCGGGCGTATCAAGGAATCGCTGGCCGCCGCATCGGCACTGGCTGCGCTCGGGATCGTGATAGGCTTCGCACCGCTTGCGGCCCTGCCGCGGCTGCCGGGCCGCGAGCTGATAGGCCGCGCGCTCAGCCTGCCCTCTGCGCTGGTTCTGACCGGGGCGCTCAAGATAGTCTTCGGGGGCGTAGCCGGCGTGGACGAACTGAACCTGACGGTCACGCTCCAGAAGGGCATGACCGCGTTTCTCGCCAAGGCCGTATCGACGCTCCAGGGCGAGGTTATGCTACCGCCGCATGAGTTTTTGACCGTGCCGCTCTCAGGCCTCTTCCGTTATCTTGGCGGCGAGAGCATGGCGATGGTGCTGATGGTGCTTCTGGTGCTGGCCCCGCCGCTCGCGCTCATGCTGAGGCATTTCTCGCGGCCCGACCCCAACATCGGAGGCATCGAGAAGGCCGCGCGCCGGAGGCTGGAGGTCTCGTTTTTCCGCCGCGATTTCATGCTGGCCGCCGCACCGATGATGATCGCGTTCGTGATTATCATGGTCTCGATCCACGCGGCCAACGTCTCCCTGAACCCTATGTCCGAGCCCGCGCCGATCCCTGTGCACGAGGAGGAGTCGACGGGCGAGATACGCATCCCGGTCTCGGACAGGCTTGGCGACCTCACGGACGGAAAGCTCAGGAAGTACCTCTACCCTTACGGCCAGAAGAAGATCATGTTTATCGCGATCATGAAACCCGACGGGACCGTAGGCGTCGCGCTCGACGAGTGCGAGATATGCCGCCCGGCCGAGTGGAACGCCGACGCCAAGGGCTATGCCCAGCGCGGCGAGAACCTGGTTTGCAAGTACTGCATGACGCCCATATCCGTAAACTCGGTCAACAAGCCCGGCGGGTGCAACCCGATCCCCCTGCCGTTTAAGACCGACTCGGGCCGGATCATCGTGCGCATAGACGACCTGATCCGCACCTATAACGAGGCTCAGAAACTCACGACCAGCGGGTCACACCTATGAGCGTACGCAAGGTCATTAGCTCGTGGTGGCTGACGGCCGCGATCTGCGCCGTCGGGGCGGCAGCGTATGTCGCGTACGCCGAGACCGGCGACGCCCCTTATGCGAGCTGGTCCCAGCTCGTCATGCACACCGCGCCGGGCGCGCTGCTTTACTTCCTGATGCTCGTAAACCTGATCGCCATTAACGCGCGGATCGCGCTCGATGCGCTCAGGCCGCAGGCCGGCCGCATCGAGGAGATGGACGAGCATGCCGCGGTGCAGCTCACGGGCCATCCTCACGAGGCGATCCCGGCGTGGCTGAGGTCAAACGGCTTCCACGTCACGTTGCGACACAACGAGATCATAGGCACCCGCGGGCGCTGGTCGTTCCTGCCAGGACTCGTGCTCAGGACCGGGCTTGTCATAATGCTTCTGGCCCTTGGCGCGAGCGTACACCTCAGAAAGTCCGAGAGCCGCGTCATGCACGTCTCAGACGCGGCCACGCTGCTCGGGCGCGAGGTGAAGGTGCGCACGATATCCGCCACACTCCCGGCGGACTACCTGCAAGTCGGCGACCGCTCGGAGTTTGAACTGGGAGACCTCTCGGCCGATCTGACCGTGGACGATCGGGATGTGCGCGCAACGTCCGGGTATGCCGCGCGCGCGGGCGGGCTCTATCTCAGAGCCACTGATTTCGGATATCGGGTGCCGCTGATATTCAAGCACGTCGCGGTTGAAGAGGACCTCGACGTCCTGCCGCCGGGCAAGAAAATGCTTGCGACCGCCGGGGTGTATGTCTCGCTCGAGCCCGCAAAGACGATCACAAAGGGCCTGCTCACCGGGAAATCATACGACCTGCGCTCGCCGCGCTTCAGGGTTAAGGCACGGGCGCTTGAAGGGGAATTCGTGCTCGGCCCCGGCGAGTCATCACCCGAACTCGCGCTTGGCCCCGCGATGGGGTACTTCGTGCGCATCAGCGCTGTGCACGATCCGGCCCTCATATGGGTCTATCTCGGCGGCGCGACTATGCTTGCGGGCATCGTGATGATGCTCTCGCGGTTCGTTTGGTACCGCCGCAGGATCGAGGCGCGCACCGGGGGCCCGGATATCATGATCGGGCAGTCCTCGGAGTTATACGGAAGCTGGAACGTCGAACGGTTTCGCCTGATGCTATCAGGCCTGGCTGGCCCTCCGGCGCGTCAGGACGAACGCGGCCCCTCCAGCGGAGACCAGGAACCCTCCGAGTAGGGCCCATGGCGCTCCGGGGTCACGAGCCACGCATATCAGGGCTGAGGGCGAGGCTCCGGTCATCGTAACGGCCTTGAGATAAAGCCCCGCGCCCTGCAGGAATAGCGGCCGTGCGGGCCTGAGCGTCCCGGTCACTCCCGCAGCATCCACGTCAGCCTCCCAGTCGGTGTCATACCCGTTTTCGTCCACCTTAGTGCGTACATCCACCAGCCTCACCGCAACGCCCTGCGAGCTTACGGCCGGGGCCCCCTTCGTGACCGGGACGTCCTCGCGCGTGCCGATCCATGCGGTCATGAGGTGGCCGAGCATCACCAAAAGCACGCCAAGGTGCATGACCTGTGTAGGGAGCCGCAGGGCGGGGTTTAACCTGAGCGCGCGGCTAAGCAGGGCCTCTGCCGTGCAGGCCACGGTGCTTAGAGCGAGTATCGCCATCGCCACGACGAAGGCATATATCCACCACGTGTTTTCAATGTGGCCGCTCTCGGCGAGCCACTTAAAGAGCGGCGTGTCATCTATGCCCGAGAAAAACGCAAGATTTCCGGGCAGCACCAGCGAGCCTATGAAACTCAGCGCGATGCAGAGCAGGAAAAGGCCGAACGCGGTCTTTATCGAGAGCAGGAAATTGGTGATGGCCTTTATCATCTCAGAAGTCCGTGGGCGGGCAGGGGATGATCGTGCCCACGCCGAAGTAGGCGAATACAGCGACCGCGAAACCGGCCGCACCGATCACGCGCGCCGGGGTGCCCTTCAAGCCCCGCATCAGCCGCGCGTGAAGGTACAGGCTCCAGTACAGCCACATTATCGTGATCCACATCTCTCGCGCGCTCCAGAGCCAGTAAGTGCCGTATGAGACGAAAAACCATATGCTCCCGGCGCAGAGCGAGACCGAGATCGCTATCCACCCGGCCATCGCGGCCCTGTATGCCAGAGGCTCGTACTCCGGGCGGCGGGCTATGAGAGACTGGATCCCTATGGCCGAGGCCATGCCCATGTAGCCGTACGAGATCGAATAGAACAGCGTGTGCAGGAAAAACCACGGCGAGTGCATAAATGGGGTCATGGTGTTGACAGGCCGGAATGCGAGCGCGGATACGTTCAGCACGACGATCATCGGCAGGCTTATGAGGTTCACGTCCCCGAGCCTGTCGCGTGTGGTGTAATACCAGTGGCAGAGGGCCATCGAGAGCGCCATCCACGAGACGTTGTCGAGCTTCTCGGTAAGCGGCAGCCAGCCGAGCACCGCGCCACGGTGGATGAGGGTTACCACATGCAGCGAAAGGCCTGAAAAAAACATGACGCGCCCGGCGCGGCCCTCCATCATGCCCATGGCATAAAGGACCGACGCCACAAGCACGAGGGCTATGTGCAGCAGGTGGTTTACGTCCTCTCCAGCCAGCGATAATCCAGCCCAGTCCATAATATGGATGATAACATCCGGCCCAGTATATTGCATAGTTGGCGGCTCAGACGTTACACTAACTGCCATATGAAGGCACCCGTTAAAATCATAAAGACGCAGGCCGGACTCGACCGCTTCAGGCAACATCTCAGGGAGCGCGCATCGGGCGGCGAGGCCGGTGTGACCGAGGCGGTGAGCGAGATACTCCAGCGCGTGCGACAAGGCGGCGATAAAGCGCTCGTCGAGTTCACGCAAAAATTCGACAACCATCATAGGATTAAGCTCTCCAAAGAGGAGATCAAAACCTATTCGCAAAAAGCTGATAAAAAGGTCGTCGCTGCGCTAAAGAAAGCCGCCTCGCGCATCCGCGCGTTCCATCAACATCAGCTCGAACGCACCTGGTCATATACCGAGCCGGACGGCACGAGGCTCGGGCAGCTCATCACGCCGCTTGGACGCGTAGGGGTCTACGTGCCAGGAGGCCGCGCGTCATACCCCTCGACCGTGCTGATGAACGTGATCCCGGCTCAGGTGGCCGGGGTGCCCGAGATCGCTGTAGTAGTGCCCACACCGCGCGGCGAGATAAACCCAACCGTGATGGCCGCGCTGGACATGCTCGGTATCACGGAGGTCTACTCGATCGGCGGCGCTCAGGCCATAGGCGCGCTCGCATACGGGACCAAGACGATCAGGCCGGTGGATAAGATCGTAGGGCCCGGAAACATATACGTCGCTACAGCGAAGCGCATGGTATTCGGCAAGGTGGACATAGACATGATCGCGGGGCCGAGCGAGATACTCGTGATAGCGGACAGGACCGCGAATCCGAAATTCGTCGCGGCCGACATGCTGAGCCAGGCCGAGCACGACCCGATGGCGAGCGCGATAGTAGTGACGGACTCCGCCGAACTCGTCCCGAAGGTCGTCGCCGAGCTTGGCTCACAGCTTGCGGCGCTGCACCGCAGCGAGGTCGCGGCAGAGGCGCTAAGACGCTTCGGCGCGATCATAGTCGTTAATGACATGAAAGAGGCGGCCGACGTCTCGAACTCGATAGCTCCGGAGCACCTTGAGGTCATGACGCGCACGCCACGCAAGTTGCTGCCGCTGCTTAAAAACGCCGGAGCGATATTCCTCGGCCCGTGGAGCCCTGAGCCTATAGGCGATTATGCGGCCGGGCCGAACCACACGCTCCCGACCGGAGGCACCGCGCGGTTTTCCTCACCGCTCGGGGTATATGATTTCCTTAAGCGCACGAGCCTGATCGAGATCAGCGAGAGGGGTTTCCGCGCGCTGGCCCCGACAGTTCTCAGCATAGCCGAGGCCGAAGGGCTTTCCGCCCACGCCGGATCGGTGAAGATTCGTCTTTCTTCTAAGTAGCCTTCTTTAAAGCGATCGAAATCGCGTGATACGTTGTCACGCCTTCGAAGACACGCCCTCGGAGTACGTCTCAGTACACCGTCGGACGGTCTTCTCGCCGTTCCTAGTCTGACGCTGATTTCGGATCGCTTTCGGGGGTTAGACGCGGCTCCGCCGCTGGACCCCCGCCCCCCCGTGGAAGGGGTTTGATTTGTCAGACCCTCAAATGCGCCTGTAAGAATGCTATATGACGTGAACTGACTGCCTGTGAAAGAAATTAGCGCAGCTCTTCGCAAATTCGGGATAAATTTAATACGAACTCATCAATCGCAGCAAACGTTTTATTCCTTGCGAGGTATTTCCCCGGAGAAGGTTTGTAGTCACCATCGCGAGCTAATGGCCAAATGCCATTGTCAATGTAATGCAATACATCGTTTGAAGATAGAAGGTAACCATTATGGTGTGTCTCGAAAAATAATACAACACCCCACGGCTTACTTTGCGCCTTTAATTTGTAAACAATGTTTTCAGTTACTCCCCATCGATAAGGCTTAGCGCTTCTAAAGTGGAGAGAAAGAAAACAATTATTTCTGCCAGATAATTCATATACACTACGGTTCATGGGAGTTAACTTTTTTTGTACTATCTGGAATCCATATCCCTTTGACATCTCATCAATGAACTGCCTAATAATGTGCATTTAATTGTTTCGACCTTTCCCGTACTCTATCAAAACCCAAAGGACTGGTTTCAGCATTATCTTAATCGACTAAAGTCCTTCTGTCAATATTTCTTAGCTGAAAAACAACCGAGAAACACAATCACTTACCACGTAAATGCGCCTTGCGGCAATATAACACCTCTAAGCGGTTCTTAGCCCCAGTACATTTGATCTCTCGATGTATCGCAGCAAATATTTAACTAAGCCTTTAACCTTGGGGGCGCGGGGGTCCAGCGGCTGGGCCGCGTCCAACCCCCGAAAGCGCGCCCAAATCGTCTTCAGACAAGGCAGGGCGAGAAGACCGCCCGATGGTGTACTGAGACGTACATAGAGGGCGAGTCTTTGAAGCCCAACAACGTATCAAGCGATTTGGAGCGCTTTGGAGAGAGCGATTTCGCGCGCTTTAACGAGTCCCCGGCTACTGGGCGTATTTGCGGAGCTGGTCGAGCATTTGCAGGTTCGGCCTGTCTGAGGGGATCAGCCTGAAGACGACCCACTCGGCGTCCTCAGGGCGCATGGCCGCCATGATCACCGAGGACTCGAAGTACTGCGGGTAGTTGGAATAAAGGGCCGGTTCGACGGTAAACAGCGCGTTTTGGATGAACCTCGCCTCGTTTTGATAGAAATCGCGCGCCTTCTGGTTGCTCTGGGGGTCGGCGCCCATCGGGGCCCGCGTGCTCACGATGATGGAATCGATATACGGCCTCATGGTCGGGTCCTCGAGCGCAAGGTAGAACACGCGCGCGATCTTGCGCAGCGCCGGCGATATGCCGTTTACGTCAGCACCCTGATACAGCAGGGACTTGTGGACGAGGATCTGGTCGCCGGTGAAGATGAATCCGGGGATCTCGCTCATCCCGAACTGCTCGATTATCAGGTTGCTGATCTTGCGGTAAAACGTGATGCGCGGGGCGCTGATCGCGACCGCGGGCTCGAGGAACCTCTGTATGCGCACAGCCCTGTAATAGACCAGAGTGCTTAAGAGCATCACGCCGATGAGCGTGAGTATCAGCACCGGCCCGGCCGGGACGAAGGTCCTTATGGCGCGTACCGCTCTCACGCTCAGAAATCCGCCTCGATGAGCTTGAGGTTCTCGGCCGTATAAGCGAAGTCTGCCTCGGAGATCGTCATCGGGTGGTGGACGCACTTGTTGCGGATGCGCATCAGGCCCTGAAACATGCCCTTCTTTAGCGGGCTTATGCGGTGCGCGCGCTCCAAGTCAGAGAGGCAGTCGGCGAGGTTCGGGTGGACGCGGCCGGTGCCCCGGCGCGTGAAGGCCTTAAGGCGGCTTTCGAGGTAGTGTCCGAGCAGCAGGGCCGCGATCAGCTTTTCGCCCTTCCTGAGGTACTCAAGCGCCTGCTCGAACGAGGCCCCCTTCTTAAAGAGCTTTATGTTCTCGCCGCTCTCGTGCTCGCCCGGGGCGAGGCCCTGGATCTTCTGGTATACCTCAAGGCACTTCTCGACCTCGCCCTTTTCCATGTAGCCCTCGGCCAGAAGGAACAGCTCCTTGAGGCCCTCGGCGGCCTCCTTCTGCCTTACAGAAAACTCATAGGCCCGGCGCACGGCCTCGGCCTTGTCGTCCTTCTTGTCGAGGACGTCGAAGTGCCGCGCCCAGCGCTTGCCCTTAAGCACGTTGTCCTTCGTGAAGTGAAACAGGCGCTCGCTGACCTCCGTCTTGTTGAGCTTGCCGCTTATGACGATGATGCTCAGCGTCGGGTAGCTCTCGAAGAAGACCGGCAGGGCGTCGATGCCCTCGTTCATCCTGTCGAACTCGACGTCGAGCGTCAGGAGGTCGAAGTGCTGGGAGCGCAGCCGCTCGCTGGCCTGCGAGATGCTGCGGGCCTCGTAGAACTTGAGGTTAGGCTCGAGGCCCTCGAGCGCCCGCTGGATCTCGATCCGCAGGAGTTCGCGGTCTTCGTAGTCGTCGTCGGCCACAAGCACGCTATACACTTAAACCCTCCCTAATCAGCGAAGCGCGCTTGCGTGCGAGGATAACGCTATACATCGAGGCTCTCCTCCACGTGCGGCAGGTTGATGATGATCTCGACCCCCCGGCCCGGCGCGGTGTAGCCCTTGCCCACGCGTATGCGGCCTGCGTGCAGGCCGACCACGTATTTGGCGAAATACAGGCCCATGCCCCAGCCCTCGGAGGTGCTAGCGCCGCTGCCCTTGTAAAAGCTGCGGTCGGCCTGCTCCTCGTCCATCCCGATGCCCTCGTCGCGGACCGCGAGCGAGACGTACTTCCGGCGGCTGTCCTCGTCCGTGTGGCACGAAACACGGATTATCGCGCGCGGCTGGCCGGGCTTCTTGTATTTGATCGAGTTGTCTATCAGTATCTCAAAGACGCTCTTGAGCAGCTCCGGCGAGGCGAAGATCGGCTCTGAGACCTCGCCGCCCTCGAAGTGGAACTCGGCCATGTCGGTGTAGTGCATGCTGAGCTCGCGCAGCGTGCTCAGGGGGTTTAGCTTCTTAAACCCGATCAGCACGCTCTCGCGCTCCTCAGAGATCTTCTTGAATATGTCTATGTCGGCGAAGAGCTTGTGCAGGTTGGAGTCTATCTTGGCGCGGAGCTCCGGGGGGACTTCCGCGAGGTCAAGGCGGCGCTTGATCCGCCCTAGGTTGTTCTTGAACTCGTGGCCTATCGTCGCCGAGACGTACCGTATGAACTCGTTGCGCCTGGCGATCTCGAGGTTCTTCATCACGAGCATCCGGTTTTCGCGCATCCTCTTCTGGCGCTGCTGGTAGATCAGGGTCAGGTAGACGACGAGCGCCGTGAACGAGGCCGAGAGGGCGATAAACGAGCTGTGGGCCACCGTGATCGAGGCGCTCAGCAGGCTTTGCATGTAAGCCAGCCGCCACTCTATCGTCATCTCCTCGGGGATCATGTTAAGCCCCTTCCAGGGCATGAGGATATTGGAGAGGAACCCCAAGGGGCCCGGAAACCAGTCGAAGGACACCATGCACAGCACGCCCCAGACCGCCAGCATCACCCCGAGCAACAGGGCGTTACGCGCCGCTAGGAGCCTGTCGTAGGAAGGGACGCTCTGCTCATTCATCGTCGCCTTGAATGAGCTTCCGCGGGGGCCAAATCGGGATATCGGCGTATTTATGGCCGAGGATGCAGTACGTCGGGTACTCGCGCCTGATGCTGTCAGTGACAGCGCCGGTCGAGGCCTTCAGAGACTCGACCCTGTAGGTGACGGAATCCTGCGTCGCGAGATAGCTGCCCGCGATGACCATGGCCGGCTGCCTGAGGCTGTCGGGGTCGGCGTATGGCGAGACCATCGAGATCGAGCCATCCCCGGCGGACTCGAGGTGGCCCTCGAATCCAGCGCGCACGGCCTTGGCGCAGCACTTGTCCGCGACCACGATCCGCATGGATTCTGATATGTACTGCCCCACCCTGTCGGTCGCAGAGCCCCGGTACGGGATGAAGTCGGCCACGAGCACGGTGGGCACGGGCCGGTCGGCCGGGGCGTTCTCGATGCCGATGCAGAGGTAGCCGCACATCTCCGAGGCCATATTGCCCGTGATCCCGTCGACGTTGTAGGTTAGGATGGCGTCCTCGGGGTATACGTCCTTGCAGGTGTAGTTCGGGCCTGTGCAGGCGAACAGCCCCGCGGCGAGCGCCGCTGCCAGAACGAGCCTGTAGAGCGCCATCGGCCCTCCCCTCATCCCATCTGTGACGACATTATGGCCTTAATCTCCTCGGGCATCTCGCCACCCATCATGCCGAGCTTCTTTTTGATGAACGAGGTGCTCATCATCAGCTTCATCGCACGCATCAGGTAGTCCTTGCGGAACTGGTCGTCGCCCTGCATCAGCGACATGAACTTGCTCATGTAGAAGTCGCGGTAGCCGTTGACGATCTGGCGGTCGACCTCCTCGAGCGTCATCGCCTTGGGCTTGATGATCGGGTCTATCAGGTTATACTTGCGGTAGTCCGTGACGGCTATGTAGGGCTTCATCTCCTCGTACATGTTCGAGTAGGGCCATGGGGCTATCGCCAGGTAGTGGGCGAAGTCCGGGTTGAGCTCCTTCGAAAGCTCGATCGTGCGCTCGATGCTCTCAACCGTGTCGTCCGGGAAGCCGAGGATCATCGAGGTCTCGGTGATTATGTTGTGCTCGCGGAGCAGGTCGATAGCCTCGACGCACTCCTCGAGCGTAATGTCCTTCTTGATGCTGTCGAGCGCGGACTGGTCCACCGACTCGGTGCCGACGTAGATGTGGATAATCCCGGCCTTATGGTATTTCCAGAGGATCTCGCGGTCGCGGATGATGTCCTGCACGCGCGTCTCCATCAGGAACTTGACCGGCAGGTTCGCCTCGATCAGCATGTCCAGGAACTTCTCCCAGCGCGCGCGGTCCGGCGTCGGGTAGTCGTCCGTAAGCAGTATGACGTCGACCTTGTAGGTGGTGTTCAGCATCGTAATCTCGCGTACGAGGTCCTCCGGGGTGCGGGCGCGCCAGGTCTGCTTCCAGAACTTCTGCTGGGAGCAGAACGTGCAGTCCTTGTCGCATCCTCGCGAGGTGTCTATCGCCGCGAGCCGCGAGCCGGGCATTATGAAATAAGTGTAGTCGTTCCAGTCGAGCTCCTCCCACGCGGTCGGGAGGTTGTTGAGGTCATCCATGTAGGGCCGCACGCCGGTGAACGTGACGTCCTCGCCCTCGCGGTATGCAACTCCGAGGACTTCCTTCACCGGCCGCTTGTTCTCGATCGCGTCGACAAGTTCGGCTATCGTGATCTCGCCCTCGCCCACGACGATGTAATCGAGCGCCGGGTAGAGCGAAAACATCTCCTGGTACATGAACGAGGCGTGTATGCCGCCGCAGATCGTCGTGATCTTGGGGTCGATCCTCTTTGCGAGGGCGCAGATCTCCCCGGCGTCGATGGAGGTGCAGGTTATGGCCGTCGTCGCGACGATGTCGGGCTTGAGCTCGCGGATGCGGGCCTCGATCTCGTCGTAGCCCACGAACTTGGTCATCGCGTCATAGATGTGCGCCTCGTGCCCGGTGGCCTTCAGCGAGCCGGCAAGGTAGACGAAATAAAGCGGCACCCAGCGGCCGGCGACCTCGACTACCCCGGCATGAAACGGCGGGGTGATAAACAGTACCTTCATTTGATTTCTCCCGATGCGAGCGCTTCCCTTATCTTGCGGACGCGCCTTCCGTATTTGTGCCACATGACCACGCCGGTCCCGACGAAGCTAAACGCCATGATGTGCTTGACTATGAGCGCGGGGATCTGGGCGTTGGCCACTGCGTTGGCCCACTCGAAGTCCCTGTAGAATATCGTCCTCGGGATGCCGCCTATGAGTATCCACCACAGCGAGATCTTCGCGAGCTTGGTCATCCCATCGAATACCCGGACGAAATACTCGGTCGCGTCCTTCGAGCGCGGCCTTTCGTCGAATCTTTTCATCACGACCCATACGCCGAAGCCGCTGGCCATCAGAAGCGCGGTCGCGACGTCGTGGAAGTAATTGTTCATCATGATCAAAACGCCTAATCCTGGCCCAATACCGTTCATGTCAACCATTATAACCGAAAGGTAAGGGCAAACGCACGGGGGGCGGCTGCCCCATTTCGCTGTCCGCAGGGCCCGGAAGCCCGCTCACTTTAGGGGCGCAAGCGGCCCCTTATATAAAGAAGAAGGGCCCCCGCATGCTCGTGCATGCGGGGGCTCCATAGCCTTAATTGCTACGCCTTACTCTCCGGCGGCAGAGACCTCAGCCAGCTCTCCCTCCGAAAACACCCTGTCGATGTCCAGCAGCAGGATGAAGTTGTCGTTGTGCTTGCCCATGCCCTTGAGGAATGCCGTATTCAGGTGAGTCCCGATCCGGGGCGCGGGCTCTATCTGCTCCGGCGAGAGGTCAAAGACCTCACGCACAGAGTCCGCCATCGCCCCGATCACCGCGTGCTCGTCCCCGAGCGCGACCTCGGTGATTATGATGCAGGTGTTTATGCCACGCTCGGTGCGCGGCATCCCGAACTTGAGCTTCAGGTCCACGACCGGCACCACCCCGCCGCGCAGGTTTATCACCCCGCGCATGAAATCCGGCGTCTGCGGCACCTTCGTCGGCTCGGTATAGTCCAGCACCTCCCTGACCTTCGATATGTCCAGCGCAAAGACCTCGCCCCCCAGCGTGAAGGACAGGTACTGCGACGTCTGCGTTATGTTAGCCACGCTCATGGTTATAACCTCTCGAACTCGTCGTCACCGGTGTCGCGGCCGCCGGCCATGTCTATGCGCACGCCTCCGGGCTTGGGTGCGGCCCCCTTTGCCAGATGGGCTATCGCGGCGCGCTTAGGCGCGGCCTTCGGCGGGACAGCCCGTCTCGCCTGACGCTTCGCCCCGGCGGTATCGACCTTGAAAAACCCTATCGTGTCCTGGAGCTGCTCGGCCTGCGAGCTGAGCTCCTCGCTCGTCGAGGCCATCTCCTCCGAGGCCGAGGCGTTTTGCTGCGTGACCTGATCTAGCTGCTGAATAGCCTTGTTGATCTGCTCCGCCCCGATGTTCTGCTCTTTGGATGCCGCGCTGATCTCGGCCACGAGCTCGGCGGTCTTCTGTATGTCCGGGACGAGCTTTGCGAGCATCTGCCCGGCGTTAGCCGCGATGTCCACGCTAGTGGACGAAAGCTCGGTGATCTCCCCCGCGGCCTGCTGAGAGCGCTCCGCGAGCTTGCGCACCTCGGCCGCGACGACCGCAAAGCCCTTGCCGTGCTCACCGGCGCGCGCGGCCTCGATGGCCGCGTTTAGCGCAAGCAGGTTCGTCTGCCTCGCGATCTCCTCGATGATCCCTATCTTCTCGGCTATCTGCTTCATAGCGGCTACGGCCTGCGCCACCGAGGCCCCGCTCTCTCTAGCATCCTCGGAGGCCTTCTTGGCGATCTTCTCGGTCTGCTGGGCGTTGTCCGCGCTCTGCTTGATATTGGAGGCCATCTCCTCCATCGAGCTCGAGGCCTCCTCGGCGGCCGAGGCCTGCTCTGTCGAGCCCTGCGACATCTCCTCGGAACTCGCGCTCAGCTCCTCGGCCCCGGAGGCCACGTTCTCGGCGGCCGATGTCACCTCGAGCACGACCTCGCGGAGCTTCTCGGCCATTGCCTTCATCGCGGCCATGAGCTGGCCGGTCTCGTCCTTGGAATCAACGGCAATCTCGACGTTAAGGTCGCCCTCGGCGAGCCTGTTATTGGCGCTGACCGCGGCCGCGAGCGGGCGCGTGATCATCAGGGTCAGGGTTATGCCGGAGATGACGCCGAGCACGATCGCTATGCCGGCGATTAAGCTAAGCATGAGATCAATGCGCCCATACAGGGCGTCGAACGTTCCCTCGACCGCATCCATCCTTTTTCTCGCATCCGTGGCGAGGCCATACGCGAGGTCATCCATCCTGTGGATCTCGTCCTTATACTGGCCGATGGCCTTGTTGCCTTCCTGCGGGGTCTTGACCTTCCCCTGCTTGAGCAGGGCGTATACGGAATTGAAACCCTTTTCGTAAGCGGCGATGTCGGCCTTTACGTTCTTGACCGCCTCTACGTCCTTATCGAGGGCGGCGGCCTTCTCGAGCACCTCAAGCCTGCTTTTGGCGAGGTCCAGCTGCTCCGTCCAGCCCTTGTAGTACTCCTCGACCTTCTCGGGGTTGTCTATGTTCAGGAATACGTCCTTCTCGCCCCTCCTGAGCCCAAGCGTGTTGGCCCTCAGGCGTTCGGCGTTTTCGGCGATCACGGCGTCCCCGTGCATCATCTTCATGAGTTCCTGGTCCATGTTGCGGACTCCCCAGAAACCCGTTGCCGCCATCACGCAAAGCAGGACCAGCAGAAAACCGAACGCGAGCCCGAGCTTCATCCCTATCTTCAGGTTACGATACCACTGCATTTTTTAAAACCCTCCCCGCCCCCTTGGAATTATTCCCCCCGTGCAAGCAGCTTGCAATATTAATAAGATTAACAACTAGATAGATGATAGTCAAGCTGTAATTTGACATAATGTGATCGAGATTACAAAAATGTAGGATTAATAATTTGCCGCCATGGAACTGATAACTCCTGGAGTTGGGTGGATCAGGGCTTCGGAACGGCTATGCCGTAGTCCTTAATCTTCTTGAGCAGGGTCTTGAGGGTTACGCCGAGTATCGCGGAGGCCCGCGTCTTGTTGCCGCCGGTGTGGCGCAGCGCGATCCCTATCGCGCGCCGCTCGGATTCCTGAAGCGATATCGGGTGCTCGTCCGCCTGCGAGTGGCAAGCCGCGCCCGGGCCGACAGCGGAACTCCCGGCCAGCGCCGCGGCCACGGCCTCGGCCCCGACGCGGTTGGTATCGCTGCCCAGAATCGCAGAGCGCACGACGTTTTTGAGCTGGCGGATATTGCCGTCCCACCCGCTGCCGCAAAGCAGGGCGAGCGCGTCGCCGTTGATCGAGATGTCGCGCCGGCCGAACTCGCCCCCGATGTCGATCAGGAACTTCTCGACGAACATCGGGATGTCATCGGTGCGCTCCCGGAGCGGGGGGAGCTCTATGGAGTACTCGTTGAGGCGGTAAAACAGGTCGCTGCGGATGCGGCCCGCACGCACAGAGTCCTGCACGTTGGCGTTCGTCGCGCATATGAGCCTGAAGTCAGTATTGATGCGCCTTGATCCGCCGATGGTATAAAACCCCTTGTCCTCGATGACCTTCAGGAGCTTTTGCTGGATCGCAACTCCGATGTTCTGGAGCTCGTCGATGAAGATCGTACCCCCGGAGGCCTTCTCGAAATACCCCTGGGTGGTCTTCTCCGCCCCGGTAAACGCGCCGCGCTCGAAGCCGAACATCTCGCTCTCGACCAGGGAGTCCGGTATCGTGCCGAAGTCCACGGTGATGAACGGGCCGTTCATCCTCCTGCTGAGGTTGTGTATGAGGCTCGCCAGATAGGTCTTGCCTGTGCCGGTCTCGCCGGATATGACTATCGAGAGGTTGGTGTCGGCGACCTTCCTGACCTCGGCGATCACGCTGCGCATCCTGGTGCTGCGGCCCATGATGAGCTCCAGCGAGCTTTCGTACCGCTCGTCGAGGTATGAGACCTTGGAGCTCAGTGCTATCCCGTCGAAGGCGCGCTTGATGGTATAGGCGAGGTGCTCGAGCTTGAAGGGCTTTTGTATGAAATCCACCGCGCCGAGCTTCATCGCCTCTATGGCTAAAGAGACGTTGCCGTGGCCGCTGATCATCACTACCGGGAGCCCGGCGTACTTCTCGCCGATCTTCCTCAGCACCTCGATCCCGCTCATATGGGGCATCCTGATGTCCAGGAGCGCGAGGTCCGGCTTGTGGGCCTCGAGCATGCGGAGGGCCTCGGGGCCGTCAGCGGCCTCGGACGGCTCGTAGCCCTCAGTCCTGAGGTAGCTGCTCAGGGCATTGCGCAGCGTGGCGTCGTCGTCGATTATCAGCACTTGCGGGGCGCAGTTCATGGGTTCGCTTGAATATACAACATTCCCCTCGCGTTAGTCATGCTGTTTCGTCATGCCGCCCTGCCCCGCCCGGCAAATGCGCGCGGGCTTGACAACGCGGCTGGATGCGATATACTCCAATTAACTATACGGTATCGCGCCTGAAAAGGGGGGCTTCATAATGAGGGTGATCGCGGCGGTATTCATCGTGATGTTTTCGTTCGTTTCTGCATATGCCGACGCCCCGCTGAGCAGCACATCCAAGGCCTGCATGGGCTGCCACAAGAGCTATACCCCGGGCATAGTAGGCGACTGGCAGGACAGCCGCCACTCAACCGTGACGCCAGCTACCGCGATGAACGTGCCCGGCCTTAAGCGCCGCATCTCGGCCGAGACATTACCGGCGGAGCTATCGGGCGTGGTCGTGGGCTGCTACGAATGCCACGGCCTGAACACCGCTGACCACAAGGACGCCTTCGACCACTTCGGGTTTAAGATCAACCTGGTGGTCTCGCCCAAGGACTGCGCGACCTGCCACCCGACCGAACAGGCCGAGTTCGACGTAAGCAAGATGTCCAACGCGCGCGGCAACATCGAGAACAACCCCGTTTACCACATGCTCTATAACACGATCCTCTCGTCCAAGGTCGTAAACGGCATCGAGATCAGTGAGGTCGCTCCGTCCGCGTACGGCAAGCAGGACGCGTGCTTCGGCTGCCACGGCACGGAGCTCGTGGTCAACGGGAAGAAAACGGTTATGACCCGGCTTGGCGAGATCGAGGTCCCGGACGTAGCCAACTGGCCGAATCAGGGCGTCGGGCGCATCAACCCGGACGGCTCGCGCGGGACGTGTACGGCATGCCACACGCGACATGCGTTCTCGATAGAGGTCGCGAGGAAGCCCTTCACATGCTCGCAGTGCCACCTGCTGCCGGACGTCCCGGCGTATGACGTTTACGAGGAGAGCAAGCACGGCAACATCATCATGGCGCAGGAGGACAAGGTCAACTGGACGAACGTGCCGTGGGTCGTGGGTGAGGACTTCAAGGCCCCCACGTGCGCGGCCTGCCATATGGCGCTGCTCGTCAAGCCCGACGGAAGCCTGCTCGTGAACCGTTCGCACGACTTCGGCTCGCGGCTATGGGTGCGGCTCTTCGGGCTGCCCTACTCCGTCCCCCAGCCAATAAGCGGCAATACCAATAACATCCGAAACCGCGACGGACAGCCTCTGCCTTCCACATTCGACGGCGAGCCCGCGACCTCGTATCTGATCGACGAAAAAGAGCAGGATCGGCGCAAACAGGTGATGGAGTATGTCTGCAAGGGCTGCCACGCGACGGACTGGACCGAACGCCACTTCGCGAAGCTCGACAGCACGATTCGCGAGACAAATGACATGACGTTACAGGCCGAGAAGCTATTAAAAACCGCATGGGACGAAAAACTCGCCGATCCCAGCAACCCCTTTAACGAGGAGATCGAGATCGACTGGGTTACGCAGTGGCTGTTCTACGCAAACACGATGCGGTACGGCTCGGCCATGACCGGCGCGCCGGACTTTGTGGCATTCAAGCAGGGGTGGTGGGATCTGACCCGTAACCTGCAAAAGATGCGCAACGAGATCAGGATATATCGGTTACTTAAGGGGAAGCAATAGCTAAGTCGCGCCAAATCGCGTGATACTGCGTCACGGCTGCGGAAATCCGTCCTCTATGTACATCACAGTACACCATCGGACGTTTTCCTCGCCGTTCCTTGTCTGACACGATTTCTCGCGCTTTAAGTTTGCTTATGTGGGATCGTGCGCGCGGTCAACGGAATATTATGATTTTGAATCATTGCACGCCTTAAGTGACCCTTCCGGCAACAAATTTATCGACTATGTCTTGATAGATAGAATCATTAAATTCTGTAAAATCGAATAACACAAATAGGGGTGAAGTAATTTGCTTGACTAAATCAACAAGATTTGACTCTAAACCGGATATTGAGGAATGCACTTCAAATTCAGCCTCATCTTCAGAACACTTGCCCCAATCAAACACCCTTCTGCCACCTATTGCTGTTAATACTCGCCCTTTTAGTCCGCCATGCCGAATTGCAATATTAACATGCACCGTTGGATCGATGCCTAACAGATTATATAACCTTGCACAATAAAGAATGGCCTCTGTCACACGTATGATTCTGGTATTAAAATAGATTTTATCTGGCTCTTGATCATCCTCAAAGATTGTTTTTAGCAAATATAAATCTCCGGTTTTACGTAACGACCAGTAATCAAATGTCACCCTTCTTTCATTTGCAACAGATATTTCGGCTACGATACCATCAGCTTTTGGCTTCGGCCTAAAATCATCCGTTGACAGATAGACTCCTATAGGCCAGCCGAAGGTACTTATTGGAGCCTCTTGTGCAGCCTTCAAAAGTTCATGCTGAGACTTATTTGGTTTCGGATGATCAAGGGCAAACCTGATTTCCAAAAAGCCTTTCTTCCCAGTTGATTTTAGCCCTTCCCAAGCTATTTTTCTATGGGTTTCAATCCAAACCTCATCCCATGGAGTTCTGATCTCTTTCTCGCTTATCGGCGATATAATAGCCTGACGTTTCTGGATGCGCTTTGCAAGTTCTTCTTTAAATTCGTCGAGCCGATCTGGCGACCAGAACAAAATATCATATCCACTTAAATCAAAATGAACCTTTTTCCCTTTAATGTGATTTGGACTCTCTGGATTATGGTCTTCTCGTACAGTAAGAATAAGGTTTCTAAATTTATCAATTCCCATGGCATAACCAACTTCTAAGTAGCAATTTGGTCGTTCATTAGTCAGATCTGCAATAATAATCTCAGACCGTTCAATAAACCCTATAATTTCACTTTTCAATAAGCCGCCTGAGTTATGTTTGTCAACTCGCTTTGGCTCTAAGCCGCATGTTTTCATGGCTGGAACAATGGCTTGCTCGCAGACTCGGTCAAGAGCTGCGTCGCCAATCTGCATTATAATAAAACCTTCTGGCAAACTATTTTCTCTCCTTACTCATTTTATGAATAATGTAACTTTACTCAATGCCGTTGACCGCGAGGCGCGGAGGCAGCGGCTGGGCCGCGCACTTCGCAAAGCGCGCCCAAATCGTCTTCAGACAAGGCAGGGCAAGAAGACCGGCCGATGGTGTACTGTGACGTACATAGAGGCCGAGTCTTCGCAGCCCAACGCAGTATCAAGCGATTTGGAGCGCTTTCCCCTAAATCTTGTCGAGGGCTTGTTTAAGGTCAGCGATAAGGTCGTCGATGTCCTCCAGCCCGAGAGCCAGACGCACGAGATTGTCCACCATCCCGATCTCCTGACGGAACGACGCCGGATAATCGTAAAACGACATAGCCCACATCTGCGTGACCAGGCTCTCGCTGCCGCCCAGGCTCGGGGTGATCAGGTAAAGCTCCAGCGCGTCGATGAACTGGCGCGTCTCCTTATCCCCGCCCTTGACGAGGAAGCTTATCACGCTGCCGCCGCCCTTCATCTGCTCTTTGTAGATCGCATGGTCGGGGTGCGAGGCGAGGCCCGGATACCAGACCTTCTCGATCTTCGGGTGGGCCTCAAGCATCTGGGCCACCGCGAGGCCTGCGCGGTTGTGGTGCTCCATGCGCATGCCGAAGGTTTTCAAGCCGCGCTCGAGCAGGAAGCATGTAAGCGGGCCGGGCGTAGAGCCGACCATGCGCTGCATCTTGTAAAACGCGGTCATCATCTCGTTGCTGCCGAGGCAGACGCCGGCCATGAGGTCGTTGTGGCCGCCGAGGTATTTGGTCGCCGAGTGGATGACCACGTCCACGCCCAGCTCGATGGGCTTAATGTTGTAAGACGTGCCGAGCGTGGCGTCTATCATCGTGATGATGCCGCGCTCCTTTGCGATCTTCACGATGGCCGGGATGTCGAGGATGCGCAGGTACGGGTTGGTCGGGGACTCGGTGAATATGATGTTTGTGTTGGGCTTGATCGCGGCAGCGATGGCCTCGGCCGTCGGGTCGACGAGCGATATCTCGATCCCGAACTTCGAGAGCAGATTGTTGGCGAAGTCGCGCGTCTGGCGGTAGCAGTCGTTCGTGAAGATGATGTGCTTGCCGGGCTGCATCAGGGTCATGATGCCGAGTATCACCGCGCTCATGCCGGAGGAATAGAGGACAGCGCGCTCGGCCCCCTCGATTGCCGCGAGCTTGGCCTCGCATATCTGCTGGGTCGGGTTTCCGTAGCGGGCGTACTCGTGCTCGCGGATGACCTTGCCCTGCCCCTTTGCGCGCATGAAGTCCTCGACCTCGTCGGCCTTGTCGAAGTAGTAGTTCGATGTCTGTACAATCGGAGTGGACACCGCATGGTAGGCCTTGGCGGTTTTTCCGGTGCCGTGGATGGCGGTCGTCGACGGCCCCCATTTATTTTCGTTTTTCATCTAGAGGATTCTCCTTGTCTTGAGTGCGTGGTCGAGGGCTTCCTTGACCGCGTCGACGGTCGGCGGAAGCTCGATTGGTTTGTTGGAATACTTGCAGGGGAAGTCCAGCGTCCCCTCGTGGTAGCGGACCTTGAAGTCCGTGAACTTGAGCCCGTGCGCGGTCGAGATGACGACGACGTGCTCGGAGCGGTCGATCTTCCCGGCCTTGAGCAGCTTTTGGAGCACCGCGAGCGCCACGCCCGTGTGCGGGCAGTTGAACATCCCGGTCAGGTCCCCAAGCGCAGCGGCATCAGCGAGCTCCTGCTCTGTTGCGTCCATGACGATCCCCTGAAACTGCTTAAGCGTGCGGATCGCCTTTGCGATGCTTACTGGGTTGCCGATCTGGATCGCGCTTGCGAGGGTCTTCTGGGCGACTATCGGCTCGAAGGACTCGAAGTTTTTCATGTACGAGCGGTAGAGCGGATTGGCGCGCTCAGCCTGCGCCACGACGATGCGCGGGAGCTTCGTGATCATCCCGAGGTCGCGAAGCATCAGCAGCCCGCTTCCGAGCGCCGAGACGTTGCCGAGGTTGCCGCCGGGGATGATGATGACGTCCGGCACGGCCCAGTCGAACTGCTGGACGATTTCGATTCCTACGGTCTTCTGGCCCTCGATGCGGATGGAGTTCATGGAGTTGGCGAGGTAGATGTTCGGGTCTTTGGAGATCTCCTTGACCACGGACATGCAGCCGTCGAAGTCGGTGTCAAGCTCGATGACGAGCGAGCCGTTGGCTATAGGCTGCACGAGCTGGGCCACCGATATCCTTCCCTTGGGCAGGAGGACTATCGACTGTATCCCCGCCGCTGCGCAGTATACCGCGAGCGCGGCCGAGGTGTCCCCGGTCGAGGCGCAGGCGACTGCCTTGATCGGCGCGCCGTCATGGATCATCTGCTTGACGTTAGAGACGAGCACGGTCATCCCCAAATCCTTGAACGAGCCGCTGTGGGAGTTTCCGCAGAGCTTGAGCCAGAGGTTGTCGATCCCGATCATCTTTCCGTAGCGCTCGGCCCAGAAGAGATTAGTCCCGCCCTCGTAAAGCGAGACGATGTTGTCGTCGTCGATGTTCGGGAGTATCCATTCCTTCTTGCCCCAGACGCCGGAGCCGTAAGGCCACTGGGTGGACTTGTAGCGGTCTTCGAAGATCTTCTTCCACTGCTCGCCGCTCTTTTGGGCGAGGGCGGCCATGTCGTGGCGGACCTCCAGGAGCGAGCCGCACTTGCGGCAGCTATAGATGATATCGCTGGTGCTGTACTTCTGGCCGCACTTCTCGTTGATGCACTGAAACCATGCGTTATAAGCCGATGCCATATGCCCCACCTCGGATGGACGGCGAGCCGCCCGTATTTGTCGATCTATATAATAGTCCATGGCCGCGTAAGAATCCAGCGGCGGGATGAGATGCGGGATAACTTGCGGCGTAAGCTGGCCGAGGGGGATTGGGGGGTGAGGAAGGAGACCCTTGTATGGGGGGAGGGTCTCCTTCCTCATTTTAAGACAACCCTGAACCGGGCTTTTTATGCATCGCCCGGGGTTTCGTACATTCTTGTCTGTGGTTTATAATGCATCTACTGTGCCAATGCAAAAACCATTGTATTTCCATCTTTTTTTATCGGACAAGAAAGGCTGTATGTAACATCTATATAGTAGCATCTGCCTCAGCTGTAATAATTACAGCCATAAATCGGGATCTGGATTCAAACGGGATTAAGATATCCAGGACATGGGGTGAGTATTACACGGCGGGTATGTGCTACAATCCCGGCGTGGAAGATATGATCGAAAAGCTCATAGGATACATCCGCGAGCACTCGTTTCTGAAAAGCGAGGAGCCGGTCTTCCGGCTCTCGTCCGGGAAGATGAGCAATACGTATTTTGACCTCAGGCTCACGACACTCTCGCCGCTCGGGCAGTACCTGATCGGCAATCTGGTATACGACAAGATCAGGGCGCTCGGGCTCAGGCCCAGGGGCGTGGGCGGCCTTACGATGGGCGCGGACCCGATATCGACCTCGGTGGCGTATGCCTCATACCTGAATGGCGATCCGATAGAGGCGTTCGTGATACGCAAGGAGCCGAAGCCGCACGGCCGCGGCCTGCAGATCGAGGGCAACGTCAGGCCCGGAGACGCGGTCGTGATCGTCGATGACGTGCTCACTACCGGAGGCTCGACGATCAAGGCCATCAACATCGCGCGCGGATACGGGCTGGCGGTGCTTGCGGCGATAGTCCTGCTCGACCGCTGCGAGCAGGACGGCCGGCAGAACGTCGAGTCCGAGGGCGTGGCGCTGCACAGCCTGCTTACCGCAGACCGGATCAAGTAGCCCGCTCGCCTGAACTCATGCGAATCAGTTAGAATATCCGATGCCAGATAAAACAGACAGTCCTCTTCGCGTGCTTCTAGTCAAGCCCTCGCAGCACCTAGCGATCACGCGGCACTTAAACCGCTTCCTGCACCTTGAGCCGCTGGATCTGGAGATGGTCGCGGGCGGCGTGCCGGACGGGGACGAGGTCTCGATACTCGACCTCTCGCTCGAGGACGCCCCGCACGAGGCCTTCCGCTCAGCGCTCCGCAGCATTGATCCGCACATAGTCGGGATCGGCGGCTACAGCAACAACTCGGCCGAGGTCAAGGTCCTGGCCGCTATTGCCAAGGACGTCCTGCCCGATGCGAGCGTCGTCGTAGGCGGCATTCACGCCACGATTGACCCGTCGGATTACGCAGTCAGCCACATAGACGTGATCGTCCGGGGCGAGGGCTCGACTGTGATGCGCGAGATATGCCGCCGGGCCCATGCCGGAGAGCCTCTGCATTACGGGATGGCCGCGCTCTCGCCGCTCGACCCGGAGTTCTCGACCAAGGCCGCCGCGCCGCCGCCGCCCTTCCCTGATCTTGCGGATATCCCCAGGGCACGCAGGAACCTCGTCAGGCGTGAGAAGTATTTCTCGGTCTGGACCGCGCCGCCAGCGGATAGGACCTTAGCCACGATGTACCCGCGGATGGCGAGCGTCAGGACGTCGTATGGCTGCAAGTTCAACTGCTCGTTCTGCGTCGTGCACTTCGTGATGGGCCGCAAGTACGTCGAGCGCACGCCCGAGGACGTCGTGGACGAGATAGCCTCGCTCAAGGAGGACTTCATCTACTTCGTCGATGACGAGACGTTTCTCAACGAGGCCCGCCTGACCGAGATCGCCCGGCTGATAAAGGAGCGCGGAATCAGGAAGAACTACGTAAGCTGGGCGCGCGCGGATACGATAGTGCGGCGGCCCGAGCTCTTCAGGCTCTGGAAGGAGATCGGCCTCGGGATCGTATACGTCGGCCTGGAGGCGATGGACGAGGCCAGGCTCAAGGAATACAACAAAAAGACCACGGTCGAGACGAACCGCAAGGCCATTGCGACGCTGAGGGACCTCGGGATCACGCTTCACGCAAGCTTCATGGTCAACCCGGACTTCACGGTCGAGGACTTCCTCGCGCTGGAGCACACGATCCGCGAGGTCACGCCGGCCGAGATCACATTCACGGTGTTTTCGCCCTCACCCGGCACGGAGCTCTGGCACTCAACCCATGAGAGGTTCATATGCCCGGAGCCGTATCTTTTTTATGACTGCATGCACACGCTCCTTCCGACCCGCCTTAAGCTCGGGAGGTTTTATGCCCATTTCGCGCGGCTATACCGCATAGCCTGGAGCGCGAACCCCCTGCGGGTCAACCGCGTGCGGGCGCCGTTTAAGGAGGTCCTGCGCGCGATAGTCAACGGGACCAGGTACATTTTCGCCCTCAGGGCCATAGAGCGCGACTACAGGCAAAAATAGTCCCGGTCTTGGTATAATTAAAGATGCGGCTAATGCTTCATATCTGCTGCGCGCCGTGCTCGCTGATGCCCGTCAGGGAGTTGCGTGCCCAGGGGATTACACTCGTGGGCCTCTGGTATAACCCAAACATCCACCCGCAGGACGAATACAGCCGCAGGATGGGCACGCTTAAGGAGCACGCAACGCGCGAGGGACTCGATGTGAGATATATTGATCATTATGGCGAGACCGAGTTTCTCTCGGCCATCGAGGCCCACAAGGGCCTGCGCTGTGAGGCCTGCTACCGCATGCGGCTGGACGAGACCGCTAGGATCGCGGCCGAAGACGGCTTCGAGGCTTTCACGACGAGCCTGCTCGTGAGCCCATACCAAAAGCACGAACTAATAGTTACCGCGGGACGCGAGGCCGCCAAAACGCATGGCGTCGAGTTTTATTACAAGGACTGGAGGCCGATGTACCGCGCGGGCGTGGCCCTGTCTCGGGAGCTTGGGCTTTACAGGCAGCGCCACTGCGGCTGCATCCTCTCGTACGAGGAACGCGGCCTCGGCAGCAGGGCCGTTACGGTATGAGCGCCGAGATGGGCCAGATCGGCAGGGCGCTCGTAGTGATCGGGGCGTCCATCATGATGATCGGCGGCCTGATGATGCTCGGCGCGAAGACCCAGTATGCCGGGAAGCTTCCGGGAGACATACTTATACACAGGCCGGGATTCACGTTTTTCTTCCCGGTGATGACGAGCATCGTCCTTAGCGTGGTGCTGACGCTTGTGATGTGGATGATCGGGAGGTTCATGAAATGAGAAGGCTCATCATCGCCCTCGCACTCGTGCTTATTACCTCGGCCAGCGCATGGGCCGCCGAGGATTCAATCAGGGTCCTGATCCTCGACGGGGCGTTTACGAACACCCCCGAGAAGGGCGAGAAGCTCACGCGCATCGAGAAGGTGGACGGTGACCTCCTGATAGACGACATCAAGTACATGGGCAAGATCGTGATCTACAAGGGCAAAAACGGCCTTTACCTCGTCGACGAGGTCCCGTTCGAGAAATACGTCGAGGCGGTCGTAAGCTCCGAGGCCGGGCCGGACTGGAACATCAACGCGCTCAAGGCGCAGGCCGTCATCACGCGCACGTACGCCATGAACCAGAAGCTGAAGGAGGACCCCGGAGCGGTCTATGACATCACCTCCTCCGTGCTCCACCAGCTATACAGGGGCGACAGCGGCACCCCTACCGTCGAACGCGCCGTGCAGGAGACGCAGGGAGAGATACTGACCTACGAAGGCCTGCCTATCATGGCCCTCTACCACTCGACCTCAGAGGGCATGACGGAGTCCGCCGATGAAGTATTCGGCAAGAACTACCCCTACCTCAAGCCCGTGGTCTCTACCTCCGCGCTATCGCCGCTCAAGAGCTGGGTCAGGCGCATACCGCTTGACGAGATATCGCTGCTGACCGGCGTAAAGGGGATCACGGACATCAGGACCGTATCGCTGACCTGCACAGGCCGCGTCAAGGAGCTCGAAATGTGCTCCGCGGGCGGCAACAAGGTCTTCGAGACCAAGGACCTCCGCAGGATCATCGGCTGGAAGCGGCTGCCGAGCACCGATTTCACCTACAAGATCGAGGGCGGCGTCTGCATATTCGATGGCAAGGGCTGGGGCCACGGCGTCGGGCTCTGCCAGTGGTGCGCCGAGGAGATGGCGGCCGGCGGCAAGAGCTACAAGGACATCCTGAACTACTACTATCCGGGGGCGACGCTCACGCGGCATGCTGGCTAGCGAGCTGGACTTCCCACTCCCGGATGGCGCGATAGCGCTCGAGCCCGCGGCGGTGCGCGATCAGGCGCGCATGCTGACGCTCCAACGCGCTACCGGCAAGATATCCCACCAAAGGTTCAGCGACCTTCCCCAATACATGAGCCCCGGCGACATGCTCATCCTCAACCGAACGAAGGTCATGCCCGTCAACTTGCTGGGCACGCGCCCTGACGGCTCGACCCTCGACGTGCTGCTCGTGCGCGCCATAGAGGGCGACACCTGGGAGGTGCTCTCGCGCGGCGGATACACCGGGCCGCTGGAGTTCCCGGGCGGCATCAGGGCTGTGATGAAAGACGGCCGAAGGGCCGAACTCAGCTACGAGGGCGACCTGGGCGCTTTGCTTTGGCGCAACGGGCGCATGCCGCTTCCGCCCTATATCAAGCGTGAGCCTGACGAGCGCGACAAGCTGCGCTACCAGACAGTATATGCTGAGGTCGAGGGCTCCATAGCCGCGCCGACCGCGGGGCTGCACTTCACCCCCGAGCTGATCGACGAGATCAAGGCAAAGGGAGTAAGCGTCCGATATATCACGCTTCATGTGGGCAGGGGCACCTTCGCGCCTATCAGGGCCGAAGAGCTCAAGGACCACCGGATGGACTCAGAGCGGTTCGAGGTCCCCGAGGCGCTGATGGATGAGATCGCCGGGCGCAGAGGAAGGCTGTTTTCGGTCGGGACGACCTGCACGCGAACGCTGGAGGCGCTCTTAAACGGCCGGCATGGCGAGCTTCAGGCACGCGACGGGATGATCCGGGGCGAAACGGACATTTTCATCCGGCCGGGCCATGAGTTCCGCGCGGTCGACGCCCTCATCACGAACTTCCACCTGCCGCGCTCGACCCCGCTTGTGCTCGCGGCCGCGTTCGCCGGGCGCGGGCCGCTGATGGCCGCATACGCCGAGGCGATCGCTCAGGGCTACAAATTCTTTTCATATGGCGAATCGATGCTAGTGTTATAATATATGTTATTGCCATGATCGACAGGAATAAGAAGAAGGCACAGGGAGGCGGACCGCTCGGCGAGCGGTGGCTCGCTATCATCGTAGTCGTGGTTGTCTCGGCCGTGAGCTTCAGCCTCGGGTATTTCGTGGGCGGCACGGCCGGGCGCGAGGGCCTGATGCCGTCTCAGCAGTCTAAGATCGAACCCCTGCCGATCCAGGAACCGATCGCGCCGATCCAGCAGCCGCAGCAGCCCTCAAGGGCCGTCCCGCAGGACGATGCCAAACCCGGCGACACTGGCGGGGGGTTCGACGCCATGCCCCCGGCCGATGCGCATCCGGCCTCGACGCCTCCGATGAAGCCCAAGTCCTCCGCGATGCCGGTTGAGAAACCCGCAAAGCCTCTGCCGCAGCAGCAGCCCCAGAAGCCCGCTGCGCAAAAGACGGCGGCCTCAGCCGCTGCGAAGCCAACCGCAGCTCCTCCGTTTAAGCCTGCATCCCTGTACGCCGTTCAGGTGGGCGCGTTCAAGGCGCAGGCCGAGGCCGATGCGCTCAAGAAAAAACTCGCCGCGAAGGGCTATACCGCGACGGTCACGAAGTCTCAGACCAGGGCCGACGCCGCTCCGTACAAGCTGCGGCTCGGGTATTTCAAGGACAAGAAAGAAGCCGACGCGCTGTACGCGAAGATCAGCAAGGACATGGGCCTGAAGGGCTTCGTGGCGAAGGTCGACTGAGGGGACCGCCCACGGTAACCACCAACATAGAGCTCGACGCCGAGAGCGAACGCGCACTGATCTCGGGCGAAGTCCCCGCGAGCTACGGGCTTATAGAGAAGACCCTCGGCGTCCGCATCAGCGTCCGGGGGGACCGCATTATATTGCAGGGCGAGCAGCCCGCCGTCGACAGCGCCATAACCCTGTTCGAGGAGCTGCGAGTCCTGAACCGCGAAGGCCACCGCATAAAGCGAGACGAGGTCAGAAACGCGCTCAGAATTTACGCCGAGGGCGCCGAGGGCGCTGAAGGCACCTCCTTCTCGAAGCTCTTCGCCCACAGCATACCCGTCTCGCCCCGCAAGTCCGCGGTCATACCCAAGACCAAAAACCAGGTCGAGTACATCGAGGCCATCCGCACGCACGACATGGTGATAGGGATCGGCCCGGCCGGCACCGGCAAGACCTACCTCGCGATGGCGATGGCCGTTAACGCGCTGCTCTCAAAGCAGGTGAGCCGCGTGGTGCTCGCGCGCCCGGCGGTCGAGGCCGGAGAGAAGCTCGGCTACCTGCCCGGGGACCTCTCGGAGAAGATCATGCCGTACCTCCGGCCGCTCTATGATGCGCTATTTGACATGATCGAGCTCGAGAAGGCAACAAGCCTGATAGAGCGCGGCGTCATCGAGATAGCCCCGCTTGCCTTCATGCGCGGCCGCACGCTCAACGATTCGTTTATAATCCTGGACGAGGCGCAGAACACCACCTCCGAGCAGATGAAGATGTACCTCACGCGGCTCGGGTTTAACTCCCGGACCGTGATCACGGGCGACACGACCCAGATCGACCTGCCGCGCGGGCAGGTCTCCGGGCTCATCGAGGCGCAGAAGGTCCTCGGCAGCGTGGAGGGGATCAAATTCATACACTTTGACGAGCACGACGTTGTGCGGCACAAGCTCGTGCAGCGCATCGTGAGGGCATATGAGCATTACAAAAGAGAGCCGGAAACAGACAAGGGATAAGCTCAGCTTCAAGTCCGTCGACCTGAAGCTCTATGCGCTTCCGGCCGCGGCCGGAGCGCTGTGCTCGGCCCTGATCGCGCACGCGTGGAGCCCGCAAGAGCTCGCCGGGGGCTTCGTGCTCTCGACCATCCTGCTTGCCGTGCTCTACCGCGACATCCTCCGGTACAAGCCGCAGTTCCTGTCGCGCTACCGCATGATGGTGCTCCTCGGGGCGATGGTGGCCGGGACGCTCTGGCTCGGGCGGCTCGGGGACTTCACGCTCGAGGCCCTCTCGCGCGGGTTCGGCATCGCTACCGGCCACCCCGCGATGTTCGGCATGCCGATCCCGGCCGGCGCGATGCTCGTCACGCTGCTGTTCGACTTCCACACCTCGATCATGTTCTCCTTCATCGTGAGCCTCCTGACCGGCATATGGCTCGGCGACCCCGTAGTCTCGGTCTACGTCTTCGTCGGGAGCCTGACCGCCTCGTTCAGCATCATACGCTGCAAGAAGCGCACAGCGATAATCCGCGGCGGCTTCTGGCTGCTCGTCGCCAACCTGGCGATGACGGCCGGGCTGCTGCTGTATTCCGGCGACATCACCGGGGCCGAGTCGCTGCCCTCGTTCGCGTACGCCGCGGCAGGCGCGATCATAGCCATGGCGATGGTCTCGATACTGCTGCCGCTGCTGGAGTATGCCTTCAAGGTCACGACCGACATCAGCCTGCTGGAGCTCCTAGACCTCGACCAGCCGCTGATGAAGAACCTGATGATCTCCGCCCCGGGCACCTACCACCACAGCATCATAGTGGGCAACCTCGTGGAGTCCGTGGCCGAGGACATCGGCGTCAATCCGCTGCTGGCGCGCGTCGGGGCCTACTACCACGACATCGGCAAGATGCGCATGCCGGAGTACTTCATCGAGAACTCGCCCACGGGCGTGAGCCGCCACGACCGCCTGAGCCCGCACATGTCCGGCATGATCCTGATATCGCACGTCAAGGAGGGCGTCGAGCTCGCCATCGAGCACAAGCTCCCCGAGGTCATCAAGGACGTGATCGAGCAGCACCACGGCACCGCGCTCATAACGTACTTCTTTGAGAAGGCCAAGGGGATCAACGACGGCTCGGCCTCCGGCCCCAACGAGGAGGAATACCGCTACCCCGGCCCTCGCCCCCAGAGCCGCACCGCCGCGCTCATCATGATCGCCGACGCGGTCGAGGCCGCATCGCGCGTGCTCAACGAGCCCACTCCGGCGCGCATCGAGGCCCTCGTGGACAAGATCGTAAACCACATCTTCCTCGCCGGGCAGCTCGACGAGTGCGAGCTCACGCTCAAGGACATATACCAGATCAAGGCCCGCTTCACGCACGTCCTGACCGGAATGCTGCACAAGCGGATCAACTATCCGGGCTTCGACTTCAATGGCGAAGACGGCGGGGGAGGCAACGGTGACGGCAAGGGTCCGCAGCAGCCTAAGGAAGAAAAGGCCTTCGCATAGCGGGCTTAAGCGCGATGCCCTCACGCTCATGCGCGCGCTCGGGCTCGTCCGGGCCGAGCTCGACATCCACCTTGCGGGCCGCGCGGGCATCAGGTCGCTTAACCGCACGTACCGCGATACCGACCGCCCCACCGACGTGCTCTCGTTCCCGGTACATGCCTCGCCCAAGGACTTTCCGCGCGAGGGCGCATACCTTCTGGGCGATATCGTAATCTGCCCGGAGGTCGCCGAGGCACAGGCCGCGGAGGCCGGGATCCCGCCGCGCGAGCGCATGCGCGAGCTGCTCGTGCACGGCCTGCTGCACCTCATCGGCCACGACCACGAGGCCGGGCCATCGAAGGCACGCAGGATGCGTGCGGTCGAGGCCGCCCTGCTTAAGGCGCTCAGGGCCTGAGCCGCGTTCAGGCAAAGTGTGCAAGGAGCTCCGAGGGCGGCGTATTAGTCAGGTCCGAGGTAAGGTTTTTCCTGAGCTTCGCCTTCGCGTCCTCGTCGAGGCTCTCTACGAGCTGGCTGTTTATCGACTTTGCGGCCGCGAGATGCCATATCGCGACTCCCTCGCTTTTTACTAATCTGCCTATCTCACCGGCGAGCAGTTCTATCCCCCGCTTACGGCCCTCGGTTTCGGCGCTGTGCGGCTCCCCGTATCCCCTTGCAGCTCCGGCCTTGGCGCCGCTCTCCGAGAACCTGCCTGCGCCGTCCGTGACCTTCTCGGACATCTTGCCGTGCGCGCCGATGTTGTCGATGCTGCTGACGAGCTCGAGGTGCGGGCTCTCCTGAATCTCATGTGTCAGCTTGTATGCCTTGAAGTGTCCCATGTCTGCCACTACAATCAACTTTGCCATTAGTAACCTCCTAGTTTTCACTCTCTAACCTAAGTATATCGCCTAATCCCCTGGCTGGCAACGAGGCCTTTCTTCAAAACGCGCCAAATCGTTCGATACTGCGCTGGGCTTCAAAGACTCGGCCTCTATGTACGTCAAAGTACGCCATCGGGGTGCCACGGGCACCTTTTCCAAGGGGCGGGGCCAACCGCCCCCATAGATATATCAATATGTAGTCTGAAATGCTTTGGGCGGCCCTGATGTGGATTTCATTTTTAGCCTTGCAAGCTCGCTGTTTACGGAGTCGAGATGGAGTCCATGCAAAAAATTACAGGGAAGCTGATTTTACTTTATGTATGCGCAGGCGCTAGGCGGGCCAGGAGCCCGTCCAGCGCCTGCGCATTTGGTGCGCGGCTACGACCTAGTTGGCGTCATAGTCGTAAGTCGCAGGGTTGGCATACGTCGAGAAGCCGCCGTGGCCGCCAACTGCGCCGCTAACGTTCGAATTATCAGCCCCGTGCGCACTGCCGCAGTTGGAGACGTTGTTGTTCGTGGCCGCCGTGACATAGCAGGCGCCCTGGTAGTTGGTACCGGCCCTATCGAGAGCCTTAAGGTTGTTCACGTTGTCCCAGCCGCTCCAGCCTCCGCCGTTGAGGAACCTCTTTCCCTGGTTCTTCGAGATATGGCCGCCCTTGGTGATGCTCGTCCGGTTGGCTCCGACAAAGCTGTAATTTGTAGCCGCGGCAACGTTGCAAAGCCCGCCGTTGCCGTCCAACCCGTTGACGAGTAGGCTGTTGTAGAGGTTGCCCATGACCCGCAGGGGCTGGCCCAGACATGCGGGGGTGGCGGTTGCGGTCGTGAGGCTGATAATCGCTATATATTGGCCAACCAGGGCATTGTCCCCCGAGGCTCCGCCGAAGTTCTTCGTGACGTCCACACAGTTGTAGATCCCCATGACTCCGTCACCGTAGTCGATTGAGTTCGTGCACTTGCCGAACACGCTGCTCAGGCTGACAAGACCGTCGTCAGGATAACCTCCACTGCGCGGCACACAGAGCGTGCCGTTGACAGCGCCTACGGCGAGCACCGCATTACTTCCGCTTTTCGTGTTGCCCGTGACAAGCGCGTTTATGCCGTTACATGCCCCGTTAGTGTACTGCAGGACGTAGCCGGCGTATTTGTTAACGGTCTGGTCGGCAAGCGACGACGTGTTGCAGACCGACACGCCGGTTGTAGCCTGATCGCACGTACCGTTGTATGCAGGGGTCACGCCAGTGTAATCACCCGTCGCGGGATTGATTAGGCCGCGGTCATAGAGGTTGAACGTGGAGCTGGTTGTGGGAGTGCAGCCCAGCTTGGTCTTGTCCACGGTCTTGAAATATATCGTGTTACCGATATTGTCAATGACGGCCGGGGTAGTGGCGTAACAGTTGTTGGCGGTGTCCTCGTTAAACCGCATGCTAAATCCGATCAGCGAGTGGTCGCCGCCATACGGGGTGGCAAGCGCTGCAACAGGGGCCGCGCAGCTGGTATTTAAGTCCGTCCCGTTGTTTACGCAGGAGGTGGCCCTTACTATCCCGATCGGGTTGGAGTCGTAGTCAGGATTCCCGTCCGCGCTCATCGACGAGTCCGGCGTGTTGTTGAGGCCGTTGGTGCCGTGCACCGCGCCCATGCGCTCGCCAAGGTGGCAGTTCTTGCAGAATATGCCCCACGTGCCGAACTTCTGCGTCGGGATCTGGCAGTGGGCCGTGCCGTACAGGACCGATGCGCCGTGTGGCTGCCTGGAGAGCTTGTTGTTCCTCGGTCCCTCCTTGTAGGCGTACAGGTTGTTGAAATCATTGAGCGGTCCGCTAGCCGAGAAATTCTCGGAGTTGCTTGAGCCCTCGTCCTCGGCCGTGCCGTATACGTCGGCCCTGTGGCAGTTGTAGCATACGTACTGCGGCAGGAGCTCGGTGTCGTCGTTCTCGGGGACGGTGCCGGCAGCACCGGGCCTCGTATACGAGATCTGGCCGTACTTGATTATCTTAACGCCGGGGTTATAGGAGGAGTGGCCGCCAGCGGTGTCGATGGTGTCCATGCCTTCGAACCTGAGTTCGGCGTCGGCCTCCTTCATGATCCAGCGGTTGGCGGAGACGTGAGGGCCCTGCGGGTCTTCAGGCGTGCCGCCGTGGCAATCGGAACAATTGATCTGAGCCCACGGCCCGTATGGCGGGACGAACGTGTCGCCCAGGCCTGCGGTGACCATGCCGATCGAGCCGTCGGGGATCGGGGTCGCACCGCCATCCCACGGGTTGCCGTTGGTGGCAGCCGCGTTGAAGTGGGTGGCGTCCGTCACCTGGGTGATCTGATACCAGTTGCCGCCTGACGTTCTGACGTACCAGCCAGGCATGGCGTTGTTCGGGAGTGTGCCCGTGGTGAGCGTAACCACCCCGCCCGAGGCGGTGCCGGCCCACGTCCATATGGCGGGGTCGACGCCGAACCACTGAGGGTTGAGCTGCCGCGCGAACTTGGCGGTCACCTTCGATAGCGTCATGCGGCCGCTGGGAACGGTATCGAGCGCCGAGCCGTCAGTCGGCAGTGGCTGGTTTTTGCCGACCGCGTAAACCGCGTGGTGGGCCAGGTTGTTCGGGTTGAATTCCAGGGCAATGTCAGTGCCCGTGCCCTCCCAGGTAAAGTTGCCCCTGCTTGGCCCGCCGCTTACGAGTGCGGGATAGTCCGTGTTGCCGAAGGCGTAGTAGCTGTGGCACTTCATGCATACGTCACGCTGATTAGCGGCGTTTGCGACCTTGGTGTAGGTCGCGTCGGCGCCCGGTACAGGGTTGACGAAGTTGTCGCTCACGACGGTCCCGGCGACCAGATAGGCATCGCCGGCATTCATCGCGCACTTCGCGGTCGTCTTCTGGCTGAAGGCAACGGCATTCGTAAGGCTCCAGTCGACTATCTCGTCCTGGCCCTTGTTTGCGCATGCGCCGCCGGTCCAGTGGAACTTGTAGCCTGCCCACTTGCCGTACACCCAGTTTTTGGTCGAATCCGCGCACCCGGCGTTACCGGTGCTGATGGTCTGCACCGGCTGGGCCGGATAAAGCTTCTGCGATGCAGACGGGTCAGAGACGCTCGCGGTGTCACAGGCGCCGGAGTCCAGCACGTTATTGTAGAGGTCCAGGATCTGGTAGGTGGTGCCCGCACCGGCCGCAGGCGTGCAACCGGTTATACCGGGGACCGTGACTGAAGTGGCGTCGCTGTCCAGGATTGCATATTGCGAGCCGACGGCCGTGACTATAGTCTGCCCGCCGACGACCGTTGTAGCAGGGCCGCAGGGGCCGCTGTTGGCAAAGAGGGTCATGCCCCTGAGGTTCTGCGTAGCGCTGAACGTGCCGCCAATGACAGTGTTGGAGTTGGCCGCGCTGGCGCTGGAGGTCGCTGCGCCTGTGTAGTTCAGCCCGAAGGTATCGTTGGCCGGTGCGGTAGCCTTGGCAGCGCCATCGGCGTAGACGACCTGCACGCCCCATGCGCCGTTCGTGCCCAGGTCAGCCGAGCCGTCGAGTTTCCTGACCTCATACTTCCAGTCCAGGCCGACGTAGCTGGCCTTGTCCGTAAACGGCAGGCCGAAGGTGAATTTCGTTCCGGTGCCGTCCGTGGTGCTGCCGGTCACCTGGCGCACGAACCTCGTGTCCACGAGGCCGCCGCCCGAGGCCGTCGTCATTACGATCAGGTAGCCCTTCCACCTGTCCGCACCCCATGCGGTATTGGCGAGGGTCAGTTTCGCATCAGTCAGGTACTGGTGCGCCGCGTCTGACTGGTCGCCCATAACGATGCCGCTCTCGCTGCGCGGGCTGCGCTGCGTGGCGTGAACGTTGTGGCAGTCGGCGCAGGAGACGAACCTGCCCGATGCAGGGTTAACCGAACCAGCCGCCAGGTCGATCGAGTTAACGATGCGGTTGGCCGCGTACGCGCCGCCGACCGGGTGGCCCGAGGTGAATGCGCCCAGGCCATTGTTCACCGCTCCGGAGTTGAGCAGAGCCGAGACGGCCGGTGCGCTCAGGTTGTTGTAGTAATCGGTCCCGGAGGTGTGGCACATGATACAGGCCGCGTCGGGGTTCGTGTTGGCGTTATTGATGAGCAGCGACTGCTGGGGGCCCTGATGCGGGGCGAACTTAAAGGTGCCCGTCTGTGCGCCAAACGAGCTGACGGGAGACGTTGCCGTGCCGTTTTCGCTGTGGCACTTCACGCAGACCGCACCGAGTTGCGAGCCGTCCTTGAAGGTGCTCCCCACCGCATACATGTGCACGGCGCCATTGGCTACCGCGTCCGCCTTGGGGATGGGGGGCAGCGCTACGCCGTTGCCTGCCTGACGGTCCTGGTGGCAGCTAAGACAGATACCGCCGCTTGCGTCTTCGGGGTGGTAGTCGGTGTTGCTGACCGCGCTTGGCGCCGCGGTGTTGCTCAGGCGGAGGTTGAATGACCTGCCGTTGCCGCTGGCTGCCCTGTCGGAGTGCTTCTCATGGCACTGCAGGCAGGACGTGTCAGGAAGCGAAGGATATGCGTCGGCGTCGCTTGCGTTGAGGACCATGTTGTGCTTGTGCGCGGCCGCGCCATGCATGCGGCCGTAGATATCCGAGTGGCAGAGGGAGCAGAAGTCGGAGCTTGAGGAATTGCTCCAGGTGGCGGTGATGCTTGGGTCGCCGATTCCGGTGCCGCTGTGGCAGCTGACGGTCGAACAGGAGGTCGGGGTCACACCGTCGCCGCCGCTCACCTTTATGAAGCTGACCGTGCAGCTGATGCCGGAAGCGTTGTCAAACGAACCCCCGTTTACTATGTCACGGGTGCCGTTTACGTGCTTTGTGCCTGCCGCAAGGTCGTCCTCGACATAACTGTTTTTTGCGGTGCTGACAGTGTCGTGGTGACAGTTGTAACACGTGATGCCGCTGTCGATTGTGCCGTTGACAAGGTGTATGGAATGCGCTGTCGACATCGTTGACGGATCGGCCTTGTCGCCGTGGCAGGAGTCGCATACAGTGGTGCCCGTAAACCAGTTCTTCGGCCTGTAAATGGTAGACGCGTCGATAGGCATGCCGTTGCTGTGGCAGTAAAGGCTCTCACAGCCGTTGTCGCCACCGATGTTGGCCATGCCGATGACTGCATAACCGTTTGTAATGCCCCAGGCGGCGGCGTCCCGGCTGAAGTAACCCGTGCCCAACTTGCCCGGCGCTGACATGCCAGCCGTAGTGGCGTTAAACCCGATGTCTATATAGCTGTCCGCAAGGCCGCTGTCATACATGCCGCCGGTGTGGCAGATGTCGCATTTGCCCATTTCACCGTATTTGACAAGGTGAGTCGGGTGGGCGCCGATGGCGTTTACGCCGAAGACGGACCCCACCCCCGTCGCGCTGGAGTTGCCGCTTCCGTCCGTGTTGACGAGGCCGCCGTTGTCGAGCATGAAATAGCCGTGGCACTGGGTGCAGCGCACTACCAGGCCTCCGGCAGCATTATAGTGGCACTCGGTGGCCGAGCAGCTCGCGCCGTTCGACGTAGGGTGCGCGTACGAGGCGGAGTTGGCGTAAGCGGCGTTGTAGTCGTTGCCGCTGCCGCCGGGCTGGGACTTCGCGATCTCATAGCCGATGTTGTTGTGCTCGGTCTTCGTGTGACATACGACGCAGAGGGACGTCGTCATATTGGCGGCGTCGGCGCCGGAATGGGCCCCTGCGGTATTAAAGTACTTCACGTCCGGGTACTCGGGCCCGATCACTACGCCCTCGGAGTTGACCACCGGATAGCCCCTGTCGATGACGGTTTTGATCAGGACCGTGTTGCTGATGGCGTAAGAGTGGCCTGCGACGACATAGGGCGACTTGATAAAAGTACCGGCATCAGCGACAGTAATGACGTCCCCGTTGTTGTGCGCGATAATATAATACGTCCCGCTGTTTGATAACGCCTTGCCCGTGCCGAACTCGATAATATACCCTACCAGCGAATCCGCGGCCAGGCTCGTGACGGGTCCTTTGACAGCGACCCGGTTCGCAGCGCCGTCGCGCACCGTGGCCACCAGGCCGTTATACAGCGCCGAACCGCCGGATGCGTAAGTGCCCGGATACCGCCTGGCCTGGTCCATGTTGTGGGGGTTATGGCAATCCACGCACTCCCAGGTCCAGGGACCGAACCTGTTATTTTCGTAGTTTATGGCCTGCCTCGACGAGTGCGTGATCATCTCCGGCGCACTGACGCCGTGGCAGGACATGCACATCAGGTTAAGCGGCGAGTTGTCTATGCTGCCGTAGCTTGCGACATTCTGCGCTGCATTATTGTGGCATGCGCTGCAGCTGCCCAGCCTGGAGTGCGGCGGGTCCAGCACCGCAAAGGCTGTCCCGGCAACGCCGAGCGCTGCGGCTGTTAAAACGGCTGAAAGCAGAAACAGCCTTATCATGTTGAAACTGCTCCGTGGCATGATCCAGTATCCCCCTCTCACTGTGCTACCACCTTTCCAATGGACACCCTGGTTCCATGTATCCTGGTGCTGCCGAACGGCCGGAAGGCCTTGAGAGTCACTGCGCTGTTGCCCGTGATCCGTATTATGCTGACCATGCCGTTCATTTTCTGTGCAGGCCGGCCTATCGCCACCTCGGCCACGCCGTCGGCGTTGACGTCGCCGGAGGCGACCGAGACGTTCCTGCCAATGGCGCCGGAGCCGACCTTGACCGTATGCTTCACTGCGCCGGTTGAATCCATCATCTGTACAGTAGCCGAGCTTACCGTGGCGTTTGGAACTGTGGATGCGATTATCAGAGGGGTGCCGAAGCCGTCCACGTCGCCTGTCGTCAGCTGAACGCCGTCCATGGTCGCGCCAAGTGCGACTTCCGCGCTCTTGGTAACCGTCACGAAATCAGACGGATCGAGCCACCAGATCGTCGCCTCAGGGGCCGGGTTGCTTCCGGTGGCGCAGGCCGTTATGACTTCGGGGATGCCGTCACCGTCAACGTCGCCGGCCGCTACCGAGACCCCGAGGGCGGCGCAACCGCTGTCGAAGTCAGTAGAGTTTGTAACGGAGCTGCCGGATACGGTATAGATCGTGAATCGTCCGGCTCCGCCAGCGGCCTCGCCAACGACGATCTCGGAGACGCCATCTCCGTTGAGGTCGCCGGTGGCCACCGAGCCGATATTGCCGCTGAATGCGATATTGCTGCTGAGCACGTTCATGCCGGGGCCGGTGCCGCTGAATGCGTTGGCCTGGTTGCCTTCAATGCCGCCCACGACCAGGTCTGCCGCGGCGTCAAACGCGTTCATTATGCCGGCAGCGGTCAACAGGCCGCTCACCCGCGCTCCGGCGGCGCCGCACCCGTCGTATTCCTTATAGGACGCCTTGAGGGCGCCGCTGGCGGTGAAGGCCTTTATGGCCTCCGTCTCGTCCGAAGAGCAGACGCCGCTGCCCCTGCTGACGATTATCTGATCCGTCTGGGCGAGGCTCAGGTATGTGCCGGAAGCGTTCAGCACGCCGCCGTCAGGCAGCGTCTGAGTGACCGGGTCCGGGGCCTTGTAACCCTTCACCGTGCCATATGTTATGGTGTATGTTCCGGCGCTTACCGAATAGGAGTTGCTGCCGTGGCCGGGGGGAATCGGGACTCCGGGGCCTGTGATAGTGTAGTTGCCGGCCGCGATGTTGGTAGTTACGTTGATGGTCGCTCCGATGACTACGTTGAGCGTGACCGGGACTATTACCGTATCGGCGCTGCAGCCGTCAGCGCTCAGGGTGACGCTAGCGGGGTACGTGCCGGTCGTCTTGCCGCTCGCATCCGCCGATATCTGTATGATCCAGCTTGAGGTGCCGCTTGCGGGCGTGATCTGGACCCACGTCTGGTCGGCATTTGCGGTCCACGAGACCCCGTTGTCGACAGAGAGGCTCAGGTTTGCGGTCGAGCTCGATACGCTGTCAGCGACGAGGCTGATCGCCGAAGGCGAAGTGGAGATGCCTGTAGAAGAGGCTATCGTCACTGTCACCTTTACCTTCACCTGGGCTCCGGGGGCGCTGACAATGACATAACCTGTGTGCATACCCGCGCTGAGCGTCGAGGCGTCAATAGACACCGCGATGGTATCGTTGCCGCTGCCGTTGATCGAACCTGAGGATGGAGACGGCAGTATCCAGGCTGAATCGGCAGAGGAGCTCCATGCGAGTGTGCCACTGCCGTTATTCACCACGGTAAGGTTCTGAGATGCGATGCTCGGGCTGCAGCCCGAGCCGCTGAAGTCGAGCGGGCCGCCCGTCACATCAAGTGCGACGTAGGCGTCGACGCCCAGTATCTGGACCGCGCCGGGCTCCGCAACGAGGAGCCGTCCGTCGGCGCCCATCGCCATTCCTTTGGCCTTCCCGTTTTGCGTGATTGCGGCAAGCTCAAGCTTGCCGACATAGGCGCCGGTAGCGTCATATACCTGGATCTCGCCGCTCGTTGCATCGCTCACGTAGATGCGGCCCTGGCCGTCGACTACCGCTCCGCCGGGGGCCGTCACGACCGGGTCACCGACGTCAGTAGGCAGATAGGAGAACAGCGTCGCCTTCAGTGCGCCGTTGCTTCCGAATATCCGGCCCCTTGAACCGAAGCTTTTACCGTCGCCCAGCGCCACGGTAGGCCTGTCGAGCACGACAATGTCCCCGGAGGGGGCGACCGCAACGGCTACGGGTGTGCTTACCGAGGTTATGCTCGAAATCAGGGCCCGGGTGTTAATGTTGTAAATCCTGACCGCGTTGTCGGCGGTATCGGCAACGTACACCTTCGCTGCATCGACGGCTATGGATGAAACGGAATGAAGGCCGCTGCCGAGGGTGACGGGATTCGCAAGGCTGGCGTCGTATACCTTGACAGCGCCTGAATCGGAGCCAGTCGAGATGTTAGACAGCCCGACATACACCCTGCCGGCGGAGTCGACCGCGACCGAGACCGGATAAAGGTTCCTGTCAGGGCTGACCTTCATGATGAAATTGCCCTTGTAGTCAAACACGTCGACGGCCCTGTTAAACCAGTCCGTGACATAAGCGTCGCCGTTTGCTGCGACCGCAACGTCAGTTGGCCTGAAGTTCTCACCGTATGACAATGTGCCCAGGCTGGAGATGCCGGGCAGCGTCGCGGCCGTCGCCGCGGTCGCAATCAGCAAGACAAGACCGAAGACGAGCAAAAACTTAAATTTCATTATGACCTCCGAAGTTTATCCGCGTAGAGTTATCAGGGAAAAGCACTTGACCTGTCGCCGACGGCACGCCACAACTGACGCTATCCATGTGAGCCCCCCGCATCTTCATCTCCCGCATTCTCCTTTTCATCCCTTCTCGTTTCTCCGGCTCCGGCCCATCCCCGGCGCCTTCTAACAACTTTGTCTGGCAAGCTGCCAAAAAAGGGGGTTATCTGCGTGCTAGTTGAGAATAACGGGCAGGCCCCCCAGACCTTTATATCACCCGTATTTTGTACATCATGGCAGCAGATGCACCAACTGTCAATCCTAGAAGCAATGCTTGTGCCGCAACGCCTCTTACGCGGACACCCGACTGGAATCGCCCGGATTTGTCAGACGGTTCTTTACGGAAGGTCAAACGCTAAACACGTTTTGGGCGACTAAGCCGGATAATTTCCCGCCTGTGAGTGCGAGAGTGACACGCCGCAAATTGGTGCGGCCAAGAAAGCTGGAAATCCGAACCTCCCGTATTCGTGCGCGCGAGCGGAAGGCTTACTTCGCCACATTTCATGCCCAAAGCTGTACCAATACCGTACCTGCCGGGCTGAATCTCCAGCGCATTGCAGCCCATCCGGCTCATTCACAAAACAAGCAACGCCCTGAAAAGATTATTCTTAATAATCAGGGGTCACGATGCACAGATGTTCCATGCCGCGCTAACATGCACTGAGATGGGCCGCGGAGGCTTGACCTTTGGCCGTTTGTATGTGTTATCTTAAAGCAAGATGAATATCAGAAAACCCGCATACTGCTTCATTATTTTGTTTTCGATCTATGCGGCCTCCCCGCTTTTTTCGTCGATACCGGACATAAAGAAGAGCTGTACCGAGGGTCCTGCCCTCACGGTGCGTTATGAGCTTTTCTATTTCAGCAAATTGCTGTCCGAGGTTTTTAGCCTCGACACCACGGACGTGGACGATAACAACGATAGCGGCGACCGTATAATCATAGTCCAGAAGAAGAAAGTGGTCCTGAGGGACTGCAAGCCCAAAGTCCCTATAAAATATCGCAGTAATAATCTTGCGGCTGTCTCACCCAGAGCGCCGAATGTTCTTGTTAACGCATCGCCGGAAAGCAGTTACCGTTCGTTATTGCCTGCCTTTGGCTCTCCCATCCTGCCCGTGACAAGCGGGCTCTCCCCTCCCGCAGCCTGATCAAGCAAGACCTCGAAAGATAAGCAGTAACAATCAACCGCACAGGCCGCGCGGCGTTTCCCATTCACCGCAGGGCCGAAAAAGGGGAGGTCAAGGGTGATCAGGCTTTCGATATTGATCCCGGCTTACAACTCTGAACAGACCATAGGGGCTCTGGTGCAGAGGATCATAAAACTATACGGCCAGCGCTATGCGCTTCAGATAATAACGGTCAACGACGGCAGCGCCGACGGCACCGAGGGCATCTGCCGCGCGCTTCAGGCGGAGTTTCCCGAGATCGTCACTCACGTGACCCTGGCGAGGAATTTCGGGGAGCATAACGCGGTCATGGCCGGGCTCCACCACGTCACCGGCCGGTACTGCGTCATCATGGACGACGATTTCCAGAACCCCCCGGAGGAGGTCGAAAAGCTCGTCGAGGAGATCCAGAAGGGTTACGATGTGGTGTATACGGCCTTCATTGTCAAGCGCCACGGTTTCATCAGGAACTTCGGCAGCGCGCTCAATGACGTCATGGCCAAGATGCTGCTTAAAAAGCCTGGCAACCTCTACCTGTCGAGCTTCAAGGTGGTCAAGCGCTTCATCGTGGATGAAATCATCCGGTACACAGGCCCGGACCCGTACATAGACGGCATCATCATGCGCTCGACGTCGAATATCGGCACCGTGATCGTGGAACACGACGTACGCCGCAGGGGCCGCTCCGGATATACCATCAGGAAGCTCATATCGCTGTGGGGCAACATGGTCGTCAATTTCTCGCTCTTCCCGATCAGGCTGATCGGCGTGGTCGGTTTCCTGATGATCGTCGCCGGAGTGCTCATCAATGTCTTCAACATGGCGAACTTACTTGTTGACCTTGCTCAGCACTCGTCCAACGGCTTCAGCAACGATCTTGTCGGTTTTATACTCATCATGCTGGGTATCAATTGCCTGGCGTTGAGCATCATAGGCGAATACGTCGGCCGCGTCTACATGCATATAAACAAGGGCCCGCAGTTCGTGGTCCGGGAGGTCAGGCACAACCTGGCCGCGGTCGAGCCTGCCGCCGGGCGGAGGTTTAAGCATGCGGGCTGAGCCGGGCGATAAAACTCTGCGCAGCTATACGGACGTTGACTGCGGCGCAGCCGGAGCATTTTATAATGTGGGCCTTGACCGCAATACCATGGCCGACGTCATCGAGTCCAAACTGATCGCGGATGCGCTGCATGCGGACACAGAGGTCGACGAGTGGCTGGAAGCCCTGATGGGGAGGCCCAGCTTGAGGGCCTCGGTAGTGCCGGTCGGAGAGGTCAGGGGCTGGCGGGCCGACCCCGCAAGCGGCAACATCGAGCACGAGTCCGGCAGGTTTTTCAGCGTGACCGGCGTGAGCGTGCGCCACCGCGAGGGCCGGCGCGAGACCCAGTGGGACCAGCCCATACTGGAGCAGCCCGAGGTCGGGATTCTCGGCATAGCGGCCGCGAAGATCAATGGCATACTGCACCTCTGCCTTCAGGCCAAGGAAGAGCCCGGCAACATAAACTCTATTCAGCTCTCGCCTACCGTGCAGGCCACGTTTTCCAACTACAGCCGGTCGCACGGCGGCTCGCTCCCTCTCTATGTCGGCCTGTTTACTTCGCCAGGGCCGGAGCGCGTCATATACTCAAGGCTCCAGAGCGAGGACGGCGGCAGGTTCCTGTATAAATCCAACCGCAACATGGTGGTGCGCGTCGAACCCGCCGAGCTTGCCCCTCTGCCGGAAAACTTCATATGGCTCACGCTCCGGCAGATCAGAAATCTGATCCTCCGCGACAACGTCGTGAACTACTGCGCGCGAAGCGTGCTGGCGGCCTTCGTATGACCGATGCCGCAGGGGAAAAGCTGCTGTCCTCACTCCGCGAGGAAATCGCGCTCGAAGCCCTTGGGTGCGGCGGAGCGGCCGACCTCGTAACCCTGCGCGACCTCGTCGCATGGATCGACGCGATGAAGGCCGATAACCACTTGAGGGTGAAGCACGAGGGCCTCTCGACGCTCTCGGAGTGGGGGTACGACAATGAGGGCTTCTACTCCAACCGGGCAGGGAAGTTCTTCCGCATCATCGGCATGTGCGTCGAGGGGACCGGGCGCGAGGTACGCTCCTGGTGCCAGCCGATCATGGACAATATAGGCACAGGCGTAATCGGCCTGCTCCTGGGCAGGCATAACGGGCGCATACACTTCCTCATGCAGGGCAAGGCCGACGTCGGCAACCGTTCGCTGATCCAGATCGCGCCCACGGTTCAGTTCACGCCCTCGAACTACCAGGAAAACAGAAAGCTCGTCCCACCGTTTCTATTCAGCGAGTTTAGCGGGGGCGGACGCTTCGCGCCCCTGTGGGAGGGATGGCAGTCAGAGGAGGGCGGCCGTTTCTACAGGGAGCAGCAGAGGCACAGGATCATGATGCTCAGGGAAGGGGACCGGCTGGACGCCCCGCCCGGCTACATCTGGATGAACATCTCGCAGATACGCTTTTTCATTCACTTCGGCGAACACGTAAACGCCTGCGCCAGGAGCATACTGTCATGCCTGATCTGATCCCCTACTGGGATTATCTGAGGGAGTACGCCCTGGAGGAGCCCATCGTGCTAGGCGCGATACAGAGGGTCCTCAGGAGCGGCCGCCTGATACTCGGCCCCGAGGTCGAGGGGTTCGAGCGCGAGCTGGCCGGATATGCCGGCGTCCGGCATGCGGTCGGGGTGAACTCCGGCACGGACGCGATCTTTCTGGCCTTAAAGGCCCTGGACATCGGCCCCGGAGACGAGGTAATAACCGTTTCAAACACAGCCGTGCCCACTGTTTCGGCCATCAGGGCGGCCGGGGCGACGCCGGTCTTCGTGGACGTCGAGGACGGGCACCTGCTTATGGATGCGTCGCTGTTAGATGACGCCGTCACCGGGGCCACGCGCGCGATACTGCCGGTGCACCTCTACGGGCTGCCAGCCGATATGGATGCCGTCATGGAGGCCGCGCACCGGCACGGGCTGCGGGTGATAGAGGACTGCGCGCAGGCCGCGGGCGCACGGTTCGGCATACTCCGGGTTGGGGGCATCGGGGATATCGGCGCGTTCTCCTTCTATCCGACCAAGGTGCTCGGCGCGCTCGGGGATGCTGGTGCGGTGCTAACCTCGGATGACGGCATAGCCAAGAGGCTCGGCAGACTGAGGTTCTACGGCATGGAGGGCGGAGGGTACTACTCGGTCGAGGAGGGCTACAACTCAAGGCTCGACGAGCTGCAGGCCGCTGTGCTCAGGGTGAGGCTCGCCCGCCTCGACGAGGCCGTCAGCAGGCGCAGGGCGTGCGCGGCAATATATTCCGATATGCTCGAAGGCGCTGGCGACCTGCGCCTTCCGGTGGAGCCCCCCGGGCGCAGCCACCAGTATTATGCCTATACCATTCGCACATCGCGGCGCGACTCGCTGGCGACATATCTTGCCCGTAACGGCATCGGCACGAAGGTCAACTACCCGACGCCGGTGCACATGATGAGCGGCTACGGTTTTTTGGGGCTCGGCGCCGGGAGCCTCCCGGTGACTGAGCGCGCGGCCTCGGAGATACTCTCGCTCCCGATGTGGCCCGGCCTGAGGCCCGATGAGGCAGCGCAAGTGGCCGAGACCGTAAGGGGATTTTTCGGATAACGATGCGGAGCGCCGAGTACATAAAGATGCGCAAGGCCGAAGACGCGCACTGGTGGTACGTCGCGCTGCACGAAAAGGTGCTGCGCACCGTGCTCGCAGGAGCCCGCAGCGGGGGGAGGCTGCTCGACGCCGGATGCGGCACCGGCAGGCTGCTCGAACTCCTGGGGCCGCACCTCGATGCCGAGGGGCTGGAGTTCTCAGAGGCCGCCGTGGAGATCACGCAACGGCGGGGCGTAAAGGCCAGCCGCGCCGACCTTAACCACGCGGAGCTGGGCTCGGGCAGGTATGACGTCCTAACGTGCATTGACGTCCTTTGCCAACGGGGCATCGCCGATGAGGTTCACCTGCTCAGGAGGTTCTACCGCGCGCTGAGGCCTGGCGGGTTGCTTATCGTCAATGTACCGGCCTACAAGTTCATGCGCGGGCCGCACGATCTCGCGGTCAATGCCGTCCGGCGCTATACCAAATCGAGGCTGACCGGAATGATTGAGGCGGCGGGCTTCTCGGTCGAATACGCGACTTACAGGGTATGCGCGCTGTTTCCGGCGATCCTGGCCTGGCGGGTAGCCGGCAGGATGCTCGGCCTCCGGGGCTCGGACGTGAACCTGCCGCCACGGCTCATAAACCACGCCCTCCTTGCCCTGATGCGCCTCGAAAACCGGATCCCCGAAGCCGTGCCTCTGCCGTTTGGCAGTTCCGTGTTCGCGGTGGGGCGCAGGCCATGAAAAAGCGCGCGAAGGCTTCGCTACAGACTGGAGGAAAGTTGCCCAATATGGAAAAAGGCCGTCTCGTGCGCACGCGCGCCATCCTGCCGTTTCTGTTGCTTGCCCTGTTGGGCTCAATGCCATATATGGGCGCAATCCATTACGGGTTCGTCTCTGACGACCACGTATCCGTGGAATCCAACCGCCTGCTGAAGGACATCAACGCCCTTCCCCGCCTCCTATTGTCCGAAGACAAGGTGCTTGAGCCAACCGGTTACTATCGCCCTGTGAGCATGGTCTCATGGGCTCTTGACTATGAGTTATGGGGGGCGGACGCGGGCATGTTCCACCTGACGAACATCCTGCTCCATGCCGGATCGGTCCTGCTCGCGTTTCTGGTGCTCCGGCGGATGTACAAGTGGCCGGTCGCCTTTGGGGCATCGGCGGTCTTCGCCCTGCACCCGGCCGTGAGCGGCACCGTGCTTTTCATATCCGACCGCACCTCGCTGGTCTGCGTGTTTTTCATGCTCCTCTCGCTCTACCTGTACGTGCGGGCAAGCAGGCCCGCGTCCTGGTCATATGCGCTCTCTCTGCTGGCGATGGCGCTGGCGATCGGGGCCAAGGAGCTCGCCGCGGTCCTCCCTGTGATCCTGGTGGCATACGAGTACCTGAGGCCGGACAGGGACGGCAGACCCGCCCTAAAGAGTGTCGTGGGCAGGGTAGTTCCGTATCTGTTCGTGATCGCGGTTTATGCGGGCCTGAGGTACGAGGCCCTGGGGCTCACCGTCAAAAACTACGGCGTCTCCGGGTTTCTGGGGCGGATCGTGCGGATCCCGAGCTTTTTTTACCTTTCTGCGCAGAACCTGGTATTCCCGTATGACGTCCATTTTTTCTATGATGAATCGTTCCGCAGCGGGGTCATCAGCGCCCTGGGCGTCGCGGTCATGGCCTGCCTGGCCGCCGCGGTATTCGCGGCAAGGCGGAGCAGGCGGGTGCTCTTCGCGCTCACCCTGGTGTTCATACCGCTCGTGCCAGTCCTGAATATCGTACCGATGAACTCCCAACTGTTCTCGCCCCGCTATCTGTACCTCCCGGTGCTCGGCTTCGGCATCCTCGCGGCACTGGCGGCCGAGCGGATCGGCAGCAGGGCTGGCGTCAAGGCGCTACCAGCGGCCGCGATGGCGATATTGCTCCTGTGCTATGGCGTCGAGACGGTCAGCGATGCGCCCCGGTGGCGCGATGATTATTCTTTCTTCGCCAATGAAATCAGGATCAACCCGGGCAACGACATGGCCGCTACGTACCTGGGACAGATACTCCTTAAGGCCGGGCGGGTCAAAGAGGCCGAGGACCTGTTCGCGCGCGTCTCGTCAAAGGCGCTTTCGTCCGCAGCGGCGGCCGGGCCCGTGGCGCAGGGCATTCAGCCCGGCGGCCCGCAAGCGTCTCAGGCGGACATAATGAGAATGACCGGGGGGGCCCTCGAAGAGATCGGCGAGTTTCAGCAGGCGAAACAGAAGTACGAAAAGGCGCTCGCACATGGACCGAATGAGGCCTCGCGCCACCTGGACCTGGCAATAGTCCTTATAAAAGAGGCGGAGCTGGGGAGGAACAGCAACTCTCTGCCGCAGGCCGAGGACGAACTCCGCAAGGCCGTCGCGCTCGAGCCCTCCAACCCCTTCGTCCACAACTCTATGGGCTCGCTGTACCGCGTGAAGAAGGACTACCTGCGTGCGGCCGGCGCATACCGCGATGCGGTGCGCTTGAACCCCGGCTTCTGCGAGGCCCGCTATAACCTGGCTGATGTGCTCGACGAGGCCAAAGACTCATCCGGAGCGAAAGGGGCATGGAAGTCATATATCGATGCATGCGACGGCAAGGACAGCGAGCGCGAATACGTCCTGGAAGCCAAAAAGAGGTTAGACTCCGGCAAGTGACGTGATCGCCTCGCACAGCCCCCCGAGATATGCCTGTGCCTCATCCGGCGCGGGCAGGGCCACCGGCAGGGGATACGGCAGGTTAGTGCATGAGACGACCTTCCTTATCAGGCCCATCGCGCCACGCTCGACGAGCTCGGCGGCAGTGATCCCTGAGGCGCCCGCAATCCGGATGCGCTCCATATACCAGTGCCCCCTCGTAGGGGCGATGCCCAGGCAATCCGCCCCGCTTTGCAGCGTGCCGTCGTCGCCCTCCTGAAGCGGATAGACCAGCTTCACGCCGCTTGCTAACGTGCCGACAGCGCCGCGGTCCCGAGCGAGCGCGCAGAACTCGCGGTTTATCAGGTTAAGCCCGCTCGTGACCGGATTGCCGCCAATCCCGTAGCGGCCCTTTACGACCGGATAGAACCTGTCCATGTTGACCCCGGAGCATACGTCCAGGGTGCCCCCCTCTGAGCGCACTACAAAGTAGAAGAACTCGTTTACGTACCGTAGGGTTTCCATGTCTAAAGTGTACCATTTTTATCCTGTTTTGCAAATCCGTGGATAATCAACCGGTTCCGCGCCGCAGCGGTTCACGTTTCGTTCAAAGTCTATATGGTATAATTATAGGCTTGCATTATCTTATTAGGAGACCGAATGGAAGATAAGAAAAAGAAAAACGCAATCGACAGGGTCTGGGACGCGCTTTCGTCGATCAAGTTCGCGATCGTCGTATTCGCGCTCATCGCGGGCACCTCAATGGTCGGAACTGTGATCGAACAGGGCGCGGAGCCGGCCAGGAACGTCAAGATCCTCTCCGACATCGTCGGCGACTCCCTCGCGCCCGCGGCATACAGCGTGCTGGACTCGCTCGGGTTCATGGACATGTACCATTCGTGGTGGTTCATCTTGTTTTTGATGGCCTTTGCGCTGAACCTCCTGGTCTGCTCTCTGGACCGTTTTCCGGCGATATGGAAGGTGGCGAGAGAGCCGCTTAAGCCCCTGCTGGACGAGCAGTTCAAGGTCTTCCCGATCAAGCGCGAGGTCACGGTCAAGGGCAAGCCCGACGAGGTGAAGGAGCTGCTCCGCGCCGGGCTCCGCTCTATCGGTTTCAGGGACGTGCGCGAGGCCGACGGCCAGCTATACGCTCAGACATCCCCTGTCAGCCGCCTCGGCGTGTATATCACCCACATGAGCATATTGATCATCCTGGCCGGCGCGATGGCGGGGATATTCTTCGGGTTTAAGGGGTCAGCCAATGTCGGCGAGGGCGAGACCGCTTACATCGCCTTCATGAGGGTGCCGCTTAACGCACAGGAAAAGCAGGAGCGCGAGGCCGTCTGGGTCGCGTACGACAAGAGCAAGGGCGACATGGCCACGGCGGCCGCATCCCTGGGCGTGGACCCTGAGCACCTCAAGGCCCGCATGAAGCGCCTCGGCCTGATCCCCTTCGGGTTCGGCCTCAGGTGCGACGCCTTCAACCTCGAACTCTACGGCAATTCCGACATGCCCAAGGCATACCAGAGCACCCTCTCGGTCATAGACGGCGGGCAGAGGGCCGTGACAAAGAAGATCGTCGTCAACGACCCGCTCACGTACAAGGGCATCACCTTCTACCAGTCCAGCTACGGAGTCAACCAGAGGTCTGACCACGTAAAGTTCATCCTGAACGCCGGGGCATCCGGCAGCCAGGCGGCCGAGCTCACCGTCAACATGGACGAGGATTTCAAGATCCCGGGCACGGGCATGACGGCAAAGATCACGGACTACAGCCCCGCGCTCTCGTTCGACCCAAGCGGCAATGCGTTTACGTATAACGAGGAGATGATGGTCAACCCGGCCGTCAAGCTCGAGGTCCAGGACGGCGCGCAGAAAAGCACGCACTGGCTGGCCAAGCGCTACCCGCAGACCTGGGCGATCACGCCGTCCGTGACCGTGCAGCTGAAGGACATATGGGGGCTTCAGTACACCGGGCTCCAGGTGCGCAAGGACCCCGGCGTCTGGATCGTATACCTGGGCTGCCTGATGATGGGGATCGGGCTGTTCTTCGCGTTTTTCATGGTCCACCGCCGCATATGGGTGCGCGTAAGGGCCGACAAGGGCTCGGTGGCCATAACGGTCGCGGCGAGCGCGCACAAGTACCGCGAATCCCTCGAAAAGAAAATCGACAGGGCCCTGGCCCTGATAAAAGACGGAGGCAAGTGATGGACAGTTCGGTATTCTTCGGCATATCCACCCTCGCATATATAGCCGCGATGGTCGCGTATATCTCGTACCTCGCATTCAGGAAAAACGGCATAGGCGTCACCGCAACCGGCCTGACGATGATCGGGTTTGCGTGCCAGACGATAGCGCTCGGCCTGCGGTGGTCGGAGTTCTACGCCATTGGAAAGATGGGCATACTGCGCGCGGTGCCGCTTACGAACCTCTACGAGTCGCTGGTATTCTTCGTCTGGTGCCTGATCCTGGGCTACCTGATCGTGGAGTTCAAGTACAAAAACCGTTCGTTCGGCGCGTTCGTCACCCCGGTGGCCGGGCTCGCCCTGGCGTTCATCGACCTCTCGGGCATGTCGACCGAGATACAGCCCCTCGTCCCTGCGCTCCAGAGCAACTGGCTGCTGGTGCACGTGATGATGAGCTTCCTTTCGTACTCGACCTTCGCGATAGCCTTCAGCACCGCGATGATGTACCTGATCATGACGACCGAGAAGCGCACCTCAGGGGCCTATATCTTCTGGACCATGGCGCTGGGGCTGTTCGTGGGAGTCTTCCTGCTGATGGGGCTCGATTTCCTCACCGTGCAGTCCGCCGGCAAGGCCGCGGGCGTGATGGGCCAGAGCCGCATATTCAAGGCGTCGCTCTTTAACCCCTCGCCCGCCATACAGGCGGTGAGCTTCGCCGCGCTGGCGGCCTTCATCTTCGTTGTCTGGCGCTTCGGCGGCTCGCTCAGGAAGGTCGTATCCCGCTTCAACATCGCCCCATCGGTGCTCGACGAAATCACCTACAAGTGCATCGCCATAGGGTTTCCTATCTTCACCCTGGGCGGGCTGATCTTCGGTGCGATCTGGGCCGACCAGGCCTGGGGCGTCTACTGGAGCTGGGACCCGAAGGAGACATGGTCGCTGATCACTTGGTTCGCCTACGCGTTTTACCTGCACGCGCGGCTGCTGCGCGGCTGGAAGGAACAGAAGACCGCGGTAGTGGCGGTGCTCGGGTTCACGGCCGTGATCTTCACGTACCTCGGCGTGAACCTGCTCCTGAGCGGCCTGCACGCTTACGGCAGCCAGTAAAGGAGAGGAGGCTTCGTGAGGCTCAGCCTCAAGACGAAGTTCACGCTGATCATCGTGGGCGTGCTGATGGTCATGCTCGGCGGGTTCAGTTACCTTAAATACAGGCACGACAAGGGCCTCCTCATCGACGGGGCGCGCAGCAAGCTCTACCTCGCGGCCGAGATCATAAGAAACGGCCTCGTGAGCCTGATGATGGAGGGCCGCTCAAGCGACATCCGCCGCCTCATAGGCCCGATCTCGGCCAAGGACTTCGAGTCGGCCCGCCTGATGCGCCCGGACGGCTACATCCTTTCTTCCTCGGACCCCTCCGAAGACGGCCTGCGCTCTACGTCAGACCTCCCGGCTGAGTTTCTGGTCCCCATAGTAAATTCGGTTGACGGCCACCCCACCCAGACGATCTTCGTCCCGATATACAGGGAAAAACGCTGCACCGTATGCCACGTCGGGGGCAGCCCCCTGATGGCGGTGCTCGGCGTCACGATGTCCCTTGACGAGACGTACCGCCGCCTCAACGACAGCCGCCTGGGCGCGCTCGCGGAGTTCGGCGTCATAGTGACCGTGCTGAGCTTCATACTGATAGCGATCACCACGGCTATGGTGACTGACCCCCTCGGCCGGGTGCTCGCCTCGATCAGGCGCGTCGAGGCCGGGGACATGCACGTCCGGTTCTCAAACGGCGAGGGCGATGAGATCGGGGCTATCGCGACGGGGCTCGACGACATGCTCTCAGAGATCAACGCCGCACACAGGCAGGTCGAGGAATACCAGATGGAGGCCGTCCAGAGGCTGGAGAAGATGGCCACTATCGGGGAGCTGGCCGCGGCCATCGCGCACGAGATCAAAAACCCGCTTGCGGGCATAAGCGGGGCGATACAGGTCTTCGCCGAGGACTTCCCGGAGGGGGACCGCCGCCGCGAGATCATCGACGACGTCCTGGCCGAGATCGCCCGACTGGACAAGGCCGTCAAGGACCTCCTCGCCTTCGCGCGGCCCCCGGAGCCGAGCATCATACCGATCCCGGTGGACGTGATAATAGAGCGCACCGTGCGCCTCGTGACCGGGCAGGCCCGCAAGCAGTCGGTCGAGGTTTGCGTGGAGCTGCCGGAGCGGCCCATAACCATACAGGTTGACCCGGAGCAGATACAACAGGTATTTTTAAATATAATGATGAACGCCCTGCACTCAATGCCCCGCGGGGGCACCCTCACGGTGAGCGCCGCCGAACGCGCCCAGGACGGCGAGGCCGACGTGAGGATATCAGACTCAGGCGCCGGGATCGCGGAGGAAGAGATCAAAAACATATTCAGGCCATTTTATACCACCAAGCACATGGGGACCGGCCTCGGCCTGACGATCAGCAACAACATCGTCGAGAAGCACAACGGAAGGCTCGTGGTGAGCAGCCGCGCCGGAGAAGGAACAACCTTCCTTATCACGCTTCCCCTCGCGGCGGGTGAGAGATGACAGGCGCAAAGATACTGGTCGTGGACGACGAAAAGCTCCTGCGCTGGTCGCTGGAGCAGAACCTCACCAAGGAGGGCCACTCGGTCCTCACGGCCGAGAAGGGCCTCGACGGACTGAACCTCTTTAAGGAGGAGTCTCCGGACATCACGCTCCTGGACATCCACCTGCCTGACGTCTCGGGCATCACCATCCTGGAGGGCATCAAGGAGATCAACAAAAACGCGCTTGTGGTCATGATCACAGCGTTTGGAGACGTGCAGACCGCGGTCAAGACGATCAAGCTCGGGGCCTACGACTTCCTCGAGAAGCCCTTTAACATGGAGAAGCTCAAGATACTGGTCGCCAAGGCCTTAGAGACCGCTAACCTGAGGCGCGAGGTCACGCAGTACCGCACGCAGATATCCTCGAAATACAGCCCCGAGAGCGTGCTCGGGCAGTCCGAGGCGCTCAAGAAGGTCATGTCCATCATAGCGAAGATCGCCGCAAGCGACGCATCGACCGTGTTCCTGAGCGGCCCGAGCGGCACCGGCAAGGACCTGATGGCCAAGGTCATCCACTACCAGAGCAAGCGCGCCGAGCGGCCGTTTATGGACATCAACTGCACCTCGCTGCCCGAAAACCTCGTCGAGAGCGAGCTGTTCGGATACGAAAAGGGCGCGTTTACGGACGCCAAGACGCTCAAGCGCGGCCTGTTCGAACTCGCCGACGGCGGCACGGTCTTCCTCGACGAAATCGGCGACATGATGCCCGCGACCCAGGCCAAGCTCCTGAAGATCATCGAGAACCGCTCGTTTAAGCGCATCGGCGGCACCAAGGACATAGACGTCGACGTCCGCATCATCGCCGCGACGAACCGCAACATCGACGAGGAGGTCCGCAAGGGCAACTTCCGCGAAGACCTCTACTACCGCCTGAAGGTCATACCTATCGCCCTGCCCCCGCTTAGAGACCGCGGCGATGACGTCCTGATAATCGCAAGGTACTTCATAGACGGCTTTAACCGCGAGTGCAAGAAATACGTCAAGGGCCTGTCCAAAGATGTGGAAAAGTGCTTCCGCGAATACTCGTGGCCCGGCAACGTGCGCGAGCTCAAAAACGTGATCGAGCGCGCGATGATCCTCGAGTCAGGGGAGGACTACATCCTGCCCGACCACCTTCCGCTGGAGCTGACCTCGCGCGAGGTGGCCTCGACCAACGCCCGCGGCATGCGGATCGCGATCCCCCCCGGCGGGATCGACATTGAGACCGTCGAGAAGGAACTCATACGCCAGGCCCTCGACATGACGCAGGACAACCAGACCAAGGCCGCGAAGCTCCTGAGCCTCACGCGCGACACCCTGCGCTACAGGATGCAGAAGTTCGGCCTCCTGCCTGAGAAGGACTAGCGCGTCTTTTGTGTTTTTTCATCTTGGGGAAAATGTTATAATTTCTCGAACCGGAAATTACGCCATATCACGCGCAACGGGGAGACAGTGAAAGTACTTATAGTTGACGACGAACAGCTTGTGCGGTGGTTCCTCGAGCGCGCGCTGAGCAAGTGGGGCCATGAGGTGATCTCGGTCTCGAACCCCTCGGAGGCGATCACCCAGTTGCGCTCTAGGGACTTCGACGTCCTGTTTACGGACCTGCGCATGCCGGAAGGCAGCGGCACGATCCTCGTCAACGAGATAGCCGAAAACCCCAAGAAGAAGATCAAGGTCGTCGTCTGCTCCGCGTTCATAACGGCCGACCTCGCTGCCGAGTTCAGCAACAAGGGCATCCTCATGCTAAAGAAACCCTTCAAGCTCGCGGAACTAGAAAACACCCTCAAGCTCTGCGCCGAAAACTAGCCTAACCCCATCCCCGCGCGCCTGAGCTCATCCGCGACCTTCGCAAACATCCCGGCAGCATCGCTCAGCCCAGTGACATCCACCCAGATCAGGCCAGCCTCCGAGCGAAACCAGGTCATCTGGCGCTTGGCATACCGGCGGGTGTTGCGCTTTATCCTCTCGATGGCTTCCTCTATCGAGCACTCGCCTCTCAGGTGAGCGGCGAGTTCCTTATACCCGATCGCCTGCATAGCGGTGATGCAGGGCCGAAGCTCCAGCAATGCACGGACCTCCTCGAGCAGGCCGCGCCCTAGCATACCATCGACGCGCTCGTCGATCATGCGGTAGAGTTCCCCGCGGTCGCGGCTCAGGGCGATCTTGATGAAGTCGTACGGCAGGGGCTGCGTCAGTTCGTCCTTCATCGCGGACATCTTCCGGCCGCTTACGAGGCATACCTCAAGCGCCCGGATGATGCGCCTACGGTCCTCGGGCATAAGAGTGGACGCGGTCTCGGGATCGAGCGCAATAAGGCGGCGGTACAGCTCGGCGGTCTCGGAGCGCTCGAGTTCAGCCCTCAACGGCCAGTCGGCCTCCGGCCCCTCGAAGAGCCCGCGCGTCATTGCGCGGATATATAGCCCCGTCCCGCCTGTGACTATCGGCACCCTGCCCTCGCTATGCAGGCGCTCGATGATCGGGCGCACGGCATCGAGGTATCGGCCGGTGCTGAAACCCTCCGACGGCTCGGCCACGTCTATCATGTGATGGGGGGCCATAGCGCGCTGCTCCGGCGCCGGCTTCTCGGTGCCGATGTCCATGTGGCGGTATATCTGCATCGAGTCCGACGATATGATCTCGGTGCCGAGCGCGCGGGCCAGAAGCAGCGAGACCGAAGTCTTGCCGACGCAGGTCGGGCCGACTAAAATTATAACGCGGTTTTCTGGCTTCATGTCAGCGTATATTCTACCCTATCAGGGTATAATTAACGATGGAAGCCGCCGCCAATAAAGACGCCCCGCAGCCGGGGCCCATCTCCGGCATAGACAAGGCATGGGAGACCCTGGCCTCAATGGACCCGGCCGGTGTGGCCAGAAACTCGCTCGTCCCGTATGACGCGGGCTGCTACCGGCTCCGCTGCCTGCATATGGACGTCGGCGTATGTCCGGCAGAGAGGCGTTTCATCTACCCCACGCCCGAGGCCGAGGCCCTGATCAAGCGGCTCGGGTATTTCTTCAACCACGTCGCGCTATGGTATCTCGTGCTCGCCAAGGACATCGCGCTTACCGGCAGGCACGTCAAGCCTGAATCCCTGCGCGGCGGCCAGATATTCTATCGCGGCACGCACCAGCTACCGCTTGCGGCGCTCGCCGGGCGATGGGGCTCCGACCCCGAAGGCTTCGTGGCGCGCGGCATCGCACTTGGCGGCAGGCGCGTGCAATTCGGCGATGCGGCCATAGAGCTTCACCCCGCGCCGAGGATACCGGTCACGCTGATCCTGTGGGCCGAGGACGACGAATTCCCGGCGCGCGCGGACCTGCTGTTCGACTCATCGGTGGACCATCAGCTCCCGCTCGACATAAGCTGGTCCGCGGCGATGCTCACCGTGCTGCCGATGCTCTCATGAGCAGGAAGCTTCGCGAAAGCGCCGCATACCTGCTCGAGGCCGAGCGCGGAACGGTATACAAGGACCGTGGCGGGAAGCTCAGCGTCTGCCTCATATACCCCAACACCTACTCCATCGGGATGTCGAGCCTGGGATACCAGGGGATATACGGACTTCTGAACTCGCGGCCGGACGTTGTATGCGAACGCGCGTTTCTGCCCTCGCCGGAGGACATGGAGGAATACCGCCGCACCGGCGAGCAGCTTTGCTCGCTTGAGAGCCTGTCGCCGCTTGGGAGTTTCGAGGTCGTCGCGTTCTCGATATCGTTTGAAAACGACTACCCCGCTATACCGCTGATGCTCGATATGGCGCGCATCCCGGCGCGCTCATCAGAACGCACCTCCTCACACCCGCTCGTGATCGCCGGTGGCGTATGCCCGTCAGCGAACCCGGAACCCATAGCGCCGATCTTCGACATATGCTTTACGGGCGAGGCCGAGGAGATGCTCGGGGAGTTCGTCGAGGCTTATAAGGAATCCGAAGACCGCGAGGACCTGCTTAAGCGCTGCCTCGGCATTGCGGGGCTGTACGTGCCCGCGTTTTATGATGTGAGCTATAAAGCAGACGGGACGATAAAGGATCGCATAGCGCACGACGGAGCGCCCGAGCGCATCACGAGGCGTGTCATGCGCGACCTCTCGGCCCATCCGATGCACAGCGTGATCATCACGCCTAACGCGGAGTTCGGCGACATGTGCCTGATCGAGCCGATGCGCGGATGCCCGTGGCAGTGCAGGTTCTGCCTCGCGGGGCACCTCTACCGCCCGCCAAGGCGCAAGGAAGGCGCGGCTTTAATGACAGAGGTCGAGTACGCGCGCGGCATGGCCGGGCGCGTGGGGCTCGTGGGGCCGTCACTCTCGGACCATCCCGATATACCTGAGGTGCTCGCCCAAGAGGGCGTCGTGTTTTCGCTTACATCGCTGCGCGCGAGCCCAAAGAGCGCGAAGCTCGCCTCGATGCTGCGCGGGGTCAGGAGCGTATCTATCGCGCCCGAGACCGGATCGGACAGGCTGCGGGAGTTCGTGAACAAGAAGGTCACGCGGGCCGAGATCATCGAGGCCGCGAGGCTCATCCTCGGCGTCGAGGGGATAGAGCGGCTGAGGCTCTATTTCATGATCGGGCTTCCGACCGAGACGGACGGGGAGGCGTTTGAGATCGCGGCGCTCGTGCGCGAGATGCGTGAGGCAGCGCCGCAGGGCCAGTTCGTGCTCACGCTCAGCGTATTCGTGCCCAAGGCGGGCACTCCGTTTGAGCGCATGCCGATGGCGCGGCCCGACGTGGTCAAACGCAGGCTCGCCTCGCTCAAGAAGGCCCTGGGCCGGGTGCGCGGTGTGAGCGTGTTTAACGACGTCCCGAAGTACGCCTTCATGCAGGGGCTCTTCTCGGTCGGAGACCGCCGGGTATGCGAGGCGATCCTGGCGATGGGCACCACGGGCACCCCTTCCACAAAAAACGACTGGCGCAAGGGTGCGAAGGGCGTTGGCATCGATCCTGATTTTTATATCCACAGAGAGAAACCTGAGAGCGAACGCCTTCCCTGGGAGTTTATCAAGCCCGCCGTATGACCCGCGTCATAGCGGCTTAGCCCTGCCCGGTGTAAGATGTAGGCATGGACAATGACCCCATAAGCGTATCTGACTCCGACGTATACGAGGCGATGAAGGAAGTAGGGGGCTACCTCGACGTAACCCCGGCCGATCTCAGGGAAATATACCTGCACGCCTTCCGCCACGCCCTCGACCGCATCCGCCGCTCGCTCAAGGCCGCTGACATCATGACCCGCACGGTCTATTCGGTAAAGACCGCGACCCCGCTACAGGAGGTCGCCGCTCTTATGGCCGGGAAGGGTATCGCCGGGCTGCCGGTGCTCGATGATTCTGGTAGCGTGGCAGGCGTGATCTCGGAGAAGGACTTCCTCAAATACATGGGCAACAAGACGCACGTAATGGACATCATCGCGGTATGCCTGAGCGGCAAGGGCTGTACCGCCGCGCCGCTTCGCAAGATGCTGGCGCGGGACATCATGACCTCCCCGGCGGTCACGGTCAGCGCAGAGACCACCGTCCAAGAGATCATGGGCCTGTTCGAGGCGAAGAACATCAACAGGGTCCCGGTCGTGGACGCCGCCGGGAAACTCGCCGGAATCGTCTCGCGCGACGACATCATCCGTGCGCGCGTGACAGCGATCAAATAATGCTCGGCGCATACCTCGGCAAGATGAGGGGCACCACGGTCAGCCCGCCCCGCGTGAGTATCACCGAGATCGCGTGGTCATGGGTCGGCTCGTTCCTTGGCATAGGGCTCATCTCATACGCGAACTATAACGTGTTTGAGAAGATCGACCTGTTGATGATCGTTGGCTCGTTCGGGGCATCGGCGGTGCTGATATACGGCGCGATCAAGAGCCCCCTGGCGCAGCCCCGCAACCTCGTCGGCGGACACGTGCTCTCGGCCCTCGTCGGAGTGGGCGCGCAGATGGCGTTGGGCTCGGAGCTGTGGCTCGCTGCGGCGGTTGCAGTAGCGACAGCGATAGCCCTGATGCACGCCACACGGACGCTCCACCCGCCCGGCGGCGCTACCGCCTTGATCGCGGTCATCGGCGGCGATAAGATCCACAACCTCGGATTCATGTACGCCCTCTTCCCGGTCGGGGGCGGCGCATTGATACTGCTGCTCATCGCACTGCTCGTAAACAACATCCCCAAGACTAGACGTTATCCCGAGTTCTGGTACTGACGGAAAGCGCCGGTAAGCGCCAGTTCGCGGTCTCGCATCGCCTCCAATCAGGTTATTCATTTCCCGGATCCGGCTGTTTCGTATTGACATCCATCGCAAACTGGTATAGATATTATTCAATATGGGCGGACGCATCGGAACGAAGGCCCTTTTCGGGCCACGGTTAAACAGGCGCTGCATGCAGGCCTAAAGAGATTTAAGGAGGACGGGGCTATGAAGAAGGCATTGCTGTTGCTGGTGTCGCTGGTTATTCTCGCAGTATCCGTGCCGTGCAGCGCCGATGACTGGAGCAGACAGGGACTCAACGAGATCTTTGTCTCCGCAGAGTACGCAAGCAACGCCATGACCGAGCCGAGACACTCGGATGTGGACATCAAATTCGACCCTGCCGCAGCGGTTGCGGTGGGGTATGGCTACAACATAACGAACAACTTCAACATCAACGCAAACGTCAATTGGTCCCAGAAGGAACTCAGGGTGCTGGGTTATAAAGACTACGTAAACCTCACTGGGATGGACCTCAACGTCGATTACAATATTTTAAACGGCCACATCACCCCGCTCTTGACCGCCGGCGTCGGCTTCATCAATTTCAGCTCCGTCCATAGCGACGAAGCCGATACTGATGATACGTATTTTTCTTATAACGCCGGAGTCGGCGTCCGGTGGGATATAACGAAGAACTTATTTACGAAACTGGTATACGACGCGAAGGCTACGACTATCAAGCACACCAACGATCCGCTTCTGTTCCACACCGGAATCCTGACCGTAGGGTTCTCGTTCTAGGACCCTCCAGCGGAGGGTATCCGGTCTCGGCTGAATGAACATATCAAGGAGCCTGCCCCGACGGGCAGGCTCCTTTTTTTTGCCCCAGCTTGCCACGCATGCCTACCATAGCCCTTATCGTCAAATAACATCTCCAAGACGCGACGGTATCCAGAGTTCTGGTACTAGAAAACTTAACTTAACAGATTAATGATTGTTACTTTTTTGGTATTGGGCGTAAGCCTTTGAATCTATAAATCCTCTTACTAACACGTTTTCCCTCAACTGAAAGACCTATATCAAAACTACTGCCGTCACTTGATACTCCAGTTTTACCTTTTCCCTCGCCCTCATAATATTCTTCAATGATAACCTCATTAGCATTGCTGATTCTTTCAGAAATTGCTAACTCTTGAGCTACTTTTGCTTGAGCATGAGCCATTTTAAGCTCCGACGTTTGCCGTTTCACTGCGTTATCTATCACGCTTAAGTCCTTTGAATCAGATACTTGTGCAGACTCTTTAATAAGTTGGCTTAGACCTGAACCAATGCTTGTTACTATTGCAGCTAACGAACCCATTGCTTGTGCCATATATTTCCTTTCACAAGTTTAATTAGTGATGTTCATTAGTATTGTACAAAAATGCGCATCTCAATGCAAAGGATAGAATTAATGCGGAATTATGCATGTCTAATAAGTATCAAACTAAGCCGTTGACCTTGGGGGCGCGGGGGGCGTCCTTCGTCCGTGCCCCCCGAAAGCGCGCCCAAATCGTCTTCAGACAAGGCAGGGCGAGAAGACCGCCCGATGGTGTACTTGGGCGTACATAGAGGGCGAGTCTTTGATGCCCAACGCAGTATCAAGCGATTTGGAGCGTTTTGAATAAAGGTGGGATAGCAGCTATGCGTTGGATAAGATTAGGCTTTTGCGACCAATACCGGGCAGTACGGCTTCCGCGATCACCTTTTCGGTGACCGACCCCATGATTACTTTTTTGATGCCCGTCCTCCCATGGCTCCCCATCACGATCATCTCGGCCTCAAGCTCCGTCGCAAGCTTGATAACCTCCTCGTCCGGCTCTCCCTCCCTGACGTGCGTCTCGATCTTTACGCCGGACCTCCCGGCCAGGGCAGCTATGCCGTCGAGGATAGAGCGGGACTTCTCGATCATGCGCTCGACGAGCTTCGGGGCCTCGGCGTACATCTCGACGGGCGCGTGGACGACAGAGACGGCCGAGAGCGCGGAGCCGTAAGCCGCGCAAAAGGCTATGGCCCTCTGTGCCGCGGCGAGGCTGCATTCCGAGCCGTCGGTCGCAAGCAGGATGCGGCCCCATCCGAGCCCGGTGCCAAGAGGGAAGACGAGGACGTCCATTGTGCTGTGGGCGATAACTCTGGCGGTTACGCTGCCGATCACCATCCGGCCGATATCGTGGTGGCCGCGCCGGCCCATCACGATCAGGCCGCAGCGCTCGTCCCCGGCCACCTCGACGATCTTCTCGTAGACCTCGCCCTGCCCGACGCCGGTCAGGACGTTAACCCTCGCCTCGTCCGCCATCCGGCGGGCCTCGGCTACAAGCTTCTCGCCGGGGCCCTTGAGCACGGCCTCGATGTCGCCTACGCCGCTTAGGTCTATGTCGCCGTCGTACGAGGGCACTACGGCCAGGACCTTGATCCAGGCCTTCTCCCGCTGCGCGAGCGAGAAGGCCTGGACCAGCGCGTTACGGCTCGATCCGGAGCCGTCGAACGCGACCAGGAGTTTCTTATACGCGCTCATCCTGGGCAATGGCGCTCAGGCGCTCGGCCCTGCGGCCCACGTACATCGCCTTGAGGATGATGCCCGCCCCGACCATCAGCGCAAAGATCATGATAGCGAAGCTCGTGGAGCTGAGCACCTTGACCGTGTGGTCCTCGATCTTATCGATCATGCCGAGCTGGGCCATATAGACCGGGACCATCAGGCCGCGGCTGAAGAGCACGACTACCATGATGACACCCATGACGACCTTGACCATGAAGGGCTTGACGTACGTGGTGCCCATCGCCCCGAGCTGGATGCCGAAGAGCGAGCCGCCGAGGATGATCATCGCGAGCCTGATGTCGACGAGGCCGTGCATCGCGTACTTAAACGAGCCGCCCACGCCCATGACGAACGCTATCACGAGTTCGGTGGCCGAGGCTATGAGGCTCGGCGCGCCAAGGACGTAGATCATCGCAGGCACTCCGATGAAGCCGCCCACTGCGATAGTGGCCGCGAGCATGCCGGTTGCGAACCCCAGCGGGATCGTAAAGAGGATCGACACGCGGGCGTTGATGGCCTTGAAATAGACCATCGTGCCGGGGATGTTGATGGACTGCACCCATTTGGCGAGCTTGCAGACCTTCTCTTCCTCGTTGCGTGGCGCCGCTTTGGTGGGTCTTCCAGGCGTCATAGAGCACGAAGCCTCCTACGACCGCGAGGATCACTACGAAGGCCGCGCTGACGTAGAGGTTCGATCCCGCATCGCCGAACCGGGCCTTGATGTTTTCCTGAATTTGCGCTCCGTAGAGCACGCCGGCCTCGGCCGATATGCCGAGCACGACGCCGAGCTTGACGTCGACCTGCCCGTACTTGGCCCGCTTCATCGACCCCACCAGCGCCTTGGGGAACTTGTGGCACATGTTGCTTGCGACCGCGACGAGCCCGGGCACGCCGAGGCTCATCATGCCGGGGGTGAGGACGAACGCGCCGCCGGAGCCTATGAACCCGCTGACGAGGCCGCCCACGAACCCGACCAGGAACAGGTATATGATGTTCATCGAATTGAGGTCGATGAAATTGGCCACGCTGCTTGCGATGTCGTGCATGGTTATTTACCTCCCTTGATCTTGTTGGAGGCCTCGATGCCGACGACGCTCCAGAACTTGCCGGTGAAGTTGCCGTGCACGAACGAGAACGCGAACGCGGTCGCTATCGGCAGGAATGCGTACCAGCCGCCCTTGCTGAAGGTGGTGGTGATATCGGTCTCGTAGACATACATGGCGGCGAACATGGCTATCGAGATCGCCCCCCAGAATGCTACCTGCACGTACGGCTTTTTCTTTGCCATGGCCATTACCTTCCCGTCCGATTATGCGCCGGGGCCTGTCCCGCCGTGCTGCCCGCGCCCGCCTCGGCGCGCTTTCCGACGGGGATCAACCCCGTCGACGATCCCTTGATCCCTTTCATGGTGCTTCCTCCTTTTTGTGCATCAAGATTAGCCATACTATTCGCTCATGGCCCTCGCGGCCTCGGACGAACGGATGAACCGCCACTGTCATGCCTTCAACGAGCGCCCTCCATTTCATGTTCAGCCCGCGGATTCGGTGAGCCGCCTGATAGTGACCACAGGCTTGTCTATCCGCTTGAGCAGATTTTGCTTGAGCACCCTCTTTATGTCCTTGCGCGCCGAGAGGCTCGGGCTCAGGAATACCATCTCGATTCCGCTGTGGGCGGCCACGAACGTCTCGATCACCTTCAGCGGGTCACCGCTCATCAGGTGTATCGAGGGCGCTATCGAGTGCTGGGCGCAGCGGGCCCTGAGCGCCTCTATGGCCGTGCGCTCGGCCTCGTCGAGTTCGCTGTCATCGCCCTGGAGCATGCGGAGCGCGGTCTCCCTCGCCCTCCCGGCGGACGTTATGGAGGAGATCAGGTTTTCGTATATCGAGGAGACGGGGCTTTTGCTGACGAGGATGATCGCTATGCCGCTGAACATCGTGGTGGCGAGCTGCAGGACGTAATCGAGACCCTCGTCGACCTGCTCGGTGTTCATGGTAATGAATAGGAGCTTTTCTCTCATGCCTGGACATAATCCAAGATATGTGCCAGGAGGCAAAGCATTCGATTTTAAAGAATTATTGCTTTTGGAGGGTTGATCTTGATGTTGCTATTTGAAACAGTGTTGAACAGTTTGAAACGGTATGATGCTACTTCTTAAGCATCCTCCAGAGGTTGGTTCTGGAAATTCCCAGCAATTCCGCGGCCTTTGTCTTGTTATTGTTCGCGTACTCCAGAACCATCTTCGCGTAATCCGTATTGAGCTCCTCGATGGACTTGATCTTTCCGGGTTCAATTGTTTCAATCTGAAACATCTTGATCGCCTGTGGAAAGTGCTCTATCGGTGATCGAGAGACTTCTGTTCGAGGATAACGGCGCGCTCGATGATGTTTTCGAGCTCGCGCACGTTGCCGGGAAAGCTATAGGATTTAAGGAGTTCCAGGGCCTCGTTCGTGAAACCCTTGAAGGTCTTCATGTTCTTCCGGGAGTGTTTCTGGAGGAAGTACTTGCACAGCGGCAGGATGTCGTCCTTGCGGTCACGAAGCGGTGGGATGTATATGTCCATCACGTTGAGCCTGTAGTACAGGTCCTCGCGGAACTTACCCGACGAGAGCACGACCGTGATGTTCTGGTTCGTCGCAGCTATGAACCGTACGTCCGAGGCGATGGAACTGGTCCCGCCGACGCGCATGAACTCCCGCTCCTCGACGACTTTCAGGAACTTGGCCTGAAGCGCGACGGACATCTCGCCTATCTCGTCGAGGAAAAGCGTGCCGCCGTGGGCGATCTCAAGCAGGCCGCGCTTGGGCTTTACCGCGCCCGTAAACGCGCCCTTTTCGTGGCCGAACAGCTCGCTTGCGAGGAGTTCCTCTGTGAAAAGGGCGCAGTTTATCGCGACGAAGCGCTTCTGCTTGCGCCTGCTGGAGTAGTGGATGAGCTTAGCGACCAGCCCCTTGCCCACGCCGCTTTCGCCCGTGATGAAGACGTTGCAGTCAGAGCCCGAGATCGCCTCGATCGTGTTGGCAATCGCCTTCATGGCGCGGCTCCTGGCGATAAACGGGATCTGCATCCCGAGTTCGAGGGGCAGCCTCGCGGCCGCGTTTTCGTTCTCGGCGCTCCTCTTGGCCAGTACGCGGCTCACCTTGGAGCCGAGCTCGTTGAGGCTTATCGGCTTCGTGAGATATTCATCCGCCCCCTTGCGCATGGCGGATACCGCGGAGTCTATGCTCCCGAACCCCGTGACGATCATCACCGGGGTGTCCGGGTATTTCTCCTTGACCTCGGCCAGCAGCGCCATGCCGTCCATGCCCGGCATCTTCAGGTCCGCGATCAGGAGGTCGAAGCCGCTGGACTTGAACTTTTCGAGCGCCTCGAGGCCGTTACCGACGCCCGTGACGTCATGGCCGGCCTTCTTGAGGGCGTAGAGCATGTGCTTTAAGGATATTTCCTCGTCTTCAGCGATAAGTATGCGCAACGCCCTATCTCCCTTTGGGCAGCGTGATATGGAAGCTCGTGCCCTTGCCCTCGGCGGACTCTACGGTTATAGAGCCGCCGTGTTTCTCTATTATACTGTATACGATCGAAAGTCCGAGGCCGGTCCCCTTGTCCTTGGTCGTATAGAACGGGTCGAATATCTTCTTGAGGCTCGCCTCGCTCATGCCCTCGCCGGTATCGGCCAGCGTGAGCAGCGACCGAGCCCCCCGCCTCGCCCGCCGTGGCGCTCAGCGTGCCGTGGCCCCGCATAGCGTCTATCGCGTTATCGACGAGGTTTATGACCGCCTGCTCGAGCATGTGGCGGTCGGCCATCGCGGGTGCGCGCACAGGCATCCGGTCGTCGAACTCGCACGCCGGCGGCCTTCGCCGAGTCGAGCCTCTGGCTGACGATGCCGCGCACGAGCCCGGCCGTGTCGACCTCGGCGAGTTCCGGCTGCTTCGAGCGCGAGAACTCCAGCAGGTCGCTTACGATCCGCTTTACGCGCAGGGTCTCGGAGTATATCTCCTCGACCGTCTCCTGCACCATCGGGGGCGAGCCCTCCGGGATCTCATTTACCAGCACCTGGGCCGAAAGGTATATGTTGTTAAGCGGGTTGTTGAGTTCGTGCGCCACGCCGGAGGCGAGCGTGCCGATCGAGGCGAGCTTGCGGCTCTGGAAGAGCTCCTCGTTTTTGTTCATGATCTCCTCGTCGCGCTCCCTGAGGTCGGCCTCCATCTTGTCGAAGGCGGCCATGAGCGCCCCGACCTCGTCGTTATCGCGGGGCGCCGGGATCGGCCTGAAATCTCCCCTGCCGGTGGATTCGGCCGCCCGCATGAGGATGTTGAGCCGCCTGACCACGTTTCGGCTGATGAAGAAAAGCCCGGCGAACCCTACAATCAGAAACGCGGGGAAGATCGTGAGCGCCGCCGTAGCCGCGACCGTGATCGAGCGGTCGACCTCCGCGCGGGCGCGCCTGTCGATCTCGCGCGAGATGTCGATGATCTCATCGCCGATCAGTCGCCGCTCGGTCATCTGTCCGTCGAGCCTCCGGAGGGCCGGCGCGAGCGCGGCCAGTCCGGGTTCGCTGCGCTCGATGAACCCGGCGGTCAGCAAAGGCCGCTCGACGAACGCGGCCTTCATCATGGAGGCGCGGCCCGGGCCGCCGCCCTGGCCGTCTATGCCGTTTTCGATCGCGGCGATGCCGGCCACGATCTCCCCGAAGAGGTCCGAATACCGCTTGGTGCGGGCCTCGAGCTTCGCGATGCTGCCCCGGTCGTCAAACGCGCGGCCCTCGGTTATGAGCGCGTTGATCTCCGCGAGGTTTTGGTGCAGGGCGTCGATCTCGGCCTGCTCGCGGTACAGCAGGAAGTTCTCCTCGTGCCGCCGCAGCTGGAGCGTCTTGGTCCGGATCGAGTCCGTCAGTTCGATATACCGTATGTCCCTGCGGATGTCCGAGAGGGTTACGAAAGAGGTGATGACGAAAGCCGAGACTATCACGGCGCTCAGGACGAAGCTCGAGATTATCTTTCGCTGGAGGGTCATTGGACTTAATTATACGCGAAGCCGCGGCTGGTTCAACTGCAATATGGGGAGGCAGCCCCCCGGCTGATCTTGCGGTCGTCGCGGCCGGTATACCTGCCGCCGCGCAGAAGCCCGATGAAGTTTTCGGGCGTCACCGGGGACTCAAACACGGTGTAGCAGCCTCCGACGTCCTGCGGCGAATGTGCGTCGGAGCCGCCGGTATACGGGACGCCCAGGATCTTCGCGGCCGAGATCGCCATCTCGTTCATCGCGTGGAGGTTGCACCCGTTACAGCCCTCAAGCGCGATGATCCCCGGGGCGCTGTATACGAGGTCCCCTATCCCGCTTCCGCCGCGGTATGGGTGCGATGGGATCACTACCCCTCCGGCGCGGCCCACGGCATACGTCAGCTCCGTAACCGAGGGGCGTTTGAGCCCGAGCCGGTCGGTGTCGGCCCCGAACACGAGGCAGTGGCCCTCTGCGGCCGAGAACTCGACCCCGCGCATCACGATGATCCGGCCCCGGTATCGCTCGGCCAGCCGCTCGGCGTATTCCGATGCCCCGTAGTAGTAGTGTTCGGTGAAGACGAGGCCGTCGAGACCGCGCCTGATGGCCTCGAGGACGACCTCCTCGGGCTCGGCGTCGTTGTCTCCGCTGTGGCTGGTATGGACGTGCAGGTCTATCTTGTACATAGAAATATTATAAAACCGGTGGCGGGCCTTTTTCACGCCCGGCGCCTGCGATGCCGGTCACATGCGGCCGGACCTGATGATCGAGATCACGAGCCAGAGGCCCAGGATGGACGCGAAACCGAAACCGAGGAACCCGAAAATAGGCATCCCGTAAAACGACGGGCCCTTCCCGCTCATAAACAGCACGGCGGAACTCAGGATGATCGCGCTGATGACCATCGCGAACGCAACGCGGTTGCTCGAGCGGTCCATGTCGCGGATGAGCTGGTCCATCCCGTGCAGGGTCATCTTGACGCCGATGTCGTTTTTGATGGCCTTCTTCACGAGCTTGTGCGTATCGCGCGGGAGATTCAGCAGGAGGTCTCCGGCCGCGGCCAGCTCCTTGCCCGCCTTATGCACCGCCCACCGGGGGCTCAGCCTGCGCTGCGCCATGCCCTTTGCGTAAGGCTCGGTCGCGGCCACGAAGTTGAACTCAGGGTAGATGTCCCTGACGAGGCCCTCCATCATCATCATCGTCTTGCTTATGAGGATCATCTCGGAGGGCAGGCGCAGGCGGTGGTGGATCGCGGTCTGCACGACCGCCTCCATCGTGCGCGAGAAGTTTATGCCCTTAAGCGCGACCCCGTGCAGTGGCTCGATGATGTCCGCCAGGTCGTCGCGGAACTCGCGCCGGAACAGGGCCTCGTCCGCGTCCTCCGGCAGGTAGCCGAGCGTAACGAGGGCCTCGACCAGCGAGTCGATATCCTGGGCAATCATGGCCATGAAGGTGCTCGCGATTACCTCGCGCGTCTCGTCGCTGACGCGGCCGACGATGCCGAAGTCCATCAGGCAGACCGTGCCCTCGGCCGTGACGAATATGTTGCCCGGGTGGGGGTCGGCGTGGAAGAAGCCGTCCTCGAGGATCATCTTGAGGTATACGTTGACGAGCCTCTGGCAGACGTCGTGGCGCTCTATGCCCATGGCCTCGAAGGCCGGGACGTCGTCTATGCGCACGCCGTCGATGCGCTCCATCACGAGCATGCGCTCCGAGAGGTATTCCGGGATGACCTCCGGGATATGGACGCCCGGGACGTCCCTGAGGTTGTGGCCCAGCCGCTGGCAGTTGCGCGCCTCGGCCATGAAGTCCAGTTCGCGCCTGACCGTGCGGCCGAACTCCTTGACGATCCCCGAGGGGTTGAAGTGCCTGCTTTCGGGGATGTTGTTTTCCATCAGGCGGGCGACGACGGTCAGGATGTCGATGTCCTGCTCGATCTGGGTGCTGATGTTCGGACGGCGGACCTTGACGATGACCATGCGGCCGTCGTGCAGCGAGGCGTAGTGGACCTGGGCTATCGAGGCCGCGGCCACCGGCTCTTCGTCAAAGCACTCGAAGACCTCGCCAATCGGCCTGCCGCAATCCTCCTCGACGATGCGCACCGACTCGTAGCCCGGAAACGGAGGGACCTTGTCCTGGAGCTTCTTGAACTCGTTGGCGTAAAGCGGGGTTATCAGGTCCGGCCGGGCCGAGAGTATCTGGGCGAGCTTTATGAAGCTCGGCCCGAGTTCGGCGAACGACATCCGCAGGCGCTCGGGGGCCGAGATCCCCTTGGGCGCGCTCCACTGGCCGAAGCTCTTCAGGCGCTTCCTGAAGGGGATGTACCTGCCGAGCTGGATCTGGTCTATGATGCTGCCGAAGCCGTGCCTCAAAAATACGTTGACTATCTGCCGGGCCCGCTGGGCCGAGCGGTATGTCTTCCTGAGGCTTAGCAGGGTCAAATGCGCGCGCTTCCGTTACCCGGCCTTGGCATCTTCGAGGGCCTTGACGCGGGCGCTCAGGGCCTGGACCTTCTTCTCGAGCTTCTCGATCTCGTCCTTGTTCGGGATGTTGAGCTTCTTAAGCGCAGAGGCCATGAGGTCCTCGAAGCCCTTGGAGAGCTCGCCGCCGCTCTTTTCGGCCTTCTCCGACCACTCCTTGACGAGCTTCACGCCCTCTGCCTTGCTCAGTTCGCCCTTCTTCACGAGCTCGTCGACGAACTCGTTGAACTTCTCCTGCATCCCATAACCGGCCAGCATCGCACGCCTGAGGTACTCGAACATCGCCATGGTCAGGCCTCCCTTTTAAGAGGAATTTTTTCTCTGCTCCCTAACGATATCGTATACCGATTCAAGCGCGCTGTCCAGTTTTTGGAGGTCCTTCGCGCCGCCCTGGGCCATGCCCGGCTTGCCCCCGCCCGAACCCCCGCACGCAGCGGCGACGGCCTTAAGTATCCTGCCCGCGTCGCAGCCGGGGATGAGGTCCTTGGTCACTACGGCAAGTATCGCGGCGGCTCCCTCGTTGGCCGATGCGAGCACGACCACGCCGGAGCCGAGGCGGTCGCGCACCTTGTCGGCAAGTTCGCGGAGCGCCTTTTGCTCGATCCCGTCGCGGCGGAAGACTACAGTCTTCACGCCCGCTATCTCACGCGCGCCCTGGGCGATCTCTGCCGACATGTCCTGAAACGCCGCGCTCGCCGCAGCCTCGCGCTCCTTCTGGAGCGCCTTGAGCTCATCGAGCATCTCGCGGATCTTCTGGAGCGGCTCGCCGCCGGCCTTGAGCACTGCGCCTATCTCGGCCAGCTCGTTTCGGTCATGCTTGAGCATCTCGTATGCATACGTTCCTGTGACCGCCTCGATGCGCCTGATTCCGGAGGCCACACTGCCCTCCGAGGTTATCCGAAACGGCCCGATCTCGCCGGTGGCCTTGACGTGCGTGCCGCCGCAAAGTTCCTTGCTGAAGTCCCCGACGCTCACGACGCGCACCGCATCGCCGTATTTCTCGCCGAAAAGCGCCATAGCGCCCGAGGCCTGGGCCTCTGCGATGCCGAGCACCTCGGTCCTGACGGCTGTGTCCTCGATCACGCGCTCGTTTACGATGTCCTCGACCGCTTGCAGCTCATCCTTGGTAAGAGAGGAAAAATGCGTGAAGTCGAACCTCACGCGCTCGGGCTCGACGAGCGACCCGGCCTGCTTGACGTGCTCCCCGAGCGTGAGGCGCAGCGCGGCCTGCAGCAGGTGGGTCGACGTATGGTTGCGCATGATCGAGCGGCGGCGGGCCTCGTCGACCTTACAATATACCGCCATGCCCTTTTTAAGCTCTCCGGAGGCGACCTTAACGTGATGGCTCATCAGCCCCTCGAAAGGCTTTTTGGTGTCTTGGACGTCGAGCCTGAGATCACCTGCGCTTATCGAGCCATGGTCGCCGGCCTGTCCGCCGGATTCTCCGTAAAACGGCGTCCTGTCGAGCACTACCTCTACCTCGTCGCCGGCCCGGGCGCTGTCTGCAACCGCGCCATCTTTGATGATCGCGCGCACCGTTGCCTCGCCGTCGAGCGAGTCGTAGCCCAGAAACTGCGTATCGCCTAGTTCGGCGTGAATGGTCTTGTATATCGCCGAGACCGCGCTTTCGACCCCAACCCACGAGGCGCGTGCGCGCTGCTTTTGCGCGTCCATCGCGTCCATGAAGCCCTGCTCGTCGAGCTCCAGGCCGCTGTCCAATGCGATGTCGCGTGCGAGGTCCAGCGGGAAGCCGAAGGTATCGTAGAGCTTGAAGACCTCAGCGCCGGGGATCGTCTTTTCGCCCCGCTTGCGCATTGCTTCAAGCAGCTCGTCGAGCACGCGGAGGCCGTGCTCCAGCGTGCGGCCGAACCGCTCCTCCTCGGCATGCAGCACCTTCGCGGCCCTCTCGCGTTCGGTCTGGAGCTCCGGGTAGACCCCGCCCATCGTCGAGACCACGGCGTCCATCGCCTTATAGAGCATCGGCTCGTTCATCCCCAGGAGCCTCGCGTGGCGCGAGGCGCGGCGGATGATGCGCCGAAGCACGTAGCCCCTGCCGTCGTTTGCGGGCATCAGGCCGTCGCTTATGAGGAATGTCGAGGCGCGCAGGTGGTCCGCTATCACGCGGATCGATACGTCCGTGGCCTCGGACTTTCCGTATGCCACGCCAGTGAGGCTGGATATCGAGGCGCGCAGCTCATCGAATAAATCGGTGTCGAAATTGCTACGTTTGTCCTGCAACACGGAGCATATGCGTTCAAGCCCCATGCCGGTGTCAATGCTCGGCTTCGGCAGGGGGTTAAGCTTGCCGCTCTCGTCGCGGTGGTACTGCATGAACACGAGGTTCCAGAGCTCGAGGAAGCGGTCGCAGTCGCAGCCCACGGCGCAGCCGTCCTTGCCGCAGCCCATCTCAGGGCCCTGGTCTATGATGATCTCGGAGCACGGGCCGCAGGGCCCGGTGTCGGCCATCTGCCAGAAGTTGTCCTTGGCCCCGAGGCGGACGATACGCTCCTTGGGCATGCCCGTATTTTCAAGCCAGAGCCGCTCGGCCTCGTCGTCGTCTAGGTAAACCGTGGCCCAGAGCTTGTCCTTGGGAAGCTTGTATACCTCGGTCAGCAGCTCCCATGCGAAGCGTATCGCGTCGGCCTTGAAGTAGTCGCCGAAGGAGAAGTTGCCGAGCATCTCGAAAAACGTATGGTGGCGCGCGGTATGTCCGACGTTCTCTATGTCGCTGTGCTTGCCGCCTGCGCGCATGCACTTCTGAGAGGTGGTCGCGCGGTTATAGGCCCTCATCTCCTCGCCGAGGAACACGGACTTGAACTGCACCATCCCGGCGTTCGTGAAAAGCAGCGTGGGGTCGTGCCGTGGGATCAATGACGAGCTGCGCACGACCGTATGGCCGCGCTCGGCGAAGAAATCCAGAAAAGCCTTCCTGACATCCGCGCTCTTCATTACTTGGCAGGCTCCTTGGGGGAGTCGGCGGGCCTGGGCGCGTCGGCGCTGCCGACCCGTTTATCCGGCAATATCTGGTCGTTGGTCGCGAAGCCGGAGACTATGCCCACGAGCTTGTTGTCCTTGAAGACGAGCCTGGTGTGGAAAAACGGGAAAGAGTAATATACCCATTCCTCGTGGGCGCGGCCCTCGGGGTCCAGCCCCATCACGTACACGTCGCTGGGCGTGCCCCAGGTATAGCGCACGACGGTCGTGGACATCCCGAGCGTAAGATCACCGCTCTTGATCTGCTCCTGCACCTGCGGCGGATAGCCCTCTATCTCGGTCGGCGAATACCTGACCCCCTTTGAGCAGCCGCAGAGCACTATCACTGCCCCGGCGAGCGCCACTGCGCTAAGCGTCCTTTTCGTCATCGGTCTTATCCTCCTTTAGAAACGAGTTTGAGACGGTTTTGCGTATAGTATCGTACCCGAACCCCCGGCGCGCAAGGCGGGCCGAGAGCCTTCTTTTTGCTACTGCGGGGTCGAGACCCGAGAGCGAGGCCATGCGCTTCGAGGCGAACCGCTCGGCGGGCCCGGCCTCGTCATAGCCCTCAAGCGCCCCGCGCGCTATCGCCTCTGGTATGCCCCTCTGCCTCATGAACCTGAGCGCCCCGGCGGCCCCGAGCTTCTTTGAGCCTTCCGAGGCGATGCGCCGAAGCGAATCGGCCAGCGCGGTGTCGTCGACGTATCCAAGCGCCTTCATCCGCTCCAGCGCCGCGTCGGCCGCCTCAGGGGCGAACCCCTTGCGCAGCAGCCTCTCGCGGAGTTCGCGTTCGCTCCTTGGGCGGTAGCTCAGGAGCCTGAGGGCATATCTTACCGCGTCGCCTCCCCCGCCGGACGCCTTCTGTTTTGTCAATCTCTGGAAAATTCCCTTACCGCATCCGGGCGGCAGCTACTTGGCGAACCTGTCGATCTCCGGCTTGTTCTGCTCGGGGTTTATAAACGGCTCGACCGACTCGTCTGCCGTTGAACTGATGCCCGAGACCTTGAGCTTGAAGTCCTCCGGGTTGGAGGCCCATTTGAGCGCCTCGTCGAAGGTTATATTGCCCGAGCTGTAGAGGTCGAAGAGCGCCTGGTCGAAGGTCTGCATCTCGTAGCCGAGCCTGCCCTGCACCATGATGTCGTTGATCAGCTTCGTCTTCGTGGGGTCGGTGATGCACTCCCTGATCAGCGAGGTAGCGATCATGACCTCGATCGCGGGGACCCGGCCGGAGCCGTCGGCCTTCGGCACGAGGCGCATCGATATGATCGCCTTTATTATCGAGGCCAGCTGTATGCGTATCTGGGACTGCTGGTGCGGCGGGAACGAACCGATTATGCGGTTTACGGTCTCGGCCGCGTCTATCGTATGCAGGGTGCTCATGACGAGGTGACCGGTCTCGGCCGCCATCATCGCGGTCTCGATGGTCTCCAAATCCCGCATCTCGCCGACGAGTATGACGTCAGGGTCCTGCCTGAGCGAGGCCCTGAGCGCTACGGAGAAGCTTAACGTGTCGGTGCCGACCTCGCGCTGGTTGATGATGCCGCGCTTGTCGCGGTGGAGGTACTCGATCGGGTCTTCGATAGTGACGATGTTCGCGGTGCGGTTGATGTTGACGTTGTCGATGAGCGCGGCGAGGGTCGTGGATTTTCCGCTCCCGGTCGCGCCGGTGACGAGGATCAGGCCGCGTTCGTAGCCCGCGATCTTATAGAGCACCTTCGGGAGGTTGAGCTCCTCGACCGTCGGGATCTTCATCGGTATGGATCGGAAGACCATCCCGACCGCGCCGCGCTGCACGAATACGTTGCAGCGGAACCTGCCGAGCCCCGGCACGCTGTATGCGAAGTCGAGGTCGTTTTTCTTTTTAAACGCCTCTCGCTGGCCCTGGCTCATGACCTCGAGGCTCATCTTCAGGGTGTCTTCGTACGTAAGGCGCTCCTCGCTCTGAAGCGGGGTAAGGTTGCCGTAAAGCCTCACGATAGGAGGCGAGCCGACCTTGAGATGCAGGTCAGAGGCCTTCATCTCGACCGCGGTCCTGAGGAGGTCCTTGATGTCTTTCATTTCTTCTCCGCGAGCTTTTTCTCCGGCGCAGGCGAGGCAAGCTTGTCTTCGATCTCCTTCATGACCTCGGGATGCTCCTTGAGGTAAGCCTTGGAGCTCTCGCGGCCCTGCCCAATCTTCTGCCCGCCGTAGCTGAACCACGCCCCGGCCTTATCGACGATCCCGGCCGCGACGCCCAGGTCGAGGACCTCGCCCGGGCGCGAGATGCCCTCGTTATAGTAGATGTCGAACTCGGCCTGCTTAAACGGCGGGGCCATCTTGTTCTTGACTACCTTGACGCGCGCCCTGCCGCCGATCACCTCGGTGTCGGACTTGATAGAATCTATGCGGCGTATGTCGAAGCGCATCGAGGCGTAGAACTTAAGCGCGTTTCCGCCGGTCGTCGTCTCCGGGTTGCCGAACATCACGCCGATCTTCATGCGGATCTGGTTGATGAAGATGATCGTGGTGTTGGACTTCGATATCGCCGCGGTGAGCTTGCGCATGGCCTGGCTCATCAGGCGGGCCTGCAGGCCCGGCAGGGAGTCGCCCATGTCGCCCTCTATCTCGGCCTTCGGCACGAGGGCAGCGACCGAGTCGATCACTATGATGTCGACCGCCCCGCTTCGCACGAGCGTCTCGGATACTTCCAGCGCCTGCTCGCCGGTGTCGGGCTGCGAGACGAGCAGCTCCTCGACGTTGACGCCGAGCCTTCCTGCGTAATTGATATCCAGCGCGTGCTCGGCGTCGATGAACGCCGCGGTGCCGCCGGCCTTCTGGGCCTGGGCTATGGCATGCAGCGCCAGCGTGGTCTTGCCCGAGGACTCTGGGCCGTATATCTCCACTATCCTGCCGCGCGGGTAGCCGCCTATGCCGGTCGCTATGTCGAGCGCCAGCGACCCTGTCGGTATCACCTGCACGCCCTCGGCCACGCCCCCAGCGCCTAGGCGCATTATCGAGCCCTTCCCGAAACTCTTCTCTATCTGCGATATGGCGGCGTCGAGCGCCTTTACCTTGTCCTTATCCATGTATGCACGTCCTCCTTAGGGGGTACTATATTTTACCTATATCGCCATATTATTCAAGTCCCTCGAGCGGGGCCGCGTAAAGCCGCGTGTATACCGGGCCGTCGGGGCGCAGTTCGCTCTGCATCAGGGCCACGCCGCTTACGTGCGAGCAGCCGAACTCCTCGGCCTTGAGCTTCGTCACCTCATCGGCCAGCGCATTGGCCCCGCGCGGGCTCTTCACGCGGCCTATCGTCAGGTGCGGGCTGAACGCGCGCTCCTCCGGAGGGAACCCCAGAGAGACCATCGCGGGCTCCACAACGGACTGTATCGCCATCAGGCGGCCGAACCCGACGAGCCCGATCCATACGACGTGCGGGTTTCGGAGGTTCGGAAACGCCCCGCAGCCCCGAAACGCGAGGTCGAACTCCGTGAGCCCGGCCACGGCCTTATCGAGCGCCCGGCTTATGCCCTCTATCGCACCTTGCGGCGTATCGCCCAGAAATTTCATCGTGAGGTGGAAGTTCCGCTCGGCCACCCACCTGACGTCCGCGCTGGTGGCCCTCAGAGCGGCGGTCTTATCCCATACCGACTGCCTGAGCTCAGGCGCAAGCTCTATGGCTATAAAGCACCTCATCATCGGGCCTCCCTTACAAAGTTATACAGCACCCAAAGCGCGGCCTCGGCGGCCGCGTGCCTTATCTCCCCGCGTCCGCCCTCAAACGTCATCTCGGCCGAGCGCGTCCTGCCTTCCGCGGCCACGGCCATATGCACGTGCCCGACCGGCTTTCCCTCCATCGGCTCGGGGCCGAGGTTTCCGGTTATCGCAAGGGCGTAGTCGGTCCCGCTTATCCCGCGCACGCCCTCGGCCATCGCGAGGGCCGCCTCGCCGCTGATAGCCCCATGCTTACCCAGCAGGCCCGCGTCCAGCCCGAGCACCCTCAACTTAGATGATATCGCATAGCAGACGATTCCGGTATCGAAAAATCCCGACGCACCCGGCAGGGCGGTGAGCGCCTGGCTTATAAGCCCCCCGGTGCAGCTCTCGGCGACCGAGAGCCTGAGCTTGCGCTCGGTAAAGATCCGGTGGACGTCGGCCGCTATCTCAGAAACGCTATCAGCCATGCCCTGATCACGATGTTCGTATATATGCCGGCCGCGACGTCGTCCATCATTATGCCGAGGCCGCCGCCCATGCGCTCAAGCCGACGGCATGGCGGCGGCTTGATTATGTCGAATATCCTGAAGAGAAAAAACGCCGCGAACAGTATGGCCGCCGTCCGCGGAAGGTATAAGACCGAGACGAAATATCCCGCGACCTCGTCGATCACCACGCATCCGGGGTCTTTCCCGCCTATCGTGCGCTCGGCCGAGTCCGCGGCCCATGTCCCGATCAGCGTGACCCCAACCGCTATCGCAGCGAACGCGTGGTCCGATAGCCCGTACATCGCCGTGACCGCGAGCGCCGCGGCGAGCGTGCCCCAGGTGCCGGGCGCGACCGGCATATACCCCACCGGCCCGAGCGTGGCTATGTGCTTGAGTATGGCCCGCCCTATGGGCAAGCCCTAGTCCTCTATCCGGTAGCTGAAGCCGACCTTCGAGGAGTTCTCGAACGTGGCCTTCACGGAGCAGTACTTCTCGAACGAGAGGTCTATCGCGCGCTTTACCGCGGTCTCGCTTACGCCCTTGCCCCTGATGACGTACTCTATCGTCACCTCTTTGAACCACATCGGGTCATGCTCGGATTTAGTGCCGTGCGTGATGACCTCAAGCGAGGTAAACGGCTGCTTTTTCTTTCTTAGCACAGAGGCCACGTCCATCCCGGTGCAGCCCCCGATCGCCACGAGCAGCAGCTCCATCGGCGACATCCCGCTGTCGTGGCCGCCTGATTTCACCGGGCCGTCCATTACGATGGCGTGGCCGCTCTCGGAGGAGCCCACGAACTGAAGCCCGTCTATGTATTTAACGTGCGCGGTGACTTCCGTTGCCATTATCTCTTCCTCCTTTTGAGCGCCTTGAACATCTCGTAGGCCTTCTTGGGCGACTCCCCGTTGTGCACGACCGCGCGCACTGCCTGTATCATCGCGACCGGGTCGGAGGACTGGAATATGTTGCGGCCCATGTCCACGCCGGCCGCGCCGCGCGAGATCGCGTCATAGGTGAGCTGAAGCGCCTCGTCCTCGGGGAGCTTCTTGCCCCCGGCCATGACGAGCGGCACCGGGCAGGTATTGACGAGCCGCTCGAAGCCCTCGCAGTAGTAGGTCTTGACCACGTTAGCGCCTATCTCGGCAGCTATCCTGCACGCAAGCGAGAGATACCGCGCGTCGCGCACCATGTCCTTGCCCACAGCCGTCACCGCGAGCACCGGCATGCCGACTCGCTGGCCCTCGTCGACGAGCTTTGCGAGGTTGCGAAGCGTGCGCTCCTGATACTCCGCGCCTATGTAGATGGAGATAGCGACGGCCGAGCAGTTGAGCCTCATGGCGTCCTCCATCGCGACTATAAGGTCCTCGTTTGAGAGCTCCTTGAGTATGCTGTTGGTGCCCGATACCCGAAGGCATATCGGCGTTGCCTGGGCCGCCCCGGCATCGACGCAGGAGCGCAGCACGCCGCGCGTCGGCATCAGCGCGTCGGCATAGGGCAGCAGCGGGGCTATCACGCAACCGGGCTCCTCGAGGCCGCTCGTGGGGCCGAGGAAGTACCCGTGGTCGACCGCGAGCATCACGGTCTTGCCGGAAGCGGGCTTTATGATGCGCGAGAGGCGGTTCTTCATGCCCCAGTCCATGTTCGACGCGCCCTTGATCCCGGCGGTCACGGACCGCTTCTTCTTAACGTCAATCTCCCTCAATCCTTCGATGTCAGCCATCCCGCACGCTCCTTTATCAGCTAAAGTTGAGGCGTTATTATAACCTTTATGGATTCCCCGGCACCCGCTACGAGCCGGAACCCCTCGACCGTGCGCTCAAGCGGCAGGCGGTGGGTTATCAGGTCTGCGACCTTCACGCGGCCGGAGCGTATCAGCTCCATCGAATCGAAGTGCTCTGCCGGGTTCGCGGCATAGGTTGAGGTAAGCGTTATCTCATTGCGCCAGAAGAGTTTGTTTACAGGCAGCGGGAAGCTGGCATCCCCCGATGCCGGGGCGAAGAACAGTACGGTCCCCCCGCGGTCGACGCTCTCTGTCGCCTGCGCTATCGCCTTCGGTGCCCCGGCCGTGAGTATCACTACGTCCGCGCCCCTATTGTTATTGAGCTTCCTGAACTCAGAAGGCACATCGGATGCGGCACTCAGCACAGCATGCGCCCCGCTCTGCCTAGCCGCCTTGATGCGGTACTCATTTATATCGGTCGATACGACGAGCCCTGCGCCAAGCGCGAGCGCGAGCCTTATATGCAGCAGCCCGGATATGCCGCTGCCGATCACCAGCACGGATGAGCCGAGCCTCATGCCTGTCTTCCTCTGGCCCCTGAGCACGCAGGCGAGCGGCTCAATGAACGTCGCCTCGTCGTAAGACATGGACTCGGGCAGGACATAGACGCCCCGCTCTACGTTGATCGCGGGCAGGCGCAGGTACTCAGAGAACCCGCCGGGGTGGAATTTCGTCGTGCGCAGGGTATCGCATACGGTATCGTGGCCGCTTCGGCAGTACCAGCAGGTATTGCACGGGACGTGGTGCGATGCGGCTATGCGGTCGCCGGGTTTGATGCGGCTAGACGCCCTCGCCTACCTCCACTACCTCGCCCGAGATCTCGTGGCCCAGCACGAGCGGGGTCTTCCCGGCGCGGTACCACTGCATCACGTCGCTTCCGCAGATCCCGCTTGAGTGTATGCGCACGAGGGCCTCGCCCGGCCCGATCACCGGCATCGGGGCATCTTGCAGCCGCACGTCATCGTTTGAATAGTACATCGCGACTTTCATGGCTTAGGCACCTCCGCGGGCATGGAAAAAATTTACATTTATCCTTAATTGAAAGTCAATCGCGAATTACCAAATAGGCTATTGATTAATTATTTTCATAGGATAATAAAATTTCGTTGACAGCCGCACGTACTATGCCGTATATTACTGAGCATGCCGGGTACATACATACCAAGCGGGTATCTCCCCATCCTGATCTTCATGATCGTGGGGCTCTGCTTCGGTTTGGGCTCGCTGGCGCTGAGCTGGTTCGTGAGGCCGCGGCGGCCGTATCCCGAGAAGCTCACCCCTTACGAATCAGGCAACCCCCCGGTGGGCGAGCCGCGCATGAGGTTCTCCATAGGGTTTTACGTGGTCGCGATGCTCTTCGTGGTGTTCGACGTGGAAGCCGTATTCCTCTATCCCTGGGCCGTGGTGATGGACCGCATAGGGATGTACGCCTTCGTCGAGATGATCCTCTTTATAGTGATACTGCTTGTCGGATACGTCTACGCATGGAAGAAGGACGCCTTCGTATGGAGCAAGTAATATGATATCCACCCTCGTAGAGGTCGAGCCCGGAGTAAAGGTAATCCCGGGGACGCCGGTGATAATCGGCGCGGTCGACAAGATCGTCAACTGGGGCAGGACCGGCTCGATGTGGCCGATGACGTTCGGGCTTGCGTGCTGCGCCATCGAGATGATGGCCGCGGGCGCGGCGCACTTCGACCTGGACCGCTTCGGGATCATCTTCCGCGCCTCCCCGCGCCAGAGCGACGTTATCATCATCGCCGGCACCGTGACCAAGAAGATGGCCCCGGTCGTCCGCACCGTCTATGACCAGATGCCCGAGCCCCGCTACGTCATAGCGATGGGCAGCTGCGCCTGCACCGGCAACGTTTACAACACATACAGCACCGTGCAGGGCGTCGACCAGTTCCTGCCGGTGGACGTCTATATCCCCGGCTGCCCGCCGAGGCCCGAGGCCCTCCTTGAGGGCATCATGAAGCTCCAAGACAAGATCAATAAGGAGTCATACAGGTGGAGCCGCTTCAGATAGCCCAGCGCATAAGCGGCCACTTCCCGGAGGAGGTCCTCGAGATCACTGACCACCACGGGCAGGTTTCCGTCTCTGTGCGCCGCGGCAAGATAGCGCAGATCCTGAGATTCCTCAAGCAGACCGAAGATCTGCAATTTGACCACCTCAACGACCTCTGCGGCGTCGACTACATGGGACGCGCCGGGGACCGTTTCGAGGTCGTCTATAACCTCTACTCTATCAAGTACGGCCATTTCATCAGGATCAGGGCGCACGTGCCGGAGGCCGACTGCCACATACAGAGCGTGACCCCGCTATGGTCCGGCGCCAACTGGCACGAGCGCGAGTGCTTCGACCTGTTCGGCATCCGCTTCGACGGCCACCCGGACATGCGGCGCGTCCTGATGCCGGACGACTGGGAAGGCCACCCCTTAAGGAAAGATTACCCGCTGAAGGGCCCCGGCCCGGAGGCCGAATGGAAGGGATACAAGGAGGTGCTCGAGAAATCCGAGCGCCTCAAGGAGTTCGGGTGGAACAGGTAGACGAACAAAAACACCTGCTCAAGATCTTCATGGGCCCGCAGCACCCGGCAACGCACGGGGTGCTGAAGCTCGAACTCGACATAGACGGCGAGATAGTCGTCGGCTGCACCCCGCACGTCGGATACCTGCATAGGGGCACCGAGAAGCTCGGCGAGAACAGGACTTACCTCTCGGCCCTGCCCCTTACGGACAGGCTCGATTACGTATCGAGCATGACCAACAACGTGGGGTACTGCCTCGCCGTCGAGCGGCTTTTGGGCATCGAGGCCCCGGAGCGCGCGAAGTACATCCGCACTATGGTCTCGGAGTTAAGCCGCATATCCAGCCACCTTCTGTGGCTGGCCACGCACGCGCTCGACATAGGCGCGATGACGATATTCCTATATTGCTTCCGCGAGCGCGAGACGATACTGGACCTCTTCGAGATCCTCTGCGGCGCGCGCCTCACGGTCACGTACCCGCGCATCGGCGGGGTGAAGATCGACGTCACGCAGGAGTTCCTCGACCGCGCCTACGCCTTCACCGATGAGTTCCCGGCGCGCATTCTCGAGTACGAGACCCTGATCGACCAAAACCCGATATGGCTCGAGCGCACCGTAGGCATCGGCAAGATCACGGCCGAGGAGGCCGTCAGCATGGGCCTCACCGGAGCGGTGCTGAGGGGTTCGGGGGTGAACTACGACGTCAGGAAGGCCTTCCCCTACGACGCGTACGACAAGGTCGAGTTTACCGTGCCGCTGGGAGTCGCAGGCGACGTCTACGACCGGTACCGCTGCAGGATGCTTGAGTTTCGCCAGTCCAACAACATAGTCCGCCAGTGCATCGAGCGGCTCCCGCGCGGCCCGATCCTCACGCCGGACGCGCCGAAGTTCGTACTCCCAAAGAAAGAGACCGTGCTTCAGTCCATGGAGACGATGGCCCAGCACTTCGTGATGATAATAAAAGGCCCGATCAACGCACCGGTAGGAGACCTTTACACCCCTATCGAGGCGCCCAAGGGCGAACTCGGGTTTTACTTCGTAAGCGACGGCAAGGGCAAGCCCTACAGGATGCGCTTCCGCTCCCCGTCGTTCATCCACATTGCCGCGCTTCCGAAGCTCTGCATCGGGGGCATGGTCGCGGACGTCATCGCCAACATCGGGACCGTGGACATAGTGCTCGGGGAGTGTGACCGGTAATGGCGGCGATAGCGGCGTTTTTCACGGCATACGGGCTTGCCGGGACTGTTGCGTTCATACTCCTTAAGCTCGTCATTATATTTACGGTCATCATGCTGCACGTAGCCTACGCGACGTATTTCGAGCGCAAGGTGATCGGCCACATGCAGGCCCGCCTCGGCCCGTCGTTGGCCGTCGGCCCCGGCCCGCTGCAGCCGTTTGCGGACTTCGTCAAGCTGATATTCAAAGAGGACATCGTCCCGGCCCAGGCCGACAGGGCGGTGTTCTACGCCTCGCCTATCATATTTACCATGGCATGCATATCATCGCTCGCGGTGCTCCCGTTCTTCGACGGCTTCGAGCTCGCGAACATAAACATCGGCATACTCTACGTCCTCGCGCTCTCTTCGATGGGCGCATACGGCGTCGTGATGTCCGGCTGGTCCTCGAACTCGAAGTTCGCGTTCCTGGGCGGCATGCGCGCCTCGGCCCAGATCATCAGCTACGAGATAGCGATGGGCATGAGCCTCGTTAGCGTGATGATAATGTCCAGCTCGCTGAACCTGACCGACATCGTGCACGCCCAGTCGCCCTACCCCTGGAAGTTCCTGCCTACTCAGATAATTGGCATGGTCATATTCATACTGGCGGCGATGGCCGAGACGAACCGCTCGCCGTTTGACCTGCCCGAGGCCGAGACCGAACTCGTCGCCGGGTATTTCACAGAGTACAGCGGCATGCGGTTCTCGCTTTTCTTCGTGGCCGAGTACATGGCCATGATCATCATGTCATTTATCGGCTCTATCTGCTTCCTGGGCGGCTGGCTCGGCCCGTTCCAGATCCCTTACCTGCCGTTTATCTGGCTGTTCCTGAAGGTCTACGGCTGCTTCTTCGTTTACTACTGGGTGCGCGCGACCTATCCCAGATACCGCTATGACCAGCTCATGGCGATAGGCTGGAAGGTCCTGATCCCGCTTTCGCTCGCCAACATAGTGCTGGCGGCGTGCATAAGGATGTTCGCATGAGCGAAAACCGCAGGTCATATCCGCCGCTGTTTTTCATGGAGCTCATCAAGGGGCTGATGCTCACTCTCCGCATGCTGTTTAAAAAGCCTGTCACGATCCAGTACCCCAAGGAGCGCAAGAAGGTCGCCGAAGGCTTCAGGGGCCTGCACGCGCTCGTCAGGGACGCATCGACCGGCAAGGAGAAGTGCATCGCCTGCGGGCTGTGCGTCGCGGTATGCCCCTCTAAGTGCATATCCCTGCACACGAGCGTCGGGCCGGACGAGGGCCGCGTGCTGGACCGCTACGAGATAGAGGTCTTAAAATGCCTGTTCTGCGCGCTGTGCGTCGAGGCCTGCCCTGTCGGGGCGATCGTGCTCACCGAGCATTACGAGTATTCCGCATACACCCGCGCCGAACTCCTGATGGACAAGGAGCGTCTGCTCGCGAACTGGGACAAGTACATGCCCGGCGAGAAGGGCATTGATTACCTCAAGAAATACTGGCGGCCCAAGGCCGAGGACTTCGCGGGCCACGAGGACCAGCCGGTTTTCAGGCGCAAAGGCGGTGGAAAGTCATGATCCCGCAGGGGTTCTTCATATACTTCGCGTCGATGATCACGGTGCTCTCCGTGCTGGTCATCACGCGGCGAAACCCGGTGCACAGCGTGCTGCTGATGCTCCTGATGTTCTTCCACGTCGCGGGGCTTTATCTGTTCCTGAACGCGGAGTTCATGGCCGCGATACAGATGATCGTCTACGCCGGGGCCATACTGGTGCTGTTCCTGTTTGTCGTCCTTTTGCTGAACCTCAAGTACGAGACCGCCACGCGGCAGTTCACGCTCCAGTGGCCCACTGCGATCATATTTATAGCCGCGCTTGCGGGCTTCATGTTTAGTGGCCTCCGCTACATCGAGATCGGCCACATGGGCCCCTACAGCATACAGAAGATCACGGAGCTTACGCACCTTAAGGCCATTGGCCTGGTGCTCTATACCGATTACGTCTATCCCTTCGAGGTCGCGTCGCTGATCCTGCTGGTGGCCATCATAGGCACGCTGGTGCTGGCGAAGAAGGAGTTCAAGTCGAAATGAGGCCCGATACCTTGTACTACGTCCCACTGGATTGGTATATCTGGCTCTCGGCCGCGTTGTTCGTGGTCGGGGTGGCGGGCTTCCTCCTGAGGCGCAACATCATCATCATGTTCATGTCGGTCGAGCTGATGCTCAACGCCGTCAACATAAGCCTCGTGGCCTTCAGCCACTATATGCAGGACCTGCGGGGGCAGATACTGGCGTTCTTCATCATAGCGGTCGCGGCGGCCGAGGCGGCCATCGGCCTGGCGATCATCATAGCGGTCTACCGCAACAAGGAGACCGCGCACGTGGACGAGATGACGGAGCTCAAGGGGTAACCGCGCCATGAACGCATTCATCCTGATACCGTTTATACCGCTTCTGGCCTTCGCCATTAACATCCTCTTCGGCAAGCGCTACATCGGCCACAACGCCCATCTGGTGGCAGTCCCGGCCGTCGTGGCCTCGTGGCTGATCTCGCTGGCCACGCTCCTAAGCGTCATAAACGGCCACACCTATAACGTCGACCTCTTTGAGTGGATCAACTCAGGGGGGTTCAGGGCGACGGTCGGGTTCCTCGTAGACCCGCTGACGTGCGTGATGCTCATCGTAGTCACGACGGTATCGAGCCTCGTGCACATCTACTCCATCGGGTACATGCACGGCGAGGAGGGCTACTACAGGTTCTTCGCATATCTCAGCCTGTTTACCTTCTCGATGCTCATGCTCGTGATGGCCAACAACTTCCTGCAGCTCTACTTCGGCTGGGAGGCCGTCGGCCTCTGCTCGTACTTCCTGATCGGGTATTACTACGAAAAGAAATCGGCCTCTGACGCGGGCAAGAAGGCCTTCATCGTCAACCGCTTCGGCGACTTCGGCTTCGGGCTCGGCATCATGCTCCTGTTCCTCTCAGTAGGCACGATACACTACGCCCCGGCCTTCATAGGGGTCAAGAACCTCGTCGGCCACACGATCAACATATTCGGGACGGATTATGACCTCATCACCGTAATCGCGCTGCTGCTGTTCTGCGGCGCGATCGGCAAGTCCGCGCAGATTCCGCTGCACGTCTGGCTGCCGGACGCCATGGAAGGCCCCACCCCGGTCAGCGCCCTGATCCACGCCGCTACGATGGTCACGGCCGGCGTGTTTATGATCGCGCGGTGTAACCCGATCTTCGGGCTGTCCGAAAAGGCGCTCATGGTCGTCGCGATCACAGGGGCGGTGACATCGCTCTTTGCGGCCACCATCGCGCTCGTCCAAAACGACATCAAGCGCGTCATCGCGTACTCGACGATAAGCCAGCTCGGCTACATGTTCGTGGCCTGCGGCGTCGGGGCGTATGCGGCGGGGATATTCCACCTTTACACGCACGCGTTCTTCAAGGCCCTCCTGTTTTTGGGGGCCGGCAGCGTCATGCACGCGATGGGCGGGGTGCTCGACATCCAGAAGATGGGCGGGCTCAGGAAGTACATGCCCTGGACCTACTGGACGTTCCTGCTGGCCTCGCTGAGCATCTCCGGGGTGCCGGGGTTCGCCGGGTTCTTCAGCAAGGACGAGATACTCTGGCAGGCATACAACGGAGGCGCGGTAGGCAAGTTCGTCTGGGTGCTTGGCACGATCACCGCGCTCATTACGGCATTTTACTCCTTCAGGATCTTCTTCCTCACGTTCCACGGCAAGTTCCGCGGGACGCACGAGCAGGAACACCACCTGCACGAGTCCCCAAAGAACATGACCATCCCGCTTGCGATACTGGCGGTAGGGGCCGTAGCGGCAGGCTGGATCGGGATCTCGCCGCTCCTTGGCGGCGAGCACGCTGACAAGTTCGCGGCGTTCCTCGCCCCTGTGCTCGGCGAGCCCGAGGCCCACGGCACGCACGCCGAGGAGATGATGGTCATGTTCATCTCGATAATGTGCGGGGTGATCGGCATCTTCGGGGCGTATTACGTCTACCTGAGGGACACCTCGATCCCGGAGCGCGTGCTGGCGAACTTCCGCGGGGTGCACCGCGTGCTCTGGAACAAGTACTACGTGGACGAGTTCTATGACCTCACGGTCATCAGGCCCACGATGTGGGTGGCCGAGAACGTGATCGTCAGGGTCACGGACGGCCGGATCATCGAGGGCATCGTAAACGGCGTCCCGCGCGGCATTGGGGCCTTAAGCGGCGTGCTGCGCAAGGCGCAGACCGGCGTGCTGCACCACTACGGCTCGGCCATGGCGGTCGGGCTCCTGATCGCGGCCGCCATCGCGCTGTTCTGGCAATAGAGGGGGACACATGGGTTATCCGATACTGAGCGCGCTGATCTTCCTGCCGATAGTCGGCGGGCTGGTCATAGGCATGATCCCGCGCTCCAACGAGGCCGCGATCAAATACTCGGCGCTCACGCTGAGCTTCATAACGTTCCTGCTCTCGCTGCCGCTGTTTAGCTCGTTTGACACCACGACGTTCGCGATGCAGTTTCAGGAGTCCGCGCCCTGGATAGATGCCTTCAACGTCCGCTACTCGCTCGGAGTGGACGGCATAAGCGTGCTGTTCGTCCTGCTCTCGACGCTCGTCACGATCCTCTGCATCACGATCTCATGGAACGCGATCACGAAGAAGGTCAAGGAGTTCTACATGGCGCTCCTCATCCTCGAAGGCGCGATGATCGGCGTGTTCTGCGCAATGGACCTCTTCCTGTTCTACATCTTCTGGGAGGCGATGCTGATCCCGATGTTCCTCCTTATCGGCGTCTGGGGCGGGCCGAACCGCGTGTACGCCGCGATCAAGTTCTTCCTCTATACGCTCGTCGGAAGCGTCCTGATGCTCGTCGGCATTATCACGCTCTATAGCGTCAGCCACACGCTCGACATACGCGAGCTCGCCGAGCACGCATATTCCTACAAGCTCCAGTTCTGGCTCTTCTGGGCCTTCTTCGCGGCCTTCGCCGTGAAGGTGCCGATGTTCCCTGTGCACACCTGGCTGCCCGACGCGCATACCGAGGCCCCTACAGCGGGCAGCGTCGTACTCGCGGCGGTGCTGATCAAGATGGGCGCATACGGCTTCCTGCGCTTCTCGCTCCCGCTCTTCCCGGCCGCCACGGTGGCCATGACCCCTGTGATGCTCACGCTCTCGGTTATAGCGATCATCTACGGCGCGGTCGTCTGCCTCGCGCAGACCGACTTAAAACGCCTGATCGCGTACAGCTCGGTCAGCCACATGGGGTTCGTGACGCTAGGTATTTTCTCGCTCAACACGCAGGGCATGGAGGGCGGCATCCTCCAGATGGTCAACCACGGCATCGTGACCGGCGGGCTCTTCCTCTCGGTCGGGGCGATATACGAGCGCACGCATACGCGCCGCATCGCGGACTACGGCGGGACGGCCACCGTGATGCCGGTCTTCTCAGCGCTGTTTTTGATCTTCACTCTGGCCTCGATCGGGCTTCCGAGCATGAACGGGTTCGTAGGCGAGTTCCTGATCCTGCTGGGCGGTTTCACGGCCTCGAAGATGGCCGGCGCGTTCGCCGCGACCGGCGTCATCATCGGCGCGGGCTATATGCTCTGGCTCTATCAGAGGGTCTTCTTCCTTGAGGTGACGCCCAAGGTCTCGGTCTTGAAGGACATCGACATCCGCGAGATCCTGACGCTCGCGCCGATGATCGTGCTGATATTCTGGATCGGCATATATCCAAACGCGTTCCTGGGGTTCCTGCACCCGAGCGTGGAGCATCTGCTATCGCGCGTCAACATTCGCCCGCAGGAACTGAATCTGGCGCAATCCTTTATTAGCTCCATCTTCTAAAGCCGCGCCAAATCGCTTGATACGTCGTCACGGCTGCGAAGACGCGCCCTCTATGTACATCCCAGTACACCATCGGGCGGTCTTCTCGCCGTTCCTAGTCTGAAGACAATTTGGGCGCGCTTTAATGTAGCACCTGCATAATCGTGCGAGCGGTCAACGGCATTGATTTAAAATAGCCCCCTGCCCTCTCCCTTGGCAAGCTAAACACGCACCGCTGTTGGGTTTCATAGATCAACGGAACCGACTCCTAGGAATGTAAAAGTCCAGTGCTCTCCGGACAGTTTTCCATCTCATCGGTCGCACTGATCAGGCGGCCTCCTCCTCAGCTTTCTGTCTTAGCTTTTTGCCCAGCTCGATAGTTTCTATTGGCCGTCTGCCCATGTTGCGATAGCCCTTGTGAGGGCGCTCGTTGTTGTAGTGGTGCAGCCACCGGTCGAGGTCATACTGCAGCTCATCGAGCGATGCGTAGAACCGGTACCTGAACGTCTCCGAGAAGAACTCGTCCAGGATGGTGCGATTAAACCGCTCCACGAATCCGTTTGTCCTCGGTGTCGCCACCTTCGTCCTTCGATGCGCGATGTCGTGAAGCGCCAGAAACAGCTCGTACGGATGCCGCAGCAGCTTGCCGCAGTACTCCGAGCCGTTGTCCGTCAGGACATGCTGGACCCTGATGCCATGGTCCTCGTAAAACGGCAGCACGCGGTCGTAGAGCACGTCGGCCGCCGTCTCGGGCCTCTTCGACGTGTACAGCTTGCCGAAGGCATAAGAGCCGTACGTGTCCACCACGGCCTGCAGATACACGGTCCCGATGCCCTTGAGCTTGCCCACCGTGAAGGTGTCCTGGCTGAGCAGATAGCCCGGATATGCGCTCTCCACATGCCTTTCCCTGAAGCACGGATTGGCCCGCTCGATGAGCTTGACCTGCTCCTCCGTTAGCTCGATCTCCTTGCCGTTAGCCTCCTGCTCAAGCCGGAGGATGCGCTTGGCCTTCGACTCCAGCCCCTCGCGAACCTGGATGCGATACACAGTTGAGGGACGCACCAATATGCCCTCCAGAAGCAGGTGCTCGAAGATGCGCTGCTTCCCCCACCGGGGGTGAGCAAGGCTCATCTCGATCACTCGCTTGCGGGCCTCCTCAGGCGTCTTGTGGGGACAGCTACGCGCTATCGGCGGAAGGTCCGCGAGCCCCGCAAACCCCTGCTCCTGAAACGCCCGCTTGTACTCGTAAAACTGGCTGCGGCTCACCCCCCGGCGGCGACAGGCCTCCGACACGTTCCTGAGCCTCTCGGCCAGCTGAAGCATTGAAAGCCTCCCTTGTGATATCTTTTCTTTGGCAGTCATGCCCTTCCTCCTTCGGTCTGTGTTTTGTGGTGAAACATTCTAACCGATGGAAGGGCTGGCTGCCGCCTGCTTTTTCCAGCCTGATACTGTCCGGTAAGAGCGTAACCTTTACACCTAGGAACTGGTTCCATGGAACCGGTTCCTAGGAACCAGTTCCCATGGCGCAGTTCCGCCCTGTTGGTTTATCATCGCGCACGATGTGTATAGAGATATATTTAGCTGGCCTAGAGATCCGGAAAGTTTACGCACTTAAACTAATATCAGACTGGATTCGAACATCGCCCGGGTTTCGGCCAAAAACATCCGAACATCCGAACGAGGTTTCGGTCAGCAAATCGTTGTTTTTCGTCGGGTTAGCCTTGATTTTGCCTCAAACATCCGAACGCTATAAAAAAAAAGGCGCGCGCGCGGTATGCGTAACTATAGTAAGCCGATGGGCGGAATCCCGATCATGCCGTTGACCACGAGGCGCGGAGGCAGCGGCTGGGCCGCGCACTTCGCAAAGCGCGATAAATCGCGTCAGACTAGGAAGGTCGAGGAAACCGCCCGATGGTGTACTTGGGCGTACATAGAGGGCGAGTCTTCGATGCCCAACGACGTATCAAGCGATTTGGAGCGCTTTGAAAAAGGGTTACTTGAGCCGCGTGAGGAGACACACAGCGTGTGCGGCGATGCCCTCCCCGGTCCCCACAAACCCCATCCCTTCGTCCGATTTGGCCTTTACGCTGACCCCGAGTATCCCCGCCGATGCGATCCTCTCGCGCATGGCCTCGATGTATGGCGCGAGCCTGGGCCTCTCTATCACGACCGTGGCGTCAACCCACTGCACCGCCCAGCCGCGCTCGCGCGCGAGCGCGGTCGTGCGAGCAAGAAGCGCCATGCTGTCGATTCCCTTGTACTGCGGGTCGGTATCCGGGAACATGCGGCCTATGTCGCCCTCGCCCATCGCGCCGAGGATCGCGTCGATGACCGCGTGGACGAGCGCGTCGCCGTCGGAGTGGCCGAGCGGGCCGCGGTCGAACGGGACCGTCACGCCGCCGAGAACCAGGGGCCGTCCCTCGACGAGCCTGTGCGAGTCATAGCCCATCCCGACGCGCAGCCCTATGTCGCCCACAGCCCCTCCCCGACGAGAGCCTCGGCGATCAGCATGTCCTCACGCGTCGTGACCTTCAGGTTCGTATATGCGCCCTCGACGAGCCGCACGTGGCCGCCTATGCGCTCGACGAGCGTGGCGTCGTCCGTCGCGCGCACGCGCTCGCGCTTTGCGCGTTCGTACGCGTCGCGGATGATCTCGTACCCGAAGACCTGCGGGGTCTGTATGATCCTGAGCGTGTCGCGCGCGGGCGTCCTTACGGCGATGCCGTCGCTGTCCGCCTCCTTGATCGTGTCCTTCGGAGCGACGGAGGCGACCGAGCCGTCAGCGCCCTTGAGGCCCTCGAGCGTGCGCTTGATGATCGCGTTTGTCAGAAACGGCCGGACGCCGTCGTGTATGAGCACCGTTCCGATGAAGCCCTCGATGGCGCGCAGGGCATTCAGGACCGAGTCCTGCCGCTCCGCTCCGCCGCTGACGATATGGCTGACCTTCCTGATCTTGTACTCGTGCGCGAGCGACATCCCGAGCGGCTCGTCGCCGCTTCGGAGCACGGGCACGATCTCGGTGATCAGGGGCGAGCGTTCGAGCACCTCAAGCGCCCACAGCAGCAGGGGCCTGCCGCCGAACATCGCGTACTGCTTCGCGGCCGGGAATTGCGAGGACTTATGCCTGCCCGGCGTGCGTCCGAACCTGAGCCCGAGCCCGGCGGCAGGCACAATGGCTATGACCTTGCGGTTAGGCATCAGCAGCCCTCATTCGCGCTGTCCGCCGTCGCGGTCGTAGTCCTCGCGCGTCTTGGTGAAGATCATGCGCCCGGCCGTGGTCTGGAGCACGCTGGTCACCGCGACCGCGACGTTCTTGCCGATCAGCTTCCTGCCGTTTTCGACGACCACCATGGTGCCGTCCTCGAGGTACGCCACGCCCTGGTTCTGCTCCTTGCCCTCCTTGAGGATGAAGACGCGCAGGGCCTCGCCTGGGAGCACGACCGGCTTGAGCGAGTTGGCGAGCTCGTTGACGTTCAGCACCGAGACGCCCTGGAGCTCCGCGACCTTGTTGAGGTTGAAGTCGTTCGTGATGATCTTGGCGTCGAGCGTCTTGGCGAGCGCTACGAGCTTGGCGTCGACCTCGCGGATCTTCGGGAAGTCGTCCTCGACGATCTTCACCGTGATGTGGGCCATCTTCTGGATGCGGTGCAGGATGTCGAGGCCGCGCCTGCCGCGCGAGCGCTTCTGCGGGTCAGGGGAGTCGGCCACGTACTGAAGCTCGTGCAGGATGAACTGCGGCACTACGAAGACGCCGTCCAGAAACCCGGTCTCGCAGACGTCCGCTATGCGGCCGTCGATGATCACGCTCGTGTCGAGGAGCTTGAGGTACAGCTCCGGCCCCTGCCCCTTGGCCAGCCTGAGCATGGAGTTGAAGCTCAGCCTCTCGCCCCTGCTTATGCCGAACAGGAGCCCGCCGTAACCGAGCAGGCTCCCGAGCAGGAACGACACAGCGGCCGCGTCCATCCCGAGCAGCCCCTTGATCGGGAGCATGAAGAGCGCCGCGGTGCCGACGCCTGTTGCGAGCCCGAGCACCCCGCCCACTATCGAGCCCAGCGGGAGTTTCTTGAGCCTCCACTCAAACAGTATCGCGAGTATCCCGGCCAGTCCCCCGAGCATCGCACCCACGGCGGGCTGGTCCATCCTGCGTCCCATGTAAAGCCCGGCCACGACGGCCGCGGCAAGCACCAAAATCCGAAATCCCATCAGCATGATTGCGTCCCCCCTTTCCTATGTATGAAAAATATGATAACGCCGCCCGTCAGCGGGCGGATAAGATCGCATAAAACATCCCGGCGGAGCCCCTGTTGACGAACACCAGCGAGGACGCCCTCTGCCCGCCCGCCACGCGGCTGAACTCCGAAGGAGTATTGATGCGGCGTCCGCCGATGCTCTGGATCACGTCGCCGCGCCTGATCCCGGCGCGGCTGGCGGGTGAGCCCTCGGCCACGGAGGCGACCACGACGCCGTACCGGTCCGCCGACCTGAGGCCGAGCTGCCGCGAGATGTCCTCGGTGAGCGCCGAGGCCCCCAGGCCCCAGAACGGCCCTGTCGGGGCGTTAGCGGATGGGGGCGGTGCCCTGTGCTCCGCTGCGGTGCTCTCGGGCGATTCGGCCACATCGAGAGCCGTGCCCCACTTGCGCCCAGAGCGGAAGAGCGTTACCTGCCGCTTCTCGCCCGGAGGCGTCAGCGCAACGAGCCCGCCCAAAGAGGATGAGGACTCGACCTTATGACCTCCAAACTCGATTATGATATCCCCGCGCTTAAGCCCCGCCCGCTCGGCCGGGCCGCCGGGTGCCACGTCCGTGAGCACCGCGCCCGCGGCATCGTCACCCTTATACCCGAAGGCGGCCGCGAGCTCCGGCGTCATGTCCTCGGACGCAGCCCCTATCCAGCCGCGCCGCACGCGGCCGTCGCGCATGAGCGCCTCGATCACAGGCCGGGCGGTATTGGACGGCACCGCGAACCCTATGCCCGGATACGTGCCGGACTGAGGGTATGCCCCGGTCACTACGCCCAGGACCGCGCCGGAGCTATCCAGCAGCGGGCCGCCGGAGTTGCCCGGGTTTATAGCCGCGTCGGTCTGGATGAACTCCTCGTCAAGCTGCCCTATCCTCGCCCGTCCGCGCGCGCTCACTATCCCGAGCGTCACGGAATGCTCGAGCCCGAAGGGGTTGCCGACCGCAAGCACGAAATCCCCGGCGCGCGCCCGGTCAGAGTCCGCCCATGCAAGCCGCATAAGCCCGGCAGGGGCGTCGATCCTGACCACCGCGAGGTCGGTCAGGCTGTCGAGCCCGACCACGCGGGCGCTGAACGACCGCCGGTCGCCGAGCGTTACCGTAATGCTCTCGGCCCCCGAGACGAGGTGCGCGCTCGTCGCGACATGGCCCTCGGCCGAGACTATGATGCCAGCGCCGAGTTCCTCGTACGTTGCGCCCCTGGAGTAGTCCGTCCCGCCCCCGCTGGCCGAAATCGAGACCACGGAGGGGGAGATAGATTGGACGAGCGAGGCGAAGTCAGACCCGCCGCGAAGCGGGTTGACGGCCGCGGAGGGCTCCCTGACCGCCAGCGCAGCGGTATCCTTGGCGTGCATGCCCAGCAGTGGCAGCACGTAGTCTTTATACCGCACGGCCGCGAACCCGAGCATGACGCCCACGGCCACGAGTGCGGCCAGTATGAAGAGTTTCCTGCCCATTTCCCCTTACTTGCTGTTTATGGTTTTTAAGGCGTAATACATATGGTTAGTTATATTAACAAAAAACAGGGACAAAGGCACCCGGATTGTTTGAGCTATAATTAGAAAACAACGATTTCACGGAGGGCTCGATGGCCAGGGATTACGCGTCGATGGACAGGGCGGGGCTCGAGGAGGCGCTCAGGAGGCTGAGGCTCGACCTCGAGGACATCCAGGAGACGATTGAGTTTAACTTCACGCACACGAGGGCGCACATAAACGCCGGGCAGGTCGCGACCGACGAAGAGACGCTCTCGGACCTCAGGGCCGAGATCGCAGAGGTCGAAGCCAGGCTCGCGGCGCTATAGAGTCTCGCCCAGCGCGCGGACGAGGGTATCGATATCCCCGGAGGAGTGCGCCGCGGTGACGGTCAGGCGTATCATCGGCGCGGCAACGGTCGGGGGCCGGATCGCGGGGGCGTATATCCCGCGCTCCATAAGGGCCGCGGCTGCAGCCACTGTCCGCTCGATGCCTCCTATGAAGACCGGTATTATCGGCGTCCCGGCTGAGGCGGCGCTTATGCCAGCCCGTTGCAGCTTGTCTGTCAGCGCACCGCGGTTGTCATGGAGCCTTTCCATCAGGCGCTCGCCCTCGGCAGACATTAAAATTTCTATCGCGGCCAGTGCCGCTGCCGCCGCCGCGGGCGATGGCGCTGTCGAGTAGATGAAGCTGCGGGCCGAGTTTACCAGCCAGCTTACGGTATCAGCCGATGCAGCGACGAACGCACCCTGCCCGCCGAGGGCCTTGGAGCAGGTCGACATCTGCACGACCCAGTCTTGGGCGCGCAGCCCGAAGTGGGCGAGCGCCCCGGCGCCGAGCACCCCGGTTGCGTGCGCGTCGTCCAGATACAGCACCGCGCCATGCAGCTCGCATAGCGCGCAGAGTTCCCGTACAGGCGCGATCTCGCCGCTCATGCTGAAGACCGTATCGGTCACTACGAGCTTTCTGGCTGCGCCAGATGAGGACAGCAGCTCGGCCAGGTGTCCCATGTCACGGTGGCGGTAGATATGCGTGCGGCCACGCGCGAGGCGGCAGCCGTCGATGATGCTCGCGTGATTGAGCTCGTCGCTGAATATCTCGCCGGCCGCGAGGGCCGGTATCGCTCCGGTGTTGGCCTCGTAGCCCGAGCCGAACAGCAGCGCGGCCTCCGAGCCCTTAAGCCGCGCGGCGCGGCGCTCGCACTGTGCGTGCGCGGGTGTGCCGCCGCCAAGCAGCCTCGATGCCCCCGCGCCGAAGCCATAGCGCTCGGCCGCCCTGCATGCTGCATCGATGAGCCTCGGGTCCGAGGCGAGGCCAAGGTAGTCGTTGGATGCGAAGTTTATGAGCTCGCGTCCGCCTGCGGTTATGTGCGGCCCCTGCGCCGAGGCCCGCTCCGTGAGCGTCCGCAGCAGTCCCGCGTCTTTCAGCCTCCTGAGCCCGCCTGAAAACATCGATAATTCTATCATATGCGCGCGTGAAATAAGCCCGTTATAACATAAATAAGCAACGCCCCCGGGAGCGCACGGCTCATGGATAGCCCTAAGCGGCCGAATGCACTGATTCGGAGCGGGGGGGGAGAGGGTGCGGCCGCCCGCTTCCGAACAATCTATTGACATCCAACGTTCTGCGCTCTAACATACAGTTAACTAATGACAGCGGCCGGGGGGGCACGATGCTGCAACGGATGAAGATCGGCTATAGGCTCAGCGCTGGATTCGCGCTGCTCGTTGTGCTTATGTTCGCGCTCATAGCGGTGGGAGTCCATGGGATTCGCAGTATCCACAAAGACCTCGACGCCATCGTAACGGTGAACAACGACCGGGTCCGGGCGGTCACCGAGATGACCTCGGTGATCAGGGACGTCGCGGTGATGATCCGCGACCTCGTGCTGAATCCCGATCCCGCCGGCGTCGAGGCCGGCATCCAGAGGATAGCGGCCCGGCGGGCCGTATACAACAAGAATTTCGATAAGCTCGAGGCCCTCGGGCTTGTCTCGAACGACAAGTCTCTGGCAGGGGCGAAAAGCAGGGCCGAGGCCATTATCGCGAAGGTCAGGGAAGAGCAGCTCAAGGCCGGGCCGCTCAACAACCAGGTGATCGAGCTCTGCCGCTCCGGCAACACCAGGGAGGCCGCCGCGCTCTTAAACGACGAGGCCGCTCCGGCCGTGGGCGATCTCATCGACACCCTGCAGGGCCTCTCGGACTTCGAGCGAGAGATGAGCGACCTGGGCTTCAATAACGCGCAGGCAAGCTACCGCAGGTCGCTCGTAGCCCTGGGCGTGATGGCGGCGCTGATAATAATAATCGCTATCGTCACGGCAGCGGTGCTCACGCGCGGCATAGTGAAGCCCCTGCACGCCAGCGTAGCCGCCGCCGAGCTGATAGCGGAGGGCAACCTCACCGTGAGGATCGACTCTACCGGCACTGACGAGATCAGCCAGCTCGTGCGCGCGATGATGCATATGACCGGGAAGCTCAGGGGCGTGCTCGGCCAGATCAAGTCAGCCTCCGATACCATGGCCTCGGCCAGCACCCAGCTCAGCTCCAGCTCCGAGGAGATATCCGCGACGTCGCACGACCAGTCCGGGCGCTCACAGCAGATAGCGACCGCCGCCGAGCAGCTCACGCAGACCGTGATGGACGTGGCGCACAACGCATCGGGCATCGCCGAGAGCGCCGAAAATACCGTCAACCAGGCCCGGGAGGGCGACCACATAGTCGAGGCCTCGGTCAAAGAGATAAGGGAGATCGCGACCGCCGTAAGCGGCACCTCGAAGGTGATCGGCTCGCTGCACGAGCGCTCGAAGCAGATCGGCGAGATCGTCAAGGTCATCAACGACATCGCAGACCAGACGAACCTGCTGGCATTAAACGCGGCCATCGAGGCAGCGCGCGCGGGGGAGCAGGGCCGCGGCTTCGCGGTCGTCGCGGACGAGGTAAGGAAGCTCGCCGAGCGCACCGCGCGCGCGACCTCGGAGATCGGCGGCATGATCGCCTCGATCCAGCGCGAGGTCGACGAGTCGGTCGGCTCGATGAAGGGCGCTATCACGAAGGTCGACACGGGCGTAGAGCTGTCGATAAAGGCCGGACAGCAGCTTAAGCATATCGTATCGAGCATCAGCGACCTGCAGGGGCTCGTGCAGCAGATAGCCTCGGCCACCGAGGAGATGTCCTCGGTCGCCGGGACGATAGGCACCGACGTATCGAGCATAGCGGATTCGTCGCGCGAGGTGTCGTCAGGCACGGTGCAGATAGCGCAGTCGGCGTCGGAGCTTTCAACGACGGCCCACACCTTAAAAACCACCATGGAAGGATTCAAAATTTAGCGTGCGGTTGCGGTATCCTTTTTCAAAGCGTGCGAAATGCGCGTGATACTGCGTCAGTGCTTCAAAGACACGCCCTCGGAGTACATCTCAGTACACCGTCGGGCGGTCTTCTCGCAGTGGATTGTCAAGCCAAGTGCAACAGGCGCGCATTTGCCGCAACCTCGGCGGGTGCCCTGTAGTCCAGCGTTTTTCTTGGTCTGTTGTTAATCTCATCAACGACGCGATCCAGCTGCTCCTGCGTTACTGTGTTGAAGTCGATCCCCTTCGGAAAGTACTGCCGCAGCAGCCCGTTGAGGTTTTCGTTCTGGCCGCGCTGCCATGAGCAATAGGGGTCGGCGAAGTATACGTCGATCCCCATCATGTATTTTAAGTCCCTGTAGCATGCAAACTCGCTGCCCCTGTCCACGGTCATGGTCATACGCATGCCCTGCCGCAGGCCTCCCAGCGCCGATACGGCGGCCTCCCTCAACGCCTCCGAGCCGGGCCTCGGCATCTTCCTCGATATAAGGTAGAGGCTCTTGCGCTCGTTAAACGTTGCGATGCACGTTTTCCCGTCGAACCCGTAGACGGTATCCGCCTCCCAATCCCCGAAGCGTCCCTTCCGGACCACGATCTCGGGGCGCTGCCTGATGCTCAACGCCCCATTGAACCGGCCCCTGGTCTCAGGCCCCCGGGCTTTTCTGTAGCTCCTTCCCTTACGCCTCAGCATGCGATGCATCGAGCCCCCCATCGCCCTGTCCTGCCGTATCCATCTGTATAGCGTGGCAAAGGATATCCGCATCTCTGTGCTATGTGGATGGTCAAGCTTAAGGCGGCCCGACACCTGCTCCGGCGACCAACGCCTGCAAAGTCCCGCCATCGCATAGCCGATCAGGCCGTCCGGCCAGCGCTTCAGGCGTCTGCTCGCAAAATGCCTTCGGCGGACATAGAGCACGGTTGCGGCGTGCGCGCCATAGAAAGACTTCTTCGTGTTGCGCCGCAGCTCCCGGCTCACGCTCGATGGCGAGCGGCCAAGCTGGCGCCCGATCTCACGTATGCTCACCCCCGCATAACGCATCCTTGCGATGCCCTCCCGCTCATCAATGCTAAAATGACTGTAGCCCATCGTCCCTCCCTCTCTGTTTCGTCTGGTTGGTACTTGACTCTAACAGAACAGGATGACGATGGGCTTTTTCTTTCACAGGTGTTGCACTTCACATTACAATCCGCGGCCCTGCCTTGTCTGACACGATTTCTCGCGCTTTAAGTTTCCTCCGCATAATCGTGCGAGCGGTCAAAATCTTTGATAAGAGTTACAAACAAAAGGAAAGGGGCCTATCGGCCCCTTTTAAGTGAGCGGTGCTTTAGCACCGCGAATATTTGCGCGGGGGCGCTGCCCCCTAGAGCTTAGTGAGCCACCCGGAATATTTTTTCGTCTTGCCGTGAACGGCGTCGAAGTATGCGGACTGGAGCTTTTCGGTCACAGGGCCGCGCGAGCCGGTCCCTATTTTGCGGCCGTCGAGCTCGCGTATCGGCGTGACCTCGGCCGCGGTGCCGGTGAAGAACGCCTCCTCGGCGATATAGACCTCGTCGCGCGTGAAGCGGTCCTCGCGCGTGGCGATCCCGTTGTCGTGCGCTATGGTCATGACAGAGTCGCGCGTGATGCCCTCAAGTATGCTCGTAAGCGGGGTGGTCTTGAGCTTGCCGCCGCGCACGATGAACACGTTCTCGCCCGAGCCCTCCGAGACGTAGCCCTCGGTGTCCAGGAGCACGGCCTCGTCGTAGCCGCACGCTAGGGCCTCCATCTTGGCCAGCTGCGAGTTCACGTAATAGCCGCTGACCTTGCCCATCGTCATGTTGGTATTGACGTGCGCGCGGATGAACGAGGAGGTCTTCACGCGGATGCCCTTGGTGATCCCGTCCTCGCCGAGGTATGCCCCCCAGGGCCAGACCGAGATCGAGAGCTTGATCGGGTTGTTCCTCGGGTTGAGGCCCATCGCGCCCAGGCCGATATAGGCTATCGGGCGGATGTAGCACTCATCGAGCTTGTTGACGCGTATCGTCTCGAGCACCGCCTCGCAGATCTGGTCCACGCTGAAGGGGATCTCCATCATGAATATCCTGCCGGAGTTCACCAGGCGCTCGATGTGTTCCCTCAGGCGGAATACGGCAGAGCCCTTCGGGGTCTTGTAGCAGCGTATGCCCTCAAAGACCGCGAGCCCGTAGTGCAGCGAGTGCGTCAGCACGTGCACCGTCGCCTCGTCCCAGGGGACCAGCTTCCCGTCCATCCATATCATCTTTGTCTTAGGTACCATGGCTAATATGTTAAAACTCGGCCGAGGGCGATGTCAACGGGCGGGCGCCACGGGCGCTACCCGCTCAAAGGCCTTCAGCAACGGGGCGGACGATTTTACGAGTCACGGGTTCGGGTTGCGGCGAATACGAGGCAGGAGGATACGGCGATGGTGATGCACGCTATGGTCGCTGCCAGAGGCCTGCCGTGCCAGAGCCTCGCGAGCCAGCGCGAGAGCTCGTCGGCGAGCACGGCCATCTTCCCGCCATAGACCTCGAGGTTATGGATATACATCTTGTCCGGCTGGAGGCTGTATATCTCTCCGCCTCTGATCTCGTACCCCAGGGCGTTAAGCTGGTCGCTGCCCGCGGTGAGATAAACTGCGGCGGCGCTGCCCAGGCCTGCCAGAAGGACGAACGCGGCGATCAGATAAAGCCGCCTCCGCGTGGTCATTCTTTTAAGGCTCATATGTCCCTGCGGCGACAGGCGGCGCGCCTCACTGCATCCTCTCAAAAATGATGAGGTCGTATCCGCCCGCGCCGTCGTCCGTCACCCATGTCATCATGTCCTTGCCGGGGTTCATCACCCCGCCGCCGGATGACAGGCCCGTGATCGCTCCGTCAGTGCCGAGCAGGTACGCAAGCCCGTTCCACCCCCCGCAGTCCGTCACCCCGGCGCTGTCCTGATACGCAACGCACGTCGCGTTGCCGAGCGAGTCTATCGTCTGCTTGACGTAATACCACAGCGGCGCGTCCGCGCTCACCTTTATCCCGTACGCCATCCAGGTCCCTGCCATGTCTGCCTGCGCAAACGTCCCGCCGGCCTTCGTCAGCACCGCAAGCTCATACCCCCCGGTGGGTGCGCTGCGCACTACCGTCATCACGTCCTTGTTTGCGTTCATCACCCCTGTGCCGTTTACGATGCCGTTTACGACGCCGTTCGTCATGATGGGGTAATTGCCTATGCCCCAGTCCGCGCAGTCCGTGCCCCCGTTGCTGTCAGCATACCCGGTGCACGCCGCGGCCCCTGTAGAGTTGATTATCTGCCCCAGACCGTACCACTTCGCATAGTTGGGGTCCGCGTTTATGCCATACCCAACCCATGTCCCGGCCGCGTTCGCTATGGAGTATGACGCCCCGAGTTTCGTAAGCAGCATCATGTCAAGCCCCGAGCTTCCGTCCGTCGCGACCCACGCCATCATGTTGTTCGTCTTCTTGATCAGCCCGCCGCCCGATGAGGCCGCGATGTGGAGCGTCCCGTCGGGGTTCAGCATCAGCCCCGAGCCGCCTTCAAACGCGCTGCAGCTGGCACCCCCGGTGCCGTCACGATAGCTCGAGCATGCCACCGCGCTTGCGGAGTTCACAGCGAACTGGGCCCCCGACCAAGTGCCTATCGTGTTGGATATCCCGTCGGTGTTGATCTCGTGCATCACCCACGTGCCCACGAGGTCGGCCTTCACGGTCGCGCTCTTAGTGGCGCCCTTAGAGACTTTGCCAGCGCCGTTTACCGCGCAGACGCGATAAGAATATTTTTTGCCCATCGTAAGCCCGGTGTGGGCGTACGAGGTATCCGTGGTCGTAAACTGGGCATTCGAGCAGTTCTTCGGGGCCTTTTTGCCGGTTGCGAAGGCTATCTTGTAGCCCGCTATATTACTAAGCGCGTCGCTGTACCCGCTCCACGCAAGCTGCACCAGCCCGTTGCCGGGCGTAGCGGCCACCGTCCCGTTGACCGGCGCGCTCTTGTCATAAATGATCGAATCGGAGGCCACGGCCGAGATGCTCCCTGCGCTGTCTTTGAACCATACGTAGACCGTGTTAGTCCCAGCAGTCCCGGCCAGCTTATGGCTTACGGTCGTGTTGATGATCGTGGCCGGCGTCACGGACTTCCAGTTCGCCTTCGCGCCCGGAGGAGTGGCCGAGTTGGACTTGTAGTAACCCGTGATCGGTACGTTGTCAGTCGCATACAGGCGTAAGCTGACGGATTTGCTAGTGGTATATGTTGCACCGTTATTGATGCTGACCGAACCAACTTCCAGCGGCACGGTCTGTATCACGGCTGAACTCTTGGTTGCCTCGGCGTTCCCGGCATTGTCGACGGAATAGTACCGCGCGTATTGAGTGCAGGCGATCCCGGCCGCGCATGTCACGCTGATCGCGCCGGAATATGCGGTCCCCGGGGCGCATGTGTTCGTAATATCCACGCAGTATACCGGATAGCCCGCGGCGACTCCAGAGCCGGCCCCGTCAGACGCCGCAAGCGTAACGCCGACCGAACCGGAGTGCGAAATGGTTCCGAAAGTATACCCGGCCGAGGAGGCCGAGGTAGCAGGCGGCTGGCCGTCCTGCTTGACGACCGAGCTCTTGACGGCCTCGTTGATGCTCGCTACGTCCCTCGCGAAGTACCGCACGTACTGGGTGCAGAGGCTGCCCGAGGCGCAGGTGACGTTAAACGGGACCGAATATGCGGTCACTGGCGTGCAGGTATTCGCTGTATCGACGCAGTACCTCGGGTAGCCCGAGGCCACGCCCGATCCCGCGCCGTCGTCAGACGACAGAGTTATGCTTATCGAGCCAGAGGAGCCCCAGCTTCCAAACGCGTAGCCCGATGGCGTGGCAGTGGTGACCGGGGGTTGGAGGTCCTGGTTCACGGTCGAGCTTTTCACGGCCTCCGCGTTTCCTTGAGTGTCCTGGGCGTAGTACCGAACGTACTGGGTGCAGACTCCGCCTGCCGGGCATGTCACGTTAAGCGCCACGGAATAAGGCGTGGAAGGCGTGCAGGCATTCGAGCTGTCGATGCAGTATCTCGGATAACCGGACGCCACGCCAGAGCCCGCGCCGTCGCTTGCCGATAGAGTCACGCTGATCGAGGCCGAGGACGACCAGTTCCCGAACGCATAGCCGGTTGCCGAAGGCGTGGTTGCAGGGGCTTGGAGGTCCTGCCTGACAGTCGAACTCTTTACGCTCTCGGTGTCGCCGTCGTTGTCCTGGGCGAAATACCGGACGTACTGCGTGCATGCGCTGCCCGAGGCGCAGGTCACGTCTAACGCCCCGGAATACGAGGTCGAGGGCGTGCAGGCGTTTGAGCTGTCGACGCAGTATTTCGGATACCCGGCCGCGATACCCAAGCCGCTCAGGTCGTTTGCGATCAGCGTGACCGCGACCGAAGCCGAGTTGCTCCATGCGCCGAAGGCGTATCCGGTGGCCGAGGCAGTCGTAACGGGGTTATCGTTGAAGTGTATCGTTATGGACGAAGACGGAGAAGATACGGCTGAAATATGGACCCCGCTGGATGCGCCGCTGTACATGTTGCTGTTGGGGGTTGATGTCGAATTGAATATCGTATTGTTCGTCGATCCGGGATAGAGGTCCCCGGTATCGCCGCGGTTGTCATAGAGATATGTCGTCGTGGAGTTTTCGAGGTCCCAGTGGCCATCGGCCTGTTCGAGCGCGAGCATATAATGAGTCGTAGCGCAGTTGTTCGGCGGGTAGCAGGCCTCGGTGTTGACGGTATTGTTGGCGGCATAGCTGCCGGTATCCTTGTTAGTGTCGACGTGCCATATCGCGAGCCCGCCGGTGAAGCCCGGTATCAGCCGCTCGAAACCCCGGTCATACCCGAAGTCGCCCCGGTTCTCGAAGAGAAAAAACTCGTTGGAGGCGGAGGTGTTGATGATCGCGGCAGTGTTCGTCGCGTTCGCGGATGTATCGCCCACCGCCTCGAGCGACACGCTGCTGGCTCCGGCCACGGGGGTGATCCAGCCGCTCTTGCGCTTGAGATAGGCGTCTATCGCAACCGGGGTCTGGCCGTAGTATGTGTCAGAGTTGGAAGTCCCCCAGCTTCCGGCTGCCATGAGGGAATAGTCGCCGTCGCCCTCGGTATTCCCTGAGGTGTCGTAGAGGTCAGGGTACTGGAACATCTCGTGGCCGAGTTCGTGCGCCGAGACGCCGACCGTGGCCATGTGGCTGCCCTGCATCTCGCCGATCTCGGAGTATGAAAGCCCGTTATGGCCGGAACCCACGGTTACGCCGTTTACGGTCACGACCGGGACATATGCGCCAAGGTTCCAGGTGTTGGCCCAGATGGCCGGAGTTGAGTTGTCGTAAGAAGCCTCATAGCCGGCAACTACTATCAGTATCGCGAGTTCGGTCGAGTCCACGTACCCGTCATGGTTCGTGTCGAACGAGGCGAAGTCTACGTATGGCTCGGCCGCGGTTATCGCGTCATGCGCGATCTGCTGGACAGCGGTGTTGGCGGTGGTCTGGTTGCTAGAGAGGGTGTTCGGATAATTATAGCCCAGGTTCAGCCAGCCTACGACGCCGTCGTTGGCCGTGCCGTTGTTGAGCGCGTATGTCTCGGTGGCCGGAGAGAGTTTTACGTTGCCATATGTCACCGTATTGTAGTATGTGCTTATCTGTGTCAGGTAATTAGCGAATTGCGCCTCGGAATAAGTGCCTGCCCTGTTGCTGAATGAAGCGAGGATAATCAAGACCTTGCCGTTGAAGCTCCCAACGGGCGGCGAGAGGTTCGAAGACGATGCGGAAACCGTTGCCGAACCGGTCCCGGAGGAGCCCGACACGGATAAGGACAAGGACGAACCTGACGGGGCGTTGAGATTTAGCCTCTGGGGCTGGATGTCCTGCCGGATGCCCTTCCTCAGTCCCGAGGGCGGGCCAAGATGCGCAGGCGTATTGCTCAGTACGGGCTTGCCCTTGTCGTAGTGGTCGACATAATACCAGTTGTGGTCCTTGTCGTTTTTCTCGATCGTGAAGCCGCCGGTCGTCTCGACGTGGTGCTGCCACTCGTCGCCCTTGATGTGCACCTTGACCTTCGTGCCGTCGGCCTGCGTCACCTCGCTGCTAAACGGGGAGGCCGGGACGCAATAGGCGGTCGTGCCATAGGCAAGAAAAGCCGACAGGATCAGGACAGCCAGCGAGATACGTGTGAGGTATGGTCTTGATTTCATGTTTTGGTGACCTGCGGCTCCCATCTTAGCGGCGGGAACCTGGTATGTGCACGGCGTACGAACCAGATAGGCTTGGGCGAACGCGATATGGCCGCATCGCCCGCCAAGCAACCCTACTATTAATTATACGACCGTTCAGGCTGGAATTCAAGGAAGGTGCAACTCACAGCGTCAGGCGCGGGTCAGTCGAGGATGACGATATTGTCGCGGTGTATCGCCTCGTCTGAGTATTTATATCCGAGCACCCGCTCGATCTCCGAGGTCTTAAGCCCGCGAATTTTAACGAGTTCTTCAGAGGAATAGTTCGTAAGCCCCTTGGCGATGCGCCTGCCAGAGCCGTCCACGCAATAGACCGCGTCGCCCGCCTTAAACTCGCCATCCACCGCCGTGATGCCGGAGGGCAGGAGGCTCTTTTGAGAGGCAGTAAGCGCGCGCACCGCACCGGCGTCGAGCACGAGTGTCCCCTTGGGCCTGATCCCGTGCGCGATCCAGCCCTTGCGCGAGGAGAGTTTCTCGGCCGACGGCACGAACTCCGTGCCAACCTGCTTTCCGTCCATCAAACGGCCGAGCAGCGCGGGCCTGCGTCCGCTTATTATGCTCGTTGCGATGCCGCACCTGGCGGCCATGCGCGCGGCCAGGAGCTTTGAGTACATCCCCCCGGTTCCGACGGCGCTTCCGACCCCCCCGGCGCGGTCTAATAGCTCCTGCGTGATAGTGTGGACCTGCCTTATCAGCTCGGCCTTGGGGTCGGCCTTGGGATCGGCGGTATACAGGCCGTCGACGTCCGAGAGGATCACGAGGCGGTCGGCCTCGATCAGCGAGGCGACCATCGCCGCGAGGCGGTCGTTGTCGCCGAACTTGATCTCGTCCGTGGCCACGGTGTCGTTTTCGTTGATGATCGTGATAACGCCGCGCTCGATCAGGGCGATCAAGGTGTTCTTGGAATTGATGTACATGCCGCGGTCAGAGAGGGCGTCGCGCGTAAGCAGCACCTGAGCCACGGTCTTGCGGTGCTCGGTGAAGGCCTTCTCATACTCCCATACGAGCGCGGGCTGCCCGACCGCCGCGGCGGCCTGCTTAAGCTGGATGTCCTTGGGCTTGCTCTTTAGTCCCAGCCGCTTCATCCCGGCCGCGACCGCCCCTGACGAGACGATAACGATCTCGGTCCCCGCATCATGCAGTGCAGAGACGGTGCGCGCGATCGAGCGTATGCGGGCCGAGTTGATCCCCCCCGCCCCGGCCAGTATGTTGCTGCCTATCTTTACGACTATCCTCATTGCCGCTCCATCTGATCGGTCAGGTACTCAAGCAATTCCTGCGTGCCAAGGTGCGTTGCGGCCGAGATCCCGAAAAAAACGATCCCATTAGTCTTGCAATAATCCGCGAGCTTGTCAAGCTTCGCGCCGTCGCCTTTGATTTCGATCTTCGATGCGGCGACGCACTGAGGCTTAAGCGCAAGCTCGGGGCTATAGAGCTGAAGCTCGCGGTTTACGGTAAGGAGGTCCTCGACCGGGTCGGTCTCGGACATCTCCGAGACGTCCACCAGGTGCACCAGCAGGCGCGTGCGCTCGACGTGGCGCAGGAACTGAAACCCTAGCCCGGCCCCGCGGTGTGCGCCCTCGATCAGGCCGGGTATGTCCGCGATCACGAAGCTCCTGCGGTCCTCGAACTTCACCACGCCCAGATTCGGTATCAATGTGGTAAACGGGTAGTCAGCGATCTTCGGCCGCGCGGCCGTGATGACAGAGATCAGAGTGGACTTCCCGGCGTTCGGAAGCCCGATGATCCCGACGTCGGCCAGCAGCTTGAGCTCGGCCGTAATCGTGAGCTCGACGCCCGGCAGTCCGGGCTGAGCGTACCGGGGGGCCTGCCGCACGGCCGTGGCGAAGTGCGAGTTACCCAGGCCGCCCTTGCCCCCGTGCGCGGCGATGTAACTCTCGCCGTCCTCGGTCAGGTCGGCCAGGACCTCGCCGGTCTCGGCGTCCTTAAGTATAGTCCCGACCGGGACCGGGATGACCTCGTCCGCGCCGTCGCTTCCGTGCATCTTTTTCTTCATCCCGGCCTCGCCGTTTTCGGCGACGTAGGATTTGTGGTAGTTGAGGTCAAAAAGCGTATTGAGGCGCGTGCGGGCCTCGAATATGACGTCGCCGCCCTTGCCTCCGTCGCCGCCCGAGGGCCCTCCGCGCGGAACGAACTTCTCGCGCCTGAAGCTCACGCTGCCCGGGCCGCCGTGGCCGGCCTTGATATCTATGGTTACGTAATCGATAAACTGCATGGTATTCACTTCAAGAATCCTCGTTTCACCCGTATCCGTAGCCGGATTCCGGGGTTAGGCTGATTAATAAAAAAAAAGGGGCGGCATAAGCCGCCCCTGGATCGTCGGATGTGTAACGCGGGCCGTCTTAGGCGGTCGCGGCCGAATATACGCTGACTTTTTTCCTGAGCTTGCCGAAGCGCTCGAATGTGACCACGCCGTCGATGAGCGCGAAGAGCGTGTGGTCGCGGCCGAGCCCGACGTTGTTGCCGGGGTGGACCTTGGTGCCGCGCTGGCGGATGATGATGTTGCCGGCGAGCACTGCCTGGCCGCCGTATTTCTTTACGCCGAGACGCTTGGACTCGCTGTCGCGGCCGTTACGTGAGCTTCCTACGCCTTTTTTATGCGCCATGGTGTCTTATACCCCCTGGATTTCCTTGATCTTCAGAGTCGTGATCAGCTGCCTGTGGCCTCGGAGCTTCATGTGGACCTTCCTCGGCCTCTTTTTGAATATGAGCACCTTGTTGCCCTTCGCGGTGCCAATGACCTCGGCCGTGACCGAGGCGTTCTGGACGTACGGGGTGCCGAATACCGCGCTCTGGTCGCCAATGACCGCGAGCACCTTGTTAAGCTTGACCTCAGAACCGGCCTCGGCGTCGATCTTCTCGACGTTTATGATCATCCCGGCCTCGACTTTGTGCTGGTTGCCGCCCTCTTCTATGTATGCGTACATTTCTCGTCCTCCTTGCGAAGTAATAATTAAACAGAATCCGGGCCAAAAAAGTCAAATCGGCTTCTGGCACCGCGCCCCATCGCCGGAGAGCAGGATCAGCTCTCACGGGGTATAATCTGTATATGAATAAGGCCAGCGCGGTCTTTAAGGGCGCGATAGTGTTCTATTTCATTATCGCCCTCGAAGTCCTGATTATGATAAGCCCGTTTGCGGGGTTTTTCTACTCGGCCTTCAACCCTTTTTTGCTCGCGGTCGCGAAATACCCGGCCACCAGATGGCTGAGCGTGTTCTTCCTCCCCCACATGGTCGTGCCCCCCGACGCCCTGCTTAAGGCAGTGCGGGTGGCGGGCTCGGTGCTGTTTTTGGGCGGGCTCGGGGTCTTCCTCATATGCGCGGCCCAGGTATACTCCAACAAGCTCCGCAGGCGCGGCGCGGCGCTTAAGGGGCTGTATTCCGTGATCAGGCACCCGCAGTACGCTGGCCTCGCGGCGGCAGGGGCGGGGCTCGCGATCCTCTGGCCGAGGGTGCTCGTCGTGGTACTCTGGCTTGCGATGGCGCTGGTTTACTATGCCCTCGCGAAGGACGAGGAGCGCCGGATGCTCGCCGAGTATCCCGAAACTTACAGGGAATACATGGCAGGCACGGGGATGTTCCTGCCCGCGAGGGTGGAGCGCGCGATATTTCCATCCGGCGCTGCCGGGCGGGCCGCGTTTTTCGTCCTTCTGTGCGCGCTTGCGCTTGGAGGGGCCTTCGGGCTGAGGGCGTACACGATCAGGCACCTGCCGCTGTGGTCCGATGGCGGCAGCGTGGCGGTGCTGGCGATAGACCCCTCCGATATGCCGATGCTCGAGCACCGGATGTCCACCCTGCTCGCCTCGCCGGAGATCAGCCAGAGGCTGGTACCGGGCGAACGGTACCTGGCGTACTTCATCCCGCGCGACTACATCATGCAGGGGCTTATCGCGGACACCGGGGGCGACTGGAGGCTCTATAAGCAGCACCACGCCATGGGCATGATCACTGACTGGATCCTGCACCCCTTCGCCCACCTCAGCGGCGGCCACCACATGATGCACCATGGCGGGCCTCAGGCACCGGAGCAAGGCATGGGCGGGCAGACCGTCCGCAGGATAATATTCCTGCAGATCGAGGGCGTTGCGTCCGATGACCCATATGATCTGCTCTCTATCGGCGCACAAAGGACCCCGCGCTTCATGGCCGACGTCGAGGTCCACGAGGCCGAAATCCTCGAGATCAGGGACCTGCCCTCCGATACCGGGTGGGGCAGCGTGCCGACGCCGGTATTCTGACGCACTAGCAGAGCACCGAGCCGCCGCCCTGCCGGCCGGCAGGGCGGCGGCATATCGGCTATGTCAGGCGTAGCCGCAAGCTTGTAAATCCATATCCCTATCGTGCAAAATATTGGGTATTTATGAACTTATGTATATAGGATATATATGGCGATAAAGGTCGGAGTCATAGGGGTCGGGTACCTCGGGGCGCACCATGCGAGGATATATTCCTCGATAAACGGCGTGGAGCTTGCCTTCATCGCCGACGCGAACCCCGATGCCGCGGCCGCGGCCGCCGGGAAATTCGGCGGAACGCCGGTCACGGACTACCGCCCGATGCTGGGGGACGTAGACGCGGTGAGCATCGTAACGCCGACGACGACTCATCACGCGGTCGCTATGGACTGCCTACGGGCCGGGGTGGACGTGCTGGTCGAAAAACCTGTCACCGCGACCGTGGATGAGGCCGACGAACTCATAGCCGAGGCGGCAGCCCGCGCTAAGATATTGCAGGTCGGGCACCTCGAGCGGTATAACCCCTCGGTGGTAAGGCTCATGGAACTCGTGCGCGAGCCGGTCTTCATCGAGGCCGAGCGCGTATCGCCCTTTCTCGGGCGCGGCGCGGACGTGGACATAACGCTGGACCTCATGATCCATGACATCGACATAGTTTTCAGCCTTGTCGGCGGGCGCGAGATCTTCGATATCAGGGCCGCGGGGGCAAGCGTGATAACCGGCCGCATCGACAGCGCGAGCGCATGGATCGAGTTTGAGGGCGGCGTGACGGCGCGCCTGAGCGCAAGCCGCGTCGCTGGAGAGAAACGCAGGCTTCTGAGCGTAATCGAGGCTGACGACGCCTACGAGCTCGACTACCAGAAGGCGACCATCACGCGCCACAGGAAGTCCGGCAGCGAGGTCATGGCCGAGTCCATAACCATAGAACAGAGGGAACCGCTCCGCGAGGAGCTGATCGATTTCATCGATTGCATAAAAACAAGGAGGAGGCCGAGGGTATCGGGCGAGGACGCGAGGCGTGCTCTAAAGTACGCCATAGATATCGCCGGGCGCATATCGGCCCTGTCAAGGTAAAAACAACATGATACCGATGATAAACCTTCATAAGCAGTTCGAGTCCATCCGGGGCGAGGTCATGGAGGCCGTGGCCGCGGTGTTAGAGAGCAGCGCATACGTCCTCGGGCCGCGCGTGCGCGAGTTCGAGGAGAAGGTGCGCGAGTATGTCGGCGCGGGCTCCGCGCTCGGCGTAGCCTCCGGCACAGACGCCCTGCACCTCGCGCTTCAGGCCCTCGGAGTGAAGCGCGGCGACGAGGTCATCACCACGCCGTTTACGTTTTTCGCGACCGTCGAGGCGATCTGCTATCTTGGGGCGCGGCCGGTGCTGGTCGATATCGAGCATGACACGATGAACATAGACCCCGAGAAGATCGAGGCCCGCATAACCAAGAAGACGAAGGCCATCCTGCCGGTGCACATATTCGGCCACCCGGCCGAGATGGGCCGCATCATGGACATCGCGAAGCGGCACTCCCTGCTCGTGGTCGAGGACTGCGCGCAGTCCTTCGGCGCGACCGCCAAGGGCCTGATGACCGGGGGGATAGGCGATGCCGGGTGTTACAGCTTCTATCCGAGCAAGAACCTGGGCGCGGTCGGCGACGGGGGGCTGGTCACGCTAAAGGACCCCGCCGTGGCCGATGTGGTCAGGATGCTCAGAAACCACGGCTCGTCCAAGACCTACCGCCATGACGTCATCGGCATCAACAGCCGCCTGGACGAGATACAGGCCGCGATACTGCTCGTGAAATTCAAGCACATAGAGCAGTGGAACGAGCTTCGGAGGCAGAAGGCCGCCCTCTACCGCTCGCTGCTTGGAGACAGCGTCGAGTGCCCCATCGAGCGCCCGGGCTACAGGCACGTATACCACCAGTTCACGGTGCGGAGCCCCAGGCGCGACGCGCTGCAGCAGGCCCTCAAGGCCGAGGGCATCTCATCGATGATCTACTACCCGGTGCCCCTGCACCTGCAAAAGGCGCTCCGCAAGCTGGGCTACAAAAAGGGCGACCTCCCGGAGGCCGAACGCGCCGCCTCCGAGGTCCTCTCGCTGCCGATATGCCCGGAGCTCAACCCCTCGGATATCGAGCTGATCTCCTCCGTGATCAGGCGTGCCTGAGAGGACCGTCATGATCGTCACCGGGGAGAGCTCTGGAGAGCTTTACGGCTCGATGCTGGCGCGGGAGCTGCAAGCCTCGTGGCCCGGCGTGCGGGTGGTGGGCGTCGGCGGCGAGAAGATGCGCGCGGCCGGGGTCGAGCTCATAGCGGGCATCGCCGGGGTCTTCGGGCTCATAGAGGCGGTCTCGGCGATCAAAACAGTGCGCGAGACGCTGCGAAAGACGGTCGATGCGATGCGCAGCCTCAGGCCGGCCGTGGTCGTCTGTATAGATTATCCCGATTTCAATTTCCGCGTCGCGGCCGCGGCCAAGGCTCTCGGCATTAAGGTGCTCTACTACGTCAGCCCTCAGGTCTGGGCGTGGAGGCGCGGCAGGATAAAGACGCTCGCCCGCGTAGCGGACCGCATGGCCGCGGTGCTCCCGTTTGAGGAGGACGTATACCGGGGCTCGGGGCTTCAGTGCGAGTTCGTCGGGCATCCGATAACGGACGAGCTCGCGACGCTCCCAATGGAGAAATCAGCCGCGAAGGCCGCGCTTGGGATACCCGCTCAGGAGCCCGTACTTACGCTCATGCCCGGCAGCCGGCCTACGGAGCTTAAATACATGCTCCCGCTGTTTCTTCAGGTGGCCCGGCGCTTGAAAACTGACTACCCGGGGTACCGCCTGCTCATGCCGCTTGCGCCGAACCTCGACGCGGCGCGGTATGAGGCCGGGCTGGGGGAGTTCGAGCGCGAGGGCGTCCTCGTGCTCAGGGGCGTAAACGCGGTCGTCGCGCTCGCCGCCTCCGAGGCCGCGGTGATAACCTCGGGGACTTCTTCGCTTCAGGCCACGCTCACCGGCACGCCGATGGTCATTGTATACCGGGTGGCCCCGGTAACGTACTGGATAGCCAGGCTGATACTCAAGATAAAACACATAACGATCACGAACCTCGTGCTCGGCCGGTCTGCCGTCGTTGAGCTCATACAGGACAAAGCCGGCGAGGCCGGGGTGATGGCCGAGATCGGCAGGCTGCTCGGGGACGCCGCATACCGGGACAATATGCTCAAGGACCTGCGCACGGTGCGCGGGATATTCGAGGGAAAACATCCGTCGGCCCGGGTGGCCGCGATAGTCGGGGAGATGGCCGGATGGCTAGGTTAAAGAAATTCATCTTGATGGTGCGGGCCTACTGGGTCCCGATGATAGCGGCGGCGCTCTGCGGCCTGCTGCTATCGGGGATCAACGGCGCGATGGCATGGCTCGTAAAGCCGATGATCGACAACGTATTCGTGGCGCACGACACGATGTTCCTTTTCTATATCGCAATGGGCATCGTGGCGCTGTTCTTCACCAAGGGCGCGTTCGGCTTCATCCAGAACTACCTGATGCGGTCCATCGGAAACAAGCTGGTCCGCGACATGCGCAACAAGCTGTTCGCCCACATGCTCCGCCTGCCGATGGGCCATTACGGCACAAACTCCTCCGGCAAGATGGTATCGAGGATATTAAACGACGCCGGCATGCTCCAGCGCCTGCTGGTCGACAAGATCAAGGACGTCTTCGTAAGCGGGGGGACGATCGTCGTGCTCATCACAGTCGCAATGTACCGCAGGTGGGACCTCACGCTGCTGGCCCTGACGGTCCTGCCGTTTTCGTTTTACGTGGTGAGGAATATCGGCAACAAGCTCAGGATAGTTTCGGAGCGCACGCAAAGGCACGTGGCGCGCCTGACCGAGATACTCTCTGAGGGGCTGATCGCCCTCAGGGTCATAAAGTCCTTTTCGATGGAGCAGGCCGAGAGCGACCGCTTCTGGCACAAGAGCCACGAGTACTACCGCCAGCAGATGCGCGGGACGAGGCTCGATGAGGCCACGTCGTTTGCCATGGACTTCATCTCCGGCATAGGGGTCGCGATCATAGTCCTCTACGGCGGGAAGCTCATAAACGACCACGCCATCACGACCGGGGATTTCCTGTCGCTCATCGCGGCGGTGATGATGATCTATGCGCCCGCCAAGAAGCTCGCGGAGGCCAGCAACGCATTTAAGCGCGCGGATGCCTATATGGCCCGCATCGAGCAGGTCCTGTCGCAAGCCCCGGAGCCCGAAGGCGGGTTCGAGGCGCCGCCGGTCAGGGAGTCCATCGAGTTTCAGGACGTATCGTTCCGGTACAAGAGCCGCCAGGTGGACGCTCTGGAACACATCAACCTCAAGGTAAAAAAGGGCGAGGTGATCGCGCTGGTCGGCCGCAGCGGCTCGGGCAAGACGACGATGGTCGACCTGTTGGCGAAGTTCTACCTCCCGCAGGAGGGCAGGATCAAGATCGACGGCGTCGACATCAACGAGATGACGCTGCGCTCCCTGCGCTCGCAGATCGGGATAGTCAGCCAGCAGGTGCTGCTGTTTAACGACACCCTGCGCGCCAACATCGTATACGGGCGCGGCGACGCCAGCGAGGAAGAGATGCTCAGCGCCTCCAAGGCGGCATATGCGCACGAGTTCATAATCACGCTCCCCAACGGCTACGACACGATGATCGGCGAAGGCGGCGTGATGCTCTCGGGCGGCCAGCGCCAGAGGCTCTCGATAGCGCGCGCGATACTCAACGACCCGCAGATCCTGATACTGGACGAGGCGACCTCCGCCCTCGACACCGAGAGCGAGATGATGGTGCAGAAGGCCCTCGACAGGCTCATACTCGAGGGCGGCCGGACAACCGAGAAGAAGACGATCTTCATCATCGCCCACAGGCTTTCGACCATCAAGATGGCCGACCGCATCGTCGTGCTCGACCACGGCAGGATCGTCGAGACCGGCACGCACGCCGAGCTCATAGAGCTGGGCGGGATGTACAGGCGGCTCCACGACCTGCAGTTCGGCGGCGCGGTCTTCGTCGATATCGATGCGGTTGATCTATAGCCTCGTATATCTGCTGGCGCACATCATAATCCTGCCCAGGGAGTATCTGAAGCGCCCGGCCGAGGCGCGGGGCCGCTGGCTCAGGGAGAAGCTGGGGGGGCCGGAGGCCCCATCTCCAGAGCCCGCCGGCAAGACGCTCTGGGTCCATGCGGTATCGGTAGGCGAGGCGATAGCCGCATCTGACTTCATCGCCGCATTCAGGGATCGCCACCCCGGATACAGAGTAATTATATCGACCGTGACCGACACCGGGCAGGCGGTCGCGCGCGAACGGCTCGGCGGCATCGCGAAGGTCATATACCTCCCGCTGGACCTGGGCATCATCTTCAGCCGCGCGGTGCGCCTCCACCGCCCCACCCTGTTCGTTAACATGGAGACCGAACTCTGGCCCAACATGTTTAGATCCCTCGACAGGGCCGGGGTGCCTATAGTGCTCCTAAACGGCCGGATATCGGACAAATCATTCAAGGGCTATATGAGGATCAGGCCGCTGCTGCGCGGGCTTCTGGGCCGCGTGGCGCTCTATTGTATGCAGGACGAGCTCTACGCCCGGAGGATAATCGGGATGGGCGCCGATGAGGGCCGCGTAACCGTGACCGGGAGCCTGAAATTCGACATGAAAAAGCCTGTCGAGAGGGCCCTGACCTGGCCCGGGCTGATAGCGGGCAACGGGCCTATGATCGTCGCGGGCAGCACGCACCGCGGCGAGGAGGAACTGGTCGCGGACGCTTACATGCGGCTTGTCCCGGAGGTAGTGGGACTGCGCCTCGTGCTGGCCCCGCGCCACCCGGAGCGATGTGATGCGGTGGCCGCGATGCTGAAGCTCAGGGGCATACCTTTCGTCAGGCGCTCCGCGATCGCGGACGGCGCCACCGCGATCGATGCGGCCGTAGTGCTGCTCGATACCGTGGGCGAGCTATCGTCCGTGTACAAGTCGGCCGGCCTCGTGATAATCGGCGGGAGCTTCATCCCGCACGGCGGGCAAAACCCGCTTGAGCCCGCATACTGGGGCAAGACAGTCCTCTGCGGCCCGAACATGTGGAACTTCCCGTTCGTGAAGGAGTTCATCGAGCGCGGGGCTGTAATAGCTACTACCGGTGAGGGCCTCCGTGAGGCCCTGCTCTCGTTATTAAAAGACCCCGAAAGGCGCGAGGCCATAGGCAGCCGCGCGCGCGAGCTGATGATGAAAAACCAGGGCGCGACCGCAAGGGCGCTTAACGAGATCGAAAGGCGCGTGGGGGTCTGATGGGACTTTTCGAGTTCATATACTACCTGGGCCTCAGACTCGACGCGCTCAGAAAGCGCATTCTGAGAAAGGCGCTCCCGGTCAAGGTCATCAGCATCGGCAACATCACGACCGGGGGCACCGGGAAGACGCCCTGCACCGTCGCGCTCGCCACGGAGGCCCGCAGGCGCGGGCTTCGGCCCTGCATCCTCACGCGGGGGTACAAGGCAGGCGTCAGGGACGCCGTGATCATCAAAGAAGGAATGCGCGCGGCGGATGTCGGCGACGAGCCGCTCCTGATGGCCGGGAGGCTCCGATTCGAGATACCGGTAGTGGCTGGGCGCAACAGATACCGCTCCGGGCTTTTTGCGTTGGACAAGCTCGCTCCGCCGCCGGATCTCTTCATATTAGACGACGGGTTCCAGCACCGCGAGCTTATGCGCGACATCGACGTCCTGCTGATTAACTCTACCGACCCCTTTGACAACGAGCGGCTGCTGCCGATGGGCCTGCTGCGCGAGCCGCTCTCGGCCATCACTCGCGCCGACGCGGTCGTGCTCACGAAGAGCGAGGGCGTCGATACCTCGGTGCTGCAGCGCGAGGTTCTCCACCGGAGCCCGGACGTCCCGATATACCGTGCCTCGCATGCGGTAACCGGCATACGCACCGCTTCGGGCGAGACGATGGCCCCGGACGCGCTGAGCGGTAAAACGGCCTATGCCTTCAGCGGCATCGGAGACCCGGACTCGTTCATGGCCACGCTTAAGTCCGTCGGGGTGGAGGTCGCGGGCCACGCGCAATACGCCGACCACCACGCATACACAGAGGCTGATATCCGCCATATCGCGGCCGAGGCGGCCCGCCTGAACGCCTCGTGGACGATCACGACAGAAAAGGATATAATGAGGCTGCCCGGCGGCAAGCTGCCTGGAAATATGGAGCTGTCCTCCAACCTCTGCTGGGTGCTCATGGATTTCGTAGTCGACGCGGGGTTTTACGACCTGCTGCTTGGAGGCCCGGATGATCAAGCACATAGGCATCAATAGCAGGCAGAGGATAGAGTTCATCGACATAACCTCGCAGGTGGCCGCTACGCTCGGTGAATCCGGGATCGAAGACGGCATCTGCGTGGTATATGTGCCGCATACGACCGCCGGGGTTACGATCAACGAAGGCGCGGACCCGGAGGTGCAGCGCGACGTCAACGCCCACCTGACCCACCTCGTCCCGCACGAGCACGGCTTCAGACACGCCGAGGGCAACTCCGACGCCCACATCAAGGCCTCGCTCATGGGATCAAGCTGCACGATCCCGGTAGAGGGCGGCAGGCTCGGCCTCGGCACGTGGCAGGCGGTATATTTCTGCGAGTTCGACGGACCGCGCAGCCGGCGCGCAACAATCAAGCTCATGGCGGACTGACCCGATGAAAAAAGATTTCGACGTCATAATAGTTGGCACCGGCCCGGCCGGGATATTCGCGGCGATGGAGCTTGCGTCAGCCAGGAAAGATCTAAAGATACTTATGGTCGAGAAGGGCCGCGACCTCGATAAACGGGTCTGCCCGATGAAGGCTCACAACGTCCCGTGCGCCTCGTGCCCTGAGTGCTCGATCATCAGCGGATGGGGCGGGGCCGGGGCGTTCAGCGACGGCAAGCTCACGCTATCCCCCGATATAGGCGGCCACCTTTTAAGCTACATGGACCGCGCCCGCCTCGAGGAGATGATCGCGTACGTCGACGCGGCATACGTAAGGTTCGGCGCCCCGAACAAAGTCTTCGGCGGCGACCCGGAGCGCACCGCTGAGTTCATCCGGCTGGCATCGAAGAACGACCTCGAGTTCGTCCCCACGCGCATACGCCATATTGGCACCGACCGCTGCCTCAAGGTGCTCAAAAAGATGCAGCTCTGGCTCGATAAGGCCAGGGTCCGGGTGCTCTTCGATACCCAGGCCGAGCGCGTCCTGACCGAGCACGGCCGGGCCGCGGGCGTGAGGCTCTCAGGCGGCGCGGAGCACCGGGCCGATTACGTCATACTAGCGCCGGGCCGCGAGGGCTCCAAATGGCTCGAAGGCGAAAGCCGGAGGCTCAAGCTCCCCACGCTTCAAAACCCGGTCGACATCGGGGTGAGGGTCGAACTGCCGGCCTCGGTGATGGAACACCTGACCTCGGCCGCGTACGAGCCGAAGCTCCTGTACAGCACCAGACTATTTGACGACCGCGTGCGGACGTTCTGCGTAAACCCATACGGCGAGGTAGTAAAGGAGCACATCAAGGGCGCATGGACCGTCAACGGCCACAGCAACGAGGACCATACCACGAACAACACGAACTTCGCCCTGCTCGTGAGCACGACCTTCACCGAGCCCTTCAACGAGCCGATAGAGTACGGCCGCTTCATCGCGGGCCTCGCGAACTTCATCGGCAAGGGCGTGATAGTGCAAAGATTGGGCGACCTGAGGGCCGGACGCCGCTCGACCCCCGAGCGCATCGCCAAGGGCCATGTCCACCCGACGCTCAAAGACGCCACGCCCGGGGACCTGAGCTTCGTAATACCCTACCGCTACCTCGCGGACATATTGGAAATGCTCGAGGCCCTCGACCGCATAGCTCCGGGCGTGAACTCGCGCCATACGCTTTTGTACGGCGTAGAGGTCAAGTTCTACTCGATGCAGCTGAGGCTGACCGAGAATCTCGAGACGCCGGTCGGAAACCTCTTCGCGGCCGGGGACGGCGCGGGCGTGAGCCGGGGGCTGATTCAGGCATCCGCGTCAGGCGTGGTCGCGGCGAGAGAGATACTGAAGCGGCTGGGTTAGAGCCGTCTGTCAGGGGGCTTCGGACAGAAGGGACTTAAAGAACGCGATAGCAGCGGGCGAGTCGAACTCCGCCGGGCCGATTATCTTCTTCCGGAGAATGCCTTTTTTGTCGATGATGTAGGTCTCGGGCACGCCGGTCAGGCCATATATCGAGGACGCGACAAAGTCCGGGTCGCTGAGCATCGGAAACGTTATCCCGCCCTGCGCCATGAACCGCTTGGCCGCGGAGATGTCGTCCTTATAGAGCACTCCGTACATCACGAACGAGGGGTCTCCTTTGAGCGTATCATAGAGCCTTTGGAGCGAGGGTATCTCGCCCCTGCACGGCGGGCACCACGTGGCCCAGAAGTTAATGAGCACGACCTTGCCCCTGAAGCTCGCGATATCCACGGTCTGCCCGCTGAAGTCCTTGGTCGCGAAGACCGGGGCCGGCCTGCCCTCAACGAGCGGGGCTGCGGGCTTGGGGGCTGTCGGCTTGCAGGCCCCCAGCACGAGCGCGAGGGCGGCGAGCGCAAATAAAAGCCGGAGGCGCCATGCGGCGCCCCCGGCCCTGGTTGCTGTCAAGCGGGCGGTCAATTTACTCCGGTAAGGACCGGGACCTCTACGGGCACGAACCCCAGTTCGTTGCCCTCCAAGACGATGCGTATCTTGTTTGCGCCCCTGAATTTGCCCTTGAGGATCTCCTCCGAGAGCTTGTCCTCGATCTCTTTCTGCACGGCCCTGCGCATCGGCCGCGCGCCGTAGACCGGCTGGAAGTACTTGTTTATCAGCCATTCCTTCGCATCGACGTCCAGCTCGAGCACGATCTCCTGCTCGATGAGCTGGCGGTTCGTCTCCTCCACGAGCAGGTCGACGATCTTCATCAGGTGCTCCTTGACGAGCGGGTGGAACACGACGATATCGTCCACGCGGTTTAAAAACTCGGGGTTGAAGGTCTTCCTGAGCTCCGAGAGCACGTTTTCCTTGATCTGGGTGTACACCGTATTGTCCGAGGACTTCTGGAACCCCAGGGGCGTGGACTTGTCGATGATCCTCGCGCCCAAATTCGAGGTCATGATGATGACCGTGTTTTTGAAGTCGACCTTGCGGCCGTAGGTATCGGTCAGCACTCCCTCGTCCAGCACTTGCAGGAGGATGTTGAAGACGTCCGGGTGCGCCTTCTCTATCTCGTCGAACAGGACGACCGAGTAAGGCTTCTTCCTGATCTTCTCGGTGAGCTGCCCGCCCTCCTCGTACCCGACGTAGCCGGGAGGCGCGCCGGTGAGCTTCGATACGTTGAAGCGCTCCATGTACTCCGACATGTCGACCTTGATGAGCGCGTTTTCGTCGTCAAAGAGGAACTCCGCCAGCGCGCGCGCAAGCTCGGTCTTCCCGACCCCGGTGGGGCCGAGGAAGAAGAACGACCCTATCGGGCGCTTTCTGCCCTTGAGCCCGGCGCGCGAGCGCTTGATCGCGCGGGCGACGGCCATCACGCCCTCGTCCTGCCCGACTATGCGCTTGTGCAGGAACTCGTGCATGCGCAGGAGCTTCTCGGACTCCTTCTCCTCGATCTTGAAGATCGGGATGCCGGTCATCTTGGCCACGGTATAGGCTATGTCCTCTTCCGAGACGACCGGGACCTCCCTGTAGAGGTTCTCGCGCCACTCCGAGAGGCGCTGGTCGTAGATGCGGCGGATGCGCTCCTCCTCGTCGCGGACGGAGGCCGAGCGCTCGACGTCGTGGAGCTTGGCGTAGAGGTTGCGCTCCTTCACGAGCCGCTGCATGTCCTGCTCCATCTCGCGTATCTCGGTCGGCTGCATATGGGTCTTGAGCCTAAGGCGCGAGCCGGTCTCGTCGATGACGTCTATGGCCTTATCCGGGAGGAAACGGTCCGGGATGTAGCGTTCTGCGAGCTTGACCGCGCCCGTTAGGGCGTCCTCGGTGTACTTCACCTTGTGGTGGTTTTCGTACCTGCTCTTGAGGCCGAGCAGTATCTCGACCGCGACGTCGCTCTGCGGCGGCTGCACCATGACGGACTGGAACCTGCGCTCCAGCGCGCCGTCCTTCTCGATGTACTTGCGGTACTCGTTCGGGGTCGAGGTCCCGATGCACTGGATCTCGCCGCGCGAGAGCGCGGGCTTCAGCATGCTCGAGGCGTCTACCGAGCCCTCGGCCGCACCCGCGCCGACGAGGGTGTGAAACTCGTCGATGAAGAGTATCACGTTGTCGGCCGCTACCACTTCTTTCATAACGACCTTAAGCCGCTCCTCGAACTGGCCGCGGTACTTCGTCCCTGCTATCAGCCCGCCCAAATCCAGCGAGACTATGCGCTTGCCAAGCAGGTTTTCGGGCACGTCGCCCGCGACTATCTTCTGGGCCAGGCCCTCCACAATAGCGGTCTTGCCCACGCCGGGCTCGCCTATCAGGGCCGGGTTGTTCTTGAGCCTCCTGCCCAGGATCTGCATCACGCGCTCGATCTCCGAGTCGCGCCCGATCACGGGGTCCAGGGCCTTGTCCTTGGCGAGCCTCGTGATGTCCCGGCCGAACTCGTCCAACGCCGGGGTCGCGCTCTTTTTCTCCTTAACAAAGGGAGTGGCGCGCATCGAGAGGTTGATAGCGAGCTGGCGGGCCCCAAGGAGGCTTGCGCCGTAGTTTCTAAGGATTTTTCCGGCTATGCCCTCGTCTTCGCGGATGATGCCCAGCAGCAGGTGCTCGCTGCCTATGTAGTTGTGGCCCAGGAGCCGGGCCTCCTCTACCGCGAGTTCCAGGACCTTTTTGGCCCTGGGCGTGAAGGGGATGTCCCCGAACGTCAGGATGTTGCTCCCAAGGGGCAGGTTGCGGTCGATTTCCATTTTAAGGTCCTCGATCGAGAGACCCATCTTCTTGAGAATGGATATTGGGAGGGAGTCCTCGTCCCGGAGGATGGCCAGGAGGAGGTGCTCGGTGCCGAGGTAGTCGTTCTGCCTGCGCTCGGCCTCTTCCTTCGCGTAGATTATTACTTTTCTACCGCGCTCAGTAAACTTTTCAAACATATCGTTCACCTCTTAATTTAATTCTACTGTCTTATCGGAAAGATTGTCAAACTTCATGAGCCCCAAACCCGCACCGCGACTTGACAGAATGGGATCGACCACTTATCATAAACGGACAGGTATAATTAACAGTTTATTGTCAGGGATATCCATATACCAAGGGGAGATAGAAATTGGGCACTGACGCTGCGGTTGGGCTGAAGATGAAGATCAACGGAATAGAGATCGCCTTTGAGCGCGGCAAGACCGTGTTGGAGGTCTGCAAGGGCGCCGGGATATTCGTCCCGACCCTCTGCCACGACGACCGCCTCGAACCATACGGCGGCTGCAGGCTCTGCCTCATCGAGATCAAGGGCGTCAGAAAGCTCCTGCCGGCCTGCACCACCCCGGCCGACGAGGGCATGGAGATCACGACCGAAAACGAGCGCCTCACCAAGATCCGCAAGGAGGTCCTGGCGCTCCTTCTTTCCAATCATCCCAACGAGTGCATGACCTGCGAGGCCTGCGGCGACTGCTCGCTCCAGAACATGGCTTACCACTACGGGGTCCAGTTCGGCAAGTACGAGGGCGAGAAATGGGCGCTCCCGATCAGGCAGGACAACCCCTTCATAACGTACGAGCCGAACAAATGTATCTTATGCGGCCGCTGCACCCGCATCTGCAACGACGTCGTGATGGCGGGCACGATAGACATGACCGGCCGCGGGTTCAACTCGATGCCGGACACCGCATACGCACGCCCGCGTTCGCTGGAGAACTGCGAGTTCTGCGGCCAGTGCGTCTCGACCTGCCCGACCGGCGCGCTCACGGACACCAAGGGCCGGGGCAAGGGCCGCGCGGCGGACCTCAAGAAGGTCAAGACCACCTGCTCATACTGCGGCACGGGCTGTAACTTCTTTCTAAACGTCCGCGACGGCAAGGTCGTGAAGGTCTCATCCGACCTAGACGCCCCGGTCAACCAGGGCAACCTCTGCATCAAGGGCAGGTACGGGTATGACTTCATCCACAGCCCCGACCGCATCACCACTCCGTTGATCCGCAAGGAGGACGGGACGTTCCGCGAGGCATCGTGGGACGAGGCGTTAACCCTGGTCGCGAGCAAGTTTAAGGAACTGATCGCCAAGCACGGCCCGGAGAAGGTCGGCGCGTTTTCATCGGCCCGCTGCACAAACGAAGAGAACTACCTGGTATCGAAGTTGGTACGCTGCGCAGTGGGGTCCAATAACGTGGACAACTGCGCTCGAGTCTGACACGCTCCCACTGTGGCCGGTCTGGCCACAAGCTTAGGGGCGGGGGCAGCTACTAACTCTCTGGCGCAGATGCCGGACATCGACACGCTCTTCCTCTTCGGCTCAAACCCGAACGAGGGCCACCCGATCGTCTCGATCTGGCTGAAGGCCGCGCTCAGAAACGGCGCGAAGCTCATCGTCGGCGACCCGAGGCTGACATGGATGGCCAGGCGCGCGGACGTATGGCTTAACCTCAAGCCCGGAAGCAACATCGCGCTGCTAAACGGAATAGTAAACGTAATACTTGAAAATGGCTGGGAGAACAAGGAGTTCATCGCCAAGCGCACGGAGGGGATCGAGGAACTGCGCTCGAAGGTCAAGGAATACGACCTCGACCGCGTCGAGAAGCTCACCGGCGTATCAAAGGACAAGATCGTCGAGGCCGCGCGGATGTATTCGCACACGCGCAACGGCATGATCGTCTACGGCCTCGGCATAACCGAGCACCAGACCGGGACGGAAAACGCGATAGCCATCGCCAACCTCGCGCTCGTGACCGGCCACATCGGACGTCCGTCTACAGGGATCATGGCCCTTCGCGGCCAGAACAACGTGCAGGGCGCATCGGACGTAGGGCCCTACCCGGCATCATTACCGGGCTACCAGTCGGTGCTCGACCCGAAGGTGAGAGAGAAGTTCGAGGCCGCATGGGGGGTGAAGCTGCACCCGAAGGCCGGGCTCAAGTCGGTCGAGATGCTGGATGAATGCGTTAAGGGCAACTTCAAGGGCCTTTTCGTGATGGGCTATGACATAGGCCAGACCGACCCGAATCTCAACCACGTCTGGAAGGCGCTCGCGTCGCTCGAATTCCTTGTCGTCATGGACCTGTTCCATTGTGAGACGACCAGATTCGCGCATGTAGTGCTGCCCGGCGCGAGCTTCGCCGAGAAGGACGGGACGTTTACGAACGGCGAGCGCCGCGTGCAGCGCGTGCGCAAGGCCATCGAGCCGCTTTGCGGCAAGCCGGACTGGGAGGTGCTGTGCGAGCTCTCTACCCGCATGGGCTATCCGATGAAGTACAGCCATCCGTCTGAGATCATGGACGAACTCGCTTCGCTGTCTCCTATATACGGCGGCATAAGCTATGCCCGGATCGAGGAGCGCGGCATACAGTGGCCCTGCCCGACCAAGGACCATCCCGGCACCACGACGCTCTATACCGATATCTTCGCGCGGCCCGGCGGGCTCGCCAGGTTCGTAGCGCTCGACCATAAGGGCTCGGGGGAGCCGCCAGACAGCGAATACCCGCTGGCGCTGATTACGGGCCGCATCCGCGAACACTACTGTAACGGCTCGTTTACGCGCCGAGTGCCTGGAATAATGGCGCTCGTGCCCGAGGAGCTCCTGGAGATCAGCGCGGAGGACGCGGCGGCGCTCGGGATCGAGGACGGCTCGTGGGCGAAGGTTTCTTCAAGGCGCGGTGAGGTGAAGGTTAAGGCCAACATCAGCGGGCGGATGCAGCCGGGGAGCGTTTTCATGACGTTCCATTTCGACAAGTGCCTCACGAACCTGCTGACCTCGGGGGTGCGCGACCCGATCACCGGGACGCCGGAGTACAAGAGCTGCGCCGTCAAGGTCGAGAAGGCCTAACCCATATAATCCGAATCTAAGGGGGGTGCGGGGCGCAAGCCTCGCACCCTTTACTTATTTGCACTGTGCATGCGGCCTTGTGGTAAATTAGACGCTCAGACCTACAAAGGAGATTTGATAATGGGAAGAAACGTAGCCGAGAAGATACTTGAGGCCCACAGGGCATACGGCAAATTAAAGGCAGGCGAGACCATCGGCGTCCGCATAGACGAGGTCTATACGCAGGACGCCACCGGCACGATGGCGTGGCTCCAGTTCGAGGCTATAGGCGTAGACAGCGTGAAGGTCCCGCTTGCGGTCTCATACGTAGACCACAACACGCTCCAGACCGATTTCATGAACGCTGACGACCACGCATTCCTGGAGTCAGTCGCAGCGAGGTTCGGGGCGTGGTTCTCGCGTCCCGGAAACGGCATCTCGCACCAGATCAATCTGGAGCGCTTCGCCAAGCCCGGCATGATCGCGCTCGGCACCGACAGCCACACCCCCACCAATGGCGGCATGGCGATGCTCGCTATCGGTGTGGGCGGCCTCGATGCCGCGACCGTTATGGCCGGCGCGCCGTTTGAACTCAAGATGCCCGCGATAGTCGAGGTGAGATTAACCGGAAAGCTCCGCAGGCCTTGGGTCACGGGGATGGACGTGATACTGGAGCTCCTCAGGCGCCTGACCGTAAAGGGCGGGGTCGGGAAGATATTCGAGTACACCGGCGAGGGCGTCCTCGACCTGAGCCTCACCGAGCGCGCGACCATTACAAATATGGGCGCGGAACTCGGTGCGACGACCTCGGTATTCCCGTCTGACAAGGTCACTCGCGCCTTCCTGAAGGCCCAGGGCCGCGAGGCCGACTGGACGAAGCTCTCAGCCGATAAAAGCGCGAAGTACGCAGAGACTATAGAGATAGACCTCTCGACGGTCGAGCCACTCACCGCGCAGCCCCACAGCCCTGACAACGTCGCCACGATCAGCTCGCTCGTCGGCACGAAGATCCATCAGGCATGCATCGGGAGCTGCACGAACTCGTCGTACCAGGGCATGAGGCAGGTCGCCTCGCTTCTGAAGGGCCACACGCTTGCAAAGGGCGTGAGCCTGCTTATAAACCCCGGATCTAAGCAGGTATACGAGATGCTCGGCCGCGACGGCTCGCTCGCTGACATGGTCTCGGCCGGCGCGCGGATGTACGAGGCATCGTGCGGGCCGTGCATAGGCATGGGCGGCACGCCGGGTACGAACCAGGTATCCGTGCGCTCGTATAACCGCAACTTCCACGGCAGAAGCGGCAACAAGACCGCCTCGGTATACCTGATGAACCCGCTTTTGTGCGCGCTATTCGCGCTCAAGGGCGAGTTCGTCGACCCGTTCAAGACCGACCTCACAGTGGGCGAGTTCAAGGATATAAAGAAATTCCTCATAAACGACAACATGCTCATACCGCCGCGCCCGGATGCCGCATCGGTGCCGGTCGTCAAGGGCCCGAACATAAAGGAAGTCCCGGTGAAGGCCGAGCTTCAGGGATCGGTTGAGGCGACCGTCGCGCTAAAGCTTGGAGACAACATCACGACTGACGACATCATGCCCGCGGGATCGAAGGTGCTCCCGCTGCGCTCGAACATCCCGGCGATCTCGGCCTATGTCTTCGGAACGGTCGAGGACAGGTTCGACCAGCGGGCGAAAGGGCTCAATGGCTTCTTCGTGGTCGGCGGCGACAACTACGGGCAGGGCTCATCGCGCGAGCACGCCGCGATGGCCCCGATGTACCTCGGCCTTCAGGCCGTGATAGCCAAGGCCTTCGCGCGCATACATAGGAGCAACCTCATCAACTTCGGCGTCCTTCCGCTCGTGTTTAAAAACCCGGCCGACTATGACCGCATCGAGCAGGGAGACACGCTGCGCATCGCGGACGCGAAGGGATGCCTGAGCGGCACGTGCAAGGTCGAGGACGTGACAAAGGGATTTTCGTTCGAGGTGACGTCGGGCCTGAACGAGCGCGAGGCCGCACTCGTTGAGGCGGGCGGGCTGCTGCCGTATACCCGCAAGAATGTTAGTTAAAGCGCTCCAAATCGCTTGATACTGCGTTGGGCATCGAAGACTCGCCCTCTATGTACGCCCAAGTACACCATCGGGCGGTCTTCTCGCCCTGCCTTGTCTGAAGACGATTTGGACGCGCTTTCGGGGGGAGAGAATAAAAGAGCCCCCCGCGCCCCACAAGGTCAAAGGCAGTAATTGCAGAACGGGCCGCCCCGGCGATGGGGTGGCCCGTTTTGTTTAATATCGCGGTTGCACGCGGCAACTTACCGTGAGATAATCGGTCATAGAGCAATATCAACCCACCCGAAAAGGAGAATCCCGATGCTGCCGACCGAGGCGAAAGAGTTCGTTATCGAAAGGATCATACACGCGCCGCGCGAGAAGGTCTGGGACACGTGGACCAAGCCCGAGCACCTGAAGAACTGGTGGGGCCCCGAGGGGTTTACATGCCCTGTAGCCAAGGTCGACCTGCGAGTCGGCGGCGAATACCTCTACGCCATGCGCGGCCCTGACGGCAAGGAATACTGGAGCGGTGGGTTTTTCAGGGAAATCGTCCCGGGCGAACGGATAGAGGTCACGGACATGTTCAAGGACGCCCAGGGCAACAAGATGAGGGCCTCCGACTACGGGTTAAGCCCTGACTTCCCCGCCGAGATGCACGTAACCGTGACGTTCGAGGCCCACGGCCACAAGACGAAGCTCTCGATCATATACGAGCTTCCGGAATCGCCCGCCGCGCGCATAGCCATGGAGGAAAGCGGGATGGAAGCAGGTTGGAACTCGAGCCTGGACAAGCTTGAGGAGGAAGTTAAACGGTAGCTACCGGTAGTTTTTTTGAAAGCGCCCCAAATCGCTTGATACGTCGTCACTGCTCGGAAATCCGTCCTCGATGTACGCCCAAGTACACCGTCGGACGTTTTCCTCTCCGCTCCTAGTCTGAAGACGATTTGGCTGCGCTTTGCGGGGTTAGACGCGGCCCAGCCGCTGGACCCCGCACCCCAAGGTCAACGGCTTTAATTGCAAAACGGGCCGCTCCAGCGAAGGGACGACCAGCTTTAGTTCATTAGTGGGAGTGCGTAACTCCCATAATTTTTCCTGTCAGTAACTATAGTTAATCGAAAGTTAGTAGAAAACGCACGGCGATCAATTTTTTCTATCAACTTCGGTTTATATATAAACAGTAGGTTATCGCTTTTTTCATTTCGATGTGCTTCAATATGTGATGAGGCTGATATGCTCATTTTGAAGATGCAGAAGGCGATGCCGGAGGCGGTGGTACGCGCGAAAAACGTTTCTGAACGCATGAACACGGAGGCCCGAAAAAAGCGATGAATTCCGCTGGGTTAGAACATGTTTTGTTTGTTCATTTGAACGCTCTAAAAAAAAGCGCGCGCGCGGGCACGCGCGATAACTATGTATATAACTGAAAGCGGCTGCAATTGCGGGATACTGCGTCTCTGCCTCGAAAAATGTCCTCGACGTACGTTCAGTACGCCTCCGGTCATTTTTCTCGCAGTGGATTGTCAAGCCAAGTGCAACAGGCGCGCATTTGCCGCAACCTCGGCGGGTGCCCTGTAGTCCAGCGTTTTTCTTGGTCTGTTGTTAATCTCATCAACGACGCGATCCAGCTGCTCCTGCGTTACTGTGTTGAAGTCGATCCCCTTCGGAAAGTACTGCCGCAGCAGCCCGTTGAGGTTTTCGTTCTGGCCGCGCTGCCATGAGCAATAGGGGTCGGCGAAGTATACGTCGATCCCCATCATGTATTTTAAGTCCCTGTAGCATGCAAACTCGCTGCCCCTGTCCACGGTCATGGTCATACGCATGCCCTGCCGCAGGCCTCCCAGCGCCGATACGGCGGCCTCCCTCAACGCCTCCGAGCCGGGCCTCGGCATCTTCCTCGATATAAGGTAGAGGCTCTTGCGCTCGTTAAACGTTGCGATGCACGTTTTCCCGTCGAACCCGTAGACGGTATCCGCCTCCCAATCCCCGAAGCGTCCCTTCCGGACCACGATCTCGGGGCGCTGCCTGATGCTCAACGCCCCATTGAACCGGCCCCTGGTCTCAGGCCCCCGGGCTTTTCTGTAGCTCCTTCCCTTACGCCTCAGCATGCGATGCATCGAGCCCCCCATCGCCCTGTCCTGCCGTATCCATCTGTATAGCGTGGCAAAGGATATCCGCATCTCTGTGCTATGTGGATGGTCAAGCTTAAGGCGGCCCGACACCTGCTCCGGCGACCAACGCCTGCAAAGTCCCGCCATCGCATAGCCGATCAGGCCGTCCGGCCAGCGCTTCAGGCGTCTGCTCGCAAAATGCCTTCGGCGGACATAGAGCACGGTTGCGGCGTGCGCGCCATAGAAAGACTTCTTCGTGTTGCGCCGCAGCTCCCGGCTCACGCTCGATGGCGAGCGGCCAAGCTGGCGCCCGATCTCACGTATGCTCACCCCCGCATAACGCATCCTTGCGATGCCCTCCCGCTCATCAATGCTAAAATGACTGTAGCCCATCGTCCCTCCCTCTCTGTTTCGTCTGGTTGGTACTTGACTCTAACAGAACAGGATGACGATGGGCTTTTTCTTTCACAGGTGTTGCACTTCACATTACAATCCGCGGGCGTTCCTTGTCTGCCGCAATATCGCTCGCTTTCATGGGCGGGGTGCTAATCATGCCGTTGACCTCGTGGGGCGCGGGGGGCGGTGCCATGGGCACCTTCTTCTTCCCCCCGAAAGCGCGCCCAAATCGTCTTCAGACAAGGCAGGGCAAGAAGACCGCCCGATGGTGTATTGTGACGTACATAGAGGGCGAGTCTTTGAAGCCCAACGCAGTATCAAGCGATTTGGAGCGCTTTGAAAAAGATCCCGCCAGCAGAAGAAGCGTTAACCTGTTGCCTAACGGGCTTTCTTATGGTATAGTTTGCTGATGAGCGTTATAGAGATAGTATCCCTGATATCGTGCGTGCTGCTGGCCCTGCTGGTGGGCTATGCGGTATCGGCCCTGATGCAGCTTAAGATGACCCTGATGGACGTCTCGAAGTTTCTCGACACGACCGGGCCTGCCGCGAAGTCCGTGCTCAGCGAGGCCGAGACCACGTTGCGCAACATACGGCAGGTGACCGAAAAGGTAAACGCCGTGACCGAGGACGCGCGCGCGCTTTCCTCAACGCTCTCGGCCGCCGCATCGAACATCAAACACGTGACGGACTCGGTTCGGAGCTTGGGATCGAGTTTCGAGTCGCGAGGCGGAGGATTTAAGAGCGGGCTACTGGCGGTATTCGACGTAATCAAGACCATTATCGCATTCCGAAAAGGAGGAAATAAAAATGCCTAACGGCGAGAGATGCAGTGGCGGGTCGTTCATGGTGGGTATGCTGGTAGGAGGGCTCGTGGGGGCTGGTTTAGCGCTCCTGTACGCGCCAAGCTCGGGTGCCGAGACGCGCGCCCGCATACGCGAGATGGGCGGCGACCTGAAGGACGGCGCGGCCGAGTACTATGACCGCGGCAAGTGCTACGTCGGCAACCGCAAGTCCGCGATATCCTCTGCGGTCGAGGCCGGCGTGGAGGCCTACAAGAGAGAGGTCGAAAAGTCCGAGGGACCCAAAGAAACCCAGGCCTGATGCACGAGGCCTCAATCGCAATGAGCATCCTTGATATCGCCGGGGACCACTGCCGCAAGGCCGGGTTCTCGGCGATTCGTTCTGTCGAGGTCCGCGTCGGGGCCGCAAGCGGCGTGATGCCGGAGGCCCTCAGGATGGCATTCGACATAGCGAAGCTCGAGACCCCGGCGAGCGAGGCCGTGCTCACGATCATCGAGGTCCCGCTGGGCGGCACCTGTCGCGACTGCGGCGGCGCGTTTACCACGGATGAGCAGTTCATACTGGCCTGCCCCGCGTGCGGCGGCGGGAATTTCATGTTCGAGACCGGGCGCGAACTCGACGTCTCCGAGATAGAGGTGGATTAGGTGAAGATCAGCGTGGCATCGAAGATATTGCAGGCCAATGACCGCCTCGCGGCAGACAACAAGAAGGCGTTCGAGGACGCGGGTGTGTTCGTAATCAACCTGATGTCCGCGCCCGGAGCGGGCAAGACCACGCTTCTCGGCCGCACGATAGCCGCGCTCAAGGGCAGGCTCCGCGTCGGCGTGATCGAGGGCGACATCCAGGGCACTCACGACGCCGAGGTGATCGAGGCCCTCGGGGTGCCGGTCGTGCAGATCAACACCGGCGGGGCATGTCACCTCGACGCCAATATGATCAGCGACGCGGCGCGCGACATCCCGCTTGACGAGATCGACCTGCTGATAATCGAGAACGTCGGCAACCTCGTCTGCCCGGCCGAATTCAATGTGGGCGAGCACGTCAAGGCGATGCTCCTGAGCCTGACCGAAGGGCACGACAAGCCGCTTAAGTACCCGCTGATGTTTCAGGAGTCCTCGGCTCTAGTGATCAACAAGATGGACCTCAGGCCTTACGTTGACGCCGATCCGGCGGTGATAAGGAAAGACTCGCTCTCGCTGAATCCCGCCCTTGCGATATTCGAGGTCTCGGCCAAGACCGGAGACGGCATCGGGGCATGGGTGGACTGGCTATTGGCCGCGAGGGAGAAGTCCCTCGGCAAGGCTATTTAGCAGGCGCAGGAGGCGTGGCGTCCGGCGGCGGAGCTGCCTCCGCGCGGGCTATGTCCGAGAGAGGACCAGCCCCGCCCGGGCCGATAGCGCGGACCCTGTAGGCGGTCTCACCCGGCGGCGGCGTATGGTCGGTGAATGCGGGCGGCCATGAGCTGCCGATCACCTCGAAGTCCTCGGCCCAGCCCTTCCCCTCGCGCAGGATCTCGTAGCCCGTTATCCACTGCTCGGGGTTCTCGTCCCATAGCAGCACTACCTCGCCGTCCTTGCGGAGCGCCTTTAAATCTTTTGCCACGGACGGACGGTAGGCCGAGGGCGCGATGAATATATCGGACGAGGACGGGCCCTCGTAGCGCACCGTGTTGGCCGCGCCGTATGATGCCGCGCGGACCTCGTATTTCACGGTCTCGGCCGGGTTCGGCCGGTCGTCATAGACGGTGTTTGCGATCCCCTCGGCATAGGGGTCGGTATCGAACGGAGAGTTGATCAGCTCGCGGTAGAGGTTGAACGAGGCCGGGCCGCCATAGCCCCATTGCAGCCTCACGCCCTCGTTCGTGATCTCGGCGTTAAACGGATCGGGCGCGTACATAGGCGGCAGCGGGCCTACCTCAAGCGGGGCGGAGAGCTCCGAGTTCACGCCCTCGCCGGATATCGCCAGCACGGTGTATACGAATCCGCCGGCGTCCTCCGGGGTCGAATCCGTGTAGCGCGTCGCGTTGGTCAGGCCGGTCTTCACGCTTCCGTCGGCCGCCATGCGGTATATCTCAAAGCTCGCGGCGCTGCCCCTCTTGTCCCAAAACAGCATCACCTCGCCCGTACGGCGGATCGCGGTGAGGTTCGCGGGCGGGCCGGGCTTGATCGGCACCACTAAGCGGGGCGCTGATTTTTTCCCGCATGACGTAAACGCGAGCGCCGCGCACAGCAGCAGCGCCCATAGCAGGCGTCGGTTCATTTCCTGATGCCCAGCACGGTCTTGATCTCGGCCAGGCGCTTCGTGACCGCTCGGGGCGAGGTGCCGCCCTCCGATGCCCTCGAATCGACCGAGGCCGCGACGCTCACGGCCTGAAGCACGTCTTTTTTAAACAGGCGCGAAAACCCCTGGTAATCCTTAAGCGTAAGCCCGGCAAGCTCCTTGCCAGAGGCGATGGCATGCGCCACGATCTTCCCCGTGACCTCGTGGGCGTCCCTGAATGGCATGCCCTTGCGCACGAGGTACTCCGCCACGTCGGTCGCGGTCGAGTATCCCTTGGACGCGGTATCGGCCATGCGAGCGCGGTTGAACCTCACGCGTGCGAGCATCTCGGCCATCACGCGCAGCGATGCCTTCACGGTATCGACGGCGTCGAATACGGGGGGCTTGTCCTCCTGCATGTCGCGGTTATAAGCCAGCGGCAGGGCCTTCATGATCGTAAGGAGCGCCACGAGGTCGCCGTATACCCGGCCTGTCTTGCCGCGCACGAGCTCCGGGACGTCCGGGTTTTTCTTTTGGGGCATGATGCTCGATCCGGTCGCAAAGGCGTCGGGAAGCGTTACGAACCCGAACTCCTCGGAGTTCCAGAGCACCATCTCCTCGCTCAGGCGCGAGAGGTGCATCATTATGATGCTCGCGACCGAGAGGAACTCTACCATGAAGTCGCGGTCCGAGACCGCATCCATGCTGTTTTGGCTGACCGAGCCGAACCCGAGCGCCTTCGCTACATATCTGCGGTCGATAGGCAGGCTCGTCCCGGCAAGCGCGCAGGCGCCCAAGGGCATGACGTTTATGCGCTTAAGGCCGTCCTCAATCCTGTCGCGGTCTCTAAGGAACATCTCGACGTACGCCAGCAGGTGGTGGGCGAGCAGCACCGGCTGCGCGCGCTGCGTATGCGTATAGCCGGGCATGACCGTATCTATCCCGGCCTCCGCAGCAGCGCACGAGCACCGTCATCAGCGAGGTTAGCGCCGAGGTGATCTCGCGGCATTCGTGGCGCAGATACAGGCGCATGTCGAGGCAGACCTGATCGTTGCGGCTGCGCGCGGTATGGAGCTTGCCCCCGGCCGCGCCGATGCGCCTAGTGAGTTCGGCCTCGATGTTCATGTGCACGTCCTCGAGGCCCGGGTCGAACTTGAACTTGCCGGCGTCTATGTCGTGGGCGATGTCCGAAAGCCCGCGCACGATCTTCGCGGCCTCGGGCTTCGAGATTATGCCCTGCCTTGCGAGCATGCCCGCGTGCGCGATGCTGCCCTGTATGTCAAAGGGCCAGAGCCGGCTATCGAATGAGACGGATTCCGTGAACTCCTCGACCGCGGGCGCGGTGGATTCCTTAAATCGTCCGGACCAGGGCTTTTTCATAGTCGTTAAGGATAGAACTTTGCCGCGCGGGTGGTCAAGTCTTAAAGCCGGATCACTTCCTCTTAAAGAGCTTCTTGAGTTCGTCTATGGTATAGCTGATCGTCGTAGGCCTGCCGTGCGGGCAGTACTCCGGCTGGCGGCAGGCGCGCAAGTCCCGAAGCAGGGCGTTTAGGGCCTCGCGGCCGAGCACCGCCGAGCCCCGCACCGAGCCGTGGCAGGCCATGCGCATCGCCACGGCCTCGCGCACGCTCCGGCCCGGGCGCTCGCCCTCTGCCATCGCCGAGGCGGCCTCCGAGAGTATCCCCCTGATGTCGGCATGCTCCATGAATCCCGGCAGACCGCGCACTAGCACCGTGTCCCTGCCGAAGTCCTCTACCTCAAGGCCCATTTCAGCCAGCACCTCGCGGTGATTAAGCACGACCATGTATTCCTGCGCGCTGAGCCTCAGCTGACGCGGGAACAGGAGCCTCCGGTTCTCGAGGCTCACGCCCTCGAGCAGCCGCTCGTAGAGCACGCGCTCGTGCGCGGCGTGGTGGTCCATTATCGTAAGCCCCCCGCCTTCCGTGACGTATGCGACGAACATCTCGCCGAGGTACATGAACTCGCGGCCCGGCTCACTCGTTAGCGCCTCAAACGGGATCGATGCCGTGACCGGCCCTGATGCGAACATCCCAGCCGCAGCCTGAAAACCCGCTAACGGCTCGCGTACAGCATGCGGGTCCTGCGCGGCCTCTGTAGGTATGAACGAGCCCCGCACGCATCTGGCGACCATTCGGTAGACCGCGTCCTTGTCCGCGAACCGCACCTCGCGCTTGGCCGGGTGGACGTTGAAGTCCACTCCCCGCGGGTGCAGCGAAAGAAACAGGAAGAAGACCGGGTGCTTGTCGCGCGGGAGCATGCCCTCAAACCCGCTGTATACCGCATGGGCTATCGAGGGGTCGCGCACAGGGCGCTGGTTGACGAACACGAACTGGTGCGTGCGCCGGTCCCGGAGGCTGTCGGGCCTGGAGACGAACGCCACGCAGCCGAGGGATTCATCCCCGCAGCCGAGTTCCACGAGACCGTCCATAAACTCGCCCCCGTAGACCTGGCTTAACCGCTCGGCCAGCGATGCCGCGCGCGGAAGCTCGACCGTGAGCTGCCCGTCCACCGTGAGACTGAGGCCGACCGCCGGGTGCGACAGCGCGAGCCTCGTCGCGGTATCGATGATATGCGTAAGCTCTGTCGCGGGGCTCTTGAGGAACTTCCTGCGGGCGGGGGTATTGAAAAACAGGTCCCTGACCTCCACGGTAGTGCCGGAGGACGCGGCGTCCCGGACATCCTTGATCTCGCCTCCCTCGACCGTGACCCGCGTCCCGGACGGCGAGCCTTTCAAGGCGGTCGTGAGCGTCAGCCGCGAGACCGAGGCTATCGAGGGCAGCGCCTCGCCCCGAAAGCCCATGCTGCGTATCTCATGCAGGTCCTCCTCGGCCCGGAGCTTGCTGGTCGCATGGCGCTCGATGCACAAAAGCGCGTCCTCGCGGCCCATGCCCGCTCCGTCGTCAGAGACGTGCATCAGCTTGACCCCGGCGCGCTCGACCGCGACCTCGACCGACGCCGGCCCCGGCGTCTATCGAGTTTTCGATCAGCTCTCTTAGGACCGATGCCGGGCGCTCGACGACCTCTCCGGCCGCAATCTGGCTTCGGACGATATCTGGCAGTACGCGGATCTTTTGCATGGGTGATTACGCGGCGCTATGCGGTAAGCACTGAGATGCGGTTTCTGCCGCCGCGCTTAGAGAGGTAAAGGGCGTCGTCGGCGCGCTTCATCATCGGGTTGAAGTCCACATCCCCCGGGATATAAGCCGTGAGCCCCATGCTGAGGCTCAGGCGGAGCTTCTCGCCGGTCGTGACCGCGAAATTCGCGCCCTCGACCGCCTTCCTTATGCGATCGGCTATCTCGCGGCCGCTCGGGATGTTCGTCTCCGGCAGGATGATCATGAACTCGTCGCCCCCGTGGCGGCCGACTATGTCCGTGGCGCGGACCTCGGCGCTCAGGATGCTCGATATCAGCTCCAGCGCCCTGTCGCCCTCGGCGTGGCCGTAGGTGTCGTTGATCGGCTTGAAGTTGTCTATGTCGCACAGAAGCAGAGACAGGCTCGAGCCGTAGCGGTTGACCCTCTCGACCTCGGACTCGAGCCGCTCGATCAGCGCCCCGCGGTTAAACAGCTTCGTCAGGCGGTCGGTGCGCGAGAGGTATTCAAGCTCCTTGATCAGCCTGGAGCGCTCGATCTCGCCGCGCTTGCGCTCGGTGATGTCGCGCGTGTATTCGACGACGCGCGAGACCTCGCCCTTCTCGCCGAGCACCGGATAGGTGTAGGTCTCGAGCCAGACCTCGGCCCCGTCCTTGCCGGGGTGGTAACGCTCTATGACGCACGGCTCTCCGGTCGAGAGGGTCTTGGTCACCGGGCACTCCACGCACGGGTTCGGCGTGCCTTCGGAGCTGTAGGTCTCGTAGCAGACCCTGCCCAGCAGGGCCTCGGCCGGCTGGCCGCGGAACCTCGCGTAGGCGGAGTTTACGCGCACGATGCGGTAGTCGCGGTCGAGGATGCAAAACGGGTCGTGGATGCTCTCAAAGACCGTGCTCAGGAACCGCTCGGACTTCCTCACCGCGCCCTCGGCCTCGATCCGCTCCGTTATGTCGTGGAAAATCGTGACCACGCCAGATATGGCGTTGTCCCTGTCGCGGATCGGGGAGGCGTTGACGTCGACGTGTATCCTCCTGCCGTCGCGCGCCACGAGCACCGCGCCCTCGGCGGACCTGACCGGGTTGCCGCCGCCCGCGATGACCAGCGAGCTGATGTCGTGCAGCACCGCGCCGGAGGTCGCGTCCAGGAGCTTGATCGCCTCCTCCAGCGGCCGGCCGACGATGTCCTGCAGCGCCCAGCCGGTGAGCGCCTCGGCAGCCGGGTTAACGAACTCGACACTTCCGGCGGCGTCGATCACGACTACCGCGTCTCCGATGCTCCTGAGCGTGACCGAGAGCCAGCGCTCGCTGTCTTTAAGCGCCTTTTCGACCTGCGCGCTGTGAAACGCCATCTCGATCGTGGTGCGGAGGTCCCGGACGTCGAAGGGCTTGAGTATGTACCCGAAAGGCCCGGACTCCCTTGCGCGGCGCAGCGTGGGCTCGTCGGAGTGCGACGTGAGGTATACGACGGGTATGCCGTAGTTGCTCCGTATATGGGCCGCGGCCTTGATCCCGTCGACCTGGCCCTTGAGGATGATGTCCATAAGGACGAGGTTCGGCCTCAGGTCGACGGCCTTCTTGATCGCCTCCTCGCCTGAGGATGCTATGTCAGCGACCTCGTAGCCTAGCGAGACGAGCGAGGAGCGGATGTCCTCGGATATGATCTTCTCGTCCTCGACTATGAGGATCCTTTTCTTGGTCAAGCTCGTTCCCCTATGCCCATCGCACCCCGTTCTCCCAGCTATCAGGTTACAGCAAACTCCACCCTAAAAACAACACCATTTTCCCCGCCCGCCGATACGCTCAGGGCGCCCTCGAGCTGGTCCTCGGCCAGTATGCGCACCAGGTGGAGCCCGAGGCTCTTCATCCCCGAGAGGTCAGGGCCTCCGGGGATGCCCGCGCCGTCATCTCCGATGCTGAGGCTGACCCTCCCCTCCGCCGGCCGCTGCAGCACTACGAAGATCTCGCCCGGCCGTCCGTCCGGGAAGGCGTATTTCAGCGAGTTCGAGACTATCTCGTTGATGATAATGCCGCAGGGTATCGCGTAGTCAATCGGGAGGCTGACGCCCCCGGCCTCGACCCGCGTCGCGATCCGGCCGGGGTCAGCCCCGTAGATCGAAAACAGCTGGCGCAGCAGCGATGTTGTGTACTCGCCGAAGTCTATACGCGAGAGGTCCCCGGAGCGGTAGAACCGCTCGTGTATCAGGGCCATCGAGCGCACCCTGCCCTGGCTCTCGCGGAACGCGCGCTCCGTTGCTGTGTCCTTGATGTGCATCGCCTGCATCGAGAGCATGCTCTGGATGACCTGCAGGTTGTTCTTGACGCGGTGGTGGACCTCGCGGAGCAGGACCTCCTTCTCGGAGATAGCGGCCCTGAGGCGCGCCTCCGCGCGTTTGCGCTCTGTGACGTCGTGTGCGACGCTCAGGAGGCAGTCCTCGCCGCCTACCGAGATCGGCTCCGATGAGACCAGCAGCGTCCTGGGCTCCCCGCGGACGTCAAAGAGCATCTCGAATTCCCTTGCCCGGCCCTCGTGCACTATGCGGCCCACGAACTCGTCGCGCGATGCGCTCTGGCCCTTCCAGAACCCGGCTTCCTCGGTCGTCCTGCCCAAGACCTCGCCTTTTTCGTAGCCCAATGAGTTCAGGACCGACTCGTTGCAGTCGATGATCCTCCCGTCGCTGAGCCTGCTTATCAGGATCAGGTCCGGTGAGGCCAGGAAGGCCTTCGAAAACTTCTCCTCCGAGGCCCTTAGCGCCTCCTCGGCCTTTTTGCGCCCGCTTATGTCCTGCAAGACGAAGACCTGCCCATCGTCTTCCATCGATGCGCAGGAGACCGCAACCGGCACTAATACGCCGTCTCTGCGCTTAAGCGTCATCTCCCTGCCGTCGCAGAGCTCCGCGATGTCCTTGCCGCCATCCCCCGGAAATCCGCTGAAAATCTCCCTGAACCCCAGAGAATCGAGCTCTTCCTTGCCGTAGCCGCTTATGGATTGCGCCGATGCGTTCGAGGCCCAGACGATCCCCCCCGAAGTGAAGACCAGGACGGCCTCGTTCATATGCGCTAGGATGCGCTCCAGGAAATCGCGCGACGCGGTCAGTTCGTCATGTGAGCGTTCGATGTCGCCCAGCATGCGGTTAAACGAGTCCCCGAGAACCTCGAACTCGTCCCCGGTGTTGAGCGCCGCCCGGCCTCTGAGGTCGCCCGAGGCCACCGCTTCAGTCAGCTTCACGAGCCCCTTGACAGGCTGAAGTATGAGCTTGCGCACCATCAGCCCTATGATCGCTGAGAGCGCCGCGAGGGTCACGGCCCAGGCGGCCAGCATGTCATAGCGCAGATACGCGGTGTCGCGCCTTGCGGCGCTCAGGTCAGACTGAAGCCCGATCACGCCGTCGATGCCGGGGCCGGCCGCGGCCGGGATCGGCCTGAAGATCAAGTCCCCCGCAGGGGCTTCCACCGCGATCGCGCGGCGATTGGATAAGGCCTCCCTGATGTAGGGCATGGGGTCGAACTCCACGACATCACGGCGCATGCCCTTTGAGGCGGCAAGCACGTTTCCGCCGGAATCGCATATCAGCACGCCGCGCACGCCCTCGAGAGTCCCGATCTCGCTTGCGAGCCTCTGGAGGTAGAGCAGGCCGCCGTGGACCTCGGCGGAGTATATGTGGCCAAGCCCTTCGCCCACCATCGCGGTAAGCGCGCCGTCGCGGATGACCGAGGCCGATGCGAATACCGCGACCCCCTCCGGTGCGCCGTCACCGCTGATAGGCACGAAGCGGTAATAGACGCCGCCGTCACGCATCGAGGCTATGCGTCCGTCCCTGTAAGCGCTGGATATCCCGGCGGCCAGAAGCTCGGGGGCCGCGAACCCAAACCCCGGACTCGTGGCGTTGCTGATGATTCCGATTATGGGCGAGTGGACCTCGACGCCCAGGAGATCGCCGGAATTGATAAGGCCCGCGGACACCGCGTCTAACACCCGGCGGGCGTCGGCCATCTTAGCGACCACGTTTCCTGCCGTGCTGGCCAGGACCTCCGAGAGCGATGCGGTGTTGCGCGCGAGCGTGTCGCGGACGCGCTCGGACTGGAACCTGAGGATGAAATAAAATCCGCCCGCGAGCACGACGCTAAGCACCACGATCGTGACCGCGAAGAGCTTGGCGTGGATCGAGATGCGCGGTTTCATATTACAGCTGAGCTAACCTCCCCGGAGACACCGCATGCCGGACGCGACTGGCCGCCGTACCCTGGACACGGCCAGCAAGCCGCTGGGAACCCTTACGCAGGCTCCACCTTCACGGCGACCAGGCTGTGGCCGCCGTCCGCGGGCGGCAGCGTGCGCAGCGTATTGACCCTCGCATGGGGGAAGTGGGCCGGCACGAAGAGCATCCCGGCCGGGACCTCGTCGGTGACGCGGGCCTTGAGGAATATCTCGCCCTTGGGGGATGAGACGCGCACGAATTTCTCATCAGCTATTCCGGAGGCAGCGGCGTCCTCTGCGTTGATCTGAAGGTAAGCGTCGGACACTACGCTTTCGAGCCCCTTAGACAGCGTCGTCAGGCTCCCGGAGTGCTGCATCAGGATGCCGGTTACCATCGTAAACGGATAGTCGGCCGAGGGCTCGACGCCGCCGGACTGGGCCACGGGCACGAAGGCCGGGCTCGAGGAGGTGAGGTCATAATTAAGCGGCACTGCCTTGCATACCTCGGCCGTGAGCTCCTTGAAATCCCCGGCGTCGATGTCCCGTCCCATCGCCGAGGCGATGTCGTGGAATATCCGCCAGTCCGGGAGCGACTCCCCGGTCGGTGGGACGCACGGTACTATCTTCTGCGGTATGCCGGTCATGCCTACAAACGTGCCGTCCTTCTCGGCCCAGCTCGAGGCCGGCAGGACGACGTGGGCGAGCTTCGCCGTGTCGGTGAGCATGATGTCCTGCACGACCAGAAACTCCATGGCCTTAAGCGTCTGCTCGACGGTCTTCGACTCGGGAAACGTGATCACAGGGTTTTCGCCCATGACGTACATCGCGCGCATCGGGCTGGCCTCGGTGCAGAGCATCGAGGCCGCGTCGAGCCCGGGGTTCTCGATGGGGGTGTGGCCGGGTCCGGCATCGGGCCTGACGCCCGCCTCGAGCATCCCGATAGTGTTGCAGTAGCTGCCAGGGATCTGCAGGGCCTCGGCCCCGCCGCCGCTTAGCAGCACGAGGTTTCCGGCCGCGAGCACCGCGTTTGCGCCCTTGTTGTTTTCGGCCGAACCGGTGGTGATGCATACGAGCTTGCGCTTTGAGGCTCCTATCGCGCGCGCCGCATCGCGTATCGCATCGGCCGAGACGCCGCAAACTGTCTCGGCGCGCTCGGGCGTATAGTCCTCGAGGGATTTCTTTAAGGCCTCAAACTGAGGGATGCCGGAGGCCGAAGGCGCGGCGAGCCCCTCGTCTATCATGCACTTCATTATCCCGTTTAGGAGCGCCACGGAGGTGCCGGGGCGGAGCCTGAGCCAGCTGGTGGCGTGCCGCGAGAGCTTGTTCATGCGCGAGTCGAGCACGATGAGCTTGGCCTTCTGGTCGCGCGCTGCGGCCAGCAGCTTCAGACCGAATACCGGGTGCGTCGCGGTGATGTCGCTCTCGACCGTCAGTATCAGGTCCGCGTCCATCGGAGCGTCGAAGTCCGCAAGCGGCACCTCAAGCCCCATCGAGCGCTTCACAGCGCCCTGCGCCATCGCCGTGCCGAACCTCGCGAGAGAGTCGATATTGCCGCTGCCCACGACGCTTCGCATGAAGCGCTGGAGCATGAAGTTGTCCTCTATCGTGCAGCGCTGCGAGCCTATCGCGCCAACCGCCTGCGGCCCGTGGGCCGCGATGACCTCTCCGAGGCGCTTTTTGATGACGCCTATCGCCTCGGCCCAGGTGGCCTCGCGCAGGACGCCCTCGCCGTCGCGGATGAGGGGCTTGGTCAGGCGCTTCTCAGAGCCAACGTAATCGAGCCCGAACCGCCCGCGGCCGCAGAGGTCGCCGAGGTTCATCCCGACGCCGTCCTTGCCCACCGAGCGCATGATCTTGCCGTCCTGTATCCCGAGCGTAACGGTGCAGCCCACGCCGCAGTGCGGGCAGATGTTCTGCCTCTCCTCGAGGTACCAGACGCGAGAGAGCGAGCGGTAGGTCTTGCTCCCTAGCGCGCCCACCGGGCATACGTCTATGCACTGGCCGCAGAACTCGCAGTCCAGCGTCTCTTCAAACGGGGGGCTGATCTTTGTGATAAAGCCACGGTCGATGAAGTCAATCGCGCCAACGCCCTGGTGCTCGCCGCATACGCGCACGCACTTGCCGCACAGTATGCAGCGCTTGGGGTTGCGCTCGACAAGCGGGGCCTCGGTCAGCGCCGGGCCGCTGCGCTTCTCGGCCTTGAACCGGCTCTGTACCGGGCCGTACTTGTATGCCATGTCCTGAAGCAGGCACTCGCCGGCCTTGTCGCAATAGGGGCACTCCAGCGGGTGGTGCAGCAGGAGGAGTTCGACCACGGTGCGCCGGGCCTTCTGGAGCTTGGGCGTGTCGGTGTATATGACCATGCCAGGCTCGACCGGGGCGGTGCAGGCGGTGCGGGGCTTCCTTATGCCCTTGACCTCGACGATGCAGAGCCGGCAGCCGCCAAAGGGCTTCAGCCTGCGGTCGTAGCAGAGGTGCGGTATGTAGATGCCGTGCTCCAGTGCGGCGTTGAGGATCGTGGAACGGGGCCTGACCTTAAGCTTCCTGCCGTCTATCGTTATCTCTATCTTATCCGGCATATCGGGTGTCTCTCTCCTTGCTCGGAATGACTTTTCTCAATGTCCGCTATGCCTCCGCCGGCCCTGACGGCTTCTCCGGCTCAGCCGTGGCCCCGACGGCCGCTGCGACCTCGGCCAGCTCGGCCTGTTTCTTCATGAGCTCGGCCTTCATCGAGGCCGGCCCTATGCGCACCGCCCCGAACTTGCAGGCCTCGTAGCAGCCGCGGCAGCGCGCGCAGACCGACTGGTCTATTCGGTGGGGCTGCTTTTTCTCGCCCGAGATGGCCTTGACCGGGCATGCGCGGGCGCATACGCCGCAGCCCTTGCACGCGGTATCGTCTATATAGAACGTTATGAGGTCCTTGCACACCCCGGCGCGGCAGTATTTCTGGTTGACGTGCTCGTCGTACTCCTCGCGGAAGTGGCGTATGGTCGTGAGCACCGGGTTCGGCGCGGCTTGCCCGAGCCCGCAGAGCGAGGTCTCGGAGATGTCCTCCCCCAGGTCTATCAGGTTTAATATGTCCTCTGGCTTGCCCTTGCCGTCGACGATGTCCTGCAAGATCTCATACATCACCATCGTCCCGATCCTGCACGGCGGGCACTTGCCGCAGGACTCGTCAGTAATGAACTCGATAAACGACTTGGCTATCGAGACCATGCAGTTGAGGTCGTCCATCACGACCATGCCCCCGGCCCCGATTACAGCGCCGGTTGTCGGGATGTCCTCATAAGTGAGAGGCGTGTCGAGCAGGCTCTCGGGGATGCACCCCCCGGCCGGGCCGCCCATCTGGACTGCTTTAAATTTGCGGCCCTTCTTCACCCCGCCGCCGATGTCGAAGATGATCTTCCTTAGCGGTGTCCCCATCGGGACCTCGACGAGCCCGGTGTTCACGAGCGATCCGGCGAGCGCCAGGACCTTCGTGCCGGGGGACTTCATCGTCCCCATCTCCCTGAACCAGTCAGGCCCGTTTTGCACCACGAGCGGTATGTGCGCGAAGGTCTCGACGTTATCGAGCATCGTGGGCTTGTCCCAGAGGCCCTTGAAGATAGACAGCGGCGGGACCGGGCGCGGCATCCCGCGCTTGCCCTCAATCGCGCGCAGCAGCGCGGTGTACTCCGAGCATACCGATGCCCCGGCCCCGAGAAATATCTCGATATCGAAATCAAACCCGCTGCCGAGGATGTCCTTGCCCAGGAATCCCCTCTCGCGCGCCTGCTCTACCGCCTTGGTCACGCGCTCGATAGGATTAGTATGCTCGGCCTTGACGTAGAAATAGCCTTTCGTGGCCCCTACGGCGCGCCCGCCGATTATCATGCCCTCGATGATCGCGTGGGGGTCGCTCTCCATGATGCCGCGGTCCATGTATGCGCCTGGGTCGCCCTCGTCGCCGTTGCAGATAATATATTTCTGGTCGGCCTTGACCATGCCGCAGATCTCCCACTTAAGCCCGGTGGGATATCCTATGCCGCCGCGGCCGCGCATCCCGGAGTTCTTCATCATCTTGATGATCTCCTGGGGGGCCATCTCTGTCAGGGCGCGCTTTACGGCCTTGTAGCCGTCTCTGGCGATGTAGTCGTCTATGCTCTCGGGGTCGATATGGCCCCTGTTGCGGAGCGTCATCGGCGTCTGGAGGTTGAAGTACGGTATATCCTTTATAAGCGGTATCTTGGCCCCGGCCTTTGAGGGGTCCTTGAACATGAGCTTCTCCACAGGCTTGCCGCCCACGAAGTGCTCCTCGACTATCAAAGTGGCGTCCTCGGGCTTTACGTTCTCATAGAGCACGCCCTCGGGCTGGACGAGCACGACCGGGCCGTCTCCGCATATGCCGATGCATCCGGAGAGCACTACGCGGTAGTCAGAGGAGAGGCCGCGCTTGGCGAACTCGGCGTCAAAGGCTTCCTTTATCTTGTGACCTCCGCCGGAGATACAGCCCGTACCCCCGCAGACCATCAGTTCCGCACGGTAGCCTTCAGCCATCAAAGGACCTCCATATTAAATGTTAGGGATCGCATATCAGCGGTACTGCCCGATCACGGCCTCGGCGTCCGCCGCGGTTATGCCGCCGTGGGTCTCCTTGCCGACTACGACCACCGGGGCCAGGCCGCACATCCCGAGGCACTTGACCGCCTCCAGAGAGAAGGACTTATCCGGCGTGATCTCGCCCAGGTCTATGCCGAGGATGTCCTTGATCCGCTCTACTATCTCCTCGGAGCGCTTGACCACGCACGCGGGGCCGATGCAGACCTTGACGTGGTTTTTGCCCTTGGGCTTGCTATCTCGCGCGCTGCGCTTGCCCGAGAACGAGGGGTAGAAAGACACGACGCCGTAGACCTCGCTCACCGGCAGGTTCATCCCGCGCGCTATGTAGCGCTGGACCACCGGAGTGAGGTCACCTACGAGGGTCTTGACCGCATGGAGCACCGGCAGGAGGCTTCCGGGCCTGCCCTTGTACTGCTGGATGATCTTTGAGATCTCGCCCATCATGGCCTCGGCCTTGTCCTGCTCCTGCGGCTCCTCGGGCTGGGCGGACGCGCCCTTGATGGCGCGCGCCGCGACCTCAAGCAGGAGGGCTGGGGAGAACGGCTTGGGCAGGTAGTCCACGATGCCGAGCTTCAGGGCCTCGCGGATGTTTTCCTGTGACGGGAAGCCGGTGATGAGGATGATGCCCACGTCCGAGGAGCCCGGCTGGGAGCGCACCTTGCGGATCAGCTCTATGCCGTCCATCTCGGGCATCTTGATGTCGGTTATCAGGGCGTCGAAGGACTCAGCGCCCAGTATCGCAAGACCCTCTTTGGGCGAGGAGGTCAGGCGGACCTCGTAGCCCTCGGTCTTTAAGATCTTCTCGCAGCTCCTTAAGACGACCGCGTCGTCGTCCACCACAAGCACCTTGCCGCCCATCGTTCCTCCTTAATGGAGATCGTATATTTTAGTATACAATGCCGCATGGGGCCGTCTCTCAGATGCCTCCCCGTGCCGTGGCAAAACCTCCTTATTATAAATCATAAGATAAAAAAATATAATAGCTAAATTTAGGGTTACCAGGAAAAGCCGAAATCAGAGGGAAAACAGCTGGATCGGGGGGCGGTAAGGCGGCCTGCGGGCAAGCCACGGTCAAACGCGGCCGATTCCGCGGTATCCGGTATTTATCAGCCTAATGAGAAAAAGAAGGTCGCCCCTCTGCCCGTCTCGCCCTCGGCCCATACCCTGCCGCCGTGACGCAATACGATCCGCTCGACGATAGCCAGGCCTATGCCGGTGCCCTCAAACTCAATGTCAGAGTGACACCGCTGGAAGGGCTTAAACAGCCTGTCGGCGTGCGCGGGGTCGAATCCCGCCCCGTTGTCCCTGACGTAATAGGCGGGCAGGCCGCCCTTCTGAAGGGCCCCGAATTCTATGACGGCGTCCTTTAGCTTGGAGGTGAACTTCCAGGCATTGCCCATGAGGTTGAAAAGAACCTGCCGGATCAGGACCAGGTCGCCCTTGACGGACGGAACGGCCTTGGCGATAAACCGGACCTCCCTCGAGGGATCAACAGCCTTCAGTTCATCGAAGGCGCACTCCGCCAGCCATTTCATATCAAGAGGGGAAAGGGAGATTGCCTGGCGGCCCGCTCGCGCAAGCGACAGCAGCGCGCTTATGAGTTCATCCATCCTGCCGGCATGGCCGCGAATCGACGAGAGCAGCTTCCTGCCATCCTCGTTCAGGGCCGTGGAGTGATCTTCCAGCAATATATTCGAGAAGCCGTCGATGAAACGGAGGGGTGCGCGCAAGTCATGCGCGACGGACTGGCTGAAGGCGTCGAGCTCCCTGTTGACGGACTCAAGCTCGACCGTCCTTTGCAGCACCCGCCGCTCAAGTTCTTCGTTTAGCTGCCTGAGGCCGTCTTCCGCCTCCTTGCGCTTGCGCTCGGTCTCGATGAACGCTATCGCCAGGGAGATGTCCTCGGCCAGCGAGAAAAGGAGCGCCATCTCCTCGTCGCTGAAGAAGCATGGCATCGCGGAATATATGGTCAGTGCGCCGACCGCCTCGGAACCGATGCGCAGGGGGAAGGACGCCGAGGAACGGAGCCCGTGGGAAATGGCGCGCTGCCGCCAGGGCAGCATAAGCGGGTCTTCCATGATATCGCTGCAGATGAACTCCCGGGCCTCGGCGACGGCGCGGCCGGTCGGCCCCCGGCCCTCAGGGACGTCCGCTGCTACGATCCTGATGCCGTCGAGATAATCCGTCCTGCCGTAACTCGCCGCCTGCCTGACTTCGCGCGACTCCGGCTCCAGAAGCCCGATCCAGGCGAGGGTAAACGCGCCCTGCTCCACTATGATGCGGCAGACCTTTGTATAGAGCTGCTGGGGATCGCGGACCCGGACTATAGCCTCGTTGACCCCGCTTAAGACGGAATAAAACCGCGTCAGGCGCGCCAGCCTCGCCTGCGGCCCCAGAGCATTATCGCTGTCTTCCGCCGGGGCCTTGGCGCGCGAGGGCGCATCATGAGTGAGAGGGGCCTTCAAACCCCTTTTGCTTGGAGTCGGCTTTGGCATATTCGGTTATTTTACAGCATGATGGGGAAAATGCATAGACCGCGCGCTTGCAAGGCAGGCCGCCGCAATCTGTCTCCTGCCGCTCTGACACAGGCAAATCCCATAGCTCGACGCCCGCCTATAAGTTTTCCCTATTTGCATTAGGGCCGGTCCCTACGCTTACAATAAATAAGGCACAATTGCCTGATGGATTTTCCTGGGGAGGACGATCATCTGAAGCATATCGAACGCATATGACGAAACCGTTTCGGCTCAGGGCATTGCTGGCAACCGCCATAATTTGCGCCTGCATGATATCGGCGACACCGTCCACGGCTCTATCGGCGGACGATCCGCAGGTTGACGCCCTGGCAAAGAGCCTCGTCGCGGGATTAGACGGGGACAGGGCCAAGGCGCTGGCCATCTACCGCTGGATAACGGCGAACATTGACTATGATGCCGACGGCCTCAGATCCGGCAGGTATTGCGACCTCCCGCCCGGGCGTGTACTGCAGGGCCGCCAGGCGGTATGCTCAGGGTATGCGGGTCTCTTTTGTGCGATGGCAAACGCCGCCGGCCTTGAAGCGGTGCGGATCCGGGGGTACTCAAGAGGCTACGAGTACGTCCCTGGCAAAAGCAACATCAGCAAGCCCAACCACGCGTGGAACGCCGTGAAGATCGATGGCAGGTGGATGCTGCTCGATACGACATGGGGGGCCGGGTATCTGGACGGCGGCTTGAACTTCGTAAGGGCCTATGAAGAGCATTACTTCCTCACCCCGCCGGAGGAGTTTATCTTCGACCATCTGCCGGACGACCCGAAGTGGCAGCTCCTTGCAACGCCAGTTTCAAAGGCCGAGTTCTGCAAGCTCGTGAACCTATTGCCTGCATATTTTAAAAACGGGCTCCGGGTGATGGGCAGCGGCGAGGCCGTTATCCGGACGGACGGTCTGGTCAAGGTCGATTTTTCCGCCCCGGAAGGCACGATCATGACAGCGGACCTTTTACAGGATGGCGGGCGCCCCGTAAAGGGGTCCGATATCTTCATACAGCGGGAGGCGGGGGTCGTGCGCGTATACGCCCTTGCGCCCGCTAAGGGCGAATATACATTGCGCGTATTCGCCAAGCAATCCGGCGAGGCCGCCAGCTACGCCGAGGCGCTCGAGTACCGGATCGAGTCAGATGGCAACGCCGGGACGGGCGATGGCCTGCCGAAGACCTTTGGCGCCTTCGCTCCGATGAGGGTGCGGCTGTTCAGCCCCATGAGCTACGGTCTCCCGGCTTCCATAGCGACGAGATTCGAGCTCAGGGCGCCGGGTGCGAAGGATATAGTCGTGGAAAGCGGGGGAGAGAAATTCATTTGCGCAAGGTCGCCGACCGGTTCGAAGGCGATGCCGTGATAAGCCCCGGAAGCATCAGGGTATTCGCAAAATATGAGGACGGAACGCGGTACAAAGGGCTCCTCCAATACGAGGGCGAAAGTACCAACAGCAGAAACTGACGCAGGCCTGAAACGCCTGACAGCCAAACGCTACAAAAAAAGGGGGCCAACGGCGTTGGCCCCCTTTCCCTGAAGCTGTCCGAACCCCTTACTGGCAGAGCTCGTTGTTGTTATACAGATCCAGCGTGTTTGCAAGCGACAGCGCATGGTTCCGCACGGCCTTGTTCTTCGCCTTCGCGGGCAGGTAACCCGTCGTGCCCCTGAAGTTGATGCTCGTCAGAAGCGCCTGCCCCTGAGTGATCGCGGATGTCGCGGCAGCGCACGAGCCCGCCCCGGCCTGGATGTTCAGGTCCGCCGCAAGCAGCTGTGCTGCGAGGTTGTAGGCGGCGTCCGAGGCCATGTTCTTGGGCGGCGAAGTCACGGTGGACTTGGCCAGGATGTCGACGGCTTCCAGGCACGTATCGACGTAGAGCTTGCCGACGAAGACCCCGTTCGTGGTCTGTCCGGCCGCGATCGGGAAGCCGCTCAGCGTGCCGTCAAGCGTCGTGCGCTTCCCTCCGCTGCTGCACGAGCCCCAGTTCTTCCAGTATCCGATAGTGCGGGCGTCCCCGCCAGGAGGCGGCGTGTCGTTGACCGTAAAGGTCTGGGCCTCTCCTGGGTCAAGGGTGAAGTTCACGCATACCGCGCTATTGTCCGTGCCGCCAGGTACGAACGACGAGGTGTCGTCCGAGAGGGACGAGTGGAAGCCGGCCGCCATGTTGTCTTCACAGAACTGATACGTCCCGGGAACGAACAGCGTGCCGCCGAAATCCGCAAGCCCGCTTGCGTCGGTCACGTCAGAGACGAGTATCGTCCCCAGCGATGAAACAGACGCCCCGGTCCTGATCTCGAAGGTGAACCCCTGACCGGGCGTCGTCCCCGACAGGGTTTTGGTCACGCTCACCGTACCGCGCTTGGTATTGGTGAAGGTGCACGTAATGACGCTGCCCGAGCTGACGGTGATCGACGCCGGACTGTTTCCGTTGTCGCAGGTCGCGCCCGTCAGGTCCCAGCCCGTAACCGCGGTTTCGCTGACCGAGTAGGTTCCGGGTGCGATATAGCCGCTGTTGGCGGAAGTTCCGCCCGTCAGGGTGAACTGGCTCCCGTAGCTCGGCGTGAAGGTGAAGAGCTGAGGGTCGCCGGACGGGTTGGTCACCTTCTGGATGACGATCTGGCCCGCAACGTAGGTCTTCGAGGCCGGTCCGGTGCCGTTAGGCCCGGCGTTGCCGTTGGTCGCACGCGTGAACGTGACGCCGCCTACGGTAAGCGTCGCCGAGGCGTTGATCACAACGCCGCCGGGGGCCGTGGAGTTGATCTGTACCGAGCAAAACCCGCTGGTGTTGGATATGCAGGTGTTGTTGCCGCCGACAAAGCTGGCGCCAGCAGTGTTGCTGGAGAGGCTGAAGGTCACGGTGACGCCAGCCGCCGGCGTTTCAACCGTCGTGCCGTTGTCAGCATAGACCTCGGCCGTGATCGTATGTGCATGTCCAACAGGGTCCGTGGCCGTAAGCGGGCTGAGCGCTATGCCGCCGTCCACGTATGTCTTCACCGCCGGACCGCTGTTGGGCGCGATGCCGTTGGTGGAGATCGTGAGGTTAATGCCGCTGATTGTCAGCGAGGCGGAGGCCGAAAACGTCCCGGCCAGCGTATTGTTTATCACGACCGTGCACTGACCGCTTGAATTCGTGCCGGTCGCGGCGCAGTTGTCGGTCACCGAGCCCGGGTTGGTTGGGCTGAAGGCGACGGCCGGGTTAACGCCGGAGAGGCCCGCAAACCCGCTGCCGTTATCCTCCTCAACCGTAACGGTGAAGGTATGCTGAGTGCCCGCCAGGTTCGTGGCCGTGTTGCCGATGCTGATACGCGCATTGACGTAATTCTTCACTGCCGGCCCGGTGCCGTTGGGCCCGGCATTCCCGTTGGTCGCGCGGGTAAACGTAACGCCTCCTACGTTTAATGTCGTGGATGCGTTGATCGTCACGGTGCCGGGGTTAGAAGAGGTGATCTGTACCGAGCAATAGCCGGTGGCGTTAGAGACGCAGTAGTTGTTGCCGGTAAAGGTCGCACCCGCCGTGTTGTTCGAGAGGCTGAAGTTCACCGTGACACCGGCCGCCGGCGTTTCAGCGGTCGTGCCGTTGTTGATGAACGTCTCAGCGGTGATCGTATGGACGCGGCCCACGGCGTTCGTGGCCGTTAGCGGGCTCAGCGCGATGCCGCCGTCCACGTATGTCTTCACCGCAGGGCCGCTGTTGGAGCCGGTGCCGTTAGTGGAGATACTATAGCTGACGCCGCTGATGCTGAACGAGGCCGAGGCAGAGGCGCTGAACGTCCCCGCCGTCGTGCTGTTGATCAGGACGGTGCACTGCCCGCTCGAGTTGGTGCCGGTGGAGGCGCAGTTGTCGGTCACCGAGCCGGGGTTCGAAGGGCTGAAGGCGACGGCCGGCTTGATGCCGGATAGGCCGTTTGCCCCCTGCGATACCGTCACGGTGAAGGTGTGCGAAGTGCCCACCTCGTTGTACGCGGACGGTGTAATGGTTATCTGCGGCTTCTTGACGTTCGTAAAGGTGCAGGTGACGGATTGCCCGGCTACGAGGGTAATCGAGCCGGGGTCGTCGCCGTCGCTGCATGTCGCGTTGGCGAGGTCCCACCCTGCCGGAACGCTTTCAGCAACCGCGTATGAGCCGGGCAGGAGGTTGCCGAAGGTCCGCGTCGCATCGTTGCTGTTCGTCGAGAGGTTGAAGTCTCCGAGCTTTGCGCTTGTGAAGTCGAAGTCTCCGTCCGCGCCCACGGTCTTCTTCTCGATAATGATCTGGCCGCGCTTCGTATTGGTGAAGGTACAGACGATGTCTTCGTTCGGAGCGAGGTCCAGGGCCGCGGTCCCCGCGGTCAGGTCGGTCGTGGCAACCTTGTCGCCGCAATCTATAGCGGTCAGGTCCCAGCCGGTAGCCGCAGCCTCACTAAGGGTATATGTCCCTTTCTTGAGCGAATCCCAGGTGTACTGCTGTGTATCGGAGAGGGACTGGGTGCCAGCGGAATACGGGTCCGGGTTCAGGGAGAAGTTAAATGCCTGCGTCGAACCGGAAGGGACCGTCGTCTTCACCGCCGTTATGCTGCCGCACGTGCTGAGCTTGCCCAGCGCATAATCCTTGATCGTAGCGGTCAGGGACTGCGAAGAGCGCGTCTCGGACATGAACGAGGCGTAGCATCCCAGATTGCCGATCAGGTGTGTGAGGTTCACCCCCCCTTCGTAGAAGATGTTGGTCAGGACGTTCGGCCGCCATGCGGTCTGTATAACCTGTGAATTGACCGTGGCGCAGATGTACTGGCTCGTCTCGACCGATTGCACGCAGTCGTTGCCAGTGATGAGCGGAACCCCGTTATGGGCCGCCGTGCAGTCGACCCCGTCAGCGAGGCATTCGTCCCCGTTTTCTGCGATGCCGTCGGGGTCGGTCCATTCATAGACGCTGACCGTCGAGACGCCTCCGCCCTGGGTGAAGGTGCTTACGATGAAGAGGTCTCCGCCCGTCTTGTGGCCGTTAAAGTAGCCGTTATTGACCGATGAGTCGCAAGATATGGGCCGCTGGAAAAACCAGAACCCGAAATTGGCGTCGCCATTATTCGTTCCCCGGTCGGCCCCGAAGGCGACCATCTCGTCGCCGCCCGTGTTTGTATATGCGGCCGCATAGGCGCTCAGTACGTCGTCTTTGTTGAGCGGGTTATTTATGGTTACGCACTGCAGCGGGGTCCCCGTGGCCGGAGCGACCGGGTTGATCAGGTCGGTGTCCTTGGGCCCCGAGGCGAAATAGCTTGAGTCAGGCGTGTTAAAGTCCGGGATGAAGACGTACTTCAGGGCATCCGTCGTCCCCGTGCCGTTATACGCGTTCCAGATCGTGTCGAAGTCCTCGCCGGCAACCGCCGGGTCGTCATAGGAGTTGCCGTCGAGCTCGAAGATGCCTGTGAGCACATTTTGTGCCATTGCGGGCGCCGGACCGGCCATGACCGCGCAACAGATTACCAATAGCCCCCCGATGAGATAAAGGATTCCTCGGCTTCCTTTGATTCCTGTGTGTTTCATATTTACCCCCGGTAACTATTAAGGTTCAGGACTGCTTGCTATTCCGCCATGACGCCTGTTCTCCTTTGCGTATCCGCCATTTGATCGCCTCCTTGATCATTCCGTGTTCTTACCGGATACCCTCGTCCCGCCCCAGCCTGCGCCGAGACACCCGGCCATGCGTCCGTCGTGCGCACAGCCAAACTAAAGCCACGGTTTATAGCTGGCTTGAAGCTATATCTAATAAAAGCATAGCGGGTCTTTGACCCGCGGTAAATACCCCCAAAGTAGCATTCACCGTTTCAGGCCAATTATGTGAAACAGAGATCAGGTGATATAATTTGTACATGAACCGGATGAATGACCTGGCAGGACGACGCACCTTACCCGGAATCCTTATATTCGGCCTGGATTCTTCCTTGACTTACTCTAATGATGTGGCCTCGGAGCTGATAGGCTCGATGCCCGCGCTTCACGATCTGGTACTCAGCCTCGTTGCCATTGCCTCACGCTTTGATGGAGTGCAGCACACATCCGTATTTCAGGACGGCGACCCTCGCCAAGCCATCGCGATCAGGCTGTGTACGCTGCGAAAGGCCGATGCCCCTGGGGCGGACAGACACATTACTGTCCTCCTTGAAAAGGCCGTTGAGATGCGGTCGGTGGACATCCAGGTCGTCAGGAACATTTTTCAGTTATCCAACAGGGAATGCGATGTCCTAAGGCTGGTCTGTGAGGGCTGCAAAAACAGGGTGATCGCGGAGAAGCTCTTTATCAGCGAGCTGACGGTCAAACAGCATGTCAAGCATATCCTATGCAAGACCGAGACATGTTCGCGCTCGGCGCTGATGGCATCATTACATTAATGCAGCCGCCTGATGCCTCGGCACAGACAAGCGCAACTTATCAGCAATGTCAGAGGGATTAGGATTGTGAGGCATATACAACAGACGGATTACGCAATATTCTCAAGCATACGAAAACGCGTCATTGGCTGGCGAAAGTCCTTGAGCGCATAAGCCTGTCTACCGTCAACCCTACCCCGGCCGAAAAAACCGCAAAAAGAGGCAATACAATTCCAGCCACGGCAATGAAAGACAAAGAGGACGATTTCATTAATGACGTAGATAACAGCAACAGCGGCTCGTGGATTACAAATAGCGCGTAAGAGTGCCTGCCCGCAAAGCTAAACGGATAGAATAACGTCGCCGCCCCTTTGCCCATTACACGGTAGCTCAGCGTAATAACATGCATTAACGGCACCGAGAGGAATAACTGGTGGCATGGATATAACGGACGGTAAATTAGCCCCCCCACTCCTGCCGAAAACATTATTGCCGAACACATGATCAGCAATGGATGGCGGAGGGCCGCCTCCGCCTTGCGAGGCTGAGCCCGCACTACGACCGCAAAACAGATTCCAAACGAAAACTCCCCAAGCCTGGACAGCGGAAACCCTCCCATAGCAAACGCACTGTGCACTCTGGCCAAATCCGAGGAAGCTATCCAGGCAGAGGACAGGTACGACACCGCAAAACAAATGAGAAACGTCAGGCTGGCGTTTTTTCTGGCAAATGAAAAAATCAAAGGGAAACATGCGTACAGCCAAACGATGACCCCAACAAACCAAAGCGAAGAATTAATATAAAACATCGTATTTATGTTGAATGTATGGATAAACAGCACCTTAGATATCACGGCATTCCATACCTTGTCTGTTGGCAGGCCGGCCGATAATGCCACTATCGGGGAAAAAACCGCTATTGAAAGATAATAAAGAGGCATTAATCGCACGCACCGCCTTATAAAGAAAGCCTTCCACAGCTGTGGCTCATTGCCTAAACGCGAAGAGGCCAGGCCATAACCGCTGAGAACAAAAAACATAGAGACGCCTACGTATCCGAAATACAGGAAAAACAGAGTAGCAGGATCGACCTTGGAGATGTTTACTGCATAGAAGAAATCCCGTATGGCGTTTGGGGCAAATGTCCACTGTATGAGGCTTTGCGACCCGTAAACCTTTTCGAAATAGTGGCAAAGAAAAATACCGGTAATAGCGAACCCTTTGATCGTATCCGTATAAGCTCGGCTGAAAAATGTATCTGTTGACATATAATTCCGGTATCGACCTTTTAAGGGATTTCGCGCAAGCCCGAAAAACTAGCTCTATGCCTGTTAGAGTAATTGGTAGGACTTTGTAAGTCAAGGTTATTATGCCATTGTTCCCAACACAGCTTACCCGCCTGCTGAATCCGCAAGAATAAGGGGCCAGCCATAAATGGCCAGCCCCTTGTTTTTAATGGTAGGCGCGAGGGGTATCGAACCCCTGACCTCTACCGTGTCAATGCAATGCCTATTGCTCTCCGGGTTTAGCAGATCGTGCTTTTTCGTGCTAAATCGTGCCCTTTGCATCAGGGGAAGCCCTTCGGCTTTCCCCTATTGTGCCCTATCGTACCGAGCATTCACTATACAAAAACTATACAGTGACGCTGCCCTGATTAGCCTGAGAATATGCAATGGCAGACAATAGAGGATGCGAAGTGAATAGATAAGTGGAAATGATTTTATGGCTCCTGTTGTTTGAGGATTGCGCGAGCCCACTTGGTAAACTTAATGGAGTAGCCAATTGCCACAATAAATATTCTGACAAATAAATATAAGCAATACGCAGCTATTATAAAAAACTTCGCTACTTTGGTATCCTGAGGATTTATTCCAGTTTTAAATATAGAAGGTGGCTCTACCCTCTGGTATTGAGCTATTTCTTGTGGTGTGAATCCTGCATTAATTAGCCTACGCCTCTCTTTTGCTACAACCTCATCAGGAAGAACAGAAGTCGGGACAATATCCGGATTAGTAGGAGCGTAATCCTTCCATGGGCCACGCTCGGCTATAAATATTGATGTCATATGCTTGTAATAGGCTGCGTTAATCAATTCGAAGCTTATCGCTGCCGCAATCAGTATCAAAATGCCCAAAAGTATCAATCCTTCGCGGGCTATCACTTTTTTAGTTTTAAGGCTTAATGTTTTCATTCGTTGATTTCTTTCCACGCCACACGATGCCCCAGCGCTTACTGTCCTAAGAGCGATTTTCCATTGCTGCCACTCCCATAGTTCGAGCCGCCAAGCGGGGTGCTGGGATTGCTGTATGGGCTTTCGGTTCCCTGCCGTCCGGTGTAAGGGTTGGTATTCCCTTGAGTGCTATAGTTATTCAGGCGGCTATCATCAGGCGCGGTGCGTGTATAGGGGCTGACATAGGTATCCTTAACCCCATCGTGGTTTGAATCCCGCCAGTAGCCGTTCACGTTGACATCCCCGGCAAGAGCGATACCGCTAAACGCACAGAGTATAACGAGACAGAGCATTATTCTTTTCATATGGCTACCCCCGTTTGAGATTCTATTGATAACTTGAAGTATAAAGAGTTTTAAGGTAAATGTCACGAAGTTTCCTTGTTGTTATATTGACTTTAGATCAGTTGGGGGCTAAGCTATTGCAATACAACTTTATTGAGGGGGAGAGGATGATAAAGAAGATAGTGTTAGGACTGCTTATAGTGATAGCTCTCGCTGGTTGCCCATCGCATTATAGTGTTAAGATCGATGCGATGATGGCCGACGATTCTATGAAGAAGTATGAGCTTCGCCCGGCGCAGCCATGGGTGAAAGAATCGTCGCTAGAGTTTAAGGAGTACAGAGCATATTTAGATAGAGGGCTTAAACTCGCCGGATTTGAACCAGCCGCGAATCCAGATAAAGCCGACATATTAATTCTCGTTTCGTATGGAAGCGTTTTATCGTATTCTGCTGAAACACGCAATGTAACAATCCCAGTTACAGATAAAGCGGCTGGAAATACTGAGAGCATGAGCGTCACGGGAATAAACGCGGGGCTGTATTATGTATCATTTGATGCCTTTGACAGAAAAACCTACCTTGAGAAACAAGAAGGCGAATTATGGAAAACTGTCATTAGAAGCGATGAACAATTTGGGGATTCAATGCGAGACGTTTTCCCTTATCTGGTAGCCGGTGCAATCCCTTTTCTTGGAAAAGAATTAAAGGAGAGTGATTATGAGCATGTTACCCAAAATGGTGATGTGGTAAGGCGTGTAAAGGGAGAGCCAGTCGGCAAATAGAATCGATGATGGCAAAAACTCTTTTATTCATAATCGTACTACAGATAGCCATTACATTTAATGATGCCTATGCTGCTTCGCTGTTTGATGCGATAGGGAAAATGGAGGGGAAAACTATTATTTACGGCGGCGAATTTGAAGTGCTTATTTGCCCTAAATATGGCAAGTATGATTGTCATAAATGGCCAATTGAATTGTTGCAGGCGAAACAAAAAGAAATATGCTTTTCTACCGATTTACCTTGCAGTTTCTTTTGCCGAGGATTCATAGCTGTAGGTCAAGATAAGAAACCCAAAGTGTATCTGATCGAGAACCTAACCGGCGAACTCAAAGAAGGATCGTTTGAACCATACGACTGCCCAGAATAGTTTAACCGTACTCTACATGTTGCGTTTAAATTCCGTTAGGCTTACCCCTACCATTTTCTCAAAGTGCCGTCCGAATTTCGCATCATTGCCCCCCTCTTTTGAAAGCTCATAGCTTGGAGTACTGCCGTCCTTATATATTCCCATAACTCGCTCCGCGAGGAACGGGGCGAGCTTTTTATCAGGGATGGCCAAATCCATAAGCGACCAAGAGCTAATATCTATCAGGTTTTCTGCCGGGTTAGCTGTTGTGTGTTGCGCTATAGTAGGAAGGTGTTCTGTGTCAATGCGTAACTGTTTCTTAGCGTTATAGCTATGTTTATTCTGAGCGTTTATTATTGCTATGAGCAATGTGTTTTCAAGCTCTCGATAGTTGCCGGGATAGTCGTGTGCAACAAGTCGGTTAATTGCAGACACAGTAAAAGCAACCTCGGATGGGATGCTCGATTCTCTCCTTGTCAGACGCTTTAATGAATGATTAATTATCCTTTTTTGTTGGTCGTCATCTAATGCTGCAAACCGTTCCTTCAGCGATGGAAGCCTTATACAAAACGGATAGGTCAATCTATAAAGCAAATCAGGCAGCAACTCGTTTTCTTTGCTCGGCTGTACTGCCGCAATGTATCTAACGTCAAGCTTCTTCTTTATGTCCTCATTCGCCCCAACACGCCTAAGCTTCCCAGATTCAATAACCCTTAGTAACATGGCCTGTTGAGGCTTTGGCATATTTGCTATTTCGTCAAGAAATACTGTCCCGCCATTCGCTGACTCAAGAAGTCCGGGTTTATCTATTGCACCAGTAAAGGCCCCTTTTACTGTGCCGAATAATTCCGAGGCTATTAAATCACCTGAAAATGCTGAACAGTCGATGCTTTTGAATGGCTCCTTACGCCTACCACTTATCATATGGATGCAATATGCCATAGCTTCTTTTCCTGTACCTGAATTCCCTGTGATTAGCAGAGGGGCGTTTAATTCCGCTTTAAGCTGTATGTCATTAACAAATGGATTATAATGCGCTGCTATATACCTCAGACTTTCATAGTGGCGCGCATTCTCTAATAACCCAATCAAGACCAAATCATGTATGCCCTCTATTAGAAGTGCCGCGTTGGCAATCGAGGTGGTTCTTTTTTTAAACTTAAATTTCTTAAAGTTGTCCCAATTGGTTTCCCTATCTAACTCTTGGCTGGCACGCATAAAATAGGAAGTAAAACTACCATCAATGTCATCAGCAGGAATAGTGCCCCTGTAGGCATTTAGACCGGCAGTGAGTTCATTAAACCTTCTTGTCGCTGATTCTTCACTTAAATGCTCAGCCCACACACTCTTCCATATTTCCGGGTCGTTGAAATCATTAGGGTTTGGGGTAGGACGATGCTCCATCATTTTAAGAATGGTGGGCAAGTCAGACATTTGAGCGGCTCCTTTTCTTGTTCAGTTTCAGTTTTGATTATTACTTATGATAATTAATATTGATTTGCATGTCAAACAAGGGTATTCAAATCACTTGTTTTGCTTTGTTATCAATAGGTTAACTCACGGCTCAAATCTGGCACAAGCATTGCATTTCATGGGGCAAGAAAAGAAAGGAGGCCCCGTGAAGAAGGCCGAGAGTGTACTTACCACAAGTAACCAACTGGCAGCATTCCTAATAGCAATGGGGTTTAGTTTCCGCGCTGTATCCGATGGGGGAACAATTAAGATTGAGCTTTCCGGGGGCGGGCTAAATGCAGCAATGGAAAGCTTCTTTGCAAATGCCCATGTCCCCGTTCAGTCGTACCTTATGGCTTTTGAATCACTAAGAAGTGCGGTCGGTATTGCCCGCGAGAGGGTTAAGGGTTGAGAGCAACATTGAAGGTTATCATTGTCGGCCTCGCTTGTTGGGGGTTGCTGCCAGAATCAATTGTTCACGTTCTCTTCAGAGTATTCAAGCTGGAGGGGGTATAACGTGGATACCAGCACCGATAAATTTAGACAAGCACTTGCAAGTGCCGGAATCGAACCACATGAGCAAGTCATAGCAAACGGGAAGCTCCACCGCTTCCATGTAGACGGAGATAAGCCGCACAAGAAGAACGGCTGGTATGTGTTGCATGAAGCCGAAGATTTTGCCGCAGGGGCCTTTGGATGCCACAAACGGCAGATAAAGGAGAAGTGGCGCTCAAGAGATAGCCAGAGCATGACAGTAGAAGAGCGCGCACGATACAAGGCCACTATGGAGCGAATCCGTAAACAGGCCGACGAGGAGCAGGCGCGGGGACGTGAAGAGTGCAGAACCAAGTCTAAAGCAATTTGGGATAAGGGCCTGAAGGCTGATGAGAGACATCAGTATCTAACTGTCAAAGGGATTAAACCTTTCGCAATAAAGCAATCAGGGGACGCTCTCATTATTCCGGTACAGGACTTCGCCGGGGTGCTTCATGGCCTACAGTTCATTTCGGGGGATGGAAGCAAGAAGTTCAAAACCGGAACTGCTAAGGTCGGACACTTCTGCCGGATACCCGGAGACAAGACAGGCCCTATCCTGATATGCGAGGGATACGCTACAGGGGCAAGCCTGCATGAAGCCACAGGGCATTCCATAGTGGTTGCTTTTGATGCCGGAAATCTGCGGCGCAGTAACAAAGCTACTTCGCGAGAAGAAACCGGATCGGGTCTGATAGTCTGTTCCGATAATGACCAATGGACAGACGGAAACCCCGGCATTACGAACGCGACTGAGGCGGCGCGAGAGGCCGGGGCGCTCCTTGCAGTCCCGGAGTTCAATTTGTCTGAGAATGAGATTGCTAAGTTTAAGGCTGAAAAGAAAGGCCCCACCGACTTTAATGATCTTCACCAATTAGAGGGCATAGAAGCTGTCCAGCACTGTATCAAGGCGGCAAAAGCTGTAACCAGCAACATTGCAAACGTTGCTTCTGCTGAATGGCCTTCGATCATTCCGCTTAACAGCCTTACTAACCTTCCTCAGTTTCCAGTTGATGTGTTACCGGGAATAGGCCGCGAAATGGTTAAAGCCGTCACAGAGGTCTATCAGGTAGATGCGGGATTCCCGGCAGGGGTGTATCTTGCGGCACTAGCAACAGCCATGCAACGCAAGGCCGGGGTGTCGCTTGCCTCACACCGCGAGCCCCTATCCATCTATGTCTGTCCGATCCTCGATAGCGGCGAGCGCAAGAGTTCCACGTTATCCGTTATGACCCGCCCCTTATACGATTACCAGAACGATAAAGCCGAGCGCATGAAGGCCGTAATCTGCGAGGCAATAGCGGCAGATAAAGTGCGGCAAGCTCAGTTGGGGGCAAAGGAAAAAGAGGCATCTAAAGCAAAGGAGCTTAATGACCGTGAGCGACTGATACGAGAGATTGCCGATATACAGAAGGAGATTACGGATAACCCTGTCCCTCCATACCCCCTATTCATAATGGATGACGTAACACCTGAGAAATTAGGCGATACGATGACAGTCCACGGGGAACGCATGAGTATTATCAGCGCGGAGGGCGGGATATTCGGAATCATGGCCGGGCTCTACAGCAAGGGCGGCGCAAACTTCGACATACTCCTGAAAGCCCACGCCGGAGACTCATGGAGCGCGCACAGAATGAGCCGAGGTGCCTGCTATATGGAGGCTCCGGCGCTAACCCTTTGCGTGTCTGTCCAGAGTGATGTAATCCGCGAGATAGGCGAGAACAGACAATTCAAAGGACGCGGACTCCTCGCACGGTTCTTGTTTTCGATGAATGGGGGCCGCATCGGACACCGCAAGCTGCAAACGACCCCCATAGCACCGGAAATAGCCGCCCGATACCGCGCGCACCTCTGGGATTTGATGGACATACCCCCTATGAACTGTGACCTCAATTTAACCCCATCAGCACTTGAAGCATGGGCCGAGTTTTACCATGACGCTGAAGCCGATCTTAAAGAGGGCGGCGACATGGAGGGCATTAAGGAATGGGGCTCGAAACTGCCGGGTGCGGCGGCAAGGATAGCGGCGCTTTTGCATTTCGCAATTCACGGGCAAAGCGGGGCAACCTTACCCATAGAGGCCGAAACAGTACATGCGGCTACTTCGATAGCAAGCTATTACGCGGCTCATGCCCTTGCTGTCTTCGGGTTCATGGGCGAAGACCCGCGCATTGAATCAGCCCGGCTGATTCTGGAATACATAGACCGCCACAAGCCGGAGCGCTTCACTGGCCGGGATGTCATGCGGCATAAAAACGCACTCAAAACAATGGATGCTGTAGACCCCGGATTGAAGGTGCTTACAGAGCGCAGCTATATCGCGCTTCTTGATGGGGCTGCATATGCTGTGAATCCTCAATACAGAAATCAGGAAAACCATTGACAACATTGACAGAGCTAATTAAGGCATGGGGGGTTGTCAATGCTGTCAATGAAATCTTAGGAGTTAGAAAATGAGATTAGCAGAGAAATACCTTAACAGAGAACTTAAACCAACAGAGGCAATTCCCCCTGTTGTTGATATTCACAAAGCACAAAAAGCATTGACAACGTCGACAAGACCGGAGCGCGGCGCATGGCGGATATACTCGTCCCTGTTTGATGATTACCTATGGCATGTGCCTGATGACCGGGCGGCTGTTGCGCTCATGGCGTCTGGTGACATCGATGACCCGATATATACGGCGGCTGAGGTGCAGAGGCTCAAGGGGCTGTCAAAAGAGGCTCTGAGGGCCGTACACGCGACCAAGACGGCATTCCCCGGCTCAAAGGTTGTCGATACACGGCAGCTATGTGATATGACGAATCCTTACCCCATGGAGGCCAATAATGGACGGAACTGAACAAAACCTGACTCCCAAGCAGAAAAAGTGCATCCCGGCAATCATTTCTGCCCGGACTATTACCGAGGGGGTTAAGCAGGCTGGTATCTCCAAAACCCTTTTCTATGACTGGATGAAGGATGACTTTTTCAGGCGTGAGTTTATCGCCCAACAGAACGACCTAATAGAGACCGCGCTGAAAGAGCTAAAGGGCCTGTCCTCTGATGCCGTGCTCAAGCTGGGAGAATTGCTCAGGGGGACGGAGAACGAGAGCATACGGCTGAAGACCATAGCGCTGATCCTCGACAACACCTTGAAGCTGAAAGAGCTTGAGGACATAGAGGAGCGGCTGTTAAAGCTGGAAAAGGGGGTAAGCAAATGAGGGGTATACAAAAGCGGCTTAAAAAGGTTGAGGAGCATTTAGGTGTCGGCAAGGAGTACACGCTCACTTTAGAGCTTGAAATCGTACGTGGAGGTGCAAGATCAGCAGGACAACCCTTGCAAGTGAGTGAACATATTGTGAAAGAGTATGTTTTCCGCAAAGGTAGGGGTGAACAAATCAGTGAAACTGAGTTTCAGGATACTAAAGGTGACAGCAAATGAGAAGCATCGAAAAACGATTAAAAGAGCTTGAGAAGCGAACGGGTATCAAGAAATACAAAATATGTTTAGTAAGAACCATAGTTCGTAGAGGTGCCAGAGTTAATGAAGATTCCACAGATCAAGAAATACCAAATGAGGTGATTAAGAAGTTTCTTATTATCAGCAATGGCAGAACTGAAATAGTCAACGAATCTGAGTTTGAGAGCTTTAAATGTTAAATCAAATGAGGGGTATACAGAGAAGATTAAGAGCGCTTGAAGGCAACATCGGCGGCGAGCTAATGTATTTGAGGATTACTCGCTATTTTGGCTCTTACGATGGAGGCGAAAAACAAAAGTATGTGACTGTCACAGCCATGCCTCCGGGTAAACCGTGGGCAGGTGTTCTTGTGAGCAAAGAGGGGACGCATCCAAGTGAATGTGAAGACTGAGCTTGAACCTCAGGACATTGAAGCCATAGCCTCAAGGGTTGCCGAAATTCTTAGACCCGCGCTTGTCCGCAATGGCGTGAACGAGGCCGGGGATACAATATTCGATGTCCGGGGCCTTGCTGAGTATCTCAAGGTTTCAAAGAAGTGGATTTATGAGCATGTCCAATTCAAGGAGATACCGCATTACAAGATAAAGGGCCAGTTACGATTCAGCCGTAAGGATATTGATAAATGGATGTCCGGCTACAAGATACCGGCCACTACTGTATAAAGGAAGTGATAGCCCTGAAAACAATTGTAATATCAACATGTTACAAGGGCCTGTATAGTGAATTGTATACTATTTGCTTTTCTAACTCAGTTAGAGTATAATCTAAGGCAATGGAAACGTGGAAGCCAGAAGAGATTAAATCACTAAGAAAAGGGCTTAGGCTCTCGCAAGTAGATTTTGCGGCGCGGATAGGCGTAACTGGCAATTACGTCTGGATGCTTGAAAAGGGGGTGAAGACACCGAGCGATACTTTATGTCTTTTGCTTGACTACATCGAACGCGAAAAAGAAAAGGAAAGGAAGGTAAAAGGTGGCAAAGGGAATTTATAAGCGCGGCAATGTCCTCTGGGTACGCTATGCCGGGCTTGATGGTAAAACGGTTTATGAGTCCTCAGGCTCTCCAAAAGTCCGGGACGCAGAAACCCTGCTTTTAAAGAGAAAACAAGGTATAAAGGACGGCAATCAACCGGAAGAAAAGAGGATAGCAAAACATGCTTTTGGCGAACTTGCCGAGAAGTATAACGCATGGATTCAAGGCAGGCAGAAGTCAGCCAAAATCAAGGGATACATCATAGGCCAACTGATTAAGGCTTATGGGAATCTGCCTCTTAGAAGATTCAGCACATCGCTTGTTGAACAGTTGCAGACGGACAATATCAACCGGGGCCTTAAAGCATCGAGCAACAACAAGGTCTTGAATGTCCTAAAGCATATGTTTTCCAAGGCGGTTGATTGGGAGATGGTTGAAGCCGAGACCTTGAAGCGCATTCGCAAGGTGAAGCTCCTCAGAGATGATAGCAGACGGCTAAGGTATCTATCGGTAGAGGAATGCCGGGAGCTTATAAGCGCATGTAGCGTTCATGTTCAACCGATAGTCATTACCGCCTTGAACACGGGCATGAGGCGCGGAGAAATCCTTTCGCTCACATGGGACAGGGTAGACCTCAGGCATGGGTTTATTCTTCTGGATGTAACCAAAAACGGGGATCGCCGGGAGATACCGATAACCGACACTCTCCGTGCAACGCTACAGGGCCTCACAAGGCGGTTAGACGTTCCTTATGTGTTTTACGACCCTAACACCGGGAAACCCTATCAGGCGGTAAAGAGGAGTTTTCAGACGGCTTTAAAGCGGGTAAAGATTCAGGACTTCCATTTTCACGACCTGAGGCATACGTTTGCATCACACCTCGTTATGTCCGGGGTAGACCTTACGACTGTAAAGGAACTGCTCGGACATAAGACCCTCACCATGACCCTCCGCTATTCCCACCTCGCCCCGGCCCATAAGGTCAAGGCTATTGATATGCTGGACAATACCTTGAACGGGCGGCCTACTATACAAAAACTATACAATCCCAATGAAAAAGGGTTAGCCGTTAATGGCTAACCCCTTGATTTTAAACATAGGCGCGGGGGGTATCGAACCCCCGACCTCTACCGTGTCAAGGTAGCGCTCTCCCACTGAGCTACGCGCCTTTGGGCTTAACATTTAACCCGAATGCCCCCTGTTTTGTCAAGGCGATGAGCTGTCTCAGGCATGTTTGAGGGAAAGTACCGGAGACCGGGATCGAACCGGTACAGGGTTGCCCCCGAGGGATTTTAAGTCGGAAAACACATTTTTTAAGTTTTTTCAAAAAGACAATAACTTACTGATTTTTAAAGATAAAACGGGTGGAAGATAAAACCCAAAAAAAGACGATTTTCCACAAAAAATACGATAAACTTTCTCCAAATCTTCCCCAGAAACGCAGGGGATAAACGCAGGGGACTAATTTACTACTCGACTTGAAAAATACACCCGGTATTTACGATATGAGATAATCCATTAACTTCTATCGATGATGACATGGACTTCTCGGCGTGTATGAGGCTGCTAAGACGTAAGTTGCGCGCGGAAAACCCTCAAGCTTTCGGCGGCTCATGGGTTGCGAAACACGCGCCTGCCGCATATCGCTTTATTCGGAAGAACGTCAGGACGGAAATCGGACAGATCGACTGGGATAGGGTTACGATTGCACTCCCCCGGCGCTACCAGAAACGCTGGACGCATTATCGGCGCAAATATCGTAAGGAATACGAAGACCCACACGAACTTGAGAAGATTATGGAAAAACACCGTAACACGCTCTATTTGTTCATTGCCGTCTCAGACGAAAAGGAGCAGCAAGTGCGACACAGGATGACAGTCGCCTTCGTCCGTCTCGCCCAAAAAGGGAACGTGCTGGCAATGCGGGGGCTTGTCGATTTTCTCCGCTACACGGTGGACGAGTGGATTGACCGCTATTTTCTGCTTTACCGATGGCGCGGTGCCGAGAGTGAGATAAACAGGGCCATCGAGGGGTGCATCCGAAGGTATCGGTATACGGGGACTTTCTTCGGCTACCTCTTCAAGACCCTAGAGTATTCAGCGCACTCCCTCAAACCGCTCTATTCCATTGACGATTACCTGCCGGGAACCGCTATGCGCAGGTCGGAAATTATCGGACAGGATGCCGAAACAGGAGAGATAAAGACGTATGGGCATCAACATTGAAACCAGCCCTCTCGCATAAAGTTCCATGCTTTGCGTTCAGGGGGCAACTCCTCTTCAGCAGGCTCAGGCATATCAGGCGGCGGGAACGTCATCACCCTATGGACCTTGTTCTTTATTTTAATCAGTGCTTCATAGTCACCTAATTGAATAAAATCATCTGCCTTCACGCCACTGGCATACTCGTGCCGCATCCTGTCAGCCTCGTCATATCCGACAGTGAAACACACTATCGTATTGGCATTGCCTAAGACTGATTTCAATACAGTCTTGTCTATCTGTCCGAATTCCTGATGTGCCAGCACAAACCCCACCTTATACCCTCTAGCCAAAGCTAATAAGTGCGAGAAGACTGGGCTGATGGCGGTCTGGAATTCGTCGATGAAAACAATGAGCGGATGCTTTCTACGTTCAAACTCAACATAGCTTTTTACATAATGGGCGATCAGCGACGTAATGTAAACTCTGTTATCAAAAGTCATCATCGATGTGTCGGCCAATAGGACTTTCTTTTGTTCTGCAATCTGTCCTATGTCCAGTTCATTTTCACCGCACACGATCTTCTTTATTCTTGGATCGGAAACCATACCCGCAAGTCGGGTAGCCAGTCTCGTGGCGCTTTCTTGAAACATCGCCATATTGGGCTTCCTTGTGCGCGGATCAAGTGCAACATCCTTCCAGTATTGCGGACGGTCCCTATTCTCAAAATGTTTTTCCCTGATATGCGGGCTTCTCAGAAATTCATAAAGGTAATCGAGATTCCGTTGCTTCTCATCGAAGCATAGAATCGCCTGTGTCACAATTTCCTTCATCATAACAGTCAACTCCGGGTTGGAGCTTGTCTGCTTCACGAGGATGTCGAGCACTTCCCCGAACTCGGAAATCAGGTCATTAATGTGACGGCCTTTCTTTCTAAGCGGGTTAATCGTAACAGGATGATCTATGGATACTTTAACCACACGATCTTTATCTGTCAGGCTGTTAAGCGCGGCGATAACGCTGCCCTTGGGTTCGATAAAGATGCAGGCCCAGCCCTCGTGTATAACCTCCAGGGCAAGGTTGAGCATGAAGGTGGACTTGCCGGTGCCGGTTTTCCCGACTATATAGGTATGTTTAAAGAGATCATCTATTGAGAGAAAACATGGGCCTTGCTCGGCTACCAAGGCAAGGCCAAGATCAATCACGCTTTCTTGATCTCATTTTACGAACTGTATCAACAGCCGTGGCCTTGCTTATGGCGGCTTGGCTTTGACTCTGATCTGCCTGAGCGTTTAATAATCTTGCCTTGGCAGCAGCCTCTTTCGTTACGAATTCCCGCAATTCAGACTGCAATTCCAAGTCTCCGACTGTGGCATTGCCGCTGGGATTTATAACTGACGTAATAACATACGTCTGTAAAATCTGGGGCAAGTCTTTTAGATTGATACTATCAACGACATTTCTAATTAAATCAGCCTTGGCATGCTCACCCTTTGTCTTGGCTTCTAATGCATTGATTTCAGCTCTGGCCTGCAAATTAGCTATCTCAATAGATTCTAACCGCACAAGCCTTTCGCGTGCTGTGTCATCAACAGACTGGAGCTTATCCACATGCTCTCTCTGCCTTAGCTCATCCAATAAAGCTTGCTCAATAAAATGGTTATTGATAATGCTTTCGGTAACGGCCTGTGAAAGAAGCATGTCCGCCCTTGCCTTTGCCAAGGATGCATTGACGCTTATCATGCTTTCAACCGTTCTTTGAAGTATCTCAATTCGTTCCCGCTTTAACGAAAGCTTTTGATTTCTTCTTGCACTTGTAAATAGAAACCAAGGCTCTGAGCGATCATTTAATTCATTTTTCAACTGATTACACAGTTCAACTACATTAAGTTCATCCAGATTAAAAACAGGCGCGATTGCTGCTTTGATATTATGCTTCGACATCTTTGAAGCAAGCGGGACAATACCCTCATGCTTAACCTTAGTCGTTTTTGCAACAAATTTCTTACTCATATCTGCGCCGCTCCAAGGCTTCATAATCATAAAAAGCGAACAAGTCAATATCAGTTTCGCAATGGATGCATTGAATATATCGAATCATGCTGCCACATGTGCAATGATCATAAAGCATTTGTGCCATATAAAATCCACCGTCACCTTGTTGTGTATGCACCTTCTCACAAAATGGACATGTCACTTCAATTTTTTCTATTGGGGCTGATTTAAGACATTGAGGACAAATTATATTATAAAGTATTGATCGCATTTTTAAGTTATCTTGTACTTTTTCTCCGTATTCTTCGTATAGTCTCCTTTCTTCTTCATGATACCTACCCTGCCTATATTTATAAGCTTCAAAGATGCCTAACCTGCGATCTTTAGCTTCTTTTTTTATATCCCTGACTATTTTTTCCGGCAGAAAATCCGGCAGAAGAATTGGCAGAAGAATTGGCAGAAAAGCACGAGGGTTCTCAATAGGTTGCCGAGCTATTTCATTTATTCCTCTTAAACTGTGTGTATGCCATAATTTATCCATGGTGGTTATTCTGTTACATATTGAGTTGAAAAACAGAACTCCTCCGGTTTACACAGACCAATCCCGAGCTTCTGAGCATAGCTCCTCCACCACTTGTCGTAAAACCAATACAAGCTACCCAATTCTAAATAATTCCGCCGTTTATTATCAAGATAGTTATTTGGTTTATCCGACAGCTCGACCTCAAGAAACACCAGCTTAGCTTTGTTACCGTCCTTGAAGACGACGGCGGCATCCGGGATGAGGAACGCAGCCTGTTCACCCTCGTGTTTGAACTGCGGGTAGAAGACGGTGAAAAACTGCGGGTCCTTCATCAGAGTGAGGATTACAGATGTGATTACAGCTTGGTGCTCCTTCATCTCACCTGTAAGCTTTCGCTTGATGATTTTAGTGTTGTAGCCGTTCTTTTCTAGTAATACCAAGCCTTTATCGGTTATCGTGTAGAATGTACCACCTGTAAAGCTGATGTAGCCTTTTTCCGTTATTTTCTCTAATTTTCCACTGGTGCCGAGTTTGAAGTTTACAGCCCGCATGTGCTCCGGCGTGGCGTATCTGACAAGGGCAAGGGTATATAACATATCGAATAACTGGCGATAACTGCTCCCTTTGACCAGCGCCTCAAGCTCTGGATATTGTTCTCCGTATAGCATTTACAGCTCCATATAGGACGTTGTCCGGTATGATAGCCGCTTACGAGTCTCAGGGTCAAGATTTTCCTGTTACCCCGATTCTCTTGCTGCCACTGATTGACCTTGAGGCGAGTTGCGGCTATCATACCGGCATCGTTGGTGGGTTCGCTGGGTGGGAAGTCAATTAACATATTTCAGGATTGTTTATATCTGAGTTGATTATTATAATCCAGCATATTTTGCCTGATTATTATTCTACAAATCCATCCATTTAGCCTGTTTCATTTCAACACGCCAAAGCTCTTTCGCCCCTTAATCCGGTGCCATGTTATAATTTATCATTGAACTTGAAGGAGGTGGTCTCGTGGCTAAGGTGACGGCTGAGATTCCCGACAGCGTTTACAAGAACATCTCGGAGGAAGTGAAGCTTGGCATATTCTCGGACACTTCCGAGGCCATCACGTCCGCTCTCAGGAAGTCCTACGCGCAGAAGAGCCGCACATACCTAAGATGGCTGGCGGCTAAGGAAGGCATCGGCGAGGCGGACATGCTTAAGGAGCTTGCCCGGCTCCGCAAATGAGGCTCAAGGTTTTCTTAGATACCAATGTCCTCCTCTCCGGTATCTTCTTTGACGGCAATGAAGCGAAGATCATCGGACTTGTCGAGATTGATCTAATTACCTGCGAAGACGCAGTCGATGAGCTGAAAGCGGTCGTCCGCCGGAAACTGAAATACCTTAAAGACCGAACTCTCGAAATTGCACTATCTGAAGTTGAACGAGCCCTGAGTGACATGGCAATTATCCCGCGCTCGAAATATAGGCATAAATTAATGGAGGCCCAAGGGCTGATAAGTCACAAGAAGGATGCCCATATCTTGGCCGCAGTGCTCCAGACCAAGCCGGATTACTTTCTGACCGGTGATGCCCATTTTTTTGCAGAGAGTGTGCAAGGCAGAGTGCGAGTAATGACCGCAAAGGATTTTCTGTCTGAGATTTCATAAATATATAAAACAGGCTCACCCTATCACGAGTGATGATGATATTGATGACACTCTATCGCAAGTAATTTCTATTTTGGCAGCTGATTAGCAATAGCTCCGAAGTAGCCCGCGAATGCTTTATAGGTTTCCTCTTCGATAATCTTATTGATTGTCGCTCGATCAACGTGTTGCGCATAATGATCATAAAAATCGTCGATTGATTCCATTGCGGGAAGCTCTACGCTGTCTTTGCTCGTAGTTACTCGATCAAGTTTTTCAGACACGGAGGCCAATATTATTGTCATGATTCGTCCAAGATGATTAGCCTTTGTTTTTTCGTCAAACCCGATTGCATCGAAGAATAGATTCAAATCTTTTATGTTTTCTAATGGTTGCTTAGTGTCCATAGGCTTATTTATTATTAATTTGATCCAGTGAATCTTTTACTTCTTCAAAAGTTGATGGTTTGCCCTGTATTTTTCTTTCGATTTCCGCTTTTTGTTCATTCAGCTTCGACTTTTTGCGCTCGAAGTAATTTGTAATTTCACCAGCGACATTCCCAAGCGCTTTCCCTATCCAGCCGGCGATTGATGAACCAATAAGCATACGAATAGGGTTTGTGTCACCAGCGACAAAAATATCAGCACCTAAGAAAAGAGCCACACCCAGCCCAGACCCAATATTTTCAAATTGTTGTAATCGACCACGCATCTGATCTTCCAATAGCTTTTCTTGCCCTTGAATCCATTCTTCGGCTGCCGCTCGCATTTGTTCTTTTTTGTCTTCGATATCCTCTTTAGTTATATCACCCGATGCTTCAATTCCCTCACCGGTTTCAGGTGCTGCTTTTTTGGAATCTGAATCTTCGGGATTTTCTACGCAGCCACTTTCTGGTTTATGCGGGGCTCCCACTCCTTTGGTGGGGTCTTCAATATTCATAGTAGTTTATCTAGTTAATTATTCTAATCTGACTTAATAATACCTCATCAATACTTGCTGTCAAAGTGCTGAACTGTGCATAACTTTGAAAGAGCTGATTCTACTGGAACCCCTTTTTCATTTCCAGTAGGGCGATAACCGTATTTGATGCCAATACCGTACTAACTTCTTTGGTGCCAACGGCAAGAGCTTCTAATGTCGTGCGCACGTTAAGAACCAATCTCCTTGCCGTATCCTCTTCCCAATAGTGTTCTTTGGCTGCTTGAGTCATAAATTCCTTTACCCATAATGAAATAATCGGCGGTGGAACGTGTGAAAGGTCCAGACGAATATATTTACTATTCTCATTGTTGTGAGCATCCAAAGGTTTTAGGGTAGATATAATATATGGGCCGTCCCGAAGATCACCTTGAATTGTTCTGATCAATGCCCTCGCACGGGCATAATTATAATGATCGAGTAGCCACTCAGCCGATGGGGCAGGCGGCGGCGGAAGAGTAAGCGGAAGATAAACAATATTTAACTCTTTTTTTGGAATATTGGCTTTTTCTAAGTCTCGCACGGTCGAGATCATGTTCACATAATTTGTTATTGCTTGCAGGTATTGGTCACGACTGTTAGCGTCAGTGGGGGGTGTGCTAAAGAGTAGGTAGCTATAAAGGCCATAGCCTTTTGCCTCTTTTTGATCTTCAACCAAGAAAGCCCTGCCTGTCTCACGAGACAGACCACGAGTATCATCTCCATTAAGGATAGGCTCAGATTCATGATTAACAGAGGCGCACCCAGATATAATGCCAACAAGAATAAACAACAGAGAGAACAGCTTAAGGTTTCTCTTCATGCTTTTTCCTTAATAAAAGTTTTTCCCAAACAAAGACGATGATTGCTAACATTATAACAACGACAGCGGTTGATCCTGTATAAAGCCGCATATTCATATAATAAAAAAATATCCAAATAAGGAGCGATAATAGAAAGATCACGATATATCCTATATTGCTTATAGGATTACTTATGGGCAATTTTATCAAATCTACCTCCAGTCGCCGCTCAGGATAAATGCCGCCCAGTAGTATGGATGCTTCCATTTTTCAGTTGATTTTATATTAAGCGCAGCTGTTTGTAAAGCAGAGATTTTATCATCTCCACCTTTATAATGCTTCACAAAATCTACAATAAACGATTTTGTTGCCGTATCATTTACTGACCAAAGTGTTGAAAGAATTGAGGCTGAGCCTGCTTTCATAAACGCTCGTTGAAGTCCCGCCAGATCATCTCCAAGTGGAAATCTAGTGTCATAAGGATTATTATCATCACCATTGCCCGCGTAGCTCGAAACAAGTCCTGTTTCGCACGCACTTAATATTACCAAGTTTGAATTCAGCTTTAACTTTTCAATATCATCGACAGATAACCGCCCGTTATTCTCATTATCCTTTGAGAGAAAAATGCATGATTTTAATGGCTCATTGCTAACCATGAGGCCATGAGTTGAAAACAATAATATGTCGTATGCGCTCGCGGTATCGCTCACTGTAGTCTTTGTCGCCTTATCGTCAACGATAATGGTCTTATTGGTATCGTCAAACAGCTGCCCAACCTCCCTTGCCTCCTTGATAACATTCGCAAGCCTAGGGAGTGTATCCTTTCCAAGATTTAGGTCTTTAACATCCACCTCAAGAGAATTCGCAACCGCTAACAATTTGACCTTATTAGTCCGGTTAGATTTATAGACCGTGTTCAGGATTGTCAAACTCGGAGCGTAAAATACTTTATATTTATCGATTAAAAATGACGACGTATCTTTTCCGGTAATGAGCGCTTGAAACGGAAGATAATGCAGCACCCCATGTGGGATGATACAGAGTGAGTCATAACCAGCTAAATATTTTGTAAATGGAGCCACTAAAGCAGCATATAGCTCTATGCCTCTCTCAGTCGGATACTCATAATCTGGGTTTGCCATATACAGATTAAAGGCAATTATTTTCTTCTGTAAATTATCAATTTTCAGCTCTTCAATATGAACTTCTTTCTTGGTGATAATGGCGGCCATGACAGAACGGGCTCCCACATAATATTCCAATATCGCTGTTGTATCAGAGACCGAGGCCCTTAGATCATTGATACTCATGGGCTTAACAGGAGACCATGCTTCTATATTCTTGCCCGCCTCGGCGGGATAAAATGGCGAGGCCTCATAAAACGTTCTGGCTTTTGACATCTCCATATAACGAACGGCTTCCTTATCATTTTTCTGCGCATGGAGGATTCTGATCATCGGCTCGAAAACTATGAGCCGGTCATCGATAAAGCTAACTTGCTTGACTGTATCCTTGAATCTGCCACTCCAAAGTTTCTCAACCTCGCGGACTGCGTCTCCGTAATATTTCAGCGCGCCGGTCTTGTCACCGGAGTCTTCGTAAACCTGACCGAGGCCATAATAGAGCTTCCAGTCATCTGTGCTTTCGTTTCCATGATGTTCAGCTATTCTAAGCGCTTTCTCGTATTCCTGCCGTGCAGCTGACTTTTCATTTTTCGCGTAATAAATTTGTCCTAAAATTGTATGCGCAGCAGCGGCAGCGACCTTGTTTTGTTTCTTTAGCGCATATTCCAAGGCTTTTAGCGCACGCCCTTTTGCTGTAGCATAGTCCTTCTTTATAAAATAGAGTTCGGCTGAATATCTATATGCGGTTTCGATGTCCAAATCAGATGATGCATCCGCCATGAAAAAGGGTGGCACGTAATTCAAGCCCTTGTCCGTATTTTCAATTGCCTCTTCAAGCTTTCCGGATTGCAGACCGCAGTAATAAGTCCCGTAAAGCGTATAGTAAGTGCCCAAAGCTATGCGATCAAACATATTATGCTTATCCGGTTCAATCGTTTTTATTACATCAAGCGCCTTATCAAAATATATTTTTGATGTTTCGAAATCTCTCTCCAGAGCATACAAGGCCCCAGCATAAGAATAGGATTCAGCAAGGGGGCCTCGATATAACTTAGAATTCTTCACAACCAGACTGGCACTGCGAATAACAAACGTGTTCATCAGGTCATTCCATTTGTCGAGTTCTTTCTTGGCTTCTTCAAGCTCGCCTAGATGCATCTTGATGGTCATCATTCGTAGGTAGGCCATCTCCTTAAAACCATATTGCATGTCAATGTCGAGTAGCGTTAACTTATCGCAAAGACCCACAACTTGCTGAAAATAGGCCAGAGCCTCTCGATGCTTGCCAAGAATCTTGTCATTAAAATAGGCGTTGTCCATAAGAAATGCTAATTTCTGTTTACCCAATGAATCAAGGAATGTGATGTATTGCTGGTCGGATGGATCACTCGCCATAGACTTATTGAAATATTTGAAAGCGGTGTCTTCGTCTCCAGTTTTAAACCATATGACATACCCCTTAAGCCGCAACAGGTCAAATCTAAGCTGATGATTCGTCTCAACAGGACTTTCGGGGCTATATTTGTATCGCTTAAAGAGGTCCGCGAACATCTCGCACTCTTTAAGTCCCTCGTCACAGAGTTTTAGTGCTCGGTCAAATTCACCCGTAGCTAAGAGTGACTTTATCAGATATTCCTGATCGAATCTGTAGTAGATGAATTCGAAAGTTGTTTCCTGATTTGTTTTTATTCTTTTGATGTTTTCATCAAGGATTCTTTTCTTTTCGTGTGCTGAAAGTAAGCTTGTCCCATTGTCAAAGTATTGTATTGTTTTCTCATAATCCCCATCATAATACATTAGATATTCCTTGCTGGAAAGTGGCGAAAGGGCAACACTACACCCAGAAATTAGGGGCAATGAGAATAGCAGAAATAGGTTAAAAAGGCTTATGACAATTCGACTGTTTATACAGGCGAGAATGTTCTTGACCATATTACCATCCCCCGATTAGCTATCTGAAATATGCTGTCTGGAAGGCCCTTGCCACTCAAGGAGTATAACTAAATAGGATTAGAAAGGGAATATGTTTTTGGAGCTTTTATAATCGACATCTAGACACGAAAACAAATGCACCTAATGCTACCGCTTCAAACATCCGGCTGCTATATGTATTCTTGTGCTCCTTGCCCCAATCAAGCGAATGGTGAAGAGCATTATATTCGGCGGCCACTAATTCTGCAAACTGCCTTTTGTTAATCCGCTTATTCGGCGAGTAGAAGTTTCTCAAGTCTTCAATCGAGTATTCTTCAATAACGATCCCTTTCCTCTTGGCGATACTTCGTATCTCGGCAATCAGCATATTCAGATTGCCGGATCGCAGGGAAGGGTTGATGATCTTAATGACCATGATGTCCGGCTTATAGCGGGATATAAGGTCGGTAATGAGCGCCTGCATTCTTATCAGCTTTGCTTTGGGACCATTTACCGGCAATCATCTTGATGCCCCAATCTCTAAGATCGGCATCTTGAAAATAGGCAATGCCAATGTATTTGGTTCCCGGATTAATGGCCAGAATTCTTTTTGGTTCCTTTGGCATTTATTTGCATTAAATATTTAAAAAATGTGGTCCGTCTGTTCTTTATCTTTTGAATGGCCTCCTTCCTTACGGCATGCAGGGCTTCCCTGACGTAATCTTCCGAAAAGTGTTTTGTGCAGGATAAATAGAACGGCAAGCTCTTTACATCATCCAACGCTTTAGCGACATACAGTGCCAACAGTTCTTCCTTGGTTTGCGGTTTGAATCCTTTAATCATAGTTTTTGTTTTAAATAATTAATCTATCTTTTTGTTAATTAATTCTTGTTCTTTATTATTGTTAGGGTCCGTTTTTGTCACCCGTCAGGGGGCTTTTCTTCCACTTCCTTGGTCGTTATTGTCGCCTGCCGGACATCGAGCAAGTAATAGATGGTCTGTCCTTTTTGCCATTCCCGGCAAATTAGACCCGCCCTTTCCAAGTGCCGCATCTTCTGGCTGACTGTCTTTTTGTTCATCCCGGCAATTCTGCCTATGGTCTTGTGGGAAGGATAGCAGGCTTGCGTCTTGGCGTTTGAAAACAGCGCAAGGACATTGTAGACCGCGATAGCTGAAGGCCCTAAGCTCTTGGCGTAGACCTTTAAGATGTTTTTATCTATCCAATACCAGCCGCCATTCCCCATATTACGGATAACCGGCGCGGGCTGATCATATTGCCCGGCCTCATTAAATTTGCTTGTCTTCAGGTAGTGATCAATATGCTCCATAGTTTTGTATATTAATTTCTATTAGCTATAACCAGCGCCTCTCTTTGCAGGATTGTTTCTTTGCGCATGGCTCTGTAGTCGCTGAATAATGCGTCAGTTGCCGTCCGGTAAAGCATGGAGAGATCCATCAGGTTTAGAGAATCCGGTATACACGAGCCCTTTTCCCAGCGTGAAACCATGCTGTTATTGATCTCCAGAATCTCCGCTACCTCTTTCTGTTTCAGACCCCTTGCCTTTCCTGTATTTCCGCAGACTATTAATAGAACCTTGGGAATATTTCTTTCGCATGGTTTTAGATTATCGCAGCCAATGATTTAAAAAAGGCGGGAGAATTTGCCTATTTCGGCAAATATATTTAACGAAGAATCAAAACACAAAATCAAAGGACTGTCAAGCTGACTGACCTTAAAAAGCGAATTGTGGAAGAGGGTATAATACGAAAAAGAGGACCTGTGATCCTCACATTTTATTTTAAGCTCCGCTTTGTAAAGAGGAGCTTATTTCAAAACTGGATTATAGTATTTCAATTTAGACAGGCCTGTCAAGAGATTTGCAATATATTGATTGAAAGCCTAAAAATAGATGAGCCAATATACACCTAACTTCAAAGAACAGCAAAGGCGCTGTTGTTCACCATAATATCTCCGTAATGCAGCATCCCTTCCCGATATATTCTTTCATGCTTGAGGACTCGGCAAACTTGCCTTTGAGTCCAAGGTTTACCATTTCTCCGCACCCGTCCGCTTTCATTAAGGGCATCCGCGATAGCTTTACCTGCCTGTCCGTCAGCATCCAGCTCATAAATCCTAGCCACGATTTCAGCTTCTTGCGGATAAACTCTGACGGCCTTATCTTCTCTAACGTAGCCATAGGGCAGAGTGCCGCCGGGGAATAAGCCTTTCCTGACTCGTTCCTGCCGTCCTTTCAGCAATCTTTCAATTATCTCCCGGCGGTTCTCCTCTGAAATAGCTTCAAGAATCTGCCTGATCAAAATATCCTTGTGTTCCCCGTTATACTGCGGCATATCGGCGATGAGAATTTTGATTCGCAGCTTTTCAAATTCATGAAACAGGTTTTCAGCGATCCTGACTTCCCTCGAAAGCCGATCTAACGAGGGGAGGATCACGATGCCAATCCTTCCGGCCCTGCAATCTCTCATCAGTTGATTCAGGGCTTTTCTATTTTCCTTAGTGCCGCTTACTGCTTCATCCATGTAGAACTTTTCAACCATCATCCCGTGCCGTTCGGCAAATATCGAAACGTCTCGAATCTGAATATCGATCCCATGTCCCCGCTTTTTCTGCTCCAAAGTGGATACCCGGCAGTAGGCGACTACCTTCTGCTTTTTTTTGCTTTGTTTCCCATGATTCATACCTCTTTCGGGCTCTAAGCTCCTCTTTACAAAGAGGAGCTTAAGGGCATCAAATTCAGTCTAACGCGAAGAATAAGGCTGTCAAGACAGCGAGTTAAGGAGAACGTGAACACGAAAAGTTCATTCTGTAATTTTGGCGAACATTTAACCATCGACGGTTACGGCGGCGATCCTGAAAAGCTCAATAACCGAGAGCTGGTCTTAAGCGTGTTTCATGAGTTGCCGGATTCCCTCGGCATGAACAAGCTGGCAGAGCCTCAGGTATATTTTGCTCCCGATACTTTTGGCAAAGACCCCGGCGGCTGGAGCGGATTTGTGGTCGTGGCCGAAAGCCATATCAGTATCCATACTTTTCCGGCCCGCAGGTTTCTGAGCGCCGATGTCTATTCCTGCAAAAACGGAATGGAGCCCGCGATAATTGAAAGCTATTTTAGAGAGAAGTTCGCCCTTCACGAGATCGAAACCAATTTCATCAAGAGAGGGACGAAATATCCCATATGCAACATTGCGTAGCGGCTACAGCAGAAATTCCCGCATGCCAATTGAAAATAATGTATAATTATTCCTGATGTTACGGCCTTATAGGGGGATGTCTTCTTGACCAATAAGGGAAGCAAGACGCATCTGAAGAATAGTGCGCCCGATGGGGTGCATTACCTGTTGGAGTTTTTCGGGTGCAACAAGCGGCAGCTAAACTCCCAGCCCTTTTGGGAAAAGCTGTTGACGAAAGCCATGGCTGGGACAGAGGCAAAGCTGCTGAATAAGCACTTCTACAAGTTTTCCCCATACGGACTCACGGGGTATTTCCTTCTGTCCGCTTCTCACATATCATTCCACACTTGGTATGAATATGAATATGTCGCCTGTGATGTCTTCACATGCGGAGGGAAAGCCGAGACGGACAGCATCGTAAAGCACATTACGGACAACCTCAAGCATGATAGGGTCAAGGCAAGAAAGATGAAACGGGGGTTTAGGGTTATCTCACCTACGCAATAAAATCATGGAACACCCCTTTTCATGGATAAACCCAAAACTTCAGCTGCGTATTACTAAGTTAACGGGCAAAGGGCTTTATGCGAAAGAAGCTATTCGCAAGGGAACCCTTTTATGCATATTTGGTGGATACATTATGACGAGCGCAGAAGAGGAAAAATTACCTGAATCCATAAGAGATTACGGAATGCAAATAAGTGAAGAATTTATCATAGGCATAAGAAGTATATCTGAGGCGAAAGTTGACGGCACATTTATAAATCATAGCTGTAACCCGAATGCAGGCTTTAAAGGGCAGATATTCCTCGTGGCGATGAAGAATATACGGGGGGGGGGCGGAAGTGACTTTTGATTATGGAATGGTGCTTTCAAGAACGAAAGGGACAAGACCATACAAAATTAAATGTCTGTGTGGTGCAAAACAATGCAGAACACATGTGACTGATAATGATTGGAAACTGCCTGACCTACAGAAAAGATATAAAGGTTACTTTCAGTGGTTTCTAGAAGAGAAAATTAATCGAATCCAAAGATGGAGGAAACAGGATTAGCCTGTAACAACCATGAGAATAATAATAATAATAAGCAGAGATGGTGATATATTAGACCTTGCTCAAAGGCTGAAACAGGAAGGGCATGAAGTAAAGGTATTCATCAAAGAACGAGCTTTTTCAAAGGTCGGTGATGGCTTCGGACTGACCAAAGTGAAAAATTGGGAAAAAGAACTCCCATGGGTCGGCAAGGATGGTCTCATAATTTTTGACCAGTCGGGGTTTGGGAAAATACAGGATGAGCTCAGGGAGCAGGGATATTCCGTAGTGGGCGGCTCGGAGGGTGGCGATAGTTTAGAGTTTGACAGGTTCCATGCACAACAAATATTCAAGAAATGCGGGTTGAAGACTGTGCAATCACGGCATTTCGTATCACCTAAGGATGCTATAACTTTTATTGAGAAAAATCGTGGGCAATGGGTTGTTAAACAAAATGGTCATGCTGATAAATGTTTTTCTTATGTTGGAAGAATGCCCGACGGCAGTGATGTAATCAGCCTGCTCAGTAATTATGCAAAGTTTAATAACACGGAGTGCCGCTCCATTGATTTACAACAAATGGTCAATGGAGTTGAGATAGCTGTTGCGCGGTATTTTAACGGGAAAGATTGGGTCGGCCCCATTGAAATGAATATCGAGCACAAGAAATTGTTCCCCGGAAATCTTGGTCCAAAGACATCAGAGATGGGAACGCTCATGTGGTATGACGACAATGAGGACAACAAACTGTTTAATGAAACTCTTGCAAAACTGAAACCCTATCTCCAGAAAATAGACTTTAGGGGAGATATTGACATCAATTGTATTGTCAACGAAACAGGGGCCACCCCCTTAGAGGCTACTCCAAGATTTGGCTATCCAGCCGTGCATCTGCGAAGTGTCCTCAATCTGTCCAAGTCGGGTGAATTATTAAAGGCAATAGCTGATGGTAAACCCTTTGATCTGAAATGGAGAAGAGGCTTCGGTATTGTAGTCCTGCTTGCCGTTCCTCCATTTCCTTACACTCCTATCAACGGTAAGTATAATCCGCAAGGATTGAGGATATTCTTTCGTCAGAAATTAACTGACGAAGAATGGACGCATATACATTTCTCGGAAGTTTCATCGGATGTTAATAGTAGCGATGAACAGGAATATGTCATATCCGCTAATGGCGGGTATGTTATGTGTGTTACAGGCGTTGGGAAAACAGTTCAAAAGGCAAGAGATAAAGCATATGAATTGACAGACAAAATCCTGATACCCAAGATGTTTTATAGAAATGACATTGGTCTTCAGTTTATTGAAAAGGATAAGGCATTGCTGAGAAAATGGGGCTATTTGAAATAACGATGCAAATTGCTGAAGTCATCACAGAGTTTGATGAGCAGGTTTTGCGGGAGATTCTTCAGGTTGATAGTTTGTCTTTCCCGGATGAATGGCAAGACGAAGATTACGAACAATACAATAGAGAAATGATGAAGGATTATAGCAATATTTTTATTCTGTTAAAAGAAGATGCCAAAATCGTTGGATACCTATTAGCCTTGCCTCAGAACAAAGCCGTTGAAGAACTGAAAGAAGATGACCCTTTGATGCGAGAGGATGGACAACGATATTACGTTGAAACCATGTCCATTCTGCCTGAGTTCCGCAAAGGGCGGGGCTTCTTACGGATGCTTTCAAAACTCATCGAAGAATCCATGGCAAGAGGATGCAATAAGGTATCCATGCACTCAAGGGTGGACAATGGGCTGAGTCAGGTTATACAGAGATACTATAAAGACATGGTGACGCTGGTAAGAAGGATTGAGAACTGGAAATACTATAACGGAACCGAACCAACTGATTATATCGAAGGCACATATACCAATTCACCGAAGATAAACCAGAAGGTCACTCCCGAATGAGAAAATGGCAAAGAAAACTTTCCGAGTGGGTGGCAGTTGATAGCACGGGAGATGAACGAGAACTCAGCAGAAAAGGTATCGCTACCGCTATCTTCGTGCCGTCCTTATACGCCACTGAATGGTTTCTGGTTGCGGTAACTGCCGCCATAGTTACGCTTCTCAAACATTACGGGCTTACCGACACCCCAATATGGTTGATCCTCTGGGGGCTGAATCTTATGGTTTCGGGTGCCGTTATTGTATTTGGGGATAGGTTTAAGCTGGATATTACCCTCATGCAGTCACTAAGAAAGCTCAGTAATGCCATCACCAAGCGGACAAAGGTTGTAGGCATCCTGATCGAGACCTGTATTGTCATCCGACTGCTGCTCTGGGATGGTTCGGCTCATCTGCTGATCTTCTTTCGGGAAAGAATCCCATCGAATTTGCTCCGGGTGTGCCTATTCGTCTTTGCAAGCGGTTTTCAGATGTTCGTATGGGCCAAGCTCTATATTCTAGGCTACGACAGCCTGACGGGCCTTCTGAGCGGCCTATAGGGGCAAAATAGGGCCTCTGGCCAGCCGAGTCCCCCGGATTATTCAGGAATCTTGGCATACCCGAGGATTTCCGCCGCCTTTTTCACCAACTCGCTCGGCGTGATATGGGTTTTCAGATAAAACGCGCTGATGCCCATCGTCTCCACCCGTTTCTGGGTTTCATGGTCCACCGAGGCAGACAAAACGATTATCGGGATGTTCTTGGTCTTGTCATCCAGTTTCAGCTTGGTGATCATCTCTTCCCCGGTCATCGCTGGCATCAGCATATCGATGATAAACAGATCAAAGTCATTGCTCAGCGCTTCCTTGATGCCCCACGCTCCGTTATTGGCAAACTCAACCTCATATCCGGCCTGCTTCAAGCGGTCGCCGAACATCTCGATGAAGATTTCACCGTCTTCGATCATCAATATTTTCTTGGTTTTCTTGTTTTCCATAGTTTTGTGATTATTAAGCTTCAGGCTCCGTTGGTAGCACGCCCTTGATTCTCCGCACCAGCTCTTCCGTATCCGTCTGCGATTTCACCGCGTAATCCTCAATGCCGAGTTTTTTAACTTTTCGTCTCAAGTCCTCATCGTCCGCGTCAGCCAAAACAATGATCGGGATGTGCCGGTAGCGCTGGCTGGCTTTGAACTCTTTGAGGAAGTCCAGACCCTTTTGCGCCTCGCCTGCGTAATTCAGATCGAACAGGATAAGATCGGGATCGTCCAGTGCGGCATAATCCAGCACGTTCTTGAAGCTGGACATGGCAAACATCGCCCACCGTTCGCGCTTGAACCGTTCCTCATAGATGAAGAACTTCTCAGGTTCACGGTTGAGTAATAGCAGGATTTCTTTCATGTATATAATTAATTCTTATCCACTGATTGCTCCAAAATATCCTTGGGTGTTTCAATCGGTAGCTCCACGATAAAGCGCGAGCCTTTGCCGTCACCCTCGGACTCCACCCAAATCTTGCCGCCGTTGCCCTCGATGAAGCCTTTGCAGATATACAGGCCCAAGCCGGTGCCACCGGCATTGAGGCGCGTCGTATCCTTGCCACGGGAGAATTTGGCGAATAGATATGGGATTTCGTCTTTCGGAATGCCGATGCCGGTATCGGATATTGTGATTCTCGCCACCGCCCCAGTGATCATCGTGAACTTCTCATTGGGATTGCTGGTGACTGGCGGCTGGTAATTGGAGGCCTCTGCGCGCTCCAGACGCACCGTCACGCCTCCCTGTTTGGAATACTTGACCGCATTATCCACCAGATTGGAAATGGCCTCTTTGATCCTCCTGCCATCAATGACCAGTTCCGGCAAGACCTCTTGCGGTTTCTGGTAATCGAGGTAGAGCCCCATGCCTTTGGCCTTGGGATAGAGTGTATCGACAATCTGCTGGCAAACATCTTCGATTTTCCATTTGCCGAATTCATACGACATTCCTTGAGCTTCAAGCTTGGAGGCGCTGAGGAGGTCTTCAACCAGACTCAGCATGCCTTCGCCGATGGAATAGGTTTTGCCCAGAATGTCTTTTTGCTTGTCAGTCACTTCCCCATAGGAGCCTTCCGCCAGCATCGAGACATAGCCTTTGATGCCGGTGAGCGGTGTTCGTAAGTCATGAGAGGCGCGGGAAATGAATTCGGATTTGGCGCGATCCAGCTTTTTCATCTGATCGTTGGCGACGGCCAGAGAGTCTGACATCTTTTGCAGTTCTTCTTTGCGTTCGTTGATTTCCTTGTTGAGCATTTCCACTTCTTCTTTTCTTTTGACTTCCAGCTTGACGTAAGTAACGATCATCGAAGCAAAATACAAAACCAGAAGGAAAAGGATTATCCGCAAGAATAGTTCCTGCTTACTTTGCGAAGAGAGTATCTCATAGAAAAACACAAGCACCATTGCGATTGAAAAAAGTTGCGCCGTAATAATCTTGATATTCAGGAAATTGCTCTTGGCAATTGAATAGCTCATGAATCCGATGAGGATTAATACACTGTAAACCCCTAAGCGCGATAAAAACAGAAAATTTGAGCTGTATCCCATTATCATAGGCAAAACTATATTCGCAATTACCATTGCAATGACGACCAAGAAAGAACCGAGGAATACTGAGACAGTTTGTTTTTTTGTAGAGGAATCTTCTTTTGCATATTTAATCAAGAGAAACCATAAACCCATGAGATCAACTAAAACTAAATAGGCAATATACGGAAAGTGCAAATTCCCATATACCGGATTGCTAACCCCATTCGACAAAAGAACGTGCCCGATGACTGCCTGAGAAAACAATATCAATAAGGAAAACAGGATCGAGATGGAAAATAATATTTTCCTGTAAATGCTTATCCTTGGTATTTGCACTTGGTCCTTAGAGAAGACATAGCAGAAATCAAAAAAGAAATATGCCATATATAGAGCAGAGATAAAATCAATTTGAGTGAGAACGGCTTTCAAACTATAGAGCGATACTGCATCTTCCATGTAATTGGCGAATACCCAGATTGCAATTGCAATAGAAAGATAAAGGAAAGATTTATGCAGCGCATTTTTCCGGTTCTGAATATAGATAACAACACCCAAGCACAAAATGAGGGTGAGCACTATTAAGAATAAGACAAGATCATCACCAAACATTGTTTATTTTCTAGGCGAATAATGATTTGATTAGACGCTATCAGGGAATCCGCAAATGCGATAACTATAGCCGCAAAAAAGATTGATTCCTTTATGTCAGTATAATACTTTAACGGGCGTTTGACAAATTTCGTGTTTGTGCTAATATGGCTGGTTGCACCTTAAAATAACGAACTCAAGGAGGGATCGATGTCTAGCAAGATAAAGGCTTTCTTCAGCCTAAAAAGGGCTGGAAATGACTTTGTCGTAACCAGAGTCAGTGACCTCTTGGAGAGAGGATATGACGCGGACCAGCTAGCGCATGATTTTGTGCGCATAAACAGAGAGGTCTGGGGGGCCATAACGAAAGACGAATACTTATGGACCGTGGACAAGGTAAAAAGCCACTTCAAAATCTGTCCGCAAACCACTTACTGTGCTTTTGCGAATGGGAAGATGGTTGCTACACTAAATAACATATTCACAACAGAGGAAGAGCTTCGAAAGAACAAGTCTTGGCTCGAAAAAACGGGCAATGGCTATCTCACTACTCATGTGCCAACTGGCAATCTGGGCTTTGGGGTTGATCTCTCTGTCACAAGAGAGGCACCTAAGAAGGTATCCGACAAACTCGTCCTCGCCACAGTCTTGGTGGGAATCATAGGAGAGGGATTGAAAGCTGGATATATTGGCTCGCGAATCCCCAGCTACCACAAGCACCGGGACATCAAGGTCGAGGACTATGTCTATGGCAAGAGGAGAAACGGAAAGCCGCTCGACCCGGAACTTTACTTCTACCTGAAGGACGGCTTCGAGATCGAGGAGATCATCCCGGAATACATGGATGACCCGGACAGCCTTAACTACGGCGTTCTGATCAGGTGGGATAATCCGCTTTACAGAGTCACAAAGGCTCTGCCGTTTCTGAAGCCGGTAATCCGGTGGATCGGGAAGAAGCTTTTCCTGCGACTGCCGGAAGACATAGGAAGGAGGAAGTCATGAATCTGGGCGACACAATCCGCCTGCTGATTAACTTCACGACTATGATCACTATGGCCATCGTCATCGTGATTGTGGCGCGAGTCATTCAGAAACGGAAGCAAATGACAGCGGAGATGGGCGTATCCGGCACCACCTATCTGATGATCGTCGGGGTCGTGGAGATTTTCTACACCACGGGGCTCATCATGATCCTGTCGGCCATGGGAGTCAACGTGCTGGAGCATCTTCAGCACTTGGAGTTCGGCAAGTTCTTTAAGGCCATCGACTCCGTGGATGTTTCCAAGCTCAAGTTCATAGGCAAAATCGGCTGGACTGGATTCGCCATGAACTGCGCGGTGACGTTCATCGCGCCGGGCTATCTCTTGACCCGTGGCGGCAAGAAGCTTCCCAAGTTCATTTACTACTCCGCATGGACAGAGATCGGCCTTGAGCTGATCGTCATCACACTCGTATTCACCTCTTTGGCATTAGGCTAAAGAAAAAGCGCTAGGGTATCACCCCTCAGCGCTTTTTTCATCCAACATTTCCTATTTAACAAACATTGCAAACCGGATACCTCGTCCCTCTTTTGACAAAGTTTTCCTCGACATCTTGCAGTTTGAATATCTCCGAAAAATACTTGCGGATAAATTCACGATCTATGCCGTTCATACAGGTATAGACATCGATGCTCACGAACTTCCGCAGCGGGAAGGTATGAATGCTGATGTGGCTTTCGGCGATGATGACAACGCCGCTCCAGCCGCCGGGGTCTTTCATCCCATTATCCGGGGCTTCATAGACATGCGGATCGCTCAACCTCTTCATGCCGAGCTGATGCGGCAACTCCACCAAAGAAAGCATTACCAAGTCTTTGTCGTTTAATCTTTCGGGGTCTCCGCCATAGCCATCAATCATAAGATGCTCTCCGAAATTACATGTTTTAACCTCATTCATTTGTTTGAAATTTAATGGCTTTAATTACAATACAATTGGGCGCTCGCCCGTATTCGCATTCTGATGTAAATTATGACGGAAAATGGATTTTTGTAAAGGCGCTTTTTCTACGGAAAGACTGGGAAAGTCATGCATAGGTGGATTTCTTGTTTTTGTGCTAAATTAATGCAATGGGAACCGCGCATGAAGAAACAACGATCTGACCATCACGGCATCATTGGCCTAATATAATTATATGAACCTGCAAGAATATAACGCCCATAAGCGAGTGCTGTATGAACGGCTGGCGAAGACCGTCAGAGATATTATTAATGCTGCAATCAAAGGCAAAGGATACCATCTACAGCAAATACAAGTTAGGGCTAAGGAAGTTGAATCATTGGCCAAAAAGCTCGAACTTAAAGGCTTGAGTCATACAGATGTTATAGAAGAACATATAAATGATCTGGCAGGATGCCGAATAATCTTTTATTACAATGACGACGTAGACAAATTAATCGGATCAGGAACCATCCGCGACAATTTTAATGTTCATTGGGACAGCACTAAAATCCATTATCCTAGTGATAAGACTGCTTCAGCTAATGAATATTACATAGCTAATCACTTTGTGGTTGAACTGAAAGAAGAGCGCACTAAATTGCCAGAATACTCAGAGTATGCGGGACTAAAATGTGAAATCCAAGTGCATACGATTCTTAATCACGCTTGGTCAGAAACAGCCCACGATATGATTTACAAAAAGACGGAGACAAGTGGATTTGGAGATAGCCTGTTCAAAAAGATTGATGCCCGCCTAAAGAAGCTTATGGAGCAATATCTACTTCCCGCTGGATATGAGTTTCAGAAAATACAGCATGACTATCAAAGGCTTTTAACTGGCAAGCAGCTGTTTGACAGAGATATTATTACTGAAATTCAAAATAGCACAGATAATAATCAGCTATATAATATCCTTGAACGATACAGAGATTATGTCCTTCCGCATTATGATGAAATTCCCAAGGTGCTAGATGCAATCCTTGATGTTGTGAGAACAGCATCAACTATCGCGCGGGAAAAACCGACAATACCAATTAGCGGACCTTTCGGCAATTATCCGGGGAAGACTTCTCAAGAGGTGATTGAAAAATGCTTGGACATTCTTAATGATGTGCGTTACGTTGATATTGAAGCCACCTTGTCAGCTTTGATGGAACTATACCTTCATTCAAATACTGAGAAGGAGAAAGAAAAGATTAACGAGGTTGTGGGCCACTTGGCAGCCTACGATCTGGACGTATTGCGTCAAGCAGGGATATATGTGCAGAGCACTTTGATTGGCAAGCTTAAGGATTTGGAGCCAAGCGCGATTATCGCACTTGAAGGCTTAATAATCAGGGTATGCGCAGAGGTTCTGAACTGCACAGCACATGGAACTTATAGCACTTACAAACAGGTTACATTTAAGACGCTCAATTTGCTAGGCAGCGATGAGCTTAGCGTTATTCGCAGTGATGCGCTAACGTTATTAAAGGATTTATACAAAACGACCACTTCAGGCACTGAGAAGAGAAAAATCATCATGGTATTGGATAAGGCTGAGCAATTGCCGTGGCAAGGAAGCTATGAAGACGAATTGCTTGAGATTGTCTTGAAAGACTGCGCCAATATCGTCCAGTTTTACAGTGAAGTCGCTTCCAGCGAACAATACGATATTCTTCAGGACATCGAACAAGATGTATTCTTTTTATATCAGCGTTCCGTTGGCATCAAAGCCAAAGAATACAGCGAGTCAATAAGAAAACAAAATGAAATTCTGATTGATGATATTATGCAGCTTAGGAATAAGTTAAATGCCAATGTCGAGTATGTAATCTACAAAACTCTTGTAGGCTTCAAATCTATTTTTATGGAGGATTGGGAAATTGGTGATAGAGATTACACAAGAACCGATACCTACCGCAATGAAAAGATCAGAGAATTTGCCGCGTCAATAAATGATACCAATGCAGTATTCTGGAAGGAAATAATTATTAAGTGTGCTAAGACGAGATCGGATGACTTAGCTACATTCCCGATGTTTTTTCAGTTCTTAGAGAATTTGGCCCAAACCAATCCTGACTTCTGTCTTGATTTGATAGACAAGCATGAAGATAAGCTAGGTGGTTTTATAGCAGGGATACTTGGCGGTTTATTAAAAGGGGCGGGCCGAGAACATGCAATCAAATATTTGAATAGCCAAATAGACGCAGGCACAAATCTTTATTTGTGTTCTTGGGTATTATCGAGCAGTGCTCATTTAGATGAAGTCCTATTAAAGAAACTATACATTAAGGCTAAAGAGCTGAAGGACGAAGCGGCGCTTATCGGAGTTATAAGAGCTGTCATAGCTACTTACAGTGAGGCTCACAAACATCTTGTGCAAGAGCTTTTTATCCCCGCTATCGCGGAATTAACCGAGCTTAAAGTCACAGGTTGGATACATCAGATGTGGTTTCAGAAAAGCCTGAAAAGATTTATGTCCGAGATTGACGAAAATGGCATAGATATTATTTTGGCAAACCTTCTGTTGGTGAATTCAATTCAGCATGAAGCTGAAGAAATATTATTCCAAATAGCCCAACAATGGCCTGCAAAAGTCATCAGTTTTTTTGGCGAACGATTAAAGAAGGAGAATCCCTCGGCATTAGCTGAACGTTATGACGCTGTGCCTTATATGTTTCACAACCTCCATGAGCCGCTTTCTTCCATTCCCGATGAAGCGGTAGCGATTACAAAAGAGTGGTTTGAGTCTGATCCAGCATTATTTAGGTTTAGAGGGGGCAAACTGCTTAAGAGCATATTCCCAAGCTTCCCAGCTGCTTTCAACCAAATACTAGTCGAACTTGTCAGGTCAAAGCAACAGAACAGCATTCCTTTTGTTTTGGGAATACTCAGAAGTTACGATGGCGGTTACTTTCTTAAAGATATTTGCAGAGAAATTATATTGGCTTTGCCAGAGCAGGATGAATTGCTGACAAATGTCGACATCGTTTTGTCCAGCACCGGAGTTGTATCTGGGGAATTTGGCTTCGTAAATGCTTATGAGGGTAAGAAGAAAGAAGTTGAAGACTGGCTTATGGATGATGAACATAAAGTTCGTATTTTTGCAGAAGGCTATGTTGAAAGGTTAAATAGGCAAATTGCGTCGGAAAAAAGACGTGTTGAGCAAAGCATCGAACTCAGGAAACATTTTTACGGCGACGACAATGCGGCCGAGCCTTCAACGGAATCATAGTATTTTATGCTGTTTCCAATTTGCCGGGAACGTCAAATAACCCCAGCTTTACATAAATCATAGCTTAGGCTACAATCCTATGTGGGGTGATTGATACACAACGCCATCAACAGTAATGACACCTCCCCTGTATTGCTCATGCTCACAAAACCTGTGACCATATTGTGACCAAGAGGGATCATCTATTGATAGATTAAGCAATTTAAAATCAGGTCGTGAGAATTGGCAGTTGAAGTTTATCCTCTATAGATTTGGCTTGTATACCACATAATTTGGCTTATTCATCACCTCATTCCAAAACATTGAAATACAATGGCGCCATCGTCTAGTGGTCAGGACACCAGGTTTTCATCGAGCTAATAAGGAGCACGAACACTTATGCTGCACATGCCGTTTATGCCTTGCTAACGCCAATAAATTGATCCTGTGATGCATTCTCAATTGTGACTAAATTAGGGCCTGTGACTACATAATGACCAACCTGTTTTCTTTCAAGAGTTTTGACAGCGTTTTGTAACGTAGCATGGTTCACATGTGAATATCGCATTGTCGTCACAATGCTGGAATGCCCCAGTAGCTCTTGGATGGCTTTCATCGGAGCGTTATTAATAGCGAGATGAGAAGCGAAAGTATGCCTGAGAGTATGCCAACCAACTTTTCTGACACCAGCATTCTTACAAGCTTTGTGCAACCGTCTTAAACAACAGTAGGCCTTCAATGGCTTATTTTTGTTATCGGTAAAAATGAATCCACTACTGCATGCCCTAGCGGTCAGCATCTCGCAGACTTCATCCGTTAACGGAATCTGTCTTATCTTATTGCTCTTAGTGCTTCCAAGGCGACCATAGACAATTGCCTGCCTAACCGTCAGAAGCTTCTCCTGCAAATTGATGTCACACCATTCAATGGCGAGCAGCTCTCCAAGGCGCACTCCTGTTTTCAGAGCAACGAGAATCATCTCACGCAAAGTTCCCACAGAATCATTGAGAAGTTGCCGACTCTCATTCTCCGTCAAGAAGTCATATCTCTGCGGGGCCACTTTCATTCGCTTTATCTTCGGCACCTTTTCGAGGACATTCCACTCCATAGCTACATTTAAACAGCGTGCCAAGACAATAAGATGGTTATTGATGGTCTTCTGGCATAGGCCAGAGTTCAGCTTAACCGTTTTATATTCCTCGACATGAAGGTTGCCGATTTCACCTATACTCATATTGCCGAAATACGGGATCAGATGGGCGTTTAGGGTATATCGCTTGTTGCTGATTACAGAGAACTTATTGTTATTCTTCACATCGATTTCAAACCATTTCCGTGCGAATTCTTCAAATGTTTGCTTTTGCAGACAGGCCTTCTTCGCTATATCATAGTTCTCGTTAACATTTTCTCCGCGCGCCAATTGTTGTCTTAGGTGGGCTTCATAGGCCTTCGCTCCAGCCGCAGTGTTATCAGGGCTTGGTTTTCTATATCTTGTTCCATTAAACCCGAAATCAACCCACCATTTGTTATATCTTTTTCTTGCGCTCATACAATTGCTTAACAATGGTGTCAGTGCGGTTGTCGTCAATAAACTTTAAGACATCATCCCTTTTGAATTTTATACCACGCCCTAACTTGCAAAACGGTATTTGTCTCTTTGCCATGAACCGATAGACGGTAGCTATGGAATAACCAAAATACTCGGCCAGTTCTTCTGGCGATGATAACTCTTTCAGCTCGTGAGCCGCATTTGAACCATTGTCCATTAATTTGTTAATGAGCAATACGGGGGCGCGGAATTGATCCGCGCTTGGTCCGTATTGTCATTTTAGCATTAAGAAATTATTGAGGAAAGCGAACCTAGGAATTCGCTGTCAAATGCAGATTAGCAGAGGTGGAAAAACAAAAAAGGAGGCAGAAGTTGCCTCCTTAGTCATTAAATCCAGCCTTCGATTTATGTGAATGAATGCTTATCATTGCTTTATGACTCAAAGCAACGATAAACCCAAAATCACATATCTCGCCACAACAAATTACCGCAATACCAATAAGCTGTTCGGCATCAAAGAAAAGGACAGGGGCGGCCATATGTATATCATCGGCAAAACCGGCACCGGCAAATCCACGCTGATCGAGAATATGGTTATCTCTGACATCAAGGCCGGAAACGGACTGGCTTTGATCGATCCCCACGGGGACTTAGCCGAAAACATTTTGGGATATATCCCCAAAGAACGAATCGAAGACGTGATATATTTCAATCCGGCTGACATCGAATATCCCATTGCCTTTAATCCGCTGGAGACCATCCACCCGGACTATCATCATCTGGTAGCCTCCGGCCTCATATCAGTTTTTAAGAAAATCTGGGCTGACTTCTGGGGGCCGAGGCTGGAGCATATTCTTAGGAATTCGATCTTAACTCTCTTGGCATATCAGGGCAGCACTCTTTTGGACATCCCACGGCTATTAACCAACAAGACATTCCGGTCAAGGGTTCTGACAAAGATAGCCGATCAACAGTTACGGGATTTCTGGTTTCTGGAATATGAGCAATATTCGGCTTGGATGCGCTCAAGCGCCATCGCTCCCATCTTAAACAAGATGGGTCAGTTTTTATCCAGTGTGCCGCTCCGAAATATCGTCGGCCAGCGGGAAAACACCTTCAAGCTCCGTAAGGTTATGGATGAAGGCAAGATATTGATCGTCAATTTGGCAAAGGGCAAAATCGGAGAGGACAATTGCGCCCTCTTAGGTGCCATGATTGTCACACGAATCCAATTAGCGGCCATGAGCCGGGCCAATCTGCCGGAAAGCGAGCGGAAGTATTTTTATCTCTATGTGGATGAGGTTCATAACTTCCTAACCGAATCGTTTGCCGACATATTATCCGAGTCGCGCAAATACGGCCTATGCCTTATACTGGCCCATCAGTATATTGAGCAGCTGGAGAAAGAAATACGGACGGCGGTTTTCGGCAATGTCGGAACGATTATTTCCTTCCGGGTCGGAGCCAAAGATGCCAGCTACTTAAGCCGTGAATTCATGTCTGTTTTCAAAGAGAGTGATTTAGTGAATCTCCCGAATTACCACATATACCTCAAGCTCCTGATCGACGGGTTTACTTCCAAAGCCTTCAGTGCCGCGACGCTTGCACCGCCAGAGATGGGAGTTTCATTCAGGGATGAAATTATCGCGGCATCGAGAGCGAAATACAATAAGCCACGGAAACAGGCCGAAAAGGAGCTGTTGTCGCCTTAACCTCCGATTATTTGCCTATATGCGCAAGTTCTCCCGCCTTTCGCGTCTTCTGTTCTCCACATAGACTGGCATCAGTTCTTTATTAACTGATCCAACCCCTGTTTGCCAACGCAAGCCGGGTTAGAAGACAAAGGAGGCGCGCGATGAACCGCACGGAATTATCCCGGCTCGTAAGCAAGCTCTACCATCGCCGTAAAATCGTCGATGAACTTCCAGACTTGGAGGAAAGAATTACCGTCTACCTCGGAGCCAATAACCTTTCCGGCTTAACCATTGCCGGATACCGGGTAGAGCTTACGGGGCAGGAGCTAGTCATAGCACAGGCTCCGGCCTTTAACCAAAACCAGCTGAGCCTTATCCCGGACTATTTCTGCCTGAAGCACTCAAGGAGGACCATACGAGCTTATCGTGCCTATTCAGGCACAAATCCAGCGAAAGGAGAAGATTGAGCATGAAGGTGAAAGAAACATTGAACTGATTCTGGAGCAGTTCGAAAGCGGGGACATCCCCGAAGCGGTGGCTCTGACGTGTTATCCGCAGGTGGACATCCCAATGGCCAAGTGGTCCCTACTTAACAGGCTCTTGGCCTATTCCAGCGGCACACAGGACGCGCGCGGCATCAGGCAGTGGAACAAGATCGGACGGTATCCGAGAAAAGGTAGTCGAGCGATCCATATCCTTGCCCCTATCGTCAAGAGAATAACGAAAAGGATGACGAAAAGGTCGTTCGCGCCTTCATGCTAGTGCCGGTATTTCGGATTGAAGACACCAACGGCAAACCGGTGGAATACCAGAAGCTAATCGTGCCGGAGTTGCCGCTTCTGAAACGAGCTTCGGAATGGGGCATCAGCGTAAAAGCCGTGGCCGGAAGTTCCTACTTCTATGGCGCATATGCCCAGAGCCGCAAGGAAATCGTTCTGGCATCGCCGGAAGAAAGCGTGTTTTTCCACGAGCTGTGCCACTCTGCCCACCATCGGATCATGGGTAACCTTACCCCCGGTCAGGACTGGAGACAAGAGATCGTAGCCGAGCTTGGAGCCATCGTGCTTTGCAAGCTCATCGGCAAAGAACCAGACAAGGCGCTCGGCAACGGCTATCGATATATCACCCACTATGCGGTGAAGGCAAAGCTTTCGCCGTATGCGGCGGCACTCCGGGTGCTTAGTGATACGGAGCAAGTCCTAGGGATTATCCTGTCTCAGGACAGCGAATCAACGCAGCATCCCGTAAGTTCCTAAATTATCTTGAATTCTCCGATGGTTTCTATTTCCAACATCCGCGCGCCTTTCTACAATAAAGGTGAGACGTAAAACTCAAGAAAAGGAGGCGTTATGATGTTCAGGGAACAGGCAGCAAACAGGCTAGAAGAACTCAGAGCCACGGAAATCAAACTCAAAATAGAGCTTGCCGAGGTAACGGCGGAAATCAAAGGGGTGGAGGCATATCTTGCAGCCATCGCCAACGGAACAGGTGAACCTAAAAAGAGAGGACGAAAGAGCGGATCGACCGGCGGGAAGCCGGAAGCCCAAGAACAGGGGGCCACACAAAAAATGGGGGTGGAGTAATAACCCCACCCCGCACGAACTTAGAGCAGGCAGTGGCGGTCGCCAATAGGCTTGCCGCCGCTTCTTGCTCCCGGCTTGGCAGGACGGGTTGCCAAGTCTTTCAGGGTTCCAAGGAGGACTTCTTGATCCCAAAAGTATGATCTACCGAGGTAGAACATACCCGGAATTGCCGCCTTGTTGGAGTAGACCCATTTTTCGGATCGACCCAGCAGGGCGGCGACCTCCTTGGCGGAGAGGAACTTGGTGTCCATAGACACCTCCTGTTACCTCTTACCGCCTTAAACCAACCCAAATTTTGAAAGACTACCCCTACCTGTAAGCCTTTTACCGTTCTTAAATTATATCCAAAGCTAAACGGAGTTTCAACGAAAACTTTAACAGCCTTAACGAGGCGAGACGATAGGAGGTGAGAGCGTGGGCGTGTATAGCCGGAAACTGGCCAAGGGCGTGAGGTGGCTATTCAGAGGGCAGTATTTGGGCAACAAGTATTGCTCTCAGTGCATATACCTCACAAAGCAGGAAGCGCGGAAAGCCGAAAGAGATTACATCAACAGGGCGGACAAGGAGGCACGGAATCCAACAAGCAGCATTATGCTCTTGAGCTTAATGAACGACCGGCTTGATGAGCTTCAGGCCAAGAGAAGTCTTCAGTATTACAAAAACACCAAACGGTTTTTCAAAAAGCTGTTGGATTATATCGGCGACATTGAGGTGTCGCAGATAACCAAAAAACAGCTTCACGATCTGTTTTCCAATGAAGCCAAGCGGTTTGCTGCCAAAGGACAGACCAACCATCGGCTCAGGGAAATGCAGCGGATCATCCATGCCCTTTTTGAATGGGGCATCAAAATCCATGATCTTGATATGCGCAACCCGGCGCACGGCTTGGGACTCTATCCCATAGAGCAAAAGCTCAAACACATCCCAACAGATGCCGAGATCGAGGAGGTCTATAGCAGATTAACTCCGGCCCGAAAAGTTCTTTTTGGCTTCGTTCAGGAAACAGGCTGTCGCATCAACGAAGCCGTCCGGTTTTTCAATAAACCGGAAATTATCGGCGAGCAAGTAGTTCTCTGGACGAGGAAGGCCAAGAACTCAACCCTAACTCCACGGTATGTGCCGCGACCGGCATGTATAAGCCCGGACTTCAAAGGTTTGGAGGAGGCTTGCAGTGAGTATCAGCACTATCTTACCAAGGCAGTGCGCTTATGCGGACAAAGGCCATGGGCATGGCACAATCTTCGGCACCGCAGGGCCTCTATATGGGCCAATAGCGGCATGAGCACCTTGGAAATCATGCAGAGGCTCGGCCACAGCAACATCTCGACCACCATGGGGTATCTGAGACTATTGGGGTTTACGCGAATCTGACTTTCCCCAAACTTTCCCCAGAATTGGAATCACAAAGCAAAAGGGGTTGACGAAAATCGTCTAACCCCTTGTTATTATTATGGTACCGGAGACCGGGATTGAACCGGTATGGGGTTGCCCCCGAGGGATTTTAAGTCCCTTGCGTCTGCCAATTCCGCCACTCCGGCTGGTATGGAAATTTCGTGAAATCAGGCATTTAGAGAATAACCTTGAGTGTCATAGACTGTCAAGAGGCGCGGCGCGATGCGGCTTCAGAGATCCAAAGGCGCAGAGTTTGTCCGGCTTCCCGCTGACCGCTTCATTTGGGCCTGACATGATGCCTCGAAAAATAAGCGCCAAAACACTGGCTTGCGGGAGGGCTACAGGCATAAACAATGCATAAGCCCGCTTGCCACGCAATTCAGTTGCTCCGAGGGCTGTTTGGTGCTACGATTTCGTCAAGAATGGGGGGCAGCACATGATACGCCTTTACACCGCCGCTTTATTCCTGTCACTCTGCTCATCGGTCGCAATAGCCGGGATGCACGACCCGGCGGGGATTGACAGCACATACTGCCTGTCGTGCCACCCGCGCGCGCTCCCGACGCACACGCTCAAGACGCCTCAGGGCATGAAGGAACCCCTGCCGCTTGACGCCAACGGGAAGATGGTGTGCCTCACATGCCATAAATGCGCGCAAGGCGTCTGCGGCCTGCGGAAGGATTCTGGCAAGCTGTGCAGCGTCTGCCACGACTGCACGACCGGCATGGCCTGCCTGCTGGGGATGGCGCACATGGGCAACCGCGACGACCTGGACGATCAGGCTGTCAACGGGTGCCTCGGCTGCCATGACGGCACTATAGGGCCGGACATATCGCGTGACGGCCACAAGGTGGACGTACTGTACGTCAAGGGCGAACCCGGCAAATTCAGGACTCTCACGGACCGCAGGATAGTGATGGTGGACGGGAAGGTGACCTGCCTGTCATGCCATAACCCGTATAAACGAAACGAGAGTCACCTCGTTTTATCAAACAACGATTCCCGCCTCTGCCTTAAATGCCACATCAAATAGCAGCATGCCCGCCCGGGGCCGATGCGCCGGGGCGTTTCGGGCCGCCGCACCCTGCCGGCGCGGGATTTGACAAATTCGGGGCCGGTAGTGGATAATTAGCATTCCTAAGGACGTACGCGGGCGGATAGCTCAGCCGGGAGAGCGCAGCCCTTACAAGGCTGATGTCGCAGGTTCGATCCCTGTTCCGCCTACCATGTGCACCCCTTGGGGCGGTAGCTCAGTTGGTTAGAGTGCCAGCCTGTCACGCTGGATGTCGCGGGTTCGAGCCCCGTCCGCCCCGCCATAAAAATCCCCGGCCATTCGCGTGGCCTTTTTTTTATTTCATTTGACCTCATGTGACCGCAACGTTTATCATACGCATTCGATGATCTCACCCGAAAAACAGATGGAGGCGATACGCCGCGGGGCGGCCGAACTCATAAGCGAGGCCGAGCTCATGCGCAAGCTCGTCCGCTCGGTGAAGGAAAACCGCCCCCTGCGCGTCAAGGCCGGGTTTGACCCGACCGCGCCGGACATCCACATCGGCCATACCGTCCTGATAGAGAAGATGCGCCAGTTTCAGGAGCTCGGCCACGAGTGCATATTCCTGATCGGGGACTTCACGGGCATGATCGGCGACCCCTCGGGCAAAAACGAGATGCGGCCGCCGCTGACGCGCGAGGACGTGCTCAGAAACGCCGAGACCTACCGCGAGCAGATATTCAAGATCCTGATCCCGGAGCGGACGACGGTAAAGTTCAACTCCGAGTGGCTCGACCCGCTCAAGCCCGCCGAGATCGTGCGGCTGCTGAGCCACTATACCGTCGCCCGTATGCTCGAGCGCGACGACTTCAAAAAACGCTACGAGGGGCAGGTCCCGATCCATATCCACGAGTTCATGTACCCGCTCGTGCAGGGCTACGACAGCGTCGCGCTCCGCTGCGACGTCGAGCTTGGCGGCACTGACCAGAAGTTCAACCTCCTGATGGGCCGCGAGCTCCAGAAGGAGTACGGGCAGGAGCCGCAGTGCGTCCTGATGATGCCGCTATTAGAGGGCACGGACGGCGTGAAGAAGATGTCCAAGAGCCTGGGCAATTACATCGGCATCAGCGATAGCCCGAGAGAGATATTCGGCAAGATCATGTCGATCACGGACGCGCTGATGCTCCGCTACTATGAGCTTTTAAGCCACATCACGCTTGGGGAGCTGGGAGCGCTGAAATCCGGCCTGGCGGACGGGAGCGTGCACCCCCGCGACGCGAAGGCCTCGCTCGCCGAGGAGATCGTCGGCCGCTACTGGGGAGTGATCGAGGGCAAGGCCGCGCGCGAGGAGTTCGACCGCATGTTCGGCGGTGAGAAGGGCCTCCCGGACGACATCCCCGAGGCGTTCATCGCCGAGGGCTCCCCGGCCGCGCTGGTGATGAAGGAGCACGCGCTCGCATCGAGCATGAGCGAGGCCCGGAGGCTGATCTCGCAAGGCGGGGTGAAGCTCGACGGGGTGAAGATCACCGACCCGAATCTGGCTTTAGGCTCGGCCGACGCGCTTCTTCAGGTAGGCAAACGTAAGTTTTTGAGGATCAAAAAATCCTGACCCGTATCAGCCGAAGAGCTTGAAGTCCGTTCCCAGGATCTTCCATGTCACTATCGCAGCGAATAACAGAAACAGCGCCATCGACCAATAGGCCAGATTGCGCCTGATGCGCGGGTCCGCGAGGCTCGGGACAGACTTATAGGCCCCGAGCACTCCAGCGCCGATCCCGGCGGCCGCGCCCCCGAAGAGCGCAAGGTACATCGGGTAGCCTATGTAGCCGTAATCTGCCTGCAGGATGCAAAACGGGCAGTGGTGCGTGGGCAGCTCCATCACGTAGCAAGAGACGAACGAGATGATCGAGGCAAGCGAGACCACGAGCGCAGCGAGGCTCAGCAGGCCGAGCGCGGCATGCCCCCGGTCCGTTCGAGCGGCGTAAAGCCCGCTTAGCGCCACGAGCGCTATCGAGGCGTAAAACGCGATCATAGCGGGCTTGGGCGGAAGTGCGCCCAGCGATGCGGCTATGCTGGCGTTGGATCCGCTCCCAAACAGCGCGCCGCAGCACGAGGTTATCACGTGAGGCTCCAAGGTCCAGAAAAATCCGATAAGCGTTGCGGTGCCAGCGGCCGATACAGGCGCGATCAGCAGGAGCAGGGCGTACTTGGGCCGGATTAGCGGGTAGTCGCTCGCGCGGCTGTCTGCGTAGTTCATGATCAGCCATATGGCAGCCAGCAAAAAAGTTATGCACTGGATTATCAGCGAGGGGAACCCGAAGCGGCTAGCGCTGAACGTGCCCACCGCGCACATCGCGCCCACGAAGAGCGGGTGCATCTTCTCGGCCGTGTGGACGAGAAAAAACAAGGATATGCACTCGAAGAAAAACGCGTACGCGAGCATCGTCGATACGAGGTAGGTCCGGCGCTCCAGGGTCAGCTGTAGCTCGCTGCCGCTTCTGAGGTCCCACCGCCTGAGCACCGTCACGCCGAACGCGGCCGAGGCGCATATCATCACCGTGCTCAGGGCCGAGGACACCGTCAGGGCCGCGGTCTCCGGCGTGAGAGTCATTCGATCAGCCTGCCGTCGCGGACCTCTATGACGCGGTCGACCATCGGGGAGTCGAAGACCACGGGGTCGTGGCTGGAGATGATGATCGTCTTGCCGGTGGACTTGAGGTCGCCGAATATCGAGATGCATTCCTGCGACAGCGCGGTGTCGAGGTGGGCGGTAGGCTCGTCAGCGATCAGGACCGAGGGGTTGTTGATCAGGGCGCGCGCTATGGCCACGCGCTGGGCCTCGCCGCCCGAGAGCCATGCGGAGTCCGAGTAGGCCTTGGCCTCGATGTGCAGCATCTTAAAAAGCCCCGTTGCGCGCGCGCGGACCTCTGCGTGCGAAAGCCCGGTGGGGTAAAGCGGGAGCATCGCGTTCTCTATCGCGGTGATGCCGCGCATGAGGTGAAACTGCTGGAAGACGAACCCGAACGTCTCGCGCCTGATCCCGGTCAGGAACCGCTCGGGGAGGCTGGTAATCTCGCGGCCGTTTAGGTGCACTCGGCCCTCTGTCGGGCGCATCATGCAGCCGAGCACCGCCAGCAGCGTGGTCTTGCCCGAGCCGGACGGCCCCTTGATCACGGTCACGCCGCCTAATGGAAGCCTCATCGTGATGCCGCGCAGGGCCTCGAACTCGTTTGGCCTCCCGGCATTGAAGACCTTCCTTATGCCTTCTAGTTCAATCACTAATTTAAATGTTCCCTATCCCGAAACAAATTCGAGCACAGCGAGAATTTGTTTCGAATATCATTATGCCGTCGAGCTCTATCATTGCGATCTCATCACCGAGTCGGGGTCGACCGTAGCGGCCCTCCACGACGGCACGACCGTCGCGACGGTATACGGCACGACCGTGAGGAAAAACAGCGTCCCGATCTCCGAGAAGTTCATCTGGGGCACGAGCCTGAACTCGGGGTACAGCACGCTCCAGCCCTTGAGCACCGGGGCGAACAGCGAGGCCGAGCCCATGAAGACGTGCACGTATGCCAGCGCCCCTCCGACCAGAAACGCGCTAAGGGATATTACCGTTCCCTCCCAGAACTTCAGGAGCAGGACGTCGGAGGTTTCCCAGCCGATGGCCTTGAGTATGCCGATCTCGCGCCGCTCCTCGGCGCTGAGCCCGGCCGCGCGGTCCCACGCGAATATGATGAACGCCAGTACCGCCCCGGCCAGCAGTGCGAGCATCACGCCGCCGCGCCAGTCGAAGACGCTTTGGTACGTGCGCAGGATCTCGGAGCGCAGGATCGGCCTCGCATCCGGGAGCAGGTCGCTGATCTTCCCGGCGATTGTGGCGTGCTCGGCCGGGTTTCTGGCCAGAACCGCGAGGTCCGTGGCCATGCCCTCCGGCGTGCCGAACAGGGCGCGGAAGTCCGCCTCGCCCATCAGGATCATGTCGGCCGATACGAGCTCGGAATCGGAACTCAGTATCCCGGCGACCTTGAGCCTGAGCATCTTGCCGTCGTACGTGCGGATGTAGGTGAGGTCTCCGGGCTCGGCGCGCCTGACGCGGGCGAGGCCCGAGCCTATGACGATCTCGCCGGCCGGGTGCGGGAACGAGGCAGGTACGACCACGGTATAGTTTGCGCCCGCCACGGGGTCGAAGTAATACCCCCAGAGCCGCGGCGTGACAGAGCTTACGCCGCGGATCGAGCGGATAGTGTCGGCGTATGAGGCCGGGATCAGGGCGTGGCGTCCGGCCTCGAGCCGCTGCACCAGCAGCTCGGGCGAGCCCTGAAGCACCGCGGCCGCCTCGCGCCTGATCGCGTCCGTGAAGAACACCGCAGAGGCCAAAAGGAATATCACGCCCGCGTATACGACGAGCAGCGCGGCGTTGCGGCCCTTGCGCCTTAAGATCGACGAAAGCGCGAAGTCGAGTATGTGGCGGTGGCGCTCGATCTCACCGCGCGCGTTAATCTCAGACCGCTCATCGTTTTTTTTAATTTCAGACCGCTCATCGCTCATATTAATTTCAGTCCGCTCATCGCTCATTTCGCCCCCTGTGCAGAAGATGCGGAGGCGGCTCCATCAGCGAGCCGGAGGGAAAGTGCTCAAGCGATGCCGGGTGGTCCTGAAACGCGGTCCAGAAATCCGCGACCGCCGGGTTGCGCGTGTACCGGGCCTCGGTGAAGATGCACAGGTCGGTCAGGCCGTAGGCCTCGACCTGCCGCTCCATCAGCGCGAGCCGCCTGATGCCGTCAGCCCGCGTTGCGAGCGAGTGCGCATATAGCGCGGCCCAAAGGAGGGCGCACGCCGCGACCCATGCGGTGAAGACGCCGGACTTGCGCAATGCTATTGAACGTCCTTCATCACCGCAGAGGTGACGTCGCTGAATTTATATATCGCCCTGCCTTTGTGGTCGCGCTTGAAGTCAGCGGCCTGGGCCTCGGTCTTAAACGGCACGAGCTCCGGGCCCATCGGGCCCATGACGTCGCTTCCGGCCACGAACCACGCGCTCCTGGCGTCAACCGGCGTGAGGTCGTAGTACTCTGTGACGAGCATCTCGGCGACGTCGGCCCCGGAGCGCCCCTTGGCGTACTTCGCCATATCCAGATAATAGCGCATCATGTCCTTCGGCCCGTCGAAATATACTGTCGCGCCATCCTTGAACGCGATCTTCGAGGCCCAGTCAGGGTACATATAGACGAGCATCCCGCAGACAGGGCACTTATCTTTTTTAGACGGCTTGATCTCGGCCCCCAACGCCGCGGACGCTGAAAACGCGATCAGCAGGCAGACGGCTACAAGGCATTTCTTCATCGTTGAACGCTCCTTGCGGTTGCGGCCCTCAGAGCCTCGGCTTGACCAGTTCCTCTATACCGGGGCCGTCGAGCCCCCCGAGTATCTTCTCCTGCACGATCCCGGCCTTATCGACCAGGAACATCGTCGGCACGCCGGCGATCCCGTATAGATCGATTATAGCGGATTTCGGGTCGTGCAGCATCGGGAAAGTTATCCCGAACCTCTTCTTGAACTCCTCGGACGCTCCAGGGCTCCCGCCGATCTGAATGGCTACGAACTGAAACCCCTTGTCCTTGAGCTTGTCATAGACCGAGACGATGTCAGGCATCCCGCGCTCGCAGTAGCGGCAGCCCTCCTCCCAAAATAGGATCACCGTTACCTTGCCCTTGATCGCGGCAGGGAGCTCCATCTGAAAACCGTCTATTGAGGGCAGCGTGAGGGCAGGCAGGGGGTCGCCGATCTTCAGCGGCGGCTTGGCGTGCTCGCACCCCGATAGCACGGTCATTACGAACAATGCCAGGGCGACAGCCATAAATTTCATCATCTACCCTAACATGCCTCGTCCCGCTGGTGTCAACCCAAATTATCGCGTACAATATCAGGCATATGATCGACATACTAAGGGGCATAGGCCACAGTCTGCTTCAATCAATAAGGGGCATGGACACGCGCGTGACCGAAGGCACGGCCCGGGGCGCGGGCGGGGACATCACGTTCGAGGTCGACCGCAGGGCCGAGGGGATCATCATCGAAGGGCTGCGCGCTTCCGGTGTGCCGATCACGGTCATCTCGGAAGAGGCCGGCACCGTGCAGCTTAACGGCGGCGGGATGATCGCGCTCGTAGACCCGATAGACGGGAGCAAAAACGCGCTCTCGGGCCTGCCCTACTACGGCACATCGATAGCCATCGCAAACGGCCCCACGCTTGACGACATACAATACGCATACGTGCTCAATATCGTGTCCGGCGATGAGTTCCACGCAACCAAAGGCGCGGGCGTTGCGTATCAGGGCGATGAGAGGTGTGTCATGCAGCAGGACGACACGCTCAGGCTCGCGGCATACGAGACCCAAAGCCCGGCCCGCGACCTGCCGCTGATCTCGCCGCTTCTGAGCGCGGCCCGGCGCACACGCTGCCTCGGCGCGCTGGCGCTCGACCTGGCCTATGTCGCCTCCGGCACGGTGAGCGTCTTCGTCACTCCCATGAAATCGCGGAGCGTGGATTTCGCTGCCGGGTGGCTGATAATACGCGAGGCCGGCGGGATCGTCACGGATGCCGGGGGCCGGGATATCGGACATGTCGCGCTCGGGCTCGAGCGCAGCGTCTCGGTGCTCGCCGCGGCAAACACCGCACTGCACCACAAGGCGCTCGGGATTCTTCACAGGTGAACTCGCTGCACGCGGCCCTTAGAGAGGCCGCACTCCTGAATTCCAACCGCATCACGATCAACCACATAAGAGGCGGGCAGTGGCGCTCGATCACCTACCGCGAGTTCCATGACATGGCGCGGGCGGCCGCACGGTCGCTCGCGGATGCCGGGGCTGCGGAGGGTACGCGCGTGGCGCTCATCGCGCCGAACCGCCCGGAGTGGCTGGCGTCGTACTGGGGCGCGCTCATGCTTGGCTCGATACTCGTGCCGATGGACGCGCGCCTCACAGCGCCCGAGATCCGGAACATCATCGAGGACTCCTCCGCGCGCATAGTCGTGACCTCGGGCGACGCGCTCCCTGTGGTCAGAGAGGCCGTCTCCAAGCTTGACGGCGGCATTCGGGTGCTCGATATGGACGCGATGGACTGGGACGCGCCTTCGGATCTCACAGAGATTACGAAAGGCCCTGACGACCTCGCCGCGATCCTCTATACCTCCGGCACCACGGGCGCTCCGAAGGGCGTGATGCTCACGCACGGCAACCTGCTCTCTGACGCGCGCGCGGTGGCCGGGCTCGATATCGTATCATCGGCTGACAACATTCTCGCGGTCCTGCCGCTGCACCACACCTATGCGTTCATGGGCACGTTCGTCCTGCCCGCCCTGCTCGGGGCGCGTATAACTTACCCCGCCGGGCTTAAGGGGCCGGAGATCGTCGCGGCCTCTAAGGAGACCGGCGGCACGGTGCTCGTCGCAGTGCCCCTGCTCCTGGAGCTCCTGAATAAAAGGCTGATCGAAAAAATCGGGGCGCTCCCATACGTCCTGAGCCGCGCGATGCGGGGATTTATAAGCGCCGCCTCAATCATCCGCAAGGCCAGCGGGCTGAACCTGATGGCTATGATACTCAGTCCGCTCGGAGGGCAGTTCAGGTTCCTCGCCTCGGGCGGCGCGAGGCTCGACCCCTCGGTGATGGCCTCGCTTGAATCGCTAGGCTTCACCGTGCTGGAGGGCTACGGCCTGACCGAGACCTCCCCTATCGTCTGCTTCACGCCACCCCGGCGCAGGAAGCCGGGCTCCGTAGGCATCGCGCTTCCGGGTGCGGAGATAATGGTCCTCGAACCCTCAGAAAGCGGCGAGGGCGAGATCGCGATCAAGGGGCCGATGGTCATGGCCGGCTACTACAAGCGGCCTATCGATACCGCTAAAGTCCTCAAAGACGGATGGTTCAGAAGCGGCGACCTGGGGTACGTCGACCCGGAAGGATACGTCTTCATCACCGGGAGGCTCAAGGAGGTCATCGTCCTTGGCTCGGGCAAAAACGTATACCCCGAGGAGGTCGAGGCGCATTACCTGAAGATCCCACTCATAAAGGAGCTCTGCGTGATGCAGCACGCCGGCAGGCTCCACGCGGTGGTAGTACCTGATATGGAGTACGCCAAGGCCGAGAAAATCGGCAACGTGAGCGAGGCGATCAAATGGCAGATCACGCAGCACTCCTCCGGGCTGCCGCCCCATATGCGCGTGATGGGGTTCTCGGTCTCGACCACTCCGCTTCCGCGCACCCCGCTCGGCAAGCTCCGGCGGTTCATGATCAAGCCCGAGGCCGTCGAGCGGCGGCATGAGGCCGAGGGCGAGACCGCGCTGCTCAATGATCCGCAAGGCAGGCTGCTTCTGGGCTGCATCAAGTCATTCATCGAGGACGGCGTCTCCGTGCGGCCTTCGGACAACCTTGAGCTCGACCTCGGCATCGATTCGCTCAAGCGCGTGGAGCTCGCGGTATCCATAGAGTCGGCCTTCGGGATATCGCTGCCCGAGGGGATGATGGCCGAGATCCATACCGTGAGCGAGCTGCTGGACCGCATCCGCCTGATCGTCAGCGGCGGTGCGGCTGCCACGTCAAGGGAGCCGCGCTCTGACGCGCTCGATACCATACTGAACCGCGAACCCTCCGATGATATCAAGCACGCCTCCGGCGTTGACCGCGGCGCGCTCGCATGGGCGCTGATCGCGGTGCCGGTGCTCGCGGGTCTGAAGGTCTACTTCAGGCTGCTATACGGTCTTAAAGTTCGCGGCAGCCTGCCCCGGATGCCGTTCATAGCCGTGGCGAACCACTCGAGCTACTATGACGGGTTCGTCATCGGCGCGGCGCTGCCACTCGCGGCGTTTCGCGAGATGTACATGCAGGGCGACAGCAAGTACTTCGAGGCCGGGCTCGGGGCGTTCGGCGCGAGGCTCGGACACATCATCCCGATAGACCCGGACAGCGCGCTCGGCGCTGCGCTTCAGGCCTCGGCGTTCGTTCTGCGCCGGGGCCAGGGGCTGTTCATATTCCCGGAGGGCGGACGCTCGTTCGACGGCAGGATTATGCGCTTCAGGAAGGGCATCGGCATCCTCAGCCACAGGTTAAACGTCCCGGTCGTGCCGATCCGGATCACCGGGACATACGAGGCATGGCCGCGGCATAAGGCATGGCCCGCGCTTCATGGCCGCATAACCGTGACAATCGGGGATCCGGTCCCGCCGCCCGCGGCCGAACCGGATATGGACGGTGCCTACCAGCGGTACGCCGACCTCGTACAGCGCAAGGTCGCGGAGCTTACTGCAAGAGCTTGAGCGCCTGCTCGGGCAGGACGTTGGCCTGAGCCTGCACCGCAACGTTAACCTGCTGCATGAGGCTGTTTTTGACCAGCTCGGCGGTCGCGGCCGCGTAGTCCGTATCCCCTATCGCGCTCACCGAGGCCTGCTCGTTGGTATATGACGACGCAAGGCCCGCAAGCGTGGAGCTTAACGTGTTCTGGGCGGCCCCGATGCTGGCGTTGTTCGCGCTGACTTTCCCTATCGCCTCGTCTATGATATCGAGCATCTTTTGCGCCGCGCCCTGCGTGGAAACGTCCCCGGCGACGCCGAGGGCCGCGGTGCCGGAGGCCGCTATATTGATGGTCATCTGGCTCTGGGCCGAGCTTCCAGTCCCGACTTGAAGCGTCGTCTGCGAGCCATTGGCAAGCAGGTTCGTTCCGTTATACTCGGTCGAGTTCGCGGTGGCGTCGATGGAGCTTGCAAGCTCGCTGAACTGCTGGTTTATGGCCTGGCGATCCGAGGCGCTGAGCGTGCCGTTGGCCGACTGCATCGCAAGCTCGCGCATGCTGGTCAGCGTCTCGGTGATCGTCCCAAGTGCGCCCCCGGCGACCTCCGCCATGCCGTAGCCTTCCTGCGCGTTATTGATCGCCGTGTTCGTGCTCAGTATGTCAGCGCGCATTGCCTGCACTATCGCGAGCCCGGCCGGGTTGTCCGCGGCCGAGTTGATGCCCGACCCGGACGAGAGCTTCTTAAACAGCGACTGCATCGCCTCGGACGCGGCATTCCCGGCCGAAGGGATATTCGTGTTGATCGACAGTGACATGGCGCTCCTCCTTGTTATCTGATTATACCCCAGCGCCCGCGCCATTGCCATAGGCTGCGAAACCGCCGGCGTCCCCACATTTCCAATGCGTTGGCCTATAATAAACAGATGGAGGGCATCCCCCTGACGGCTATCCCTGGACAGACATCGGCCGAGCCCGTAAAGGTCCGGAGCATCGACGACCTTATCAAGAAAGTACGCTCCTACCACTCCGGGGCCGACACCGAGTTCCTGAGCCGCGCCTACTACTTCGCGAGCGAGGCCCACGGGCTCGCCAAGCGCAGCGAGGGCAAGCCCTACATGACCCACCCGCTGGAGGTCGCATCGATCCTGGCCGACATGAAGATGGACGTCGTCACGATCGCGGCCGCCCTGCTGCACGACACGGTCGAGGACACCCCGGTCACACCCGAGGACATCAAGAAGCGCTTCGGCTACGAGCTCGCGTTCCTGGTCGAGGGCCTCACGAAGATCTCCCGCGTGGAGTTCAAGAGCAAGGAGGTCGCGCAGGCCGAGTACTTCCGCAAGATGATCCTGAGCATGGCCGAGGACATCCGCGTCGTTATCATAAAGTTCGCCGACCGCCTGCACAACATGCGCACGCTGGGGTTCCTCTCCGAGGAGCGCCGCCAACGAATAGCACAGGAGACGCTCGACATATACGCCCCGCTCGCCAACCGCCTCGGCATCGGCTGGCTGAAGACCGAACTCGAAGACCTCAGTTTCAAGTACGCGATGCCGAAGGTCTACGAGGAGATAGCCGAGAAGGTCGAGAAGCGGCGCGAGGTGCAGGAGAGCTACATCCGCGACCTCGTGGCCACGGTCAAGCAGCGTTTGATCGAGGAGGTCCTGCCCGGCATGGTCATGGGCCGCGTCAAGCACTACTACGGCATATACCAAAAAATGCAGCGCCAGCGCATCCCGTTCGAGATGGTCCACGACGTCCTCGGCATCCGCATCATCACCGACACGAACCCCAACTGCTACGCGATCATCGGGTTGGTGCACTCGCTCTGGACCCCGATCCCCGGCAAGTTCAAGGACTACATCGGCGTGCCCAAGGCCAACATGTACCAGTCCCTGCACACCACGGTCATAGGCCCCGGAGGCGAACGCGTCGAGTTTCAGGTGCGCACCGAGGAGATGAACTCCATAGCCGAGGAGGGCATCGCGGCCCACTGGCGGTACAAGGAGGCCGGAGGCCTCCGCGACAAGGACAACAAGTACATCTCCTGGCTCAGAGACGTCCTGCAGCACCAGATGGAGGAGAAGGACCCTATAGCGTTCATGGAGGCCGTCAAGAGTGAGGTCCTCCCGGACATGATCTACGTCTTCACCCCCGAGGGCGACATCAAGGAGCTCCCTCAGGGATCGACGCCCGTGGACTTCGCCTACGGCATCCACACGCAGGTCGGCAACCAGTGCGTCGGCGCGCGCATAAACGGCAAGATGGTCCCGCTGCGCCACGTCCTCGAGAGCGGCAACACGGTGGAGATCCTGACCGCGCAGGGCCACAAGCCCAGCCGCGACTGGCTGAAGTTCGTCGTCACGACGCGCGCCAAGGCGCGCATCAAGCAGTGGATCAAGGGCGAGGAGCGCAAGCAGGGCCTCGAGCTCGGCCTCCGCCTGATGGAGGAGGACCTCCGCAAGCATTCCCTGAGCCCGTCGCTCGCGCACGGGGCGGAGATGGAACACGTAGCCCACGCCCTGAAACTCGGATCGGCCGACGAGCTGCTGACCGCGGTAGGCTTCGGCCAGGTCACGCCGCTTCAGGTCATCAAAAAACTCAGGCCGGACATCGAGCCGCAGGCCCGCGAGGCCGAGGCCGCGCTCCCCAAGCCCCCGGCGAAGGAGAAGGAGCTCAAGGGCATCATCATCACCGGCATCGACGGCGTGCTCTACCACACCTCGAAGTGCTGCTACCCGATCCCCGGCGACCAGCTCGTCGGGTTCATCACGCGCGGCAAGGGCGTGGCCGTCCACCGCCGCGACTGCCAGAACTTCCAGAGCACCGCCGTGGACGAGGCCCGCGTGATCGACGTCCAGTGGACCCCCGCCCCGGATACATACGCATACGCCCGCATTCGCCTCGACACGACCGACCGGCCGGGCATTCTCGCCGAGGTCAGCGCCATCGTCTCGGCCGCCGGGATCAACATCACACACCTCGAGGCGGTCACCTCGCGGCAGGACCGGAAGGCCAGAATCACCTGCATACTCGAAGTGCACGACAGGACGGAACTCAGCACCATGATGCACAAGCTCAACCAGATACAAGGCATATATCGCGTTCTGCGGTATTAGCTCCCTTTTTCCAAAGCGCGCCAAATCGCTTGATACTGCGTCACGGCTCGGAAACACGCCCTCCAGAGTACATCCCAGTACACTTGCGGGCGGTTTCCTCGCCGTTCCTTGTCTGAAGACGATTTCTCGCGCTTTAAGTTTCCCCTGCATAATCGTGCGAGCGGTCAACGGCTTAGTTATATACATTGTTACCGCGCCCGCACCTGCGTATTTTTTTTTAGAGCGTTCAAATGAACGGAGAAAAGACAGTCCAACCCTACGGAAAACTTGCATTTTCTTCGGCCTCCGTGTTCATGCGTTCAGAAACGTTTTCCGCGTGACCCACCGAGTTCCGATGGCAGAAGGCAACCTCTAAAAATAGGTTTCGTAAGCGAGAGGGAGCGAGATCGTGGCAGACAAGGAAGCGGGCGAAAAAGGAACGGAGGCGTAGCAGCGCTACGTTGAGTACCTTTTTCGTCCCGATGACACAGTATGCCGCGATCAGAGCCCCTCGCAGCAGAAAGCTATTTTTAGAGTTTGCCATATATAACATGCGCGATGATAGAACGGCAGGGCGGAATGTAAAGGTTACGCTCTTACCGGACAGTATCAGGCTGGAAAAAGCAGGCGGCAGCCAGCCCTTCCATCGGTTAGAATGTTTCACCACAAAACACAGACCGAAGGAGGAAGGGCATGACTGCCAAAGAAAAGATATCACAAGGGAGGCTTTCAATGCTTCAGCTGGCCGAGAGGCTCAGGAACGTGTCGGAGGCCTGTCGCCGCCGGGGGGTGAGCCGCAGCCAGTTTTACGAGTACAAGCGGGCGTTTCAGGAGCAGGGGTTTGCGGGGCTCGCGGACCTTCCGCCGATAGCGCGTAGCTGTCCCCACAAGACGCCTGAGGAGGCCCGCAAGCGAGTGATCGAGATGAGCCTTGCTCACCCCCGGTGGGGGAAGCAGCGCATCTTCGAGCACCTGCTTCTGGAGGGCATATTGGTGCGTCCCTCAACTGTGTATCGCATCCAGGTTCGCGAGGGGCTGGAGTCGAAGGCCAAGCGCATCCTCCGGCTTGAGCAGGAGGCTAACGGCAAGGAGATCGAGCTAACGGAGGAGCAGGTCAAGCTCATCGAGCGGGCCAATCCGTGCTTCAGGGAAAGGCATGTGGAGAGCGCATATCCGGGCTATCTGCTCAGCCAGGACACCTTCACGGTGGGCAAGCTCAAGGGCATCGGGACCGTGTATCTGCAGGCCGTGGTGGACACGTACGGCTCTTATGCCTTCGGCAAGCTGTACACGTCGAAGAGGCCCGAGACGGCGGCCGACGTGCTCTACGACCGCGTGCTGCCGTTTTACGAGGACCATGGCATCAGGGTCCAGCATGTCCTGACGGACAACGGCTCGGAGTACTGCGGCAAGCTGCTGCGGCATCCGTACGAGCTGTTTCTGGCGCTTCACGACATCGCGCATCGAAGGACGAAGGTGGCGACACCGAGGACAAACGGATTCGTGGAGCGGTTTAATCGCACCATCCTGGACGAGTTCTTCTCGGAGACGTTCAGGTACCGGTTCTACGCATCGCTCGATGAGCTGCAGTATGACCTCGACCGGTGGCTGCACCACTACAACAACGAGCGCCCTCACAAGGGCTATCGCAACATGGGCAGACGGCCAATAGAAACTATCGAGCTGGGCAAAAAGCTAAGACAGAAAGCTGAGGAGGAGGCCGCCTGATCAGTGCGACCGATGAGATGGAAAACTGTCCGGAGAGCACTGGACTTTTACAGGCGGAACCAGTCAATGGGAACCAGTTCCTGGGAACCAGTTCCCATTGACGCGTTCCGGGGTTTTATGCTTCATAAGGTTAAACAGCAGTTAATAATCTCCTGCGGGTGCTCCACGGGCACTTTGGCAGATGATATAATCTAGGAATGGACAGGGCGAAAATCATGGAGCTAATCGATACCCTCTCCGAGGAGCAGCAGGCCGAGGTCGTCGATTTCGCCAACTTCCTCAAACACCACAGCGAGAGAGCCCGGATACTCGCCTCGGACAAGGAAAAGCGCATTGCCTTCGATAGCGCCGAGGCCCTCTTAAACAGCGCGGATGACGTGACTTAAGGTTCGAGGGCGGATCTTTGAGGCCTTTTGGCGGGCTCAAGCGATTTCGCGCATCCAAGGAGCGTGCGTCTCAGGGGCGATTAAGCGCCAGTATTCCTTCTTTCAACAGCTGCGTAAGTTCAGGCTCAGGCATGGGACGGGCGAAGAGATACCCCTGAAACAGGTCGCAACCGAGCGATTGCAGCACTTCGACCTGAAGCTCGGTCTCGATCCCCTCGGCCACGACCTTCTTCTCCAGCGCGTGGGCCATGTTGATGACCGCCTCGACTATGCGCCGGTCGCCCTCGTTGATGCGCCTTATGAACGCGCGGTCCATCTTGAGCGTATGCACCGGCAGCAGGTCGAGCCGCCCGAGGGAGGAGTACCCGCTGCCGAAATCGTCCATCAGGCAGCGCACGCCCAGATCGGTCAGCTGCCTGATCTCGCCCACCAGGGTCGCCTCGTTGCGGGCTATGTCGGTCTCGGTCAGCTCCACGCTCAGCGCCTGCGGGGGGAGGCCCTTGTCCTTAAGAGCCGCGGTTATCACATCCGTGAGGTCGGGCTGCAGGAAATTGCGGATCGAGACGTTGACGCTCACCGAGAGGTTCGGCTCTATCGCCCTCATCCTTGAAAGCCCCCCGAGCGCCTCGTCGAGCACCCAGCGGTCGAGCGCGACGATCATGTTGCTTTCCTCCGCTATCGGGATGAAAAAGTCGGGCGTTATGAGCCCGCGCGACGGATGCCTCCACCGCGCGAGGGCCTCGAGCTCCACTACCTTGCCCTCCGCCAGCGATACGATCGGCTGATACCAGACCTCGAGTTCGCCGCGCCCGATAGCGGCCTTCATGTCGTGCACGAGCGCGAGGCGTTCGCTGACCATGCTGCCCATCTCGGTGCAGAAGAAGCTGTGGCGGTTCTTGCCCTCTTTCTTCGCCGCATACATCGCGATGTCCGCGTCGCGCAGGAAATCCTGCGGGGCGCGCTTGTCCGTAAGGTCTATGCTCATGCTGATCCCCATGCTCGCTGTTATGTCCAGTATCTGCCCGTCGCACTGAAACGGCTCCGCGATCCCGCTTATGATCCTCCGGGCAAAGGCGTCGCTGTCCTGCGCGCTGCCGGTGTTCATCTGCAGGATGACGAATTCGTCCCCGCCGAGGCGCACCGCGGTGTCGGACTGCCGCGTGTGGCTCAGGATGCGGCCGGCTATGATTCGCAGCACCTGGTCGCCGGTGTTGTGGCCGAAGGAATCGTTGATGTTCTTAAACCCGTCGAGGTCGATCATGTACAGGGCGAAGCGGTAGTTCGGGTCGCGCTCGCGCAGGGCGCACGCGAGCGAAAGGCGGTTCATCAGGAAGCTCCTGTTGCCGAGCCCCGTGAGGCAGTCGCTCTCTGCGTCTTTTATGATCCTCTGCTGCGTGCTCTGTAGCGCGTCGACGAGCCCGTTTAGCGCCCCGGCCAGGTAGTCCAGCTCGTCATTGTTGCGGCTTACAGGCATGCGGAGGGTCTCGTCGTCACCCTTGCTCAGGAGATCGGCCTGCATCGCAAAATTCCGGATCCTCCTGAGCACAAGCCGGTAGAGGACCGCGCTGACCAGCACCACGCAGACGACCGAGAGCAATACGAGGTTGAGCCCGAGCACCAGCTCGCTGGTCCTCAGCTGAGGGAGCATGTCCCTCTCGCCGGTCGTGGTCAGCAGGAACAAGCCCTGCCAGGCATGTCCGGCGATGAGCTTCCGGGCGGTCCAGCTGTGGGCCCCTATCTCGATCTTCTCGCCTGCCATCCGCTGCGCCGGCGAGGCCGGGCTCAGGGCCACGCCGGTCTGCGCGAGCCTCGAGTACTTCTCCATGACCGTTGCGTCGAGCACCTTGCCCATGAAGATCGTGCCGAACTGCCCCTCGCCGTTTGAATGCGTGACGTTATAGCCCGCAACCGCCACCGGCGCGCCGCCGAATTCCAGCAGCCCGGAGCGGCGCTCGCTTATGGGCGCCAGAGAGCTGATCTTGCGCAGTAACGCCTCCGGGATATCGCCGAGTTCGTCCTTGCGCGCGATGCCGTTGCGTATGCGCGTCCCTGGGTAGTCACGCATGCGCATGGCCTGGTAGAGCACCTTGCCGTGGAGGTCCGTGATCACGACGAGATCGATATCGAGGTTGCCGTAAACGCTTGTATCTATATCTACCGATGGGTATTTGGGGTACTCGCCCTCGATGAAGCGCACGGTATCGTCCCACGCGCCATAGTCCTTGGCGTGGGCCTCGAGCTGGCGGATGTGTTCGTTGATCTGCTCCTGGGCGCGGGCGAGTTCGTCCGAGGCCTCGTGGGTCTCGTATTCCCTGAAGTTGGAGTGCAGCGCCCGGACCGATATGTAGAGGGCCGCGCCGAAGACGACCGCCAGCGTGCAGGCGACGATAATCTGCGTCCGCGTCCCCAGCGATAGTTTCACTCTTTACCCCCATACACTCTTAAGGAGACTGCGCCGTACTAAATGTTATCACCTGCCAGCGGGCCGCGCAACAAGGCCGCCGGGCTTGCCATCCCTGGCATGAGAGCCGCGGCTGTGGTATCTTTGAGACATGGAGCAACATGGCCCGACAGCTGCCGGCCCTGCGGCCGCACCGGACATCGCGGCCGCTACGGTCGCTGACACCCTCGCCGCGCTCCGCGTGGACCCCGCGGCCGGCCTGACGCAGGCCGAGGCGCAGCTTCGCCTGCATGAGCACGGCTACAACGAGGTCACGGAGCGAAAGAAGCACCCGGTCCTGATGTTCCTTAGCAAGTTCTGGGGCCTCTCGGCCTGGATGCTCGAGGTGATCATGGCGCTCTCGGCCGCGCTCCACAAATACTCCGACCTCGCGGTCGTAAGCGCGCTTCTGGTCGTCAACGCCGCGCTAAGCTACATGCAGGAGCTCCGCGCGGCGGGCGTGGTCGAGGCGCTGCGGCGGAGGCTCCAGGTCAGCGCCCGCGTCCTGCGCGATGCCGCATGGCAGGTCATAGCGGCCCGCGAACTCGTGCCGGGCGATATAGTCCGCGTGCGGCCGGGCGATATCGTCCCTGCGGACATTAAACTCCTCACCGGGACCCTGCGGGTCGACCAGTCCGTGCTCACCGGAGAGTCGAGGGACGTAAACCGTGCACCCGGCGAGGTGCTCTCCTCGGGATCGGTCGTGCGCCGGGGCGAGGGCAACGGCGTGGTCATACTCACCGGCGCGAAGACGTATTTCGGCCGCACCACCGAACTCGTCCAGCAGGCGCGCCCCAAGCTCCATATCGAGGGGGTCGTGGCCGGCATCGTGCGCTGGCTCTTCGTGATCGTGGGCGTGCTGATGGCAGTCGTGGCCGTGATGTCGCTGCTGCGCGGCCTGCCGATCCTGGAGGTGCTCCCGCTGCTGCTCGTGCTCCTGATGAGCGCGGTGCCTGTGGCGCTGCCGGTGATGTTCACCGTAAGCATGGCCGTCGGCTCCAACGAACTCGCCAAGCGCGGCGTGCTGGTCACGCGGCTGAGCGCCTCGGAGGACGCAGCGACGATGGACGTCCTGTGCGTGGACAAGACCGGCACGATCACGCAAAACCAGCTCGCCGTAACCGGAGTTATCCCGATCGGGCATGCCACCGAGGCCGGGGTGCTGGCCGCCGGGGCGCTGGCCTCGCAGGAGGCCAATCAGGATCCGATCGACCTGGCCTTCCTCGCCGCGGCGAAGGCCCGGGGCGCGTTTAACAACATCGCACCGGCCACCCCAATATCGTTCATCCCGTTTGACGCGAAAATCAGGCGCACTGAAGCATTGGTCGAGCAGTTCGGCCAGCGCACAAGGGTGATCAAGGGCGCTGTGCGCACGGTAGCCGCGGCCTGCGGGCTCGCGCTCCCGGAGATTGAGGCCCTGGAGGCGCGTGTCAGCGATTCGGCTTCAAAGGGCTACAGGACGCTCGCTGTAGCGCGCGGGCCCGAGACCGGCCCGCTCACGCTTCTAGGGCTGGTCACACTGTATGACCCGCCCCGTCCGGACGCCAGGGAGCTGATCGCGGAACTCAAAGACCTCGGCGTCTCGGTCAAGATGCTCACCGGAGATGCGCTCGCGGTGGGCTCTGAGATCGGCGCGGGCGTAGGGCTTCCGAACATCCGGCGCGTGGCCGACCTGAAGGCGGCGGCAGCGCAGCCCGGAGGCGAGGCGGTCGACCTGCTAAGGGGCGCGGACGGGTTCGCCGAGGTCTATCCCGAGGACAAGTACATCGTGGTGCAGCACCTCCAGGCCGCGGGCCATGTCACCGGCATGACCGGCGACGGCGTAAACGACGCCCCCGCGCTCCGGCAGGCCGAGGTCGGCATAGCCGTCAGCGCCGCGACCGACGTGGCCAAGGGCGCTGCGAGCGTCGTGCTCACCGAGCCCGGCCTGACGAACATAGTCGAGCTCGTAACGCAGGGCCGGACGATCTACCAGCGCATCCTTACGTGGATCATCAACAAGATCAGCCGGACGATCCTTAAGTCCGCGTTCGTCGCGGTCGCGTTCGTCATAACCGGCCATTTCGTCATCTCGGCCTTCGCGATGCTGCTTCAGGTCTTCCTGACCGACGCCGGAAAGATATCGCTCGCCACGGACAACGTCCGTCCCTCGAGGAGACCAGAGACATGGCGGATCGGCGGGTTCATCATCGTCTCGGTCGCTATCGGCATCGCGACGCTCGTCGAGGCCCTGCTGCTCCTGTGGATATGCTGGACGCGTTTCGGGCTCGCGACCAGCGACAATGCGCTTTACACCTTCAGCTTCCTGACGCTGCTTTACTTCGGTACGGTCTCGATCATCTCCGGGAGGGAGCGAAGCTGGTTCTGGACTACGATGCCGAGCAAGACCCTGATGGGCGCGACCATCGCCGAGACCCTGATCGGCACCGCCCTGACCCTCGTCGGCCTGCCCGGCCTCATGCCCCTTCCATGGTGGCAGACGCTCACGATCCTTGGGTACGCGTTCCTCGCATGCCTCGGCGTCAATGACGCGATAAAGGTGTGGCTGATCAGGTGGCTCGTCCCTCGCGCGGTCACTTAAAACGGATCAATAGCCCCCCCGCTTGACAAGGGCTGGAGATACTGTTATTCTATGATCGTGGAACTTTCGAACTATGCCAGGATCTTCAAGGCCCTCTCCAACGAGCAGCGGCTCAGGATATTCGTCATGCTCTACAAAAACTGCTGCGTGCCGGAGGGGTCGATGGTCGGCGCAGAGTTTCGCATGAAGGGGAGCTCCTGCTGTGGCTCTGAAGGGGGCATCGAGAGGGCCTTCACACAGGTCTGCGACTGCATGGATCTCTCGCGCTCGACGATATCGCACCACTTCAAGGAGCTGCAGGCCGCCGGGCTCGTGACCTGCGAGCGCGACGGGCAGCTCTTCCGCTGCAAGGTCAACAGCGCTGCGGTGGAGGCGATCAAAAAATTTCTGGAATAGCCTTTTTTTTGCGCGCTTTGTTCGAGTGTTCTCGAATAGTCAGAGGCTGAAGGGAGGTGAATAATCATGGAAAAGGAATGCTGTAGCATGAAGGTGTCCGAGACCGAGGACGGTTGCCAGATCAACTTTACCGGCGAGGGCTTCAAGGAGAGCTGCATGTCCATGTTCAAAGGCTGCTGCGGCGGAAAAAATGCGCCGTCTCAGTCCTGTTGCGGCTCAGAGAAGTAATCAGCATCTTATTCGGAAGGGGGCCGGGGGCCGACTGGCCCCCGGTCCCTATTCGCGCGATAGCGCTCATCTCTGAATAATGCCGCTGACCACGAGGCGCGGAGGCAGCGGCGGAGCCGCGCACTTCGCAAAGCGCGATAAATCGCGTCAGACTAGGAAGGGCAAGAAGACCGCCCGACGGTGTACTGAGACGTACTCCGAGGGCGCGTCTTCGAAGCCGTGACAACGTATCACGCGTATTTAACGCGCTTTCAAAAAAGAAAGGGCTCCGTTTTACCGGAGCCCTGGCATTACGCAGATTAAGGATTGTGTCCGCTTAGTCGATGGGTTGGAGCAGCCCCTCGCATTCGGAGAACTTATGGGGTAATCGTTTGTTGTCGGCCGGAGAGAGTATCCCCCGTTTCATCTCAACCACCGAGGGGCTCTTGGAGCCGAACGCCTCGATCAGGAACGCCGCCGCGCTTTCGGGCTTGATGAGGTCTCCGCAGGTGAATATGTCCACCGCGGCGTACCCGAACTCGGGCCATGTGTGGATGCTGAGGTGGGATTCGGCTATGATGACCATGCCGCTTATCCCGAAGGGGTTGAACTCGTGGAATGATACGTCGACAATAGTTGCTTTCGCATGTTCGGCGGCGGCGATAAGCGCCCCGCGAACCCTCTCCAGACTATTGAGCACTTCGGAGTCGCACTCTCGAAGCTCAATCAACAAATGGGACCCTAGAGCATACAATCCTCTTACCCTCGCTCAGTTTCGACTTATTGAGAGGAATCCCCTCTTGGACGTTAAAAATACCCTATCCGCGAAAAAAATGTCAAGCGAAAAACGGGCCGATCCGCGCATTTTTTCGAAAGCACCGGCTGGCGGCGCATGAGGGGGCGGCAGCACTCAAAACGCCCGGCTGCCGCTGGTTTCAGTCTGCCCCGGCCGCGAAGCGGCCTGTTGGGGCCGCTCCGCGGGGCGAGAGAATCACTGCGGGTGTTTCTTTTTGTAGTCGGCTATGGCCGCGTGCAGGGCATCGGCCCCGAGGTTGGAGCAGTGCATCTTCTGGGGCGGCAGGCCTCCCAGCTCGCTGGCTACGGCGTCCTTGGTGATGGCGAGCCCCTCGTCAAGCGTCTTGCCCTTGACCATCTCGGTCACCATGCTGCTGACCGCGATGGCCGAGCCGCATCCGAAGGTGCGGAACTTCACGTCCTCGATGATGCCGTCCTTGACCTTGATCGTGATCCTCATCGCGTCGCCGCAGGTCGGGTTGCCGACCTCGCCCACGCCGTCGGGGTTTTCGATCTCGCCCACGTTGCGCGGGTTCATGAAGTGTTCCATTACTTTTGGGGAATACATGTTGCGCCCTCCTGGTTTTCGCCCCAGCCGCGTCCTCCGGCGTAGGGGGAGATTTCGCGAAGCCTCGTCACTATCTGGGGGAACGTCTCTAGGACGTACGTCACGTCGTCCTCCGTCGTGCCCTCGCCCATAGTAAATACGACAGAGCCCTGAGCCACGTGCGACGGTATGCCCATCGACAGCAGCACGGGCGATGATTTCAATGCCTTAGAGGAGCAGGCCGAGCCGCTCGCGACCAGTATCTCGCGCGCCTCCAATAGCATCATCATCGACTCGCCTTCTATGTACTCCACGCAGAAGCTCGCGTGGCCCGGAAGGCGGTCGGCCGGGGCTCCGGTAAACAGAACGTTAGGTATGCGCTCCATCACCCCGGCGATGAGTTTGTCTCGAAGCGGCAGCAAGTGAGCCATGCGCCCCTCAAGGGAAGCGCGCGCTATCGCGGCCGCCGCGCCCATCCCGACGATCGCCGGGACGTTCTCGGTGCCCGCGCGGCGTCCGCCCTCCTGAATCCCGCCGTATATCAGCGGCACGATGCGCGTGCCCTCTTTTACGTATAGCGCTCCGGCGCCCTTGGGGCCGTAAAACTGATGCGCCGCGATACTGTAGGCGTCAACGCCCATTGCCTTCACGTCAACCGGGATATTGCCGGTCGTGGCCACCCCGTCGGCGTGAAACAGCGCCCCGCCCTCGTGCGCGACCTTCGCGAGTTCCGCGGTCGGCTCTATCGTGCCTACCTCCGAGCTCGCGGCCGAGACCGATACGAGCACGGTCTCCTTGGTCATGGACTTCTTGAGCACCTCTGGCGTAACCAGCCCGTGGCCGTCAATCGGCAGGTACGTCACGGTGAAGCCGGACTTCTCCAGAAACCTCGCCGCGTTCAGAACCGAGTGGTGCTCGACCTTCGAGACTATGACGTGCGTGCCCTTGTCCTTCTTGGCCAGCGCCAAGCCGCGCAGGGCCATGTTGTTGGACTCCGCCCCGCTTGCGGTGAATATGACAGCCTGGGGCTTCGCGCCTATAAGCTCTCCTACCTGTCCCCTTGCCTTCTCTATCGCCTCGCGCGCCGCAACGCCGAGCCGGTAGTTGCTCAACGGGTTGCCGAACTCCTCCTTGAAATACGGGAGCATCGCCTCGAGCACGTCGGCCCTCAGCGGATTCGTTGCCACATGGTCAAAATACCTTGCGCCCATCTCTTAGCAGCCCTCCTTCCTCTTTCTTATATAGAACTTGTAGAAATCCTCGGCCTCGTCTATCCCTATGAACTCGTGGCCGTGCTTCTCGCACCATGCCGGTATGTCCTCGAGCGCGCCGTCGTAGTCCGTCAGAATCTCGAGCACCTGCCCCGGCTCTATCTCCTTTATCATCTCCTCGAGCTTCAGCAGATGCATCGGGCACATCATGTACACAACGTCAGTCGTAACGTCCGCGTGCACGTCGTTTACGAACTTGATCGTCATGCCGAGGCTACCGCCTTCCCTCCCTTGCGTCCGACGATACGAAGGGCGGCGGGGCGTTTTCTCAGAAGCTGGCGCTCCTCGGCAAGGAGGGTCTCTAGAGAGATCGTATCGAGGAACCCCTCGATCTTCTCGCCGAGGGACTTCCAGAGCAGGTGGCTCACGCAGCTGTCGGCCCTGACGCACCCCTCGGCCGGGTCCATGCACGAGGTGATCGCGACCGGACCCTCCAGCGCACGCAGTATCAACCCGATGCTGACCTCCTTTGGAGGGCGGCTGAGCCTGTAACCGCCGCCCGGGCCCTTGACGCTCGTGATCAGCCCGGCGCGCCTAAGCGTGCTCAGTATCTGCTCCAGATAGGCCACCGAGACGTCCTGCCGGGCCGAGATCTCCTTTATCGAGGTCGTCTCGGCCGGATACCCGCGCGCGACCTCGACCATCGCCCGCACGCCGTACTGTCCCTTTGTCGATAGCCTCAACATGAATAAAGATTATAATACCCGAGTAATTTTGTCAAGTATTCGGGACAGCGTCCCGTGGCAGCTATTCGCGGGAAAGACCCCGCTCATTTAAAAGTGGCCGGCCGGCCACTTTCTCAGTCAACAATTGATATTATCGGCAGGAAAATAGATTAAGAGGATTGTCTGATCGAGTGATCCTTGGCGAACAGCACGATATTGGCCATGAGCAGCCCGGCCCCGGCTATGTAGATCGCGGCGCAGTAAGAGATCGCGAGGCTCATGTTCTCCATCTCCGTGGGCTGCCCTCCGTATTTAGAGAATATGCCGAGCGCGAGCGGCCCGAGCGCGCCCCCGCCCCACCCGACCGCGTTCATCACCCCGGCCGCGCTCGCGCGGGCTCGGGGCTCTATAGCGTCATAGAGCGATGCGAAGATATTCGAGTCGTAGAGCCCCTTACAGAGCCCGAAGCAGACCATCGATATAAGGAGCGTCGTCACGTCCGCGGTCGTGCCGATCAGGAACACGAACTCAGAGCCTACCAGCAGCCCTATAGCCTGCACGAGCATTCTCCCCCCGGCCATCCGGCGCGAGAACCTGTCGGCCATGATCCCGCCAAACGGCACGCTCGCCGCGCTCGCGAGGTGGATGAATACAGCGCCCGAAAGCCCGGCCGTCGTCAGGTGGAAGTTGAACTTCTCGACCAGAAAGGTCGGCGTCCATGTCAGGAATATCGTCGCGACGAAGTTCGCGGCCAGAAACGCGAGCATCAAAAGTATCACCATCGGGTTATGGAATATGACCTTGGCGGTTTCCTTAAGCGGCAGGGGCGGGAGTGCCTCGGCCTGTGCCACCGCCTCGGCCTCGCCGCGCACGGGCTCGCGCAAGGCGCGCCAAAGAACCACCGAGAGTACGATTCCAGCTGAACCAAAAAAGTAAAAACCCATCCTCCAGCCAATGTGCTCCGCAAACCATGCGCCGAGCCAGCTTCCCATGATAGTCCCGGCATACACGCTCGACTGGTGGAACGATAGCGCACGCGAGCGCGTGTCCGGGCCGTGGTAATCGCTGATCAGGGCCATCGACGCAGGGAAATAGAACGTCTCGCCGAAGCCCTCGAGCGCCCGGACCGTGACGAACTGCCAGAGCCGCGAGCACCAGCCGGTGGCCATGGTCACTACGCTCCAAAACGCGCAGCCCCCGAGTATGAGCGTCTTACGCCTCATGCGGTCGCTGACGAACCCGGCAAACGGCGCGCCGGCCGCGTAGACCCACATGAAGGCCGAGCCTATGAGCCCGAGCTGGACCTTGTCGAGCCCGAGCTCGTCTTTGAGCACCGGGAAGACCGAGTAGATCGCCTGCCGGTCGGCGTAATTGAAGAAGCATACGCCCCAGAGCATGAAGACGACCCACCACTTGTAGCGCGGCGAGCGCGGGGCTGTTATCTCAGGGGCCATGATACTGAGATAATAACAGATGAGCGCAGGGCGATACCCGCGTTGATGCGGCCCTCAGCCCTTAATAATTCGTCTACGGGTTGATTACGGGCGCGTTCTCTATCGGGATGGGAGAGTTGATGTCCGAGCCGCCTTCGACCGGATGCGCGGGATTTCTGTATTGGTCAGGCATATTCCAAGGCATCGGATTATCGGGAGGAGGCGTGCCCGTGTCGGAGCCCGACGTAGTCCCCGTCGTAGTCCCCGTCGTCGTGCCGGAAGTCGTGCCCGATCCGGCGGCGAATACGCTCACTCCGCCCGCCATTGCAACGATCAACGATACCGCTAAAACTGCCTTCCTCATCGTGCCGGCCTCCTTCTGCGCCATCCATCGGCGCTTGTGGTGATATTTTCATTTTACCACCACTTCAGCAAATCCCCTAGCGCGGCCGGCCAGGAGACCTCGCCAAGAGACATTTTAATTGACATTTATATATATTTATTATAAAGTTATCCGATCATTGAAATATTAATGTTCGGGGGGATCAATGAACCGCAAGCTGATAACCATAGTGTTGTGCCTGGCGCTGCTGATGATCGTTTCAATTGCCGAGGCCTCTCCGATCTTGTATAACGGCCATTACTACGATGGGATTCTTTATACTGGCACATGGGATCAGGCGAACGCGGATGCCCTGACAAAGACTTACAGCGGCCAGCCCGGACACCTCGTAACGATAACCACCGAAGCGGAATACAACACTGTGAAGAGCGTATTCTCCGGGCTCGGGTGGTCGTGGGGAATAGCATGGATCGGCGCCACGCAGGCCGGTGACAACTCGGTATCATGGATCAACGGCGAAGGTACTGTTGACGTCACGGGCTGGTCGCCCTCGCCCTGGGGTTCAGGACAGCCGGGTACCGGCAAATACGGCGTCGATATGAAGGGACCGGGATACGGGAATATTTGGGAGACAAACATCGCGTCATATAACGGGTATGGCGCATACATCATTGAGTACGAAGCGGCTCCCGCAGCACCTTCAGCAGTCGGCTACAATCCCGCATGGCTCTTGATTACCTTTGTCTCTCTGATATTCGCGGGCGGGTATCTGCTCAGGAGGCGTGCGGCGTAGTCTCAACACCAGGCCGCCCTATGACGATGGCCCGGTGCAAGGTGGCGGTAACTGCCGTATAGTTCCACGCCCAAATAACATCGTCCTCAGCCGCTTGCACACGGCGGGCCAACTGGTATAAAATTCAACGCGTTAGCATGCCGGGCGATTAGCTCAGTGGGAGAGCACTGCCTTCACACGGCAGGGGTCGTGGGTTCAAGCCCCTCATCGCCCACCATGGAGATTAAAAGGACTCGCCTCGCGGCGAGTCCTTTTTTTATTCGCATGGGGCCGGAGGCATGGAGTCGACCCGGAAAAAAGGTGCACGTGGCGCCGCCTAAAGTAATAATTATATGTTTACAAGCATATATCCCTTGAAATATAATATTTAACTATAAGGTTGGACGCGAGTTCATTGCTGGAAGGGGGGTTCGATGTCAGAAGAGACCGGCGCGGTGCTGGTGGTCGATGACGACCGGTTCATCCTGTCTTCCATCGCGTCGCTGCTGACAAAGTACGGCTTCAACGTGACGCCCTGCGGCGATGCGGCCGAAGCCATCGAGCGCTTTAAGCTCGGCGCGTATGACGCGGTACTCTCGGACATCAAGATGCCGCAGATCAACGGGTTGATGCTGCTCGAGCGTATGCGCGCCTCCGACCCCAACATCCCGGTGCTCCTGATGACCGCTTTTGCGGACCTGGACCTCGCGCTGGACGCGATCAAAAACGGCGCGTTCGATTTCATCCTCAAGCCCTACCGCACCGTGCACCTCCTGCACTCGATCAGAAAGGCCGTCAGGTACAAGCGGCTAATAGAGGTCGAGCGCGACTACAAGGCCATGCTCGAGCGCACCGTACGGCAGCGCACCTCCGAGCTGGCCGACGCCATGTCGATGGTCAACAGCCTGAGCGACGAGGTCGTGCAGCGCCTTACTGCGGTGGCCGAGCACCGCGACGCGGACACCGGCTCGCACATCGTCCGCATCGGCCACTACACGCGCGTCATATCCTCCGCCCTCGGCATGCCGGAGGACTTCACCGAGACTATCGCCTTCGCGAGCCCTATGCACGACATAGGCAAGATCGCGATAGCCGACAGCGTGCTCCTGAAAGAGGGCATACTCACGGCCGAGCAGTTCGAGGTCATCAAGAGCCATACGATCATCGGCGAGCGCATACTGTCGAACTCTTCGCACCCGAAGCTGATGGTCGCGGCCTCGATAGCGCTTAACCACCACGAATGCTGGGACGGCTCTGGGTATCCCGGCGGGCTGCGCGGCGAGGGGATCCCGCTTGAGGGCCGGATAGTGAAGATCTGCGACCAGTACGACGCGCTCGTGAGCAAGCGGCCCTATAAGCCCGCCTTCACCCACCGCGAGGCGGTCAAGATCATCACAAGGGGCGACGGCAAGACCCTGCCCTCGCACTTCGACCCTGCCGTGCTCGAGGCCTTCGGCCGCAGCGAGGCCGAGATCGCCGAGGTCTACCGGAGCCTCAGCGACGAGCCCTCGCTAAACCCGCGCGGGTAGGTATATGCGGAAGGCTGTGCCCGTGCGGCCGTCGCTCTCGGCCTTGATGTACCCGCCGTGCTCCTTGATTATCCCGTAGGCCATCGCGAGCCCGAGCCCGGTGCCGTTGCCCTTGTTCTTGGTGCTGTAAAACGGCTCGAAGATATGCTCCATGTGCTCGGCCGATATGCCCTCGCCGTTATCCGCAACCGTAAGCGCCACGAACATGCCGGGCTCGCCGGATGCGCCCACGCCGAGCGCCTCGGGGCTCATCTCCACCGCGCCGGTCGATATGCGGATCTCGCCGGGCTTGGCGTCTATCGCGTTTACGATGAGGTTCATCAGGACCTGCTCGATCTGCCCGGGGTCGCCCTCGACCGGCGGCAGGCCCGGAACGATCTCCGTGCGCAGCCTGACAGTGTCTTTCTTGATAAGCCCCGCGGCGATGCGCAGCGTGTCCTCGACCACGACGTTTAGATCGAACGGGACGCGCTCGTGCGACCCGCCGCGCCGCGCGAAGTCCAGGAGCTTCGAGACCATCGTGACTCCGCTTCGGGCCGCGCCCTCGATGTTGCGCGCAGCGCCTAGCGAGTATTCATCCAGCGACTCCTCGCCAAGTATCATCTCGCAAGAGCCGAGGATGGAGGTGAGCACGTTGTTGAAGTCGTGCGATATGCCCCCGGCGAGCTTGCCTATGGAGTCTAATTTCTGGGCGTGCATGAGCTGGCTTTGGAGCCGTTTTTTCTCGGTCACGTCGCGGACGAACGCCTGTATGAGCAGCCTGTCTTCGACGCTCACCGCGCGGGCGCTGATCTCGACGTCTATTCTCGTGCCGTCTTTCCTCGCATGGCGCGCCTCGTAGAGCAACGATCCGCCCTCGGCCACCGCGCGCAGCCGCCCGGCCAGGGTCGAAGGCTCGGTATCCGGCTCGAGCATGCCGATGCCCCGCCCGACGAGCTCGGACTTTTCATACCCGTACATCTCGCAGCCCTTGCGGTTTACGTTCAGGATCCCGCCGTCGGGGCCCATCGTGATGATGCCGTCGTTTGCATACTCAAAGAGCGAGCGGTACAGGAGCTCCGAGCGGTTCAGCTCGCGCGTGCGCTCGTTTACAAGGCGTTCGAGGCCGCCCGAGTACTGCTCGAGCGTCTTTTTGTCGCTGTCGAGCTCGAACTGGAGTTCGAGCGTCCGCCTGAGGTTGTGCTGGTTGAGCGCACGAAACGAGAGCGCCAGTATGCATGTCGCGATCAAAAACGCGTTGTTGCTCAGGAAGATCGGCATATTCGTTATCAGGTCGAACTCCAGGATCGGCACGAGGTATATAAGGTATACGATCAGCGCGCACGCGGCCGAGGGCAGGACCCCCATCGGTATGAACCCGATCACGCTTATCACCACGAGGGAGAGCCCGGCGTAATAATGCGACGCATGGCCGCCGAGCCTCAAGACCATCAGCTCTATGCCGAGCGAGGCGATCACCGGGGGGACGAATATCAGCGGGTATCTCAGCGGGCCGCGCAGCAGCGCGCCCTTTGTAGTCCGGTTGAGGTAGAACATCAGCAGGAGCGAGGACGATACGATCAGGCGGAGCTTCAGGAACTCGTTGAACTGGGCGCGGGCCGCGAAGTAATCGACCACGGCGAATATCAGGTACAGCGCGGCCCCAACCAGCAGGATAACGTCGAACCAGTAGCGCGTGAGGCCGAGCAGCTGGTCCTCGATGTACGCCCTGCGATCTCCCTCCTCCCACTGGTTCACAATGGAATTATAAACCAGAACCTATCTCAAAATCCGGTTCACTCCTTCGTTATCGTATAGAGGACGATCACGCCCGAGGGCTCGCGCGTCTCGGCAACCAGTCCGTCCGGTATCCCGGCCTCGGCGATGATCCTCCTGCTTTCGTTGCGCGTGCGGTGGAGGATCTGCCAGTCTATGAACCAGTTGAACTCGATCGTGCTGTAGCGCTCTATGTCCGGGAACGCGACTACGAGCCTTCCGCCCGGCTTCAGCATGGCGTGCAGGGAGCGCAGCATGGTTGAGATGGTGCGGTCCGAGAGGTAGTCAAAAAGCCCGAGGCTGTAGATGAAGTCCTGAGGCCCGAACTCGCGCAGGCTGCGCTCGACGTTTACGAGCTTCACGGCGTTGTGTTTCTTGAGTGTCACGTGCTCCTCGCCCAGCCCGAGCGCCGAGAGCCTGCTATGCGCAAACCCGAGCGCCTCGTCGTCGATGTCGAGGCAGGTGACGCGCGAGCCGGAGGCCGTGATGGGCGCTGCCAGCTCCGCGAGCTCGCGGCACGGCCCTGAGGCTATGTCCAGGATGCTCAACGGCGCGCCCTTCGCAAGCTCCTCAGCGAGCATGTCCCGAAGCGTGGACATCCTGCCGCGCACAGCCACCGGGAGCCTCGTCTCGAGGAAGTACCGGTCTATCAGCATGCCCATGCCCTCAGAGAGCGGGGTGTTTCTGTACATCCCCTCTATGGTCAGGTAGTCGCCGTGGTAGCCGCGAGGCCAGGTGCGCGTGCGGTTTACGAAATAGCTCCCGCCAAATGCCTCGCGGGTCCTCTCATGGTAGCGCTTGCGCGCGAGCCCGATGATTTCCTCGCTGACGCCCGAGCGCTCGAACATCCTGGCGCTGATCTCGAACTCCACGAGGCTGGCGCTCAGTGCGGCATAGACGTCTTCGCCGAGCGATCCGGTGCGTGAGTGCTCATTATATATGCCCTTGAGGGCCGCCAGGAACCTGTCGGTCGCGCGTTCTATATAATCCCACCAGACGGCCTCCAGCATGTACGTCGGCATACCGGCGGATTCAAGCTCCGTCTCCTCATCCATTACACAGGCCGCATTGGCCGCCATCGCTCCGGTCACTTCCGCCAAGCTCTCCATCCTTACCCTCCGGGAGAAGATTTTGTACAGATTAAAGCAATCCCTGTGCCAGAGAATATTCCATTAAATATCAGCTGCTTTCGACCTGATGATGCGCACTCCTGACGGTTTGGGGCATGATGTGCCGTGTTTTTGCCGGTGGATTTTTGACATCCGGTTGGGCTGGCTGGATACGGGCGCGCAAAAAGTATGCCGTAACGCGCATCCGGCCGGAGCGATACCCCATCATGCATTCATCGGCCAGGTTGCCCGAGGGTGGGCGTTGCAGGCCGCGTCTGAGCGCTAAAATAAATGGTTGACATTTGGTCTTGGTGTGTGACATGGTATGGATGTGCTTTTGAAGCATGTATCGCTATTTATTTTTAAGGAGAGAGTACGCAGATGCCTAACGGAACAGTGAAGTGGTTCAACGAGACGAAGGGGTTCGGTTTCATCAAGTCAGATGACGGGGCCGAGGTGTTCGTGCATTTTTCAGCAATCATGTCCGACGGTTTCAAGACCCTTGCAGAGGGCGACGCCGTCAGCTTCGAGGTCGAACAGGGCCCGAAGGGCCCGAGGGCGATCAACGTCACCAAGAGATAACCAAACGTTCGGCTCAGGAGGCCGATAACACCGGGGCGGCAGGAAATGCCGCCCCGGTTTTTTTTGCCCCGTCCAGCCCTCATTTATGTATAATTAACGGACTAAGTAACTCCGGGGGTCGAAATGGCGCAACTCACACGGCGGCGGATCATTTTGTTGCTCACCTGCCTCGCGCTCTTCCTGGCCGGTTGCGAGACCTTGCGGTCGTCCCCTCCCATCTGGGCCCAAAAGGACTATGAGCTCATGATCCTCGGCCGGTTCGACGCGGATTACGTCGGCACCAACGCCTGCCTCGCGGCCTGCCACGAGCACGACCGCATAAGGAAGGCCTTCGAGGGCAGCACGATGGGGGCCCAGATGTCGCGCACCGCCGGCCTGCCGATCGTGGACTGCGAGAGCTGCCACGGCCCCGGGAGCCTGGCCATCGAGGGCCTCACGCCCGAGAAGGTCGCCGAGGACCTCAAGAACGGCAAACGCACCGAGTGCAATTTCAAGACCCTGATAGACTTCAAGACGCTCCCGGCCCGAGCGCGCTCCCTCGTATGTCTGAAGTGCCACACCGCCAACGCGACGTTCAACCTCCATTCGTGGAACGCCGGGGAACACGCGCAGAACGACGTGAGCTGCTCGGACTGCCACCAGATACACGCCGGGGCCGACCTGATCGTCAGGCCGCGCGAGACTTACAACATGTGCACCAAATGCCACGAGGACGTGCTCGCGGAGTTCTCGCTCCCGAGCCACCACCCGATCCTCGAGCGCAAGGTCTTCTGCACCGACTGCCACAACCCCCACGGCACGGTAACGGACAAGCTGCTTAGAAACGCCACGGTGAAGTCCACCTGCACCAGATGCCACGCCGAGAAAGAGGGCCCGTTCGCGTTCGAGCACGCCGACCTCACCGAGGACTGCACGGCCTGCCACAAGCCGCACGGCTCGGTCAACGAGGACCTCCTCACCGTAAGCCAGCCGTTTCTGTGCCTGCAGTGCCACACCGGCCATGATATAACCGGGGCGAACGGCAGCCGGGAGACGAAGGCCACGTTCTACACGAGGTGCACGGACTGCCATTCGCAGATCCACGGCACCGACGTCCCGTCCCGAAGCGGCAAGGGAAGGTTCACCCAATGAGGCGCGTGTGGCTCTGGTCGCCGTTTTCAATCTTGGTCCTGATCTTCTGCGGGATCGCATCGGCCGACGAGACCCCTGTCTACACCTACCCTGAGATCGAGCCGGATATCTTCCTCGGCACGGGCTACCGGAGCGTCGCGCCCTCTTCGCACCCCTCATCGGCCGCTGAGTACGAGGACTTGCGCTCTTCGGCCATCGCCTCGGGCAACATACTGCTCTTCCCGTTCCCGCAGAGGCTGCATTTCGAGTTCGACGTCACGGGGCCGCGTGATTATTTCGGCGACCTGAGCTATGCATACGGGGACATCCTCCTGCTGAGGTGGATAAAGCGCTCGCTGCACCATAACCTCGGCAGGATCGAACTGATCGACCTCGACCCATCCACCACCTCCCCGGGCGTGGACGTGCGGGACGGGGGCAGGCGGTACGGCGTGGACTTCACGCTCGATACCGTATCTTTGAGGCTCAAGCCGTTCGGGTACCCGTTTCACCTGTTCTTTAACGGGATGTTCGTGAACAAGTACGGCGAGGTGCAGCAGCTCTTCCGCAGCGGCTCTTATCCGGATATCACGAGGGCCTCGGAGGCAAGGCGCATCGACTGGCATACGAACATCATAGACTACGGCTCGAACGTGCACCTGGGCCCCGTGGAGCTTGAGTTCTCGCACGAGGACAAGTGGTTCTTATCGGGCGGCCAGAGGGTGATGACCGAGTACTACGACGCGAGCTCAACACGTACGGCAGGCTTCTACCCGCACAACCTCGTCCCGGACCTCACAGGCCACACCGACACGCTCAGGATGCATTCGTCGTACACCGGAGCGGTCACGGTCTCGGGTAGCATCGCGCAGACCGAGCGCTACAACGAATCCAGCGGGGCCCAGGAGCAGATCCTCGAGGGCGGGGCCTCGGTCTTCGTCAGGCCGATCGATTACCTCTCGTTCGCCCTAAATTACCACCACCTCGACACCGACGTCGACAACCCAAACACACTCAGGTCCGGTTACCTCGGATACGCAGCATACACCTCACCGATCACCGGCATAAAGGACTCGATGAGCACGTCATCGGACGAGTACTCGGCCATAGCGCGCTGGAACGCAAGCAGGTGGGTCACGTTCAGCGCCGATTACAATCTAAAGGCCACACAGCGCACGGACTCCTGGCACTGGGACCTGCCCTCGCAGACCACCAAAGGCTCCGAGACCCTGGCGGCCTCCGGCAGGCTGCCCTGGCACCTGAACTGGAAGGCCGCGTACACCCACACGGACATGGACAACCCGGCCTACAACACCGACTCGGACCATGCCGACCAGGGGACCGCGTCGATCACCTGGAGCCCCCTTGGCTGGCTGTCCGGCAGCGTCAGCTACCTCAATTCGCGCGGGGTGCGCGACAACCTGAATTTCGAAGCCTCGACGGCCGAGGCCGACAACCGCCTCCTGCAGCGCCAGCAGCTTACTTGCAGCCTGAGCATGCCGGTCACCGAGAAGGTCGCGCTCTCGGGCGGGTATGCGCTGTTTACTAACCGCGTGCGCCAGGACATGGTATACGGCTCGTCGACAACTCCTGCCACCCTCATCTACGACGACAACGTGCGCTACACCGACCAGGCCAACTCATACTTCGGCTCAGTCACCTACATGCCGATAAAGAAGCTCAACATTACCGGGAGCGTCAATTATACCGTCTCGGTCGCGCACTATCTCCCGGAAGACGGCCTGCTGACCTCTTATTCCGAGGTCGGCTCGGAGCAGACGACGTACAGGACCACGGTCGGGTACGAGTTTTACCACGGCTGGAACGCGGGGCTGGAGGTCGCATACTCGAACTTCAACAACCTCGTAAGAGACGCGAAGAATCCCTATCTCGCCGACGGACATGTCACGGACGTCTACGTCAAGCTCTCAAAGAAATGGTAGGCTGAGATACCCTCGATATCTGGCAATACGGCGGGGCTTAAAGACAGCGAGAAAAGCGCGCTCGAACGTATTTTCCGCAGGCGCGTCCCTCCGGGGCTGATCATCACCCCTGAGCTCGCACGTTACGCGGCCGAGCTCTCGGCCGGGATCGACCGCCAGATCGGCATCCTCGTCGCGCGCTCCGGCAGGGTCACGCACGTGATCGTGGGCGACGCGGGAAGGATTTTCATCCCCGGCCTCGAGGACTACCCCCTGGGCAGGAAGGCCCTGCGCGGCCTCAGGCTCATACACACCCACCTAAGAGGCGAGCCGCTCACCGAGGACGACCTGACCGACCTGGCGCTTCTGAGGCTCGACCTCGTCGCGGCGATAGACGTCGGCGACGAGGCGCTCTCGAACGTGCATGTCGGGCGGATCACCGCTGCCGGGACCGAAAAGACAATAGAGGACCTCCACCACCCGAAGGCCGACCTCCAAGACGTGCTCAAAAATACCGAGAGCGAGATGGAGCGCCGCCGCGCCGTGGACCGGAGCGACCCCAGAGAGCGTGCGATCTTGGTGAGCGTCTCAAAAAAGCCAAAACAAGATCAGGCGGAATCCACCGACGAGCTCCACGAGCTCGCGGAGTCGAGCGACGTGGTCGTGCTCGATACCGTGATCCAGAGGCCGCGCGAGATCAACCCCAAGTACCTCATGGGCGAGGGCAGGATCAAGGAGCTCATCATCGAGGCGCTCAACAAGGGCGCCACACTCCTGATCTTCGACCAGGACCTCGGGCCGTCGCAGATCAAGGCCATAAGCGACATAACCGAGATGAAGGTCATCGACCGGTCTCAGTTGATCCTCGACATCTTCGCTCGCCGCGCCCACAGCCGCGACGGCAAGGTGCAGGTCGAATTGGCGCAGCTCAAATACCGCCTGCCGCGGCTCACAGGCAAGGGCACCGCGATGTCGCGTCTGATGGGTGGCATAGGCGGCCGCGGGCCGGGCGAGTCGAAGTTAGAGAACGACCGACGCCGCGTGCGCGACCGCATAACGCTGCTTGAGCGCGAGTTAAAGACCCTGGGCCTCGCTAGGAAGCAGCGCAAGAGCCGGCGGGTCGAAGCCGGCCTCCCGATAGTCTCGATAGTCGGATACACGAACGCCGGGAAGTCCACGCTACTTAACAGCCTGACTAAGAGCGCCACGTTCGTCGAAAACAAGATGTTCGCAACGCTCGATACCGCCTCACGCCGCCTGCGGTTCCCGCGCGAGCGCGAGGTGATAATCACGGATACGGTCGGTTTCATCCGCGACCTGCCCAAGGACCTGATGACCGCGTTTAAGGCCACTTTAGAGGAACTCGCGGACGCCGACGTGCTGATTCACGTGCTGGACGTCTCGAACCCGAGAGTGGAGCAGCAGATGGAGGCCGTAGAGAAGATACTGGCCGAACTTGGGCTTGAGAGCAAGAGCCGCATAATCGTGCTGAACAAGATCGACCTCGCGGACGCTGAGCTGGTCCGTAATCTTTCGGCCCGCTACAACGCTGTCGCGGTTTCCGCGCTCCGCCCCGCGACCTTCGGCCCGCTCATGGATGCGATACAGGAGCACGTCTGGCATGAAAACGGGGCTCTACATAGGTATAATATGGGTAAATACTTAATAGGGAGCGTCTAATAGTGATCGAGTTCGTACCGAAGTGGGTAGCATGGGAGATAACGAGGCGCTGCAACCTTAAGTGCGTCCACTGCCGTTCGTCCTCCGAGACCGAGGCCAAGGGCCACCCTGACTTCGACTTTGCCGAGGCCAAGCGCGTGCTGGACGACATCGCAAGCTACGCCAAGCCCGTCGTGGTGCTATCTGGCGGCGAGCCCCTGTTGCGGCCCGACGTATTCGATATCGCGAAATACGGCACCGGGAAGGGCCTGCGCATGTGCCTTGCGACCAACGGCACGCTCGTGACGCAGGACATCTGCGCCAAGATCAAGGACGCCGGCATCCGCATCGTCTCGATGAGCCTCGACGGCTCGACCGCCGAGGTCCACGACGACTTCCGCTGCCAGCCCGGCGCGTTTGCGGGCACGCTCAACGCCGCGCGTCTGTTTAAAGAAAACGGCATCGAGTTCATCATCAACTCCTCGTTCACCAAGCGCAACGAGGAGGAGATACCGAAGATCTACAAGCTCGCCAAGTCGCTCGGCGCCACCGCGTGGTACATGTTCATGATCGTGCCTACAGGACGCGGCGAGGACATCATGGGCGAGCTGATCTCAAAAGAAGGTTACGACAAGATCCTCGACTGGCACTATGACATGGAAAAGCAGGAAGAGGACATGCTCGTGCGCCCGACCTGCGCCCCGCACTATTACCGAGTGCAATTACAGCGCGCAAAGGAAGGCGGCGAGGCCGTCAAGCGCCGCACGCTGAAGTTCTCGACCGGAGGCTCGAAGGGCTGCCTCGCCGGGCAGCTCATATGCCTGATCGACGTCGACGGAAACGTCCTGCCCTGCAGCTACTTCCCAAAGGCCGCAGGGAACATCCGCACGCAGTCGTTTAAGGACATATGGGAGAACTCCCCGCTGTTTAAGGACATGCGGGATTTCAAGAGCTACAAGGGCCGCTGCGGCTCGTGCGAGTTCGTGAACGTATGCGGCGGGTGCCGCGCGCGGGCTTACGCCGTCACCGGCGATTACATGGCCGAGGAACCCTTCTGCAGCTACGTACCCAGAAAATTAAGAACACCGGAGGCTGATAAATAATGAACGATGTTTTTCTGAAGGCATGCCGGGGCGAAGCGGTCCCGTATACTCCCATATGGTTCATGCGGCAGGCCGGGCGGTTCCTGAAGGAGTACCAGGCGGTCCGCGCCGAGGTCGACTTCCTCACGCTTTGTAAGACGCCCGAACTCGCTGCCAAGGTCACGCACCAGCCGGTGGACGTCCTGGGCGTGGACGCGGCGATATTGTTCTCCGATATCCTGGTCGTCTCTGATGCGATGGGCATGAGGGTCGAGTTCCACGAGAAAAAAGGCCCTGTGCTCGTCGACCCCATCCGCAACCGCGCCGCGCTCGACAAGCTGATCGTACCCGAGCCTGAAGACGAACTTAAATACGTGATGGACACTATCCGCATCCTCAGGCGCGAGCTCAAGGTCCCGCTGATCGGGTTTTCGGGCGCGCCCTTCACTCTCGCGACCTACATGATCGAGGGCGGCTCGTCGAAGCAGTTCATAAACACCAAGCGCATGATGTACCAAAATCCCGCGCTATATAACGACATCCTCGCAAAGATTTCCGCGAGCGTGCAGGCATATATGATCGCTCAGATAAAGGCAGGGGCGCAGGCCGTGCAGCTCTTCGACTCATGGGCCGGGGCGCTCGCTCCGGACGACTTCCGCGCCTACCTGCCGCACGTCAAGGGCATAATCTCAGAGGTCAAAAAGCTCGGCGTGCCGATCATATATTTCGCCAACGGTTCCTCGGCCTGCCTCAAGGACGTCAAGAAGGCCGGTGCGGACGTCTACGGCATAGACTGGAAGGTCGACCTCAAGGATGCCATACGCACGATAGGCGACAAGGCCTCGGTGCAGGGCAACCTCGATCCGCTCGCGCTGCTTTCTTCGCCTGCCGAGATAATAAAGCGCGCCAAGGTCATCGTCGATCAGGGCAGGAAGGCCAGGGGGCATATCTTCAACCTCGGCCACGGCATAATCCCCGAGACTCCGGTTGACGGGGTCAAGGCGCTAGTCGAGGCGGTGCATGAGTACAGCGCGCGGTAATAGGCTATAGTGGCGGAGACCGTAGCAGTAGTCCTCCTGAACCTCGGGGGGCCGGATACGCTCGATGCGGTCCGGCCCTTTCTGTTTAACCTGTTTTCTGACCGCAGGATAATCCCCCTGGGCCCGTTCGCCTTCATGCAAAAGCCTATAGCAGCCATAATAGCGAAACGCCGCGCGCCAAAGACGATCTCGTATTACCAGCAGATAGGCGGCGGCTCGCCGATAGTTCCGATCACCCGCGCCCAGGCCGATGCGCTGTCCGCCCGCCTCGGCACTGATTTCAAGGTCTCGATAGGGATGCGCTACTGGCACCCGTTTATCGAGAGCGTAGCCAGGGAGATCGTAGAGTCCGGAGTGCGGCGGGTAATCGGGCTGAGCCTCTATCCCCACTGGAGCATTGCGACGAGCGGCTCGGCCGAGCTCGCGCTCCGCGAGGCGCTCTCGCCGCTTGAGCCCGCGATCGTTCCGGCGTGGTACGACCACCCGCTGTATATCGATGCGCTTTCGGACCTTGTCGGCCGCGCTCTCGCGGATGCGCCATCAAGCCACCTGCTCTTCAGCGCCCACAGCCTGCCCCAGAGCATTATCGATGCCGGTGACCCCTATGCCGACCATATAATGGCTACCATAAAGGCCGTCACCGCGCGCTTTAAGGGCGTGCCGTGGAGCATCTCGTACCAGTCGCGCAGCGGCCCGGTCAAGTGGCTTACCCCTTCGACCGAGGACGAGCTGCACAGGCTCGCCTCAGCCGGGACAAAAGACATACTTATGGTGCCTATAAGCTTTGTCTCTGACCATATTGAGACTCTATATGAAATTGATATACTATATAGGCGGATGGCGGGGGAATTGGGAGTGAATCTCAGGCGTACCGAATCTCTGAACGTGCACCCTAAGTTCATAGGTGCGCTCTTCGAGCTTGCCATGAAGGCCGCGAAGGAGCGTGATTGGGCGTAAGGATTATCGTAGTCGGCGGGGGAATATCAGGGCTCGCGCTTGCCTATGCGCTTAAGCGCTTCGGAGGCGCCGAGGTGACGGTGCTTGAGTCAGCCTCGCGTCCGGGCGGCAAGATATGGTCCGACAGCGTCAGGGGCTATGTCTGCGAAAGCGGCGTCAACGGTTTCCTCGACAACAAGCCAAAGACACTGGAGCTGGCCACGATGCTCGGCATATCGCCGCTTAAAAGCAGCGACCTGGCCCGGAAAAGATTTATATACTCAGGCGGACGGCTCAACCGGCTGCCGGAGTCCGCGTACTCGTTCATGCGCTCGCCGCTGATGAGCGTGCGCGGCAAGCTCCGCCTCGCGATGGAGCCGTTCATCGCAAAGGGCGCGGTCGAGGACGAGACGCTCGCCGCGTTCGCGCGCCGGAGGCTCGGCCGCGAGGCAGCCGAGAAGCTCATCGACCCGATGGCCTCGGGCATATATGCCGGGGACCCTGAGGCCATGAGCCTCAGAAGCTGCTTTCCAACGATCTACGACCTCGAACGCAAGTACGGGAGCCTGATCAAGGGCATGATAGCCCTGATGAAGGAACGCAAGAAAAAAGTCGGCGCCGGACCGGGCGGCACCCTCACGTCATTCAGGGGCGGGATGCAGGAGCTGCCAAACGCGCTCGCCGCAGCCCTCGGCGAGTCGTTCAGGCCTAACATGAAGGTGCTCGGGCTCGACAAGAGCAGGAAGGACGGATTCAAGGTGCACCTCAAGGACGGCTCGGCGCTCGAAGCGGACGCGGTCGTGCTCTGCACCCCGGCGCACCAGAGCGCCGAGATAGTGAAGGGGCTGGACAAGGCCGCATCGCGCACGCTGGCCGAGATACCCTACCCGCCTCTCTCGGTGGTGTGTCTGGGATACCGGCGCGATAAGCTCGCGACTGCCGAGATAGACGCCTTCGGCTTTCTGGTGCCGCAGGCTGAGGGCAGGAAGGTGCTCGGGGTGCTGTATGATTCGAGCGTGTTTGAAAACCGCGCGCCGGAGGGCATGGTGCTCGTGCGCGCGATGGCCGGCGGGGCGCGGAACCCTGCCGTGGCCGAGCTCGACGACCGCAGGCTTACTGATACGGTGAGGGCCGAACTCTCCACCATGGCGGGCATCGGCGCGGACCCGGAGTTCGTGAAGGTCTACCGCCACGAGCTCGCGATACCTCAATACAACGTCGGGCACCGCGAGCGGGTCGCCCGGATAGACGGTTTCGCATCGGCGCACCCCGGGCTCTATGTCTCGGGCAACGCGCTTAGGGGCGTGAGCGTAAACGACTGCGTGGCTAACGCGTTTTTGCTTGGAGGGAAAATACACGAGGAGGTATCATGAACGCAAGATTCAGGATCGCTTATTTATCGTTACTGGCGGCGGCTTCGCTGCTCGTCTGGGCCGGGTTCGCATTTGCCGCCGGCGAACCGGTATCAAGATCATTTTCAAAGGAAGAGCTAAGGACAATGGCAAAGACAACAGCAGTGATCGAAACCTCTATGGGGAACATCGAGCTCAAGTTTTACCCCGACGTGGCCCCGAACCACGTCAGCAATTTCATAACGCTCGCGAAGAAGGGCTTCTATGACGGCACGATATTTCACCGCGTCATCCCCGGCTTCGTCATACAGGGCGGCGACCCGAACACCAAGGGCCCCAACCGCGCGATGTACGGCACCGGAGGGCCGGGCTATACCGTCAAGGCCGAGTTCAACGCAAGGCCCCACCTGCGCGGCACGCTCTCAATGGCCCGCAGCCAGAACCCCGACAGCGCGGGCTCGCAGTTTTACATCTGCGTTGCGCCGCTGCCGCAGCTCGACGGCAACTACACCGTGTTTGGCGAGGTCACCTCTGGCATGGACGTCGTGGACAAGATAGTAAACGCCCCCAGGGACGGCCGCGACAACCCGCTGCAGCGCATCGAGATGAAGGTCAAGGTAATCGAGCCCGCCAAGTAGGTCGGGAGACGCCACATAACAAGCGGTATAGGGAGGAGCCAAGGACATGACAGCCGAAGCTAAAATCGCAAGAATCCTCGATGCCGAAAACGACGAGTACCGCAGGCTCGCCGTGGAACACAAGTCCCTCGCGGAGAAGATCGCGGAGATGGACGCGAAGGTCTACCTGAGCCCTGAGGACGAGTTCGAGCGCAACAAGCTCAAGAAGCTCAAGCTACTGAAGAAGGACCGTATGGCCGAACTTATCCGCGACTACAAAGGAAAAAACTGACAAGGGGGATTCGCTTGCGCAGCGATACGATCAAAAAAGGCATCGAGCGGATGCCCCACAGGGCGCTTCTGTACGCCACCGGGATACCGCGCAGTGAGATGCAAAAGCCGTTCATAGGCGTGGCCACGAGCTTTACGGACCTCATACCCGGCCATACCGGGATGCGTGACCTCGAGCGCTTCATCGAGAAGGGCGTGCACGCCGGAGGCGGCTATCCGTTTTTCTTCGGGCTGCCGGGCATCTGCGACGGCATCGCGATGGGCCACACCGGGATGCACTACTCGCTCCCCTCGCGGGAGCTTATAGCCGACATGATCGAGACAGTGGCCGAGGGCCACAGGCTCGACGGCCTCGTACTGCTCACGAACTGCGACAAGATCACGCCCGGCATGCTGATGGGCGCGTCGCGCGTAAACATCCCCACCATAGTCGTCACGGCCGGGCCGATGATCTCGGGCCGCTACGCCGGCAAACGGCTCTCGCTCGTCAACGATACGTTCGAGGCCGTGGGGAAGGTCCAGCGGGGCCTTATGAGCCAGGCCGAGGCCGACGCTATCGAGATCTGCGCATGTCCCGGCGCGGGCTCGTGCCAGGGCATGTACACCGCAAACACCATGGCGTGCGTCACCGAGTCACTGGGGATGAGCTTGCCCGGCTGCGCCACCGCTCTGGCGGTCTCGGCCCAGAAGAGGCGCATCGCGTTTGAGAGCGGCTCGCGCATCGTCGAGCTCGTAAAGAAGAACATCACGCCCAAAGACATAATGCAGCTTGGATCGTTCCGAAACGCGATCTCGGTGGACCTGGCCCTCGGGGGCTCGACCAACACCGTGCTGCATATCCCGGCCATCGCACACGAACTCGGCGTCAAGCTTTCGCTCGAGACGTTCGACGAACTCAGCCGCACCACGCCGCACATCTGTGACATGCTCCCCGGCGGCGTGCACTACCTCGAAGACCTGGACTTCGCCGGCGGCATCCCCGCGGTGCTCAAGCGCCTTATCAAAAACGTAAGCGACGAGACGACCGTCAGCGGACGGAAGATCAGGGCCATAGCAAAAGCCGCGACGATCGTAAACGAAGAGGTCATCCGCCCGCTCGACCGCGCTCACCATGCCGAGGGCGGCATAGCGATACTGCGCGGCAACCTCGCGCCGCAGGGCGCGGTGGTCAAGCAGTCCGCAGTCTCGGAGGGCATGATGAAGTTTGAGGGCAGGGCCCGCGTCTTCGACTCCGAAGAGCTCGGCATGAAGGAGATCATGGCGGGCAAGATCAAGCCCGGCGACGTCGTAGTGATCCGCTACGAGGGGCCGAAGGGCGGCCCCGGCATGCGCGAGATGCTCTCGCCCACCGCGGCTATCGCCGGCATGGGGCTTACCGAATCGGTCGCGCTGATAACCGACGGCAGGTTTTCGGGCGGCACGCGCGGGCCGTGCATCGGACATATATCGCCCGAGGCGATGGAGGGCGGCCCTATCGCGATCATTCGCGAGGGCGACACCATAGCCATCGACATACCCAACAGGAAGATAGACCTGAAGGTCTCAAAAGGCGAGATCGCAAGTCGCATGAAGTTCTGGAAAAAACCAAAGCCAAAGATCCAGAAGGGCTGGCTCGCGAGGTATGCGATGTGCGTAACCTCGGCCGGCACCGGCGCGGTGATGAAAGCCGAGGACTAAACCGTACTTAAGCAAAAAAAGGCCCCCTCCCGCCGGGAGGGGGCCTTTTTTTATTTAGCCCGATTTGAGGAATTCGTTGAGGTGCTTGATGATCGCCTTCTGCATGGCCGCCGATAACGAGGCCTGATCGTAAGGCTTGCGTATGTGGCCGTAGTAATATTTCTCGGCCATCTTTTCGAGCATGGGGCGGTCCCCAGCGCTCACTATATAAAGCGTCGGGACATTGAACTTCTCGTAGATCTCCCACGCCGCCTGAACCGCGTCGAGCTCGCCCGGAAGGCCGAGCTGCATGATCACTATGTCTGGCTTCGACTCGTCGGCCGCAATCTTTAAGATGACGTCGGTTGTGGTCGCTGCCTCGTTGGCCACGTCGCTGTTCAGGCGGTTAAGCATAACCGTCAGGTCTCTGGACACCAGCTTGTCCGATACCCCTATTACTACCCTGAACTTTTTTGCTCCACCTATCCTCGCCATCGGTCTCCTCGATGTTTATTTTTAATTATTTTAAATAATAGCGCATTAAAGGGCATATTTGCAATAAAAACCTGATGTTTATGGAGGAAAGACCATGGAAACGTTGATTTCTTTCCTGTAGCCTGGATGGCTAAACCATGCTCTTGACCTTTGCCACATACTGGCGGACGTCCTCAGAGGCGGCCTCGATCATGTCCGCGTTCATCCCTAGCAGATGGCGTGAGGTGATGTGCTTGAGCATGTCTTTCTCGACGTTTTCCTTCAGGCTGAACCCGAGCTCCCGGACCAGGATGTTACAGAAATGTACCACTGATAGTTCCTTGCCCGGCTTGTCATAGGCCGAGACCTCCTCGTGCTTGAGCGCGACCTCGCAGAACACGGGGCCGAAGCGCCATTTGTCGAGCATGGTCCTGCCTATGCCGGTGTGCATCGAGTCCATGGCCTCCATGATAGACTCATAGGAGAGCTCGGCCGGGTCCGGGATGATATCGGAGAGTATCTGTATGACTGCGAGCTTTCCGATGTCGTGCAGGAGGCCGAAGAGGAAATACTCGTGCGGGTCGCCGAGCCTGAGCTGTCGCGCGATGTGCTGGCTGGCGGCGCCTACCGCGACCGAGTGCATGAACAGCTGCTCGACGAGGTCCACGAAGCGCTTGTCGCGCGTCGTAAACAGGCTCTTGCTCGATATGATGAAGACGAGCTGCCGGGCCTCCTGAAGGCCGATCCTGATCAGAGCCTCGCGGACGTTGGCGCATTTGTTCGTCCCCTTGTAAAAGGGCGAGTTCGAGACCGCGATTATCTTGGCCGCGACGGCCGAATCTATCTCGATCAGCCCGGCCAGGGAATCTGTGTTCGATGCGGGGTTTACCAGTGCGTCCTCGATCTTAACGATAAGGTGCGGCAAGGCCGGCAGGACGAAGTCCCCGCGCTCGATTGCGCGCGTGAGCTTCGAAAACACGGTGTCACGCGAGACCTTCTGGCTGCCGGAGCCGGGCTTGTCCTGCTCGCCGTGCTGCGTGCTGTGCTTTATGCCGATCATCGACTCGACCTTGCTGATTATGGTGTTCTGCCCGAAGGGCTTGATCACATAGCCGTTGACGCCGGCCTTTATCGCCGTGGTCACGCTCTCCGGGTCCTTGCGCACCGTGAGCATCAGGAATGGGGTCTTCTGGGTCTTGGCGTTGCCGCGCACGAGCTCCAGCAGCCTGTCGCCGCTCATGCGCGGCATGTTCCAGTCCGAGATGATCAGGTCCACCGGCTCGCGCTGGAGGGTTTCCCATGCCTCCTCGCCGTTTGCGGTCATGAATATCTCGTCGCATGGGAAGTTGCCCTTCAGGATGATCTTCAGGGCCATGCAGGTGTCGAGTTCGTCCTCGACGATCATGACGCGGAGCTTGCGGTTATCCTGTGCAGCGGCGAGTGCCATAGGTGAAAATTTTACCTAAAATGCGCTGCGCGTATCAACTGTGCTGGACCTGGGGCGCCTGCCCGGTTCGAGCACCTCGATCAGGTCCCCGATGCCGAGCGCCGCAAACTGCTCGCGAAGTATCGCGGCGCAGCCTGCCGGGCCGAGCTTCTCGACCCCGGAGGGCGGGGCCGAGACCACGAACTTCCCGTATCGTTTGAACGTGTCGTCCACGGCGCAGTTCATCAGATAAACGATGCCCGCGACCCCGTAGGATTCCTCGTCGAACGCAAGGCGGCGCTCCGAGATTATCCCCTTCAGGAACCCGGGCATGTTGAACTTCTCGATCACCTTGACGCCGATCTCGTGGTGGTGTGCGTCTATGAACTCGTCCTTCAGGTGGAACCGGGCGTGGTACTTCTTGTATACGAACATCACGACCTTGCCGATCTCGAACATCAGGCCCCCGAGCTCCAGCCTCTCCTGCACGTCTTTGCGGTACCCGGCCTCTGTCGCGAACATCCGGGCCAGCATCAGCGTGGCGAAGGCCCGCGCGGCGTATACCCTCAGTTCCCGGTCCTTGGTCACCGAAAACAGCGAGAGAGCGAGTATGAGCGTCCTCGTCTGCTTCATGCCGAGGCGCATCACGATATCCAGAAACGACGCGGTCTCCCCGACCCTGAGATTGCCGAAATAGAGCGAGTTGGACATATCGAACAGCCGCCCGAGGACCTCGCGGTCGATCTGGGTCTTCAGGGCCTCGATATCGGTCGAGGTGGAGTTCGGATCGTCGAGCACGTCGAGGACCTTGCCCTTGAACCCGAGTTTGAGCGTGGACAGCGCCTTGTGCTCGATGTCCCTCAGAAGCAGCCTGCGGTGCTCGTCGGCGCTTAGAGCCCGGAATTCATGGCCAAGCTCAAGGTTCAGTTGCTCCATGGTTACTAACATACCCCTCAGGACGCGGAAAAAGCAAGGTTTTCCGGGGGGAAGCGGCCGAAGCCGACATAGATTGCCAACGCCATCCGCCGGGCCGCAGCCCTGCGGGGTTGATTATATGCAGTTCGGGATAATATACTATACATTCCTCAGGACCGGTAATATTCTTTAAGAAGGAGACACAAAACGATGAAGGTTATATTGCGTGACGATATCGAGAGCCTCGGCAAGATGGGCGACATAGTGACCGTGGCTGACGGCTACGCGAGGAACTTCCTGTTCCCCAAGAAGCTCGCGGTGCAGGCCGATACCAAGAACATGCGCGCGGTCGAGCACGAGCGCCGCGTCATCCAGGACCGCTCAAAGAAGCTCAAGGCCGCAGCCGCCACCGTGGCCGAGCGCCTGGCTACGCTCAAGGTCACGATAAGCGCCAAGGCCGGCGAAGAGGACAAGCTCTTCGGCTCTGTCACGAGCATGGACATCGCCGGCAAGCTTAAGGAACTCGGCATCGAGATCGACCGCAAGAAAATCGTGATCGCGGACCCGATCAAGCGCCTCGGGAGCTACAGCGTCGAGGTCAAGCTCGGCCACGAGGTCACTGCCAGCCTCCCCGTAGAGGTGGTTGCGGAGCAGTAGGCCGTGGCACTCGACGTCTTATCAGAGAAACTTCCGCCACAGAGCCTCGAGGCGGAGCAATCCGTCCTCGGGGCCATTCTCATAGAGAACAACGCCATCCTCAAGTGCATCGAGGCGCTCACGGCAAATGACTTCTACCGCGAGGCCCACCGCAAGATCTACGCCTCGATGCTCGACCTCTTCGACCGCTCCGAGCCGATAGACCTCGTCACGGTCAAAAACCACCTCAGCACCAAGGGCGAACTCGAGGCGGTCGGCGGCCCTATGTACCTGGCCACGCTCGCCAACCAGATCGCCACCGCTGCCAACGTCCGCTACCACGCCGAGATCGTCGGCGAGAAGGCCCTGCTGCGCGCCCTGCTGCGCACCGGCACGGACATCGCCGCGAAGGTCTACGAGGACGCGCACGAGGCCAAGGAGCTTATGGACTATGCCGAGAAATCGATCTTCGAGATCTCGGAGCGCCACATAAAGAGCGACTTCTCGCACCTGCGCGAGATCGTAAACGACAGCTTCAAGATGATCGAGGAGCTGTACGAAAAGAAAGAGACGATCACCGGCGTGCCGTCAGGGCTTCACGGACCTCGACGATATGACGTCGGGGTTCCAGCGCGGCGACTTGGTCGTGATCGGGGGACGGCCCTCGATGGGCAAGACCGCCTTCGCGCTCAACATCGCGCAGTACGTCGGCATGACGCGCAAGGAGCCGGTCGCGGTATTCAGCCTTGAGATGTCAAAGCACCAGCTCGCCTTGCGGCTCCTTTGCTCGGAGGCCATGATGGACTCCAACAAGGTCAGGAAGGGCTTTATCAACCAGCGCGACGACTGGGGCAAGCTCACCGCAGCGGCCGCCCGCCTAATCGACAGCAAGATATACATCGACGACACCTCGGCCCTGAGCGTGCTCGAGATGCGCGCCAAGGCCCGGAGGTTCAAGAAAGAGCACGGCCTGAGCCTGCTCGTGGTCGACTACCTGCAGCTCATGCGCGGCAGGGAGCGCTCAGAGAACCGCAACCAGGAGATATCCGAGATCTCGCGCTCTCTGAAGGCCCTCGCAAAGGAACTCGACGTCCCGGTGATGGCCCTGAGCCAGCTTAACCGCTCGGTCGAGACCCGCCCGTCCAAGGACAAACACCCGACGCTCGCCGACCTGCGCGAGTCCGGAGCCATCGAGCAGGACGCCGACGTAATCCTGTTCCTCTACAGGCCCGCTGTCTACGACCGGGACAACGAGGAAATAAAAAACAAGGCCGAGGTCATCGTGGCCAAACAGAGAAACGGCCCGACCGGCCTGGTCAAGCTGACATACCTCGGCTACTGCACAACGTTCCGAAACGCGATGAGCGAGGAGCACTACCTCTCGTCCGAAGAAGAGGTCGACTAGCCACGAGCTCCCCTGCCGCACCCGCGCGCCCGGCCATTCCGTCTCCCTTGAATCCTTCCCTGTTTGATGATATAACCTAATTCAGAAGCTCATCCCGACAGGAGGCCCTGAATGAAGATCGAACTCGAGGGGACGCTGATACACTTCACGCCTGAGACCGAGAGGGAAAAGACCGAACTCAACCAGCTCTGGACGATCATCATAGACTGCGTGAACCAGAACAAGAAACTCGTCCCGGTCGGCGAATACCTGCCCGGCATGAAAGAGGTCGCGACCTTCCACATCGAATAGGGGGCAGCGCCCCCTGGCAAATATTCGCATCGCTCACTTATTCACGGGGCCCCTGCCCCGCTCACTCAAATCAATGCCGTTGACCGCTCGCACGACTATGCAAGAGCCACATCAAAGTGCGATAAATTAGGCTCAGACTAGGAGCGGCGAGGAAGACGTCCGCAAGTGTACTGGGATGTACTCTGGAGGACGGATTTCCGAAGCCGCGACAACGTATCAGCCAATTTAGCGCGACTTTCTATTGAGAAACAGACAAGTGAGTAAGTATGGTGGAAATAGTCTTTTTTAGGTTCTTGCGTTCCACTATCATGTCGATCAGCCCATGGTGAAGCAGAAACTCCGCGCGCTGGAAATCATCCGGGAGCTGCTGGTTAATGGTCTGCTCGATGACGCGCGGCCCGGCGAACCCGATCAGGCTTCTGGGCTCGGCGATTATGATGTCGCCGAGCATAGCGAAACTCGCCGTTACGCCCCCGAAGGTCGGGTCGGCGAGGACCGAGATGTACGGGACAGCGTTTTCCTTGAGCCTGCCGATCGCGGCCGCGACCTTGGCCATCTGCATGAGCGAGAATATGCCTTCCTGCATCCTTGCCCCGCCGGATGACGCGACTATTACAAGCGGCTTTTTCTCGGCCAGCGCGGCCTCGGCGGCGCGCGTGATCTTCTCGCCGACGGCCGAGCCCATGCTGCCGCCCATGAACGAGAAGTCCATCACCGCAACTACGGCCTCGTGCCCGCCGATGCGGCAGCGCCCGCTCTTTACGGCATCCCTGAGGCCGGTCTTGGCCTTGCTGTCCTCGATGCGGCTAGCGTAGGGCTTCGAGTCCACGAACTTAAGCGGGTCGGACGACCCGATCATCTGGTCCATCTCGTCGAAGCTGTCCTCGTCGGCCACGAACTTGAGCCTCATCTCGGCGTCTATGCGGAAGTGGTAGTCGCACTTGGGGCAGACCATGAGGTTTTTGTCGACCTCTTTTTTATAGACGATCTCCTTGCACTTCTCGCACTTGACCCAGAGGCCCTCGGGGATCTTGACCCTCCGGGGCGCAGCCGGCCCCTTGCTGGGCTCCTTGGATACTTTCTTAAACCATGCCATTGTTTTCTCTCTCCGCCTGCCTAAAAGTCGAAGACGTCGCCGCTTCTGAGCATGCTGATGTTGCCCCGCTTGAGGGCCTTGAGCTCGCGCGCGATCGTCATCATGTACTGGGGTTTCGGGTGGGTTATGAGTATCATGTCCGGGATGTCCCCGATCTTCGCGAGCTCTTCTTTCAGCAGCGCGGAGGTCAGGTGCCCCGTCAACTTGGCCATATCGCGCATCGAGTTGGGCATCGAGACCTCGATGATCGCAGCGTTTACGTGTTTGGATGCGGCGCGCCAGATCGCCTCGGTGGGGCCTGTGTCGCCGGTATACAGCAGCCTGTGGCCCCCCGCGTTTTCGACAATGTAGCCAATGGCCGGCACCGAGTGCGCGACCGGATAAGCGGTGATCCTGTACCCGTTAATCTTAAACACCCGGCCGGCGGTTATCTGCTTGAGCTTCAGCACCGGGCTCTTGGCGTTGGGGATCGCGGTGAAATCCGGCCAGACGGTGTTGTTAAAGAGGCTGTCTTTGAGCGTATCGAGTGTCGGCTTGATGCCCATAATGGTGACTGAATGCTTCTTGTTCATGAGCACTATGTTATCAGCCAGAAACGGGATGCCGCGTATGTGGTCGAGGTGTGAGTGCGTAAGCAGGATATGACGCAGCTTCCACTGCGCGTCCTCGCTGAGCACAGCGCCGATCGTCCCGGCGTCCAGCAATATCTCATCGTCGATGAGAAACGCGGGGGGATAAAACCCCGGAAACTCGGCCCCGGATGCGCCAAGCACCTTGAGCCTCATGGTGTCTCCATGTTCAGCGGATCGCCGCCCTGAGTGTGGTGACAAACTCCCGCAGGCCCGGCTCGCCCGCCCGGCGCACGATCGCGCTTCCGACGATCACGCCGTCAGCGAACGCGGCCACCGCCGATGCCTCCTCGGGGGTCGAGACGCCGAAGCCTACGGCGACCGGCTTGCCCCCGCTCTCTCTGGCGATCCCCTGCACGGACTCGGCTATCGAGGTGTCCATCGCGAGGCCCGCGCCCGTGATCCCGGTTATCGAAACGTAATATATAAATCCGCTCGAGGCGCGGGCTACGATCTTCCTGCGCTCCGGGGTTGAGGTCGGAGCGGTCAGAAATATGTTATCTATCCCGGAACGGCGGCAAAGAGCGATCAGGTTCTTCGCCTCGTGCGGAGGCAGGTCGGGTATGATGAGCCCGTCCACCCCCGCGGCCGAAGCCTCGGCCGCGAACCTCGCCTCGCCGTATTTGAATATCGGGTTATAGTAGGTCATCAGCACTATCGGGATCTGGGTGGTAAGCCTCAGTTCGCGCACGAGCGTGACTACATGCCTGAGCCTCGTTCCCGCGGCGAGCGCACGCTCGGCAGCGCGCTGGATCACAGGGCCGTCGGCCAGAGGGTCGCTAAACGGCACTCCGAGCTCTATGATGTCCGCACCGCAGCCTTCGAGCATGCGCACCAGTTCCGCCGTGCGCTCTAGCGTAGGGTCCCCGGCCATCACGTATGGGATGAAGGCCTTGCCGCCCTGGCGCTTGAGGGTGGCGAATGTCTTTTTTATCCTGCTCACAGCGCTTCACCCTTAAGGGCCGCTACGTGCTGGACGTCCTTGTCCCCGCGGCCCGAGAGGTTCACGATTATCACAGCGTCCTTCGGCATGCCATGGGCGACCTTCACTGCCTCGGCAATCGCATGCGCGGACTCGAGCGCCGGGATGATGCCCTCCATGCGCGCCAGCAGCCCGAAGCAGTCCAGAGCCTCGTCGTCGGTGGCGTATGTATACCTCACGCGGCCGGTCTCTTTGAGGTGCGCGTGCTCCGGCCCGACGGACGCGTAATCGAGCCCGGCCGAGACCGAATGCGTCCCGAGCACGTTTCCGTCGTCGTCCTGCAATAGATAGCTCTTCGTCCCCTGAAATACGCCCACCGAGCCTCCGGCGAACCTCGCGGCGTGCTCTCCGCTCTCTATCCCCCTGCCCCCGGCCTCGACGCCTGTCATGGCTACGGAGTCGTCCTTCAAGAACGGGTGGAACAGCCCAATCGAGTTGCTCCCGCCCCCGACGCATGCGATCAGGAGGTCCGGCAGCTGGCCCTCGGCCGACAGGATCTGCTTGCGCGCCTCGCGGCCTATGACGCTCTGGAAGCTCCGGACCATCTCGGGATAGGGGTGCGGCCCGAACGCGGTGCCCAGCACGTAGTGAGTCGTGCGCACGTTGGTCGTCCAGTCGCGCATCGCCTCGTTTATGGCGTCCTTGAGCGTGCGCGAGCCTATCGAAACCTCTGTGACCTTCGCCCCAAGCAGCCTCATCCTAAATACGTTCAGGGACTGGCGCTTGATGTCGTCCGTACCCATGTAGATCTCGCACTGAAGCCCGGTTATCGCAGCGCCGGTGGCGGTCGCCACCCCGTGCTGGCCCGCGCCGGTCTCGGCTATGAGCCTGGTCTTGCCCATGCGCTTGGCAAGCAGCGCCTGCGCCAGGGCGTTATTGATCTTGTGCGCGCCGGTATGCGCGAGGTCCTCGCGCTTTAGGTATATCTTCGCCCCGCCGAGGTGCTCGGTCAGGCGTCGCGCAAAGTACAGCGCGGTGGGGCGGCCGACGTACGTGCGCTGAAGGAGGCCCAGCTCGTCCAGAAACACGCTGTCGCGCATAGCTGAGCGGTAGGCGGCCTCAAGCTCGCCAAGGGCCGGCATGAGCGTCTCAGGCGAGAACTGCCCGCCGAAGGCCCCGAAGTATCCCTTCATCGCCTCATCTCCCGGCTCTTGTTGCTCGTCAGCCCGACCGAGCAGCCGAAGAATGGGTTTATGGCCAAGTTCTCGGGGATCGTCTCGCCGCAGCCATGGCATAGGTAGCCCTCGTCGGTCTTGGCCGCCTTGTCGAGCTCCTTGCCGCATACAGGGCAGAGCAGCCCCTCGAGCGGGACGATCGGTTCTTGCGGTCCCTGTTTCATGATCAAATAGTATAACAAAACCGGGCAAAGTCGGGTTGCGGCAGGATGATCCCCCTAAAGTTCGGCTATGACCGGCTCGAGCACCGAGGCCCAGAGCTCATAGCCCCGGCCGCTGAGGTGTATGCCGTCCGCGGCGAGCAGATCATGCAGCCCGCGCTCCAAAAACAGGTCGTGCATATCGATGAGCCGAACGCCGGTCTCCTCCGACAGCTTCGCTATCAGGGAGTTTACGCGCCTGATCTCAGCGGGGTCGATCCAGTGGAGGAGCGTGGGCAGGAGCGTGTGGATATGGATGCGGAGACCGGCCGGGTACGCCTCGCGAAGCTTTAGGATTATCTTGCGGTACTCGCCGATGAAGCCGCTTTGATCCATCGCGATATCGTTGATACCGGTCATTATGAAGGCGGCGGCCTCGGGGTATTCGCTTGTCACGACGTCGATGCGCTCTAGCAGCCCCTCGACCGGCTCGCCCGAGACCCCGAGGTTGCGGACCCTGCGGTGCGGGAAGCGTTCCGCCCAGTCGAAGTACTCGATGAGCGAGTCCCCGAGAAATAGGAGCTCGCCTGTCTCCCGGGGGGCGGTCATCGCGCGGGCCCGGCTAAAGTATGACTACCGAGTCTTCCCCGTCGTGGATGTTGGGATCGTAACGGTCGGCGGCCCAGTCGTTCTCCCAGCGGTCGTCGTCGATCAGGTATTTAAACCGGTACTCGCGCTCCGGGACGAGCAGCATCGTGATGCTGTAGTCGCCGTTATCCAGCCTCTCCATCCGGTGGGCCGTTTCGTCCCATTCGTTGAAGTCCCCGACGATGGCCACTCGCTCGGCGCCCTCTACTGCCTCGGCCGGGAGGCAGAACGTCACCTTGCACAGCCCGTCGGACTTGAGATACTGCTTCTTTATGCCCTTCTTGGGTGCGGCGGCCTTTTTAGGCGCGGCGGCCCTCTTCCCGGTTACTTTTTTGGCAGTGGTCCTCTTTGCAGCTGGCTGCTTCACCGCACCCTTCGCTTCGGTCTTGGTCGTCTTAGCCATGTGAGCTCCTTCCATTAGCCAGGTTGTGATAATTATATCACCTTATGCAGCTTTGTCAATGGCGCTTGTTCATGCCCGAGACCTCTGCCTTGTAACCCGGCTGTGCGTTTGATAGAATAGACAATATGAATAGCAATATCCCGGAGCTTTCGGATTTCACCAAGGAGCCCAAGATCGCCTATTTCTCGATGGAGATAGGCATACACAACGATATCCACACCTATAGCGGCGGCCTGGGCGTTCTGGCCGGAGACACGCTCCGCTCGGCCGCGGACCTGAAGCTCCCGATGGTCGCCCTCACGCTGATCTGCAAGGACGGGTACTTCAACCAGACGATCTCCCCCGACGGGGTGCAGAGCGAGCAGGCCGCCCCATGGGACCCCTACCACTTCATGACCTTGCTGCCGCACAAGGTGTACGTATCGCTGGAGGGCCGCGAGGTCGCTGTGCAGGCATGGCTGTACGTCCAGCAGAGCGTCACCGGCGGCAAGATACCGATCCTGCTTCTGGATACGGACATCGAGTCCAACACCCCGGAGGACCGCACGATCACCCGCGTCCTGTATGGCGGCGACGCGCGCTACAGGCTCAGGCAGGAGGCCGTGCTCGGCATAGGCGGCGTGCGGCTGCTCCGTGAGCTGGACTTCGAGATCAAGAAATACCACATGAACGAGGGCCACGCCAGCCTGCTTACGGTCGAGCTCCTGCGCGAGTTCAAGCGCGACATCGAGGAGGTCTGGGACGAAAATCTGGTCTGGGACGTCAGGCGCGTGAGGGACCTCTGCGTCTTCACAACCCACACGCCTGTCGCGGCCGGCCACGACTCCTTCCCGCAAGATCTGGTAACGCAGGTCCTGGGGCCGATCCTGCCCGAGCAGGTCCTCCGCCGCCTCGGGGGCGAGCACGGCCTTAACATGACGATCCTCGGCCTGAACCTCAGCGAATACGTAAACGGCGTGGCCAAAAAGCACGCCGAGGTCTCCCTGAGCCTCTTCCCCGGATATGAGATCTCGGCGATCACCAACGGCGTGCACTCATACACATGGACCTGCGAGAGCATGCGCCGCCTCTATGACAAATACCTGCCCGGCTGGGCCAACGAGCCGGAGCTCTTCGTGCGCGTCAGCCGCGTGCCGGACGACGAGCTCTGGGACGCGCACATGGAGGCCAAGTGCAGGCTCATAGACATGGTAAACGCCCAGACCGGCGCCGGCATGGACTGCAAGGTGCTGACGTTCGGGTTCGCGCGGCGCGCCACGGCATACAAACGCGGGTACCTGCTGTTTAAGGACATCGAGCGCCTCGCGCGCATAGGCGAGGGAAAGCTCCAGCTTATCTTCGCTGGCAAGGCCCACCCCAAGGACATCCCCGGCAAGGAGATGATCCACGGCATATTCGATGCCATGCGGAAGCTCGGCGGCAGGGTGAAGCTCGTTTACCTGCCGGGCTACGACATGCGGCTCGCGCTCGACCTGGTATCGGGCGTGGACGTATGGCTCAATACGCCGATGAGGCCGCGCGAGGCCTCCGGCACCTCGGGGATGAAGGCCGCGCACAACGGGGTGATGAACTTCAGCGTGCTCGACGGCTGGTGGATCGAGGGCCATATCGAAGACTACACGGGCTGGGCGATCGGCCCGGCCGCGACCGAGACCTCGCTCGTCGAGGCCAACGACGACGTGGACGCCGACGACCTCTACAGAAAGCTCGAGCACAAGATCATCCCGACGTACTACAACGAGCGCCACATGTGGATCAGGATGATGCAAAACGCGATAGGGAAAAACGCATACTACTTCAACACCCACCGCATGATGCGGCGCTACGTCACAGAGGCGTACATCCGCTGAGGCCGACGAGGTGCGCGGCCCCGGGCATATAGTGGCTGCGCGCGCGCCGTTAGCCGCGGCGGTCCTGCTGCTGATCTTCACCGCGGCAGCATCGGCATCCTCGTTCCCCGAACTCCCCTCATCCGCGCCCTCGTCAACATACCGCGTGCCGGCCTCGTTCGGCGTCGAGGGCGAGGTCAGGATCTACAGAGAAGCCCTAGGCCGCGAGATCACGGTCGTGATAGCGCGGCTCTCGAAATCGGGGCTCGTCTTTAAGGCGCGCGACCGGCGCGCTAGCGGGGAGAAAAAAGGCATATACACGGACGCGGCCTCGCGGGCCGACCTGCTCGTGATCAGCGGCGGGTTCTTCGGGTATGACACGAACGGCCACCTGATCCCGCTCGGGCTTCTGGTCGACAGCGGGCGGCGCGCATCGAGGCAGGTCAAGTGGTCCTCGGGCGGGATGCTGTTTGAGGACTCGGCCGGGATAAGGATCGTGCGCGCGGCGGACTATAAGCCCGAGACCGCTCCCGCCGATGCCGTACAGTCCAAGCCGATGGTCGTGATGGGAGGGCTAAACGACATGCCTGTCGACGACACGCACCTCTCGGACCGCGTGGCCATAGGGCTCACGAACACCGGCGACGTGCTGGTGGCGGGGGTCTTCGGCGATGACGAGGACTCAAACGGGGCCACGCTCCACGAGATGGGAGACCTTATGGTCGCGGCGGGCGCGGTCTCGGCCCTCGCGATGGACGGCGGCCCGAGCAGCCACATCTATATCCCGTGGCTGCGGATGCACCTTGGCTATACCGGGCTCTACTACGTCCCGAATACCCTGCACTTCAGGGCCGCGAAATAGAGCCCAAGGAATTCTCGTTTCACTCGAATTCCTTGGGGGGCTTCAAGGCCCGTCGTTTAATAGCTGCCGCTAGACCTGCCTGACGCTTATCCTGCAATCGAGCGCAGAGCAGCCCATGCCCTCATCGAGCACCACCAGAGGGTTGATCTCAATCTGGTCGATCTCGGGCAGGTCCTCTATCAGGGTCGAAAACCGCAGGAGCACGTCTTTTAGCGCCGCGACGTCAGCGGGCTTCCTTCCGCGCCATCCCGTTAGAAGCGGATAGGTCTTAAGCTGCTTTAGCATCCGCTCGGGGTCGAGGTCGCGAAGCGGCGGGATCGAAAACGCGACGTCCTTCAGGAGCTCGACGTGTATGCCACCGAGGCCGAGCATTACCAGCGGCCCGAACAGCGGATCGGCCGCCATGCCCAGGATGATCTCGGTGCCGCCGTCGCCGCCCAGCATCCGCTGCACCAGCACGCCCTGCATCCCCTCGATCATCCCCCGCTGCCGCAGGGCATCCTCTATCGCCGCGTATGCCGCGCGCACCTCTGCCTCGTCCTTGAGGTTAAGCGCCACGCCCTTGACGTCCGTCTTGTGCGTGATCGTAGCCGAGCGCAGCTTGAGCGCGACCGGATAGCCAATGCGCCCTGCCGCGAGCGCCGCATCGTCCGCGCTCTGTGCGGCCTCGACCTTCGGGGACGAAATGCCGTAAGCCCCAAGCAGTTTCATCGCGGCCTCCGGCATGAGCCAGACCGGCTTGTCCGAGAGCGTCAGGCCGCCAAGCGCCTCCTCTCGCGCGAGGTCTTTGGCGATCCCCGGAAACTCGGGCACGCTGCCCTCATCCCGGGTCTTGTACTGCTGGTACTGCCACGCGCGCCCAAGCGCGGTAACCGCGTCTTCGGGGAAGGTGAACATCGGCACGCGCCGGCCACCTTCGACCATGATGTCGGAGATCCCCTTTTGGAGCGTCATGAAGCTCGTAAGCACCGGCTTATCGCCGTCATACCCGGTGAGCGCCTCGGCGATGCACGAGGCTATGTCGTCAGGGTGCGTAACGAGCGGAGGGATGTAGATCACTACCACCGCGTCGATGTTGGGGTCCGCGAGCATCAGCGTCAGGCACCGCCTGTATGACTCCGGAGTGGCCGAGGCTATTGCGTCCACCGGGTTTCGGACCGAGGCCGATGGCGGCAGAAACTCCCGCATCGCGGCCATGGTCGGTTCGGCCAGGGGGGGCACGATGAGGCCCCAGCCCTCGCACGCGTCGGCCGTGAGCACCCCGGGGCCTCCGGCGTTCGTGAGTATGCCTATGCGGTTTCCGCGCGGCATCGGCTGCTCGGCGAATGAGCGGGCTACGTTGAACATCTCGCTGATCGTGTTGACCCTGATGACGCCGGCCTCGCGGAACATCGCGTCCACCGCGACGTCCGAGGCCGCCAGCGCCCCGGTATGGGACGACGCGGCCCTGGCCCCGACCTCGGAGCGGCCGGACTTTACAGCTACGATAGGCTTTTTGCGCGAGACGCGGCGCGCGATCCGCGCGAACTTGCGCGGGTCTCCGAAGGCCTCCTCATAGAGCAGGATCACGTTCGTCTTGTCGTCGTCCTCCCAGAACTCCAGCAGGTCGGTGCTCGATATGTCCACGCGGTTTCCGATGCTTATAAAGTGCGAGAGCCCAAGGTTCAGGCTCTTGGCGTAGTCGATGAGCGCTAATCCCAGCGCGCCGCTTTGCGTGGATATGCTCAGCTTGCCGGCCGGCGGCGCTATCGGGGAGAACGTCGCGTTGAGCATGCAGGCCGGGTCGAAGTTCAGCACGCCCAGGCAGTTCGGCCCGATCAGGCGCATGCCGTAGCCCACGACAAGTTCATTTACGCGGTCTTGCAGGGCCTTGCCCTCGGCCCCGGCCTCGCCAAACCCGGCCGAGATTATCACGATGCCCTTGACGCCCTTTTTGCCGCACTGCTCTACCACGTCCGGCACCGCGCGCGCCGGTACGACGATCACGGCCAGGTCGACAGCAACCGGGATCTCGAGCACGCTCGCATACGCATGCACCGCCCCTATGGAGCGCGCCGTCGGGTTTACAGGAAAGACGGTACCCGCAAAGTCGCTCTGCAGGACGTTTCTGAATACCGCCCCGCCCACGGTATCGTGCTTGTGGGAGGCGCCAATCACGGCCACCGTGTCGGGATATAGCAGCATGCGCACCCCGGCCGAGCGCGCGACGTGTTCGCGCTGCGCGCTCTTGACGTCGAACGCGCGCTTCTCGCCGAGGTTGATCGTCAGGTAATAGACCCCGTCGTCGAATCTCCTCGTGGTCGTAAACCCGCTCTCCTCAAAGACATCGAGCATCCGCGCGTTTTCGACGATAACGGCGGCCACGAACGTCATGATGCGGTATTTTATAGCGGCCTCGGCCAGCCGCTCGAGCAGGGCTGTGCCGAGCCCCCTGACCTGCACGCCGTCCTCGACCACGAAGCTCACCTCGGCCTTCGCGGGGTCGGAAGTCCGGTACCATCGCCCGACCGCCACTATGCGCTCCTCGCCGGTGTCGCGCATCGTCGCCGCAAATGCCATGTTCTCGGGTGGCGAGACGTGCGTGAAGTGGTAGACCTCCTCGGCGCTGATCGTGGTCTTGGTATACTGAAACCTGAAGTACCTCGTACGGGGGCTCAGCCTGTAGAAAAGCTCCTCGATCCGCTTGCCGTCGTCGGTCGTGATCGGCCTGACGCGTATGCTCCGGCCGTCTCTGAGCACCAAGTCCGTAAATACCTCGCGTTCCATCTGCCCTCCATGCCTGCGTTATAGCCACAATCATCTAACGAGACGCCCAGGCTGTCAAGCCCAGGGACAACCGCGGGCATCGCTGAGCATGAGCATAGCACGAATGCTAATTCACAATTAATTCACTACTCTTTCATAGACTATTCGCACCCGCTTATTTATAATTTAAATATGGCGTGTTGACGGCCGCCATAATGTGTAATAATCTATCGCAAGGAGGACGCAGACAATGCTTAAAAAGACTCTGGCCTTAACGATGGTAATCGCGCTATGGGCCGGCATGGCCTATGCAAAGGACTTCGAGGTCAAGAAGGCCGCCGGGAGCAACACCGTGGTCGTGAGGCTCGACAAAAACCCGCCCGTGGTCGGCGAAAACACGGTAACCGTCGAGATCGCGGACAAGATGGGCAAGTTCGTCAAGGATGCTACGGTCGTCGTCGAGTACGGGATGCCCGCGATGTCCGGCATGCCGGCGATGAACTACAAGACCGTGCTAACGCAGAAGGGCAACGGCTACAGCGGAGTGCTGAACGTCTCGATGGCCGGCTCGTGGGGCGCCAAGGCGAAGATAACCACCGGCGGCAAGACATACTCGGTGAAATTCACGCTCGATGCGCAGTAGGATGGCCATATGCGCGGCCGCTCTCGCGGCCGCGCTGTCACTCCTTTCAAGCCCGGAGGCATCAGCCGCCGGGCTTGAACTCGCCCCTCTCATAGAGGAGGCCGTACACAACAGCCCTGCGGTGCTAGCGGCCGATGCGCGCGCACGGGCCGCGGGGCGCAGGGTGCCGCAGTCCTCGGTCCGCCCGGACCCGATGCTCATGACCGCGTATCAGGACGAGCAAAACGGCAAGGACAACTGGGGCAAGAGCCCCGACACGCAGGCCATGGTCGGCCTGACGCAGACGTTCCCGTGGCCCGGCAAGCTCGGGCTTAAGGAAGACACGGCCGAGGCCGAGGCCGAGGCCTCGCTAGCGGCGGCCAATGAAGCCCGCGTGAAGGCCGCGGAGCGAGTCCGCGAGCTTTATATCGACCTTTACAGCGCGGAGCGCGGGCTTGAGGCCGTCACGGAGCTCGAGGAGCTGTTCGGCCGCGTCGAGGACGCGGCGCTCGCCAGATACTCCGCCGGATCGGGCATGCAGCTTGAGCCGCTGATGGCCCAAAAGGAAAAGTACGTGATCAAGGAGCGCGAGGCCATGCTCCGCGAGCAGGCCGGCACCGCGCGCGCGATGCTCGTACAGGCACTCGGGCGGGGCTCATCCATACCCGAGGTCGAGGGCGATCCGGCCGAGCCCCCGATGGCGAAGCTCGCTGCCGATCCGGGCCAGTACATATCCGAGCACCTCTCGCACTCTCCGATGGTCAGGGAGCGCGAGGCTATGGTCCACGCGGCCGAGGCCCGGGTGCGCTCGGCCAAGCGGGACTACTACCCGGACATCACGCTCGACGCAAGGTACTCCTTCAGGGGCGAGCCTTTAAACAACATGTGGAGGCTCACCAGCACGGTCAACCTGCCCGTTTACTACGGAAGCAAGCTCAACCCGGCCGTGGACGAGGCGCTCGCCTCGACCGAAGGCGCGAGGGCTGAGCTTGAGGACACCCGCCAGATGCTCGCCTCGACGATCCGCGAAAACGTCGTCATGGCCCGCTCCGCCGATACGCTGATGTCGCTTTACAAAGATTCGCTTATACCCAGGGCCCGGCAAAGCTTCGACTCCGCGCTTGAGGCCTATGCCTCGGGGAAGGGCTCTGCCTCCGAGACGATCAACGCGCTTCGGGGCGTGGCGGAATCGGAACTGCAATACTGGGAGCAGTACGCCGCGCGCCAGAAGGCCGCGATCAGGCTTGAGGCCTCGGCCGGGATGACCGGCATGGAGCAGCATGGCGCGGGGGAGGGGAAATGAAGCGACCGGCATTGATAGCACTTGTAATTCTGATAGCAGCCGCGATAGCGGGGTCTTATTATTATATGCATTATAAAAAGCAGCAGCAGGCCGCACAGGCTCCGGCAGCCAATGCCCCGGCCGCCGCCGAGGAGGCAGCGCCCGAAGAGGTCGATATACCGGTCGAAAAGCAGCAGCTTATGGGCGTGAAGATCGTTAACGCGACGAAGGCCGACTTCACCCACACGATACGCACCGTGGGCCGCCTTGACTACGACGAGACCCGGCTGGCGACAGTCACGACCAAGGTCGAGGGATGGCTCGACCGGCTGTACGCCAACACCACCGGGATGTACATCAGGAAGGGCGGCCGCGTGGCCGACCTCTACAGCCCCGAACTCATAGCCACCGAACGCGAATACCTCTCGGCGCTCAAGTGGGCCGACGAGGCCTCATCTAAAAACGACGAGCCGATGAAGGCCGACGCGGGCCGCATGGTCGAGGCCGCGCGCCAGAGGCTCGCGCTTTGGGACATCTCGGAGGCGGACATCGACCGCCTGACGAAAGAACGCACGCCACAGCGCACGTTTTCGGTCTACAGCCCGGTAAGCGGCGTGGTCGTTGCGCGCGCTGCGGTGCAGGGCTCGCGCGTGATGCCCGGCGAGAAGATAGTGGACGTGGCCGAGCTCTCGACCCTCTGGGCGCTGGCCGACGTATATGAGTTCGAGCTTGCGAACATACGGCCCGGCATGCCAGCGGAACTCACGCTGACCTCCTATCCCGGCCGGGTCTTCCACTCGAAGGTGGACTTCATCTACCCGGTGCTCTCGACCCAGACGAGGACCGCCAAGGTGCGGCTCGTGCTCCCGAACCCCCGCGGGGACCTCAGGCCCGAGATGTACGCCAACGTAGAGATCCGCGTCCCGCTCGGGCCGCGTCTCTCTGTGCCCTCCGACGCGGTGATAGATACCGGGGTGAGGAACGTCGTGTTCGTGGATAAGGGCGAGGGGCAGTTCGAACCGCGCGAGGTCACGACTGGCATTGAGGCCGGCGACAGGGTCGAGATCATCAACGGCCTGACCGAAGGCGAGCCCGTCGCGGCAGCCGGGGCGTTCCTCATAGACTCCGAGGCAAAGCTCCGTGGCGTAGAGAAGTAGGAAGCAGAGCAACCGCACCGTGATCGGAAAAATAATCGAGCTGAGCGCCCGAAACAAATTCCTCGTGTTTCTGTTCGTGGCCTCGCTCTGCATATGGGGGATATGGGCCTTAAAGCGCACCCCCCTGGACGCGATCCCAGACCTTAGCGACTCGCAGGTCATCATCTATACCGACTGGGCCGGCAAGAGCCCGGACCTCGTCGAAGACCAGATCACCTACCCCATCAGCTCCACCCTGCTTGCGGCCCCGCACGTGCAGGTCGTGCGCGGGTTCTCCTTCCTCGGCAGCTCGTTCGTCTATGTGATATTCGACGAGGGCACGGACATCTACTGGGGCCGCAGCCGCGTGCTCGAATACCTGCAAGCGGTCCGGAGCAAGCTCCCGCCGGGCGCCAATCCAGTCCTCGGGCCGGACGCGACGAGCCTCGGCTGGGGCTTCAGCTATGCGCTACAAGACGACAGCGGACAGTACAACCTCGCCCAGCTGCGCTCGATGCAGGACTATTACGTCAAGCTCACGTTGGAGAGCGTCCCGGGCGTCTCGCAGGTAGCGAGCATCGGGGGTTTCGTAAAACAGTACCAGGTGCTCGTCGACCCCAACAAGCTGGCCGCGTTCGGCGTGACCCTGCCCGAGGTGATGGAGGCGATCAAGAAGAGCAACGCCGACGTCGAGGGCCGGGTGCTCGAGATGTCGGGCGTGGAATACATGGTGCGAGGCCGGGGGTACATCAAGAAGGAATCCGATATCTCGGAGATCCCGGTCAGGACGAACGGCCAGGGCACGCCCGTATACGTGGGCGACGTCGCGCAGGTAAAGCTCGGCCCCGAGATCCGGCGGGGCATCGCGGAGCTCGACGGCAAGGGCGAGGTCGTGGGCGGGATAGTGGTCGTAAGGTTTGGGGAGAACGTCCTGAACGTGATCGACCGCGTGAAGGAGCGGATACGCACCGACGTCCAGCCGAGCCTGCCCAAGGGCGTGCACCTCGTCGTCACCTACGACCGCTCCGACCTAATCCATAGATCGATCGACACGCTCAGAGACGAGATCATCAAGCTCACGCTCGCCGTAAGCGCTGTCTGCCTCGTGTTCCTGTTTCACCTCCCAAGCGCGCTCGTCGTGATCGTAACGCTCCCGGTCGCGATCATCATATCGTTTATCTGCATGTATTATCTGGGCCTCACGACGAACATCATGAGCTTAAGCGGCATAGCGATAGCGATAGGCGCGATGGTGGACGCCTCGATCATAATGGTCGAGAACGCACACAAGAAATTAGAGGAATGGGACGAGAAGGGACGGCCGGGAAGCCGCACGGACGTTATAGTAGAGGCGGCCAAGGAGGTAGGGCCGTCGCTGTTTTTTTCGATGCTCGTGATAACGGTCGGGTTCCTGCCGGTCTTCACGCTCCAGTCGCAGGCCGGGAGGCTGTTTAAGCCCCTGGCCTTCACCAAGACCTTCGCCATGCTGTTCGCCTCGTTTTTGGCGATTACGCTCACACCCGTGCTTATGACCATATTCGTGCGCGGCAAGATCGTGCACGAAGACCGAAATCCGATAAGCAAGCTCCTGAGGACGGTCTATAACCCTATAGCATCATTCGCGCTGAGGTTCCGGTACCTCATAATAATAGCCGCGCTCGTCGTGCTGGCCGCGACCGCGTACCCTTACATGAAGCTCGGATCGGAGTTCATGCCCCCGCTCTATGAGGGCTCGCTCTTTTACATGCCCATCACCGTGCCCGGTCCCTCGATCCAGACCGTCGACCGGCTGCTGCAGGTGCAGGACCGCCTGCTGATGACGGTCCCGGAGGTCAGCCAGGTATTCGGGAAGGCCGGGCGCGCCGAGACCGCGACCGACCCAGCTCCGATGGAGATGTTCGAAACGGTCATCAACCTCAAGCCCGAGTCCATGTGGCGGCCCGGCATCACCGTGGAGGACATAAAAAACCAGCTTAACGACGCGGTGAGCATACCGGGCGTCAGCAACTCTTTCACTATGCCGATCAAGGCGCGCATCGACATGCTCGCCACGGGCATACGCACGCCCGTGGGCATCAAGGTGCTGGGCCCGGACATCGGGGAGCTCGAGAAGATCGGGCTTGATTTAGAGAAGCGCCTGCAGGGCATCCGGGGGACTCGGAGCGTCTATGCCGAGCGGCTGACGACCGGGTATTTCCTGGACTTCGTGGTAAAGCGCGAGGCAGCAGCGCGCTATGGCCTGCAGGTCGATGACGTAAACAACGTCATCGAGACCGCCATAGGCGGATCGAACCTGACTACCACGATAGAGGGCCGCGAGCGCTACAGCGTGCACCTGATGTACGCGCGCGAGCTGCGCGACCGGGTCGAGGCCCTGAAGCGCGTGCTCGTCCCCGTGATGCAGCCACGTGCTGGCTCCTCCGGCAGCGGAGCGATGAGCGGTTCTGGCGTCACGACGAATAACGGGCTCCCTGCCGAGCCCGGAGAGGTCCTCCAAGTGCCGCTCGTCGAACTGGCGGACATCAGGGTCGTCAGGGGCCCGACCGTAATCAAGAGCGAGGAGGGGCTGATCACCTCTTACGTCTATATCGACATGGGCGGCCGGGACATCGGCGGGTACGTGGAGGAGGCAAAGGCCAGGCTCGCCGGGCTCAAGATCCCGGAGGGCTACCGCATCGAGTGGAGCGGCGAGTACGAGTATATGGTCAAGACCTACGAGCGGCTGAAGCTGGTGATACCGCTTACGGCCTTTATCATCTTCGTCCTGATATTCCTGAACACGAAGTCCATGACCAAGACCTTCATCGTCCTTCTGGCGGTCCCGTTTTCGCTCGTGGGCTCGTTCTGGCTGCTGTACTGGCTCGGGTATAACATGAGCATAGCGGTCGCGGTCGGGCTGATCGCGCTCGCGGGGCTCGACGCCGAGACCGGCGTCGTGATGCTGCTCTATCTGGACATGGCATACGATGATGCGGTGCGGCGCGGCATGATGCGCCACCGCGAGGACCTGAAGGAAGCGATAATGAGCGGCGCGGTAAAGAGGATCAGGCCCAAGGTGATGACCGTAAGCGTGATACTGGCAGGCCTGGTGCCGATCATGTTCAGCCACGGCGCGGGGGCTGACGTGATGAAGCGCATCGCGGCCCCGATGGTCGGGGGCGTTGTGACCTCCACTATACTGGAACTCGTGATCTACCCGGCGATCTACATGATCTGGAAGGGGTCCAAGCTGGGGCCGGACCGGCCCGTTTAATTTACCGGCAAAGCCACGGATAGCGCGCGCAGCCTGCCTTAACCGTGCTTTAAGGCGTCTAGCCTCGCGACTACCTCGTTGGAGATGCGCTCGATCTCAGCGATGTTCTGGAGGCACTGGTCGCGCTGGCCGCGGTTGTACATGTCCACGCACTGCTGCGCCATCGTATGGAGCTGCTCGTGGGGGCGTTCGAGTTCCCTGAAGGCAGGCATGTGCTGCACCGCCTGCGAGGCCTCGCTGTAGTACCACTTGCCAAGGCGGCACTCGCGGTGGCCACCGACCTTGTCGATCTTCTCAAGCCCGTGGTACATCCTGTAGAGCCTCTTGACCCATAGCCTGTGGTCGGCCTTCACGCGCTCCATCAGGGAGTTGCGGCCGGGCTCGAACTTGAACTGCTCTATAGCCTGCGCGGCCGCGTTGGCGTTTGCGTGCACCGTGTCGGTTATCTTCATCAGGGTATCGGCGTCGCGGTCGATCTCGACCGCCATCTTCAGGGTGTCCTCGACGCTCTGGGCCACCTCCTCGGTGGCCGCCGACTGCTCCTCGACCGCGGTCGCGATCTTGGTGATGTTGTCGTGCGTGAGCTGCACATGGTCGATGACCTCTCCGAAGGATACCCTCAAAGCGTCGATCTCGTGGCGCGAGGCCTCGACCTCGACCATAGAGGCCTTCATCGAGGTGTTCGTCACCGCGGTCTCGTCCTTTATGCGGTTGAGGGTCCTGCCTATGTCGTCCGTGGCCTTGGTCGTGCGCTCGGCGAGCTTCCTGACCTCGTCGGCCACGACCGCGAACCCCCTGCCCTGCTCACCGGCGCGCGCGGCCTCGATGGCGGCGTTAAGCGCCAGGAGGTTCGTCTGGTCTGCGACGTCCTTGATGAAGCTGATGACCTCCTCGACCTCCTGGGTGCGCTTCGTGAGGTTCTCGATAGAGGCCTTGAGCGCCTCGGTCGAGGTGATGACGGAGCTTATGCGCTCGGTCGTGCGCTCCATCTTGGCGCGGCTCTGCTCTACAATGGAAACCGCGTTTCTGGCCTCCTCGGACGCGGTCGATGAGTTCCGCGATATATCTATTATGGTCTGCGACATCTCCTCCGAGGACGTGGCTATGCGCTCGGTCTGCATCTTCTGCTTCTTGGTCATCAGCTTGATCTTGCTGATCTCGGCGTCAAGCTTCGTGGCCTCGGCCACCGCGGAGTTCGTGTTATAGAGGATGTCGTCCAGGGCGGACCCTATGCCGTTTATCGCAGAGCGGAGCGCCGAAGCCGTACCGTCGCCGTTGCTGGCGATGTCGTCCACTATGCAGTTCCTCTCGCCGATCCGGTCTACGAGCGCTCGCATCTGTTCCTTTTTGCGCTTTCCGAACATGAAATCCTCCCCTGCACAGCCATAGGCAGCCTAAATTTCAATCTTTAGGATAACAATTCAGCACAGAGAAATCAATATGTCATCGTAACTATAGATATATTTAAAATAGGCGCACAGGGGGCTAGAATGAGGCCGCTGCAAGCCTCGTCGGCCGTGGCCATCCAGGCACTAGCTAGCCGCCCTTAGTCTTGAACCCTGCGGTGCAGTTGCGCAGCTCCTCGGCGATCTGCACTAGGCTGTTGACCTCACGCAGCACGTCGTCGGACATCCCCTCCATGTCCTTTGATATAAGGGATGAGCGCTCTATGTTGGCCGTGACCTCCTCGGAAGCCTGCGACTGCTGATCGACCGCGGCCGCGATCTGGGTTATCTCGTCACTGACCTTCTGGATCGACTCCACGATGGCCTGCAGGACGTTGTTGAGGTTCTGGATGTGGCCGGTCGCCTTTGTCACGCCCTTGGTGGATTTTTCCATCGCCGCCATCGTCTCGACCGAATCCTGCTGGACTCTCGAAATCTTATCCGAGACCTCGGCGGTCGCCTTCAACGTCTTTTCGGCTAGCTTCCTGACCTCGTCCGCCACGACCGCGAACCCCCTGCCCTGCTCCCCGGCGCGCGCCGCCTCGATCGCTGCATTGAGCGCAAGCAGGTTAGTCTGGTCGGCCACGTCCCTGATCAGGGTCAGGATGCTCCCGATCTCAAGCACCCTGCCGTCGAGCGTCCTGACCATCGTCGCCAGCTCGGTCGAGGCCGAATTGACCTCCTGAATCGTCTCGACCGCTATGTCAGTGATCTGCTTGCCGCTCTCGGCAATCTCCATCGCATCGGCCGAGGACTCAGAGGCCGTGGTCGCGTTCCTGGCTATGTCGACTATGGTCTGGTGCATCTCCTCGGACGCGGCCGCTATCTGGTGCGCCTGCCCTGACTGGTTTCTGGCCCCCTCGGAGGTCTGCTCCGCCCTCGAGCGCATGATGTCGACGGCCGCGACGACATCCCCCACGGCCGACATGATGCTCGTGATCATGCCGTTATAGGACCCGATCATCCTGTTCATGCTGTGCGCGAGCACGCCGATCTCGTCTTTGGAGGACGCCTCTATCTCGACGCGCAGGTCCCCGGCCGAGAGGAGGTCGATCTTCTCGACCGCCAGGCCCAGGGGTTTTAGCGTGCGGCCGGTGATAAGCAGCACGAGCACGGATATTGCCGCTATGCCCAGCAGCCCGAGCCCGAAGTAAAGGTATTGCTGGTTCCTTATCGCAGTAAACGAAGCCGAAAGCGGTACGTCTATGCTTATGACCCCGAGGGCCGTGCCCTCCGGCACCTTATGGCAACTGAGGCAGTCCTTCCCCATCGAGTCGGACTTCGCGACGTAGGGGAAATAGCCCCTCAGGTGGTCTCCGTCCGTTATGGTCTTCTCCGCGCCGGTCGCGAGGACCTCCCTCTCGATATCGCTCTGCGGGTAATCCTCGGGGCGCGCCTTGCCGAAGTCCTTGTCGAGCGCCTCGGAGCGCAGGACCTTCACCTCGGCGATATGAGACATCTGATCGAGGAACGGCCGCTTGCCGTCTTTCATGCATCCGGTAACCATCAACGTGGTCAGCGCGTTTAATACCGTATCCCTGTATGCTGGCAGGGTCGTATTTCTCACGTCGTCAAGCACGATCTTCCTGGTCGCCATCGAGGTCACGAAGCTGGTGACGAGGATCCCGAGCGCGATCACGCCGAGTATGGGGATCGCTATCTTCTTATTGATTGACAGATCATTTAACTTCATATCCCCCCCGGATAAAGACGCGGCATGGCCGCGATCAAATACCAATGCATAAGAAACCGGAAGGGACGTGGATGGTCTTGGTGCGTTGTGGCGGCAGCGAATATTCTGTCACGATTCCCCCCATCACGATGCCTCCCCCGACATCGCTATCGGTCAAACAACCGACCGCGTTAGACTAACACTTCACACCGGAAAACACAATGAAAAACTTACCTAGCCGATCGCCTTGAGGATGTCGTCGCGCCCCACGGTGACGTTCAGCCGGACCTCGCCTATGCGCGTCGGGAGCACGAACCGTATCCGGCCCTGCAGGGTCTTTTTATCTATCTCCATCGCGGAGAGCATCCGGTTCCTGTCGAGCTCAGGCGGCACCTCGGAGGGGAGCCCGTAGAGGGCCGCGAGTTCCGTAACCTCGCCTGAGTCCGAAGCGGGCATAATCCCCACTGCCGCGGCCAGCCTCGATTCCGCGGCCATCCCTATCGAGACGGCCTCGCCGTGCAGGTAGCGGCCGTAGCCCGTCGCGTTCTCTATCGCATGGCCTATCGTGTGGCCGAAGTTCAGTATCGCGCGCAGGCCGCTTTCGCGCTCGTCCGCGCCGACGACCTCGGCCTTGATCTCGCACGAGCGCCTGATGATCGCGGCAAGGGCATCGGGCTGAAGTTCCATGATGCTGTCATGCCGGGCGCGCAGGCTCTCGAAGAACTCGCGGTCGCGTATGATGCCGTATTTGATGACCTCGCCCATGCCCGAGACGAACTCGCGCCGGGGCAGAGAGCTTAAGGTCTCGGTGTCCGCCAGCACGAGCGAGGGCTGCCAGAACGCGCCTATGAGGTTCTTGCCGAGCGGGTGGTTTACGCCGGTTTTGCCGCCGACCGAGCTGTCGACCTGCGAAAGCAGCGTGGTCGGCACCTGCACGAACCGTATCCCCCTCATGTAAAGCGAGGCGACAAAGCCGGTCAGGTCCCCGATCACGCCGCCGCCCAATGCCACGACCACGCTTCGGCGGTCGAGCTTGAGCTTCAGCATCTCGGTCAGCAGGTACTCGGCCCAGTGCATGGACTTCGTCTCCTCGCCGTCCGGCACGAGGATGCTTGTGGGAAACAGCCCGGCCTCGCGCAGCGAGTCCATCACCCGGCCGCCGTAAAGCGGGAATATCGCATAGGAGCTCACGACCGTAACCTTGGTGCCCGCGCCCATGGCCTTCACCGCGCCACCGAGCTCGCCGATCACGCCGGCGCCGATATGGATGTCATAGCTGCGCTCGCCCAGCTCTACCCTCAATGTGTCCACTTGATCCTCCTGAGAATTTCATCGGCCACCTCGCGGGGCGTGAGATTGTCGGTATGGACGATCTCGTCCGCAAGCTCGTATCTTGGCATGCGGAGCTCGAGCAGCCCTTCTATCTTAGCCCTCGGATCGGGCGATTGCAGCAGCGGGCGGTGCGTGCTCTTGCAGGTGCGCCGGTAGACGGTCTCGGGGCTTGCCATTAAGCATACGATCACGCCCTCGCCCTGCCTCAGCACGTCGAGGTTCTCGTCCCTCATCACCGCGCCGCCGCCGGTGGAGATCACCGCGCCGCGCGCCGCGCCCGCTATGCGCCTGATCGCCTCAGACTCTATATCGCGGAAGCGGGGCTCGCCCTTTTGCTCGAAGATATCCGCGATGCTCATGCCCTCGGCTGACTCGATCTCGTGGTCTATGTCGATGAGCTTCATCCCGGTCAGGCGGCTAAGTTCAGCGGCCACAGCGGACTTCCCGGTGCCCATGAAGCCCGTAAGAATAATGTTCCTCATCAAAAATTCCGGAGCGCCTCGATGTAGGACTCGAAGTTGCGCGAGCACTCCTGCATGCTGTCGCCGCCGAACTTCTCAAGCATCGCGTCGGCCACGGTGAGGCTGACCATCGCCTCGGCGATGATAGCCGCGGCCGGCACGGCGCATACGTCCGAGCGCTCGTACGCGGCCTCGACCGGATGGCGAGAGAGTATATCCACGGTCATCATTGCTCTGCGCTGCGTGGGGATCGGCTTCATCGCCGCGCGCACCACGATCGGCATACCGTTGGTCATGCCGCCCTCGATCCCACCGGCGTTGTTTGAGGCACGAGTCCAGGGCGGAGCGTCGCCCTCGATTACGTCCATCACGGAGGAGCCAGGTAGGCTTGCAGCCTCAAACCCCATGCCGATCTCGACGGCCTTTATGGCCTGCACGGACATGACCGCCTGCGCGAGGCGGCCGTCGAGCTTGCGGTCCCATTGCACGTGGCTGCCAAGCCCTATCGGAGCGCCCAGCACGAATACCTCGAACTCTCCGCCTAGCGAATCGCCGTCGGCCGAGGCCCGGTCTATCGCCTCGATCATCCCGGCCGAGGCCTGCTCGTCGGGGCAGCGGACCTCGGAGGCGTTCGCACGCTCCTTCATCGACCGCAGCCCGAGCGCTGAAGCGTCGCGGAAGTGGTCTGACGTGACGTCACCTATGCGGGTGACGAAGCATCCGGTCGTGATACCGAACTCCTCGAGGAACCGCTGCGCGACCGCGCCGAGGGCGACGCGCATCGTTGTCTCGCGCGCGCTTGAGCGCTCGAGTATGTTCCGGACGTCGTGGTGGTTGTATTTAAGCGCGCCGGAAAGATCCGCGTGGCCGGGGCGCGGCGCGGTGACCGGCTTTATCGAGCCCGCGTGGGCCGCGTCCGGGCTCATGCCCTCGCGCCAGTTCGGCCAGTCGCGGTTTTCCACGACGAGCGTGATCGGCCCGCCGAGGGTCCGGCCCCAGCGTATGCCGGAGGTGACGTCCGCCGCATCGGACTCTATCTTCATGCGGCCGCCGCGGCCGTATCCGCGCTGGCGCTCGCGCAGGCGCTGGTTGATGTACTCAGAGGCGAGCTCAAGCCCCGAGGGTATGCCCTCGATTATCCCGGTGAGGGCCGGCCCGTGCGATTCCCCAGCTGTCATGAACCTAAGCCTCATTGCGTTATTACCTGTCCCATGCCGTATTAGAACCTATTATAATAAAAACCGCGCCGCCTTTGTTGCATGCTAGAATCTTTGTAAGGGGGGTGGTCGCGATGCAGGGCGGGAACATCGTCGTGGCAGGGGCGGGGTACGGCGGGATAACGGCCGCGCTCAGGCTCGCACGGCTGTTCCGAAAGAGGCCGGAGTTCCGTGTCCACCTGATCGACCGAAACCACTTCCACACGCTCAAGACCCAGCTGCACGAGGCCGCGGTGCGCGAGGAGCGGGTGAGCATCCCCATAAAGCGCCTGATAAGCGGGCTCGGTATCGAGTTTCTCTGCACAGAGCTCGTCGCAATAGAACCCGCGTCGCGCCGGATCGTGACAACGGAGGGGCCGCTCAACTTTGAGTACCTCGTCGTCGCGCTCGGGAGCCAGACGAACTTCTACGGCATACCGGGATTAGAACGCTACGGGTTCCCGCTTCAGAGCCTCGATGACGCGCAGGACATACACGCCCACATCACCGGCCTCTGCCGCGATGCGCGCTCGGAGCCTGACCCTGAGAGGCGGCGCGAGATGCTGCGGTTCGTGATCGGGGGCGGGGGGCTCTCGGGCGTGGAGTTCGCGGCCGAGCTCGTCGAGCACCTCGACGTATGCCTCGGCCATGACGATGCGCTCCGCTCCCTTAGCGAGGTCATAATCGTCGAGGGCGCGGCCTACCTGATACCCCAGATGAAGGAGCGGCTCGCGCACCGCATACAGGAGAGGCTCGCGACGAAGGGAGTGCAGGCGATCACCGGGGCGCGGATCGAGTCTGTGACAGCGGAAGAGGTCAAGCTATCAAATGGCAAGACGCTTCGTGCCCGCACGGTAATATGGACCGGGGGGATCCGCATACCGGACCTCGTAACCGGGAGCGGTTTCAAGACAGGCCCGCTCGGGCGGGTGATCGTGAACCGCTACCTGATGGCCGAGGGCATGCCGGGCGTATACGTAATCGGAGACAGCGCCCTTGCGGTAGACCCCTCGACCGGTGCGCCCGTGGCGGCGGCCGCGCAGTTCGCCCTGCAGCAGGGCCGGGTAGTCGCATTCAACATCCATGCGGACGCCACAGGCGGCAAGAGGAAGCCTTACAAGCCGAGGGTGCTCGGGGAGGTCATAAGCCTGGGCAAGCACCTAGCCGTCGGATGGCTCGCGATGCCTGGCAAGGGAAAGCTCACGTTTCTGGGGTTCATAGGGAGCCTGATCAAGGCCGCGATAACAGAGAAGCATATCGTGTTGCTTCGGAAGGAAAGCCGCAAATGGACGGTGTATTAATATTCATGAGCGGGGCAGGGACCCAGCTCATAAGTGAGGGGCGTATTAGCGCCCCGAATAGCCGACTGGGGGCTCAGCCCCTTACTTACCGCCTTTTATCACATAATCCGCGAGGGCGTTGATCTCGGAGCTGCTCAGGAACGCAAAGCTCGGCATGCCCGTATCCTCACGGTGGCTCTTGGGGTAGGTGATCTGATCGCGCACCCATCCGCGCGTCCTCGTATCGGCCTCGTGCGAAAGGTCGATCCTGCCGATGCCGATGCCGTTTAGTACATGGCACTTGGTGCAGCCGACGGTCTTGAACAGGACAGCGCCATTGGGGCGTCCACAGGCTGCGAGGAGGATAGTGATAGAGGCGGCTATGATAATAGCGCGGTACATGGCACGGTGCTATTTGGGCGAGGGTTTCTTGTCTTTGCCCAGGGCGCGCTCTACGGTGCGCATAGCGCAGAACTCGCCGCACATGCTGCATACCTCCGAGTCGTGAAGCGGGACCGAGGCGCGCCAGCTGCGCACGCGCTCGGGGTTGAAGCTCAGGTTGATCTGGCCCTCCCAGTCCAAAGCCTTGCGCGCGCGGGCCATCTTTTTATCGCGCTCCATGGCCGAGGGGATGCCCTTTGCGATATCGGCCGCGTGGGCCGCGATCTTCGAAGCCACGACGCCGTCGCGCACGGCCTCGACGTCGGGGAGCTTGATGTGCTCGGCGGGCGTAACATAGCAAAGGAAGTCCGCACCTGCCGCGCCGGCTATCGCGCCGCCTATGGCGCCGGTGATATGGTCATAGCCCATGCCGCAGTCGGTCACGAGCGGTCCAAGGACATAAAACGGAGCGCCGCCGCACAGGGCCTTCTGGAGCTTGATGTTGAGTTCGACCTGGTTGAGCTGCACGTGGCCGGGGCCCTCGATGATCACCTGCACGTTTCTCTCAAGCGCGCGGTCGCGAAGCTCGCCAAGCGTGACTAACTCCTCGATCTGGGCGCGGTCCGTTGCGTCCTGTATGCATCCGGGCCGCAGGGCGTCGCCGAGGCTTAACGTCATATCATAACGGGCCGCGATATCGAGCAGCCGGTCGAAGTGTTCGTAAAACGGGTTTTCCTTCCCATTCATTACCATCCACTCAAGCAGGAACGAGCCGCCGCGGCTTACGATGTCCATGATGCGGCCCTGGCTCTTGAGGCGCTCTACGGCCTTCATCGTGAGGCCGGAGTGGACGGTGACGAAATCCACGCCCTGCGCCCCGTGCTCCTCGACCATGTTAATCATGTCCTCGGCGGTCATCGCCGACATCCTGCCGTTGCGCTCGACCGAGCGTATCGCGGCCTCGTAGACCGGCACGGTGCCGAGCGGTATCGGGGCGTTGTCGATCACGTATTGCCTAAACTCGCGTATCGGCCCTCCGGTAGAGAGCTCCATCACCGCGTCGCAGCCGAGCTCGACCAGGACGCGGAGCTTTTCCTTCTCCTCGTCAAACGAGATGCGGTCTCTTGAGGTGCCGATGTTGGCGTTGATCTTGGTGGTCATGCCCCGTCCGATCCCAAGCGGAGGGATCGAGCGGTTGGCGTTGCGGGCGATGACGCTCAGCCCCAGCGCGATGTCCTCTGAGAGGCGCTCCGGGGCGAGGCCCTCGCGGCTGGCGGCCGTCCTGACCTCGTCGGTCAGTATGCCTTTTTTGGCCGCCTCTATGCGGGTCATGTAAGGAGCCTGACGAGCTTGCCTGAGGTCGAACGCACGTCCTTGACGCCGAGGATGCCGCTTACGATAGCGACGCCGTCCACTCCGGAGTCCATGACCTCCTTGGCGTTATCCAGCCTTATCCCGCCCAGGGCGAAGACCGGTATGCTGAGCTGCGACTTAGCGGCCTGCATGATCCCGAGCCCCAGGGGTTCGGCATTAGACTTGCTCTTGGTCTGAAAGACCGGCCCCAGGGTGATGAAGTCCGCGCCGTCGGCCTCGGCGCGCAGGGCCTCGGCGAGGTTGTGCGTCGATACGCCGATGATGAGGTTCCTCGACAGCCTCCGCGCCGCGTACGGCGGGATGCTCTTTTGGCCCAGGTGGACGCCGTCGGCCTCGATCGCTATCGCGATGTCCACGCGGTCGTTGATGAAGAGCCGCGCGTCGTACTTAAGCGTGATCTCGCGCATCTCGTACGCGAGGCGCAGGAGCTGGCGCGTGCCGAGGTCCTTCTCGCGCAGCTGCACCGCGCGCACCCCGCCTTTGAGCGCGTCCTCGACGACTGACATTATAGGCCTGCCCTCGGTGCGCGTGCGGTCGGTGATCAGGTAAAGGTTAAAGTCCAAGGCTATCGGTTCGTACACGGTCGCCCTCTTCGGTGAAGTCTCGTTTCCCGTTGCTATCATATCAACATCCCTTCTAATGGACTGCTGGCCGTCGCGTAAAGCTTCTTCGGTATCCTTCCGGCCCTGTAAGCGAATCTCCCGGCGATCACAGCGTGTTTCATGGCGTCAGCCATCATAACGGGGTCTTTGGCCCCGGCTATTCCAGAATTTATCAGGACCGCGTCGCACCCGAGCTCCATCGCCAGAGCGGCGTCCGAGGCTGTGCCGACCCCGGCGTCGACTATGACGGGGGCCTTGACGGTCTCGAGTATGATCTTGATGTTATAAGGGTTGCGGATGCCTAGCCCGGAGCCTATCGGAGCGCCAAGGGGCATAACCGCGGCCGCACCGGCGTCCATCAGGCGCTGGCACATTATCGGGTCGTCCGTGGTATAAGGAAGCACGAAAAAGCCCTCCTTCGCGAGTATCTCGGTCGCCTTGAGAAGCCCGATCACGTCAGGGAAGAGCGTGCGCTCGTCCCCGATGACCTCTATCTTTATCATGTCCGAGACCCCGGCCTCGCGGCCGAGCCTCGCGTAGCGCAGGGCGTCCTCGACCGTGTAGCACCCGGCGGTGTTCGGGAGTATCTTGTATTTCTTGGGGTCGATATAATCGAGCAGGTTCTCGCTCTTGCGGTCCGTGATGTTGACGCGGCGCACCGATACCGTCACGACGTCGGAGCCCGAGGCCTCGATAGCGCGTACGGTCTCGTCGAAGTCCTTGAACTTCCCGGTGCCGACCCAGAGGCGGGAGCTGAACTCCACGCCCTTTATGACCAGTTTATCTTGCATGTCTCTTTTCTTTTGTATGAGCCTTTATCTCTTGCCTCTATCCGCCGCCCACGAAGTTCACGACCTCGACGCGGTCGCCGTCGCTGAGCGCGCGGGAGTCGTAGTCCTTCTTGGGGACTATGCCGAGGTTGACCTCGACCGCGATGCGCTCGCGCGTTAACCCCAGCTCGGCCAGCAGCCCGCCGACCGTCAGGGCCGGCGTATCCATATCCTGTCCGTTAATAATCAGCTTCATGGCAATAAAAAACCGCATCCCCTCGCATCAAGGATACGGCCCCAGTTCCCTTCCCTCCCCCGGATTCCCTCCCGGTTCAGGTACTCAGGGTCTTTCCTCTACCCCCCGGATATCCCAGACCGCTTAAGGCCTTCTCCAGGGCAAAATCAAATTTAACATATTTTGAAGCCTTAGTCAAGATATAGTTTCGGTATTCATTGACTATAAGCGGCTCAAAAAAACGTAACACGTTGATTTATTAGCTGAATAAGCAAATAAGAAAATTTAATGAATAAATTGTGAATTTTGCCGAGGAGATACCCTAAAAATATATAATACTTATTAATCAGCTGGTTACTAAAAAGTAAGGCCGATACAGGCAGATTGACAGCCCATGCCGGGAAGGTGTATTTTTAGGGATGATGCGAATTATCACGGTCCATGGCGCAGCAACCAAACGCACGCGACTTATAGTCGCAGGGTGCTCGTCCGCGGCCGTCGTGAGGCAGATTATCAGCTAAACGGCAAACCACATAAACATCACGCAAAGGCCGCGGTGAGAGACAATCACCGGGGCTTTTTTTATTTCCAAGGAGGTGCAGAGATGAGATGGGACGCCAGGCTGTACGAAAGCACGATGGGGCCGCAAAAGACCGTGGGCTACACACTGGCGGACGAGGCCGGGATCGGGCCTGCCGACGAGGTGCTCGATATCGGCTGCGGCACGGGGGAGATCACGCTTCATATCGCGGGCAGGGCCGGCCGAGTGATCGGTATAGACCCGTCGGCCGAGATGATAGGCCGCGCGGGGCTGAAGGAGGCCCCCAACCTCTCGTTCGTGCGGACGGCGGTGCAGGAGATGGGCTTTGACCAGGAGTTCGACGTCATATACTCAAACTCCGCGCTGCAGTGGGTGAAGCAGCCCCGGGAGGCGGCAAGGCGGATGCACATGGCGCTCCGGCCCGGCGGGAGGATAGCGCTGCAGTTCCCGGCGAGCGAGTTCTGCCCGACGTTCCTCAGATACACTGGCGAGGCGATACGCGAACTCGGGTACGAGGGCCGGTTCGAGGGCTTCGAGCCCCCTTGGTACTTCCCCGATACAGAGGAGTACCGCACGGTCTTAAGCGACGCTGGATTCAGCGCGCTCGACGTTGCGCGCCGGGATTACGTCTACTGGTTCCCGAACACAGGCTCTGTGATAGCTTGGTGGGAATCGGCCGGACTGCGCCCATATCTGGCGAGGCTCACCGAGTGGGAGGCCGAGTATTTCAAGTACGCTGTGGCGATGCGCTACGAAGACAACCGCACCGTGCGAGGCATCGAGTTCGGGTTCAGCAGGCTCTTCGCGTTCGGCAGGAAGGGGGCGGCGCCCCCCGGCAAATATTCGCGGTGAAAAACCACCGCTCACTTAAAAAGGGGCCGATAGGCCCCTTTTCTTTGCCGCGATTTAACTTTCTGTAATTACTGGGGGGGGACGGAGTCCCCTGGATGAGAGGTGCGATATGCACCTCGAATAGTGAAGGGTGCCCGTGGCACCCCCTAGATCTGGATCTGACAGCGCTTGCCGCCCTCCGGCGCGTCCTTTATCCAGAGGATGGCCTTCTTGGTCCTCTGCGCCCAGCCCTTGAGATCGGCCTCGAATGTCGGGCAGTCGGCCTCGACCTCGAGGAGGTCCCCCTTGGCCATCGCATTTATCGCAACGGTCATCTTCAGCGTCGGCTGCGGGCACTTCAAGCCCTTGAGGTCCAAGGTTTTTACCGCCATAAAAATCAGTCCCCCTTTCGAGTTTGTATCTATGCAATCCAGGGCCCGAGGGCCCTCAGATCGTCGACCATGCCGGTTATCAGCCGGGTGAACTTCTCGCCCTCGCCGGCCGAGACGTAATCCATCCTCACGCGGGCCTCCGGTATGCCCATCTGCCCGAGCACGCGGCGCAGGAGTTCGAAGCGCCCGGCCGCACGGTAGTTGCCCTCCTTATAATGACAGTCTCCGGGATGACATGCAAGTATTATAACTCCGTCTGCCCCCTCCTTAAACGCGCTCATCACGAACTGCGGCTCGACGCGGCCGGAGCACATCACGCGCACGACGCTTACGTTCGGCGGATAGGGCGTCTGGCTCGAGCCTGCCTTGTCCGCCCCGGCGTATGAGCACCAGTTGCAGAGGAACCCGATTATGCGCGGCTCGTATCCCATTATTTAAACACCTTGCCCATTATTTCAAGACCTTGCCGCTCATCCGAGCGCCCCCTTTATCTCGGCCATTATCTCGGCGGCGGTGAAGTGGCTGGCCTTGATCGCGCCTATCGGACAGGCCGCGACACAGGTGCCGCAGCCCTGGCAGAGCACCGCGTTTACCTCGGCGCGCTTCTCCTGCTCGTCGAACGATATCGCCTTGTATGGGCATACCGGGACGCATACCCTGCATCCCGAGCAGCGTTCGGCATCCACCGAGGCGGTGGCTGGCTGGACCTCCAGCTTTCGTCCCTCGACGAGCCCCGAGAGCATGTACCCTGCCGCCGCCATGCCCTGGTTCATCGCCCCTGCGATGTCCATCGGCGACTGGCATGCCCCTGCGATGAACACGCCCTTGATCTTGCTTTTGGATGAATCGAGCCTGCCGTGGAGTTCCTCGTAGAACCCCTCGCGGTCGGGCGAAAGATCGAACAGCTCGCCCAGCCTGCGCGAGCCCTCGGACGGCACGACCGCCGGGCAGAGGATTATCATATCGGTATCGAGCGAACCGTGAGATTGCGAGGCGTTGATGTACGCGAGCCTCTGGCCCGGCCCCCGGGGAACGACCGCTATGTCCTCGATGCCTCCATAGCGGATGAAGCTCGCATCGGGGCTATGCAGCGCGTCTTGGTAGAGCGAGAACCCCTCCTTGCCCGCTATCGAAAGCTCCTTATAGAGGTGATAGACCTTCGCGCCGGGCAGCCTGGCCGCGATCATATGGTTAAACTTAAACGCGGTCTCGCAGCATATGCCGGAACAGTAGCGGCGGCGCTTCTCATCGAGGCTCCCGACGCAGTGGATGATCGCGATGGACTTCGGAGGCTCGCCCGAGGGCATCGTGAGCGCTCCGGAGCTCGAGCCGTTTGAGGCCATCATACGCTCGAACTCAAGGCTCGTGATCACGCCCGGCACCGAGCCGTATCCCAGGCCGGGTATGCTCGCGCAGTCAAACAGCGACGCGCCGACCGCAAGCAGCACCGCTCCGGCCTTGCGCTCGATCTCAGCGCCCTCGTCCCCGAAGTCTATAGCGCCCTCGACAGGGCATGCCTCGATACAGAGCTTGCAGTCCCCGCCCCGCGAGCGCAGGCAGAGCGGCCAGTCGATGGCGGGCGCGTTAGGCAGCGCGCCGGGGAATGGGAAGTCTATCGCCTTGCGGTCGTTAAGGTTGCAGTTATACGGGTTCGGGGCGGATGCGGGGCATGCGGCCGCGCACTCGGCGCAGCCGATGCATTTTTGCATGTCTATGCGGCGCGCGGCTTGATGGATCTTGACCGTGAAGTTGCCATAAAAACCAACTGCGCCGCTAACCTCGCTGAGGGTCAGGAGCTCTATGTTCGCGGCGTGCTCACCGTGCAGGACCTCGTCCATCAGGGGCTCTAGCATGCAGGGGCCGCACTCCATGTTCGGGGCCACCTCCTCAAAGAGCACCGGCATCCCGCCCATGAACGGGGACTTCTCGACGAGCGTGACCTTGCGGCCGGCCTCGGCCAGCGCAAGCGCGGCGCGCAGCCCGGCCGGCCCGGCGCCCACGATCAGCGCGGCGGTGTTCATGCCTATGTAGCCCTCTTCGAGCGGCTCCTGCAACTCTACGCGCTTAAGCGCCGCGCGGATGCACCTTACGGCCTTCGCGGTCGCTTCGGCGGGGTCTTCGGTGACCCACGCGACCTGCTCGCGGACGTTCACCATCTGCATGAGGTATGGGTTGATCCCGGCCGCCTTCAGGACGCGCATGAAGGTCTTTTCGTGGTCGCGGGGGGAGCATGCGGCGATCACGACACGCTCCGGTGCCTCGGCGCGGAGGTCGGCCTCAAGAAACTCCCTGCCGTCTTCGGAGCAGAGGAAATCGACTGTCTTTACATACGCCGCGTCAGTGCCGATCCCTGCCGCGACCTGATCGGCGTCGATCTTCCCGGCAATGTTCGTGCCGCACCTGCAGAGGTAGACCGCCTTTTTCATATCGCAGCCCCCGCGCATATAGCGCCCATGACCTCGCCAACCACCGTATCCATCGCCGAGCGCACCTCTGCCGTAAGCTCCTCGCTGAATGTCTCGGCATCGCGGGCCTCGATGCCCCATATGGTTATGTCCGCGGGGACGTTCAACCCGAGCATCGAGGCCATCCGTAAGGCCACGCCGAGGCTCGTGTCATGCGTGCTCGTCATGTTGCGCGTGGCGGCAACGTCCGAGGCAGAGAAGCGGCGGACCGTGCCGGGCGCAAGGCCGCCCTGCATCGCGTCTATGATCAACGCGCGGTCGTATCCGAGCATCGCGTCGAGGAGCCTGAGCCCTCCGGCATGCACCTCCGCCACGTCCACGCCCTCAGGTGCGCGCTCTCGTATCAGGCGTGCGGCGTGGATGCCGACGCCGTCGTCAGAAAGTATCACGTTGCCAAGCCCTATGACCACGGTGCGGGCGCTCATCGCCTTATGCTCCTTATCGGGTTGCCATCGTGGTCGCGGATCGTGATCTCAAGCGGCATCGCGCCGGGCAGCGAATGCGTCGCGCACGAGAGGCACGGGTCGTAGAGCCTGAAGGCCATCTCGACCTGGTTAAGCAGCGCGTCATCGACCTTGCCTTTTTGTATCAGCTTTTCGGCCGCGCGCTTGATAGACATGCTGATCGGCGCGTAGTTATTGGTCGTCCCGACGATCAGGTTGACGCGCGTAAGCACGCCCCGGCCGTCGGACTCATAGTGATGCGTGAGAGTGCCGCGCGGGGCCTCCACGCACCCGATCCCCTTGCCAACGATCTTACCGGTCGGTATCGTGCGCACATCAGGTGAGGTGATCTCGGGGTCTGTCGCGAGCTCCAGCATGCGCTCGGAGGCGTACAGCAGCTCCACGAGCCTCGCCCAGTGCGTGACCAGCCTGTGGTGCACCGGCTGATACCGGTCGTTTACCCTCTTGCTGCCGAGGGTCTCGTACATCCGCTCGAACTCGGCCTGCGCCAGAGGCGTGGCCATCGAGTCCGAGACGTTTAACCTCGACAATGGAGTGGCGGTATATATGCCGCTATCGGGGCCGTCCGTAAGGCCCTTCCAGCCTATTTTCTTGAGATACGGGAACTTCAGGTAGCTCCAGGGCTCGACGCGCTCGGCTATGTACTCGGCATAATCGCGCGGGTGGTACTTAAACGCCTCCCGCCCATCGGGGTCGACGACGCGCACCATCCCGTCATAGAAGTTCACGCGGTTATCGGCGTCCACGAGGCCCATGGAATAGGTGCGGTGCAGGTATACGTCCGACAGCACGAGGTCGAGGTAGGACGGGTTTTTGAGCACGAGCGTATCGAATGCCTTAAGCGTGAACTGCGCAAACTCGATGTTCTTATGGGCCGCCGCCTCGATGGTCGCTCGCTCGTCTTCGTTGATCGGCCTGCTCCAGCCGCCGGGCAGGCCGCCGGTCGGGTGCACGCCGCGGCCCCCGATCGCCTTGATCACGTCGTGGTTGCGCGCCCGGCACTCGATGACCATCCTGCCAATACCCAGCCCGACCTTGCGAATCACGCCCAGGATGTTGCGCTCCGATGGCGGCGCGTCGGGGCCAACTATGAAGTCCGGCCCTCCGAGGGCATAGAAGTGCGTCGTGTGGTCGGTTACGAAGAATGCCATATAGAGAAGCTCGCGGAGCTTCTTCGCGGCCGAAGGCGGCTCGGCGCCGAACAGCTCGTCTAATGCCTTGGACGCGGCCATGTGGTGGGCCTCGGGGCATACGCCGCAGATGCGGTTCGTGATGACCGGCATCTCCTCAGCCATGCGCCCGACGCAGAAACGCTCGAACCCGCGAAGCTCGGGTATCTGGAAGTACGTATTCGCCACGTCGCCCTGCTCGTCGAGGAAGATCTCGATCTTGCCGTGGCCCTCAAGCCGCGTGATCGGGTCTATCGAGATGCGCTTCATACGCGCCTCCCGCCGAGCGTCGAGCCCGGCAGGCTGAACTTGTAGAGCATCCCGGCCCAGTCCGGCACGCTCTCGAACGCGGCCGAGATGCGCCGCGATATCTCGTCCTCCGAGACACTCTTCGTATCCCCGATATCGACCATCGCCCCAAGCGCTCCGATCATCCGGGCGCCCTGGTCCTCGCAGCCCTCCGGGGGGCCGTAGCAGCCGATGCACGGCATATTGACGTTGGGGCATAGCGCGCCGCAGCCGTCGCGCGTGGCGATGCCCATGCATACGATCCCCTGCTCGAGCAGGCAGCGCTCGAGGTCGGGGATTATTTCGTAGTTGCGATAGAACCTCTTGACCTTCTTGTCGGCCTTGGTGCGGGCGCAGCCCTCGCATACGGAAGATCTGCCCGCGCCCAGCACGCTGCCCTTGACCGGCAGCGGCCTGCCGGATATCACATGCTCTACCACGGCCCATATCTGGTGCGGCTCGGGCGGGCAGCCGGGGAGGAAGTAGTCGACATCGACCGTCTGCGCGAGCGTCGAGACGCGGTCGAGGTATGCCGGGATGGTAAGCGTGCCCTCGGCCACATCGGTGCTCTCGGAAGGGATGGTCCCCTTGGGGTTGTCGAGCGAGGGGCCGCCCTGGTAAATCGCCCTGAGCTGTTCGCTGCGCGTCGAGAAATTTGCGAGCCCGGGTATGCAGCCCTCGGTAGCGCATGATCCGAAGGCGACCAGCGTCTTTGATTTGCGGCGCAGCAGGCGGGCCATCCCGGCGTTCTCCCCGGTGCGTATCGCGCCGTTAAAAAACGTGATCGCTATATCGCCGTCCGGCAGCGCCTCGATGTCTTTTTTCTTGGTGTCCAGCAGGCAGGGGCAGAACATGAAATCCAGCGCCGCGTCGGCCTCGAGCAACTTCTCGTTGATGTTTACGAGCGCTATCTCGCAGCCGCCGCACGAGGCGGCCCAGTACATCGCGAGCTTAGGCTTGGACATCGCCCCTCCTGACGCCGGGATATAGGCATAAAAAGCTGGCTTGAGTTTAACTTATCCGTATATCTACCGCAACAGTTAAATAGGCATATATACTCCTTGACAGTAGCATATATCCACTGTACCATGAGGTAAGGTGGTAATTAAAATTTGAAGCCATTGCTCAGGCGGCTGCCAGCGATGTCTGGAGGCTCAAGCTCAGTCAATTAGCGATAGAGGTGCCGGGTGCACGATCCGAAAATGGACGTTTCAGTTTTATATGTCGAGGATGAGGGCATCTCGCGCGAGGACGTCTCGGAGATACTCAAGAGGATGGTGCGGGAGGTCCACGTGGCCGGCAACGGGGCCGAGGGTCTGGAGGCCTGGAAGATGCACAGGCCCGACATCGTGGTCACGGACCTCAACATGCCGGTCTTAAACGGGATCGCGATGATGAGGGCCATCAGGGCCGTGGACGCCGAAGTCAAAGCCATCGTGACGACCGCGTACGACGACACGGGGTTCATGCTCGACGCCATAGAGATCGGGATAGACCAGTACATCATTAAGCCGATAGACGTCGAGAAGTTGCGCTCGGCAATCGCGCGGTGCTCAAGCGCGGTCGCGCTGGAGCGGGAGCTCCAGAGGCGGACCGTCGAGCGCGAGGCCCTGATCGGGCGGCTCGAGGAGGCCCTCAAGCAGAAGGACCTGCTCGTGCGCGAGGTCTACCACCGCGTGAAGAACAACCTCGCGATCCTGCACAGCCTCATCAACCTGCAATCGTCCGCTTCCTCGAGCCCGGAGACGAAGGCCGACCTGCTGGAGATTCAGGGCAGGATGAAGTCCATGCTCATGATCCACGAGCGGCTGTACCGTTCGGCCAGCATCAGCGAGGTCAACGTCGACGGGTATATCACCGACCTCGCGACTGACATAGTCAGGACGTTCCAGTCCGCCAGGCCGATCAGGATCACGACCGAGTGCGACAGCGTCGTGCTGCCGGTGGACAGGACGATCAAGCTCGGCCTGCTCGTCAACGAGGTACTCACCAATTCGATAAAGTACGCCATCGTCGCCGGCGGCGGCCCGCTCAGGATCGGCGTAAGGCTCCGCAGGCCGCAGGAGAAAGACTCGATCAGGCTCGACATCAGCGACAACGGCGGGGGGTTCCCGGACGGGTTCGACCCCGAGGGCGCGGGCACGCTGGGCATGACGGTGATACTCGGGCTGGTCGCGGAGCTTGGCGGCATCGTGAAGTTCAGCAACCGCGACGGCGCGGTGGTCGCAATACAGTTGCCGGAAGCCGTCGAATGACCGTGGCAAAGTGAACAGGCGCCCCCATAAAGGGCGGGGCCTGTCAGCCACCAACCGGCCACCGGGAAAATTGATTATAATAGCCTTAACATGAAGACCGTCGGGATCATATGCAAGCGCGGACACCCGGAACTCGCCGGGATCCTCGGGGGGTTCCTCCCGTGGGTCGAGGGCCGCGGGGCCCGCGTACTGATCGAGCTCGAGGCCGCACCTCTGGCCGGGCGCACCGGCGTGCCGGATGAGGATATCGCCACAGGCGCGGACGTGATAGTCGTCCTTGGGGGAGACGGGACGATGCTGCGCGGGGCGAGGATCGCCGCGCTGCGCGGCACGCCGCTGCTGGGCGTCAACCTCGGCGGGCTGGGGTTCATCACCGAGTTTGGCCGCGACGAGCTGCGCGATTGCATGGGCCGCGTCCTCTCCGGCGAATGCACGCTCGAGGAGCGCATGATGCTCGATGCGGCGCTCACCAGAGACGGCAGCGTGATCGATTCCTCCACCGTGCTTAACGACGTGGTGATAAACAAGGGCGCTCTGGCGCGCATGATCGACCTGCGGTGCGCGGTGGACGGGAGCTTCGTCACCGTGTACAAGGCCGACGGCCTGATCGTCGCGACCCCGACCGGATCGACCGGGTATACGCTCTCGGCCGGGGGGCCGATCCTGTACCCCGCAACCCGCGCCACAGTGCTCACCCCGATATGCCCGCACACGCTCACGAACAGGCCTATCGTGCTTTCGGAGGACGCGGAGGTCGCGATCACCTTAAGCGCGGCCTCCGATGACGTCGTGCTCACGCTCGACGGCCAGCGCGGGCTCCCGCTTATGAAAAACGACACGGTCACGGTGCGCAAGTCCCTGCACGTCACCAGGCTCCTCATGCCGACCGGCAGGGACTACTTCCACGTGCTCAGAGAGAAGCTGCGCTGGGGGGGCAGGTAATGCCACACACTCAGCCCCGGGCCGCGGCTAAAAGGCTGCTTGAGTTCTACGACGCCCTCGGCATCGAGCGCATGCCCGTTGACATGGACGGACTGAGGCTCATGGCCTCGATGGCGCCAGCCGCGCCAGCCGCTGCGGCTCAGGGCGCGGCCCCGGCCTCGACGCTCGTCATGAAAACCGACCGCAGGCACGTCCCTAAGGCCAAGGCCATCGCGCTTGAGGAACTCAGCCATAAGCTCGGGGACTGCCACCGCTGCCGGCTGGCGGCCGGGCGCACGAATATCGTATTTGGCGAGGGCGACCCGAACGCGCGCCTGATGTTCATCGGCGAGGGCCCGGGTCGCGACGAGGACGAGCAGGGACGGCCTTTTGTCGGTGAGGCCGGGCAGCTCCTTTCAAAGCTGATAGACAAGATGGGTTTTAAGCGCGAAGAGGTATACATCGGCAACATAGTGAAGTGCCGCCCGCCCGGAAACCGCGCGCCGGAGGGCGACGAGGTCGCCTCGTGCATCCAGTTCATCACCGAGCAGGCGCGCATCATCTCCCCTGCCGTGATCATGGCCCTGGGGGGCGTGGCCTCACATGCGCTGCTAAATACGAACACGCCGATCAGCAGGCTCCGCGGCACGCTCCAGCACTTCGAGGGCATACCGCTTATGCCGACGTTCCACCCGGCGTACCTGCTAAGAAACCCCAAGGAAAAAGCGCGGGTCTGGGAGGACGCCCTGAAGGTCCTGAGCCTGATGGGGAGGTCGCCGAAGTGAAGACGATCTGGGCCCCGTGGCGCATCGAGTACATCCTCGGCAAGAAGGGCCCCGGCTGCATATTCTGCGACCTGCCCAAGGAGGATAAGGACCGCGACAACGTGATCCTGTACCGCGCCGAGCGCTGCTTCGTCATCATGAACCGCTTCCCATACACGGGCGGGCACCTGATGGTGGTCCCGTACTTCCACACATCGAGCTTCGAGGGGCTGCCGGTCGAGGTCCTGACCGAGATGATGACGCTGACGACGCTCTCGGTGGACATCCTGAAGGAGGCCCTGAGGCCCGAGGGCTTCAACGTCGGGATCAATATCGGGCAGGCCGCGGGGGCGGGGATACGCGAGCACCTGCACATGCACGTCGTGCCGCGCTGGGTCGGGGATTCGAGCTTCATGGCGGTGCAGGACGAGGTCCGCGTTATCCCCGAGCACCTGCTCGCCACGTACGACAAACTCTACCCGCTCTTTAACCGGCGATAGCGCATGCTCAGGGAACTGCGCGTCAGGAACTTCGCGATAATCGACGCCCTCGCGCTTCGCTTCGGGCCGGGCCTCACCGCGCTTACCGGAGAGACCGGGGCCGGGAAGTCTATCATCGCCGGCTCGCTCGGCCTCGCGCTTGGCGAGAGGGCCAGCTCAGAGATGATCAAGTCCGGCCGGGACGAGGCGGCCGTGGAGGCCTCGTTCGAGATCGCCGGACACCCCATGCTCAAGGACATGGGCATCGATAGCAGCGAGGGGATCATCATACGCCGGATATTGAGCGCGGGCGGCAAGTCGCGCGCGTACGTAAACGGCTCGCTCGTCACTGTGCAGTCGCTCTCGGCGCTGGGCTCGACCCTCGTGGACTTCCACAGCCAGCACGAGCACCAGAGCCTCCTGGAGCCAGAGACGCAGCTTCAGATTATCGACACATATGGCGGCCTGGATGCCGAGCGCAACGCGTTCAGCGCGGCATACGCCGAGGTGCAGGCGATCAGGAAGCGGATCGATGCGCTAAGGGAGGACGTGCGCGAGCGGGAGCGGAGGGTCGACCTGCTCAAGTTTCAGGCAGACGAGATCTCGGCGGTCTCGCCCATCCCCGGCGAGGACCGCGAGCTCGACGAGGAGCGCGCGATCCTCGCGAACACGGAGAAGCTCAGGGAGCGGGCCGAGGCCGCATACGAGGGGCTGTACTCCTCTGACGGCTCGGCCATAGAGCGCGTAGCGGCAGCGGCCGTTTTGCTCCGTGAGATCGCCGCCCTGGATACGTCTGCCGAGAATATCAGAAAGGCCATCGAGGAGGCGCTGCCCCTGATCGAGGACGCCGCACAGGAGCTTCGCTCGCTTAAGGAGCGCTACCAGCCTGACCCCTCAAGGCTCGAGACGGTCGAGGCCCGGCGCGACGCGATACGCGGCCTGAAGAAAAAATACGGAGACTCGATCGAGGACGTCCTTAAATACATGGAGGAGGCAAACTCGGAGCTACAGATGCTCGAGCACGCCTCGGAGAGCGCGGCCGCGCTCGAGGGGGAACTCGCCCGCGCTGAGACAGCGGTAAAGACTGCCGCCGCCAAACTCACGGAGGGCAGGAAGGCGGCCGCCGCGAAGATCGAAACGGCCATCCAGCCGATACTGGCGGGGCTTGCGCTGGAGCGCGCGAGGTTCGCGGTGCGCATCGGCGAGGCCGCACCCACGCCGCGCGGGATGGACGCGGTCGAGCTGTATTTCTCGGCCAACCAGGGCGAGCCGCTAAAACCGCTTGCGCGCGTGGCCTCGGGCGGAGAGCTCTCGCGCATCATGCTGGCGCTGAAATGCGTGCTCAGGGCCGCATCGGAGGTCCCGGTGCTCGTCTTCGACGAGGTGGACGCCGGCATCGGCGGAGCTACGGCGGTCAGCGTGGCCGAACGCCTGAGGGAACTCGCCTCGACGCACCAGGTGATATGCATCACGCACCTCGCACAGATAGCCTCGGTCGCGGACGCGCATTACAGGATCGAGAAGACCCCGGCGGGCGGCTCGGTCTCGGTCACGGTGAGCGAGCTGCGGGGCCGCGCACGCGAGGAGGAGATAGCTCGCATGCTCGGCGGCGCGGTCACCTCGGCATCGCTGTCGCACGCAAGGGAGATAATCAAATGAATAAAGGGACAGTATTGATAAACTGGGAGCTGTGCAAGGGCTGCGGACACTGCATCAAGGCCTGCCCTTCGGGGGTGCTCGCCCTCGGCGGCGTATTTAACAAGGCCGGGTTTTATTTCCTGACGTCCGTCTCGCCGGAGAAGTGCAGCGGCTGCGCGCTGTGCGCCGAGGTCTGCCCGGAGATCGCGATAGAGGTATACAGGGAATCCAGGTAGGCCGCGCGGGCTCCGGCCCTTACGCCCCGCGGATGTGCCACCAGCTGTTGTACGGCGTCAGCTTGCAGAGGAACCGCGCGCCCCGCGCCTCCAGGTACCGCACTATCGAGGGCTCGATGAAGTCCTCGACCATCAGATATATGTCCCGCCCGGATGCGAGTATGCCGCGAGCCCCGTCCAGGACGTCGGCCTCGACGCCCTCGACGTCGATCTTAAACACTATCGCGTCGAATCCGGCGGCCTCGGCGCCCAAGACCGCATCGAGCGTCCGCGCGAGGACTTTGGTCTTGTCCGCGTCCGCGCCCTGAAGCATAAGGCCGCTTGAGCCCGGCGCCACGGGGTTGAACTGAAACTCCATCTCGACGCCGTCCTTGCTAAATAGCGCGAAATTATGGAGTGCAGAGGTGGCCTCGAGCCCGTTGATGCGGATGTTCTCGGTCAGTATCTTGAAGCTCGTTGGCGAGGGCTCAAACGCATGGACGCGCAGCCCCCGGTAGCCCTTAAGGCTATTGCCGACCGTTACAGCGAACGTCCCTATGTCGGCCCCGATATCGAGGAACATCACGCGGCGGTTTTCGGCCCTGAGCGCGCCGAGCAGCCGGAGCATGTAGTTTACGTCCCTCCGCTCGAACGCTGGGGAGACGTTTGACATGTCCACGGTGCGGGGCCTTATCTTAAACGTCCCGAAGCGGGTCACTACGGTGTCGTCGCCAAACGGTGAGGGCAGGAGGGCTTCGTAGTCAAAGACCTTCCTCGCGGAATACATAAGCTCATAGAGGAACATCTTGAGCTTCGGCCGCCGGACCTCGAACCAGTTGAGGAAGACCTTGTAGAAGAAGTAACCGGCATAGAAGATTATCCGGTCTTTTGTCTCGTACCTGAATTTCATGATATCCCGGAATTTCAACAGATCGGGGCCCGAAAAATCAACCCGGAGGCCCATCGAGCGCCGGCGGTGCTATAATATACGGATCATACAGGAGGACTTATGAGGACGATACTGGTTACAGGGGCCGCGGGGTTCATCGGCGCGCGCACGTCAGAGATGCTGCTGCAATCCGGAGACCGCGTCGTGGGCATAGACAACATGAACGACTATTACGACGTGCGGGTCAAGGACCACCGCGCCGGGGCGCTCAGGGGCAATCCGGCCTTCACGTTTGAGCGCGGGGACATCGAACACCTCGACACGATGGAGCGCATCTTCAGGGAGCATAAATTCGATGCAGTCATCAACCTCGCGGCGCGCGCCGGGGTGCGCTACAGCATCGAAAACCCGTTCGTCTATATGAACACGAACGCGACGGGCACGCTAAACCTGCTTGAGATGATGAAGCGCCACGGCGTAAAGAAAATGGTCCTGGCCTCGACCTCTTCGCTCTATGCCGGGCAGCCGGTGCCGTTTAAGGAAGACCTGCCCGTAAACACCCCGATCTCGCCCTACGCTGCCACGAAGAAGGCGGCCGAGGCGATGGCCTACACTTACCACTATCTTCACGGGCTCGACATATCGGTGCTGAGGTACTTCACGGTATACGGCCCGGCCGGCAGGCCTGACATGAGCATATTTCGTTTCATAAAGTGGATCGACAACGGGGTGCCGCTTACGGTCCTCGGCGACGGCTCGCAGACGAGGGACTTCACCTACATAGACGACATCGCCTCGGGCACGCTGCTGGCGCTCAAGCCGCTTGGGTATGAGGTCATCAACCTCGGAGGCGGCAAGGACCCGCAGCCATTATCTTATCTGATAAGCACCGTCGAGCGGCTCTTAGGCAAGAAGGCCACGATCGAGAACAGACCCTTCCACAAGGCCGACATGACCGAGACGATGGCCGACATCACAAAGGCGCGCGCTATCCTCGGATGGGAGCCAAAGACCGACCTCGACACCGGGTTGGAAGAGACCGTCAGGTGGTATATAGCAAACCGCGAATGGACATCGACGGTTCTGGATTAGGGGATGGGTGGAAAGCGCTCCAAATCGCTTGATACTGCGTTGGGCTTCAAAGACTCGCCCTCTATGTACGTCTCAGTACACCATCGGGCGGTCTTCTCGCCCTGCCTTGTCTGAAGACGATTTGGGCGCGCTTTCGGGGGGCACGAAAAGCGGACGCCCCCCGCGCCCCACGCGGTCAATGGCATTAACCGTATAAAGCGTCCTCTACAAGCTTGCAGATGATGTGGTAGCCCACGAGGTGGGCCTCCTGTATGCGCGGCGTGTCCTTGGTGGCCACGGTGAGGTTTATGTCGCAGAGAGATGCCATCCTGCCCCCGCCGTTTCCGCTCAGGCCGACCGTTACCAGCCCAAGCTCGCGCGCCTTCCTAAGCGCCGCGACGACGTTCGGGGAGTTGCCGCTCGTCGAGATCCCCCACGCCACGTCGCCCTTGATGCCGAGCGCCTGTACCTGGCGCGAAAACACGGTCTCGAACTCGTAGTCGTTGCTCCATGCGGTGAGCACCGAGGTGTTGGCCGTAAGCGCGATGGCAGGCAGGCCGGGGCGCTCGAGCTTGAACCGCCCTACGAACTCGGCCGCGATGTGCTGGGCGTCGGCCGCCGAGCCGCCGTTGCCGAATATCAGGAGCTTGCCGCCAGCCTTGAAACACCCGGCTATCGCCGAGGCGGCCTCGCCGAGCATCTCGGCGTACCGTTCGCGCTCGAGCACGCCCAGGAGGCTGTTCACCGAGCCCTCCATCAGCGCCCTGCCCTTTTCCTTGAGATCTTCCATATTGACATGCCCCCTTAAATAGCGAACGTAATATTTTACCATAGAGGAGCGCGGCGGCCCGTATCGGCTATAATGGCTGATGATAGCGGACCTGCACGTGCATTCCAGATACTCGCGCGCGACGAGCCCGGAGATGCGGCCCGAGGCGATATGGCGTTGGGCGCAGCTTAAGGGCATTGAGGTCATCGGCACCGGCGACTTCACCCACCCCGGATGGATCGCGGAGCTCAAGGAAAAGCTCACGCCGGCCGGGGAGGGGCTATATAAGCTCAAGCCGCCGCTGGAGACGGCGGACGTCCCGGAGCGCTGCCGCGCGGAGGTGCGCTTCATCCTCACGGCCGAGATAAGCTCGATATACTCAAAGGGCGGCCGCACCCGCAAGGTCCACTCGCTGCTTCTGGCGCCCGGCTTCAGGGAGGCCCACAAGCTTAACAAGAGGCTCGCGGCCATCGGCAACATACATTCCGACGGCCGTCCGATCCTCGGTCTCGACGCCAGGCGGCTCCTTGAGATATGCCTCGATGTATCACCGGAGATCGAGGTCATACCGGCCCATGCCTGGACCCCGCACTTCTCGGTATTCGGGGCGGTCTCCGGGTTTGACTCGCTCGAGGAGTGCTACGGGGACCTCGCGCCCCATATCCACGCGATAGAGACCGGGCTTTCCTCGGACCCCTCGATGAACCGCAGGCTCTCCGGGCTCGACAGGATCACGCTCGTCTCGAACTCCGATGCGCACTCCCCGGCGAAGCTCGGTCGCGAGGCGACGCTGTTCGATTGCGGACGCTCGTACCCCGAGTTCATCCGCGCCCTGCGCACGCGCGAGGGATACCGCGGCACGATAGAGTTCTTCCCCGAGGAGGGGAAGTACCACAACGACGGCCACCGCAAGTGCGGCGTGAGCCTCACGCCCAGAGAGACGATCCCGCTCAAGGGCATCTGCACCGTATGCGGCAGGCGGCTGACTATGGGCGTGCTGCACCGCGTGGAACTGCTGGCCGACCGCGAGGAGCCGAAGCCCGACGGATTTAGGTACATAGTGCCGCTTGAGGAGATCATCGCCGAGCATATGGGGCGCGGCGTGAACACCAAGGGGGTCAGGAACGCATACATGGACATGCTTGGGGCGCTGGGCAGCGAGTTTCATATCCTTCTTGATGCACCCCTGGATGAGATAGCGTCAGCGTGCTGCCCCGAGATCGCAGGGGGCATCGGGCGCATGAGGGGCGGCGAGGTGAGCCTTGAAGCGGGCTTCGACGGCGAATACGGAAAGGTCAGCGTTTTTTAGGGGATTGATGCGGGATGCTCTGCGCCCCCGCGCCCAGCAGTAACTTCTTTTGCTCGCACAAAAGAAGTCACCAAGAAAAGTGCGTAAACCCTCATGGCGACTATCGTCACCAGTACGGCATGCAACAGCCTCCTTGAACGCCGGCGGGCAGGGAAAATCAAAACTTGCTTCAGAGATTATCCGGCAGGCTTCGAGTGATAGAATGAAAACGGGGCCGGGAGATGAACCCTCCCCGCCCCGTTAAATTTCCTTCGCCAAGACCCAGTTACTTTATCGCGTCTTTGAGAACCTTACCCGCGGTGAACTTGGGTGTCTTCGTGGCGGCAATCTTTATCTCTTCGCCGGTTCTCGGGTTGCGGCCCTTGCGCGCCTTTCTCTTGGATACCGAGAAAGTGCCGAAACCTACCAGCGTGACCTTCTGGCCTTTCTTTAAAGATGCCTTGACCGCATCGATGGCGGAATCCAGCGCCCTTCCGGCGTCGGCCTTGCTGAGACCCGTGCCCGTTGCGACCTTCTCGATCAAATCAGCCTTTGTCATGTTATCCCCCTCCTTTCCGTATAGCTTTGGTTGGATGCAAGCAGAATTAAGTTAGAAATACACTAAACGACCGTCCTTGGTTTTGTCAAGGCCAATTTTTGCCGGGCTCGCCTACTGCCGGGCCGTTTTATGGGCTTCATCCTCACGCGGCGGTGGGGTATAATATCGCGATGAGCGGCGACCGGAGAAATTTCACGCGCAGAAATAGAAAGGTCCTTACAGAACTCGAGATCGCGGGCGAACGCCATGCGGCCGAGATAGTGGATTATTCCCTGGGCGGTTTTTGCGCAGAGCTGGACGGCGGCGCGCCGGGCGTGGAGGTCGGCGAGAGGGTCAGCGTCACGTCAGCGGAGCTGGGCATCCGCTGCAGCGGCCGCGTGGTATGGAAGCGCAAGGCGCGCGGAGGCGCGCTGCGGCTCGGCCTCGACAGGACCGGGCAGCTGAGCGGCCAGCTGCGCGACTTCGCGGCCCCCGACATCCTGGCGGGCCTGCACCGCAGCGGCCGAAGCGGCATACTCTATGTCACGAGCGGCAAGCTCCAGAGGAAGATCTACCTGAGCGAGGGGAAGGTCACAGCGGCCACGTCCAACGGCGCCTGGGAGTCGCCGGCGGCGATGCTCGCCAACCGGGGGCTCATCACAGCCGCCCAGATGGGGCAGGCCGCCGCTGTCGAGAAGCTCACCGGGCAGCCGCCTATAGAAATATTTTCCTCGGCGGGAGGCATCAGGCGGGAGGACGTGATCGAGGCCGTCGGCGAGAGCGCACGGGCGGTCATATGCGGCTTCTTCCAGCTCCGGGAGGGGCAGTTCGTGCTCGTCGAGGACTCTCAGCGCCCGGCCCGGTTAAACCCGATCGGCATCCCGACCCCGGAGCTGATCTTCGTAGGAGTCATGAGCATCACGGATCCCGGCCAGATAGAATCCATGCGGCCTGAGGCATCCGGCGTGCCCGCGCTTACGGGGGCGGATTGCAATTGCATCCCGGAGGAGGCTCGCGAGGTGCTGACCGCCTGCAACGGCCGCTCGAGCGCGGCAGAGATACTCGCCGCGCACCCGGCCGATGAGCAGCGCGTGATCAAGGTCCTGCATGCGGCCTCGCTCATCGGGCTGATAGATTATCCGCGGGAGGGCGGCGGAGAGGACGAGTTCGCGGACCGGGCGCTCGCGCTGCACTCCAACCTCCGCGAGCTCGGCTATTACGGCGTGCTGGGCCTCAACAAGGGCGCCTCGAAGGCCGATATAAAGAGGGCATTCTACGCGAAGGTCGTGGAGTTCCACCCGGACCGCCACGTCTCGCTGGACGAGCACGTCAGGGAGAAGCTCAACGAGATATTCGCATTCATCACGTCGGCCTACAACACGCTTAACGACGACGCGCTGCGGGGCGTATATGACCGCGAGGGCCTCGCCGGCGTCGCGGCCATGCACGACCCGGCCTCTAAGGCCAACAGGAAATTCGATGAAGGCAGGGAGGCGTTCCGCCGCGGACGCCTCGATGAGGCGGCGCGCGCGTTTAACGAGGCGATAGATTTCAGCCCCGGGGTCCACCAGTTCCACTTCGCGCTGGGGCAGCTCCACCACAAGGCAGGCAGGCTCAAGGAGGCCGAGGCCGAGTACCGCAAAGCGCTGAGCCTCGACCCCCAGAACCCGCAGTACCTGGCCGAGAGCGGGCATGTCTTCCTCGAACTGGGGTATCCGGCGCGCGCGCGCGGGTATTTCGAGAGGGCCCTCAGGATGGACCCCGCAGATAAGCGCAGCCTCGAGGGCATCTCCATCTTAGGCCCGAAGCGCTCCGACTGAAAAATCCCGCCCCCCTGAGGTATAATTTCACACTATGGGCATATTTGACATGTTTTCAAAGAAGCCTCAGGAAAAGCCTGAGGAAAAGACAGAGGCAGCCGCTGCGGCCCCTGCCGCTAGGCCGCGAAGCATGGCCTCCGGCCCCCGCAGAATCATCGGGATAGACCCCGGCACGCGGTACTGCGGGTATGGGATCGTCGACGGCAACGGGACGTACGTGGCCTCGGGCAGGATCGACCTCACGGCGGGCAAGAAGCCTCTGCACGAACGGCTGGCCGAGCTGCACACGGAACTCGAGTCCGTGATCGAGCAGTACCGCCCAACCGAGGCAGCGATAGAGAAGATCTTCTTCTCGCATAACGTGAGGGCGGCGCTGGGGCTTGGCCACGCGCGCGGCGCGATACTGGTCACCGCCTCGATCGCCGGGCTCAAGATCGCGGAGTACACCGCGGTCGAGGTCAAGAAGGCGGTCACCGGAAACGGCAGGGCCGAGAAGGAACAGGTCGCCGAGATGGTCAAGAAGCTCCTGAACTATAAGGGCGAGCTCTCGGCCGACAGCGCCGACGCGCTCGCGCTCTGCCTCTGCCACATGCAGCGGGATTCATTCAACAAGGCGGTGGCCGCTCAGTGATCGGCTCTCTGCGGGGAAGGCTTACGCACAAGTCCCCGCAGGGCGTGCTCGTCGAGGCCGGCGGCGTCGGATATCTGGTCACCGTACCTACCGGGACGCTCGCCTCGCTCCCCCCCGAGGGCCGCGAGGTCTTCCTGTTCATCCACACCCACGTGCGCGAGGACGCGCTACAGCTCTTCGGCTTCGTAGACGAGGAACAGAAGCGCATGTTCCTGGCCCTCACCGCGATATCCGGCATCGGCCCGAAGGTCGCGATGAACGTGATCTCATCTATGTCGGTCGAGGCCTTCGTCCGCACCGTAGAGGCCGGGGACGCCGCGGCGCTCGCCAAGGTGCCGGGCCTGGGGAAGAAGACCGCCCAGCGCATCGTGCTTGAGATGAAGGGCAAGCTCCCGACGGATGAGTCAGCAAGCCCGACCCAATACGGCAGCGCATACGAGGACGCCCTCTCCGCGCTCGTTAACCTCGGGTATAAGAAGGCCGAGGCTATCGAGGCCCTCGAGGCCGTGCGCGGCCGCGCCGAGGATACGGTTGAGGCGCTGATTAAGGAAACCCTCAAGCACCTCACCGGCGGGTCGCAGCTTGGCTAGGCGCGAAGACGACAGCCCCGTAGCCCCCGAGCTTAAGGGCGAGGACTCGGCGCTGGAACTCAGCCTCCGGCCCCGGAGCTTCGAGGAGTTCGTAGGGCAGGGCAAGCTCAAGGAAAACTTGCGCGTATTCCTGCAGGCCGCGGCGAAGCGCAAAGAGGCGCTAGACCACGTCCTTTTCTATGGCCCTCCGGGCCTGGGGAAGACCACGCTCGCGCACATCATAGCCTCGGAACTCAACGTCAACATCCGGTCGACCTCCGGCCCGGTGATCGAGCGGCAGGGCGACCTTGCCGCGATACTCACGAACTTGCAGGAGTTCGACATCCTGTTCATCGACGAGATACACCGCCTCTCGCGCGTCGTCGAGGAGGTGCTCTACCCCGCGATGGAGGACTACCAGCTAGATATCATCATAGGCCAAGGGCCGAACGCCCGGAGCCTCAAGCTCAACCTTCCGAGGTTTACATTGATCGGCGCGACGACCAGAACGGGCCTGATGACCTCTCCGTTGCGTGCGCGCTTCGGGGTGGTAAGCCGCCTTGAGTTCTACTCTCCGGAGGAACTGAAGCGGGTCGTAATCAGATCGGCCGCGATACTGGGAACGAAGATTACGCCGGACGCGGCGCTTGAGATAGCAGGCCGGTCGCGCGGCACGCCGCGCATAGCAAACCGGCTCCTGAGGCGCGTACGCGACTTCGCCGAGGTGCTCGGCGACGGGTCCATCGACATAAAGATGGCACAAAGCTCGCTTAAGTCGCTCGAGATCGACCACTTGGGACTCGACGACCTCGACCGGCAGTTCTTAAGATGCATGATCGAGAAGTTCGGCGGCGGGCCGGTCGGTATTGAGACCTTGGCCGCATCCCTGAGCGAGGAGCGCGATACCTTGGAAGACGTCTGCGAGCCGTTTCTGCTTCAGGTAGGGATGATAGAACGCACGCCACGCGGCCGCATGGCAACGCGCGGGGCGTACGAACATCTCGGCATCAAGATACCGCAGAGCTTGTTTTAGTCGAGCTTAAACTCCACGATTCTTATCACCAATCCCAGATAATATCAGGTTTTTTCATAACATCTATTACATCCATATATTTACACTGAAAATCATGCCCACCAAAAAAGTTACAATATCGCTCTGCTGTATCATCCCTTATCATGAGCGCTTTCTTATAATCACCCAGTCTCAGAAAATGACCTTGAGCCTTATCTGGCGGATATAATATTGCACGAACTTTTTTTCGTTTTCCACCTGCGATAGCTTTGGCAAGCATATACCTGAATTCAAAATCAGCAAGAGGAAAGGAATAACCGATGAAAAATATTCTCTCTGCTTCTTGAAGATCCATCAGGGCATTATGCCAAACCATTTTTAGATGGGTGTTATTTATATCTTTAAGCATCGTCGGCATTATTAATAACCGACGTAACCGCACGTTTTCACAATTATGACAATTGTTTGCCTGTTTCTCGAAGAATACAGGAGGGAACTTACTGCGAAGCTTCAGCCACAACCTTCCGCAATTAGAGCAATAGCTCCAGTTCAGAGAGCCATGCAATTTATGTATTTTAATATTATAAAAACCTTTAGCCTTCAGATGAATTGATGGTGTATGTTTCTCCTTCCTCTCGAAATAGTCATAATCATAACAACAATAGTCAAACATTATTTTCCTTTTTAACTTCTTTTCTATCAGTTGGATGAAATATTCAGGCAATGTGTCCCAGTTTGTACTTAATATAGCTAGCGGGTCATAGTCATTTGCATTGTTTTCAATCCTTTTCGCTACCACTTCACTAAAAAAATCGCTGTATGCATTTCTAATATCGCCTTTTGATTCATCTTCAACAAATAAGCGCATGCTATTGTAGATAACCATAGCGATTGTCTTTCTAAAGGCTCTTTGAATCTGTATTGTGTCGCGATAGGAAAAAGCATTAGTATCTTCCCCATTTGCAATAGCGCGATCAAAAAATGTAAATATATCTTCAAGCGGAATCTTCCCATAATCTGTGATTTTTTCAATCCTGAAAATATCAGAATAATATTTGGTGACATGATTAAAATATTTCCTATCACGCACGGATTGTGGAACAGCAGTCATTATTTTGTCCTGCACCGGAATACCTGCCGGAGCCGAAAAGCCCGCACCTAATATAAAAACAGTCTTGCTCATTTATTACCCTCCAATAATTAAAACTATTTGCATGTTAGCATAAATAACTAACTATAGTTAATCGTAAGTTAGTAGAAAACGCATGGCCCCTAATTTTTCCTATCAACTTAGGTTTATATATAAACCAAAGTTTGGCATTCTTTGGTGTATAGTGGTGGCATGAGCATGATAGCGTCATGTTTAACGGGCTGGACAGAGGCAGCGGGAGGCCGGATAGCTTGTTCGGATAATGGGCCAAAAAGCGCGGTTTTTATCCGAACATCCGAACATTGGGCTGACAAACTAATGAGGTTTTTCAGGAAGTTAGCCGCGTTTTTACGCCCAGCATCCGAACAAAAACTGCAAAAACGCGCGCGCATGCGCGCGGAATGCGTAACTATACCTAAGCGCGGACATCAGAACATGCCTTTGACCTCGTGGGGCGCGGGGGGCGTCCTTCGTCCGTGCCCCCCGAAAGCGCGCCCAAATCGTCTTCAGACAAGGCAGGGCGAGAAGACCGCCCGATGGTGTACTGGGACGTACATAGAGGGCGAGTCTTTGAATGCCCAACGCAGTATCAAGCGATTTGGAGCGCTTTGAAGAAAGACGCTCGGAAGCGGCCTAGATAATCTCTTTCGTGAGGAACGTGCGCGAGAAGATATAGTCCATCGTATATACCCGGTCAAGAAACAGCCCCTGGCCATTATCTGGCGCCGCATACTCCGGGGCCTTCCCGCCCAGATACGGTACGAGACACTCAAGCGTGTGCCCGACCATGCGCCTGTAAGTCTCGTCCTCGGCGAAATACGAGGGGAAGTCCACCACGTTGTCCTTGAGGATCGTATAGAGCGGCCTGAGCGTGTAGTCGATGAAGCTGAACTTGTCGAACGTCACGACTATCGAGCCCTCGAAGGAGTTCCATATCCTGATGAAGTCGCGCACGTGGTTTGATGGCAGGCGGTCGATGTCCTTGAATATCAGCAGGTCGAAGTTCGAGAAGTCGTCGAGGTACAGCGGCCGCTCCGAGAGGTTGGCGCAGGGCACCACGCAGCTCGCGCGGCGGCTCAGCAGGCAGTCGGGGTCGTTTATGAGCCGCCTGAGAATGAAGTGCGCGTATGAGGAGTCCTCGTACCGGAGCGCGAGCCGCCGGCTCTGCGACTGCTCGAAGTTCCGGAAGGTGTCTATAATGTGCTTGTACCTCGGGGTCTCCGGGAGGTACTTGAGCACTATCGAGGACTTCGGCGGGGGTGAGGCCACGCCTATCTTGCCCTTCATCCCGAAGTCGTCGAGCACCTTGTTGGCCTCGCTCACGCAGTCGTTGACGAAGTCGCCGGCCTTGGTGGAGTTCAGGCCGCGGCCCATGAGCTTCTGTATCAGGATGAGCCCCGAGACGCGGTCGCGGTCCATAGCGAACTTCAGGCCCAGGAAGGTCATGTGAGCGACGAGCGAGAAATTAAGAGCGTCCTTGTTGATCGTGATCTTCAGCTCGGGCGATGGCAGGTATTGCATGTTCAGGGCCTGGTGGGCCATGACGTACCCGCCGTACATCGCGTCGAACTCGCCGAGGTTATCGAAGAAGTGCCGGTTGACCTCGATGAGGTCCTTGCCGAACAGGGCGCGCTCGTACCGGCGCGACATGTTGCTGTAGACGCGCGTGGCCGAGGTGTAGTAGGCATCGAGTACGCCGCTGGAACGGTTGATCAGGGCCTCGATCCCGGCGGTCTCGAACTGGAGTATCGAGGCCCCCTCGCCATCCGGGTCCTGGTAGCCGAAGAGCTGCGAGATGCGGTTAAAGAGCACGGTCTTGAGCGTCGTGTACGCGCTGTAGCTTTTAAAGCTCTTCATCGAGGAGCTGACCTGCGCGAGCTTCTTCTGCGCGAAGCCGCGCGTGACGGACTTCAGCTGCTCGAGCCCAAGGAGGGAGATCGCGAAATCTATGTTGACCTCGTTTACGCCCTCGCAGCGGCCGCCCTCGCAGGCCTTGTCCATCAGCACCTGCTTGAGCAGCCTCGAACTCGGCGGCAGGGGCTTTGGCTTGCCCTCCGGCGGTTCGGCCTGTGGCGGCTCGGCAGCGGCGGCGTCATCGCCGGAGCCCAGCTCGCCGATCTGCTCGATGAAGCTCTTGAGCTTGTTGATGTCCGTAGAGGGGCTGTCGAGTTCGACCATGAAGTTTACGAGCGTGCAGATCGTGTCCTCGGCGCTGTACTTCGAGAACTCGTCGGCCGGTATCTGTATCATGGCGGGGAAGCTCTCGTCGTGCGGCCGCAAGGCGAAGATCCTCGGGACCTTGACGTCCTCGATGCCGGGGGTGAAGGCCACGCCCATCTCGGCGCCCCTGACCCATATCGGGCGGGCCTGCAGCACAAGCGGGCCTATCTGCACTGCAAACGGCTCGGGGGGCTCGGCGAACTCAGCCGCGCGGTTTACGATCAGCGCACCCGCGCGCGACAACTCCACGATCTCCCATTCCTGCGGGAGCCCGATGTGCCTGACCTCAAAACGGCAATCGGAGCGTCTGTTTAATGGCATCGCCTATTATAAACGTTTATGGATAAAACGTATAGATATTATTCGATTGCGCGGATGCTAAACGCAGGCCCGGTGATGCGCGTCCCGCCGCAGGAAGGGCAGCGGCCCGGCATCGAGAGGCGCTCGCGCTTCGTAAATACGAACCCGCAGTCCTCGCACTCCGAAGGCGTGACCTCAAACCGCGCGCGGCCGTGGCCGAGCGTGCGGCGTATGTGCAGCAGGTGGTCCTCGACCTCGCGCTCCGGCACGCGGAGCTCAAGCGAGATCTGCCGCGTGGTGAACGCGCCGCGCCCGAGCAGCTCCGTGATCTCGCGCCGCACGGTCATGCGCCGCTCATCGGGCACCGGGGGCTCGGCCGGGCGGGGGCGTCGGTGGCGGGTCATCAGTGAGCCGGCCTCCTGAGCGCGAGCGACAGCGCGATCGCGAGCGTTGCCATGACAGCGGCCATCGCGAAGCTGGAGGAGAACCCTCCCGAGGCCTCGGCGACCATCCCGGCTATCGCGGGCCCGGATATCTGCCCGGCGGCGAAGAACGCCGTAATCAGCCCGAAGGCCTGCGGCGCGCGCATCGCGCCGACGTAGTCGCCGACCGCGGCGGCCATGATCGAGGGTATGCTCCACATGGCTATACCGTAGCACGATATCGAGAGATACAGCGGCAGCCCCGGAAGCCCGGTGGCCATCAGCGCATAGGACGCGGCCTGAAGCACGAAGACCAGGGCGAGGCCCATGCGCCTGCCAATGTGGTCCGAGAGAGCGCCGAAGAGCGGCCCCGATAGCAAGCTCACGAGGCCGACCAGCGACCAGAGGCGGCCGGCGGCGGCCTCGGTGTATCCGCGCTCTTTCACGAGCGAGGTCACGACGAACGTGGCGTATATCACATAGGTGTACCCGAACAGGAAGTAGACCGCGCCGAGGTGGTAGATGATCCCCAGGCGGTGAAGGGGCTCCACGGCATTGCCGGCGGGCATCACTCGTGGAGGCGAGAGCCCGGCCCCGGCGGGTTCGAGCCCCAGCTCGGCCGGGCTGTCTCTGAGCAGCGCATAGCATATCGCGGCCGATACGAGGACCGCGAGGCCGAGCACCATCCAGCTCGTGCGCCAGCCGCCGAGGGAGGGCTGTGAGTTGATGAACGGTATGAGCGGGCCGGTGGCGATGATCGCAAATCCGCTGCCGATCACGATGAACCCCGCGGCCCTGCCCCGCCTGGCGCGCGAAAACCAGGCCGAGACGAGGCCGAGCATCGGGATGTTGGCCCCGCCGCTGCCAACTCCGGTGATGAAATAAAGGAGCATGATCTGTACGAACCCGTCAGAGCGGCTGACCAGCAGCATCGATATGCCGACTAGCACGAGCGAGGCCGAGATCAGCCTTCGCGCGCCGAAGCGCATTGACAGATTGCCGGCGATGCCGACCGAGAGGAGGTAGCCTGCGAAGTTAGCGGTGCCGATGAAGCCCATCTGGGAGTAGCTGAGCCCGAGCGGGCCTGACATGGAGGGCAGCAGCATCCCGAGGGCGAACCTGCCGAGGCCGAGGCAAGCGAAGACCGCAAGCGAGCCCGCGGCCGCGACGACCCATCCGTAATGGAGCTTGGCCCCCAATCCGGGGCTCAGCGCCGGGTGTTTACGGCCGCGAGGATGCCCTTGAGTATCGCGGTCGGCGTGGGCGGGCAGCCGGGGACCAGGACGTCGACGGGAATGACGTTGCTCACCGCGCCGAGCGAGGCGTAGCTCTCTCCGAAGACGCCGCCGTTGCAGCCGCAGTCGCCCGTAGCGACGACGAGCCTCGGCGTGGGAGTGGAGTCGTACGTGCGCTTAAGCGCGATCTCCATGTTCCTTGTGACCGGGCCTGTGACGAGCAGCATGTCAGCGAAGCGCGGCGAGGCGGTGAAGTGCACGCCGTAGCGCTCGCAGTTGTAGAACGAATTGTTCACCGCATGGATCTCGAGTTCGCAGCCGTTACAGGACCCGGCGTCGACCTCCCTGATCGTGAGGCTGCCGCGGAAGACCTTCTTGATCCCGGCCTCGAGCTCGGTGCACACCTCGATGAGCTCGCCCCCGTCTTCGGCTAGCGGCTCGGTCACTATCCCGGTGCGCAGTATCTGTCTGAATATCCTGATCATAAGTCATGCCCCGAGTAGGATTGGTTGAAGCTCTTGTTGCAGACCGGGAAGTCCGGGACGATGTTGCCGGGTACGCACTGCTCCAGCGCGATCCAGTTCAGGCTCGAGGGGTCGCGGGGCATCACGCGGTTGGGCTCTCCGTTCGGCCCGGCCTGCACCCAGTAGATGATCTCGCCGCGCCATCCCTCGACCGCCGCGAACCCCGAGGTATCCGGCGCGGGGACTGCAAGCCCTTCGGAGCGTATCTGCCCTGAGGGCATGTTATCGAGTATGAAGCGTATGATGCGCATGGACTCACGTATCTCGTAGATCCGCACCCAGACCCGCGCGTGCACGTCCCCGCTTACGTGCACCGGCACCTGGACATCGGCCTTGTCATATGGAGTGTAGGGCGCGAACACGCGGCAATCGACGTTAAGCCCGCTTGCGCGCGCCGCGATGCCCACGAGCGAGAGCTCGCGCGCACGCTCGGCGCTCAGGAGCCCGGCATCCCTGAGGCGGTCGTCGAGCGAGGAGTTTTCGTCTATAACCGCGACGACACGCTCGAAGTCCTTCGAGACCCCTTCGAGTTCTTCCATTATCACGCGGCCCCCGTCGGCCGGCAGGTCAGTGGTCACGCCTCCGGGCACGACGCGGTCCATCATGAAGCGGTGGCCGAAGAGGCGCATGTTTGTCCTGAGCACAAGCTCCCTGAGCATCGATAGCTGGTAGAGCGCGAACGCGAACGCGACGTCGTTGCAGATCGCGCCTATGTCGCCCAGGTGGTTGGCTATGCGCTCGCGCTCGAGCATCAGCGCCCGAAGCCACATCGCGCGCTCCGGCACCCCGCATCCGCAGAGCGCCTCGACGGCCATCGAATACGCGGTCGAGTGCGCCACGGTCGTATCGCCCGAGACGCGCGCGGCAAGCGCCACGCCCTCGGCCCAGCCCATCGACTCGAACCTTTTCTCGATCCCCTTGTGCACGTAGCCCAGGCGTTCTTCCAAATTTAAGATCGTCTCTCCGACGGCCTGGAACCTGAAGTGCCCGGGCTCGATTATCCCGGCATGCACTGGCCCCACAGGGATCTCGTACACCCCGGCGCCTTCGGCGCGCGCCCAGGCGTATTCGCCCTCGACGCGCGGCATTTTCGTTTTAGCGTCAAAGCCCTTCCTGAGCGGCCATGCGGTGGCAGGCCAGTCCTCGAACTTTATCCACGGCCTCAGGTCCGGGTGTCCAAGCGGCATCAGGCCCATCAGGCTGTGTATCTGGCGCTCGAAGCGGTAAGCCGCGATAAAACTCCCGGTGATGCTAGGGAATGTCCGCTCGCCCTTCGGGATATCAGCAACGGACGATCAGGTACTCGCCGCCCCACCTAAAGCATGCGTATACGCCGAAACCGCGTCCGAACGGCGTCTCGTCCGACGCCCACTCCCCGGCCAGAAGCGCGTTGGCCTTCTTCATCTCGTATGCCGCATCAGGGAACCTCCCCAGCGGCACCGAGCAATACGCCACGCTTGACGGGTTTAGAGTGTTGTCGAACTCGACGTCGCGCCCGAGCTTGAACGCTATGGCCTTGGCGAGCTGGATCATTTCAGCAGCCCCGCCGCAAGCTCGAACCACTTGTTAAGGAAGTCCGGCATCTTCAGCCCTATCAGCAGCACCAGAGCCATGTGCAGGATCACAGGCACGTGCGCGGCCTTGAGCGGTTTTTGGTACTCCGGCACCTCTCCGGCGACCATGCCCTGCGCCTTTCCGACCAGCGAGGCGAACGCCACCCCCAATCCCAATAAAAGAAAGGGCGTCATGTACGGGGCGTCCTTCATCGTGGCCGTGATGATCAGAAACTCGCTCGTGAACACCCCAAACGGGGGCATCCCGACGATCGCCATCACCCCCAGGATCAGCCCCCAGCCCACGAGCGGGTTGCCGCGTATGAGGCCGCGTATGCGGTCGATCCGCTGGGTCCAGTGCATCTGCGAGGCATGCCCTACGGTGAAGAATATCGAGGACTTGGCGAGGCTGTGCATGAGCATGTGCAGCAGCGCGCCGAACGTCGCGATCTTGCCTCCGAGCCCGAAGGCGAACGTCGCAAGCCCCATGTGCTCGATCGAGGAATACGAAAACAGCCGTTTTATATCCTTCTGCCTTAACAAAGAAAATGCCGCCACGAGTATCGACAGCATCCCGAAGCCCATCATTATGTATCCGGCCTGGTGGGAGTGCGTCGCGCCGTCGACGAGCACCTTGCAGCGCACGAGGGCGTAGAGCGCGACATTAAGTAGGAGCCCAGAGAGTACGGCAGATACGGGCGTGGGGCCCTCGCTGTGCGCGTCGGGGAGCCAGTTATGCAGCGGCACCAGTCCGACCTTCGTCCCGTAGCCGACCATCAGGAAGACGAACGCGAGCGAGAGGATCGTCGGCTCGAGCTTGTCGCTCGCGGCATAGAGGTTCGTCCACAGCAGGGCGTCGCCGCCCTCCCCCAGGACCTTCTCGGCCGCGAAGTACAGCAGCACCGTCCCGAACAGGGCCTGCGCTATGCCCACGCCGCAGAGGATGAAATACTTCCACGCGGCCTCTATAGCGGTGGGCGTGCGGTAGAGCGAGACCAGCAGCACGGTTGAGAGCGTGGCAAGCTCCATGGCTATCCAGAGCACGCCTATGTTGTTGGTGAGCAGGCACAGGAGCATCGCGAATATGAAGAGCTGGAACATCGCGTGGTAGAACCTCATGCCCACGTGGCCGACGCGCCCGTGCTCGCGCTCGCGCCGCATGTAGCGGCGGCTGAACATCGCGGTCGTCATCGAGACGAACGCGGTCAGGACCGCCAGGTACACGTTGAAGGGGTCGATAAAGAAAAACTTCCCCTCGCTCATGAAAGGGCCGGTGTCCCAGACGCGGACAGCGATCATGACCGAGACGACCAGCGATATGGCCGAGCAGCCTATGTTGACCTCCGGGGCGTATTTGCGGTCGCCTATGAAGGCCAGCGCTATGGCCGCAAGGAACGGCACCCCGAGCATTACCTGAAGTATCACATTTCCTCTTTGAGCTTCGCCATCTGCTCCACGTCAAGGCTGTCAAACGTAGTGTTGATATGGAAAAAGAATATCCCGAAGACGAACGCGGCGATCAGGACGTCGAGCGCCACGCCGAGCTCCACGACGAGCGGCATGCCGTACGTCGCGCTCGTCGCCGCGAAGAAAAGCCCGTTCTCCAGAGCGAGAAACCCTATGACCTGCGAGACCGCGTGCTTGCGCGTGATCATGATGAGAAGCCCGATCATGACCGTCGCGAGCGCCACGGCGAGCGTGGAGCGCGTCACCACGGTCGAGAGCGCGATGATCGGGGCGGTGAGGTAATAAGAGAGCACCACGAGCGCGATGCCGATCAGCATCGTCATCGGGATGTTCACGAGCGACTCGACCTCTTTTTTGATCTTGAGCTTCGCGATCAGGCGGTGCAGGATGTACGGCAGCAGAAACACCTTCATCGAGAGCGTGAGCACCGAGGAGATATAGAGGTGGTGCTGGCTCGCGACGAACCCCACTATCGCGGTGTTGACCGAGAGGAAAAGCCCCTGCCACGCAAAAAGCGATATGAGCGTATTGATGCGCTTTTGCGCGAGCATCCCAAACGCGGTCAGCAGCACGAAGGCCGCCAGAAAACCGTTTATCTCGCCAAGCGTGGTTATGTCCATTGAGCCCTCATTCCAGTATGAAGTGCGAGAGCATCCCGAGCGTCGCGATCAGGAATGCGCCGCTCAGAAACTCGGTAACGCGGAAAAGCCGCATCTTCGCCAGCACGGTCTCGATCATCACGATCACGAAGCTTGAAAACGCGAGCTTCCCGATAAGCCACCCCGCGGCGATAGCGAGCGCCGCCGGGTCGTCCGAGAGCGCGATGCCCACCGGAAAGAACAGGACATTTCCGACCGAGAGGTACAAAAACAGCTTCATCATCATCGCCCACTCTATCAGCGCGAGGTGGCGGCCGGAGTACTCGAGGATCATCGCCTCGTGGAGCATCGTGAGTTCCAGGTGGGTCGCGGGGTTGTCGACCGGCACGCGGCCGTTTTCGGCAAGCACTATGATCACGAACGCGATGAACGTGAAGACCAACGAGGGCTTGAAGCCGAGCCCCAGCGTGGTGACGACCTCCGCGATCTTCACAAACGAGGTCGAGCCGCATATCAGCGATACCGTGAAGATGACCATCAGCGTCGCGGGCTCCGCGAGCGAGGCGACCATCATCTCGCGGCTCGAGCCCATGCCCCCAAACGCGGTGCCTATGTCCATCCCCGCCAGGGCGGTGAAGAACCTCGCGAACGCGAAGAGCCCGACCAGCACTATCGCGTCGGCCGCGAGCGCGAACGGCAGGTCCAGCGAGAGCATCGGCACGACGCCGCCGGCGAGTATCGCGGTGCCGAACACGAGATACGGCATGCTCCTGAATATCCACGAGGCGTTGTGCGCGATCACGACGTCCTTGGCGAAGAGCTTCCTCAGGTCGCGGTAGGGCTGCAATATCCCCGGAGTGCTCCGGCCCTGCGTCCAGCACTTGAGCGTCCTGACCCAGCCGACCAGCGCGGGCGAGAGCCCCATGAGCACCGCGATCTGCAAGACCTGCATCAGCACCGCCTTCATCGTCATAGCGATTTTATCCAGAACAGCACGATGATGGTCAGGAACGAGTAGATCAGGTAGGTCTGGATGCGGCCCTGCTGCAGCAGGCCGACCTTGCGCGAGATCCATTTGGAGGACTCGATCACCGGCGCGTAAAGCCAGAACCACAGGCGGTCGCGCACCCGCAGGGCGTAATTGATCCTGCGCGGGAAGGCCGCGTTGGCGGTCTGGGGCTTGAGGCGCCATGTCTCTTTTATCATGAAGAGAAAACCGAATATCCTCCTGATCGGCATCGCGAATGCGGTCGAGGTATACTGCATCCTCGGGGTCAGCTTCTTAAACCCGCAGTCCCAGATATCGACGCGCTGGACCCGGCCGGGCTTGACGTGCAGCACTATATACACCAAAGAGAAGACCAGTATGCAGCCGGCGAAGACGTAGAAGCCGGAGTATGAGGCGCGCTCGGGCGCTATGGGCGTAAGCCAGACCCAGCCCCATGAGGAGGACGAAGCGGCGATGTTCGCGCCCACGATCTGCTGGGTGATCGCGCCGGCCCATGAGACGAAGAACGTCGGCAGCACGCCGAGGGCCAGGCAGGTCAGGGCCGCGAGCGCCATGCCGCCGCGCATGAACCAGTCGGCCTCGTGTATCGTGGCAATGTCGCGGTGGCCGCGCCAGTGGCCGAGGAACGTGACCCCGAAGGCCTTGACGAAGCACGCGGCCGCAAGCGCGGCGGCGAGCGCGAGGAGCGCGGCGCCCATCGGCAGCAGGAGCTTGATGATGCTGTTGGGTATCATGGGCGAGAGCAGGAACGCCTGAAACGTGAGCCACTCAGAGACGAACCCGTTAAAGGGCGGCAGCGCCGAGATCGATATGCAGCCTACCAGAAACAGCGCCGCGGTCCAGGGCATGCGGTGTATCAGGCCGCCCATCTCGTCCATGTCGCGCTCGTGCGTGGCGTGCAGCACCGAGCCCGCGCCCATGAACAGCAGGCCCTTGAACATCGCGTGGTTGATCGTGTGAAACAGCGCCGCGAGCATCGCGAGCGCGGCCATGCGTGGCAGGTTAAACGAGGTGAATATCATCGAGAGCCCGACGCCTATGAGTATGATCCCGATGTTCTCGACCGAGTGGTACGCAAGCAGGCGTTTTAAGTCGTGCTGCATCAGGGCGTATAGCACGCCCATCACGGTGCTTACGAGCCCCACGGCGAGCACCACCGCGCCCCACCACCAGGGGAAGATGTGGATCAGGTCGAACGTGACGCGGACGATCCCGTAGATCGCGGTCTTGAGCATCACGCCGCTCATGAGCGCCGAGACGTTCGATGGCGCTACGGGATGGGCCTCGGGCAGCCATACGTGCAGCGGCAGGACCCCGGCCTTTGCCCCGAAGCCGACGAACGCCAGCAAAAATGCGGCCGAGGCCCAGCCGGGGGAGAACTGCGCCTGCCTCATCGCGTCGAACGTGTATCCCCTGAAGTCCTCAAACCCGGCCGACTGGCCCGCAAGCACGCCGAAGGCGAGCATGATCGTCACCGCGCCGACGTGGGCCATCACCATATAGAGGAACGCGGCGCGGCGGTTCTCGGCGCGCTCGTCTTCGAATATCACGAGGAAATACGAGGACGCGGCCATCGTCTCCCATGCGATCAGGAAAAACAGGGCGTCGTCGGCAAGCACCACGAGCATCATGCCCAGCACGAACATGCAGTAGAACACGACGAGCCGCGTCACCCTGCGGCGCGAGAGGAACTCGCGCACGTAGCCCATCGAATAGATCGAGACGTATACGGTCAGCAGCCCGACCACCGCGAGGAAGAACCCGGCCAGCGGGTCGAGCCTCAGGTGGAACTGCAGCGAGGGGAGCCCCATCGGCAGGACCATGCGCTCGACGCTGCCGGTCGCTACGGTCCATACCCCGGCCGCCACCGCCCCGGCCGATGCGAGCGCGGCCAGCGCGAACGTCACGGGCACCATCGCGGACTGCCACCTGCGCATCGCCCCGGCGGTCAGCATCACGAGGATAAGGAAGGAGGTAGAGGCGTAGGCCAGCCCCAGGGGGGTTGCGAACATGTCCCAGAAATCCATTATATCCCCGCGCCCTCCAGCGAAGGCGCGTCAAAACCGGTCGTCAATCTGCCCTCCATCTTGAAAGAACAAAAAAGCCACTACTATAATCAGCTTTCAATGCGGTTTTGTCAAATTGCGGGAATGGGCGCGATAATTTCCGGGCCCGGACGGCCGTCCCGAAATGCTCGTCAATGCGCGTTAGCGCCGCCTTGAAAGGATATCGTTGAGGCTCTGCAGCGCCTTATAGCTATCGGGCTTCAGCCTCAATGCCGTGCGGAATTCTTCGGCCGCCATATCCGGACGGCCCTCGGATTCGTATGCGAGGCCGAGGTTATAATGGGCCCATGCGAAATCTGGATGCAACCGCAATGACGCCTGAAACTCAGCCGCCGCCATGTCCGGCCGGCCCTGAGACGCGTATGCGTTGCCGAGGTTGTAATGGGTGTCCGCTGAATCGGGCTCCAGCCGCAGGGCTGCCTGATAGGCCTCCACAGCACTGTCGAGCCGTCCTTGGGATTTGTACGCGGCGCCGAGATTATTATACGCAAACGCGAATGAGGGCTCGAGCCTTAGGGCGATCTGGAATTCCGCCACGGCCCTATCGAGCCGGCCCTGGGCTTTGTATGCGGCGCCTAGCTCGTCATGGGCCACCGCGCTGTCGGGCGACTTCATGACCGTATCAGTCCATAGGCTGACATTATCCTTCCAGAGCGTATTTCTCCGTACGGTCCCAACTGCATATAAACCCGCTACCGCAATAAGGGCTATCGCGACAGCCGCGCCCGCCCGCGGCAGCTTCTTATTGGCCAAAGACAGCAGGCTCGCGAGTATCAGCACGTACCCAAAGGAGGGAAGGTAAAGGTATCTCTCGGTGAAGGCATTAGCGCCCAGCGCGGGGATGTAAAGCGCCGGGAGGAGCGGGACTGTGAGGAACACGAGGCCCAGGAAGGCCACCCTGCTTTTTTTCATGGCCACGGCAAAGAGGACCGCAAATACCGCCGTGGCCGCCAGGGAAAGCGCGCCCTTCAATTCACCAAGCGACGAGATCGGGTGAAAGACATAATAGGCATTGAGATCCAGCGGAAGCAGGAGTTTTCCGAGATACTGGATAAAGAGCGGGAATACGTTTATGGCATACTGATAAGCGCTCAGGGCAGCAGGCTTCACCTTCGGAGCGAACCCTCCGAGGGCATGGACCCTCAGTACGAGATAGCCGATCGCGACCGCCATGTAGGGCGCATATTGCTTCGCATAATCCGCGAGACGGGGCCGTTGACTACGGAATGCGTAATCGTACGCAAAAAGGATCGCGGGCAGGGTCAGGGCCGGTTCCTTAAACAGGGCCGCAACGGCATAGCACGCAACGGATATCCAATAGCTGACCGAAAACACGGCCCTCGACCTGATATGGAAATAGAACGAGAGCAGGAAGAAAAACGTAAATCCCAGGTCCGGCAGCCCGGCGATCCAGGCAACCGCCTCGGCGTGGATGGGGTGCGCGGCAAACAGCATCGCGGCGACCAGCGGCGGCGAACGGTAGGAAGACGGCGCTGACTCGCCGCCAAACAGCTCCCGTATGGTCAAAAATACGAGGACCGATACCCCGCAATGAAACAGGAGATTGATCAGATGAAACCCCCAGGGGTTCAGGCCTGAAAACCCGTAATCGAACATATAGACGATGTGCATCAGCGGCCTGTAATAGTTCGAGACGTACGAGGCCGACCGGAAACCCCAGACGTTTTTCGAGAAGATCTCCGGTATGTTGCCAATGTCTTTAATCCAGGGATTTTCGAGCACCTGATGCGTATCGTCATACACGAAATCGCCGGAAAGGGCATTGACATATACCGCAAATGAGACAAGCAGCACTGCGAGGACCGGGACAAGCCTGTTAATTGAAGAAGCCCCTTGCGGGCTTACACTTGACGGCGGCTCCTGCGTGAGGTTGAATGCTTTATCGTTGCCGCCCTGACTGACATGGTCTTTCCCTTCACCATTCGAAGCCTCGCCCATGCCAATAATTTAACATATTTCTTTTATGCGCCGAAAAAATTGGCCGATATCCGCGCGGAAACCGGGGATGGATGCGCCGAGGCCCGCCAACAAAAAATATCGAAGCACCCCCGTTGCCATGCGGTTAAAAAATAGTGGCGGCCCGGCCGGCCCTAGAGCCTCTCCGTATCCGTCTGAACGACCGTAAACGTCCTGCTGCCGATTGAGACGGTGCCCATCCTCGGGTCGTCGGCGTTGTTTTGATCCACCGTAAGGGTCACGCCGCCCTCCCCGCCGCTTGCCGGAGAGACCTTTATCCAGTCCGCGTGGCTGGCAGCTGTCCAGCCGCAGCCCCCGGTGTCCGTCACATCCACCTTGATCTCCTGCCTCGCCCTGTTTATCAGCTTGTTCGAACTGTCCAGCCTCGTCTTTGAGCTGCATGCGCTGAACGTGGCGGTTACGGTCTTGTCCCCGCTCATTACCACGCGGCAGCTTGCGCCCTTCGCGCTTTCGCATCCCTTCCACCTGACGAAATGCGACCCGCCGGAGGCGGCCGCGCTGAGCGTCACCGGCGCATTCGCGGGATACTCGGATCTGCCGGTGGCCCCGCTCCAGGAGAGCGAGCCCGTGGCTGCCGTCACCTCTCCGGGGCCGGTCTTTGTCACCGTAAGAGCCGGGAGCGGCCGGCCGAAGACGACCTCCTGCGAGCGCTCGCTCTCGTCACCGTCTTGGTTGTATGCGGTGAGCGCCAGATAATATACCTCGCTTGCGTCGCCGCGCTTAAACGTGTAGCTCTGGGCGTCCTTGAGGTCTATGCTGCGGTCATACGACCCGCTCCTGGTTCCGACGTACAGCTTGTACCCGCCGAGGTCGGCCACCGGGTCCCCGGACCAGCCGAGCGCGATGTCCCTTGCGGAGATCGCCGTGGTTATCCAACGGGGGGCCGCGGGCACAGGCTGATCGCCATCGTCCTCGATCACCGTAAAGCCGTGGGGCTGGCTCCCGCCATAGAACTGCGTGCTCCAGACCGAACGCATGTCCGTAACCGCCCCCGTCGCGCTGTCATAGAGCCCCATACGGATACCGGGCGGCACCTTGGAGATGTCCCATCTAAGCTCGACCGTCCCCGGCGCGCTGATCACCTCGAAGTGATGCTCCTGGCGCGGCTTCCCGCGGCCCTCCCGCTGGTATGCCGCTATCACCTGCCCGGCGACGACCACCCCCCAGCCCGGGCGCGGGAAATACGCGTCAATGGACGCCCCCCTGAACAGTCTGGGCTGGTCGCGGCCGGCATCATGCCAGGCCGTCACGCCGTTGGCTATCCCAAGCGTGATCCTGGCCGCGCTGCCCCCGGCCCCAACCGTGATAGGCATGCTCCAGTCCCTCGCATACGCCGGTGCGCCGAGGGTCAGGACGGCGGCGATGGCTAAGGCTATCGTCTTATATAAACAGGGTTTCATCGTTCTTTCTTGATCGGTGACAGCGGACGGATCGATACTATTATAAGCTCATCGCGCCGAAGCGTGACGGATTCAGCATGAGGCCGGTGCGCCGCGGCTTACAGGGTGGATCAGCCCGCGTCCTTAAACCGAATCCTGAACTCCGTCCCGCCATCGCCGGAGACGTTCAGCTCCCCGCCCAGCTGCTTGACCAGCGTGGTCACGATCGAGAGCCCCAGCGATGCCGGCCGCGCAATATCGAAGCCCTCCGGCAGCCCGATCCCGTTGTCCCTCACCGCGAGTTCATACTCGCGGCCGCCGAGTTTTTTTAAAGATATCACGAGCGTACCCTCCCGCTCCGGCGCGAATGCGTACTTCGAGGCGTTCGAGACGAGTTCGTTGAGGATCAGCCCCAGCGGTATCATCGTGTCAACGTCAATGGAGGAATCCTCAAGATCATACGAGAGCCTGACGATGCCTGCCGTGCAATAGTTGCGGAAGAGCTTGTTACAGAGGTTGCGGATATACTCCACGGCCTCGATGTTCCTCAGGTCCGTTGAGCTTTGGAGCCTCTCATGGATCAGGGTCATGCTCTTGACCCTGTCTATGGCCTCCTTAAACGATGAGCGGTATCTCTCGTCCTCGATGTTTCTCATCTGGAGCGACAGGAGGCTCTGTATCACCATGAGGTTGTTCTTGACCCTGTGGTGGACCTCCTTGAGCATCATCGTCTTGGCCTCGTTCGATGCCTTGAGTTCGGCCTCGGCCTTGTGGGATTCCCTCAGTTGTTCCTGAAGCCTCGCGCTTTCCTCCTCTGCCTGCCTGCGGGTGCGCCGCTGCACCGCATCGCCCAGTTCGCGCTTAATCGCGGGGATGAGCCTCTTGAGGTTGCCCTTCAGGACGTAATCGTTCGCCCCGGCCCTCATCGCGCCTACGGCCACCTCCTCGCCGATCGTGCCCGAGACGATGATGAACGGCAGGTCCAGCCCGCTCTGCTTCAGGACCTCCAGCGCGTTTAGGCCGCTGAAGCGCGGCAGGCTGTAATCCGAGAGAATCAGGTCCCACTGCCGGGCATCGAGGGCGGCTTTCATCTCATCGGCGGTCTCGACGCGCTCGTGCCGCACCTCGAAGCCTTCCTTGCCGAGCTTGCGGACCAGTAATAAGGTATCGTCCTCGGAATCCTCGACGATCAGCACCCTAAGCGGCATCCCCATCAAGGGGCCTCGTTGAGTACGAGCCAGTAAAGCCCCAACTGCTTGACCGCCTCGACAAACTGCGTGAAGTCCACCGGCTTGCGTATGTAGCTGTTGGCCCCGAGCTTGTAGCTCTCGAGCCTGTCGCGGTCCTCGTTGGAGGTGGTGAGTATGACCACCGGCAGGACCTTCGTCCTGGCGTCCGCGCGTATGCGCTGGAGCGTCTCGATCCCGTCCATCCGCGGCATCTTGAGGTCTAAAAGTATCACCTGCGGCTGCACGCTGGCGTCGCGGCCCTCGTATTTGCCGGTGCCGAAGAGGTATTCTATGGCCTCGACCCCGTCGGAGGCCAATACGACCTCGTTTGCGATATTGGCGTCCTTCAGCGCCCGCATCGTGAGCTTCACGTCGTCGGGGTTGTCCTCGACCAAGAGAATCTTCTTAGTATTCATGTTAGTATTCCTCCCCTTTATTCTTTACAGCGTGAAATAGACTACCGTTCCCGTCCCAACCTCCCCGGCTATCCATACACGGCCGCCGTGGCGGTCGATGATCCTCTTTACGGTCGCGAGCCCGATGCCCGTGCCCTGAAACTCCTCGGCCTTGTGCAGCCGCTGGAAGGGGTTGAAGAGCTTGCCCACGTACGTCATGTCGAAGCCCGCTCCGTTGTCCTTAATGAAAAATACCCTCTCGTCATCGCAATAATCAACCCCGAACTCTATGACCGCCTTGTCGCGCCTTTCCGTGAACTTCCATGCATTGCCCAGGAGGTTCTCCAGTGCTATCGTCAGCAGCCGCGCGTCACCGCTAACCTTCAGACCGTCCGCGATGACGGTCTCGACCTGTCTTGCGGGGTTCAGGGCCGCGAGATTATCGAAGACCTTTCTGGCTATCGCGCTCAGGTCGACCATCTCGCGCTCCATAGCGGCCCTCGAGACCCTCGAGAGCTTCAGGAGGTCGTCGATGAGCACGCCCATTTTTTCGGCGGCGGCCATCATGCGCCTGAGGTAATCCCTGCCCTCCTCGTCGAGCCTCTCGGCATAATCCGCGAGCAGGAGCTGGCTGAAGCCAGATACGCTCCTAAGCGGGGCGCGCAGGTCGTGAGATACCGAGTAGCTGAAGGCCTCGATCTCGCGCGAGGAGGCCTCGGCCGCCTCCTTCGCCACGCGCAGCGATTCGAACGATTCCTGAAGCTCGCGGTTGGCGGCCTCCACCTTTATGCGCTCAACGTCGAAATCATCGAGGATGTTCAGCATCGCGCGCTGCATGTCCTCGAGCCCGGACTTCTCGTCCGAAGAGTCCTCTAGGATGTTCAGGAGGGCCTTGGTGAAATCCTCGGTGTCCGCTTCCGGGGGAGCGTACCCTTGGCTGTTTTGCTGCTCCAACGTCAGGCCTTCTCTCCCGTGCACTGCTCCAATTTGCGCCTCAGCTCATCGTTTTCCTTCTTAAGCTCGATCATCTTAAGCTCGCGGCCGACCGTGAGCTTCTGGAACCTCTCGAGTTCGGCGAGGCGCTCAAGCTCGCGGGCCCGCTGCTGCTCGCGGCTGCGCTGCTCCGCGACCTTCTCCTCGGCATCTTTCTGCGCGGTCACGTCGCGCGCCGCGGCGAACACCCCAAGCACGTTACCCTTGACGTCCCTGTAAACCGATGCGTTATACAGGACGTTCGTGAGCCTTCCGTCGCGGTGCCTGATCGTAAGCGGGTAGTCCGTGACGTAACCCTTCGAAAAGACCTGCTCGTAACCGGAGCGGGCGTTCTCGGGCTCGGTGAAGTAGTCCGAGAAGTCCGTGCCGATCAGGCTTTCTCTCGATACCCCGGTGACTTTGATGGTCGCCTCGTTGACGTCCGTGATCTTCCCCTCGGGGCTGATCGTTACGAGGGGGTCGAGGCTCGCCTCGATGAGGCTTCGGGCATAGAGCGCGGCGTCGGCCGCCGCGACCGAACCCTTTTGAGCATTCTTTTGCTTTTTATCGGCCTGGGGCATCAGGGAGTCTCCTTTTCAATCGCCAGACGTCACAGGGTCACAGACCTTGCCGCTGTATTACTCTTACATTAATACTTTAACGGCGCATGCTGCAGTAATATACACAAATTCCGCAACCATCGTCAAATTTTTTAGCATTCGCGCGGGCACATGCGGGTTGTCCTTTATAGACTATATTTCAATCAAATTACGCCCGTTTTTCAATTGCTTGACACCGCATGGACGCGGATGCTAAATTAAAAATTAGCACTCTAATGCCGAGAGTGCTAATTTGAGGGCCATATGCTGAACGAACGAACGGAAAGAGTGCTCTGCTCTATAGTTAAGAGCTACATACAGAAGGCCGAGCCCGTGGGGTCGCGCTTCGTGACCAAGCGCTTTGAGTTTAACCTCTCGCCGGCCACGATCCGCAACATCATGGCCGACCTCGAGGAGATGGGCTTCCTCTCGCAGCCCCACACCTCTGCCGGCCGCGTGCCGACTGACAAGGGCTACCGCTATTACGTCGACACGCTTAGCCGCGAGCCGATGAGCGCCGAGGCCGCGAGCGCCGAGGCCATGGAGCGCCGCGTGCACGAGGTCCGCACGGACATGAACAACGTCCTGCGCGAGGCCATCTCCGTACTCTCTGAGATCTCGCACTACCTCGCCTTCGCGGTGCCGCTGCGGCCAGAGGGCAGCACGCTAAACCGCGTGCAGATGTTCAGGTACAGGGGGCGGCAGATCGCGGTCATCCTGCTTACGAACGAGGGGCTCATCAAAAACAAGATCATCAACATGGACATCGACCTCTCGCAGCGCGACCTCAACAAGATATCGGACTTCATGAACTCTGAGTTCTCGGGCCAGCCGATCAGCGAGATCAGGCTCAGGCTCATGGGGCAGCTCGCGCGCGAAAGCGCGATTGCGGACATACTGGTGACGCGCGCGGCCGAGATATGCAGAGAGGCCCTCACCTACCCCGAAGGCGACGTGATACTGTCGGGCATGTCCATGCTGCTGGGGCTGCCGGACTTCGCCAACCGCCTGGGAGATCTGGTGGGCGCTCTCGAAGACAAGCACGCGATACTGAAGCTCATCGAGGGCATGATGGGCGACGAGGGCGTCCACATCCTGATAGGCTCGGAGAACCCTCTGCTGGACATAAGCCGCCTGAGCATAATACTCGCGCCCTATACGCAGGGCGGCCGCGTGATCGGGAGCATCGGGATGATCGGCCCGACCCGGATGGACTACGTGAAATCCATACCGATAGTCGAGGCGGCCGCGAGGCTGATCTCGAACACCATATCAAGATAAGGACCGTAACGATGAGCGAAGAAGAAAAGGACGACGAGTTCACCGCTGACGACGTGGAGCTGGTGGCCGAGCCGGAGGATGAGGCCGCCCCGCCGGGCGAGTGCGTGCCGAAGGCCGAGCTGGACGCCGAGCGCGACAAGCTCATGCGCCTGTACGCGGAGTTCGAAAACTACAAAAAGCGCGTCAACCGCGACCGCGAGGACATCTTCAAGTACCAAAACGAGCAGCTCATGGCCGAACTCCTGACCTCGGTCGACAACATGGAGATCGCGCTGGCGCACATGGCCGAGGCCCCGGAGGCCTGCAAGGGCCTCGCCGAGGGCGTCGAGGCCACGCGGCGCGAGCTGATGCGCACGTTAGAGAAGTACGGGCTTCAGGCCATAGAGGCCGAGGGCCGGCCGTTCGACCCGCAGTTTCACCACGCGATCAGCCATGTCGAGCAGCCGGACGCCGAGGAGGGCACCGTGGTCGCGGCATTCAGGAAAGGCTACATGTATAAGGACAAGGTACTGCGCGCGACGATGGTCGCGGTATCGAAGCGGCCCGGGCAGGGCAATAACTAACCATTCAAATTCGCCACGATAAGGTGTATTATTTGAGTGCTATAAAAGGAGGATTTTCAAGATGGGTAAAGCGATAGGAATTGACCTTGGCACGACCAACTCGGTCGTCTCGGTGGTGCAGGGCGGCGAGACAGTGGTCATCCCCAACCAGGAGGGCAACCGCACCACGCCCTCGGTCGTTGCGTTTACGGAAAAGGGCGAGAGGCTGGTAGGCCAGATAGCCAAAAGGCAGGCTATAACAAACCCCGAAAACACCGTGTTCTCGATCAAGCGCCTGATGGGCCGCAAGTACAACACCGCCGAGGTCAACCACGCCCGCCAGAGGATACCGTACAAGATCGTCGAGGCCCCGAACGGCGACGCGCACGTAGACATACGCGGCAAACGCTACTCGCCGCCCGAGATCTCGGCCATGATACTTCAAAAGCTCAAACAGGCGGCCGAGGACTACCTCGGCGAGCCGGTCGCCGACGCTGTCATAACCGTACCGGCTTATTTCGACGATAGCCAGAGGCAGGCCACCAAGGACGCCGGGAAGATCGCGGGGCTAAACGTGCTGCGCATCATCAACGAGCCCACGGCGGCCGCGCTTGCATACGGCATGGACAAGAAGAAAGAGGAGAAGGTCGCGGTCTATGACCTTGGCGGCGGGACGTTCGACATCTCGATCCTCGAGATCGGCGACGGCGTCATCGAGGTCATGTCCACAAACGGCGACACCTTCCTCGGCGGCGACGACTTCGACGTCCGCATCATCGACTGGCTGGTGGCCGAGTTCAACAGCGAGCAGGGCATAGACCTCAAGAAGGACAAGATGGCCCTTCAGCGCCTCAAGGAAGGCGCCGAGCGCGCCAAGGTCGAGCTCTCCACCGCCTCGGAGACCGAGATCAACCTCCCGTTCATCACGGCCGACGCCTCCGGGCCGAAGCACCTGCTTATCAAGCTCAACCGCTCGAAGTTCGAGCAGCTCGTCGGAGACCTCATCACCCATTCTATCGAGCCCTGCAAGATGGCGCTCAAGGACGCCGGTGTGTCGCAGAGCAATATCGACGAGGTGCTGCTCGTAGGCGGCCAGACCCGCACCCCGCGCGTCGTGACCGAGGTGCAGAGCTACTTCGGCAAGGAGCCCAACAAGACCGTCAACCCCGACGAGGTCGTGGCCGTGGGCGCGGCCATACAGGCCGCGGTGCTCAAGGGCGAGGTCAAGGAAGTCCTCCTGCTCGACGTCACCCCGCTGTCGCTCGGCATCGAGACCCTGGGCGGGATATTTACGAAGATCATCGAGAAAAACACTACCATCCCCACGCGCAAGACCCAGATCTTCTCGACCGCGACGGACAACCAGCCGGCCGTGACGATCAAGGTCTGCCAGGGCGAGCGCGAGATGGCGGCCGACAACAAGCTGCTTGGGATATTCGAGCTGGTCGGCATCCCGCCGGCCCCGCGCGGAGTGCCGCAGGTCGAGGTCGGCTTCGACATCGACGCAAACGGCATCCTGCACGTCACGGCCAAGGACCTCGGCACCGGCAAGGAGCAGTCGATCAAGATCACCGCTTCAAGCGGGCTTAACGACGAAGAGATCAAGCGCATGATGCGCGACGCCGAGAGCCACGCCGACGACGACACGAAGAAGAAAAAACTCGCCGAGACGCGCAACGAGGCCGACACGCTTAGCTACTCGGTCGAGAAGTCGCTCTCGGAGTATGGCGACAAGGTCGACGCCACCGAGAGGGCCGAGATCGAAAGCGCCCTTGAGGCCGTAAAGAAGCTCAAGGACTCGACTACCGATCCGGCCGAGCTGAAGGCCGCTGTGGACAGGCTGACCAAGGCCTCCCACAAGATCGCGGAGCACATCTACCAGCAGACGCATAACAAGCAGCCCGGCGAGGGCGCATCGGCCGGAGCGGCCGGAGAGGGCGCGCCGCATGACGGCGGCGCCCAGCATGGCGGCGAGGAGCAGGTGGTCGAGGCCGAGTTCGAGGACGTGGACAAGAAGGACAAATAACGGGCTGATAAAAGTGGCGGGCGGGGACCCCTGAAAACGGGCCTCCGCCCGCTTACTTATGTTATCCTCAAAGATATGGGCAAAGACTACTATAAGATACTCGGCGTCGGCCGCGACGCCTCTGAAACCGAGATAAAGAAGGCCTTCCGCAAGCTCGCGCTCGAGTGCCACCCCGACCACTTCCCGGCCGACAAGCAGGCCGAAGAGCGCTTCAAGGAGATCAACGAGGCATACTCCTGCCTGAGCGACTCCCAGAAACGCGCCAACTTCGACCGCTTCGGCACCGCAGAAGGCATGGGTGGAGGCGCCGGAGGGTTTGGCGGGTTCAGCACGGCCGGCGCGGGCATGGGCGACATATTCGAGGACCTGTTCGGCGAGTTCTTCGGAGGCGCGGGCGGCGGCCGGAACCGGCGCGGATCCAAGGGCAGCGACCTGCGCTACGACATGGAGATAACGCTCGAGGAGTCCGCGTTCGGCACCGAGAAGATCATCGACATAATGAAATGGGAGAAATGCCCGGACTGCTCCGGCACCGGCTCGGTCTCCGGCAGGCGGACCCCATGCCGCGACTGCGGCGGCCGCGGGCAGGTGAGGTTTCAGCAGGGGTTCTTCAGCATCGCCAAGACCTGCCCCACGTGCAGGGGCACCGGCACCCTGATCAGCGACCCCTGCCCCAGGTGCAACGGCGACGGACGGCTCCGCCAGCCCCGGCAGGTCTCGATCAAGATTCCACCAGGGGTGGACGCGGGCTCGAGGTTGAAGCTTACGGGCGAGGGCGACCCAGGCATGGACGGCGGCCCGGCCGGAGACCTCTACGTCGTGCTCGACATCGCCCCGCACGAGCTCTTCCAGCGCGACGGGCAGACGATATACACCGAGAGCGTGATAACATTCGCGCAGGCCGCGCTCGGGGCCGAGATCGAGGTCCCGACGCTCGAGGGCCCGCAGAAGCTCAAGATCCCGCCCGGCACCCAGCCCTCCTCGCGCTTTACGGTGAGGGGCAAGGGGGTGCCGAAGCTCGGCGGACGCTCGCGCGGCGACCATGTCGTGATCGTGAGCGTCGACGTGCCGAGGAAACTCTCGGCGCGGCAAAGGGAGCTGCTCGAGGAGTTCGCGCATTCCTTCGAAGGCGCATCCACTGAGGATCCGCACGCCGCGCACGGGATTAAAGACAAGTTCAAAAACCTCTTCGCGGGCCAGTAGTGATGAAGCGCGGAATAAAGGGCGAGATATCGGCCTTCCCGGTCACGGACATCCTGCAGTGGATAGAGTCCAGCCGCAAAAGCGGCGTGCTCCTCGTAAACGCCGAGAGCCTTGACGCCTGCCTGTGCTTTGAAGACGGCAGGATGATCCTGGCCTCGGACCTCAAGCGCAAGCTCGCCGGCATACTCGACCTCTCCGAAGACCGCATCCGCGAATCGTTTGAGCGCGCGCGCGCCGAGGCCATGCCGCTGTTCGGGCTGCTGATGGGAGGGGATGATGCCGAGGCCATGCAGGGCGCGCTCAGGCGCGGGGCCGAGGACGTCGTGATCGAGATACTGCGCCTGCCGGGCGGCGCGTTTGAGTTCATCGAGGAGCTTCCCTCGTACCTGAAGGCAAGCCCGGTGAGGCTCCCCACCGGGGGCGTAATGTTCGAGGCTGTAAGAAGATTCGACGAGCTAAGGCGTTCGGGCGGCGCATAGCGCATCGTCATGCCGAGGCTAATCCTTCCCGCGATCCCCCCCGGAGAGACAAAAATAATACTGCGGCCTGAGGAGGCCAGATACCTCGCGACCGTGCTCAGGATGTCACCCGGCGACCATGTCGAGCTGATCCACGACGGCGGGCTTCGAAGCGATGCCGTGATCCTCACGCTCGAGAAGTCCCGCACCGTGATCGAGGTCATCGGCGCCCTCACGCCCATACCCGCGCCACCCGTCAGGATTACGCTCGCGCAGGGCGTGCTTAAGGGCGCGAAGATGGACCTAGTGATCCAGAAGGCTACCGAGCTTGGGGTGTCTTCTATTGTGCCGATTGCGACCTCCCGCTGCGAGGTGCGCGAGACGCGCAAGCAGCCCCGGTGGGAGAAGATAGCATCGGAGGCCGCGCGGCAGTCCGTACAGCCCCGGCCCCCTGTCATCCAACCGGTCACGGACTACGCGGCGTTCATCGCATCGCTGCCCGCGAATGCGGCCGGGCTGGTGTTTTGGGAGGAAGGCGGCTCTGCGGTCAGCAGCGCGGATGCTATTTCGGCGGGCGAGTTCATATTGATTGTCGGCCCGGAGGGCGGGCTTACGGCCGATGAGGTCACGCTCGCATCGGACGCCGGGCTTAAGGTAGCGACGCTCGGCCCCCGGACGCTGAGGGCCGAGACCGCGGCCATCGCCGCGCTGAGCGTGGTGCAGTTTATTTGCGGCGGACTCGGCCAAGCACGCTGACCGTATCCCTGCCGCCGCCTTCGAGGTTGTTGACCAGCTCCCCGCCGATCAGGAATATCGCGCACGAGTAATACACCCAGAGCATGAATACGACGAACGAGGTGAGCGAGCCGTAGATGGTGTCCAGGCTCAGGACGTTTCGGACGTAGAGCGTAAAGAGGCCCTTGGCGATCTCGAGCATGACGGCAGTGGCGAGGGCGCCCTTAAACGCGTTTTCCAGGCGTATGCGCTTCATAGGCATCAGGGCGTAGATCGTAAGCAGGATAAGGGTGGACACCACGGGGGAGAGCACGTAGCGGAAGACGAACCTCTTGAAGCCCGAGAGCTGAAGCCACGAGACGTCGCGCGCAAGGTCGCTCAGGAACGTCACGGCCGACGCCAGCGTGAACGAGAGAAACAGGAACACGACCATCATCGATACCACTAGGAACGAGATCAGCACGGTCAGGATGAACATCCGCTTCTTGTGGCACTTGAAGACCGCGTCTATGGATTTGTGCAGGGCCCAGTAAAACTGGACCGAGAGCACCGCATAAAGCCCCAGCCCTACGCTGCCCATGCCCCTCGCTGTGATGAGCTTCCTGATCCCCTCGGCCACGTCGCCGGCTGCCTTCGGGAACATGCCCGAGAACCTCGCGGTGAAGAACTTCAGGAACCCCGGGTCGGTGCCGACTAATTGCGCGAGCACCGAAAGGAGAAACAGGCTCAGCGGCACCATCGCCATCATCGAGAAAAACGAGAGCGACCCGGCGAGCATCATGCCGCCGTCGCGGATGAAGTCCCTCACGCTTCGGATGTATAGCATGACAAAGCGCATGGCGGATGCTCCTCAGTCCTTGTCCTTGGCCCTTATGTACAGTCTTATCGGCGAGCCGGCGAACGAGAAGCTCTCCCTGAGCCGGGCCTCGACCGCGCGGATGCGCGCCTGGTCGAACCCCTCGGGGTTGTTCGTGAATACCGCAAAACGAGGTGGCTCGACGCCGACCTGCGAGATGTACGAGAGCTTTACCTTGTGGCCCTTGCTCGGAGGCAGCGTGAAGGTCTTGAGCATCGCGTTAAGCTCCGCGCCGCTTATGCGCTTGCTCCGCTGCTCGACGAGCTCGTCCACTATAGGGAAGATCTTGGTTATCCTCCGCCGGTCGATCCCGAGGCGGTGAGCACCGGCGCGTGGTCGAAGAACCAGAACTTGCGCTGAAACTCGTTCATGAAGCGCTTTAATGCCTCCTCGTGCTCCGTAAGCAGGTCCCATTTGCTCAGGAGAAAGAGCGCGCTCTTGCCCTGCTCGTGCACGAGCCCGGCGATCTTCTGGTCGTCCGAGACTATGCCGGCGGTCGCGTCGATCACGATCACCGCGACGTCGGCGCGCTCTATGCTCTTCATCGCGCGCACGAAGGCGAAGCGCTCCAGGCTGTATCCCCGCGAGTCCTTGCGGCGTATGCCGGCGGTGTCGATCAGGAGGTACTTGCGCTTGTGGTATGAGCAGACCGAGTCTATCGAGTCGCGCGTGGTCCCGGCTATCGGGCTTACGAGCATCCGGTCCTTACCCAGCAGCGCGTTTACGAGCGTGGATTTCCCGGCGTTCGGCCTGCCGATCACGGCGATGGCCGGGTATTCGGACTCCTCAGCCTCAGAGGATTTCACGTGCACCAGGACGCGCTCCATCAGCTCGTCTATGTTATGGCCGTGCGCCGAGGATATCGGGACGATGTCCTCGGCCCCCAGGGCGTAGAACTCCGGCAGAAACTGGGCTTCGCGCTTCGGGGAGTCTATCTTGTTTACGGCCCATACGACCGGCTTTCCCGAGACGCGCAACAGCGCGGCAAGATCGCGGTCTGGAGGGGTGAGCCCGTCCGGGCCGTCCAGCATGTGGATTATAACGTCGGCCTCATCCACCGCGTACATCGCCTGCTCCCTCATCTGGACGGTTATGTCATCTTGCGGGGCCGCATAAAACCCTCCCGTGTCCACCACTATGAATGCATGCTCGTCCCAGGTGGCGTCAAGGTAGTTGCGGTCGCGCGTGACGCCCGGTATGTCCTCGACTATCGCGGCCTGGCGTCCGACAATGCGGTTAAAAAGCGTGGATTTCCCTACATTTGGCCTTCCTACTATCGCTACGATTGACTTAGGCATCATGAAGTTTAACAGAATGAAATCCCAAAAAGGTACAGGCAGCTGCGTCATTTCGAGCAATAGACGGGATTTCTCGCAGTATTTACGCGGCATTATCGAGCAATTGCAATCTTTTGGAGGTGGGCATATTTATTGCTTTCAAATAATTGGAGGGGTATGTCCACTCAATGGAACTGAGGGCGAAGATAACGGTAGCGGTAGCTGTATGCCTGGTGGCCGCGATAGGGGTCTCGACCGCTATCGCCCTGAGCTTCCAGTACCGCTGGATGGTGGCCTCGAAGGCCGAGGACGTAAAGACCTTAAGCGCCATCATCCTCAAGGGCATCGACGTCTCCATGAGCCAGGGCAACACCGAGGACGTACAGAAATCGGTCGAGGACATCGGAGAGAACCAGAAGATCCTGAGCCTCAGGATCATCTCCCCGACCGGACTGGTGCTGAAATCCGCTAACCAGGCAGAGCTCGGACAGAAGCTCCCGGCGTCGGACCTCATCGGCCTCGATCCCCTTAACGCGAGCCACCGGATAGGGGACGGCTCGATCACATACTACAACCCGGTGCTCAACCGCGTGCAGTGCTTCGGCTGCCATAACGAGAGCGACCGCGTCAACGGCATCATCGAGATCAAGTACGACATCTCCCAAAGCGTCACGGACTTCGCATCCCTGAAGCGCATCATGATTTTCACCGGCCTGCTGACCGTATTCGGCGTCCTCCTGCTGACGCGCATGCTGTTCACGCGGTTCGTCTCCATGCCCGTGGCCGGACTCATGGACTCGATGCGCAGGGTCGAGGCCGGAGACTGGGACGCCCAGGCCCCGGTCGGCTCGGACGACGAGTTAGGGGCGGTGGGCGCGGCGTTCAACCACATGGTGGCCGAGGTCCGCGCGCTGCACGAAAAGGGGCTCAGGAAGGAAAAGGAGATATCCCGCGCGCGCGTCGAGCTCGACCACAAGGGCAGGCTCGAAGAGCTCAACCTGAGCCTCGAGCACAAGATACGCGAGGTCGAGACCGCAAACAGGGCCGTGCTGAGCCTCTCTAAGGAGGTCAAGACAAAAAACATAGAGCTCGAGAAGATCGTCGAGAGCTTAAAGAGCGTAAACGAGATCGGCCGCGTCCTGGCCTCGGTCATCGAGACCGAGGACCTGATAAAGCTCATCATCCGCACCGCAGCCGAGCTGATGCAGGTCGAGCGCGGGTCCATCAGAATAATGCGCAACGGCCACTCGTCGATCACGATGCAGTACGCCCACGGCATCGGGGTCGAGCGGGCCAAGGACATCCCGTCGGACGAAAACCCGTACTACGCCGACCTGATCGGCGAGGGCAGGACCGTGCTGTGCTGCGGGGACGGGGGCCAGTCCTCCGCGCCCGAAGGCCAGTCCCCGGCCGTAGGCGTCCCGATCAAGATGAAGGGGCAGGTCATCGGCGGCCTGCTGCTGGAGCGCAAGCTCGACGGCTCGGCGTTCAGCGAGGACGACCTGAGCCTGCTCGGCACGATGGCGAACCAGGCCGTGGTCGCTATCGAGAACGCATGGCTGTACGAGACGGTCAAGAGCAACTACTTCGGCACGATACAGGCGCTCGTCAACGCGCTTGAGGCCAGCGACCGCTACACGCGCGGCCACTCCGAGCGCGTGAAGTTCATGGGCCTGAAGCTCGGCCGCTACATCGGGCTCGACCACCGCGAGATAGAGCTCTTCGAGCACGCCTCGATCCTGCACGACATAGGCAAGATAGGCATCGACTCGGCCGTCCTGAACAAGGCAGGCAGGCTCACGAACGCCGAGTTCAGCCTGATCCAGGCCCACCCGATCATCGGCGACGAGATACTCGGCCCGATCGGGACGCTCCAGGGCGTGCGCACCACGATACTCCAGCACCACGAGCGCTACGACGGCACGGGATACCCGTACGGCATCGCCGGTGACGAGATATCGCTCAAAGCCCGCATACTCGCGGTCGTCGACACCTTCGACGCGATGCTCTCGGACAGGCCGTACAGGAAGGCCCTCAGCCTCCAGATCGTCAAGGCCGAGATCAGGCGCGGCGCGGGCACGCAGTTCGACCCGTTCCTGGTAAATTCTTTTTTACGCATGATAGACGAGGACGAGAGTATGCTCGCGGAGGCGGGCTACAACGTAAGCTAGGCCGGTATCACCTCAAAGACGAACTCTATCTCGACCGGGGCATCCAGCGGCAGCACCGCAACGCCTACCGCCACTCGCACGTGCCGCCCGGCCTCGCCCAATACCTCCACCATCAGGTCCGACGCGCCGTTGAGCACGCCCGGCTGGCCGGTGAATCCCGTGGCCGAGGCGACATAGCCCGTGATCTTGATTACGCGCCCTATCCTGTCAAGCCCGCCAAGCTGCGCCTTCGCGACCGCGAGGGCGTTGATCGCGCATCGCCGGGCGCAGAGGCGGCCCTCTTCCAATGTGACCTCGCTGCCCAGCTTGCCTGTGTGCATCAGCTTGCCGTCTATGAGCGGAAGCTGCCCGCTTGTATATAGAAGGTTGCCGCTGATCAGCGAAGGGACGTAGCTCCCGAGCGGCTTCGGCACCTCCGGGAGCGATATCCCAAGTTCTTTAAGTTTATCCTCTGGTGATGACAATTATTTCAGCTCGTCGGGCAATCCAATGCGGCCCAGAACCGCGGACGCCGCCGCGACCGCCGGGTTGCTCAGGTAGACCTCGCTCTCGGGGTGTCCCATGCGGCCTACGAAGTTGCGGTTCGTCGTCGCGATAGCGCGCTCGCCCTTTGCGAGCACTCCCATGTGCCCGCCAAGGCACGGGCCGCATGTCGGGGTCGATACGGCCGCCCCCGCCTCGATCAGCGTGCGGATGATGCCCTCTTCCATCGCGTCGAGGTATATCTGTTGCGTGCCGGGGAATACGACGAGCCTGACATACGGGTGGACCTTACGGCCTTTGAGCACCGATGCGGCCTCGCGCAGGTCCTCTAACCTTCCGTTCGTGCACGAGCCGATCACGGCCTGGTCTATCGTGATGGCCGACAGCTCGGCCGCGGGCTTGGTGTTGCTCGGCAGCGAGGGGCATGCCACGGTGGGCGGGATCTTCGAGCAGTCGTACTCGCGCACCTCGACGTACTTCGCCCCGGCGTCCGAGGTATAAAACTTATACGGCCTCTTGGCGCGGCCCTTGACGTATGCCTCGGTGATCTCGTCCGGGACGATGATCCCGTTCTTGCCTCCGGCCTCTATCGCCATGTTGCATATCGTGAGCCTGCCGTACATCGGCATCGAGCGGATGACCTCGCCCTCGAACTCCATCGCGCGATACAGCGCGCCGTCCACGCCGATGTCGCCGATCGTGTGCAGGATCAGGTCCTTACCCCCGACCCATTTATTGAGCTTGCCCTTGTAGATAAATTTCATCGACTCCGGCACCTTAAACCAGCACTCGCCGGTGGCCATCGCCGCCGCGACGTCCGTCGAGCCCACGCCTGTCGAGAACGCGCCGAGCGCGCCGTACGTGCAGGTGTGGCTGTCCGCGCCGATAATCATATCGCCCGGCAGCACCACGCCAAGCTCCGGCAGCAGTGCGTGCTCGATGCCCATGCGGCCGACCTCGAAGTAGTTAGTAAGCGCCTGCTCGCGCGAGAACTCGCGCAGTATCTTGCACTGCTCGGCGGCCTTGATGTCCTTGTTGGGCGAGAAGTGGTCCGGGATCAAAGAAACACGCTGTGCGTCAAAGACCTTGGTCGCGCCGGTCTTTTTGAACTCCGAAATCGCGATAGGCGCGGTGATGTCGTTTGCCAGCACGAAGTCCAACTTGGCGTTTACCAGCTCGCCGGGGGCGACCTCGGCTTTACCTGAATGTGCGGCGAAGATCTTCTCTGTTATCGTCATCATAATGGTATCAACTCCTTAGCTTGAGATTAAGCATAAATAATAACATAGAGGGTTAGTTGGTTTACACGCGAGCTGGAAAGCCGCGCCAAATCGCTTGATACTGCGTCATCGCTCGAAAATCGCCCTCCAGAGTACATCTCAGTACACTTGCGGGACGATTTTCTCACGCTTCCTTGTCTGAAGACGATTTCTCGCGCTTTGGTGTAGTCCTGCATAATCGTGCGAGCTGTCAACGGCATCGTTATATACATTCCGCGCCCGGACACGCGCGATTTTTTTATAGCGTTCAAATGAAAATTCAAAACATGCCTCAACCCTTCGGAATTTCGCATTTATTTGACCGCCCCCGTGTTTAGGCGTTCAGAAACGTTTTCCATGCGGCCTCCCGGTTTTCCGGCCTCTTTAATATGTCTACTATATACATCATGGCTGAGGATAGAACTTCTTGGCGGAACGCGTCCATGGGAACCGATTCCTGGGAACTGGTTCCTAGGAACCAGTTCCTATTGACCAGTTCCGGGGTTTTATGCTATGGGGGGTTAATGCTTGCGCGAGGGCTGAAGCTTCACGACCAGCTCTACGTCAAGCGCGTCCGCTATCTTGTGCAGGGTCTCGACCGTCGCCTTCCTGAACCCCCCGCGCTCAAGCCTCGAAAGGGCGGGCTGCTTGGTGCCTATCTTCTCCGCAAGCTCGGCCTGCGTAAGCCCGGAGCGCTGACGCGCCTTAAGCAGGCTCTCCATAAGCTCGAATTCGGGGTCTAGATTTTCCCACGCCTTCCGAAACTCGGGGCTTTTCTTCTGCTGTCCGATGTACTCGCTTAACGTCCTGCCCTTCATCTGATACCTCCCTGCCGGTCGAGGAAATCGCGCATCCTCCGCTCGGCAATGTCTATCTCTTTTTGCGGCGTCTTGTCTGACTTCTTCACAAACCCGTGCAGCAGAATAAGCCGCTTTCCCGTATGCCCGAAGTAGAGCACGCGCACGGCCCCGATGCTGTCCGTCACGCGCAGCTCCCGTATCTTGCCGCGTATCTGCTTCGTATGCGGCTCTTTGAGCAGAACACCGTAGCGCGCAAGCAACTCCATGAGCCTAAGCACCTTGGCCCTCGGCTCAACCGGAAGCACATCGAGGAACTCCGCCACCGGCTCACCGCCTTTGGAGTCGCGGTAAAACTCCACCGTCCAGTCCATGGTTAATTATAACATATACGTTATAAGTTGGCGAGGTGCGATGTTCTGCTGACCAGTTCCGGGGTGTTGTGGTATGCGGTCAAATATGTTATTTTACGATCAGAGAAAAGAATGTATCTGTTGTACTATTTCTCTTACATTGGAGGTTGCCATGCAAGCTTATACTAGAATGCAATCTGAGATACTAGTGGAACAATACTTCAAACAAATTAATGAGGAATGTGAGCAGGCGGCTGACTCAGAGGCAAGTAGAGGACATCATAGCGGGCCATTCTCATCCCAACTCATCGAAATTGGAAAAAAGTATTTGGATGAATTGTTGGATAAACTATTATCCGCCGAGAAGACTGCATTATCAAGAGCGGCCTCACTACCATCGGGAGCTTATTATGAAACACTAAATGGTGAATTTATTAGGATTGCCAATGGATTCATCGAGGCGGCTTATTCTCGAATTTCCCTCCATATGGTCCCTGAGATGGCGAAGCAAGCTTTCGCTAAAAGCTGTGAACGCGATAAGCTGAAATATTCGTCGCGTATAGCAAACAAAATAAATATTATGCAGGAAGAGTTGAAGCTAGAAATCCCGTCACATGGCGGAACAGTAATTAACGTACGTGGGGATGTAGGCGCAATTAATACTGGAACGGTCTATGGATCTATTCACGGACATATTGAAAAAATGAAGGAAACAAGCATCGCTGACGCTGAACTGTTTGACAAGCTTCTTACTGCAATTAAAGAATCGAAAATGAGTGACACGGAAATAAAGGAGCAAATGGAACATGTTGAATATCTTGTGACGCAATATGAAACACCAAAGGAAACAAGAAAGAACGGACTAATCAATACGTCCTTACAAATGTTGGCCGTAGCGTCAAATCTTTCAACTGTATGGGGTCAGATTGGGCCCGCAATTGAAGGACTATTTAAGTAGATAATTAGGGACACAACTCATATATATTGCAAACGACAATATTTTATTGCGCGGACGCACAACTAGCAGGAGCGCACATCAGTTAATGCCGTTGACCGCTCGCTCATGGAGCGCTGGCATCACCAAAGCGCGATAAATTATGCTCAGACAAGGAACGGCGAGGACCACAACCGGAGGCGTACTGTGACGTACGTTGAGGATTGGGGCCGCAGCCGTGACGCAGTATCAGCCAATTTAGCGCGGCTTTCTCAGCACGTCCTCGCAGCTAATTTATTTATCGCGGTGAGATACGCCTTCGCGGACGCAACGATTATATCCGTATCCGCCCCGACGCCCCGGACGGTCTTTCCGTCCTCTTCCAGCGATACCATCACCTCGCCCAGCGCGTCCATCCCGCCCGTGACGCTCTTGACCTCGAACTTCAGCAGCCTGCTCTTAGTGCCCGTGAGTTCCGCGATGCCCTTAAACGCCGCGTCCACCGGGCCGTCGCCCTCCGAGGTGATCTTCTTCTCGCCCTCCGGCGTCGTGATCGCAACGGTCGCGACCGGCTTATGCTCGGTGCCGCAAGAGATATCGAGCTTCTTTAGCGTGTACAGCTCGTTCGGGCGGTGAAGCTCGTCCGAGACTATGGCCTCCAGGTCCTCGTCAAAGATGTCCTTCTTCTGGTCCGCGAGGTGCTTGAACTTCACGAACGCGGCCTCGATCTCATCGGGCGTCAGCGTATACCCAAGCTCGGTGAGCCTGTCCTTAAACGCGTGCCGCCCCGAGTGCTTTCCTAAAACCAATTTAGTGCTAACCAACCCGATAGTTTCTGGCCGGATAATCTCGTACGTGGACTTGTCCTTGAGAAGGCCGTCCTGGTGTATCCCGCTCTCATGGCTAAACGCGTTGGCCCCGACTATAGCCTTGTTGGGCTGCACCTCTATGCCCGTGATCTTCGTCAGCAGGCGGCTCGATCTGATGATCTCCTCGGTGCGGATGCCGGTGTCGGCCTGATAGAAGTCCCGCCGCGTGCGCAGCGCCATCACGACCTCCTCCATCGAGCAGTTCCCGGCGCGCTCGCCTATCCCGTTGATCGTGCACTCGACCTGCCCCGCGCCGTTTAGCACCGCGCTAAGCGAGTTAGCGACCGAGAGCCCGAGGTCGTTGTGGCAGTGCACCGCGATGATCGCGCTGTCTCCGATGCGCTCCTTGATCGTATGCGATGAGCGTCCCGAACTCCTCGGGCAGGGTGTATCCGACGGTGTCCGGGATGTTCACGGTGCTCGCCCCGGCCGCGATCACGGCCTCTACGACCTCGCAGAGGTATCCGGTATCCGTCCGCGTCGCGTCCATCGGCGAGAACTCGACGTCCTCGACCAGAGAGCGCGCGAGCTTGACCATCTCGACCGAGCGCTTAAGCGCCTCGGCGCGGTCTATCTTGACCTGATACTTGAGGTGGATGTCCGAGGTCGAGTGAAACGTATGGATGCGCCGCTTGGGCGCGTCCTTGATCGCCTCGTACGCGCGCTTGATGTCCATCTCCTTCGCGCGCGCGAGCGAGCATATCACCGGCCCCTGCGACCTCATTGGCTATGCGCTTGATCGAGTCGAAGTCGCCCTGCGAGCTGATCGCGAACCCGGCCTCTATGATGTCCACGCCCATGCGGCTAAGCTGCTTGGCGATCAGCAGCTTTTCCTCCGCGGTCATCGAGCAGCCGGGCGACTGCTCGCCGTCACGGAGCGTGGTGTCGAATATCCTGATGCGTCTTGCCTCTGTCATATATGCCTCCCTGATTATCTGGTCATCAAAATAAAAAGGCCACGGGCTTAAGCGCCGTGGCCTTATCCGTTGCTATCTCTGCTGCGATTCAGGTGCAGCGGGCGATAGCGGGCAGATAGAGCCTCCCGGCTCCGCTAAGTCGCCTCTCTGATATCGCGCGCGCGTACATGATCCAATTATATCCGCCCGCCGCGGCCACTGTCAATGGGGCCGACTGGCCCTTCTCTCAGGCGTACACCGAACAGTTGGCACCACTTATCGAACACATCGAGCTTGCCTGGGCCGAAGCGGTCTATGCGCTCGCGGATGAGCCAGAGCGGCTTCTCCTCGCCCGGCCGCTCATCCTTCGAGAAGAACTTGTCCGCGAAGCTGATGATGACCTCCTCGATGCTCTCGGGGACCATGTCGCGGCCAGGGATCGGGAAGCCCTTCTCGATGATCTCGGCCGCCGTCAGCCCCACTCCCACATGCGTCTCGCAGACCACGGCATGGCGCGGTAAACCCTCGGCCCTCAGCATCTCGGCCCCGAGGTACCCGTGGCAGATATAGGGGTGCGGCCCGTGACAGCCAAGCTGCGGGGCGTCGCACTCGATGATCCCGATGTCGTGGAGCATCGCGGCCTCGCGGATGAACGCCAGATCCGGCTTGAGGTGGGCGACGCGCGCGGCGCACGCGATGGCCTTCTCGGCCACTGCCTCGGAGTGCGCGAGCAGCGCAGACAGCGCCTTGGGGTGTTCGCGGTAGCGCGCCCGGATGATCTCCAGCGGGTCCAACTTAGGTGACTAACACCCCGGCGTATCCGACCACCCGGTCGTAGTCCCCGCTCGTCTCGCCGGAGGTCGCATAGCGCACGAGCTCGGCCTTGCTCGCGCCTAGGTGGTTGGCGGCCTCGAGCATCGCTGTGGCGGGCAGCACGCCGCACATAGATATGTTATGCCCGCGCACGGTGCTGTAAAGCCCGCCGGGATCAAGCGTAAGCAGGTGCTCTATCGCCATCGCATCCTGCACTCGCGCCTCGGCGTCCGTGTTGAAGTGGCTCATGTCAGAGCTCGCCACGATCACGACCGGATAGCCCGCGCCTCGCACCGTCTCTGCTATGGCGCGGCCGAGGGCCTTGAGGTCCTGCAAAGTGGCGAACATGATCGTTATCGGCACGATAAGGGCGCCGGGGGCATGGTGGAGGATGAACGGGAGCTGGACCTCTATCGAGTGCTCGTAGCGGTGGGCCTCGTCGTCCGGCTCGACGAGCGGGGAGAGCCCCATGATCGCGCGGGCGAGCTTAGCGTCGATCTTGCACTCGCCGCCCGGCACAGCCCATGCGCCCTCGGCCATGATCGCGACGTCCGCGCCGCGCCCGGTGTGGTTCGGGCCGAGGATGATGAACGTGTGCGGGGCCTTGATCCGCGAGTATACCGCCCCGGCCACGCCGCCCGAGTATACCAGCCCGGCGTGCGGACAGACCGCGCCAATCGTATCGGCGCGCACGGCCTCCGGGTCCGACATCGCGGCGACGTCGGCCGCGAGGGCCTGCGGGTTGCCCGGATAGAACTGGCCTGCCACGGCGGGGGATCTCTTCATATGAAAATTCTATCACAACGCCCCGGCGGAGTCTAAGGCTGGTAATTTGAATTAATATATTGTGCTTGCAATTTATTCCGGGACTGTCCATAATACGCGGCAGTTTAAATCCAGCGCGTTCGGGGGGAGATATGGTTAAAATCAGGATTGTCCGTTCGTTAATTGCGGTATTGGCTCTGATGCTCTTGACCTTTGCGGTCGGCTGCACGGGCAGCAGCAGCAGCGACAGCGGCGGCTCATCAGCCGCATGGACGAATCCCTCATCGCTTACTGACAACCTCAGCCCCAACGGGCAGGACGTGCACTTTCCGCAGGTCGCGATGGACAACAGCGGAGACGCGATAGTCGTATGGTACCAAAACGATGGAGTCGAGACCCAGATATATAAGGCCGAGTACCGGGGCGGCTCATGGACCACGCCCGCCAGCCTCGCCGATATCGTCAGCATCGACGGGCACACGTCCGTCTCGCCGATGGTCGCGATGGACAACAACGGCAACGCGATAATCGTATGGAGCCAGTACGACGGCTCGTTCTATCAGGTATTCAAGGCCGAGTACCGTAGCGGATCGTGGACGTTCCCGGCCAGCATTTCGGATAATATCAGCCCGGACGGGACGCATACCGGCAACCCGCAGGTCGCGATGTCCGACGACGGGACCGCGGTCATCACCTGGCTTCAGCCCGACGGCTCGAACCAGCAGGTCTACAGGAGCACATACGACGGCAGCACATGGACCAACCCGGCCAACCTCGCTGACAACATCAGCCCCGACGGGCAGGACGCCAGCTACGCCAAGGTCGCGATGGACGCAAGCGGAAACGCGATCATAATCTGGGAGCAGTCCGACGGCTCGGCCACGCAGATCTTCAAGAGCGAATACAGAAGCGGAGCATGGACCGACCCCTCCTCTCTTACGGATAACATCAGCCCCGACGGGCAACTCGCCGGGCAGCCCGAGGTCGCGATGGACAACAATGGAAACGCGATCATCACATGGACACAATACAACGGCTCAAACTACCTGATTTACAAAAGCGAGTACAGAAGCGCCGCATGGGCCAACCCGCTGATTACGGATTACATAAGCCCCGACGGGCAGAACGCGGTTTATCCTGAGGTCGCGATGGACGACAACGGAAACGCGATAATCACCTGGCAGCAGTACGACGGCACGAACACGCAGATATTCAAGAGCGAGTACAGAAGCGGCTCGTGGACGAACCCCTCCTCGCTTACGGATCACATCAGCATAGCAGGTCAGAACACCACGATCCCCCAGGTCGCGATGGACGACAACGGAAACGCGATCATCACCTGGCCGCAGAGTGACGGCACGACCTTGCAGATCTTCAAGAGCGAATACAGAAGTGGGGCATGGACCAACCCCTCCGCCCTTACGGACAACATCAGCCCCGACGGGCAGGACACCCATGACGTACAGGTCGCGATGAGCGACCACGGCACCGCCCTCATCACATGGGACCAGTCCGACGCCACGAGCATCCAGACGTTCATGAGCATCTACAAATAACCTGAAGCCCCTTCCCCCCGGCCATCTCACGATGGCCGGGGGGGGTGCCACGGGCACCTCTTCTAATCGCTTCGCTCACTTATTCACGGGGCCCCTTCCCCGCTCATATTCAATCAATGCCGTTGACCTCGGGGGGCCGGGGGGCGGGGCCGACTGGCCCCCTCCTTTTTCCCACCCCCGAAAGCGCGCCCAAATCGTCTTCAGACAAGGCAGGGCGAGAAGACCGCCCGACGACGTACTGAGACGTACTTCGAGGGCGAGTCTTCGAAGCCCAACGACGTATCAAGCGATTTGGAGCGCTTTGAAAAAAGCTCCCACATAAAATATAATGCTCCCTTGAAGAAGACACTATTATCAGGCCCCCTGATCGCGGTCATCGGCAGCCGAACCGCCGGTAAGAGGGCGTTAGACGAGGCCGCGGCCATAGGCCGTCTTTTAGCCGAAGCTGGCTGCGTGCTCGTATGCGGCGGCCTGGGCGGGGTGATGGAGGCCGCCGCACGCGGCGCCAACGCCTCGGGCGGCCTGACTATCGGCATCCTGCCCGGAGAGCGCCGCTCCGAGGCGAACCCCAATATTGATATCGCGATCCCCACCGGCCTCGGGATAGCCCGAAACGCCGTGATCGCCCGCACCGCGGACGCGGCGATAGCCGTGCGCGGCGGGTACGGGACGCTTTCGGAGATCGCGTTTTTCCTCCAGATGGAGAAGCCGGTCATAGGGCTCGGCTCGTGGGAGATCAAGGGCGTGCTCGCGGCCCCCGGCCCCGAAGAGGCGCTCCGCATCGCGCTTGAGCGCCTGGCAAGTTAGCCCATGCAATTTAAGATCACCGGCCGTGACAATGCATCCCGCCTCGGCGTGATCTCGACCGCGCGCGGGGACATAAACACCCCGGCCTTCATGCCCGTGGGCACGCTCGCTACAGTCAAGGCTATGTCCCCCGACGACCTCAAAGACGTGGGCGCGGAGATCATCCTCGGCAACACCTACCACCTCTACCTCCGGCCCGGCCACGAGGTCATACGCAACATGGGCGGGCTGCACAGGTTCATGGGCTGGAGCGGCCCGATACTGACCGACAGCGGGGGTTTTCAGGTTTTCAGCCTCGCACCGCTTCGCAAGATCACGCCCGAGGGAGTATGGTTTCGATCCCACATAGACGGCTCCGAGCACGTCCTCACCCCGGAGGGCGCGATAGACATACAGGCCGCGCTCGGCAGCGATATCATGATGCCGCTCGACGAGTGCACGCCCTACCCCGCGACCGAGGAATACGCGCTCAGCTCCCTGAAGCTCACAACCGCGTGGGCCGCGAGGTGCAAGGCCCGTCACGCGAAGCTTTGGCCCGATCCTGCCGCCACCTCACGCCCCGCGCTCTTCGGGATCATACAGGGCGGCATGTATCCGTCGCTGCGGCGCATGAGCGCCGAAGAGCTCATCGGGATCGGCTTTGACGGCTATGCCGTGGGCGGCGTGAGCGTCGGCGAAACTAAAGAAGAAATGCGCCGCATCATAGAGGTGACCGCGCCGCTGCTGCCCGCGGATAAGCCCCGCTACCTGATGGGCGTGGGGGACCTCGGCGACATGCTCGCGGCCGTGGAGGCCGGGTTTGACATGTTCGACTGCGTGATGCCGACCAGAAACGCACGAAACGGGACGATATTTACGAGCCGTGGCCGCGTGAGCATCAAGCGCGCCGAGTACAAGGAAGACCCGCTGCCGCTCGACCCGGACTGCGACTGCTACGCTTGCAGGAATTTCTCGAAGGCGTATCTGCGCCACCTGTTCCTGGCGCGCGAGATACTGGCCATGAGGCTCAATACGATCCACAACCTGCACTTCTATCTCGCCTTCATGCGCTCGATGCGCGAGACCATCGCGGCCGGCGCGTTCGCCGGGTTCAAGGCCCGCTGGATCGGGCTCGTGGACAGGGATATCTGAGTTTGCCTTAAATTGCTTTCCTTATCCGTCCGTGATAATATTATCGTATTCTTGGCATATCCGTATTAAGCCAAAACCTTGCGGCAAACATAGGGAGAGTGTTTCCATAATGTTCATATCAACAAAGTTTGGGTTGCGCCCGGAGGCCGAGTGACCGAGGTCGTACCGTTTAAAGGCATCCTCTACGATAACCTGCAAGTGACCGGCTCTCAGGTCATCGCGCCCCCTTATGACATCATCACCCCGGCGATGCGCGAGACGCTCTACGGCCTGAGCCCCTACAACATCGTCCGCATCGACGCCGGGATGGACCTCCCGGAGGACAACGAGACCGAAAACAAATACGGCCGGGCTCGCGCCCTCTATGCCGAATGGCTCTCATCCGGCGTGCTCAGGCGCGACGGCAGCCACGCGTTCTATGCCTACCGCATGGAGTACGCTGACAGGGGCGAAAGAAAAGCCCTGACCGGGCTGTTCGGGCTGGTGAAGCTCGTAGAGCTCGGCGAGGGCGTATACCCACACGAGGCCACGCACTCAAAACCCAAGCACGACAGGCTCTCGCTGATGGACGCCCTCGGCGCGAACACAAGCCCGGTATTCTCGCTATACGAAGGCCCGGCCCCCGCGACCGCATCCGCATTGAACTCGGCGGCCGCCGGCCCGGCGTACCTCCAGGCAACCGAGGCCGACGGCACGGTGCATTCGCTGTGGCCGGTGCGCGACGCGGCTAAGATCGAGGCGATACGCGCGGAGCTTAAGGGCCGCAAGATTTTCATCGCGGACGGCCACCACAGGTATGAGACCGCGCTTGACTACCGCGACTCGTCCCGCCGGAAATCCGGCGCGTCCGCCGATCAGGCCCTCCCGACCGATTACGTCATGATGTTCCTGGCCGACATAACAGACCCCGCGCTCACGGTGCTCCCGACCCACAGGCTCGTGCGGGTGGACGTAAGCGGGCTCAAGGACAAGCTCTCGCACTTCTTCGATATAGAAAAGCTCGACGCCAACGCCGACATCCCGGCCTCGATAGCGGGGCTGCCGCGCACCTTCGGGATGTATGCCGGGGGCAACCGCTACAGGCTCACGTTAAAAGGCGGCGACCTCTCGGACATCAACCCCACGCTCTCGGGGCTCGACGTCGTGGTGCTGCACGAGCTCGTCTTCGGCCGCCTGCTTAGCATAGACGCGATAGCGTACGAGATGGACCCGGCGACCGTGCTCGGCAAGGTGAAGAGCGGCGAGTACGACGCGGCGTTTTTCCTGAACCCCACGCCGGTGGGGGCGGTGCAGGCCGTGGCCGCCTCGAGGCTCCGCATGCCCCCCAAGAGCACGTACTTCTTTCCCAAGATACAAACGGGCTTCGTAATGAACAGCCTGAAATCGTTTTAACTAAACAAGGAGGACTCAACCAGATGGCGATCAAGGTAGGCATCAACGGATTCGGCAGGATAGGAAGAAACGTATTCAGGGCCTGTAGGGGCGTAAGCGACATCGAGATCGTTGCGATCAACGACCTCACGGACGCAAAGACGCTGGCGCACTTGCTCAAGTACGACTCCGTGCACGGCATCTATCAGGGCGAGATCAAGGCCGGTGACGGTTCGATCATCGTCGACGGCAGGGAGATCAAGATCATCGCGGAGCGCGCGCCCGAGAACCTCCCGTGGGGAAAGCTCGGCGTGGACCTGGTAGTGGAGTCCACCGGCTTCTTCACGGCCCGCGACAAGGCCATCAAGCACATCGAGGCCGGCGCGAAGTGGGTCATCATATCGGCCCCGGCAACCGACCCTGACTACACCGTCGTCTTGGGCGTCAACGACAAGGGCCTCGACCCCAAGAAGCACAAGATAGTCTCCAACGCCTCGTGCACGACCAACTGCCTGGCACCGGTGGCGAAGGTCCTCAACGATTCGTTCGGCATCGTGCGCGGCCTGATGACCACGATTCATGCCTACACGAACGACCAGCGCATCCTCGACCTCCCGCACAGCGACCTCAGGCGCGCACGCGCCGCCGCGGTCAGCATGATCCCGAGCTCCACGGGCGCTGCCAAGGCCATCGGCCTGGTGCTGCCGGAACTCAAGGGCAAGCTCGACGGCTTTTCCATCCGCGTCCCCATCCCTAACGTCTCGGTCGTGGACCTCACGTGCGAACTCAAAAAGGACGCCACGGCCGCGGACATCAATGCCGCGATGAAGGCCGCTGCCGACGGGCCGATGAAGAACTACCTGCAGTACACGAACGAGCCGATCGTCTCGATCGACTGCAACAACAACCCGCACTCCTCGGTCTTCGACAGCCTGCTGACTAAGGTGATGGAGGGCCGCATGGTGAAGGTCATCTCGTGGTACGACAACGAGTGGGGCTACTCCAACCGCGTAAAGGACCTCATCCTCTACATGATGAAAGGATAAGCGCACGAGATGAGCAGCTCGATTTTCAAGAAACTGACCATCGAGGACATGCAGCTTAAGGGCAAGCGCGTCTTCATCCGCGTGGACTTCAACGTGCCGGTGGACGAAAACCTGATGATCACGGACGACCACCGCATACGCTCGGCCCTGCCGACGATCAACTACTGCATCGACGAGGGGGCGCGGGTCATCGTGGCCTCGCACCTCGGCAGGCCGAAGGGCAAGCCGGACCCCAAATCCAGCCTCGGCCTCGTGGCCAAGCGCCTCCAGAGGCTCCTGAACAAGGAGGTCAACTTCGTCCCGGACTGCATCGGGCCTGAGGTGACGGCCGCGGTCGACAAGATGAAAAACGGCGACGTCCTCGTGCTCGAGAACCTCCGCTTCCATCCGGGCGAGGAGGCCAACGACGATGAGTTCGCCAAGGCCCTGGCCGCAAACGCTGACCTCTACCTAGACGACGCCTTCGGCGCATCGCACCGCGCGCACGCCTCGATAGTCGGCATCGCAAAGTACATCCCGGCCGGCGTCGGCTTCCTTATGAAAAAGGAGATCGAGTACCTCAAGGGCGTGGTGAGCAACCCGGTGCGCCCGTTCGTCGCGATCCTGGGCGGGGCTAAGGTCTCGGGGAAGATCGGCGTGCTAGAGAACCTCTCGGACAAGGTCGACAAGGTCATCGTCGGCGGCGGGATGGCGTTTACGTTTATAAAGGCCATGGGCTACGAGGTAGGCGACTCGATAGTCGAGCCGGACATGCTCGGGCTGGCCGAGAAGATCAGGGACAAGCTCAGGAAGAACAACGTGAAGTTCTACCTGCCGGTGGACGTCGTCATCGCGCAGAGCACCGACCCGGGGGCCGAGACGAAGATAGTCCCGACGCAGGAGATCCCGCGCGGCTGGCGCGCGCTGGACATCGGGCCCGCGTCGGTCAGGCTGTTTAGCGCCGCGCTGGCAAACGCGAAGACCGTGCTCTGGAACGGCCCTATGGGGCTGTTCGAGGTAGACGCGTTCTCGCGCGGGACGTTCGCTGTGGCGCACTCGGTGGCCGACGCATTCGCGCTTACGATTGTGGGCGGCGGGGACACGGACCTGGCGGTGCACCGCGCCGGGGTCTCGGACTCGATCTCGTTCATATCGACCGGCGGGGGCGCATCGCTGCAGCTGCTGGAAGGCCGCGACCTGCCCGGCATCTCGGCACTCACGGACAGGGAATAAGGGGCTCGCAGCAAATTTACGCTGCGCTGGAATTTGCTGCGGAATAAGGATCGGATCATTTAGAGGGGACGGACAGGAGACTGCCCGTCCCCTTTTTCGTTCAGCCCTCGGAGTAGAAGCTGCAGACCTCGCCGTCTTCGAGCTTTGTCTTGTACATCGCGATGTCCGATTTCTTCATCAGCTCGTCGGCGGTGGTGCCGTCATCCGGGCAGATGCTGATACCCACGCTTACGCCCACGCGGATCTCGTTGCCCGAGATGAGGAACGCCTCGTCCATGGCCCCCGCGATCTTCTTCGCAACCAGCTTGGCGTCGAGAGGGTTTTTAATCTCAGACAAGATTACCGCGAACTCGTCGCCGCCGATACGGGCGAGGGTGTCAGAGGCGCGCAGGCACGACGCGATCCTTTCGGCGGACTCCTTAAGCAGCAGGTCGCCGGCGTCGTGTCCGAACGAGTCGTTTACGGCCTTAAAACGGTCCAGGTCCATAAACAGCACCGCGAGCATGCGCGAGTTTCTTGCCGCTCCCTTGATCTCGTGGCCGAGCCTGTCGAAAAAAAGCGTGCGGTTGGCCACCCCCGTAAGCTGGTCGAAGTACGCGAGGTGCTTGAGGTTCTTCTCAAACCTCTTGCGCTCCGAGACATCGAGGCTGTATTCGATGATCTCGCGGACGTGCTGCCGCTCGTCAAAGACCGGCACGCCGTGGACCTCCACGGTCGTTTCGATGCCGTCGTGGCCGACGTGCGTGTGCTCGACGACCACCGGAAGCTTGTGGACCCTGACCTCGCGGCAGGGGCAGGGGTGCTCTCTGCCCGAGCACGGCTCGGTGCTGTGGTGCGACATCTCGTAGCATTTTAGCCCACCGGGGATGGGGCCGTCGCATGCCGCGGCGTTGGCCGCCTTCACCTCGAGGCTCTCGGCGTCGATGACGCAAAACGGGTGCGGCAGCGAGTCGATGACCGTGGTGAGGAACTTGTTCTGCCTCTTTACGGACTCCTCGGCCTGGCGCAGTTCCGTTATGTCCTTGATTACGATGACCGCGCCCTGGCACTCGCCGCGCTCGAAAAACGGTGATATCGAGATCTGGGTCTGCCGCACCTCTCCGGAGCGGGTCTTGGTCTCGGCCTCGCGGTGCAGGATGGGCGTCGCGGTCTCGATCGCGGTGCGGGGCGGGCAGCCCGAGGCGCACCTGAAGGACCTCTCGCAAAATATGTCGTGGCACATCGTGCCGACTGATTCGTCATGGCCGTAACCGGTGAGCGTCTCGGCGGCGGGGTTTGCGTAGGTGATCCTGAGGCCGCGGTCTACGACGTATACGGCCTCGCTCATGTTGTTGAGGATCGTCCTGTGAATATGTTCCATCAACATGACTGATTATAACCAATCGGGGCGCGGATTATAAATCGACCGGCGCACCTGCATTGCCCTGCGCGCTACGCTTTGTGATACGATATCCTATGGGCAAACGGGGGGCGCTTGGGCCATTATCCATCGTATTGATCTACGCTGTGGTCGGGGGGCTCTGGATCCTGCTCTCGGACTCTATGCTCCCCCTCATCTCCCGCTCCCCGGAGACGATGACCCGGCTCGCGGTGCTCAAGGGCTGGGTCTACGTGGCCGTGACCTCGTGGCTGCTCTACGTCCTCATCACCAGGTACGCCAGCCACATCGAGGCCGCGCTCAAAGAGAAGGTCCTCCTGCTGCAGGAGGTCCACCACCGCGTGAAGAACAACCTCGCGGTCATAGACTCGCTCCTGAGCATGCAGGCCCGCTCGGCCGGCGACGGGGCCTGCCGCGAGCTGCTCAAAAAAAGCCGGGGCCGCATTCGCTCGATGGCCCTCGTGCACAACAAGCTATATGAAAAAGGGGACGTCGCCGCGATAGACGCGAAGGACTATATCCTCTCGCTCGTCGAGGAGGTCCGGGGCTCCTTGCCCGCGCAGCGGGACACGGACATCGCGCTCGACGTCGAGCAGCTCAGCCTCGACATGGATACGCTCATCCCGCTTGGGCTCGTGATAAACGAGACCCTGACCAACGCCCTGCTGCACGCCTTCGAGGGCCACGCGAGCCCGCGGATACGCCTGACGCTCCGCAGGCTCCCGGACGGCATGCTGAGCTACACGATCTCGGACAACGGCAAGGGGCTGCCGGGCGGGTTCGAACTGGCGGAGGGGCCCGGCATAGGGCTGACGATAGTCGAGAGCCTGGCCGGACAGCTCGGGGGCAGGCTCGAGGTCTCGGGCTCGGAGGGCTGGACGACGTTCAGCCTCGTGTTCCCGCCCAGCCGCTAGGGGCCGTTCAGCTCGTCGCGCGCTTGGCGTTCTTCTCCTCGAACATCAGCCTGTCGGCCTTGGCCAGCGCGTCATTGACCGACATCCCGGAGCCGATCTCGGCGCAGCCGATGCTGCACGAGAGCCTGTAGTCCCTGCTTGCGAACTCCGCGTTCCATGCCGCGAGCTGGCTCTGCACGCGCTCGATCAGCGAGCGGTTGGCTGCACAGTCGCTCCTGGGCGAGACGACCACGAACTCGTCCCCCCCGAACCGGCTGAGCATGTCGGAGCGCCTCACTGAACTCTCAAGGATCCCGGCGAAGGTCCTGAGGACTCCGTCTCCGTGCAGGTGGCCGTACTCGTCGTTTATCTGCTTGAAGCGGTCGAGGTCTATGACCATGAACGAGAGGCTCTCGCCGTACCTCCGCGCCCGCTCGACCTCCCTGCCTATGACATCGTTGAAGTGGTTGCGGTTGAACAGCCCCGTCAGGAGGTCGCGGGTAGCCATCGTGAGGAGCCTGTCCTGCCTGCTCTTGAGGTTGTGGACGAGCGTCAGGATGTGCTCGTATATCTCTACGACCGGGTCGCCGTATACGGCCTCCTGATACACGTCGCACTTCGTGCAGCTGCGGTACTTGATCGCGAAGTCTCCGGTGGGCTCGCAGCCGCACATCGTCCCGGCCACGAGCCAGCACCTGGCGTTCTCGACCTCATACGCCGGACAGGCGGCCTTGCGGCAGCCCTTCTCCAGCCAGCACGAGACCAGCGGTGGCTTCACTAGCGAGCTGACCCAGTCCTCCCACCGGTGCTCGTCCGCCTCAAGCGAGAGGTCTATGAACTCCCGGATTTCCGTGACCAGCTTCTCGCATGCCGCCCTGAGCGGATTGCCCCCTGCCCCGTCGATGGACTCCATTGGCCGCCTCCCCCGAGTATTCAATGTGCGAAACCGATGAACTCTTCCTGATTCAAATCTAGCACGCGGGCGGGCGGCGGTCAACGCCTAAATATGGTTATGAAACCGCCTAAAATCATGGCTGGACGGGGTTTGCCGGGTATCAGGCAATCCGGCGCTTGGCGTTCTTCTCCTCGTACATCAGCCTGTCGGCCACGGCGATGGCGTCCACTATCGACATCCCTTCCATGAGGTTTGCGCACCCGATGCTGCACTCGATCCTGTAGTCCGCGCAAGCGAACTCCGCGTTCCACTGGGCGAGGCTGCCGGCTATGCGCGCCTTGACCGAGTTGCCGGCGCCGCAGTCGCACCTGGGGGAGACGATCACGAACTCGTCACCGCCGAACCTGCACAGGATGTCCGAACTCCTGACGCAGCCCCGCAGTATACCGGCGAAGGTCTTCAGGACGCCGTCTCCGTGCAGGTGGCCGTAGTCGTCGTTTAACTGCTTGAAGTGGTCGAGGTCTATGAGCAGGAAGGCCAGCTCCTCGCCGTGCCTCCGGGCGCGGCCGACCTCGCGGCCGATGATCTCGTTGAAGTGGTTGCGGTTGTAGAGCCCCGTCAGGTTGTCGCGCGTGGCCATCGCCGCCAGCTTGTCCTGCGAGGTCTTGAGGTTGTGGACGAGCGTCACGAGGTGTTCGTATATCTCGACCTCGGGGTCGCGGTATACGGCCTCCTGGTAGACCTCGCAGTTGGTGCAGCCCTGGTACTTTATCGCATAGTCGCACGTGGGCTCGCTGCCGCCCATCATGCCGGCCACCAGCCAGCACCGCAAGCCCTGCACCTCATAGGCCGGACAGCCGGTATTGCCGCATCCCTTCATGATCCAGCACGAGACCTGCGGGGGCTTGATGAGCGCGCGCACCCAGTCGTCCCACGCGAACTCTCCGGCATGCAGCGAAAGGTCGATGAACCCCCTGATCTCGTCGGCTATCTTTTCACATGCGTCTCTGCGCGGAAGGTCTCCCGCGAAATCGATGAAAGGCATCGGCAGCCTCCTGCGTGCGCCATGCGTTCTGACCTTGTATTTCAATCAGAATCTATCACACTTTGCCGTGGAGGTCAAGCCGTTTCAATACAACCAATCAGAGCGTGGCCCTGGATGCCCGTCGGGCGCGCGGCGTCAGATAAGGCCGTGCTGCCGGCCTATTTCTTTTTCTGCGCCGGGGACGGGGCCTCAAGCGGGCTGTTCGATATCCCGTTTGCGCGCTTGATGTACGCCTCGGCTACGTCGGCGTATGACGAGCCCGGGAACTGCTTGAGCAGCGCCTCATACTTCGCCTTTGCCTCGGCCGGCGGCCGAGCTTTACGAGCAGCTGCGCGGATTCGGAGAGCGCGAGGTCGCGCAGCGAGCCCGAGCTGGCAGCGATGGCGTCGAAGTCCTTAAGGGCCTCGTCGTTCTTGCCCATGAACTCCTCGGCCGTGGCTACACGGTATCTCGCGAGCGGCACGAACTCCTGGTCGGCCGGGAACGCGGCGACCATCGCATTGAGGGCCGTGACGGCCTCCGGGTACTTGCCCATCGAAAAATACGTGCTGCCGATGTAATAGAGCGTGGCCGGGGTCTTTCTGATCTCGGCCGCCTTCTTGAACTCGTCGAGGGCCATCGCGAGCCTCTGCGACCTTGCGCCGCCCTGCTTGTCATAGAGCCCGTAGTAGAGCTTGTAGCCCGCGTACTCGTGCGCGTTGGCGTCCTCGGTCCGCGACCTCTTATAATAGAACGTCCCGGCCACCGCGACGATGATGACCGCCGCCACTATGGCCGCTATCGTCACGTCGCGGGTCCTGGCCGCGGCCTTCTGCTGCATCGAGGTCAGGAAGCTCTTGACCTCTTCCTCGGTCTGTAGTTCTTCCGGTTTCTCGACCCTCTTTTTTATAAGCTTAGGCATTTTTCCTCCCCAGTGCCTTAAAGACGAGTGCCTCGGAGTTCTCAAACGCCGCCTCGATCATCTCGCGGGGGACGCCTGCTCCACGAAGCACGTTTCTAGCCGTTTCGTCGTCAATCAGATCTCCGGGCGCGTGCGCGTCGGTGTTGACGACCATGCGCGCGCCGTGCTTAAGCGCCAGCCGGGCCACGTGCCCGTTGGTTATCGAATGCCCCCGCCGCGAGGTGATCTCCAGAGCAACGCCGCGCTCTGCCGCGAGCGCCACGTCGTCCTCCTCGATCAGGCCGGGGTGCGAGAGTATGTCCACGCCCGCCATTATGGCCGCGCGGTTCGTGCCCGGCTCGACCGGCTCGGCTATCGTCTCGCCGTGCGCCACGACGATCAGCGCCCCGAGCCGCCGCGCCTCCGCCACCAATCGAGTGAACAGCGGCGGCGGGATGTGCGTAAGCTCCGCGCCCGGCACGACCTTCACCGGACTCGCATCCAGCAGGTCGGCCGCCGCGCGCGCTATGCGCGGGATGATGAACTCCATGTTCGAGGAGTCCATGTGGTCCGTGATCGCGATAGCGGTATAGCCCTTCATCGCGGCCCTGCGCACGAGTTCGAACGGGATGAGCTCGCCGTCGCTGAATAGTGTATGGGTATGCAAATCGATCACCTAAAAAGATACCGTATCCATGCTCGAAATGTAAACTCCCCGCGCACTTTTAAAGCGCGCCCAAATCGCTTGATAGGGGGCAGCGCCCCCTCGCTCCTATCCGCGGCGCTTACAGGCCCGCTCACTTCGGGCGGCTTTTCGCCCTGCCAAGGCTTCAGGCGATCTGGCGCGCTTTCGGGGGGAAGAGGAAGGTGCCCGTGGCACCGCCCCCCGCGGTCAACGGCATGATCGGATTTGCGCTCGCCGGCTTAGACATATATGCGCATACCGCGTGCGCGCCTATTATCCTTAAAAGGCCTGGCTGTTTGGGCGCATTTGCTGTAAACTAAACCGTGGCCGCTGCCAGGCTGATCGCAGGTCATGCCGGGGAGGCGGGACCGGATTAAGCCCATGCCCCGGGGGGCGCAAGCCGCCGGTCGGCGCCCATTTAAAGTATTAATGTACCCATTTATTGACATTACCCGCAGAACCGGGTTAACATAAGCCCGATTTTTCCAAGAGGGGGATTTATATATGCATGAAGAAAAACTGTTGATGGACCTTATCGTTAACTCCGAGAAGGTGCCGCCGTACGTATCTTACGCGTTTCTGGCCTCGATCATCCTTATCGCGGTCGCGCTCGTCATACGCGGCTCGATGAAGCTGGTCCCGACCGGGGTGCAGAACTTCGTCGAGGTCATCGCCGAGGGCATGCTCAACCTTGCCGAGGAGACGATCGGCCACCACTGGGGCAAGACGTTCTACCCCCTGATCGCCACGCTCTTCATGTACATCCTCACCTGCAACTTCATGGGGCTGATACCGGGCTTCGTTTCGCCGACCGCCAACATCAACATGACCGCCTCGATGGCCGTGCCGGTATTCCTGGTCGTCCACTTCTACGGCATCAGGGTCCACGGCCCCAAGTACATCATGCACTTCATGGGCCCGATCCAGAAGTGGTCGGCGCTGCCCCTGATGATCATGATGTTCCTTATCGAGATCATCTCGCACCTGGCGCGGCCGGTCACGCTCTCGGTCAGGCTCTTCGGCAACATGATCGCCAAGCACTACCTGCTCCTGGTCCTCGGCGTCCTGGCTCCGGCAATCATCCCGACCGCGATCCTCGGCCTCGGCACGCTCGTCTGCGTCGTGCAGGCCTTCGTGTTCTCGCTGCTCTCGACGATCTATCTCTCGCAGGCCGTGGAAGAGGGACACTAATAGCGCCCGCGTCAGGTCAAGCCGATCCGGCGGGGTTTATAACGATAGGCATCACAAACTCTTAGAGGAAAGGAGGAAACACACTATGAAGAAGTCTCTTGTAATATCGCTCCTCGCGCTGGCTGGCGTCGCAATAATGGCCACCCTGGCATCCGCCGAGGAGGCTGCACCGGCTGCGGCCGCTGCGGCGGGTTTTAACAAGATTTTCTACTATGCACTGGCAGTTCTGGGTTGCGGCTTTGGCATCGGCCTTGCGGCACTCGGCACCGGCATCGGCATGGGTAGCGGTCTGGGCGGCGCCTGCGAAGGCGTTGCAAGAAATCCGGGAGTATCCGGCAAGATCATGACGACGATGATCGTTGGTATGGCGATGATCGAATCACTCTGCATCTACGCACTCGTCGTGGTCCTGATCGTTTTATACGCAAATCCGTTTCACGTATAATTTACTAAACATATCCGGCGAGGGCGGGGAATGTGCGGTCCCCGCCCTCGTCACTTTTTTAGACAGAGAGGTGCAACATGGCGGTACACCGGCAAAAAAGACGATAAATCCTGGTTTGACGACACCGAGCCCGAGGACGTGAAGTTCCTCCGCGAAACCCTTGTCAAGATGCGCTCGGCGATCAAAAACGGCCTCTCCTTCGACGAGGCGGCCGGGATGATAAGCTTCCCCGACGCCGAGACGAAGGACGCGGCCCTCGACGACATCCTCAAGGTCCTGATCGGGGAGATGCACTTCAACGGCGGAAAGCCGCTGGAGGAGCTCTCAAAGACGCTTCGCGTCCCGATGCCGCTGCTCAATAAGGCGCGCGCCGAGATGATGATCGACGTCAAGGCCGCCGCGGTCGAGGCCTATTACGACTCGATCGGCAAGAAGGGCAACGCCTAGCAATCCCGCGCCCGTGCTCATTCTTTATTGCTTAATAGCCACATTTTTGTTATCATCGTAGATGTATTCATCCTCTAAGGCTCACAGGGAGTAGCCACGTGGAAATGCCCCCGCAGGATATCGACGGTCTCAGGCGGATCATAGAGACGCTGGGCGAGAGCGAAAAGCGCTACCACGTCCTGTTCGAGCAGTGCCCCTACGGCGTCCTCCTCGTAGACGACAAGGGCCAGATAGTCGAGTTCAACGAAGCCGCCCACCAGCAGCTCGGGTATTCGAGGGCCGAGTTCGAGCGCCTGACCCTCGCCGATATCGACCCCGTCGAGGACATCGAGGAGATCCGCGCTAGGATAGCGAGGATACTCCGGGATGGCAAGGCCGATTTCTTCGTCAAGCACAAGACCAAAATGGGCGAAGTGCGTGACGTCCACGTCATAACCCAGATGATCGTACTCTCGGGCCGGGTCTATTCACACGCCCTATGGATCGACGTCACCGACGAGAGGCGCATGGAGCGCACGCAGCACGAGAGCGAGGAGAAGTTCCGCACGCTCTTTGAGAGCGCCGCAGACGGCATCATGATCATCTCGCTCGAAGGCCGGGTCCTGGACATGAACAGCGTCATTTACGAGCGCCTGGGCTACACGAGGGATGAGCTGTTCGGCATGCACCTGACCGAGATCGACTCCCCCGAATTCGCCCCCGGCGTGCCGGAGCGGCTGGCCGCGATCCGCGAGCAGGGCAAGGCCATATTCGAGATCGCCCACAAGCGGAAGGACGGCACGCTGCTGCCGGTCGAGGTCAACGCGCGGGTGACCGAGATCGCGGGCGAAAAGGTGCTTTTAAGCATCGTCCGCGACATATCCGAACGCAAGCGGATGGAGCGGACGCAGCGCGAGAGCGAGGAGAAGTTCCGCACGCTTTTCGAGGGCGCAAGCGACGGCATAATGATAGCCTCTCTCGAAGGCAGGATCATCGACATGAACACCGTCGCCCACGAGCGCCTCGGATACACCAGGCAGGAGATGCTCGGGATGCGCATCAACCAGATCGACTCCTCCGAGTTTACCTCCGGGATCCCCGCGCGGGTGGCGGCGATCCTCGAGCATGGCAAGGGCATCTTCGAGGTCGCCCATCTGAGGAAAGACGGCACTGTCATGCCGGTCGAGGCCAACGTGCGACTTGTTGACCTGGGCGGCGAGAAAGTCCTCCTGAGCATCGCGCGCGACATCACCGAGCGCAAGCGGATGGAGCGGACGCAGCGCGAGAGCGAGGAAAAGTTCCGTACGCTCTTTGAGAGCGCGAGCGACGGCATCATAATCATGTCCCTCGACGGCAGGTTCCTTGATATGAATACGGCCGCCCATGAGCGCCTCGGGTACACCAAACAGGAGATGCTTGGGTTCCATATAACCGATATCGACTCCCCCGAGTCCGCCGCCCTCGTGCCTGAGAGGATAGCGAAGATCCATGCCGAGGGCAAGGCGACCTTCGAGGTCGGCCATGTCAGGAAAGACGGCGCGGTGATACCCATGGAGGCCAGCGTGCGACTGGTGGAGCTGGGCGGTGAGCGGGTGCTTCTGAGCATCGCCCGCGACATCACCGAGCGCAAGCGCGCCGAGCATGCAATCAGGCGCAGCGAGTCGAGCCTCGCCGCCTCGCAGCGCATAGCGCACGTCGGCTCGTGGGAATGGGACATCGAGACGAACAAGGTGCAGTGGTCCGACGAGCTCTACCGCATCAACGGCTTGCAGCCCGGCGAGATCGCGCCGGACTATGCCCTCGTCCTTTCGAAGATGCACCCCGATACGAGGGAGGCATTCCTCTCCGCTATAGACGCGGCGCTGAAGGGTGAGCGGCCGTTCGATCTGGAATACAGCTTTTTCCGCCAGGACGGCTCGGTCGCTTTCCTGCACACCATGGGTGAGGTGTTCCGTGACGAAAGCGGCAGACCCCGGCGCATGGTGGGCATGGTGCAGGACATCACCGAGCGGAAGAAGACCGAGGACATTCTCCGTGATAGCGAGGAGAAGTTCAGGGCCATATTCGAATATGCCAACGACGGCATCCTCATCGCGGACGTCTCGAGCAGGAGGTTTGTGGCCGCCAACCGCAGGATATGCGAGATGCTCGGCTACTCGGAAGATGAGCTCCTGGGGCTGGACATAGAAGAGATCCACCCGAAGGACGCCCTGCCGCGTGTTATCGAGGAATTCAAAAGGCAGGTGGCAGGCGAGAAGATCGTTGCGCCTGACCTGCCGGTCCTGAGGAAGGACGGCACCGTATTCTACGCCGACATCAGCACCGCGGCCTTCATGTTCGGCGGGAGGCGTTACTCGGTCGGCGCGTTTAGGGACATTACAGAGCGCAAGAAGGCCGAGGCCATTCTACGCGATAGCGAGGAGAAGTTCCGGACCATCTTTGAGAGCGTAAACGACGGGATACTCATCGCCGACCCCTCAGACAGGCGGTTCGTGGCCGCAAACCGGGCGATTTGCGAGATGCTCGGCTACACGGCAGATGAACTCACCGGGCTGGGCGTCGAGGATATCCACCCCAGGGACGCCCTGCCGCACGTCATGGAGGAGTTCGAAAAACAGGCAAGCGGCGAGATCATAATAGCCTCCGACCTGCCGGTCCAGAGGAAGGACGGCACGGTCTTCTTCGCCGACGTCGGCACGGCCCGGATCACGCTAGGCGGCAGACAGTGCCTGCTCGGCGTGTTCCGCGACATCACCGAGCGCAAGCGAATGGAAGAGGAGATCAGGGAGACCAACAGGCTGCTTCATAGCCTGATGCAGGCCATCCCCGACATGGTTTATTACAGGGATGCCGAGGGCCGCTACGTTATGGCCAACCGCATGACTGCCGTATCAATGGGGCTCCCAATGGAGGACCTGATCGGCAAGACGAATTACGACTTTATGCCGCGCGAGATGGCCGAGATGTGCATCCAAAGCGACGAGGCCGCGATAAAGAGCATCAGGCCCGAGCACTCAGAGGAACACTTCAAAGGCCCCGACGGACAGATGATATACCTCGACACGATCAAGACCTGCATCTATGACGACGAGGGCAGGCATACAGGGCTCTTGGGCATCTCCCGCGACATCACCGAGCGCGTGCTGATGGAGGAGCAGCTCAGGAAGTCGCTCATCGAGCGCGAGACCCTCCTGCGCGAGCTCTACCACCGCACCAAGAACAACATGAACGTCATCAGGAGCCTCATCAACCTGCAGACCTCCTCTCTGGTCGCGGACGAAAAAATCCACCAGATGTTCCGCGACCTCCAAAACCGGATCATGTCGATGTCGCTCGTGCACGAGAGGCTCTACCGCTCCCAGGACCTCTCGCACGTCAGGCTCCGCGACTACGTCGGCGACCTGACCGACGCCATGCTGAGGGCATACAAGGTCCGCCCCGGCAGCGTTGCGGTGAAGCTCGACATAGCTGACTTCGAGCTCTCTATCGACACGCTCCTGCCCTGCGGCCTTGTGATAAACGAACTCATGGCCAACTCCTTCAAGTACGCCTTCCCGGACGGCCGAAGCGGCGAGATCACGATCAGCGGCCACATCTCGCACGATGGCGAGATCAGGCTGGCATATGCCGACAACGGCGTGGGGTTCCCGGAGGGCTTCGACATGACGTCCACCGGCACCCTGGGCCTCAAACTGATAAAAGGCCTGATGACCAGCCAGCTTCGCGGCAAGGTCGAGATCACGGCGCGCCCCGGCGCGGCCTTCACCTTCACGTTCCGCGAACCCGAGTACGAAAAGAGGCTCTAGCCGCACATGACCGCGACGAAGGGCAAGATACTGATAGTCGAGGACGAGTTCATACAGTTCCTGTCGCTTCAGGAGCTGATGGAGGAGCACGGCTACGAGGTCTGCGGCCCGGCCTCCACGGGCGTCGAGGCCCTCGATATGGCGCGCGCCTCGATCCCCGACCTGGTCCTGATGGACGTCAGCATACAGGGCGCCCAGGACGGCATCGACACGGCCCGCGACATAGGCGAGAGGTTCGGAATACCGGTCATCCTCACGACCGGCTATGACAGTCCAGAGGTATACCAAAAAGCCTGCAACGCAAAGACCGCCGGGTTCCTGCTGAAACCCTATGAGATCGGCGAACTTATTGACGCCATAGAGGCCGCCCTGAAGTCCTAGCGCCGCGCACCCCGCCCTTGACCCTCTATTGTCAATGCAGCCGTTTTGCTATATCATATTCGGATGATCGCAACTTTGGTCATTGCCCTCTCGATCCTCGTGCAGCTCGCCTCCGCTGTCGTGGCCGTCAGGCTCAGGGTGCGCACGCGCAGGTGTCTGGCCTGCCTGCTGATACTCGCCACGATAGTCCTGATGGCCATCCGCAGGTTTGTCTCGCTCTACAGGGTGATCGAGGGCGCCGAGATCAGGGTGGACCTGTTCGCCGAGTTGATCGCGTTTGCGGTCTCGGCCATGTTCTTCCTCGGCGTGCTCTACCTCTCGCGGCTGATAATCGCCAACGCCGAGGCCGAACGTCTGTTGCTGGCCGAGCGCGCCCGGCTCGAAAGCGCGAACAAGCTCTCGGCGCAGACGCACGCGTCGCTGCACGCGCTGCTGGACGCGGCGCTCGAAGAGGCGGTCTCGCTTTGCGGGAGCGCGTACGGCTATATCTACTATTACGACGAGGCCACCGAGGTCTTCACGCTCCATGCCTGGTCGCCAGGCGTCATGCCGGAGTGCACCATACCGAACCCCCGGAAGGCCTACCACCTCCCGCTAACCGGCATATGGGGCGAGGCGGTCAGGCAGCGCAGGGCGATAGTGGTCAACGAATTCGATGCCCCGAACCCGCTTAAGAAGGGCTACCCGGAGGGCCACGCGAGGCTCAAGAGGTTCATGACCGTGCCGGTCCTGAGCGGCGGGCGGATAGTGGCGGTCGTGGGCGCGGCGAACAAGCCCGGAGAGTATACGGACGAGGACGTCCGGCAGGTGGGGATGTTCATGGACCACATCTGGAAGGTGGCCGAGAGGTTCGAGGCGCAAGAGGCCCTCATGCGCTCGGACGAGCAGCTGCGGGCGTCGCTGGCCGAGAAGGAAATGCTCATCCGCGAGGTCCACCACAGGGCCAAGAACAACCTCATGGTGGTACAGAGCCTCCTGAGGCTCCAGAGCAACACCGCCGATGACGGCGCGGCGCGCGAGCTATTGATCGAGAGCCAGAACAGGGTGCAGTCGATGAGCATCATTCACGACATGCTGCACCGCTCGCCGGACCCGAGGAGCTTGAGCCTCTCGGACTACCTGCGCGCGATGGTCACGAGGCTGTTTCAGGTCTACCAGGGCGGCATCCCGGCCGTCAAGCTCTGCTTCGAGGTGGAGGACTTGACGCTCGACGTCGATACCGTCATACCCGTCGGGCTGATAGTCAACGAGCTGGTCTCGAACTCCCTGAAACACGCCTTCCCCGAAGGCCGCGAGGGCAGCGTGTGCGTCTCGCTCCGGCGCACCGGGGCAGGCCGCATCGCGCTCTCGGTCAGGGACGACGGCGCGGGGCTCCCGCCGGGGTTTGAGCTTGAGGGGACCTCGACGCTCGGGATGAGGATCGTAGGCTCGCTCGCAAAACAGGTCCGCGGCGAGATCGAACTCATCCGCGAGGGCGGCACAGAGTTCAGGATCGGGTTGCAGGGATAGGGGGCCGGATGGCCCCGCAGCGCTATAGCGCTCCTCACTCTTAAGGGGCATTTTGATTTACGATAGCTCTCAGGGGCCAAGGGGGCGCTGCCCCCTGAGAGAAAGGGGCCAGTCGGCCCCTGCCCCCCGGTTGACAGGGCAGCCTGCTTGAAGTATCCTCAAATGTATGAAAGCACAGGAACATATAGAAAAAATCCTCATCGGCCCGCCATTATAACCCGTTTGAATTCCTCGGCCCGCACAAGGGCAAGCGCGGCATCACGGTGCGCGCGTACCTGCCCGAGGCCCGCGAGGCGTGGGTCGTCTACACGGGCGGGGAGAAGCAGATGTCCAGCGCCTCCGAGGAGGGGTTCTTCGAGGCTCTCGTCGAGGGCGCGGAGAACATCTGCCCGTACCGCATCCGCATCAGCGGCCATCACGGCGAGGTCCGCGAGTCGTACGACCCCTACTGCTTCCCGCCGGTGCTGACGGACTTCGACCTGCACCTGATGGGCGAGGGCACGCACTACGAAAAATACGAGCGCCTGGGGGCGCATATCACCGAGATACAGGGCGTGGCCGGCGTGAACTTCGCGGTATGGGCCCCGAACGCGAAGGGCGTCAGCGTGGTCTCGGACCTCAACGGCTGGGACGGCCGCCGCCACCCGATGCGCACGCGCGGGGCCTCCGGCATATGGGAGCTCTTCATCCCCGGCATGCAGGAGGGCGACCTCTACAAGTTCGAGATCAAGAGCGAGGGCGAACTCTTCATCAAGGCCGACCCCTACGGCTTCTACTCCGAGGTGCGCCCCAACACCGCCTCGATAGTATGGAACCTCGATAAATACCAATGGCAGGACGAGGGCTGGATGCGCTCGAGGCCGGACCGGAACTGGCTCGACGCCCCGATCTCGATATACGAGCTGCATATGGGCTCGTGGATGAGGGGCGAGGGCGACCGGTTCCTGACCTACCGCGAGTTCGCGGACAAGCTGATCGCGTACGTCCTGCGCATGCACTATACGCATATCGAGCTGCTGCCGATAATGGAGCACCCATACGACCAATCGTGGGGATACCAGACGCTCGGGTATTTCTCTGTGACCAGCCGCCACGGCACGCCGGAGGACTTCATGTACTTCGTCGACCTCTGCCACCAAAACGGCATCGGCGTGATCGTCGACTGGGTCCCGGCGCACTTCCCCAAGGACGCGCACGGCCTGGCGTACTTCGACGGCTCGTTCCTCTACGAGCACGAGCACCCGTTCCAGCGCGAGCACCGCGACTGGGGCACTCACATCTTCAACTACGGCCGAAACGAGGTCGCGAGCTTCCTGCTCAACAGCGCCCTGTTCTGGCTCGAGAAGTACCACATCGACGGGCTGCGCGTGGACGCCGTGGCCTCGATGCTGTATCTGGACTATTCGCGCAAGGAAGGCGAGTGGATACCGAACAAATACGGAGGCAACGAGAACCTCGAGGCGATCGCGTTTATCAAGCACTTCAACCGCTTGTGCCACGAGCGCAACCCCGGAGTGCTGACTATAGCCGAGGAGTCCACGGCCTGGCCGATGGTCTCGCGGCCGACGTACGCCGGCGGGCTCGGCTTCAGCCTCAAGTGGAACATGGGCTGGATGAACGACATACTCTCGTATTTTTCGAAGGACGCGATCTACCGCAAGTTCCACCAGTACCACCTGACGTTCGGGCTGCTGTACGCGTTCCACGAAAACTTCATCCTCGTGCTCTCGCACGACGAGGTCGTGCACGGCAAGCGCTCGCTGCTGGACAAGATGCCCGGCGACACCTGGCAGAAGTTCGCGAACCTGCGTCTGCTGTTTGCCTTCATGTTCGCGCACCCAGGGAAGAAGCTCATGTTCATGGGCGGCGAGATCGGGCAGTGGAACGAGTGGGACAGCGAGCACAGCCTCGACTGGAACCTCCTTGAGTACGAGCCGCACAGGAAGCTCCAGAAGTTCGTCGAGGACCTTAACGCGGTCTATGCCTCGACCCCGGAGATGTACGAGGTGGACTTCGACTACCGCGGCTTCGAGTGGGTGGACTTCAGCGACGCCGAGAGCTCGGTCGTATCGTTCATCAGGCGGGGCAAGGACCCCGGCCGCCACGTCCTGTTCGTCTTTAACTTCACCCCTGTGCTGCGAGAGGGCTACCGCGTGGGCGTCCCCGAGATGCGCGGCTACCGCGAGGTCTTCAACTCGGACTCCGAGTTCTACGGCGGATCAAACAAGGGCAACGCCGGATGGGTGCAGGCCGAGGAGCGCAGGCTCAACCAGTGGCAGTACTCGATCGAGATAACGCTCCCGCCTCTGGGGATGCTCATGTTCGAGTGCCAGTAGGGGGCCACGGGCCCCTTTCCACTAATCTCGCGAGCGCCAGGGCGGGGCTGATCAGGCCATGGGAAAAAACAGGCTAGAATCCTTCAGCGACGGCGTCCTGGCGATCATCATAACCGTCATGGTGCTGGAGCTGAAGGTGCCGCACGGTGACGGCCTCATGGCACTGAGCCCCCTGCTGCCCGTATTCCTGAGCTACGTGCTGAGCTTTGCCTATCTCGGGATCTACTGGAACAACCACCATCACATGCTGCACACCGCACAGGGCGTGACAGGTGCGATACTCTGGGCAAACCTGCACCTGCTGTTCTGGCTCTCGCTGTTTCCGTTCGTCACTGGCTGGATGGGCGAGAACCATCTTGCCCCCGCCCCGATGGCCCTGTACGGGTTCGTCCTGCTCATGGCGGCCATTGCGTATTTCGTGCTCCAGCGCGCCATCATCGCAAGCCAGGGCGCGGAGTCGCTGCTTAAGAAGGCCGTGGGGCGCGACCTCAAGGGAAAGATCTCGCCCGTGCTTTATGCGATAGCGATCTTCGCGGCATTCTATGAGCCCTGGATCGCGGGCGGGATATACGTTTCCGTGGCGCTGATGTGGCTCGTCCCGGACCGCAGGATCGAACGGGCGCTCAGCGGGCGATAGAGGTCATCTCCCCCCGGGGCCACGTGCCCCTTCCCCAATCTTCGGGTGCGCCACAGGCCGGGGAGGCGGTGCAGACAGGCTGGCTACCTCAGCTTGGGGGCCGCCGTCTCGTCCGTCTTCTCGACGCATGTCCCGCCGGTCTTCAGCGCGGTGATGATCGGCGGCATCTTGATCGTATTGCCGTTGAAATCAAAGCTCACCGTGGCCTTCACCGCGGCCGGCAGGCAGTCGTCCACGCTCGTGTCCCAGCTGTCGGTCCAGCCCTCCTTCTGGTCAGAGACGTAGAGGTAGCTGAACTCCAGGCTCTTGACCGTGGGGTCGACGACGAAGTAGGTGTTCTGTATCCCCATCTGCGCCTCCATGTAGTAGACCCCCTCCTGCACAGCGAGGCCGTTTGCGAGGCCGATGCTCACGCGCTTGAGCCCGGGGTTGTCGATGGGACCGTGGGAGTAGGGGTCCACGCTCGTAGTGACGAGCGTGAGGCTCTCCGGGCTGCCGTCGAAGACCAGCGTGGGCTTGTTCTGGATGTCCAAGCCCGCGCCTGCGACGTTGGCGACGGGGGCAGTGGCGCCCTGCTGAGAGCCTTCGTCCCTTAACATGCGAAACGGGTATGCGCCGTGCAGGATCCAGCTCAGGCGGTCCGTGATGATGCGCATGCGCTGGCTGACCTCGGAGCGCTCGCGGCCCTTCTCCTCCGAGCGGTACGCCAGGCGCATCGCCCCAAGGAGCATGCTGAGCACGATGACGGCGAGCATGATCGCGATAGTGACCTCAATGAGGGTCAGGCCGCGTGAATTAAGGCGCATTGGCGCTCGCCGGGGTGTTGATGAAGATGCTCCGAAGCCCGGTCAGCTCGACCGACTCGCCGCGGCCTAGCTCGACCTTCACGCGGATCTCGTACTCGATGTTATTGTCCGTCTGGTATACGATGCCCACGGTGCGCTCGGCGCGCATCCCTCCGCTCAGCTCGAAGGTCTTGGCGGTATCGGCCGGGTGGGAGCTCGCGATGGACTCCTCAAGCAGCGAGCGGGCCTGTATCGTGGCCACGGTATGGTCCTCGGCCTTCTTGACCGTGCGAAGCGTGATCGAATAAAGCTGCATCAGGGCGCTAAGCCCGATGCCGAGCACCGCAAGCGTGACAATGACCTCAAGAAGGCTGAAGCCTTTTGATCTCCGCTGTGCCCGTGACGCTGTCGACCCCAATCGAAAATCCCTTGCCTTTCTTGTCCTGCACCGTGAAGGGCGGCCCCGCGGCGCTGCCCTTGGAATAAAAGACCACCGGGCCGCCCCCGATCTTCAAGCCCTCGCGTACGTGGTGCACAGGGCCGGAGGGCTGGCCGTTTTTAAGCACGCCGTACGAGCCGTCCTCGGCGTTCGCAACCAGCGCGAACGGCATGCGCTCGATCAGCGCCCGCTCGCGCAGGTGACGGAGCTCGGTGTATATCCCTACTGACTCGCTCCTGAGCTCCTCGCGCCCCTTCGTGTCCCCAAGCGACATCACCACGAGCCCCGCGCCGAGCGCCACGATGACGAGCACGATGACGAGCTCGAGCATGGTGAAGCCGCCGGTATCAGAGCGGGATGTCATTTATGCTGAATACTGCCATGAGCATCGAGATCACGATGAACCCGACTACGAGGCCCATGAAAAGGATCATAAGGGGCTCGATCAGGCTCACGGTGCGCTTTATGGCCGAGCGGCTCTCGCCCTCGTACCGGTCGGCGACCATGAGGAAGGTCTCCTCGAGCCTGCCCGCCTCCTCGCCTACCGCGATCATGTGCGATACCACCGGAGGGAAGACGCCGCACTGCATCAGCGGCCCCGATATGCCCCGGCCCTTCCTGACGCCCTCGTCGATGCCCGCGAGCTTGCGCGCGACGACCTCGTTGCCTATGACCTCGCGCGATACGCGTATGGCCTCCAGCACGTTGACGCCGCTTTGAAGCAGGGTGCCGAGCGTGCGCGAAAAACGCGCTATGATCAGCTTCATGTGCAGGTCCTTGAATACCGGGATGTGGAGCTTGATCTCGTCGATGAAGAGCTTGCCCTCCTCGGTCTTGGCGTATGCGTTGACCGCAAAGACCGCCCCGGCTATCGCGCCGAGGCCGGCCCACCAGTATGTCGCGAACGCATGGCTCACCTGCATCAGCACGGCCGTCGGGGTCGGGAGGGCCTGGCCCATGTCCGCGAATATCGTGGCGAACTTCGGCACGACGTAGACCATCAGGACCGTGACCGCGGCGCCGCCGACGACGGTCAGCAGTATCGGGTATATGAGGGCCGAGGTCACCTCTTCCTTGAACTCCACGGTGGTCTGGATGAACGCGGCCAGCCGCTTTATGACCACGTCCATGATGCCTCCGGCCTCTCCGGCGCGGACCATGTTTACGTAAAGCTTCGGGAATACGGCCGGGTGGCGGCTGAGGGCCTGCGAGAGCGACTCGCCCTTCTGCACGCTTATGTACGTGTTGCGCAGCACGTCGCGCATGGATTTTTTGTCAGCGTGCTCGGCCAGGATCAGGAGCGCCCGGTCGACGGGCAGGCCGCTTTCGAGCAGGTTTCCGAGTTCCTGCGTGAACATCAGCATGTCCTTGCTCGAGACGCGAGAGAACGAAAAACTCTTCTTTTCCGAGGCCGGGGAGATGCGGATCGGTATCAGACCCTTGGCCTTGATGTCCGCGCGCAGCACGGCCTCGTTTGCGGCCTCTGCCGTCTCCTTAACCTTCTTGCCGTCGGGCCTGGCGGCTTCGTAGCTGAAAAAGGGCATACCCTATTTTATCAGACATCCCTATCCGGTTGCGCTTTCGATGGCGAAGCGCAGGACGTCGAGCATGCGGGTCAGCTCGTCGGAGGTGATAACCAGAGGCGGCATGATGACCACGACGTTGCCAAGCGGGCGGATCAGGACGCCCTGTTCGGCGGCCGCCTCGGCCACCCGCCAGCCGATGCGCTCCTCCCAGCGATACGGCTCCCCGCCGTCCTGGACGAGCTCTACCCCGGTCATCAGGCCGCGGTTTCTGGCGTCGCCCACGTGCGGGTGGGTGGCCATCCCGTGGAGCCAGCCCTCCAGCAGCGCGACCTTCGGGGGCATGAGCTCTATCGTGCGGTCGCGGTCGAATATGTCCATCGCAGCTAGCGCGGCGGCGCAGCCGAGCGGGTTTCCGGTGTACGAATGGCCGTGGAAGAAGGTCTTTAATTCAGCAAACTCACCCAAAAATGCCGAGTATATCTCCTCGGTAGCTATGGTAGCGGCAAGCGGCATGTACCCGCCCGTGATCCCCTTTGAGAGGCAGATGATGTCCGGCGCTACCGCCTCGTGCTCGCAGGCGAACATCCGTCCGGTGCGGCCAAACCCGGTCGCGACCTCATCCGCGATCAGCAGCACATTGTACCGGTCGCAAAGCGCCCTTAAACCGCGAAGATATCCGGGCCTGGCGACGAGCATCCCTCCGGCGGCCTGCACGAGCGGCTCGACTATCACGGCCGCGATCTCCGAGGCGTGGGCCTTCAATATCTCCTCGGCAGCGGTGAGACAATTAAGCGGGCCATTGGCCCCGGCGAGACAAGAGAGAGGGCCCGTGGCCCCCTTGTCCTTGCATCTATAGCATGAGGGCGAAGGGGCGCGGAAGGTCTTGAAAAACAGCGGCCCGAACGCGGCGTGGAAGGTGTCTATCCCGCCCACGCTCATCGCCCCGACCGTGTCGCCGTGGTATGCCTGATCCAGCGCCATGAACGCTGTGCGGCCGGGCTGGCCTTTATGTTGCCAGTACTGGAACGCCATCTTCAGCGCGACCTCTACCGCTGTCGAGCCGTTGTCAGAGTAGAAGACCCGCGTGAGGCTGCCTTCTCCGAAGGACTTATCCATGATCCCGATCAGCCGTTCGCCGAGCTGTATCGCGGGGACGCTTCCGAGCCCGAGCATCGTGGTATGCGCGACGCGGTCGAGCTGACTGCGTATGGCGTCGTCGAGCTCCGGCCTGCGGTGGCCGTGGATATTCACCCAGAGCGACGAGACGCCGTCGAGGTACCACCTGCCGCGCACGTCGCGCACGTAGCAGCCGCGCGCCTCGTCTATGATGAGCGGATCGGCGGCCTCCCAGTCGCGCTGCTGCGTGAAGGGGTGCCAGAGCGTGCGGTGGTCGGCCCGGATCAGCCGGTCGCGTTCGTCGTCCGTCACAGCCGCCCTCTTATGTTGGAGGATCGTTTCACCGATATATTATACTGTGTGTCGGCCATATGGAACACTCTAATCTGAAACCAGCGGAGCGCACCGAGATCGAGCGCGCGTGCATGGCCCTGTTTCCGGGCTGCGCGCCGACGCCGGAGTTCATCGACGCGCTCGAGCTCGACCGCGTCAAAAGCGAGTTTAGAAAGCGCGCGAAGCTCGTCCACCCTGACATGGCCGCCCCCGACGGCCTAAGCCGCCTGGCGCGCGAACGGTTCATGCGCATACACGCGGCATACAAACTGCTCGTGGCATACCTGCAAGCCACCGGGGAGGCCGCCACCGAGGCGGGCCGCGCCACGCTCAGGCGCGGACGGGTGATCGCCGTGGGCGGGGCCAAGGGCGGGATCGGCAAGAGCATACTCACGAGCAACCTCGCGGTGTACCTCGCCTCGCGCGGCCAGAAGGCCGTGGTCGTGGACCTGGATCTGGGCGGCGCGAACCAGCACCTGTATCTCGGCGAGCGCACCGTGCTTAAGCACAGCATAAACGACTTCATCCACAAGCGCATAGACGCGCTCGGCGAGGCGATGGTAATGTGCAAGTACGGCCCCGGCCTGATCGGCGGCGACAGCTCCGAGCTCGGCATCGCGAATTTGGCCCACGCGAAGAAGATGCGGCTCGTAAAGGCGCTCAGAAATATCGAGGCCGACTACGTGATTATCGACCTCGGCGGCGACACGACATACAACATCCTCGATTTCTTCCTCGCCGCTGACTACGGCATAGTCGTCACCACGCGCGACTCGGCCTCATACATCGGGGCGTATCACTTTATAAAGGCCGCGATGTACCGCAAACTAATGAGATTATTCAGCCCCGAGAGCCGGTTCAAGCGCGACCCTGACGCCGAGCACGCGCTTAACTCTCTGATGGGCCCGCAGGACATCGAGCCCGCGTTTAAGAGCATCCCGGAGTTCCTCGACAAGCTTCGCGCCTTAAACGAGTATGCCGCAAGCACCGCCGAGGAGGCGATCAGGGAGTTCTCGCCCTGCCTCGTCGTAAACAAGATCCCGCCCGGCGTCGCAGCCTCGCTGGTCGTCGACAAGCTCCAGGGCGTTATCAGGAGATACCTCAGCAAAGAGGTACCGTGCCTCGGCGCGATCCCGGCCCAGATCGAGATCGAGCAGAGCGTGATAGACCTAGTACCCGTAGTTGCGCGCTATCCCCACGGGGTCATGGCCCGTGGGATGGGGGAGATTCTGCGTAACCTTTCCGTGCAATAGTAGCCTCTTTTAAAGCGCTCCAAATCGCTTGATACTGCGTCACGCCTCGCAGCCCGATCCTCAACGTATGCTCGATACGCCTCCGGTCGGTCTGCTCGGTGTTCCTTGTCTGAAGACGATTTGGGCGCGCTTTCGGGGGTTGATAGCTGCTACGCAGCTGGACCCCCGCGCCCCGTGGTCAAAGTCATTTTTGAGCTTGGTGTGTAACTTTATATAAGTTGTATAATTAAATATGGCTAAACAACAAAAGGAATGCCGTAATAGCACATGTCACAATAAACCTTACTTGGGTGGTCTTTGTGAAGAACATCATGCAGAATATGCACACAAAGAACAACGACGTAACGAAGCGATACACCTTCTGCATTTTGGGACAATTGATAACCAACTCCTTAATGATTTGAGTCTAAGAGATGAACTAATGAAACTACGCGAAAGGTGGAATCGTATTTGCACTGTGGTAAATACAGGACGTGGCACTGACCTTATGCCTCTTGAAGAGGCTGAATTTGCGCGTGACTGGTGCATATCATTGGTTCAGGAGATCGTAGACGCTGAACACGCATTGTGCAACGGTCAGAAAGTGAGCGCAGAATTGGATTTAACGCGAGATTGGGTGTGGGAGAGATTAGGAAATCTTGAAAGTGGTCTCCAAAGCAATGGATTGCCACGCAAGAGTAAAGGCGAGGGTTAGGTCACTTTCTTGGAGTATCGGGGCAGCGTTTAGGCCGCATATCCCGCACGAAAATCACATCAATGCCGTTGACCGCTCGCACGATCCCGCATCAGCAACTTAAAGTGCGAGAAATCGTCTTCAGACAAGGAACGGCGAGAAGACCGCCCGGAGGCGTACTGTGACGTACGTTGAGGACGCGGCTGCGAGCCGTGACGCAGTATCAAGCGATTTCGCGCGACTTTCAAAAAAGGTTATAATTGAGGATGTCTCTATTTACCGAAATAGCTGCCGATTTCAGGGAAATCTTCGAGAAAGACCCCGCCGCGCGCAGTCGGGTTACGGTTGCGCTGACTTATTCCGGGCTGCACGCCCTGATATGTCACCGCGTCGGCCACCGGCTGTATAACCTCGGCGTGCCGCTAGTGCCGGCGATCATCTCGACGGTAGTGAAGATCATCTGCGGGATCGAGATACACCCGGCTGCGAAGATCGCGGGCGGCGTCTGCATCGACCATGGCGTGGGGCTCGTTATCGGCGAGACCGCCGAGGTCGGCCCCGGCTGCCTGCTCTATCAGGGCGTGACGCTCGGCGGCACCGGCAAGGAGAAGGGCAAGCGCCATCCCACGCTCGGCACGGGCGTGGTCGTGGGCGCGGGGGCGAAGGTCCTCGGGGCTATCACGATAGGCGATTATGCTAAAATAGGCGCTAATTCCGTGGTCTTAAAACCCGTGCCCTCGCACGCGATAGTGGTCGGAGTGCCGGGCCGCGTCATCAAGAAAAAGGTCTTCCAACTGCAGGACGAGGGGATCGTCGAGATGCTCGACCACGTGCATATGCCCGACCCCGTCGAGGAACGGTTTATAGATTTGGAGCACCGCATCGCAGAGCTCGAACGCGGCCACAGGGCCACTGTAGAGGAATCCAAAGGAGCCATAATGAAGGTCTTTAACACGATGTCCGGCCGCAAGGAGGAGTTCATCCCGATCACGCCGGGCAAGGTCGGCATATACGCCTGCGGCGTGACGGTATACGACGTATGCCACATCGGACACGCGCGCAGCGCGATCGTCTTTGACATGATGCGCCAGTACCTCAGGCGCAAGGGCCTCGAAGTGAAGTTCGTCAAGAACTTCACGGACATAGACGATAAGATCATCAACCGCGCCCGCGAACGCGGCGTGGCTTGGGACGCGCTCGCAGCCATGTATACCGAGAAATACCAGATCGACATGGGCGCGCTGGGCGTCGAGCCCGCGGACGTCGAGCCCAAGGCGACCGAGCATATCCCCGAGATCATCGAGCTCGTCGCCGGGCTGATCGAGCGCGGCCACGCGTATGAGGTCGAGGGCGACGTATACTTCGAGATCAGCACATACCCGTCATACGGCAAGCTCTCGGGCCGGAACCTCGATGACATGCTGGCCGGGGCGCGCGTGGACGTCGATACGCGCAAGCGCCACCCGATGGACTTCGCTCTCTGGAAGTCGTCGAAGCCGGGCGAGCCCTCGTGGCAGAGCCCGTGGGGGCCGGGACGCCCCGGATGGCACATCGAGTGCTCCGCGATGAGCATAAAGCACTTGGGCCCTACGTTTGACATCCACGGCGGCGGGGCTGACCTCATATTCCCGCACCACGAAAACGAGCTCGCGCAGTCAGAGGCGTATACAGGCAAGCCCTTCGTTAGGTACTGGGTGCACAACGGCTTCATCACCGTGGACAAGGAGAAGATGTCGAAGTCCCTGGGCAACTTCTTCACGATAGAGGAGATACTGGCGCGGTTCGACGCCGAGGTCATCAGGCTCTTCCTCCTTCAGACCCATTATAGGAGCCCGATAGAGTTCTCGGACGAGCAGCTTAAAGAGACCGAGAGCTCGATAGACAGGTTCTATCTCACGATATCGCGCTGCGAGGGCTTCTGCGAGGGCAAGGGCGGCAAAGAGCGCACGGACGGCTCGGCCGAACTCGATGAGGTGCTCTCGAGGTTCATCCCGCAGTGGGAGGCCGCGATGGACGACGACTTCAACACCGCGATGGCCGTGGGCTACATGTTCGAGCTTATACGCGAGATCAACCGCTTCCTCGACAGGAAACCCTCGGGGGCCGCGGCGAACGAGCTTGTAAAGAAGGCCTTAAGCGCGCTCAAGGACACGGGGACGGTGCTGCGCGTGTTTCAGCGGACGCCCGGCGAGTGGGCCCGCGCGCTTATGCGGGTGAAGGACATAGGTATTACTGAGGCTGAAATAGAGGAGAGGCTTCGCCTCCGCAACGAGGCGCGCGAGGCCAAGGACTGGGCCGCATCGGACGCTATCAGGGCCGAACTCGACGGACATGGCATAGTGCTTGAGGACCGCGCGAGCGGTACCGCATGGCGCATTAAGGCAGGTGCATAGCATGCGAGGCTGGATATATGGCGTAAATCCGATAAAAGAGGCCCTGCGAGCAGGGACCAGGCTGAAGTCGCTATACGTACTGGCCGCGCGGCGGGGCGCTCTCTCCGAGATCATCAAGCAGGCCGAGACGGCCGGCATCAAGCCCCGCGTGATGCACGACGGCGCGTTCTTCGACGCCAAGTTCCCGAAGGGGCATCAGGGCGTCGCGGCCGAGGTGCAGCGTAGCGAGGAGGCCGGCGCGCGCGGCGGCAATATAGAGCTCGATGCCCTGCTGGCAATCCCGGCAAAGAAGGGTGAGCAGCCGTTTTTCGTGATCATAGACCTTATAGAAGACCCTCGCAACCTTGGTGCTGTGCTGCGTTCGGTCGATGCCTCGGGGGCGCACGGCGTCGTGATGCAGGAGCGCCGCACCGCACCCGTCACAGGCGAAGCGATCAAGGCGTCCGCTGGCGCGGCAGAGCACGTGCCGATATGCGTGCTTTCGAACATCAAGCACGCAATGGACGCGATGAAGGACCAGGGAGTGCTGATCGTCGGGGCCGAGGCCGGGGGCGAGCGCACGCCGTGGGGGGCCGACTTGAAGGGCCCGGTCGCGGTCGTGATAGGCTCGGAGGGCAAGGGCCTCAGGCGTACGGTGCGCGAGCGCTGCAACATGATCCTGAGCCTCCCGATGCGGGGCAAGGTGAATTCGCTTAACACCTCTGTCGCGGCCGGGATACTGCTTTACGAGGTCGTCAGGCAGCGCGGGGGCAAGTAGCGGAGCATCAGGCGCAGACCTCGTTGTCGCACTTCGCGCTCTCGGACTCGATCTCTATCGTGCTGTGCGTGATCCCCATCGCCTCAAACCTGTGCCTGAGCTCATGGAGGATGCCCTCGAAGCCGTTGCGGTAGACCGCAGAGACAACGACATGCGCGGTCAGGGCGGTCTGCGTCGTGCTGATCGCCCAGACATGGATATGGTGGATGTCCCTGACGCCTGCGACACCGAGCGCGGCCTCCCTGACGAGGTCCATGTCTATGTGGCCAGGGACGCCGAGGAGCGAGAGCATCAGGCTGTCTTTTAGCAGCCCCCAGGTGCTGTACGTGATGAACCCTATGATCACGAAGCTCACGGCGCTGTCAAGCCATGCCCATCCCGTAAGGTAGATAGCCACCCCGGCCAGCACGACCCCGCCCGAGAGTACCGCGTCGCCCGCGAGGTGCAGAAACGCCCCCTTGACGTTCAGGTCGCTGTCCTTGCCGCGCCTAAACAGCAGCGCGGTCAGGCCGTTTACGGCTATGCCTATGGCCGAGACGACCGCTATCGTGATCCCGTTTACCGCGGTCGGGCTGATGAGCCTTCTTGCGGCCTCGTATCCGATGACGCCGACGGTTATGAGCAGGAACACAGAGTTCAGGAGCGAGACGAGTATCGTGCTCTTGCGGAAGCCGTAGGTGAACCTGAGGCTCGGCTTGATCTCGTGGAGCTTGTGCGCTATCAGGGCCATCAGCAGCGTTGCGACGTCGCCGAGGTTGTGGCCCGCGTCGGAGAGCAGCGCGAGCGAGCCGGTCATAAACCCCCATACGGCCTCGACCGCGACGAACGCCCCGTTTACTGCGATGCTTACGGCAAACGCCCTGTCTATCGCGGCGGGGTCGGGCGCGGCATGGGAGTGCGTGTGGCCTGCATGGGATTTTCCGTCCATTATCAGATTATAGCGCAGCCCGCCGCACCGGAGGTGGTCCGGTTTACCTGAGCTTCACCTTCGCGCCGTCCGTAAGCGACCTGTCCGGGTAATTTATCACGAGCTGCCCCTCGCCCAGACCGCCCAGGACCTCGGCGTTTATGCCGTTTCTGCGGCCGACCTTCACAAGCACCATCCGGGCCTTCCCGTCGTCGTACAGGAACGCGGCCCATCCCCCCTCGTGCTGAAACAGCGCGCCCTCCGGGGCCAGCAGCAGGTTTTTGCCCTCGTCGATTATGAACGTGGCCTCCAGCCTGTAGGCGTCGCCTAGGTTCTTCCATTGCTCGTGCGGGGAGGTTATGTCGCAGATCACCCAGACCCTCTGCTCCTCGACCCCGAGGGCCGAGATCTTCGTAAACCCCGAGGGCTCGACCACGCGCGCGACGCCCTCAAGCGGCGGCTGTCCGTCGCGGCGGTCTAGCAGCACCCGCATGCCCGGCCTGACGCGCAGCGCGTCGCTCGACAGCAGGTCGACCTCGACCTCGAGCGAGGCCGGGTTGCCGACCTCCATGATAGGATCGCCCGGCACTACCATGCCCTCGCTCTTTTTGATGATCCTCAAGACTGCGCCCGCGACCGGCGCGGTCACCCTGACCGCGTCCTGCCTGCCGCCGGAGGCCCCGAAGCTCCTGAGCACGGCCTTCGCGGCCTTAAGCGCATCGCTTGCGGCCTGTACGTTATATCTGGCCGACTCGTAAGAGGCCCGCGCGCTCTTGGCCGAGCTCTCGGCGCGTTCGGCGTCGTCTTTGGACACGAACCCGCTTGCGAGCAGTTCGCTCTCGCGCTTTTGCTGGGCCTCGGCGTATACGGCCTGCGCGCTGGCGGACTTCGCGTTCTCAGAGGCCGCGCTCAGGGCCGCCGCGGCCCCGCTGACGTTCGCGAGGGCCATCTCGCGGCTCCGGGGGTCGAGCGGCACCGACGGCGCGGGGCCTATCACCGCCACGACCCCGCCCGCCTCGACCGCAGCGCCGTTCTCTAGCGCTATGCGCCCGAGGTATCCGGCCACCGGGGCGGATATAACGTATCTGTCCTTCTCGCGCGTCATGCCCTCCTCCGAGACGGTCACGCGCAGGTCCCCGCGCGTGATGCGCACGGCCTCTACCATCGTCGGCTTGGGCATGAAGCCATAGGCTATCAGACCCGCTATGAGCAGCGCGATAATTACCGCAATCAGCTTTCTCCAGAGTTTCATCGCCTATTCCTTCGCCTTGAGCACGCTTATCAGGTCAAGCCTGTCGAGCTTGCGCTTGCTGATTATGGCAGAGAGCACCATCGAGACGAGCACGACCGTGGCCGAGAAGGCGTAGGTCGATGAGGACACCACGAGCGGTATCCTGTATATGTCGGTCGCGAGGTTCATTATCAAGTATGCGCACAGCGCGTAGCCCAGCGCAAACCCCACCGGTATCGCAAGCAGCGTCAGCACAGAGAGCTCACCAAGAAGTATATAGGCTATCTCGGCGCGTGTAAAGCCCAGGACGCGGAGGCTCGCAAGCTCGCGGCTGCGCTCGGCGAGCATGATGCGCGCGCTGTTGTATAGCACGCCGAAGGCTATCGAGGTCGCAAACAGCGTCAGGTAAAACGCGAACACGAGCATCTGGCGGCTCATCGTCTTTTTGAAGTTCTCGACCGCCAGCGCGGTCACGTCGATGCCGAGCACGTGCGGCATCTCAAAGAGCGCCTGAAATATGTCCTTCTGCCTCGGCGCGTCTATCGAGAGGTAGGCGCCCGAGACGACGTCGCCCTCGCGCATCAGCCTGTTCAGGGCATGGATGTTCATAAACGCGTTCATCCCGATAAACTGGTGGACAGTGCCGGCCACGGTGACGCTCCGCACCGGCCTTGCGCCCTCGAGCGCCTCTACCGTAAGCTCGTCGCCGGCCTTCACGCCGAGGACGTCCGCGAGGTGGTCCGTAAGCAGCACGCCGTCTTCGGGCACGCGCATGACGCGCAGGTTCGCGTCGATGAGCCTGTAGAGCACCGGGCTGCTCTGAAGCCCGCTGATCGAGGTGAGGTAGTTGCGGTAGCCGTGCCGGAGCCTCACCGGCACCGAGCGGAACGGCTCGGCGTCGCGCACCCCGCCCACGCTCTTAAGCTCATAGAGCGTGCGGCCGGCCGAGGGCTCTATGAAGGTCACCACCATGTCCTCGCGCTCGGCGAGCCCGAACTGCGTGGCTATGATGAAGTTCATCGAGTCCCCGAACATCTGGCCCATCATGAGGATGCCTCCGGCGAGCGCGATGCCCAGCACGGTCAGGGCCGAGTGCACGGGCCGCCTGCCTATGTTGCGGGCGATGATGCGCGTCGGCTCCGAGAGGTAGGGGCCGAGCCCCATGCGTTCGATGAGCGTCACCCGGAACCTGGCCGGGGGCTCCGGCCTCATCGCCTCGGCCGGGCTCAGCCGCGTCGTCCTCCATATCGAAAACACCGTGCCCAGGGCGGCCGCGCTGAAGCTCACCACAAACGAGGCCCCGGCCACCCAGGGGCTCAGCACGTAGTCGATGAACGGGAAGTGGTAGAAGTCCTGGTATATCGCGCTGACCTTCGTGCCGAACCAGGCCCCGAGCGCGATGCCCCCCATGGTGCCGATGGCGACGATGACCATCACGAGCTTCGTATAGTGTATGGTTATGTCGGTGTTCGAATATCCGAATGCCTTTAATGTCGCGGCCTGCTCGCGCTCGGTGCTTATGACCCGGCTTATGACCACGTTAAGCAGGAACGCCGCGACCGACAGGAATATGATCGGCGCGATATAGCTCATCTTCTGGAGCTGCTTGAACTCCTCCGAGAGGTACAGGTGCGAGAGCTGCTCGCTCCTGCCGTAAGCGCCGCCGCCCCCGAACGGGGCGAGCAGCATGTCGAGGCGGCTTATGACCGACTGCTCGTTGACGTCGTTTGAGATCCTGAGCGTGACGTCGTTGAACGCCCCGCCCATGTCGTAGGCGTTCTCTATCGCGCGCCTGCCGATCCACATGATCGCGAACCGCTCGAAGTCCGGTATCAGCGAGCCGGGGGCGAGCTGGTAGATGTACTCCGGCGTCACCCCTACGCCGACGATCTTAAACCGCTGCTCCCTGCCATTGAGGATCACGACCAGATGGTCTCCGGCGCCGAGGTGCTGGGCCTTGGCGAAGCCGTCGCTGATGATCACCTCATCCAGCGCCCACGGCCTGAGGTACCTGCCGCTCTGCAGATAGATCGTGTCGAAGGCGGGCTCGCCCACGTCCGGCACCGATACGAGCTTCCCGGTGATCGGCTTGGTGTAGCCCGCGACCTCGACCTTCACCCACGCCACGATGCGCGTCTCGACGCGCTCGACCCCGGGGATGACCTCGATGCTGTGCCTGATGTCCTCGGGCGCGCGCTTGAGCGTCGCGAAGACGTCCGGGAACCGGTGCTCGGCGTAAAAGGTCTGCTGCGTGTACCTTAGCGACTGCATCACGCTGAGGTACATGACGAACGTCGCGACCCCGCCCACGATCACGAGCGCTATCGCGAGGGCCTGCCCCTTCATCCTCCATAGCGTGCGCAGGACCTTCTTGTCTAATGCCTTCATCGCGCGGCGCTACCAGTGAAGCTCGCTCGGGGACTTCTTGGCGGGGTTCTTGCGGATCTCGGCGATGAGCCCGCCGCTGAGCCTGACGACCCTGTCGGCGATCGAGCCGATATCGACGTTATGGGTGATGACGACCGTCGTCGTGCCGAGGTCGCGGTTGATCGTGTGCAGGGCCTCGAGCACGAGCACGCCGGTCTCGGAGTCCAGCGCGCCTGTAGGCTCGTCACAGAGCAACACGGCGGGGTTTTTGGCTATGGCGCGGGCTATGGCGACGCGCTGCTGCTCCCCGCCCGAGAGCTGCGACGGAAAGTGGTTGAGCCGCTCGCGCGAGCCCGACCAGGGCGAGCGCGTCTTGCGGCTTCATCGGGCTTTGTACGATCTCGGTCACGACCGATACGTTTTCGAGCGCGCTCAGGCTGGGGATGAGGTTGTAAAACTGAAAGACGAACCCCACGTGGTGGCGGCGGTACTCGGTCAGCTCGCGCTCGGTGGCGTGCGTGATGTCCCAGCCCTTGTATAGCACCTGGCCGCCGGTCGCGGTGTCGAGGCCGCCCAGTATGTTTAGAAACGTGGATTTGCCCGAGCCCGAGGGCCCCAGCAGGACCATGAACTCCCCGGCGTATACGTCCGCGTCCACGCCGCGCAGGGCCAGCACGTCGACCTCGCCCATGTGGTATGTCTTCGTCAGCCCATGGGCGCTGAAGACCACGTCCCCGCTGCTTGAGCGCGGGAGCTCGGATATCTTCCTGTTTCCGGCCATAAGGAGAGTATAACGCAGAATACCGAAGGCCGGGTATGCATTCCCTTACTTCATCGGGGTATAGTAACGCCCGTTGACCTCGTCGCCGATGACCGCGAAATTGGCACTCGAGCTCGCCAGCGGATCGGACTTCCAGGAGAAGCCGGTCGATGGGACCTCGACCTGCGCCTCGAGCTGCGCCTTGGCGAGGTAGCCCTCGACACGGAACATCTTCTGCGGGTCGTCATAGACGACTTTTTCGTCCGTCGCGGTCCATACCATCTTGAAGCTCATTATAGCCGGGGTGCCGAGCGCATCGAGCGCGGGCCATTTGGGCTGGTCGACGACTGCCACGTCCTTCATCTGGAGCGTAGCTGTCCTGCCGTCAGGGCTGATGACGAGCCCGCCTTCCGGGACCGGCACTACCCAGTAGAGCCCTGAGGGCGCTATCGGGGGATGGAAATCGTGGATCTGGTTAGCAGGGGCAGCCTGCCCCTTAAAGAGCGTGAGTCATATATGGGTGAACGTCCCTCGCTGCGGGGCGCGCGCGGCCCAGTACTCGCCCTGCATATACCCGTAATCGGTCGTCGGCGACCCAAACGGTATGCGGTTGCCCTCGTTGTCGGTGCCCATCCCGACGAAGCCCGAGTTGCGGGCGACCCGCCCCTTGAAATGGAAGATGTGCGACGGCTCGAGGTGCGGCCCGGCCGGCTGGTTGTGGCTGCCGTTTTTGTCCAGCCAGGGGATCGGATAGGGGTCGGTCGAGCCGTTGTAGGTCGTGAGTTTCGGCTGCTCCGTACCGCCGCCCGCTGCCATCGCGTTGGGAAGAAGCATTGATACCGTACCCGCCGCCGCGATGCCTAGCGTCGTGCCCAGAAACCTGCGCCTTGTGAGGCCCGAACCCGCGTCATCAGTTGCGCCCATTGACTGCCTCCTTGTGCGTTTATAGCAATGCTATCGCCATATGGAGGGTTTGTCAACAGGCGGCATGGTTTGTGATGCAGGAGCTGTGCGCCCCCATTGCGCCCCGAATGAGGGGCACAATGGGGGCTCGATATGGAAGATATAAAGTTGGTGCCGAAGGGGGGATTCGAACCCCCACAAGGTTACCCTCACCAGACCCTGAACCTGGCGTGTCTGCCAGTTCCACCACTTCGGCGTAAGAGAGATATATTAGCCGCTATGATCCGACCCGGTCAAGGGGGGTGCCACGGGCACCATCCTCTGAAAACCTGCTACCGGAGAGCCCTTATGATGAACATCACCCCGGCCGCGACCATCAGGGCCGCGCCTACGGCCGTGAGCGCGCCGCGCATGCGCGTGCCGATCAGGGCCGAGGCCCGCCCGGCGAGCACCATACCCGGCATCGTGCCCGCGCCGAACGCGGCCATCAGCACCATCCCGCGCGCCACGGCGGCCGGCGGCGCCGCATCCATCGAGGCGCGAGCCGAGGCCACAAGCGCGGTGTATACGAGCCCGCAGGGTATGAAGCCCATCACCACCCCAAGCGGATAGTACGCCCCGGCCGTGAGCCCAGCGCCGAAGAAAGCTCCGGCGCGCCTGATGAATCCGATGCCCAGCCCAACGCGCTCGAGCACCCTGAGCACCGGCCCACGCCCGGCCATCCCGAGCCCCATCAGCACTACGAGCGCCCCGGCCCCGGCCATCACCCAGCGCTGGGCGGCCGGGCTGGCCACGGGCACGAGCGAGCCCGCGAGCCCTGCCGCAGCGCCCATCAGCGCGTATGTGGTCACGCGCCCGAGCCCGTAGAGTACGTGGGGCCGGATGCCAGCCACGCGGTATGCCGAGGCATACGTCACAACGATAGGGCCGCACATCCCGAGGCAGTGGCCGAAGCCGCCGCTGAGACCGGTGCCGAGCATCAGGGCCGAGAGCCAGAGCAGGTCAGAGGGCATTGCGCTCAGCCCTTTGGCGAAGGCTCGGTTGGAGGTTTCCTGGCCGTGTCCGGAGGGGGGCCAGTCGGCCCCGTGGGCCCGTCATCGTCATCGAGCATGCGGTACTTGGGGCCCTCGGGGTCGTCGTACTGTCCGCTCTTGGCGGCCCACAGGAATATCAGCCATGCCGCGAGCCCGAGGAATCCCGCCACGAGCACGAGAAAATACACGCTCCACACAGCTATCGCGCCCCGGTGCGGCGAGGGCGGAGCCTCATGGAGTTGGCGACGACCAGGAGCGAACTGGCGGCCATGCACAGGGCCGAGACTATCGGGTGCAGCAGCCCGGCCGCGGCAAGGGGTATCGCCAGCAGGTTATAAGAGAACGCCCAGAAGAGGTTTTGCTTGATCAGCCGCAGGGTGCGCCGCGCGATATCGACTAGCTCGAGCGCTGCGCGCGGGTCGTTGCGCATCAGCACCGCGTCGGAGCTCAGCAGCGCGATGTCCGAGGCGCGGCCCATCGATACCCCCACCTGCGCCTCGCTCAGCGCCGGGGCGTCGTTGATCCCGTCTCCGAGCATCATCACCGTGCGGTCATGGTCCTTGAGTTCCCGGATGAGCCGCGCCTTGCCCTCCGGCGTGACGCCCGCGTGCACGGCCTTCAGCCCGGCCTCGGCCGCGATATGCGCCGCAGCGGCGGCGTTGTCTCCGGTGACCATGCGCAGGTCTATCGCATCAGCCGTCTTGCCTATATCGCGCGCCTCGTCCCTGATGCCGTCGGCCACCGCGACCAGCCCGGCGGCCCGCCCGCCCGAGGCGAGAAACGAGACTGTCTTGCCCTGAAGCGCGAGCTTCCTCGCCTGCTCGACGAGCGCCTCGGGTATGGCCACGCCTTCGTCTTCGAGCAACCCTTTCGTGCCGAGCAGCGCGCGCCAGCCGTTGGCCATGCCGACCACTCCGCGTCCCGCGACCACGCTGAATGCCTCAACGGGCAGGGGCTCGACAGCGCGCGAGGCCGCGAGCACCGCGCGGCCGAAGGAGTGCTCGGAGTGCGCCTCAAGGGATGCCGCGAGGCGCAGCACGTCTTCGGCGGTATGGTTGCCGGTCTCGATCACGTCCGTCAGCACAGGGCTGCCGCGCGTGAGCGTCCCGGTCTTGTCGAACACGAGCGTGTCGGTATGCGCCGCGCGCTCCAGCACGTCGCCGCCTCGCACGAGTATCCCGCGCGCAGAGGCGAGCCACGTACCGCGCAGCACCGCAAGCGGGGTCGCGAGCCCCAGCGCGCACGGGCAGGCTATCACGAGCACCGCGACCGAGGCCGATAGCGCGCGCGACGGCCCCCCACCCGCGTGCAGCCACCATGCCGCCGTGCCCGCGGCTATCGCGAGCACGGCCGGGACGAACCACCCGACCACGCGGTCCGAAACAGCCTGTATCGGCGCGCGCCTGGATTGGGCCTCCTCCACCGCACGCACGATAGAGGAGAGCACGGTCTCGTCGCCCGTGCGCGTCACCTTCAGGGTGAGGTGGCCGTTGAGGCATACCGTGCCGGCGAGCGCCTCGTCGCCGCGGCGCTTCGATACAGGGCGGGACTCTCCGGTGAGCATCGACTCGTCTATCTCGGCCTCGCCCTCTGCGATCTCACCGTCGAGCGGCACGCGGCCGCCGGGCATCACCTCGATCTCGTCTCCGGCCTTGACGGACTCGATGGCCGCAGCTCCGCCGCCGCGGAGCCTTACCTCGCGCGGCTGAAGCCCGAGCATCGCGGTTATGGCCTCCGAGGCGCGGCCCTTGGCATTGGCCTCGATGTAGCGGCCCAGCAGGATCAGGGTGATGATCATCGCGGAGGTGTCGAAGTAGACCTCGCCGCCATAGAATATCATCGCGATGCTGTAGAGATACGCAGAGAACGAGCCCGCGAACACGAGCACGTCCATGCCGAGCACGCGGTTGCGGACCGACCTGATCGAGTTGACGAAAAACGGCCAGCCCGAATAGAACACGACCGGGGTGGCGAGCGCCCAGGTGACGTACTGGAAAAAGCTCTTGAGCGACGGGTCCATGCCCTTGAAGTACCCGGCGTAGAGCGCGACCGTAAAGAGCATCAGCTGCATCGAGAAAAACGCGGCCGTGCCGAAGCGCAAGAGGAGGTCGCGCCGCTCGCGGTCTATGAGCGAGTCACGGGCTGCCGCGGAATACGGCAGCGCGATATACCCGATAGAGCGGATCGCGTGGAGGATGTCCTTAAGTGAAGGGCCGGCGGAGCGCCATGTGATGCGGCCGCGGTGCGTGGCGTAGTTGATGCGCGCCTCGCTCACCCCGACCTTGCGCTTGAGGAAGTTCTCTATCAGCCAGACGCACGAGGCGCACCTGATCCCGCTGATCTGCACGTCGAGCGTAAGAGTATCCCCGGCCTGCCGCACCGAGCCTGCGAAGGCCGAGGGCTCTAGTTCGGCGGCATCCGGCGGCGGGCCGGGCCTCCAGCCCGGGCGGTGCGAGTAGAACTCGTCGAAGCCCCCGGCGCGCAGTATATGGTACACGGAGCGGCAGCCCTCGCAGCAAAACGCGAGCGGGCCCTCGCGGATCGCCTCGGCCTCGGGGACTGGCAGCTCGCAGTGGCTGCAGCAGAGCCTACCGCCTGACATCGAAGAGATACTCCGCGACCAGCGCATCGCCGTTATACACCGCCGCACGCCACAGCGTGGCCCCGCTCGGGCAGCGCACGATCACGCCTTGGCCCGCGTAAGTACCGGGCGCTACCCGCTTAAGCGGCACGCGGTTGACCCCCATCGTCATACCCGGCATCGAGAGGTCGATCATGTCCGGCGCGGGCGCGCCTTTCGTTATCACGCTGAAGGTCAGCTCGCGCATAGCGGCCACGGGGCGCGGCGTGATCTCAAGAGTAGCGGCGGGCTTGGCGCACGGCCCGGCGTCCGGGTCGCAGTCGGCCGGGGGCGGGGCCTGCGCGGAGCAGCCCATCAGCAATATCAGGACGCAGAGCGTTATCAGTTTATGGTTATGGTCCATCGCCGCTCGGTCGATATCGAGGGGTGCTGAAGCTCAAACCGAACGAGCCATATCCCGCGCTCAGGGAGTTCGACGCTGGCCGAATATACGCCGGGCGAGACCTCGCCTGCCTCGTACGCCCGGTCGGTCGACGACGAACTCGGCCTGCCGAGCGTGAGCGTCGCATGGCCTGAGGTAAGCGGGCCCTTGGCGTTTCGGACCGAGACCGCCATCTCCTGCGTGCCTGCCGAGACCGGCATCTTCCGGAGGTCTATGGCGAGTCCCATGCTGACCTCGGCCTTGCGGGTCTCGAACCAGTCCTTGCTGCGCTCGTAGTATGAGGGCTCGACCAGTCCGTCGTAGACCGAACTGGCCTTATAAAACGTATATGCCGTGATCAGCGCGAAGCCTATAAAAAGCGCGTAGATGAAGCGTTTCAAAGGTATCCGGCCTCCTTCGTGATCTCGACCCCCCGTGCGCGGAACGTCACGCGCACGCTCGTCGCGGGGCCGGCAGGCGAGAGGACGATGATGCCGTTCGCCCGCTCTGCGGGCAGGACCATGACCTCGACGGCTCCGCCCACGACCTCAAACGGCGGGCCCGGCACTACCGTAAAATCCAGCGGCGCGGAGGTGTTGTTGCGGATGCTGTAGGTATAGGTGTTGACGTGGCCCTTGGCGGGCTGCACGGCGTTCCTGTAAAAAGTGACCTCGGCGCTCGGCCTCGCACCGACGGCTACGATCGCGGCCAGGGCGAACAGCGCCGCCGCCGCGGCCCAGACGGCCGCCTTCGCCCTCAGCGGCCTGCCCATGTAGCGCACGAGCGGGGGGAGGCCGCGCCTCATCGTCTCGCACGCGTCTATGCACCGCGCGCAGGCGATGCACTCGCGCTGGAGGCCGCGCCTGATGTCTATGCCCATCGGGCAGGACTTTACGCACATCTCGCAGCCCATGCACTCGTCCGCCCGCGCGGGGTCGAACCCGACCACGACCGTGTCGCGGTCGAAAAACGCGCTCTGCAGCATCGAGTAGGGGCAGACCGTGGCGCAGAACCGCCTGCCCAGAAGCGCGAGCATCGCGTAAATCGCGAGCGCCATGACGATGAAAAACCACATGGCCGCGCCGCCCGAGGCTATCGCATCGAGGCTCCCGGCCGGGGGGATGAAATACCAGATCATAGAGACCGAGACGAGCGCCGAGACCGGCACGAGGATCAGGCGCTTGATGAGCAGGCGGTGTTTCCTGTTTATGGCCGAGGACAGGTCCTCGGCGAATTCCTCCAGCACGCTCTGAGGGCAGAGCCACCCGCACCAGATGCGGCCGAATACCGTCGTGATGCCGATAAACAGCACCCCCAGAAACAGCATGATCAACAGCACCGAGAGGAACTGGCTGATCGGGATCTCGGCCCCGAAGGCGAAGAGCGTGAGGCTGGGGATGTCGAAGCGAAGCGCGCTCTGCCCGTGGATGGTCAGAAACGGCAGGCCCAGGATCACGGCGGCCTCGAGCGCCGCGGCCGCGCGCCTCCTGGTGAGCCATCTGTCGTGGTGCGCCCTGGAGTGCTGTTGCATGACAGGTCCGAGTGGCGGCGCCCGGCGGCCCCACCATGTGAGGGGGGAGCGGCCGGGCCCGAGCCCCTTAGCGCCTCATGCGCTCTTGCTGGATATATATGACTATCTTATGTATTTGCTCCGGGCTGAATTGCGAGCCGAAGCTGGGCATGCCGCCCGGCCTGCCGTTTGTGATCGTCTCGGTGAGCGCCAGGGTGGTGTCACCGTATTTGAGCGTACCGAGGAGGTCCGCCCCGACCGGCGGGTTTTTAAGCCCGAGGCCGTGGCATCCGGCGCAGGTCCTGTTATAGACGATCAGCCCGTCCTCGGTCATGTTCTTCCTTTTGTTGCCCTGTTGTCCGCCAACGCCTCCGCTGCCGCCCCCGTGCGATCCGCCCCCGCCCTTCGCGGCCATCTGCACTGGGTTATTCTCACCAGCCTCGGTTGACGGGGCCATGCCCCCCTCGGCGCGCTCGTGCTGGATGTATGCGACGAGCTTCCAGGTGCGGTCCGGGCCGAGCTGCGAGCCGAAGGCCGGCATCCCGTTGACGCTCCCTTTGTATATGAAATCGTAGATCGCCTCGTCAGTAAGGGCCGGCGCCTTGAGGATGTCCTGGCCTATCGCAGGGTTTTTCAGGCCCTCGCCGTGGCAGCCCGCGCACATGCTCTTATAGTGGGCCTCGCCCTCCTCGATAGCCTTCAGGTCGCCGGCGTATGGGTTGACGTTTTGTACGGGATGGGCCATGCCCGCCAGCTCGGCCGAGTGGGCAGCGTCGAAGCGCTTGTTGAACGACCACCCGCTGAATTCGGGCGTGTATGAGGCAACGTATACGATCACGAACAGGATGGCCGCGATGTAAAACGCCGCCCAACCTTTGGGAATCTTGTTTTCCAGCTCCATCTTGGCTATATCGCTCATCGGGCGTCCCCTTCCTTACTCGTCGTTGTCGTCGAGCATCCGGAACTTCGGCTCCTCGACCGCATCTCTGCGAGATGGTTTATAGCTATAATACGCGATTCCGCCAAGCACCGCCAGAAGCGCCGCCGTGAAGCCCAGATAAACCAGAGCGCTCCAGTGCATGTCAGTTGCCCCCGGCCGGAGCGGCCGAGGCCACCGCCGCCTCGGTCTTCTGGCTGTCCTTGTAGTCGCGCCCGAGCTTCTGGAGGTACGCGATGAGGGCGTCAAGCTCGGTCAGGTCTCCGCGCAGCCCGGCCGGGATGGCGTTGTCGCGCTGCGGCTTGTACCGGTACTGCGGCGAAGTAAGCCGCGCACGCTCGTCGTCGAGCTGCTTTTGCACGTCGGCCTCCGAGTAGCCGAAGCCGAGGACTTGGGACTTTTTGAGCGTGTATGAGGTGTCGAGCTTTGAGTCCGCGAGCCACACGTAGCGCGGCATGTTCGAGGCCGCGAACATCTTCTGCGGGTCGACGGTATGGACGTAGTGCCAGCTGTCGGCGTACTTGCCGCCTATGCGCGCCAGGTCCGGCCCGACGCGCCGCGAGCCCCAGAGGTGCGGGCTGTCGTAGGCGAACTCCTCGGGCTTGGAGTAGTCGCCGTACCTGAGGACCTCGGTGCGAAGCGGGCGGATCGTCTGCGTGTGACAGTTGTTGCAGCCCTCGCGGATATAGACGTCGCGGCCCTCGAGCTCGAGCGCGGTATAGGGCTTGACGTACCCGCTCTTGGGCTGGGTAGAGGGCATGACCATAGGGTAGAACGTCGTGACAACCGTGCCCACCAGGATCACGACCGCCGAGAGCACCGCAAATACGATGGGTCTGCTGTATACGCTGTCGCTCATCTTATTGCACCCCCTCGGCCACGGCTGGCGCGGGCTTCTCTCCGACGGGCCTGCCCGCGCGTATGGTCATGACGATGTTGTACGCAAACACGATGATCCCGATGAAGTAGACCGCCCCGCCTATGAACCTGATCTTCCAGTACGGCAGGAGGGTCTGCATCGTCTCGAGGAAGCTGTAGGTTAGCGAGCCGTCGGCGTTCGTGGCCTTGAGCATCGCGCCCTGCTCGATCCCGGCCATCCACATCGTCACGGTATAGAGGAGCTGCCCGATCAGGACGAGGTAGAAGTGCACGTTGGCGAGCTGCACGCTGTATACCTCGCGGCCGGTCGTCTTGGGGATCATGTAGTAGAACGAGCCCGAGATGATCATCGTCACCCAGCCCATCGTGCCCATGTGGACGTGGCCGATGATGTAGTCGCTGTAGTGGAAAAACGCGGTCAGCGTGCGGAGGCCCTGCGTCGGGCCCTGTATCGTCTGCAGGCCGTAGAACGTGACCCCGAGCAGGAAGAACTTCGCGAGGTAGTTGCTCTGGAGCTGCCCCCAGTTGCCGCGCATCGTGTAGTAGCCGTTTACGACCGAGCCCCACGAGGGCGCGATCAAAAATATGCTGAACGCTATGCCGACGGTCTGTATCCACTCCGGAAGCGGGGTGAGCATAAGGTGGTGCGCGCCCGTCCAGAGGTAGGCGAACACCAGCGACCAGAACGCGACTATCGAGAGGCGGTGGCTGAAGATCGGCAGCCCGGTGGACTTGGGGAGGAAGTAGTAGAACATCGCGAGTATCGGGACGGTGAAGACGAACCCGACCGCGTTATGCGCGTACCACCACTCGACGTTGGCGTCGTTTACGCCCGGCGTAGACCGGGTAGGACTTAAAGAGGTTGACCGGGATCTCGAGGTTGTTGCCGATGTAGATGACCGCGACCGTGACGGTCGTGGCCAGGATGTACCAGATCGAGATGTACATGTCCTTCTCTTTGCGCTTAATCAGGGTGCCGAAGACGTTTATCGCGAATATCACCCACATGATCACGACCCCGATGTCCAGCGGCCATTCGAGCTCAGCGTATTCCTTGGAGGTGTTCATGCCCATAAACAGGCTCAGGGCGGCCAGCGTGATCGCGGCGTTAAACAGCCAGAGGTGGAAGCGCGCGAGGCCGGGGAAGGCAAGCGGCGTGCGGCCGAGCTTCTGCAGGATGTAATAGCTGCACGCGAATATCCCGGCGAGGCCGAAGCCGAACGCGAGGCCGTTGACGTGGATGACGCGCAGCCTTCCGTATCCGAGCCATGAGGTCAGGTTCAGGCCGGGCATGAACAGCTCGGCCGAGATCCATAGGCCGACGACGAGCCCGATGATCAGCCAGAACAGGGCCGAGAGCGTGAAGCCCCGCACTACCGAGTAGTGGTAACCCCCTTCAGTTTGCATCTGAACGCTCCTTTCATTTATCGCGTCCGCAAGAATCCAGGACCTTCTTAATGGTCCATTGTCTCATGCTTTGCCGCAATTGTGAAGTGAGCTTGCTCCATACCGGGTGGGCAGGGCATTCATTGCTCCGGTCGCAGCCCCTGGAGCGGTCGACGCAGACGTTGAGGCACAGGGGCCCCGAGGCGGCCTCGTATACGTCGAGTAGCGTGATCTCGGAGGCCTTGCGGGCGAGCACGTAGCCGCCGCGCACCCCCTGCACCGAGCGCACGATTCCCGCCTTGGCCAGCCTCTGGAGGATCTTCGATGCGAAGGGCTTTGGGATGCCCTGCTCTTTGACTATATCGGGCACGCCTACGACGCGCCCCTCGTTTTGGGAGAGGTGCAGCACCGCACGGATCGCGTAGTCTGAAAGTCGCGTCACCTGCATATAAGATCAATCTTATCCGATTTCTGCGCAATAGTCAAGTTATAATTTTAGGGGGCAGCGCCCCTTGTCTGCCGGAATTTCGCTCGCGTTAATAGTGAAATAATAAGTCTTTTCGGGGCAGATCGCTAATTGAGCTGATCTTGTCTTAGCATACGGATTAGCCTACAATGTTTTAATGATCCACCTAAACGCCGTCTTGATACGCCTCATGGCCTTTTGGGGTGGGTTCTTCTTTTTCCTGCTGCTGGAATACGTCAGGCCTTATCGCAACCCGACGGTCGCGAAGGCGAAGCGGGTCATGACGAACATCTCGCTCGCGATCATAAACAGCGCGATCCTCACAATCTTATTCGCCGCCGCCACGGCCAATGAAGCCGCGTACGTGACCGAACACCGGGTCGGGCTCCTTAATATGGTCGCGCTGCCGCTATGGGCGAATGTCACATTGACGGTTTTGGTCATGGACTTCATGCTCTATGTCTGGCATATGCTGAACCACAAGGTCCCGCTGTTTTGGCGCTTTCACCGCGTGCACCACAGCGACATCAACATGGATGTCTCGACGGCATCACGGTTCCACATCGGGGAACTCTCGATCTCCGCGGTCATCAAGCTTGGGCTCATCTATTTCCTTGGAGCCGGAATGGTCGGCGTCATTATTTTTGAGAGCCTGCTTGTGCTCGCGGCCCAGTTTCAGCACAGCAGCCTCCGTGTGCCGAAATCGCTTGAAAGCGTGTTTTGGACGGTCTTCGTCCCGCCATCGATGCACCGCATACACCATTCCGTGAAGGTCTTCGAGCGCGACACGAACTATGGGACGATCCTCTCTGTGTGGGACAGGATGTTAGGCACGCTGGTCAGGGACGTGTCACAGGAAACCATCGTAATCGGCGTCGGCCCTTACCGCGAACCGGACAAGCTCGGCCTCCCAACCCTCATCTTGATGCCATTCACGAAACAGATCCGATGACTGTCCCTGTTTTCCCCTCAGATCAATAACACTCGTCGTGGCTTCCTACCTCGATGAGAAACACGCCCTCATCGTCGAGTACCTTGAAGACTATCCTGTCGGAATGGTTTACTGAGAAGGCATAGTACGCACCAAGGTTGCCTTTCAGCTTATGCGTCTTGAGCCGCTTGTCAAAAACATCTTCCTTGAAAAGTTCAAACCTTTGCTTAAGGTGACTTCGTCCGGCTTCGTCAAGGCGGGATTTATACTTGGAAAATCGTTTTTCAAACGCCGAATCAAAGAGTATGTATCTGGGTTTCACAGGGGGATTATATGCCGTCGATGAATTTGTCCGCCGAGACCTTTTTGACCTTGCCCGCCTTGAGGTTCTTCTCAGCCTCGGAGATACGAAGGAGCAGGTTCTGCCGCTTTACGGTCCTGAACAGTTCCTTCAGAAGCGAGTACTCCTCTTTCGGTATCTCCACCATGTCTGCCGCCTTGCCCATGTGCATCAGCCTCCTGTTGATTCGACCTGTCAATATATTAAAGCATTTTCACTAGCGCATGGCAATGGGGCATGTGAAAGCACGCGACACTAGCGTAATGCGATTAAAACCCATTTGATCTTAGGCGGGATGCTATGCGCCCCCGCACCGAGCTCGTGATGCCATTTACCAAACAGATCCGATGAATTAGTAATTATTCCAATATGCAATGAGGATTTTTTGAATAGCTAGTTAGAACTTGGATAGATAGGAACGTCCCTGTTTCCGTCAGACAATGAGCTCTGTCACTATTTTCCCGTCAGTATGGGCCTAAGAATCTTATACCGTTAAAATGAATTAAATGTGTTGGATTATCGGCTATCCATACTTCCGTCTCCCAAGCAATTACTTCAAGGTATTTATTCATCGTTTTTTATCAGGAAATGCTGAAACAAACACTAAACCAGCGGAACATTTGTTAAATAACTCTGAAAGTTCAAGATGCCGCTTCCCATCCATAGGCCCATGGCTTGTAACAGCCTCTACAAGAACAAGCCAGTTTTTTTCACGGTAATAAATCACAACATCAGGCATTTTGCCGTGGTTGTCCGTTTGCACTCCAAGGCCGGATAACTTTACCTCATCAAAATATGCAAATTTATCCCCTGTGTCACCCACATAAATCGGAATCCCGCCAGGGACGAATCTAGAAGCAAATTCTTCAATGATAGCCGTAATAAGCTGGCTATGATGCCCAGCACTTAGCCGAATCTCCAATTTATCGGTTAACTTGACGGGAATTTGTAGCATATCTCTATTCTTAGCATATTGCTTTGCTAAAGAGGGTCGTTTTTCTTGAAAAGACGCGAGTTGCGTTCTATAGCGCTTAGTCCCAAACTGTTTTAGTATATTCAATAGCTGAGGCTCTATCTGATATACAGTGTGAGGGCTATTCACTGCTCTGTCAAGCTTATCTGGATTTATCAATGCAATCCCAGCCTGAATGAATTGGTGTATTGTTTGCCTTCGAAATGTTTCTCGTGTATTCGGCGCATAATGTGTACCATAAAAATCTCTGCTCCAATCCATAATCGGAGTAATTCCGATAAGAGGGCTTTCCGACGAAGCCCAACCTTTGTCGGGGCGCAAATTTAATAAGGCCAAAAGACAGAGTGCACTCCGTTCATTCAATTGCGCACGTGGCATTCCAAGGTCAGCTAAAATGCTAAGCGCTTCTTTTATTCGTTGCTTTTTACTCATTGATGGAAATTGCTTGGTCTATTTGTGTTTGAGTAAGTATCTTATGTTTATACTTTCTGCCAAGCTCCATCAATAACCTCTTACTTGGATATTTGATTAAACGTAAATCATTTGCATTAACTTGGGTATGTCCTGAAAAAGTTCTGAAATAGTTATCGACTAAGGATGAGTTGAGAAACAAAGCAAGTCCGTATGCCATGTTCTCATCTAAGCCATGTTTATTGACATGAAATATATTGAAATGATTTTCGAATCCAAAATAGTCTCCTATTAATTCATTTGGATTTACAACATAGGCGACAATTCTCTTTTTTTCTTCTTTCGCAGAAAAACGTTTCACAAGAGTATAGAAGCCTTTCGGCATCAACCATTTGCTTGTTTCAGAATTTAATGTGATCCAACTTGGCTTTTTTATTTCCTTTGGATGAATAAGTTCACCATTGGAGAAGTGCTTTGGATATAGCAATGGAACAGATTTGCTATTGGGCTTATTAGAGCAATATTCTTTAACCCTAAAATCAACCACTGGCCCAGTAGAGACCCCGAGTAGAAGCTGACCAAGTGAGTACTCGAATAGGGGTGAACTTGTCACAGGTTTTGATTTTATTGGTATGCGGATAAAATAATCAGTCTCTCCATTCATTATTACATCATTCGCCTCAACCTCACGAACAGTGTAATCTAAAAAGCTATCATCGTGAGATGATGAAATTCTAATCTTTGATTGAGGACGATTCTTAATGAGTTTAACAATAATGTTCTCCTGCAATACACCTTCGTCCTTGAATGCTTTTTTTCTTGACTCAAATACATGGATATGAGAAATGCAGCAGGTTTCAAGAAGAAGCTGTCTAAATGGTTTATAGTATGTGCCATTGCAAAAACTGCGCGGTACTATCGCAACTAATTGCCCTTTACTTTGAAGCTGCCGAATACATAGAGCAAGAAAAGCTGTATAGAGGTTGACTGTTTCTATGCCTAATTTCCGCAAAAGAAACCTATGCTTTGAATTAGAGTTTATCTTTTTGTACGGAGGATTAATAATGCAATGGGTGTATTGGCTGCTCCTGTTGGCGGCTAAACTCAAAACTGCATTCTCAATGAAATCATCATCATGAATATTGAACTGCAAAAGCGCACCATTATACATTGCTTCTTTTTGATAATGAATTAAATTTGATTTCAAATACGGCAATAGTATCTGTTCCATTTCCCATGCATCTATATGAATTGAGGCTGCATTAGAAATAGCTTTATCAAGGAACGCAAGGGAAAGTGAACCTATTCCCGCACCTGCATCCAATAGCCGTATATCTTTATCGAATTTGTTAAAAAGTGTAACCATAAACTCGGCGATTGAATTTGGGGTCATGAATTGTCCCAAGGCTGATTTTCTAGTTGGATGAAGTCGTGAAGAGGCTTCAATCCTCATCGAGTCAATATTGGCCAACATGCATCTATTTTACATCGCTGTGTATTGGGAATGAAAGGGAAAGAAAAATTGTTGGCCCTCCGACCACGCCGTTAGCGGAATGTAAAAGTCCAGTGCTCTCCGGACAGTTTTCCATCTCATCGGTCGCACTGATCAGGCGGCCTCCTCCTCAGCTTTCTGTCTTAGCTTTTTGCCCAGCTCGATAGTTTCTATTGGCCGTCTGCCCATGTTGCGATAGCCCTTGTGAGGGCGCTCGTTGTTGTAGTGGTGCAGCCACCGGTCGAGGTCATACTGCAGCTCATCGAGCGATGCGTAGAACCGGTACCTGAACGTCTCCGAGAAGAACTCGTCCAGGATGGTGCGATTAAACCGCTCCACGAATCCGTTTGTCCTCGGTGTCGCCACCTTCGTCCTTCGATGCGCGATGTCGTGAAGCGCCAGAAACAGCTCGTACGGATGCCGCAGCAGCTTGCCGCAGTACTCCGAGCCGTTGTCCGTCAGGACATGCTGGACCCTGATGCCATGGTCCTCGTAAAACGGCAGCACGCGGTCGTAGAGCACGTCGGCCGCCGTCTCGGGCCTCTTCGACGTGTACAGCTTGCCGAAGGCATAAGAGCCGTACGTGTCCACCACGGCCTGCAGATACACGGTCCCGATGCCCTTGAGCTTGCCCACCGTGAAGGTGTCCTGGCTGAGCAGATAGCCCGGATATGCGCTCTCCACATGCCTTTCCCTGAAGCACGGATTGGCCCGCTCGATGAGCTTGACCTGCTCCTCCGTTAGCTCGATCTCCTTGCCGTTAGCCTCCTGCTCAAGCCGGAGGATGCGCTTGGCCTTCGACTCCAGCCCCTCGCGAACCTGGATGCGATACACAGTTGAGGGACGCACCAATATGCCCTCCAGAAGCAGGTGCTCGAAGATGCGCTGCTTCCCCCACCGGGGGTGAGCAAGGCTCATCTCGATCACTCGCTTGCGGGCCTCCTCAGGCGTCTTGTGGGGACAGCTACGCGCTATCGGCGGAAGGTCCGCGAGCCCCGCAAACCCCTGCTCCTGAAACGCCCGCTTGTACTCGTAAAACTGGCTGCGGCTCACCCCCCGGCGGCGACAGGCCTCCGACACGTTCCTGAGCCTCTCGGCCAGCTGAAGCATTGAAAGCCTCCCTTGTGATATCTTTTCTTTGGCAGTCATGCCCTTCCTCCTTCGGTCTGTGTTTTGTGGTGAAACATTCTAACCGATGGAAGGGCTGGCTGCCGCCTGCTTTTTCCAGCCTGATACTGTCCGGTAAGAGCGTAACCTTTACAAGCGGAACCAACTCCTAGGAACTGGTTCCATGGAACTGGTTCCTAGGAACCAGTTCCCATTGACGGGTTCCGCTTTTGCGTTCTATCCTCGCGCGTGATATACAAAAACACCAATTTAATAACGCCGGAGATTGGGAACGATTACGGACTTAAACCAACCGCAAAACTGGACTCGAACATTACCCTTTTTTCGGTCAAAAACATCCGAACATCCGAACAGGGTGGAACCCATAATAGCGTTGTTTTCCGCAATGTTAGGGCCGTTTTAACGCTGACATCCGAACACTATAAAATAAAAGGCGCGCGCGCGGGGTATGCGTATATATGCCTAAGCGCGCTGAAAGCGGCTGCAATTCCGGGATACTGCGTCACTGCCTCGGAAATCCGTCCTCGATGTACAATCAGTACACCTTCGGACGTTTTCCTCGGCGTTCCTTGTCTGCCGAAATATCGCTCGCTTTCAGACGGAGCGCGGTTACTGTCTCACGAGTTGCCTATTCCAATCATGCCTTTGACCTTGGGGGGCCGGGGGGCGTATGTTGGCTTCCACACCCCCGAAAGCGCGCCCAAATCGGCTTAAGACAAGGCAGGGCGAGAAGACCGCCCGATGGTGTACTTGGGCGTACATAGAGGGCGAGTCTTTGATGCCCAACGCAGTATCAAGCGATTTGGTGCGCTTTGAAGAAAGTCACGATAACAGACTTAGGTATCAGAACCCCACACGCCAGATTGGAGAGTCCCGCACTTCGGGCACTTCCCGTTCATGAGAGCGATGCGGGACAAATAGAATCCCATCCGCTCGATCAGGAGTTCGTGGCATTGGGGACAATACGTGTTCTCCCCGCCCTCCCCCGGCCTGTTGCCCTCATATACGTATTTGAGCCCCGCGTCAATGCCGATCTTGCGTGCGCGCCTGAGCGTCTCGACCGGTGTCGAGGGCCGGTCGAGCATGTGGTATGTGGGATAAAACCCGGTAACGTGCCAGGGCATCGCCGGGTCCACGGAATGGATGAACGCGGCGATCTCGGTCAGGTCCTTGTCCGAGTCGTTCCAGCCGGGGATTACCAGAGTAGTCACCTCGACCCATACGCCGAGTTCCTTCATCAGGCGGATCGTGTCGAGCACCGGGCCCAGGCGGGCCTTGCAGACCTTGTGGTAGAACTCGTCGTTGCCCTTGAGGTCGATGTTGTCGGCGTCGAGGTAAGGGGCGATGAGGCGGGCGCTCTCGGGCGTCATAAAACCGTTGCTCACGAAGACGTTCCTGATCCCGCGCCCGCGGGCGAGCTTCGCCGTGTCGAGGCAGAACTCCATGAAGATCGTGGGCTCTGTGTAGGTGTAGGCGATGCTCGCGCATCCGGTGCGCTCGGCCGCCGCGACGACCTGTTCGGGCGTCATCCGCTCGCCGGGCATCTCCTCGCCGGGTACGGCGTTGATCGGGAACTGCGAGATGTCCGCGTTCTGGCAATGGGCGCAGCGCAGGTTGCAGCCGACCGTGGCTATGGAGTAGGACTTCGTGCCGGGAAGGAAGTTAAAGAGCGGCTTTTTCTCTATCGGGTCGACGTTGCCCGAGACGAGCACTCCGTAGACGAGGGAGTAGAGCGTGCCTTCCCGGTTTTCGCGCACACCGCATATCCCGCGGCGGCCTGGCTCGATCGTGCAGCGGTGGGCGCACATCGCGCACTTGACGCGGTCTCGGTCGAGCTTCTCCCAGAGCAGTGCTTCCTTCATAGCCGATTATATCAGCAGACGCCCGCGGCCGCATTAAAAATCGTGTATTATATTGCCCATGGCAGAGCTCAAGCGGCCGCAGTGCACAAGGTGCGCGTATTACGTCGTCACGTGGGACCCGGCGAAGCCGCACGGGTGCAAGGCCATGAAGTTCAAGTCCAAGGAGATGCCCTCAAGGCTGGTGTTCGAGTCCTCGGGCAGCGAATGCCGGAGCTTCAAACCCAAGCCGCCACGGAGCGGTTCATGAGACACTCAGCGTGCCGGAAGGTCTATAATTAGCCATGCGTTTTCCGCTCAGGACATACCGCGCCGGGGACACGGTGCTCGCCGAGGGCCAGAAGGGCGAGATGCTATATATCGTCCGCTCAGGGAGGCTGCAGGCCACGCGGCTTGCGGGCGACCACAGGATCGTACTGGGCGAGATCGGCGAGGGCGAGATCGTGGGCGAGATGTCGATATTCAGCCCCGACCACACGAGGAGCGCGACGGTGCGCGCGATAGCCGACTCCGAGCTCGTCGAGATCAGCGCCGAGGATTTTAAGGCCATACTCTCAAAGACCCCTCCGATAGTCACCGCGGTCATCAGGGCCGCGGTGCAGCGCCTGAGGGGCATGGACATTGCCCTCTCCCGTGCGGGCACCGCACCCGAGGACATGATGAGGCGCAAGGAGCTGTTTGTCACCGCGACGGCCCTCGCCAGCGCCTTTCAGGTGCCGGTCGAGCGCGTTATAGAGAGCCTTGATATGGTCCCACCGGAGGAGATATACCTCAACCGAGACGCGACCGTGGAGCTGGTGCGCGCCTTGGAGGAGATCGGCGGCCGCTAATCCGCCGAGATCCGCTCCAGGTATGACTCGTCGATCTGCAGTTCGTGGCTGAGCGTCTTGGCCGAGGCCCCGGTGTGCAGCATCGTCTCTTTCAGGTAGGCCTCGAACGTGACCTGCGTGTCCCAGCAGTCGTAGAAGTACTTCTTAAGGATGGCGCCGAGTTCCTCCGACGGCAGGCGGTCGCCCTTGCGCGTGGCCTCGCGCTCCCCGGTCTCCTCCGGGATGCCGACGATCACGACCTTCGCGTCCACGACCGTGTAGCGGAACCCGAGCGAGCTCGGGCAGCTGTTGTAGCGCACCTCGGCCCCGGCCTTGGTATAGAGCCAGCCCATGTGCAGGCGGTCCTGGAACTTCGGCATCAGGTAGCGCACGATGACGCCCTGCGAGGTGAACTTCTCGATCGTATCGGCGATCTCGCGCACGCGCTTTGCGTCGTCGGGGTTGCTCGGCATGCGGCCGGTGATGCTCGCCACGATCTCCTCCTTAGCGTCCATCATGCAGTCGATGACGCTGATGAAGTACTCGTGGCGGGTGAGCATGCGCATGGCCGAGGTGACCTGCATGATCAGGGCGTCGCGGCCCTTCCCCTCCCTGCGGCTCAGGATCAGGAGCGCTATCGTAAAGACGAGCAGCGCGGATTCCAGCGCAAGCAGCAATATCTCGACCGTCATATGTATGATTCTACTCCCTTGCGCCCGGACAATCAATAACATGGCGCGGCATCCCCGCCCGCTTCCGTTCAACGTTCATATTATGAACAGTATCGTTTCGGCCAGAATCGCGGCATTATATGCCGTAATTTTCAATTAATACAAGATGTTTCCATAAAACGCCCTACCGTTCATAATATGAACGCTGCTTAAGCACCTTCAAAATAATCATTATTATTCAAGCAGTTTGGTATTGGCATCAATCGTGCTTCCATTAATAAGCAGAAGCGTACTCTCAATAAGGAGGTTTCAAACTTATGAGCAGAAACATCTTGTTCGTAGCGGACCTCGACGGGGACATCAGTGAGGGCTTCTCCTACACGATGGACCTGGCAAGGATGATCAGCAAGGGGGTCGAGGTCCTGCTCCTCAGGCGCAAGACCCTGGGCGAAAGCTTCGACGCCGTGATAAGCGCGATCACGTTCGCCGACTCCGGAGAGCACCGAGACCGCGAGGGAGCTCCTAGGCACGCCGGCCACGAAGCAAAACGAAGAGGGCCTTAAACTGATCGAGGCGCTCTTTAAGAACTCCGGGCATGAAGCCCGCAGTCATGACCTCGACCGATGAGGCCCCGGATGCGATCAAGGCCGTACTAGCGAAAAACAAGGGGATCGACATGGTGATTCTGAGCCCCTCGATAACCACGGCGGGGGGCAAGAGCGTCCGCACCCTGGCAAAGCTGCTGAAAAGCAGCTCAATCCCGATCGTCACGATCACTAATAACGGCCGCACCTCTGCGGCCACAAAGGAGGCCGCTGCCTAAATGTACCTTTACCTGCCAGTCGCATTAACCAGTGTTAACGTTCTCATACCGCTGGGGCTGGGGCTCGCTGTAGGGCTCCTCTCCGGCCTCTTCGGGGTCGGAGGCGGGTTTCTGATGACCCCGCTGCTTATAATGCTCGGCATCCCCTCGACCGTAGCCGCCGCAACCGACTCAAACCAGATCGTCGCGGCATCGACCTCGGGCACATACGCCCACTGGAAGGTCGGCAACGTGGACTTCAAGATGGGCCTCTACCTGCTCGCGGGCGGTTTCCTCGGCGGCTTCGGCGGCGTCTACGCGATCAAGATCCTCAGGGCCACCGGCAACGCGGACTTCCTCATCAAGGTCACGTACGTCCTGATGCTCGGCATCGTCGGCGCATACATGTTCTATGACGCCGTCAAGGCGATGACGCGCAAAGAAAGACGCGGCCCCCGAGGCCCCGAAGAAGGCGTCCGGCATAGGCCAGTTCCTGGCGTCCCTGCCGTTTCAGACCATGTTTGAGAAGTCCGGCGTAAAGCACTCGGCGCTGCTGCCGCTGCTGTTCGGCGTGTTCGTCGGCGTGCTTGCGGCCGTAATGGGCGTCGGCGGCGGTTTTCTGATGGTCCCGGTCATGGTCTACATGCTCAGGATGCCGATGCACGTCGTCGTCGGGACCAGCCTTTTCCAGATACTCTTTAACTGCATCGAGGTCACGTTCCTGCAGGCGACGACGAACCACAACGTCGACTTCATCCTCGCGGTGATCCTGCTGCTGGGCTCGACCTTCGGCGCGCAGATCGGCACCGTGTTCGGCCGCAAGCTCAAGGCCGACCAGCTGAAGATAATCCTCGCGAGCATCGTGCTCGCCGTTACCGTCAAGATGATATTCGACCTCACGCTGACCCCGGAGATTCTGCTTTCGCACGGAGGCGGCCACTAATATGAAGACACGCATGATAATACTGATCGCGGCCCTCGTGCTGCTCGTGGCCTCGACGGCCTCGGCCCAGCTTTCGATCTCGACAGACCATGACCACATTTCGATAGGATTTTTCTACCACGGCGAGCAGCGTCAGCGTCCAGGGCGTGAGCCGACCCGGATACGGACTTGATCATAAAGATAGCCTCCCCGGAGACGAAGGACGCCCTGAAGCGCAAGAACAAGGTCGGCGGCGTGCTATGGATGAACACCGAGTCGTTCGAGTTCGCAAAGGTCCCGAACGTCTACTTCATCCACTGCAACCAAGAAGGTCGAGGACATACTCAGCCCCGAGGAGGCCCAGAAGTACGGCCTCGGCCTCGCGGCCCTGACCCACGTGGCCGAGATCGAGGACCTCAAGGACCCGGCCCGCAAGGATGACGCTCATGGCCGAGTTCGTCAAGTACAAGGAGGCGACGGGCCTTTATAGCGAGAGCGCCAGCGACATAACGGTCAGCACCAAGGACGGCAAGGCCGAATACAGCATAATGACCCAGTGGCCCTATCAGGCCCCGCCCGGCGACTATAAGGCGACGGTCTACGCGGTGCGCGGCGGCAAGGTCGTAGAGGTCTCGGACGCCGCCATAACGGTCGAACAGGTCGGGTCGGTGAAGTACCTATCGAACATGGCCAAAAACAACGGCGCCTTATACGGCGTGCTATCCATAGCGGCGGCCATTGCCGCGGGCGTCGGCGTCGGACTTATATTCGGCAAGGGCGGCGGGGGGTCACACTGATCATGTACAAGAAACTTCTGACATGTTATGACGGCTCTGAACAGGGCCGCGCCGCGCTGCGCGAAGCGGCCCTATGGGTCAAGAAGCACGGCGGCGAACTCACCATGCTCCATGCCGTGTACTTCGACACCGAGGAGTTCGGGATCATGAAGACGCACCGCGACAAACGCATCAAGCACGCTGCAGGAGCTCTGCGCGCGCGCGGCCGGTGAAGTAACCTCCGCAACCGGCGTGAAGGTCACAACTGTGATACGCGAGGGCGAGCCCGCCGACGTCATCAGCGACGTCGCGACCGAGGTGAAGCCCGACCTGATAGTGATCGGCACTCACGGCCGCAAGGGCTTAACGCGCCTGCTTTTGGGCAGCGTCACGGCCCACGTCGTCACCAGCTCCTCGTGCGACGTCCTCGTGGTCAAGAAGCCGTGCGAGGACTGCAGCGGCACCTACGTCTCGTCCCTCGTCTCATATGACGGCTCGCCATACAGCGCCGCGGCCCTAGACACTCGCGGTCGAGCTATCGAAGCTCGACGGCGGAGAGGTGACCGCGCTGTACGTCATCCCGCGCTACGAGGAGATGATCGACTTCATCAAGACCAAGAGCGTAAGGCAGGCCCTGGACAAAGAGGCGCAGCGGCTTTTGGCGATGGCCTCCGGGGCGGCCTCGGCCAAGGGCATGAAGATCAAGACGCTCACCGCCGAGGGCAACGCCGCGGACGTGATCACCGAGACCGCAGCGAAGATCGGGGCGGACATAATCGTGATGGGCAGCCACGGCTACAGGGGCATGAACCGCGCCCTGCTTGGCAGCACCGCGCAGCACGTCATAATCAACGCCCCGTGCCCGGTGCTCGTGGCAAGGAGGATACTGTAGTGAAACAGGTCAGGAAGATCCTCATCGCGGTAAACGGCAGGATGGGCGTGCTCCATGACGGGCTGCGTCTTGCACAGGACGAGCAGACCTGGGTAACGGTCGTGAAGGTCCTGCCCGCGTATGAGGGCGACGTCTGCCTGACCGGCATCAAGGACATAGAGGACGTGCTGACCGGCGGAGAGCGCTCTGCATACTGCAGCATCGACGGCGAGGCCCGCTCTGAGCGGTCGCTCGTAAAGACCCGCATCGAGCACGGCGAGCCCTCAGAGAGGATCATCGAGGCCGCCTCTGAGGAGCGCTGCGACCTGATCGTGATGGGCGCGGCCGAGAAGCCGGGCATCATCAGAAAGCTGTTCGGCGGCGACCGTACGGTCGAGAAGGTCATCCGCAACGCACCCTGCCCTGTGCTGGTCTTAGGCGCGGCAGCGGCGTAAGAAGCACTAGCGGCTAAAATTAAGCGCCCCGCATGCTCGATGGCATGCGGGGCGCTTTTCATATAATCCAATCAATGCCATTGACCGCTCGCACGATTATGCGATAGAAACTTAAAGCGCGATAAATCGCGTCAGACAAGGAAGAAGGAGAAAATCGTCCCGCAGGTGTACTGGGATGTACTCCGAGGGCGATTTTCGACTGATGACGCAGTATCAAGCGATTTAGTGCGGCTTTGAAAAAGACTGCATAAGGGCTTACTTGGGTTTTTTATAATACGACCTCTTCTTCCGAGTAAACTCCTGCGGTTCGTTGGGGTGGTCGTGGGTGTATAAGTACCCCTCCCCATGCCCCAGCTTCTTCGCGCTCTTGTAGCTCGCATCCTTCAGGTAGTCCGGGACCTCCTCGGTCTCCTCCTTCTGGATGTCGGCCATCGCGGCCTCTATGGCGACGTAGCACGCGTTGCTCTTGGGCGCCATCGCGACGTATATCGCGGCCTGCGCAAGCGGTATGCGGGCCTCCGGCATCCCGACGAACTCAATCGCCTTAAGCGCCGAGGTCGCCAGCACGAGCGCCATCGGGTCGGCGTCTCCGACGTCCTCCGAGGCGCATATCACCACCCGGCGCGCTATGAACCGCGGGTCCTCGCCCCCGGTGAGCATCTTGGCAATGTAGTAGACCACGGCGTCCGGGTCGCCGCCGCGCATGCTTTTGATGAACGCCGATGCGGTGTCGTAGTGGCGGTCGCCGTCGCGGTCATAGACTATCGCCTTTTTCTGTATCGACTCCTCAGCCACGGAGCGCGTGATATGTTTCACGCCCCGTTCGTCAGGCAAGGTGGTAAGCGCCGCGAGTTCGAGCGCGGAGAGCGCCTTTCTGGCGTCGCCGTCCGAGAGGATCGCTATGTGCTCGAGCGCCTCGGGGTCGGCCTCGATGCCCATCGAGCCCAGGCCTCGTTCCTTGTCGGTTATGGCTCTGTTAAGGAGCGCGACTATGTCGTCTCGGCCGAGGCTCTTGAGCTCGAAGACCTGGCTTCGCGAAAGCAGAGCGGAGTTGACGTAGAAATACGGGTTTTCGACCGTCGCGGCGATTAGCGTGAGCGCGCCCTCCTCGACGTCCGGCAGCAGGGCGTCCTGCTGCAGCTTGTTGAAGCGGTGGATCTCGTCGAGGAAGAGGATGGTCTTTCTGCCCTTGGACTTCAGCGCGCGGGCCTCGCGGAGGACCTTCCTGAGGTCGTCCAGCCCGATGGTGGCCGCATTGAGCCACCTGAAGGTCGAGCGCGTCATGTGCGCGATGATGCGAGCAAGCGCGGTCTTCCCGGTGCCGGGCGGGCCGTAGAGGATGATCGAGGTCACGCGGTCGGCCTCGATAGCACGCCTCAGCAGCCGTCCCTCGCCGACGATGTGGGACTGCCCGGCGTACTCGTCGAGCGTCCGAGGGCTCATGCGGTAGGCAAGCGGCGCGTCACGGCCCTCCGGCGGGGCTGATGCCGGTTCGTCCTCGGGCAGCGAGTCAAAGAGTTCCATGATTTAAGTCTACCCCGGTAATGATAGATGTGTAAAGGTGGCGGACCGCCACCCTTCCTTCAGGAACGCCGCGGGCACCATCTTATCATGGGGCTGCGTCCCGCTTATAAACGGCTAAGGCGGGCCCCGTTCTCAGGAGCCCGCCTTAGCGCAAGGTCATTTGTGAGGTCAGCCTAGAACTTATAGGTCAGCTGCATGCTGACCGCGTCTTCCTCCAGTGATATCTTCGTATTGGAGTCAGCCTTAAACGGGGTTACGGCCTGGAAGTCGCTGCTAACGTCGTGCTTGCCCTTGATCGTGTTTTTAAACGCCTTCTCGTAGGCCAGCGAGACCCCCCAGTGGTCGCCGAGCATGTAGCTCATGCCCGCTGTGGCGTGCTGCGTAACAACGGCCGGGAATACGAGGTTGTTGAACACGTCGCTCTTGCCGATGGGGGAGTTGGCGTAGTTGTAGCCCAGGCGGAGGCTGAGCGGCGTGATCGGGGTGTACTGCACGCCGATGGCATAGACCCACTGGTCGGACCAGCCGAAGTTCAGGTCGGTGTGGTCGGTGAACGATCCGTCGCTCTTCTGGAATGAGTCGCTAGGACCGTCAAGCCTTACCTTGTCGTGGGTCGATGACCAGTCGATCCACTTGACGTCCATCGCTATGAGGAGCGGCGCGATCGGCTTGACCGCGATGCCGACCGAGGCCTGCTGCGGGAAGTTGAGGTCCAGCTTGTAAGTGCCGGCCTTGCCGGTGGCGCCGTTAAACAGGTAGATGTCGCCATCGCCGAGGCGGTACTCGCCGGGCGCGAAGAACTGCTCGGAGGTATAGACCGCGCCGACGCTTAGGTATTTGTTGACGTCATATATGAGGCCCAAGCTCGCGCCGCCGCCTATCTGGTTGGTCGGGCGGCCGAGGTCGAACTTCACGTCCTGCTGCGTCCCGGCTAACGGGCCCGCTGAAAACGGCACGCCGTTGATCCGCTCGTCTATCGTGACGGACTGGTAGTCGATGTTCGCCGCGAGGCCGACGCTGAGGCTCGGCGTGATGTTCCAGGCGACGCAGGGGGCCATCTTCCAGAACTGTATCGAACTGTACCCGCTGAAGGTGACGTCATCCGGCAGGCCCAGGGACGAGGACGGTATGAAGACCGTCTGGCCGTAGTCGACTCCGAGGCCTGACGTGACATACATGCCTCCGCCGAAATAGACGTTGCTCGTGCCGAAGGCAGGCGCGGTCCAGCCGATCGCGGGTATGCCGTAAAGCGGCGTACCGCCGGAGACCTTATCTCCGCCCGGCACTCCGAAGCCCTCGCCTGAATCCCTGAAGTCCGCCCTGCGCGCGGGCATGAATGCCTCCAGGCTGAAGTCCGCCCTGCTGCCGACGCGCGACATCCCGGCCGGGTTCGTCACCGCGGTCATGGCGTCCATCGGGGCCGCGGTGTCCGCGCCGCCCATGCCGATCTCCTCGGCTCCTACTCCGATAAGCTGATACCCGTTGGTGGCCCATGCCGGGGCGGTCCCCAGACATAATGCCGCCGCCACGAAAACCATCAAAAACAATAATCCCTTCCTGTGCATTCACTCCCTCCTTCATGCTTTTCGTCCCCTGCCGGAAAAGTCCGGCACCACCGGGTGCCCGCGCCACAGGCGCCGACACGGTTTCAGTGTTGCGAAACTTATCGTTCTGTCTGTATTGGCTTAAAGTATAGACCAAATCGCCGGGGAAATAAAGGTTTTTTTGCATTGCGCCAGGGGGGACAAAAAATGCGCCCCTGTCAGGGCCTGCGGCGGGGGCCTGCGGGGCAGCTCATTGCGGCCCGCCGGGCCGCGCGGACAACAAAAAAACGGGGCGGGCTTTTCATGGCCCGCCCCGTCTCAAGGGGACTGCTTATGCGGTTTGTCTTAGAAGCTGACGCTCAGCCTCTGGAACGCGCCGTAGACGTTGTTGTTGTGGCCGTCAAATACGGTCTCGTGCGGGACGACGGTCGGGATTCCGATCGTCGCGCCGACGGTCCATGCGGTGCTCTTTGAGATCTGATACTTGACAGTGGCGTCGGCCTCGACCAGGCCGAGGGCCTTGTCCGCATCCGGATGCTCAGCTACGTCACCCAGGCCATCGCCCAGGCTTGCATATGCGAGCAGGCCGTGGAGGGTCGTGCAGTCATTGGCCTTGAAGTCGGCGGCTGCAAGTGCGGCCCAGGTGGTCGAGCGGCGGCCGAGGGACTGGAAGTCCATGAGGGCAACCGGGTTGTTGCGCGTGCCGAACAGCAGCGTCGGCTGGAAGTCGTCGTCAGCGGCGTAACCGTTAGTCGCAAACGCGACCGCGCCGGTCAGGGTCACGGGGGCTACGTCGCCCTGCACGAGCACGAAGCCGCCGAACTGGCCGAAGCCGTTGACATAGCCCTGGGAATCAGCGGCACTATTCGACGGATCGTAAGACTTGTTGGCGCTCCTGTAGGCAAACTCGGACATGACGGCCACCGGGCCGACCTTGGTGTTAGCAAATACGTCAGCCTTCCAGGTCGTCCTGGAACGTGATACGGGGCCTCTATCGTCGAAGCTCTTGTCCTGCTGGTCCTGCGTGAAGTAGAGGGCCAGGCCGGCCTTGGTCGCGGCATCGGGGGTGACTACGGCTTCCAGCTCATAGGTGTCGGTGTCGCCCTTGCCGTTGTCAACCGAGAACGACTCGTAGTCCTTGCGGACGTAGCCGGCGACGGTGACCGTGTCGTTGACTTTGTAGTAGACCTTCAGGCGGTCGCAGGGGGTCTCGAAGCTGTCGAAGCCGTCGCCCCAGCTTGAGAGCATGTGGCCGGCGTCGACCGTGAACTTGCCGAGCGGCACGTGGATATAGGCGTACTCGGTCATGAAACCGTCGTTATAGGTCGTTGCGAAAAGGTTGTTGCTACTGCTGTACGCCTCGCCCCACGGGGCGGGGTACTTGAACCCGCCTACGACGTCATAGGCGGTCCTGAGTTCGATGCCGTTCTCCAAAACCGCGTCGAGCTTCAGGACGACCCTCTCAGCCCAATACCTGCTGTCGGATCTCTCGTTCTTGTCGAAGGTTGCACCGTTCGGTATCTCGCCCGGCATGCCGCCGTAGTTATCCGTCCAGACGCCTTCGACGTATGCGTCCCCGCCGACCCTGAGATCGGCAGCGTATACGCTTCCGGCGAGGGCAAGCACGAACATCGTGCCAAGTATTATTGCGATAAACTTCTTCAAGTTCACCCCTCCTTGAATCTTTTGCCTTCGGGGTCGCCCCCTCGGGCTCTGCCGCCTATGGCGGTCTCAATCACCCCTTTTCAGGGGCGGGGAAAGCCAGTTCGTTACCTTGATGCCCCTCTCGTCCTCCTATCACCTCCATTAAGTTTTATGGCCCCCGCCGAGGCGGGGATCTATAAATTAATGAATCATTTAAAGATACGCCGTTTAACCTATTGGCAGAATATATAACATGCCGCCGCTTTTTTTGTCAAGCTTTTTGGCTTACGCCCGCCATGCCTCCGGGATTCTCCTTGTATTCCCGAACGCAGCCGGCATCAACCCGGCAACGCACCCTGCCACACACACACAGTCTAGCAGCATAAGCACGCAAATAATTGCATGCAATATGCACGCCAAAGGGAATATCGCTAAAACGTAACGATTTCCGATTATTGCGGGGCGAGAGACCGTATGAAATCTGCAACACTGGAGGCATAAAAACAACACACCGGGCCGCCTGCTTTTCAAATGCGGGGGGGTTACGGTAAAATCTCCATTGTTATGAGGATCATATCCGTAATGAAGACCATCGACCGCGCGATCATCAAAGAGCTCATGCACACGTTCCTGCTTTCGGTGGTCGCGCTGAATTTCATCATGATGACCGAGCAGATACTCCGCCTGACGCAGACGCTTTCCTCTGTGGGGGCCTCGGCCGCGGACTTCATGCGCATCATCTCGCTGATCCAGCCGCAGGTGACGGTGCTGACGATACCGATGGCGCTCCTGATCTCGATCCTGCTGTGCTTCGGCCGCATGAACACGGACAGCGAGCTGATCGTGCTGCGCGCAAGCGGGATGCCCTTCAGGCGCATCGCGCTCGGCTCGGTAGTGATGGGCGCCGGGGCGTTCATCTGCTCGATAATACTCAGCACCTCGCTCGCCCCGGCGTGCGTGCGCGAGCTGCGCCTCTCGATCCACGACATCTTCGCCCGGCGCGCGCCGTACGCCATAGAGGCCGGGATATTCCAGACCGCGTTTGGAGACGTCGTGCTCTACGTCAGGGACAAGCCCACGCCCGACACCCTGGGCGGCGTATTCATACGCGACCAGCGGCGCAAGGACTCCCCGGTGGTGCTCTATGCGAAGACCGGGCTCATCAACGCCGCAGGCGCGGGCGGCCCGGTCCTCGAACTCAGGGACGGGCAGATCGAGGCCATACGCGGCGGCGCCGTGACGGAGATTAAGTTCGGCAGCTACAGCCTGCCTCTAAGCGCGATGGACGAGGGGCCCTCGGAGCGGTACACCGAGGCCGGCACGCTCTCGCTGCTTGAGGAGGCCGGGAAGGCCGCGGGCAAGGACAAACTACGGGCGCTGCTGGAGTTCTGGCGGCGGATCACGATGCCCGCGATATGCATGCTCCTGATGGTGCTCGGCCCTCCGCTCTCGCTCAAGGCCGGCAAGACCGGGAGGCTCGGCGGCCTCGTGCTCGGCATCGCGGTGTTCGCCTCCTATTACGCGTCGCTGATGTACGCCGAGAACCTCGCGCTAGGCGGGAAGGTGCCGGTATGGCTCGGGGCCTGGGGGCCCGCTATGGTCCTGGGCGCGATATCGTTTTGGACCTTCAGGAGGGCCGACAGGCTGTGAGCATCCTCCAGCGGTATTTCCTAAAGGACTTCATAGTGCTCTTCGTGGTGCTCTCGCTGGGGCTCTCGGTCTCGGTGAGCCTGCTGGACCTGCTCTCGTCACTGGGCGGATTCATACAGTTCGACCCGCCCCCGAGCGGCCTGCTTAAGTACGCGGCCCTGAAGTTTCCGGGGTTCCTGCTCTACGTCATCCCGATGTCGTCGCTGCTGTGCAGCATCTTCGTCGTGAGCAACGCGGTGCGCGCCAGAGAGACCGTGGCCGCGATGGCCGCGGGTGGGAGGCTGAAGGTCATCTTCGCGCCCTTCCTCATAGCCGGCGTCCTGATCAGCCTCGGGGGGTTCGCGCTCGGGGAGTTCGGCGTGCCCAAGACCGCGCACGCCGCGCGGGTGCTCAAAGACAAGCTCAAGCACCGGCATAGCGCCACCACGATGTTTAAAGACGGCTCGATGTGGATCAGGGCCGACGACGGCTCGCTGGTGCGCATAGACCTGTACGTCCCGCACACCGACACGTTTAAGGGCCTGAGCATATACCGCATCGCGGACGACCGCGTGGCCGAGATAGTAGAGGCCGCCGAGGCCACCTACGCGCCCGGGGGCAACCCGCCGCACTGGACGCTCAGCGGCGTGACGAGGCTCGATACCGACACCGGAGTCACTACAACCGAAAAGAGCATGATCTTCAACTCCCTGGGCTCGCCCGAGCTGCTGAAGGAAAGCACCCAGGATTCAAACGAGATGGGCATCGTCGAGCTTTCGTCATACCTCGGCAGGCTGAAGTCCGCGGGTTTCAAAAACCAGAGCCTCGAGGTCGACCTGCACGGGAAAGTGGCATACCCGCTGATATCCTTCATCATGGTCATGCTCGGCGTCTCGTTCGCCGCGGCGAGGGACGCTAAAGGGCATGGTGGCGGCGGCCTTCGGCATCATGATAAGCCTGCTGTATTTCTTCGGATACGCGATGATGGTCTCGCTGGGGTACGCCGGGATCGTGCCGCCGGCCGTTGCGGCATGGACGGTGCCGGCGGTCTTCGCTGTCGTGGGAGTGCGTTTTTACACGAAAATTCCGGAGTGATCGTACGAGGTAATTTTTTTGCGGATTACGAGAGGTGCCTGGGGGTTAAGATAGAAGCTTTGAATAATTGAACTTCCTGATGAACGCGAGGAACTCCTCGACCGGATAGGTGGAAATCGCGTTTTTGTTGAAGATCAGGCTGAAATCGCGCGGCATCTTGCCTTCCTTGAACTTCACGATCTTGAGGCTCCCGTAGCGGTTCTCGCGGCGCACGGCCCACCTCGACACGATAGACACCCCGATGCCGCTCTCCACGGCCTCCTTGAGCGCCTCGGTGCTGCCGAGCACGGTCGTGATGTTCATGCTGTTGGCCGTGATGCCGCGCTTTAACAGGTATTTCTCGATCACCTGCCGGGTGCCGGAGCCCTCCTCGCGGAAGATGAACGGCTCGCGCGCGAGCTCCCCCATCGAGACCTCCTTGCGCTTGGCCCACGGGTGGTTGGCCGGGACGATCAACGTGAGCTCGTCGCCTACGAGCTTCTCGGTCGTGATCCGGTATTTGCTGACCTCGCCCTCGACGAGCCCCAGGTCCACGTTGCCGGAATTCAGCATGTCGACGATGCGCTTGGTGTTGCCGACGAGGAGGTGGATCTTGAGCTTCGGGTTTTTGAGCTTGAACTCCGAGATCACGGCAGGCAGGACGTAGTTGCCTATCGTCGTGCTCGCCCCGATGCTGATGCTGCCCTTGACGAGGTTCGTGATCTCGCCGATCTCCTTGTCCAGCGTGGCATACAGCGTGAGGATCTCCTTGGCGTAGCGGTAGAGCGCCTCCCCGGCCGGCGTCATCGTGACGGTGTTGCTCGAACGGTCGAAGAACTTGGTCTCGTAGATCTCCTCGAGGGCCTGAATCTGGAGGCTCACGGCGGGCTGGGTCAGGTGGATGATCTCCGAGGCCTTCGAAAAGCTCTTGGTCTCGGCCACGGTGCAGAACACGCGCAGCTTGTGGTCTTCCATTCCCATTAGTTTTTATTATAAGTAATTAACCGCGCGCTTTGCAAGCACGTTTTATAAGCCTGATTAATAACATAAATATCCTGCGCCCCTTGTGTATAATTACGGATGAGCGATGAGCGGATCTGATAAATGAGCGATGAGCGGTTCTGGTAAATGAGCGATGAGCGGTTCTGGTAAATGAGCGAACAAGGGAAAATCGCGCGGGCCGCGGGCGTGATGTCCGCGGCGACGATGATCAGCCGCGTGCTGGGGTACATGCGCGACATGCTGATCGCGTTTTACCTTGGCGCCACCGGGCTCTCGGACACGTTCTTCGTCGCCTTCCGGGTGCCGAACCTCATGCGCGACCTCTTCGCCGAGGGCTCGATGTCCGCGGCCGTGATCCCGGTGCTCTCTGAGTACGAGGCCACCAACCCCGCCGAGTCCAAAAACGTCGTGAGGTCGTGCTTTACGTTCATACTGATCGCGGCCGGGGCGGTATGTATCGCTGGCATCGTGTTCGCCCCGGCCGTAGTAGCCCTGATAGCGCCGGGCTTCGCCGGGCAGCCGGAGAAGTTCGCGACCACCGTGGCGCTCACGCGCATCATGATGCCCTTCCTGCTGTTCATCAGCCTCGCGGCGCTGCAGATGGGCGCGCTGAACGTGCAGGCGCGTGTTCTTCATCCCGGCGCTCGCCCCGGCCGCGCTTAACGTCGCGATCATCGTCACGATGGTCGGGCTCTCGATGGCAGGGGGTCGACCCGCTTACAGCGGTGGCGCTCGGGGTCGTGCTCGGCGGCATGGTGCAGTTCGCGATACAGCACCCGGCGTTCCGGCGCGAGGGCTACAGCCTGAGCCTGAGCAGCGACCTGCGGCACCCGGGCCTCATCAAGATACTGAAGCTCGTCCTGCCGGCCACGGTCGGGATGGCCGTGGCGCAGCTCAACACCGTGGTCAGCAACATCATGGCCTCGTACCTGCACGAGGGCAGCATCACGTACCTGTTTTACTCGATGCGGCTCGCGCAGTTTCCCATCGGGGTTTTCGGCGTGGCGATGAGCACGGCCGTGCTGCCCTCGCTTTCGGGCCACGCCGCGCGGCGCGAGTACGGCAAGCTCAAGGAGGACTTCGCGTTCGCGCTCCGGCTGCTGCTGTTTATCTGCCTGCCCGCGATGGCCGGGCTCATCGCGCTTCGGGTGCCGATCATAAACATGCTCTTCGAGCGCGGGAGGTTCGACCACGCCGCGACGCTCGGCACCGCGAGCGCGCTTCTGTACTATTCGCTCGGGATATGGGCGTACGTCGGCGTGCGCGTCGTCGTGGCCACGTTCTATTCGATGCAGAACACGCGGACCCCGGTGATGGTGGCCGCCTGCGCGCTGGGGGCGAACATCGTCCTGAGCCTCGCCCTGATGGGCCCGATGAAGCACGACGGCCTGGCGCTCGCAAACGCGCTGGCCTCGATGCTCAACTTCAGCGTGCTGTTTTATCTGCTGCGCCGCCAGCTCGGGGGCATCGGGGCGCGCGGGACGCTCATCTCGGTCGCGCGCTCCGCGCTGGCCTCGGCCGTGATGGGCGCCCTGGCGTGGGCCGTGGTGCGCGGCCCGCATATGGGAGGCCCCGGGCCACTCGGCCGTGAAGGCGCTCTGGCTGTGTGGTACGATTATACTGTGCGCCGCGGTATACGCGGGCGCAAGCAGGCTGCTTCGCAGCGACGAGTTCGATTTCCTGCTCGCGGCGGCAAAGAGAAAATTCTCCGGGAGAGCAAACGGATGATCGTAACCAGCGTGCAGACCGGGCCGCTTGAGGTCAACTGCTACATACTGGCCGACGAGGCGACCGGCAAGGCGATAATCGTGGACCCCGGCGACGACCCCGATACCATTGAAGAGGCCATCGAGGGGCTCGACGTCCGCATGATCGTGCTCACGCACGGCCACTTCGACCACGTGGGCGCGGTGCCCGCGCTCAAGGAGAAGACCGGCGCGAAGCTGGCCCTGCACCGCGACGAGCAGCGAGATGTACGCGGCCGTCACGGAGCAGGGCGCGATGTGGGGGTACAAGATGCCCGCGATGCCCCCGCCCGACGTGCTCCTGAAAGAAGGCGACACGGTCGACGCCGGAGAGCTGTCCTTCACCGTAATCCACACTCCGGGCCACAGCCCCGGCAGCATCAGCCTCTATGCGCAGGGCGTCGTGCTCACCGGAGACACGCTCTTCATGGGCTCGGTCGGCAGGACGGACTTCCCCGGCGGCAGCATGGCAGAAGCTCAAAGCAGTCGTACAAGAGGCTCATGTCGCTGCCTGACGATACGGCCGTGCTGCCGGGCCACGGCCCGGCCACCACCATAGGGCGCGAAAAGGCCGAGAACTTCTTCTCGGCGGAGGTCTATGGACAATAGCCCTCAAAAGGACTATGCCGGGCTCGAGGTGCTGGGCGCGCTGCTATACGGGTTCGTCACTTCCAGCGTGAACCTCCAGATTATCGCCGGCGGCGCGGTCGACGATATCATACAGGACATCAGCGTCACGGGCTGGTATCCGCTTAAGGTGCTCTTCGAGCTCCAGGGGATCGTGGTCGAGAAATACCGCGACCCCGAGCCGATCCTCGAGCGGATCGGCCAGAGCATGATGGACAACTGGTATAACTTCGGCCCAGGCCGCGAGCTCATAAAAAGCGGCGTGGACTTCCTCCGCTTCCAGGGCGGCTCGGACGGATACCGCAGCGTCGTGCGCGGCCCCGAGGCGATGCTCGGCAACTTCAGCCTCGTCTCGATCGACGAACAGGGCCGGCACCGCGCTCGTGCGCAGCACAACCCCGTTTAACCGCGACCTCGAACGGGGGATCATCCTCGGCGGGATGTCGGCCGCGATGGACCTCGACCTGATCGAGGTCGACAACGGCGACAACAGGGACTTCTTCAGGATCAGGTTCCACGGCCATGGCGGAGCACGCGTAAACGCGCTCCTGGCAGCGGACGCCTGCCCGCCGGACCTGACGTTGCAGGGCGGCGAGGCGCGCGACCTGCTGTGCAAGTGCCTCGGGCTCATGGCCGAGGGCAGGAGGCAGCAGACCTACTGGCGGTCGATCTTCAGCAACATGGAGGCCGCGTACGAGGCCGTCCACCGGATGGAGGCCGAGCTCCGCAGGTCGCTCGACGAGAAAGAGATGCTCATCAGGGAAATACACCACAGGGTCAAGAACAACCTCGCGATAGTGCAGAGTCTGCTTTCGTCGCAGCTCGCAAACGTCGACGACAAGCTCTCGAAGGGCTACCTCATCGACGCCAGAAACCGGGTCAAGAGCATATCGATGATACACCAGATCCTGCAGGACGCCGGCGGCACCTCGAAGGTAGACGCATCAAAATATTTCCGCGACCTCGCGGCCCTGGTCTTCGACGCCTATGACGACGACACGAGGGCCGTGACGCTTAGCTGCGACATAGAAGACGTCATGCTCGACGTCGATACCGTCATACCGCTGGGGCTGATCGTAAACGAGCTCGTCTCAAACGCGCTGAAGCACGCTTTCCCCGGCGAGGCGGGCGGTGAGCTGAGCGTCTCGCTCAGGTCCGCGGGCGATTGCGCATACGAGCTGGCCGTCAGGGATACCGGCATCGGGCTTCCGCCCGAGGTGGATCTGGAGAGCTCGAAATCCCTCGGGCTCGTGATCATACGGTCGCTCGTCGGACAGATCGGCGGCGCGGTGCGGATAAGCAGGGAGCGCGGGACGGAGTTCAGGATAACTTTTACTATTTAGGTTCCCTGGAGCGTTTCTCGATCGCAGCTTTTACCTCGTCCTCTCCGTAGCCGGGGATGATAATGCCCTCGACGTCGATCAGGGGCACGCCACGGCCCCCGAGCGCGCGATGGCGCTCGGCTGCTGCCTCGTCCTTCTCGATGTTATATTCCACGACCTTCACCCCAAGGCCCTTGAGGAACGCACGCGCCCTCTTGCAGTACCCTCACCAGTCGGCCATGTAAAGCTTCACGGTGATGTCCGAATACGGGCGCGGACCCGGGGCGGGCAGCGAGGCGAGCTGCTGAGGCGCGGCCGGCACGGATGCGGCCGGCTGCGGCGCGGATGGGGTTTGCAAGGCGTCGCATGGCACGTAGCCGATGGGCTTCTTCCCGCCGGGCACCGAGATCCGGCACCAGCCCGAGGCCTCGGATTGCACGACCACCCTCTGCCCGGTCATGAGCCTCGTAAGCACAGGGGATGCGGCCGAGGCGCGCTTATGCACCACTAACTCCTTCGGCCTCACCTCGGCGGTGCGCGCGGCGCTGGCCTCGCCGGACATCATGGCGCAGATGAGCAACGCGAGTGCTATCCAGAGCGTGCGTCTCATGCCCATTGCCCTTTGGAGACCTCGTGGATGATCCGCTTAAGCACGATCCGGTGGCACTGGCTCTCGTCCTCGCAATAGCAGCCAATGGCTATCGGCGTCTCCGCGGCAACAGCGGCAAGCAGGTGGATCGTCTGTCTGGCGTCGGTGCTGTTTTTCATCTCGTGCTCGTACCGGCCGAAGAACGTCTCCAGTGTCTTGGGGTCGTTTATGTCGTGCTTCTTGAACTCGGTCAGCAGCTCCCTCGATGGCGCGACGATCGGGAGCCAGACGTCGAAGAAGTTTTCCTTGGCGTAGTTTTCTTTCTTGACTCCGCGCGGGAGATACCGCACGGTTCCTATGCGCAGCCCCTCGCCGGGAGTCCTCCCGGTGCCGCACCTGAAAGTCGTCAGCTTGATACCGCCCATACCGGCATGTCCTTTCAACTCGCTGAGTCCGCCCGAAACAACAGGGCGCTGATGTTATTAAGCGCGATGGGCCAGGCGGCCCCCGAACACGCGTTTATAGATGTATCCTATGTTCTTCAGGTACGGCTGCAGGTCGAACGCGGACTTCAGCTCGTCCTTGCTCATATGCTTTCTGACCTCGCGGTCTTTGTCGAGCAGCAGCTGGAAGTCCTTCTTCTGCTTCCAGGCGGCCATCGCGTTGCGCTGCACGAGGGCGTAAGCGTCCTCGCGCGTCATGCCCTTGGCGATCAAGCGCGAGCATCACGCGCTGAGAGTTATAAAGCCCGAACGAGGCGTCCATGTTCTTCTTCATTCGCTCCGGGTAGACGAGCAGCCCGTCGAGGATGCCGCGCAGCCGCACGAGCATGTAGTCGACCAGTATCGTGCTGTCTGGGATGATGACGCGCTCGACCGAGGAGTGCGATATGTCGCGCTCGTGCCAGAGCGCGACGGACTCAAGCGCGGCTATGGCATTGGTGCGCACGATGCGCGACAGGCCGGAGAGGTTCTCGGCCCCTATCGGGTTGCGCTTGTGCGGCATCGCGGAGGATCCCTTCTGGCCCTTGCTAAACGGCTCCTCGGCCTCGAGGACCTCCGTGCGCTGGAGGTGGCGGAGTTCTATCGAGATCTTCTCTATCCCGGCCGCGATCAGCGCCAGCGTGGTCATGTATTCGGCGTGGCGGTCGCGCTGGACTACCTGCGTGGCGACCGGCTCGGGCGCGAGGCCGAGCTTCTTTAACACCTTCTCCTCTATCGCCGGCGGGATGTTCGAAAACGTCCCCACGGCCCCGGAGAGCTTGCCCACGCTTATGACCTCACGGGCGCGCTCCATGCGGCAGAGGTTGCGCCTCATGTCCTCATACCACAGCGCGAACTTGAGCCCGAAGACCATCGGCTCGGCGTGAACGCCGTGGCTCCGGCCTATGCAGACCGTGTCTTTATGGGCGAAGGCCTGGCGCTTTAGCACGTCGAGGAGCTCGCCGAGGTCCTGTATGATGATGTCCGAGGCCTGACGCATCAGGATCGAGGTCGCGGTATCGACGACGTCCGATGACGTGAGCCCCTTGTGGATATACCTGCTGTCCGGGCCGACGTACTCGGCCACCGAGGTGAGGAAGGCGATCACGTCGTGCTTGACCTCGGCCTCTATCTCCTCGATGCGCTCGACGTTGAAGGCCGCGGTCTTTTTGATCTCGCGGAGGGCTTCCTTTGGGATCTCGCCGTGGCTGGCCCATGCCTCGCAGGCCGCCAGCTCTACGTCGAGCCACGTGCGGTATTTGTTTTCAAGCTCCCAGAGCCTGCCCATCTCGGTCCTCGTATAGCGTGCGATCATCGGTGAGCGTCTCCTGTCGGATATATGTTGGGCAATTTAGCCTTCGTCCGCGTTGGCCGCGGTCTTCTGCTCGTCCGTGTACTCGCCGAGGCGGCGGAGCTTGCGGTAGCGCTCCTCGGTGAGCTTTCCGGGGGCCTTCGGCATCAGCTCGGCAAGCGCCTGTGTGACGGCCGCCTCGATGCCGCGGGCGACCTCGGCCGGGTCGCGGTGGGCGCCGCCCATCGGCTCGGGGATGATGCCGTTTATGACCTTGAACTCCTGCAGGTCCTGCGCGGTGAGCTTCAGGGCGTCCGCGGCGCGCGCGAAGTCCTCGGCCGTGAGCGCCCCGCTCTTGCGCCAGAGTATCGAGGCGCAGCCCTCGGGGGATATCACGGAATACACCGAGTGTTCGAGCATATAGAGGCGGTCGGCCACGCCCAATGCGAGCGCCCCGCCGCTGCCGCCCTCGCCGATCACGACCGAGACTATCGGCACGCGCAGGCGGGACATCTCCATCAGGTTCGTCGCTATCGCCTCGGCCTGCCCGCGCTCCTCGGCCCCGATGCCGGGGTATGCGCCGGGGGTGTCGATGAACGTGACGACCGGCTTTTTATACCGCTCGGCCAGGCGCATCAGGCGCATCGCCTTGCGGTAGCCCTCCGGGTGGGGCTGGCCGAAGTTGCGCTCGATGCGGCGCTTCACGCCCCTGCCCTTCTGGTGGCCTATGACCATCACCGAGACGTCCCCTATCCTGCCGAGGCCGCCGACTATCGCGAGGTCGTCGCTGAAGCGGCGGTCGCCGTGCAGCTCGATAAAATCCTTTACAATCAGCCCGATATAGTCGAGCGTGTATGGGCGGTCGGGGTGGCGCGCGAGCTGGGTCTTCTGCCAGCGCGTGAGGCCCGAAAATATCTCGGCCCTAAGCTCCCCGGCCTTGCGGTCGAGCTTCTTGAGCTCGGAGGATATGTCCAGGTCCGTGCCGTCCGAGATGCGCCGGAGCTCCTCGATCTTGAGCTCCAGGTCCTCGATCGGCCTCTCGAAATCCAGATAAGTTGCCATGATTTTGAATCTATATTATAGCATCTGGGACAGCCCGATTGGTGGTATGGGGCCGACTGGCCCCTTTTCTTTGCCGCGATCTCAGCCTCTGGCGGCCGAAGCGATTTACTATACGCGGATAGCGACGCGGCGCATGCCCTTGAGCGCCGAGAGGTCCGAAAGCAGCGGGGCCATCCTGACGATGCTGTCATACGCCACCGAGATCGTATAGTGGGACGTGCCGGCCGCGATGTCGGCCTCGTAGTCGATGTTGTTGATCTGCAGCCCGTGGCGGTCGAGCACGGCCTTGATCTCGTCTTCGGACATGATCGAGTCCGACGCTATCGAGATCGTGCGGAACATTATCTGGAGCGTACGGCGCTCGACGTACCGGAGCGCCAGGAGCGCGAAGATCGTGATGCAGACCGCGATGACGCTCGGCGTATACGCCCCGGCCCCGGCCGCAAGCCCGACAGCGGTGGCCATCCAGAGGCAGGCCGCGGTGGTCAGGCCCTGCACGGTCGCGCCTGCCCGGAATATCACGCCCGCGCCCAGAAATCCTATGCCCGTGATCGCCCCGGCCGCGACGCGCGTGGGGTCGATGCGATACAGGGGGTCGGTGAAGCGGTGCTGGAGCTGCCCGGCCAGCACCATCAGGAGCGCCGATGCCACGGAGACGAGCAGGTGGGTGCGAAACCCGGCCGGGCGGCCATGGCGCTGGCGCTCGAAACCGATTATGCCGCCCAGGACGGCCGCCACCAAAAGCCGTATCAAGGCCTCCTGGGTATCGGCCGAATTGTACCAGCTCATCCCAGGGCCTCCCTGACCCGCGCGGCCAGCGGCGCCAGCTCCGCGTCCGGGACGGTGCGCATGTTAAGCAGGAGCGCGTCGCCGCTTATGCGCGCGATTACGTGCGGCTCGCCTGTGCGCAACTTAAGTTCAAGCGCGTTGACCGAAAGCCCCCCCTCGGGCGGTATCGCCACGGCCCACGACCGCACCTTCTGCATCGGGAGCGCGCCGCCGCCGGAGTATGTCTCGTCCTCCACGACGCGCGCCGCGACCCCCTTCAGCATGCGGCTGAGCTTCTGCGCCCTCAGCCTCACGGACTCGGAAGGCTCCAAGAGCATGCGTAGCGCCGGGATCTCTCGAAGCGCTGCGTCCTCGTCGATATACGCGCGCAGGGTCGCCTCCAAGGCGGCCAGAGTGAGCTTGTCTATGCGCACCGCACGCAGCAGCGGGTGCCTGCGTATCCCGTCGATGTATCTCTTTGCCCCAACGATCAGCCCGGCCTGCGGGCCGCCCAATAGCTTGTCCCCGCTGAAGGTGACTATATCGGGGCCGGATTTATCCGGGCAACACTTAACTACCTCGCGCACCGAGGGCTCGCCGGGCATGCCGTGGCCGGCAAGCTCGATGAGGCAGCCGCTGCCGAGGTCGTGCATCACAGGGATGCCGTTTCTGGCCCCAAGCGCGACGAGCTCCGGGATCGAGACCTCGGACGTGAAGCCGGTGATGCGGTAGTTCGACTGGTGGACCTTGAGGATGAGCGCGGTGTTTTCGTTGACCGCGCGCTCGTAGTCGCCAAGGTGCGTCTTGTTCGTAGAGCCGACCTCGCGAAGGACCGCGCCGCTTTGGGCCATGACGTCCGGGATGCGGAACGAGCCGCCGATCTCGACCAGCTCGCCTCGCGATACCACGACCTCGCGGCCGCGCGCGAGCGCGCTCAGGCAGACGAGCACCGCGGCCGCGTTGTTGTTGACCGCGATGCCGTCCTCGGCCCCGGTCGTCTCCTGAAGCAGGCGCGTGATGTGGCTGTAGCGCTCGCCGCGCTCGCCGCGTTCGATATCGTATTCGAGGTTCGAGTACCCCCGGCTGGCCCTCACGACGTTCTCTATCGCGGCCTCGCTCAACGGCGAGCGGCCGAGGTTGGTATGGATGACGATGCCGGTGGCGTTGATAACCGGCACGAGGCTCAGGGCCCACATCCCCTCGACCGCGGCCTCGACCTCAGGCATGATCGCATCGGGGGAGAGGTCTACTTTGTTGCCAGCGAGGATATCGGCGCGCCGGGCCTCTATAGTCGAGCGGATCGCGTCGAGGACGTAGCGCCTCGGGTATCGTGCGATCAGCCCCCCGGCGGCCTTCAGCAGGTCGTCCACCTTGGGGAGCTTCCTTAAGAGACCTTTATCGGCAGCCATTGGCAATTATATCATAGGGAAAGAGGCCCATTAATTAGAAAATGGCTGCACTGGCTTTTTTTCAAAGCGCTCCAAATCGCTTGATACGTCGTCACCGTCCGAAAAACGATCCTCGAAGTATGTCCATATACGACTGCGGTCGTTTTTCGTCCGGTTCCTAGTCTGAAGCCGATTTGGGCGCGCTTTCGGGGGGAGAGGACAACGGACGCCCCCCCGCACCCCCACGAGGTCAAAGACTTAGATTGGATTTAATAATACGCCCGCGCGGTGTCCCTGGCCATCGTGAATTATATCACAGGGGCGGTAAGCAGCCCATGGTTGCCGCAAGATAATTTCGGCTATTTAATGCCTATATTTCTCACAATGGCGGTTGTCCATGTGCTATGCTATCGAAAATAAATATATCTCTAAGGGGAAACCGCTTATAAATATATGAAAATTTTATGTGTAAATCCGCCGAACTCACTTGAGTCTCCAGGTATCGCTTATATCGTCGCCTCCTTGAAACAAGCGGGTTTTGACGTCGATTGTCTGAGCAAACACAGGGCCGGCACGCTGCCGCAGGTCCTGAGAGACAACAAGTACGATATCGTCGCCACAGGCGGCCTCTCCTGCGAGCTGAAAGAGATAAGGAAGATAATCCAGACCGCGAAGCCTTTCGGCTGCAAGCTGATAGTGGGCGGCGGCATAATAACCTCCGAACCCGAAACTTATATCGTCGCACCTTGGGATCGATTATGCGGTTATAGGCGAGGGAGAGGTCACCATAGTCGAACTTGTCACGGCCATCCGAAGCGGCGCGCCCGTCGACGGGGTGGACGGCATCGGTTTTTTCGACAACGGCAAGTTTGTATGCACCGGCAAGAGGAAACCCATAGACGCCCTAGACGCATTGCCCTTGCCGGATTGGGAAGCGCTCGAACTGGGCCTGTCGCTGGATGCGGCCAAGTCCTCCGACAATATCGTCAATTATTTATTCGATTATCCGCGGGTCTACCCGCTCATCGCGTCGCGTTCCTGCCCCTACCAGTGCACATTTTGCTATCACCCGCTGGGCAACAAATACAGGCAGCGCTCGATAGACTCGATAATCGAGGAGCTAAGCCTGGCCATCCCGAAGTACCGCATCAACCTCGTCTCGATTTATGACGAGCTGTTTGCGTATAACGAGGACAGGGTCTTTGAGTTCTGCAGGAAGTTTTCCGAATTGAAGAAAACGGTCCAGTGGGACGTGGTATGGTTCTGCCAGCTCCGCGTCGACAGGATTTCTTCCGAAATGCTGAAGGCGATGAAGGAAGCCGGCTGCTATCTCGTCAGCTTCGGGTTTGAGAGCTACAGCGACACGATACTGAAAAGCATGAAAAAGAAAATATCCCCCGAGCAGATCCACGCGGCCCTGCATATGACCTTCGAAAATAACATCGGCCTGCAGGCGGGCTTTATCTTCGGCGACGTCGCAGAAACGCTTGAAACCTTCAACGAGACGATGGCTTTCTGGAAGGAGCACAGCTGGGCCGCCATATTCTTGCATTTTATATTCCCGTGCCCCGACAGCGTCCTCTACCGCTATTGCGTGGAAAAAGGCATCATCTCCGACAAGATCGACTATATAGAAAATCATTTCTTCGACCAGTACAATATGACCCAGATGCCCGTCGACGATATCTGCTATATCCTGACGGAAATCACCAAGGCGAGGATAAATCATAGTCCCTCCTCCGTCCCGGAGCAGGTCGACGATACTTCTTTGAGCGTCGAGTGCCCGCACTGCAACAAACTCAACACCTATAAGAATTTCAATGTCCTGCAAGAAAATACCGAGTTATGGCTTTTCCCGGCTTCATTGCGGTATTTCAACAAGCTCGTGCAATGCAGGCATTGCCTCAAGAGGTTTTGGGCGCAGAGCAAACGTTATAAGTTCCTCAGTAAATTCATAAAGGTTATTTACACTCCCGCTTTCCTGAAATGGTACCTGAGAATTACGCAAAAGAAATTCAAGCTGTTCGTCCAGTAAAGACGCTCCCGCTGCTGCCGCTGCCAGTGCAGCCTGCGACAAATGAAACGAGCACAACAGACACCAAAAGACACAACAACCTTAAAAATTTATCCTTAGCCATTGTTCGCCTCCCCAGCGAGATATATTTCTGCCGAGTATTATGTGCCGGGGGAAATAATAAATCAAGAAAAATATGCGTTCAAAATTATGAAACGGTATATGCGTGATTGGCGATGGCGCGGGCCAAGAGTCCCCCGGCGCCCTTGAACAGATCGTCCATCTTGGGAAGTTTCCTTTAAAGACATGCGACCGGGAGTTGAACCGTCAATGCTATCCGGGACCAGCGCAGCCTATGAACCGCTTTTTTCCGCTAAATCGGATGGCTTCAAGTTGCGGAAGCTGATCCTGAATTCCGACCCGCCATCTCTGAGGATTTCCAAGCCCCCCCTGATCTGCTTGACCAGGGATGATATGATCTTCATCCCAAAAGAATCGGCCTTATTGATATCGAAGTCCTGAGGGATGCCTACCCCGTCATCCTTTACGCTGAGGACATGGTGATCATTATCCTTGCTTGAAAGCCCGATCGTTATATGCCCGCTCCTTCCATCAGGGAACGCGTACTTGAATGCGTTTGTCACAAGTTCGGTGACTATTAATCCAAGCGGCAGCATGCTGTCAAGGTCAAGGGTAATAGACTCGATGTTTAACGAAATGCTTACCATTGAATTTTCTTTATTGTAACGGACGAGGGATTTAATCAGCTTGCCTATGTATTCCAGGAAATTGATGTTTGAAAGGTCGCGGGATTGATACAGCATCTCATGGATCAGGGATATCGATTGCACACGCGCATGGGTCTCATCGAAATATTCCCTGGCTATTTCATCGTCGATATCCTTTGACTGAAGCCTCAGCAGCGCCTGGATGACGGCGAGGTTGTTTTTTATCCTGTGGTGCATCTCTCTCATCAGGGTGTCTTTTTGCTCATCCATCCGGGATTGCTCGGTTACGTCATTGAATGCAAGCAGGATAAACTCTCTCGTATCGTCCGTTTGGGGGACTTTAGTGGCATTCAGGAGGAACTTTCTGAGCCCGATCCCGGCCAGTTCGATTTCCACCTGAAAATTATGTATCCGGCCGCTGCCTGGCAATATCTCATTGAGGAGATTCCTTAATCCCGGGATGTCCAACTTGTTGTCCGCCATGCTGAAGAGGGACTTCTTTGCAATGTCTTGCTCTGTAACAGCAAAGTCGCGATAAAAAGAGACATTGGCGGTGATGACCTTGAATTCACCATCAATGATCAAAACTGGTTCGTGTACCGTATTGAATATATACTCAGCGAAAATTCGCGCTACTTGCGCGTCATCTGCTTGCCGGGAAAAAAGAGCAACTGAATCCCGTAACTTCTCGATGAGAACATTTTTCTCTTCGATGGTTTTTTCGTATTTACGGATTTCCTTTGAATCATCCATGTATGGTTTTCTCCTTAAGGTTTTCTCCTTAAGGTTTTCTCCTTAAGGTTTTCTCCTTAAAAAAATGTTGTTCGCTTGTAGCATAGCACTATCCGCCGCATTGGTGTATTAAAATCCAATCGAAATATTTCCACGGTGGCCGGGCAATACCCATAAAGCACGAGGGCTATTGTGAAAGCGGCTATGGCCGCGGGATACCCGGCAAAGGTTCGTTCTAAAATAGTCACGGTTCATTATTTCACAAGAATGCCTCGATTCAGACTGCCATCTTCACTAACTATAGTTAATAGAAAACGCACGAGGGTCAATTTTTCCTATCAACTTCGGTTTATATATAAACCAAAGTATCGCATTGTTTGTTGTATAGTGGTGCTATGAGCAAGATAGATGCATATCCGATGGGCTGTGAAGCGAATGAGGCGGGCATCGACGCGCGTTCGGAGGCAGGGTCGAAAACCGCGCGAATTATCCGAACATCCGAACAGCGCCGGACTCAGAAAAACGATGTTTTCCAGATGGTTAGCCGCTTATTTGCCTCAAACATCCGAACACATAAAATAAAACGCGCGCGCGCGATATGCGTATATATGCGTATGACCGGCCCTCAAACCATGCCGTTGACCGCTCGCTCATGGAGACATCAGAAACTTAAAGCGCGAGAAATCAGCGTCAGACTAGGAACGGCGAGAAGACCGCCCGACGGTGTACTGAGACGTACTCCGAGGGCGCGTCTTCGAAGCCGTGACAACGTATCACGCGATTTGGCGCGACTTTCGCGCACTTTCATGCAGGCAGCCGGAATTGTTAGAATACCCACATCCAATCTTGGGGAGGGTTTTTAAAATGGGGAACAATCTTCGTCAATTGAATCGTGTGGGCCAGAGCGTCTGGCTGGATAACCTAAGCCGCAAACTGGTCGACTCCGGCGAACTGCAGCGCTGGGTCTCGGAAGACGCGATCACCGGAGTGACCTCCAACCCCACGATCTTCCAAAAGGCGATAGTGGGGAGCAGCGACTACGACTCGCGCCTGCGCGCCCTGCTCAAGGGCGGCATGCGCGGCGAGAAGGAGCTGTTTTTCGGCCTCGCGCTCGACGACATCGCGGATGCGGCGGCGGTGCTCCGCCCGGTGTTCGACGCCACGGCTGGGGCTGACGGCTTCGTGAGCATCGAGGTCTCCCCGGATATCGCATACGACGCGGCGGCCACGGTGGCCGAGGCCCGCGAGCTGTATTCGCGCCTCAACCTTCCTAATATCCTGATCAAGGTCCCGGCCACCCGCGAGGGCATCCCCGCGATAGAGGAACTCATATATCAGGGCGTGAGCGTAAACGTCACGCTGCTGTTTTCGGTCGCGCGCTACATCGACGTCACCGAGGCTTACCTGCGCGGGCTTGAGCGCCGAGCGGCGGAGGGCAAGCCGGTCTCGGGCATAGCATCGGTCGCGAGCTTCTTCGTAAGCCGCGTAGATACGATGGTCGACGGCATCCTCGAGTCGCAGGGCGCGGACGCCTCGCTGATGGGCCTCGCTGCGGTCGCAAACGCGAAGGTCGCGTACAGCCACTTCCGCTCCGCGTTCGGCTCGGCGCGCTTTGGCGCGCTTAAGGGCGCATCGGTGCAGCGCCTGCTCTGGGCCAGCACCGGGACGAAGAACCCCGCTTACAGCCCAGTGAAGTACGTAGAGGAGATCATCGCCCCGGACACCGTAAACACGCTGCCGGAGGCCACGCTGCACGCCTTCAAGGCCAAGGGCTCGGTGCGCGTCGCGATAGACGACGGGATCGGCGAGGCCGCGGGCGTATTCGATAAGCTCCGCGGCCGCGGCATAGACATAGACGCCTGCACGGAGAAGCTCGAGGCCGACGGGGTCAAGTCCTTCATCGCCTCGTTCGAGTCCCTTTTAAAAGACATCACCTCGAAGCGCGACAGGCTGCTGGTATAGCCCGGTTGACATTCCGGGGGGCCGGAGATTATAGTATCGAACTATGCCTGCATACACAACATACAATCCGCACAAGAAGAAAAGGAGCAGGGTCCACGGGTTCCGCAAGAGGATGCGCACGCCGGGCGGACGCGAGGTCATCAGGAGAAGGCGCGCAAAGGGCCGTAGAAGGCTCTCGCTGTAGCGCTCCGTCTCTCACCGCCACGCTCCCCCATGCCCAATCTGCCAAGGAAGTCCCTCATACTCCTCATCGGGCTTTATAAGCTCCTGCTCTCCCCGCTATTAGGGGGCAGCTGCAGGTTCGCGCCCACGTGTTCGGACTACGCCCGCGAGGCCATAGAGCGCCACGGTGCGCTTCGAGGCTCATGGCTGGCAATTTGCCGCATCTCGCGCTGCCATCCATGGCACCCGGGCGGGTACGACCCGGTGCCGCTTTTGCAGATCCCATCTAACCGCACAAATCTAAGGCCTGATCCGGGGATGAAATAAAATGGAAAGAAGGGCGCTGGTAGCCGTCGGACTCTCTGTCCTGGTGCTCCTGGCATACCAGTACTTCTACATCCCGAGCGCCCCGGTGCAGAAGGCGTCACCGCAGGCGGTCAACGCCCCCGCGGCCGCGCCCGCAAACGCGGCGCTCACGGTCCCGGCGGCCACTGCGCCGCCCACGGGCGTCCAGAACGCCACCGCGGCAGCCGCGCCAGCCGCCCGCTCGATCACCGTCTCGACCGACTTCTACACCGCAACATTCAGCACTCGCGGCGGCACGATGACCGCGATGACGCTCAAGAAGTTCCAGAACCCCGACGGCAGCCCGATCTCGATACTCAATGACGGCTCCCCGGCCCTCGCCATAGGCTCGAAGGAAGATTTCTCGCTCTCCGAGCAGCCGTTTGAGTGCGACGCCCCGGACGCCATCACGCTCGGGCCGGGCCATGAGAGCGCCACGCTGATATGCAAGTTCTCTGACAGCAGCCGGGCGGTTCAGCGCACATATACGTTCAAGCAGGACTCCTACCTGATCAACATTCATGACGACGTGCGCGGGCTCCCGGAGTATGAGATCACGCTCGGCACCGCGCTCGGCATCAACGTGCCGGACAAGAGCCTCCATACCGGGCCGGTAGCCCTGGTGGACACCGACCGCAAGGAGTACAAGGAAGGCAAGATCGAGACGACCGAGACGCTGACCGGCCCGCTTAAGTGGGTCGCGCTCGAGGACAAGTATTTCTTCTCGGCGCTCGTGCCCGGCACCAGCGTTGGCGGTGCGCGCGTATGGAAGGGCAAGGGCGCAGAAGGTGCGATCGGGATATTCGGGGCACAGGGCACCGGCTCGTACGACTTCACGCTCTATGCCGGGCCGAAGGAACTCGACAACCTAAAGAAACTCAACCTCGGCATCGAGAGCATCGTGGACTTCGGGTTTTTCTCGATCATCGCCCGCCCGATATTCTGGATGCTCAACCGCATAAACGGCCTCGTCCACAACTACGGCTGGTCCATCATCATACTGACGATCCTGATCCGCATCCCGTTTATCCCGATAGTCAACAAGGGGCAGGAATCCATGCGCAGGCTGCAGGACCTGCAGCCGCGGATGGCCGAGATCAAGGAAAAATTCGCCAAGGACCCGGCCCGCATGCAGCAGGAGACGATGGAGCTGTACAAGAAACACAAGGTAAACCCAATGGGCGGCTGCCTGCCGATGCTGCTGCAGATACCGGTGTTCTTCGCGCTCTACAAGGTGCTGCTGGTATCGATAGAGCTGCGCGGCGCGCCGTTCGCGCTATGGATCCACGACCTCTCGGGGAAGGACCCCTACTACGTCCTGCCGCTCGTGATGGGCGTCTCCATGTTAGTGCAGCAGAAGATGACCCCCGCCACCGGAGATGCGACCCAGCGGAAGGTCATGATGCTCATGCCCGTCATCTTCACCTTCATGTTCCTTAACTTCGCCTCCGGGCTCGTGCTCTACTGGCTGGTCAACAACCTGCTGTCGATCTCGCAGCAGCTCTACGTGATGAAGAAGAAAAAGGCGGAAGCCTAAGCCGCGGCCTCAGCTCGAAACTTTGTCTTATTCGGCCGCGCACCCCATCATGCAGCACCAGTTCCGTGGCAACCTTGCCCCAATTAGAAATCAGTCGACCGATTGCTGAGAGTAAGAGGTGCCCGTGGCACCCCTAGAGCATGTATTCGGCGAGGTTTATCTTGTATTTGTGGGGATCGAGTGTGCTTGAGATCGAGTGCTTATAGCCGCCAGCGGCGTCCTTCTCGGTGAGGTCCGCCATCCTGCCCTGGACCTTGTTGCCCTTGCTATCTGCGATGATCATCACCTTGGGGCGCGTGGGGAAGGCCATGTTGTTGCCGAAGACGAGGGCCATCTCGCCGGTGTCGAGCATGACGCCCGAGCCGACCGGGAACAGGCCGACCATGTTGATGAACAGCTTCAGCAGGCGCGCGTCGAGCTGCACCCCGGAGCGCTCCACGAGCAGGCTCAGCGCCTTGTCCGGCTGAAGCGGGGTGCGCGAGTATACGCGCGCCGAGGTCACGGCGTCGTACTGGTCGGCGATGCTGATGATCCGGGAGTAGAGGTCAAGCCCCTCGGCGTAGGTCTTCTCCGGGTATCCGGCGTTGTCGAGGTGTATGTGGTGCTCGTAGGCTACGATAGCGGCGCGCACCGAGAGCGAGTCGAAGCCCTTCATCTTCAGTATCGCGCGCACGCCCCACAGCGGGTGGCGGCGCATGATGTCCCACTCCTCCTCGGTGAACGAGGTGGGCTTGTTGAGCACCTCGGCCGGGACTTCGGTCTTGCCTACGTCGTGGAACAGGGCCGCGAGCCCCAGTTCCATAAGCGCGTTTTTGGACAGCCCGAGTTTCTGCCCGAGCGAGACGGACAGTATGCTCACGTTGACCGAGTGGTGGAACGTGTAGTCGTCATAGTCCTTGATAGCGGTCATGCCCAGGAGGGTCTCCTCCTCCGACAGCAGCATGTCGACGACGGACTGCATCATGCGCTTGGCGCGCTTTACGTCGACGCGCTCGCCGTTGCGGATCTTGTTCATCATGCCCTTCGTCTGGGTGACCGCGTTGAAATAAGTGGACTTCACGGCCTTGCGTATGTCGACCTCGCCGTCCTCGTCGCGGACCTTCCTGATCACGCCTATCTCTATGTTCGGGAGCCCCTCGAGCGCGGCCCTGAGCTCCTCGTAGGGCTCGGCAGCAAACCCGGTGGCTATGAAGGCCTTGAGGAACACGACCATCTCGTCGGCCGTCACCGGGCCGTTAAACGTGATGCTCCCCATCGCGTGCTTCCGGAACTCGCGCATCAGGAAGTCGAAGTTCACGATCAGCTCCATCGCGTACTTGATGCGCGTGCCGTCGGCGTAGAAATACTCCCCCACCAGTTCGACCATGAAGGGGCCTTCAGCGGTAGCCGTTGCGGCGAGCGCCACGAATTTCTCTATCGAGCTCTTTACGGCAACGTTGGAGGGGTCGTGCAGCTGCGAGGTCTTGACCATGACCGCGATCTGGTTGATGAGGTCGCGCGCGAGGTCCTGCAGGGCCCTATCTTCCATGGCCGTACCTCCTAAGCGCGATGCCCGCCTGGTCGGCTATCAGCTTGTTGCCGGAGCCCGCGTACTTCTGGAGGATCGGCACGGCCCCCGGCACGCCCATGAGGCCCAGGGAGTATGCGGCGCATGCCTTCAGTTCGGCGCGCTTGGCGCGGTTAAAAAGGCTCGACTCCCTGAGTATGCCTTCCATGAACCCGACCATCTCGGAGTCCGGCCACTTGGCGAGGGCCTCGAAATAGATCCTGAGATCCTCGTACTCCATCGAAAGCGCTCCCTTGTCGGAGGCGCGCGTCATAAGCACCATGCGCGAGAGCTCGCTGCCGTTGGCCGCGAGCGCCCTGACGGCCGCGGCCCTCACGGCCGGCTCGGCGTCGTCGAGGTAGGGCATCATCGCGCCGGCGGCATCGGGGCCGCCGATCTCGCCTATCGCGCGCACGACCTCGCGCCGCACGCGCGCGTCCGGGTGCATGGGGAACCTCATGAGGCTGTCGGCCGCCTGCCTGCCGCCGATGGCGCGCAGCAGGTTGACGGTCGCGGCCACGTAGCCCTCGCGCCTGTCCTTGAGCCCGCGGGCGACCGCCTCGACGTTGCCGCGGCCGATCCTGACGAGCGTCTTCATTATGATCTCGCGCACCGAGGGCGTCCTGACCTCGCCCAACAGCGCCATGAACGATCCGACCGCGCCGGGCTCCAGCACCGCGACGTACTCAGAGAGCGCCTCCTCGTTGACGGTGCGGCCGGCCTCCAGGAGCACGCCCAGCCCCCGCACCGTCCCCTGTGAGGACGCGTAGGCGGAGACGGTGCGCAGGAGGCCCCTGACCTCGTCGTTTTGAATGCGGCCGATGGCGGCCTTCGTGCGGGTGACGATCCGGGCAAGGGCTTTTAAGTTGCCCTGCTGCATGCAGTAGTCGATCGCGTTGCACAGGACCTGGGCCATATCCCTGATCTCGGTTACCGTGGTCGTCTTGGCCAGCATGCCGAAGATTATCTCGACCGCCTTGCCGGTCTTGTCCTCGCCGTCCATCTCGATCTCGGCTTGGAGGTACTTGAGGTCCTCGCCAGTGAGCAGCGCGATCTGGATGTCCACGGCGGGATCGGGCGCGGCTTTGGCCTCGTCGTATGCCTGCTTGATGCCCTCCCCGGTGTCCGCGCCCTCCCTGGCCTGCTCAGTGGCGCTCTCCTCGTAGCCCATGTCCTCCTCAAGCACCAGCGCCTCGTCGACCTTGTACGTTATGCTGCTGAAGTCGCTCTGCCAAAGCAGCGTGACGAGGTCGTCCTCGGCGTTCTCGCGTTCGAGGTCGGCCGAGATGATGTCCAGGAACCGTCTCAGCTCGGCCTTCTCGATACCGGGCTTGAGCGTCAGCTCCCTGAGGCCGTCGCGGAAGAAGAAAAGCGCGAGGTTGTCGTCCTTGCCCGAGCCCTCGTAGACCTGCTCGCCGTTATAGTGGATCTCGTTTCGGGTGATGCGCAGCGTGATGCCGTCGCGTTCCGAGAGCAGCTCGGAGGTGCGCTTGAAGACGTCCTCGATGGTGTTGACGAATATGGGGTTGTTCTCGGGGTAGAGCTTGAGGTTCTTGCGCGCCTTCAGGAACGACTGTATGAGATCCCGCACCATGTGGGCATCCCACGAAAGTTCGCGTTTTTCCGCCTGTTTTGATGCATCAAGAGGGTTATCCACTCTTATTAACGATAGCATCAGACACCTTGGGGTGTCAACGAAAACCCGCCCGCGTGAGGCCCTCAGAACAGCAGTATGCGCTTGGTCTTCGCGTAGGCCCTGACGACCATCGCGGAGGTGTTGAGCCTCTGGAGCTTCATGTTCCGAAACCTCAGGGCCTCGGAGTCGTGGAAAGGGAACTTCTCGCGGCGTATGTCGACCATCGCCTTCTGGAGCCCGACGTAGAGCTCCTTGAGCGTCTCGTCGTCGAGGGGCTTCAGGAGTATGGGGTTTACTATCGTATAGCCGTCGGCTATGTCGATGACGGCCATCTTTATGTTCTTGCCGCGTATCATTGCGCTGGCGCCTTCTTCCTGGAGGCGGCCGCGATGAGGCGCGAGGCCCAGATGCCGCCCTCATAGAGCACGATCATCGGCACGGCCATCAGCGTCTGGTTGAAGGCGTCGGGGGTCGGCGTCAGGAAGGCCGCGACGACGAACGCGGCGAGCACCGCGTACTTGCGGTTCTTGGCGAGCGTGTCGGTCGAGACTATCCCCATGCGGGTCAGGAAGACGAGCACGATAGGGAGCTCAAAGACGATGCCGAAGGCCAGGACGAACTTCAGGGTGAAGTCCACGTACTTCTCGACCGTGATCATCGCGGTCATGTTCTCGGTCTTGTACGTGAGCAGGAACTTCATCGCAAACGGCAGGACGAGGAAAAAACAAAACGCCGCCCCCGCCACGAACAGCCCCGTGCCGATCACGATAAACGGCAGCACGTAGCGGCGCTCCTCGTCCTTCAGCCCGGGGGAGATGAACCTCCAGACATGGAAAAGCAGCACCGGGACGCAAAGTATCACGGCCGCGATCAGCGCGATCTTCATGTGGGCCCAGAAGGCCTCGGCCGGGGCGAGGAAGACGAGCTTCGAGATGCCTCCCTCGCGGGGGACGAATTTCAGGAAGGGCGCTGAGGTCGAGAACTCGACGTCGCTCGACATCGGCAGGACTAGCGCGCGGAAGATGTACTCCGAATAGGTGAAGGTGACCGTAAACAGGAGCGCTATGGCCACCGCGCTTTGAAACAGCCTGCGCCGCAGCTCGGCCAGGTGCCCCATGATCGGAAGCTTGGCCTCGTCCGCCATCAGGCCTTCCCCTCCGCATCGTGCTTTTCTGATTCAGGCTCCCGCTGCTCTGAGTGAGGCTCCGGCTGGACGGACGTTGCCGTGGGCCACGCAGAGGTCTGGGGCCGGGTGGGGGCGGGGGCGACGGCCCCCTTCTCTAAAGGCGCCTCGGGAGCGGGCCTTTCTACGGGAGCGGGCTCCCCGTCAATGGGCGGCCCGACTGGGGTCTCGGACCCCTCTGGCTTGACATCTGCGGCGGCCTTGTCTCCGGCAGGAGGGGACGGCTCTTCTTTTTCGGTAACGCTCTTGAGCGTTACAGGCTCGCCCCTGAGGTTCGGGACCTGGTGTTCGGTGACGGTGTATTTCGCTGCGTTGATCTCTTTGTCCATCTCGGACTTGAGATCTCCCATGGAGCGTTTCAGGTGTGCGACCAGCTTTCCGAGGGACCTGGCCGCCTCGGGGAGCTTCTCCGGCCCGAGCACGAATAGCGCCACGAGGAATATCACGATAAGCTCCTGAAACCCTATATCGAACACGGCTTAGTTGCCCTCTTCGTAGACCTTCTCGATGATGTGCCCGACGCGCGGGAACAGCACCGAGAGCGAGGCGATCACCCTGTAGTTGGGTACTCTCTGGCCGATGTCCATCCCGATGCCGACCGTGGTGAAAACGCCTTCGTCATATATGAAGCGGTATCCGAAGCGCGCCCCCTCCTGGATGAAGTTCGGGGAGTCATAGCCCTTGCTCATGACGTACTCGGCCAGGAGCTTCGAGCTGTTGCTGGCGGAGAAATCCACGCCTGCCGCAAACCTCACGTCGCCGCGCAGGCCGGGCTGAAACGGCTTGCTGTACAGGAGGTTTACATGGCCCCTCAAGGGCCCCGCGCGCTTCGAAAGCAGCAGGCCTGCGCCCAGCGCGCCGTCGGTAGTGGAATCCTCCACGCCGGAGTCGAGCGCGGCGTCCAGCAGATATGCGACCGAGGGCGTGTAGTCCGTCTCCTCCAGCACGCGGTGCTTGAAGCTGAGCGTGATGTCCTCAAGTCCGCCGCCCTGGCGGCTGATGTAGGGTATGGTCAGGCCGGCCTCCATCGTGTCCGTGATGCCCGTGGCGAGCCCGGTCACGAACCGCGTGTAGCCGGGCTTGATCGTGGTCTCGAGGCCGAAGCTAACGGCCGAGTGGCCCTGGGCCGGGGAGTTCGTCATTATCGTGGAGAATATCCCGTATGGAGACGTGGGCTGAACCCCCGCGATGTCCACCGCAGAGGCCCCTTGTGCTGCCGCCAGCAAAACCGCGGCAGCCAATAATATAATAGACATACCTCTGCCCATCTAAGAACCTTAGCAAACTTTAGGAAATAGTGTCAATAACATAGAGTTCTTCCCGCCGAAGGGGGCCGCCTCGCCGGGGGCTGAAATACGATCTTGCTTTGGTCCTCCGGTTTTTCATATAATCTCTGCTCCAGGCGCCCATACGGTCTGATCTCAGACCGGGGGCTTAATAGGGAACCCCGTTGGATTCGGGGACGGTCCCGCCGCTGTAACCGGGGACGAAAGTTCAGCGGAACCTGTCTCAAAATTGATTCTGAAGCGAAAGAGAGGGGAAATCGTGGCAGACAAGGAGTAAAGGAAAAATCGGACGCAGGTGTAGCAGCGCTACATCGAGGAACGATTTTTCCCTTTACGACACAGTATCCCGCGATTTCAGCCTCTTGCAGCCAGAAGCAATTTTGAGATAGGTTCAACGCCACTGTTCGAAAGGACGGGAAGGCAGGACGAGTAGGACGAACCGGGAGTCAGAAGACCTGCCTGGAGAGACGGCCACCTCGTGCGAGGTAACGCACGGGGATAAATGACCGCCTATGCCGCAACCTGATTTTCAGGCAATGCGGCCCCTGGCGAGGACCGGGAATGGCGGAGCACACCCGCTCACCTTCCCCAAGTATCCGTATCGTTCAAGGGATTCCCATGCTCAAAGAGGTGCCTCATGACTCAGCTTCAACTCGCTCAATCCGGACTGCCCCCCAAGATCGTATCCGTCGCAGAGGCCGAAGGTCTCGACCCCGAGACAGTCAGGCGGCGCGTGGCCTCCGGGAAGATCGTGATCCCATCAAACGACCTCGCGAAGTGCAATGTCCTTGGCATCGGCAAGGGCCTGCGCACCAAGATCAACGCCAGCATCGGGACGTCGACCGCGATCTCGGACATCAAGATGGAAGTGGAAAAGGCGCGCGTGGCCGAGCGGGCCGGGGCAGACACGCTGATGGACCTGAGCGTCGGGGACGACATCGCAGGCGTCCGGCGCGAGATCATGGGCGCGATCAGCCTGCCGCTGGGAACTGTCCCGCTATATGAGGCATTCGCCACAGCTATCGAGCGCTACGGCTCGGCGGTCGATATGCCGGAGGAGCTTCTGTGGGACGTGCTCGAACGCCAGTGCAGCGAGGGCGTATCGTTCATGGCGATACACTGCGGGATCAACCGCATGACGATAGAGATGCTGAAGCGCCAGAAATACCGCTACGGCGGGCTCGTCTCGAAGGGCGGCTCGTACCTCACCGCATGGATGATGCACAACGACCGCGAGAACCCCCTCTACGAAAAATTCGACAGGGTCGTAGAGACGCTCAAGAAATACGACGTCGTCCTGAGCCTCGGAAACGGCTTCAGGGCCGGCGCTATACACGACTCCAGCGACAGGGTGCAGATCCAGGAGCTGCTTATTAATTGCGAACTCGCCGAACTTGGTAGAGAGATGGGCTGCCAGACCATGGTCGAGGGGCCGGGCCACATTCCGATAGACGAGATCGAGGCCAACGTGATAATGCAGAAGCGCATGAGCGGCGAGGCCCCGTTTTACATGCTCGGCCCGATCACCACAGACGTTGCGCCGGGCTATGACCACATCACCGCCGCCATCGGCGCGTCGCTCTCATCATCGTTCGGCGCTGACTTCATCTGCTATGTCACCCCGGCCGAGCACCTCGGTCTGCCGTTCCCCGAGGACGTGCGCGAGGGCGTGATGGCATCGAGGATCGCGGCCCATATCGGGGACATGATCAAGCTTGGCAAGCGCGGCCGCGACAAGGAGATGTCCAAGGCCCGCCGCGACATCGACTGGAAGCGCCAGATGGAGCTTGCGATAGACCCGGAGCGAGCACGGGAGATCAAGGCAAAGCGGAGCGAGGACTCGCCCGACTCCTGCACTATGTGCGGCAAGTTCTGCGCGTCGAACATCCTGAAGGGCATGTTCTCGGCTCATATGGAGGGGACGGACAAACTATAGACCGGCGTCCGGCGGGAGGGACTGCCCATGAAAGGACGGGGGTAGCGTCCTCTCATGGGCAGTGAGGAGGCGGTCAGCTGTGGAGTCAGTCTATACGGCCATTATCAGGCATAGATGCTGGTGCCTACGCCCGCTGTGGAGCCGCCGCCCGTTGAGCTAGTGCTGCCAGACCCCGACGAGCTGCTGCCGCTTGCGCTCGTCTGCGCATACTGTTCTATCGCCTTCATGACGACGTTGGCCACGTCGTCCGCCGAGAGGTTGCCGGTTCCGTGCTGCAGGTCGTACTTGAGCTCCTCGGCAGCGGTTACGGTGCCGTCTCCGTTGAGGTCCTTTGGGTCGGTGGTCGAGGAACTGCTGCTTGTGCTTGAGGACGAGCTTGAGCTTGTGGAAGATGAGCTGGAGCTGCCGCTGGCCGAGTTGATGGCGTCCACAAGCGAACTCAGCGAAATGCTGTTGTCGCTGCTGTTGCCGCTGGTGGCGCTGTCCGACGGAGGGGGGCCGGGGGGAGGGCCGCCGGGGCCGCCTGCGTTTTGCATGGCGGTCGTAAACTCGCTTTTGCTTATGCTGCCATCGCCATTTGTATCCAGGGCGCTGAACAGTTTCGAGGCGTCGCCTGAAGTGCTGCTAGACGCGTCGGTCGAATCGCTACTCGATGTGTCGCTAGAAGAGCTGCTCGACGTGTTACTCGAAGAGCTGCCAGATGTGGCTGAAGATAGCGCGCTCTTCAGCTCGCTCAGGCTGATTGAGCCGTCGCCGCTTGAGTCTAGGGCGCTGAAGATCTGCGACATCTTTTGTGACTGCATCTGGTCGTGAAGCTTTTTCATTCCCGCGCCGAGCTCGTCCTTGCTTACGCTCCCGTCACCGTTTGAGTCCATAAGGGTGACTAAGTCGCTTGAGCTCATACCAGATTTCTTTGCGAGATCGCTTTTGCCGAGTTCGTCCGTACTGATGCTGCCGTCGCTGTTTGTGTCCAGCTTGTTAAACAGCTGGCTGAGGAACTGTGAGCTGGATCCTCCTACTGAAGATACTGACATTTGAGTCCTCCTTCCAAAATTTCCGTCCGAAGCTGACCGCTTCAATTGTTGTTATCGGCGCAGGAATGTAACCTGCGCGTTAAGAAACATTAATCTTTTGTAAAGTTTTGTAAATATCGCGGACTCGCTCCAAAAATAGGGTAAAATCAACGATGTTGAGGTCATTTGGACTGACAAAACCATGAAACGCCTGCTCGTCATAGACGACGACACCGAGCTGTGCGAACTGCTCGTGGAGCACCTCTCGGGAGAGGGGTTCAGGGTTGATACCGCCCATGACGGCAGGCAGGGGCTCGCGCTCGCCATCGAGGGGAGCTATGACGCCATAATACTGGACGTCATGCTCCCGGTCTTTAACGGTTTTGAGGTGCTGACCCGCCTCCGGACCCGGATCTCCACACCCGTAGTGATGCTGACTGCGCGCGGTGACGAGACCGACCGGGTCGTTGGCCTTGAGATGGGGGCCGACGATTACCTGTCAAAGCCCTTCAGTCCCAGAGAACTGGTCGCGCGGCTGCGGGCGATCCTCAGGCGCACAAAGCCCGAGAAGCCGGTAGAGGCCGGGGCGCAAAGAAAGATAGAGGTCGGCGATGTGACTATGGATCTCGGCATGCGCGTCGTGCTCCGCCAGGGCGAACCCGTGGAACTCACATCGGTCGAGTTCGGCCTGCTCGAAGTCCTGCTCCGAAACTCCGGCATGCTCGTCTCGCGCAAGGAGCTGGCAAAGACCGTATTGGGCAGGCCCCTCTCGACCTTCGACCGCAGCATAGACGTGCATATCAGCAAGCTCAGGAAAAAGCTCGGAGAAAAGGCCGGAGGGGCCGAGCGCATCAAGACCATACGAAGCGCTGGATATATTTATACGGACAGCCCGGATGCCTAAGCCCGCCAGCGCCCGCATATTCATCAAGATCTACCTATGGTTTCTGTTGGCGATAGCTGTAGTGGTCACCGCGCAGTTACTGATCGACAGGCTGACAAACAAATGGCCGCAGCCCGGCCACCATCAGCACCCCTTTAACGTCGCCCTTAACATCTACGGGCAGGCGGGACTGGATCGATACCTGCACGGAGACACCGCCTCGCTCGCGGCACTTACGAAGCACCTTGAGGACGACTACGACATAAAGGCATACATCGTGGACGAGTCCGGAGTTGAGATAAGCGGTCGGCAATTGCCGCCTGACGCGATAAGGATCAGGCCGCAGCCAGAGGATGGCCCGCCGCCACGCGATGGCAAAGATGTCATGGCGCTGGCAATAAAGGGGGCCGACGGCAGGCAGTACAACGTGATAGGAGTGCTGCCCCCCGACCCTTTCAGGCCCGGCCCGAAAGAGCCGTTTATGCTGTTTCTGCGCCTGATAGCGGTAATCATCGTCCTTGGGCTCCCGTGCTGTTATATCCTTGCGCGGTATATCACCTCGCCGATCATAAAGCTCAGCGAGGCCACGCAGAGATTCTCGGCCGGAGACCTTAAGGCGCGGATCGGGCCAGCGCTTGCCCCGAGGAACGACGAGATATCGGATCTGGCCGGGGATTTCGATAAGATGGCCGAGCGCCTCGAAACGCTTATGCGGCTGCACATACAGCTGCTTGGCGACATATCGCACGAGCTGCGCTCTCCGCTGGCGCGCCTAAACGTGGCGCTGGAACTCGCACGGAAGAAGACCGGCGAGGAGGCGCGCAGGGAACTCGACAGGATCGAGCTCGAATCGGCAAGGCTTGGGGACATGATCGGCCAGGTGCTTACGCTCACGAGCCTCGATAACGGGGTGCGGACGCTTCAGACAGGGCCGGTGGATCTCGCGCGGCTCGTCGGCGAGATCGCAAAGGACGCACAATTCGAGACGCAGGGAAATCGTGGCGTGCGCGTCATTGAGTGCGCCGGGTGCGTAGTCAATGGCAACGAGGAGCTGCTTCGGCGCGCGATAGAAAACGTCGTCAGAAACGCTATCCGGCATACCGGCGAGGACACTACGGTAGACATCACGCTTCGACGCATAACAGGAGCGCCTGCGCCATGCGCCGAGATCACGGTGCGCGACCACGGCCACGGCATACCCGAGGCTGACCTCACCAACATCTTCCGTCCGTTTTACCGCGCATCATACTCCCGCGACCGCCGAAGCGGCGGCGCGGGGCTTGGGCTCTCGATCACCGAGCGCGCGGTAGCCTTCCATCACGGCACCGTCGCGGCCTCAAATGCCGGGGGCGGCGGCCTGATCGTCACGATTACCCTGCCATTAGTCGCATAAGGTTCCGGTGCCTCTGCTATAATTTGAGCTATGACTGACTCAATCATAGAGGTCTCAGGCCTGACTAAATACTACGGCAAGCTCTGCGCGCTGGACGGAATATCTTTTTCTATCAAGAAGGGCGAGTGCTTCGGCTTCCTCGGCCCCAACGGTGCGGGCAAGACTACCACGATGAAGATCCTCACCTGCTTCTATCCGCCGAGCGCGGGCAGCGTGAAGGTCTTCGGGATGGACGTCACCGCAAAGCCGTCAGAGATCAAGGCCCGCCTCGGCGTGGCCCCGCAGGAAGACAGCCTCGACCCGGACCTCACGGTGTTAGAGAACCTCGTGGTCTATGCGAGGTACTTCGACATCCCGAAGTCGGTCTCGGTGCCGCGTGCAGCCGAGCTGCTCAAGTTCTTCGGCATCGCGGATAAGGCCTCGGTGAACATCGAGGCCCTGTCGGGCGGCATGAAGCGCAAGCTCATCCTCGCTCGCGCGCTCATAAACGAACCCGAGGTCATGGTGCTCGACGAGCCGACTACCGGGTTCGACCCCCGCAGCCGCCACGAAGTCTGGGACAACATCGAGCGCCTGAAGGCCGGGGGCTCGACCATCCTGATCACGACGCACTACATGGAGGAGGCCGAGCGGCTATGCGACCGCGTGGCGGTCATAGACCTCGGCCATGTCATCGACACCGGCACCCCGCAAGAGCTGATCAAGGCCCACGGCGTGACGAACCTCGAAGAGCTGTACATGGCGATAACCGGCCGCCCCCTGATCAACCCGCACGAGGCGGAGGGCTAGGCATGGTGCTCCGGCGGGCGTTTCGGGTATGGCAGCGCAACTACACCGTATTTACTAAGCTCTACCAGTCGAGCATCGCGCTAAACTTTATCGAGCCGATGCTCTACCTCCTCGGGATGGGCATGGGGCTCGGCGGGTTCGTCGAGCCGATACACGGGATGAGCTACGTGCAGTTCATCGCGCCGGGCATCGTGGCGTCCTCGGCGATGTTCGCCGCGACGTTCGAATGCACGTACAACACCTACATCCGCATGGTCCACCAGCACACGTTCGACGCGATACTCGCCACCCCGGTCTCGGCCACCGAGCTGGTGCTCGGCGAGATGCTCTGGGGCGCGAGCAAGAGCGTGCTCTACGGCATCATCATCATCCTCGTGCTCGTGATGTTCGGGCTCGTGCACTCGCCGATGATACTGGTGAGCATACCGATGCTGCTCGTAAGCGGCCTGCTGTTCGCGGCCCTCGGCATAATCTACGCCTCGATCATCCCGGTGATCTACTACTTCAACTACTACTTCACGCTCTTCATGACGCCGATGTTCCTGTTCTCCGGGATATTCTTCCCGCTGGACCAGATGCCCGATGCCGTCAGGGGTGTTGCGTTCTTCACCCCGCTGTACCACATGGTCAACGTGATGCGCGGCACCGCCTGGGGCGAGCTGCCGTGGGCCGACATGCTCTGGCTCGTGGCCGTAACGTCCGCGCTCGTCCCCATCGCGGTGCACAAGATGCGCCGCAGGCTGCTGGAGCAGAAATAGCCGCCTCCGTGTATAGTAGATAATGCCGATGGACAGCGTCATAGGTGCACTGCTCGACGAGGTCGAGGAGGGGGTCGCGCTGGTAAGCCCCCAGCGCCGCATCCTGCACGCCAACCGCGCCTTCGCGCGCTTAAGCGGCATCGGCCAGGCCGCGATCGCCGGGATGGCCTGCCACAGGGCGCTGATGGGGCGCGATGCCCCATGCTCCGATGAGCCGGGCAAGTGCCCAGTGCTGGCCGCGCTAAATCTGGGCGAGGCCGCCTCGCACACGCTCGACACCGGCAGGCGGACGCTCGGCGTCAAGGCCTACCCCATACGCGAGCGCGCCGATGCGAGCCCGAGCGTGGTGCTCATGGTCGTCACGGACGAGACCTCGAAGGTCGAGCACGAAAAGCAGCTCATGCACTCCCAGAAGATGGAGGCCATCGGCATGCTCGCCGGCGGCATCACGCACTACTTCAAAAACGTGCTAACCTCCATCAGCTCGTACTCCGAACTCATCAGCACCCACGCCGCCGCCACCCCCGAGATCGTGCAGTATGCGCGCATCATCGAGCGCTCGTCGGACAAGGCCGCCGAGGCCGTGGGGCAGCTTCTGGACTTCGCGCGCTCGGAGTACGTCGAGGGCCTGCCGGTTGATCTCAACGCGGTCGTGGGCGAGACGATGCAGATGGCCTCCCGGCTCATACCAAGCTCGATAGAGGTCAGGCTCGACCTCGACCAATCCCTGCCTCACGTCGAGGGCTCTGCCGGACAGATCGAGCAGGCGCTGATAAACCTGATCATAAACGCCCGCGACGCGATGCCCGACGGGGGCCGCCTCACGATCACGACCCGTGCAGCGGACATCCCGGAGCGCCCATCCGCGCCGAACGAGTTCATCGCGCCCGGCCGCTATGCGATAGTGACCGTCGCGGACACCGGCTGCGGCATCCCGCAGGATGCGATGGAGCACGTCTACCAGCCGTTCTACACAACCAAGCCGCCGGGCGAGGGCACGGGGCTCGGCCTCGCGATGACCTACCGCATCATCAAGCGCAACCGGGGGTATATCACGCTGGAGAGCGACCCCGGCAAGGGCACCGCGTTTCATATCCATATACCACTCGGCAGATAGTCAGAGAAGAGAGGCAGGCCGCGCCTGTCAGCGGGAGGTCGAGTCGGCCTTAAACCAGGTGAGGCCCTTTTCCTTCAGTACGCGCTGGCCGTCGCCGGGGGCAGCGAGCCCGTGGCCGATGAGGTCCGCGTCCACCATGATCCGCACGAGTTCCTTAAACGTGACCTTCGGCTCCCATCCTAAAACCTCGCGCGAACGCGTTATGTCCGCAAGCAGGTAGTCGACCTCGGTCGGGCGGAAGAACTTCGGGTCTATCTCGAGCACGACGTGTCCGGGCTTGAGCGGGCAGTCGCCGCGCACCGAGCTTATGACGCCCTTGATGCCCGCGCCCGTGCCCTTAAGCTCAAGCCCTATCCCCGCGTACTCGAATGCCTCGAGCAGGAACTCGCGGACCGAGTGGCTCTCGCCTGTGCCGATAACGTAATCCGCCGGGCGGTCCTGCTGCAGGATGCGCCACTGGCACTCGACGTACTCCGGGGCGAAGCCCCAGTCGCGCCGGGCCTCGAGGTTGCCGAGGTAGAGCTTCTCCGCGCGGCCGGCCAGTATGTTCGCGAGCGAGAGCGTGATCTTGCGCGTGATGAAGTTCTCGCCCCGGCGCGGGCTCTCGTGGTTAAACAGTATCCCGTTACAGGCATACATCCCGTAGGCCTCGCGGTAGTTGACGGTCATCCAGTAGGCGTAGACCTTCGCGGCCGCATAGGGGCTGCGCGGATAAAACGGCGAACTCTCGTTCTGAGGTGGCTGTGTGGCGCCGAACATCTCGCTTGACGAGGCCTGATAGAACCGCGCCTTCGAGCCGCTCCTGTGCATCGCGTCGAGTATGCGCGTGGTCCCGAGACCGGTCACGTCGCCCGTGTACTCAGGGACGTCGAAGCTCACGCGGACGTGGCTCTGCGCGCCGAGGTGGTATATCTCGTCAGGCGCGACGTTGTAGATCAGGCTCGTGATGTTGCCGGCGTCCGCGAGGTCGCTGTAGTGCAGGAAGAGGTGCGCGCCCTTAGCGTGCGGGTCGACGTATATGTGGTCGATGCGGCCGCGGTTGAACATGCTGGAGCGGCGGACCATGCCGTGGACTTCGTAGTCCTTCTCCAGAAGCAGCTCGGCCAGATAGGAACCGTCCTGGCCGGTGATGCCCGTTATCAGCGCTTTCTTCATCAACGCATTATACCTTCTTGGCTAAAGCTGCTGCAAACTTTGCCCTCTTGAAAGCGCGCTAAAGTCGCGTGATACGTTGTCACGGCTTCGGAAATCCGTCCTCCAGAGTACGTCTCAGTACACTTGCGGACGTTTTCCTCGCCGTTCCTAGCCTGACGCGATTTATCGCGCTTTGCGAAGTGCGCGGCCCAGCCGCTGCCTCCGCGCCTCGTGGTCAACGGCTTAATTAGACCTGCGCTCGTCACCTTAGTTATATACATACTTACCGCGCGCGTACGCGCATTTTTTTTGAGCGTTCAAATGAACAGAGAAAAAACAGTCCAAGCCAGCGGATTTCATCGATAATTTGACCACTCCCATGTTCATGCGTTCAGAAACGTTTTCCACCGCTCCATCGGCGTCCAACTTCGCTTTCCGCGACCTCAAAAATACCCATCTAAGCATCATCCCGTATTAAATCACAAAGAAATGAAAAAAGCGATATCCTACGGTTTATATATAAACCTAAGTTGATAGGAAAAATTGATGCCCGTGCGTTTTCTACTAACTTTCGATTAACTATGGTTAATGAACGTCGGCAGCCCTCGGAAAAATGTTTGGTATACTCCGAGCGGTTGTGGTATCTTTGGAGCATGATGCACATCGGGATGAGAACTGGCTGGTGCCATTTAACTCTCTCAGTTTTATTGTTTCATATTAAATCACAGAGTGGAGGCTATGAAACATGAATGATAAGGCCAATGTATTTGATTTTTATAAGGCATTAACGAAACATCTCGCAAACGTTTCCATAGGGGTTAGTACAGTAAGGGGATATCCAACGGGGACTGGTAAATGCGTTAGAGAATATCTGGGCGGAATGGATTTCAATCAATTCAGGTTGATTATGAATGAAGCGGATTACTCAAACATAATAGACGAGCATACAAAGAATTTGGTTGACAAATTATATTTAATCATAGATCACTCTAAGGAAAAGACTGCGCTTTGGGGTATAGCGCGAAAATGTTTAAATATATTTATGCGCAACGCTTGTTATAATCGATTCATATATGAAAAATATCAGTTGAGCCATTTAATGCCGTTCCTTGAAGTCCCTTTAGATAGCTATGTTGGTAAAAAATTAGATTCCCATAATAAGAACACTAAATGGACTACGATAACTGCAATAAATAAGGTAACAAACGATAATTATCAGTCAGTTGCAACAGATATGGCAAAAAATGAATACAGTTTTAATCATCGAATACACTTAGACCTTATCGCATGGAGAGCTGAGGATTAATCGACTGAATTCCCTTCCATTCCATGTGCGGCAGGGGCAACGGTCATGATGCTCTTAATATAAGCCGTTGACCTCGTGGGGCGCGGGGGGCTACGTTATTCTCTCCCCCGAAAGCGCGCCCAAATCGTCTTCAGACAAGGAGCGGCGAGCAGACCGACCGGAGGCGTATATGGACATACGTTGAGGATCGGGCTGCGAGGCGTGACGCAGTATCAAGCGATTTGGAGCGCTTTCATGAACCCTCGTGATAGTCGTCCTCAGCGTTGATCGCCCATATATTGGTCTTGTCAGTGCGCCCAGCGATGATGTTTTCGACCGCGGCCATCGCGGTCAGCATCGAGTGGTCCATATTGTTATACCGGTGCATCCCGTTTCGGCCGATCAGGAAGAGGTTTTCGAGTCCGTCGAGGTATCGCCTGACCACGCCGAATCTATCGTACCCGCCGATGTATGCCGGATATGCCTTGGGCACGCGAAGCACCTTATGGTCGAGGACGTCGGCTGGATCGATCAGCCCGATCGAGGCAAGCTCGCCTATCGCGAACCGCGCGAACTCGTCGTCAGGCATCGACCACATCCCGTCCCCCTCGGTGCAGAAGTACTCAAGCCCCAGCCATACCGTGCCTTCCGGGTCGGCTACGAGCCACGGGCTCCAGTTATTGAAGACCTGTAGCCTCCCGATCCTGACCCCGCGCTCCTGGACGTATATCCAGTTGTCCGGCACCGGAGTCTTGAGCTTTTTAAGCAGCAGCCCCACGGTCATGAAATCGCGGTATTGCAGGCCCGCAGCCGCGTCCCTCACATCTTGCGGCACCGCCTCGCCCATCGCCGCGACAAGTTCGCGCACCGGCATGGTCGAGAAGAACCAGTCCGCCTCATGGCGCTGAAGCCCGCCCGTCTGCCGGTCTTTGGCCGTGACAGCAGTCACGCGCCTGCCCGAGGTCTCGACGCCCACCACCTCCGCGCCCGTTATCACCTTGCCCCCGCGCTGCTGCACCCGCGCCGCGACCTCCTCCCAGAGCTGGCCCGGCCCGAGCTTGGGGTACAAAAAATTCTCGATCAGGCTCGTCTCAACGGCCGGCTGCCCACCCCCAAGCGACTGCCTTATCGCGTGGCTGACCGCCCGCCCTACCGAGAGGCCCTTGATCCTCTGAGCGCCCCACTCGGGCGAGATCTCGGCGCACGGCGCGCCCCAGACCTTCTCGGTGTAGCCCTTAAAAAACGTGAGGTACAGCTCGCGTCCGAAGCGGTTGATGAAGAAGTCCTCGAGCGACCGCTCGGGCCTGATCGGCCTGAGGCGGACCATGAGGTAGCTCAGGCATATCTTAAATGCACGAAGCGCGCCCAGCTTGCGCATCACGTCCAGAGTCAGCCGGATCGGGTACGGGAAGAACTTCCCGAGGAAGAATATCCGCGAGAGGCGGTCTCGCCGCAGCATGACCTTGTCGGTGTGCTTGGGGTCCGGCTCCGGCGCGGCCTCTATCGGGAATACGTCGGCCCACCAGCGCATGACTCGCTCGGACTTCGAGAAGAAGCGGTGCCCTCCGATGTCGATGCGGTTGCCCTTGTAATGGACGGTCTTCGAGATGCCGCCGATGTCTTCGGAGGCCTCAAGCACCGTCGGGACGATATCGGTCCTGGTGAGCAGTTCATACGCGGCGGTGAGCCCGGCCGGGCCCGCGCCGACGATGACGGCTTTCTTAGGCATCAGCGCCAGTCAAGTTTCTCGATGACCTCGCCCCTGGGGTCGAAGCGGCACGCGGCCATGAACGGGTCGTGGTAGAAGAGAAACCACGCGCCCTGAGAGACGAAGAGTTTTTCGAACTGCTCCTTGCGCTCGACCGCATCGAGAGGGAAGTTGTCGTATGACGTAACCCAGAGCGGGTTAAAGTGCGCGTGCGTGGGCAGCAGGTCGGCCAGGTGCACCGCCTTCTGCCCGCCGGAGGATATGACCACGGCCTGATGCCCGCGCGTGTGGCCCCCGGTCGGGAACACGGCCAACCCCTCCATCACCTCGTGCGGGCCTTCAGCGAGCAAGAGGTTCTCACCCGCTACCAGCCCATCAAAGTTCCGCTTCCAGTAGGAGTGCGCGGCGCGCTTATTAGGCGATATCGCATCCTCCCACTCCGCACGCTGCACAATGTGCTGCGCGCGCGGGAACGTGAGCTCCGCCACGCCTTCTTGGTTATGCATCACCACGCCCCCGGCGTGGTCGTAATCGAGGTGGGTGAGCACCACGAAGTCTATCTGATCGCGGCTGACGCCCTGCTCCGCGAGCGATTCCAGCAGCCGCCAGTCCTCGGTCACGCGGAATATCTTTTTTTGCTTCTCGGTGAGCTTGTTGCCCAGGCCGGTGTCGATTATCGCTGTACCCCATGGGGCGCGCACGAGCATCGGGTGGTTAAGCAGGCTTATGTAGTTGTCCCCGTGGTAGGCGAAGCGTTTTTCCCAGAGCACGCGCGGCACCGGGCCGAACATCGTCCCGCCGTCGAGCTCGAATACCCCGCCGTGCAGCCACGTTATCTTGACCTCGCCTATCGTAAGATTTGGCGTCAATGCGCCCTCCCCTTGCCTTATCCCCAATTATAACAAACGCCGCACTCCGGCCTGTTATAATATAACTATACGAAAGGAGCCCGCATGCAGACTAACGTTAAGCTCTATGCCCTGAGCACCTGCCCGGCCTGCCGCAAGACGAAGGCCCTGCTGGACTCCCTCGGCGTGGCCTACGACTGCACCGAGGTCGACACGCTGGAGGGCTCCTCGCAATGGTCAGCCTCAAACGAGGTCAAGAAATACAACCCCGCGATGACCTTCCCGACGATGATCGTCGGCGATCAGGTGATCGTTGGCTATGACGAGGAGAAGATCCGCGAGGCCTGTACAGGGAAATGACGCCCGAACGCCTGATGGAGACGCTTCGCAAGTTCGCGGCTCAACAGGGCTTCGAGCTTAACGCGGACGAGGGGCATGTCCTTCAGCTCATGGAGGGGCTGCTTAAAAACGAGGCACGCTACGGCTACCGCTCATGCCCGTGCCGCCTGGCGAAGAACGACCGCGAGGCCGACCGCGACATCATATGCCCGTGCGTCTACCGCGAGCCTGACGTCGCTGAGTTCGGGAGCTGCTACTGCGGCCTGTACGTAAGCCGGGAATGGAACTCCGGCGTGCTCAGGCACGCGTACGTGCCGGAGCGCAGGCCGCTTCAGATGCGCTGATAGCAATTAATAAATAAATAATTTAAATAGCCTTAATTAGGGCTTTTCGTTGAAAATAGCGTATTCATCATATACAATATCTAATCCGGCTTTCCAAAGGGAGACTAACTCATGGGCGATACTGCGACTTCCGTCTTGTCGGCTCCGGGCGCGATCGAAAAACTCTCGGGCGTCTACGAAAAATACCGGGCTATGCCGGGCAACACGATCCCTGTCCTTCAGGAGATGCAGGAGATCTTCGGCTACGTGCCGGAGGAGGCGGTCAACTGGATCGCCGACCGCCTGAACGTCCCGCGCAGCAAGTTCTACGGCGTGGCGACGTTCTACTCGCTGTTCTACCACGAGCCGAAGGGCCGCAATGTGATCACCGTATGCTGCGGCACCGCGTGCCACGTCAAGGGCTCCGAGAAGATCTACGCCAAGGCCGAGGCCGAGCTCGGGCTCGAGGACGGCGGCCGGACGACCGAGGACATGGAGTTCACCTTAGAGCGAGTCGCCTGCCTCGGCACCTGCTCGATGGCCCCCGCCGTGCTGATCAACAAGAAGGTCCATGGTACCGCGAAGCCCGATGCGGTTGTCAAGGAAATCAGGCACCTGAAAGGACTATAGGAATATGGAAATCCGCATCTGCATGGGCCCCGGAGGCATAGCCACCGGCGGCGCTGACGTCATAAAGGCGTTCGAGGGCTCCCTCGCGGCCGCAAACGTGACCGCCACGATCAAGCAGCACTGCTCGATGCACCAGGTCGGCTGCAAGGGCCTCTGCTCGCGCGACTGCCTGGTCGAGGTGATAGCCGATAACGGCTCATTCACCTATCAGTACGTCAAGCCCGATATGGTCGAGCGCATCGTGGCCGAGCACGTCGCGGGCGGCACTCCGGTGGCCGAGTGGCTCGTGCCGGAGGAATACCACAAGTTCCACAAGGGCCAGGCCAAGATCGTGCTTGCGGACGTGGGCGTCGTGGACCCCGAGAGCATAGAGTCATACATCAGCGCCGGGGGGTACGCGGCGCTAAGGAAGGTCCTCGCTCCCGCCCCTTCCGCAGATAAAACGGCCGCCGAGAGTTCCGAGTGCTCCTGCGGAACCGCGCAGTTCGTCCGCTCCCCGATGAGCCAGGAGGCGGTCATCGACGTGATCACGCAGTCCGGCCTTCGCGGCCGCGGCGGCGCGGGCTTCCCTACAGGGCGCAAGTGGGACAGCTGCCGCAAGGCGCAGTCCGACCAGCACTACATCATCTGCAACGCGGACGAGGGCGACCCCGGCGCGTTCATGGACCGCGCGATACTGGAGGGCAACCCCCACTCCGTCATCGAGGGCATGATAATCGGCGGCTACGCCATAGGCGCTGACCAGGGCTACATATACGTCCGGGCCGAATACCCCATAGCCGTAGAGCGCCTGAACATCGCTATCCGCGAGGCCAAGGAGCGCAACCTGCTGGGCAAGAACATCCTCGGCACCGGCTACTCGCTCGAGATCGACCTCTACCAGGGCGCCGGGGCGTTCGTATGCGGAGAGTCCACCGCCCTTATGCGCTCTATCGAGGGCAAGCGCGGGATGCCCCGCCAGACCCCGCCGAACTCCGTATACAAGGGCCTCTGGAACAAGCCCTCGGTCTTAAACAACGTCGAGACGTTCGCCAACGTCCCGTACATCATAGTCAAGGGCGCGGACTGGTTTAAGTCCTATGGCACCGAGCAGTCGACCGGCACTAAGGCCTTCGCCCTGACCGGCAAGGTGCGCAACACCGGGCTGATCGAGGTCCCGATGGGCATGCCGCTACGCGAGATCATCTATAACGTGGGCGGCGGGATCGAGGGCGACAAGCAGCTCAAAGCCGTACAGACCGGAGGGCCATCCGGAGGCTGCATCCCCTACTCGCTGATCGACACGCCGGTGGATTTTGAGTCGCTGAAGAAGATCGGCTCGTTCGTGGGCTCCGGCGGGATGATCGTACTGGACGAGGACGACTGCATGGTGAGCATCGCCAAGTACTTCCTGCACTTCACGCAGGAGGAGTCGTGCGGCAAGTGCGTCCCGTGCCGCATCGGGACGAAGCGCCTCCTTGAGATCATGGAGCGCATCACGACCGGCCACGGCAAGCCCGGCGACATCGAGACGCTCGAGGACCTCGGCAGGACGGTCATCGACTCCTCGCTCTGCGGCTTGGGGCAGGGCGCGCCCAACCCGATACTTAGCACGATACGCTATTTCCGCGACGAGTACGAGGCGCACATCCAGGGCCGGTGCCCGGCCAAGGTCTGCAAGCCGCTGCTTAAGTACCTGGTCATACCCAAGACCTGCACCGGATGCGGCGCGTGCAAGCGCGCATGCCCCTCGGGAGCGGTCTCCGGCGAGAAGAAAAAGCCGCACGAGATCGACCAGGACAAGTGCATAAAGTGCGGTGCGTGCTTCGACGCCTGCAAGTTCGCATCCATAGACAGGGAATGATATGAAGGCGGCCTCCGCTTGGGGGCCGCCTAATTGCACTATAGATGATTGCGCGAGATGACATGCACTATACCATACAGGGAGGACTAGAGAGAGATGGCGCTTGATCCGACGAAGAACGCAGACTGGCAGATAGCAGAAGACGCCGAGAAGAACATGAAGAGCATATACGAGATTGCCGAGAAACTCGGCCTCGAGAAGCAGGAGCTCCTGCCCCACGGCCACCACATCGGCAAGATCGATTTCAAGGCCGTGCTGAAGCGCACCGCGGGCAGGCCCGACGGCAAGTACATCGACGTCACCGCGATCACCCCCACGCCCCTTGGCGAGGGCAAGTCCACGACCACGATCGGCCTGACGCAGGGCCTCGGCAAGCGAGGCAAGAGCGTAATAGCCGCTATCCGCCAGCCCTCCGGCGGCCCGACGATGAACATCAAGGGCTCGGCAGCGGGCGGCGGCCTGAGCCAGTGCATCCCGCTTACGCCGTTCTCGCTCGGCCTCACGGGCGACATGAACGCGATCATCAACGCGCACAACCTCGCGATGGTCGCCCTTACCTCCCGCATGCAGCACGAGGCCAACTATAACGACGAGCAGCTTGCCAAGAGAAAACTCAAGAGGCTCGACATCGACCCGCGCAACGTCGAGATGAAGTGGATCATCGACTTCTGCGCCCAGTCGCTGCGCAACATCGTAATCGGCATGGGCACCAAGATGGACGGCTTCATGATGCAGTCCGGCTTCGCGATAGCGGTATCGTCCGAGATCATGGCGATACTGGCCGTGGCGAAGGACCTCAAGGACATGCGCGAGCGCATGGGCAGGATGGTCGTGGCATACAGCAAGAGCGGCGCGCCGATCACGACCGAGGACCTCGACGTCGCGGGCGCGATGACCGCATGGATGGTCGAGGCCCTAAACCCGAACCTCATCCAGACGATCGAGGGCCAGCCCGTGCTCGTGCACGCCGGGCCTTTCGCGAATATCGCGATCGGGCAGAGCTCGATCATCGCTGACCGCATCGGCCTGAAGCTCGCGGACTACAACGTCACCGAGAGCGGCTTCGCGGCCGACATCGGATTCGAGAAGTTCTGGAACCTGAAGTGCCGCTATTCCGGATTAAAACCGCACGCGGCCGTGCTCGTCGCGACGATACGCGCGCTTAAGTGCCACGGCGGCGCGCCGATCCCTGTGCCCGGAAAGCCGATGCCGTCGGAGTACACCGGCGAGAACGTCGGCTGGGTCGAGGCCGGATGCGCGAACCTCATCCACCACGTCAACACCATCAAGAAGGCCGGGATCAACCCGGTCGTCTGCATCAACGCCTTCTACAGCGACACGGACAACGAGATCAAGGCCGTGCGGAGGATCGCCGAGGCCGCGGGGGCGCGCGTCGCGCTTAGCAAGCACTGGCAGTACGGCGGAGAGGGCGCGCTCGAGCTCGCCGACGCGGTCGTCGACGCGTGCAACGAGCCTAACGACTTCAAGTTCCTCTACGAGATCGAGACCCCGCTTAGAAAGCGCATCGAGCTGATCGCTACCGAGGTCTACGGCGCTGACGGCGTGGACTACACGGCCGAGGCCGAGGCCAAGGCAAAAAAGATGGAGGCCGACCCGGAGCTCGCGAAGCTCGGCACCTGCATGGTCAAGACCCACCTCTCCCTGACCGACAACCCGAGCTTAAAAGGCGTGCCGAAGGGCTGGAGGCTCCAGATCCGCGACATCCTCACTTACAAGGGCGCGGGTTTCGTCGTCCCGGTCGCGGGCACGATAAAGCTCATGCCCGGCACGAGCTCAGACCCAGCCTACCGCAGGGTGGACGTCGATACCGAGACCGGCAAGGTCAAGGGATTATTCTAAACACTCCCCCCAAATCCTCTGGATTTGTCGGGGTATAAGGAGTCGATTTTCCACATGGGGCGGCCCGCAGGGGCCGCCCCATGTTTTTTACTTACCATTTAACATTGACAAATATACCATATAAGTTGCTAAAATAAGCTATGGATATTGTCAATCAGGAGATGGCCGAATAATGGCGGTCAAGCGCACAAAGAGTGAGGATGTCAGGCGGTTTATCCTGTCTCACGTAAGCGCCCACAAAAATGACATCGCCTCATATTCAGCGGAGCATTTCGGCATCTCACGTCAGGCCGTTGGCAAGCACCTGCAATCGCTTGTGGCCGATAAAAAGCTTATCGCCGAAGGCGAGAGACGCAGTCGCATATATAAGCCTGCACCGATCTTTGAGTTAAAAACATCCTACAAGCTAGACGGAAAGCTTCAGGAGGACGTGGTATGGAGAAATGATATAGCACCAAAACTTCATGAGCAGGGGCTTCCCAATAACGTCATGGATATTCTCCAGTATGGGTTCACTGAGATGCTCAATAACGCTATCGATCATTCCGGCGGCAAAGTTATCATAGTAACTATCAAGATGACGACTGCAAGCACCAAGGTTAATATCATGGATGACGGAGAAGGCATATTCAGGAAACTCGTCCGCAAACTAAACCTTGAAGACGAACACCATGCGATTCTGGAACTCTCTAAAGGAAAACTTACGACCGACCCGACTAGACACTCCGGTGAAGGAATTTTTTTTACCTCCAATATGTTTGACTATTTTGTTATTTACTCACACGACATGTCATTTTCTCACCGAGCAGCCAGCGACAAATACTGGGCACTGAACCACGATGATGATGTAATGGGCACAGGGGTTTATATGGAGCTCAATAACGGCACGACCCGTACCACACAGGGCGTTTTCAATAAGTTTACGAGCGACGAGGAGTTCACCTTCTCAAAGACTGTCGTACCTGTGCGCCTTGCCAGATACGGAGATGAGCAATTGATATCGCGCTCACAGGCCAAACGACTTTTGGCGCGATTCGAACGTTTCAAGGTGGTCGTATTGAATTTCGAGGGTATAGACACTATCGGGCAGCCCTTTGCTGACGAGGTCTTCAGGGTTTTCGCTAATATGCACCCTGAGATTGAAATACTTGAAATTAACGCAAAGAAGGCCATCAAGCAGATGATCTCGCGCGCTCAGCATCAATAGCGGCCCTCACGGGCCGCCCTGTTTTATATCCTCAGCGCGATAGCCTCAAACATCAATCCGGACGGCTGTCGAGCCATGCCGGGTCGCTCATGTTCCTTAAAATAGCATCCTTATCTCCAATCCGCGTTACGAGCAGGTCCCGCCCGTCATCGTCGACCAGCCCACGCGTGAAGGGGCCGTCCGGCTGGTTTTCCTTATCGCTTATGAATTCCGCCATCTGCCGGCCGATCACCTTCATCAGTGGAAAGCGGCCGACGTCATCGAGCGCGATGCCCTTCAGTACCTCGTCCGGGAGGTCTTTGAGGCGGTCCGCGTTCACCTCCGGGATGCCTGAGATATCGCAGTCCGGGAGCTGCCCGATGGCTTTTTCATCGAGCGAGATCTGAAAACGGCGGTAATCGAGCCCTGCTATGAAGCCGGAGCGGAAGAGGAAGCCCTGCATGTCCGAGGCGTCGTCACCGGCCTCGGTCATCAGCCACTGGAGCCAGAACGCGGCGTCCGGGCCGTCAGGGTCGGGGACGTTCGCCGGGCTTACAAACTGCGGCCTGCAGCCGGTGCCGAAGCTGAATACCGTAAGGGCGCCGCTCGAATACTTGCCCGGCGTGCCGTACTTCACAGCCTCGATCACGGCCGCGAGCGAGGGGTTGTTATATGTCGTGACGCCGCCGTCGACGAACCTCTCCAAAGGGGTGAAGTACGTCGGCGCTGACATCGTAGCCTCCATCGCGGCCCGAAGCAGCACCTCGCCATAGGTGTTCGCCCCGGTGCTGTCCTCATGGAAGAACGAGAAGAATGTCTCCTCGCCCGCGGCCACGTCCTTGGATGTCAGCATCAGGTCGATCTTCTGTTTCTTGCATGCCTCGGCAATCGTGATATCGCCAGTGGTCTGCTTGAGCTTTTTGCGGTAGTATTTCTTGGTGTATTCGGGAGGGTTTGCAAAGCGGTTCGCTATGACGCTTTTCTTAGTGAATACCTGTTTTACTAGTTGCTCATACAGGGCCCCGATCTCATCAATCGTCTTGCCGGCGGCCAGCAGCCCCGCTATTATGCCGCCGGTCGATGTCCCGGCGACCATATCGAACAGTTCGAGGCACGATACCCCTGCGCTGGCCTCGAGCGCCTTTAGGAGCTGCAGGGTCATTATCCCTCGTATCCCTCCGCCGTCGAGGCAGAGGATCAGCCTGTTGCCCGCGGGGACGTTCAGCCTTTTCCTCGCTTCCTCTATGCCAGCCATCCTCCGCCTCCTTAGGTTGTCCGCCATTTCATACCCTAACCTGCAACTATAATATGCAGCCCATCGTTCCATGTCAAGGGTTTCCGCTGCGCGGATGCGGCCGGGACGGCTGCTGAAGTAGAATATAGATCATGAACGATGTCGTGATCATAGGGGCCGGTGCGGCCGGGCTGATCTGTGCGGCAGGCGCGGCGTCTCGCGGCCGGGACGTGCTCGTCCTCGACCATAACCCCCGGCCCGGAGTGAAGATCATGGCCACCGGCGGCGGCAGGTGCAACTTCAGCAACCTCGATATGACCCCCGGGCACTACGTCTCTGAAAATCCGCACTTCGTGAAATCAGCGCTCGCGCGGTTCACTCCGCGCGACTTCACCGCGCTCCTGGACCGCCACGGTATCGAATGGGAGGAGCGCGAGCAGGGAAGGCTGTTCTGCCTCGGATCGGCCGCACAGGTCGCGGCGATGCTCCATGAGGATGCGACGGCTGCCGGGGCGGGCTTCCGGTTCGGCGCGAAGGTCGCGGGCGCGGATAAGAAGGGCGCGCGCTTCAGGGTGTTCACGGAGGTGCACGGGATCATCGAGTGCAAGTCGCTGGTGATAGCTACTGGCGGGCTATCGTACGAAAAGCTCGGCGCCTCCGCGCTCGGCCTCGACCTCGCCCGCAGCTTCGGGCTCGATGTCGTGCAGCCGCGCCCGGCGCTCGTGCCGTTCGTGCTCAGCAAGGACGAACGCGCGGTATGGGGGCAGCTCTCCGGCATCTCGCACCACGTCACGATCCTCTGCCCTGACGGCCACGAGCTCAGCGACGAACTCCTTATAACTCACCGCGGGCTCTCGGGCCCGGCCGGGCTTCGGGCCTCGCTGCACTGGACGGACGGCAGGCCTCTTCATATCGAGTTTATGCCTGATGCGCTTGAGGTGCTGATGGATGGCCGCGCCGAGAAGATGGAACTCAAGACCCTGCTTGGCCGCCATATGCCGCAGCGCCTGGCCGAGCTGCTGGCGCGGCTGGCCGGAGGATCGCGTCCGATGCGCGAGATCCCGGAGCGCGAGTTGCGCATGATCGCCGAGAGGCTCGGCAGGTGGGAGATAATCCCGGCCGGTACAGAGGGCTGGGACAAGGCGGAGGTGACGAAAGGCGGCGTGCGCACCACAGCGATATCGTCGAAGACCTTCGAGGCCTCGGGGGTGAAGGGGCTCTACTTCATAGGCGAGGTGCTCGACGTCACGGGGGACCTCGGCGGGTATAACCTGCACTGGGCATGGGCCTCGGGCCACGCGGCAGCGGAATATGTCTAGGCTCGTACTCGCCTCGGCATCCCCGCGCAGGCGCAAGCTGCTCGCCGATGCCGGATACGAGTTCTCTGTGATCGAGAGTCCCTATGTTGAAGACATGACCCTCACACTTGATCCCGTTGAGCTTGCGCGCGTGATCGCGGAGGGCAAGGCCCGAGCCATGCACATGCCTGATGCGGTCGTGCTCGCCGCTGATACGATAGTCGTGATCGGCGCGAGCGTGCTCGGCAAGCCGCGCGACGATGCCGACGCTACGCGAATGCTTGAAATGCTTGGCGGGGCTGAGCACGAGGTGATCACCGGCTACGCGGTGCTCGAAGGCGATAAGATGGCATCCGGAGCGGTCGCGACAAAAGTACGTTTCCGGCCGCTTAACGAGGCCGAGATAGCCGCGTATGTCGTCACCGGCGAGCCGATTGGCAAGGCAGGCGCGTATGCGATCCAGGGCGGTGCCGCCGCGTTCGTCAAGTCCATCGACGGCCCGCTCGATAACGTGATCGGGCTTCCTGTCAATGAGGTCAGCGCGGCCCTTCGCGAATACGGGATAGTACCTGTCACTAAGTAAGCCATCTTCAACCGCATCCACGACGCAACCCTCGACAAAAACGTAAGCGCCCTACAACATCGGCATCTCGTCTCATCTTTGTTCCCTTTGCAGTTCCTTTATAAATCAAGCCGATAGCCGCTGGCATGCTTCTGGCAATAGTCATGTCGATATCTCGAATCAGCGGCGGGGGCAGGCCGGCGATATTATTATCCCGGCCGATGGGAAATAAACATTTAAGAAAAAGAGGTGAACCGAAATGAAGCGGTTGTTGATGGCACTGATGATGATTGTAATGATAGCGGGCTCGGCATATCTGGCGTATGCCGACGAAGCCGCAGTTGCGCCTGCGGCAGTCAACGCCACGGCCACGACCGCTCCGGCGGCTCCTGCGGCTGCCGCTGAAGAGCCGAAGCCTGATCCCTCGGGCGCGAACACAGGCGGCGCCGCGGACGTGATAGGCGCGACCTCCGGCGCCCCGAGCAAGGAGGACATGGCGGCGCTCTCGAAGGCCGAGCCCCTGGCCACGAAGCTCGCGGACGTCATCGGCCACAACAGGATAGCTATCAACATGGTCTGGACGCTGGTCGCCGGGTTCCTGGTCATGTTCATGCAGGCAGGCTTCGCGATGGTCGAGGCCGGTTTCACGCAGGCCAAGAACGCGGGCCACACGATGGCCATGAACTTCATGGTGTACGGCTTGGGCATGCTCGGCTACTGGATATGCGGCTTCGCGCTCCAGATGGGAGGCGTGGGCGGCGTGGCCTCGCTCGGTGGCGCAGGCGTACTCAACCACGAGTTCACGCTTCACCTGTTCGGCCACGACATGGGCCTGTTCGGGATGAGGGGATTTTTCCTCTCGGGCGTGACGTATGACGCCTCGGTCTTCGCGCTCTTCCTGTTCCAGATGGTCTTCATGGACACGACAGCGACGATCCCGACCGGCTCGATGGCCGAGCGCTGGAGCTTCAAGAGCTTCATCATATACGGCATATTCGTCGGAGCGGTTATCTACCCGCTCTTCGCCAACTGGGTATGGGGCGGCGGGTTCCTCTCCGCAGCTCGGCACGAACTTCGGCCTCGGCCACGGCCACGTGGACTTCGCCGGATCGTCCGTCGTGCACATGACCGGCGGCGTCGCGGCCCTCGCCGGCGCGATAGTGCTCGGCCCCAGGATCGGCAAGTATAAGGACGGCAAGATCTTCGCGATCCCCGGCCACCACATCCCGATGGCCGTCGTCGGCACGTTCATACTGGCCTTCGGCTGGTTCGGTTTCAATGCGGGCTCGACGCTCGCGGGCGGCGACCTCCGCATCGGCGTCATCGCGACCAACACGATGCTCGCCTCGGCCGCCGGCGCGTTCTCCTCGATGATCTTCATGTGGGCTCGCTACGGCAAGCCTGACATCAGCATGATGTGCAACGGCATGCTGGCCGGGCTCGTCGCGATCACCGCTCCGTGCGCTTTCGTCACCGCGCCCTCGGCGGTGCTGATCGGCGCGATAGCGGGCATACTCGTCATCATCTCGGTGTTCTTCGTCGAGCGCACGCTCAAAGTCGACGATCCGGTAGGCGCGTTTTCAGTGCACGGCGTAAACGGCGCATGGGGCGTGCTCTCCCTGGGCCTCTTCGCGGACGGCACCTACGGCGACGGCTTCAACGGCGTGGCCGGCACGGTCAAGGGCCTGTTCTATGGTGACGCCTCGCAGTTCGCGGCCCAGTGCATAGGCACGCTGACGAACTTCGTATACGTATTTGCGATCTCATACGTCTTCTTCAAGGTCCTCGACAAGTTCATCAAGCTCAGGGTCCCTGAAGAGGTCGAAATCGAAGGTCTGGACCAGGCCGAGGTGGGCGTCACCGCATACCCTGACTTCCAGACGCGCCACACACACAGATAGGAGGACCGGATAAATGAAAAAGATAGAGGCGATCATCAAGCATTACAAGCTCGACGAGGTCAAGGACGCCCTCAACGCCATCGGCATACAAGGCATGACCGTCATGGAAGTAAAGGGCTTCGGCAGGCAGAAGGGCCACGTTGAGCACTACCGCGGGGCCGAGTACAGCGTCAACTTCATCCCCAAGGTGAAGATCGACATCGTGGTGCCGGACTCCATGGTCGAGAAGATCATCTCGGCCATCGAGAGCAAGGCCAAGACCGGAGAGATCGGCGACGGCAAGATATTCGTCCTGCCGGTCGAGGAAGTGGTAAGGGTGCGCACGGGCGAGAGGGGCGAGATCGCCATCTGATCGCCGCGACGCCCGGATATTAACTAACCCCTCAGGGAACGCCCCGTGACGATGCGGGGCGTTTCTTTGAGGGGAGAGAGGGGTGCCCATGAGGGCCAGGAACTTGATGGTTAAGCCGAGCGGCCGCCTCGGCAATGGTGAATCGAGATGATCCCGGTCGATCCCGCGTTCAGCGCGCAGTTCTGGATCGCGGCCGGGGTGTTCGCGCTCGCCTATGCGCTGATCGTCTCTGAGAAGCTCCACAAGACCACGGTCGCGATACTCGGCGCGGCGGTGCTGCTCGTGCTGCGCGTGCTCGACCAGCACGACGCGTTCCACACCGAGGAGCTCGGCGTGGACTGGAACGTCATATGCCTGCTGATCTCGATGATGATCATCGTGAACCTGACGCGGCCGACCGGGCTGTTTGAGTACATCGCGATAAAGAGCGCGAAGTGGGGCCGGGGCGAGCCATTCCGCATACTGGCCGCGTTCTCGATAGTCACCGCCATACTGAGCGCCGTCCTCGACAACGTGACCACCGTGCTCCTGATCGGGCCGGTGACCATGCTCATCGCCGACGCGCTGGAGCTCGACCCCGTGCCGTTTCTGATCTCGTGCGCGCTGGCCTCGAACATAGGCGGCACCGCCACGCTCATCGGCGACCCGCCGAACATAATGATCGCGTCTAAGGCGCATCTGGACTTCATGGACTTCATCATTCACCTCACGCCCGCGATAGCGCTGGTAATGATCAGCTATCTCGGCGCGATAAGGCTGATCTGGGGCCGGAAGCTGCGGGCCACGGACGCGCTCAAGGCGCGCGTGATGGCGATGGACGAGCGCGAGGCGATTACCGATCCGGTGATGCTCACCAAGTCCCTGTGCGTGCTCGCGGTCGTGCTGGTCGGCTTCGTCCTGCACGGGACACTGCACCTGCAGCCCGCGACCGTTGCGCTTGCGGGGGCCGGGGCGCTCCTGCTCCTGTCGCGGCCCGAGAACCTGCACGCGGTATTCGCCGAGGTCGAGTGGCCGACGATATTTTTCTTCATCGGGCTTTTCATCATCGTAGGCGCGGTCGTGAAGGTCGGGCTCATAAACTGGCTCGCCATAAGGGTCCTGGACATCACGCACGGCCGGATGCTCGCGACCTCGATGGTCGTGATGTGGTTTTCGGCCTTCGCCTCGGCGTTCATCGACAACATCCCTTATGTGGCGACGATGAACCCGCTCATAGTGGACATAGGCAGGCAGCTCTGGCCGAACTTGAGCGGGGTCCAGCTCCTGCAGCACCACGAACTGATGCCCGTATGGTGGTCGCTCGCGCTTGGGGCCTGCCTCGGCGGAAACGGGACGGCTATCGGCGCGTCCGCAAACGTGATAGTGCTGGAGATGGCGGAACGCGCAGGGCGGAAGGTGTCGTTCCTGCGCTTCATGTCCATAGGCATGCCGATCATGATACTGACGGTCGGGGTATCTACCCTGTACGTCTGGGTGAGATACTACCTTTTGGTTTAGCAAACTATCCTTCTTCAAAGCGCGCCAAATCGCTTGATACGTCGTTGGGCATCAAAGACTCGCCCTCCATGTACGTCACAGTACACCATCGGGCGGTCTTCTCGCCCTGCCTTGTCTGAAGACGATTTGGGCGCGCTTTCGGGGGGCACGGATGAAGGACGCCCCCCGCGCCCCACAAGGTCAACGGCTTAGTTATATACATAGTTATCGCGCGCGGCCGCGCGTATTTTTTTAGGGCGTTCAAATGAAAAAACAAAACGCATCTCAACCTCGCGGATTTCATCGCTTTTTAGCTACCCCTGTGTTCATGCGTTCAGAAACGTTTTTCATGTGGCCGCCCGGTTTTCCGTCCCGTTAATATATCTGCTATATACTTCATGCGCGATGATAGAACGAAAAGGCGGAACGCGTCCATGGGAACCGCTTCCTGGGAACTGGTTCCTAGGAACCAGTTCCCATTGACCAGTTCCGGGGTGTTGTGGTATGGGGGCGTATCTTGTGATTGTGTGCCAGCTTCGGACACAAGATGGAATTGCTTTATTGCTCATGAGTGTCCGCATGGTTTCAAGAGAATAATTCTGCACAAAGGTTTAAAATAGTTTCTATGCATAATGAAGAACTTTATGAGCAATCAAAAATCGAACTTGGAGAAGAAATGCTCAAGAAGCATAGGATTTACCTTGATACCAACTATTGGATTAATATGAGCAATGCTTCAATTGGCAAGGCATCTCCTAGGCAAGTAGACATCTTCAATATATTGAAAATGCTCGTCCGCTCAAATATTGCAATTTGTCCTCTTAGCCCCCATGTGCATAAAGATTTAATTAATTACGGTAATGAGCAAGGAAAGCTTCAGATCGCAAAAGTGATGGACGAACTAAGCCAACAGATAACTTTCTTATCACCGCTGAGTATTGCTGGACAAGAACTCATCTTGTTTATTCGTAATAGTGAGAGTAAAGTTAAAGGCAATCAACCATATACCCCGGCAAAGTATGTATGGAGAAAAACTGAGGATATTTCTGGAGAATTTCACACTAAAAATTCAGAAGATTTAATAGCAAGACTGAATCACGGAAAGGATGAAAACCAAGATTGGAAAACATTTCACGAAGTATTCATGCTAGAGATTACAGGAAGCTTGGATGTTCTCAAAGACGACATCGATGGGGTCTGGGAATTTCTTGATGCTAAGAATACAGGCCATGCACCTTCATGGGATGAAACAGTTCGAACTGAGTTAGTTAAACAAACGCGACTATTCATTTACGCTGCCTTCGATCAAAAGAAGATTAACAAGGAATTGCCTTGGATTCATATTGGCGCAAGTATCCATGCGTTATTTAGATATAACAAAAGCCAGCGATTTAAGCCAAACGACCTGACAGATATTTCTCATGCTCAATGGGCTTTACCCTATTGTGATGCCTTTCTAACTGAAACAAGCCTTGCACATTGGATATGCGATAAACCATTAGCCCTTCATGAAATATATGGGACAAAGGTAATATACGATGAAGACAGCGCGCTTGAGTATTTAAGTGGGATTAGCTCAAAACTAACTAATTGATAGCACACCTATCATAAGCAAATGCAATATCTCTAATCATGCCGTTGACCACGGGGGCGCGGGGGTCCATCTGCGTAGCAGCTATTAACCCCCGAAAGCGCGCCCAAATCGTCTTCAGACAAGGCAGGGCGAGAAGACCGCCCGATGGTGTACTTGGGCGTACATAGAGGGCGAGTCTTTGAAGCCCAACGACGTATCAAGCGATTTGGCGCGCTTTGAAAAAAGTAAGCGGGGATGGAGCACGTCGCTCCACCCCCGCGTGTATACGGATAAAAATCTCTCAGAACCCCTGGTAGCCCTCTTCCCCGTGCTGGGACAGATCCAGCCCCTTGCGTTCGTCATCCACCGAGACCTTCAGTCCGACGAGCAGGTCAACTACCTTGTAGAGTATGAAGCTCACCACGCCGGAGTATACCAGCGTCGCGACTACGGCGGTCGCCTGCACGCCGAGCTGACCGGGGTTGCCGTAGAACAGGCCGTCGCCTCCGGCAGGGTTGATGAGCTTGGTCGCGAACAGTCCGGTGGCGAGCGCGCCCCATATGCCGCCTATGCCGTGCACGCTGAAGACGTCGAGCGAATCGTCATAACCGAGCTTGGGCCTGACGCTTACGGCCAGATAGCAGAGCACCCCGCCGCCGATGCCGATTGCGATAGCTGCCATCGGGGTCACGAAACCCGCCGCCGGCGTGATCGCAACCAGCCCGGCCACGCAGCCCGACACAGCGCCGAGCACGGTGGCCTTGCCGTGGTGCATCCACTCCGCGAGCGACCAGCCCAGTGCGGCCGCGGCCGCACCGGTGTTGGTGTTGACGAACGCAAATCCGGCCAGGCCGTTAGCGCCAAGCGCGCTTCCGGCATTGAACCCGAACCACCCAAACCAGAGTATCGCGCCGCCTATGAAGGTGAGCGTCAGGTTGTGCGGAGGCATCGCCTCCACCTGATAGCCCTTCCTCTTGCCGAGCATGAACGCGCCGACCAGGCCCGCGATGGCCGAGTTTATATGCACGACCGTGCCGCCCGCAAAGTCAAGCGCGCCCTTCTTGGCGAGCCAGCCGTCGACGTTCCAGACCCAGTGGCATACGGGCGCGTACACGACCGTCAGCCAGAGGATCGAAAACAGCACGAGGGCCTTGAACTTCATGCGCTCCGCGAACGCGCCGGTGATGAGCGCCGGCGTGATGATCGCGAACATGCCCTGATACATCATAAATAGGATGTGCGGTATGGTCGAGCCGTACTTGTCGCTCGGCGCCGCTCCGACGCCCCGAAGCCCCAGCCAGTCGAGGTTGCCGACGAAGCCGTGAATCGACGGGCCGAAGGCCATGCTGTATACGTACACTATCCACGCGATGCTCACCATGCAAAGTATGATGAAGCTGTGCATCATCGTGCCGAGCACGTTTTTGCGCCGCACCATGCCGCCGTAGAAGAGCGCGAGGCCGGGGGTCATAAACATGACCAGCGCGGTCGCGGCCAGCATCCATGCGGTATCGCCGCTGTCGACCTTCGGGGCCGCCGGGGCCGGGGCGGCGGGTACTGCGGCTACAACAGCGGACTGGGCCGTAGTGAGAGGGGCCGCGCCCCCCTCATCCGCGAAGGCTACAGCAGAGCCCATCATGCCGAGCATCAGCATCAATACCAGTGCAGCGAATACCCTGTGGAGTCTCATGGCCTTAGATAGCCTCCTTCCCGTGCTCTCCTGTCCTTATCCTTATGACGTCCTTAAGCGGATATACGAATATCTTGCCGTCGCCGATCTCGCCGGTGCGGGCCCCGGCCTCTATGGCGGCGATGGCCTTCTCGGCCATCTCCTCCGGGACGACCACCTCGAGCTTCACCTTGGGCAGAAACCTCACCTCGTACTCCACGCCGCGGTACACCTCGGTGTGGCCCTTCTGCCTGCCGAAGCCCTTGACCTCGGTGATCGTGATGCCCTGGATGTTGAGGTCGCACAGCGCCTTCCTCACGTCGTCGAGTTTGTAATGCTTGATGATAGCCATAATCATTGTCACGGATTGCATCCTCCCTTTCTAACATTATTGATGCTGGTTACCAAATTGATATCCACTTTTCGTGCCAAATACATATTTGCCGATATATCAGGGAGTTCAGGCGAGGCGTGAGGTTACCAATCCGCAACATCATACGAAATTGTAGGACATAATGGTAGGGTTGTAAAGGTTTTGTTAGACGCCCTGGTCGGTATGGATCCTGGTCGCGTATTTGAGGGCGTCGGGGTCGATGCCGTACTTCCTGAGCCTGTAGCCGAACTGCCGCGGCGTGATGCCGAGGGCCGTCGCTGCGCGGTGCTGCACGAAGGAGTTTTCGGTAAGCGCCCGAATCATCCGCTCGCGCTCGAGGTTGATCACCTCATCTCTGAGCGAGCCCGCTCCCGAAGATCCGGGATTGGCCAATGCATGCTCCCAGCGAGGTTTCATAAGCGATATGCTGCCCTGCCGGGCGTAGCCCTCAAACGCGACGAACTGCGCTATGAACCATGAGACTATCCCCAGCACGCGGAGGTCGTCGTCCAGCCCGCCGCGCTCATCGGAGTATATCCGGTCTACGCTCAGCACGCCCATCGCCGCGCCCTTGAGCATGATAGGCACGCAGATGAACGAGATGCCCTTCTTCGTCGGCCTCGACCCGGTGCGGTTTAAAAACTTCGGCTCGGCCCCGATGTCAGGGATGAACATCGGCTGCCCGCTCTCGATCACCGAGCCCACGATCCCCTCGCCCGCCTTGTATATGCCGCGCGAGATCTCATCCCGCGTAAGCCCGTGCGCCGCAATTATCCGAAGCTCGTCCGTCTCCCCGTCTCTGAGGAACACGCACCCGCGCTCCAGATCGAGCATTATCCCCAGCGTCTCCATCGCCGCCGTCAGGTTCTCCTGCAGGTCGAACGAGCCCGTCAGGACCCGGCTGACCTCCAGCACGGCCTCCAGCTCCCGGTTGCGGCTCGTTATCAGTCTGTCTTTGGGGTTCATGCCTTTCTCTATGTCGCTCATGCCTGCTTCGCTCTACAAAATGCTGAAATCCACACACGCCGGGCCAAAGGAGTTCCCCCCGGCAACGGCACGCCGGGGACCGTTGCCGGAGGGGGGGAGGGATGCCTTCCTTAGAATGCCAGCGCTACCGTCACTCCGCCCCAGAGCACGGAGTTATGAGCGTTACCCGCGAAGGCCATGGACGAGGACTTCATTATGTATGCCGCGTCCTTCGTAAGCGGGAAGTCGTACGCCAGCGACGGCCTGATCGAGATAGCCTTCGTCACGGGTATGTTGACGAAGGTCGAGAGCTCGCCGTTGTAGAATCCGCTGTACTTCTTGCCGTCCTTCTTAAATCCCATCACCGCATCGTTGCAGTCATACCCCACAGATGCGCCGCCTCCGGCCGTGATCCCGTGCCAGAGCTCAGGGCTCGTCTGGCTCACCGCGAGCACCGCGAAGCCGCCGCCATCGCCGAGACGGAGGTCCTGGTAGTAGGTGATCGACGGGTTTAAGATCGTCGCGTACGAGAGTGTGGCGAACGCCTCTTCGGTGTTTGCGCCCACGACGCCATAGTAGATATAGCCCGCGCTCAGGCTCAGGTCCTTGACCGAGTATGTGTATTTAAGAGTCAGGTCAGTCTCGTTCGTCTGCTGGATGTCCGGGTTCCTGTCGTAGTTCATCCACAGATTGGCATTAAACCCGCCGTAGTTGAAGTCTATCGAGGGCTGTATCACCCACCCGTCGCTCAGGACGAGGCCGCGCCAGACATACTGGCTTAGGTAGCTTACCGACGCCGTAGCGGATGTGGGTATGGAAGGGGCCGCGGCCGGGGCCTCATCAGCCAAAGCCACGCCGGTTGCCCCCAGAACCAGCAGCAACCCCAATACCAAACTCGTAAACCTTCTCTTCATCACCGTGTCCTCCAGTAAATTATTTAGCCGCCCTCATGGCCGTCCAGCCAGTCGAGGACGGAAATACAAGTTCCATGCCAGCAGGCAACCTCTTGAATTAGCAGGGAATAATAATTTGCGTGATGATACAAAAATGGGGACTTGCGACAATGATGTTTCAATCGGCTGGATTGCGGACAAAAAAAGCACCCCGCCTCGGCGGGGTGCTCTCTTATCGTCTAATGCTGCGAGCTACCTCGAAGGCGGAGGCGGAGGCGGGACGCTCTGGTAGTTGCTGCTGCCGCGCCGTCCGGGCACCTGGTTGCCATAGGAATACATGCACTGTATGTATGCTATGTCATAGCGCCTCTGGGCCTCCTCGCCGTAGTACCTCGCGTTCTCGGCCCCCTGCGCGGTGCCGAACAGCGCACCGGTCCCGGCACCTATCGCGGCGCCCTGGCCCGCATGGCCGCTAACCGAACCAAGGGCCGCGCCCACGCCCGCGCCTACTACCGTGCCCACAACCGCTCCGGCGGCTACATTCTGGTTGACCGTCTCCTGGGTGCTCTGGCCAATCTGCCTCGAGGCCCATGCCCTGCACGTGTTCTCCTCAGAGACAAAGACGTCAAAGGGTTTCCCTGGCGCGGGCAGGACCATCACCCTCGGGCCGATCGGAACGCTCACGCAACCGGCCAGCACGAACACTATCATGGCTGATACGACTATCGCACGTTTCATGGGTTATTGTCCCCCTCCTGCCGGAGGCGGCGTGGGCACGACCCTCTGCCACCCGCCCGGGCAATCTTTTATGTAGGGATAGTATCCCTCCGGGTTGTCACAGTGATACCAGTAAGACTGCTGGTTGGGCTCCTGCGTGGGCTCCTGATACATCGGAGACTCTTCGGGCTGAACCACTACAGGCGGCTGAGCGTACGGGTAGTACGGATATGAAGGATAGGGGTAATATCCCCCGCCCCACCACCATGGGCCCCAGAACGGGTCCCAGCCAGGGCCGATCCAGACGCCGCCACCGCCACCATGCCAGTCCCTGTCATGGCCGCCCCAGTGTTCGCCGCCGCCCCAGTGTCCGCCGCGTTGGCCGCCGCCCCATCTCTGGGTTTGAACAGCGCCGCCTGACCGCGAGCCGCGCATCCCGTCGCCGCCGTCTCGGCCGTCGTGGCCGTCGGCCGCCCATGCCGCGGGGGCCGAGAGCATCAATGCCAGTGCTGCAACTGCGATGAGAATAGTCTTTCGCATGTCCTGATCCTCCGATTGCGTCGCATGTTAAAAAATGATGTCCCGAAATGACATCTATGCACTTCTAAGGTAATTGTACTCCTAGATTTTGAAGTTGTCCTGAATTATTTGTGAACTAATTGTGAATAAAAGGCGGGCGGACGGCACATCCATATAAGGCCGGGATGGCCCGCAAGGTTGACTGCCGGAGCCCTGTGGCTTAGAATAGCTGGCATGTCTTCGCGCAAAGGCAAACTGGCGGTGGCGGTAAGCTCGGTCACCATAGTGGGGCTCCTCATCACGAGCCTTGCAGGGTACTTCGTCTCTCTCTCCTCGCTCCGCCAGGAGATCCGGCAAAACGAGCTCCCGCTGACGAGCGACAACGTCTATTCCGAGATCCAGCGCGACCTGGTGCGCCCGACCTTCGTCTCCTCGCTCATGGCATCCGACACATTCCTGCACGACTGGGTGCTACGCGGCGAGAAGGACCCCAAAGAGATCACACGCTACCTGGGCATGATCCAGAAGAAATACCGCATGGTCACGAGCTTCTTCGTCTCTGACAGGACCCGCCTCTACTACCACGCGAAGGGCGTCATCAAGAAGGTCAGCGAGGACGACCCCGGCGACGCCTGGTACTTCCGCGCCAGGCAGAGCAAGGCCGAATACGAGATAAACGTCGACCGCGACCCAGCCAACGACGGCACCATGACTATCTTCATCAACTACCCGGTCGTCGACGATAAGGGCAATTTCATCGGAGTTACGGGCGTGGGCCTGACGGTCGAGTCCGTCAACAAGAAGATCGAGGTCTACCAGAGCCAGTTCGGCCGCAGCATATTCTTCGTCGACAGCAAGGGCCAGGTCCAGTTCCACGGCATCAAGTTCCCCGGAGAGGTAACGAATATCCACCAGATGGAGGGCCTCGGCCCGATCGCGGACAAGGTCTTCGCGTCCAACGAAAATTCGCTCCAGTTCCGCCGCCACGGCGAGACGATACACCTAAACTCCCGCTACATCCCCGAGTTCGGCTGGTACCTGCTCGTCGAGCAGAACGAACGCGAGGCCAAAAAGCGGATATGGACGACGTTCCTGATAAACCTGCTCGTGTGCGGAATTATCAGCTTCGTCGTCGTGCGGCTGACGCGGATGACGATCCATTCGTACCAGGAGCGCGTAGAGAAGATGGCCAGCACGGACAAGCTTACCGGCCTTTATAACCGGCAGGCCTTCGACGTGATGTTCGAGGCGGCCGTGGCCGAGGCCGGGCGCGACGGGACTCCCTTTGCGCTGTTGAGCATGGACCTCGACCATTTCAAGGAGATAAACGACACCTACGGCCACCAGGCCGGCGATGCGGTCCTTGAGAGGACCGCGAAGATATTGCAGGCCGGGGTGCGCTCCTCTGACTCGGTATTCCGCTGGGGCGGGGAGGAGTTCTTCGTGCTGCTGAGGAAATGCCCCAAAAACTTTGCCATACAGGTCGGCGACAAGCTCCGAAACGCCGTAAAGCTGACGGTCACGACGCACGAAGGCCGCGAGATCACGATCACCGTCAGCGCCGGTGTGGCCGACTACCGCGAGAACGAAAGCGGCAAGGACCTGATCAAGCGCGCCGACCAGGCCCTCTATGAGGCCAAGCGCCAGGGCCGCGACCGCGTCATCGCGGCCGAGGGCTGAGGGCGCGCCTGTCAGTTCACCCGGCTTAAGAGCCGTCAGTGCCCCGCGCGGGTGTTATAATAAGTATCTTCGAATCGATCCCCAAGGAGCCTGCAATATAAATGGAACGAACCACGGAACACATCGGCCGCGTGGCCGCCGAACTCGGCATCAGACCGGCACAGGTCCTGGCCGCATCCTCGCTCCTCGACGAAGGCGCGACGGTGCCCTTCATAGCGCGCTATCGCAAGGAGGCCACCGGGCTGCTCGACGAGGTCGCGATAACCTCGATCAGAGACCGCATGGCCGAGCTGCACGAACTCGACAAGCGCCGTATCGCTATTTTAAAGAGCCTCGAGGAACGCGGCCTGCTCACTGACGGGCTCAAAACCGCTGTCACCGCTGCCAGTACGATGGCCGAACTCGAAGACGTATACCTGCCCTACAGGCCCAAGCGCAGGACGCGCGCTATGGTGGCGCGCGAACGCGGGCTGGAGCCCCTGGCCCAGGCGATATTCAACCAGACCGGCCTCGATCCAGTGTCCGAGGCGGCCGCGTTCATCGACCCCGGGAAGGAAATCAACTCGGCCGGGGACGCCCTGGCCGGGGCGCGCGACATCATCGCGGAGTGGGTGAGCGAGGACAAGGCCGCGAGGGAGCGCCTCCGCGCCTATTATGCCGCGCACGCGACGATCCGCTCGCGCGTCGCGAAGGACAGGGAGGCTGCCGGGGCCAAGTACCGCGACTATTTCGATTGGGAGGAGCCGGCCCGCTCAGCGCCATCTCATAGGGTCCTTGCGATCAGGCGCGGCGAGCGCGAGGAGTGCCTGATCATGCGCGCTACCCCGCCCGATGAGGGGGCTGTCTCTATATTGACCGCGATGTTCGTACGCGGCTCAGGCGCGGACTCCGGGCAGGTGCGCCTCGCGGTCGAGGACGGCTACAAGCGGCTGCTCTCGTTTTCGATGGAGGCGGAACTCAGGCTCGCCCTCAAAAAACGCGCGGACGACGAGGCTATCCGGGTGTTCAAGGAAAACCTGCGGCAGCTCCTGCTCGCCCCTCCTCTGGGCCAGAAAAACGTGCTCGCGATAGACCCCGGATTCCGCACCGGCTGCAAGGTCGTATGCCTCGACGCTCAGGGCGGCCTCAAGCATTATGAAACTGTCTTCCTGCTCGGCTCGGATGCGGCTTTGGCAAAGGCGAAAAACACGATACTCGGGCTCTGCGAGAAATATGAGATCGAGGCCATAGCCATAGGCAACGGCACGGCGGGCCGCGAGACCGAGGCGTTCATACGCGGGATAGGGCTACGCGGGGATATCCAGATAGTCTCGGTAAACGAGAGCGGCGCGTCGATATACTCCGCGAGCGAGGCCGCGAGGGCGGAGTTCCCGGATGCTGACATAACGGTGCGCGGATCGGTCTCGATAGGCCGCAGGGTGATGGACCCGCTCGCTGAGCTGGTAAAGATAGACCCCAAGTCGATAGGGGTCGGGCAGTATCAGCACGACGTGGACCAGGGCATGCTCAGGCAGGGCCTCGACGACGTGGTCGTAAGCTGCGTAAACGCGGTCGGCGTCGAGGTCAATACCGCGAGCGCCCAGCTCCTGAGCTATGTCTCCGGCCTCGGCCCATCCCTCGCACAGAACATCGTTCGGCACCGCGAGGAGCACGGCCCGTTTAAGCGGCGCGCCGCACTTAAGGAGGTGCCCCGCCTCGGGCCCAAGGCGTTCGAGCAGGCCGCGGGTTTTTTGAGGGTTGCCGGGGCCGAAAACCCGCTCGACGCAAGCGCGGTGCACCCAGAGAGCTACCAGATCGTCGAGGCAATGGCCACGGATTTGGGCGTGAGCGTGGGCGAGCTGATCGAGCGGCCCGAGATGCGGCTGAAGATCGACTTGACGGCATATATCACGGATACGGTCGGCCTGCCGACGCTTCAAGACATCATGGAGGAACTCGCAAAGCCCGGCCGCGACCCGAGGGCGGCGTTCGAGGGCTTCTCGTTTAAGGAGGGCGTCTCGGAGCTGAAGGACCTCGAGCCCGGCATGCGGCTTGCGGGCGTGGTGACGAACATCACGAACTTCGGCGCGTTCGTGGACATTGGCGTGCACCAGGACGGCCTGGTGCATATAAGCCAGCTCTCGGACCGGTACGTAAAGGACCCGGCGCAGGCGGTGAAGGTCGGCCAGCGGGTCGATGCCCTCGTCCTGGAGGTCGACATAGGCCGCAGGCGCATATCGCTGTCCCTAAAGAAGGACCCCGAGGCCGCAAAGCTCCGGCCTGATAAGGAGGAAGCCCCGGCCGGCCGCAAGCCCGCGCCGAAGCCGGATAAGCCGCGTACCTCGCTGGCCGATGCGTTTAAGCGCGCCGGGGGCCGCTAGCTCCGCACGGATCTCTGCCGCTTAGGCCGGGACGGCCACCTTCTCCTCGAAGGAGCTGAAGAGGTGCGGCTCCATGTAGGTGTCGATGATCTCTCGCGCGCTTACGATGCCGATCAGCTTTTTGCCCCTCACTATGGGGATGACCGGGTAGTTGTGCTCGATCATCAGGCGCGAGAGCTCGTCGAGCGAGGCCTCGGCGTCCGCGGTGACGGGCATCCGCGACATCACCTGCCCGGCCGAGATCCGGTCGAGCTCAGAGCCGTTTTCCCTGGCGGCCTTGAGGATGTTGCACATGCTCACGATCCCTATGACCTCAGAGCGCTCGTCGACCACCGGTATGCCGGGGCAGCCGCTGGCCATCATCTTGTGTACCACCTCGCGGCCCATCGTGTCTATCGAGACCGCGGTCCTCTTGCACATCACGTACTTGGCCCGTATCATTATGCCTTCTCCTTTTAAGCCGTATTGCCCCCTTGCGGGGGTCAGTCATATTAATATTATGATATATGATTGCTGCGGGTTTGTCAAGGAGTTTCGAAACTGTTTTCTTCTAATCTGGCGGGCCTGTAAGGGAGAAAGGCTGCCGCGCGGCGCAGAGGGCCGGGCAGCAGCGCGCTCAGGGGTGGGGGCGGCCCCTGACGAGGAGCCTGAACTCGGCCCCGTTTTCGCCGGATATGGAAAGCTCGGCGTTCAGCTGCCGGGCCAGGGACTTGACGATCCTCATCCCCAGCGAGCCTGCCTGCCTGATATCGAAGTCCGGCGGCAGGCCGGCCCCGTCGTCTTTGACCACCAGCAGGTATTCCTGCTCGCCGGGCTTCGAAAACGAGACCCTGACCTCCCCCTCCCTGCCTGCCGGGAAGGCGTACTTCATCGCGTTTGAGACGAGCTCGTTTAAGATCAGCCCCAGCGGTATCAGGGTATCGACGTCCATGCTGGCGTCCTCGATCTCGTGGCTGATCCTTATATTGGGGTTCGTCCTGTAGCCGTGGAAGAGCGTGCTTGAGAGGCTGCGCAGGTACTCTCCGGCGTCGATGTTCTTCAGGTCCCCGGAGCGCTGGAGCCTCTCGTGGATCATGCTCATGCTCTTGACCCTGTTTTGTATGTCCACGAAATACGCCTTGTAGTTCTCGTCCTTGATGTCCTTGAGCTGCAGCGACATCAGGCTCTGGATCACCGAGAGGTTGTTCTTGACCCTGTGGTACGTCTCCTTCATGAGCATGTCCTTGTCCCTGATCGCCTCGGCCTGCAACTTCTCGACGTTTTTCAGCGAAAGGAAGATGGGCTTTATCAGTATGACTCCAAGGAGCATGAGGGCCGAGCCTCCAAGCCCGAATATCTCGTAGCTGAGCTGGTGAGGCTGCACGGGTTCGCCCGCGAGCAGCTCGGCGAAGGTCATAGCGCGCCTTATGCCCATCGTCGTGATGCCCAGCGAGAGCAGTATCCAGGCCTTCTTCCACCCGGTCACGGCGATAAGCTGCAGCGCGCATGTGATGGTCGCCAGCTGTATTATCAGCGAAAACCCGATCATATAGATCACCTGGCTGTCTGACATCGCGTGTCTCTCCCCGCACCGGCAAAAATACCGGAACATCTGCAAACGTGGATCACGTCATGTCATTGAGGATACATTTTTTCCGGCAACCTTATCCAGCAGAAATATCCCCTCGCCCGTGCGCCGGTTCGCCACGATCCACGCGGCGAAGGCCTGCATGAACCTGGCCAGAAACGCACGCGTCGCCTCCCTGGTGATCGTGCCGGAGGGGTCGATAAGCTCGGCAGCGCCGCCCAGGTAGAGTTCGGGCTGCTGCATCGCCGGGACGTTCAGGAAGACGAGCGACTGCCTGAGGTGGTGGTTCGCCCCGAACCCCCCTATAGCGCCGGGCGATACGCTTGCGACCGCTCCGGGCTTGCCGTCCCATGCGGACTGGCCGTAGGGGCGGGATGCGACGTCGATGGCGTTTTTAAGCGCGGCCGGGACCGAGCGGTTATACTCGGGCGTCACGAAGAGCACCGCGTCGGCGGCCCTGATACGCTGGCGCAGGGCGGTCCATTGCGCGGGCGGCGTGGCCTCGAGGTCCTGGTTGTAAAACGGGATCTGGCCGATCTCGACGATGCCGAGCCTGAGCTCTGGCGGCGCCAGCGCGGCCAGGGCGTTTGCGAGCCTGCGGCTGAATGCCTCAGCCCTCAGGCTCCCGACGAACACCGCGACGTCAATCGGATTGCCCATCTGTCTTACCCCCTGCTGCGGATTTGCGCACGGCCATATGCCTCATCCTCCCATTTTCTCAGAGCCCTGTCAACCGTAACGGCTTAAGAAACAACAAAAAAAGGGCTGCGATTTCTCGCAACCCTTTGGTATTACTGGAGCCGGGAATGGGAGTCGAACCCACGACCTGCTGATTACGAATAAAACGGCCTAACTCTCTCTATCCTTAACTCCTTGATTTAAAAGCGTTTGTCTGTTGGATACAAGCTGTCTACTGGATAATAACATGTCTTTTTGCTACAAATCCACCCCTAAAAGTCACCCATATAAGGAGGTTGTGCATGAATTACGCTAACACGCTTTGCGCCGTTGATACGAGCAAGGCCCTCAAGCTTCTTCAGATTGACGGTAGCCAGCATGGAGCCTATATTAGGTATCCATGCCACAAGTGCGGGAAACAGGCCGTCATAAAGGCCTACGGAGAGAAAAAGAACCTCTGGTACTGCCCTGAGTGCAAAGGAAGCGGCCACATCATCTCACTGGTCATGGCGATTTCGCAATGTGACTGGGACACGGCCAAGAAACTGCTCGAAGAAAAGGCATGCTTCACCGGTGGAAAGATAACCAAGCAGCTCACGCTGACCTACGAGCTGGAGTTCGACAAGAACCTTAAGCAACATGGGCATATCCCAGGAAACCTGCAGATGTTCGGCGTTGGGAAAGCCCAAGGGGAAAACCATGCTGTCCGGCACCATCTCCTTTACCGTCACGGACGAACGAAAAGAAGATAGCATACTACGGGATAAGGATAAAGGACGGAAAACACGTTTTCCACCATTCCTTTAACCCCGAACTCTATCTCCTGTATTACGACCGCATTGAGCCCGACAAGGAGGTCTACTTTACGACCGACATGTTCGACTGCCTCAAGCTATGGGACTCCGGGCACCAGGCAGTCTGTAATTTCGGACTGCCCTATCTGTCACAGGAGCACTTCAAGCTCATGAACAAGTTCCTGATGATCTCAATCCGCCTTAAGAGATCATGAGGAAGAAATCGCCTTTCCAGGCCCTGAAGAATCTTCAGATGTACTTCAGGATACTGAGAGAAGCGAGTCTTTCACACAAAACAAATAGCTCTTTACCCTTGCCCCCTCGTCTTCAAAGAAGGAGGGGGCTTTTTTCAAGGCCAATGAAGGCCCTAACAAAGGGCTTTTTAAACCGTAAGAAAAACACATATGTCAGAAATCACATTTTTCGCAAAAACAAATTTCCGAAACGAGAGAAATATTTGGTATCAAAAGAGATGATCGCAGACGCCACATGTACATTATCGGGAAAACAGGAATGGGCAAAACAAACCTTCTGGAGCATCTTGCCATACAAGATATCAGAAATGGTAACGGGGTGGCCTTCATAGACCCGCACGGTGATTCCGCCGAGCGGCTACTGAAAGCCATTCCCTCAAATCGAATCAACGATGTCATCTACTTCAACCCAGTAGATCAGGAATACCCGATAGCCTTCAATGTAATGATAGACAAGAACCCCGCTACCCGGCATCTTACCGCTTCGGGCTTAGTCGGCGTGTTTAAGAAGATTTGGGTCGATAGCTGGGGACCACGGCTTGAACACATACTCAGAAACGCGATTCTGACCCTATTGGAATACCCAACTCAACCCTTCTGGGGGTTCTGAGAATTCTTGCCGATGAAGGATACCGAAAGCAGCAGACTAAGGACATCGATGACCCCGTAGTGCGCAATTTCTGGACAAAGGAGTTCGCGGGCTACCCAGAGAAGCTAAGAGGCGAGGCAATCGCACCGATCCAAAACAAGGTCGGGCAATTCCTTTCAAGTTCAATCATGAGAAATATCCTCGGTCAAAGCAAGTCTTCTTTTGATGTCCGCGAGGTAATGGATAACCAGAAAATCTTGATTGTGAATTTAAGCAAGGGGAGAATCGGAGAGGATAATTCAGCACTTCTCGGAGCGCTTCTGGTTACAAAGATACAGCTTGCAGCAATGACCAGGGTGGATACGACTGAAAAGGACAGAAGAGATTTCTATCTGTACGTCGATGAATTCCAAAACTTTGCGACAGAGTCATTTGCTAACATCCTATCTGAGGCAAGAAAGTACCGTCTGAATTTGATTCTAGCAAATCAGTACATCGAACAGATCGACGAGAAGGTACGAAACGCAATATTCGGAAATTGCGGGACGATCATATCATTCCGTGTCGGAGCAAGAGACGCTGCCATCTTGGAGGAAGAGTTAGGACACACATTCGAGGCCGATCATTTCTGCAACCTACCCCAATATCATATTTACCTGCGCCTCATGATTGATGGTGTTGCAAGGGATGCGTTTTCTGCCTGCACCTTGCCGCCTGAAGACCTATCAGGCACCGAAATGAACGCTGAAAAGATTGTGCGCGTATCTAGAGAACGATATGCGACCAAGAAGAAAATAGTAGAGGATAAAATTTGTAAGTGGAGCGTTTGAAGAATATCTAATTGTCCGTTTCATGGGCATAGTGAATAGACGCGGTAAAATCGTGCCCATCAAGGGCGAGGACAAGCAAGAAGGCTCCGGGTCATAGCCTTTGTCACCGGCTGGAGTGCCAATTTATATGGCTGAGAGAAGATTGGGGCTTACACGCGATTCCAGTAGGCGGGTTAGAGAGGGTTACTGCGCGCGTGGGGTAGCGACATATTTGAATGTCAGCCCTTGGACGAGGACCGAAAATATCACGACGATATATGTCATGGTTATGATTATGTCACGTTCCTGGCCGTTTGGCAGCGAGAGAGCGAGCGCCACAGCTATGCCGCCCCGGAGGCCGCCCCAGGTCATGATCCTGAGCGCCTCCCAATCGAAACGCTTCCTTATTGTGAGCAGTCGTAGCGGAATGCCTATCGAGACGCACCTGGAGAAGAGCGTCACGGGCACGGCGATGATCCCGGCCATGAGCGTATGCGCCGTAAAAGTAACTGACAGCAGCTGAAGCCCTATCAATACGAAAAGCACCGAATTGAGGGTTCCATCCACCAGCTCCCAGAACATGTCGAGATGGCTGCGAGTCTTCTCCGACATCGCATGCCTGCGTCCGTGGCTGCCGATCAGCACCCCGCCTACGACCATCGCTATCGGCCCCGACGTGTGCAGCGATGCGGCCAGTGTGTAACCTCCCATAACCAACGACAGAGATATGAGTATCTCGACCTCATAGTTGTCTATGCTTTTTAGCAGGCGGTATGCTACCCATCCCATTAACAGGCCCAGCAGCGCCCCCCCGAGCGTCTCCCTGCCAAAGAGCATGAGGACCGTGTTAGGCGATGGCGCATATTCGCCCGAGGCTATTCCGGCCAGCACAAGGAATACCACTACGCCGATGCCATCGTTAAGCAGCGATTCCCCGGCGATCTGGACCTCAAGGCCCTTGGGCGCTCCAGCCAGCCTCAGCATTCCGATGACGGCAATAGGGTCGGTGGGCGAGATTAGCGCGCCGAACAGGAGGCAATGGATATACCTCAGCTCCAGCCCGAGCCATCCGAGGAGGTAATACATGCACGTGCCGACCATAAAGGTCGAGATGACGACCCCTACGGTAGCATAGACGCCAACCTCCCACTTCTTCTTGAGTAGTTCGTTGAGTTCTACGTGCAAGGCCCCGGCAAACAGGAGAAACCCGAGCATCCCTACCATCAGTGTCTTGTTGAAGTCGATGCTCCTCATAAGCGTCATCCAGTGCCTTTCCATACCCAACTGTCCCAACAGGAAAAGCGTAAGCGACATGATGATCGCGATCAGCATCATGCCTATAGTGGACGGCAACTTGAAAAAGCGATGGTTCACATAGCCGAATACGGCTGAGAGCGTGATGAGAATAGCTATGATATTGAATAGTTCCATTTCCGTCCTAGCAATCGATATTGTGTTAGGCGGAGCTTGCCGTTATTCACTGAGGCTTGGGTGGTTCTCCATCGCCTTCTTTCATGGTTTTTGCGTAACATGCCGGATATATGCCATGCGTGGTGCCCTACTGCGACTGGCATGAGAACATCGACTGTAAAAGCTATCACTGCTGTCGCTAAAAACGTAAGGTAGGGTCCGGTCCTTAGCGCTCTATGCATCTTCATCGATAAATTATAACACCCTCCAATATCGAGGCCAAGCATTTGCGATGCAGAAAGAAGGGAAGGTTTACGGTTATTGTATGCCGGAAGTTCAGCCTCAGCGAATATTACAGTGCCGTCTGAGACGGTAAGCGAGGATTGCTGCGCCACCGTCTCTAGGATAGCCGAGGGTTCAGAATGGACACCACAAGCCTTCTAATCACTGGCCTATCATCGCCTTTGATTGGCACTATATCCCCGCGCCTATTTACTGTACCTCAAATTAAGGCTTAACATTGGACCCCTCGCACAATTTGTAGCCCACGCCCGATTCGTTGATGAAGTAGCGAGGCCGCGCCGGATCAGGCTCAATCTTGTGTCGTAGCTGCGCCATGTATATCCTCAAATAATGGGTCTGGTTCATATAATCCGGTCCCCAGACCTCCCTCATGAGCTGGCCGTGCGTGACGAGCTTGCCCGTTTGCCGCACAAGCACCGAAAGCAGCTTGAATTCCTTCGGGGTGAGGTGCATATCGACCCCATCGACGGTGACTCGGTGGTTGGCGAGATCCACCGTCAGGCCTCCCACGTTGAAAACCGACTCCTCGGGGGCCGTCAGCGCGCCCCGCAGGGCCACCCGTATTCTCGCCATCAGCTCACCGACCCCGAAAGGCTTAGTAAGGTAATCGTTTGCACCTGCATCGAGGGCCTTTACCTTGTCGTCCTCCTGACCACGTGCTGAAATTACTATGACCGGCACGGTACTCCACTCGCGGAGCTTCCTTGCAACCTCGATGCCGTCGATGTCCGGCAGCCCAAGGTCTAGCAACACTATCGAGGGGTTCTTGATCGCAGCCTCGCGGAGGCCGTCCGCTCCGGTTGCGGCCTCGATAAGCCTGTAGCCCTCGCCCTGAAGCGTGATCCTCAGAAACCGGCGCATCTGGAGCTCATCCTCAATCAGCAGTATCAGACCCTTGTCGTCGGTCATGACTCTTCGCTTTCTATTGCGCGATCCTCATCGCCCTATCTTAGCCAGCTGCTCGTCTGGTCTACGACGTCGTTCCATTGGCTTTGCCTAACAGTAACCCCGTCTTCACTGGCTGCATATGTCCACTGGGATCACGATGCACGACGCCTTCCCTTTACGCGCAATATCTCCCGCAATAATCTCGCCTTCCGTGACTTCGGCTTTTAAGTAATAGTCGCCGACATAGGACGTTACCTTAATCCTGCCCGTCTCTTTAGACTGACAAGTCTTGTCAGTGCGGTAAACTGGCAGTATGTCGCCAATACGCATGAGCTCGCTTGCGTCATTCGTGCCACCGTAAAACAGAAACACCGTATCCCCTTTCTTCAGGGGCGAGGACATGTCGAGGTGGTGATAGATGCGCGGCTGGTATGAGGTCCCAATTGCCGTAACAACTGTAAAACCAAGCACCAGTAAAAACATCATCACACCAAACAGCTTGCTATTCATTTCTCCTCTTATCGCCCGTCCAGAGCGAGGTTGAGCTTGAGAACGTTGACCCCCGGCTCGCCAAGCAGCCCGATGAACCGTCCATCCGTATTTTGCTGGATCAGCTCCCTGAGCTTGGCCTCATCGATGCCACGCGCTTTTGCGACACGCCCTATCTGGTACTCGGCAGCCGCAGGGCTGATGTGCGGATCGAGCCCGCTTGCCGAGGCGGTTACGAGATCCACGGGGATCGGTACACCCGGAGCTGCGGCATTAAGAACCGCAACCCTACCCTTTACCGCGTCGATGAGTGCGGGGTTCGACTGCCCGAGGTTCGAGCCCGAAGACGACCCGGCGTTGTATGGCTGAGGTCCCGTAGCCGAAGGACGGCTCCAGAAATTCTTCGGGTCGCTGAAGGGCTGCCCTATGAGGGCAGAGCCCACCGTGACGTTGTCCTTTACGATCATGCTCCCGTTTGCCTGCGCCGGAAAGGCGACCTGCGCTATCCCGGTCACCGCAAGCGGGTATATTATGCCGGTCAGAACAGTGAAGACCGTCAATGTAATCAGTGCGGTTAATATCGTACGAGCCATCTGTATGCCTCCTTTAGACTATGTGCAGAGCGCCGATTATCATGTCAATGGCCTTGATCCCGATGAACGGGACGATCAGACCGCCAACGCCGTAGATGAGGATATTGTTCCTAAGCAGCGCGCCCGCCTCGACTGCGCGGTACTTCACGCCCTTAAGCGACAACGGTATAAGGCATACGATGATCAGGGCGTTAAAGATGACCGCCGAGAGTATCGCGCTTTGAGGCGTGGCCAGGTGCATTATGTTGAGCTTGCCTAACGCCGGATACGTTGCAATGAACGCCGCCGGGAGTATCGCGAAATACTTGGCCACGTCATTTGAGATGCTGAACGTGGTGAGCGTCCCGCGCGTCATCAGGAGCTGTTTTCCGATCTCGACTATCTCGATCAGCTTGGTCGGGTTCGAGTCCAGATCAACCATGTTTCCGGCCTCTTTTGCGGCTTGGGTGCCGGTGTTCATCGCCACAGCGACGTCGGCTTGAGCTAGCGCTGGGGCATCGTTGGTGCCGTCACCGGTCATGGCCACGAGGCGGCCACCGGCCTGATGATCGCGTATGAGCTTAAGCTTGGCCTCGGGTGTGGCCTGCGCAAGGAAGTCATCCACCCCGGCCTCGGCAGCGATGGCAGCGGCGGTAAGCGGGTTGTCGCCCGTTATCATCACGGTCCTGATACCCATGCGGCGGAGTTCGGCGAACCTCTCCTTAATGCCGCCCTTTACGATATCGTTGAGCCGTATAGTACCGAGCACTCGCTTGCCATCGGCCACGACTAATGGAGTTGCGCCCTCTTTTGCTATTTTATCCACTGCGGCCTGAACCTCAGCAGGAAATGCGCCGCCCTGCATCTTGACATACAGCTCGATGGCGTCCGCCGCGCCCTTGCGGATTTCACGGTTGCCAAGGTCCACGCCGCTCATCCGGGTCTGCGCCGAAAACGGCACGAGTTTGGCGTTAAGAGCGATGATATCGCGCTCACGTATATTGAACTTCTCTTTCGCGAGCACGACTATGCTCCGGCCCTCGGGGGTCTCATCCGCAAGTGACGAAAGTTGTGCTGCGTCGGCCAGTGTCTTTTCATCGATGCCCATGGCTGGTATGAACGCGGTGGCCTGCCGGTTGCCGAACGTGATAGTGCCGGTCTTATCCAGAAGCAGCACGTCTACATCTCCGGCAGCCTCGACCGCGCGGCCTGACATCGCTATAACGTTTGCCTGGATCATGCGATCCATACCGGCTATGCCGATAGAGGAGAGCAGCCCGCCTATGGTGGTCGGGATCAGGCATACGAGCAGCGCGGCGAGCGTGGTAATCGTCACCGGGCTCCCCTGTCCTGCCGCATGCACACTGAAGAGCGAATACGGCAGGAGCGTGACGGTAGCAAGCAGGAAGACGATTGTAAGCCCTGCAAGCAGGATGTCGAGCGCTATCTCGTTGGGGGTCTTCTGGCGCTTCGCGCCCTCGACCATCGCGATCATGCGGTCTATGAATGCCTCGCCGGGATTGGCCGTGATCCTGACGACAAGCCAGTCCGACAGGACTATCGTACCGCCGGTTACGGCGCTTCTGTCCCCGCCGCTTTCACGGATGACCGGGGCACTCTCGCCCGTTATAGCGCTCTCGTTGACAGAGGCAACGCCCACGATTACCTCGCCGTCGCCGGGCACGACATCACCCGTCTCGATGAGCACTATGTCGCCCCTCTTAAGGTTCGAAGATGGCACGAGTGTGACCTTCCCCTTGGGGTCCGGAGTCTTCATCACCTTGGCGTTGATGGCCTTGCGCGAGCCTCGCAGCGTTTCGGCCTGCGCCTTGCCCCGACCCTCGGCCATGGACTCGGCAAAGTTCGCAAACAGCACAGTGAACCACAGCCACAGCGATACCAGCAATATGAAGGTCGGGGATTCCGCCCCAGGCGACAACAGCGACCGGACGAAGAGTCCAGTAGTCAGGACACTCCCGATCTCGACCACGAACATCACCGGTTTCTTGATCTGATAGCGCGGGTTCAGCTTAATAAACGACTCTATAATCGCCCTGCGCATTATGGCGGGGTCGAATATCGGACGCGATTTCTTCTCTTTTCTTCTCATCTCGGTTACCTCCCTATCCCTGCGAGCATCTGCTCGGCTATCGGCCCCAGCGCCAGTGAAGGCAGGAACGTCAGGGCACCGATAATTATTATCACGGCCACCAGGAACGTCACGAACAGCGGCGTGTGGGTGGGCAGCGTGCCGGAGCTTGCCGGGACGTACTTCTTGGCGGCCAGCGAGCCTGCTATCCCTAGCACCGGGATAATGACCCCGAACCTGGACATGAACATCACGAACCCGAGGATCGAGTTATAGAACACCGTATTCGCGCTGAGGCCCGCAAATGCGCTCCCGTTATTGCCAGTGGCCGAGCTGAATGCATATAGTATCTCTGAAAAACCGTGCGGCCCCGGATTGGCGACCCCGGCCACACCAGCCTCGGCTATAGAGGCTATCGCCGTTCCCACCAGTGTCAGCGCGGCAGGTATCAGTATAGTCAGCGAGGCCATCTTCATCTCAAAGGACTCGATCTTCTTGCCGAGATATTCGGGTGTTCGCCCGACCATCAGGCCCGCGATAAATACGGTCAACAGGACGAACATCAGCATCCCATACAGACCGCAGCCCAGGCCGCCGAATACGACCTCGCCAAGCTGCATTAGGAACATCGGCACCAGCCCGCCAAGCGGCGTATAGGAGTCATGCATTGAGTTTACCGAGCCGTTGGACGCGGACGTGGTCGCGACGGCCCATGTGGCCGAGGAGGCTATGCCGAAGCGCACCTCCTTGCCCTCCATGTTGCCGCCGGACTGCATGGCATTGGCCGACTGGTCGATGCTTGCGATAGAGGAGAACTGCGGGTTGCCCTGCTGCTCGATATAGCCCGTAAACAGCAGGAGCGGGATGAATATAATGAGCATCGCGGCCAATAGCGCCCAACCCTGCCGTTTGTCATTCACCATGCGGCCAAACGTATAACACAGGGCCGCGCCTATAAGCAGTATCGCGAGCATCTCAAGGAAATTGGATAAAGCGGTCGGGTTCTCAAACGGGTGCGCGGAGTTCACATTGAAATAACCGCCACCGTTCGTTCCCAACTGTTTTATGGCTATCTGGGATGCGGCAGGCCCCATCGGGATAGTCTGCTCCTTGAGGGTCGCTTTCTCTGTCACCGGGTTACCGGAGGCATCCTTTATAGGATTGCCCTGATCGTCATTCTTGGGGTTATCGTACGTCACGGTCTCGACCATCTGGACCTTCTTATAATCGCTGAAATTCTGGACGACGCCCTGTGATACCAGCACCAGCGCGAAGATTATCGAGAGCGGAAGCAGTATGTAGACAGTCGAGCGCGTAAGGTCTACCCAGAAGTTTCCTATAGTCTTCGAGGTGTGGCGCGTGATACCACGGATGAGCGCCACCATCACGGCCATAGCCGATGCGGCCGAGAGGAAGTTCTGGACGCCTAGCGCCGCCATCTGTGTGAGATAGCTCATTGTGCTCTCTCCGCCATAGCCCTGCCAGTTCGTGTTGGTCACGAAGCTGATCGCGGTGTTAAACGATGAGTCAGGCGATACAGCCGCCATTGCCGCCGGGTTAAGCGGCAGGAAGGACTGCATGCGCTGGATGAGATAGACCGCGAGCACCCCAAACAGGCTGAACCACAGAAGCGATGCGGCATAGCGCTGCCACGTCATCTCCTCATCGGATTTAACGAGACATACTTTGTATATAAGCCGCTCCACCGGACCAAGCACCCGACCCAGCGCGAAGGGTTCACCCATGTATACCTTGGCCATATAGGCCCCGAGCGGCTTGACGAACGCCACGAGCACGGCCACGTAAATTGCCATCTGTATCATCATGTTTGTTGTCATGAGAATATCCCCGGCTTTAGCAACGCTATAAGCAGATAGAACATCAGGTTCGTTGTCATGAGAATATCTCCGGCTTCAGAAGCGCCACGAACAGATACACCAGAAGCCCCGTGGAAATCACCCCGCCAATCCAATACAGAATGTCCATGCCTTGTCCTCCTCTTACAGCTTTCCGAAGAGCCTGACCATCAAGCCCGTGAGTGCGAAGCACCCCAGTGTTGCCCCTACAAATACGATGTCCATGTCGTTGTCCACCTCCATATTCAAGCCTATCACGAAACAGTGTAAAAGTACTGCATAAATGAGCCTCCAAGGTGTAAATGTTTCGTATGTTTTTGATGTTATTTACAACAGCCTAATTCTGTGCATAGATGTCCTCTTGCAATAGGAGACCCCCCGGCAACGAAACGTCGGGGATCGTTGCCGGGGGGGGAGGGGAAGAAGCCTTTATTCGCCCTTTTCAGTGCTCTTTGGGTTCTCCTTGTTGATCACATATGACCACGGATATCTCGTGTTTTATTTGAATCCCATATTTCTTTATTTTGTATCCGACCATTCTTTCTGTGATACCGAGTTGCCGTGCTGTTTTTGCCCGGCACCCATCGCATTCCTTGAGAGCTTGAATTATTTCAGCCTTTTCGACTTCTTTGATTTTATCTGTCAGTGTCATAATGCGCTCCTCATGGTTAGGTAATGCAGCGCCCCACGCTCTCTGTTTCGCCTCAACCAGGAGAGGCTCCCCCCGCTCCGGTCGTAGGTAGCCGGGCGGGGGGAGTCAAGAAGAAGCCTATGTATTAGAACGCCACCGCAACGGTCACGCCGCCCCATAGGACCGAGTTGTGGTCGTTGTGGGCAGTCGCCTGCGAGTCGGTCTTCATTATATAGCTGGCATCCTTGGTAAGAGGGAAATCGTACGTCAGTGAGGGCTTTATCGAGATGGCCTTCGTCACAGGAAAGTTTATGAAGGTCGTGAGCTCACCGTTGTAGAAGCCAGCATACTTCTTGCCGTCCTTCGTAAGTCCCATCGCGAAATCATTGTAGTCATACCCGGCCGAGAGCCCGCCGCCCACAGTGATCCCGTGCCAGAGTTCCGGGCTCGTCTGGTTCAGGGCGAGCACCGCGAAGCCGCCGCCGTGGCCGAGGCGGAGATCCTGATAGTAGGTGATGCTAGGGTTCAGGATCGTCGCGTAAGAGGCCGAGACGAACGCCTCCTCGTCGTTGAGGGGTTGCGTGCCATAGTAGATATAGCCCGCGCTCAGGCTGAGGTCCTTGATCGAGTACGTGTACTTCAGCGTGAGGTCCGTCTCGGTCATCTGCTGGACACTGTGGCCGAGGTTGTAGCTCGACCAGAGGTTGGCGTTGAACCCGCCGTAGTTGAAGTCTATCGAGGGCTGGATGACCCCCGCAGCGTTGGTCTGGACGAGACCCCTCCATACGTACTCGCTCATGTAGCTTACCGATGCCGTTGCGGATGTGGGTATCGCCGGGGCGGCTGCCGGGGCCGCCTCGTCAGCCAACGCAACACCAGCAGCAGCCAGAACCAGCAGCATGCTTAAAAACAAACTCGTCAACCTCTTCGTCATCTACGTGTCCTCCTGATTGATTGTTTTGTCTCTCTTAGAGCCATGACCCTTCGGCCATGCGAAACGAGTGCTAAACACCCCAGCGTTGCGACAAATAAGACGATGTCCATTTCAGTTCTCGCCTCCTGTTAAAATCCTATCACGAAATAACGTAAAATAGGTGTCAAAACAGGAAGCAATGGTGTAAAATCTTCGTAAAATACGGGGATAGTGTTTAGGGCTCCATGTGGAAGGCTCGGGCTCGGCATTAGAGGTGTGTATCTTCATAGTAACCGTATGCGTCAAGGTACCCCTTGTAGCCCTTTAACCGATTTGCTCTCATCACCTTTACAGGGCTAATTATTAAGCATATATAACCAACATACCGGATCGAAACCGGATCGACATTTTGGGGGTGTTTTTAGGGTTAACCTATCGAATAATAACAATAAAGTGATACGGAGGAGGTGGGATTCGAACCCACGGAGCCGACTGAATAATCCTTATTTATCAGTCGTTTGCAGCGGTGTCCAGAGGGGTTGGTGACCGTTTGGTGACCGCCTTCTTCAGTGCAGCAGCTGCATTTAGCTTCGCATACCGCTGTGTCATAGCCTTAGACGTATGTCCATAATGCACCTGAACCACATCAGTTGGGACATCAAAATCGTTAACCATGTTCGTCCCAAAACTATACTTCGTTGCCTCATAAAGTGGCGAGTCTATTTTGATTCCAGTTGCTTGCTCAAGTGCGTCTAGTGCTGTGTTATATATCTTATGGATTAGATTATCAGAATATGGTCTTATCATGGTTTTACCGTGCGTAAAAACAAACCTGTCTTTGCACCACTCAATTGGTCCGGGAAGTACAGGGAGATGTGCCTTCGTTTCAGGGAACAGATAATTTGGGCGAATCTTCTTGGTTTTTGTGTGGTTTACCAATGTATGAGCTGAGAACGTTCTTCTGATTGTAACCAGATCATTAACGAGATCAATGTCAATCCACTTTAATGCTCTAACTTCAGATGGTCTGCACCCCTGATTAAATAGGAATGCAAAGATCGGTTTATGCTCCGCAGGTATATAGGCCATGATCATTGCTTGCTCCTGAGATGATATCAATATAGGCTCGTGTTCTGGCACTTCAATCCTTTGGAACTTAGGCATTTGAACAATAACATCAAGATCATGTAGCCAGTTAAAGAAACCCTCAAGGGCATTCATAACATTCTTTTGGTATTTCAATGAAAGTATCCCCTTCAATCCCTTTGCAGGAAGGGTAAGGTAAAATCCCTTGATATCTACCGAGGTTATTTCACGAGCATCTTTCAATGCAAACTCGGGCATGAAATAATGTTTTATGTAAGTCATCAATTTTGGGACATATGATGGAGCAAGTTTCCCTTGCTTCATAAGGATTTCCTTCTCCTGATACCAGCGCATAATAAGGTTGTCAAATCGAAACTCAAAACGTTCCTTACTGGACCACCTTGAAGGATCAAACCTATGTGCTGCGATTTCATTCTCAGCTTGCTTTAGCAATGCATATGCTTCAGCAAAAGATTTTAAGGGACGCCCATCGAACGTGGTTTCTCTTCGTATCCTTTCACTCTTATATCTGAAATCAATCTGGAAGCGTTGTGGCGTAGTCATATGCTCTGGACAGAAAAAGCCAAATTTCTTGTCCGCCTTGAACGCCTTATTACAGATAGGACACTTGCCCTTTGCTCTTATGTTTATCAATGAAAACCCCCAGACCGATATATTTGTATTGTCCCTCTCTGGTTGGGATACTGTCAAGGCTTCAGATACTGGCACTACTAATGAATTCTCTAATCTCACTGCTCGCATGGTCTTCTAATGCTCCTTTTTCCTTTTTGTTGGGAGCACCTTTGTTTGTAATTTTTTTCTGGGCCACGGGATGGACAGCCTATCCGTACCTATCCTATTGAATATCAAGCATATTTCTTGTGGCGAGGGCATAAAGACATGAATTTCGGCAGGGTAATCGGTGCTTTATTAAATAAAAAAGGCCTGATCAGCCCCCTTTCATTTTGATTTCTTGGGAATAGGGACCGTAAAAAGTTACTGAGCCTCCACCATTTCGTACCATGTGTTCCTGAGGACGAACAGAATACGCTCAACATCGTCATATGCTATTTCGTTGTTATTCACGTTTGCGTCAAAGAGCTTATCCATAACGAATGAACAAAGATTCTTGAGATTCTCTGAGGAAACGATACCACCCTCCATGATGATGACATCTGAGAGGTATTTAATTATTGAGGTAGCCTTGTCAATGTACTTGACCTTACCATTAATATTACCAATACTTAGTTCGGCCCGAGACCTCTGTACGAAGTTTATTGCACCGTCAAGCAGCAGTCCGACTGTATAAACTCTATCGTCTTCACTCAAAGATTCAATCTCATCGTTCGTCATTTCAACAGACAGTGTGTCCTGCATATACATCCTCCTGTCATATGTGTTCGTCGGCATTGATGAACATATCGGAGGGTTCAGCTTAAACCTTAAGAGAACTTAAAACCCTAGTTAATCAGCATGCAATAATGACCCACATAGGGGCCTAATCGGACATTAAGGACGATACGATGGCCCGATTAACACATGCTGAGACATTGCACGCAGGAACGACGAGGGCTTTTACACTCCCTCGTCATCCTCGCTTGCGGATCTTATAGCGGTCAGCTATGTACTCTGGCTGCAATGCTACGATCAGGCGGAAACACCTGTAGCCGCAACCCCGGTGGAACCTGAGTTCGTGGACTGAGTGCTGCTAGCCTGCTGCGCATCCTGCTCTATAGTTTTGATGATAACATTGGCCACATCGCTGGCAGATAGGCTCCCGGTTCCGTTCTTAAGGTCGTAAGCGAGTTCCTCGGCTGTCGAAACAGTACCGTCTTTGTTCGTGTCCTTAACGTCGTATGTCGTGCTGTTAGAGGCGCTTGAAGACGAGCTACTCGATGATGTGGAATCAGAGGACTGCTTGCCGCTCGCAGAGTTGATGGCGTCAACCAGAGAGCTGAGCGAGACACTGTTTCCGTCAGCGCCCTGAGATCCCTTGCCGCCGCCGTGGTGGTGATGGCCATGCCCCTTCGTCATACCCGACATGTCGTTAGACACTGTCGTCTCTGCGCTCTGAATCTGGCTCTGGTCGCCAGACTGCATCGCGGTCTGAAGGGTCGTGATATCGCTGCTCAGTTTCTGCATGGGGTTGTTGCTTGAGCTGCCGTTGGTTGAGGCACCCTGAGAAGAAGACATGCCAGGCATGTTCGAGATATCCGTCTGAAGCGATGCGAGCGCCTTCTGAAGTCCATCTGCCGAGATGGTGACCGTGTCGCCACCGCTTGTACTGGAATTCGAAGTCTGATTGTTCTGAGATGAACTCAGTGCCTGCATTACGGTCTGCATGTCACTCTTCATCGTCTGCCATGGGTTATTTCCCCCGTTCACTCCTCCTGAAACTCCTGTTGACATAGTGTATCCTCCTTAACACTTTTTCTCCGTCCGAAGCTTATGCTCCAATCGTCTTATCGGCATAAAAATGGCTTTAGCGTAGCGTTTCTTGAGCATTTCATGAACTTCCTTATTTGTTCCACATTTCTTCCTTGTTTCTTCCACGATTGGGCCATATTCGTCTGCTAATCTTAATCTATAAGATCGCTCATTACAATAACGCAGTTAACAGAAAGAGGAGAACGAAGATGATTAAACGCCTAAGCATAAGTCTGCTTGTCGCGACAATGATGTTTGGTGGGGCGTATTTCACTCAGACCGCAAGCGCCGATGAAGGCGGAATGAAGCATTGTGCATCCTGCTCGAAGGCAACGATGCAGGATGAATGGCAGGGTGAAAGGCATCACATGCGAAAGCGTCACATGTGGAGGAATATAATGGCCCTCGACCTCAACGACACTCAGAGGGCGGAGATAGGAGATATCAGGTCCAACGTTATGAAGGAACTTATAAGGAAAAGGGCCGACGAGCGCATAGCTCAGATCGAACTGAGAGAGATCATGCGCAAAGACACTGTCGACATGGGTGCGGTCGAGGCAAAACTTAAGCAGATCGAATCCTTGAAGACTGATATTAAGCTTTCCTTCATTAAAGCTCGTGAAGAAATCAAATTGAAGCTGACGCCCGAGCAGAGGAAGAAACTCAAGGAGATGCTCAAGAAAGAGTTCATTGGACATCAGGAGTGCAAGATGCATGGAGATGGAAAGGCTTCGCACTCTAACGCAACTAGCGACAAATAGTCTTCTTCCTGGGGGTGGATGGTGGTGGGCTCCCTCCTTCGCCATCCGCCCTATCTCCGTGCCATGTGATAGTTGAGTGGATTTCCAACAGCATTAATGGAGAAGATCAGATGAAACCATCAGAGAAGCATCAGAAGCAATTGATTTCGCAACCAGTGAGTTATTTGATTGTAAACCCTGTTGAATACATGGATGCTATTTATCCATTTATAGATAAATTGAACAATCATGTCATAAAATATGATAAGAACTTTATTCCGTTAACAAAAGATCGAGAAAAGCTTATTTTGACGAAAGAGTATGATGAAGGAATTGCGATCCTATCTTTGCATAATGCGCATATAATCGGAGTTCTGGTGGCTGGGATCAAAACCCAATATTCTTTTTGTCATATTAGACATTTATATGTAGAAGAACAATACAGATCAATGGGAATAGGGCAGAACTTACTCGATAAAATGGAGCAAAAATGCAGGGAATTGGGCATTGATAAAATTGTCCTCCAGACAACGGTTCATGAAGATAACTTAGCCATGAGATTTTATGAGAAGAATGGTTTTAAATCTCGCTGTCTGCCGGATATTAATAAAATAATGACCTATTACTATCTTAAAAAGGTGGCCCCCGAAAATCGGATAGCCGAATAAGGTGCAAAATACGGCAAGGGAGACGCGCTTATAGAACAAAAATACGCAGGATCCTGCGTTTTTCCCCAGCTTTTTTTAGGCAAATTACTGTCTGGGATCCGTTCCAATGGTTGTCTCTCCAGTTGGATTAAGCGTTTAATGACGTATAATCGCTTTTCCCAGTGATCGCGACCAAGAAAAATAATTCTGAGCGCCAAACCATTATCCAAAAATCCTATGTTCTACTCAGGACTTTTCTGACAAATAACCTCCTAGCCCGATCTCCAGTAGCTATGCTTGCCATTGGAAATAGCGTTTAACGACGTATAAGCACTATTCCGACCAGAAAAAATAAATCTGACTACTCAGGGAACATAGAGATATAGGGTCATAGTCTACATGCCACTAATTGGCCTCTCTCTGATTGAAAGATGTAACAAACTAAAAATGCGGCTTTGTCGTATTGAACAAATTATGGAATTATTAAAGGAACGATTAAATTATGGAAAAAAGTGATTTACTGCCGTTGGTCAAAGAAGTTTTCAAAGGGCGAACTGATGTGATAGCTCAGAGATTTGGAAAACCGTACTATCCGTTATGTGCGAATATCTGGAAAAAAGATGTCTGCCCCATGAGTATGAAGAGCGGATCTTGTAGTGCTTGCAAGGTAACAGCGTATATTCCATTTTCTGATAAGCATCTTGAGGATCATATCGCCGGGAAAAAGATTCATGGGGTATATCCATTACTGAAGGATAATACCTGTCATTTCATTGCTGCCGATTTTGACGACCATGAAAAAGAAGACTATCCCGTAAATCCTCTTTTAGATGTCGAGAAGTATTATTATGCGGCATATGAGCAAGATCTTGACTGTTATGTGTTGAGATCAAAATCTGGCAAAGGGTATCACGTCTATATCTTCTTTAAGGATCCAGTTCCTGCAATGAAAGCTCGGACTGTGGTCATGGCATTATTGAAGGAAGCTCAGGTCATAGGTGATGATGTCATAAACTCATCATTTGATAAATTCTTCCCAACTCAAGACAAGCACAGCGATCCAGATAGCATAGGAAATCTGATAGCTCTTCCATTTCAAGGGATAGCAATGCAAGGAGATCACACGGTTATTCTCGATCCTGACAGTGGATTCAAAACAGCGTATGCTGATCAAGTTGAGATTCTGTCTACTATAAAGTACGCCACTGAAGCTGATCTTGACCGAGTGATAAATGAATGGGGATTATCTGCAAACGAAGAAAAGCCTGTGACATCTCCAATTGTTGTCAGGACAGAAACTATAAAATCTTTTCGAACCGATAATGTAACTATTGACGAGCTTATGAAATGTGCCTTCCTTAAACATGCATATGAAAATCAGGCCAGTCTCTCTGAACCTCTCTGGTACGCTATGGTTTCTAATATTGCATGTCTATCCCCCAATGGAGAAGAACTCTGTCATGAATTCTCAAAGGGACATCCGAACTACAATAAGGCTGAAACGGACAGGAAAATCCGGCATTCACTTCAAGACACAAAACCGCATACATGCAAGCACATTAAGGAGAAAGGGTTTAAGTGTCTGGAATCCTGTAAGGTTAAATCTCCAGCGGGTCTATTTCATCGAATTGATCGCACCCTAGGTATTGGTCAAGCTGTACAGAATATCGTCCCTAAGGCCCCTGTGGATGCATCTGCGGTCATTCCTGCTGGATGGTCGATATCTGGTAAGGGTGTCATATCAAAGGTTCTTTGGGACAAGAAAGAAGAGCAATGGTATGAGGCTGAGATTCTCCCTATCCCCGTGTTTCTAACCGAGAGGTACACGGACGTTAACTCAGGAATGGAATCCATTAAGCTCTGCTGGATAAGAGACGGCAAACCAAGTGATCAAATACTCGAAAAGCATAAAATAGCTGATACAAAAAAGATTGTGGAGCTTTCAGGCCATGGGCTACCAATAAACAGTATCAATGCAAAATCTGTGGTTGAATACCTGGCCGCTTATGACAATGTGAACTATAAGGTCATACCGGAAGCAAAGGTCAGCTCATTTCTCGGCTGGCAGGGTGATTCAGATGGATTCCTATGTGGTGATCGATATTATTCTGATTCGAGTTCAACTGGACAAGTTTCCTTCAGCGCCGATGACCAAGGTAATGATCAGATTGCTAAGGGATTTAAGACTAAGGGTGACTTCAACCAATGGCTAAAAGCTGTGAAGTTGGCATCTGATTATCCTGTTGCTGTTTCATCTATATACTTTTCCCTATTACCCCCGCTACTTAAAATCCTTGAAGTACAGAACTTCATCGTTGATTATTGCAATACAACATCGACTGGTAAGACCACGACTCTTGCCCTTGGAGCTTCGACTTGGGGGAATCCAGATAATCGCTCATCTAGCTCACTTGTACGGTCATGGGAGACCACCAGAGTTAACGTCGAAAGAACTGCATCCTTACTGAATGATTTGCCAATGTATATGGATGATACGAAACTCGCAGGAACAGGAAATGCCCGAGACGCTGGAAATACCCTACTTAGCAGGGTTATCTATTTAATCTGTAGCGGTGTTGGCAAAGGCAGAGGAAGCATTAAAGGATTAGGAAATAGAGGCTCCTGGAGAACAGTGCTCTTAACCAACGGTGAGAGTCCGATTGTAAATGTCACGCAAGATGGTGGGCAACGTGGTCGGGTCCTGTCTCTATGGGGATCGCCATTTAGTGCTACAAATAACATCACGGCAACCAAGGTCAATCAAATCAAACAGCTCCTCATGCAGAACTATGGTCATGTCGGTTACAGGTGGATCGAATATATAATGGCGAATAAGCAAAACTGGTCAAAATGGGTTGATCTCTATCGTCAGGAACAAAATATCTTCAGTGCCCGTGCAGGTGATGATCCAGTAGCTATCAGGTTGTCGGAATACATTACCCTCTTGAGCATGGCCATCTCTCTGATACATGAAGCTATCCCAGAGCTTCGGTTTATTGATAAGGATCGTCTGGTTGATGTCATATGGGATAAATCTATCAATAATGAAAAACGCGATATGACGGTTAAAGCTCTTGAAGCTCTATATAGCTGGGCGGTTTCTAATCAGACCACATTTTGGGGTAAACATGCTGCAAGCTCTTATGGGAATAACAGTCCAGTTGTCCCTCATAGCGGATGGTCTGGAAAATGGGATGAGGGATATATTGCATTCACGAAATCGGTTTTCATGAGAATCCTTAAAGACGACGGATTCGACGGTGAATCAATGATTAGAACTTTTGAGGATCGTGGTTGGCTGGTTAAAAATAAAAAGGGCAATGGTAAATCTGTAAAGATCATGAGCGAATCCATTTACTGCTATGCGATTAAATTGTCTGCGATAACTGAAGTCCTTCTTTATGAGAAGGAACGTGTTGAAACTCCCTCAAGATATAATGTCCACGTTGATCTCAGTCGCATTAATCCTACTGACGATGGGGAAAAGCGTATTGAGAGTTTGGGTGATATCGAGTTCTAAAAAGTGCCGCTATACGAGGTCTGGGTAATTGGGCTCAGACCTCGCTGTGGTTAGAATGGTCAAGCGAGTTCTAACCGAGTTCTAACCATAATAATGCAATAAAAACAAGAAGATAAGGCTAGTAGTTAGAAAGTTAGAAGGTTAGAAGTAATATATATATTCTTTAAGTGATGTTGAAGTGTTTTGTCTTTAGCCGTACTCCGTATATTATTCTCTATATATGGTATATATGTGCGTCTAACTTCTAACCTTCTAACTTTCTAACCTTTGTCGAATAACGGCTGATTTTAAGCAATTTCAGGCGAGTTTACTTCTAACCTTTTCACATGGGGTTCTAACCGGATCCGAGACTGCCAAAAGCTATTTGCACAAAAACAGATTATTTTTGTCTGACCATCGAACAAATACTATATACCACATATCCATGAAGGAGGACATCAACAATGAAGCAATGTAAACAAGTGGCCATGATGATCAGCTTACCTGAGACTTATCGCTCACAGCTTCGTCAACTCGCAGCAAAGAAGAACATGGAGGACACCACGAAAGTAACTTCAGCAGCAGAACTATGCCGGGAGATAATTATTGAGCATCTTACAGGTAATACTGGTCAGGGCGCATGTCGCATCGATATTTGATTAATGGCTATCTGTGCTGATGGAATCCCGCATCAGATTATTTTAAAATCGAGCACTCCCGAACAAAGTATAAAAGCCAGATCCCTAGCAACAGCGTTCGACCGTGAGATATGCACAAAGTGAGACGCTTCCCCTCGGACGCATGAACAAATATACGACCAAGCTTTTTAGGATCAGCTTGAATAATCACCCCAAGGAGGAACATCACAATGTCAGAAGAATCAGAATCTCAATCATCGTTAGTACCATTTAAGACCTCAATCCCTAAAACTTCAGTTCATTTTTTCAGAAAGTTGGCAGCTGATCTGAATAAACGTAATCCCGATGTAGTAGAAACCGCCTCTTCAATCGCCAGAATAGTATTGCTAAAATTCGTTGAAGATAACCCATTAGAACAGTAGAGCTGACAGAAATAAATTATAAATTGACCTACAGGGTACATATAAGTAGAGATTGATAGCATGTCAAAAGCAAGCAACCACCAGAACCAGCAAAAAAGGAAATATCGATAATGTCTGGATGATATTCAACAGAAGACCGAAGCAGGGAACGCAGTGAAAAACGGAATAGCACTTAGAGCTATAACCATAAATATCGAATTTAGGAGAATCACAAGTAATGTCGAACGAAAACGGAAACACTCAAATGGTAACAGGCACGATCACATATGAGGTATGCAAAACTTGTCACGATAGGATTCAAGCTTTATTACCGCTCATAAGCAGACACAAGGATAACGCAAACTTAGAATGTGATCATCTGTTTCACATGATAAATAAAGGGCTAGAATTCTATAATGGCTATCAGAAACCAATTCTCGCATTAGGAAACACAGAGGATGATTTTGTCTCTGCTGAAATTAGTCGCATAGAAGATGACATTCCAGAACTTGATTTCGCCTATCTTACAAGCACTATAGCCACACAGCAATTTTCCTTTGGATTTGTAAACCGCAATAAAAACCCCGAAAAAGATCTTAAAAAATACATCAACAAGTCTGAGGTAGTACTCGGGACGCTTGATAATGATTTCCGCAAGCTCTGGGTCCGGGCCAATATGCTTCATGACCAAGCAGATAAGCTCATAGAGCATCCAGATAGCACAAAAAGTGAAACTCAAAACCTTATAAGGGTATCCCACCTTAAACAGCGTAGTGTTTATTTAGCCAATACATTTGCTGATTTCCTACGTCTAAGAGCAGAACCGTATATCGCTCAATTCACTAAGATTAATCCAAAGGAATTATTCGTATTTAGTAATTTCGAGGTCATCATTTACGTGTAGCTTTTCCCCCCTTCCATCCCCGTGGAGCCCATAGCGTTGAAGCGGTCATTGGATCTATCCATTCAGCATTTAAACTCCTAATCGAATCAAAAATCAAAACCTAACGAACACCAAGAAAGGTCGTCCAAAAATGAACAGCTATCGCGTCCGGTTAAAAAAGGTTGAGGGACGCATTGCAGGGGGAGGGGTTCCCTGGAATACGTCCCTCAAAAGGGAGTTGGAGATGATGCCTGTTTTAATAATATCTAGCGGTGATCCTATATAAAAAGTTTACCAAAATACTTTGAAGACCAAATGAAGGAATAATGAAACCTTTGTGAAGGACAGCGACTGAAAATTTAGTCGTAATCACATTCAATTTTCTCTCTATCCCAAGCCTTGGAGCACATATGCGATGAAGCGGTCATATAGAAAATATCTTGAGCATCCATAAGATCATATGCTATATTCAGACAAAATCAGGAGGGGTGCCGGGATGCCCAAGAAATATGAAAATGTGTTTCAGTTCAAGATAACCCTCACTGGAAGCAAACCCCCTATCTGGCGTCGAATAATCGTTCCTGAAGATTATACGTTCTGGGACCTGCACGTAGCGATACAAAATAGCATGGGATGGACGGATTCTCATCTTCATAATTTCGAGATTATAAATCCAAAATCACGAAAGAAAGAGGAGATCGGGATACCTGCTGAGGAATGGGATGATAGAGAAGTTCTACCCGGCTGGGAGCATAAAATAGTTGAATACTTCAACGATAAGCATAAACGGGCAAATTATATTTACGACTTTGGCGACAACTGGAATCACTCGATAGTTCTGGAAAAGATTATGCCAAGGGAACCTAAGGTTAAATATCCTATCTGTATCGGAGGTGAGAGAGCATGTCCTCCTGAAGATTGTGGCGGAATTTGGGGATACGAAGAATTCATTGAAGCAATAATGGATCCTGAGAATGAACACTATCAGGAATATATTGAATGGGCTGACGGTGATTTCAAACCCGAATATTTCGATGCAAAAAACGTGAGATTCGACAATCCCAAAAAACGGCTCAAATTAATGTTAGGAGATTAATCTCTATATGCCTTCTATTTCGGAGGAGTCCAAACATCTAATCCGATTGGCAGTGGTCAATACCTATAATGTCATCGCCAGTATAACCAAGCCCACAGGAGGCATCCTGAAACGGTCAGGGCCTTTTCCATGGAATTCAACTGTTTGTTCCTGAGAATAAACCAGATGCTGAGTGGAGAAGTCAGGAAACATGCTGTAATCAAGATCCACTTGGGCAAGGCATCCATGCCCTTGGATTGCTGAACAATAGAACAAAAAGGACATTCAATCTCGTGATCCAGCCGATGTCCGCACTGGACACATCGTGTTATCCCAAGGACTTCATCAATATCTGGCTGATTGTCCATACTCTATTATCGTTATCTAGGGCTTAATATAAGCATTCAACCCAATTATGATTGGCTTCCCATCCACTTTGGCAGTGGTCACGGTATTCCCACGCGAGCTGGCAACAACAAGAGTCTTACCAGATGCTGATGGCGTTGGTTTCTCCAGATCAATTTCGATAACGAGTTTGTCGCCTTTTATCTCTACGTTCATTGCCATGATGGTGTACTCCTTTGGGTTGATTGTTGAGCTGCCAGAGCAGACTTCTCGGTTTGGAAATCACTGATGAGCCTATTATATTCTTTGTGTACTACAATTGCCATGCTCTAACCCTTTGAAATGAGAGTGCTATCTGTCAGACAAACCACAATATCCGGGCTCTGTACCGTCCTCAGATAGCCCTTAAGCCTTCAATCAGCCTCATCCACGATTGTCCGGGTATCAAAGTCCGTCTGAAACTCCCTCACCTGCGATTTCATCTAGCCGAAACATCAAGGTCCTAAACTGTTGCCCATTGAACTCAAACTCATCAACCAATTTCATCCCGAGTTTATCATGATGAGCCTTGAACGACCGAGCATTCAGTGCTGATACAAATGCTATGCCTACCTCATATTGCCCCTTCAATGTCTGGAGCATTAAGTTGAACATTCCATCCAGTACTCCTGTTCCCCGGTATTGCTTGTCGATACAGACAGGGCCATAAACAAACATACAACATGGAACATCGTCAGATAAGATTTTATTCAGTCGTTTGAGCAGATGAGCTATCAAGGGTGACCCAATCGCAAATTCAATTGATTCAGCCATCAGGTATCCAATGACTTCCTTGTCATGAAGGGCAATAAAAATACCAAGCTCACTGCTAACCGTATGCAGTTGCTCCCTCGTGAACTTCATAGATAAAAACCCCTGGGATAAATCTTCCTCTTGGAGTGAAGTTATAAGATTTTGGTGCTGGAGGCGGAGAATACCCTCGAAGTCAGCAGAGGTAGCTTTACGATATTGGATGAGAGGTTCAGTCATGGCTTCGCTCCGTTTCTTCTTTACCTTCGGCTCCACCCCGAACCTTTGGTCATTCATCCTGATCGTTTCAACGATTTCCGAAGCCACAGTTTCAAAGTCCTCAGTCGCTTCCGGCAGATATAACCATTTCTTCAGGACGGTGTGCTGGACAACGGTAATGAAGTCTTTCTTGATGCTGGCATGGGACTCATGATCGGTCGCAATCAATAAGCCATTCCAAGGTTCTTCACCAGAGGTAAGCAGCAGCATTAATCGCCCATGGAGATAACAGGCCTGGCATCCGAACATCGACCGTCTGGATATAGCTTGGCTCATCCATGATGGATTCAACGACCCATTGGAGCGGGATATACTTCTTAGGTTTCTTCTTGGGTGAGGATGGCATACGGAATTTTACCGCATCCGTGGGATGGAGGGCAAAAAACTATAAACAAAGTTAATGGTTAATAATGCGAATACAATTCTCCGATAAGCCGGATACCAAATTGGAAATATCAGCAAGACTTTTTACCCGATTAACCAGTAACTCAACCCCATAATTGATATGGGCAATTAAATAGCTATAAGACTTATTGTCATCAATGTTGTTTTCATGACACCACTGAGAGAATAAAGCGATTAATATCTGTTCATGTTCACCAAACAAAGTATACTTGTTTATTTCTTGGCCTGATTCCTCGGTATAAAGTTCGAGGGGTGGAGGATTATTCTGAGAGAGAGACAATCCCAAGGCAATCCTACACGCAACGTTTGGAGTTAAACCTGTTCTAGCTTTAAAAAGCTGTAGTCTCTTTGTTGAGTTTTCTGATAGTTTAATGCGCTTAAAGTTCATAATCACTCCCAAAAGTAACCTTGTGATATTTTAGATTGTTTATCGACGTCAGAGTACTCGAATCTATATGCTTTTGCTACAAAAGGTTCTAATAACTCAAAGTACTTTTTGTCGACTTCTGTATCCGTGGAAAATATAAGCATCTGATGAGAAGCATTGGGGAAAAACTGTTTTATAAGATTATCCCTATGCTTTGAGTCAAGTCTTGCTAGAGGAGTATCTACTGCAAAAGGGAGATTTTGACCGGATATTTCTAGCTAAAGCCCAAACCATTGAAATAGCATATATCTCAAGTTCTCCCGATGACAGTCTATTCTTATTAATTTTGGATCCATATTTATCATAGATATATATATCAAACGTATCTGGGTTTATTTCAATCTTGCTTATGAGATCTTCTTTTCTGTGTAAAGATAGAAAGATATTAAAGAACTCAGATTGAAGCTTCATTATTTTACTTTTGCTAAGCTTCTTGTAGTAAGCAGCAAAGACCGCATTTGTTTTTTCAATGAGGCCCAATTTTGTTTGTTTTGATTTGTTTGATAATATTTTATCATGAATCTTATTCGTTTTCCGGTCAAGCTCTATAAGTTTAAATTCAAGTGTTGCTATAGTTTCATTCTCCTGCTTAATTAACACAACAAAGCCACCAAGTTCTTTATTTAATAAGGCAAGCTTTTCGTATAGCGGCTGCATTAAATCATTTGATGGAACTCCAGCGAGTTTAGAATGAATATCCTGTAGTTCTCTGTACGTAGCCTCATAATGTTTAGTTATTTTAATTAGATGTGCTGGTAATTCTGTTGTAGCATAGGCGATATCGCTACGGATTTGGTTGATTTGATTTATCGATAAATTGTGGATTTCATTGACTTCGACTGCCTCTTCGGTAGTTGAGAGAATTTGATCAATTAGTTCTACAAGAGACTTCTGGAATTCGATGCTATTTGATACGGTTGCTCCTCTTAATCGATTGAATGCATCTTGATTAGACCCAAGTTTACACATGAGAATATTATGGGCATTCTTTATCGTTTGGTGCTCCTCTTCAGCAATTAGCTGATTCCGGAGCTTACTGGCCAGCTTTCCGACAATAGCAAGAGGTAGTAACCCAGACGCTATTTTCCTTATCTCATCAGTCAGAGTCTCAAGTTCTCTTTCTTTCTCATTCTTTTGATTTGATATGTCATCTTTCCGCTCGAAATATCCGCCACCTTGTTCGTTTATCCTATTTTCACAAGCTTTAATTCGTTCTTCAACATCATCTGCTTCACCTTGATATGTTACAAGAGCTTCTTTGTGTTTATGTAATTCACGCGTAACTTGTTTCATTTCGAGCTCCACTGACTCTATTTCAGCAACTAGACCAGAATCAGTGCTTTTCTTGTGTAACTCTCTTTTATATATTTTAAGGTCAGACTGCAATCTTTCAATTAGGTCTAATCCAAGCAGGGTCATTATCGATTTCTTTAACTCAGAGTTATCTTCATCATTCATGATTTTCTGAATCTTTTCACCATCAAAGAAAAATAGTTGTGAGAGTCCAACGGGGATCAATTCTTTTATGAATGTCTGCCAATTAGTTTTATCAATTTCATCAATTGGAGATCCATTTTTCTTGATATTAAGATATTCATTAATAGTCTCTTTCTGCTTCTCCCAGTACCGCTCAATACAATAGGTATTTTTCTCTCCGAATGACGAGTGCTCGAACTCAATGGCAATCGAAGCGTTAGCAGCTTTAATTAAGGAGTTGTTAGATGAGTTGATCTTCTCCTTAAGATATTTCTTGTAAACAGCATCCTTTGTTGACTCAAATGCTTCAGCCCCATAGAAGCATAATTTAATGGCATCAAAGATCGTTGTTTTACCTGATCCGTTCATTCCACCAAACAGAATTATAGGACGCACTTTCTCCTTATAAACCCTTGGAGTAAGATCAATTACGTGCCTTCCAGAAAAAACTCCGAGGTTGTTGACAATTATCTTATTCAGTAGCATTTTGAGCCTCAAGTGCAACTATAGCTTCTTCTTCAGATTCCCAGTCCTCAGAAAATATTTTATCTATATTGTTTAATACACCAACACGCCTGCTAATACCTTGCATTTTGCGCTCTTGATCTATAAGCTTTGCTACAAGACCAATTGGTACGTGATGACTCTCACATATTTCCGTGAGAAGCTCTAGATCCCTCGACGGTCAGATTGACTCCATCATCTTTCTCAAAATAGAGATCTTTACCTGTTATTTCTTTATATATACTAGGGACGGAATCTTCCCAGTCATAATCCTCCTCTTTCCATATATTTCGAATATGATCTAACTCTTCTCGGGTTATAAGTACAGCTGATGGATCTGGACCGTTAGCTCTTATCAGTTCTGTGCCCGAAGAAGCTCCTTAAGGAACTCTTTCCTCCATTCAAATTTATAGGGCCCATATGATAATTTTGATTTGTCTCGCACTAACGCGATACGACCATCACGTCTTTTATGACTCCTGAATTTGTGTTTAATTGCAGGGTCTTGGGTGCTTGAAAGTAAGTTTCTAAAGCTAAGGAGAGGTTGCATCCATTTCTCGCCCATATCGATGAGATCCTCCATTGAGAGGTCTTTTTGAACAACAGTACATGACCAGCAGCCAAACCTACTATTTCCCACACCATGGCGTTGACGTATCAAGAACCATTGGGCATTCACCACCAGCAGCACTTTGATATAGTCGAGAAATTATTTTGTTATCCATCCCCCAAATATTGTCCTCGGCTGTAAGATATTGCCAAACGTCATCGTTAGATAAATGTTCGATGGGAGTATATACATAGGCAGCTGGTAGTGATATATGTTTTGATAGTCCTAAAGGATCACGTGCTTTATTGCTAAGCACCTGACTTCTTGAGGAACTCGACCTCTTCGTGCCCCAATGACTACAGTAGCCTCTCCCCATTTATCGACATGCTCCCTAATAAACCGATCAACTGGCTCAATCTTTAGCCTTTCAGTGCACCATCTGAACATTCGTGAAGGTGCAGGATACCCTTTCCCAATAAGATTAACCCAGAAGCTATCCCCTAAATCTGGCAAAAGTATCTGGGCTGTTATTGGGAGATCACGCTCCTTTGCCTTCTTGTTAATGTTTGCGATATTCTCAAGGATAAACGCCTGGATATAGGGCGTTTCAACTAAGGTGTCTGTAGTTATGACATATATGTGTTGCTTAAGCTGAGTCCTATCAAGTTGCTCTATCGCTTCCCAAACTAGTTGAAGGGTTAAAGTAGAATCTTTCCCCCCTGAAAAGCCAATAATTAGGGGACGATTATAGGTTATATAAACCTTCTTTATGTGTTCAATTATCTCAGTGAAATCTATCTTTCGATTGCTTAAGCATTTTTCAAAAAGATTTCCTCTGCTTCTCTTTCATCAGGATTTAATTCTAATCCAAACTTATTTTTAAGAAGATTAGTTGTCAGCATGACGCATATATGGGATTTACTGATTTTACCCCCAATCATTGCTCGCCCTTCCCACAAAGCTTGATTCTTTCTCGCCCAATCAATTTTGCCTAACTTCTTCAGTTCTTTCTTGTAGTCCTTGTTAGGCGTGGATAAAAGACTAAATCCAAGTCTACCAATTGCATGAAGGGCAAGCGCGTGTGAATGTATGTAGTCTCTCCTGAGTTCGAAGGTGCTTACGGCTTTTTTGGCAGCAAGTTTCCAGTCACTAAAAGTCTCAGCAACATGAGTCCAATATTCGATAGCCAAGGACCATTCCTCATCAGTTATTGAATTAGATTTATTTGTTTTTCCAAGGAGACTAAGTGTTCCTTGATATATACCGCTTAAAGTGAACAACTTGGTGGATCGGTTAGAAATCGTTGTTTTTTCCATTTCAGTTAAGTTTCTGAACATTGCTACCTTATCAACGATATCTTTTGCTGAACATTGAAAGTGGGTCACGATGGTCATAAAGTATACCTATGGATCTAGTGGGCCTGATAGCATGTTTATTGAGGTCAGCGAACATCTGCTGGCTTTTCTTCAGTCCAACATCTATAAAAAAAACAACAGATATTGTCTCGTCACCTAAATCAGGATGTTCCTTCAATGCTTCTTCTATGGCAGCACGTCTATGTTGCCCATCGTTAACCAGAATCCTAGCATCCATTGGAACCCTTAGCTTGCCAATATCTTCCAGTGTTTCGTCAGCAAGTTTAAGGTTGTCAAAAATAACTTTTGCGTCAATTGATGCCGTAATCGAAGAGAAAATATAATTAGTTCTATTTGAAGTAACGTAGTTAGCTATTTCTGGTACACGGGCTTTGTTCAGCACTCGCTGTGCTCGGAGCTCGGGAGGCAGTTCCTCCTCCTGAAAGAGCAAAATCTTTGGGACTAGCTTAAGGGGACACATGACCACGAAGTAGTCTCGTCCAGCTTGTTTTCCTTTTAGTGCCGTAAAAACTATTCGTAAGTTTGCATTTCAATCCTCCATACGATGGAAGTCTATCATATAGCATTTGGAAGTGTCAATAATTGGAGTGGAAGTCTTAATTGTTTGGGCGGAGTAGCTTTAAATCACTTAGTTATATATATTAATTCATGGAGATTAAGTCATACGTGGTCTTCTACTAGAGAGGACATCCCAAAAACACAAGGACTTTATGCCTTTTATCTGAACCTCATAAATCCTCAAAAACTTGGGCTTCTTGGACGAACAACTTTTAGTGATGAGAAATTAGATATGGCAAAAACAGTTTTTGCTAGTCGCCTTAGAAAAGTATTTGAGTTCATCGCAGGTGCCGACCTTAATGGCGAGCTGAGTAGCATAGATAAAGGGAACCACCTAAAAGACAAATATAAAGTCATAGCATCAAAAGTGCCTCAATATGAACTCATTGACGAAAATCGCAGCCATACCCCACGACAATTTCTTGAGTCTTCTTCGCTTAATTGAAGGAATTAGCCTTTTTGCTCAGCCAATTTATGTCGGGATTACAAAAAAACAAACACTTTATGACAGATACTTGCAACATATGTCCAATTATGAAAACGAGACCGATGAGGGCTTGTTTGGATGTAGACTTAAAAAGACGGAAATTGATTGGGATGACCTTGTTTTTACTTGTATCCCTTTCAAGGTAGGTGAGAGCAATGAAGTTGTGTTAAAATTACTCGAGAAATATTTGCAGGCATTATCGAAGCCTGTTTCAGATAAACAACACGTATTAGGAGGACTGATGGAGAGTGGGTTAAGAAAGGTAAAAGAAGCTAAGGAGTATGACTTTGAAAAAAATGGAAGTTTCGGACGCTTTTTAACTAAAGACTCTTTCCCGCTTGAGTTCGTTATGACATCATTTACTGCGCACGAGCTTAAATCTGACCTTTCTTTTGCACGAGATATAAGACAAGATAAAGTTGATTTTGAAATGCTTATTCAAAGGGGATATTGATGAGCGTCGAGTTGAAACTGAGATAGAACCATATATTTCTCCAAACCCAGAAAAAGTTACTGAGCCTGAAAGAAAACGCACAACCGTATTTTTTCCTCCATTACTTGCAGCAATTATCCCCGTTATAGGGAATAAAATGCAAGATTATTATTCTGATGAACGAGATACCGTTATGCCAGCTGAAGGCTTAGTCGTTCGCGAGTGGAAAGGCCACTTCAAATTAACTTATCTAGCTAGTCAAAGTGCTGATGCGTATGATTTAAATTTAGCCAGCGAAAAGGATTGAGAACAAACAGAGGGCACTGATTGCAGCTTCTGAAGTTAGGATGGCTAAAGGCAATCAAAAGTATGGAACAAAACTTGTAATTATAGATGGTCAACACAGGCTCAAAGCATTAATAGACATATATGAAAACAAACCCTCAGTAATTAAAGACCTTGTAGTGCCTGTTTGCATACTTTTTGCACCAAACTCTACAAAAGAAAAAGAATCTGAGTTAAAATCTCTTCCTACGGTCCCACATGTATTTAGGCATTTGTTTATTGATGTTAATAAAACTGTCGAACGTGTTGGCGGGCATTTTTATATTTTATTATCTGATAAAAATTTAAGCCACTTAACTTGTAGGAATTTCTGCGATCAACTCATGAACACCGAGGGCCTAGGGGATAGAGCGCTTGCCGTTATTGAGTGGAATACAAAAAAGGATAAGGAATCCACTGTTATTCAAAGAGATTATTCGCTGTCGAGCATTGGTGTCTTGGACAAAGCATTGTCAGAAAGTGTTTTAAAAGATAAACACAGGATGAAGTACATACTAAATCTTTCAGAGTTACCAGATGAGCTGCTTTATAATGAAGAAGGAATAAAACCAGTCGAATGGGATCGGTTCTCATTATCACAGAAGAAATTACTTGAAATTCAGATTAATAAATACTTGGTGCCATGTTTACTTGATGTCTTTTTTAAAACAAAAGAATACAAAAAGGCTTTTAATATATTCAATACCAAACTGGAGGAATTAAAGGATAAGGAATCTAAGGACCCAAAAAGTGCTGACTATGGTATAGCTATTGACCAGATACTTAATTTTAATCCTATCGGCGATGAAAAGAACCATAAGGAAGCAAGTATTATTTACAATAAATTTGAAGAAGACGTAAGCGATGAGAGAGCTGCTAATGTTGCTGATATTATAAGGTATGCCATTTTTCAGCGATCTTTACTCATGGCTTGGGGTGCATTCATAGATGTAGTCAAAGATATGAATCTATCACTTAGTGAAGTTACTAATGCGTTCATTGTATTGATTGATCTTGCTCTTCAAGATAAGGGGTTCTTGTTTTCTTTTGAGCAAGAATATATGCAGCACTCTGTATTTGCTGATGGAAAGAATATTAATGCTAAATCTAGTGATACGAGGAAAGCGTTAAGCCATTTATTACTTGCAGTACTTGGCAATAAAAGTAATGCTCAATCAGTTGTTCAGCCCTAGCAGGTTTGAACCCTGATGAAATTAGCGATTCAGCTTGTTAAACTACAGGAATTAGGCGCTGACAATTGTGACGGTTTATGAGCAATTTACATAGAAATCCACGAAAAAATCATTTGAGGGAAGCGACATGGTTAATTTTAGTACTCCCCCCGTATGATCGTGAAATTATTAACTAGAGCACAGGAAAAAAAGAAGTCAGACATAAAGGCTGTCAGGGGAAGAAGAAACTCAGTAAAAAAAGGTTTCACACAGAGTTCGATACTTTAACCAGGATCAAGTTGGGGAAGATGTTGCTTTGGCTGCAACAAACTAAAACAAAATGCTTAAATACGACTTAGATATTTTTGTTGGCGATAGCAGTAGACGCTGCAAATGAGATAATTGACAACGAGTTCGACGGAGCATACTCCGCCTTGATATTATTGGAGGTCAACATACGATTCAGAGAATCACTATGAGGAATTGGTTGCGCTTAACAAACAGTTATGTCAATAAACTCGATGCGGAAAGCCGATTGTTATATATTGCTAATCATAGAAGGGGATAGCGGTGTAAATCGTATTATCAGAATCTTCTAGGCCTGAAATCCATCGTAAAGTAAACAAAGTTTTGCATTTAACTGGAAGTTATTCAGATTCCATGTTCGGTCATTATTTATCTGATGAAGGCCTTGTGTTGGATAAAACAACACTCTTCATCATAACGCTCACTCACCCATAGTGGTTTTGAATTTGGAAGAAATGGTCGTAACGATGATTCGATTGTTAATTTATGTCGGGATGTGTTGCTTGATCTGAAGCTGTTCTCCTGCGCAAAACAATATTTCACAATTGAGAACCATTTTTGATAAGTTCAGAAAACATATAAAGCATATATCAGATGATACGGTTAGAAGTGCACTAATGAAGTCCTCTGGTTTGCTGATAAATTTATTAGAAGCAGAGAAAACTTTTTTCTTTGGTGACGGCAGGCGGACTTTGCAAGACATTGTATTGTCAGGTTTTTATGATGATATGTTATCTGAGATAATTCCCTCATGCCTGTCAATATATACTCAACTCCTTCAGGAAGTCACAAAACACTCGCCAGTATTAACAGAGAAAATAAAAGCCAGAATTAATTTCTTAAAGATAGCCAAAGAACTAAAGCTATCCTTTAATAGTGAAATTAGACAGAAGAAAATGCCAAGACTATTGACATGGTATTCTGTATATTTCATGATTCTTGCAACACAGTACAGAATGATTGAAAAATATACTATTTCCGCTGCGTTAGCTTTAAGATCCCTTGAAGTATATCGCCAAGGAATATTGATTCATGAACAACTAGGCACATTTAATATCGATAGAAGGAATCCGAAACATTCAGCTGGAGCATACCTACTCAATAACGATTCTATAAACGGCATTGGAACCTTATGGACGGCTATAATTAATATATACAAAAATGACTTTGATCCTGAGATGATTACTGGTATCTGGAATGCGATTAAACTTAGAAATACATCAATCATTGGACATGGCATCTGTCATGCAAACAATGAACAATCTATTTTAATTGGCAAGTTAATATCAAGCTTTATAATGGAATACGATTGCAAGTTTGCTCCAGCCCCACAGAACGGGAACCACTGTTTATTGAGGCAAGGAAAACGCCATTGGCAAATGTTGACCGCTTGTTAACCGTCGAAACCCTTAATCGATTAGACCTAGCATCCGAATAAACTACATGCTTAAACTCTCCGCGTCAATAAAGAACGGGCAGAGCGGAATGCCTTCCTGTACTGTCTATTAGACCTGAAAATAGATGAGCTGGCGTTTTTGCTTACGGGGATTGCTAAAGACGGATATTCCATAGCCGTTGGGAGGTGCCTATCTAGCACTTAACCTGGCTGCGTTTGTTTGGTGGGTTGAGGGCTAAGAGAACAAAGGGGAAAAGGGAAAGGATAGATCAACTAATTAGGTTGTCGCATGTGATTATTTGAGAATTTCGGACCTACCCGAACACTCATTTCGGAGCAAATCGAACACTCCCCCTGGCACATAATGCCGTGACATTTTTCGATTTCACTGACGTACCAGTACCCTGCTTTTCGTTGTGAATACAACTCGTGCAGCTTGAGATTACAGTACTAATTAACATTAATGCAAAGGCTCCTGCCGCAATCAGGGCTACAAAACCACGCAAAAATATTTTGAATATCATGAACAAAACACCCAGGACAGCAAGGCCACACAAGAATAGGATTATAAGCATCACTCCGCCTATGGCATGTAACATTTAAATGATCCTTTCCTGCTATCGGTACCAGTACAAAGACAATATAACAGATGAGTGGAGTCCACAAGCCCCCTCCTCTGCTACAGACACTCCTTTAGGAACTCGATCTCCTCGTCCTCGTAATTGTACATCTCCTTATAATCCTCATCAGTTATTTCTCCCTTGATCAGCTCATCCAATACATACTGCTGCCAAGCCTCCGTCTAAGCGCAATGTCAGCCACAATTTCAAAGTTGATCTCACTCATAGCTTCGTCATGATCGCAGTAATAGTATCTGAGCATCATGTATAGCTGTAGCATATTCAAAGACTATGCTGAGGATCCGCAGGTATAATGCAGCATTGAACAACTTGGACTCTCGATCAGGATCTTGTTGACTAATCCTTAAGTACATGAATAGATGTCTCAGAGGACAGTAAACCATCACTATACAGAAAAACTCTACAAGTTCATATGTTGTTTCAAGTACTGTTTTTAGCATGTTCATATTCTCCGTCAAGCTCCCTGAGCTTTGCGAGTCATTACCCTTATCTGACAATTCCCTGATCTAAGCCCATCCAGCTCAACCTGCAATGACGACAAGAATTCTACAAGTTCCAGCAGGTCATCTGAAAGGGTTCTCAGCTCCAAGTTCATCATATCAATGTCACCTTCTCCTTCACTGTCTCCACCTATCCTCACAGATATAGTTTAGGCCCTCACGGTGACGACATATTGTCAGTGCTATGATCTAATCGTTAGCCGAGGAGGTGAGCAGAATGTCTTGTGCTATACTTTTGGCATAAATGGAACAAGATGGACGAAGCAGATGAGATGGTCGTTGAAACGGGATTCCAAGTGGTTAACTGAATGGGTGTGGTTAAATTACAACGACTGTGTATTTACTGCAACAGTCCCTTATGGGGAAATCCTTCAAAATCAAGGGGTATCCTCTGGCTCATGAATTGCATGTCAAATAGACGAAAGGAGGCGATAGCTTAGCAGAGATTGACGCACCGATGGCAGCGAGATGGTTTCACCAATGAGAGATTTAAAATGTGGAAGCAAAAGGGAATGAGATGCTCTGGCCTGGTTATGACCTCGACCCTCAATTACAAGATTTATTGGAGATATTTTTATGGAAGACAGTACCCTGGACTCACCCGTCGTACCCCCATATACCGTTAATCAATCCGATCCAGCTCTGTTCAGACAGAGGCTCGACGCTGTAAACGCTATAGGCGTTGCTGGCGAAAGAGCCACAATAGCTATGCTGGCTGTTGCCATGGACAGCAGCAAAGTAATTTCAAAAGACGAGACCCCTGAAACCGTCAACGTTAAGTGCGTCGGAACTCAAGGCACCGGCAAGTCATTCGCACTAGACCATGTACTAGAGCTCTATCCTAATAGCGCATACGAACTCATGTCCGATGTTTCAGAACGTGCGCTCCATTGCTTCGCAAGAAGTCTGGTCCATAAGGTACTGATCTTCTCAGAGGCTTTCTCGTTGCAGAGGGAGACTGACACATCAAGGCTCTCATATGCCTTGAGATCACTCCTCTCTGCTGGCACTTTCAAATACGAGGTGACCGATCATAACCCTACCACCGGAGAAACCGAGACCTCAACGAGAACCCTCGATGGGCCTACGGCATTCATCACTACAACGGTAAAACCCAAACTGGAAGCTCAGCTCGACGACCGTTTGTTTACGGTTCATACAGATGAGTCATCCGCACAGACCGACTCCATCATTATGGCCATTGGTCTTAGGGCTAAGGGAAACAAAGCTCCTCATAAGCAGGCCCTCATAGACCTTTGGGTGGCCTACCACTCATCACTGGAACAGGTGGTAGTCAATATCCCGTTCGGTGAGGAGATTTCAAGGCGCATGGTAGGTAAACAGGCTCCATTGTCAGCTCGTAGAGGATACCAAGGCCTCATGAACGTGATTTCATCCATAACGTGCTTCTATCAGCACCAGAGAGAGCGTGACGATGATGGCAACGTCATAGCGACGATCCAAGACTACCATATGGCCGTACAGGTGGTTGGGGATTCATTTAAAGAGCGCTTAGGTGCCAAGAAGATCGTAGCTTATGAGCTCTTGAGGAAGATAGCTCAGGCTGGCAAGATCAAATTTAGCGAACTTCAACAGGAACTTGACGTCAATAAAACGGCACTCTCTAGGCTGGTCACTGCTCACGTGACTGAAGGCAACATAACTTGGGTGAACGAACTCGGTACGGCATTCTCATCCTCAACTGATGAGGCCAAGGCCAAGACCAGCGGCAAGGCGTTCATCGCTATCGCATCAGGAAAAGACTTTCTCCGTATGGTGACCCTTCCAACCGCATTTGATCTTACTGGTAACCCTGACTGGGCACCAGATGGACGTCTGTACGAGCTGTACGACCTCCAGATAGACCGAAACGACTATGACCTGTCCTATACAAGCCAAGCACAGGCCGTGACTCCTGAGGCCTCATCCACAGCCGAACCTGAGCCCGAAGTTCCAGAGGTTCCGATCTCCGAGGAATCCACAGTGCCGATGGAAATCTCAGAGCTCGAAGAAGAACTAGTCGCCGCAT
>CAVRJY010000001.1:0-1547165 GCA_963721805.1 Nitrospirota bacterium | reverse complement strand
CTCTCGCCCGAGGAGATCGGCGCGCTGCTGGACGAACTCGTCGAGGACTACGCCGAGCGCCAGGGCGGCGTGCTGCTTGGCAAGCTCGCGGGCGGTTATCAGTTCTACGGCAAACCCCGCCATGACCGAATGGGCCAGAAAGCTTATGGGCGTGGTGAAGGCACAGAAGCTCTCACCCGCATCGCTTGAGACGCTGGCGATCATCGCATACAAACAGCCGCTTACGAAGGTCGAGGTCGAGGAACTGCGAGGCGTCAACGCCGACGGCGTGATGAAGTCGCTCCTCGATAAGCGACTGATCGAGATCGTGGGCAAGAAGGAGGCGCCGGGGAAGCCGATACTCTATGGCACGACCAAAGAATTCCTCGAGTACTTTGGGCTGAACTCGCTCACCGAACTGCCGACCCTCAAGGACCTGCAAAGAGAAGAAGCGGCGTAAGTAGCCTTCTTTAAAGCGCTCCAAATCGCTTGATACTGCGTCTTTGTCGACAAAGTTGCCCTCTATGTGAAAGCGGCTGCAATTGCGTGATACTGCGTCACTGGCTCGGAAATCCTCCCTCGATGTACATGCAGTACACCTACGGTCGTTTTCCTCACCGTTCCTTGTCTGACGCAATATCGCTCGCTTTCAGGGGGATACACCATCGGGCGGTCTGCTCGCCCTGCCTTGTCTGAAGCCGATTTGGGCGCGCTTTCGGGGAAGAGGATAACGTAGCCCCCCGCGCCCCACAAGGTCAAACGGCATTGATTGCGTTTGCCACTACCGCATATCAATATCATTTTCTTCTTGACTCTATGGGGGGGGGGGCAATCTACAATATCCAGTATTTAGTTTTTTCAATAACCTATTGCTGGAGGGGTAATGAGAGTATTGGTCAAAGTCTTCGTTGTCTCGTTGATCTTTGTGCTGTGCTGCGGTTTTGGTGGTAAGAAGTCAGGGATTGAAGGAAAGCTTGTAGATGGTAATGGGCAGCCTCTGGCTAAGGTTAAGGTTATCGCAGAACAGGTGGAGCCTTTGAAGGGATATGATAAGTTCGAGACTACTACTGGCTCGGATGGAACATTCAAGTTCAATGGGTTGTATCCGAGTTCTGCATACAAGATATACCCTCTGCTCGGAGAAACTCAAATGGAATCCTCGATCGTAGAGATACAGAGCGCCCCAGAGGGGCAGACGAGCATGCTTAAGGCTCCTTTGGTGGGCAGGTATGCCATGAAAGAGGGAATCATCACAGACAACAAAACCGGGCTTCAGTGGGTTCCTGCCAACGGGCAAACGATGAACTGGATCAGGCGGCCAGCTATGCCAGCAACCTGAGTGTGGGTGGAGGCGGATGGCGGCTTCCTTCGATGGCGGAGTTGAAGGGAATATACAACACCGAGTCTGCGTTCAATATCAAAGGCAGCTGGGTATGGTCGGGCCAATTGAGGGACAACTCGACGGCGGGGGCCCTCGGCGGCGATGGCGGTGGCGTCGAGCTCTGGCTCTACGGCGGCCGCCCGGACGGCAGCCGACTTGGCCCGGCGGTGCGTTCCCCGGAGTGATGTGGGCATTTGAGTGCCTGAATCCTTAGGGGGTAGCCTACGCTGCCGACAGTGATGTCACCTCGACCGTGTGATGTTTCTGTTCCGCATCCGCGACGATGGCCTCAAGCCTTGCGGTGACCGCGTCGTCGATCCAGTCCGCGCCGCATTGTGCGCATACCGTTGCCGGGACATCCCGCACGACGACCACTCCGAAGCCGAACTCCACCGTGAACGTGGTCTTGCCAGCGGTCATCGACCCGCAGCACATAGGGCATTTGTCAGACAGCGTCATGTTCGCGTTATTATTCATCCTGTTAAATATTTTATCAGATAAAACTACAAAAAACTTGCGGCTTAGCGCCAGGCCTCGAACTCCAACCTTACGCGACTAACCCGCTTTTATTAATCCTGTTCGCGCTGTGTATGCTGCCGGTGACGTATGACGGTATTTCGTGGAATACGACATAATCCCTGAAGTCTTCGGTGATTTGCGATACCTCTATGTCCCACTTCTTCCCCGCCAGAAGAAAGATATGAAACACGCCCGACTCGATCAGGGACTTGGTGGTGCTAAAGTCGACATCATCATATTGGATATATGAATACCGTATCTCGTTATCCGCAAGTATCGCCATCCCTGGCCTCCTCCATCGTTCCTTCTACTCTCTTATCGGCATCGTGGGGGGATTCTTGAATCAGGCTGGGCATGATATGATATGCGTGAAAATGTGGCATTCGCTCACAATTCAAGAGACCTTTGAAAAGCTCGGCAGCGGGCCCAAGGGGCTTACGTCCGAAGAGGCCCAAACGCGGCTTGCCAGGTTCGGCCCGAACGCGCTTCAGCGCGAGGACAGGCCCTCGGCGCTCTCGATGTTTCTGGGCCAGTTCAAGAACACGCTCATAATAATCCTGCTTGCGGCGACCGCGCTATCTCTCATGGTAGGGGAGAAAACCGATGCCATGATCATCGCCGCGATCGTCGTGTTCTCGGCGGTGCTCGGGTTCATTCAGGAATACCGCGCCGAGCGCGCGATAGAGTCATTAAGGGATATGCTCCGCGCCACCGCCTCGGTGCTCCGAGACGGGGCCGAGACCACGATCGACGCGACCGAGATCGTCCCCGGAGACGTTATAGCGCTTGAGGCCGGAGATCGGATACCGGCAGATGCGCGGCTCTTTGAGGTCGCGTCACTCACGCTCGATGAGGCCGCGCTTACCGGCGAGTCGATGCCGGTCGAGAAGTCCACCGAGGCGGTGAGGGTTGAGGCCCAGATCGGCGACCGCACGGACATGGCCCACACCGGGGGCATCGTCACATACGGCCGCGCGAGGGCGGTCGTGACCGAGACCGGCATGACACCGAGCTTGGGAAGATCGCTAAAGAGGTAGCGGCAGTCAAGACCGAGCCCACCCCGCTAGAGCGGCGCACGGCCGAGATCGGCCGGTGGCTCGGCATCGGCGCGCTCGTCATATGTGCAGTGATAATGCTCGTGAGCCTCATCCGCGCGTATGAGGATGGCACGCTCACGATGGACGAGGCCATCCTGATGGCGATGTTCGCGATATCGCTCGCGGTGGCCGCAGTGCCCGAGGCGCTGGCCGCGATAGTGACCGGCGCGCTCGCCATAGGCATGCGCGAGATGGCCAAGCGCCACGCGCTTATAAGGAAGATGCCCGCGGTCGAGACCCTCGGCTGCACGACCGTCATCTGCACCGACAAGACCGGCACGCTCACCAAGGCCGAGATGACCGTCCGGAGGCTCTATAGCGGCGGCGCATATGTTGACGTATCGGGCGCGGGCTATGAGCCGAAGGGCGAACTCAGCCCTCACGCCGAGAGCCCGGCGCTCGCTGAACTCCTGCGCGCGGGCGCGCTCTGCAACGATTCGGAGCTATATGAGCAAGAATCCCGCTGGTCGATCAAGGGCGACCCGACCGAGGCCGCGCTGCTCGTGCTGGCCGCGAAGGCAGGGCTCGATTACCGCGAGCTGAGGGTCGCAGAGCCGCGCATCACCGAGGTCCCGTTCAGCTCCGAGCGCAAGATGATGACCGTGGTCGTGGGAAGGGGCTCGGCCCTCGTCGCATACTCCAAGGGCGCGCCAGAGGTAGTGCTGAGACGGTGCTCGACGATCATGGACCCGGACGGAACGATCAGGCAGCTTACCGAAGAGGACAGGGCGGCGATATCGGCTGCCAACGCACAGATGGCCTCGTCGGCCCTGCGGGTGCTGGGGCTCGCGATCCTGCGGCCACGCGAAGACCTGCGAGGACCCGGAGGGCGACCTCACATTTCTGGGGCTCGTAGGGATGATGGACCCGCCGAGGCCGGAGGCCATAGAGGCGGTGGCTACCTGCCGGGCGGTGCATATGCGTACGGTGATGATCACAGGCGACCACAAGCTCACGGCCATGGCCGTGGCCCGCGAGATGGGCATCTATGACGAGGGCGACATCGCGCTTACGGGCGAGGAGCTTGAGGCGATGGACGACGCGGAGTTCGCCCGTATAGTGGATAAGGTCAGCGTCTACGCGCGCGTCTCGCCGATGGACAAGCTCAAGATCGTCCGGGCCTGGAAGGCACGGGGCGAGGTCGTGGCGATGACCGGCGACGGCGTAAACGACGCCCCCGCGCTTAAGCACGCTGACATCGGCATAGCGATGGGCATCAGCGGCACCGAGGTGGCCCGCGAGGCCGCCGACATGGTGCTCGGGGACGACAATTTCGCCACGATAGTGAGCGCCATAGAGCGGGGCCGGTGGATCTACGACAACATCAAGAAGTACCTGACATACCTGCTTAGGTGCAACGTCTCGGAGGTGATCGTGATCGGGGGCGTCGTGCTCGTGACCGGCCCGGAGCACCTGCCGCTGTTGCCTGCGGCGATCCTCTATATCAATCTGGCCACTGACGGCCTGCCCGCGCTCGCTCTGGGCGTGGCCCCGCCGGATCCCGGACATCATGAGCCGCCCGCCGCGCCGCCCGGACGAGAGCGTATTTTCGCGCGAGGTCCTGATCTTCGTGAGCCTGGCGCTGCTCGTCGAGGCCCCGGTCTTCCTGTGGACGTTCTTCCATTCGCTGCCGGATCTGGAGCTGGCGCGCACGAGGCTGTTTTTCCTCTTTATCATCGTCGAGTTCGCGATAGCGCTTAACTTCCGCTCGCTCCGCTACGGGGTATTTACGGCCCCGCCGCACAAGTGGCTCCTGCTCGCGGTATTTTGGGAGGCGGTGCTGATCGCGCTCCTGATCCACCTGCCCGCGGTCAGGGACGCATTCGGCATCGGGATGCCGCGGGCGGCGGACCTCGGGGCGATTTTCGGCTTCTGCGTGGTGGTTTTCGTCCTGATGGAGATGCTAAAGTTATATATGCGCAGGCGCGGCCCTCACTCCTGATATTGTGGTTAGTAAGTGGAAAAGCCCCTGAGTTTTCTGATACAATGAGCGTGATTTTTGAGGCAATAATCTATGAAGATCGACCTTAACGGACAGGTTGCGCTCGTAACGGGCGCCACGAGGGGGATAGGCCGCGCCATAGCGCACGGGCTCGCGTCCGCTGGCGCGGACGTGGTCGTAGTCGGCACCACCGAGGAGGGCACCCGGAAGGCGGCCGCCGAGATGGCGCACTTCGGCGTCAGGACCATGCCGCTTAAGATGAACGTGTCCGACCCGGCGAGCGTGGCCGAGGGGTTTAAGGCTGCGGCCGAGCGGATGGGCCGCATAGATATCCTGGTAAACAACGCCGGGATCACCCGCGACGGCCTCCTGATGCGCATGAAGGACGAGGACTGGGCCTCGGTGATCGACACGAACCTCAAGAGCGTGTTTCTGTGCTCGCGCGAGGCCATAAAGCTGATGGTCCGGCAGCGCTCCGGCAGGATCGTCAACATATCGTCCGTCGTCGCGTTCATCGGCAACCCCGGGCAGGCCAACTACAGCGCTGCCAAGGCCGGGATGATCGGGCTTACGAAGACGCTCGCAAAAGAGTACGCATCGCGCGGGGTGACGGTCAACGCCGTCGCGCCGGGCTTCATTCAGACCGCCATGACGGACAGCCTCCCTGAGGGCGTGCGTCAGGATATGCTCAAGGCCATACCGCTTGGCAAGTTCGGGACCCCGGAGGACGTAGCGAATTCCGTGGTGTTTCTGGCCTCGCCGCAGGCCGCATACTTAACCGGTATGGTCGTGCACGTCAACGGCGGGATGTACATGTAGTGAAAAAATAAGGAATCGACGGAGGACTTAAGGCATGGAAGACAAGGTTAAGGAAATTATAGCAAAGCAGCTCGGCGTCAAGATCGAGGAAGTGAAGTCAGAGGCCTCGTTCGTGGACGACCTCGGCGCGGACTCGCTCGACACCGTTGAGCTGGTCATGGCCTTCGAGGAGGAGTTCAAGATCGAGATACCGGACGAGGACGCCGAGAAGATCACGAGGGTCAAAGACGCGGTCGATTACATAAAGGGCAAAGCCGCCTAATGCGCGAAGAACGCCGGGTTGTAGTCACCGGGCTTGGGATGGTAACCCCGCTCGGCATCGGGGTGGAGAATTCGTGGGAGGCGATGAAGGCCGGACGCTCGGGCATCGGGCCGATCACGCACTTCGACGCCACGGCCTTCGCCACAAAGATAGCGGGCGAGGTCAAGGGGTTCAACCCCGAGGACTGGATCGAGCCCAAGGAAGTAAAGAAGATGGACCGCTTCATCCATCTGGCCATAGCGGCCTCTCAGATGGCCATGGACGACTCAGGGCTTAAGGTCACGCCCGAGAACGCCGAGCGCGTGGGCGTGATCGTCGGGGCCGGCATGGGCGGCCTGCCCGCGATCGAGCACTATAGCAAGGTGCTCATGGAGCGCGGCCCGCGCAGGATCACCCCGTTTTTCATCCCGATGGTAATCATCAACCTAGCGGCCGGACATATCTCGATGCGCTTCGGGGCCAAGGGCCCGAATTCCGCGGCCTGCACCGCATGCGCGACCGGAAGCCACTCGATAGGCGACGCCTTCAGGATCATAGCGCGCGGCGACGCGGACGCGATGATCTGCGGCGGCACCGAGTCCGTCATTACGCCGCTCGGCATCGGGGGGTTCAACGCGATGAAGGCCCTCTCGACCCGCAACGACGAGCCCGAGCGCGCATCGCGCCCCTATGACCGCGACCGCGACGGTTTCGTGATGGGCGAGGGATCGGGGATCATCGTGCTTGAGAGCATGGAGCACGCCAAGGCGCGCGGGGCGCGCATATACGCCGAACTCGCCGGGTTCGCGATGACCTCGGACGCATACCACATGACCACCCCGGCCCCGGAGGGCGAGGGCGCGGCGCGCTGCATGAGGCTGGCGCTCAAGGACGCCTCGATGGAGCCCGCTGAGGTCGATTACATAAACACCCACGGCACCTCGACCAAGGCAGGGGACGAGCTCGAGACCCTGGCGATCAAGCATGTCTTCGGAGAGCACAGCCGCAAGCTCGCGATAAGCTCGACCAAGTCGATGACCGGACATCTCCTCGGAGCGGCCGGAGGGGTCGAGGCCGTCGCCTCGGTCCTGGCCATCCGCGACGGGGTAGTGCCTCCCACCATTAACCTCGACAATCCGGACCCGGAGTGCGACCTCGACTACGTGCCCCACACCGCCCGCAAGGTGGACGTCAGGGCCGCGCTTTCCAATTCGTTCGGCTTCGGCGGCACGAACGCCTGCCTGCTGTTTAAGCGGTTCGCGGATTGACCGAACCCGACATAGACGGTCTCGAAGCGGCGACGGGATACGCATTTAAGGACCGCGCGTTCCTGCTTCAGGCCCTCACGCACAAGTCATACCACTACGAGACCTCGGGCGACCCATACGGCTTCAACGAGCGGCTGGAGTTCCTCGGCGACTCGGTGCTCGCCCTGGTCGTGGTCGAGCACCTCTTCAGGCTCGACAGCTCGCTCAGCGAGGCCGACATGTCCAAGATCAAGTCATACGTGGTCAAGGGCCGTGTGCTGTACGAGGCGGGCCGCGAGATCTCGCTGGGCCAGTACCTGCGCATCGGAAAGGGCGAGGAGGGCACCGGGGGCCGCCGCCGCGAGTCGATCATCTCAAACGCGTTTGAGGCCCTGATAGGCGCGATTTTCCTCGACGGCGGCATGGATGCCGCGCGCCGGTTCATCATGCAGCGGCTCGGGGCGAGGCTCGACGAGGCCCTGCGCTCGGGCGACTTTCACGACTACAAGACCGAGCTGCAGGAGCGGACGCAGGGCGAGTCTGACGGGACCCCGGAGTACCGCATCGTGGCCGAGGACGGCCTCGAGCACGAGCGCGTCTTCACGGCCGAGGTATACGTAAGCGGAGTGCTGTGCGGCTCCGGCCGGGGCCGGAGCAAGAAGGACGCCCAGGCCGCGGCCGCAAGGGATGCGCTCAAAAAAGGCCTTTAACCCGCTTCATCCGAACCCCATCTGGTTTGACTTGCAGGCCCCTGAAAGGTTAGTATATCTCTTCGCGGGGTGGAGCAGCCTGGTAGCTCGTCGGGCTCATAACCCGAAGGTCAGAGGTTCAAATCCTCTCCCCGCCACCATGATAGAAAACAGGGCCGCGACAACCTCGCGGCCCTGTTCGTTTTCCCCTTCGCCGTATCCGGGCCCTGCGGTTTTTCCTCGCCATTTTAGCGGTCTTTGTGCGATAATCTCCTGAAATGGGTTACAGGGGAAAATTCCATATCGCGGTGCTCTCGCTGATGCTGCTGGCGCTCGGCTACGGGAGCTATCAGGTGCTCCTGCCGTTCGCGCGGCCGCTGGCGTGGGCCGGTGTGCTCGCGACGGTTTTTTATCCTCTGTACGCGCTTTTCCTGCGTCACATGAAATGGCCCCCGCTGGCCTCGGCCGCCACGGTGGTCGTGGTGCTGCTGGTCATCATGGCGCCGATCTCGTCGCTTGCGATAATGCTCACCGCAGAGGCCAACCTCATAGCCTCAAGCGGGGTTATCCTCCCGAACTTCGGCGCTATGTTCAACGACCCGAAGGTCACGTGGTTCGTCGCCAGGTTCGGCCCGCTTGTGAATATCAGCCCGAGCCGACCTGCCTGCGCTTGTGAAGTCCGGGTTTGCGAGCGTCGGCAGCTCGCTGATCGACAGGCTGCAGGCCGGGACGCAGAACTTCCTGATAGCCGTCGTCGACTCCCTCCTGACGCTCGTGGCGATGTTCTTCATGTTCCAGGACGGGAGGAAGTTCCTCGAGTGGCTCGGCCGGCAGCTGCCGTTTAACGAGGCCCAGCGCGACAGGCTCAGCCTGATGGTCAAGGACATCGTGATCTCGACGATTTACGGCGGCCTCGCGGTGGCCTTCGTGCAGGGGCTGATCGCGGGCGTCACGTTTTATTTCCTCGACGTGGAGGCGTTCGTGCTCCTTGGGTTCGCGGTCGCGGTGACCTCGTTTATCCCGATGATCGGCACCGCGCTGGTATGGGTGCCGGTGGCGATCTATCTGTTCGTCGAGGGCGCTGTGGTGCAGGCGATGGTGCTGGTCTTTATAGGCGTCTGCGTGATCGCGATGGTCGACAACATCCTCAGGCCGCTCATCATCCGGGGCCGGGTGAAGATGCACACCCTCCTGATATTCTTCGGCGTGATCGGCGGGATGAAGGTCTTTGGGTTTCTCGGGCTGATAGCAGGCCCGATGTGCATCGCGCTTTTCATGGCTGTGCTCGATATCTTCAGAGAGGGACCGGACCCGCAGTAAGCCATGCTACGCCGCCTCATAGCGCCTGTCCTGACGTTTCTCCTTCTGGCCTCATGCTCTTCGGAAAACCGCATCGCGGGCTACGTCTATATGCGCCTGAACGCCAACCCCACCACGCTGGACCCTGCGCTGATAGTCGACGTCACCGGAGGGACGATAGCCGCGAAAATTTTTAACGGATTGGTCAGGCTCGGCCCCGGCCTCAAGGTCGCGCCGGATCTGGCCCAAAGCTGGAGCGTCTCGGCCGACGGCCTCAGATACCGCTTCGTGCTCCGAAGCGGCGTGCGCTTCCACTCGGGCCGCGAACTGCGCGCCGAGGACGTCCGGTATTCGCTGCAACGCGTGCTGAGCCCCGCGACCAGGGCCTCGCAGACCTGGGTGCTCGACAGGATCGATGGCGCCGATGACTTCATGGCCGGGCGCGCAAAATCCTTGCGCGGCATCCGCGTGATCGACGACCGCACTGTGGAGATCACCTTAAGCGGGCCGTACTCGCCGTTTCTGTACCTGCTTACGATGCCGACCGCGTACATAGTGCCTGCCGAGGACGTCCGCCGCTGGGGCGATGACTTCTCGGCCCATGCGGCAGGGACCGGCCCCTTCATGCTCGAGTCATGGCAGCCGAGCCGGGCCGTCGTGCTCAGGCGCAACGATGCGTACTTCGAGGGCGCGCCCGCGGTCAAGGGGCTGGTATACCGCGTAATCCCTGAGGAGCTGACCGCGGTGGCCGAGTTCGAGCTCGGCAACCTCGACGTGCTGCAGATCCCGCCGTCGGAGTTCATGTGCTATATCCGTTCCGCCAAGTGGAAGGGGCTCATCTCCTCTCAAGAGACGATCAGCACGAACTACCTCGGGATGGACTGCTCGCGACCGCCGTTTGACGACCCTGAACTGCGGCGCGCCGTAAGCATGGCCATCGACCGCGCGCGGATCTTAAGGACGATCGAGGAGGGCAGGGGCCAGCTGGCCGACGGCCCAGTGCCGGCGGCACTGAGGCGCTGGCCGCCGCCGAAGCCCTACGCGTTTGACATGGCGCGCGCGCGGGAGATCATAAAGGCACGGCATGCCGGGGGCACTGTAGTGAACTTCTATATCACGGCCGACCAGCAGGTCGTGGACATGGCCGAGGTCATGCAGTCATACCTGAAGGACGCGGGGCTCGACGTGCGCATCGTCCAGCTTGAGTGGAGCGGGTTTAAGGCCGCGGTAAACGAAGGCAAGGCGGACATGTTCTCGCTTAGCTGGTTTGCGGACTACCCCGACCCCGAGAACTTTTTGGCGCCGCTGTTTCTCTCGACTAACTTCGGAGCGGGCGGAAACCGCACGCGTTACTCAAACCCTGAGGTCGATGGGCTGATCCGCCAGGGCGAGGCCGCAACGACAGAGGCCGAGCGCGACCGCAGCTATGCGCAGGCCGAGGAGATAATAGTGCACGACGCCCCGTGGGTCTTCCTCTGGCACAGGACGGATTACTTCGTGAGGCAGCCGCGCGTCAAGCGGTTTAATTTATACCCGGTCTACTCGATGGACAAGGGGATGGAGGTCGGCCTGTGAGGCTCCTGATGTTCTATACGCACGAGTGGTGGTACAAGACAGCCGCGAAGTCCCTGGCCGATGCGCCGGACGCCGGGCGCGAGGAGGCGACCTCAGGCGGGGCCGTGGTCATATTCTTCCACGCCGAGGCCGGGGACGAGGCCAAGGGCGCGGGGGTCGTCGAGAAGTTCACGAAGAACGTGAAGTGGCTCGCCGGGAAGTTTGAAACCAAGCAGATCGTCCTGCACTCGTTTAACCACCTCAGTTCGAGCAAGGCGGAGCCGGAGTTTGCGCTCGCGGTGGCCGACGAGGTCGAGGCGCGGCTCGTCCGCACGGGGTATTCGGTCATGCGAACGCCGTTTGGGTACTTCAACGAGTTTCGGATGCACGTGGCCGGGGACTCGCTGGCCAAGGTCTTCAAGGAGTTTTGAAGTAACTCGAATTGCAAGGCCGGGGGGATTGGCATATCGCTTGCGCGGCCGAGCTGAAGCTATAGGTTTCTGTAGCCCGTGTCGTAGTGTTCGCTCAAGTAGAAATTGCACTTCATGCAGTCGAGGATCTTTCGTGCGAAAGAGCCCTGGACCTTGCCGCCGCAGTACGTGCCTGCCACGCGAGCGCACCTATGGCCGTCATTGGGATATGCCGGGCATACGCCGTGCTCGCCTTCAAGCTTCCCGTTGCGCTCGCGTCCGCATTTCTTAAACTCCCAGCAATTCATGGTTACCCTTCGCAGTGCCGGCCCTAGACGGACTTGTCGTAATAAGGGCTCTTATAGAAGTCGCATGACATGCAGCTTGCAAGCTTCATCGCGAAGGTACCCTGCACCTTGTTCCCGCACAGCGTGCCAGTGGTCCTCGCGCACTTGTTTCCCGTGGCCGGATACGCGGGGCATGCGCCCAGTTCCTTTTCCTTCGCGCCGCCCTTTTCGCGTCCGCATTTCTTGAACTCCCAGCACTTCATGTCGTCACCTCAAAGATATTGGTTTGCCGCGACCGATTAAGCGGTCTATTGGCTGCCAGCTATAGCGCAAATTATAAGCTGCTATATTAACAAAAAATGAAGGCAAAATGTATGCTGTAATTTGACATTGGGCTAGGACTGAGCGTGGTAGCGAAGATGGCTGCGATGGGTTTGCTGTCAGATGGCGGGCATGCTGGCCGGAAAAATCACCGAGCCGCGTCGTGGCAAGAAGAATATGGCGGCGCAGGGATTTGAACCCCGGACACTGCGGATATGAGCCGCATGCTCTGACCGACTGAGCTACGCCGCCTACAGGCCACTTCTCGCGAGGGGTTAGTATAGCAAAACCCGCCGGCCGATATCAAAGCAACCCGCGCCCGCAGGCCCGGCGGACAATCAGATTTGAATATTAGGCATGCAATGGTATAATATTCACACCATGCAATTTTTCCCGGCGAAGATAGACTTTTTTGCGCTGCTGGACAAGGCCGTCAACAACGCAAACAAGACCACCGAGAGGCTCGTAGTCCTCGTGGAGGACTTCAGCAGGGCCGAGGAGATCGTGCAGGAGATCCACGACCTCGAGCAGGAGGGTGACATGATCACCCACGACATCATACGCAACCTCAACAAGACCTTCCTGACGCCCCTGGACCGCGAGGACATACACATGCTGGCCTCGCGCATAGACGACGTCGTGGACCTCGTATGGGCCTGCGTGGACAAGATGATCGTGTTTCGGATCGAGGCCCCCACGAAGGAGGCGGTATACCTCGCGAAGGAACTCCACGACACCACGCACGCCATCCAGAGGGCATTTAAGGAACTTGAGACCAAGGACTACGCCCACGTCAAGGAATACTGCATCGAGATCAACGAGATGGAAAACAAGATCGACCGCATATTCAGAAACGCCCTTGGCGAGCTGTTCGACGATTTCAACGACAAGCCCACGATGATCATCAAGTGGAAGAACCTCTACGAGCACCTCGAAGACGCGGCCGACAAGTGCGAGGACATAGCGAACATTCTCGAAGGCATCGTCCTTAAGCATGCATGAAATAGTAATCCTCACGATCGCGGTCGCCCTGCTATTCGATATCAGCAACGGGTGGCACGATACGGCAAACGCCATAGCAACCGTAGTCTCGACGCGCGTCCTGACCCCGATGAAGGCCGTCGTGCTCGCCGCGGTGATGAACGTCGTAGGAGCACTGCTGTTCACCGCGGTCGCCAAGACCATAGGCAAGGGCATCGTCGACCCGAAGGCCATAACCGACACCGTCGTGCTGGCCGCCCTTTTCGCAGCGATACTGTGGAACACCTGGACGATCACGATCGGCATGCCCGTAAGCTCCTCGCACGCGCTGATAGGGGGCCTGATCGGGGCCTCGGTTGCGTACAAGGGCTTCGGGGTGCTCAATCTAAAAGGGATCGGCGAGATCCTGGTGGCCCTCACGACCTCGCCCATACTGGGGCTGCTCGCTGGCTATGTCCTGATGTACGCGCTCCTTAGGACCTTTGGGACTTACCCGGCCTCTACGCTCAACAAACACTTCGGCCGGCTCCAGATATTCTCGGCCGCCCTGATGGCCCTGAGCCACGGCTCAAACGACGCGCAGAAGGCCATGGGCATCATCACTCTCTCGCTGTTCAGCGGCGGCTACCTCCACTCGCTCGAGGTCCCGTTCTGGGTCATGGTGATGTGCGCCATTGCGATGGGAACCGGCACGGCGATGGGCGGCTGGCGAGTGATCAGGACCATGGGCGTCGGGATCTTCAAGATGGAGCCGGTGCAGGGTTTCATGTCCGAGATCGCGGCCACGGGCGTCATCTTCGGCGCGACGTTCTTCGGCATGCCGGTGAGCACTACTCACGTCAAGGCGTGCTCGATAATGGGCGTGGGGGCCACGAAGCGGTTCTCGGCCGTGCGGTGGGGCGTGGCGCGCAGCATAGTGCTGGCGTGGATATTCACACTGCCGATCTGCATCATGCTTTCGTGGCTGCTGTGCCGGGGCATGCTTTTTTTATTCCCGGCGGCCTAGTCCGCTTATTTCCCGCCCATCCGCCTGAAGACCATCTTCGCGATCATCGGTCCGTCCGGGGTGTTTTTGACGTCGGCCATGATCAATGACCTGTTTATGACCCTCCTGCCCTTGACCGAGTACGACTTGATGAACTTCGCCTTGAACATCGCGCTCTGGCCGTCGTCAGCGATCACGACACCGGCCTCCTCGATCCTGCACCTTACCCTCGATGCCCCTTTCCACCTGGCCTTCAGGTAGTCGGCGTATTCCCTGGGCGAGGAGAAGTCCTTCTCCTCCTCGCGGGGCTGCTCGGCTACTACTACCTTGGCGTCCGGCAGCATGTGGCGTACGGCGGCATCGGCGTCCTTGCGCGAGACGGCCTTCGCGCCGTCCACAAACATCGCGGTGATGAAGTCGGGCGTGAAGCGGGCGCTCGGGGGGAGCTCATCGGGGCTCACGTAGTAGTGGTAGACCGAGCCGGGCGTGACCTGAAACATCGGCGAGCGGTCCTTGACGTATACGTCCGCAGCGAGGGCCGCCGACGGCGCTGCGGCCAGCAGGGCGGCTATCAAAAGCGCGGTCTTCATCTCATGTCCCCCTTGCGTTAGGTGTCTTGCTGAGATTATATCACCGAAGGCGCAGAAGCAGAAGATAAAAAATGCGTGGCCTTATCTCCCCGCTGGTGCTACAATATCACTTAGTCTGAAAATACGGCTGACGGAGAGCTCGACACTATGAAGAAGATTCTGGTAGCTCATGACGGTTCCAAGGCATCCGACAAGGCCCTCAGGAAGGCCATAGATATCGCGATTAAGTTTCAGTCCTCGCTCTCGGTGCTCGGAGTGGTGCCTGAGCTGTACCTGACGGAACTCTCTGACGCGGAGCGGCAGCGCATCACGGACTCCCTGGAGCGCGAGACCAAGGCGCAGATGGATGCGATACGCACGAAGGTCGCGGGGAAGACGAACCTCGAGATAAAGACGATAGTGCGGCAGGGCCCGGTGCAGGACATCATCATCGAGACTGCGCGCAAGATGAAGATCGACCTGCTGGTCGTCGGCTCGCACGGCAGGCACGGGGCAAGGAAGTTTCTGCTCGGCAGCGTATCCGCCCGCGTAGTCGACCACTCGCCATGCGCGGTGCTAGTAGTAAAGTAAGCTCTTCCGTTAGCTCTCTGGAAAGCGGCTGCAATTCCGGGATACTGCGTCACCGTTCAAAAAACGATCCTCAACGTACGTTCAGTACGCCTCCGGTCGTTTTTCGCCCGGTTCCTTGTCTGCCGAAATTTCGCTCGCTTTAATGCGGCCTATGCATAATCGTGCGAGCGGTCAACGGCTTAATTGAGACCCGCCTGCTGCTGCTCCCGGCCTCCAAGGAAGGGGATGAATGCCCGCTACCCCCGTGCTCAGTCTTCGAGGAGTCTGCGCTGAAGCAATGTCTGCATATCGCGGCGGCCATCGGCGATCAGGACGATATAGACCTTTTTGTCTGCAACCCGATAGATAATCCGGTATGGCTTGAAGAACACCTCCCGGTATTCGCGTATGCCGAGGGCAAGGAGCTCCTTGGGATACGATCCGCGCAGGGGAGATTCCGACAGGCTGTTGAAGCTATCCTCTATCTTATCCAGTACCTGATCGGCCTTGCGCGGGGCATCGTGCGAGGCTATATAATCATAAAGTTCGCTTAGGTCGCTCGCTGCATCGGCGGTCAGGAGGACCTGAAGGCCCATCAGGCCCGGCCCGCGCGGATACGCTTTATCACATCAGCGGCGGATTCTACTTTGCCCTCCTCTATCTGGCGATTGCCGAGGGCGAGGATTTTAAGCAGGGCCATGGTTTCCTGTGTCTGCTCATAGCTGGCGATGTCCTGAATCACGGCCTTGGCCTCGCCGTTTTGGGTTATCACCAGAGAGTCGTGCCGCTTGCCAAGGTCGCGAACTATATCCGCGATATGGGTTTTAAGGTAGCTGATCGGCTTTATCTGCTCGGATAGTTTCATGTTTTCCTCCAAGGCTAAATATAGTCCATATTTAGGTCAGGAGTCAAGGCTTCACATATGGGTTCACTAACTATAGTTAATCGTAAGTTAATAGAAAACGCACGGTGATGAAATTTTCCTATAGCCTTTGGTTTATATATAAACCAAAGTTTGGTGTTTCTTGGTGTATAGTGGTGCGATGAGCAAGATAGATTCATATCTGATGGGCGGGGCAGGGGGCGAAGGAGGCCGCGCCGGCGCTCAGCGGCATCCGAACTAACAAAGGAATTTACGGGTAAAACATCCGAACATCCGAACAGGAATGGACTCAGAAAAACAATATTATTCCAGAGGGTTAGTCCAATTATTGTCCCAAACATCCGAACACATAAAAGAAAACGCGCGCGCGGTATGCGTATGTATGCCTAAGCGGGGGCATCAGAACATGCTTTTGACCGCGAGGCGCGGAGGCAGCGGCTGGGCCGCGCACTTCGCAAAGCGAGCCGAAATCAGCGTCAGACTAGGAACGGTGAGAAGACCGCCCGACGGTGTACTGAGACGTACTCCGAGGGCGTGTCTTCGAAGCCGTGACAACGTATCACGCGATTTCGATCGCTTTCAAAGAAGGCTACCAAATCAATTTCGCACGTCGTGTAGCCCAGCAGGAAATGGCCACGTCGACGAGGTACGCCGTGGGCTGCCTATGTCCTGCCCCAATCTTCACCCCCAGCGCGATGACCTTGCGGTCGCCCTCCGGGGCGATGGCGTTTACAGCGCCGAGCGTGCGGTCTTCGAGCGCCGCGAGCGCGGGGTCGGGGTTTTTGTCTTGCAGCCTTCGGCGGAGCTGGAGCTTGCTCAGCGCGGTGACCTGCTCGCGCGAGCCACCGATGCCGACCCCTATGATATAAGGCGGGCAGGCCTTCATGCCGGAGTTGCGAAGCGCGTGGATCACGCATTTCTCGACCGCGTCGAAATCTGCATTGGCCCCGATCTCGGGCGAGGGGAGGGCGTAGGTGCGGCCCATGGTGTCTGAGGCCGCGCTCTCCAGAAGCAGCTCAATAGTGAGCGTCTGGTTTGGGGACTCCTCGAACACGATGCGCGGGAACCCGGTGCCGGTGTTGTCGCCGGTGTTGACGTTCGTGATGATGTTGACCGCGCTTTGGCTAAGCGGGATCTTGAGCGTAGCGATGCGCGTGGCCTCGATCAGCGTCTCGGTGAGCTCCTTCTGGCTCAGGCCCTTCGGGGCCTTTACGAGGAATACCGGAAACCCGCTGCCCATGCATAGCGGGACCTTGCCCTCGCGGGAGCTTGTGATCTCCTCCAGGTACTGCGTGATCGCGGCGCGCGCGTTTGAGCCCTCTGCCTCGGACTCGTACGCTGCCCGCAGCGCGGCCTCGACGTCAGGCGGGAGCGAGGTCGCGGCCTTGCGGTACAGTTCGACCACGCCGTCTCTGAGCTTCAGCATTCAGCAATCTCCATATATAAATTCTAGCATAAGAGACCGCTCAGGCCTCGGGCGAGAATATCGCGGCGGTCTTCCCCTCGAGCTCGACCGGGATGAGGCCGTCCATTACGCGCGTCCGCGGCCGCCCGGGATTGAGCAGGTCACGCAGCGCCCTGCCCCTGAGCAGGGCCTTGATCCGGGGCGGTATAGCAGGGTTGATGTCCACCGCGGCGAGCAGCGGCGTCTGCATCGGGAGGTAGCCGTTGTTGATCGCGACGATCAGGACGTCGTCGCCCCAATCGCGCAAGTAGACGTATGCGAGGTCGTCGACGTACAGCGTGGTGAGGTTGCCGAACATCAGGGCCGGGTGGCCGCGCCTGATGCGGATGAGCTCTTTCGTGTGCAGGAAGATCTCGCGCTCGGAGGAGTAGCCGTTAGTCGGCTCGAGATTCGGGCTGAACTTCCCCCAAGGCATGTCGCGGCGGTTGTCGGGGTCAGCGCCGCCCTCGAGCCCGATCTCGTCGCCGTAGTAGAGCTGGGGTATGCCGCGCATCGTCAGCAGGAACGAGAGCGCGAGCTTGTACGTGCGCACCGCGTTTGAGTGCACGAAGCCCAGGCGGTTGAGGGCCGAGGTCATGAAGCGCGAAGGGAGGTCGTGGTTGTCGAGCATCGTGACGAGGCGGTTGTGGTTGGTGTAGTGGGTGTCGCGGTCGAGGATGCCCGGCGCGTCCTCGGGCGAGAGCATCGGCGAGGCCAGGAGACGGAGGCTCGCGTCATCCACGAAGACCTGCTGCATCGCCCGCTGCAGCGGGAAGTCGAAGAGCGAGTCGAAGGCGTAGAACCGCTGGAAGCTCGAGATCACGTCTATGTCCCAGTCGAGCACCTCGCCCAGCAGCGATACGTCCGGGTAGCGGCCCTTGACGTAGGTCTTGTAATATTTCCAGAACACGCGCTCGACGTTCTTGGCCGTGTCCATGCGGATGCAGTCCACACCCGTCTGTTCGATCCAGTCCATGATCACGCCGATAGTGTAGTCCGCGACCTCGATCCTGTCCTGGTCGAGGTCAGGCAGGCCCGAGAGCCTGCACTCGGTCTCGCACGTGGCCGAGGCGGGGTTGAACCACCAGGACTTGATCGGCGTGCCCGGATCGTCCCTGAGGCCGGGGTGGTTATACCCCGCATGGTTTACGACCATGTCCTGTATGACCTTGATCCCGGCGGCGTGCAGCTCGTCGACGAGGCGCTTGAAGTAGAGCTTGCTGCCCTCCGGGACGCCCTCGACCGGGCTGTAGAGGTGAGGGTCCACGCTCTCGAAATCCAGCGGCCAGTAGCCGTGGTATCCCCACATCCCGTTTACGGGGGTCTGGATGTTGGTATAGACCGGGGTGAGCCAGAGCGCGGTCACGCCGAGGTTTCGGAGGTACGGGATCTTGCTGAGCACGCCCTCGAAATTGCCGCCATGGTATGCGTAGGGGTTGCCGGGTTCGACCCCGGCGCCATCGCGGGGATTGAGCGAGCAGAACCTGTCGGTGACGATGAAGTATATTACGTCGCTCTGCGTGAGCACCTGCCATCCCCCTTTTTGTTATCTCACTATATCAGAATGGGCCTGGCATGGCAACGAGACAGGTTGATAAGCGGCTTTGCATTATTGTGTATTTTTTGTCGGGATTTCGGTTACAATTTGGCATCGGCTGAATGGAGACCATTCGGCATATTAAGGAGGGCAAGATATGAACATGATAATAGCGATCATCAAGCACTACAAGCTTGACGACGTGCGCAAGGCGCTTACCGAACTCGGCATCCAGGGCATCACGCTCACGGAGGTCAAGGGGTTCGGAAGGCAGAAGGGCCACACCGAGGTATACCGGGGCGTGGAGTATGAGGTGAGGTTCCTGCCCAAGCTTAAGATAGAGGTCGTCGTGCCCGAGGGGATGACCGAGAAGGCCATCGCGGCCATCGAGAGTTCGGCCCGCACCGGCGAGATCGGCGACGGCAAGATATTCGTCTACCCGCTTAAGGACGTCATAAGGATCAGGACCGGAGAGCACGGGCCCGAGGCGATCTAGAGTCATGAACTGATCGAGGGTCGCTGCCCGTCCTGGGTCGCGGCCCTCTTGAATTTCCCGCTATTGCTGCTTTCCGCTTGGCTGCCATTTTGTGCGATCACCCTATATATGGCCAACCGAGACATTCTGGTATAAGATTGAACTTGCAGGGAGTGACGATTTTGTAGTATCTTACAGATAAGGCAATCGGCAACCGATTGCCGACGAATAGCATGAACCCCAAAGACAGACTGATAACGAGCCGCAACCGGGAGCTGGAGGCCGTGCTGGAGGTCAGCCGGGTCCTGACGGGCTCGTTCGACCTGCAGGAGAACCTGACGGCGGCGATGGAGACGCTGGGGATAATGCTCGATCTGGAGCGCGGGTGCGTGTTCCTCAGAGACGAGGAGACGGACGAGCTTCGGATAGTTGCGGCGCACGGGCTTACGCGGGATGAGATCTCGCGCGGCATATACAAGGCGGGCGAGGGGATCGTGGGCTCGGTGATCGAGAGCGGGCAGCCGATGTTCATCCCTGACATCGGGGCCGAGCCGAAGTTTTTAAACCGCACCGGGTCGAGGCCGACGAAGAAGGGCATCTCGTTCATCTGCGTGCCTATCATGCTCAAGGGCGCGGCGATGGGCGTGCTGAGCGTAGACCGGATATACTCCGATGAGCGCGGCGGGCTGGACGACGACCTCCGCGTGCTGGGGATAGTGTCGTCGTTCATAGCTCAGTTCGTCGCGTTGTGGCGGACTTACCGCCGTGCGGACCGAGACAACGAGAACCTCCGAGCCCAGCTGCGCACGCGGTACAGCCTGCCGAACCTGGTGGGCGAGTCAGACCGTTTTCAGGCGGTGCTCAAGAGCGTGATGAAGGTCGCGGCGACGAGCGCGACGGTGCTTTTGTTGGGCGAGACCGGGACGGGCAAGGAGTTCATCGCGAGCACTATACACTTTCAGAGCCCGAGGGCGGGCAAGCCGTTCGTGGCGGTCAACTGCGCTGCGCTTCCGGCGAACCTGCTTGAGGTCGAGCTGTTCGGCTGCGAGAAAGGCGCGTTTACGGGCGCCACGGCCCGGCGCATAGGAAGGTTCGAGATGGCCGAGGGCGGGACGATTTTTCTCGACGAGATCGGGGAGCTTGACGTGGAGCTTCAGGCCAAGCTCCTGCGCGTGCTGCAGGAGCGGACGTATGAGAGGGTCGGCTCGTCGAAGCAGCTGCGCGCTGACGTGCGTATCATCGCGGCGACTAACCGCGACCTGCTCGAAGGGGTGCGCAACAAGACGTTCCGCAGCGACCTGTACTGGAGGCTCAACGTGGTGCCGATAGTGCTGCCGCCGCTGAGGGAGCGCCACGGGGACATACGCCTGCTGGCGCTGCACTTCGTCGGGAAGTTCAGCCACGACTACGGCAAGCGGATCTCGTTTTCGGAGCCCGCGATGGAGGCCCTCGAGGGCTACGGCTGGCCGGGCAACATCCGGGAGCTCGCCAACGTGATCGAGCGCGCGGTGATCATGACCGAGGGCGATACGGTCCGCGCCGAGGACATACCGCTTGGGTTCCCGCACAAGGAATACGGTGTGTCTTCCCCTGAGCACGCTCACGCGCATCCCGGTTCGCTTAAGGAGGATGTCATAACGTTGGAGCGCGAGCGGATGATCCGCGCGCTATCAGAGAACTCCTTCGTGCAGCACCGCGCGGCGACGGCGCTTGGCATCACGCCGCGGCAGTTCGGCTACAGGCTCAAGAAGTACGGCATCGACCCTGATACCCTGAAATACTCTTAGTACGCGTTTTCCATCGACCCGGCCCCGCCTTAAATTGACTATCATATCTACAATAACGTAAGACAAAATTGTATATATCACAATTATGTCTCATGTATCACATTAACTAAGAGATATATATATTGGTTAAATAAATAAAATATTATTTGGCATTGTTTGTGCATACAATTATGTAAAATTAATCCTGGGGAGGAACGATTTTGCGCAAGGCTTCTTTGTTCTTCATAGTGGTTTCCGCGTTGTCCGTAACTGGCACGGCCTTCGGGGCCGATGCCCCGCCCTCCGCGATAAGCGCTGGCGATACCGCATGGATCCTGGTATCGACCGCACTCGTGCTCCTTATGACGCCCGGCCTCGCGATGTTCTATGGCGGGATGGTCAGGACCAAGAACGTGCTCGGCACTATAATGCAGAGCTTCGTGGCGATGGCGGTGATCACTGTGCAGTGGTGCCTGATCGGCTACAGCCTGGCCTTCAGCCCTGATGTCGCGGGCGGCTGGCTCGGCGGGCTTCAGTGGGTGGGCCTCAGCGGGGTAGGCGTAGAGCCCTACGCGGCCTATGCCCCGACGATCCCTCACCTGACCTTCATGATCTACCAGTGCATGTTCGCGGTCATAACCCCGGCGCTGATCAGCGGCGCGCTGGCCGAGCGCATCAAGTTCTCGTCATACCTAGTATTCATGGTGCTTTGGAGCACGCTGGTCTACGACCCGGTCTGCCACTGGATATGGGGCGACGGTGGCTGGCTAAAGCAGGCCGGGGCGCTCGATTTTGCGGGCGGGATGGTCGTGCACCTGACGTCCGGCATCTCGGCGCTCGTCGCGGCGATAATGATCGGCAAGCGCGTGGACTACGGCAACGAGCCGATGGTCCCGCACAACCTGCCCATGACCGTGCTAGGCGCGGGCTTGCTGTGGTTCGGGTGGTTCGGTTTTAACGCCGGAAGTGCGCTTGCCGCAAACGGCCTTGCCACGATCGCGCTCGTCAACACCCACTTCGCGGCCGCCATGGCGACTATCGTATGGCTGGCACTTGAGTGGTCCATAAGGGGCAAACCCACGATGTTCGGCGGCGCCACGGGCTGCATAGCCGGGCTTGCGACGATCACCCCGGCAGCCGGTTTTGTGACCCCGGCCTCCGCGCTCCTGATAGGCGCGGCCGCGGGTGCTGTATGCTTCACCGCGCTCAACCTCAAGGGCAAGCTTGGGTATGACGATTCGCTCGACGCCTTCGGCGTGCACGGCGTAGGCGGGACGCTCGGCACGATAGCCCTCGGCCTGCTGGCGTCCAAGGCGATCAACCCCGGCGGCGCGGACGGCCTTCTCCTGGGCAACGCCGGGACGCTGATGGTGCAGCTCAAGGCCATCGGCGTGGTCGCTATCTATTCCATCGCTGTAACAATTGTGCTCTTGAAGCTCATCGACAAGACGATGGGGCTGCGCGTCACCCGCGACCAGGAGCTTCAGGGCCTGGACCTCACCCAGCACAGCGAGGCAGGTTACGAGATAAGATAGGGGGCCGACTGGCCCCTCTATTTAAAGACTAAGCTCCAACAGCCGGGCTCCAGCACATCGGGGCCCGGTTTTTTTATCGACTGGATCCAGCGGGCTCTTTCACGCGTACGCCTTATTTCTCGCAGCTTTTGCCCTCGCCATTGTAGGTGGTGCGGTCGAGGTCAGTGTCCAGCCATGAGCTGGGGTCTTCGAGCGGCTCGAAGTGGATCAGTATGTTGATGTTCGGAAACGCATCGCAGATCTCCTGCTCGATCGCCTCGACGAGGTCATGGCTTCGCTGCACGGTCCATTCTCCGGGCACTAAGACATGCAGCGTGAGGAACCTCCGTGTGCCCGAGCGCCTCGTGCGGAAGGCGTGATAGCTGATCCCGTCTTTTAGGTGGCCGTCGAGTATGCGGCGCAGGACGGCCAGTTCCTGCGGGCGGAAGAGAGATATCCATTAAACCGTGTATGGACTCAAAGACGATGCCGCCGCCCACCCATATGATATTGGCAGCCACTATAAAAGCGACTATAGGATCTAGAATTTGCCATCCCGTCACCGCGACCATTCCCACGCCAATCACGACGCCTACCGAGGTCCAGACGTCCGTGAGCAGGTGTTGGGAGTCCGCCTTGAGCGTGATCGAGCCGCGGCGTTTCGCGGCCCTCATCAGCACGAGCGCCACGGCAAGATTGATCAGCGAGGCCACGACCGAGATGGCGAGACCCATCCCGATCTGCTCGAGCGGTTTTGGGTGAAGCAGCCTCACTGTGGCTTCATAGGCGATCCCGAGCGCTGCTATCAATATCAGTGCGCCCTCAAACCCGCTCGAGAAGTATTCGGCCTTGCCGTGGCCATAGGCGTGGGCCTCGTCCTCGGGCTGCTCCGCTACGCGCAGCATAGCAAGCGCCATTATCGCGCCCGCCATGTTCACGAGCGATTCCATCGCGTCTGAGAGCAGGCCGACCGAGCCCGTAAGCATATAGGCCGCGGATTTCAGCGCCATGGTCACGAGCGCAGCGGCTATCGAGAGCCACGCATAGCGTGTCAGGGAGCCCTTGTCGAGCGTCTCTGTGTGGTTCGCCATCCTGAAATTATACACGAACGCCGGGGCGCTGATTCGCGCCGCTTGAAAGACTGGTACCGTTTTTATATATAATAGGTGGTCTGCAAAACGGTGGGTGTAGCTCAATTGGTCAGAGTACTGGTCTGTGGCACCAGGTGTTGTGGGTTCAAGTCCCATCACCCACCCCATTTTTTCCCTCATCGCATCGGGCCGTTGCCTGCCCGTTCAGGGCAAGTTGACAGCCACCCGCCATAAGTTTAATATCTATGATCCCGGTCTGGAAACGGAGCATTTCCCTTGAGGCTGTACACCAAGTCGATGCTGATCATATGCGCCGTGTTCGCGGCGGCGCTCATCGTCGTGTACGCCCTCTCGGGCAGGATCATCCTCGGGAGCTTCGTCGAGCTTGAGCGCAAGGACGCCGAGGCCAACGTGCAGCGTGCGGTCAACGCCTTCGAGCGCGAGATCGGTTTCCTGCATTCCAACAACATCGACTGGTCGGCCTGGGACGACGCATACGAGTTCGCACGCGACCGCAACCCCGCCTTCCTCTCCACCAACATGATAGACAAGACGTTCGTGAAGCTCGAACTAAACCTGATCGTCATACTGGACTCCAACGGCCAGGTGCTATACGAGCGGGCGTACGACTTCAGGAACAACGCCCCGATGGCCGTCCCCGAGGCGGCGCTCAGGGACCTCTTTGCCCGCCACCCGGACATCGCCCATATCACGAGCGCGACCGCTTCTTACTCCGGGTTCATCATGGCCGGAAAGACGCCCATGCTGCTCTCGGCCCGCCCCATAGTGAAGAGCAATTACGAGGGGCCGGTGCGGGGCACGTTCATCACCGCCAGGTACGTCGATCCCGCGGGGCTCGCCGGGCTCTCGAAGAAAGCGAACCTCGACCTTTCGTTCGGCGCCACCGGCGGCGCTGCGGCCGGCGACAGCCCGTCCGTAAAATACCTCGATGACAAGACGCTCAGGGCATCGGCAGTCCTCGACGACATCTTCGGGGAGCCAGCCCTCGTGCTCGACGTAAACCTCAAGCGGGGCATCTATCAGGAGGGTTTAAACACCGTCCGCTATTTCATGCTCGCGCTGCTGGCGATCACGGTCGTCTCTGTCGTCCTGATGTGGTGGCTGCTCAAGCTCAACGTCTTTGTGAGGCTCGCAAAGGTAAGCGGGGACCTGCAAGCCATCCGCGCCTCGGGCAGCCACGCCGCGAGGATCGAGCTTCATGGCGGCGACGAGATCGGGGAGCTCAGCGCATCGATCAACGACACGCTCGCTGCGCTCGAGACCGCGCTCAGGGAGCGCCTCGAACAACGCGAGATCCTTGTCAGGGAGGTCCACCACAGGACGAAGAACAGTCTCGCGGTGATCCAGAGCCTCCTGAGGCTCCAGTCCTCGCAGGTGTCCGACGCAACCGCAAAGGAGCTCCTCGTCGAGAGCCAGTCGCGGGTGAGGGCGATGGGCATGATCCACGAGATGCTCTATAACTCCACGGACCTCGCGACCATAAACATCGAGGCATACCTGAAGGGCCTCGTCACCCAGCTCTTTCACACCTATAACGCCGACGCATCTAGGATCAAGCTCCGCCTGGACGTCCAGAAAGCTCAGGTCGACGTAAGCACTGTCATCCCATGCGGCCTGATTGTCAACGAACTCGTCTCGAACGCCCTGAAATACGCCTTCCCGCATGTCCGCCCCGGAGAGCTGTATGTCGGATTCGGGCTGATCGAGGGCGATTACATGCTGGTAGTCCGGGACAACGGCGTCGGGATGCCGGAAGCCGTCGACATCAACGATACGAAGACGCTCGGGATGCAGATCGTCATGACGCTCTCAAAGCAGATCCGCGGCGATGTTAAGCTCAACCGCTCAAACGGTACTGAGTTTCGGATACGCATCTCCCGCACTGAGCCGGCCGAATAACGCACCCTCGTAATACCCCCGTTCTTTACAATACATTTACACCATAAGCCCGCGCTATTGCTTCAATATCGCGCTGTTTCGTGATAGGCTTTTCAATATGGCAGAAGGGCCATGGGGCGTCTTAACAATTAACCAGGAGGATAATCAGATGTCAAGAAGGTTTACGAGTATTGCATTGGGGTTGCTGCTGGTTCTGGGGGTAACTGGTGTGGCCTTGGCCGATGAGGCCCCGGCCGCGGCCCCTTCCATACCCACATCCGCTACGGCGTCGGTAAGCTACCTGAGCCAGTATGTCTGGCGCGGCCTCGTCCTGAGCGACGGGTGGGTGATACAGCCCTCGATAGACTTCAACTACGGCGGGTTTAACGCCAATCTGTGGATGAACTACGACAGAAATCCTGACATCCAGCAGACGAACGAGACTGACCTGACTCTTAAATACACATACTCGGTCAAGGACCTGAGCCTGAGCGCGGGCTATATCTACTATGGCGTCGTGGGCGCAAACGACGAGGAGGCGTTCGTCTCGGCATCGTACGCGACGATCTTAAACCCGAGCATAACGTATTACCAGAATCTCAGACGCGGCGATGGCGGCGGCTTTGCGGTGCTCGCGGTGAGCCAGACGAGCCCTGAGCTCTGGCACGGGATCACGGCCGGAGGCGGCGCATCTGTGGGGTATGACACCAACAATGAAGCGATGGGCCTTAAAAAGGACGGCAGGAAGTACAGCGGCTTCTATAACGGAGAGCTCTCGAGCTTCGTAAAAATACCCGTGACGAAGGCTATCTCGATCACGCCGTCGCTGGCGTACGACTTCCCGCTTACGAAGGACGCGGCATACATAATGAAGCAAAGCTCGCTGGCAAACGCGGGCGACACTCATAACTCCGTGCTCTGGGGCGGAGTGACCGTAGCGCTGACATTCTGAGGAAGGCTTCTTCTTGACTCCCCTCGCCCGGTTCCCTGCGGCCGGTGCGGGGGGAGCCTCTCCTGTTATTGAAGGCAGCGGCATATAATCAGCCCGCCTGATAAACATAAATAATTTACGGAATATTTACACCCTGGATGCCTATTTTTGCGCCTATTTTACTTTGTTTAGTGATACGATTCAAACAGGAGGCCGACATAGACATGGACATCGTATTTTTAGTTGCGGCTGTGGCGTGTTTCGCACTAGCGGGCCTGATGGTCAGGCTCTTCGGAAGGCTGTAGAGGAGGACCCGGCATGGACATACTTTACTGGATCGGCGGGGCGATCTCCACGGGACTATTGATCTATCTGTTCGTGGCGCTGCTGAAGCCGGAGATTTTCTAATGACAGCGAATATGATGATACAGATGGCGATTTACGTTGCGGTGCTCGTGGCCTTCGTAAAGCCTCTTGGCGCTTATATGGCCAGTGTTTACATGGGCGAGCCGTTCGTGCTCGGTCGGGTGCTCGGTCCGGTCGAGCGGCTGATATACCGTGTGTGTTTAGTGGACGCTGAGGAGGAGATGTCGTGGCAGCGCTATGCCGCGTCGGTGCTGTGGTTCAGCCTGTTTGGGGTGCTCGCGGTTTATCTGATCCAGCGCGCTCAGAGCCTCCTGCCGCTTAACCCGGCGGCAATGGCGGCCGTCTCGCCGGACTCGTCTTTTAATACCGCGATGAGCTTCGTGACCAACACGAACTGGCAGGGCTACGGCGGAGAGAGCACGATGAGCTACCTCACGCAGATGGCCGCTTTAGGGGTGCAGAACTTCGTTTCTGCCGCATCCGGCATGGCAGTGATGGTCGCTCTCATCCGTGGGCTTTCGCGCCACAGCTCAAAGACCATAGGGAACTTCTGGGTCGACCTCACGCGCTCGACGCTATACATACTCATCCCGCTCTCGATTATATTCGCCCTCGTGCTCGTCTCGCAGGGCGTCATCCAGAACTTCAGCCCGTATAAGACGGCCCGGATGGTCGAGACCCTGACGTACGATAACGCCAAGGTAGACGGTCAGGGCAATCCCATTATGGACGCTGCCGGGAATCCTGTGACCGAGAAAGCGACCCAAAAGCAACAGGTTATCCCCATGGGCCCGGTGGCCTCGCAGGAGGCGATAAAGATGCTCGGCACGAACGGGGGCGGGTATTTTAACGCGAACTCCAGCCACCCGTTTGAGAACCCGACCGCTCTGTCGAACTTCCTGGAGCTGCTAGCGATACTGCTCATCAGCGCTGCCCTCTGCCATACGTTCGGCCGCATGGTGGGTGACACCCGGCAGGGCTGGGTCCTCCTCGCGGCGATGCTGATCATATTTATCCCGCTGCTGCTGTTTACGGGCTATATAGAGCAGCAGGGCAACTCGCAGCTTGCCGCCATAAGCGGCATCGACCAGTCGGCCGGCGTAATGCAGTCAGGCGGCAACATGGAGGGCAAGGAGGTCAGATTCGGGATAGCGTCCTCCGCGATCTGGGCCACGGCCACCACGGCCGCCTCGAACGGCTCGGTTGACTCGATGCACGACTCCTTCAGCCCGCTTGGCGGGATGGTGCCGATGTTCTTCATACAGCTTGGCGAGATCGTGTTCGGGGGCGTGGGCTCGGGCTTATATGGGATGCTGATGTTCGTACTTGTGACCGTATTCGTCGCGGGGCTGATGGTAGGCCGCACGCCCGAGTACCTCGGCAAGAAGATCGAGGCCTTCGAGATGAAGATGGCCTCGCTCGTGATACTGATACCGGCCTCGCTGGTGCTGGTAGGCACGGCGATAGCCTCGGTGACGGAGGCCGGGGCGGCAGGCGTATCGAACCCCGGCCCTCACGGTTTCTCGGAGATATTATATGCATTCAGCTCTGCCGCGAACAACAACGGGAGCGCGTTTGCGGGGATAAACGCCAACAACGTTTTTTATAACTCGCTGCTTGCTGTAGCGATGTTTTTCGGCCGCTTCGGGGTCATCATTCCGGTGCTCGGGATCGCGGGCTCGCTTGCCGCAAAAAAGCAGATTCCCGTAAGCTCCGGCACCCTGCCCACCCACACGCCGCTGTTCGTGACGTTCCTCGTGGGCGTGATAATCATAGTCGGGGCCCTGACGTTCCTGCCCGCTCTGGCGCTCGGGCCGATTGCAGAGCAGGTCCTCGCCGGAGGCATTAATTAATGTCCAGAAAAGAGAAAACGCGCCCGCTCTTTGAGCCCGCAATAGTGCGGCGGGCGGTCATTGAGTCGTTTATAAAGCTCAACCCGCGCTATCAGCTCAGAAAACCGGTAATGTTTGTGGTCGAGACCGGAAGCCTGCTTACCACCGCCCTGTATGTCCAGTCGCTTTTCGTGCGAGGCGGCGCGGAATCTCCGGCCTTCATATTGTCAGTCTCGCTGTGGCTGTGGTTCACCGTCCTATTTGCGAACTTCGCCGAGTCGATGGCCGAGGGCCGGGGCAAGGCCCAGGCCGATGCGCTCAGGGGCTCGCGCAAGGACATCAACGCCAAGGTGCTCGACCGGCCTGACCCCAAGGCGAAGGTCAAGCTCGTGCCATCGTCGAGCCTCAAGAGGGGCGACATCGTGCTCGCCGAGACCGGAGACGTCATACCCGGCGACGGCGAGGTCATCGTGGGCGTGGCCTCAGTCAACGAAAGCGCGATAACCGGCGAGAGCGCCCCCGTGATACGCGAAAGCGGCGGGGACCGAAGCGCCGTGACCGGCGGCACGATGGTGCTCTCCGACTGGCTCATCCTCAGGGTCACGGCCAATCCGGGCGAGGCGTTCCTGGACCGCATGATCTCGATGGTCGAGGGCGCGAAGCGCCAAAAGACCCCAAACGAGATCGCGCTCGATATCCTGCTGGCCGGGCTCACGATCATATTCCTGCTTGCGACGGCCACGCTCCTGCCGTTTTCGCTCTTCAGCGTAAAGGCGGCGGGGCAGGGCAGCCCGGTGACGATCACCACCCTCGCCGCGCTGCTCGTATGCCTGATCCCGACCACGATAGGCGGGCTGCTCTCCTCTATCGGCATAGCCGGGATGGACCGCATGATACAGGCAAACGTGATAGCGATGTCGGGCCGCGCGGTCGAGGCCGCCGGTGACGTGGACGTCCTGCTTCTGGACAAGACCGGCACGATCACGCTGGGAAACAGGCAGGCCACGGCATTCATCCCAGCACGCGGCGTCGACGAAAGGGCTCTGGCCGATGCAGCGCAGCTCTCGTCGCTCTCGGACGAGACCCCGGAAGGCCGGAGCATCGTAGTTCTGGCTAAAGAGAGGTTCGATATCCGCGAGCGCGACATATTGGCGCTTGACGCCACGCTCGTTCCGTTTTCGGCGAATACGAGAATGAGCGGCGTGAATTTGGGCGGCCGCGAGGTCCGCAAGGGCGCGGCCGACGCGGTCGAGGAGTACGTGAAAAAATTAGGCGGCCACTTCCCTCCCGAAGTCCGAAGCGCGGTTGACGATATCGCCCGTGAAGGCGCTACTCCCTTGGTTGTGGCCGAGGGCAGGCGCGTGCTCGGCACGATCAGGCTTAACGATATCGTAAAGGGCGGGATCAGGGAGCGGTTCGCGGAACTCAGGCGCATGGGCATCAGGACCGTGATGATAACGGGCGACAACCCGCTTACCGCGGCGGCCATAGCGGCCGAGGCGGGGGTGGACGACTTCCTCGCTCAGGCAACGCCCGAGGCCAAGCTCAAGCTCATACGCGAGCACCAGGCAGGGGGGCGGCTCGTGGCCATGACCGGCGACGGCACCAACGACGCCCCGGCGCTCGCCCAGGCCGACGTCGCTGTGGCGATGAACACCGGAACACAGGCCGCGAAAGAGGCCGGCAACATGGTCGACCTCGATTCGAACCCGACCAAGCTCATCGAGATCGTCGAGATCGGAAAGCAGCTCCTGATGACGCGCGGGACGCTCACCACGTTTAGCATCTCAAACGACGTGGCCAAGTACTTCGCGATACTCCCGGCCGCGTTCGTAGCGACATACCCTGCGCTCGGAAAACTCAACGTGATGCACCTGGCCACGCCCCAAAGCGCGATTCTCTCGGCCGTGATATTCAACGCCCTGATAATCGTCTGCCTGATCCCGCTGTCTTTGAGGGGCGTGAAGTACCGCGCGGTCGAGGCGGGCGTGATGCTCCGTGACAACATCCTCATCTACGGCCTGGGCGGGCTTATAGTCCCGTTTATCGGGATCAAGGCCATAGACATGATAATCGGCGCACTGCACATAGTCTAAAGGAGACAGATACATGACACGCACGATATTGACCTCACTGATCGCGCTGGCGGTCCTCACCGTCCTGACCGGCATAATATACCCCCTCGCGGTCACCGCGATAGCGCAGGTCGCCTTCCCTTCGCAGGCAAACGGGAGCATGATCGTATCGAACTCCGTAACTGTAGGCTCGGCGCTCATAGGGCAGCCGTTCACCGACCCGGGGCACTTCTGGGGCCGCCCCTCGGCCACCGGGCCATACCCGTATAACGCAGGGTCATCGTCCGGCTCGAATATGGGGCAGTCCAACCCCGCGCTCATCGACGCGGTAAAGCAGAGGGTCGCCGCGCTCAAGGCCGCCGACCCGAACAATGCAAACTCGATCCCCGTGGACCTAGTCACGGCATCGGCAAGCGGGCTCGATCCGCACATAAGTCCCGCAGCGGCCGAATACCAGATCTCGCGTGTCGCAAAGGCGAGGGGCATCGACGAGGCAAGGCTGCGGGAGCTGATCCAGAAGAATACGGATGGACGGTTCCTCGGGCTGCTCGGCGAGCCGGGAGTAAACGTGCTCAAGCTCAACCTCGCCCTGGACGGGCGGTAAGGGGAAGACATGAAACGCGGTATGATCGGTCTGATGGTGATTGTCCTCGCATTCGGCCTGGCCGCGACTGCCATAGCAGCCTCATACCAGCCACGGATATTTCACCATCTAGAGAAGGCCGAGACGCGTAAGCAGGGCGACGCGGTGTATCTGTTCTATGGCGGCACGGACGACGCCAGAGAGGCCATGCATATCGGCGATACGCTGTCCGTCTACCGCACCGACCAGACCTGTGCGACCAGTCAGACCGGCAGGATCAGGATCTTGTCTTACGCCGGGGATTATTACATAAAGGCCGAGGTCATGGACGGCGAGATCAAGACGGGAGACATCGCGAGGAAAGGGAAGGCCTCCGGCATCGTGATCACGGTGGACGTATGCAGCGAGTGATTCGGGAGGCAACTGTTATAATTTACGGTGATGCCGATGGATGAACAGCGACGCCCCAGCCCGGATGAACTGCTGGCCCAGATAAGGGTCGACGAAGACCGCGCCCGCGAAGGCAGGCTTAAGGTCTTCTTCGGCGCGGCCCCCGGCGTCGGCAAGACGTACGCCATGCTGAGCGCCGCCAGACAGAGGCTCGCCGAGTCGGTCGACGTCCTGATCGGCATAGTCGAGACCCACGGCCGCGCCGAGACCGTGGCCCTCACCGCCGGCCTCGAGGTGCTGCCGCGCAAGCAGATAGAGTACAGCGGCGCTGTGCTTCGGGAGTTCGACCTTGACGGGGCGCTCGCCCGCAAGCCCTCGCTGATCCTGATCGACGAGCTCGCGCACACCAACGCCCCCGGCACCCGCCACAAGAAGCGCTGGCAGGACGTGTTCGAGCTCCTCTCAGCCGGCATAAACGTATACGCCACCCTGAACGTCCAGCACCTCGAGAGCCTCAACGACATCGTGGCCCAGATCACCGGCGTAACGGTGCGCGAGACGGTGCCTGATTTCATCCTGGAGCGCGCGGACGAGATAGAGCTGATAGACCTGCCGCCGGACGCCCTGCTGCAGCGTCTGAGGGAGGGCAAGGTCTACGTTGCCGAACTCGCCGAGCGCGCCCGGGAGAACTTCTTCCGCACCGGCAACCTGCTCGCGCTTCGAGAACTCGCGCTGCGGCGCACCGCTGAGCGCGTGGACGAGCAGATGCAGGATTACCGCGAGCGCAAGGGCGTGCAGGAGGTCTGGCCGGCCGGGGAGCGCATCATGGTATGCGTCGGGCCGAACCCCCGCTCGATCCGTCTGATACGCGCGGCCAAGCGCATGGCCGCAGGGCTTAAGGCCGACTGGATGGCCGTGAACATCGAGGCCCCGTCGACGATCAAGCCCTCGGAGGACGACCTCCGGAGGCTTGCGGAGCACATGAGGCTCGCCGAGAGCCTCGGGGCCGAGACCGTGACGCTCTCGGGCCACAAGGCCAGCGACGAGATACTGAAGTACGCCCGCACCCGAAACGTTACCAAGATCGTGATCGGCAAGCCCACGCACGCGAGGTGGAAAGACAGGCTCCACGGCTCGCCGCTGGACGATATCGTAAGGGGCAGCGGCAACATCGACGTATACGTGATCACCGGTGAGGCCGCCGAGGCCCTGCCGCCGATCGGGTCGGGGATGCTCGGCAGGAAGTGGCGTTGGAGCGCGCGTGACCTGATGCTGAGCATCGGGAGCGCGGCCGTTTGCACCGCGCTTGGCTACGTAATCAACCCCTTCGTGACCCTCGTGGACCTGGCGATGGTATACCTCCTCGGCGTGGTCGTGGTATCGAGCTATGCTGCGCGCGGGCCCTCGGTGCTCGCGGTGCTCCTGGGCGTGGCCTCGTTCGACTTTTTCTTCGTGCCTCCGTATCTCACGTTCGCGGTAAGCGACGTGCGGTTCGTCTTTACGTTTCTCGTCATGATAATCGTGGCGCTGGTGATAAGCTCTCTGACGCTGCGCATACGGCAGCAGGCGGACGCCGCTCGTGGCCGCGAGCGCAGCACCTCGGCGCTCTACAGCCTCAGCCGCGAACTCCTGCACGAGCGAGGTTTCGAGCGGCTGAGCGCCGCCGCGATCAAACACATAAGCGAGCTGTTTTCCAGCGACGTAGTCATCATGATCCCGGAGCCCTCCGGCTCGATGAAGGAGGTCTATTCCGGCCCGAACAACTTCGCTGACGACCAGAGGGAATCGAGCGTGGCCCGCTGGACGTTCGACCACCGCCAGCGCGCCGGGCTCGGCACCGACACGCTGCCCGGCGCCAAGGCGCTCTACCTGCCGCTGACCTCGTCGGGGAAGACCGTGGGAGTGATCGGCATATGCCCGCCGGGATCGGCCGGCGCGTTCGACCACGAGCAGATACACGCGATCGAGAGCTTCGCCAACCAGACCGCGATGGCCATCGAGCGCGCGTTTCTGGCCGAGGAGGCCCAGCAGGCCCTGCTCAAGGCCGAGACCGAGGAACTCAGAAATACTATGCTCAGCTCGGTCTCACACGACCTGCGCACCCCGCTTGCGGCGATCACCGGAGCGGCGACCACGCTGCTTGAGCAGCACGCGGTGCTTGACGACCACGCAAAGCGCGAGCTAACAGAGACGATCTACGAGGAGGCCGAGCACCTGAACCTCATCATCCGAAACGTGCTTGACATGACCCGGCTCGAGGCCAAGGGGCTCACGATCAAGAAGGAGTGGGGCTCGATCGAGGAGATAGCCGGCGTTGCCTTAAACCGGATCGCCGATAAGCTCTCCGCGCGTCCCGTGGCTGTATCCATTCCCGGCGACCTGCCTCTCGTAAGGTTCGACCCCCTGCTCATAGAACAGGTGTTCATGAACATCCTCGATAATGCGCTTAAGTATACGCCTGAGGGCTCGCCGCTTGAGATCTCGGCCGAGGTGAAGGACGGCTCCGTGGTCGTCAAGATCGCGGACCGGGGGCCGGGCCTCACGCCCGGCTCGGAGGAGAGGATATTCGACAAGTTCGTGCACAGCGCCGGACCCGGCGGCGGCATCGGGCTCGGGCTCGCGATCAGCCGGGCGATCATTGCGACCCACGGCGGCCGCATATGGGCCGAGAACCGTGCGACCGGGGGAGCGGCCTTCCGCTTCACCCTGCCGATAGAGGGGCCGCAGCCGGCCATAGAGGAGGAAGAGCAGTGACCGGCGAGCTTATACTGCTGATCGAGGACGAGCCTCAGATGCGCCGGTTCCTGCGGATCACGCTGCAGGGCGAGGGCTACAGGCTGATCGAGGCCGCCACGGGCGAGGATGGCCTAAGGGAGGCTGCCGGGAAAAACCCCTCGGTCGTGCTCTTGGATTTGGGCCTCCCGGACTTCGACGGGATCGAGGTCGCGAAGAAGCTCCGCGAGTGGAGCACGGTGCCGGTCATCGTGCTCTCTGCGCGCGGGCAGGAGGACGACAAGGTCAAGGCCCTCGACGCCGGGGCCGACGATTACCTCACCAAGCCGTTCGGTGCGGGGGAGCTGCTTGCCAGGATCCGCGTGGCCCTGCGCCATGCAGGTACGCCGAGCCCCGGGGAGGAGTCGGTCTTCATCCTGGGCGGCATCACGGTGGACCTTGCGATGCGCCGCGTCAAGGTCGATGAGGCCGAGGTGCACCTGACCCCAACGGAATACAAGCTGCTCTCGGTGCTGGTGCGCCACGCCGGGAAGGTCATCACGCACGGACAGCTTATGAGGGAGGTCTGGGGCCCGGCCTACGTCAACCAGACCCATTACCTGAGGATATACATGGCGCAGCTCCGCCACAAGCTGGAACCCGACCCGGCGCGCCCGCGCTACTTCATCAACGAACCGGGCGTGGGCTACAGGCTCAAGACGGTTTAATCTGTTTAAGACCCCGCATGGGAGATATCGGACAGACCGCCGTGTCTCGGAGCAGCGTCCAATAGTCTGCCCTCAGTAGCCGTATCCGTTGCAAATCCGGGCGCAGCGAGAATTTGCAACGAACTATTACCAGTTCTCGCCGTACAGTTCGTAGTATGCCTTCGGATGGGCGCAGGCCGGGCACTGCTCGGGCGCTTCCGGGCCGCTGTGGACGTAACCGCAGTTGCGGCACCGCCAGCTCACCTCGCCCTCGCGCTTGAAGACGCGTCCGCTTTCTATATTGTCCAGCAGTGCGCGGTAACGCCTGTCGTGATTGCGCTCGGCCACGGAAACAGCCCTCCAGAGTGCCGCTAATGCGGGTAAGCCTTCTTCGTCCGCGACGTCCGCGAACGCCGGGTACAGTGTAGTGTGCTCCTCGTGCTCGCCGATAGCGGCCGCGAGGAGGTTTTCGGCGGTCGTCCCGATCTGCCCGGCAGGAAAGCTGGCGGTTACCTCAAGGTCTCCGCCTTCAAGGAACTGGAAGAAGCGCTTGGCGTGCTCCTTTTCCTGGTTCGCGGTCTCCTCGAAAATCTCCGCGATCTGCATGTAGCCCTCTTTGCGCGCAGCGCCCGCGAAGTACGTGTAGCGGTTGCGGGCCTGGCTCTCACCCGAAAACGACTTGAGCAGGTTACGCTCGGTCTTGCTTCCCTTGATCTTGCCCATGTCCGGTGTCCTCCACTGATGTTACTATATAGCAAGACGGAAGGCTGTGCAATATGATGCCGGGTGGGAAGGGCTTAAAAGGCATGCCTTATAAAAGAATACTGTTGGTCGGCGTTCTGCTTTTGTTCGCCGTTAATTTCTGCCGTCCGCTATGGGACGCCGACACGTGGTGGCACCTCGCCTCGGGCAGGTACATCTCAGAGAGCCGCTCCCTGATTCCCGCCACAGACCCGTTTAGCTACCCGCCTGTGGATACCGCTGGCAACAGGCAGGTAATCTTGAATGGTTACTGGATGGCGCAGGTACTTATGTATGCCGTATATGCGGGCCTCGGGTATTACGGCCTGATCGCCTATAACGCGCTGCTGCTTTCAGCGGTCCTGCTCATGATAATGGCCGGCTGCCGCCGCAGCGGGGCGGGTTTCACCAGCGGGATCGCCGTGACGGTGATCGCGGGGTTCACCCTCATGGGATATACCGCGCTCAGGCCGCAAGAGTTTTCATTCCTGCTTTCATGCGCGCTGGTCGTGGCCCTCGAATCCATCCACCGGAAGTACAGGGAAGGGTCGATCCATCCGCCGTCCGTGGCGGCATTGTATGCCGTGATGGTCCTTTGGGCGAACCTCCACAGGGGATTCATGATCGGCAGCGTCTTCGTATCGATATACCTCTTGGCCGAGGCGGTGCAATGGTTCAGGGAGCGCCCGGCAGAAAACCCTCTCAGGGCGCGATATATCGCTTTGCTGGCCTTCTCCATTGCGCTCACCTTTGTTAATCCGAACACTTACAGGCCGTATTCCGAGCTGTTGATGTTCGAGGGCTCCGGATTGCAGGGCAAGGTCTCGGAGTACATGCCGCCCATGGAGTATGCCCTGAAGCATCACGGCAACGTCGCAGCGTATGCCGCATATTTCCTGCTGGTTATCGCGGTGGCCCTAAGGACGAGGTTCAAGATGGAGTTGCGGCATCTCCTATTGATCGCGTTTACTGCCGCTATCAGCCTCAAGGCCTATAGGTACATCCCGTTCTTCGTCTGTTCGACCGCGCCACTGGTTGCGGCATACCTGCACGGCTCGATCCGGGATTTCAACAGGGCGGCCAAAGCGGCAGCCACGGCTGCGATAGTCCTGGGGCTGGCCGTATTCAGCATCCTGAATCTGAACACGACTCTTCTTGCGGCAATAAGGACCCCCGTGGCCTGGAACTTATACCCCCGCGGGGCGGCGCAATACATGCTGGACAACGGGGTCTCAGGCAATATATTCAACCACTATGATTGGGGCGGGTACTTGATGTGGACCCTTTACCCGAGATATAAGGTGTTTATCGACGGCAGGGTGCTCAATACCGAGGCGTTTTATGATTATACCCACATGCTGTGGGATACGGACAATGCGGACCGGCTGCTTGAAAAGTACCGGATAAATACTGTCATCATGCCCCCGGTAAACCCTTTTACCAATGAAAACTATCCGCTTTACCGATACCTGCTGGCCTCGAAGGGCTGGCGGCTAAGCTATGCAGATCGCCTATCCGGGGTTTTTACCAGGAGGGCAGGGCCGCAATCGCCCTGAAGGCGTGCGGTGAGCATACAGGGCTGAGTTGCCGCAGGCGTACGGATATGGAAGGCTGCGGGCTTTGGATGCCGATAATTCAGAAAGAAAAATGGCGGAGAGGGTGGGATTTGAACCCACGGTAGGGTTACCCCTACAACGGTTTTCGAGACCGCCGCCTTCAACCGCTCAGCCACCTCTCCTCATCTGAAAAAACCTCTTTAAAAGCGCCGCACATTCCTCTTCGCGCACGCCGGAGGTCACGTCCACCCTGTGGTTCTGCCTCGGGTCGCCGAGGAGCTGGTACAGGCTCTCTACCGCGCCGCGTTTCGTGTCCCAGCACCCGAATACCAGCCTGCCGAGCCTGGCGTTGATCATCGTGCCTGAGCACATCACGCAGGGCTCCTTGGTAACGTATAGCGTCGTCTTCTCGAGCCGCCAGCCGTCTCCGGCCTCTCCCCCCGCGGCCGCAGCCCGCATAACGAGCACCTCGGCGTGCGCCGTAGGGTCCCCGGTGGACTCGCGGGCGTTTCTGGCGCGGGCGATAATCCTGTCGCCCAGGACCAGTACGGCCCCGACCGGGACCTCACCCTCGTCAAAGGCGAGGGCGGCCTCGTCAAGCGCCAGCCCCATGTAAAATGCGTCGTCCACAGAATCTTGACAATACTATACCGGAATCCCAAAAATCAAACAGCTGCGCATGGTGCCGGCCTGGCTAAGAAATCGGGGCCAGGGTAGGAATTGCGCCTATAGCCTGATATGATTGTAGATAGCAGCTGTAGATCGAAGGCGCAGCGGGGGATGAAATGGCTGAAGACACCAATGATGACATGAGCGTTTTCTCGGGCATGGGCCGACGGTACATCGCGGCTATCGTGATCTCGATATTGTTGCTGTTCGTATGGGAGAGCTACTACAACACCCCGGCCCCGGCGGTCTACGCGATAAACTACACCCAGTTCATGGACCAGCTGAACGCCGGCAACGTAAATTCGGTCACGATAAAAAAGCTCCAGATAAACGGGGAACTCAAGAAAGACGCCAAGATCGTGCTGCAGGGCGACAAGCAGCCCTCGAGCGTCAGGTACTTCCAGAGCGTGCTGCCGGTCTTTCAGGGCGACGGCATAATGAACGCCCTGAGCAGTCAAAAGGTCGCTGTCACGGTCGAGTCGGCCGAGCAGAGCTACGTATGGCAGATTCTGATAGGGGTGCTGCCATGGGCGCTGATAATCGGGCTTTGGATATTTATGATGAGAAAGACGCAGCAGCTTCAAAGCGGCGGCCCGGGCGGGTTGTTTTCGTTCGGGGCGAGCAGGGCAAAGCTTTATAAGGGCCAGAAGACGAACGTGACGTTTAATGACGTCGCAGGCATGGACAGCACTAAGCTCGAACTCCGAGAGACGATAGAGTATCTTAAAGACCCTGTGAGGTTCGAGAAGCTCGGCGCGAAGGTCCCCAAGGGCGTGCTGCTGATCGGGCCGCCTGGCACAGGAAAGACATTGCTTGCGCGCGCCACGGCCGGAGAGGCCGGGGTGCCGTTTTACAACATCAGCGCCTCGGAGTTCATCGAGATGTTCGTGGGTGTGGGGGCCTCACGCGTAAGAGACATGTTCAAAAAGGCCAAAGAGACGCACCCGAGCATCATCTTCATCGACGAGATAGACGCGGTTGGCAGGACGCGCGGCACCGGTCTCGGCGGCGGCCATGACGAGCGCGAGCAGACCTTAAACCAGCTCCTGAGCGAGATGGACGGCTTCGACCCGCACGACGAGGTCATCGTGATGGCCGCGACGAACCGCCCGGACGTCCTCGACCCCGCGCTGCTGCGGCCCGGCAGGTTCGACCGCCATATCGTGCTGGACAGGCCGGGCTGGAAGGAGAGGAAGGCGATACTCGAAATACATGTCCGAAACAAGACGCTCGGCGGCGACGTATCGCTCGATACGCTTGCAAGGGGCACGCCGGGCATGACCGGCGCGGACCTCGAAAACCTCGCCAACGAGGCCGCGCTCGTCGCGACGCGCAAGGGTCAGGAGAATATCACGATGGCTGACTTCGAGGAGGCGCGCGACATCATCTTCATGGGCGCGGTCAAGGAGCTCACGATAAGCGACCTTGAGAAGCGGATCACCGCGTACCACGAGGCCGGCCATACGCTCGTCGCATGGGAGCAGCCCGGCGCGGACCCGATATACAAGGTAAGCATCATCCCGCGCGGGATGGCTATGGGCGTCACGCAGCTCCTGCCTGAGGAGGACCGGCACTATTACCCGCGCGCTTATCTGATGGTGAAGCTCAGCGTGGCGCTGGCCGGGCGGGTCGCCGAGAAGCTCGTGTTCGACGACACAAGCAGCGGCGCGCAGAACGACCTCAAGGACGCTACCTCGCTCGCCGAGAAGATGGTCTCGCAGTGGGGCATGAGCGACAGGGTCGGCCCGGTGAATCTGGGCCGCGGCGAGGAGCACCCGTTTTTGGGCATGGAGCTGTCCTCCCCAAAGCGCTACAGCGAGCAGATGGCCTGGCTCATGGACCAGGAGATACAAAAAACCATTATCGAGGCCGAGGCGAGTGCTACCGCGATACTCTCGAAAAAACGCCCGGCGCTCGACGCGCTAGCAGAGGCGCTGCTCAAGGACGAGACGCTCGACCGCGCCGAGGTGCAGAGGATTATCGAGGCCGTGAAATAGGTGCGGAGTTTCAGTAAAATGGCGGAGAGGGTGGGATTTGAACCCACGGTAGGGTTACCCCTACAACGGTTTTCGAGACCGCCGCCTTCAACCGCTCAGCCACCTCTCCTCAGGAACAGCCAGAAACAGACATAAAAAAAGTGAAATCCTTGCGGAAGCCTTGCGAGGCCTATGCCCTCTGGGCGCGGGCCCTCTCCTGGCTGAGCTCCACTATCTTCGACTCGTCCTTGCGCATCGTGACCAGCCCGTCGATCGTGCCGCCCTCGACGATGATGAGCCTCGTCGTGGCTATATCGCCCCTGACCTTGCCGGTCTGCTTGATCTCTACGAGTTCGGCCGCGTATATGTCGCCCTTGACCTCGCCGCCAATTACCGCGCGCGTTGCGCGGGCGTCACCGGTCAGGACCGAGCCGGGCCCCATCACGAGGCTCTCGACCTCTATGCTGCCTTCTAGTATGCCGTCGATCCTGAGCGTGCCTTTCATCGTGAGCTCACCGCTCAGGCGGGTGTTGCGGCCTATGAATGACTCTACCTTGTCGCTCTTTTTAAACACTATGACCTCCTCGCCTCCAGGAATTTGGCCGGGTCCACGCTCCGGCCGTCTTTCCATATCTCGTAGTGACAGTGCGGCCCGGTGGAGCTTCCGGTGGAACCGACATACGAGATGAGCTCCCCGCGCTTGACCACCTGTCCGACCTTCACTACGATCTGCCTGTTATGCGCGAAATAGGTCTCGTATCCGAAGCCGTGCTCGATCGCGACGAGGTTGCCGTTACCCCCCGAGCTCATGCCCGCGAAGCTCACCACGCCGTCGGCCGTGGCGTAGACCGGGGTGCCCGGTTCGGTGGATATGTCGAGTCCGGAATGGAACTCAGGCCCGCCGGTGATCGGATTGACGCGCTCGCCGTATGGCGAGGTAATGTGGCCGTCTTCGACCGGGCTTCCCATCGGGGTGGCGCGGTATAGCTCGCGCGTCTGGCTCAGGTAATCGCGTATCTCGCCGACGGATTCGATGCTGCGGGCTATCTCGGCCTTGAGCACGTCGGTGTCGACCGAGCCGCTGTCGGTCGTGTCAAGGTTATCCAGGACGTCTTCCTTCGTACCCTTCGAAAACAGCCGCCTGAATTCGGCCTCGGCCAATTTGAGGGCCGAGATCGTCGACTGCAGGTCCGAAATCTCGCTGTCATAGTGGTCCAGCTTCTGCTTGGTGGACTTATAGAGCACCGCGTCTCTGGCCAGCAGGCCCACGAACGCCATCCCCACGAGGCTGAACGCCAGGAGCGCCGCGATGAGCACGCTCGGAATGCTGAAAGTCAGCGAGCGCCTGCTCGTGTGAGGGATGAGCATTATCGTCACCGGAGTGAGGAGCTTCCTTATGAGCTGTTTTGACTTAATCATATATAACGTCCGTTTTCTCAGCTGTCTTGACTGTTTTCCCGATCACGGTGGCTTGATACTCCGCCGCGTGTAAGTTCAAAAGGGCCTGCTGAACGTCTTCCTGCGGAACGACGATAATATACCCGATGCCCATGTTAAAGGTATTGCGCATGTCGTCCCTCGGCACATTCCCGAGCCTCTGGATGAGCCCGAAAATAGGCTGGGAGGTCCATGCGGACTCTCGCACATTGGCCCCGATGCCCTTGGGGAATATGCGGGGCAGGTTGCCGGGTATGCCGCCGCCGGTGATGTGAGCCATGCCCTTAACGCGCACCTTGCCCTTAAGCGCGTTGTATGCCTTGACGTATATGCGCGTCGGGCGCAGGAGCTCCTCGCCGAGCGTGCAGCCGAGTTCCTCGACACGCGCATCCACGCTCAAAGCGGCGTGCTCGAACAGGACCTTGCGCACGAGCGAATAGCCGTTTGAGTGTATGCCGCTTGATGAAATACCTATCACCGCGTCGCCCTCAGAGATCGTAGAGCCGTCGATGATGTCCGGCCTGTCGACGACGCCAACGGCGAAACCCGCGAGGTCGTACTCTCCGGCCGCGTAGAAGCCGGGCATCTCGGCCGTCTCGCCGCCGATCAGGGCGCAGCCGCTCTCGGTGCAGCCGGCCACAATGCCCTCGACCACGCGCGCGGCGTCCTCCGGCGAGAGCTTGCCGGTCGCGAAGTAATCGAGGAAGAACAGCGGCTCGGCCCCCTGGGTGAGGATGTCGTTTACGCACATGGCCACCAGGTCTATGCCGACGGTGTCGTGCCTGCCCGTCATGAACGCGACCTTGAGCTTGGTGCCGACGCCGTCCGTGCCGCTTACGAGCACCGGCTCCTTGTAGCGGCTGGTATCGAGCTTGAATAGGGCGCCGAACGAGCCGATGCCGCCCATGACCCCGCTTCGGAAGGTGCTGCGGACGCGCGGGGCGATGAGGTCGACGAAACGGTCCCCCTCCTCGATGTCCACTCCGGCTTTTTTGTAGGTTATCTCTGACACAGCTTGTAATATTGTGCATATTTGCCCGGTTTTGGGCAAGCCGCACCGGCATGTCGCTGACCGGCGCTGCGCGCATGCGGCAGCCTGCGCGCACTTGCACAAATTGCATGTTGAGCTAATGCGCACCGGCGTGCTATTATCTTTGTTAACCGAAAACAGCCGAGGAGGGCTCGATGTCCATTGAACACCTTTCAGAAGGTTTGACCTTCGACGACGTGCTTCTGGTCCCCAACCGCTCAGACGTGCTCCCGAAGGACGTGGACCTCTCGACCAGCCTCACCCGCCGCATCACGCTCAACATCCCGATCATCAGCTCCGCGATGGACACCGTCACCGAGGCTGCGATGGCCATAGCCATGGCCCGTGAGGGCGGCATAGGCATCGTGCACCGCGCGATGCCCCCCGAGGCGCAGGCCATCGAGATCGAGAAGGTCAAGAAGTCAGAAAGCGGGATGATCATATCCCCGGTGACGGTCGTCCCCGAGGCCCCGATCTCGGACGCCCTGGACCTGATGAGCATGTACAAGATCTCCGGCGTGCCGGTCACGGTCAAGGGCAAGCTCGTGGGCATCCTCACGAACCGCGACCTGAAGTTCGAGACCAACCTCAAAAAGAAGGTCAAGGCCGTCATGACCAGCAAGAGGCTCATCACCGCCTCGGTCGGCACCGACCTGGACCAGGCGCGCGAGATACTGCACAAGTACAAGATCGAGAAGCTCCCGATCGTCGACAAGGACTACATGCTCAAGGGCCTCATCACGATCAAGGACATAGAGAAGCGCAGGAAATACCCCCATGCCTGCAAAGACGCGATGGGCCGCCTCCGCGTGGGCGCGGCCGTGGGCGTCGGCGAGGAGGCCATGGTCAGGGCCGAACTCCTCACGAAGGCTGGCGTCGATCTGATAGCAATAGACACGGCCCACGGCCACAGCAGATCCGTGATGGACACCCTGAAGGCGTTAAAGAAGCGGTTTGACGTCGACGTGATTGCAGGAAACGTAGCAACGAGCGAAGGCACCCTCGACCTCATAAGAGCCGGCGCGGACGCGGTGAAGGTAGGCATAGGGCCGGGCTCGATATGCACGACTCGCATCGTGGCCGGGGCCGGAGTGCCGCAAATCACGGCGATAATGGACTGCTACACCGTAGCCAAAAAGATGAAGATACCCCTTATCGCCGACGGCGGCATAAAATACTCGGGCGACATAATCAAGGCCCTCGCGGTAGGGGCGCACCTCGTGATGGTCGGGAGCCTTTTCGCGGGCACGGACGAGGCTCCCGGAGAGGTCATACTGTTTCAGGGCCGCAGCTACAAGGTATACCGCGGCATGGGCTCCCTGGGCGCGATGCAGTTCGCGCGCGACCGTTACATGCAGCAGCACACCGAGATCAAAAAGCTCGTGCCCGAGGGCGTCGAGGGCCGCGTGCCCTATAAGGGCCATGTCGCGGAGAGCGTGCACCAGCTCATGGGAGGCGTGCGCTCCGGCATGGGGTACTGCGGTTGCGGCGACCTCGCCGAACTCAGGAAGAAGGCCAAGCTCGTTCGCATCACCGCGGCCGGTCTCAAGGAAAGCCACGTCCACGACGTCGTAATCACGAAGGAAGCCCCGAACTACTCAGAGGCCGGCAAGCAGCAGTAGAACCTACAAGTTCCGCAATGCCTCGACGGTGTCCGGCGTCCTCATGGGCCGCGTCAGGACGTGTCCGAGGTGCGCGTCGAGCAGCGCGCGCAGCTCCGCGAGCATCCCCGCCCCGGCCTTAAGCCTCCTGAGTTTCCCGAGCTCCCATCCGGCGAGCGCCTCATATAGCTTTATGCTTCCATGCGCAAGCCTCACCGAACTGCCCTCGGCCCTGCAAGAGCGGCAGACCAGCGCGCCCATCGAAGGATAAAACTCACAGCATGCGGCCCCGCAAATCGCGCAGCCGCCCAGGGCCGGGGCATAGCCCTTGAGCTCCAGAAACCTGATCGCGTAAGCAAGCGGGTAGAGCGGATCGTCAGGGGCAGAGTCCATGAGGTCGAGGACCTGCTCCAGCAGCCTGAAGGCGGGCTCGTTGGGCGCGGATTCGGGCATCAGGGCGAGCGTGAGTTCAGCCATCGCGCTTAGGCTGACCATGGTGCGCAGGCTCTCCCTCAAGGCCTGATGCGGACGGACGATGTCGGATTGCGTGAGGCGCGGGAGCTGGGCGTCCTCGCGGCCCATCACGCCGATGAGGGAGTGCGTGAACGGCTCGAGGCTGCTCCCGAAGCGGCTTTTTGTTTTACGCGGACTTTTTGCGAACGCCTTCAAAATACCGAAATCGAGCGTGATGTAGGTTACGATCAGGTCTGCCTCGCCAAACGGGATGGTGCGCAGGACGATGCCCTCGGTCTTTCTCAGCATAAGGGGCCAAACGATAATGCGGTCGTGGTGCGGGCCATCCGGGAGCCCGGTGCCGGGACTACATTATGTTTCCGAAATCCTCTGGCTTGAGGTTTTTGAGCCACTCTTCGAGTCCGTCGGAGTTCTTCTTGTTGAGCACCTCGTCCTCAACATAAATCGGCGCGCCGGTGCGAAGCGCGACGGCCACGGCGTCGCTCGGCCTTGAGTCCACCGGGACCTCCCTCGTGCCGTCCGTCATGTAGATCAGCGAGTAGTAGGTGTTGTCCATGATCTGCGTGATGACGATGCGGGTGACTTTAACCAGGAGCGCGTCCATGATGTTTCGGACGAGGTCGTGCGTGAGCGGGCGGGGGGTGGCGACCTTGCCCAGGGCGAGCGCGATCGAGTCGGCCTCGGGCTTGCCGATCCAGATCGGGAGCGTGTCGGAGCCGTCCGTGTCCTTTAAAAGAAGGATGTACATGTTGCTCCGGGGGTCGAAGAGCAGCCCCTCGACCTTCATCTTCAGAAGCATCAGTTAAACCCCAGCTCGCTCAATGCGGTCTTCTTCATGCGCCAGTCCTTCTTGACCTTCACCCATAGCTCGAGGAACACCTTGGTCCCCAAGAGGCCTTCGATTTCGGTGCGGGCCGCGACCCCGATGCTCTTGAGCCGCTCGCCGCGGTTCCCTATTATAATACCCTTCTGCCCGTCTTTTTCAACATAGATGTTGGCGCTGATGCTCACGACTCCGTTGGGGCGCTCCTCCCAGGTTACGATCTCTACGGCGGCCGAGTGCGGCACCTCCTCGCCGGTCTGGCGCATCACCTTCTCGCGGATGAACTCCGCCGCGATGAACCGCTCGAGCGAGTCCGTCACCATGTCCTCGGGATAGAGCGGCGCGCCCTCGGGCAGGTGCGAGGCGAGCGCGCGTACGAGTTCGTCCACACCCTCGCCCTCGATCGCAGAGATCGGCACGACCTCGTTAAACTCAAAAAGCGCGGCGTACGCCTGTATCACGGGCAGGAGGTCGGGCTTGCTCACGGAGTCTATCTTGTTGATCGCAAGCACGACCGGTTTGTTGATGCCGGTGAGCAGCTTAATGACCGCACGGTCGTCGTTGCGCGGCGTGCGGGGCTCGACCACTAGGAGCACGACCTCTACGTCCTTGATCGCCTGCTTGGCCTCCTTCACGAGCACCGCGCCCAGGCCGTGGCGCGGGGTATGGATGCCCGGCGTGTCCAAAAATACGAGCTGGGCCTCTGGGGTGTTTTTGATGCCCAGGATGCGGTTGCGCGTGGTCTGAGGCCGGTTGGTCACTATGGCGATCTTCTGGCCGAGGATCTGGTTTAGGAGCGTGGACTTGCCGACGTTCGGCCTGCCGGTGATAGATATGAACCCGGAGCGGAAAGGCACCAGTGCCTCCTTTTCCACTCTAGACCAGCTTCTCTATCGCGGCTTTTATGCGTACGACCGCCTTCTCGATGTCGGCCATCGAGACCGCATACGATATTCGGATGTGGTCGTCGCTCCCGAACGGCTCGCCCGGCACGAGCGCGACCATCGCCTCGTCGAGCAGGTACATCGAGAGCTCGGTGGAATTTTTCACCTTGCCGCCGTAGAGCTTGGCAGTGTTGGGGAAGGCGTAGAACGCGCCAGTTGGGGTGAGGCAGTGCATGCCGGGGATCGAGTTCAGCTCGCCGACCAGGTATTTCCGGCGTTTGTCGAACTCCGCGCGCATCACGCTTATGAAATCCTGCGGCCCGGTGAGGGCTTCTATAGCCGCGGCCTGCGAGATCGATGAGGGGTTGGAGGTCGACTGCCCCTGTATGTTCGTCATCGCCTTTATGATCGGCGCCGGACCTGCCGCATACCCGATGCGCCATCCTGTCATGGCGTAGGCCTTCGAGAGCCCGTTTACGACTATCGTGCGCTCGAAGATCTCCCTGCCCAGAGATGCGATGCTGACGTGCCTGCCGCCGTCATATATGAGGTGTTCGTATATCTCGTCGGAGATCACGTAGAGGTTGTTCTCGACCGCTATCTGCGCGATGGCCTCCAGCGTATGGCGGTCATAGGTGAGCCCTGTGGGGTTCGAGGGCGAGTTTAGGATTATCGCCTTGGTATGCCTGGTGATCTTCTCTTTTAGCGCCTCGGGGCGGAGCATGAAGGAGTCAGCCTCGTGCGTCTGGACTATTACGGGGGTCGCGTCGTTTAAGAGCACCTGATCGGGGTACGAGACCCAGTAAGGGGATGGGATGATGACCTCGTCGCCGGGGCCGTACAGGGCCTGAGCGATGTTATATAGGCTGTGCTTCGCCCCGCAGGAGACTATAATGCCTTCGGGTTTGTATGTCAGGCCGTTTTCGGACTTGAACTTGCCCATTACGGCCTCTTTGAGCTGCACCGTGCCGCCGGCGGGGGTGTATTTAGTGAACCCGGCCCTGATGGCCCGGATCGCGGCCTCCTTGATGTTATCAGGCGTGTCGAAGTCAGGCTCGCCGACCCCGAAATTGACGATGTCCCTGCCTTCCTGCTTCATGGCCTTGGCCTTGGCGTCCATCGCGAGCGTGGCGGACGGCTTTATTCTCTTTGCCCTGTCAGCAAGCATGATTGCTCCTTTGGATATAAATGGAATGCTTAAATTTTAACATAACGAAAATCGGTAATGCGCTATCCGATAGGAAGGTATGGCCTCGGGTTGAGGTCGAGCCCGGAGCGTTCGCCCCTGAGGTGGCGCCTGTAGCCCGAAAGCGCGATCATAGCGGCGTTGTCCGTGCAAAACGCAAGCGACGGGAGGTAGAGCTCCACGCCCGTGGCCTCGGCCATCGCGGTCATGCTAGCGCGAAGACCGCTGTTTGCGGCCACGCCGCCCGAGATCGCGAGCCTGTTGATGCCCGTATCCCTCATCGCCCATTCGCACTTGCGCACTAGCACGTCGATCACCGCGGCCTGAAACGAAGCCGCTACGTCCGCGTCGCTGAGGCCGGGGTTGGACTCCCTGGCGAGCCTCACCGCGGTCTTAAGCCCGCTGAAGCTGAAGTCGTACCCTCCGGGCAGATAAGCGCGCGGGAACTCCACGGCGTGCGGGTTGCCCTCCGATGCGAGGCGGTCGATCACAGGGCCCCCGGGATACCCGAGGCCCAAAAGCTTCGAGACCTTGTCGTATGCCTCTCCCGCCGCGTCGTCTCTGGTGCGGCCGATCCCGGTATAGTCGCAGTAGTCCGAGACCTTATAGATGGACGTATGGCCGCCAGAGACGACGAGCGCCAGAAACGGGAACTCGGGTGAGCGGCCCTCGAGAAACGGGGAGAGTATGTGGCCTTCGAGATGGTTTACGCCGACGAACTGCAGCCCGGCTGCGTAGCACATCGCCTTCACGAAAGAGCAGCCTACCAACAGCGAGCCTATCAGGCCAGGTCCCGCGCATACAGAGACGAGCCCGAGCTGCCTGATGTCCATGCCGCCCATGGCCTCGGCCGCGACCGGCCAGATCATCTCGATGTGGCTGCGCGAGGCGAGCTCCGGCACTATGCCGCCGTATTTGGTATGGATCGCGGTCTGGCTCGATACGACGTTTCTGACTATGCTTACACGTTCGGGGGAGCACTCAAGCAGCGAGGCCGAGGTGTCGTCGCAGGAGGTGTCGATGCCGAGTACGTACATGGAGGGGACGGGGCAGGGCGGCTATGCCGCTGCCACTGCGTCTGATTGCGGAGTCTCGACAGGCCGGTCCTCGGGCCTGATGACCCAGAGCTGCCCGAACTCGGCCTCCTGATACACGCGCGCAAGCCCGATCTTTATGGCCTCCAAAAGGGCGACAAACGTGATGATCAGGTGCGGCTTCGAGGCCACGCCCTCAAACAGATCCTCAAACCGCACCGCCTCCGAGCCCCTCAGCGCCTCGATGATATGCGCCATGCTGTCCTTGATCGAGAGCGCTTCCTTGGTGATCGAGGCGATCTCGGACGGCACGCGATCCAGGATCTTCCTAAAGGCCATGAGCAGGTCGAATATGTTCAGATTGAAAAGCGGCAGTTCGCCCGATCCGTCCCCGGACTCGTCGAGCTCCGGCTCCGCCTCGGGCGAGCGGTACATGACCTCGCTCCAATGCTCCTCGCGCTCGCGGAGCCCGAGCGAGGCGTCCTTGAACTCCCTGTAAGCAAGCAGCCTCTGGACGAGTTCGAGGCGGGGGTCCTCGAGCTCTTCGGTGTCCGCGGTCTCCTCGATAGGCAGGAGCATGCGCGACTTGATGTGTATGAGGGTCGCGGCCATCACAAGGAACTCGCCTGCGATGTCGAGGTCGAGTTCCTTCAGAAGCTCGATGTATTCGAGGTACTGGTGCGTGATCAGCGAGATCGGTATGTCATAGATGTCGATCTTGTTCTCCCTGATGAGGTGCAGGAGCAGATCCAGGGGCCCCTCGAAGAGCGGGACCCTGACCTTGTAAAGATCGTCCATCGTCTGCTGCTGCATCGCTATGCCTTGGCGGCCATCAGGTATTCGTTGATCGCCTTGGCTGCCTTGCGGCCCGCGCCCATGGCAGAGATGACCGTGGCCGAGCCGGTTACGATATCTCCACCCGCGAAGACGCCGGGTATGCTAGTGACGCCGGTCTCATCGTTGGCGACTATGTATCCGTATTTCGTCTTGGCAAGCTCTGGCGTGCTCTCGGGCACCAGAGGGTTGGCCCCGGTGCCGATGGCCATGATTACGGTATCGACCGGGATCACAAATTCCGATCCCTTTTTCTCTACCGGCTTCCTGCGGCCTGAGGCGTCCGGCTCGGAGAGCTCCATGCGCAGGCACTCGATACCCGTAACCCAGCCGTTTTCACCGATTATTCGTACCGGGGACGTGAGCATCTCAAAACGGATGCCCTCTTCCTTTGCGTGGTGGACTTCCTCGCGGCGAGCGGGCAGCTCGACCTCTGATCTTCGGTATACGATGATCGCCTCGGTAGCGCCGAGCCTCTTTGCGGTGCGCACCGCGTCCATAGCGACGTTGCCGCCGCCGACGACCGCGACGTGGCTGCCGTGCTTGATCGGCGTGTCGTAGGTGGGGAAGGTGTAGGCGCGCATCAGGTTTACGCGCGTCAGGAACTCATTGGCCGAATACACGCCGTTTAGGTTCTCGCCGGGGATGTTCATGAACTTCGGGAGCCCCGCGCCGGTGCCGATGAAGCAGGCGTCGAACTCCTTCATGATCTCCTCGATAGAGATCAGCTTTCCGACTACGGAGTTAAGCTGGATGTCCACGCCCATCGCGCGCAGGCCCTCGATCTCCTTGCGGACGATGTCCTTGGGCAGGCGGAACTCGGGTATGCCGTAAAGCAGCACGCCGCCGGGGGCGTGGAAGGCCTCGAATATCGTGACCTTGTGGCCCATGCGCGCGAGGTCCGATGCGGCCGTAAGCCCGGACGGGCCGCTGCCGACTATAGCGACCTTCTTGCCGGTCGGTTTCGGGAGCACCGGGGCCACCGTCGAGGGGTTCCTCATCGCCTCGTCTGCGACAAAGCGCTCGAGCCTGCCGATTGCGACCGGGTCGTGCTTCTTGCCGACGATGCAGCGCTGCTCGCACTGCGTCTCCTGCGGGCATACCCTGCCGCATACGGCCGGGAGGATGTTCTTCTCCTTGAGGATGGTTATGGCCTTCGCCGGGCCTTCCTCGCGGAGCGCCTTTATGAACTGGGGGATCGGCACGTTGACCGGGCAGCCCTCGACGCACGCGGGTTTCTTGCAGGAGAGGCAGCGCTCCGCCTCGGCCATGGCCTGCTCGCGGGTGTAGCCGAGCGAGACCTCCTTGAAGTTCGTGGCGCGGACAGCCGGGTCCTGCTCGGTCATCGGTATGCGCTTGGGTATGATCTTTCTAGCCTTGGGGGTTTCTTCTGTCATCGCCTCGGGTCCTTGTTATTTGGTCTCGCAAAGCATATGCGCGTGTTTTTCTTTCCATTGGTCGAAGGAGATCTTCTCCTCTGGTGCGTACGTCTTCTGGCGGCTCATCAGCAGGTCCCAGTTCACGAGGTGCCCGTCGAAGTCAGGGCCGTCGGCGCAGGCGAACATAGTCTTGCCGCCGATATCGACGCGGCAGCCGCCGCACATCCCGGTGCCGTCGACCATGATCGGGTTCAGGCTCACGAGAGTCTTGACCCCGAGCGGCTTGGTCGTGGCAGAGACGAACTTCATCATGATCGCGGGCCCGACGGCCATCACCAGGTCCGCGCCGTTTTCCTTTATCTCAGCCTCGAGCGCCATCGTGACGACGCCCTTGATACCCTTGCTGCCGTCGTCCGTGGAAACGAGGACCTTGTCGCAGACGCGCAGCATCTCTTCCTCGTAGACGAGGAGGTCTTTGTTGCGCGCGCCCATCACGCATGTAACCACGTTGCCCGCGGCCTTAAACGCCTTTGCGATCGGGTAGAGCGGGGCCACTCCGAACCCGCCGCCAACGAGCACGACGCGCCCTAGCTTGCCGATATGGGTCGGCTGGCCGAGCGGGCCGCAGAGGTCGAGGATCTCGTCGCCCGCGTTAAGCAGCGAGAGGTCCCCCGAGGTCTTCCCGATGACCATGACGATCAGGCTGATCGTGCCCTCTTCGGGGTTGATGTCCGCCAGCGAAAGCGGTATGCGCTCGCCCGTCTCGTTGATGCGGATGATGACGAACTGCCCCGGCTGCGCCTTACGCGAGATCGCCGGAGCGGCGACCTTGTAATAGAACACGTCGGGCTTTCGGATGAGCCTCTTTTCAAGAATTTTCGGCATGGCAACGCTCCTTGGTTCGGATGTACGGAACCCTGACTTTGAGGGTTCAGGGTTTCGGATCGTTAATTATAGTTTCGCGGGGGGGCAAAATTCAATGCCGCAGGCGCGTTTGGGCTAAATAGAGGCTTCGTGATAAGATAAATACGAGAGACACCGGTAAGGGAGGGGACATGGCCAGCCATCTGTCGGACGAGGAGCTTATCGAGGAGCTGAGGACTCGCTTCGAGGAAAACAAGAGGGCGCTGTTTGACCTGAGGATTGTGAGCGCGAAGCTCGCCGAGGTCAACAAAAAGCTGCTCGAATCCGAGCAGATGAAGAGCAACTTCCTCTCGAACATCAGAAACGAGATAATTAACCCGCTCTCCTCGATCCTAGGGCTCTCCTACGAGATGGCGCATGACGCCCCGCCCGATGAGCCGGTGGCCAGGTTCGCCAGCATGATACACGACGAGGCCTTCGGCCTCGACTTCCAGATAAGGAACATCTTCATGGCCGCCGAGATCGAGGCCGGGGAGGCCGTCGTGGCTCCGTCCATATCGAACATCGGACGGATTTTGACGGACGCGGTCGACTCCTTCAGCCCGAGGGCCGCATCGGAAGGCAAGGTCGTCAGCGTCTCGCTCGATCCGGCCGGCCCGGCCACCTTCAGGACCGACTCCGAGAAGCTTTATTGCATCGTGTCGAACCTCCTCGCGAACGCCATCGAATACAGCATGTCGGGGGGCCGGATCGAGCTCAGCGCCCGGCTCAGGGACGGGAGGCTCGTGCTGGCGGTCAGGGACGAGGGCATCGGCATCGACAGGGACAGGCAGAAGGAGATATTCGACCGCTTCAGACAGATCGACGAAGGCGTTTGCAAGGCCCACCGGGGCCACGGCCTGGGGCTGAGCATAGTCAAGGCGCTCGTGGAGTTCATGGGCGGGACGATACACCTCGACAGCACTCCGGGCAAGGGCAGCGCGTTCGTAGTGACGCTGCCCGAGTCAGAGGGCGCGGCCGCGGACGTCTTCTCTGAGGGCGGCAACGAGTTCATATTCGATGGCGAGGAAGAGGTCCTCTAAGCCAACCGCCATGCCATACGAGGCGCAGTCCATAAGAGGGGGCAGCCATGCCCATCGGTGAGCACTACCTGTTCCCAGGACATATATTCGCGCACCCGGAGCCTCACCTGGTCACGACCGTGCTAGGCTCGTGCGTCTCGGTATGCCTGTGGGACCCGGTGCGGAAGATGGGCGGCATAAACCACTTCATGCTCCCGCTGTGGAACGGAGAGGGCCTCGCAAGCCCCAAGTACGGCATGGTCGCGATACCGAGGCTCATCGAGATCATGGGGGAACTCGGCTCGCGGAGGTCTGACCTCGTCTGCAAGGTCTTCGGCGGCGGCGATATACTGCGCGTCACCAACGGCATAATGAACGTCGGGCAGCGAAACGTTGACTTCGCGATACAGGCGCTTGCGGAGGAACGCATCCCGATCACCGCTTATGACGTCAGGGGGCCCCAGGGCAGGAAGATAATATTCAATACCGGGGCGGGCACGGTGCTGATGAAGAAGCTCAAGCAGGTCACGGAGAGCATGGACATGGCGGCGCTGGATTAGCGCGGCTCATGTCCGGTGAGGCTCAGCCGCCGTAGGTCTCCCCGAGCAGCCCGGCCACGTCGTCGCGCTCTGCGCGTGGATGGAACTTCAGCCCCAGCGCGGAGAGAGCGTAGCTTATCGCGTCGGCCTTCTCCTCGTCGGACAGGCAGACCCATATCTCGGAGTTCCTCAGCGCCTCTATGGTCTCGCGTGTAGTCATGTCCGTTCCCTCCTTATGAGTAACTTATCGGAACGTGCGGCCGAAAACTTTATCGGCCCCTGCCTTGATGTTGCGCGGCGGGACTTGCCGTTATATCATCTATGCAAGAGTCACACATAATCCCAGGGAGGCAGGCATGAAACTAATCGTGGATCAGGATACGTGCGTTGGATGCGGGTCGTGCGTGGAGCTGTGCCCGGAGGTGTTCCAGCTCGATGCAGGCGAGAAGGCCTACGTCGTGGACGCGAGCAAGTGCTCGTCGTGCGACTGCGAGTCCGCGGCCGGCATATGCCCGGTCGAAGCGATAACGTACGAGAAGTAGGCCGAACCTGTCTTAAAGCTGAGATAGGTTTTTCTAATAGATAAAGGCGTTCGGGTTCCTGAGCGGATGGCAGCGGTCGCACAGCCCGCGCGCCTGCTGCGGGCCGACCGCCCACTCGTGCGGCTTATGGCAGCCGAGGCACTTCATGCCCTGCCTGAGGTGCAGCCCGTGCTGGCCCACGCGGACCTGGTTGGCATGGCAGCTGCTCATGCAGTCCTGGTCGATGAGCTTTAGCTTGTCGTGCGGGTGGTGGCAGTCGAAGCACTTGAGCTGCGCCATCACCTTGCCCTTCTTGACGTCCTTGTGGCACTGGATGCACTTGTCCTCCGAGACCGGCGATGAGGTCGACTCGATGAAGTTGTGGCAGTTGAGGCAGCGCATCCCGGTCGTGCCCATGCCGTGCACGAGGCGTTCGGGGTGGCAGCCCAGGCAGCGGCTCTGGTCAGGCTTGAAATCCGTGCGCATGTCCGGCGTGTGGCAGGCGTTGCACTGCATGCCCTTCATGAATACGTGGCGCGCATGTCCATGCGACTTCCTGAGCGTCACCGCGCCAGAGTACGCGGCCGATTCGTGGCACTCCATGCAGTGCTTCCAGGGCTCGATGCGGCCGTGGTCCTCGGCGACCGAGTTGCTCCCCGCGACGAAGTACTTAAACAGGAGGCGGTTGCCCTCCATCGCGCTGATAGTGTGGCAGCGCTGGCAGATGATGTCGTTGTGCTTGCTCGCGTTCCACTGCTTGTAGCCCTCTTCCATCGGGTGGCAGAGCATGCATACGTCGGGCGACTCGAAATAGTATTTGTAGTACTTGTATCCCGTAAACAGCGCGAGCCCGCAAAACAGCGCGAGCAGCGATAATATGCCCATGCGGGCCATGCCGCGGTTGCCCAGGCGGCCGCTGCGCCTATCCCTCATGATGGCCTCCGTCCTTCGCCGCGCCGTGCAGGAGCGAGAAGAACTTCTCCATTATGCGGAAGAAAAGATACCCCATCCCCGCGCCCACGGCCATCAGGAACATCAGTATCAGCACGTATACCAGATAGACCGCCGGGCTGTGGATCGTGACGTCCATGCCGTAGTTTGACTTCAGGTCCAGCGCTATGACCTCGCGCCACGAGCCGCTGTCTGAATAGAGCAGGTCCATGAGGAAGAATACGAGGACGCTGAAGGCCACCCCGATCCCCATCGAGGCCCTCAGCAGGCGCTTTCTGTCGAGTTTGCCGCTTTCCATTTAGACTACTTATCGCCCTCATTAATTATAATGGCTATTATCACAGCGCGGGAGCGCGGAAGTCAATTGTTATCTGGATGCTGAGGGCCCGCCCGCGGCCGGCGCGGGGATCGCGCGCGGCGGAGGGCGGGCTTGCAGCGTTTATGAAGAGGTGCGCCTGGGTCCGCGGCTGGAGGTCCTGCCGCCGCCAGAGCCGCCGCGCGGCGAGCCGGATGACGGCCTCCTGCTTCCGCCGCCTGGGCGGCGCGGGGCAGTGGAGCGTGGCGGAGCCGCGACGTTGTAGTCAAACCCCTCGAGCTCGCGCAGGATCAGCTCGATGCCGACGTTGCGCTCGAGGCTCTGCACCGCGATCTTGTCGTCCATCGTCACGAGCGTGATGGCCTCGCCGGAGCGTTCGGCCCTCCCGGTCCTGCCGACGCGGTGCGTATATGCGTCAGAGGTATCCGGCATGTCGTAGTTTATGACGTGCGATATGCCGAGGACGTCCACGCCTCTGGCGGCTATGTCTGTCGCGACCAGTATCTGGTACTTGCCGCTCCTGAAGCCGTCAAGCGACTCCTGGCGTTTTCCCTGAGTCATGTCGCCCTGTAGCGGGGAGGCATTAAAACCCTCTTTCTGGAGCCGCTCGGCTATGCGCCTCGTGCGCGACTTCGTGCGCGTGAAGACGAGCACGCTGCCCGAGCCGATCTGCCGGAGCAGCGCGATCAGCAGCGAGGTCTTCAGGTGCTCGGCCACGGGGTAGAGCGTGTGTGATACGGTCTTGGCCGGCGTGCCGTGGTCGACCTGCACCGTAACGGGCAGGTGCATAAGCTGCGAGGTGAGCTTGCGGATCTCGTCCGGCATGGTGGCAGAGAAAAGCATCGTCTGCCTCTTCTTCGGAAGCTGCTTGATGATCCGCGTTATGTCCGGCAGGAAGCCCATATCGAGCATCCTGTCGGCCTCGTCGAGGACGAGCATCTCGACGCCCGTGAGGTCCACGTTGCCCTGTCCCATGTGGTCGAGCAGGCGGCCGGGGCAGGCCACGACGATGTCCACGCCCTTTTGCAGCTTGCTCAGCTGGTTGTGGGCAGAAGCGCCGCCGTAGATAGTCATGCTCTTAAACGGGGTCTTCTTGCCGAGTTCCTTGATCGAGTCGTTGATCTGCTCCGCCAGCTCTCTGGTCGGCGCGATGATCAGGCCCCGGATCTTCTTGCGGGCCGTGCCGTCCGTCGAGGGATGCGCGGACAGCATGTGGTGGAGCATCGGGAGCACGAACGCCGCTGTCTTTCCCGTGCCGGTCTGGGCGAGGCCCATAAGGTCGTGGCCTTCCATAATGCCGGGGATCGACTTCACTTGGATGGGGGTCGGAGACTCGTAGCCTGCTAGCTTTACTCCTGCTAAAATCCTTGCGTCTAAACCGAATGCCTCAAAACTCATACTCTGTCAGTCCTCCTGGCCGTGTAACGAGAGCCAAAAAGGTTTTTCTTTCTTTCTCCAGCTCGATGCACCGCCAATATTTAGATTTGTACAACACTGCATTGTAACACTAATACCGCCATAAATGCTTATCAGTTGCTTGCATGGATGCGCGCCAAAGCCGCATCATGCGCCGTCGCGGCACTACTCGGCCAACCGGGCCTCGTCGTCAACATACGTCACTGTAGGCCTCCGCGCCCCTTGGGCAAAGGCTTATTTAGGCATTCCAGGGCCCCCGTGTATGGCGGGGGCCCTGGATGGATTCATTATTGAGTGAGGATAAGTTCGTCCCTGCGGTTCTTGGCCCAGCACTTTTCGTTATGCTCCTCGCAGATCGGTTTGTCCTTCCCGTTGCTCGAGGTCCTTATCTTCATCTCGGGGACGCCGAGCTTTTCAGTCAGGTAATCTTTTGCCGCATTTGCGCGCTTGACGCCGAGCGCGAGGTTATACTCTTCGGTGCCGCGTTCGTCGCAATTGCCCTCGATCCTTACGCCCAGTTCCGGGTGTTCTGTGAGGATCTTTGCGAGGGTCTTGAGCTTGGGTACGTCGCTCTTCAGGATCTCGTATTTGTTGTAATCGAACCGGACGTCCTTGAGCGTCGCCTGGAGGCTCTCCAGCTCATCCACCGGGCAGGCCGGCATGGTCTTCGCCATTTCAGGAGCCTTAGGCGGCTGCGCTGCCGGGGCCATACTGCCAGGGCCCGGTTTTTCGCATGTCTTGAGGCTCGGATTGACGCATACGCAACCCAGTGCAATAGCGAACATCACCACGATCAGTGCTGCTGAAGCTCTCATTTAAATCCCTCCTGTTTGAATATTTATTTTCCGCCCCCATGGGCGTGCCGTGCCGATAGAGAAGATATTACACCCAAACGCTGAGAAAGTCCCGCGGAAAATCATCCGGATAGAGTGAACGTGCAACCCGTGGGACCGCAAAAAAAAAGAGGCCCCCGGCGAGTACGCCGGGAGCCCCCGTCGGCTTTGATTAATTGTGCAGTTTAAACCAGTATATAGCCGCGCTTCTGTTTATCTGGTAGCACTCCCTGGTCTTCTCCGGGCAGAGAGGGCTTTCCTTGCCGCTGTTGATGATCTTGATCCTGTTTTCGGAGATGCCTTTGTCCATGAGGTATTTTCTGACGCTCATGGCGCGGTTCTCGCCGAGCTTGTGGTTGAGCTCGATCGAGCCGCGTTCGTCGCAACGGCTCGCGATAAATACGCCGAGCATCTCGTCGTCCGGATTTTTGAGGCTATCGACGATCTTGTCGAGGGTGGCCGTGTTCTCGTTCGGCTTCGCGTCGCCCGTTGTCACGAGATCGTACTTGTTGGTATCGAAGTATATGTTCATGTCCGGGATGTCCGCGCATGTGGCTAAGGGTTCGTGCGACACAGGAGGCGGGGGCGGGCATGCGGCCTGAACAGGACAAGCAGGCGGAGGCGGACAAGTCGGGCAGTCCGGGCAGACGGTCTTTTCGCACGTGGGCGCGTTGCAGACGCCGCAGTCATTAAGGGTTTTGCATACGACCTTGCCGTCGTCTATACCAGCCCTGCAGTCATGGCTGATGCAGGCGCAGCCCGTCGCGAATAGGAACATCAAAACCAGTGCCAGTGCCGATAAAGCTTTCATCATAGATATCTCCTTTGAGGCTTTAATTTGCAGCCCTCAAGGGGCTTGCTTTGCCGATTAGCCAGATAGTACACCGAAATGCGCAGGTTGTCATGTGGAAATTTCACTTTATGTGGTGAGGCATGGGAAGCCCGAAAACGGTCGGGTGAGGCAGCCTTTTTTAAAATACTTCCTGGGGGGATGCGGTGGCTTGTTACTCGATGCCCAGGGCGTGTTTCTTCGTGGCGATGAAATCGTCCATGGTTTCCTTGAAGTAGTCTCTCCGCTTGCGGACGTCGTCGGGCACTCGGCTTACGTAGTGCTTATAGCCCTCCCTGATGTCCTCCTCGAAGAGTTGCGCGAAGGTGTTGGTGCGGAGGGCGTCCACGAGCTTCTCCGGGTTATAGAGCGCTATGTCGGAAAACACAGTGCGGACGAGCCGCCTCGCGCGTTTCTCCGCGTCGCTTTCCTCGGCGGCAGGGGTTATTTCCTGCTGTACCGGTGGCGGGGCCGGGGGCATCTCGACAGACAGCGTAGTGCGCAGCATCGCGCCCATCCCGGACGCCAGTTCGTCCTCGTCGATATACGCGTCGATATCGGCCGAGACCTGCGGGTTTCGCCGGGCGCGCCGGTAGTCCCTGGACGAACTGATGATCGCGACTTTTATGCCCCTGAGTTCAGGGCGTTCTTTCATGGTCCTGGCCAGGTCGAAGCCGCCAATCTTCGGCAGCGCGGGATCCGCGAGCACGACCGATGGCCTGCCCTTCAGAGCGGCTATCATCGCCTGCACCCCGTCGCTCGCCCTGAGGACAGAGAACCCCAGCGCAGCAAGCGCGGACTCGGCATCGCGCGCGGCCGTCTCGTTTTCGTGCGCCACGAGGACCGTGTGCGGAGCGAGCGCGGGCGCTGCGGCCGCCGGCGGGGCCACTACCGGGATCTTTTGCTCGATCACGGGCTCTGAGAGGGCCTCGGGCGCGGGCGCATGAGCCGCGGGCCTCCTGATATTCAGCACGGCCGGGCACTTCGGGCACTTGAACTTCGAGCCCTCGGGCTTAATCTTTTCGTCAGGAATCCTGAGTTTGGTCTGGCACCGAGGGCAGACAATAATCACGCCAAGCGCCTCCTTCCAGGCACGAAGATAAATACGGTGATCAGGCCGTAGAGAAAGCCCCCTATGTGGGCGAACCAGGCAACGCCGCCCATGCTGCCTTCACTAGCCGCGCTAGAGAGCATCCCGCTGATGACCTGTATAATAAACCAAACCCCGATAACTATCAAGGCGGGCAGCCGTATGATCTGGAAGAAGAACCCCAGGAATACCAGCGTGTCTATGCGGGCGCGGGGATATAGATAAATGTAAGCCCCGAGCACCGCCGATATCGCCCCGCTCGCGCCTACCATCGGCATCGTGGAGGTCGCGTTTAAGATCGCGTGCGAATACGCAGCCGCTATCCCGCCGCTGAGGTAAAAGGCGAGGAACCTCATGTGGCCCATCCTGTCTTCGACATTGCCGCCGAAAATCCACAGATAGAGCATGTTGCCCCCGATGTGCAGAAACCCCGCGTGCAGGAACATGGAGGTGAAGACGGTCGCCAGGGGGCTTATCGGCTGGGGGCTCACGTGGGACATGAGGGCCAGCGGGACCGCGCCGAACAGCATCGTCACCGGCTCGATCCCGGCATATAGCGAAAACACGAACACAGCCACGTTTAGCGCGATTATCCCGATTGTGAAATACGGAAACGTACGCGAGCGGACGTCACTCCTGAAGGGTATCAACGCCCCGCACCTCTATGCCTTCCCGCCTGAGGCGCTCGGCAGCCGTGCCCCGGCCAGGCACCCGCCTGCCGCCGGTATAGACGTATGTCACCCCGCACGACGGGCTGCCGTCCTTAAGCACGGCCCCGGTGGCCCCGTATAACTTAGCCAGGCGCAGCACCTCATCGGCGGCCCTCATAAGCACGACCGTGCAGTCCGTGCCGTCCTCGAAATGCGCTCCTCCGAGGCCGTCCAGCACGGCCGCGCCGCCGCCCTCCGAGTCGAACTCGATCTTCATCCGGGGGGCGCCGAGCCCGGCCAGCTGCTCGGGGCATATCGGCACCGCGAGGCCCTCGCGCACCATGGCGCGGACCTTTTCGTTTAAGCGGTGGGTGCGGTCATACCTGCACGGATAGCCGGCGAGACAGGCGCTGACGAGGACGATGCTCATGTGATTATTATAGCGCGTATTATTGGCTGTATGGCTTCATATAAGCAGGGAGTAGACGGTGAGCCCGATGCTGACCGTGGCCGTGACCCAGAGGATCACTTCATTCTCAGCATGCGGAGCCCGAAACTGCTGCGTCTGACATCTGGCGCATAGTTGCTGCGCAGAGACGCGCGTACATCCGCAGGATACCGAAACCACGAGCCCCCCCGAAACACCCGTCTGAGGCATGTGGGCGGACCCGCCGGGTTATCCACCGGGCTATGCTGATAGTAGCCGTCATCATAGCAATCCCCGGTCCACTCCCAGACGTTACCGCTCATGTCATATAATCCCAGCCCGTTAGGTTTCTTGGCCCCCACCGGATGCGTATGGCCTTCGGAATTGCTCGCGACCCAGGCATAGTCTTCGACCGCGGCTTCTTTGCTAGTCCCTGAGTACCTGTCACGCCTGCCGCCGCTGCGGGCCGCATACTCCCATTCGGCCTCTGTCGGGAGCCGGTATCGCACGCCGTATTTCCTGTTGATCGCGGCTATAAAATCCTGCGCATCGTCCCAGCTTACGTTTTCCACCGGACAATCCCCGCCGCACTGACTGAACTCGGAGGGGTTTTCTCCCATCACATCCCGCCACTGCTTCTGGGTCACCTCGAACTTGCCGAGATCGAAATCTCCAACGCAGACCTTGTGGACGGGGCGCTCGTCAAGCTCGCCGTCTCCGAATGTGTCCCCCATCTGATAACATCCGCCACTGACCTTCACGAACTCCATGCCGGTGGCGGGGTCGATGAAAGATGGCTGTTCAGCCGCCTTGCAGCTCAATAAAACAATTATTGCGATCATAGATATAAGATATGCCTTCATATTATCCCTCATTGCCGGCATACGGACCGGCTTCTGGCGCTTGATATTATGATAAGTCTATATACAATGATTATTCAAACCAGTTGATGCGCATGATTAAGATGCGGATTGGCTATGGGGCTGTGGCGGGGCGAGGCGAACGCTAAACCGCGAAGCGGGGTAGGGCTGCTAGGTCTCGACGAAGATCTTCCTGTCGCCACTGGCCGGGGCGTCCAGGACGTCCCCGACGTGTGCTGCGAGGATGCCCTCGGACTGCAGGGCCGAGACGAGCTCGTTCTTCCTGCCCTGCGGGACGAATATCAGCAGCCCGCCCGAGGTCTGCGCGTCGCAAAGCAGCAGCATGTCCTGTTCGGTGACCCCATGGCCCCACTGGACGTACTTCTCGAACGTCGTGACGTTTTCCTTCGTGCCGCCCGGCGCGATGCCCATCGCCAGGAGCCTTAACGCTTCATCGAAATACGGGACGCTCCGGCTGTATACGCGCGCCGTGCGGCCGCTTGCGGCGAGCACCTCGTGCATGTGCCCGATCAGGCCGAAGCCGGTTATGTCGGTCGCGGTGCTCACGCCAACCTCGACCATGATCTCGCTCGCCCGTTTGTTAAGGCTGCTCATCGAGCCTATGGCCTCGGCGATAGCTTCGGGGCGGGCCTTGTCGCTCTTGATCCCGGTGGCCACGATGCCGGTTCCGATCTTCTTGGTGAGTATCATCGCGTCGCCGGGCCTCGCCATCGTGTTGTCGTGTATATTTTTTGGATGAATGAGGCCCGTCACGGCGAAGCCGAACTTGGGCTCCTTGTCCTTGATCGTGTGGCCGCCGATGATGCCGACTCCGGCCTCGGCCATCTTCTCGATGCCCCCGCGCATGACCTCTATAAGTATCGGGGCGTAGACCGGCCCGGCCGGGAACATCGCGACGTTCAGGGCGGTGATCGCCCGGCCGCCCATCGCCCAAACGTCGGAGAGCGCGTTTGCGGCGGCTATGGCGCCGAAGGCGTAAGGGTCGTCCACTATCGGGGTGAAGAAGTCGGCGGTCAACACCAGCGCGAGGTCATCCGAGAGGCGATAGACGCCCGCGTCGTCGGCGTTGGCCGAGCCGACGAGGATGTTTGGGTCGGAGAATTTTGGAAGCTGTGCCAGCACGTGGTACAGGTCGCGAGGACTGTATTTGGCCGCTCAGCCGGAGCAGCTCGCGAGCTGTGTGAGTTTTACGCTCATGGTGCAGCCTCCTTATCCTCGAAGGTCGATCAGGATCTTGAGCGCGTCGCGACCGGATGCGGCGCTGAACGCCTCAAGCGAATCTTCGATCCTGTATATGCCGCCCAAAAGCGGCATCACGTCCACGGCGCCCGATGCTATCGCCCTCAGTGCGGGCTGAAACGGGCCGCAGCGCGAGCCCACTACCGTGATCTCGTCTATCACTATCGGGGCGAGGTTCATATCGGCCGATGCGGCGACCGTGCTCTTTAAAACGACGGTGCCGCGCGGCCTCACGAGCCCGAGCGCGGTGCCCAGCCCTCCGGCCGAGCCGGTCGCTTCGATAACTATATCATATGACCGTCCGCCTGCGTCCTCAGGCAGGGTATAGGTAGCCATGCCGAGACGGCTCGCGATAGCGAGCTTGTGCGCATGGTGGCCTAGCACCGATACCTCGGCCCTTGTAGTTGCGAGCGCCATCGCGCACAGCAGGCCGAGTTTGCCGTCGCCCATCACGAGCACGCGCGCGGTGGGCCTGACGTGCACCTGCTCGATGATCTCGAACGCGGCCGCGAGCGGCTCGGTGAAGACCGCCTCCTCGTCGCTCACGCCCTCGGGGACCTCGATCAGGTTGCCGGCGGGCAGGGTGAGGTAATCGGCCATCGCCCCGTCCTTGGCGAGGATGCCCAGGACATCGCGCCGTGCGCAGTGCGTTGCGAACCCGGCAAGGCAGGCGTGGCAGCTCCCGCAGCCGATGTTGATCTCGCCGACCACGCGGCGGCCCGCGAGAGCAGAGGCGCGGCCCTCGCCGCGCTCCACCACCCCCACGAACTCGTGGCCGAGCACGCCCTTGAAGTCCATGTAGCCTCGCGTGATCTCGAGGTCGGTGTTGCAGATGCCAGCTACCCTCACCCTCACGAGCGCCTCGCCGGCCGCCGGCACAGGCACAGGATAGCCGGACTTTACGTTCAGCACGCCATCGAACAGCAGCGCCCTCATATGGCTCATAGGGTATGCTCGCCCGAGACCGTGACGCGGTCCTTGCCGTTTTCCTTCGATTCGTACATCGCGCGGTCCGCCTTTCTTATGAGGTCGTCGACCATCTGTTCAGGGGTCCAGGAGGCCGAGAGGTTGTGGCGCAGCGATGCCACGCCCGCGCTGCACGTTATCAGGTCAGATATGTCGAGCGGGAACTCGCCGTGGCCGCCCGGCTGCTTTATGAAGGTGAAGCCGGATATCGCGGCCCTCATGCGCTCTGCCATCGCGGCCGCATCGCGGATGCCCGAGCCCGGAAGCACCACGACGTACTCGTCGCCCCCGTAGCGGGCCATGACCTCGTCGCCCCGCGTGAAGACCCCGCGCAGGACGTCCGCCACCTCCTTCAGAACGCGGCTTCCGGCCATGTGGCCGAACGTGTCGTTGACCGTCTTGAAGTGGTCGAGGTCGAAAAACACGAGCGAGACGTCGCCGCCGGTCTCGAGCGCGCGCACGATCTCAAACTTAAGGGCGTGGAAGAAGTATCGGTCGTTGTAGAGGTCCGTGAGATTGTCGCGCCTCGACATCTCCTTGAAGGCGCGCGCCGAGAGGGCGTTTTCTATCAGCGTGCCGGTGTATCCGGCGAAGATCTCCAGCAGGACCAGGTCGCTCCCGTCGAAGCTCTCCCGCCCGATCCGGTTGATCAGCTCGATGACCCCGATTATGCGGCCCTGGACGACGACCGGGGCGCAGATGATCGAGAGGCTCTTGTGCTCGGTCATCGCGTCGATGTCGGGGAAGAACTTGCTGTCGTGCACTACGTCCCTGCTGATGTAAGGGCAGCCCTTGAGGTAGGTCTCTCCGGCGATCCCCTTGCTCTCGTCGAGGCGCGTGCCGGCGATATTCTCCGATCCGGGCCCGAAGCAGGCCAGGAAATACAGCTCGCGCAGCCCGCCCGGGCCGGGCGGGGCCACGGGGTCGTCGATAAGCACCGAGCCGGAGTGCGAGGGGACAAACCGGTTCGCCCACGAGAGTATCTCTTTGAGCACCTCGGCCAGGTCCACCGCGGCCCTGATGTCAGGGGGGCGCATCTGCCTGCTTAAGGCGCGCTCGAGAAGCGGCGCTTCGGCCACGTTGACGACTATCTGCTCCAAGTGGCGTATCTCCTTGTTTTGCATAGCATCTGCTTAATTATACATCACTATATGTACGTCATTGCCTTGATATCAAACCGTGGCATATGCTAAACTCCTCTGCCTTACTAATAACACACGCCCGGCTGAGCATGCCCCCGTCCGGTCCCCGCATTGCGGGGAGACGAAGGGTTCGGGCGGAGGAAAAACCGCGCAGCACAAGGAGAATCAGCAATGAGCGTCATCACGATGAAGGAACTCCTCGAAGCTGGAGTGCACTTCGGCCATCAGGTCAAGCGCTGGAACCCGAAGATGAAGAAATACATCTTCGGCGAACGTAACGACATCTACATCATCGACCTCCAAAAGACGATGAAGGGCCTCGAGGTCGCATACAATTTCGTGCGCGACTCCTCGACCCGCAACGCAAGGGTGCTCTTCGTCGGCACCAAGAAGCAGGCCCAGGACTCGATCGTCGAGGAGGCGCACAAGTGCGGCGCTTACTACATCAACCAGCGCTGGCTCGGCGGGATGCTCACGAACTTCGCGACCATCAGAAAGAGCATCGACAAGCTCAAGAAGATCGACCATGATGAGGGCTGACGGCACGTACGCGAAGCTCACCAAGAAAGAGATCGCCGGGCTCGAGAAGATCCGCACCAGGCTTGAGAAGTACATGAGCGGCATCAAGGACATGCCCGGCCTGCCGGACATCATCTTCATCATCGACCCCAAGAAGGAAGACATCGCGGTGCAGGAAGCCCGCAAGCTCAAGATCCCGATCGTCGCGCTCGTCGATACCAACTGCGACCCGGACCTGATCGACTACGTCATCCCCGGCAACGACGACGCCATCCGCGCCATCGCGCTGATGACCTCAAAGATGGGCGCCGCGATGCGCGAGGGCAGGCAGACGATCGAGAAGCAGATGGCCGAGGCGGCCGAGGCAGCAGCGGCAGCGGCCGAAGCGGCGGCAGCGGCAGCGGCCCCGGCCCCGGCCGAGGCAGCGAAGACCACCGAGGAGGTTGCGCAGTAATGGCAGAGATAACGGCATCCTCGGTCAAGGACCTCAGAGAGAAGACCGGCGTGGGCATGATGGACTGCAAGAAGGCCCTCACCGAAGCCGGCGGCGACATGGACAAGGCATGCGACCTGCTCCGCCAAAAGGGGCTCGCCTCCGCCGCGAAGCGCGGCGGGCGCGAGGCCTCCGAGGGGTTCATCGCCTCATATATCCACATGGACAAGCTCGGCGTGCTCGTCGAGATCAACTGCGAGACGGACTTCGTCGCGCGCACGGACGAATTCCGCGCGCTCGGCAAGGACATCGCGATGCACATAGCCGCGACCAACCCCTCCTACCTCAACCCCGAGAGCGTGCCGGCCGAGGTCGTCGAGAAGGAGAAGGAGATCTACAGGGCGCAGGTCACCGGCAAGCCCGCCAACATAGTCGAGAAGATCCTCGAGGGCAAGATCCAGAAGTTCTACGACGACACCTGCCTCGTCGAGCAGTTCTTCGTGAAGGACCCCGAGGGCAAGAAGAAGATAAAGGACCTCATCACGGACGCGATCGCGAAGATGGGTGAAAACATCGTCCTCAAAAGATTTGTCCGGTTCCAGCTTGGCGAAAGCACCAAAAAGTAAATCCGCCCCGGCCGCGAAAGCGGCTGGCGCCAGGGCGGCGGGCAAGAAGCCCCGCTACACGCCGCATACTGCTGAAGCTCAGCGGCGAGGCCCTGATGGGCTCGACCGGCTACGGCATCGACCCCGACACCGTGGCCTTCATCGCGGGCGAGATCAAAGACACCCTGGCGATGGGCGTGCAGATCGCGCTCGTCATCGGCGGGGGCAACATCTTCAGGGGCGTGCAGGCCGCGGCCAAGGGGATGGAGCGCGTCACGGCCGACCACATGGGCATGCTCGCCACCGTCATCAACTCCCTCGCGCTTCAAAACGCGCTCGAACGCATCGGCGTGCCGACGCGCGTGCAGTCCGCCATAGACATGCAGCAGCTCGCCGAGCCGTACATCCGGCGCAAGGCCATGCGCCACCTCGAGAAGGACAGGGTGGTGATCTTCGCCGCGGGCACGGGCAACCCGTACTTCACGACCGACACCGCCGCATCGCTTCGGGCGATGGAGATCAACGCCCAGATCATACTGAAGGCCACGAAGGTCGACGGCGTCTATTCGGACGACCCGGTCAAAAACCCCAAGGCCGTCAAGTACGACCGCATCAGCTACCTGGACGTCATAAAGAAGGGCCTGACCGTCATGGACTCGACCTCGATCACGCTTTGTATGGACAACAGGCTCCCGATTGTGGTATTTAATCTCAAGGACCCGGGGGCGATCTGCAGGATCGTATCCGGGGCCAAAGTCGGCACCCTAATCGGAGAGGAACATGGATAAGGCGATCAAGGACTCGGCCAACGAGAAGATGCACCTCGCTATCGAACACCTGAGGAAGGACTTCGGTACGATCCGCACCGGGCGCGCGTCGGTGAGCATCCTGGACGGCATCAGCGTGGACTACTACGGCACGCCCACCCCCATCCAGCAGGTCTCGACCATCAACACCCCGGACAGCCGGACGATCACCATACAGCCCTGGGAGCAGAAGCTGCTCGCGGCCATAGAGAAGGCCATCCTCAAGTCCGAACTCGGCATCACCCCGGCCAACGACGGCGTCATAATCCGCATCGTCAGTCCCTCCGCTGAACGAGGAGCGCAGGCGCGACCTGGTCAAGGTCGTGCACAAGCGCGGCGAGGAGACGAGGGTCGCGGTGCGCAACGTCCGCCGCGACGCAAACGACGCGCTCAAGAAGCTCGAGAAGGACGGCCACATCAGCAAGGACGAGATCAAGAAGGCCCTCGACGAGATGCAGAAACTCACCGACGGCAGCATCGCGAAAATCGACGAGGTCATCGCGCATAAAGAAAAAGAGATCATGGAGGTCTGACAGGGCTATGAACATCAACTATATACTGAAGGTCGTCGACGCGAAGCCGGTCGATATACAGAAGGCGCTCAAGGACGCGGGCATAAACGTCCGCGGGATTCAGGAAGTCCACAAGGTCGAAGAGGCTGCGGCTAAGGCAGAGAAATAGGCCGCCTATGGCAGATGCGAAAAAAGTAAAGCGCAAGACCGTCAAGGCCGCAAGCGGCGACGGCGCCGAGAGCCCCGATACCGTCCGCAACAGGCAGCTCCGCGAGCTGCTCCAGGGCAGGCGCGACGAGCTGCTCTCGGAGTCGCGCACCGAGATATCAAAATATGTCACCGGCGAAAACCGCGACACCGTGGACTCGGCCCTCGACGACGGAGACCTCGCCGTCATAGACCACAACGAGACCGTTGCGCTGCAGGTGCTCGGGGCGCACCGCGACGCCCTCCTGAAGATCGACGAATCCCTGCGCAAGCTCGACGAGGGCACCTACGGCATATGCGAGGACTGCGGCGACCAGATCAGCACCGAGCGCCTCAAGGTCCTGCCTTTCGCCATCCGCTGCCGCGACTGTCAGGAACTGAAAGAGCAGGAAGAGGCCATGGAAAAACTCGAGGAACAGCAGTAGCATTCATCGCCGCGTGCATCCGCCCGCGCGAACCCCTGCCTTGAAACTCAGCCTTCCCAGCAGCCTTCGTACTGGACTGTGCGGTCCTTGCCTGCCTTCTTCGCTTCGTAGAGCGCCTCGTCGGCCGTGACCTTCAGCCCGTACATTGACGAGGCGTTCAGGGGGCAGACCGAGACCCCTATGCTCACCGTGACCCTGACCCGGTGGCGCATCTCGTCGAACACGGAACTCTTGACCGCGGTCCTGATCCTCTCGGAGACCTCCATCGCGCCCTTCACCCCGGTGGCCGGAAGTATCACGGCCAGTTCCTCCCCCCCGTACCGGAATGCGATGTCCGTTGCGCGGATCGAGTCCTTGACGCAGTCGGCGATGCCCCTCAGGACGGCGTCGCCGATGATGTGCCCGTAGGTGTCGTTGACCGGCTTGAAGTCGTCGACGTCGATCATCAGGAGGCTCAGGCTCTCGCCGTAGCGCTCGAAATTGTCAAATTCCCTCTCGAGGACGTGCCTGAAGTGCCTCTGCGTGAACAGCATCGTGAGCTCGTCGGTTATCGCGATGTTATAGAGCCGCGCGTTTTCAAACGCGATGGCTATGTGCTTGGCCATCGCCGCGATCAGCTCCATGTTGACTGGCGAGACGGCCTCGTCTTTCTTTATCACGACCAGCCCGAGGGGCACGGTCATCCCGACCAGCGGCATGTATATCTCGGAGCCGTCGCCCGAGGGCGCGCGTAGGTGAGCCTCCCGGCGAGCCATTCGCCGGCCACGAAGTTGAGCCTGTCCTCCCTGTCGATCCGTTTTCGCTCGAGCCGTCCGGTCTCGCGCTTCCACTCCGTCACCCTGAACGAGGTCTCGTTCTTGCGCTCGACAATGCATATCTCGGCCGAGCCGACGGTGTCGGAGAGTATCTCGGCCACGACGCGCTTGAGGCCGTCGATGTCGATGGTCTTGCTCAGGCGGTCGACCATGGAGTACAGCACGTTGAGTTCGGTGCTCTTGCTTACGACCTCGTCGATGTACCTGTCGACGCCGCGCGAAAGCAGCAGGAACACCCCGCCGAGGCAGAGAGCGCCGATCCCGGCCATCACGTATATGATGCCGCGCAGCAGGGAATATGTGGGCTCGAGCGACCTGTCTATGATCAGCTTTCCGATGATCGGGCGCGAGGGGTCGTGGCAGGCGTTGCAGACCGGCTCGTTCAGCAGCGGGAGGACCACCCTGTGGACCTTCGCGCCGCCTATGCTCACTACCAGGTCACTGTGCGTCGGGCTCGAGCCCTGGAGCTTGTGGCAACCAACGCAGCTCGGCTCGCTGAACCGGTCGATAACCTTGCCCTCGTCGGCGGGATGGGTCGAATAGGCGATCCTGCCTCGGGAGTCGAGGATCATGACGCTTCTTAACGAGCCGCCGCCCTTGACCGCGGCGTCGATGGAGTTGTCGATCAGGGCCGGGGCGCGCATGATCATCAGGTTTCGGAGCCCGGCCTGCATGGTATTGGCGAGTTCCTGGGTCTTGGCCCTGTCGTCGTCGATCAGCGACCTCCAGACGAAGACCGCGATGATGGCCACGGTCACGGCCATCGAGACCGACATGAGCGCGAAGAGCGAGACCGTGATCTTGCGCTTCAGCGTGAAGAGCCAGGTGCTTTTTTCGGCCAGTATGTCATGCTTTTGCGCCGCGGTCTTCACGTCGGGATCGCTCATCGGCATATTATACGATAGCCGGGGAAAAAAATTAGGCGGGGCGGCGGGCCGGGCATTGCACCGGAGCGCGCAAATGCAACTTCACATTTTCCGCGTTAGGAAGTATAATCATGCTGTCGTTCCGGTGACGGTATATATTTACCATTTCCGGTTTTTACCGAAGTACTAATGAACAATATATCTTACAAGGAGGAAGTTAGATGGATTTGAAGCAGATTCTCGCGCTGGAAAACGGGGCCGTGAAGGTCAAGGACCTTGGGAAGCTCCGCGAATCGATGGACGAGCTGATCTTCGACGCGGTCTTCGAGGCCGACGACGCGAAGCGGAAGGCCAAGCTGATCCTGATCAAAGAGGCATGCAAGGCTGCCGGGGCGGTGCCCGCGTCGATACAGGGGCTTTACGAGGCGATGGGCAAGTCCTATCCGGGCTTCACCGTGCCCGCTATGAACATACGCGGCCTCGCGTACGACTCCTCGAAGGCCGTGTTCCGCGCCGCGCGCAAGCTCGACGTCAACGCGATGATCTTCGAGATCGCGCGCTCCGAGATCGGCTACACGAAGCAGCGCCCGCTTGAGTACTCGACCGTCGTGCTCGCGGCCGCTGTCAAGGAAGGCTACGTCGGGCCGGTCTTCATACAGGGCGACCACTTCCAGGCAACGCTTAAAAACATGAAATCAGACCCTGCGGCCGAGACCAACTACCTCAAGGGCCTCATCAAGGAGGCCATCGACGCGGAGTTCTATAACATAGACATCGACACCTCCACGCTCGTGGACCTGACGCCCGCGGACGTCAAGGAGCAGCAGAGGCCGAACTTCTCGCTCGCGGCGGAGCTTGCCGGAGTCGTGCGCGAGAGCGAGCCCAAGGGAGTTACCATATCCATTGGCGGCGAGATCGGCGAGATCGGCGGCAAGAACTCCAACGCAAACGAGCTGCGCGCATACCTCGCCGGGTTCAAGGAATCATTTAAGGGCGGCACCGGCCTGAGCAAGCTCAGCATCCAGACCGGCACCGCGCACGGCGGCGTCGTACTGCCGGACGGCACTCTGGCCAAGGTCAAGATCGACTTCGAGGCCCTGCGCGAACTTTCCGAGATCGCGCGCAAGGAGTTCGGGCTCTCCGGCTGCGTGCAGCACGGCGCGTCGACCCTGCCGGACGACGCATTCCATATGTTCCCGCAGACCAGGGACCTCGGAGGTCCACCTCGCGACCGGGTTTCAGAACATCATCTACGACAGCCCGGCCACTGCCCGGGGATTTCAAGAAGAAGATTTACGACTACATACTGGTCGAGTTCGCCAAGGAAAAGAAAGAGGGCGAGACCGAGGAGCAGTTCATATACAAGACCCGCAAGAAGGGCTTCGGCACAAAGAAGAAAGACTGGTGGACCCTCCCGGCCGACGTCCGCGCCAAGCTGATGGAAGAGCTCGGGGCGAAGTTCGAGTTCCTGTTTACGAAACTCAAGGTCAACGGCACGACCGTGATGGTCAACAAAAACGTGAAGCCCGTCGTGGTCGCGAAGGAGCTGCCCGCAGAGGCAAAGGCGCTCCTGGCCTAGCATCAGGAATGTATCCGTAGGGGGACGCCTCTATAACGGGGCGTCCCCCTACGATTTAGATCGGGGGGTTAGTGGCGGCGAAAAATAGCGAGGTCCTGGCCATCATCGTAGGCGGCGGCCCGGCACCGGGCATCAACGGCGTGATCAGCGCCGCGGTGATCGAGGCCGAAAAAAGCGGCAAGACCGTCATCGGCATAAAGGGCGGTTTCAAGAGCCTGTTTAACGGCGACCGAAAGGCCGCCGTGCGCCTGACCATCGATGACGTCGCCCGCATCCACGACACCGGGGGCTCGATCCTGACCACCTCCCGCGACTTCCCCGAGCGGCTGCAAGAGGAGTTCGGCATTCTGATGAAGACGCTCCGCTCCCTGAAGGTGCGATACCTGCTCACGATCGGCGGCGACGGGACGCTTTTCATGGCGCGATGGATAGAGCGCGAGGCCAAGGGCTCGATAGCGGTCATCCACGTACCCAAGACGATAGACAACGACATCCCGCTTCCGGGCGGCGTGCCCACGTTCGGCTACGAGACCGCGCGCCACTGGGGCGTGGAGATCGTGAGCAATCTGATTGAGGACGCGCGCTCGACCGGGCGGTGGTACTTCATCACGACGATGGGCCGCTATACCGGCCACCTCGCGCTCGGCATCGGCAAGGCGGCCGGGGCCACGATCACGCTGATACCCGAGGAGCTGCCCGAGCACGTATCGTTCAAGACCGTCTCGACGATCCTCGAAGGCTCGATCATCAAGCGGCTCGCGGCCGGAAAGAACTTCGGCGTCGCTGTGCTCGCCGAGGGCATATCGAGCAAGTTCGACCCGGAGGAGCTCAAGAGCCATGCCCACCTCGAGAAGGACGAGGCAGGCCGCGTCAGGCTCTCCGAGATCAACCTCGGGCGGCCTCATGAAGGACCAGCTTAAAAAGGAGATGCATGAGCGCGGCGTCGCCTGCACGATAGTCCATAAGACCATAGGCTACGAGCTCCGCGCGGCCGACCCGATCCCCTATGACCTCGAATACACGCGCAACCTGGGATACGGCGCGGTGAGGTTCCTACTGCTTGGCGGCACCGGCTCGATGGTGGTGTTCTACGAGGGCAGGTTGAAGGCAGTGCCGTTCGTCGAGCTCGCGGACCCCGTGACAGGGAAGACCCGCCTGAGGCTCGTCGATATCACGAGCGAGACCTATCAGGTCGCGCTTGAGTACATGATCCGCCTGCTGCCCGGCGACCTGGAGGGCGAAGAGGTCCATCACCTCGCAAAGGCCGCTTGTTTGAGCGTGGACGATTTCCGCAAGCGCTTCCAGTGCGCGGTAGAGATGCGTTGCTCGAAAGCCTGACGTAGATCATACCCTCTCGAACGTCCCATCCGTTACAATACGGTATGGTAAAGATCGACCGCACATACGTCCGCAGCTTCCGCTATGCCGTGCAGTGGGCGATATTCCTGCTCATCGCGTGGGGCGGCTTCAGGTTCTACGAGTTCACGGAGCACTTCCTGAGCGGCGGGCCTCAGGTCGACCGGCCACCGATGGTCGAGGGGTTCCTGCCGATCGGGTCGCTCATGGCGCTGAAGCTCTGGATCACGCGCGGCGTCTTCGACTGGATACACCCGGCAGGGCTCGTGATCTTCGCGGCCGCGATCTTGATATCGCTCTGGCTCAAGAAATCGTTCTGCGGATGGATATGCCCGGTCGGGACGCTCTCCGAGGCCGTGCACAAGCTGGGGGCGCGTGCATTCGGCCGCAACTACCAGCTCGGGCCGAGGGCGGACATCGCGCTTAGGTCGCTAAAGTACATACTGATGGGCATATTTCTGTATATCGTGTTTATCAAGATGACGCCGGACTCGGTGCTCGCATTTATGGGCACCCCGTACTGGAAGGTCGCGGACGCCAAGATGTTGTTTTTCTTTACGAAGATGAGCATGACTACCGCTGTAGTGCTTCTGGCATTGGTCGCGGTCTCGCTGCCTGTCAAGAACTTTTGGTGCCGGTACCTCTGCCCGTACGGCGCGCTAGTGGGCCTCATCAGCATGCTTAGCCCCGTCAAGATCAGGCGTGACGAGGCCGCGTGCATCAATTGCCAGAAGTGCGCGAAAACCTGCCCCGCGAACCTGCCGGTAGATAAGTTCAAGGTCGTGCGCTCGCCGGAGTGCACCGGATGCCTGAGCTGCGTGAGCGTATGCCCGGCCAAGGGCGCGCTAGACGTGGGCCTGCCCGGGCGCAAGATCAACCCCGTGGCTTTCGGGCTGATCGTCATAGCGGTGTTTTTCGGGATCATACTGGCCGCGAAGCTCTCTGGCCACTGGCAGGGCAACGTGACCTATCAGGAATTTAAGGAGCTTCTGCCCCATGTCTCGGAATTCATACACCCGCAGTCATGATCGCATCAGAAAGCCCTATTGTTTAAGTAACGCTTTAGATAAGATCAGTAAACATACCTAAAAATAAAGTTAAATAGCTCTAGAGAAGCCTGATTAAAATCTCGATCAGCACGGGGTCGAAAAGGGTGCCGCTGCCGCGCTTCATGTGCGAGATGACCTGCTCCTGAGGCCAGCTTTGCCTGTACGGACGGTTCGTCATGAGCGCATCGAAGATATCCGCTATGCCCACGACGCTCTCCTCGACGGGGAGGTCCTTGCCCTTGAGCCCGTACGGATAGCCCGAGCCGTCGTATCTCTCGTGGTGGTGCAGGATGATCGAGATGATGCGCGGGTCCATCCCGGCGGCCCTCGCCACGTCCGCACCCCATTCGGAGTGCTTCCTCACGAGATTCCATTCAGCCTTCGACAGAGGGCCGGTATGGTTCAGTATCGCCTCAGGGACCCCTATCTTGCCGCAGTCGTGCAGCCAGCTCCCGAGCTTCACTAACCTTTGGGTGTCCTCGTCCAGCCCCGCTTCTTTTGCGAGGGCAAGGGCGTAGCCGGCAACCCTGTCGCAGTGGCCCTTAGTGTACGGGTCCTTCAGCTCGATCGCCTGCGCGATGGCGAGCGTCGTGTGCTCGTCGGCCGAGGCGAGGGTCTTCGAGACCCTGTAGCGGCCAACGGCCTCAAGCACGGTTTTTCTAAGCTCCTTTTCGTCCCAGGGTTTTGTCAGGATCCTGAAGACCTCGCCCTTGTTGATCGCGTCGATGGCCGCCTGGGCGTCCGTATGTGCGGTCATTAGTATGCGCACCGTCCGGGGGGATATGTGCCTGACGCGCTGCAGGAGTTCGATGCCCGTCAGGCCGGAGACGAGGTTGTCAGAGACGATGACCGCGACCTCCTCGCGGCTGATCGCCTCTTCGGCCCCGGCCGCGCTCGATGCGGCCGACACCTCGACCGGCTCGCCCGAAAACAGCCGCTTAAGCGCGCCCAGTGCTCCGGGCTCATCCTCCACGAACAGGACTCTGTCAGGCATGGTGGACACCTCCGCTTTAATAAGGCTCGTGCATGCAAGCCCTTTGGCCAAGCTTTGCATTCAGCCTGAATATCCAGTAAACTTAAGGGGCTTTCTTCAGTTGGGAGCGTATAGGGCTCTGGTGTCCCTCCTGGACTTCAAATCCAGTGTTGCCCCCTAATCGGGGCAGGGTGGGTTCGATTCCCACACGCTCTCGCCATTTAGCCGCGCCCCTGCCCATATGCCGCTGCCCGTTCACCCTGCATGATAACCTCATACAGTGCGCGCCCCACTAAGAAATCCGCCCATGCCAGGGTAATGTCTATCGCGTTGGAGCCGAGGATGACGCCTTCGGGCGGGATGCCCTTGGCGATGAATGACGCGATAGCGAAATGGCTCATGAGGATAGTTCCGAGTATGACGATCATCCCGTTTAGGAGATACCCGTAGACCGCTGTCCTGCGCGACAGAAAAAGTCCCGTGACGACGAACACGTCGACGAATCCCAATAATGACGCCATGAACTTCGAGCCGTCAAACGTCAGGGCTTTCGTGACCCTGTCGGGAACGAAAAAAAGGTGAGCTATGTAGTGGATCACGAGCCCCACGAGCGCGAGCATCACGAGGGCCATCAGCAGGTGCCGGCGTACCATCTAGAACTCGAAGTGTACGAACCGCCCCAGCAGGAAGGCCGCCGTAATAGTGACCGCATGCAGGACCCACCATAGCGGCTTGTATCGCATGAACCGCGCGAGCATCAGAACAATCCCCGGCTCAGGTGCCCGAGGGTATAGGCCGTGCCGATAGCGATCAGGTGAATGAGCCACCAAAGCGGCCTCAGGAAACTTATGCGCCTGCTTAGTGTTTCATGCTCCATGCCCGATTATATCGCATTAGTGGCGGCCTGTATACCGATGTTTATTGCGCCGCACATTCATAGGTGATATCCTTTGCTCATGGGTAGGTGCGGAGGGCTAGCTCATTGATTAAGGGAGTGATAACGGCTGTGCACGGCGACGTGCTCGAGCTGCAGTTCGATGACGGGCTCCCGAACATTAACGACGCCCTCACGATAACCCGGCCGGACGGCTCGTCCGTGATCTGCGAGGTCCATGACCATATAAGCAGAAACTCGTTGAAGGCCATTGCGCTCGGCCTAACCTCGGGGCTCAGGCGAGGGATGGAGGCCGAGCACTCGGGCGGGCCGCTGCGGATCCCTGTCGGCGAAGCCAGCCTGGGGCGCGTCCTTGACGTATTCGCCCGCCCGATTGACGACAAGCCTCCGCTTACGGGGGTCTCGTTGAGGGCCGTCCACCGCACGCCGCCGTCGCTTGAAGGCCAGGTCATGGCCTCCGGCATCCTCGAGACGGGGATCAAGATCATCGACCTGCTCGCGCCGTTTCCGCACGGCGGGAAGGTCGGGCTATTCGGCGGCGCGGGGGTCGGGAAGACCGTGCTGCTGATGGAGTTCATCTACAAGATAGCGCGGCTGTACTCCGGCATCTCGGTCTTCTGCGGCGTGGGGGAGCGCATGCGCGAGGGCCACGAGCTTTGGCGCGACATGGACCGAAACGGCATACTGCAAAACGCGGTCATCGTCATGGGCCAGATGCACGAGCCGCCGGGGGTGCGCTTCAGGACGCCGCTTTCAGCGATCTCGACGGCCGAGTTCTTCCGCGACGAGATGCACAAGGACGTCCTGTTCCTGATGGACAACATCTACCGCTTCGTGCAGGCCGGAAACGAGGTCTCGGTGCTGCTGGGGCGTCTCTCCTCCCGCGTGGGGTATCAGCCCACCCTCTCGGACGAGGTCGCCGAGATCGAGGAGCGCCTCGTCTCGACCCCAAACGGGAGCATCACCTCGGTGCAGGCCATCTACGTCCCTGCGGACGACATCACCGACCCCGCGTGCGCCGGGGTGATGCCGCACCTCGACACCACGGTGGTGCTCTCGCGCGATATAGCCTCAAAGGGCCTCTACCCTGCGATAGACCCGCTGCAGTCCACCTCAAAGTTCCTGAACTCCGAGGACGTGGGCGAGCGGCACTACCATGTGGCCGAGGCGGTGCGCGAGCACCTCTCGCGCTACCGCGAACTGCAGGACATCATCGCGATACTCGGCATAGAGGAACTCTCGGCCACGGACCGTATGATGGTGAAGCGCGCGCGCAGGCTCGAACGCTTCCTTACCCAGCCTTTTTTCGAGACCGAGGAGTTCACCGGCCGGAAGGGCCGCAACGTCCCGCTCTCTAAGACGATAGAAGGCTGCGAGGCGATACTCTCGGGCGGCCACGACGCCACCTCCGAGGAGGCCCTGTTCATGATCGGCGAGATCGGAGAGGCATCGGCATGAGCGACGCCCTCTTTACCATCGTGATGCTGACCCCGGCCAAGAGGTACGCACGGGAGGTCTCGGCCATCCGGCTGCGGGACGCCTCGGGATATTTCGGCGTGATGCGCGGCCATGAGGACTTCGTCACCGTGCTCGTCCCGTCGCTTGGGTACTACACCTTGTCCGGCGGCGGCCAGGTCTTTATCGCTGTTGACGGCGGGGCCTTCATCTTCAGGGGCGGGGCTGCGATCCTGACGTCGAGGGAGCTTTACGAGAGCGACGACGCGGAAAAACTTGCGGCCCTGATCGGGGACGTACGCGCCAAGAGGACAGAGGAGGAGTCGGGGCTGTCTTCGATGCTCGAGGGCATCGAGCGGTCTTTCATGGAAAAGAGCTTCGAGATGATGAGGGGCAGGCCGTGAAGAAGGACGAGGGATTCTTAAAGGAGATAGAGCGGTCGGCAAGGGGCCTCCGGAGGTGGAAGGACGAGCGCCGGACGTTCTGGAATTACGCCTCGGTCATAGGCGCGGGCGGATGGCTCTTCGTCATCCCGGTGGTCGCAGGGGCATATCTCGGCAAATATCTCGACCGTACCATTGCAGCGGGAGGGCATATCTCGTGGACCCTGACGCTGATAATACTGGGCATCGCTGCCGGGATCTATAACGTCTGGTTTTTCCTGATGAGGAGGACGAAATGAAGCCCCCCGAGATATTCCCTCAGGCGGTAATCACCCTGGGCCCGGTCGACATCACCGGCTCGGTGATCACGACATGGGTCGTGATGCTCGCGCTCACCGCGGGCTCATACGTCCTGACCCGGCGTCTCTCGACGAGGCCAACGGTCATGCAGGAGGTCCTCGAGGCGTCGTATGAGGCCGTCGACAATACGGTGAAGGACATCCTCCCCGCGCTGTCGGCCCCGGTGGTGCCGATCATCGGCACCCTTTGGCTGCTGATCGGAGCCTCAAACCTCATAGGGCTGCTGCCGGGCTTTACGACCCCGACCGCGGACCTGAACACCACCTTCGCGTTCGCGGTGCTCTCGTTTTCGATGACTCACATCTTCGGCCTGTGGGCGAGGGGGTTCAAGGGATACCTCAGGCATTACACCGAGCCCACGTGGTTTCTGCTGCCGTTTAATCTGATTGCAGAGGCCACGCGCACTATCGCGCTCGCGGTCAGGCTCTTCGGCAACATGCTCAGCGGAGAGCTGATAGCGCTGATACTCCTGGGGATCGTAGGGTTTCTGGTGCCGGTGCCGTTTGACCTGTTGCACTTCATCATCAGCCTGATACAGGCGTATATATTCGGTATCCTGACGCTCGTCTTCATCGCGGGCGGCATTGGGGATCAAAAATAAAAGGAGGCGCTTGATAATGGATTCCATGGCAATAGTGGTCTCTGTCTCGATAGCGGCGGCGGGGCTGGCGATAGCCATCGGCGGGTACGGCCCGGCGAGGGGGCTCGGGGAGGCGCTCGCCAAGGCCCTAGAGGCGATAGCGCGCCAGCCTGAGAGCTCGGCCCAGATCATGAGGACGCTGTTCGTCGGGATGGCGCTGATCGAATCTATAGCGATCTATTCGTTCGTAATCGCGCTGATTGTGCTTTTCGCCAATCCGCTGATCGGACAGCTCGCAAAATGAAGTTCGATTTCTGGACATTCGCGTTTCAGATAATCAACTTCACCGTACTGGTGCTTATCCTCAGGCGCGTGCTCTTCAAACCGGTCCGCGAGATAATGGAAAAGCGCAGGGCCGCTTCCGCGGCGCTGATGGAGGATGCCGAGAGGACGAAGCGCGAGGCCGAGGCCCTTAAAGACGCGCGCACGAAGGAGTTGGGCGAACTCCGGGCATCGAGCGCGCGCATGATGGACGAGGCGAAGGACCAGGCCGCCGCCGAGAAGGCGCGCCTCATCTCCGAGGCCGAGGCCGAGGCCCGAAAGGTCGCTGAAAAGGAGAAGGCGCTCCTTGAGGCCGAAAGGGCGAAGGCCGGGGAGGCAGTCAAGGGCATGGCCATCGAGGCCGTAGCGTCATACGCCGGGCTGCTCCTGAAGGACGCCGCGGACGCGGAACTGCATGCCGCCCTCGTCCGCAGGTTAATGGCCGAGGCGGGCCGGATATCGGCCGAGATAAGCGGGGCCGCCCCGAAGGACGGCAGCCCCGTGCAGGTGCAACTCGCAAGCGCATTCCCCATGGCGCAGGCATTGGCCGATGGGCTGAGGTCGGCAATCGCGCCGATGCCGTCGGCCTCTATGGACGTGACCGTCGAGCCTGAACTGATAGCAGGCGTGGTGGTGAGGGCTAACGACCTCGTGTTCGACATGTCTTTGGCCGGACAGCTTAAGGCCTTGAGCATGGGGCTTCGGGAGAAGGTAGTCTGATATGGAGGCCGCGCTCGCCGGGGTGTTCCAGCAGATCAACGAGACCGTAAGGCAGAGCGGGCTCTCGCTCAGGGTATCGCAGGAAGGGCGGGTGCTCTCGGTCGGGGACGGGATAGCGCGGATCGCCGGGCTCAGGGACGCGAAGCTGTACGAACTCATACAGCTTGAGGGCTGCGACCAGGGCATAGTGCTCGATATCTCGGCCGACAGCATCGGCATCGTGCTGCTCACGCCGTGTCTCGACGTCAGGGCGGGCATGCGCGCGAGCAAGACCGAACGCCTCGCATCCATTGGAGTGGGGGAGGGGTTGCTGGGCCGCGTCGTCGACCCGATGGGCAACCCGCTTGACGGCGGCCCGGTGCCGGAATCCGCAGCCACCTATCCGGTCGAGCGTACCGCGCCTCCGCTGATCCAGAGGGATTTCGTTAACGCCCCGCTGTATACCGGCATCACGGCCATAGATTCGATGCTCGCGATAGGCCGGGGACAGCGCGAGCTCATCCTCGGCGACCCCTCGACCGGAAAGACCGCGATAGCGGTCGATACGATCATAAACCAGAAGGACACGGGCGTGATCTGCGTCTACGCGGCCATAGGCCAGAAGAACTCGCGGATACTCAAGACTATAGAGGAGATCAAGAAATACGGCGAGTTCTCGCACGCCGTGTGCGTGGCGGCCAGCGCGTCGGATTCCGTCGGCATCCAGTACATCGCGCCTTACAGCGCCACTGCTATAGCTGAGTATTTCCTCGACAGGGGCCGCGACGTCCTGATCGTATATGACGACCTGACGAAGCACGCCGAGGCGTACCGCTCGCTGAGCCTCCTGCTGAGGAGGCCCCCGGGGCGCGAGGCATACCCGGGCGATATCTTCTTTCTGCACGCGAGGCTTTTGGAGCGCTCGGCGAAGCTCGACCGCTCGTACGGCGGCGGCTCGATCACGGCGCTCCCGATAGTCGAGACGCAGCAGGGCAGGATATCGGCCTATATCCCGACGAACCTGATATCCATAACCGATGGCCAGATATACCTCGATACGAGCCTGTTTAACAAGGGGCTCCGCCCCGCGGTGGACGTGGCGAGGTCGGTCTCGAGGATAGGGGGCAAGGCCCAGTCCGAGGCTATGAAGAAGGTGGCCGCGGGGTTCAAGATCGACTACTCGCGCTTCATGGAGGTCGAGGTATTCACGAAGTTCGGGGCCCGCGTGGAGGAAGAGACCGCGAAGCTCATCCGCCGCGGCGAGCGCATGCGCGAACTCCTGAAGCAGCCGCCCTTGCACCCCCTGCCCGTGGAGGACCAGATCATGCGCATGACGATACTCGGCACCGGGGCGCTCGACGGGATCGAGCTTGCGGCGGTGGACAAGACCTGCCGCGAGATGCTCGATCTCGTAAAGTCCGAGATGCCCGAGGCCATGCAGCGGCTCAGAAACGGAGCCACCCTTACCGAGAAGGACACCGCGAGGCTTGGCGGGCTGATCGCGAGACCGGGGGGCTGAGGCGTGGCCAGCGCCGCGGACATAGGCAAGCAGATAGGCACGTTTCGCGCGATGCAGGACATCGTGGGCGCGATGAAGGCATATGCCGGCGTGGCGCTAAGGAAGACAGAGCAATCCGTGCTGACCTCGCGCGAGTACGAGCGGGAATTGCTTGGTGCGATCCGCGACCTGACGGCGCATGTCCCGCCCTCACCCAGGGAAAGCAAAGGCGGCGGCAGACGGCTCCTGGTTGCGTTCGGCTCGACGCAGGGGCTTTGCGGGGCGTTTAACGAGAAGGCCGCCGAGGCCGTGCGCGATGCCGTCACCGCGAGCGATACGCTCTTCGTCGTGGGCGGCAGGCTAAGGGGCGTCCTCGAAGGCGCTGGAATCCGGTACGGTGGGTTCATGGAATCGGCCGTGAGCGTCGAGGGCATCCACGATATGCTCAGGACCCTGGCCTCCAATATAACCGGGATCTACGGGGCGAGCGAATACGACAGCCTGGCGATGGTCTTTACCTCGGTGGCGGACAACCAGGCCGGCCTCTCGGTCGAGCGCGTGCTGCCGCCCGAGGCCGCGGCGGCCTCCCCCGGATTCCCGCCGCTTATGTACCTCGCGCCGCAGGCGGTCTTTGAGGGACTGCTCGATGAGTTTCTGTACATCAGCCTATACAGGTGCTGCGCCGAGTCCCTGCGCAGCGAGAACTGGTACCGCCTCAGGAGCATGGAGGGCGCGTCGAAAAACTTAGAAAAGCATATCTCGGCGCTCGAGTCCGCGCAGAACTACGTCCGGCAGGAGGAGGTCACTGAAGAGATGCTCGAGATCCTCGGCGGCGGCATGTTCTATAAGCGGCAATAGGCCCCGGCAAAGCTGCGCCGATTCTGATAAAATGTAGGCCATGAAAACGACAATCCGGATATTGGCCCTGGTGCTCGTGATGGGCTGGGCGTCGGCGCTCTGCGCGGCCCTGTATGCCCCTTACGTCGCGGGCGAGGTCATAGTCAAGTACAAAAACAATGTACCGGATACTGTCAGCCTAACGGACATGCGCGCGCACGGCGGGATATCCTCCGAACGGATTGGGCACAAGCGCACCCACCGCGTCAGACTCTCGGCGGGCATGAGCGTCGAGGACGCGGTGGCGAGCTTCAGGGCCGACCCCAACGTGCAGTATGCAGAGCCGAACTACATCATCCATGCCGTGGGCACGCCCCCCAACGACTCGTACTACTCCTCCCAGTGGAGCCTTCCGATGGTTAACGCCACGGCGGCCTGGGAGGTCCAGCCCAGCGCGACGGGCATAGTGGTGGCGGTGCTTGACACCGGGGTGCAGTCCAATCACCCGGATCTCAAGGCAGACATGTGGACCAACAAGAGGGGCAAGCATGGAAAGAACTTCGTCAACACTGACAAGCCCCCGGAGGACAACAACGGCCATGGCACGTTCGTCGCCGGCGTCATCGGGGCGGTGGGCAATAACGCTATCGGGGTCGCGGGCATCGCCAACAGCGTGCGGATAATGTCGGTCAAGGTCCTCGACAGCACCGGCTCGGGCGACATCGCCACCGCAGCCCGCGCCATCCGGTACGCCGTGGACCACGGCGCGCGCGTCCTTAACGCGAGCTACGCATACCCGTCAGGCTGTTATGTCGTCGAGCCCTCGGAGGCCGAACGCGACGCGATCCAATACGCGGGCGAGCATGGCGTGCTCCTCGTCGCGGCCGCCGGAAACTTCGGCTGCGACAACGACGAGACCCCGACGTATCCGGCCTCGCACGACCTCGACAACGTCATCTCGGCCGGGGCGACGGACCAGACCGACGGCCTTGCATGGTTTACCAACTACGGCCACGGCACCGTGCACCTCGGTGCGCCCGGCGTCGACATCCTGAGCACGTATTTCAACAGCCAGTATGTCTACATGGACGGGACCTCGTTCTCGTCCCCGATCTCGGCCGGCGCGCTCGCCCTGATCGAGGCCAAACACCCGGAGTACGACTACAAGCAGGCCCGCGAGGCCCTGCTGCTGGGCGTCGATCCGGTGCTGGCCGGCAGCACCGTAAGCGGGGGCCGCCTGAACGTCTATAACTCGCTCGTCCTGAACGCCGCCGATTACAGCCCGCTTCCGCCGTCGAACATGACCGGGCACGTAAGCGGGGATGGCTCAACCTTGACCGTCAACTGGGTCCGAAACTCTACGACCGCGACCTCGTATACCGTGCATATACAGGACCCTGACACGCTGGACTGGACCACGCAGGGCTTAGGGGTCGTGAACTCTGCGACCTTCAGCCTGGCCAACGTCCCGGCCGTGGGCTCGACCTTGAACGTCGAGTCGCGGGCCACAAGTGGCGTGGGGGATTCGGACTGGATGACCGCTTCTTATGAGGTCGCGCCGTATGCGCCCGGCCCGCTGACCGCTGCCACGGTCTCGTCCTCGAAGATACTACTAAACTGGTCGGCCAATGGGTACAACAGCGGCGTCAGCGACCTTGAGTATTATTTCGAGTACAGCACAAACGGCGTCACGTTTAAGTACCTCGGGCTGCTGGACGGCAGCTCTACGTCCGTATCCGCGATCCATCTTAAGAGGCATAAGAGGTACTACTTCAGGATGGCGGCCTACAGCCCGACCTACGGGCTCTCGGACTTCTCGAACACAGCCACGGCCAAGACGCGTAATTAGAATCGGATTAAGACTGTTGCCCGGTACGGCGGTGTCTGACGACCTCGATCACCGTCGGCAGGATCGAGACGAGGACGATGGCCATAATGACCAGCGTGAAGTTCTTCCGCACGAACGGGATGTTGCCGAAGAAATACCCCCCAAAGATGAAAAGCAATACCCACGAGAGCCCGCCCGCGAAGTTGTAGGCCGCGAACTTCATGTACCGCATCCGCCCGACCCCTGCCATGAAAGGCGCGAACGTGCGCACTATCGGCGCGAAGCGGCTCAGCGCGATCGTCATCGCCCCGTACCGCTCGAAGTACAGCTCGGTCTTCTGGAGGTATTCCCGCCGGAAGATGCGCGAATTGGGCCTGCAAAGGGCCTTCGGGCCGATGATGCGGCCGATCTGGTAGTTCGTCATGTTTCCGAGTATCGCCGAGGCCGCGAGCAGGGCCGTGAGCATCCATACGTCGAGCGAGCCCAGTGCAGCGAAAGTCCCGGCAGCGAATAGCAGCGAGTCGCCCGGCAGAAACGGCGTCACCACGAGCCCGGTCTCGCAAAATATTATGACGAACAATATGAGGTAAGTCCATATCCCGTACTGCGTTATCACCGCGCTTAAGTGCACGTCGAGGTGCAGGAAGATGTCTACGAAATTGCTAAGCAGGTGCATTAAAAGGAATTCGTGAATTTTCTGATTTCTTCGAGCTTGGCCGAAGCGCGGCCACTGTCTATCGCCTCGGCGGCCATCGTTGCGGCATCGGCGAGGTAGGGCGTCAGTCCCGCGACCACGAGCGCGGCCGCGGTGTTCATCACGACTATGTCGCGCCTCGGTCCCTTGACGCCACTTAATACCTCTAACGCGATCTCGGCGTTTCGTTCCTTGCCCTCTCCGGCGATCTCGCTTGATCGGGGCGCGGTTCATCCCGAAGTCCTCGGGCGAGATGAGCGAATTTTCGACCTTGCCATTGACCAGGCGCGAGACGCGCGTGGAGTCCGTGATAGTGATCTCGTCTAACCCATCCTCGCCGTGGACGACCATCGCGTCCTCTGCCCCGAGGTTGCCGAGCACGCGGCATATCGTCTCGGTCAGGCCGTCCGCGAAGACGCCCAGCAACTGGCGCTTCGCGCCCGCCGGGTTGGTGATCGGCCCCAAGATATTGAATATCGTCCTGAACCCGAGCTCCTTGCGCGCGCCGATGGCGTATTTCATCGCCGGGTGAAAGAGCGGGGCGAACAGAAACCCGAAGCCGGTTTCGAACAGCGACCGCTCGACCTTATCGGGCGTAAGGTCTATCTTCACCCCGAGAGCCTCGAGCACGTCCGCGCTGCCTGACCTGCTCGATACCGAACGGTTGCCGTGCTTGGCGACCGGCACGCCGCATGCCGCGACGACGAGCGCAGCGGTAGTGGATATGTTGAAGGTACCGGCCATGTCGCCGCCCGTGCCGCATGTGTCTAAGGTGCCCTCGGGCGATTTAATGCGCGCGGCCTTCTCACGCATGATGCGCGCCGCGCCGGTGATCTCGTCGACCGTCTCGCCCTTCATCCGAAGGGCCGTGAGAAACGCCGCCATATGCAGGTCCGAGGCGCGGCCTTCCATGATCTCGGACATGCAGCCGGACATCTCGGCCTCCGAGAGGTCCATCCCGCCTACGACCATCTTGAGCGCCTCGTGTATCAACGCTTGGCCTTCGCAAGCCTGAGGAAATTACCGAGCAGGCGCTTGCCGTCGGAGGTGAGTATAGATTCTGGGTGAAACTGCACGCCCTCGACAAGCATATCTCTATGCCTTAGGCCCATGATCTCGCCCTCCTCGGTCCATGCGCTGATCTCGAGGCAGTCGGGCAGGTTCTCCCGCCTGACTATCAGAGAGTGGTAACGCGTGGCTATAAACGGGTTTGGGAGCCCCTCGAAGATTGTCTTTCCGTCGTGGTGGATGGGCGAGGTCTTGCCGTGCATCAGCCTCGGGGCGCGGATGACCTCGCCGCCGAAGACAGCGCCTATGGACTGGTGGCCGAGGCATACGCCCAGTATCGGTATCCTGCCGCTGAACCGGCGGATTACGTCCATCGAGATCCCGGCCTCGTTGGGAGTGCATGGGCCGGGGGATATCACGATCTCCTCCGGGGCGAGCGAGGCGATCTCGTCGAGCGTGATCTTGTCGTTGCGGTATACGCGCACGTCCTGCCCCAGTTCGCCCAGGTACTGGACGAGGTTGTATGTGAAGGAGTCGTAGTTGTCGATCATCAGTAGCATGTGTTTATCCTTTAGCCCAGCTCGCGCTCGGCCATGTCGACCGCGCGCATCATGCCGGTGGCCTTATTGACGGTCTCTTTGTACTCAAGGCTCGGCACGGAGTCCGCGACCAGCCCGGCCCCGGCCTGCACCGAGATCTTCCCGTCCTTATACAAAAGCGTGCGGATCGTTATGCACATGTCCATGTTGCCGGAGTAGCTGAAATACCCGACCGCCCCGGCATACGGCCCTCGCCGCACGGTCTCGAGCTCCTCTATGATCTGCATCGCGCGCACCTTTGGAGCGCCCGATACCGTCCCGGCCGGGAAGCAGGCCTGAAGCACGTCAAAAGCGTCGAGCCCCTCGCGGAGGTCGCCCTCGACGTCAGAGACCATGTGCATCACGTGGCTGTAACGCTCCACTCTCATCATGTCAGTGACCTTGACGCTGCCCATGCTTGATACGCGCCCCACGTCGTTTCTGCCGAGGTCCACGAGCATGATATGCTCGGCGCACTCCTTGGGATCTGCCTCCATCTCCGCGGCCAGAGCACTGTCCTCGGCCTCGGTCGCACCGCGCCGTCTGGTGCCCGCGATCGGCCTCAGAATCACCTTGCCGTCTTCGAGCCTGACCAGTATCTCGGGCGAAGAGCCTATGACATCGCCCTCGCCGGTGTGGAGGTAGTACATGTAAGGGGAGGGGTTGATCGTGCGCAGCGCGCGGTATACGTTGATCGGATGCGCGGTCGTCGGCCTCTCAAACCGCTGCGAGAGAACGATCTGGAAGATATCCCCGGCCTTAATGTATTCCTTGGCCTTGACCACCGCGGACTCAAATGCCTCGGCTGGCCCGAAAGTCGAGACGAACTCAGGAGGCGTGGCCTCTGTCGGACCGGAGCCTATCGGCAGCTCGGCCGGCTCCATGAGCATGCTGATCACGCCGTCGATCTTATCGACCGCGTCATTATAAGCCGCGTCGACGTCAGTGCCGTCGGTGTGCACGGCGGAGAGCACCGCGATCTTCTGGCGGAGGTTGTCGAATATCAGCATCGTATCGGTGAGCATGAGAAATATGTCAGGCATGCCGAGCAGGTCGGGGTTAGTGTCCGGGATGTCCTCGACGAACCTGACCGTGTCGTATCCTATATACCCCACGAGGCCGCCGCAGAAGCGCGGCAGGCCGGGCAGGTGAATCGCCTTATACTTGGCCATCATAGCCTTCAGGTACTCAAACGGGTTATCGGTCTCGATGCCCTCAACACCTTCTGCGGTCTGGATTTCGAGCGTGCGGCCGCGGCCCTTGATGACCTTCGAGGGGCGCAGGCCGATGAACGAATACCGCGCCCACTTCTCGCCGCCCTCGACGCTCTCGAGCAAAAACGCGGGGGCCTCCCCGAGCCTGATGAACGCCGATACGGGCGTGTGCAGGTCAGCGAGTATCTCCCGGTATACGGGGATAAGGTTGCCTTCGGTGGCGTATTGTCTAAAGCTTTCTATGTCCGGGTATAGCATGTTGACAAACCTAAACTTCTTTCTTTAGTATTATATACTATGCTGCGGTGCCCAGACAAAACTCCGTCTGTGCAGTCGAAGTGAAAGCGGGAGTAGCTCAGTGGTAGAGCACAACCTTGCCAAGGTTGGGGTCGCGGGTTCGAATCCCGTCTCCCGCTCCAAATTTAAGTCTGATCGGCGGCGTACCCAAGTGGCTAAGGGAGAGGTCTGCAAAACCTTCATGCAGCGGTTCAAGTCCGCTCGCCGCCTCCATACTCCCTCCTTCTTAGCGTTAGTCCTCGTTGTCATCCTCATCGTCCCTTCATTAGCAATCGCCGCAAACGAAGACGGCATAAGGGTCTTCAGGGATGCGTTGCAACGCTACCGCTCCGGCGACTATGCCTCGGCTGCCGAGAAGTTTACCTCCGCCCGATCCTCGCTGCCCGTGCTCGGAGACTTCGCGCTCTACTTCCGCGCCAAGGCGCTCGACGGGCTCAAGTCCTATGGCATGGCAGAGGACGCGCTCAATGAAATGGCCCGCGCATACCCGGATTCCCCTGCCAGGCGCGAGGCCCTGCTCATACAGGTGCTGAAGGACTCGGGCCAAGACGCCCGCCTGCTCGCCGAACTTGATAAGTACACTGCGCAGCACCCGGCCGACGCCGATGCTGAGTTCCTGCTTGCTACGGTGCTCAAGCGCTCGGGGGATACCGGCCGCGCGCGAAAATTGTTCAAGGATATCTACATCCGCGCGGGCCGCAATGCGAAGGCCGCCGCGCTGGAGATCGACACCTCGGCCCTCAGCGCGGATGATCTGCTCACCCGCTCGGCTAACCTGATAGACGCGATGGAGTACGCCGAGGCCGAGGCGACTATCAAGAAGGCTATGCAGATGTCTCTGCCCCCGGCGATCAGTAACGCCGCGACCGAGAAGCTCGCATACTGCCTCTTCAGGCAGAAGCGGTACGCCGAGGCCGGGCCGGTCTGCGAGGGGGTGGGGCAGGGCTACCTCGCCGCGCGCTCTTACCTGAGGGCCGGGAAGATCGCGAAGTTCGAGGCCGTGATGCAGGCGCTCGTCGCGGCGCGCGAGCCCAAGGCCGGCGAGCTCCTGATCGCGATGGGCGAGGAGAAGCGCCGCGAGGGCCATGCGGCCGAGGCGCTCGGCATATTCGTGAAGGTCTCGGACGTCTCTGCGTCCCTGCGCGAGGAGGCGGTATGGCGCATGGGCTGGACGCTGTATGCCGTGGGCAATTACAACAGCGCCGCCAGCGTCTTCTCCTCGCTCTACGACACGTACAAATCCCCGCGGTACCTCTACTGGGAGGGCCGCGCCACTGAGCGCGCTGGCAAGGGCGCGGGACATATATATGCAAAGATCGACGATAACGGCTTCTACGGCCTCATGGCTCACGTATACAAAAAGGCCCCGGCCCCGCCACCTCCCGTACAGTCGGCCGCGCCCTGCATCACCCCTGACGAGCGCATAGACGCGCTCGTGGCGGTCGGGCTCGGCGAGGAGGCCGGGCGCGAGCTGCTCGCCAGGGCCGAGACCGCGCACGACGACCGCCGGGTAACCGAGGCCGCCTACCGGCTTAAGGACCTCGGCCGCTACCACGACGCGCTCGCCGCGATATACAGGATCAAGGACGAGCCGCGCCCTGACGACATACTCTATCCCATGGCCTACTGGCCGGTGATCTCGGACGCGGCCCTGCATAACGGCATCGACCCGTTCCTCGTCCTCTCGGTGATCCGCGAGGAGAGCAGGTATGACCCCGAGGCGTACTCCCCTGCCGGTGCGATAGGGCTCATGCAGCTCATGCCCCAGACCGCGCACCGCATGGCATCGAGCCTGAACATCAAGGGCGTCTCGGACCGGGTCTCGATCATGGACGCCGACAACAACATCCGCATGGGCGTGCACTATCTCGCCACGCTGATCAGGGAGTTCAACTCGGTGCCGCGCGCCCTGGCCGCTTACAACGCCGGGGCCGACAAGGTCCACTCGTGGATGGACCACGCAAAGCGCCTGCGCGACCCCGACGAGTTCATCGAGGACATCCCCTATCAGGAGACGCGCGATTACGTCAAGCGCATCCTATCGTCATACTACCACTACAGGATTTACCCGCAGTACATCGGGACCCTCGGCTCACTTTAAAGTTAGAGCTTTAGCGCCCAACTTGACTTCCCACCCCCCAGCTTCGATAAGTTAATTAATAGCCGTTCATTTCGTTCTGATGGGGGGGATTCGATGGCACTGACGCATATGGCGACCCGAATGCTTATTGTTGCACTCTGCGTGCTGGCGCTGGCCTGCCCGGCGCTCGCGGAGGACGATGCGCCTGGCGGCGTGGGACCGGCCCCGGAGTTCACGCTCGACACGCTCGACGGAGGTACGCTCTCGCTCTCGTCTTTCAGGGGCAAGGTCGTGCTCCTTAATTTCTGGGCCACTTTCTGCCCGAATTGCGTGGACGACATGCCGAAGTTAAACGCCCTGTACAACAAGCTCTCGCCGCGCGGGCTCAGGATAATCGCGGTCTCGGCCGACAGTTCCACGCGCAGGCTCAAGGGCTTCCTCGAAGACCACCCGCTCGGCTTCATCGTGCTGCAGGACGACGGTCTGACCGTCTCGCACAAGTACCATGTCTTCTCCACCCCGACCACGTTTCTGATAGACAAGCGAGGCGATATAATCGAGGTCTTCTTCAGCGGGCAGGACTGGACCGGCCCCGAGATGATGGGCAAAATCGAGCGCCTCCTGTAGGGCCCCGCGGCTATGAAATTGCGCCCCGCGATGTGGTATCCTATTACGTCATGAACTCCCTGTTCGGTGAATCAGACGCGGCGCCGATGCGCCCAAAAAAGGAGGATACCGCCCCCGTGGAACGCCTGAAAGAACTCGACAGCAAGATAACCGCAGCCATAAATAAGGTCAAGCAGCTCAAGGAAGAAAAGGCCGCTCTCGAATCAAAGACGGCCGCGCTCGAACTCAAGCTCCGCGAGATGGAGTCCCGCCTCGCCGAGAAGGACGAGGAGATCCGCGCCCTCTCGTCCGAGAAACTCAGCATCAAGGACCAGATCGAAGACCTGCTGGGCGAGCTTGAATCCATCGAATCCAACTGAGGCGGGCGGTATGGCATCAGCCGAAGTCTACATACTCGGGCAGAAATATACGGTCAAGGCCGAGGCCTCCGAGGAACACCTGCGCGACCTCGCGACCCTGATCGAGGGCAAGGTCAGGGACGTATGCTCTGTCGCCCCGGCAAATGTGACGACCATACAGGCCCTCGTACTCACGCTCTTCAGCATGGCGGATGATGTGCATCAGCTTTGCAAAGGCCAGGAAGAGCTGGCGAGAGGGATTGAGAAGAAGGCGGCGATACTTGACTAGCCTGTTCGATTAGCGCAAAGCGCGCCAAATCGCTTGATACGTCGTCACGGCTCGAAGCCTCGCCCTCGGAGTACATCACAGTACACCTGCGGTCGGTCTTCTCGCCGTTCCTAGTCTGAAGTCGATTTCTCGCGCTTTAACCTTCCCCTGCATAATCGTGCGAGCGGTCAACGGCATAGTTAGAACATACCTACCGCATACCGCCGCGCGTATTTTTTTAGTGCGTTCGGATGAACGGGAAGGACGCAGACTCAACCCTCTGGAAATCATCATTTATTTCTGCTCCTCCGTGTTTGGAGTTCGGATGTTTGCCGCTGCGGCCTTTCTCGGGTGCCTGTTCCTTCTCGAGCACGGCGGCCTTGTCCAGCAGTATCGCCATCGAGATGATCACCTGCTGCTAGCGGTGACGCTGCGATATCTGAGCCTCCGATATCCTCCAAGCATCTCGTCCGCCATCATCATGCACCGCGCACTGAACCTGCTGCGGATGTCCCGCGCGAGCGGTGTAGGGTCGTCCGCCTTATTCGACGACGATGCTGTGCACCGTCCCGATGCTTATATCGAGCTTGTCCGCTACCTCGCGGTACGTCAGTCCCGCCTCAACCATCGCCCTTGCCATGTCTCTCTTTACTGCATCTGTCTTTTTCATGCGCGATGATAGAACGGCAGGGCGGAACGCGTCCATGGGAACTGGTTCCTAGGAACTGGTTCCATGGAACCAGTTCCTATTGACTGGTTCCGGGGTGTAAAAGTCCAGTGCTCTCCGGACAGTTTTCCATCTCATCGGTCGCACTGATCAGGCGGCCTCCTCCTCAGCTTTCTGTCTTAGCTTTTTGCCCAGCTCGATAGTTTCTATTGGCCGTCTGCCCATGTTGCGATAGCCCTTGTGAGGGCGCTCGTTGTTGTAGTGGTGCAGCCACCGGTCGAGGTCATACTGCAGCTCATCGAGCGATGCGTAGAACCGGTACCTGAACGTCTCCGAGAAGAACTCGTCCAGGATGGTGCGATTAAACCGCTCCACGAATCCGTTTGTCCTCGGTGTCGCCACCTTCGTCCTTCGATGCGCGATGTCGTGAAGCGCCAGAAACAGCTCGTACGGATGCCGCAGCAGCTTGCCGCAGTACTCCGAGCCGTTGTCCGTCAGGACATGCTGGACCCTGATGCCATGGTCCTCGTAAAACGGCAGCACGCGGTCGTAGAGCACGTCGGCCGCCGTCTCGGGCCTCTTCGACGTGTACAGCTTGCCGAAGGCATAAGAGCCGTACGTGTCCACCACGGCCTGCAGATACACGGTCCCGATGCCCTTGAGCTTGCCCACCGTGAAGGTGTCCTGGCTGAGCAGATAGCCCGGATATGCGCTCTCCACATGCCTTTCCCTGAAGCACGGATTGGCCCGCTCGATGAGCTTGACCTGCTCCTCCGTTAGCTCGATCTCCTTGCCGTTAGCCTCCTGCTCAAGCCGGAGGATGCGCTTGGCCTTCGACTCCAGCCCCTCGCGAACCTGGATGCGATACACAGTTGAGGGACGCACCAATATGCCCTCCAGAAGCAGGTGCTCGAAGATGCGCTGCTTCCCCCACCGGGGGTGAGCAAGGCTCATCTCGATCACTCGCTTGCGGGCCTCCTCAGGCGTCTTGTGGGGACAGCTACGCGCTATCGGCGGAAGGTCCGCGAGCCCCGCAAACCCCTGCTCCTGAAACGCCCGCTTGTACTCGTAAAACTGGCTGCGGCTCACCCCCCGGCGGCGACAGGCCTCCGACACGTTCCTGAGCCTCTCGGCCAGCTGAAGCATTGAAAGCCTCCCTTGTGATATCTTTTCTTTGGCAGTCATGCCCTTCCTCCTTCGGTCTGTGTTTTGTGGTGAAACATTCTAACCGATGGAAGGGCTGGCTGCCGCCTGCTTTTTCCAGCCTGATACTGTCCGGTAAGAGCGTAACCTTTACATTCCGGGGTTGTGTGGTATGGGGAGAATAGCGAAACTAAACCGTTTGTTGCTCAACAATAGCATTATTTCAGACATTATATACATATTGAATTTAATTGATTATCTATGTATTATACTGTTATTTAATATTTGTATAGGGAGGCTTTAAGTGAATAGAGTCGTCGTACCGGGACGTCATCCTCAAGTTAAATTGTATGGATTTACTTCAGAGGAGCAACAAGTGATAGGTAAGCTTTCTAAAGAATGGTATGTTACAAGAAGTGGTACAGTTACGATGGGAAACAAAATAAAAAGCAGCTATAACTACCTACTAATGAAGGCGACTCAACATTATAGCGAAATGTTTAATATCGAAAGGGAAATCATTGTTATTTTTAGCGCATATCCTGATTTTGAGCCAAGGGCATTAGATTCAATTGATGAAGTAGTAAAGATGCATCAGACTTTGCGCATTGAAAGAATCTGTAGTGTTTTCATTAGCAAGGACAACAATATAGGATCAAAAATCTCTGACCTATTGATGCAAGACAAAGAACTCCAGATTGTTGTGCCTTTTTCTTATGATGAGCTTCAAAGCAATGACGACTCGTTCTTTCTAATTAATAGATTTAAGAAACATTTTTTTTCGCGCGATCTATTTTCCTTCCAATCAGCCCTAAAAAAGGATTTATATTTCTTTGGCAGAAGAGATATTGTGCATGACATAATTAGTCGACATCACTCCAATGAAAACTCTGGATTATTTGGCTTAAGAAAATCAGGTAAAACATCTGTAATTTATGGCGTCCAGCGAGCGCTTGCTAGAGATGAAGATGTTTCAATTGTTATTGATTGTCAGGACACGTCTTTTAATAGGAGACGATGGAATGAAGCGTTGCATTTTATTGTTAACAAATTGAAAGATACTTTTCATCTGTCAACCGAAATAAGACCAGAAAATGAATATACAGAAAAAAACGCTGCGATACTCTTTAGAGAAGATATTCAGAAGTTACATAGAAAACTTGGCGATAAACAAATACTGATTTTTTTCGATGAGATTGAGAATATAACCTTCAACATTTCAGCATCAACTCATTGGGCTCACGACAACGACTTTATTTTCTTCTGGCAGTCTATTCGATCATCTTTTCAAGCGCTGGATAATATCTTTTCATATTGCATAGTAGGAACCAATCCTATGTGTGTCGAAAAATCAAGTATTAATGGAAAAGACAACCCAATCTATAACTCAGTTCCATTTTATTATATTGAAAGATTCGGTGTATCTCAAACTCAAGATATGGTTTCCAAACTTGGTAACTTTATGGGCTTGAGATTTGATGATGTATTATTTGCAAAATTAACAGAGGACTATGGCGGACATCCATTCTTAATTAGACAACTATGCAGTTATATCCATCTGAATAGTAATGGAGATCGCCCAACTAATATTGACAGAATTTTATACAACAATTGCAAACAAGAATTCGAGGATAGACACTCTGACTACTTTGAAATGGTTTTAGACGTGTTAGAAAGGAATTATCCTGACGAATACGAAATGTTAAAACAACTAGCTCTGGGCGACATTGATTTCTTCCATACCTTAGCTGAAAATTCACCTGAATATACTAATCACTTAATAGGATATGGCATTATTGAGAAGAATCAGCGCGGACAATATGATTTTAGAATTGATGCAATTAACAAATACCTCCTTAAGAAAAATAAATTTAAAAAAATGAAACTAACAAAAGAAGAAAAAATTAGTGAGATTTCCGAGAGAAGAAATCTTATTGAACCCAAAATCAGGAAAATAATCAAATCACAACTCTTAGCACAATTAGGTCAAAATAAAGCAAAAGCAAATGTCTTAAAAATATATGCCGAACCTAGATCAAAGAAATATCAAGCAATTTCTTATAAGGATTTATTCGACCCCAATATTTGTGAAATTTACTTTCGAGATTTGACAAATATTATTTCAAAAGAATGGCCGACCTTCAAAAACATATTCGGCAAAGATCTTAGCGATTTTGAGTGAAGCTCCCCGTGGCAAGCCACGGGGCATCCGTGGCGCAGCTATAAGTCCAGCTGCGCAGGCAATTGCTTCTCTGCTCTGTGGCCGCGTATGTATTTGCGGATCATTTCCGAGGTCAAGCTGTCCCCGACTGTCCGCGCAAAGTACCCATCCTCCCACAGCTCACCCTTCCATAGTCTTTGCCTCAGCGATGGGTATTGCTTGAACAGCTCACGGGCGCTGATACTTTTCAGGGTTCTGACCACCACCCCTATCGAGTACCGTGGCGGGAACGATAGAAATATATGCACATGGTCCTCCGCCACTTCCATCTCCACTATCTCATATTCATACTCTTCAGCTATCTCCCTGAAAAGTTCCGCGCACCGCTCGCGCATGTAACTTTGCGCGAACAGTCTCTTGCGATACTTAGGACACCATACCAGATGGTACCCGGTGTCATATACAGCGTGACTCGTCCTGCGTAACCCCATGCCTCATGATAGCCCGCAATTGCCTCGGCGGGAAAGGGGGACTTCCAGCCCCCCTTACATCCCCCCGGCAGGGATGCCATTCATCCCCGTGGCAAGCCACGGGGCATACTGGCATGGTTTTCGTTAAAGATGAAGGTTATAAATAAACATAGGATTGACGCACACGCTAAGAATATATCTGATGATGATCTAGCACATTTCCGAGCTTGCATGTCTTGGCTCGAAAAAAATGTTGAAGATTTTTTGAGTTAGCGTATTAACATCACCAACTACTTAATGGGACAGGTGCGGTTGACGCGTCCCGCCGGGTCTTGGCGGTAGTAGGCGCTCAGGACATGGTATAGCGCCGGGGCATGTTCTTTAAGTGCAAGCGGCCTGTCGAAGAACTCCTCAGTCGCGACCGCGAAGAACTCGGCCTCGTTTGTAGCGCCGTATGAGTCGAGGAACGTCTTATGTCCCTTGGCGGCAAGGCCCCTAAGCCGCAGGAACTCTCTGGAGCACACCACCACCCACTCCGCGAACTGGGCCTTGTCCGCTATCGGCGGCGTGCCGTCAGCGGCACCGTCCAGCATGTCGAGCTTGTGGCTGAACTCATGATAGACAAGATTATGCCCCTGTTCCGGGTGGCGCGCACCGCGCAAGACCGCGTCCCAGACCAGTATCACCGGCCCCTGGCTGAATGCCTGACCTAATAAGGGAACCGGAGAGGCCACCGGGCCGTCCACCCGCTCGAACACCCCGGGGTGATACTCCGGCGGCACCACGGTCGAGGGATAGACAAGGATCGACTGCACATTGCGGTAATAGTCATGCGCTAGCCCGAGCTGCAACAGGCAGGCCTGCGCCGCGATGATCACCTCATCTCCTCGGTGAGTTCAAGGCCGCCACAGCCCTCCCAGTGCTTCTCCTCGATGAATACCTGCATCATCGCCTGAAGTTCGGCGCGCTCCGCGTCGTCCAGCACGCAGTAGTGCGCCACGTTTCGGCGCACTATCGCCTCCCATTCAGCCGGGAACGGCCGCTTTCTTAGTTCCGCGCGCCTGTGGTCTCGTATCCAGTGGATCATGGCTTAGTATAACTCTCTACACCATGGCTATCCAATTAAAGCCGTTGACCTTGGGGTGCGGGGTCCAGCGGCTGTGCCGCGTCTAACCCCGCAAAGCGCGAGAAATCGTGTCAGACTAGGAACGGCGAGAAAGCCGACCGCAGGTGTACCGTGATGTACTCCGAGGGAGCGGCTTTCGAGCCGTGACAACGTATCACGCGAGTTTCGCGCGCTTTCAGAAAGGGCTTCAATTGCGATACCCAGCCCCCATTTGAGATAATATCTGGTTATGAGTAACGGGAAACGATTTCACATCCATACCTTCGGCTGCCAAATGAACGTCCACGATTCCGAAAAGATGGCCGGGTTGCTAATGAACGAGGGCCACACCGAGACCGGCTCATACGAGGATGCCGACATTATAGTCTTCAATACCTGCTCCATCCGCCAGAAGGCCGAACAGAAGTTCATGAGCGAACTGGGCCGCCTCAAGGCCATCAAGAAGCAGCGCCCCGATCTCAAGGTCGTCGCCGCCGGCTGCATAGCCCAGCAGATGGGCGACAAGCTGTTTCAGTCGGTCGAGGGCGTCGTGGACTACGTGATCGGCCCCCAGAACCTCCATACCCTGCCGGGGCTGCTTGCGGCCACGACCGGCATAGCGGTCGAGGACAATCCCGAGATCGCGCTGATGGAGCTTCCGGTCAGCCGGAAGGATAGGGCGCGCGCATGGGTCTCGATCATGTACGGCTGCAACAACTTCTGCTAGCTACTGCATAGTGCCATACACGCGCGGCCGCGAGCGCAGCCGCCCGTCTGCGGAGCATCATCGTCGAGATCGAGGCCCTGGGTCGCGACGGATGCAAAGAGGTGACGCTGCTCGGACAGAACGTCAACTCATACAAGAGCGACCTGGACTTCCCTTCCCTGCTCAGGGCGATAGACCGGGTAGGGGGGATCGAGCGCGTGAGGTTCGTAACCTCTCACCCCCGCGACCTCTCGGATGCGCTCATCGACGCGATAGCCGAGCTTCCGAAGCTCTGCGAGCACCTGCACCTGCCGATGCAGTCCGGCTCGACCCGCATACTGCGGTTAATGAACCGGGGGTATACCGCCGAGGCATACCTCGACAAGGTCAGGCGACTCCGGGCCAGGGTGCCGAGTATCGCCCTCACGACCGACATCATAGCCGGGTTCCCCGGCGAGACGGACGCGGACCACCAAGACACCGTGCGTATGCTCCGCGAGGTCCGGTACGACGGCATATTCGCATTCAAGTACTCACCCCGGCCGGGCACCAAGGCCGCCACTATGGATGGCCAGCTCGACGAGGCGGTCTCGTCCGCGAGGCTGGGCGAGATACTCGAGCTTCAGGATGCTATCACGCTCGAGATTAACATCCCGCTCGTCGGCTCGGTGCTCGAAGTGCTCGTCGAGGGCCCGAGCGAGACCGACCCCGCTATGCTTACCGGCCGCACCCGCACCAACAAGGTCGTCAACCTCCCGGGCGACCCCGCGCTTATCAACCAGACCGTCCACGTCGAGATCGTCCGCGCCAGGCGTCACTCCCTGGACGGCAGGTTGCCTCTCTGAGATGAGGTTCGCGCTCCTCACCCTCGGATGCAAGGTCAATCAGGCCGAGGTGAGCCGCATGCGTGCCGAACTCTCTGCCTCGGGCCACGAGATCGTCGATATCCACGAGCACCCCGACTTCTGCATCGTCAACACCTGCACCGTCACGAACAAGGCGGATTACCAGTCCCGGCAGCTGATCAGGCGCGCCACGCGCTCGGGCGGTCGCGTGATCGCGACCGGCTGCTACGCCGAGCTCAACCCCGATGAGATCCTTCGTATCGGCGGGGTTGAGCGGATCGTCAGCAATAAGGATAAAATGCTATCTATCGCTGAGTTTATCGATAATGATAAATGTAACACTTTATCTATTGGCGACCGTAGCAGGTATGCGCTCAAGGTCCAGGACGGCTGCAACAACTCATGCAGCTACTGCGTGATCCCGGCCGCCAGGGGCCGCTCCAGGAGCGTTGCGCTCGAGGCCGTGGTAGCCGAGGCATCGCGGGCAATAGAGGCCGGGTTTGAGGAGATCGTGCTCACGGGCATCCACCTCGGCCAGTATGGGCTTGATTATAAAGTGAAATTAGCCGACCTGATCGAGACGCTGCTCAAGGGCACCAGCGGGGCAAGGTTCAGACTCAGCTCGCTAGAGGTTACGGAGATCGACGACCGGCTCCTTGAGTTGCTAGCCGATCCCCGGATATGCAGGCACCTGCACCTCCCGCTTCAGGCCGGGGACGATGAAATCTTGCGCCAGATGCGGCGGCGGTATGACACTCGTCAGTTCAGACAGACCGTCGAGCGGGTCACCGGGAGGCTCGGCGCGATCGCGCTGGGGACGGACGTGATAGCCGGGTTCCCGTCCGAGGACGAGGAGATGCACCGTAACACCGTGAAACTGTTGAAGGATTTGCCATTTACCTATATGCACGTCTTTCCGTTCTCCCCACGGGCCGGCACAGATGCCGCTAAGATCAAGGATTCCGTAGGCGGCGCAATGAGAAACCGCAGGACCTCCGAGCTCAGAGCGATATCTGATGCCAAGAAACAGGGTTATCGCAAGTTGCAACTCGGCCAAACGCTTGCCATTCTTATAGAGAGAGCCGACGGGCGCGGCGCCTCCACCGGAACATCGGACAATTACTTGAAAGTCCGGGTTGCGGGCGGGGATTATTGCCGCGGCCGCGTGGTCACGGCAGCGATTGTCGGCCTCGATGGGGGAATGCTCGTTGCAGACCCCTTAAATAGCTCGTAACCTAGTGATATATAAGAGATAACGCTGTGCATAATCATTGTACAGGGCGGCTGACCAATGAATAGGCCAGTAAGGGTATGCGCTGGGCACGCGGATTAACACATTCTTAACATTACCGGTTTACAGCCAATGTCCGATAAGATATATTATGTTAAATCGAGATAAACCGGCTTGAGGTATCGCAGCGCGTCTCGCAACGAGGTGATTTCTCCTTTAAATTCAAGGAGCTTGAGCTCCAGGATCACCCTTCCGAGCTCCCTGTCGGGCTCAAGTCCGGTGGCCGTCATAATCCTAACTGGGCTGATTACCGGTTTTTTGTCAATTTTCCGATACCTCAATAACTCGGGTATCAACCCCTGGTTTTCAGAAAGTATCAATAGGTCGAGCGCGGTGTCCCTCGCACCCCTGAACAGCTCAAACAGCCGATCCGGTTCCGGGCGTCTTCCCAGCGCCCTATATTCCGGGTACATCGTGCTCACGGTTCGAAGCCTTTCGCTGACCTCCCGGCTCAGGGCCAGACGGTGCCCGGTGGAGCCGAGCATGAGCGCCTCGATCACGAGTAATCCTGGATATGTCAGCCCCTGAGGGTAGATAAAATTAATGTCCTGTTGAGGAATCTCACTAAGTCTTTCGTAAATTCTCGAAATCAGTTTAAGGTTATTGTCTAACTGGCTGTTACCATTGAATATTAACTCCCTTATGACGCCATCCTTATGGGCGATTTTAAGCGTCTTAAGGGTGCCTGCCGAGCATGCGGTCTTGATCAACTCTAAGGTGATTCTTTCACTTGCCGGTTGGGCCAGCAGCGGTGCCAGCTCCTTGAGCATCCTGCGGGTGGCGGGCACGATTGCCCACCCGAGTTCCGAGTGGAACCTGTATGCCCTGAGCACCCGCAAGGGGTCCGAGATCAGGTTTTCCTTTGATATCGCTGAGATCCGGCCTAACCGGATATCGTCGGCGCCGCCGGTGACGTCCACGAGACCGCTGGAGGGGGACCACGCGACCGCGTTCATCCTGAAGTCGCGAGCCCGGAGGTCAGCCTCGATGCTCCCGCCCTGCATGGGGGTGAAGTCCAGGATCTCCCGCCCCTCCGTGACCACGCGGGTCAGGGATTCTTTTTTGAGCGCGATGGCCTTCCCGTTGATCTTCGCGGCGACGTCGCACGCGACGCCGTGATAGTCCGCCTTTACCGTGAAATCGAGGTCGTTTGAGCGCCTGCCGCTTGCGAGCACGTCTCGGAGGTATCCGCCGACCAGGTAGATCTCCTCAGGGCCTGATAGCGAGAATACCTTGCGGACGAGGCGGTCTTTGCGTAATAAAGATAATGGGTCGGGCATCAGTGGGTATCATATCAGCAACACCGGAAAACATCAAGGAAAGGGCGGATAGCCGGGCGCCTGGCCCATGCTATCCGCCCTGTTTCCTAATATGCGAGGGAGGGAGCAGACAGGGCCCGAGGGGAGGTTCTGACCCTGTCTGCCTTTTGCGAATCATGCCTTTGTTTTATCGATTTCAGGTCCTGGTATACCTTGCAGACGTACTCGAGCATCTTGAGCGTCTGGTCCTGGTCCATGCCGGCCGCGCGCGCGACCTTTATGAAATCGTTGCCGGAGAAAAACTCAACGGCCTCTGCGCTGCGCCTGGGATGCGTGAGGTCTTCCAGTGCCTGTAGGATTATCATCTCAGCCAGCACACGAAACTTCTTCATTCTTAGACTCCTTTCGCATCATGCTCTCTATGATGGGGAACAAAATGTCGTTGTCTATTGGCTTCCTGATATACCCGATGCCGTATTCTATTACCCCCAGCGTCTGCCAGGGCGCCATGGCAGTTATAACCAGCGAGGGGGGCAGGTTTCCTTCTTTATGGAGCTGCTTTAGCAGATCCTCTCCGCTCATGCCCGGCATTGAGAGGTCTACCAGAAGCAGCCCCACAGGGTTATCTTTAATGTAGCTCAGAGCCTCGCGCGCTGACGCCAGGGTCTTGACCTCGTAACCCGCCGTCACAAGCACGCGCTCCAGTGATTCCCTGACTTCCCGTTCGTCATCTACTACCAGTATCTTTTTCACTAACCTTGATAATGCAATTCGCCTGCCAAGTCTAATGCCATATTAATCAAGGGATTCATGAGATCAGTGGCGACCACTAATTGTACAGTTGTGCGTTTTATGGACAGACAGAGGTGGACAGGCGGAGTTTTCCCTGAGATTTGATTCTATAGGAGCTCGATGACGAACTCAGAGCCCGAATCCCAGGACCTGCACCATATGGACCCGCCGAGTGACTGCACTATATGGTATGCCCTGTAAAGGCCGAGGCCAAGGTGGGCTTCGAGCGTGGTGAAAAAAGGCTCGAAGACATGGCTGATGTTCTCAGGAGGTATGCCCCGGCCGAAATCCCTGACCCTTATAACGCTGCGCCGCTGGTCCTGTTCGGATGAGATTATGACCTTCCCCGTGCCGGATTCTACGGCGTTTGTAATTATGATCGAGAGCGCCGAGACGAGCCCTTCGCGCTCGGCTCTGATCCGCTGACCCTCGGGCAGTTCGAGGCTGAACGCGACCCCCCCGATCCCGGCCCGGAGGCAACTGATCGCCTCGCTGATCAGGTCATCTATGGGAATCTTCTCCCTGCGCCCGGTGCACGGCCTCGAGGCGTCGACGAATTCGTGCATTATGTCGCGCGTGCGGTGTACGCCCTCCTCTATGTTGCCTAGCATGCCCAGGGCATTATTATCGCCTTGCGAGGACTGCTTCAGCAGGAACAGGTAGTTGGTCATGACGGTAAGGGGGTTGTTTATCTTGTGGGCGAGGAGGGAAGATATGCGGGCGATGGCCTCGTACTTGTCACGGTGCTCGGAGGGCCGGTAAGTTATCTCGCTTTCGCGCGCGCGCATATCCTATATCAGCCCGTGCTTTCGGAGCTTGCTATAGAGGCTTGACCTCTGTATGCCCAGCGCCCTGGCGGTCTGTATCTTGTTGCCTCCGTGCTGCATCAGGGCCTCGACCAGCATCTTTTTTTCGGCGTCCTTTATGCTTCCGGAGGCCTCCTCGCGCAGAGGCGCGCCGGGCGCGGCCTCCGCGGCCATGGGCAGGTCGTGGGGCATGATCTCGGGCGTCGTTGCGACTATCATCGCGTGCTCGACCGCGTTTTCGAGCTCCCGGACGTTGCCGGGCCACGAATACTCCATCAGCGCCCTCAGCGCCTCCTTGGATATGCCGCGCACCTCGGAGCGCGCCCTCTCGCGGTGCTTCTCTATAAAATGGTTCGCGAGCATCATGATGTCGCTCTTGCGCTCCCTCAGGGGCGGGAGCCTGAGCTTGACTATATTGAGGCGGTAGTAAAGGTCCTCCCTGAAATTCTTTGAAGCGACCCCGTCCTGCAGGTCGGAGTTTGTCGCGGCTATAAGCCTGATATCGACCGGTACGCTCCTGGTGCCGCCTACGCGTTCGATCACGCGCTCCTGCAAGGCGCGCAGGAGCTTGGCCTGAGCGGCCAGCGGCAGGTTGGATATCTCGTCGAGGAACAGCGTCCCATGGCTCGCGCGCTCGAACTTACCCTCTTTCATGCCGTGGGCGCCGGTGAAGGCCCCCTTTTCGTGTCCGAACAGCTCGCTCTCGACGAGCCCCTCCGGGATCGCGCCGCAGTCGACGGCGATAAACGGGCCGCGCCTGCGTTCGCTGTACTTGTGTATCATCCGGGCGACCAGCTCCTTGCCGGTGCCGCTTTCGCCCTGGATGAGCACGGTGCTGTCGGTGGGGGCCACGGCGTGGACCATGCGCTTTAGCTTGTGCACAGCGGCTGACCTGCCGACGTAGTCCTCGTCCGAGACGGTCATTACCTCGGCCCGCAGGGCCCTGTTGGCGGAGAGCGCGTCATAGAGCTCGTGGGCCTTGCGCGCGAGGTGGATTAAATGTTCCGGCTCGACGGGCTTGGTCACGAAGTCGTACATCCCGGCCTTCATGGCGGCCACCGCGATGTCTATCGTGCCCTTGCCGGTGAACATGATCATCTGGACGTCCGGGAGTATGCCCCGGAGCTCGCCCAGGAGCTCGAGCCCCCGGACGTCCGGGAGGGCGTTGTCGCATATGACGACAGGCACCGGCTCGACCGAGAACTTCTCCATGGCCTCGCGGCCCGAAGACGCGGTCACGGCCTCCATGCCCGCCACGGTGAAGATCATCCCAAGGGATGCGAGGATCTCCGGCTCGTCGTCTATGATGAAGACTTTTTTCATCTATGCGCTGATGTCCGTCTGGCCGAACAGTATCGAGGGCGAACCCATCCGTCCGTAAAACCTCAGGTCGTCCCCAAGCGCGAGGGCCCCGCTGAAAAACCCGAGCATGTTGCCCGAGATCACGGCCTCCTTCACCGGATAGGCCGCCCTGCCCCCCTCTATCCACAGCCCGGATGCGCCTACCGAGAAGTCTCCCGAGATCGCGTCGGCCGTGTGCATGCCCATCACGTCCGTGACGTATAGGCCGGTGCCCATTTCTCCGAAAAGGTCTGAGGCCGCGGATGAGGGCTCGATGTAAAGGCTGAGGGGCCCTACGCTCGGGGGCGACATGTAGCCTCCCCTTACGGCGTTGCCGGTCGTGCGCCGGCCTTCCTTCGCTGCGGTATGCGCGTTATACATATATCCCTCTAGCACGCCCTCGCGTACGAGCACGGTTGCCCTCGCGGGCGCCCCTTCGTCGTCGAACGGCCTCAAGCCGGGTGACGAGGCCAGGAGCGCGTCGTCGACTATATTGATGGACCGGCTTGCCACGCGCTGGCCGAGCCTGCCCTTAAGCAGCGACTTTCCCTTCTGCACCGCCTCGGACGATAGCATCGAGGCGAAGACGCCGAGGAAATCCACCGCAACCGAGCGGTCGAGCAATACCGGAGCTTTGCACGCGGTCATCCTCCGCGCGCCCAGAAGCTCAAGCGCGCGCTTGGCCGCGTCCCTCCCGACCGCACCGAAGTCTACCTCCGAAAGCCGCCTTGAGAGCGCGTATTCCCAGCCCACCTGCCCCTCCCCTGCCTCCTCCGCCACGGCCATGATAGATGCGCTCGCAGCGGTCGCGCGGTAAGAGACCGTCAGGCCTCTGGAGTTCGCTATGCGCGTCTCGGATGACGAGAACGAGGCCGAGGCCTTGCGTATCTTCGTCATGCGGGGGTCGGCCCCCATGCATGCGGCCTCTGTGCGGCACGCGAGCTCCAGCGCGTGCTCGGAGGTCATCGCCTCGACGTCCGGGTCGTATGTGGCAAGCCCGGTTACCGGCGGCTCGGGATCTATAATGTTTAGGTGCTCGTCCGGCTCGGTGTACCCTGCCGAGACGAGGGCGTCGTTGACCACGCTTTCCATGTCCGAGGGGTTGTTGGAATATGAGAACCCGGCACGGCCGTCCTTTATGACGCGGAGGCAGTAGCCGAACGTGAGCGAGCTTTCGATGGCCTCCATCGAGGCCCTCCGTGCGTCGGCCGAGAGCGTCCGTGTGGCGCGCTGGTATACCTCGGCGTCAGAGGCCCCGCCCGCCTTTGCGAGGCGCAGGGCGGCCCCGGCCAGGGCCTCGTCAGTCCTCATAGTAGGTCGCGGATGCGTTTTCGGACTCCCAGACCGTCACGGCCGTGAGCCTCACGTATTCGTCGTTGACCTTTTTCTTCATCCCGTCGTATACGAAGCGGGCGATGTTCTCCGATGAGGGGTTCTTCTCAGTAAACGGAAACTTGTCGTTCAGGAACGAATGGTCCAGGGGTGCGACGATCTCGTTGGCCATGCGTTTTAAGTCATGGAAATCTATGGCGATGTCTATGTCGTTGAGCGATTCGGCGATCACGTGCACCTGAACTTTCCAGTTGTGTCCGTGGAGGTTCTCGCACTTGCCGTCGTAGCCCCTGAGCTGATGGGCCGCCGCGAACGTAGTCTCTATGGTAAGCTCGTACACTCTTTCATGCTCCTTGTGTTATGTCGATTTCTTGAATATAGCAATGTAGGGCAGGTTGCGGTACCTGTTTTCATAGTCCAGCCCGTAGCCGACCACGAAAAGATTAGGTATCTCGAAGCCCGCGTAATCGATCTTGATGTCCATGACCCGGCGCTCCTGCTTGTTCAGCAGGCCGCATATCTTTATGCTCGCGGGCTCGCGCTGCATGAAGGTCTCCCTGATGTAGTTGAGCGTCAGGCCGGTATCCACGATGTCCTCGACGAGCAGGACGTCCCGCCCCTTGATGCTGTCTCTGAGGTCGCAGTGCAGCTTGACCTCGCCCGTGGAGTCCGTGTGCTCATAGCTCGAGGCCATCACGAAGTCCACCGAAAGCGGTATGGATATCGCCCGCACCAGGTCGGAGGCGAACATGAATGCGCCTTTCAGGATCGGGACCACGAGGAGGTTTTTCCCCTCATAGTCGGCCGATATCCTGGCCCCCAGCTCCTTGACCTTGGCCTGTATCTGAGCCGTTGCCAAAAACGGTTTTGTGGTTACCATCGCTCGTGCCCTCCTAGTTGTCTATCTTAACGGAAACCGCGCGCAAGCTCAACTTCCAAGCGGCGGGCTGTAGAGCACCGCGTCCTCGCGGGCCGCGTCATAGCCCTCTACCATCACCTTGCGCCCCCGCACTTGCAGCCTCCCGGCCGCGAACAGCCGGATGGCCTCCGGGAATATCCTGTGCTCGGCCCTGAGGATTCGTGCGCCAAGCGAATCTTCGGTATCGCCCGGAAGCGCAGGGACCGCCGCCTGTATGATGACCGGCCCGGTGTCCATGCCCTCGTCCACGAAATGCACCGTGCAGCCCGCTATGCGCACCCCGTAATCCGCTGCCTGGGCCTGCCCGTGCAGCCCGGCAAACGAGGGCAGCAGCGCGGGGTGGATGTTCATCACCCGCATCGGGAACGCGTCGAGCAGCGGCCTGCGCACGATGCGCATGAACCCCGCGAGCACCACGAGCCCCACGTCCGCCGCCTTCATCTCCGAGGCTATGAGGGCGAAGTATTCGTCCGGGGTGCCGAAGCCTTTGGGGTCGATGAACTTATGGGGTATGCCTTGGCGCTCGGCCCTGTCAAGCGCATAAGCGTCTGACACGTCAGATATGAGCAGCGCGGGGCTGGCCTCGATCCTCCCGGCCTTGCACGCATCGACAATCGACTGGAAGTTCGAGCCCCTGCCCGATGCCAGAAACCCGAGCTTGAGCATTATATTTCCTTGATGACCGCGACCTCGTCGCAGTCCGGGAACTTCGGGCAGTGCAGGCACTCGCCCCATATCTTGTGCGGCAGCTCGGACTTCTCGATGACCCTGAAACCGAACGTGGAGCTGAAATATCCGGGCACGTACGTAAGGGCGAAGACGCGCTTGATGCCCAGGGTCTTCGCGTCCTTGAGGGCGCGGCGCACGAGCGTCTTGCCTATGCCCTCGCCCTGGCGGTTTTTCTTTACCGCGAGCGAGCGGACCTCGGCGAGGTCATCCCAGAGCACGTGCATGCCGCAAACCGCGATGAGCGCGCCCCGGTCCTCGGCCACGAACATGTCCCTGATGTTGTCGTAAAGGTCGTTGAGGGAACGCGGGAGCATCGAGTTGGCGCTGGCGAACTCGTTGACTATCTTGTGTATCTGCGGGACGTCCTTAACCAGCGCTTTTCGTATTTTCACCACAGTGGAAACCTTTTCTCAGTGCCTCGGCGTTAAGCCCAAGCCCTGCGCGCCTGTGCGCCGGGGTGATGCGTTCGAGCGCCGAGAGCGCTTCGTCGATGCCCAGGATCGGCTCGCGGGCGATAAGCGCGCCCAGGAGGACCATGTTCGCGGCCTTGTTGTCGCCCAGCCCGGCCGCGACGTCGCTTGCCGGGACCGCGACCACCTCGAGGTCGGTGCGCCCCAGGGGGGCCTTGACCAGCGAGCAGTCGTAGATGAACAGCCCGCCGGGCCTGAGCTTCGGCTCGAAACGGGCCATGGATGCCGCGTTCATCGCGACCACCACGTCGGGCGTGCGCACGACGGGCGAGCCTATTATGCCGTCGGAAATTACCACCGTGCAGTTGGCCGTGCCGCCGCGCATCTCGGCCCCGTATGACGGGAAGAACGTCACGTTCTTTCCGGCGGTCATCGCGGCCTGGGCAAGGAGCTTGCTCAAAAACAATACGCCCTGCCCGCCCGAGCCCGCCACCAGCGTTCCGCTCAGCATGTCTTTGCTTCGTCCGCGAACTTGTCTTTGTATACGCCCAGCGGGAAGGCCTTCATCATCTCGGCCCTGATCCATGCGAGCGATTCCGCCGGGGTCATCCACCAGTCGGTAGGGCACGGGGAGAGCATCTCGACGAGCGAGAAGCCGCGGCCCGCGAGCTGATAGCGGAAGGACTTCTCCACCGCCCGGCGCGCGGCCTTGATGTTCGCCGCCGAGTCAAGCGATACGCGTTCTATGTATGATGCGCCCTCTATGACGCTCAGCAGCTCCGAGATCCGAAGCGGAAAGCCCGAGTCGCGCCCCCGGGGGGTGGTGGTCGTCACCTGGCCCTGCAAGGTGGTTGGGGCCATCTGCCCGCCGGTCATGCCGTATGTCGCGTTGTTGATGAAGAAAAACGATATGTTCTCGCCGCGTGCGGCGGCATGTATGATCTCGCCCATCCCTATTGCCGCGAGGTCCCCGTCGCCCTGGTATGAGAAGATTACGTTGTCCGGCAGCATGCGCTTCATCCCGGTCGCTGCCGCCGGCGGGCGGCCGTGCGCGACCTCGATCATGTCGAAATCGAAATAGTCGTAAGCGAAGACCGCACAGCCGACCGGTGCGATGCCTATCGTACGCTCGCGGATGCCCAGCTCGTCGACGCACTCGGCGACCAGGCGGTGCGCGATGCTGTGGCCGCAGCCGGGGCAGAACCGAAACGGCGCGGGCTTCAGCGAGGCCGGCCTCCCGAAGACCTTCTTGAGGTTCATTTCGCCTTGTAAGCGCATATCTGCTTCTTCCCTTTCTCCTTGGCCTCGTACATCGCCATGTCCGACGCATACAGCAGCGCCTTGGCCTCCTCGGCGTCCTCGGGATATGTCGAGACGCCGCCGCTGATCGTCACCTGCATGGCGCGCGAGCCAAGGAACTTGCGGCTACCGATGGCCTGCATAAGCCTGTTGGCAAGCGTCACGGCCTCGTCCTTCGCGGTGTGCGGCAGGAGCATGATGAACTCCTCGCCGCCGTACCTTGAGAGCACGTCGGAGTTGCGCGATATCGTGCGCATGTGCGCCGCGATCTCGACGAGCACCTCGTCGCCGCTCTGGTGGCCGTAACGGTCGTTGAAGGCCTTGAAGTTATCGACGTCAAAGAGCACCACGGAGAACCGCTCGTGGTACCGCTTGGAGCGCGATATCTCGGAATCGAGGCAGTGGTAAAAATACCTCGAGTTAAAGAGCCCTGTCAGGGCGTCCGTGACCGAGAGCCGCTGAGTCTCCTGAAAGAGCATGATCTTTTCGGCTATCAGCGAGATATGGTTTCCGATGCTCGAAAAGGTGGCCGCGATGTCGTAGTCGAAAGATTTTTCGTTCCTTGTCGCCAGCCCCATGAACCCAATGGTCCCCCCGCCCCCCGCCCGCAGCGGGATCATCGCGATCATCGCGACGCCTTCGCGTTCGAGAAAGGGGATGTTCCTTATGTCGTCTTTTTCGAGGACGTGGATGGGCTTGGCGGAGCGCGAGGCGTTTTCGTAGATCGGCCCGAAGGTCTCGTCCTCGATCGTCGCGCCGAAGGAGTCCGGGAATCCAGCGATCCCCTTGACCGCATATTTCCCTTCGGAGTCCAGCACGGTTATCCAGCCCATCTCCATGCCGGAGACGAGGAGGACCTTCTCGAGCAGGTCGCCGAAGACCGCCTCGATGTTGTCGGCCCCGATGAATGCCGTCGAGAGCGTGTTCATGACGATCAGTTCCTGGTTGCGTTTCCTGAGGTCCTCGTCGAGGCGCACCGCGTCCGTGACGTCGTGTATGAGCACGAGCACGTACTGCGTGATCTCCCCGTCAAGGACCGGTTTTACGGTAATGTCGAGCACCGCGTCTTCGAACTTCAGCCTGTCGCGCTGCTCCTTGCGGTGCAGGAGCGCGGAGGTTATCAGGGGCCAGCAGAGGCTCAGCGGCTCGACGCCCCGGCTGTCGCTGCCGATCGCCTGCGACCTCGGCAGCTTGCACAGCGAGATAAAGGCGCTGTTGGCGTCCGCGACCTGTCCGTCCCTGGAGAGCAGCGCGACCGGGTCGTCCAGGTAATCCAGAAAAGGGACGGTCACCTTGCCCCCGAAAAGCTTGCCGATCAGGCTGATATTCCACCCCCCGGAGTCGAATTGGTCAGAAGCCCCTCGAGCAGTCCGGAATCGCTTATAAGCAGATCCTTAAAGCCGAATGTCTCCATCAGGCATATTGTAAGTGTTAATCCGGCCATAATCAAGTCCGTCCTGCCGGGTTCGAGGCCCTTAATCAGGAGCCTCTCTCGAAGCGGCATGGCCGTGGTGCGGCCGAACATTTCCCTGATCCTGCCGAGCGCAACCGTATGGCCGTGCACGCGGTCGCGCTCGTAGCGGCCGAGCCCGAGGTCCATAGCCGCGATCGTCGACATCGTCCCGGCGGTGCCGACCAGCCTCATGCCCGGCTCCGGGGCACCCAGTGCGGCGCGGAACCGTGTCGCCGCGGCCTCGCATTCCGCGCGAAGCGAGTCAAGCTCGGCCCGCGCAGGAGGGTCGGACTTGATATGCCGCTCTATCAGACCCACGGCGCCCACAGGCTCGGAGATCGAGGCAATGAGTTCGCGGCCCCTCATGAGCGCCATCTCTGTGCTGCCGCCGCCTATATCAGCGATCATGGCCGAGGGCATCGGCTCAAGCGAAGAGACGACGCCCAGCGCGGTGAGCCTGGCCTCCTCTTCGCCGCTGATCACCCTGATGGCGATGCCTGTCTCGGCTCTCGCCCGCTCAAGGAATTCGGCTGAGTTTCCGGCCTCCCGAAGCGCGCTGGTCCCGGCCGCATCAGAGAGGGTCGCGCCCTCGGCCTCGATTATGCGCCTGAAGCCGCGCAGGACCTCCAGCGTCCTGTGCATCGGCCCCTCGCCCAGCATCCCCGTAGATGCCATTCCGGCCGAGATGCGCGTGACCGCGCGCTCGTAGAGTTTCGGCGCAATGCGCCCGCGTATGACCTCCCCTATCAGGAGCCTTACGGAATTCGAGCCTAGATCGAGCACCGCGTATGGCATAGCGTTATTTTATAACAAAAGGCGTATGGTAAACTAAATTATGCAAACTATCCTCATAGCCGAGGACAAGGAATCCATGGCCCTGATGCTCCGCGAGGCCCTGCAAGGCGAGGGGTATGAGGCCATAATCGCATCCGACGGCAGCGAGGCCGTAAACGCCGTAAAAAAGTGCAACGCCGATATGGTGATTACCGACCTTCGGCTCCCGGGACGGGACGGGATCGAGGTGCTGCGCGCCTCGAAGGAGGACTCCCCGCTGAGGCCCGTGATAGTGATGACCGCGCACGGCTCGGTCAACGCCGCCGTTAGCGCGATGAAGGAAGGCGCGTTTGACTTCATCACCAAGCCGTTTGACATCGACCATCTGCTGATGCTCGTAAGGCGCGCGCTCGACACCCGGAGGCTCCAGGCCGAGAACCTGCTGTTAAAGGACGAGCTCTCCAGGGCGGTGGGCCTGCCGGACATAATCGGCCGCAGCGAGGGCGTGCTCGAGCTTGCACGGCAGTGCCAGCGCGTCGCGCCCGCCAAGACCACCGTGCTGCTGCTTGGAGAGAGCGGAACGGGCAAGGAGCTGTTCGCGCGTGCGATTCACAACCTGAGCCTGCGCCGCGACTATCCATTCGTACCGATCAACTGCGCAGCGATACCTCGCGACCTGCTCGAAAGCGAGCTGTTCGGATACGAGAAGGGCGCGTTTTCGGGGGCCGAGGCCAGAAAGCCCGGCAAATTCGAGCTGGCGCACATGGGCACCGTCTTCCTCGACGAGGTCGGCGAGATGGACGTGACACTTCAAGCCAAGCTGCTGCGGGCCATACAGGAGGGCGAGGTCGAGCGAGTCGGGGGCACTCGCGCGGTCAAGGTGGACATACGCGTTATCGCCGCGAGCAACCGCGACCTGACCCAGGCCATAGCTGCCAGGACCTTCAGGGAAGACCTCTATTACAGGCTCAACGTCTTCCCGCTGCGGATCCCTCCGCTGAGGGAACGGCCGGAGGACATACCCCTTCTGGCCATGCACTTCACCGAAAAATACTCTCGCCGCCTCGGCGTGAGGCCGAAGAAACTCGACCCCGAGGCCGTCAAACTCCTCGGACGCCATGTATGGAAAGGCAATGTCCGCGAGCTTGAAAACGCCATAGAGCGTGCAGTAATATTATGTGACGGGGATATGATAATGCCGGCGCATATCGCCCCGGAGACCTCCGCGGGGGGGCGGCGGCACTGGGACAACCTCGCCGGCACGCTCGAAGAGGTCGCCCGCGAGGCCGTCACGGCCGCCGAGAGCGCCCGCATACGCAAGGCGCTGCAAGAGACCGGCTGGAACAGGACGCGCGCCGCCGAGGCGCTGTCCGTCAGCTACAAGACTTTGCTTACCAAGATAAGGGACTACGGCATCACGTCCTAACGGAGATTATGAAACACTTTATACTGATAAGCGTCTTAATGGCCGCGCTTGCGGCATCCTCCACCTGCATGGGCGGGGACGCGCCGAAGGCTTACACCGGCAAGGACGGGGCCGAGATGCGCTACATACCCGAGGGCCCCTTCATGATGGGCAGCGACGACGCCGACCTCAAGGTTATAGCGCCAGCGCACAAGGTCAGCACCGGCGCATTCTATGCGGACCGCTACGAGGTCACGAACAAGCTTTACTCGGCTTTCCTAAACGACGTCAAGCCCGGCGAGGGCCCTGACGGCAAGCGCCTTAAATGGGTTGTGTTGAGGAGCGACCTCGACGACCCGCAGCGTGCCGGCTGGTGGCCGACCGAGATTATCATCGAGGACGGCAAATACCGCGCCTTCGAAGGCTTCGAGAACATGCCTGTCATGACCGTAAGCTGGGAGGGGGCGAAGGCATACTGCGAATGGGCAGGCAAGCGGCTGCCGACCGAGGCCGAATGGGAGAAGGCCGCGCGCGGGGGGCTCGATGGCAAGGCGTACCCGTGGGGTAACGAGATACCCACAGGCGGCGTGATCTTCGGCCGAACCTGGCGGGACAACCAGAGGCCGGCCCCCACCGAGCGCGTCGGCAACTACCACGACAACGGCTACGGGCTTTATGACACGGCCGGGAACGTATGGGAGTGGTGCTCTGACTGGTATGACAAGGGCTACTACAGCGGCTCGCCAGCGGATAACCCGAAGGGCCCGGCGAGCGGGACCGCGAAGGTCCTGCGCGGCGGTTCGTGGTTCAACAGCCCTTACACCCTGAGGGTCGCGATCCGCAACTTCAGCATCCCGACGGCCCTGAACGACGCCGTGGGGTTCCGCTGCGTACAGGACGCCAATACCGCAGCCAAGGAGAACAAATAATGGATATCGCTCTCAGCTTAAAGAGGCTTGCGCTGGCAGTGCTGGGTTTGTCGGTGCTCGCGTCATGCGCAACCGCGCCCGCGCCGCCCAAGCAGGCGCCTGCGTCCGGGCAGCTGTCCCCGATGCCGATCCAGGAGCAGGACAAGCGCTCGCTTGAAAGTTACACTGCGATCCTGGACATGATCACCAATGTTCCGGCGCATGAGGTCGCCGCCCAGCTTAACGAAAAGTATAAACGGATCATAAAGGACTACCCGGATTCGTATTATGCCGAGGAGAGCTATTACAGGCTGATAAAGAGCAGCATCCGAGACCCCTGGCCGCCGGACTTTGACGACGCGGAGCGGTACTACGCCGAATACTCGAAGAACTATCCCAAGCCCCGCATGATGGTTACGATTAACGATTTCATGGTGCGGTCGTACGATCAATACAAACAGTGGGACCGCCTCATCAGGTTCCTCCAGCCGTATATCAAGAAATACGTCGAGACCGGCAACGCCGAGCCTGCTTATTTCATGTACTATTACAGCGAAGCCAAGTTCGGCAAAAAAGAATTCGATGAGGCGCGCAAGGGTTATCAGACGGTGATAAACCTGTTTCCGGACTCTGCGGAGGCTAAATTTGCCAGCAAGCGGCTCGTAGATCTGGAGAAGGCGGAAAAGGCTATGGAAGGGGACAAAAAATAGATGTCAGGGCATTCAAAATGGTCGCAGATTAAACATAAGAAGGCCAACACCGACGCCAAGAAGGGCAAGGCCTTCACAAAACTCGTCAAGGAGATCGCGGTGGCCGCGAGGATGGGCGGCGGAGACCCCGACGGCAACCCGCGCCTGAGGCTCGCGATAGACAAGGCCAAGGAAGTCAACATGCCGCAGGATAACATCAAGCGTGCGGTCATGAAGGGCACAGGAGAGCTTCCCGGCGTCATATACGAAGAGATGAGATACGAGGGCTACGGGCCCGGCGGCGTCGCGGTGCTGATCGACGTCCTCTCGGACAACAAGAACCGCTCGGTCTCGGACCTCCGCAGCATAATCTCCAAGCACGGCGGCAACATGGGCGAGGCCGGCAGCGTGGCCTGGATATTCGAAAACCGCGGCTACATCCTTGTGGACAAGACCAAGACAACAGAGGACGCGCTCATGGGCGTCGCGCTCGACGCCGGGGCGCTCGATATGAAGAACGACCCCGACGAGGACAGCTTCGAGATCATCACCGAGCCCTCCGATATGCAGAAGGTGCGCGACGCGGTCGCTGCCGCGGGCATAGAGATATCGGACGCGGAGATCACAATGCTCCCAAAAAACTACATCCCCGTGGACGCCAAGACCGGCCAGAAGTTAGCTAACCTGATCGAGGCCATCGACGAGCACGACGACGTACAAAACGTCTATACGAACGCCGACTTCCCGGATGATGTCGAGGTTTAATGGCTGCAAGTAAAAAAGAACCGGCATCGTGCGTGGTGCTGGCGGCAGGGCTCGGCACGCGCATGCGCTCGCGCATCCCGAAGGTGCTCCATCCGGTATTCGGCCGGCCGATGCTGCATTACATCCTCGATGCGGTCCGTGCGCTCGGGTTTACCGAGACGGTCGTCGTGGCCGGGGCGCACAGCGCCGAGCTGGTGGCCGGATCGATCTGCGACGGGTATCCCTCGGTGCGGATTGCGCTTCAGGAAGAGCAAAACGGCACCGCTCACGCGCTCATGGCCGGGCTTTCGGCGATTGCGAAGTTCAAGGGCACGGTCGTGGTCTTAAACGGTGATACGCCGCTTATTGGCTCCCCTACCCTCAGGGCATTTCTCGGCCGCCATCGCAGGGCCTGCAACGCGGTCTCGGTCGCGACGTTTAACTCGTCCGATCCGGCTGCATACGGCAGGCTCATCCGCGAGCCCGGGGGCCGCATCCGCATAGTCGAGGCCGCCGACGCCACCGAGGACGAACTCGCGGTGCGCGAGGTCAACAGCGGGCTTTACGCCATCGAGCCCGAGGCGCTCGCACTTCTTAAGTCCATCAAGCCTAACCCGAAAAAGAAGGAATTATACCTCACCGACATCATCGAGCTTTCGCAGGGCAATGGCCTCAAGGCCGGGGCGTTCATGGCCCCGGACGAGTACGAATTCCTGGGCATCAACACGCGCATCGACCTCGTCGAGGCCACAAAGGCCATGCAGTGGAGGACGAACGCTCGGCTGCTCGACTCGGGCGTGACGCTCCTGGACCCGATATCGACATTCATATCCCCCGAGGCCAGGATCGGCCCGGATACGGTCATATACCCAAACGTGCATATAGAGGGCAATACTGTAATCGGCCCGCGCTGCACGATCATGCCCAACGCGCGCATCAGCCAAAGCACGATTGCCGAGGGCGCGACGATCAAGGACGGCTCGGTGATCGAGGAGGCGAGCGTCGGCGCAGGGACGCAGGTCGGCCCCTATGCTCATCTCAGGCCCGGAGCGGTGCTAAAGCGCGACGTGCGCATAGGCAACTTCGTCGAGGTCAAGAAGTCCGTGATCGGCGAGGGCACCAAGGCCATGCACCTGAGCTACCTGGGCGACGCCACTATCGGCAAGGGCGTCAACGTCGGCGCCGGCACGATCACCTGCAACTACGACGGCGCCCGCAAGCACCGCACCGAGATCGGCGACGGCGTCTTCATCGGCAGCGACACTCAGCTCGTGGCGCCAGTGAAGGTCGGCCGGGGAGCATACGTCGGCGCAGGAACGACCGTCACCTCTGAGGTCCCGGCCGAGGCGCTTGTGATAAGCCGCATCCGGCAGCGCATTGTACCCGGCTGGGCCAAGAAAAAGAAGAAGGTCTGAGGCCTTGTGCGGGATAATCGGATACACCGGGGCCAAGGACGCGATCACCGTCATAGTTGACGGGCTAAGAAGGCTCGAATACAGGGGCTACGACTCCGCCGGCATAGCTTATCAGGACAAGGCCGGGATCGAGGTCCGCCGCTGCAAGGGCAAAATCGCGGACCTGGACGCAGCGCTCGAAGGCCTGGTCGTCTCTACCGGCACCGCCATAGGCCATACCCGGTGGGCCACTCACGGCAAGCCCTCCGAGGCGAACGCCCACCCCCACCGCTCCGGCGGCATCGTTGTGGTCCATAACGGGATCATCGAAAACCATATGGCCCTGAAAAAACAGCTCGAGGCCGAGGGCTACGTCTTCACCTCCGAGACCGACACCGAGGTCATCTGCCACTTAGTGCACAAGCACGCCAAGGGCGGCCTCAGGCTCACCGAGGCCGTGCGGGCGGCCCTGCTCGAACTCAAGGGCGCATATGCCGTGGCCGTCATCAGCGACGCCGAGCCGGGCACGATAGTGGCCGCGCGCAAGGACAGCCCGCTCGTGGTCGGCATCGGCGACGGCGAGTGTTTCGTCGCCTCCGACATCCCCGCATTTTTATCCCACACACGCGAAGTCGTGTTCCTCGATGACGATGAGATCGCCGTGCTTACGACCGGCGGCATTACATTTTTGAACATCCACGGAGACGCGGTCCGAAAGACGCCCACGCAGATCACCTGGAGCGCCTCGATGGCCGAAAAAGGCGGTTACAAGCACTTCATGCTCAAGGAGATCTACGAGCAGCCGCGCGCCATAGCGGACACCATCGCCGGGCGCGTCAATCCCGAGACCGGCGAGGTCAACCTGGCCGAGTTCATGCTCGATGAGGGATCGCTCAGGTCGGCCGGAAAGATATTCATAGTCGCCTGCGGCACCTCATGGCACGCCGGCATGATCGCCAAGTACATGATCGAGGATATCGCGCGCGTCCCGGTCGAGGTCGACATAGCCTCGGAGTTCCGCTACCGTAACCCGATTCTTTCGAAGGGCGACCTCTTCGTATCGATCTCGCAGTCCGGCGAGACCGCAGACACGCTGGCCGCCCAGAGGCTCGCCTCGCGGATGGGCTTAAAAACCCTCTCGATCTGCAACGTGATCGGCAGCACCGCCGCGCGGGAGGCCGACTCGGTCTTCTATACGCGCTCGGGACCCGAGATCGGCGTGGCCTCTACCAAGGCGTTCACGACCCAGATAGTCGGGCTGTTCATGCTGGCGCTCGCGCTCGGGCAAGTGCGCGGCAGTCTCTCTGCCGGGCGCGGCCGCCGGCTCGTAGAGGAACTCCTGAAACTTCCGGACAAGGTCGAAACCGCGCTGCTTCAAAACGAGGCGCTCGGGCGGATCGCGCACAGGCTTTCGAAGAAAAGCACCTTCCTATACCTGGGCCGGGGGATCAACTTCCCTATCGCGCTTGAAGGCGCGCTGAAGCTCAAGGAGATCTCATACATACACGCCGAGGCGTATGCCGCAGGCGAGATGAAGCACGGCCCTATAGCGCTGATCGAGGACGGCTACCCGGTGCTGTTTCTGGCGCCTAAGGACGCGCTTTTTGCAAAGCTGATCTCGAACATGCAGGAGATCCGGAGCCGCGGGGGCAGCATCATCGCGGTGGCGACCGAGGAGGCCGCGGCCGAGCTCAGCGCGTTTTCGGACGACGTCGTGCGCGTGCCCGAGTGCGACCCGCTGCTGCAGCCCGCGGTCCTCGTGGTGCCGCTCCAGATACTTGCCTATCATATAGGTGTGTTACGAGGCTGTGACGTGGACCAGCCACGTAATCTGGCCAAGAGTGTTACAGTGGAATAATACATTGAAAACACCGCCTGTGTTATAATTACGAATAGATGGCACACCCAACGTCGGAAAACCTGAACCCGCAGCAAAAAGAGGCCGTGCTTCATAACGGAAGCCCGTTGTTGATACTCGCCGGGGCCGGAAGCGGCAAGACGCGCGTCATAACGCACCGCTACGCCCACCTGGCCAGGAAATCGTCGCCAAAATCGATCCTGAGCGTGACGTTCACGAACAAGGCCGCCGGTGAGATGCGCGAGCGCATCTCGAGCCTTCTGAAAAAAGACCTCAAGGGCAGCTGGATCGGGACGTTCCACTCGCAGTGCATGAGGCTGCTGAGGGCCGAGATCGAGACGATGGGTTACAGGCGCGATTTCTCCATCTACGACGACGACGACCAGTGCAGCCTGATCCGCCACATCCTGACCGAGTTCAAGATCCACGAGGCGCTCTACAAGGGCATCCTCTCGCGCATCAGCGCGCTTAAATCCGCGTTCATAACGCCGCAGGAATTCCTCACGAACGGAAACGGCTTCGGGTTCGAGGAGAAGCTCGCGCGGGTCTACGTGCGGTACCAGGACGAGCTCAAACGCTGCAACGCCCTGGACTTCGACGACCTCATCATGGTCACGGTCAACCTCTTCGAGTCGCACCCTCAGGTGCTCAAAAAATACCGCAACCAGTTCGAGCACGTCCTGGTCGATGAGTTTCAGGACACGAATATTGCCCAGTACCGCCTGCTGAAGCTCCTGGCCGAAAAGTCCGGTAGCCAGCTCTGCGTGGTGGGCGACGACGACCAGAGCATATACGGCTTCAGGGGCGCCAACGTCCAGAACATACTGAACTTCGAGAAGGACTTCCCCAAGGCCAAACTGATAAAGCTGGAGCAGAACTACCGCTCCACGCAGTCGATCCTCGACGCCTCGGACCATATAATCAGCAACAACCTGAAGCGCAAGCCCAAGAAGCTCTGGTCAGACCGCGGCGCCGGAGAGAAGATCTGCCGCTGCTGGTTCGACACCGAGGGCGAAGAGGCCAAGTATATCGTAAAGATGATCAAGGAGCTTTACCTCAAGGGCATATACGACTATTCGCAGGCGGCCATCCTGTACCGCATCAACATCCAGTCGCGCCCGATCGAGGACGCCATGCGCCACGAGCGCATACCCTACCGCATCCTGGGGGGCACGAATTTCTACCACCGCAAGGAGATCAAGGACATAACCGCATACATGCGCCTTGCCCTCAACGCAAGCGACAACGTCAGCCTGCGCCGCGTCATCAACACCCCCCCGAGGGGCATCGGCGCATCGACGCTCTCGAAGGTCGAGCAGGAGGCCAAGAAGAAGGGCACGAGCCTCTATGACGCGCTTAAAGAGGTCATAAAGAGCGGCTCGATCACCGCGGTGGCGAAGGAGAAGCTCGAGGAGTTCGTCAAGCTCGTCGAGGCCCTGCGCAAGGAGAAATACACCGACGCGGCCGAGATGCTCCGCGACGTGTTCATCAAGAGCGGATACTCAAACTACGCAGAGGACGACCGCGCCGAAAACGTCCGCTTCCTGATCGAGGCCGCCTCGGGCAGGGACATAAAAGACTACATCGACTCGATCTCGCTGCTGAGCGCCATAGAGGAAGACAACAGCGTGCAGGCAGTGACTCTGATGACGCTGCACAGCGCCAAGGGCCTCGAGTTCCCGGCCGTGTTCATAGCGGGCGTCGAGGAGGGAGTGCTGCCTTACTTCAAGGCCGAGAGCGAGGCCGAGATCGACGAGGAGCGCAGGCTCCTGTACGTCGGGATGACCCGCGCAAAGGACCTCCTGTGGCTCACGGGTGCCAAGAAACGCCGCCTCTACGCGCGCCTCCAGGAGCAGGAGCCCTCGCGGTTCCTCGCCCACATACCCGAGGAGAGCTGCCTTACGATCGAGAAGCTGCTGAAGGCCGTCCCGGCCGGGGCGAGCGCGTGCTCGTCCAAGAAGCTGAAGACCTTCAAGCCCGCCGCCGCGTATGCCGTCGGCACGCGCGTCAAGCACCCCAAGTGGGGCGTCGGGGTCGTGCGCGACTGCTATGGCGAAGGCGAGGAGCAGAAGATCACGGTCAACTTCCCTGTCATCGGGATCAAGCGCCTCGCGCTTAAGTTCGCAAACCTGGAGCGCATCCGATAGATGGCTATTGACGCCGGGCAGGTGGCGCATATCGCAAAGCTCGCGCGCCTCGATATCGACGACCAGGAGAGGGAACTCTTCGGCTCCCAGCTGAGCAACATCCTGGAGCACGTCCGCAAGCTCGATGAACTCGATACCTCCAAGGTCGCGCCCACCTCGCACGTGCTCGATATCTCGGACGTCATGCGCGATGACGCCGAGCGGCCCTCGCTTGCGGTCGATGAGGCGCTCAAAAACGCACCCGACCACACCGATAAGTTCTACCGCGTGCCGAAGATCATAGAGTAGCCCCCATGATGCGCACGATGCTCAAATCCAAGATACACCGCGCGACCGTCACCGACGCCAGCCTCTATTACGAGGGCAGCATCACGATCGACGTCGAACTTATGAAGCTGGCCGATATCCACCCCTACGAGCAGGTCTCGGTCAGCAACCTAAACAACGGTGAACGCTTCGAGACATACGCCATCCCCGGCAAGCCCGGCGAGGTCTGCCTCAACGGCCCGACCGCGCGCAAGGGCATGCCCGGCGATATCGTGATCGTGTTTTCCTGGTGCCTGCTGCCTGATTCAGAGGCATCCGGTTTCGCCCCGCGCATCATCAAGGTCGACACGTCCAACCGCCCTGTTTAACCGCCCTCGCCTGGTGCCACGGGTACCTCTTCCTTACGGGGGCAGCCCCTTGTCCCGCCCGTAACGGTTTCGAAAAGTAAATTTTACATAGGTCCTCATTCAAGTTTTCCCTCAAGCATTCCGATAAGAGATCCGAGGCGGGAGAATTACAAACTTTTCATTAAGGGTGAGGAGGTTGTAACATGATCATCAGCAGCTCCGCTATATCCATGTCTTCAGAGCACGCGTATGCCGAGACACACCAGAGCACCATTTCCCTCAAGGCCTGGGTTGGCGACCGGAGGCCGGACTTCGAGGGCCGGGGCGCGGCGGCGCAACTGGCTCAGAGCCGATCGCAGGTCTCAATCTCAAATGCGGCCAAGAACTCATTGAAGCAGGCAAGCGACGCTGCGAGCAAGCCTAAGAAACCGGCCGCGACGGGCGATGACAGCGAGCTAGACCCGCGCATCGCGCTTATCAAGGCGATCATCGAGGCGTTCACCGGCAAGAAAATCCATATCATGTCCGCATCTGACGCCACTGAGCAGGATAGCGCCCCGCAGGACACTTCGCAGTCCGGCCAGCAGGCCCAGGCCGCCCCTCAGCAGCAGGGCTGGGGGGTCGAGTACGACTCCCAGACCGTCGACGCCGAGAGCGAGCAGACGAGCTTCAGTGCACAGGGCGTCGTAAAGACCGCCGACGGCAAGGAGATCGATTTCACGGTCTCGCTCAACATGAGCCGCGACCAGGTCTCGACCTCTGACGTGAGCATCAGGGCCGGCGACGCCGTGAAGAAAACCGACCCGCTCGTGATTAATTACTCAGGCTCGGCCGCGGAGCTGACCGACACCAAATTCACGTTCGACCTGAACTCCGACGGCACCGGCGAGCAGGTCTCGTTCGTCGCGCCCGGAAGCGGCTTCCTCGCTCTCGACAAAAATGGCAACGGCACGATAGACAACGGCTCCGAACTCTTCGGCCCGTCCTCCGGCAACGGGTTTAGTGATCTCAAGGCGCTCGACACTGACGGCAACGGCTGGATAGACGAAAACGACAAGGCGTACAGCGACCTGCAGGTATGGTCCAAGGACTCCGCCGGTGCGGATATCCTGAAGTCGCTCAGGGATACCGGCGTGGGTGCGATATACCTCGGGAGCATAGACACGCCCTTCACTTATAAGGATGACTCCGGAAATTCCGCTGGCGAGGCCGTGAGCGCCGGCGTGTTCCTCAATGATAACGGCACAGCCGGCACCGTGCAGCAGGTGAACCTCTTCGCATAAGCTTATCGGATATCGCCTTTAAGAAAGCCGCACCGCCCTTCCCTCCGGTGCGGCTTTTTGTTGTCCCTTCCTTTCTTTAAGCGCCACGGTGGTCTTAATCTCGCCTTGTTTTTTGCAATCCTGCGAATGAGATTCGCTGTTATGCGACGTAAAGCTGGCCCAACTATCGCCTAACCTGTTGATAAATAAAGAAACGTCTGCATGGCACGAAAGATGCTTTGATATTGGCAAGAACGGAACAAGGAGGATGAGAAAATGAAGACCGGACTGGCAGAGAAGATGGCTTACATCGGAGCGGGAATTGGCATAGCGCTTTTCGTGGTCTTCGGCCTTACATACGGGGCGCTGATAGGCGGCATATTCGGGATGAGCCTCGCCAAGACCATCGTCGGCTCACCGATAGTGCCTACTATCGGGATGCGCCTGCTGGTCGGCGTCGGGATGCTCTCCGGGGTCATGGTGGCCTGCCTGATGTTCAGCCTGGGCGGCGCGGCTATAGGGTGGCTCTGCGGCAACGCGGTCGAGGCCGTAAGGCATGCGGGTGCGAAGGATCTGGCCCACCAGAAGGCAGTCAAGCACTAATACGCTGGAAACATATGCGGCAACTGCCGCAACAATCTCTAAAGAAGGTACGAAAGGGGTAGAAAGATGAACACGAACTATGCGAAGAAGGGGACTTACATCGGGACGGGAATCGGGATCGTGCTGTTCGTACTGGTAGGGATACTGGGCGGCTCGCTCGCGGGCGGGGCCATAGGGCTTAAGATCGCAACCCTCGTAACCGGCGGGCCGCTGCATGCAGGGATACTCGCGAGCGTATTCCTCGCGGTCTCGATGCTGGGCGGGATGCTGGGCGCGGCCCTGATGTTCACGATAGGCTCCGCGATGGCCGGCTGGGCGGTTGGTTCCGTGGTAGACGCGGCTGTAAGGGCAGCGGCCGGTTCGCACGAGGCCGAGGCAGGAAAGGCCGGCACCCGCTAGGGCGCCGTCGCCAAACAGGAAAAGGCAGCTCACTATCCCGAAAGGAGCAGCGCAAAAATGGATGAGAAAGGCAAGATAAACCCGGCGGCGGTCATAGCGGAAGGCCTGAAGACGGCCAACCCCTCTGACCTGCGCGAGGGGATGAGGGAGGCCCTGATGGGGCTGACCGGGACGAGGGGCTATCATGCGCTCCTCGTGTTATTCTGGCTGGGCATATACGCCTTCGCCTTCATAGCCCTGGACGCGATCAGGACCGGCTACCACGAGGCATACTCCACAACGCGCGAGATCCCGTGGGGCATCCTGATCTCGACCTATATCTTCTTCGTCGTGACCTCGACCGGCCTCTGCATTGTCTCCTCTATAGGCCACGTCTTCGGTGTCGAGAGCTTCCAGCCCATCGCCAAGCGGGCCGTGTTCCTCTCGATCGTCGCGATCGTCTGCGGCTTCGCGGTGATACTGCTTGAGGTCGAAAACCCGTTCAGGATGATCCTCTACAACATGCTCACGCCCAACCTCCGCTCCAACATCTGGTGGATGGGCACACTGTACGGCGCTTACATGATGTTCATGATCTTCGAGTACGGTTTCATGCTCCTGAACTGGCACAAGTGGGCGACCATCGCCGGGTTTTCGGGCCTTTTAACCGGTGTCGCGGCCCATTCGAACCTCGGCGCGATCTTCGGGATGCTCCACGGCCGCGAGTTCTGGTACGGCCCCTACATGCCGATCTACTTCATCGCCTCGGCGGCGATGTCCGGCGGCGCGGCGATAATCCTCTTTACATGGCTGTCCTACAAGTTCAACCACAAGAAGATGGAACCCGAGATGCTCCGCTCCATGGCGGCTGTGGCAAAGGTCACCGCCATTTTGATCGCTGTGGTAATGTTCTTCACCACCTGGAAGATCATCACCGGCTATGCGGGTGGCGCCGGGAAGGTCGCAACGCTTAATTCCTTCATCTTCGGCCCTTATGCGATCAACTTCTGGGGCTTCGAGGTCAGCCTCGGCATGGTTATCCCTTTCATACTCCTGCTGGCCTCAAGGGGCAAGAACCTTGGGATGATGGCAGCGGCAACGGCCATGATGGTCGTCGGCATATTCTTCATGCGGTATGACCTGGTCGTGCTCGGACAGGTGTTCTCAGGGTTTTACGAACTCGGGGTCAACGAGTACAAGGGAATCCTGAGCTATACGCCGTCGTTCCACGAGATAGGCATAGTCATAGGCGCGATGTTCCTATTCGCCATCACCTTCATACTCGGTGAGAAGGTCTTTAAGGGCCACCCTGCTGAAGAACACCACGGGGAGGGACACTAAAATGAAATTCGGAAAGATGGACTTCGACAGCTTCAAAAACGAAGGGCTCGGCTCGATTAAGCCGATGGAGCGCAGGACGTTCCTGAAGATCGGGCTCGCGATCACGGGCGTGTATGCCGGTGGCAAGGTCCTCTCGCTCATGAGCAACGGCGGCCGGGCCATGGCCTACGAGACCGTCGCCGAGAATGATAAGTACAGGCCTCACTACAGCATGGTCATCCGGCAGAACCTCTGCATCGACTGCGAGCGTTGCGTCGAGGCCTGTGCAAAGACCAACGGCGTCCCGTCGGGCGGTTACCGCACCCGTATACTCGAGCACGACATGCCCGAGGCGGCGGGACAGAAGCGCGAGTACATCCCGGTGCTCTGCAACCAGTGCAACAACCCCCCGTGCACGAGGGCCTGCCCCACGTCGGCGACCTACAAGGACCCGAAGACCGGCATAGTCCTGATCGACAAGGACCGGTGCATAGGGTGCAAGACCTGCATGCTGGCATGCCCGTATAACGCGCGCTACCTAAACGGCTTGACCAAGACCGTAGACAAGTGCAACTTCTGCTGGGACACGCGACTGAGCAAGGGCGAGGAGCTCACTGCATGCGCGGCGGCATGTCCGGCAGGCGTGCGCGTGTTCGGAGACATCTCAGACCCCCTCAGCGAGGTCTATGGCCTTGTCTATCAGCTCGATAAGACCGTATGGGTGCTAAGGCCCGAGACAGGCGTTGAACCCAACGTCTTTTACATGCGGGCATAACAAGGAAAGGGGATAATAGCGCCATGAAGGCTTACGGCATAACCGGAGGGATAGGGATGGACCGTTACATTTGGATAGTGGCCGGCGCACTGATGGGGCTCCTGCTGCTTGCCCTCGGGGTCCTCAACGCGAGGGCGTCGGAGAGCGTGGGCGGAGGGGAGATCATGTTTACCGAGCCGGTCAAATCGGTAATCTTCAGCCACGCCTACCATGTCGAGACGCTGAAGCTCGGATGCGAGGCGTGCCACTCGGGCACCTTTGAGATGGCAGCGCTCACCGCCCAGAAAAAAGGCGACTTCACGATGGAGTCCCTCTCGAAGGGCAAGTACTGCGGCAGCTGCCACAACGGCAGCATGGCCTTCAGTTCCGAGACCCACTGCGCGATCTGCCATGCGGGCGTCAAGGGCTATGACGCGATGAACTCGCAAAAGGCTTCGGCCGAAGGCGGCGAGCACCACTGAGCTTCCCCCGCATGCCGCGCGCCACGCGGCGTGCTGAGCGGGCCGGAGAGACGGATTTCGGGATCCTCTCTCTCCGGCCCGGCTTTTACTTCAAGGTTCCTTTAATGCTTAAGCGGCGGCTCGATCTGGAGCTTTTTCATCTTCCTGTAGAGCGTCGCGAGGTCCACCCCTAGCTCGTGCGCAGCGGCGTCCTTGTCCCAGCCGTGACGGTTCAGGGTATCGATGATCATGCCGCGCTCATAGAGCGAGACCGAATCCCTCAATGACCCCCCGGCGGCGGCGCGCACCGGGTCTGACGAGGCCGTGCTCCTGCGGAGCTTTTCAGGCAGGTGCTCCGCGGCGATTACGGGGCTTTCGCACAGCAGCACCGAGCGCTCGACCACGTTTCTTAGTTCGCGCACGTTTCCGGGCCAGCCGTAGGAATGCAGCACCGAGAGCGCGTCATCGGCGAACCCGGTTATAGCCTTCTTGTGCTGGGCGGCGAACTGGGCGAGGAAGTGGCTCATGAGAGGCTCGATGTCCTCGGTGCGCGCCCTGAGCGGCGGCATGCTGAGCTCTATTACGTCGAGGCGATAGAATAGGTCCTCTCGGAAGTGGCCCTGCTTCACCCGCTCTTCCAAGTCGCGGTTTGTGGCGGCCACTATCCTCACGTCCACGCTCCTGGGCTTCGTATCCCCAAGCGGGATGAGCTTGCCGCTCTCGATCACCTGCAGGAGCTTCGACTGGGTCCCGACCGGCATGTCGCCGATCTCGTCCAAAAACAGCGTGCCGCCGTCGGCCGTGACGATCAGCCCCATCTTGTCGGCGCCCGCGCCGGTGAAGGCGCCCTTGCGGTAGCCGAACAGTTCGCTTTCGAGCAGCGTGTCCGGGATGGCCGAGCAGTTGATCGACAAAAACGCCTTGTCTTTTCGCGGGCTGTTGGCGTGTATGAGTTCGGCGAGCATGCCCTTGCCGGTGCCGCTCTCGCCAAGTATGAGGACATTGCTCCTCGTAGGGGCGACCTTCTCGACCACGGTCAGCACCTCCCTTATCCTGGGGGAGGAGCCGATGAAACCCTTGCCTGCCTGTCCGATGTCCGGCGCGGCGAGTACCGTGCGTTTTTCCCTCTGCCGCTGCAGCACGACCGAGACGGTATCGAGCATCTCGTCGTTTATGAAGGGCTTTTCGATATAGTCCGCGGCCCCCAGGCGTATCGCCTCCACTGCGGTGCCGAGCGAGGCGTGCGCGGTCATGATGATCACCGCGGTCGAGGGCGAGATGTCCCGGCAGCGCCTCAGGAGCTCGATGCCGTCCATGCCGAGCATGCGGATGTCGGTAATGACGAGGTCAAGCGTCCGTTTCGAGATTATCTCGATCGCCTCCTCGCCGCTGTGTACGACCTGGACCTCGTAGCCCTTCTGCTTCAGTAGGAAGCCCAGGACCCTGCCTATGTCCTCCTCGTCGTCTACGACCAGGATTGAGTTTTTTATCTCGTTACTCATGCGCCGGCAGCACGACGGTGAACGCCGCGCCCTTCCCCTCTTCGCTTCGGACGAGGATGTCCCCGCCGAAGCCTTTTATGATGTTCATGCATACCGCGAGGCCGAGCCCCACGCCGTCTTCCTTGGTAGTATAAAACGGCTCGAAAATCCTGTCCATATGTTCGGGGGATATGCCCGAGCCGTTGTCGGCGAACTCTATCATCACATTGCGGCCCTCTGTCCTGACCGATACGTCTATGCGGCCCTCGCCTTTCATCGCGTCGGCCGCGTTGAAAAACAGGTTCAGGAATATCTGCACCAGCTGGTTTCCGTCGACGAACACCCGAGGCAGCCCCTCGGGGACGTCCTCGGTTATCTGGATGTTCTTCATCCGCTTGTCATAGCGCAGCAGGTCGGTGGTGGACGCAAGCAGGTCCGGGATCTTGTAGAAGTCCCTCTCGTGCATGCGCGTGCGCGAGAAGTCCGACATCTTCCTGATGATGCCCTCGATCCGGCTGAGGTTCTTTGAGATAGTGGCCAGGGCCTCGCGGCTGAAATCGTCCGTGGCGTAACTTGAGAGTATCTGTATGTAGGACGATATGGCTGTCAGCGGATTGCCGATCTCGTGGGCCAGGCCGGCCGAGAGCCTCGAGAGAGCGATCAGCTTCTCGGTCTGCTGGAGCTGCTCCTCGGCCTTTTTGATGGCCGTCACGTCCTGTATGATGAGCATTATCTGGCAGGCGCCGGACGGGGCGTGGAAGGGCTTGGTCATCATGTGGAAGTAGCCCTGTTTCTTGCCGAGGTCCAGCCACGCGATCTTCTCGGCCTTCATGTCGTCGATGATCGCGTCGCACAGTATCCGGGTGGACTCGATCGGGCCGTATATCCTCTCGAATATGACCGAATCCGAGACGTCGCTGCCGCCGAGCCAATCGCCCATGACGCGGTTCATCCATACACAGTCGTATTCCTCGTCGAAGATCGTGATGCCGGCCTCGATTGCGCTGAGCACGGCCGTAATCTTCTCCTTCTCGCTCTGGAGCTCGTGGGTGCGCTCCGAGACCGTATGCTCGAGCTGCTTGGCGTATTCCGCGAACTTCTCGTTGAGCTTTGCGCGTGATTCGGCCCTGAGCCGGACGCGGTCGAATATTAGAACCACCCCAGCGCCGAGCACCATCAAAAGGAAGATCGCGACGGCGAGCATAGAGTGCAGCTTCGAGCTTTTCCTTAGTTCTCCGGTGACCTCGGACTTCGGCACCGAGAGGCATATGATCCACCCGGTCTCGGGCACGCGTACGAACGACAGCAGCTTGTCCTCGCCGTAAGGCGATATGTATGAGCGGTACCCGGTGTCGCGGGATGCGACGATCTCCTCCTCGGTGCGGAACGACTGGTGGCAGGCGTAGCATTCCCGGCCGTGGTGGAAGATGTTAGAGCCGACCATCGTGGGCTTCGTGGGATGATAAAGGAGCGTGCCGCGGGAGTCCATGCTCCAGGCATAGCCGCGCGAGCCGATCCTGATCTGCGAGAGATAGGTGTTGTGGATGTCGGCGATGCTGAGGCTCAGCAGGGCGAAGCCTTCATGCACTCCGCTTTTGGATATAAGGGGGGATATTATCAGCAGCTTGCCGTTTCCGGTGGCCGAGCTGTCCATGACCGTCTTGCCCTTGCCGCTATGGGCGGCCAGCTCGTTGAGCCTCAGTAAAAGCTCCTGCGAGGGAGGGGTCCTGTCCGTGCCGAAGTACACCTCACCCTTTGCCGAGACCAGATAGATGCTGATACCGATTCCGCCGTGGCCGATCCTCCGGGCGTATTCGATGAGGACGTCGGTCCTGGGCTTGTCCTCGGTTGCGACCTCGGCAAGGTATGAGGCGAAGAGCGCATAGTCGTCCAGGATATTGCCTACGCCCTGGGCTATGCTCCTAACGTGCTCCAGCTGCTGCTTGCTGACCTCTTCGGCCATCTCGGTCTGGTATGCCTGGGAAAAAAAGACGTTCAGCGTGACGATAACGCTCGCAACCAGCAGAAATATGATCAGAAGGGCGATGCGGAGCCTCATGGGGTATATACTAACACAGCGCCCGGCGAATTACCGTACATCCTGGCGGCGCTGGCTGCTCAGGCCGACTGCCCCAGCAGTTCGTTGATCATGTTTCTGCTTTTGAGCACCGCGGCGTACGATCTGGCCTCGATCGTATAGAGCAGCCCGCGGCCCCGCAGGCGCGCAAACAGCTCCTCGTACCTGATCGAGCCCTCCCCCATCGCGAGGTGAGCGTCGATGTCCCCGTGGTTGTCATGCAGGTGCAGCTGCGTGATATGCGGGGCAAGCTCATCGAGCCAAAAAGATAAAGGTTTCTTCGTAAACAGGTTGTAATGCCCGATATCGAAACAGACGCCGAAGTGCTTGCATCCAAGCCGCCCCATCAGCGCGGCCAGCGGGTCCGGCCCCCATTCAAAGATGTTCTCGACAGCGATGCGCGTGCCGCCCTTGCGTGCGAGTTCAATCAGAGGGGGCCAGGTCTCGAGCGACCCTTCGAGCCATTTGTCGATCTTGTGGTCGAACTTCCAGTGCTCGTAGCCCGAGTGCAGGACGACCGAGCGCGCCTTGAGCGCCGAGGCTATATCCAGCGCGCGGGTGAACCTTTCGACCGTCACCGCGCGCACCTTCCTGTCGACGGCGCCCGCGCAGAGGTCCATAAACGGGCCGTGTACCGAACAGGCCAGCCTGCCGGTGCCGAACATGCCCTTCAGCGCATCTAGCTTGTCAGGGCCGAAATCGTCGAGCGTATCGGAGCTGAAATAAATCTCGGGGCTGATGTCATTTTGACGGATGAAATCGAGGTGATCGAAAAGGAGCGGGTACGGGACGCTCGCGTGCGGCCTTACGCCGTGGCTCAGGCAGCGGCCTCTTTCTTGGCAGAGGGCTTCGAGGCATCCGGCTTCGCGGCCTCGGCCTTTGGGGCCGGATCAGGCGCCGCGCAAGACGCCGAGCACTTGTTCGAGGTCGAGCTGTAGCCGTCGGCATACCAGCCTGATCCCTTCAATACGAACGACGTGTTGGATATGAGCTTCGAGAGACAGCCCTTGCAGTCCGGACACTCCTTGAGGGGCTCGTCGCTGAATTTTTGCAGTATTTCGTGGACTTTTCCGCAGCTATCGCATCTGTACTCATATATAGGCATTGCGCGTAACCTCCCGCTTAAAAAACATTCGCAATACTTATTATATCGAAAATACATTCCCAGGGTCAATGCACTTAGGCGCGCAATTAACTAAGGTTTGGCAATGACATAGGTATTTATACTATAATTTGAGCCATACGGTTAATCTAAGCCTACAGGAGGTCTTTAAAAAACACGAGTATGATAAAAATGTACTATGACAAGGACGCAAAGCCCGCAGTGCTCAAAAAGAAGAAAGTCGCGATCATCGGTTACGGCAGCCAGGGCCATGCCCATGCCAACAACCTCCGCGAAAGCGGCGTGGACGTTATCATCGGCATCAGGAAGGGCGCAAGCCATGACAAGGCCAAAAATGCCGGGTTCAAGGTCATGGTCCCGGCCGAGGCCGCGAAGGCCGCCGACGTCGTGATGATACTCCTTCCGGACGAGTACATGGCCGATATATACAAGGCCGAGATCGGCCCCAACATGAAAAAGGGCGCTTACCTCGCCTTCGCACACGGTTTCAATATCCACTTCGGCCAGATCGTGCCCTCGCCGGACATAAACGTCTTTATGGCCGCCCCCAAGGGCCCCGGCCACCTCGTCCGCTCCGAGTACACAAAGGGCAGCGGCGTGCCGTGCCTGATCGCTGTGCACCAGGACCCGTCCGGCAACACCCGCGACATCGCGCTGGCATATGCCTCAGGCATCGGCGGCGGCCGCGCCGGAATCATCGAGACCTCGTTCCGCGAGGAGACCGAGACGGACCTCTTCGGGGAGCAGGCGGTGCTCTGCGGCGGCGTTACCGCCCTGGTACAGGCCGGGTTCGAGACGCTGACCGAGGCCGGGTACTCGCCCGAGATGGCGTATTTCGAGTGCCTGCACGAGGTCAAGCTCATCGTGGATTTGATCTACGAGGGCGGCATCTCCAACATGCGCTACTCGATCAGCAACACCGCACAGTACGGCGACCTCACGCGCGGGCCGCGCGTCGTCACCTGTGAGACCAAGAAGGAGATGAAGAAGATCCTCGACGAGATCCAGTCAGGCAACTTCGCCAAGGAATGGATACTTGAGTGCAAGGCCGGGAAGCCGTCCTTCAACGCCCTGACCAAGCGCGGCGAGGACCACCCGATCGAGGAGGTCGGCCAGAGGCTCCGCGCCATGATGCCGTGGCTCAAAAAGGGCAAGCTGGTTGATAAGAGCAAGGCATAGCGCATGCTGAAATTCGCGCCCGAGGGGTATCCGTTCATAGCGGTATTCATGGCGCTGACCGCGATAGCCGCACTTGTCGCGGCCAGCATGAATGTCACCATGGTCCCCTTTGCGCTGATGCTTGCGATCACGCTGTTCATGCTGTATTTCTTCCGCGACCCAGAGAGATCCGCTCCTGCCGGGCCGGGCTACCTCAGCCCGGCCGACGGCAGGATCATCGTCATCAAGCGCACGCGCGAGGACGAGTACCTCAAGGCCGATTCGACGAAGATAAGCATATTCATGTCGCCGCTTAACGTACACGTAAACCGCATACCGTGCGACGGCACCGTGGTCTCGGTCAAGCACACCCCCGGAGGCTTCAGCGCGGCATACAAAGAGGAGGCCTCGCTTCGGAACGAGAACATCGCCATGGTCTATAAGTGCTCCGGCGGCAAGGACATCCTGCTGCGCCAGATAGCGGGGTTCGTCGCAAGGCGGGCGGTCTGCCGCGTTAAGCCCGGAGACAGCCTGAGGCGCGGCGAGCGTTACGGGATGATCAAGTTCAGCTCCCGCGTCGACATCTACCTGCCGCCGGACGCGGACGTCAAGGTGAAGCTCGATGAGATGGTGAAGGCCGGTGAGACGGTACTCGCGGCGGGGGCGGTTTAGGTGAAAAAGGGAATATACATCCTGCCCAACAGCATCACGCTCTGCGGGATGTTCTTCGGTTTTTACGCGATCATGACTTCCACCGAGGGCCACTTCACGCGCGCCGCATGGGCCATCATCATCGCCAGCGTCTTTGACGCCCTCGACGGCTGGGTCGCCCGCTTCACGAACAGCACCTCAAAGTTCGGTATAGAGCTCGATTCCCTCTCGGACTCGATTGCCTTCGGCGTTGCTCCGGCGGTTATGCTCTATCAGTGGTCGCTCGGGCCGTTTAAAGACATCGGCCTGGCGGTGACGTTCCTCTACGCCGCATGCGGGGCGATGAGGCTCGCGCGCTTCAACATCCAGATGGGCACGACGGAGCGGAAGTCCTTCACAGGCATGCCGATCCCGGCCGGCGCATGGATATGCGCGGCTACGGTGCTCTGCTATACGGATGCAGGATGGGATTACCAGAAAAACTTGCTCATACTCGTGCAGACGGCCGTGGTGGCGCTGTTGATGGTCAGCACGCTGAGGTTCCACGGGCTCAAGGAAATAGACATGAAAAAACGCAAGCCGTTCTGGCTGCTCGTGGTAGTGGTCGTGCTGTTCGCGCTCGTGCTGATGCACCCCGCGATAATGATCTTCAGCCTCTCGATGCTGTACCTGATCGTCGGACTGGTCGAAAACTCATACCTGTTCGTCCGCGACCGGAGGGCCGCCCGGCAGCGGGCTTAGTCTTTCACCCCTTTTATCATTTTTTTCGCAACTGAACGCACGCCCTCCGGCACATTCTTGTTCTTCTCAAGCTGCTCCAGGTCCTTCTTTTTCAGGGTTGCCACAAAGGGCATTGAGATGCCTATCGGGGTCTTCGGGTTAGTGACCAGCGCGAGCTTGACGCTGTAGTTCTTCATCCACTCCTTGCTCTTCCCTATCACCCGGAGGGCGTCTTCGAGGATCGAGCGGTTTCTGGCCATGCTCTCGATCTCGGAGTCGGTGATCTTGGGGTTATGCAGCACGGCCATGATGACCAGCTTGTTAGAATCGGTTTTTAGCACGTTTCTGGCCTGGCTGCCGCCCTTCTGGGCCAGGCGGATACGCTGGGATATCGAGAGCATCGAGATCTGCTTGACGAGGCTCTGGCGCTTCTCCTCCTCAGAGACCGGCGGCTTGGCATGGGCCGCATGGACGCGCGGCTGCGGGGCCTCAAGCCCAAGGGCCTTGGCCGCGAGCACCCTGATGTCCTCCGGCGTTTTAGGGTGGTCCATGATAATTTTCAGGGCATCGGGCCGCGTCCTGCACTCAGTGAGTATGTCCATGTAAAAACTATCGTCCTCGGCCTGCTCCAAAAACAGCTCGATGGCCTCATGCGAGGCCATCGCAAGGTCGAATTCAATCGCGACAAGTTCGTCCATATACCCTCACGCCTTCCTGAGATGGATCAGATACTCTATGTTACCCTTTTGTCCCCTCACCGGGGATTCCATGAGCCCCAGCACCTCAAGGCCGAGCCCGGCCAGCCCGTCTCGCACCATGGCTACCGCCTGCGCGCGGACCCCGTCGTCGCGCACGATGCCGCCCTTGCCTACGCCCTCGCGTCCGGCCTCGAACTGCGGCTTGATGAGCGCCACGGCCTCGGCGCCAGCGGCCATCAGCTCAAGGACCGTCGGCATCACCTTCAAAAGCGATATGAACGAGACGTCTATCGCGACGAACCCCACCTTCTCGGGCAGGGCCTCGGCGGGCATATGACGGATGTTCATGCGCTCAATGAGCACGACGCGCGGGTCGTTTCTGAGCCCCCAGTCGAACTGCCCGTATCCAACGTCCACCGCGTATACCCGTGCGGCCCCGCGCTTGAGCATAAGGTCCGTAAACCCGCCGGTCGAGGCCCCGACGTCCATCGCGACCCTGCCCTCTAGAGAGATCCCGAACGTGTCCACCGCGGCTTCGAGCTTGAGCCCGCCCCGGCTGACGTAAGGGATGTCCTCGCCCCTGAGTTTAACCGTGGCATCGGCCTGGACCATCGAGCCGGCCTTGGCAGCGGGGATGCCGTCTACGAGCACCTTGCCTTCCATGATCATCGAGCGCGCCCGCTCGCGGCTCTGGATCAGCCCGCGGTCTACGAGCAGCTTGTCGAGCCTCTCTTTAGTAATATTACTGGGCATGCGGTTATTATGCAGGAAGATCCCGTCAAGGACAAGTGGGGCCGGCTGGCCCGCTCTTTAGAGAGGCGGAGGGAGTTTGTTCCACCATATAATAGTAGGAGTACGTGAACCCTTAAGGCTGAAGAAGCGCGCGCGCGGCAAAGGCTATGCCCTCTGCGTCGATGCCGAGCATGGCCCTGAGTTCTGATTGCGTACCCTGTTCGACGAACTTGTCCGGGATGCCGAGCGAGCGGAGCGTCATGCCATGCACAAGTCCCTCCGAGCAATAAAACTCGGCCACCGCGCTGCCCATGCCGCCTTGGAGGGAGTTCTCCTCGACCGTGATGATCCGCTCGAAGCGCGCCGCGATGTCGCGCAGCACGTTTGCATCGAGGGGCTTGAGAGTGCGGAGGTTTACTACCGTAGTGCGGATGCCGTCTGCCTCGAGCGAGCGCATCGCGCTTATCGCCGGGCCCACGGTGCTGCCGATAGCGATGATCGCGAGGTCCGAGCCCTCCCCGATTACCTCGGCCTCGCCGATGCGGAATTCCATGGCCTCTCCGAGCTCCGTGGCCTTGCCTCTTGGATAACGTATTGCCACCGGCCCGTTATGCCTGAGGCCGAGCCTGAGCATGGTCTTCAGTTCCGACGAGTCCTTCGGGGCCATGACCACCAGGCCGGGTATGTGGCGGAGGTAAGAGAGGTCGAACGCCCCGTGGTGAGTCGGGCCGTCCTCGCCGACCACCCCCGCGCGGTCTATCGCGAACACGACCGGCAGGTGCTGCAGGCAGACGTCGTGGATGATCTCGTCATACGAGCGCTGAAGGAACGTTGAGTATATCGCGACGACCGGCCTCGCGCCCGATGCGGCCATCCCGGCCGCGAAGGTCACGGCGTGCGGCTCGGCGATGCCCACGTCATAGAAGCGCTCCGGGAACTCCGCAGCGAACTTCCCGAGCCCGGTGCCCTCTTTCATCGCGGCCGTAATCGCCGCGATACGGCTGTCCTCGCGGCTGAGTTCGCAGAGCGCCTCGCCCATCACGTCTCCGTATGAGACGCCGCTCGATAGCGGGGTGCCGGATTCGGGCTCAAACGGCCCTATCCCGTGGAACGCGGATGGGTTCTGCTCTGAGTACTCATAGCCCATGCCTTTTTTTGTTATCACATGGACGAGCACAGGGCCTTTTTCGGACTTTATGTTTTTAAACGTCTCGGCCATCGCTATTATGTTGTTGCCGTCGATCGGGCCGCAATATGTGAACCCGAGTTCCTCAAATAGCGCGCCGGGCAGGAACATCCCCTTAAAGCCCTCTTCGGCCTTTCCTGCGAGCCGAGCGAACTGGCCGCCTATGCGCGGGATGCTCTCGATGATCTGCTTGCCCTGGGCCCTGAAGCGGCGGAAGGTCTCACCGGTCATTATGCGGTTGAGGTACGAAGACAGCGCACCGACGTTCTCCGAGATCGACATCTCGTTGTCGTTGAGCACGACGATAAGGTCCTTCTTGAGCTGTCCGGCGTGGTTCAGGCCCTCAAACGCGAGCCCCGCGGTCATCGCGCCGTCGCCGATCACCGCGATCACCTTATAGTCCTCGCCCAGCATGTCGCGGGCCTCGATCATGCCCGTTGCGGCCGAGATCGAGGTCGAGCTGTGTCCGGTATCGAAGGCGTCATATGGGCTCTCGGCGCGCTTTGGAAAACCCGACAGCCCACCGCGCTTGCGCAGGGTCTCGAACTGCCCGACGCGGCCGGTCAGCATTTTGTGCGCGTATGCCTGATGCCCGACGTCCCAGACTATCCTGTCGTTAGGGGTATCGAAGACCTTGTGGAGCGTGATCGTGAGTTCGACCACGCCGAGGCTCGATGCGAGGTGCCCGCCGTGGCGCGATACGACATCCACGATCCGGGTTCGGATCTGGGAGGCCAGCTCTCGCAGTTCGGGGTACGGAAGCCCCCGGATATCGGCCGGGGATTTAATATCGTCGAGACGCAATTACCTGTCTCTGTCTTTCATTATAAGCGCGATGGCGCGCAGGTGCTCCGCCTCAGGGCCGAGGTCCAGGATCGCACCCAGAGCCCCTTCGATCAACTCGGTAGCCTTCAGACGCGATGCCTCCAGCCCGTAGACCGCCGGGTACGTCATCTTTTTCTTGGACTCGTCCGAGCCGACCGGCTTTCCGATCGTCTTCTCGTCGCCCACGACATCGAGGATGTCGTCGATGATCTGAAACGCGAGGCCCAGGCGTTCGCCGTATTTCGTAAGCGCGATCAGGGAGTCCTCGGACGCACCGCCCAGAATCGCCCCGATACGCACAGAGGCCACGATCAGGGCCCCGGTCTTGTGCGCATGTATGAAGCTCAAGGTCTCGGGATCAGGCTCCTCGCCCTCGCTGAGGATGTCCTGCGCCTGGCCGCCTACCATTCCGCGGGGTCCGGCCGCATAAGACAGCTCCCACGCGGCCGCGGCCCTCCGCTCGACAGGGAGGTTGCCGGCGCCGAGCACCATCATGAAGGCCTCGGTCAGAAGCGCATCGCCGGCCAGTATGGCCATGCCCTCGCCGTGGACTTTGTGGTTGGTAGGCATGCCGCGCCGAAGATCGTCGTTGTCCATTGCGGGCAGGTCGTCGTGGATGAGCGAATAGGTATGCACGACTTCGAGGGCCGCAGCGGCTCGCACGATCTCCTCGGGCTTGCCCCCGGCCGCCTCGCAGGACGCCATCGCGAGTATCGGCCTCAGGCGCTTGCCCCCGGCCATGAGCGAATACCTCATTGACTCCTGGAGTTCCGGGGGGACGTACTGGAGGCTCGTACCCTTAAAGTAACAGTCGAGGAATGATGCTATAACTTCGCCTTTTTCTTTGAAATATCCCTGTATATCCACGCTCGATTACCTCGGCGAGCGGGTCATTCCCACTCGATTGTGCTCGGGGGTTTGGAACTTATGTCGTAGGCTACCCGGTTTACACCCTTGACCTCGTTGATGATCCTGTTGGACATGATACCGAGCACTTCGTACGGTATGTGGGCCCAATCCGCGGTCATCGCGTCCTTGCTCGTTACTGCGCGGATGGCCGCGACGTTCTCATAAGTCCGGTCGTCGCCCATCACGCCAACGCTCTTTATCGGCAGCAGCACCGCGAAGGCCTGCCAGATCTCCCTGTATAGCCCGGCGCGCTTGATCTCCTCCAGCACTATCGCATCGGCCTCCCGAAGCACGCGGAGACGCTCCTCGGTGACCTCGCCTATGCAGCGTATCGCGAGCCCCGGCCCTGGGAACGGTTGCCTCCAGCAGATCTCCTCCGATAGCCCGAGTTCCTGCCCGACCGCGCGGACTTCGTCCTTAAAAAGCTCCCTCAGGGGCTCGATGAGCTTGAGCTTCATGACCTCCGGAAGCCCGCCCACGTTGTGGTGGCTCTTGATGACCGCAGAAGGCCCCTTGAACGAGACGCTCTCGATCACGTCCGGGTAGAGCGTGCCCTGCGCAAGGAACTCAGCGTCCTTGATCTTGCCCGCCTCTTCCTCGAATACCGCGATGAACTCGCGGCCGATGATCTTACGCTTCTGCTCGGGCTCGCTCACGCCCTTGAGCTTGTCAAGGAACCGCTTCTCGGCGTGTATGTGTATGAGCTTGATCTTGAAGTGGTGGACGAAGGTCTCTTCGACCTTTGCGGCCTCGTTCTTCCTCAGAAGCCCGTTGTCGACGAAGATGCACGTAAGCTGATCGCCTATGGCCTTGTGGATCAGGAGCGCCACGACGGCCGAATCCACACCGCCGCTCAGCGCGCAGATGACCTTCTTTTCGCCTACCTTGGCGCGCACCGCTTCGATGGAGGTCTCGACGAACGACTTCATCTTCCACGACGGCTCGCATCCGCAGATGCCGAAAACGAAGTTGCGAAGTATCCTCAGGCCGTCCTCGGTGTGCACGACCTCGGGATGGAACTGCAGGGCGTAGAACCGCTTCATCGGATTGGACATCGCGGCCATCGGGGAGTTCGCGGTATGGGCTATATGGCTGAATCCGGGAGGCATCGCCTCGATGCGGTCGCCGTGGCTCATCCAGACAGGGCTTTGCTCGGTCACGCCTTCCAGTATGTCAGTGGGGTCGTCGATGAATATCTCTGCCCGGCCGTACTCGCGCTTCTGCGAGCCCGCAACCCTGCCGCCGAGCATATGGGACATGAGCTGCATCCCGTAGCAGATGCCGAGCACAGGCACGCCCATCTCGAAGATCCTGGGACTGATCGAAGGGGCGCCCTCGTCATATACGCTCGACGGACCGCCCGAGAGTATGATCCCCATCGGCTTGTGTGCCTCGATCTCCGAAAGCGGGGCGTTATAGGGCAGGATCTCCGAGTAAACGTCCTGCTCCCTTATGCGGCGCGCTATGAGCTGCGTGTACTGTGAGCCAAAATCAAGTACGAGTATGTTGTCTTTATGGACCTTTGCTTTGGACATCCAAGAATTATATCCCATACCAAAACGAAATGTCGACGGGGTGCCACGGGCTCCTATTCAAGGTGCCCTTGGCACCTTTCACTTAGGGGGCTTCGCCCCCTAATGCCCAGAAGCCAGTGAGTGAGGAAAGTATAGTATCAGAGCGTGAATTCCTGGTTGAGGTGCGGCGCTATCACCTCGCGCGCGATCCCGGCGTCTAGCAACTCTTTTTTAAAGGCATCGCGGCCGCCGTTTTCGCCGTGCACCAAAAACAGCTTTTCGAGCCCCTTGATCTCCCTTATCCATTTAAGCAGGCCGTCGTGGTCGGCATGAGACGAAAAACCGCCGACCGTATGGACCTTCGCCTTCACGCGGAACGGCTCTCCGTATATGTGCACCTCATCGGCCCCGTCGACGATCTGGCGTCCGAGGGTGCCGATCGCCTGATAGCCTACAAATACAAGCGAGCACTCGGGCCGCCAGATGTTGTGCTTGAGGTGGTGGCGGATACGGCCCCCCGTGCACATGCCCGAGCCCGCGATGATGATAGCGTGCGATTTTATGTGGTTGATCCGCTGCGACTCGTCGGTGGTACGCGTCATCTGAAGGCCGGGAAAATTAAGCGGGTCCTCGTGGCGCGAGATGAAGGCGAGCATCTCCTCGTCGAGGCATTCCGGGTGGCGGCGTATGAGGTTCGTGAAGCTTATGCCCATCGGAGTATCCAGAAACACGCTGCAGCGCGGGATCGAGCCGTCCTCCGTCATCTGCCTGAGGAAATACAGGATGTCCTGCGCGCGTTCGATAGCGAACGACGGGATCAGTACGTTGCCGCCCCGCCCGAAAGTGTGGTTGATGATATCGCGCAGCTCGGCGACCGAGTCGTTGAGAGCGCGGTGGTTGCGGGTGGCGTACGTCGTCTCGACCACCGCGACGTCAGCGCGGCCGGGCAGCTCCGGGTCGCGCACTATCGGCTTGCAGCAGTTGCCGAGGTCGCCAGAGAACAGCAGGCGGCACTCGTCCCTGACCTCTATCTCCAGGAACGCCGCGCCCAGGATATGTCCGGCGTCACGGTATTTAACGCTGATTTGATCGTTTAACCGCACCGGCTTGTCATACACCGCAAACTCGCGGCTGAAATACTCAAGCGTATCGAGCGCATCCATGGTCGTATAAAGCGGCCTCCTCGGGGGCAGGTCCTTGCGCTTGCTCACGCGCTGCCAGCGCTCGAAGTCCTCTTCCTGGATCCGGGCCGCGTCCAGGAGCACGATGCGCACGACGTCGTATGTCGCCGAGGTGCAGATGACCTTGCCTCTAAAGCCCTTCTGGTGGAGCACCGGGATGCGGCCGCAGTGGTCGAGGTGGCCGTGGGTCAGGAGCAGGAAGTCTATCTCCGAGGGGTCGAACTCGAAGTCGTCGAAGTTCTTGTTCTCGATCTCGTGCGTGCCCTGAAAAAGCCCGCAGTCGACCAATATCTTGAGCCCCCCCGCCTTAAGCAGGTGGCAGGAGCCGGTAACCATGTCCGCAGCGCCGTGGAATGTCAGGTTAATTGCCATGGGCAATTATAGCACGGCAGCGCCGAATACCGCGTCCGCATTCGTTTACAGCCCATCAGGGGAAATGTTACTATGAGCCATGAAGATCGCTGTTACAGGCAAAGGCGGGGTCGGAAAGACGACCATCGCCGCAACCTTGTGCCATGTGTATGCGGCCGAGGGCAGGCGCGTGCTTGCGGTCGACGCGGACCCGGACGCGAACCTCGCCAGTGCGCTCGGGGCGGACAAGTCGGAACTTGCGAGGCTACGCCCCATCGCGGAACTCAGCGACCTGATCGAGGAGCGCACGGGCGCAAAGCCCGGCACCCCGGGCGGGATATTCAGGCTTAACCCGCGTGTGGACGATATCCCCGAGGGCTTCGGCATCAAGGTCGGGGAGCGCATCACGCTTTTGGTGATGGGACGGTCTAAGGAGGCGGCGAGCGGCTGCTACTGCCCCGAGAACGTGCTATTGAAGCGCCTGCTCCGGCATATGATTGTCGAGCGCGACGAGGTCGTCGTAGTGGACATGGAGGCGGGCATCGAACACCTTACGCGCGGCACCTCTGAGTCGGTCGACGCCTTCATCGTCGTAGTCGAGCCGGGACAGCGCTCGATACAGACCGCGCACACCGTGCGCGACATGGCCCGCACGCTGGGGGTCAAACACGTCTACGTTATCGCCAACAAGGTCCGCTCCGAGGCCGAGGTGCAGTTCATAAAGGCCGCGATAGAGGACATGGACCTGGTGGCCGCCCTGCCCTATGACCCGGCGGTCATCGAGGCCGACATGAAAGGGGCCGCCCCAAGCGCGTTCTCGCCTGCCCTGGTCGAGGCCATCCGGGCGGTGAAGGACAAGATTGAAGACCGATCCCCAAAAAACGCCTGACCCGAAGTCTGCTCTCAGACAGGCGGCCCTCAGGCGCCGCGACTCGATACCCCTTCCCGTAAGGCGGATGAAGGACGCCGCGATCACAGAGCGACTTCTCTCGCTGGAAGAGTTCAGGGCCGCCAGCAGTGTCCTGCTGTTCGCCTCGTTCAGAAGCGAGGTCAATACCGACGCCATTATCCGCGCGAGTCTCGATGCCGGAAAGACCGTGCTGATGCCGCGCACCAACACTCAGTCCCGCACCATCTCCGTATACGCGATACGCTCGACCGATGAGCTTCTGGAAGGCTATATGGGCATCCCCGAGCCGCCTGACACCGATCCCCGCGACCCCGCCGAGGCAGGCCTCATACTGATGCCGGGCGCTGCGTTCGATCCGCACGGGGGAAGAATTGGTTATGGAATGGGCTGTTATGATAAACTGTTGGACGCGCTTGAAGGCCACCCGGTCCTGATCGCCCCGGCGTTCGAGGAACAGCTAGTCGAAGAGGTCCTGATGGACCTGCACGACGTCAGGGTGGATATCATCGTGACTGACAAGCGAATCATACGCCGGTAGCAGGGGAGACGATGGACCGCAAGAAGATCGAAAAGGGTGTGCGCCTGATCCTTGAGGGCATTGGCGAGGACACCACGCGCCCTGGCATAAAGGATACCCCCTCCCGCGTAGCCGAGATGTACGGAGAGATTTTCTCCGGCCTGCATACACCCGAAGACCAGCTTTTAAAAACCATTGAGGGCGAGAGCCACGACGAGATGATCCTGATAAAGGACATCCCGTTTTACTCGGTCTGCGAGCACCACCTGCTGCCGTTCATCGGCAAGGCCCACATAGCGTATATCCCATCTGGGAAGATCGTCGGGCTAAGCGCGCTGGCCAAGGCGCTCGAGCACTTCGCCAAGCGGCCCCAGGTGCAGGAGCGGTTGACCACCCAGCTTGCCGATCTGATAATGGATAAATTAAAGCCCAAGGGCGCGATGGTCGTGATCGACGCCGACCACCTCTGCATGAGCATGCGCGGGATCAAAAAGCCGGGCTCTCGCACCGTGACCTCGGCCGTCCGTGGGATATTCCGGACAAAGGCCTCTACGCGCGAAGAGATGCTTGAACTTATAAAGAAGAACTACTAATAAAACGGGAGGGGTAAAAAGCAGATGTCAGCGAAGATTATCAGCGGCACCGAGATTGCCGCGCAGATCAAGGAAGAGCTCAAAAAAGAAGTGGCCGAGATGAAGGAAAAGCATGGAGTCACGCCGGGCCTCGTGACGATTCTCGTAGGCAAGAACCCGGCATCCGTGAGCTACGTCACCGGCAAGCACAAGGCCGCGCACGAGGTCGGCTTCATCTCGCTGCAGGACGACCAGCCGGCCGAGATCACCGAGGAGGCGCTCCTGGCGCTCGTCGACAAGTACAACAAGGACCCGAAGATACACGGCATCCTCGTGCAGCTCCCGCTGCCCAAGCACATAAACGACAAGAAGGTCCTAAACGCGATTGATCCGGACAAGGACGTCGACTGCTTCCACCCGGTTAACGTAGGCCGCCTGATGATCGGAGGGGCCGAGGCAAGGTTCCTGCCCTGCACTCCGGCCGGGATACAGGAGCTCATCGTGCGCTCGGGGTTCAATACCGACGGGGCGGAGGTCGTAGTCGTCGGACGCTCGAACATCGTCGGCAAGCCGATAGCCATGATCATGCTCCAGAAGGGCCGCGGCGCGAACTCGACCGTTACGGTCGTGCACACCGGGACCAAGAACATGGAGGCGCACTGCAAGCGCGCGGACATCCTGATCGTCGCTGCCGGCGTGCCCGGCCTCGTCAAGCCCGAGTGGATCAAGCCCGGCGCGTGCGTGATCGACGTGGGCGTAAACCGCGTGGGCGAGAAGCTCAGCGAGAAGACCGGCAAGATGGTCCCGATCCTCAAGGGCGACGTGGACTTCGACGCCGCGAAGGAGATCGCCGGTGCGATAACGCCGGTGCCGGGAGGCGTCGGGCCGATGACGATAACGATGCTCATGAAAAACACCGTGACCTCGGCCAAGCTGCACGCCGGGATCAAATAGGAGCGAGAGATGATTATCACGAAAAAGAAGGAGCGTGCGAAGCTGCACGAGACCGTCAAGCGCTACAACAAGTTCTTCCTGCTCGGCTGCTCCGAGTGCGCATCGCTGTGCGGCACCGGGGGCGAGCCCGAGATCGCAGAGCTTAAGAAGGAACTGCGAAGCGAGCGGCAAGACCGTGACAGGCACCTTCAGGGCCAAGACCGGCTGCCAGGTGCTCGGGACAAAGGTCGAACTCAAGGACCTCAAGAACGAGACCGACGATGCCGACGCCGTGATCGTGATGTCCTGCGGCGCGGGCACGCAGGCCGCGGTCGAGATGTTCCCGGACAAGCCGGTATATCCCGCGAACGACAGCATGTTTCTGGGTAACATGACCCGCTTTCAGCTCTTTGACGAGCGCTGCTCGCTCTGCGGCGAGTGCATCATAGACCAGACCGGCGGCATATGCCCGGTGACCAACTGCCCCAAGGGCCTCCTGAACGGCCCCTGCGGCGGCTGCAAGGACGGCAACTGCGAGGTCAGCCCGGACATCAAGTGCTGCTGGGTGCGCATATACGAGCGCATGAAGAAGATCGGCCAGCTCGATGACCTTCAGGAGCGCATATTGGAGCCCAAGGACTGGTCGCAGAGCCAGAAGCCCCGCACGCTCTCGGCGCGGCCCGAAGGGGAGGAGAAAAAGATAATGACCTTTAAAGAATCGCTTAACTCAGGCAAGTTCGTCGTCACGGCCGAGGTCGGCCCCCCGAAGGGCACCGACATCGCCGAGATGCTCCACCATATGGACATCCTCAAGGGCAAGATCGACGCCGTTAACGTCACCGACAACCAGTCGGCCGTGATGCGCATATCCTCGACCGCGGTATGCGTCAAGGCCATCGAGAAAGGCTTAGAGCCGATCCTCCAGATGACCTGCCGCGACAGAAACAGAATTGGGTTGCAGTCCGATCTTTTAGGAGCGAGCATCCTCGGGATCAAGAACGTCCTTTGCATGACAGGCGACCACGTAAGCGCCGGTGACCACAAGGGCGCAAAGCCGGTATATGACCTCGAATCCGTCCAGCTCCTCATGGCCGTCGATGGCCTTAACAACGGCAGGGACCTCTCGGGCAACGAGCTTAAGGGCAGCACCAACTTTTTCCAGGGCGGCGTTGTCACACCCGAGGCCAACCCGCTCGAGCCGCAGCTCATGAAGTTCCAGAAGAAGATAAAGGCCGGGGCGAAGTTCTTCCAGACCCAGGCGATATACGACATCGAGAAGTTCAAGGAGTTCATGAAGTTCGCTCGCAAATTCCCGCACGTTAAGGTCCTGGCCGGTTTCGTCGTGCTCAAGAGCGTGGGCATGGCTCGCTTCCTCAACAACAACGTGCCCGGCATCCGCGTGCCCGAAGAGCTGATTGAGGAGGTCAAGGCCGCGGGCAAGGAGAAGGCGCTCGATACCGGCATGAACATCTGTGCCCGCCATATCAAGCAGCTCAAGGACGAAGGCATCTGCGACGGCGTGCATATCATGGCTATAGGCATGGAGGAGAAGGTTCCCGAGATCATGCAGCGCGCGGGGCTTTTGTAGAGCTTGACGCACCAGATAAAATGACGCGATTACCGAGGGGGGCCGGATGGCCCCTCTCTTTATGAAAAGGGGCTATGTCCGAGCGGATATTAATAAGGGGCGTAAACTGGATCGGAGACGCGGTGATGACCATCCCCGCGCTGCGATCGATCCGCCGTGCATATCCAGGCGCCCGGATATCGCTCCTCGTCAAGCCTGTGATCGCACCGCTGTTTGAGAAGGCATGTTATATCGACGAGGTCATCGTCCTGAACAAAGGCATCATCGCCACTGCCCGCGAACTGCGAAGAAAGAATTTCACTCATGCCATCCTGCTTCAAAACGCGTTCGGCGCGGCATTGATCGCGTGGCTTAGCCGCATCCCAAACCGCATCGGGTACGGCCGCGACGGACGGGGACTGCTGCTTACGGAGGCCGTAGCATATGACAACGACGACCGCCTGATGCACCATATCGACTATTACCTGAAGATGCTCGAGGTCGCGGGGATCAAGTCAGAGCGCCCGGAGCTTAGACCGGAGCCCTGGCTCGACCTAACTGTCGATGAGCGACAGGCCGCGATCAAGATGATCGGGCACCTGCCCCGGCCTGTCGTGGGACTCAATCCCGGCGCAGCGTTCGGGAGCGCCAAGCACTGGCCGGCCGCGAGGTTCAGCCGCGTGGCCGAAGGCGTTATCAATAAACTAGGCGGAAGCGTACTGGTATTCGGAGGGCCGGCGGAGGCGACCATCGCCTCGGAGATCGTAAGCTCCGCCTCGGTCCCCTCCGGCCGCCTGATGCCGCTTGCGGGCATGACTACCGTGCGCGAACTCATGGCGCTGATAGCCGCATGCGACGTGCTCGTATCGAACGACTCGGGCCCGATGCACATCGGCTATGCGGTGCGCACCCCGCTTATCGGGATATTCGGCTCGACCGACCCCGAGCTTACCGGCCCGCTCGACCGCAGGGGCAACATCGTGCTGCGCACCAAGACGGTGTGTGCGCCGTGCTTTAAGCGCACCTGCCCGAAAGACCGCATCGAGTGCATGGAATCCATCAGCCCGGAGGCTGTGCTTAATGCGATAGGTTCGCTGTTGCCCGAGAGGAAGGCCGTGTTTTTCGACCGCGACGGCACTCTTTGCCTGGACGCTCATTTCCTGAACTCGTGGCAGGACTTCCGAGAGTTCGACGACGTAGCATCGCTAAACCGCCTACGCGAGGCCGGCTACATGCTCGTCGGGGTCTCGAACCAGTCCGGCATCGCGCGCGGGCTAGTGGACGAGACATTCACTTGCGGGGTGAACCGCCACTTCATTGACAACCGTGGGTTCGAGGCGTTTTATTATTGCCCCCACGGGCCGGAGGACGGCTGCGAGTGCAGAAAACCCTCGCCCGGCATGCTGCTTCAGGCCCGCGCGGAGCACAATATCGACCTGCGCGGCTCATGGGTAGTGGGGGATAAGGACGCGGACATGCTCCTGGCACGCGCGGTCGGTGCGCGCTCTGTGCTGGTGCAGACCGGAAAACAGGCCGAATCGGCTCACGCCGACTATGTAGTGCCCAGCCTCGATGAGGCTGTAAAGCTTATTCTCTCTGAGGTATAATACCCGTCATGAACGAACTGACAGACAGCTGCGAGCTTCTCAATAGCGCATTTAATTCCGTGATCGAATACCTCCGCGAGTCCGCGGCCGAGGAGATCGACGACGCGTACGATTTTTTCTGGGAGGAAGAGGACCCCGAGGACATCCTCGGAGGCACAGCGCTGGGCATTGCATTTATCAATTTCGAGGACTGGCTGGTCTGCGACTATAGGCGCAAGGCACTACATGAATCCCTAATAGACGTCTACATCAAAGCGAAAAAGCCCGATGGCCGCACCTCGTCGGTGCTCACCGCTATGAGGGACTCCGTGCTCAGCGTCTACAGGGTCAAGGCCATTGGCGAGGGCTCGTGCGCGGTCGAGGACATGCTGGGAGGCGGCGAATCGGCGCTCACGGGCACGGCGGTCCCCAAGCTCCGCCAGGGCGATATCTTCGGCGGCCGGATATTCGAGTTCGAGGGCAGAAACCTGCTGGGCCGCGGCATCTATCCGTTCAACGAATCTAACCTGGACCGCGCGAAGGTCTTTTTCGACAAGGAACTCAAGCGGTACATGAGGAAGCACCCAGATGGCACGTTGAGGCAGATGCTAAAGGAAGAGGCTTATTACATGAACGTCGTATGGCTTAACTGTCTGCTCACGCGCAACAAGTCCTGATGTGGACATACTCGAGGGACGCAGGCCGAAACGCATCCTCATCGTAAAACCGAGTTCGCTCGGCGATGTCGTGCACGGCCTTGCGCTCCTGGCCCGCCTTAAGGAATGCTTCCCCGAGGCCGAGATCGACTGGGTCATCGCACGCGGCCTCGAAGGCCTGCTCGTGGAGCATCCGATGATCACCCGCCTCTGGATCATCGACAAGGACCGGTGGAAGCGCATCGGCTCGGCCGGAGAGATGCTCTCGGAACTGCGCACGATCTCGCGCGCGATGAAAGCACGCGGGTACGCCCTAACTCTCGACATCCAGGGACTTTTTAGAAGCGGCGTGATCACCTGGCTCTCGGGTGCGAAGCTGCGCATCGGGTTGAGCGACGCGCGCGAGGCAAGCTGGCTTTTTTATACCCATGAGGCCCCGTCCTCCGGCGCGGTCCACGCGGTCGACCGATACCTCGACGTCGCGCGGTTCCTGGGGTGCGCCGATTCCCCCGTGGCATTCCCTATCCTCAAGGAACCATACCTGCTCGACCGCGAGGGACCGTACGCGGTGCTCGTGCCGGGCGCCAGGTGGCAGACCAAGCGCTGGCCGGCCGAAAGGTTCGGTGTGCTGGCCTCGATGCTCCCGATCCATTCCTACGTCGTCGGCTCGGAGGCGGATGCTTGGATCGCGGATAAGGTGGTCAGGTACTCCGAGGGCCGCGCGGAATCGCTTACCGGAAAGACGTCGCTTAAGGAACTCGCAAGCGTGCTGGGCGGCGCGAAATTCGTTGTGACGAACGACACGGGCGCGATGCATATCGCGGCCGGGCTCGGCGTGCCGGTCATCGCGATATTCGGGCCGACCGACCCGGCCAGGACAGGGCCTTACGGGCCGGGGCACACCGTTTTGCACAAGGCCCTCTCATGCTCGCCATGCCGCAAGAAGGACTACTGCCCGGAACTCCAGTGCATGCGGGCCGTCACGGTCGATGAGGTTTATGCCGCCGTGCAGGCCAGACTTTGATATAATTTTTATAGGAGGGTAAATTGATCCTTGGCGTTAACATAGACCACGTGGCCACTTTGCGCGAGGCAAGGAAAGGCGTAGAGCCCGACCCGCTTATGGCCGCGCCCCTGGCGCTCCTGGGCGGTGCCGATGGGATAACGGTGCACCTTCGTGAGGACCGCAGGCATATCCACGACCGCGATCTGAGGCTGCTCAGGGAGATAGTTGCAGTCGAACTCAACCTCGAGATGGCCGCCACCCCTGAGATGCTCCGCATCGCCGTCAATGTCAGGCCCGAGATGGTGACTCTGGTGCCCGAGCACCGGCAGGAGCTTACGACCGAGGGCGGGCTCGATGTTGCAGGCAAGAAGCGCAGCATACGCGAGGCCATCACACGACTCCATAAGGCAGGCATCCCGGTAAGCCTGTTCATCGATCCCGAGGAGGCCGCGCTCATCGCGGCCAAGGACGCCGGGGCCGATATGGTCGAGCTCCATACCGGCGAGTACTCGAATTTGCGCGGCAAGCGCCAGGAGGCCGAATTCCGGAGGATCATCGCCGCCGCACACACCGGGGCCGACCTCGGCCTCGGCATCAACGCCGGACACGGGCTTAATTACCACAACGTACGGGCGATCATTGCGATAGAAAACCTGCGCGGGCTATATATCGGACACAGCATAATCGCCCGAGCGGTGCTCGTAGGAATCGAGCGCGCGGTGCGCGAGATGAAGGCCATCACGGGATGATCAGGATCGGCACGGATATCGTCCGCACCGACCGCATAAGGGATGCGGTCAGGCGCTGGGGACACAAGTTCCTCGAACGCGTATATACCAGCGACGAGATCGCATACTGCATGAGCCACAGTAATCCCTATCCGCACCTCGCCGTGCGCTTCGCGGCTAGGGAGGCGCTTATCAAGGCCCTTGGCGGGACATACGGCCTTACGCTTAGGGACATCGAGGTCAGAAACGACGAGGCCGGACGGCCATCGCTCAGGCTCAACGGCGACGCGGCCCGTCTGCTCACAGGTTTCGGCAAATCGAAGATCCACCTGACCCTCGCGCACGAACGCGAATATGCTGTGGCGTTCGTGCTCATAGAGTCCTAGACCCCGGCCATTTATCGTAATACCTCCGCACCTGTCGCGATTGCAGTCTGAAATCCATTCTCTTGCAGGCCGCCGCTCTGATATAATTGATCCCATGGATGCCGATACCCACTTCAGGCGCGGCCTGGCGCTAAACGAACGGAAGGACTACTCCGAGGCAGTCGATGCCTTTGACAAGGCCATAGAAATCAAGCCGGATTTTGCGGAGGCCTGGCTCAACCGTGGCGTGGTGCTCGGAAAGCTAGGATACGCGGCCGAGGAGATGGCATCTTACGACAAGGCCCTCGCGCTGCGGCCTGATTTCCTCGAAGCCATGTTCATGAGGGCCAACGCCCTCGAGCGAGCCGGGCAGCCGGAAGAAGCCCTTGCGCTATACGAGTCCATCGTCAGGCTAAAACCCGATTTTTTTCAGGGCTGGCTGATCGTCGGGATCATCAGCGGCAGGCTCGACCGCTTCGAGCGGTCGCTCGAGGCCTTTGACCGCGCCCTCTCTCTCAGGGCAGATTCCATCGATGCCTTAAGCAACAAGGGCGTCGTCCTCGAACGCACGGGCAGGCTGCAGGAGGCTTTGGCCGTGCAGGACAGGGCGCTGGGCATCAACCCTTCGTACGCGGAGGGGTGGTACAACAAAGGCGTGGTGCTCGCCGCACTCGGGCGTACGGACGAGGCCTTCGAGGCTTACAACACGGTTATCAAACATAGCCCAAAATTCCACTTTGCATATTATAACCTTGCATGCCTGTATGCGCGCCGGGGCCAAAAGGACGAGGCGCTAAGAAACCTCAAGACCGCAGTCGAGCTTCACAAGGACTTCGCGCTGCTGGCCCGCTCGGATGAGGACTTCTCATCGCTTGCGAACGACCCCGCTTTCAACGCCCTCACACAGGGCGAAAAACCCCGCCCGTAAGCCTGTCCGTGCTGCTCATCTCACCCTAACCCGCTGTGTTATAATTTCATATGTCACAGTGCGGGGATCGCGTCAGGATGGCCGAAGAGAAGGTCAAGGAGCTCGAGGAGCGTGAGGCCGTGGTCACCGAAGACGCCCGCGCACTCGCATTTCAGATGCTCATGGACCGGGGCTACCTGGAGGGGGACTTAACCCCGGAATTCCGCTTCCACGTCAAGACCGCCAACGCCGAGGAGACCGTTACGGTCGACTATGCAGTGCGGATCGAGGGCAGGCCCGTGATGGCGGTCAAGTGCTCGATGGCGCTGGATTCGAGGGAACGGCATGTGCTCGCTATGGCGCGGCTGATGGACAGCACACCTGCCCCGTACGCGGTCGTGACCGACGGGCTCATCGCACATGTGCTCGACACCCGGACCGGAAAGCTCATCTCGCACGAAATACCCACGCGCGAAGATGCACTCACCGAGCTGAGCGTCCGGCCGGCCGAGCCTCTCCCCGCCGCCAAGATCGAGCGCGAGCGATGCGTGCTTCTGGCGTTTGAGTGCGCCTCGTGCCCAAAGCCCACAGAGCAGCGATGAAGTGCGTCGGGCTTTTCTATGACGACGTCTACCTGAGACACGAAACCCCGCCCGACCACCCGGAGAGCGCCGACCGCCTCCGTGCGATCATGGCCCGGCTTACCGGTTCGAAGATCTGGGACTCGCTTATCAAGGCCCCGCCAAGGCGTGCATCCTTCGACGAGATCCAGGCGGTGCACGATCCGGCGTACGTCGAGATGATACAGGCCATGCCGCCCGGCTATGCCGATCCTGATACCTACGTATCCAAGGGCACGCTCGAGGCCGCGCTGTTCGCCGCCGGTGCGGTGCTGGAGGCGACAGACCGGATCAAGGCCGGTGAACTCGACCGCGCATTTTGCGCCGTAAGGCCGCCCGGCCACCATGCCGAGCGCGACCACGCGATGGGGTTTTGCATATTCAACAACATAGCCATTGGCGCGAGGTACGCCCAGCGCATGGGGTTTCGGAAAGTCTTCATCGCCGACTTCGACGCCCACCACGGGAACGGCACCCAGCACGCCTTCGAGGACGACCCCTCGGTATTCTATTTCAGCACCCACCAGTATCCCTTTTATCCAGGCACCGGGGCGCTGATGGACAAGGGCCGAGGCGCGGGCGAGGGTTTTACGGCCAACTATCCGATGCAGTCAGGCTCGGGGGACCGCGAATTCCGCTACATATACCAGGACATCCTTCCACAGAGCGTCAGCTCATTCAGGCCGGACATAATGCTGGTCTCGGCCGGGTATGACATACTGTCCGTCGATCCGCTGGCCTCGCTGCGCGTCACATCCGAGGGCATAGAGCAGATAGTGGACGGCATCGCAGGGAGCACGGATGCGCCCATGGTATTCGTGCTAGAAGGCGGTTACGACTTGCAGGGTATTGCCGAAGCAGTGCTCATAAGCCTCAGGCGGCTTTTGCGTTAGGAGGGACTAATGAATACCGAAAAAGTGCTCCTGATCGAGAACGACCCGAAATACCTCGAGTCCATACAGCAGATACTTGAAGGCGCGGGCTATGCGGTCTTCACCGCCACGCAGGCGGACGTCGGTTTCTCTATAGCCAAAAACGTGTTGCCCTCAATAGTGCTCCTGAACCTGGCAACGCCCGGCACCAACGGGCTCGACATCTGCAAGGATATACACTCGACCGAGTCTCTTAAGGACATGCCGATCGTCCTGCTGACCCTTAAAGAAGGAAACTACGACCCCCTCTACGAGTCGCTATACGGTATCGTGGGATTCATAAAGAAGCCTGTCAAGCCCGAAACCCTTCCTGCTGAGGTTACGAGGTGGATCGGCGTCTCACCTGCACAGCCTGCCCCGCCCGTTCAGGCCGATATGTTTACTGATCCTGCCGGAGATTCCATTTCGGACGAGACAGACAAGCCCGCTCAGAGGGAATTTACCTCCGAGAGCTTCAAAAATGAGGAGGATCTAATCAGCCCCCCTGAGGGTGATTTCACGGATTCACTCAGGCGCGAGGGGGTATCAGAGGACGATCCGCCGCGCAGGAGGGCCGCAACGCCGACATGGCCGAGAAAGACACCGGCTGGCGTTAGAAAAACTATGCTCATCGTAGCGGCCGGTCTCGCGGTTGTCGTCGTGGGAATCGTTACTTATTTTCTCATCGGCGGTGGCGGTGGGCCGGAGAAAACACAGGGGCCACCGGCCGAGCCCGATAAATCCATATTCTCTGACAATAAGACCGTACTTCCAAGAAGCGCGGACGTAAACGGCGTGATCCATTCGGCGCAGGCCAACGCCCCCGCTGCCGCCCTTTTGCAGGCTCCGGCAGCCAATGCGCCTGCCGCCTTGGTTAATTCGCCGGTCGCTAGCGCTCCGGCCTCGGTCGCCCCCATGGTCAATGCGCCCTTGGTTAAACCGGTTGTGGCCAATGCGCCGCTAGCCGCGGCTCCCAAACCAAAGCCTGAACCAAAGCCGGAACCAAAGCCGGAACCGAAAAAAGCCGCGCCTCAGAAGCTCGGCCCGGGCCACTACGTCCAGTTTGGTGTTTTCGGCAAGAAGGGCAACGCTGACTGGCTCGTCTCTGAACTCAAGTCAAAGGGGCTGAACGCGGAGATGAAGGAGTCAACGACCCATGCCGGAAAGACGATATATCGCGTACTGATGCCGGAGTCCTACGCGACCGACGGCGAGGCTCAAGGGATCGCACGGCAGGTAAAAAAATCAAAGGGCGTGGAGACCTCGACCTACTCGGAGTGAAGGAACTCGTCCCTCACCGGGATCAATGCCACAAGCCCGATAAGGAAGAACAGGCCGATACTTAGTATCGCAGGCCGCTGGCTTCCGGCGGCTGACGAGACATACCCAAACACCAGCGGGCCGAGCACGGATGAGGTCTTCCCGGCCATCGCGAACAGCCCGAAGTACTCGGCCTCATTCCCGCTTGGGATAAACCGCGCGTACAGCGCCCTCGATGCGGCCTGCACCGTGCCCAGCCCTAGGCCAGCTACCGAAGCCACGAACCAAAATGCGGTCTTGCTCTCGACCATATATGCCGCAACGCACACCCCGCACCACAGCACGAGCGAGATCATGGTGACGAAGCGCGGCCCCCGCCTATCCACGGTCGAGGCCAGCAGGAACGATCCGGCAAGGGCAGTGAACTGCACGAGTATGTATAGAGCGATAAGCTCTCCGTTGCCGAACTGGAGCGTCGTCGCCGCATAGATGCTCGAAAACACTATCACGGTGCTGACCCCGTTGGTGAACATGAAATACGAGACCAGAAAAAGGACCGAGTTGCGGTCTCGAAGCGCGTGCCTGAAGACCTTCGCGCTGCGGGACATCCCTTCGCGCGCACCGGCTACTATGCTGCCTGTGCGCTGATCCGGCGGCAACCATAAAAACGCAGGCATGCTGAAGCATAGAAACATCGCGGCCACCGCGAACCATGACGCCGCGAACCATCCGGCTTCAACGAGGGGGAGCACGCACAACAGCGCGAAGATCGATCCGGCATATCCAACGCCGAACCCCCATGACGAGAGCCTGCCCTGAAACTCGCGTGGCGCGATCTCCGGCAGGTAGGCGTTATAGTAGTTCATCGCGCCCTCCATGCCAACGTTAGCGAGCGCTGCAAGCGCGAAGCCCTCAAAGACCATGCCCGGCCTGAGCACCGAAAGCGCCGCGATAGAGCATACGCTGAGCAGCGTAAAGCCGACCAGGAAGCGCTTTCTCATCCCGGTGAAGTCCGCCATCCCGCCGAGCATCGGCGAGAGCACAGCTATGACCAGCATGCTCGCCGAGACCGACCTGCCCCACCAGAGGTCCCCGATCCCGGCCGAGTTGCCGACTATGTGGTTTGCGTAATAGACCGGGAAGACGACCGCTGCGATCACGGCCGAATACGACGAGTTCGCGAAGTCGTACATGCACCAGCTTATGGCCTGCTTTTTGTTAATGCGTGTCATGGCATGTACACTAACCGCTCCGGTCCGCCATTGTCAAAATGCGATGGGGTATAATAAGCATCATGTCAGTGGAGCGGATCGAGATAGTCAACGATAAGAGCGAGGTCATCGGCATAGCCCCGCGCTCTGTCGTGCACGGAAACCCCACGCTCATGCACCGCGTGGCGCACGTGCTCGTGCTGGACAAGGCCGGCCGGATACTGCTCCAGCGCCGCTCTATGAGCAAGGACGTCGCGCCGGGCCGGTGGGACACCTCTGTAGGCGGCCACGTGGACCCCGGCGAGGAAGTGATCGAGGCCGCGCTCAGAGAAATGAGCGAGGAACTCGGCGTCGCATGCGAGCCGGAGTTTATCTATTCTTACGTCCATTCGAACCGCTATGAGACCGAACTCGTAAGCACATACCGCTGCACCCGCGAGGGCCCGTTTAACTTTAGCGCTGAGGAGATCGACGAGGTGAGATTTTGGGATGTCGCCGAGATCGAGGCGACGCTCGATGGCGAGACTCTAAGCGACAACTTCAAACACGAGTTTCGGAGCTACCTCGCGTATATCGCAGGAAGGTAGCAGCTAGACCCCTCTTCGCTCCGGTCCGAAGATGTACTTATGCAGCTGCATATTGAACCGCACTTTAAGCCCGTCCTCGATGATCCATCCTACGAGATCCGCTGGATTGAGTACGCCAAATGCCGGGGAAAACAGGATTGTGTATCTGGAGTCTCTTATGTGATCCGCGATAAACTTGCGCGCCCATTCGTAGTCTGCACGGTCCGAGAGGACGAACTTTAGTTCGTCGCAGGGCTTAAGGAGCGCGAGGTTATCGAGGTGCATCATCTCGCTCATCCCGCTTGAAGGGGTTTTGATATCCATTATGATCACGGCCCGGCTGTCGATATGGCTGATATCGATGCTCCCGTTCGTCTCGATCAGGACCTTGTGGCCCAAATCCAGCAGCGCTGCCGCAAGCGCAGCCGTCCCGGGATTCAGCAACGGCTCGCCGCCGGTGAGCTCAACCAGCTCGATGCCGAACGATCCGACCTCCGAGGCAATCTTATCCGGCGTCATCTCTACACCGCCCTCTCGCGCATAAGCGGTATCGCAGTACCTGCATTTCAGGTTGCAGCCGGTGAGCCTCACGAACGAGCAAGGGAGCCCGGCCCACGAGGACTCGCCCTGAATGCTCTTGAATATCTCGCAGACCTTCAAGCGAACCGACCCTTCATATAGTGCCCGGTATAAGAGCGCTTGCACTGCGAGAGTTTCTCAGGGGAGCCCTCGAAAATCACCTCGCCGCCGGCCTCGCCGCCCTCCGGGCCAAGGTCTATCACCCAGTCGGCGGCCATCACGACGTCAAGGTTGTGCTCGATCACGAGCACGGTATTTCCGGCGTCCACGAGCCTGTTAAGCACGTCCAGGAGTTCGCCGATGTCCTTTGGGTGGAGGCCCACGGTCGGCTCGTCGAGTATGAACAGTACGTCGCTTACGCGGCCGGAGCCAAGCTCGGCGCATATCTTGAGCCTCTGAGCCTCGCCGCCAGAGAGGGTCGTGGCTGGCTGGCCGAGCCGCAGGTATCCAAGCCCCACGTCGCTTAAAAGCTCGAGCCGCGTCCTGACCTGCCTATGCGCCGAAAACAGCCTTATCGCCTCGTCCACGGTAAGCTGCAGGACCTCGTGGATGTCCTTGCCCAGGTACTTGATCGAAAGGGCATCGGGGCCAAAACGCTTGCCGTCGCACACCTCGCACTTCACGTAGAGGTCCTCGAAGAAGTACATTTCGAGCTTCTGGTAGCCCTCCCCCTTGCAGGCCGGGCAGCGGCCCCCTTCGACATTGAACGAGAAAAATCCCGGCCCGTACCCATTAGCCCGAGCCTCTGGCGTGTCCGAAAATACCTTGCGGATCGGGTCGAATATCTTGAGGTAAGTGACAGGGTTCGACCTCGGCGTGCGGCCGATAGGGGCCTGGTCAATGAGTTTAACTGAGCTTAGCTGATCATGCCCATGCAGTTTTTTGAATGGGAGCGGGCTCTCCATCTCTACCTTAAGCTCCCGCGCGAGGGCGTTATACAGTGTTTCGACGACAAGCGTGCTCTTGCCAGAGCCCGAGACGCCCGTGACTACGGTCAACGTGCCGAGCGGCACTGAGAGGCGTGCGTTTTTGAGGTTATTGCCGGTGGCGCCCTCGATCACGACCGAGCGCTTAGAGCGCCTCCTGATCCGGCGCGAGGCGGTTGCAGCCCTGCCGTTTACATAACGCGCGGTCAGGGTGTTGGACTCGATGAACTCATCCCTCGGCCCGGAGAAGATAAGGTTGCCGCCGTCCTCGCCGCCGGCCGGGCCAAGCTCAACGACCCAGTCAGAGGCGCGGATGATGTCGGTGTCATGTTCGACCACCATCACGGTATTGCCGATCTCGGCGAGTTCGGCCATGATCTCGGCCACGCGTTCGGTGTCACGCTTATGGAGGCCGACCGTCGGCTCGTCCAACACATAGATCGTCCCTGTCAGGCGCGATGCGAGCTGGTTAGAGAGGTTCACGCGCTGAAACTCGCCGCCCGAGAGCGTCTTACCCTCGCGCATCGGGGTCAGGTATCCAAGCCCCACCCTGTCGAGGAAATCGAGCTTGCGGTCGATCTGCCTGAGTATTTCCTTTGCGATCTCGCGCTGGTGCGGGCTCAGGTCCGGCTCGCTGAATATCGTCCTCAGGTCCGATACCGGCTTGCCGCACATATCCGCGATGTCCAGCTCTCCGATCCGAAACGCGAGGGCCTCGGGCCTCAGCCGCTTGCCCCCGCAAGCGGTGCATATGTGCCCCTTGCGGTACCTCGAGAGGAAGACGCGGACATGGAGTTTGTAGCGCTTGCCTTCGAGCTCTTCGAAGAAGTCGTCTATGCCGTAAAAACCCTTCGCGCCCTTATAGAGCATTTTTTTATGCTCTGCCGAGAGGTCCTTAAACGGCGTGCGGGTCGGAATGCCGAGGCTCTTTGCGGCCTTGAGCAGCTGCTTTTTCCACCATAGCGAGACAGGCTTTTCCCACGGCTCTATCGCGCCCTCCGCGATAGAGAGCTCCGGGTCCGGGATTATGAGGGATTCGTCGTAAAGAAGCACGTTTCCGAACCCCTTGCACTCAGGGCAAGCGCCGACGGGGTGGTTGAATGAGAACAGAAGAGGCGTGGGATCTACGAACGCGGCGTCGCAGTCGTCACAGCGCAGCCCGGTGCCGAACCGGAGCTCCGGGCCGTCGATGATCATGATGGTCATGTTCCCCCGGCCCTCGCGCATGGCCATCTCGATCGAGTCGGCGAGCCTAGGCTCGTTGCGCACCACGAGGCGATCCAAGACGACGTCATAGGGCGGCTTCAGCGATCCGGCCTCATCGATCGGAAGCGCCACGCCGTCTTTGAGCAGGCGGTGAAAACCCTTGCGCTTAAGCGCGGCGCGGTCGTCCTCGGAGCGAAACACGACGAGCGCCTTCGCGCCGCCATAGTGCTCGGCCAGATGGGCGACTACTGCAGAGGGGTCCCAGCTTCGGACCTCCTTGCCGCAGTGAGGGCAATATGGGGTCGAGACCTTGGCATAGAGCAGGCGGAGGTAATCGTAAAGCTCGGTGAGCGTGCCGACCGTCGAGCGCGAGCCGCGCACGGGGTTGCGCTGCTCAAGCGCGATGGCGGGGCGGATGTTTTCTATCGCGTCCACGTCCGGACGGTCGAGCTTTTCGAGGAAGAGGCGCGCATACGTCGAGAGCGACTCGATGAATCTCCACTGGCCCTCGGCGAACACGGTCTCGAACGCGAGCGTGGACTTGCCCGAGCCCGAAACCCCCGTGACAACGATTACGCGGTCGTGTGGCAGGGTAAGGGTCAGGTTTTTGAGGTTGTTCTGTTTTGCGCCCCGGATTACCAGTTCATCGAAAGACATCTTAATAGTTTAGATTGGCGGAAGGGACATTTTCAATTAAGCCGGGCCGGGAAATGAAAGGCCCCTTGTGGTAGGCGCCGCAAGGGGCCGGATAATCAATAAAATCTAATGGCGTGCGACGAATTTTGAGTAATGGTTGGCGACCTCCTGAGCGGCTTCCTCGATCCTGGCGCCCTCGCGCTCAAAGTCCCTGAGCTTCGCCACGACCTTGCCGCCTGAGTCGGTCAGGACCATCTCGACCCCGATACCTGCCTGCATCTGGTGGCCCCCTACGAACGGTATCCAGGCCTTGCCGGGGTTGAAAGGCTCGGCCTCATATATGCCGAGACTAGCCTTCAAAGTTCCTTTTGGCTTTTTGACGTCCATGTCGTCAAACGTGGCCTTAAAGGTGTGCTCTACGTCCTCGACCATCGAGCGGCTGCGCTCGTCTGACTTGTTAGCGATGCCCTCGACCGATATTTTGTAATCGGCGAGATCGACGCCCTTTTCGACCCATAACCACTCGACCTCGTCGCCCTTGACCATGTCGGAATAATCAGTGATAATGCCCTTATGGAAATCCTTATCCTTGTAATCCTTGCTGTCTACGAGCCGCTCGTCCCCGGCCAGCGCGGCCATCGGGATAGCAAGCATGACTATCAGGCCGATCAGGCCAATCAGGCGTCCCGCAGTCAATCTGTACATTTCTGTCCTCCTGAAGGTTTAATCGAGTTGGGATATTATAACGGATATCGGTGCGGGTGTCATATGAAATTTAAATGGATCGGAGGCTCGCCCTCGGCAGCCGGCAAAGCGGCGCCATTTTGCTTGATATCCCACAGGCACTCGTTGACCTTGTGCTGCAGGCAGAGCGAGCCGCACATCGTGCGCGCGTCGAATTGGCCGCCTGATATCAGCCTGATAACCTCCCAGTAGCGCTCTGACTGCCAGAGCTCCTTAAACGAGGTCTCGGCTATGTTGCCGATATGGTATTTCTTGTACTTATCGTTAAAGAGCATCCCGCATGGGGCCACGAGCCCTGAGCCCGAGAGCTGCATAATAAACGGGGGACCATAGCAACGGGAGTATGCGCGTTTGCCGCCCGAAAGGATCTTGGACCACTTGGCGCGCACCATGTAGCTGCCTGTTGAATAGCCCTCGGCCTCCTTCAGGAGCCCGACCAGAGTGTTATATTTTTCGTAGTCCACTCCGAGCGAGCCGTGCTCGTCGTCGCTACAGTGCTTGATAACGAGGTAGTCCACCCCGAGTTCCCGGCCCAGGGCCGCAAGCGGGATGATCTGGTCCTTGAACTCCGGCATGAGCACCATCTGCAGCCCTAGCGTCACGTCGTGGCATTTCACGCGTTTCAGCTCGACGCATTTTCTTATAGTGCCGATCACCTTGTGGTAGCACTTCTCGGCGCAGCCGTGGATCTCGGCGTAGCGCTTCGGGTCGGCAGCCGAAATGTTGAACCTCAGGTATGTAAGCGCCGGGAGGATCTCGGGCAGCCGAGCGTCGTCCAGCAGGTATCCGTTCGTCCCTAACGCCATGTCCAGCCCGTTGGCGCGGCCCCGCAGGATCGCATCATAGAGATGAGGCGAGCATGTGCTCTCGCCGTCCGAGACGAGGCTTATCGCCTTGACCCCGATCTCGGCCGCGTCGTCGAGGAAGCGGAAGATCACCTCGCGGGTCATCAGTTTTTCGTCGTTTTGCTGGAGCTGTCCGTAGCAGTAGACGCAGCTGTAGCCGCACTTTCTGGTCAGGGCCATGTCTATCGTGATAGGCGCGATGCGCTCTCCGCGCAGCCATGCCTCGATGCGGTCGCGGTGCCACGCGAGCTTATGGCCGTCGAGGATTATCGCGCCGCTCATTTGTAGGCCTCGGCCACCGCCGACCTTATCGCTCCCGAGGAAAATCCATACTGCTCGCGCATTCCTGCGTTGTTGCGAATGGCGTGGATGACCTCGTTATTTATGCCGAGTTTGCGTAGCCGTATCGGGAGACCGTCGCGCACTATCCACTCGGCGAGGATCGATCCGAGTCCGCCCTCGCGGAAGTGCTCCTCCACAGTGATAACCGTGTGTATGCCCTTAAGCGCCCGGGCCAGGGATCTGAAGTCCATTGGCTGGAGCATCGGCACGGAAAGCACCAGCGGCTGGCGCTTAATGCCCTCAAGGGCGGTCAGGACCTCCGTGCTCACCGAACCATGAAACATCACGGCCACGCCCTCGCCGTCTGCGACCTTAATCGGCTTCGTGACGTCCTTGACCGGAGAGTTATGGATGGACGGCTCGCCGCTCTTGGCGATGCGGATGTAGACCGGGGCCTTGCTCTTAATCGCGTGACCGGCCGCCGCAATGGCCTCAAGCGGGTCCGCTGGTGAAAGGACCGTGAGGTTGGGCATCGTGCGCGCTATCGCGATGTCTTCGACCGAATAATGAGTCATGCCCTGCGGTGAGTACGTGACCCCGCTTCCTATGCCTATTAGCGTCACGGGGAGCGCCTGGTAGCATATGTCGTTTCGGACCTGCTCATAGCAGCGATACAGGACGAAAGGCACGATGTTATAGACGAAGACCTTGTAGCCGCTCAGCGATAGCCCCGCGGCGAAACCGATCATGTTTTGCTCGGCCACGCCGAGGTTCAGGAAACGGCCGGGGAATAATGTCTTGAATTCGTCGAGCACCCCGTAACCGGCGTCGCCGGTTATCAGGAATATGCGCTTGTCCCTGCGTGCGCGTGCGGTTATCGCGTTGATTACGCTATTTCGCATTATTAAACCTGCACAGGTGGGCCATGGCCTCTTCCCTCAGCTCGTCCGTTACGATGAAGTAGTGCCACTTCATCTCGTCCTCCATAAACGGGACGCCCTTGCCCTTTGTCGTATCGGCTACGATGACCTTGGGCCTGCCGCTGTGGGGAAACCGAAGCGCGCGGCGGATCGAGGGGAAGTCATGGCCGTCGGCCCGCACCGCCTCCCAGCCGAAGGCGCGCCACTTGTCCTCGACCGGCTCGTATGAGCAAAGCTCGCGGGGCCGGCCGTACCCCTGCAGGTTATTGTAGTCCACAAGCACTGTAAGGTTGTCTAGCTTGAGCTTCGATGCGAAAAGCGCTGTCTCCCACACCGAGCCCTCCTCACTCTCGCCATCGCCGATCAGCACGAAGACGCGGCGCGTCTGTTCCGGGTTTTGTCCGCGGAGCTTTAAGGCGTGCGCCATCCCTGCCCCGATACAGATGCCGTGGCCGAGCGAGCCCGCCGAGACCTCGATGCCCCTGGCAGTGAAGCGGTCGAGATGCGCGGGAAGGGTGCCATTGTCTTTCATGTAGCCAAGCAGGGTCTTTCGGCTCATGAGCCCGCGTGCGGTTAATGTGCTGTATAGCGCCATTGCGGCATGGCCCTTGCTCATGATGAAGATGTCGCGGTTTGCCCAGTCGTGCTTATCAATGCGCATCTCGTCGAAATATAGCGCCACGACGAGATCGACGCATGAAAGCGATGAGCCCACGTGCGCGCTCCGGGCGCTGCAGGCGATCTGCAGTACGTCACGCCTGACCGCTTCGGCCATGCGCTCGAGTTCGCTATGCTTATTGCCCATTATTCACAAGCCTTATTGCCATTTCATCGGCTGACCTAACGAAGGATAGGTCGTGCTCCTTCACCTTCAACGGCGATGGATAGCTCATATGAAGTTGACATGTTCGGGCGGACGTCTCAGGCCCCATAGGTAGCGGTTGATCTCGTCCATCCGGCAGTTGACCCTGCAGCCCCGTGCGTCCATCTCCTGCTCGACCCAAAGGAGTGACTTGAGCCTTCGCGGGCCCTCCCAGATCTCCTTAAACGTATTTTCGTAGATATTGCCATATAGGAACCTCTCGTCGCGGAGATAGACGCTACAGCCCCAGACGTTGCCCCCCGCGTCTATATAGGACCAAAACGGGAGCGCGAGGCACCGGCCGTACGGCCGCGAGGAGTCGTCCCATTTTGCCATCGCGCGAGCGCGAAAGATCACGCTGAAGGTCTCGCTATTAAACTCCGCAAGCTCCGAGGCCAGCAGCTCGGCATCCTGATAGCTGATCTCGCTGTACTGGCGGGTCTTGCTCTGCGGGTGCTGTGAGTAAGGCTTTATAACGAGGTAATCCATTCCTATCTTGCGGGCGATGCGCGCGAGCGCTGCGGCCTCGGCCTGGTTGTCCGGCAACAGGAGCATCTGCATCCCTAGCGTGCAATTAAGCCCATTGGCGGCCTTGAAACGCGCTGCGTGCTCCATGTTCTCGATCACACGGTCGAAGTCAGCCGCCTTTGTGTTATGCAGCCGGGCGTATGTATCCGCAGTCCCTGCCGCGATACTCACCTTTAACCATTCCAGTGCGCCAAGCGTGGGCTCTGAGCGCTGGGGGGTAAAGAGCACGCCATTTGTGGTCATAGCGACATCGATTCCCGATGCTTTTGTGTGGAGGATCAGCCCGGCCATGTCTCGGTGCATGAAGGGCTCGCCCTCGCCGCCGAACATAATGGCCCTGACGCCCAGAGAACCCATCTCGATCAGGCGTTCCTTTAGCACATTTGTGTCGAGATAACGGCTCTGGTATTCCATGAAATCTAGGCCGCAGAACTCGCAGCGGTGGTTGCAGACCCCGGAGGGTGACAGCTCCATGTAGATGGGGTATACGAGCGCACCCGCAAGCCATTCGCTCACGCGCTTGGGGTGGTACATGAGCTTGTGGCTGTCGATACCGTAGCGGTCGCTCATTTAAGTATCGTGTAGATGAACTCCAGGAGTTCGTAACGTTCTACGGGCCGCGAGTTGCCTACGATCTGCACCGCGAGCGCCCCGGCAGCGTTGCCGATGAACGAGACCAGTTCCGGCGGGAATCCCCGGGCATGGCACGGAGCGGTAAATGCGAAAAAAGCGTCCCCGGCCCCGATGGTATCGATGACCTTGGTCGAGAAAACCGGGGTTAGCGTGACCGTCCCGTCTTTTGAGACGCTTATCGAGCCATGCGAGCCGAGCGTCGTGATAAGGTGGTCGGCGCTTATGATCTCGCGCATCCGGCGCGCAATCTTCTCTATCCCATCGTAACGCTCCTGGCATGCGAGCCTGATCTCGGACTCGTCGAGGCATACGAAATTCGGCTTTCGGTACTTGGTGATAAGGTTATACCCGGCGTTGGCCGCGTTGGTCTGGGTGTTGATCGCGAGCATGCGCGCACGCTTCTCTATTTCGCGCATGATGCGGGTCGAGATGAACCCGTGGCCGAAGTCTGAGATTATCACGAGGTCGTAGGAGCCGATGATGCGCTCAAGGTAGGCGATGATCTCGGCCTCCTCGCGTTCGCTCACGTATTCGTTGTTAATGTAGTTGACCTCGAAGAGCTTCCAGTTGAGGGCCTCGTTGATGTAGCGCTTCTTGACGATAGTCGGGCCGTGCTCGCGCAGGAAGAACTTGGCGCTCACATTGGGCCTCAGGTGGTGTAGGATGTAGTCCTCGCGCGAGTCCTCGCGGCCAAGCAGGCTTACGAGGCGGACCTCGCCGCATATGCCGGAGAGGTGGTTCGCGACCGCGAACGCACCGCCGGGGAAGGCCTCGTGGTAAAGGTAGCGGTTGACGACCAGCGGGGTCTTGGCAGACTTGTTCATGCTCTCGCAATAGTGATACTCGTCTATGATCCCATCGCCGATCAGGAGGACCTTCATGTCCTTGAGAGAATGGACGCGTTCGGCTATCTCAGCGAACTCGTGGCGCGAGGCGAAGCCCTTAAGATACGCGGCTGTCTGCTCTGGATAGATATCGAGGAGCTTGTTTATGATGTGCGAGGACGAAAACGCGAAACCGTCGGTCTCCGCGAGACGTATGTCCCCGAACTCGTGCCGTTCGCGGTCGATCTCGCGGCCGTAAACGAGCATGTCGTGCTCGCGCTCGACAGCGCCCTTTGCGAACACGCTAGGGCGGATCTTGTGGACAGCCTCATAAGGGGTGTTGTTTTCGATCAGGCATGCGTAATCCACGTCGCTGAGGGCCGCGGCGTTCGTCAGGCGGTATTCTTCGGGGAATACAGGGCGGCCGGGGCCGATCTTGGCGAAGCGATCCTTCAAGACGCCGACAATTAGGACATCGCCCTGTTTTTTGGCGGCTGAGACGTGGTTAATGATGCCTGGGTGTATCAGGTCGTATACGCCGATACTGAGGACCACGGTCTTTCCCGCGGACTTGAGCGCAGCGCACTTCGTGACCGCATCTTCAAATGCGATTATCTTGAGATTTTCACCCATTTAATATAATAACCCTTTGGCAGGGCTATTTTCCCGTGCCGCGGAAGTATCGGTTAAGGAGGTCGGTCGAGGAAAACACGATCTCGTGCGTAAATCTCAGTTCCGCGCCGATCTCTCTGACGACCTCGGCCTCGCGCTGTATCTTGCCTGTCTTGTCCTCGAGGTTTTCGAACTCCTGCCCCTTGACGTAATAGTCCGGCCGGAGCAGCCTCAACGTCTCCGCGGCGGTGGGCCAGAGGTTTATGGCCACGAAGTCCACGCACTCAAGCGCGGCGATGGATTCAACGCGCAGGGTCTCGTTAAAGGCCGGCCGGCCCGGACCCTTGTCCACATAGCGGTCGGGCGAGACGGTCACGACCAGCACGTCGCCCATCCGCTTGGCGGCCTGAAAATACCTTATATGCCCCGGGTGCATCAGGTCGAAGCAGCCGTGGCAAAGCACGATCTTCTTCCCCTGTGCCTTAAGCTCGGCGACCTTCATGGCCAGGGCGTTAAGCTCCATTATCTTCATGCTGACTCCACCACGGCCCGCCAGAGCGCGGGAATCGTGTCGGCATGAGAGGCGCGCACGTAGAAGCCCTCGCCGCCGTCGGCCACTGTGCGCAGGAGCATAGTCTTCAGGGGCCTGAAGTAATATGACGCACACGTCTTCTCTGGCTCGCGGCTCAGGTCCTCGGGAAGGGGCTGTAAGTCGCAGACGAGCGTCGTGAACCTGCGGATCGCCCTGCCCTCCTGGTGGGCCACGTTTCTGGCCATGCTTAACGCCTTGAGGTAGACCTCAGGGGCCATGACCGCGCTTCCGAAGTTCATGACCACGCCGCCTTCGAGCCCTTCTATCATGCGCGTAAAGCGCAGGAAATCGCGGTATGAGAGCTCTCCTGTGGCCGCGCCGCTGCAGTTAGGGAGTTCGTGGATGATATCGTGGCCGATTCCGACATGCACCGTGGCCGGAATCCCCAGGCGGCTTGCGGCCGCGAGCACGCTTATGTCCTTGTGGGGGAAGTCTCCTTTTAGTATCGCGCGTCCGACGGCAGATCCGATGCCGATATCGCCGCCATCTTTGTATGCCTCGTTGATTATGTCGTTTATCCGGCCTGTCTCGCGCCATAGCCCGAAGCGGCCCTCTGAGATGTACCTTGCAACGCTCTCTGTCGTCGCCCCGATCAGCGCGAATTCGAAGTCATGGATCACGCATGATCCGTTCATCGCGATGCAGGTGATATGGCCGCGCTCCATGAGGTCGATCAGGAACCTTTGCGCCCCGGAGCGTATTACGTGGCCGCCCATCATCATGACTCGCTCGCCCTTCGCGTCCTTTATGCGCCGGGCAACGGTATCTATGGACGGGTGGCTCCAGTTGCGGCTGGCAAGCGGCATCAACGAGGTCAGGCCCAGGTCGTGAATGCGCTCGCCAAGCGGCCTGATCTCGAGACGTGACCTGTCAAATAGCTCGTCCATCGTGGACATTATATCAGAACCCCTGAAGCGGGCAGCCCTCGCACATAGGCTTTGTCGGCCTGCAGCGAGTCTTGCCGAGAGCGACGAACAGGGCGTGATATTCGTTATAGAGCGCCACGTCCGGGCTGAGCGAGCTATGAAATAGCTTCTGAAACCTCTCGTATGACTCGCCAATGTCCATTACGCCATGCCTCGAAAGCGCGCGCTTGGTGTAAGCGTCGATCACGAATACGGGCTTGTTAAGCGCATAGAGAAGGATAGAGTCGGCAGTCTCCTGCCCCACCCCGTTTACGCCCAGGAGCTCGCGCCGGAGTTCGTACATCGGGGCGCGTGCCATGCGGGCCATGCTCCCTCCCCGGCGCTCGATCAGGTATCCGATGAGAGCCTTGAGCCTACTGGATTTGACGTTAAAGTATCCGGAAGGCCGGATGAGCTCCGCAAGTTCGGCGTTCGGCATCGCATGGATGCGGCGGGCGCTCAACGCTCTGGCTGCTTTCAGGTTGGCTATCGCGCGCTCGACATTGCCCCAGTTCGTGTTTTGGGTGAGCACCGCGCCGACCGCTATCTCAAACGGCGTATCCCCCGGCCACCAGTGCTGCGGCCCGAAGGCCGAATAGAGCTTCTCATACAATATCCGGAGGTCTTTCATGCATTTATATTATAATTAATCTGGAACTCACAAATACGACCGACTGGAGCTAGGATGCTGGACATAAAACTATTACGCGAACGCACCGACGTGGTCATAGAGGCGATGAACAACCGTGGCATGGGCATGGCGCTCGAGGGCTTCCTCACAAAAGAGGCCCGCCGCCGCGAACTCTTGCGCGAGGTCGAGGACCTGCGCATGAAGCGCAACTCTACCTCAGAGGAGATCGGCCGCCGCAAGCGCGAAAAACAGGACGCCACCGCGCTGATGGACCAGATGAAGGGCGTGGGCGAGCGCATAAAACAGCTTGACGAGGAGCTAAAGGCGCTCGAGGACGAGACCTCTGATTTTGCCATGAGGCTCCCGAACATCCCGCACTCGTCCGTACCGGTCGGGAAGGACGAAAACGACAACGTCGAGGTCCGCCGCTGGGGCACGCCCAGGGATTTCGATTTCACCCCCCTTAACCACTGGGATATTGGCGAGGCGCTGGGGATCATAGACTTCGAGCGCGCGACCAAGATTACCGGGGCGAGGTTCTCGCTGATGAAGGGTGCCGGTGCGAGGCTGGAGCGCTCGATCATGAACTTCATGCTGGACCTGAACACCTCTAAGGGTTATACCGAGGTCTTTCCCCCGATCCTCGTCAACCGCGAGAGCATGACCGGCACCGGACAGCTCCCGAAGTTCGAGGAGGAACTGTTCAAGATCGCGGACCCGGACTTTTTCCTGATCCCCACGGCCGAGGTGCCTGTGACGAACATCCACCGCGACGAGATACTCCGCGCCGAGGAGCTGCCGTTATACTATACCGCCTATACCCCTTGCTTCAGGCGCGAGGCCGGCTCTCATGGCAAGGACACGCGCGGTCTCATCCGCCAGCACCAGTTCAACAAGGTCGAACTCGTGAAGTTCACGCGCCCGGAGGACTCGTATGCGGAGCACGAAAAGCTCACCGCCGACGCCGAAGATATCCTCCAACGCCTTGGGCTTCCGTACCGCACGATAGTGCTCTGCACCGGGGATATGGGGTTTAGCTCGGCCAAGACATATGACATAGAGGTCTGGCTGCCCGGACAGGGGAGATACCGCGAGATCTCGTCGTGCTCGAACTTCGAGGATTTTCAGTCGAGGCGCGCCAACATCCGCTTCAAGACCGAGGGCAGGAAGGGCACGGAATTCGTCCATACGCTTAACGGCTCGGGCCTTGCGATAGGCCGCACGCTCGTGGCGATACTCGAAAACTATCAGCAGGCCGACGGCTCGGTATTGGTGCCGGAGGCACTCAAACCCTACATGGGAGTGGACCGCATAAGCTGACGCGCAGGGGAGGCGTCCCGTTATGGTTTACCGGCAGAGGCTGTACCTGAAAGTCGGAGACAGGGTGGAGCACACGAGGCACACTGAATGGGGCGTGGGCACCGTGGTCGAGGCCCGCACTTCCACGCTCCCGGGGGGCATCTGCATGGTACGCATACTTTTTGAGGACGAGGAGGAGCGCTCGTTCATCAACGACCTCGACAACGAAATGTGCTGCCGCCGCTGCGGGATAATCTACGAGGGCGAGGCCGAGCGCGCCCCTCGCCAGGTTAAAAGCCGCAAGGCATCGCAAAGCAGGCTTAACTGACGATGAAATCCTTCCATGTCCTGGATACGCCGCTCGGGTCGCTCTATATCATTTTCGATGGCGGGAGGCTCGTATCGCTGAGCTTCACCGAGCGGCCCCGGATCAAGGCCTCGCGCGCCCCTGAGCGGATACGGCGCGAACTTGAGGAATACTTCGGCGGCAAGCGCACCACGTTCGGCATCGAGATCTCGCTCGAAGGCTCGACCGAGTTCGAGCGCGAGGTCTGGCTTGCCCTTCGTGAGATCCCCTACGGAGAGACGCGCACATACAAATGGCTCGCAGAGCACGTGGGCAGGCCCAGGGCTGCTCGTGCCGTCGGGCAGGCCCTTTCACGAAACCCGATCCCGATAGTGCTCCCCTGCCACAGGGTGATCGAGTCCGGCGGCTCGATAGGTGGATATTCCGAGGGCGAGACGATCAAGCGCAGGCTGCTCAAGATGGAGTTCTACCGGACGGTCGGCGGCGAAGCCGATAAATAGCTGCCGCCCCGCCTTGCGCGTGATACAATTAGGCCATGCAGACCCCCGAGAGCGGAAAAGACCTGCGCCGGCGTTTTTTCATGACCCTCCTGATCGTCTACGCGATCTCGCTTCCGGTCATCTCGGTGAGTTCGTACCTGATCCTTACGCGTTACGCGTATGAGGGGACGCAGCGGGTCGCCAAGGTCTTCCTGGGTACGATAGACGCCTCGCGCCAGTACGTCGGCAACGTGCTCAGGCCCGCGCTTCAGCACGAACTCGGGGGCAAGTTCATCCTGGAGGGCATGTCCCGCTCGTTCGTGAGCCGTAAGATCGCCGAACTGGAGCTTAAATCATTCCCCGACATCAAGTACAAGCACGCCTCACTAAACCCTCTGAATCCCGTTAACCGTGCCGACAAGTTCGAGGCGAGCATAATACGGGAGTTGGCCAGCGGCGGGGAGAAGACCTGGGACGGGTTTATAGATCGTGATGGGGTTAGATATTACGTCCTGGCCAAGGCCGGGGATATACCCGACACCTCCTGTCTCCAATGCCACGGAGAGCCTTCGGCCGCGCCCAAAGAGGTGACCAGCCAGTTCGGGACGGCCTCCGGCTTTCATCTCAGGCCCGGAGAGCTTATCGACGCCCTATTCGTTTACGTCCCGGCAAGCATCCCGCTTGCCTACATCCGCGAGAGCGTCATGGTCTTCGCGGGGCTGTATACCGTGTTTTTCGCGGTCATACTGCTGGCGATCAACCGCCGCTTCAGGGGCATTCACGCTGAACTCGAATCCGGCCGCCAGAAGATCGAGAGTTTCAGCCAGGAGATCCTGAATCTGAACCAGGAGATGGAGGGGATCGTGGCCGAGCGGACCCTCGGCATGGTCGGCCTCAGGGTCGCTGACCGCATTCGCAACCCCGTCGCGGTCATAGGCGGCATCACCCGCCGGCTGACCAAGTGCGACGAGGAGGGGATAAAGGAGAAATCGGCAGAGATCATCGAGCAGTGCCGGAAGATAGAGCAGAGCATCGAGGAGTTCGAGGCCCTGGTCAAGAGCAAGCGCTATCTGTTTAAGAGCGAGGACCTGAGTTCGATCGTCCGAGACGTCATAGACGTGACCAGTGAGTCCATCGCGGCGCGGAAAATAGAGCTTATCCTTAACCTTTCCCCGGAGCCCGCGGTCATGAAGGCCAACCGCAGATACCTGCTCATGGCCGTGAGCCACCTGATCGGCAACGCCATAGAGGCCACCCACGAGGGCGGCTCGATCACCGTATCAACCGCGGCCGAGGACAACAACGTCAGCCTCACGGTCCGGGACACCGGCGAGGGGATATCCAAGGAAAACCTCGGCCGCATATTCGAACCGTTTTTCAGCACCCGGAGGCGCATAGGCCTCGGTCTGACGTTCGTACGCCAGATTGTCGACGAGCACATGGGAGAGGTCGGGGTCGTAAGCGTTCCGGGCGAGGGCACGACCGTAACCCTCACCTTTCCGAGCCACTGGGTCAACGGGGCTCCAAGGTAAATGCCTGCCCTTAGAAACTGCCGATAATAGCGTCATTAATTTATTAAATTTTAGTTTTTTGTTTTATTCCGTTTATAATAAACGCTCGACACCCATGCCGCGGTCTGTTGCCGTGCGCGCGCGTGACATGGCATTGCTTATAAGTTAAGGGGAGGACGCTCATGAAAATTGAAGATATCGACATTGAAAACGACATAGGCCACGTGGGCGAGGTCCTGACTGAGGGGCAGAAGGCCCGCGGCCTCCTGATCCACGCGCTTCAGGAGATCCAAAAGACCCATAACTACCTGCCGGAGGACGAACTGCGCAGCCTCTCGAAGAAACTCGGCATACCGCTTTCTGAGATCTACAGCACAGCTACGTTCTACAAGCAGTTCTACTTCACCCCTCGCGGCCGCAACGTCGTCTGCGTCTGCATGGGCACGGCCTGCCACGTCAGGGGCGCGGGCAAGATACTGGAAACCTTCAAAGAAGAGTTCAAGGTGAAAGAAGGCGAGACCACCACTGACCTGTCAATGACGCTCGAGACGGTCGGGTGCGTGGGGTGCTGCGGCCTCGCACCGGTCATCACCGTAAACGACGAGGTCATGAGCGACATAACACCCAAGAAATTCAAATCGCTTGCAGGAAAGATCAGGGGCTCAAAATGAAGAAACTCACGTCTTCGAAGGAATTCACGGCCCTGAGGGCCGAGTATGCCAAGACCACCTTTCCCCCCGACGAAAACCGGGTGCTGGCCTGCTGCGGCACCGCCTGCATGGCAAGCGGCGCCCAGGGCGTCATCAGCGCCATGGAAGATGCGGCCAAGGAGAAGAACGTCGAGATGAAGGTCGTGCGCACCGGCTGCCAGGGCTTGTGCCAGAAGGGGCCGGTCATGCGGGCCGAACCCTCCAACACGTTCTACCAGAAGATCAAGGCTGGCGACGCCCAGCCGCTCGTCAACTATACATTCATCCTCAACCAGCCCTACCGGCAGGGCCTGTACAGAGACAGCAAGATCGGCTCCCCGATAGCGAACGTCGAGGAGATACCGTTTTATAAAAAACAGCTCCGCATCGCACTTCGAAACAACGGAAGGATCGACCCGCGCGATATCCGCCACTACATAGCCGTGGGCGGATACGCCGCTTTGGAGAAGGCCCTCACCAAGATGGTCCCCGACCAGGTGTTGCTCGAGGTCACGCGCGCGAACCTTCGCGGCCGCGGCGGGGCGGGCTTCCCTGCGGGCGTAAAATGGAAGCACTGCAAGAGCTCCCCGGCCAAGGTCAAGTTCGTAATCGCAAACGGCGACGAGGGCGACCCCGGTGCGTTCATGGACCGCGCGATCATGGAGGGCGACCCGCACAGCCTGCTTGAGGGCATGCTGCTTTGCGCATACGCCATCGGCGCGCAGTACGGGATGGTCTATGTCCGCCACGAATACCCGCTCGCTGTAAAGAACCTCAAGAAGGCCATCGCGGACGCCGAGGCCATGGGCCTCCTCGGAAAGAACATACTGGGCACGAAGTTCAGCTGCTCGATGGACGTAAGGGAGGGCGCAGGGGCGTTCGTATGCGGCGAGTCCACAGCCCTCGTGGCCTCCATAGAAGGCGAGCGCGGATACCCGCGCCCCCGTCCGCCGCGCCTCTCGGAAGAAGGCGGCGGCGCCTGGGGCTACCCGAGCAACCTAAACAACATCGAGACCTATGCCTGCGTCCCGCCGATCATCGACAGCGGCGCGGACTGGTTCCTGGGCATCGGTACCGAGACATCACCCGGCACCAAGGTCTTCGCGCTTACCGGCAAGGTCAAGAACACCGGCCTCGTCGAGGTCCCGATGGGCATCACGCTTCGCGAGATCATCTACGACATCGGCGGCGGCATCATGGACGACAAGGAGTTCAAGGCCGTCCAGACCGGAGGGCCCTCGGGCGGGTGCATACCGAAGGAACTCCTGGACCTCTCCGTGGACTTCGACTCTCTCCGCAAGGTCGGCTCGATGATGGGCTCCGGCGGCATGGTCGTCATGGACGAGGACACCTGCATGGTGGACATCGCCAAGTACTTCCTCTCGTTCACGCAGGCCGAGAGCTGCGGCAAGTGCCCCCCGTGCCGCATAGGCACATGGCACATGCTCCAGATCCTCAACCGCATCACCTCGGGCTCCGGCACGATGGAAGACCTCGACGAGCTCGAGCGCATGGGTAAGCTGATCCGCGACACCGCGCTGTGCGGCCTCGGACAGGGCGCCCCCACCCCCGTGCTCTCGACCCTGAAATACTTCCGCGAGGAGTACGAGGAGCATGTAAGGGACAAATACTGCCGGGCGAAGGCGTGCAAGGGCCTCGGCACATACGTCATCAATGACGAGAAGTGCACCCTCTGCGGCCAGTGCATGAAGGCCTGCGCCTTCGACGCGGTCAAGGAGACCCGCACCAGCTATTTCATCGACACCGATTACTGCACGAAGTGCAGGGCATGCTACGACGTATGCCCCGAGAAGGCGATCTCGATCCTAAAGCAGAAAGACGTGGCCAGCGCCGGGGCGAAGAGAAAATGACCAACCCCACAGCCGGAGGAAAGATGAAGACCGTTGAGGACATCATAAAGGAAACCGAGGGCACGCGCTGTCCGGTGAGGCGCTCGGCATACGTGGTCAGGGAGTTTCTGGCCGAGCCGATGTGCGGCAGGTGTTTCCCGTGCTCGATGGGCAGCTTCGAGGCGCGCCTGAGACTTGAGGCGCTCGCCGGCGGCGAGGCCTCGGCCGAGGACATCGCAGCGATCGGGAAAATAGCGTCGATGATGCAGGTGATGTCGCTGTGCAAAAAAGGCAAGGACGTGGCCGCATACCTCCTTGCCGCTCTCAAGGAAGACGGCTTCGACGAGCACGCCTCCGGCGTTTGCCCCTCGAAGGAATGCCCGGACCTGATCGAGTATCGTATAACTCCAGGGGAATGCATACTCTGCGGCGACTGCCAGGACGTGTGCAGGTATGACGCGATACTCGGCGAGAAGAAAAAGTCGGTCAAGTGCTGCTTCCTGCCGTTTGAGATAAGACAAAAAAGATGCGTCAAGTGCGGCGAATGCATAAAGGCCTGCCCGACCGGCGCCATCCGCATCGTAAACATAGACACTAAAAAACCAGTGACGACATAAGATGGAGGGAACCAGTATAATGTCCAAGACCGTTAGCCTTACGATAGACGGAATCACATTCCGCGCGCCTGCCGATATGAACCTCATAGACGCGGCCGAACTCGCGGGCATCCACATCCCGAACCTCTGCTACCTCAAGGGCATGAAGGGCGTCGGCGCCTGCAGGCTCTGCATGGTCGAGGTCGAGGGCTCCAGAAACCCGCTCATTGCCTGCACGACGAAGGTCAAGGAGGGCATGGTGGTGCGCACCGACACCGAGCCCATCCGCGAGCAGCGCAAGTTCGTCATCGACCTGATACTCTCGATGCACCCGCTGGACTGCATGACCTGCAAGAAGGCCGGCGTCTGCAACCTCCAGAAATACACCCACGACTTCGGGATGAAGAAGACCTCCTTCACGATGAAGAGCTTCGGCCACCCCGTGGACGTCGGCAACCCCTTCATCAAGATGTCGCCGGACTACTGCATCCTCTGCGGCCGCTGCATCCGCGTCTGCAAGGAACAGGACACGAACGTCCTTGATTTCATGGGCCGAGGAGTCGGGGCTAAGGTGACGACCGTCGTGGACCGCTCGCTGCACGAGAGCAACTGCACGTTCTGCGGATCTTGCATCGACGCCTGCCCGGTCAACGCGATCATGGAGTACGACCGCTTCAAGGGCGGCCGCGAGTGGGAGCACGAGAAGAACAACGCGGTCTGCATGCTCTGCGGCAATGCCTGTGACATCGTCGTCAGCACGCAGGACGGCAAGGTCAAAAAGATCAATACCGGCGCCGAGAAGGGCTCGGCCATGAAGTACATCTGCGCCTACGGCCGCTTCGGCTACGACTACGTGGACTCCGAGACTCGCATCACGACGCCGATGGTGAGGGTCAACGACGAACTCAAGGAGACGACCTGGGACAACGCCATCAAGGTAGTGGCCGAGCAGCTCAAAAAGGGCGGCAAGGACGTCGGCGTGGTCAGCACCGCGAGCATCGTCAACGAGGACGCCCTAACGCTTAAAAACTTCGCCCACGACGTGCTGAAGACCAAAAACTACGACAGCTCGCTGAGCCTCTACGCCGAGCCCGATACGCTGATCAACTCCGAAAACGCCTCGATCAACGACGCCGACCTGATCGTGATGGTCGGGATCAACCCCTCGCAGAGGCTCCGCATCCTCCCGATGCTGAACGTGGCTACGCGCCGCAGGGTCGTGCGCGGCGGGGCCAAGCTCATCGTCGTCAACTCAGAGAAGACCAAGCTCGACAAGATAGCCGCGGTGAGGCTCGGGGGCGATGAGGTAGAGTCCCTGAAGTCGTTGATAAAGGCCGCGTCAGACAAGGGCATGCAAGTGGACAAGAAGCTCGCGCGCCGAGCTCAAGGGCGCGACCGCTTCGGAGGAGGCCGCGCTCGCGGCAGAGCTGTTTGCCGCCGCCAAAAACCCGATCATATACACCTCGGCTACTTTTTTTAACCCCTCGTCGAACCTCTCGCTTCTTAAGGGCAACGTAATCACCGTCACCTACGAGAGCAACGCAAAGGGCGTGGCGCTTATGGGCCTGATAAGCGAAGGCAAGAGCTTCAAGGACATGGTATCGAGCGGCTCCAAGGTGCTTTACGCCGTCGGCTCGGTGCCGATGACCCGGAGGCCGGATACCGAGTTCCTGATCGTCGAGGACTCGCACATGACCGAGATCGCGAAGCAGGCCGACGTGTTCCTGCCCTCGCTCACTTACCTCGAGTCCCACGGCACTATCGTGGACTTCAAGGGCCGCACGAAGTTCATCCCGATCATGGTCGAGGCCACGGGTAACGCCAAGCCCCACAGGGATATCTTCGTGAAGATCGCAAAGGCCCTCGGCAAGCCGCTCAAGAAGCCGACAGAGGCAGAGATCAAGACCAAGCTCAAGAAGGCCCCCAAGAAGGCGCTGCTGCCGTTTACGAGGCGCGAGGGCCTAGACGTCCAGCCAGTGCTCATCACAGACGCGGTAAACGAGTCGCTGCTGAGTTCGGCGCGGCTGATGTGGCTCAAGGAGGCGGAGCGCAAGCTCGCCGCCACGCTCAAGGCCCAGGACGCATAGATAGCTCACTCAAAATTCCCGTTGCTCTCGAATTTTGAGTGGATAGCGGAACGTTAAAGAGGGGAAGGCCCGAGACGGCCTTCCCCTCTTTTATTGACCGGCCATGCAAATTGACACCTCTCAAATATTGGCGTACGCTGATGTTAAGCAGAGTGCTTGGGACTGCAATGCCAGCCGTGAACAGCCCGGAAAGGAACGCGCCATGGACGATAAAATCTCCAAACTCTCGGAGATGCTGCACAAGAAATCCCCAAGATACTGGGAAGAAAGAACCATTGACCCGGCCAATGCCCAGATGCTGGAGAAGGCCGATAGAGAGGATATACGCACTGTTTTCAAAAGAAGCGATGACCAGCACCCGCACTGCGTGTACTGCGAAAATGGCGTCTCCTGCAGGAACTGCCTTATGGGACCGTGCAGGCTCTCGGGGAAAGACCCGAAGATGACAGGGGTATGCGGCGCCAGCGCTCACACGATGGTCGCGAGGGGACTCTTGCGAAATGTCCTGGGAGGGGCTTCCGCGCACATAGACCATGCCAGGCATGCCGTCCTGACATTACTGGAGGCTTCGGAAGACACAGTCCCATACAAAATCAAGGACGAGGCAAAGCTGAGGAACATAGCCGAAAACCTGGCGATTGTAAATGCCGCCAAGATGGACGTAAACGAGCTCGCAAAGCAGGTGGCCAATATCGCGCTCGATGATCTCGGCAAACAAAAAAAGGGCGTCATGTCGTGGCTTCGGATGCACGCCACCAAGGAACGAATGGAAACATGGGAGAAACTGGGCGTAATGCCTGTTGGCGCTGACATGACAATAACAGAAGGGATGCACCGCTCGCATATGGGAGTCGACGCGGACCCGGTCAATATCTCGCTGGGGACCCTGAAGGCGGGCATAATTGACGGTTATGGCGGCTTGCACATGGCCACGGATATCCAGGATGTATTGTTCGGCACTCCAAGCCCAAAGGTAATAGAAGCCAGCCTGGGCGTCATCGACAAGGACTACATCAACATTGCGGTCCATGGGCACGTGCCGATACTGAGCGAGAAAATAGTGGAGGCCGTCGACGCGCTTCAGGCTGAATCGAGGAAATCAGGCGCCAAGGGAATAAATCTGGTCGGGATATGCTGCACTGGCAACGAGCTGCTGATGCGCCAGGGCGTGCCGATCGCGGGCAACGAGCTTAATTCCGAGCTCGCTATCGTAACGGGCGCGCTCGAGGCCATGGTCGTCGACGTGCAGTGCATCTATCCCGCTGTCGTAAGGGTGGCGGAATCGTATCACACGAAAGGTAATCACGACGTCGCCGATTGCCAAGATCCCCGGGGCGGAGCACATCGAGTTCGTCGAATCCCAGGCCGACGAGATAGCAAAGAAGATAGTAAGGATCGCCATAGAGAATTATAAAAACCGGGATAACTCCAAGGTGGAAATCCCGGCCATAAAAGAAAAGGCAATCGTGGGATTTTCCGTTGAGGCCATAGTGGGTACATTATCAAAGCTCGATCCAAAAGACCCGCTTAAACCGCTTATCGACAACATAGCGAACGGCAACATAAAAGGCGTCGTCGCTATCGTAGGCTGCAACAACCCCAAGGTCAAGCATGATTTCATGCACGTGAAGATCGCCGAGGAACTAGTAAAGAGAAATATCCTCGTAATCGCCACCGGATGCGCGGCCATCGCACATGCAAAGTCCGGGCTGATGTCGCCCGAGGGCTACAAGAAAGCGGGCAGCAAGCTTCAGGGTGTCCTTAAGGTGGTTGGTCAGGCCGCGGGGATAGAGGCCCTTCCCCCCGTGCTTCACTTCGGCTCATGCGTGGATAACTCTAGGATAGGCGTGCTGTTGAAGGCGCTGGCTGAGAGACTCAATGTGCCGATCCACAGCCTGCCTGTCGCGGCCAGTGCGCCTGAGGCGACTACTGAAAAGGCGTTATCGATAGGCACATGGGCGGTCTCGCTGGGCGTGACCACGCATGTGAACCCCGTGCCCCGGATAAAAGGAAGCAGCTTGATGACGAAACTGCTCACCGAGGATCTCGAAGGGCTGCTTGGTGCAAGGTTTATGGTTGGCGATGACCCGATAGCTGTGGCGGACATGCTTGAAAAGCATATAGAGACAAAGAGAACAGCGCTAGGATTAGCATAATCGGCAAGCGACAAACAAATACAAAGAGGGGAAGGCCGTCAAGGCCCTCCCCTCTTTTTTTAATCAGTGAGCCGCTGCTGGGGCCGCGGCGGCGGGTGGCACCATGGCCTTCGTAAGCAGCGCGATACCGTCCTGAGACGCGGTGATAGAGCGCGTCAGGCTCTCTCTTGCGAGTTCGGGATTATGGAACCCGTCGGAGTTCTCGGCGGTCCACCACTCCCACATTATGTGCGCGGTGTCGTGATACGCGCGCGCCTGCTTAAGGACATCCTCAGAGACCCCGGCCATCCTGGCCTCCTCGTACTTGTCTATGAGCTGGCTTAGCCAGAACTCGGCCTTGGTGATCTTGCCCCTGGTGTAGCCCTGGATCGCGTCGATCTCGTATTCGGCCTCCTTCGGCGTCCAGTACGAGTGGCACTTCAGGCAGGTCTCCTTGAGCATAAGCCGCGGACTGCGCTGGGCATGCGAGGTATACGTCTTGCCGGACTTGTCTTTTAGCTTGGGCATGTGGCAGTCGGCGCAGGTGAGGCCGGCGCGCTCGTGCTTGCTGCCCCAGAAGGTCTCGGTCTCGGGGTGCTGGAGCTTCGTCAGCAGGGCCCCCGTAACGGTGTGCCTGAAGTCCTTGAAGTCCAGGGCCTCGTACTTCTTCTTGAGGTCAAGCACGCTGACCCACGGGAAGTAGTTCGTGCGCGGGTCGGACATCATAATCGGCTCGCCGGTCTTGAGGCTGAAGCCCGGGTTGCAGACGTACTCGACGTGGCACTGGCCGCACATCAGAGTGGAGTCCGGTTGGCTCAGAAGCCCTATCGCCCTGAAGTCTCGGAACACGACCTTCTTCATCGTGATCTTGGCGCTCTTTTCCTTGTCATAGGGATAGGTGCCCTCGCCGCGGTCCACGACAGCCTGTATCTGCGCGTCGCGCACCACGCGCGGTTCGGCCGAGTGAGGGTCGTGGCACATAAAACAGTTTATCGCGTGCTTGAGGCTGCGCGCCTCTTCAACCACATTAGAAGTCCTGTCGAATACGGCCTTGGGGTCCTTGTCGCCCATGTACTTCCATTTAAGGATCTGGTCCTGGCTCTTGCACTGGAGGCAGACCGGGTTTGCGGACATGTAGACCTGCGGCATGAAGGCCTTCTGCTCAGAGGTCGAGGGCTCCCTGTCAATGAGGAGGTCCCATACGTCCTTGTCCGCACCCTTGGCGTTGATGATCTCGGTCCAGGACTTAAGCTGGAAGCGGCCGCCGTAGGCGCGGTCCACTATCAGGTGGTCCAGGAGCATGAAGACGTGGCTGCGGGGGCTGTTATGTTCCTTCGAAAACCCGTAGGGCATGATAAGCTTGTCGAACATCGGTGAGCGGCCCCTGAACGTGGCCTTCTCGACCTTGGCCTTTGCGTCCTCGTTGAAAGATATGAGCGATTCGTACTGGTCCTTGTGACAGCCGCCGCACACCTCGTGGCCTGTACGCGTAACCGGCATTATCGCAGAGTTCGAGAGGTGCTCCTTGAGCCCCTCATGGCAGGTAGAGCATTCGACATTCTTGTGCTTGCCGCGCATATGGAATTCCTTGATCTGGTCGTGGCACTTGTAGCACGTGGCCTTGTCGGGACCCGCCGGGGCGCCGTATGCCGTGCCAAAAGCAGCCACCACCGCAAAACACACCAGTGCTGCTAAAACATTTCTTCTTTGCATCTACACCCTCCTTTCGGTATAGAGACAGTACCCCCTGAGGCTAAAGTCTGAATTTGAGAGACTATCTAACTAATATCACTTTGAGTAAGGCCAGTCAAGACAATATTGTATGGTCAGAATAATAGAGGTTTAGCGGAGAGGGATGAAGTTATAGTTAGAATATATCTCTTGAAAAATGAGCAGATTTACATCTATACTTCAATCAAACGAACCTGTTTAAACCCTCACGGGCAACCCTTATCAGGCGGGGTCATGCAAAATACATTAAGGCTTTTAGCCATCATTTCACTCGCTTTCCTTGCATTACCAAATCTTTGCTTTGCTGGGCCGACGGGCGGTGGCACCTGCTATTGCGGAGTATTCGTGCCTTCAGGTGGTGACGAGGCCTGCAAACAAGCATGCGGATGGACCGCGCCGTCCGGCGGCAGTGGCGAAAGCGGCGAGCCCTATGACTACGAGGCCGAACGTCAGCGTCAGGAGGCCGAACGCCAGCGCCAGATAGAGGCAGACAGGCAGAGGCAGCAAGAAATCGAGGAACAGCTTAAACATGAAGCGGAAGAAGCACGGGAGAGACAGGCGCAATTCGATAGAAACAAAGAGAACGTCCTAAGGAGCATGAAGGGCATCACAGAGGGTGAACTCGGTCTCAAGGGCACTGATGCCGGTGGTTCAGGCTTAAAAGGCCTTAGCGATACTGGTAATCCTGGACTTAGAGAGATGCCTGTCACGGATTCTAACGTAGTTGACCTGCGCGACAAGAAGGCACCTTATATCGTTGACCCCGGTGTGGTTAAGGGCGAGACGCAGAAATCCCAGACGCCACATGCGTTACCCCCCTCGTCAGGCTCTCAGCGTGCCTCGGTTGACCCGGTCAGCGAGTTTCTTTTTCCGGGCGAACCGGCGAGGCGTGCCACGACGGACGATGTGAAAGAGTTCCTATTCCCCGGAGAGCCAGCGGGGATGGACGACGTGAAAGAGTTTCTTTTCCCTGCCGATGCGCACAGAAGCCTGTTCCCCAAAAACCCTGATAAGCCGCTTATAAACCCCCTGCGCGAGCCGGATAAATGGAAGGCCTTCGAGGAGGCCGCGAAGAAAAATATCGAGACTCAGACCCGGAAGCACCGGGCGGAAGAGGTCATAAAGAAGCTGGCCGATGACCCCGGACTCACAAAGGCGCGCGATCGGATAGTCAAAGAGGAAGAGACCGAGATATACAGGGCGACTGACAAGCTCCGAACCCAAGCGACTAAACAGTTTGAGGAGCTGAATAAGAGATACGGCGTGAGGGATTTTAACGAATACAAGAAGAAAGATCATGAAGATCCAGCATACCGCCAGAAGATGCAGGCCATAGTGGACGATTACTCGAACAAAGTGGATGAGGCCGCCGTAAAGGTGCGGCAGAGTTCCCTTAAAAAGTTCTCCGTAGAGGTCGGCAAGTTTGTTGATAATCATCCCGAGCTTAAGAAAGGCGAGGAGCAATGAAAAGGATAAGCCTTATAGCGTCTGCGCTGTTATTATTAATGATGTCCGCCTTGCAGGCTCAGGCTGACGAGCTGCGCACTACGCCTTACACTTCGACGTGGGGCGACTTCAAGATAGCCGTGCCCGAGGGGTGGAATGCGAACATAGACGCCGAAGGAACACATTATACCAACACATCCTTCAAGGGTTTCGAACCCGATGCTATCCTGCAAATCCGTTGGTATACGCGCTATTCCACCCACAGGCAGGTGGACGGCACGCTTGAGCTGTATTCAGGCCCGGAGGATTTTGCCAATCAATTCAGTAATTGGTACGGAACCGGGCTCGTAACCGAGCAGGCACACGAAATAAGCATAGGGGACAGGAAAGCACAACGGTTTGCGGGACGGCTCGATAGGCTCCAGCAAAGCACTGATCCCGATAACAGGCGTGCTCGATTGGGAGGGCTGGTTGGGATCGACGAAGCTGCGCGCAACGGCGGAAGACAGGTCTGGACCGTTGTGCCTGCGCCTTCAGGGTTTTATGTATTTGCGTATTTTGTTCCGGACGACAGCTATGAGAGGTACAATCAATATTACGAGCAGATGATTTCCTCGTTCGCGCAAATAAAGGATGGGCCTAATGGCGCCACCATGCCAGGATATGCGGTAAGTCCACCGGACCCGAATCTGGCTGAAAAAGCGGTAAGTCCACCGGACCCGAATCTGGCTGAAAAAATTGAACATTGGAAATTCGAAGGATTGCTGTCCAGCCTTAAATCAAGAAGGGCTAACCTTTTCAGCGGCCCTGTCACCAAAGATATTCCGGATTTGGATTATGGTGGTACCCGCAAGAAAACAGTGAGCAGCGGCTGGTTTGTTGATACCGCTCTCCTGGGGGATATCGTCAAATACGCATCCACCATGAAGCCCGCACCGGCAATACCTGAGGGAGCGAAGCGTAACTTCGTAAAGGCTAACACGTTCCTAAAGGACGCAAAAAACTCTTCGGACTATAAATACACCATAGACGCATACGAGGAGGCCCTGTTCGAAGCTCCCTGGTGGGGCAACGCATATTACAATTTGGGTATTGCCCTTGCGGGAGCAGGATGGTATGACGATGCGAAGGAGTCCATCAACCTGTATCTTTTAACAAACCCAAGCGAGGCCGACAAAGATCAGGCCCAGAATAAGATATATGAGATCGAGGCGCAACAAGAACTTAAAGAAAAGCGCGAGGCCGCGATAAAGGCCAAGTATGGTGGCGGACAGGGTGAGGGTTATAACTTTGACGCCCTATACCGTTACGGGGCTGTGGTCCAAAACATGAGTTTTGACTCCAGTGGCAACGAGCGCACCATATCTCTAAAAATAGCTACACGCAAGGAAAACGGATACTTGCACACCTATTTTCAAGTATTCGACCTTACCTCGAGTAACGATGTTTTCGGTCAAAAGTTCAGCGTAGATTGGAGGGGCACTCAGACCTTTTGGCTGGATGACCGGGATCCCAATCGGGACTTGATGACGCTTACAGTGACCTCATATGGCGACGGAGACGCCAAAATTACCATCCGGCCGACAAATAACGCATCTGCTTCTATTCAGACAAGCCTGCTCTTTCTGCTGAAGGAACTCGCCAGCCAGGCGGTATATGCCGGCGGCAAGACAAACATAGGAGGACGGGAATTCTATGTCCTTGGACAGGGAGGCGCGAAGGGGTCCCTCTTGTACTTTCCCCCGGAGATCAAAGATCAGCTTGAAAGCGGCACTGTGCGCGAGCTGACACCCGCGTTTGTGGCCATCGTTAACTATCGGGGGTCCGATGGTTCAAATCAGAGGTATGATAACCCGGACCTCGGGGAAGTCAACGGCACACACTATCACCTGCAATGGAATGGCGGCTACTGGGAAGCTAAACCCGGCCGGGGTGAGGATTATTAATCCGAAATCGCAGGATGCCGATAAGGGCCCTGGAGGTTGATACCAAACAAATACAATAAGCTCCAAGCTGAAATCGAGCTGCTTTCGCTGGGAGCTTATTATAGATGCCTTACCCTACTATTTCGGAGGTGTTTTGCTCAGCGCCTTCTTGATGCCCTTAGCGGCCTGGCGGATGCGGTGCTCGTTCTCTACGAGCGCAAACCGGACGTATTCGTCCCCGCCCTCCCCGAACCCTATGCCCGGCGATACCGCGACTCCGGCCTCGTTGATCAGGTATTTGCAGAAGTCGAGCGAGCCCATATGCCTAAACTCGGCCGGTATTGGGGCCCATACGAACATCGTGGCCTTGGGCGAGGGCACCTCCCACCCGGCGCGGTGAAGCCCCTTTATGAGCTCGTTGCGGCGGGAACGGTAAATCTTCACGTGCTCGGCCACGCACTCCTGAGGGCCGCGCAGCGCGACGATGCTGGCGATCTGTATCGGCTGGAACATCCCGTAGTCCAGGTAGCTCTTGATCTTGATTAGCGCTCCGACGATCTCGCGGTTGCCGACGCAAAATCCTACTCTCCATCCGGCCATGGAGTAGCTCTTCGTGAGCGAGTAGAACTCCACGCCGACCTCCTTGGCCCCGGGGGCCTGCAGAAAGCTCGGCGCCTTGTAGCCGTCGAAGGTGAGGTCCGCGTATGCGTTGTCGTGCAGGACCATGATCTTGTTTTCGCGGGCGAAGTCCACGACCTTCGTGAAGAAATCCAGCCCCTCGACGACCTCGGTAGTGGGGTTGTGGGGGAAGTTTATCATAAGCACCTTGGCGCGGGGCCAGGACTTCTTGTATGCCTTCTCGATCTCGTAAAAAAAATCCACGCCAGGCCCGATCGGCGCGTACTGGACGTCACCGCCGGCTATGATCGCGCTATAGGGGTGGATCGGGTAGGCGGGCGTGGGCGTGATGACCACGTCGCCGGGCTGTATCGCTGCGAGCGCGAGGTGCGAGAGGCCTTCCTTCGACCCTATCGTGACCACTGTCTCGTGCTCAGGGTCGAGGTCCACGTCATACATGCGCTTGTACCGCTCGGCGACCGCCATGCGGAGCTGCGTGATCCCCTTCGAGGCCGAGTAGCGGTGGTTTTTGGGGTTGTTGGCGGCCTCGCAGAGTTTGTCGACTATGTGCTTGGGCGCCGGGAGATCAGGGTTTCCCATGCCCAGGTCGATGATATCCTCGCCCTTGTGGCGGGCCTCCATCTTGAGGTTATTTACTATGGCAAATACATATGGCGGCAGCCTCTTTATCCGTCCGAAATCAAACATCTATCTTCAGTCCTCCGTCATGAACAACTCTTCCGCGTTCATCGAACTCCTCACCAGAGGCGAGGAGGCCACATATCTAAAACCCATCTCGCGAGCTTCCAGGCCGAGCGCCTCGAAGACCTCAGGCTTCACATATTCCACGACAGGCAGACCCGTCCTGGACGGCCTGAGATACTGGCCAACTGTTAGCATATCACATCCCGCGCCCCTCAAGTCCAACAGCACACGGCGCACTTCATCCATCGCCTCGCCAAGGCCGAGCATCAACCCGGACTTGGTCAGCTTGGAGGGTGCACGGAGCTTTGCGTGGCGGAGCACATCCAGAGATCTCTGGTAGTCCGCGCGCGGCCTGACCCTGCCATAAAGCGCTGGCACGGTCTCGACATTATGGTTGAATACGTCGGGCTTGGCATCTAACACGGTATCGACCGCGCCCGTATCACCCTGGAAATCCGGGGTCAGCACCTCGACCCTCGCCCCGGGCAGCAAGTTTCGGATCGCGCGGATGGTCGCCGCAAAGTGTTGTGCGCCGCCGTCCGGGAGGTCGTCCCTCGTGACCGAGGTGACTACTACGTACTTCAACCCCATCTCGGCCGCAGCCTCCGCGACCTTCAACGGCTCGTCCGGATCAAGGGGCATCGGATCGCCGGGCGTCACAGAGCAAAACCCGCAGCCCCGCGTGCAGCGGGTGCCGAGGATCATGAACGTCGCGGTCGGCCGCTTGAAGCACTCGCCCTTGTTGGGGCAGCGCGCCTCCTCGCAGACCGTGGCCACGCCGTGGCTGCGGAGCCGGCGCTTCGTCGCGCTGAGCTCGCGGTGCTCGTGCCGGGCTGTGATCCACTCCGGCAGGCGCGGGTATTTGCCCGGGCTCATAACCTGCGCTCGCCCATGACCACGCGGATGACCTCTCCGGGGATCTTATCGAGAGGCAGCACTCGCGATGCGGCCCCCGCGTTTATGACCTCGGCCGGCATGCCGTAGACCACCGCGGTTTCCTCGCTCTCGGCTACCGTATATCCGCCTTTTCCATGCAGCGCGGTCATGCCCTCCTTGCCGTCGTTGCCCATCCCGGTTACGACCACCCCCAGCATCCTGTCGCCATAAATGCCCAGGGCCGAAAGCAGCATGCGGTCCACCGATGGGGTGTACTTGTCGTCTTCGGTGGGGCTTACGAGCGCTACCTTGACGCCGGTGTGGTTTTTTTTGAACGTCAAATGGCTGCCGCCCGGAGATATCAGGGCCACGCCGGGCCGGACCTCGTCGTCCTCCTCCGCCTCCTTAACGTACAGGCCGCAGATCGAGTTGAGCCTGTCGGCCAGGGACTTCGTGAACCCGCGCGGCATGTGCTGGCTTATGACGATGCCGCAGGGGAAGTCCTTGGGGATCCTCGTGAGCATGACCTGCAGGGCCGTCGGGCCGCCCGTGGACGAGCCGATAGCGACGAGTTCGGTATGGGACTTGATAGGCTTGACCTCGACCGCCTCCTCGTCAGAGGACGCGATCAGGCGGAGAGTATTGTTCAGGACCTTCATATTCATGCCGGCGATGCCGTGCACCTTGGCTATCAGGTCCTTCTGGATGGCGCGCAGTTCGACCGAGGCCCGCTTGGACGGTTTCGAGATGAAGTCGACGGCCCCGAGCTCGAGCGCCTTGAACACGGTTTTTTTGTCCGACTGGGAACTCACGACCAGCACAGGCACCGGCCGCTCGTGCATCAGCCACCTTAGGAAGCTGAAACCGTCCATGCGCGGCATCTCGATATCGAGCGTGATCAGGTCGGGTTTGAGCTTCAGCGTCTTGGTCATCGCGTCGATGCCGTCCGTGGCGGTGCCCACGACCTCGACGTCGCTTATGGCCCTGAGCATCTCCTTTATCGTCTGGCGGCTGAAGGCGGAGTCGTCCACTACGAGGACTTTGATCTTCATGCCTTACTTCCCCCAGACCATCTTGTAGAGGTTTTCATCAGAGATCGATACGGGGGCCTTTCGAGGTTTCTGGTACACCATGTCGTTTTTCAGATGTTTCAACGCGAACGCGGTCGAAAGGTTTATGAGCGACTCGGCATGACCGAGCAGCATGTAGCCCCCGTCGTTGAGCCTGTTGAAGAAAATATCTATCACTTTCTTTTTCGCCTCCGGGTTGAAGTATATGAGCACGTTTCTGCAGAATATCACGTCCATCGTGCCAACGAACCGCGTCTTTACCGCATCCAGAAGGTTCAGGTTGCTGAACGTCACCAGCCTCTTTACCTCGTCATTGAGCACGTATTCGCCGTCCTGCACCGTGAAATACTTTTTGACGATCTTCTCGTCAGTGCTCCGGAAGGAGGGTTTTCTGTATACGCCGCGCCGGGCCTGATGCAGCACGCGCCGGTTTATGTCGCTCGCGACGATCTCGATGTTCCATCCGTCGAAGAGCCAGCGGTTCTCCAGCAGCAGCATCGCGATCGTGTAGGGCTCCTCGCCCGAGGAGCAGCCGGCCGACCATATGCGCAGCCTGCGCGTCTCGTTGCGTGTCGCCTTGAGTTCGGCGCAGACCTCCTCGACGAACGCCTTGAGCTGGTTTTGCTCCCTGAAGAAATAGGTCTCATTGACGGTGATGATGTCCACTATGGCGGCAAGTTCCTCTTCGCGCCGCTTGTCGTAGAGCAGGAGCCTGTAGTAATCGCGGAAGTCGTCGAGCCTGTTGAGCAAGACGCGGCGGCTCAGGCGCTTCTCGACCAGATGCCTCGACGAATCGTCAAAGTATATCCCGCAGTACTCGGAGATCAGGTCCCGCAGAAGCTTGAAGACGTCGAGCGGCAGATGGAAGGTCTCATCTCTGTCGATCATTTATCGCCTTCTCCAGCATGACCCTTACTACACTGTCCTCTTCCCTCTCAAGCGAGCGCTCCAGGCGGCGGAGCACCTCGCCGTCGCCCTTGGGGGCCAGCGACTCCACGGCCGCGGCCCTCGTGGCCCAGTCCGAGTCTTCCAGAAACGGGTAGATCAACTCCTCGGTGTCTATAAACCCGCCCAGTGCACGTATCGCCGTGCGCCTGATCTCGTCGTCGCGCGACGGCAGCAGCCGCCGTAACGCATCGACCGCGACCGCGCCGCCGATCTTCGAGACCGCCTCGATGGCCGCACTCACGACAAACCCGTTGGGGTTGTCGAACTGCTTGATGAGGTCGGGCATGGCCTTGGGGCTGCCTATCATGCCGAGCGCCTTGATGGCGTATACCTTGAGCATGTCGTCGTCATCGCCGAACACCAGCAGCAGAGGCTCAACGGCCTGCTCTCCTGCTATCGCCCCGAGCCCCAGGATGGCCGATATGCGGTTGTCGGTGTCCTCGTCCGTGATCGCGGCCATGAGGTATTCGACAGTCTTTGGGGAGGGGATGTTTGCCATGGCGTTGATGGCCGCCCTGCGGACGTGGGCGTTTTCGTCCTGCATCGCGAAGCTGAGGTCCTCGGCCATCGACGGACGCCCGAGCTTGCCAAGCAGGGCCGCCACGTTCTTCCTCCGGACCGGGTCAGGGTCGTGCAGCATACGCGCCAGCCCGTCCAGGTCCAGCCAGTCGTGGAATCTCGCCAGGCATTCGACCGCCATCTCCTGGACATCCACGTAAGGGTCTGTGAGCATCCCCAGGATCGGCGTGATCGCGCGCTCGTCCCCGATCCTCATAAGGCCGTACATGGCGTTAGACCTCACGTGTCCGTCTTCGCCCGCAAGCATGTCGATCAGGGGCTCGAAATAATCCTTCACCGCGATCTCGGCCGCGACTGAGGAAATAACCCGCGCGTGGTAATCGCCGCGCATCTTAAAAAGCGGCATCAGGGCTTCCGGCTGCTCGCGGCCGATGAATACGAGAGCGCGCTTGACGTCGTCGCGGTATTCCTCCTCCTGCGAGAGTTCCATCAGCGGCTCAAGCGCGCTGAGGTCCCTGAGCATGCCGAGGAACAGGATGGCCGCCACGCGGACATCGTGCCTGCTGCTCCATGCGTGGTTCAGGAGCACCGAGACCGCCCTCTCGCCGAGGTGCTTGCGGAGCCCGGCGATTATGGCCTCCTCCGAGACGCCGCCGTGGTACATCGTCGATATAGCTACGAGCGCCTCGTGCTGGACCGACTTTGACCTGTCCTCTACGAGCGGGACAATAGTGTCTATGGAGCGCGTGTCGCCGATCTCGGCCAGCGCCCTGAGGGCGACCTCTTTGAGCGGTCCCTTCGCGAGGCACTCCTCTAACGCCGGGACAGCCGCGGGGTCGCCTATTTTCCCCAAGGCTTCGACCGCAGGATACGCGGTCCAGAGATCCCCGCTCCGCATGATCTCGATCAGCCTCTCGACTACCGTGGCCTCGCGCAGGCAGCCGAGGTATTCCACAGCGGCCGCGCGCACGTTTTCGTCCCGGTCGTTTAAGGCCCCGAGCAGCAGGGGCAGGGCTTTTCGGTCGTTAATCTGCCCCAGGATATCTATGATGAATTTTCTGGTATCGGCGTCCGGGGTTTCGAACTCGCGCATCAGGAACCCGGTGGCGCCCTTGCCGAGCCGGACAAAGGCCTCCATGGCGCCACTGCGCGCCCCGGCGTTGCCTTCCATCTGAAGCAGGTTCAGCAGCCCCTTGAGGTAGCTCTCAGGGGGATAATCGGCCGAGAGCATCTCGATCGCGGTCTTGCGCACGCGCCAGTTGGGGTCCTGCATGGCCCTCAGCAGAAGCCTCACGGCATCTTCGGCCGGGACCTTATCCTTGAGCGAGCGCAGATCGATCACGGCCTGACGCCTGAGTTCTACGTCCCCATCCTCCAGGAGCTTCGAGATCTTCTCAATCATGCAGCATCCCCCTGCGGGTGCCGCATGCGGGTCTCATCGAGGGTTATTCTCTCGCCGGAGGTCAGCAGGGCGTCGAGCCTGAGGATTATCACCACGCGGCCGGTCTCCCTGTACAGGCCCTCGATGAAATCAGCCTTGAGCCCCATGAAGACCGCCGGAGAGGGCGCTACCTGCTCGTCCTGGAGCTTCACTATGCCCTCGACCGTGTCGACCAGCAGGCCGTTTAACTCGTTTCGGTAACGGACCATAACGATCCTGAGCTTTTTTGAGGACGCCAGCCGCGGGAGCCCGAAGCGGCCACGCATGTCTATGATCGGGATGACCTCGCGCCTGAGCGTCAGGATGCCGGCGATGTAATCAGGCATGTCAGGCACGGGTTGCACGGCGCCGGCGCGGCAGATCTCGACCGCACGCTCGACCGCAAGCCCGAACGCCGCCCCCGAGACCGTGAAGATCAGAAACTGCCTCATGGCCTTCCGCGGAGCGAGCCCATCTCGGCCCTGATCTGCGCGATGTCGCGCTGGAGGTTCTCGAGAGCCTCGGTCAGGTTCTCGATGTCCTTGATGCTGCCAAGACCGGTGGAGTGCATGTCGCTGAGCGATATACCGATCTCCTCGGTGATCCTCTGCTGCTGTGAGGATCGAGCCCTTGACGTTCGATACCATCTCGTTGGCGGACTCCATGTTCTTGGCGATGTCGCGGATGCCGGAGTCCTGCTCGTTTACGCCCCTCTTGGTGCTGTCGGCGATCTCCCTGACCTCGCCGACCTGCTCCAGCACCTGCGAGGTCGCGGTCATCTGCTCGTCCATGGCTTTTTTCATCTGCATGGCCATGAGGTTTACGTCGAGCATCGAATTGGCGACGAGCTGCAGGCGCCCTGGCCTGCTCCACCGTGGCATGCTCGATGCTTTGGGCCATCGAAGCGGAATTATGCGCGGCCTCGAGTATGCCGCTTACGGTCTCGCCGACGTTATAGACCTTATCGCTCTCGGCGCCGACCATCTTGGCGCTGGCGTTTATCATCTCGACCGTGTCCTCTATCCCGCCCAGGATGGACTTGACGATGCCGGAGATCTCCCTCGTGTAAGAGGCCGTGCGGCCGCTCAGCGAGCGCATCTCCTCGGCGACGACCGAAAACCCCTTGCCGTGCTCTCCGGCCTTCTCGGCCAGGATAGAGGCGTTGAGGCTCAGCAGGTTCGTCTGTTCGGTTATCTCGCGGATGACCGAGAGTATCCGCTGTATGTCCAGCGAACTGTCGTGCAGCCGCTTTACCTGATCGACCGTGATCGATACGACATTGCTGATCCTGCCCATGCCCTCGATAGCGACGGCCACGACCTCGACGCCCTCCTTGGCCGCGGAGGAGCGGACCGCTTCGGCAAGCTCGGCCGAGCTCCTGGCGTTTCGCTCCACCTCCTTGACCGATGCCGTGACCTCCTCGACGGAGGCGGATATGCTCTCGACCCGTTCGAGGGCCTCGCCAGAGCCCGCCGCCATGGTCTTTGATGTCTGCGTCATCTGGGCCACGTTCGAAAGCGATATCTCGGTGGCCCTGAAAAGGGTCTCCATGCCGGTGACTATCTCGTCGCCCATCGCCTTGACCTCCAGCAACGACGAGACGTTCTCGGACGAAAGGGCCGCGACGTCCTCCGTGATGCTGATAAGCTGCCTGTGGGTCTCGGTCGCCCCCTTGAGTATCATCGCCATCGCCTCGGTAGTCTCGTTCTGCCTCTGGGCGGACTCGGCCAGGGTGCGGGTGGAGGCGAGCACCCTTCTGGAGGTGCGGGAGACCTTGTCAGAGGCCGCGTCCAGCCGCGATACAGCGTATGAGAACCGGTCGACGAGCGTCTGCATGCCCTTGGCCACGACGGCGATCTCCAGCGCGTAGTCCTGCGGGATCGCGACCGTCAGGTCGCCGTCGTTTATCCGCGAGATATCGTGCCCCAGCTGCCTGAGCGGCCTGCTGATCTGAACGCGAAACAGGATGTATATGACGGCGGCGGCCAGCAGGAAGACGACGCCCTGCAGCAGACGGGAACATCGTCATCAGCCGCTTGATCTGCCCGTTTACGGACGCGCCGCTGTATTCGAGCTCGACCTCTCCGGTGACCGCTCCGCCGGAACGTATCGGGGCGTGCACGGAGTTGCGCGTGGGGATATAAAACGGGGCGAGCGAGCTTGGTTCCTGCTCCTCGCCGAGCCTTTCGCTGAGCACCACGAGGCCGTCTGAGCGCCTGATCTGGATCGAGAGGATATCGCTGTCGGCCCTCAGGGTGGCTACGAAGCTGTCGAGGCTTGAGCGCTCGCCGCTGCTGAGGTACTCGGCCGAGTATTCAGCCAGAAACTTCGCCTCCATAGCGGAACTCGTCTCGCGCGCCTTCCTGTAGGTCTCCTTTTCATAGATCAGGAACCAAATGGCAAGGACAAGCTGCCCTATCACGAGCGTGATCACGACCGCGGCCATGAAGTCGAACGCTGTGGAGCGGACGCGCGTCATGCCCTTTTCACCTTCTCCAAAACCTCGCGAACCCCTTCGTATTCGTCGTCGGAAACGGGCGCAAAGCCATTGAGCGTCCTGTCGATGCCGCGGAGCACCCTGAGGCCCTCCGGGTTATCGTCCTTGAGCATCATGACCGCGTTTTTGACGGCTTCCCTGAGCTCCTCCGACACGGCCGGGGATGCGCTGATGTTGAAGGCGGGCATGTCGCGTGATACGGCCAGGATCTTTATGCCGCGGTCTTTATACCTGAGCGCCGCGCTCTCCATCACCGCCCCGGCGTCGAAGTCGCCCTTCACCACGGCCTTCATAACGTCGTCGTGCGTGCCGAGGAAGTCCTGCCTCGAGAGGTCCTTCAGGCTGACGCCCTCGTCAATGAGCATCGAGACAGGCATGATGAAGCCGGTCGCGGAGTCCTCGTCCACGAAGGCCATGGAGCGGCCGGCCAGATCGCGGAGGCCCTTGAGGTCCGTGCCCTCCGGCGCCACTATCACCGAACGCATCACGCCCTTGCCGTCGAGCAGCGACTTCGCCAGCGGCTTGATGTTGGCGCCCTGCCGGGCCTTGACGTATACTACCGGCGTCATATAGCAAAGCTGGGTCTCGCCGCTGAGCATGTCCCTGCCCACGCTCTCGAAATCCAGGGGTACGCGAAGCTCGAAGCGGTGTCCCGTCACCCTGCTGAGGTACTCCACGAGCGGGGTAAACCGCCTGTATAATCTCGGCTGGGGCCTCGAACGGCACCACTCCGAACCCTATGACGTCGGACTCGGCCGCGCTCTGGAACCTGAAGCGCTCGAGCTCGGTCAGCACAAGCTCCGAGTCTTTCAGCAGCTTCTGCACAGAGCGGTTTATGCGGAACGAGAGTTCCCTGTTGTCCTTGGGCAGCTCTTTAATCCTCTCTATCGAGAGCCATATCTGGTTGGCCCCGGTGCGCTGCTCGCGGATGGCGCGCGATATCTGCCTGCTGCGGTCGGATATGCGCTCGATCTCGAACGATACGTGGCGGCTCCCCTCGGCCTGCTGCCGGGTGGCGTTGTCAGCCTGCCGCGAGGCGTCGCGGATCCTCTCGGTCGCGGCCATGATCAGGCCCACGCCCTTTGACTGCTCGGCGGTCGCCTTGGCTATCTCCCCGACCATCGTGCGGACGTTCTCCATCGCCTCGGAGACGTACATCGCGGAGCGCGACTGTTCTTCCGTCGTGCGCTCGATCTGCGCGGACATCTCGGCAGAGATCTTCGAGCTGTCCAGTATCATCCTGAAGGTCGAGGATACGTCCTTGGAGCGCTTTATGCCTTCCTCCACCGACGTTATGCCTTCGTCCATCGCCACTACCGCGTCCGTAACTTCCTTGCGCACGGCCTGTATCAGGCCGTCGATCTCCTTTGTGGAGAACGCGGTGCGCTCGGCCAGGTCCTTGATCTCGTTGGCCACGACGGAGAAGCCCTTGCCGTGCTCCCCGGCCTGCGCCGCGAGGATGGCAGCGTTAAGGGCCAGGAGCGTCGTCTGGTCCGCGATCTCGTCTATCAGGTTGATGATCGAGCCGATCTCCTCGGAGCGCGTGCCGAGTTTCTCTATGGCGTTGCCGGCCTTGGTCACCGAGCCGCGGATGTTCTCCATGCCCTCGATGGCCATGTTTACGGATTTCATCCCCGAGCCCATCGCGTCGTTCATGACCTTCTGGGACATCGAGGCGGACTCCTTGGCGCGGTGCTCGACCTCGCGCACCGAGGCCATGATCTCATCGACCGCTGACATCGTGTCGTCGGCTACCTTAGTGAAATCCCCGGCGCTCTCGGCGACTTGCTTTATAGCTGCCGAGAGCTGCTCGATGGACGAAGACGTCGAGTCCACGCCCTCCGATACGTCGTGCGTGAGGTTGGTTATCTCGGTGATGCTCGCCGACATCTCCTCGATAGAGGAGGCCGTGACCTCGACGGACTTGGCCAGCCCCTCGGTGTTTTCGGCTATCTCGGCAATGGCGGCGTTAAGCTCCTCGACGTAGCTCGAGATCTCAGATACCGCCTCGCCTTCGACAATCGTGCGTTCGGCGACCTTGTTGGAGTCCTGCTCGACAATATCTGTGGCGCGCGCGATGCGCGACGAGACGTCCTTGACGCGCCTGAGGATGCCGCCCACGGAGTTAAGCGCGCTCTCGATAGAGGAGTTCAGGCGGCCGAGTTCGTCCACGGAGGTGATGCCTGTGCGGAACGAAAGGTCCCCGATGGCCATGCGCCCTGCCGCGAGCTCCAGGGCCTTGATCGGCTGGATGACGATCCTGCTCATGATGAGCCACATCAGGCCGCCTATGAACAGCACGCCCACGATGCAGCCGACCACGAGATAGAAGATGAAGGAGTTGATGCTGTCGTATTCCTTTTCGAGCGAGACAGAGACCTTGACCGCGCCGAGCAGGTCGGAAGTCTCCTTGCTGTGGCAGGCCTTGCAGCTCTGCTTGTTCTGAAGCGGCATGTATACCTTGAGCGACTGCTTGTCCGCAACGGTGAAGCCGTCGCGGTCGCGGCCGAGCCTGTCAATCGCTGCGAGTTCGAGCGTCGGGGCCTTGGGCTTGAACGCCTCGCGGCCCTCCCAGTTCAGGACCTCTATGCCCTCGAAGCCGCTTGCGAACTTCAGGTTCTCCGACAGCTCCTTCGTGACCTCGGCCCTGCCTTCGAGCATCGTGATCTCCAGGGCCTGCGTGATGACCTTCGCGGTGTCCTGCACCCTGCGGCTCGAGACCTCGTTTATCCCGCTTTTCTCCTTGTTGATGACCGAGAGGCAGATGGCCGCGACCCCGGCCACGAGTATGACGAAGCACAGGCCGACGACCTTCAGTTCGAGTTTTTGTTTCATTACCCCTCCATATCAGAAATCGAGGAATTCCCCGAGGCTTATGACCGAGACGAACCCGTGGGCGGTTTTCAGCACCGCTCCGGCGTAGACCTTGCCCGCGGCATCGAGGTGCGGCGGGGGCTCAAGCAGCATCGAGGGGTGAAGCGTGATGACGTCCATCGCACCGCTGAGGATGATACCGGCCGGGCCCTTGGGGCCCCGCAGTATGACCAGTTTTTTCTTTGCCGCCTGCTCCGGGCTGCCGGGGATCCCCAGCCTCAGCGCCGGGTCGATCACCGGGATGATCTTCCCCCCGAGGGATGTGACGCCGAGCACGAAATCATGGGTCCGGGGAACCGCCGTTATAACCTGGTTGCGCACTATCTCGACTATGTCCTCCACCCTTACGGCGAACCTCTCGCCGCCCACAGAGAAAATCACGAACTCCAGGAGCGCCTCGTCCGCCGGCCCGGCTGTTTGGGGCAGCATCTCGGATGCCCCGACGGGCGGCGGCGCTGCCTCGACCGGTACATTGGGGGACACGGGCGGCACGGCCGGCTCCTCCGCGGCGGGCGCGGGAATACCGGCCTTCTCCTTTACGGCCGGGGCCTTTTTGTGCTTTTTGCGTATCTTGGCCAAGTCCATATGTTTGGTAAATTGTTACATACCGGCTGAATGAATGTAAAGGTATTTCGTATATACGGCAGTGTGGCTGGCAGGCATTAAGCATACGGGAGGGGCGAAGTCTTTCGCCCCTCCCGCGATAAGGTTATTTCTTAAGCAGGCCCCTGGCGGCGGCCACGACATGGGCGGTCGTGACGCCGAACTTCTCAAACAGCACCTTGGCGGGTGCGGACGCGCCGAACCTGTCGATACCGACCACCGCACCGTCGAGCCCGACGTACTTGTGCCAGCTCAGAGTCGCGCCGGCCTCGACCGCGACACGCCGCCTCACGGACGACGGCAGCACCTTTTCCCTGTATGCCGCGGGCTGGGCGTCGAACAGCTCGGTGCAGGGCATGCTGACCACGCGCACCTTGGTGCCGGATGCCTTAAGCTCATCCGCAGCCGCGATGCAGAGGTGAAGCTCCGAGCCGGTGCCTATCAGGATAACGTCAGGGGACTTGCCCTTTGCCGTCTCGTACACGACGTACCCGCCCCTGGCAAGGCCGGAGGCCGGGGCGTATTTATCGAGCACCGGGAGGTTCTGCCTCGAGAGCACCAGCGCCACCGGGCCGCCCTTGTGCTTGAGCGCAACGCGCCAGGCTTGAACCGTCTCGTTCGCGTCGGCCGGGCGGATGATCGTGAAATTGGGCATCGCGCGATAGGACGAAACATGCTCGACAGGCTGGTGCGTAGGGCCGTCCTCGCCGAGCCCTATCGAGTCGTGGGTGAGGACATAGATCACATTGAGCCCCATGAGCGCGGCAAGCCTGCTTGAGGGCCTCAGATAGTCAGAGAAGATCAGGAACGTGCCGCAGTACGGACGGAGCATCCCGCTTAGGGCTATGCCGTTTGATATCGCCGCCATAGCGTGTTCGCGTACGCCGAAGTGGATGTTGCGCCCGCCGGCCTGCGCCGAGAACTCCGGCTGGCCCTTCAGCCAGGTGTTGTTTGAGGGTGCGAGGTCCGCAGAGCCGCCGATCAGCTCGGGCAGAGACCCGGCAATCGCATTTAAGAACTTCCCGGACGCCACGCGCGTGGCCACCGCGCCATCGGCGGATAAGAACCTGGGCGCGGAGCTGTCCCAACCATCCGGGAATTCGCCTGAGAGGAAACGCTTCCATTCGGCAGCGAGCGCCGGGTATTTTTTTGCATATCTAGCGAGCATCGCGTTCCAGTCGCGCTCGGCCTTGGCCCCTGCCTTGACCGCGCCGCGCATGTGCGCCGATACGTCCCTGGGGACGTAAAAGGACTTGTCCGCAGGGAAGCCCAGGATCTCCTTGACCTGCCTTATCTCCTCGGCCCCGAGCGGCGAGCCGTGGACGTCGGCGCTGTTTTGCTTGTTAGGGCTCATGTACCCGATCGTGGTGCGGCTGAATATCAGCGAGGGACGCGCGTCGTTTTTGGCCCTCTTGATCGCGGCCTCGATGGCCTTGAGGTCATAGCCGTCGACGCGCTCGGTGTGCCAGCCCATCGCGTCGAAGCGCTTCTGGACGTCCTCGGTGAAGGACAGCTCCGTGGAGCCCTCGATAGTGATATGGTTGTCCGAATATAGGTAGACGATCTTACCGAGGCCGAGGTGCCCGGCCAGGGATGCGGCCTCGTAGGACACGCCCTCCATCAGGTCTCCGTCGCTTACGATTCCGTAGATGTTGTAGTCAACGACCTTGAAGCCCGGCTTGTTGAACATCCCGGCCAAGTAGCGCTCGGCCATCGCCATGCCCACGCCCGTGGCGAACCCCTGCCCGAGCGGGCCGGTCGTCATCTCTATGCCATGCGCCAGGCTGTATTCCGGATGGCCGGGGGTCTTGCTGTCCCACTGCCTGAACGATTTCAGGTCGTCCATCGATATGTCGTATCCGGTCAGGTGCAGAAGGCTGTAAAGGAGCATCGAGCCGTGGCCGGCCGAGAGCACGAAGCGGTCGCGGTTCTGCCATTGAGGATGCGACGGGTTGTGTTTGTGGAACTTGTTCCAGAGCGTGTAGGCCATCGCCGCGTCGCCCATCGGCATGCCCGGATGGCCTGATTTCGCCTTCTCCACGGCTTCGGCCGCCAGAAGCATTATTGTCCTTATGGATGCGTCGTCGAGTTTGGCCATGAGTCCTCCCCAAATAGATATATAACAGGTATTTCGAGCGGAAAGCGATTGATTATCACACATGAAAACGCAATATTGCAAGGGTTTCGTCACGGCGGGGATTTCTGTGATATATTAGAGGTCACAGTGCATATGAAAGCCAAGGGGCACATGGACGATCCGTTCAGAGCGGAAGCCTCAAATGAGGGGGGCGCGAACGACGCTTCGTGCGGCAGCGAAGCGCGGATGCGGGCGCTGCTCGACGCGCTCCCGGACGTCATGTGCGTCATCTCCGAAGGCGGGGCCATACTCGAATGCCACGGCCAGGACCAAAGCGGCATGTTCCTCTCCACTGCGCGCACGGACTGCGCAAGGCTCGACGACGGGTTCCCGCCCGAGATCGCCGGTCTCGCGATGGAGGCCGTCCGCGAGGCGATGAGGTCTCATAACGCTTACGTCTCGGAGGTCGAGGTCGCCGCGGAGACCGGAAACGTCAAGTTCTTCGAATTCAGGTGCAGCAGGTGCAGCCCCGGCGAGGTTCTGCTCATTATCCGCGACATCACGAAGCAGAAGGAGTTCGAACGCACCCTCACTCAGCTCTTCGAGGAGGTCTCGCACGCGAAGGCTGAGTGGGAGATCACCTTTAATTCCGTCTCGGAGTTCATCATCCTCACGGACGACCGTTACAGGATCCTGCGCTGCAACCAGAGCTTCGGCGCGTTCATGGAAAAGCAGCCCGTGGCGCTCGTGGGCAAGGACCTCGCCGAGCTGCTGCAGATAGCGCCCAAGGACCGCGCCAAGCACCTTGTACAGCTCTCCGAGGGCAGGCCCGTCTCGCACTCGTGGCTCGACGCCCGCAACCGCTGGCTGTACATGAGCGAGTACCCGATACAGGACCCCCAGGGCGCGCTCGAGAAGATAGTGGTCACGGTCTCGGACGTCACGGACCTGATGACAGTGCAGAAGGAACTCATGCGCTCCGACAAGGAGCTGAAGGAACGCGTCGAGGAGCTCGAGCGCTTCTATAACATGGTCATCGGCCGCGAGCTTAAGATGCGCGAGCTCAAGAAGCGCAACGCCGAACTCGAGCACGAGATCGAGATGCTCAAGACCGGCCCGCTGGACCTTTAAATTCATGTCAAACGCCGCAGCTTCCGATTCCCGCTCCCCCGACTGGCGGACTATCCTGGGCGCCGTGCCGAACCCGGCGTTCGTCCACGGCCCGGACGGCAGGCTCCTGCATGCCAACGAGGCGTTTGCCGCCATGATGCGCCTGAGGGACGACCCGACCGGCATGCATTGCACCGAACTGCTGAGGCTGGAGAAATGCCCGGCCTGCAATCCTGCGGACGCCTCCGGCGCCGCAGATAACATCAAAAATTTCCATATCCCGGAACTCGGGATATTCTGCGTCGCGATGTCCTCGCCCGTTGTGGACCGGGGCGGTGCGATGGCAACGATACATACCTTCACGGACGTAAGCTCGATGCGCGAGGCCGTGACTGCGGCCGGACGCACTGAGGGCCTGCTCCTCAAGAGGGACAAGGCGCTGCGCGACTCGCGCGAGGCTTTCTTTAACATGCTCGAAGACATCAGCGAATCATACGCCGAGCTGGAAGACATGTTCATGAGCTTGCTGCGCGCGATGGTCGGGGCGCTGGACGCCAAGAGCCCCTGGACGCGCGGCCACTCGGAGCGCGTGGCCCGCATCACCGAGACCGTGGCGCGCACGATGGGCCTTGAGGAGGAGACCGTGCGCGACCTGCACTTAAGCGGCCTGCTGCACGACATCGGGAAGATCGGCACGTACGACGCCCTTCTGGAGAAACCGGGTCCGCTCACCCCGGAGGAGTTCGAGGTCATGAAGAAGCACCCGGCGCAGGGCGCGCTGATCCTCCAGAACATCAAGCAGCTCAGGAGGATAGTGCCCTACGTCCGCTACCACCACGAAAGGTTCGACGGCAGGGGATACCCGGAGGGCCTCAAGGGGGACGAGATCCCGCTTCCGGCCCGCATCCTGCACGCCGCCGACTCCTTCGACGCGATGACCTCCAGCAGGCCCTACCGCGAGGCCCCGGGCGTGCTTTACGCGATGAGGGAGATCGAGCGCTATTCAGGGGTTCAGTTCGACCCGGACGTGGCGCATGCCTTCCTGGCGCTCTTTGAAAAGGACCCGTCGATTTTCGTCTGAACATGGCGGCGTTGAAATATTATGTACCGTGCATTTATCATAAATATCTATGATCCAATCATTCTTTAAGAAAGTAATAGGGACGAAGAACGACCGCGAGGTTAAGCGCCTCGCCAAGATCGTGGAGCGCGTTAACGCGTTCGAAGCAAAGGTGCAGCCGCTTTCCGACGAGGCCCTGCAAGCAAAGTCGGCCGAGTTCAAGGCACGGATCAGCGGCGGCGAGACGCTCGACGCCCTGCTGCCCGAGGCCTTCGCCGTAGTGCGCGAGGCCTCGCGCCGGGTCATGGGCATGAGGCACTTCGACGTGCAGATGGTGGGCGGCATCGCCCTGCACGAGGGCACGATAGCCGAGATGAAGACCGGTGAGGGCAAGACTCTGGTAGCCACCCTGCCCGTCTACCTCAACGCGCTCGAGAGCAAGGGCGTGCACGTCGTCACGGTCAACGACTACCTCGCACAGCGCGACGCCGCGTGGATGGCCCCTATCTATAACTTCCTCGGCCTCTCGGTCGGCGTCATCGTCCACGGCCTGACGGACGAGCAGAGGAAAGAGTCCTACGGGGCCGACATCACCTACGGCACGAACAACGAGTTCGGCTTCGACTACCTGCGCGACAACATGAAGTACGACATCGAAAACTACGTCCAGCGCGAGCAGAACTACGCGATAGTCGACGAGGTCGACAGCATACTGATCGACGAGGCGCGTACGCCGCTTATCATCTCCGGCGCATCGGAAGACTCGACGGACAAGTACTACAAGGTCAACCGCATCGTGCCCAAGCTCAAGGAGGGCGAGGACTTCACGATCGACGAGAAGGCCAAGACCGTCGTCCTGACCGACGAGGGCAACACGAAGGCCGAGCACGTACTCGGCGTCGGGAACCTCTACGACCCCGAGAACATCGAACTCGTGCACCACGTGCTGCAGGGCCTGAGGGCCCACCATATGTTCAAGCTCGACGTGGACTACGTCATAAAGGACGGCGAGATCGTCATCGTCGACGAGTTCACCGGGCGCCTCATGCCGGGACGCCGCTGGTCTGACGGCCTGCACCAGGCCATAGAGGCCAAGGAGGGCGTCAAGATCGAGAGCGAGAACCAGACGCTCGCGACGATCACCTTCCAGAACTACTTCCGCATGTACAAGAAGCTCGCCGGCATGACCGGCACCGCCGAGACCGAGGCCGAGGAGTTCGGCAAGATATACAACCTCGACGTGCTCGTCGTCCCGACCCACAGGCCGATGATAAGGATCGACCAGGCCGACCTGATCTACAAGACGAAGAAGGGCAAGTTCGACGCGATCACAAACGCGATCGAGGAGCGCCACGCAAAGGGCCAGCCGGTCCTCGTCGGCACCATATCGATAGAGATGTCCGAGGTCCTGAGCTCGCTGCTCAAAAAGAAAGCCATCCGGCACTCGGTCCTGAACGCCAAGCACCACGACCGCGAGGCCGAGATCGTCGCGCAGGCCGGACGTTACAACGCCGTGACGATAGCGACCAACATGGCCGGACGAGGGACTGACATCGTCTTGGGGGGATCCCCCGCCGGTCTGTTCAAAGAGGCTCTGGCCGGTAAAGAGGAAGAGCCCCCGGAGCTCGAACTGACGGCCCTCAAGGCGAAGATCGCGGCCGAATGCGCGGCCGAGCGGCAGCAGGTGCTCGAGGCCGGCGGCCTGATGATCATGGGCACCGAGCGCCACGAGGCCCGGCGAATCGACAACCAGCTGCGCGGCCGATCGGGCCGCCAGGGCGACCCCGGCGAGTCGCGCTTCTACCTCGCGCTCGAGGACGACCTGATGCGCATCTTCGGCTCGGACCGCATCTCGGGGCTTATGGACAAGCTCGGCATGGACGACGACATGCCGATAGAAAACAAGCTCGTCTCGCGCGCGGTCGAGGGCGCACAGAAGAAGGTCGAGGCCCATAACTTCGACATCCGCAAGCACCTCATCGAATACGACGACGTGATGAACAAACAGCGCACCGAGATCTACTCGTTCCGCAAAGAGATCCTCGCGAGCCCGAACCTCAAGGAGCGCATCCTCGAGATGAGCGACAACACGGTGCAGGATTTCATGGAGCTGTACTGCCCCGAGGGCAAGCACCACGAGGACTGGGACCTTAACGCCCTGCGCGACGCGCTTTACGGCACGTTCGACATACAGATCGAGAAGTTCCCCGAGGACCGCGGCCTCAGCGATTTCATAATGGACGAGGTCCGGCGGTATTACGACGAACGCGAGCAGCGGTTCGGCGAGCCGCTGATGCGCTACCTCGAGCGCATGGTGCTCCTGCAGGTCGTCGATTCGCAGTGGAAGGACCACCTGCTTGCGATGGACCACCTCAAGGAAGGCGTCGGCCTCAGGGGCTATGCCCAGCGCGACCCGCTCGCGGAGTACAAGAAAGAGGCGTTCGACATATTCGCCGAGCTCACGGGCCGGATCACGGCCGAGGCCCTCACGCGGCTGTTCAAGATCCAGGTCAGGGAAGAACGCGAGATTTCGCGTACGGCAGCCAGCCAAAATTTGATATATAATAGGGGGGATGAACCGGCAACCCCGACAGTTCATAAAAGCAAAAAAGTCGGCCGCAACGACCCCTGCACCTGCGGCAGCGGGAAGAAGTACAAAAAGTGCTGCGGCCAAAATGCCTAAGGCGCTGCTGCTGGGCCGGGGCCTGGAGGCATACCGCGACGCCCTCTCCGGCGCCAGGGATTTCGATGCGAGCCTGATAGCGGCCCCGCCCGGACGGGGGCTGCCGCTCGATGCGGATCTGCTCATAGTGGAGCCCGCCTTCGACGGGCTCCCGGCATCGCTCCCCAAGCACTATGCGGATATCCCGAAACTCGTGCTCTGCCCTGAGGGACGGCCGCGCGGGCTCTCCGCATGGATCGGGAGGCCGCATACCTACATGCTGCAGAACCCCACGCCATCCGAGCTGCTGCGCTTTTCCCGAAAGATCCTAAGCGAGCACGCCATGCTGGCCGAGAACAAGCGCCTTAGGGATGAAAACGCGAGCACGAGGCGCGAGATCGGCTTTATCGACGACATTAACAGACTCCTCACCACCTCACGCGACACGCACGCCGCGCTTTCGGCCATAGCGAGGAAACTCTGCACCGCGGTCAAGGCTCAGGCATGGTCCGTGTTCTGCCTCCCCAACGGGCCGGAAGACTATATGGACAGGCTCGGCGACCGCAACCCGAAGAAACCCGCCCGGATCAGGCTCGCGGGGGCCGAGAGCATCGCCGGGCTGGTCGCGCGCAAGTCCGAGCCGATACTCGTTCAGGACGCCGCCGAAGACAAACGATTTCTCGGCCCGCATAGACGCCTCGGACCGAAGGAAGGTCCGCACGCTCATGGCCGCGCCGATCAAGTCGGGCAACAAATGCACGACGGCCGTGGTCGAACTCATGAACAAGCCCGGAGGCGAGCCGTTCAGACGAAGAGGATTTCACGCTATTTAAGCGCCTGATCGCGCACGCCTCGGCCGCCATAGACCAGATAGCCCTCTATCAGCGGCTCGAAGACCTCGTGGTGACCGACGACCTGACGAACCTGTTTAACTCGCGCTACCTCAACCGCAGCATCGAGACCGAGATCCTGAGGAGCAACCGCTACTCCACGTCGGTATCGCTGATATTCATGGACGTCGACCACTTCAAGGACGTAAACGACAACTTCGGCCATCTCGTGGGCAGCAAGGTGCTGGTCGAGATGGGCGAACTCCTGATGAACCTGCTGCGCACCATAGACATCATCGCCCGCTACGGCGGCGACGAGTTCGTGATCGTCCTGCCGCAGACCACGCTGCATAACGCGATGCTCATAGCCGAGAGGATCCGCAAGTCGATAGAGTCGCACACGTTCATGCGCTCCGAGGGGCTCGCGCCTCAGGATAACCGCGAGCTTCGGCGTCGCCGCCTACCCGGAAAGCTCCAAGTCCAAGGAGGCGCTCCTGAAGCTCGCAGACGAGGCCATGTACAGCGTAAAACGCCGGACGCGAAACGCCGTTTATGCTATAATTTGAAACTATATGGCACTATTTAATTACGCATCCAAGGAAATCACCCTAAAAGTCGTATACTACGGCCCCGGCCTCTCGGGCAAGACCACCAACCTCCAGCGCCTGCACGCCACGATGTCCCCGGAGCGCAAGGGCAAGCTCCTCTCGCTCTCGACCGAGGCCGACCGCACGCTGTTTTTCGACTTCCTGCCCGTGGCGCTCGGGAAGATCAAGGACTTCACGATCCGGTTTCAGCTCTACACCGTGCCGGGCCAGGTGAGGTATAACGCCACGCGCAAGCTCGTCCTGAAGGGCGCGGACGCCGTGGTCTTCGTGGCCGACTCGCAGACCGCGATGCGGGAGCAGAACATCGAGAGCTTCCGCAACATGCGCGAAAACCTCGTCTCGAACAACATCAACCCCGACGAGATCCCGGTCGTGCTCCAGTACAACAAGCGCGACCTGAAAAACATCCTCTCCCCGGAAGAGCTCAACTCGGACCTCAACGCCGCCGGCTATCCGGTCGTCAACGGCGCGGCCATCAACGGCACGGGCGTGGACGAGACCTTCAAGCTGGTTACGAAGCTGCTGCTTAAGTACATATCGAAGAAACACAACGTAACGATAGATTCCTCTGACGAGCAGGTGCCGGAGACCGTGGCGGCCTCGGCGCCGCAGCGCGGCGACACCGTCTCGATCGTCTCCTGGACAAAGGACGAGGACACCCTTCCGACCTTTTCAGCGGCCGAGCCGGAAGAGCCGCCGGTCTCATGGCAGGACCTGATGGAGCCGTCAGCAGGCGCTAAGCCCGCTAAGACAGCCCCTGAACCCGTTGAGGCCGGCCCCGTTTGATTCATCGTCGCTGACTCACATGCTCGAGCCCGCTGGCGGCTTTGGCGGAGCCGCAGTATCCGAGGCTCCCGCACATGAAGAGCCCCACGCATGGCCAAGCCCCGGCCCTGCCGAGGCATACCTTGAGACCGAAGCCCCGGCCCCCGAGGAACCCATCAAACCCACAAGCCCGATCAGCGGCATTGCGCCTGCTCCGACACAGCCCGTCGAGGCCGTCATGGTCCCGCAGGTCGTAACCGTGCCGGTGCTCTCTGAGGAGAACATGGCAAGCATCCTCGGCGCGATAGCCGAGGTGACAACCTCGGTGCGCGAGATGGCCTCGGCCGTGCAGGCCAACGCCATGAACCAGCCCTCGACTGCCCCGGCGCCGGCATACGACGAATCGCTCACGCTCGCGGTGCGCAAGTCAGGCGATGCAAACGCGAAGTTGCTCGAGCAGGTGCTAGCCGAGCTGCAGGAATCCAGGAAGCGTCAGGACGTGATCGTCGAGACCTTAAAGCGCTCCGAACAGGCGATGAGGGCCGTCGCGGCCACCGTCCTGGAGTTCAAGGAAAAAAACAAAGAGGAACCGGTGAAAAAAGGCTTCAGGTTCTTCGGCCGGTAGCCTTATCGGCCGTCCCCGAGGCCACGCGCCTGGGGGCGGCATGGCCTGCTGTAAACCCCAGTTCCCCGGCCGCCTCATTTACGATACCCTCGTCTATAACCTCCGCGTCATGCCCCATTCCTGCCAGCAGCGCAAGGTTGGCGATGCTGTTTATGAGCCTCGGCACCCCGCCCGAATGCCTGTGGAGGGCCTCTATCGCGGCCTTCGGTAAAGAGCGCCTCGCTGCGGCCGGCAATCGATAGCCTGTGGGCCACGTATGCGCGCGTCTCGTCGATCCCTAGCGGGCCCAGGTGATAGGCCATCCCTATGCGCTGCCTCAGCGGCTCGTGCACCGGCCTCTGGAGCCGTTCCCTGAGCTCGGTCTGCCCGACCAGTATCACGCTTATCAGGTTAGCTGTCGTCGAGCTGAAAATTCGTCAGAAGCCGGATCTCCTCGAACGTCTCGCGGCGGGGGATGAGCTGCGCCTCGTCCAGTATGACCACCGGCGTGATCCCCGAGAGGTAGTCCTCGTACACGCGCTCCTGTATCAGGCCGGTCAGGATGTCGCGCCTCGGCCGGCGCGGCTTGATCCCCATCTTGGAGGCGACCTCGGCCAGAAACTGTGTCGCTGAAATCCGGGGGTTTATCAGCAGCACGACCCTGTGGCGCGCCGGGTCGAGCACGTCCATCAGCTTGCGCGTGATCGTGGTCTTGCCGCAGCCGACGTCGCCGGTCAGCAGGCAGAGCTCCTTCTCCTCGACCGCGTACTGAAGCCGCGCCAGCGCCTCTTCGTGCCGCCTGCCAGGATAGAGGAACGCGGGGTCCGGCGTCTTGCTGAAAGGCTTAACGCGCAGGCCGTAGAACTCCCTAAACACTGCCTCGCCTCCTCCTTAAGAACGCCTCTGCGATCAGGGACTCGACGTCGAGCACGAGCACGACCCGGTGTCGGCTGATCTCGGCCGCACCGGCAAAGCCCTTCACACTGCCCAGGTATTCGCTGATGGGCTTGATGACCACGTCCTGCTGCCCTATGATCTCATCCACCAGCACGCCGAGCTTGCGCTCGTCCGCGCCCACAATGAACGCGAACTGACGCTCGACGGCGATCGTCGGGATGTTAAAGATATCATTAAGTGCCACGATTGGCAGCATCTCGCCCCTGAGGTTGTATACCGCCTTGCCCTCGAGGCTGCTCAGGTATGTAGGGTCCACGGCGGTCGTCTCCTGAAGCGCCGAGACCGGCACCGCGAACAGCTCTTCGCCGGCCTTGACCATGAGGCTCCGGATGATCGCCACTGTTATCGGGAGCGTGAGTATGAAGGAAGTCCCGCGGCCTGTCTCGGTCTCGATATCGACCTTGGCGCCAAGCGACGAGAGTTTGCTCTTGACGACGTCGAGCCCGACGCCGCGGCCCGAGACCTCGCTCACCGAATCCTTCGTGCTGAAGCTCGGCATGAAGATCATCGCGATGAGTTCGTGGCGGGTGGGTTCCATATCGGGGGTTATAAGGCCGCGCTCCAGCGCCTTCTCCCTGATCCTCTCGATGTCGATCCCGCGGCCGTCGTCGCGCACCTCGACCACGACGCTGTTGCCGCGCTGGTATGCGCTCAGGGTGATCGTGCCGGATTCGGGCTTACCGGCCGCGAGGCGCTCGTCCGAGTCCTCGATGCCGTGATCTATCGAGTTTCGGACGATATGCATCAGCGGGTCGATGATCTCCTCAGCCAGGAACTTGTCCATCTCGGTGTCGTCCCCGAACGTGTGCAGATCGATCTTCTTGTCGATGTCATTGGAGTAGCGCCTGACGATCTGGGCCAGGCGGCCGAACATCTGCGCGATAGGGACCATGCGCAGCCCCAGCACGTTGTCCTGAAGCTCGGAGAGCCTCCGGTCGAAGCTCTGGTTTATGCGGTACATGTCGATCAGCAGCGGTGTGTGGCCGTAGCGTTCGACGAGTCCGGTCCAGATATTCTGGTTCGCCGAGCGGATGATCGATATCTCGTTGATCGTGTTGAGTATCTTGTCGAGCTTCTCGATGTTCACGCGCACGGTCGTCGTGGTCGAGCGCAGCTGGCCCTGCGATGCCTCGGCCATCACCGGCTGCGCGGCCGCCCTGCCCTTGACGAGCCGCTTTGGATCCACGCCGGCCGCGGCCGCGATCTCTTCCTCTGACTTCGCACTCCCGAGCATGAGGCTGAACCCTATCGAGCCCGGCGGCACATTGTCAGAGATCGGCATCGTGGAGATGAGCTCGCCGAGGGGCTTCAGGCGCTCGGTGACCTTCTTGAGTTCGACGTCGAAGTCCATGATCGAAAACACGAGGCCGATCAGGTAGATCGCATTGCCCTTCTGGATGTTGTGCCTGAGGCGGTGCTCCTCATACTCGGACAGCACGCGCAGGAGCTCCTCGGGTATGCCCTCCAGCGAGGCCGCCGCATCGCCCCCGCCCTTGAGCGATTCGCGGAAGGCCTCGATCTCGCCCTTGCGCGCGGCGATGGCCTCGGGGTCCTCTGGAGTAGCGGCATCCAGCACGTCCTCAAGCGAGCTTCGCAGTATGTCGATCTGTCTGAAGAGGAAGCCCAGCACCCGCGAGCCCATCGCGGCCCTGCCCATGCGCACGTCGTCAAGCAGGCTCTCAAGGGAGTGGCTTATCTCCGAGATGCCGTGGTATCCGTAGATCCCGGCCATGCCCTTTAAGGTGTGCATGGCGCGGAAGAGCGCGTTGATCGAATCGGGGTTGGGCTCGTCGGACGGGCTTTCCTGGAGTTCGACCAGTATGTTGCCGGCGCTTTCGAGGAGTTCTTCGGCCTCGGCCACGAAATCCTTGTCAGATGACTTCATATCTCAAGCAGTCTCTTTACGGTCTCCTGCAGCCTGTCCGGGCTGAACGGCTTCGTCACGTAATCGTTTGCGCCCAGGGCGAGGCCGCGCCGCCGGTCCTCCTCGGTCTTCTCGGTGCTGACGATCAGCACCGGTATGTCCCGGTATCGCGCGTCGTTGCGGACGAAATTTATCAGTTCGAGCCCGTTGACGTCCGGCATGTTGATGTCCGTGACTATCAGGTTGAACTCGCGCGTCGGCAGCAGCCGCAGGGCCTCGAATCCGGTGGAGGCCTCCGTGGTGACGACATCGCCCAGGTCCTCGACGATGGACCTTATCATGGAGCGGGTCACGTGTGAGTCCTCGACTATCAAAACCGACTTAGTTGATTCCACTTACCCTCCCCTGGCGGATTTTTTAATATAACATTTGTTAGAAAATCCTGCCCGATGGGAGACCGCAAAGAGGGCGCACGGCCCCACGTCGCCGGGACGCCCTCTCGTCAATGCGGGATACGGCGTTCTATTTGCCCGTGAGTTTGGTCGCGATCGTGGCCACGTGGCGGCCCTGGAAGCGCGCGATCGCAAGCTCGTTTTCGGTTGGCATGCGCTTGCCGTCCGAGCCCGGCTATCGTCGTTGCGCCATACGGGGAGCCGCCGGTTATCTCGGTCGTGATCGACTGGCGGGTCTCGGAGTATGGCACGCCGACGATGACCATGCCGTGGTGCAGCAGCGTGGTATGGAAGCTCGTGATCGTGGTCTCCTGCCCGCCGTGCTGAGTGTTGCTGGACGCAAACACGCTCCCGACCTTGCCGATCAGCGAGCCCTTGACCCATATGCCGCCGGTCTGGTCGAGGAAGTTGCGCATCTGGGCGCACATGTTGCCATAGCGCGTCGGCGTGCCGAAGATTATCGCGTCGGCCTCGGCGAGCTTGTCGACCGTGGCGACCGGTATGTGGGCGAACTTCGCCCTGGCCTCGAAGGCCCAGCCGGCCTTGAGTATCTCCTCCGGCACGAGTTCCGGCACCTGGTAAAGCTCGGCCACGGCGCCCTCGACCTCGCGCACGCCCTCGGCCACGGCCTCGGCCATCGTATAAATATGCCCGTACATGCTGTAGAAGATGATCTGCACTTTCATCGTATCGCCCGTCCTCCGCGGTTCATTTCCCCTTGCCCTTGGCAGGGGCTGGGTTCTTTTCGGATACAGACGGCCCGGCAGCCGACCGCTTGATGTCCTTGGTGAAGTCCGCGCACCTTATATCCGACCCCGAGACACTGAACTTCTTCTGGCACGTCTCGCGCCAGGCGCAAACGACGCACATGCTTGCTTGATTGGCCAAACCGGCCCCCCTCGCTCAGGATGATTTCACGACACGCGCACCCGGTGCGCCGACACCTAAAGATTAGCAGAGTTCGGGCAAACGGTTCAACAATGTTATTGCACACCGGGGCCGGGTTGCCCTATAATTTCGATCATGGTGCGCAAGGAAACAGCGGCTGAGGCCAAGAGGAATTGGGAGTCGTTTTTCAAGGCCAGTGCTCAAGCAGGAATGGCCCAAGGCCCTCGCAACGCTCGATGCCCTGAAAAAGCTCGAACCCGATAACCCGCAGATATACCTCAAGGCCGGAGACATCCTCCAGAAGACCGGCAAGCCCGCCGACGCGGTGGCCGCATACCACCAGTCGGCGCGCTGCCTCATCAACGACGGCTTCAACCATAAGGCGCTCGCGATATACAAGATCATCCAGCGCATCGCGCCCGATGACCGCGAGGCCGCCGGAAAAACCGGCGAGCTGCTCGAGGCCATCGAGCAGGAGCGGGGCCATTCCATCGCGGCCTCGCGGCCGCCAGCTCGCCGAGGGAACGAGACAGCCGACATGCAAGGCCGGGACCGAGCCGTGCCCGCCCGACGAGCACTTCTCGCACGTCATGGGCCTCGGACATACTCATCCCGGCGGCTGAGAAACCAGCCGAGCCGGGCATCCCCGAGGCGTTCTCTCTGCTCTCGAACGCCGAGTGGGAGTACCTGCCGACGAACGGCCTGCGCAGGAGTCTTCGCCGACAGCGAGCCTGTAGTGCTGGAAGGCGAGCCGGGGGATTCGATGTTTGTCATAATGTCCGGCAGGGCGAAGGTCTCGACCTATCATGGGAGGAAAGACCGTCCACCTCGCGGAACTCCGCGAGGGCGACCTATTCGGCGAGATCGCCTTCCTGACCGGAAGGCCGAGGACCGCCACGGTCACGGCTGTCGGCGACGCTTGAACTCCTGGAATTCAGGCGCGAGGCCATGCAGCAGCTGCTGACCGATAACCCTGCCCTGACCGAAAAGCTGCGCGCAATACTACACGCGCCGCCTCGACGACACCCTGAACAAGATCACGGGGGAGATAGGCGCGATAGCGGCCAAGACAGCCCACTTAAACAAAAGGCCGGACGGGGCAGACCCATCCGGCCTTTATTTTTATCTGTCTGCGCCCCTACATCTTGTGGCAATAAAGGCAGAGGTCGTACATGCTGTCGGCCTGATAGCGGAACAGCTTTATCGAGTCGGACGAATGTGGCAGATGGCAGCTCAGGCATCCGAAGACCTTCCCGGGCCTCAGGGGATCCACACGTCCGCGCACCGGATGTCCGGCTGATTCGAAGCCCACGACCGCATGGCCCTTGCGCTCGATGTCGGGGTGGCACTTGCGGCACAGCAGATTGCCCTTGCGTTCGAGCATAGCCTCGTTCTGACCGGCATGCGGGAGGTGGCAGGCGGTGCATCTGCCCTCGGCCACGGGCTTGTGGACTACCTTCTTCGTAAACTCCGCCTTGTCGTGGCAGCCGAAGCACAGATCGCTTCCGGGGGCCACGAGCATTGCCTTGTTGGGCGAGCTGTGGGGCTTGTGGCACGAAAGGCAGAGACCGATGCCGACCGGGGCGTGCACGACAGCACCGATGAACTTGGTCTTGTCATGGCAGTCGAAGCAGAGATCGGGCGCAGGCTTGGCTATTATTTTGTCGTTGTCGGAGCTGTGCGGCTTGTGGCACGACGGGCACATGTCGGCGGCCACCGGGGGATGCACGGTGTGACGGGCGTGTTTGCCGTTACCCCGTGACGCCCTTTATCTTGTCCACCTCATGGCACATGGCGCATATGTTCGGCTGAGTGAGCAGGTGCTCGTTGGGGCTGGTATGCGGGTCGTGGCAGGTGGTGCACATCCCGGATGCAGCCGGGGAGTGCTTGAACTTCTTCCCGAGCAGCATCCCCTTGTCGTGGCAGTTGAAGCAAAGCTCCGGAGGCTGGGCTGACAGTCCCTTTTTGCCCGTGAACTTGTGCGGTATGTTGTTGGCGTCCACGCCGGTATGGCAGGACTCGCAGCCCATCATGACCGCCGGATGGACGGACTTGCCCTCGGCCTTCTCCGGGTGGCACATTTTGCAGTCCGGGTTCTCCGCATAGACGGCCAGCGGCAGGGCCATGATTCCAAGCAGCATTATCAAAAACACGTAACAGCGATTTCCGTTTCATATCAGCCTCCATATATCCCGGGCCCATACGGCCAAGCCAGATTTATTTATTGATATGACACTGCTGGCACAGGTCGAAGACCCTGGTTATCTTGTATCGGGCCAGCTTGATCGAATCCGAGCTGTGCGGATTGTGGCAGCTCGAACAGCCGAAGGGCTTGCCCTTGCGGCGCGGGTCCTTGGGGCCTTCGAGCTTGTGCCCGTTGAACTTGAGCCCGGCGAAGGCGTGCTTTTTGCTGTCCCCGAACTCGTTATGGCACTTCAGGCACAGCTTGTTTTCGGGCGCACGGTGAGCGCGCGGTTCTTGCCGGCGTGGGGCTTGTGGCAGTCGAGGCACATCCCGGCCGCCACGGGCGCGTGGACGTTTTCCTTGGAAAACACCGACTCGCGGTGGCAGTTGTAGCATAGCTTCGGGACCTCCGCGATAAGCAGCTTGCGCTCGTCCGACTGGTGCGGCTCGTGGCATCCCATGCACTGCCCGATCTCTATCGGTCCGTGCGTGACCTTGTCCGTGAACTCCTCGCTCGAGTGGCACTTGAAGCAGAGGTTCGGCATGTCGGGGTTCAGCATCCGCTTGGCGTTGGACGAGTGCGGGCTGTGGCACTCGGTGCACTGCTTGGCGGCCACCGGGGCGTGCACGACGCGCTTGCCCGAGAACTTCGATGAGTCGTGGCAGTTAAAGCATATGTCCTTGGACAGCAGGAGCTTCTTTCTCCTTGCTGTTATGCGGTGCGTGGCAGTCGAAGCACTCGCCGGCCGCGACCGGCGGGTGGACCAACTTCTTGGTGAACTTGCCCTTGTCGTGGCACAGGAAGCAGAGGTTGGCGCCCTCGGCGCGGAGCATCCGCTTGTTGTCGCTCGAGTGCGGGTCGTGGCAGCCCGTGCACTTGCCCTGCGCCACCGGCGGATGGACGTTGTCCTTCATGAACTTGCCCTTGTCATGGCACTGGAAGCACAGGTCGTCAGACAGCGTGAGCTTCTTGCTCGGGCTTGCGTGAGGGTCGTGGCAGCTCAGGCACATCCCGGCCGCCACGGGCGGATGCACGGTCTTTTTCGTGAACATGCCCTTGTCGTGGCAGTTGAAGCACAGATCCGGGGCCTGGGCCACCAGGAGCTTCGGGTTGTCGGACTGGTGCGGGTTGTGGCAGCTCATGCACATCCCGGCCGCGACTGGCGGGTGAGTGCTCTTGTTCTCGAACTTCGTCTTGTCATGGCAGGTGAAAGCAGAGCTCGGCGCCGCCATTGCGGAGCATGCGCTCGTTGTCGCTGCCGTGCGGGTTATGGCAGCTGACGCACATCCCGGCCGCAACGGGCGGGTGCACGTCCTTTTTGGACGTGAATTTCTTCTGGTCGTGGCAGTTAAAGCATATGTCGGCCTGACGCAGGAGGTGGTCCTGTTTGCTCGCGTGCGGGAAATGGCAGGTCGTGCACATGCCGGCGGCCACGGGCGGATGCTGGTGCTTGACGTCGATGAACTTGGACTTGTCGTGGCAGCGTCAGGCAGAGTTCGCCGTTGTCCGCGGGCTTGATCAGGAGCTTCGCGTTGTCGGACTTGTGCGGCTGGTGGCAGCTCGTGCACATCCCGGCCGCGACCGGCGGATGCACGCTCTTGCCCTCGAACATGGCCTTGTCGTGGCAGTTCATGCAGACCGGGTCGGCCTTGAGCAGGTGCTGGGTATCGGTCGAGTGCGGGTTATGGCAGCTCGGGCACATACCGGCCGCGACGGGCGGGTGGACGTCCTTGCCGTCGGTGAAGGCCTTCTGATCGTGGCATGTCAGGCAGATGTTCTCGGCGATCAGGAGCTTGGGGGCCGCGGTCGAGTGCGGGTTGTGGCAGCTGGTGCACATCCCGGCCGCGACCGGCGGATGCACGGTCTTTTTGGTGAACATGCCCTTGTCGTGGCACTGGAAACACAGCTCGGGCGACATCGGCCGAAAGGCCCGGCTTCTTGGGGGTAAACTTGTGGGGGAAGGTCGAGAAGTTAACGCCGGTGTGGCACGAGGTGCAGCCCATCATCACGGCCGGGTGCACGTCTTTCTGGCTGGCCTTGTCAGGATGGCAGTCCTGGCATTCTGCGGCCAGGGCGGAAGAGGAGAGCAAGGCCATCAGCGCCATTGCCAGGAAGATGCAAGCAGCCTTGATTGTCGATTGATGGTTTCAATTTTTCTTTTCCTTTGGCTGGTCTTTAGTCTGATCCGTCGGCTGCTTCTCGTCGTCGTATTTCAGGTACTGGAAAATCTGTACCCGCTTGTTGATCTGGTCCACGACGTAAATCTTGTCCTTGCCGTCTATGGCGATGCCGAACGGCAGGACGAACATACCGGGCTCGATGCCGTTTGAGCCGACTGACAGCAGGGAGTTGCCGTACTCGTCGAAGATCTGGAAGTTGGCGAACGCGGCGTCGATAACGTATATGTGCCCTTCGGAATCCAGGGCGATGCCCTTGGGCCGCGCGAACGTGCCGGCCTCGGAGCCGACGCCGCCGAAGCTCCGGATGAACTTGCCTTCGGGGTCGAATATCTGGACGCGGAAGTTACCGGAGTCGAGCACGTATATGCGGCCGTCCTTGCCTATCGCGACCGCATAGGGGTAGTTGAACTTGCCGAATTCCCGGTCCGCGGCCCCCGATGCTGAAGAGCTTCTTGCCGTCGTATGAATAGACCAACACGCATATGCTTGAGGGCGTCGGCGATAAATACCCGACGTCTGGAGTCGTCGACCGCGATGCCGGACGGCCTGCTGAAATCCTCAGGGTCGCCGAACGGGGTCGGCTCTCCGCTTTCGGGGGTGAAGAGAAGGACGCGCCGCCGGGCGGCGTCGCCGACGAAGATCCAGTCCTCGGAGGTTATGGCTATCCCGGTCGCGCTCGTCAGGTTGCCGACTCCGATCGCGCTGTAGCGCTTCTTGCCGAAATCGTACAGATGGATGCGCCCGAGGTCAGTGACCAATACTTTGTCGCCCTTGACCGCAATGTATTCAGGCTTGCTGAAGCGAACCTCGCCCTCGGTGCCGAAGATGACGTTCTTAAACTTGTCCGCCCTCTCGCCCGTGGCGTCGAGGCTGCCCAGGATGACGTCGACGAACTTGATGCGCGGCCTCTCGGGCGGGAACGGCCAGTAAAGCTCGGGGACGGCTTCCTTTGGAGGCGGCCCCGCGCAGGATGACAGCAGCAGCGCCATCGCGAAAAGTACAGTCGCGAACATCCTGCACACCGTGGCGCGGCTAGTCACCGCTTTATCTGAATCCCATGCCATAGAGAAATATATATTAACCTAAATCCGCACATAAAAACACTCCCGCCGGCTCCCGGCGGAAGCGGCCGAAGCACAAACTTTGTTATTGACAAACCCCGGATACAATTGGTATAAAACATGATTCCCGTAACGATATTATGCCTAATGTATAAACCGCGAAAAGGGAGGTGAATTCATGAAGTTAGGGATTTTTGTCAGCGACTTCTCACAAACCACGGACGTGCTCGACAGGGTCAAGGCCGACAAGCTGGGATTGATCTTCGTAATGAACGGCGTCTATCACGCCACGCTGAAGATAGACGGCAAACCCTGTCCGCTCCTCGATAAGACCGGGGGACTTTACGTCCTCAGCGACGACCTCAAGGCAAGAGGCATTGCCGAGAGCGATGTGGACAAGCGCGTTAAGGTCGTCAGCTACGGAGACGTGGTCGACATAATGATGAACGAATACGAACAGCTCGCGTGGCTGTAATAGGAGGGGTATCTTAGATGGGAACATTGACGATGGGATGCTATCCGGGCCTCGTGGGCAACATGTCCTACGACTTCGCCCTGAAGCTCGCCGGCGCCGCCGCGGATAAGGGCCACAAGGTCAACATCTGGTTTTCGGGCAACGCAACCGGCTCCGTTAAGAGTCAGCAGAAGCACCTGAAGGACTACTCCACCGGTGAGACCCACCTGAAGGCCCTGCTTGCGAAGGGCGTGGAGATCTGCACCTGCGAGGCCTGCACCGTCGCACGCGGCATCGACAAGAAGCGCGGCGAAGGGATCGAAGGCGTCGCAGTGGAGTTCGATGACCTGGTATCTCGTCAAGATCCATGGTTCCGACCGTGTCTTGCATATAGGAGGCGAGTAGCCCATGGCAAGTGAAGTCAAACTCACGTTCCTCGTGACCAAGCCGCAGTACAAGGGCGAGACCTCGCGCCTCGCCATCACGCACGCCATAGCATACCAGACCGTCGACGTATACCTCGAAGACGGCGACATGGTCACCCCGGCCCTCTGCTTCATGGGCGAGGGAGTGCTCGGCCTCGACTAAGGGCCAGGACGCGATGGGCACCTACGGCATCACCAGCACCGAGAACCACATGAAGAACACCCTGCTCGTGGACCTCGACGTCTACGTCTGCAAGGAAGACCTCGACAAGTACGGCATACCGGCCGACGCCATGCCGAGCGCCGAGGAGATGGGCGCGGACAAGACGATCAACGTCGTCCCGTTCTCGAAGATACAGGAACTCATGGACGGCTCGAAGCACGTCCTGGTCTTTTAGCAAACAATAAAAACCTCAGGGAGGACTTTTAATTATGGCATTAAGCGATAAGGCTCCGGATCAGACGCTGGACGTACTCGGGAGGGTCTGTCCCTACCCGCTCGTGCTCTCGAAAAAGACCATGGAGAAGATGGCCTCCGGTCAGATGCTGAAGGTCCTCTGCGACGCCCCGGCCTCGGCCGAGGACTCCCTGCCGCGCTGGGCAGAGAAGCAGGGCTACGCGTTCGAGTCCAAGAAGCTCGAGGACAAGGGATATTGGGAGCTGTTCATCGAGAAGAAGTAAGCTCGCTTCCCGCTAAAACAAAAAGGGGATGCCCGAAAGGGCATCCCCTTTTTAATTCGCGTAACTTCAGCCTGCTACTCGCCTGACTTTGACCAGTCGGCCTTCAGGCGCTTCTTGCCGTGGACGAACTTCTCGGCCGAGAGCGCGGCCATCGCACCGTCGGCCGCCGCGATCACGACCTGCCGGACCTCGGTGCACGTCACGTCGCCGGCCGCGTACACGCCCGGCACGCTGGTCGCCATGTACCGGTCGGTCTCGATGCAGCCGCTCTCGCCGAGCTTGACGGTCTCGCCCAGATAGTCCACTATCGGCTTCGAGCCCTGTATGTATACGAACACGCCGTCGAGCTCGATGCATTCCTCGTTGCCGTCCTTATCCACGGTGAGCACCGACTCCACCGAGTCCGCACCCGCTGATGTCGCGTCACTGTGCGGCCCAAGAGTACGGTGAGGTTCTCGGCCTCGAGCGCGGGGTGGTCCTCCGGGGCTTTCAATTTCTGCGAAGGAGCAATCAGATACACCGTAGGCGCGAACCGCGTGAGCAGCCCGGCCTCCTTGACCGCCTCTTCCGAGTCGCCGAGCACGCATACGGTCTTGCCCCTAAAGAACGCCGCGTCGCATATCGCGCAGTAGCTCACGCCCTTGCCCAAGCAGCTCGGCCTCGCCCTTGATCGTGGCCTTCCGGCCCATCGAGCCGGTCGCGATAATCAGGGTCTTGCCCTTATAGGAGTCCGCCATCGTGAAGACCTCTTTGGCCTCGCCCTCGACGCTCACGCCCACGACCTGCGCGTCGTCCACATACTCGGCCCCGAACTCGATGGCCTGAGCTGCGGAACACGTCGAGCAGCTCCTTGCCCGGAAGCGGCGGGACGAGACCGGGGTAGTTCTCGATCTTCCCCGGCGAACGCGAGCGCCCCGGCGGTTTTGGATTTGTCGAGCACGACCGTCTTCATCCTCGCGCGAGCCGCATACTGCGCGGCCGCGAGCCCGGCCGGGCCGCCGCCGATTATCACCACGTCATAAAGCGTATCGGGCATCTATCCATCCTCCTTGCGAGGAACTCCCTAAGCAGATTGTAGAGCGTATCGCGCTGGGCCGCGCGGAAGCCGGCGGCGTGAATCGCGGCGACCATCTCGTCCATCGTGACGCTGTTGCTGACGCCGGTGGAGGCCACTACGTTTTCCTCTATCATAGTCGAGCCCAGATCGTTCGCGCCGAAGCGGAGCGCGACCTCCGCGACCTTCAGCCCCTGCGTCACCCACGAGGCCTGCACGTTATGGACGTTGTCCAGATACAGCCTCGATACCGCGAGCACGCGCAGGTATTCGGCCGCGGTCGCGGTCTCGATCTTGCCCTCGTATGCGGTATTGCCGGGCTGGAAGGGCCACGGGATGAAGGCCGTAAACCCGCCGGTCTCGTCCTGAAGCGTGCGTATGCGGTCGAGGTGCTCGATGATATCAGCGGGCTTCTCGCCTATGCCGAACATCATCGTAGCTGTCGTGCGCATACCGAACGATGGGCCTCGCGCATGACACCAGCCACTCGTCGGTGCGTATCTTGTTCGGGCTGATGCGCTTGCGCACGCGGTCGCTTAGCAGCTCGGCCCCGCCGCCGGGGATCGAGTCGAGCCCGGCGCGCCTGAGTTCAGCTATGATCGTATCGCGCACGCTCAGACCGGCAGCTGTGAGGCGATATGGACGACCTCGGGCGGGGAGAACCCGTGTATGTTTATCTTGAAGCGGCCCTTGATCGAGCGCAGGAGGTCGATGTAATAATCGATACCGAGCGCAGGGGTTGATCCCGCCCTGCATCAGTATCTGGGTGCCGCCGAGCGCGATCGTCTCCTCTATCTTTTTAAACAGCTCGTCGCGCCCGAGGACGTAGCCGCCCTCTTGCGCCTCCTCGCGCCAGAACGCGCAGAACTTGCACTTGTTGATGCAGACGTTCGTATAGTTGATGTTGCGGTCGATCACGAACGTCACGATCCCCTCGGGGTGCAGGGCGCGGCGCATCAGGTCAGCCCCCCGGCCGAGGTTCAGGAGCTCGCCGTACTTCAGCAGCTCCAGCGCGTCGTCCCTGTCGATGCGGCCGAATGCCATCAGCGCTTCACCGCCTTATAGTAGGAGTCCCGCTCGACCGGCCTGCGCCCGGCGCGCTTGATCAGGTTCACGAGCGTATCGGCCGTGATGCCCTGCCCGCTCTTGCCCCCGGCCGCGAGCGTGATGCGCTCGTCTATGACCGTGCCGTCGAGGTCGTCCGCTCCGAACAATAAAGCCAGTTGAGAGAGCTTAGGGCCGAGCATCACCCAGTAGGCCTTGATGTGCCTGAAATTATCCAGCACGAGGCGGCTGACAGCGGTAGTGCGCAGGTCATCGAGTCCGCGAGCCGACCGAGCCTCCTAATTCGGTGTTATGCGGGTGGTAGGCAAGCGGGATGAAGGCCTGAAACCCTCCGGTCTCGTCCTGCAAGGCTGCGCAGCCGCATGAGATGTTCAACGCGGTGGCTGGGGCTCTCGGTATGGCCGTAGAGCATCGTCGCGTTGCTCTTGATACCCAGACCGTGCGCGGTGCGCATCACAGCGAGCCAGCCCTCGCTTGAGAGCTTCTCGGGACAGAGCGCGTTACGCACGTCCAAAGAGAATATCTCGGCCCCGCCGCCGGGCATCGAATCGAGCCCCGCAGGCCTTGAGCCTCAGCAGCACGTCCTCTATCGAGAGGCCGCTTATGCGGCTGAAGTAGTCGATCTCTGTCGCGGTGAATGCCTTTATGTGCAGGGCCGGGAAGGCCTTGCGTGATACGGCTTAGGAGCTTCGTCATAATGCTCGAAGGGCCAGCTCGGGTGCAGGCCGCCTACGATATGGACCTCAGAGATCGGCCCTGCCTTGCGTATGCGTTTTATGATTTCGTTGTTATCGAATTCGTATGCGCCCTCCTCGCCCTCGGAGCGGCTGAAGGCGCAGAACCTGCACCTGTTGACGCAGAGGTTTGAGGGGTTTACGTGGAGGTTGCGGACGTAGTACGCGCGGTTGCCGTTTATGCGGCGGGCGGCCTCGGACGCGAGCTCGCCGAGCGAATGGATGTCGGCGGTCGAGAAGAGCTCGAGCGCATCCTGCCCGTCGAGCCTGCGGCCCGCGGCGATCTTCTTCCTTATGCGGTCAAGCTGGGTCATACGTAGCAAGCATTACATTATAGCCTTCGTCAGCGAGCGAGCGTGCAAGCGTGCGGGCCCCGGCCTCGCTCTGGAACCTGCCGACTCGCACCCTGTAGAGCTTCTTTCCGCCTATCCATTTCTCTGTCATATGCACGTCCTGGTGCGTGAGTTCGAGGCTCATCCTGAAATGAACCGCGTTATCGCTATCAGCAAACGCCCCGACCTGCACGGTATACGGCCCGGCCAGCCTGCCCGCGGGCTCGGACAGGTATTTCCTGTAGCGCTCGTCGCGCCCGAGCCTCACTACGCTGACCTTTCCGGTGCCCGGCCCGTAGAGCCCGACCGCCTTGGCCGCTCCGCGCGAGAGGTCCAGGTCGCGGCCTCCGACGAATGGCCCACGGTCGTTCACGATCACCTCGGCCGACTGCCCGGTCGAGACGTTCGTCACCTTAAGCCGCGTGCCGAACGGAAAGCTCTTGTGCGCGCAGGTCAGGCCGTCCATGTCATACCGCTCGCCCGATGCTGTGAGCTTGCCGTGGAAGTCAGGGCCGTACCACGAGGCGACCATATAGCCGCTAGTCCACGAGTCGTCGTAGCGCTGGCGGCCGGCGCAGCCCGCCGCCACGGCGATGCAGAGTGCGACCGCCGCCGCGCGGATGGCCCTAGAGTATGTACTTGCTGAGGTCCTCATCCTTCACTATGCTGCTGAGCTTGTCGCTCACGTATTTGCGGTCCACGACCACGCGGACGCCGTTCATCTCGGGGGCGTCGAAAGAGACGTCCTCCAGCAGGCGCTCAAGCACGGTATGGAGCCTTCGGGCGCCTATGTTTTCTGACTTGTCGTTTACGGCCGCCGCAAGCACGGCGAGTTCGTCTATCGCCTCGTCCTTAAACTCGATCTCGACGCCCTCGGTCTTAAGGAGCGCGACATACTGCTTGGTTAGCGCGTTGTTGGGCTCGGTGAGGATGCGCACGAACTCGGCCTTGCCCAGCGACTGAAGCTCCACGCGGATCGGGAACCTGCCCTGGAGCTCGGGGATGAGGTCCGAGGGCTTGGAGATATTAAACGCCCCGGCCGCGATGAACAGGATGTGCTCGGTGCGCACCTGCCCGTGCTTCGTATTGACCGTGCTGCCCTCGACTATCGGCAGCAAGTCGCGCTGGACGCCCTCTCTAGAGACGTCAGGGCCCTGCCCTCCGCCGCGCGCCGCGACCTTGTCGATCTCGTCTATGAAGACGATGCCTATCTGCTCGACGCGCTCGATGGCCTCGCGCGTGACCTTCTCTTTGTCTATGAGCTTGGCGGCCTCTTCCTGCGTTATGATCGCGCGGGCCTCGGGGATCTTCAGCTTGCGGCGTTTGGTCTTGTCCGGGACCATGTTGCCGAGCATCTCCTGGAGGTTGATCTCGAGTTCCTCGAGCCCCATGTTCGATATCACGCCGAAGGGCGAGGCCTTCTCGCGCGTCTCGACCTCGACGCTGCGGTTGTCGAGCTTGCCCTCGCTTAGCTGGGCGCGGAGCTTCTCGCGCGTCTCGCGGGCCTGTTCCTTTTCCTCCTCGGTGGGGGCGACGGCGGCATGGACGACCTTCGGCGGGCGCGGCAGCAGCAGGTCCAGCAGGCGGTCCTCTGCGTAGGCCTCGGCCTTCTGCTGGACGCGCTCCAGGTGCTGGACGCGCACCATGCCAAGCGCGGTCTCGACGAGGTCGCGGATCATGGATTCGACGTCGCGGCCGACGTAACCGACCTCGGTGAACTTCGAGGCCTCGACCTTTATAAAGGGCGCCTCGGCAAGCCGCGCAAGCCGTCTGGCGACCTCGGTCTTGCCGACACCCGTCGGGCCGATCATAAGTATGTTTTTTGGGAGGACCTCCTCGCGCATCGCGGGCTCGAGCATCTGGCGGCGCCAGCGGTTTCTAAGCGCGATGGCCACGGCGCGCTTCGCGGCGGCCTGCCCGATGATGTAGCGGTCGAGCTCCTCGACAACATGTCTGGGGGTGAGGTTATCCACCTAACTCCTCCACCGTAAACGAATTATTGGTATATATGCAGATCTCGGCCGCTATCTCCATGGACTTAAGCGCGATTTCGTGCGCGGAGAGGTTTGTGTTATCCAGGAGCGCGCGTGCCGCGGCCTGCGCAAACGGCCCGCCCGAGCCTATCGCGGCGATGCCGCGCTCGGGCTCGATCACGTCCCCGGTGCCGGAGAGGATGAACGTGAGTTCCGCGTCCGCGATGATCAGGAGCGCCTCGAGCCTGCGGAGCATCTTGTCCGTGCGCCAGTCCTTTGCGAGCTCCACCGCAGCGCGCCTGATGTTGCCGCTGAACGTCTCGAGCTTGGCCTCGAACCTCTCAAAGAGCGTGAAGGCGTCGGCCGTCGCGCCCGAGAAACCTGCAATCAGCTTGTCGTTGTACATCCGGCGCACCTTGCGCGCGTTTTGCTTAAGCACGGTCGAGCCCATCGTGACCTGGCCGTCTCCGGCCATCGCGACCTTGCCGTCGCGCCTTATGCAAACTATCGTGGTGCCATGGATCTCGTGCATTATTCCTCCGTGACCACGTCGAGCTTTATGTGGAGCTCGCGCAGCTGCTTTTCGGATACGTTGGAAGGCGCGCCGCTCATCATGCACGCGGCCTTCTGCGTCTTGGGAAACGCGATCACGTCGCGGATCGACTGCGCCCCGACCATGAGCATCATAAGCCTGTCGAGCCCGAGCGCGAGGCCCCCGTGCGGCGGAGCGCCGTACTGAAGCGCGTCCAGGAGGAACCCGAACTTCACGCGCGCGTCCTCCTCGCCGATCCCCAGAAGCTCGAACATCTTCTCCTGCACCTCGGGGCGGTGTATGCGGATGCTCCCGCCGCCGATCTCGAAGCCGTTAAGCACGATGTCATAGGCCTTGGCCTGAAGGGCGCCAAGCGCCGATTTATCGGTAACGCTACCTGCCATCATTGCCGCCACATCCTCGTCGCGCGGGGAGGTGAAGGGGTGGTGCATCGCGTTAAACCGGCCCTCCTCATCGTCCCACTCGAGAAGCGGGAAGTCAACGACCCAGAGGAAATTAAAACCCTCGCTAACCATATTGAGGCGCTTCGCGAGCTCGAGCCTCATGCGGCCGAGGACGTCGAGCACGACCGCCTCGCGGTCCGCTATATAGAGCATGATATCCCCGTCCTTAGCGTCGAGCCTCGCGGCCATCGCGCCGAGCGTCTCGGGGGGGAAGAACTTCGCTATCGGCGAGTCGAAACCGCCGTCTTTGACCTTTATCCAGGCCAGGCCCTTGGCCCCGAAGCCCTGGGCCTCCTGCGTGAGCAGGTCGACCTCTTTGCGCGACATCCCGGCCATGCCCTTTCCGAGTATCGCCTTAACGCGGCCGCCGGAGTTTATAGCGTCGAGGAATACCTTGAACGTGCCCTGAGCCGCGAGATCGGCCATCTCGCAAAGCTCGATGCCGAAGCGCATGTCAGGCTTGTCAGAGCCAAAGCGCTCCATCGCGTCTTTGTGCGAAAGACGCAGAAACGGCGTCTGCGACATCGACGTCGAGCACGCGCTTGAACAGCTCCTTCATCATCCCCTCGATCAGGGTGATGATGTCCTCGCGGTCTATAAACGACATCTCGAGGTCGACCTGCGTGAACTCGGGCTGGCGGTCGGCGCGGAGGTCCTCGTCGCGGAAGCACTTGACGACCTGTACGTATTTCTCGATCCCGGAGGCCATGAGAATTTGCTTGAAAAGCTGCGGGGACTGCGGCAGCGCATAAAACAGTCCGGGGTTCAGCCGGCTCGGTACGAGATAGTCGCGCGCGCCCTCCGGGGTGCTCTTTGTGAGCATCGGGGTCTCGATCTCGATGAACCCGCGCTCGTCGAGGTAGTCGCGCATCGCCTTGACGCTGCGGTGGCGGAGTATCAGGTTGTGCTGCATCTCGGGGCGGCGGAGGTCGAGGTAGCGGTGCTTGAGCCGAAGCGCCTCGGAGGTATCCCCGGCGTCCTCGACCATGAACGGGAGCGCGGCCGAGCGGTTGAGCACTACTAGCTGGCTGGCGTAGAGTTCGACCGCGCCGGTCGGGAGCTCGGCGTTCACCGTGCCCTCGGGGCGGTGGCGGACTTCGCCGATGACGCTTATCACGAACTCGGATCTAAGGTCATGCGCGAGCGCGTGCGCCTCGGCCGAGACATCGGGGCTGAAGACGACCTGCAGAAGCCCGCTCCGGTCGCGGAGGTCAACGAATATCAGTCCGCCGTGGTCGCGCCTCCGAAACACCCAGCCCGAGACCGCAAGCTCCCTGCCTATCGCGGTCTCACGCACATCGCCGCATCCCATGTCGCGCCTCATTTAGCCTCCTTCTCGCCAGCGGCCGCCCACTTGAGCACCGCGCGGACGTCCTCCGCCCTCAGGGGCCGGAGCCCTCCGGGCGCGAGTTCGCCGAGCGCTATCGGCCCGACAGCAATGCGCTTGAGCCTGATGACCGGGTGGCCTACTTTGTTAAGCATTCGCCGTATCTGCCGTTTCTTGCCCTCATAGAGGGTGACCTCGATCCAGGAGTTCTCCTGAAATTTTCTTAGCTTTTTGACCTTGGCCGGGGCCGTGACGCCGTCGTCGAGCTTGATGCCCCGGCTGAGCTTTAAGACGTCATCGTCCTCGACCAGCCCCTTGACCTTGACCATGTAGAGCTTGGGGAGCTTGTGCGTCGGGTGCAGCACCGCGTGGGCGAACTCGCCGTCGTTCGTGATCAGCAGCAGACCCTCGGAGTCGAAGTCGAGCCTCCCGACCGGATAGACGCGGTATTTGATCTTGCCCAGGTAGTCCATGACCGTCGGCCTGCCCTCCGGGTCCGAGACCGAGGTCACGACCCCGGCCGGCTTGTGGAAAGCGTAGTAGACCTTGGGCTCGACCTTGTTTAAGAGCTTTCCGTCAAGCTTGATGTGGTCGCGCTCGGTGTCGGCCTTCATCCCGATAGTGGCGACCGCGCCGTTTACGGTCACGCGGCCTTCCTCGATAATCTCCTCCGCGTGGCGCCTAGAGGCCACGCCCATCTCCGCGAGTATCTTCTGTAATCGTTTTTCCATAACCCGTTATTCTAGCATAAGGATAATAACTATGGTTAGTGGCGCAAGGGCGGGGCGCGCCACGGCGAATGGACGACCACATAGGGGCATTAGATTAGAAATAATACATATATTTCATTGTAATTTAATTTGACTTATGATGTTTTACTTTAAATTTTCCCCGGCCGGTTGAAAATACTTGTCGATATAGGCGCATAAGCATCGGGGAGGTGATATAATTTATTAACGACTGACCATGATAATCAGGAGGCACAATGCGGTATTTTATGGTTATAGTCCTTGTCAGCCTGCTGATCCCGGCTAACGCGGGCGCGCTGCAGATCGGGAAGCTCTTATCCGATGCGCCGAACTACAGGGAAAACTCGCCCTTCACGGTCCAGGACCCCTCTGTGCACGCGAGGCTGCGAAACATCGCAGCCTCGGCGATGAGGACGGCCTCGGTCAAACAGTGCGTCATCGGCTCGGTCCTCGTATGGAAGGCCCGCCCTACGTTTAAGCCTACGAGCGACTGGAGGTTCAACCTCTACTCCAACGTATGCAACAAGAGGGCCATAGGCGAACTGAGGCAGGCAATTGCCGGGCTTGCGCCGACGCTCAAGCAGGACAACCTCGCCTTCTACGTCTCGGACCTCGACGGAGACGGCGTGCCGGATTTGGTGGTCGGGTATGCCGAGATAAGCAAGACCTACGAATACCCGTACCTGAGCCTCTGGGAGCTCAAATATGCCGGGGGCAGGTATAAGGCCACGTACGCGGGATCGTACCTCGACGGCACGGTCCATGCGATCACGGATTTCGGCGAGGACAGGGGAAAGAAGGCCGTTTTCGTCAGGCACTCAAGCTGCATCGAGTGCGATCCAAACATATTTCTGACTCCCATAGAGTTCTCCGGAGGCGAGCACGTATATGAATTCAATTACTCCGGGAAACCGGATGATTTCGATACGTTCATCCAATATTCGTTTCCGAACGAGGGGCTGACCGAAAACACAAAGGTCGAGACCCGGCTGCTCCCGCCATCGAAGAACGGGCCGCACCTGTTGCAGCTTTTCGACAAGCAGGGAGGCGCCAAGAAATGGTGGGCCTTCACATGCAAGGACTACAAGTGCAGCTATGAGACCTACGACGTCACCCTTCCAAAACACCTGCAAATGCTCTGGAAAAATGCGAAGCGGCTCTGACCGTTCATTAACTTCAGTTAGTCGAAAGTTAGTAGAAAACGCACGGATATGAATTTTTCCTATAGCCTTCGGTTTATATATAAACCATAGTTTATCGCTTTTTCATATATCGTTGTGCTTCAATACGGCATGATGCTCGGATGGGTATTTTTGAGGGCGCGGAAGGCTAGCCAGCAGGCCGATGGAGCGGTCAAAAGCGTTTCTGAACGCATGAACACTGGGGCGGCCAAAAAAGCGATGAAATCCGCAGGGTTAAGACATGTTTTGTTTGTTCATTTGAACTCTCTAAAAAAATACGCGCGCGCATGCGCGGTAAGTTATGTATATAGCTAAGCCTCTAATCATGCCGTTGACCTTGTGGGGCGCGGGGGGCGACCTTTTTTCGTGCCCCCCGAAAGCGCGCCCAAATCGGCTTCAGACAAGGCAGGGCAAGAAGACCGCCCGATGGTGTACTGTGACGTACATAGAGGGCGAGTCTTCGATGCCCAACGACGTATCAAGCGATTTGGAGCGCTTTCATGAAAGTGAGCAGATTAATGCGTATGAATTGGTATAATTTGCGGTGATGATTAGCGAGCGTAATTGGACATATGTCTCCCGCCTTTCTGCGGTCATCTTCTGGAGCGCGGCATCTCTGGCGTTCCTGACCCAGATGGAACTCGGCGACGTCTGGTGGCACCTCAAGACCGGCGAGCTCATCTGGCAGCGTATGGCGATCCCCCAGACGGACGATTTCTCGATAGCGTTTTACGCCCCCACGCCATTCGTCCTGCGCGCCTTCTGGCTTGCGCAGGTGATCTTCTATCTGGTCCAGCATTACCTCGGTTTCTACGGCCTGATCGCGCTGAAGTCCTCGATCTTCGTAACTGCCTTCTGTTTCATCCACCACCTCATTGGCAGGCACGGCCTGAGGCCGCCGCTGAGCTACCTGCTGATGCTGCCGATGATCGCCATCTGCACCGAGTTTGACGAGATCAGGCCCCAGACGGTCTCTATCGCGTTTTTCGCGGCCACTCTGTACCTGCTCGAAAGCTGGAGGCTCGAGGCGGGCGCCGGGCGGCGGTACAGGCCGATACTCTGGCTGCTGCCGATGATGCTCATCTGGTCGAACATGCATCCGGGCTACGTAAGCGGAGGGGGGATCATATGCCTCTATGCCGCGTGGGAGCTTTTCCTCAGCGGCCACCCGCGCGGGGAGAAGCGGTTTTTCATCCTGGCCGCGCTTGGCGCGCTCGCATGCTCGGCGCTAAACCCCAACGGCCCGGCCGCCTATATGACGGCCGCCGGGATATTCCATACCGCGGCCACGGGCCATGCGACGATCCACGAGATACTGCCGCTTAAAGAATTCACGGAGTTCACCGGGCAGCACTACCTCTATTTCGAGATGCTCGCGTTCATTGCCCTCGGCGCGGCCTCGTTCGTATGGGCGGCGCTAAGAAAACGGCGCATCGACTGGCTATATGCGGTGGCCTTCGCTGGGCTGGCGTACGCCTCCCTGACCACGTTCAGGGCCGGCCTGTTCCTGTCGCTGTTCGGGACCGCCATAATTGCCGGGAACCTCGCGCCGGGGGATGGCCGCGTCCGCGCAAGGCTCCTTCATATCCCGCTCGCCGCCGGGCTCGTTGCGCTGATCGCGCTGTGGCTGGTCCCGCGGAGCATCGTCAGGCAGCCAGTGCTGCCCGAGACCCTGATCCCTTCGAAGACCGCGGAGTTCATCCTGGCGGACAGGCCCCCCGCAAACATCTTCCACCCATACGAATGGGGCGGTTACATGATCTGGGCCCTTTACCCGCATTACCGCGCGTTCATCGACAGCAGAAACTCCTTTGACGACTACGACACGGTGGCCGACGCCGCGCCCGGCTGGCAGGCCGTACTGGATAAATACAAGGTCAACACCGTTGTCTTCTGGCCCCTGTTACCGTTTAAGGGCAACGTCTCGCCGATCGTGCTCGCGCTGCTGAAGGACGACGGGTGGAGCCCGGTCTATTGGGACCTCGGCAGCGTCGCGTTCGTGCGCACGCCCCTGGCCGGGCGGACGATAGAGAAAAGCTCGATATGGGAACTGCTGCAATCGCTCGTCACGCGCAGTATCGAGCTGCACCCGAAAAACGCGGACAACTACGTCTCTCTCGGTCAGATCTACTACGAGCGCGGGCTCAGGAGCATGGCCCGCGCGGCCTTCGCCAGGGCCCTCTCGATGGACCCGCACAACCGCGAGGCCGCAAGGTGGGCCGGCATGCCGTGATTGCGCATTGACAATTCAGCGCAGCCGCGCTATCTTCTAAAAATAAAGGAGGCATAAATGACGATGCGGATACTCTTAGCTTTTGTGTTGATAGCGGCCATGGCCGTCCCGGCGTCTGCCGAGATTATAGTAAAGCCGCTGAAGTACCTGAACCACGGCGAGAAGTTCGAGGGTAAGGTCGTCAAGGACGACAAGTTTGAGGGCAGCAGGCCCGCCGTGCTCGTGTTCCATGCATGGATGGGCCCGGGGGACAACGAGATGAAACACGCCAAGCTATTGGCGGAGATGGGCTACATCGTTTTCGTAGCTGACATATACGGCAATGGGATAAGGCCAAAAGACGCCACCGAGGCCGCGGCGATCTCGGGCAAATTCAAGGCCGACCGCACCCTGCTTAGAAGGCATGCGAAGGCGGCCTTCGACGTGATCGGGGCGCTCAAGGGGGTGGACAAGTCAAGGATCGGTGCCATCGGGTTTTGCTTCGGCGGCCTGACCGCGCTCGAACTCACGCGCTCCGGGGCGGACCTGAAGGCGGTCGTGACCTTCCATGGCGTGCTTGACAGCCCCACCCCGCAAGACGGCAAGAACATCAAGGCCAAAATCCTTATCCTGCACGGGGCCGACGACCCGTTTAATTCCCCCAAGGACATAGCCGCGTTTCAGGACGAGCTCAGGGCCGCGCACGTCGACTGGCAGATGGTTTACTTCGGAGGCGCGGTGCATTCGTTCACTGACGAGAGCGCCGGGACCGACAACTCCAAGGGAGCCGCATACAACGCCCTGGCGGACAAGAGGTCGTGGAAGATGGCAAGCGAGTTCCTGAGCGACGTGCTCGGAAAGTAGAGCGGCCCGAGGCAGGCGCATAATGGCCGCCTGAGGCCGCTTCGGATTAAAGTTTCCCCCACGCCTGGCCGATTAGATAGGCGTGATCGAGACAGGGAACATAGGTGCACCGGCAGCCGGAGCGAACGCTTCAGCAGGGTTCATCGACAGGCAGGAGGAGTTCATCACCGCATGCGCGTGGTGCAGGCGGACCAGGGGCGATGACGGAAGCTGGGGATTCGGCCCGGCCGATGCCCGCGGGGCGGTGACCCACGGCATATGCCCCGCATGCCTGAGCCGCATGTTCTCTGAGCTGCACGCATACGGCGCCGGGACACTCGCCACAGCGCACTGACTCAGCCCGCGCAACCTCCGATCATCTGATCACGGTTATGAAATTCAATCCCGAGGATATCTTTGTTATGCCCTCTGGCGCGTTGATGCGCCTGGGCGCGGATATGCTGAGAGTGCCGTTGTTGATCAACCCCCACATCCAGAGCGAGCCGTCGCGCGTGAGCGCCGAGGAGTCATGCGCACCGGCCGTAAGCGCGATTATCCCCGACGGCAGGGTCGTTATTCGGACCGGCGCGTCCGCGACGTTCAGCGATCCGGGACCGAGCTGCCCGTAGTCGTTGCCGCCCCAGCCCCAGACCGAACCGTCCCGCTTAAGCGCGATACTGTGGTGGACGCCCCCGGCTATGTCCACCGCGTCCGTCAGCCCCGCCACCTCGACCGGTACGCTGCTGTCGATGTCCGTCCCGTCGCCCAGCTGGCCGTGGTCGTTGGCGCCCCAGGCGACCACCTGTCCGCCCTTCGTGATAGCGAGCGAATGGTACATCCCGGCCGCGACCTTTGTCACATCACTCAGGCCGGCAACCTCGACAGGCTGGGACGCCTTGTACAAGTTGGTCACGCCTATCTGTCCCTTGGAGTTCCAGCCCCATGCCCAGACCTTGCCATCCCTCGTCAGCGCAAGGGTGTGATACCATCCTGCCGCGATCTGCACGACGCCGCCCAGCCCGGTGACCTGTACGGGCAGCGCGCTGTCGTCCATCCTGCTGCTGCCGCCCTGGCGGTTGCCGAGCTGTCCGTAGTAGTTTCTGCCCCAGCACCATACGGTGCCGTCTTTTTTGAGAGCTGCGGAATGATACATCCCGGCGGTAACCGCGACGACGTCCTTCAGCCCCGTGACCTCCACAGGCTCGGTAGCGTTAGGGTTGAAGTTGTCGCCGACCTGGCCCTTGAAGTTCCATCCCCATGCCCAGACGGTCCCGTCGGATTTCAGTGCTAGGACATGTTTCTGTCCTGCAGCGAGGTCGACCACGCCGTCGAGGCCAAGCGCCTTGACGAACCTGTCCTTTTTCAACGTCGAGCCATCGCCGTACTGACCCGAATCGTTTACGCCGAATGTCCAGACCTCACCCTTCCCGGCCGGGAGTGCCGGGGCTTTGGTGCCAGCGGGCCTCTTCTGCGCAGCCGAGGCCGAGACGGCAATAAGAGAGCAAATTACGATCATGGCTGCGATGGACACAGTGCGTAGGGAACGGACCGCCGCGAATAATTTATATTTCAAACTGTTTCCTCATAAACGAATAATTTTAGAGTATATATAGTATAAAAGCAACAGAAAGAATCCGTCCGGACTTATCTACGATGTTTAATGCCATGGAAGCCCGGCAAACCGGACCATGTGTCCACCCTTACGGATGCCAGGCCCTGTGCCGAATGGCCTGCTCGTCTTTGGTATCTACCTGGCGTGGAATTCCTTGCCTAGCGATAATGGTGACACACTGCAAACGCAGCCGGGAGGGAAAAGATACAATTATTTTACTGAGAGGTTCAGCTTGACAGGTTTTCGGTCGCAGGCCAGTTCATTTCGAGAATCGCGGTAGAAGACACACTTCTTTTCCATTTCTATTCGGAGCTTTGTCCGAGCCCGATGGAGCCTTATCTTGACGGAATCCAGGGAGATGCCCGTAACCTCGGCGACCTCGGCGTTCGTCAGCCCCTCGATGTCGCACAGAACGAGCGACGTCCTGTACGGTTCCGGCAGGCTGTCGACGATGCCGCGTATGCAGTCATTCATGTCCTTGCGAATCAACGCTGCGTCCAGGTGGAGCGCGCCACCGCCATATCCTTCGCTCGCCATGGCGTCGTCCATATCGGACAACTCAGCATGCAGCGACTCGTGCCGGCTGGAGGCGCTTCGCATGTGATCGTGCGCTGCATTCGTCGCGATCCTGTAAAGCCACGTGGAGACCGAAGACTCGTCCCGGAATGCGGGCAATGCCTTGTCGACCTTGATGAACACTTCCTGTGTAAGGTCTTCCGCCTCGGCCTCGCCGACCATCCGGCACAGATACCGATGGATACGCCCGCGGAATTCATCGTGGATAGCCCGGAATCCATCGGGGCCGGATTTCAAGCGGTCACTCATAATAACTTCATGATACTTCCAAATGCGCGGCGCTATCAAGAGGCAACAGCCTCTGGCATGCACCTTCAACGCATGACAGGCCAACCCCGCCAATGCCATCTCTAAAATTCTTATTGCAAGCCCATGCAACCTCCCCTATAATGAGCCATCGGGTGAAGTCTTATAACCAGAACTTTAAGGAGGGCATATGGGAAAGAAGTTAGCCGTAGCATTTCTGATCGCCGTGTCGCTGATGTTCGTCGCAACCGCGGCCTTCGCCGCCGGGGACATGGGCAAGTGCGCCCAGTGCGGGATGAACATGGACGAGAACCAAAACACCGCATATGAGATCACCTTCACCGACGGCAAGGTCTCGATGTACTGCTGCCCGCACTGCGGACTCTGGGTGCAGGCCGGGCAGAAGGACAAGATTAAATCCGCACGCGCTCGCGACTTCATAAGCGGCGAGTGGACGGACCCGGCCAAGATGTACTACGTCGTGGGCAGCTCGGCCACGCCGGCGTGCGCCCCGAGCTGGATAGCATTCGCGAAAAAGGACGAGGCGCATAAGTTCGTAAAGGGCTTCGGCGGCAAGGTCCTCGACTTCAAGGATGCTCTCAAGCGCAGGGCCAAAGAACCCGAGAGCATGAAAATGGGGAAATAACACTCCCCGCCCGCTGACAGGACAATGCCCGATGCGCGTGATTGCCATAACGCTGCTAACGATAATGCTCATGGCCGGGTCCCTCGCCGCCGAGGGGCCCGGGCGCGAAGACTGCGCGGTATGCGGGATGTGGATAGACCAGAACATGCACACCCGTCTCGTGATCGAGACCAGTGACCACTCGACCCTTAAATTCTGCAGCTTCGCCTGCGTCTCCAAATATGTTAGCGAGCACGCCTCCGGCGCCGTGGACATCAAGGTGGCCGATTACCTCTCGGCAGATCTCACTGACGCAAAGACAGCTTACTATGTCATCGGCAGCGACGCCCCTCCCGTGATGAGCAGCATCAGCACGGTCGCGTTCGCGAGCCGCTCCGGCGCGCTTGAGTTCATAAAGCTCCACAAGGGAAAGCTCACAACCTTCGACGCCGCGCTCAAGGCAAACGCCAGATAGCGCCCGGCCGCATCCTGCCCTTCCCAGTCTGCGTCTCGCGGTCTCAGGCGTGTTACAATTGCCGCGGAGGTGGACATGTTCGAACACCATAGCCAGCCGCTTCGGAGCAAGAGGGATTTCGCCGCCCGCCAATTGAGATACGCGGGATTCTCGTGCCTCATCCTGGGGTTCTCGCTCGGTCTCGGGATGTTCGGGTATCATGTCTGGGGCGGCCTCGGCTGGACCGACTCGTTCCTGAACGCCTCGATGATCCTGACCGGCATGGGCCCGGTGGACCATCTGGAATCAGAGGGCGGAAAGCTCTTCGCTGCCTTCTATGCACTCTTCAGCGGGGTCGCGTTCCTGACATTCGTCGGCGTACTGTTCGCCCCCGTATATCACCGCTTCCTGCACAGGTTCCACCTCGATGAGAAATAAGCGCCCGTGCTGAACCGTATATCCGCATGCGCCCTGCTGTCGCTGCTTCTCTGTCTTCCTCCGGCGGCCTATCCCGCTGACCTCACGCTCAACAACACCCCTGCGCGCGTGTGCTTCAGCCCCGGCGGCGGGTGCACGCGATACATCGTCCATGAGATCGAGGCCGCGCGCACGGAGGTCCTGGTACAGGCCTTCTCGTTCACCAGCCGCGAGATCGCGAAGGCACTCGCCGACGCCCGCAAGAGAGGGCTCCGTGTCGAGGTGATCCTCGACAGGAGCAACCGGACCGAGCGCTACTCGTCGCTGGACTTCCTCGCCCATGCCGGGATCAGGACGTATATCGACGACGCCCACGAGATCGCGCACAACAAGGTCATGGTCATCGACCGGCTGACGGTCATAACCGGGAGCTTCAACTTCACCTTCGCGGCCGAGACGAACAACGCAGAGAACCTGCTGATGATCAAAAACGCCGGGCTCGCGCGGCTCTACGCCGACAACTGGACCAAACACCGGGATCACTCAGACTCCTATCGAGGCAGATAGCGCCCCCTAAGGGGGGAGGGACGGGGGGAGCCATTTGGGGATGGGGGAAGGCTCCCCCCGTGTAGAGAAATGATTAACGGCCGGGAACGAGGGGAGTCGCCCCCATGCCGCTTAATCCATCTTTTTAAAAGCCTGTTTCTTCGCGCCGCATATGGGGCACACGTCCGGGGCCTCGCCCTCTACCGTGTTGCCGCAGACCTGGCAGACGTAGTAATCGGTCTCTGCGTTCTTGCCAATCTCCGCCAGCGCCTTTTTATAGAGCGCGGCATGTATCTTCTCGACCTCGTTTGCGAAGTTAAAGCTCCTCAGCGCGCCCTCGTTCGCCTCTGCGCGCGCGGCCTCGATGAAGGCAGGGTACATCTTCTCGAACTCGTATGTCTCGCCCGCTATCGCGGCCTCGAGGTTCTCGCGCGTAAACTTCACGCCCTTGAGTTCCTTGAGGTGGTTGTTCGCGTGCACGGTCTCGGCCTCCGCGGCGGCCCTGAACAGCTTCGCGACCTGCTTGAGGCCTTCCTTGTCCGCCTGTTTTGCGAACGCGAGGTACTTCCTGTTGGCCTGAGACTCTCCGGCGAACGCCGCCTTCAACCCGTCTTCGGAATTCGACATATGATTGCTTCCTCCTTGTATTTATTAGCTCTCAGGCGCGCGCCTAGTGGACGATGCGCTCTTTCCTGAACACCCTGTAATCGCAATAATCGCAGACCGCCTCCGCGTAGCCCTCGTTCCAGATCTCGACGTCCTCGCCGCAGCGGGGGCACGTGACCACGCCTACCAGCACGAGAAACTCTGTCTCACCGAAGGTTTCAAGCTTCATTCGCCTTCCTCCATCCTTCGCTCTTGAGGCGTTCCATACGGGTTACCGCCCACGTCTTAAACTCCGTGAAGTACCGCTTCGGATCGGTTTTGGCGAGCTTCACTATCTCCTCGCGCTCGCGCGCCGAGTCGACCTCGTCGCCCGGATACACGCCGCGCCAGGTGGCATAGCCTTTGTCGAATATGAACTCCGGCGTGATCCGGGCGGCCGGGAGTTTGGGCTTCATGAACTCAGCGACCTCCATGTCGTAGTCGATCACCCAGGTGTTGTCGCGCACCATGCTCTCGGGGTCAAACGCGAGGTCAGACGAGCAGCGCGGGCAGTACAGAGCCCTGATCACGTTTTCCGGCATCACGTTGTCGCGGAAGTTGAAGCTCACGGAATTCGTCGCGCACTTGCAGATCACTCGATGGTCTACGCACATATCGGGCCTCCCTTGGTGGTATCGTTTTCGTCGCATGAGGGGCATACGCCGTAGAAATCCACGTGCGTCCCCGTGAGCCTGAATCCCAGCATCGCGTCGCGCGGCAGCTCGAGCGAGAAGCTTTCGTGTATGTCCTCGATCCTGCCGCATTTAGTACAGATCATGTGGTTGTGCGGGGCCGGGTTCGGGTCGAACCGCTTGCGGCCCGGCTCTATCGTCAGCTCCAGCAGGCTTCTGTGCTCGCGGAGCTTGTTGAGCGTGTTGTAGACCGTCGCGAATGACATCGACGGGTACTTTACCACCACGGCCGCATAGATGTCCTCGGCCGAAGGGTGGCTGGTATTACCCTTCAGGAACTCCAGAATCGCAAGTCTTTGCGGAGTTTTCTTCATCCCGGTCTTGTTTAGAAGCTCTCTCATCTTGTAATAATTATAACTTAGGTCGACCCTTTTGTCAAGTGGAAATGAAAGCGCGCGAAACTCGCGTGATACGTTGTCACGGCTCGAAGCCTCGTCCTCAATGTACATCACAGTACACCTCCGGGCGGTCTGCTCGCCGTTCCTAGTCTGACACGATTTCTCGCGCTTTCGGGGGTTAGATGCGGCCCAGCCGCTGGACCCCCGCGCCCCCAAGGTCAACGACATGATTTGAGGGCCAGTCATAGGCATATATACGCATTTCGCGCGCGTGTGCGCGCGTTTTTGCATTTTCCGTTCGGATGTTTGGGTCAAAACCGGGGCTAACCCTGCGACAATACTCATTTCTTTCCGCGCCCCCTGTTCGGATGTTCGGATGTTTTGGCCGGTTTTTCGGGGTTTTGTTCGGATGCCGGAGCCGGGCGGCCAAAGGCAGTTCCGCAAGCCATTGTGTGCCTGTAGCCCCGCCCCTCTGTCATGGTTCCTTTCATCGCCCTTCCCTTCCTCGTTCTGCGCTCACCTTCATTGTGTCCCTTTTCGCCAAATCCTAACATGATATGTGTCATATTGCTATTACTCATGCGCGATGATAAACCAAGAAGTCGGAACTGTACCATGGGAACTGGTTCCTGGGAACCAGTTCCTATTGACCAGTTCCGGGGAGGTGTGGTATGCCGCCTATACATGGTTAAGTGGCGACCAGAGATAAACCTGAAAATGCAGTTCTCTCATTAGGAAAATTCATAGTGACAATAACGGCTTGAGTGGTAAGTAGTTGACTACGTTTTGAGTTAGCAGTAAATTATTATTATGAGGTCAATAATACATGATAAGACAATTCTGTAAAGGACTACCATATTATTTACGTGGGCAGCTAATATTTGAGTATGACTTTAGGATGAAGGAGTTAGCGTTTCTCTTAAAGAATAATCCTAGAAAATATCAATGGATAAAAAAGCGTGAATCGATAGAACTTCTTATTGCTATGTCTATTTTCTACAATAGAGTAATTGCCTATTTAGAATCAGGTGCAAGATCATTAACTGATAGGCCTCCTATCCAAATTATTAAATTTGGACAAAACGAACTCACTAAAACAGAGGCTGACACGTTACAGTCAATGGCGAATGATTTTTATGGGATCCTTGGGACATTCGGACTACCAATTTACATATTTGATTATTCAGATGTGAAGACTTTTCTCTATAAGCTTAAGACCTCTTTAGATGGGTTAGCGTAATATGGCAAGGAAGCCAAAGTCCCCGTTTAAGGATATCCGCCTTCTCCAGTATGAGATTTCTAATTTCCTTAGCGCACATGCTGCAACGATTTCAAATCACGCCGAGCGTATTAGTGACTATTTTGAGATGTCAGCCTATAACAGTGTCGTTAAGCATTATGACAATAATGGTTATTCTATAACCATCAACAACCTAATTGATGGTAAGTTTAAATATAAACTTAGCCCAGCAGGATATCCTAGTAATTTTTCCTATTTCACCGCGCAGAAAACATATACTTATAAAGGTACTGTAACAAATCATATTTTCGAGATTCATCATAATTTAACGGTGGCTTCAGGACGATCTTCTGGTATTTACGTTACTCCTGACATATCTATTATTAACCAAGGAACAATAACAAATTTGACTGATCCAAAATATTTCTTCTCTGGAAGTCGTAAATATTGCTATGTAGACAATAGTAATCTCAAATCATTTTGTGAAGTGAAAAACTTAAACCCATTTCCAGAACTACTGTTCAGCTTTATTGGGCTTCTGAATGAATTAAAACCTAAGGTATTTGATGGACAAACATTAAAAACAAAACCATATCATATTGCACCATCTTTAATGTTGTCAGGAGGCGGAAATTACCATGTGAGAGAAATCAAAAAACAATTGCTTGATAGATATAATATCAATATTTTCTATGGTCTATTTTATAGCCATAGCCAAGCATATTCGGCGCGGAACAGTGCCAATGTTATTAAGATAGGATCAACATGATATGGGCAGAAAGCTTACCTAAACAATTCGGTCATGAGTGAGGCAAGCTTCTCACCGACGCAGTATCCCGGAATTGCAGCCGCTTTCGGCCCGTTTTGACAAACCATCGTGCGGAAATGATATAATTCACGTCTAAGCTTTTTATTGATTTTTCAGGTTTTTTTGGAGAGGTGTCCGAGCGGCCGAAGGAGCACGACTGGAAATCGTGTGTGGGGTAACTCACCGTGGGTTCAAATCCCACCCTCTCCGTTTACTCACCTCTCAGCAAGACGCGGGACGCGAGGTGTTTTTTTCAATCAGGCAATGGCCCTGCGCAACGGGACGATGTGAAATCCGCCAGGTCCGGAAGGAAGCAACGGTAAGCGTTATGCCTGTGTGCCGCAGCAAGCCGTTGCCTGATTGAAGGCAATACCTCCACCTATATGGGCTACCTCGTACTGGCAAGAAAATGGCGTCCGCGCCGGTTCGACGACCTCGTCGGACAGGGCCCTATCGTGCAGATCCTCGCAAACGCGATCTCGCAGAGTAAGATCTCCCATGCCTACATCTTCGCTGGGCCGCGCGGCGTGGGCAAGACCACGGCGGCCCGCATCCTCGCGATGGGCCTCAACTGCACCTCATTCGACGGGCCCACGAGTACCCCCTGCGGCGTATGCTCGTCATGCGTCTCGATCACGGACGGAAGCTCGGTCGACGTGCTCGAGATCGACGGCGCGTCTAATAACAGCGTCGATGACGTCCGCGATCTGCGCGAACGCGTTAAATACGCCCCCTCCGGCCGCTACAAGGTCTATATAATCGACGAGGCCCACATGCTCTCGACCTCGGCCTTCAACGCGCTGCTCAAAACACTCGAAGAGCCCCCGCCGCATGTCGTATTCGTCATGGCCACGACCGAAGCCAAGAAGGTCCCGGCCACCGTACTCTCGCGCTGCCAGCACATGCCCTTCAGGCGCGTCTCGACCTCGGACATCAAGGCCCGGCTCGCGCATATCGTCTCGACCGACGGCATCGGCATCACGGACGACGCGCTGAGCCTCGTTGCGCGCGCGGCAGACGGCAGCATGCGCGACGGCCTCACGATACTCGATCAGGTCACATCGTTTTCCGAGCACGTTAATGAGGACGACGTAAAGGGCCTGCTCGACATCTCGGACTTCAGAACGCTCCACAGCCTCGCGCTGGCCTGCACCTCGGGCGACCGCGCAGGTGTGCTCGCCATTGTCTCGGACCTCGTGGGCCGTGGCACGGACCTGCGCGGGTTCGGCCGCGACCTCATAAAGCACTTCCGCGACCTGCTGGTCGTGAAGATCATGAAGGCCGATACCGGCGACGCCCTCGAACTCACCTCAGAGGAGATGGCTCAGCTTAAGCAGGCTGCCGAGGGTCTATCGGAAGAACACCTGAGCCTGATACTTAATGAGCTGATCAAGGCCGAGGGCGAGATAAAGTTCTCGTCATGGCCGAGGGTCGCGCTCGAGATGGCGCTCCTGAAGGTCAGCTACCTTACCACGTTTTCGACGCTCAAGGACGCGATAGCCGCCCTGGGCCACGGCCACCCTAAACCGGTCGAGCACGCCCCGGCGCTCAAGATGCCGGCCCCGCGCCCTCCAGCCCCGAAGATGGTCAAGGCCCCCATAGTGACAGACGAGCCGCCTGTCGAGGAGGACGAACCGCCCGTCGAGGAAGATGAGCTTGTCGATATCGCTCCGATGGATGCGGACTCGCTGCTCGATGCGATGCTCAGGGGGATGAACACTCTGCTGTCCTCTCATATCGGCGAAGACGCGGTGGCCGCGCTTGACGGCGACACGCTATCTATCACCATAACCGGCGACAATGTCACGCACCGCAGGGATTCGCTCGATAAGAAATCGGCACTGCTTCAAAAGCTCGCTTCCGATATCAGGCATACGCCCACGAAGGTCGCGATACTTATCGGCAAGACCGCGTCCGTCGCGGCCCCTTCCGTGGACCTCAAAGCCCGCGCGCTGGCCGACCCCACGGTCAAAGAGGTGATGGACCTCTTCGAGGGCAGGCTCGTGGACTATAAGGCAGTAGAATAATAAGGAGAACCCATGTCCAAGAAAATGCTCGGTAACATAATGCAGCAGGCCCAGAAGCTCCAGGCCGAGATGGCCCGCATGCAGGAAGAGGCCAAGAATAAGACCGTAGAGGCCACCGCAGGCGGCGGCATGGTCACGGTCGTTGCAAGCGGAGCGGGCGAGGTCATATCGATCAAGATCGAGAAGGACGTCGTCGACCCCAATGACGTCGAGATGCTCCAGGACCTCGTACTCGCGGCCACTAACGAGGCCCTGCGCCGCAGCCGCGAGATGGTGGCGGCCGAGATGTCGAAGCTCACCGGAGGGCTCCAGATTCCGGGCATGGGCGGCCTTGGGGACCTTTTAGGCTAGATCGAGCTCATGGCTACCGGCATCATCGAAAACCTTACAGAGCAGTTCATGAAGCTTCCGGGCATCGGCAGAAAGACCGCCCAGAGGCTCGCGTTTTTTGTGCTCGCGATGCCCACGAATGAGGCCAAGGCCATCGCCAATGCGATCATCGACGTCAAGGACAACGCCCGGTTCTGCTCCATCTGCTTTAATATCACCGAGGCCGAGGTCTGCTCGATATGCTCCGATCCCTCGCGCAACGCCAGACAGATCTGCGTGGTCGAGGAGCCGAGCAACATCAGCGTGATCGAGCGCTCGGGCTCGTTCCGCGGTAGGTATCACGTCCTGCTCGGCGCTCTCTCGCCCATAGACGGCATCACGCCCGACAAACTCAAGATCGCTGAGCTCATCCGACGCGTGAAAGACGGCGGCATCGAAGAGGTGATCATTGCCACCAACCCGAACTCCAAGGGCGAGATGACCGCGCAGTACCTGAAAGAGGCGCTCGCCGGGCTTCAGGTCGAGGTCACGCGTATCGCTTACGGCCTGCCGATGGGCGGGGACATAGAGTTCGCTGACGAGGTCACGCTCAGAAAATCCCTGGAAGGCCGCCGGAAGCTCTGATGGATGCGTTATTTACGGTCGGCATAGTGGCCGCATTCTGCACGACCGTCTCATACGTCCCGCAGGTCATCAAGGCCCACAAGAGCAGGCACACCAAGGACCTCTCGCTGATGATGCTGGTCATGCTCACGCTCGGCATCGGGCTTTGGGCGGTCTACGGGATCATGCTCCATTCGTCGCCGATAATCGCCGCAAACTCCACTACGTTCGTGCTGTCGTGCTACCTGCTGTATCTGAAGCTCAAGTACGGCTAAGACGCATACATCGGGGATCGCCCGCATCGATTGAATACCCATGCGTGTACAAGTGGGCCGGACATCCGCCGGTGCAGTTTCGATGATTGCCGCAATCCATGCGGCCGCAATGGTTGTCCGCGGAAAACCTCTTAAGCGGGACGAGCGCCTCGCTGTTGATCATCGCCTCGTACTGGTCATCAAATATATTGCCAAGTCTGAAACCCTCCACGTTCACCAGCAGGTTGCATGGGTATACCGTACCGTCCGGCATCACAAGGAGCTTTCGCGAGCCACCCGCGCACCTCAGTGTGCCGCCAAGCCCCGCGAGATCGAAACACGATGCGTGCACCTTGCCGATCTCGATGCCCGCGCATGCTGCCCGCCGGTGGATCTCGATAAACTCCGGGTATGAATACGTCGAGGAGTCCTCGACCGGGCCAAGCGCATCCATGTGGATCAGGTTATAGCGCCTCACTCCAAGGCCCTTAAGCAGCGCGGCGATGCCTTCGATCTCGCTCACATTGCAGCGGCTGACAACCGTCTTTACGATTGGCTCAAGCCCGATTGATTGACACGTCCTGATGCTCTCAAGCGCGAGGCCGAAGTTGTCAGAGCCGGAAAGCGCGGCATGGGCGGATGGGCTTGCGCCCTGGAGTGAAACGCCTACTTGGAGGGGGTGCCCCGACAGGCCGCGCAGGCCTTTTAATGCATCCGGGAGACTTCCGTTTGTGCTGACATTTACGGCTATCCCACGGCCCAGTGCGTTTGCGATGAAGCGCGGCATCCACTGAAGCAAAAATGGCTCGCCGCCCATGATATCGATGCTCGATATCGAGTGCTCAAGCGCCTTGTCGATCAACCGCAAGGCACTATCATAAGACATGTCGGCACCATGCGGTGCCATGCTCCAGTTAAAGCAAAACGTGCAGTTCTGCGTGCAGCGAAGCGTAGGGTAAAGCTGAATGTATGTTGGTTTCATGTGGGGCATCAAAATCTACGCCTTCTTGATCCTCTCGCCCCAGGCCTGGGCTTTCAGTATGATCTCCATCTGATCCGCGTTCACCAGCCGCCCGGCCCTGACCACGACCTTCCCGTCGACCACCACGTCGCGCACGTCCGAGGCCTCCATCGCGTATATGATCTGCGAGGGCAGGTTATACATCGGCACCATGTGGGGCCTCATCAGATCGACCGTGATTATATCGGCGCATGCGCCCTTCGCGATATGACCGCACTGCGGCAGCCCGATGGCCTTTGCCCCATCACGCGTCGCCATCCTGATCACTGTATTGGCGTCCATCGCTGTAGGGTCCTTCCATACCGCCTTATGGACCTTCGAAACGGTCTGCGCCTCGCCGAGCACGCAGAGGTCGTTGTTGCTCGCGGCGCCGTCCGTGCCAAGGCCGATGGTTATGCCCGCCCTCAGCATCTTGGGGATCGGCGCGACGCCGGAGGCGAGCTTCAGGTTGCTCTCGATGCAGTGCGCCACGCGCGCCCCGCGCTCTGCCATAAGGGCAATCTCCTCGTCGCTAAGCCATACGCAATGCGCGGCGAGGAGGTTGTCGTTGAGCACGCCGAGGCTGTCGAGGTGAAGCGCCGGGCGTCTGCCATAGCGGGACTGAATCTCCCCGACCTCCCACTCGGTCTCGCTGAGGTGGATCTGTAAGAGCACACCCTCGCGCTGCGCAAGCTCCATGGACTTCTTAAGCGTATCCGGGCCGCAGGTGTATGCCGAGTGCACCGCGATAGATGGCGTGATCAGGCGGTCGCCCTTCCAGCGCGCGATGAAATCCGCGGCGCGCGCGATGCAGTCGTCCGGGCCTGTCGTGGTCTTGGTCGGGAAGTCTATCACCCCCGCGCCGAGCACGGCCCTCATCCCAAGGCGCTTCATCACCTTGGCGGTCGCGTCCTGGAAAAAGTACATGTCAGAGCACGCGGTCACGCCCGAGGTGAGCATCTCCAATACAGCAAGCTCGGTTGCGTCATGCACGAACTCCTCGCTGAGCCACGCGTCCTCGGCCGGCCAGATGTGGCGTTCGAGCCACTCCATCAGCGGGAGGTCGTCCGCTATGCCGCGCAGGAGCGCCATCGGAGAGTGCGTATGGCTGTTGACCATGCCGGGCATCACGAAGCAGTCCGGCCCGCCTATCGTATCGGTCGAATCGTATAGCGCGTCGATGGCCGGGATCGGCCCCACGTCCACTATAACGCCCTTATCGACCGCGACCGCACAGTCCTTGACCGGGCCGCCCTCGTCCATCGTCAGGACCCATCGGCCCCGCGCTATGAGGTCGACGGTCTGCTTATTTCCCTGCATCCTTCAACACCTTGGCGATCACGTCCTCGGGCGTGAGCTTCTCGACCGCGCGCGACCTGCGGTCCTTAAGCTCGATGAGCCCCTCCTTGAGGGTCTTCTCCCCGATCACGATATGCGTGGGTATGCCGATCAGGTCGGCGTCCTTGAACTTCACCCCCGCGCGCAGGTCGCGGTCGTCCATCAGGACCTCGAGCCCCGCAACCGTGAGGCGTTCGTATATCATCGCCGCGAGCTCGACTGACTGTTCATCGGCGATGTTAAGCGGGATCACCTCGATGTCGAAGGGCGCGATGGCGCGGGGCCATATGATGCCGTCCTTGTCGAAGTTCTGCTCTACGGCCGCGGCAGCGATGCGCGCAGGGCCGATGCCGTAGCTGCCCATCACGATGGGTTTTTCCTGCCCGTCCTCGTCGAGGAAGTTCGCGCCCAGGGCCTCGGAGTATTTCGTCCCGAGCTTGAAGATGTTGCCGATCTCTATCGCGGTCTCAAATTTAAGTTTCGCCCCGCAAGCCGTGCAAGTCTCTCCATCCTTCGCGGTGCGGATGTCGGCCCATTCTGCCTTGAAGTGCTCGTCGGCCCTGATGCCCTTGATGTGATAGTCAGGCTTGTTCGCCCCGGCCACGAACGTCCCTCCGCGCAGGCTCTCGTCAGCTATGATGCGCAGCGTGTGGTCCTGAGGGCCGATGAACCCGGCCTCGACTCCTAAGAGGTCACGGACCTCCTCTTTTCGCGCAGGACGAAATGTGCTCTGTACGACCTTCGTCATCTTCTTTTCGTGCAGCTCGTGGTCGCCGCGGACGAGCGCGAGCACCGGGCCATGGGCATCGGTTATCAGCAGCAGGCTCTTGATGAAGCAGCCCGGCTTGAGCTTCAGGAAGTTCGAGACCTCGGCCACGGTGCGGCGGTTCGGGGTATGGACCTCTTCGTACTGCATCTCCGGGCACCCGACGTTCTCAGGAACCGATACCGCAAGTTCGACGTTAGCGGCATATCCGCATCCGTCACAGAGCACTATCGTGTCCTCGCCGGCCGGGCTCGGGCCCATGTACTCGTGCGCGCCGAGGCCGCCCATCATCCCGGTGTCGGACTGCACCCTGTGAAACCTGATGCCGCAGCGCGAGAAGATCTTGTCGTATGCCCCGATGTGGAGTCTGTAGTTTTCGTCGAGCCCCTGCTCGTCGCGGTCGAAGCTGTAGCTGTCCTTCATCACGAACTCGCGCGTGCGCAGTATGCCGCTTTTCGGGCGGGCCTCATCGCGGAGCTTCGTCTGGAGCTGATACCAGACCTGCGGCAGGTCGCGGTATGAGCGCACCTCCTGCGAGGCCATCCAGGTCATGATCTCCTCGTGCGTCATCCCGAGGCACATGTCCCTGCCCGCGCGGTCCTTGAGCCTGAACATCTCGTCCCCTATAGCGTCCCAGCGCCCGGTGCGCTGCCATATCTCGGCCGGATGCAGCACCGGCATCGTGACCTCCTGCGCGCCAATGGCCCGCATCTCCTCGCGGATGATCCGGTAGACGCGCTCCAGCACGCGCACCCCGAGCGGAAGGTAGATATAGAGCCCGGCCGAGAGCTGGCGGACGAAACCGGCCCTCAGCAGGAGCTTGTGGCTTATGGCCTCGGCATCCGAGGGCACCTCCCTGAGAGTCGGGACAAAGAGCTTCGAAAAACGCATAAAAAAGACCTCCGTGGGTTAAGGTATACAGGGATATAGGATAGTGCCTCGCGCCGGGGGATTGCAAGACTACGTGAACATGTCGAGGAGTTCCTGCGTAAGCGAGATGAAGGGCTTATCGGAAAGCTCCGCCACCTCTCCCATGAGCCGCGGGGTGATAAGCGACAGGAACGCGCGCGCAGGTTCGACGTGGAACTGTCCGCCGAGATTGTCCTTTATCTCGGCAATCGCCTGCTCGTATGACATTGCCTTGCGGTAGGGCCGCGTCGATGTCATGGCGTCGAAGCCGTCCGCGACCCCGATTATAAGCGAGCCCAGCGGGATCGCATCCCCGGTGAGGCTGTCCGGGTATCCGCGGCCGTCAGGCCGCTCGTGGTGCGAGCGTACGACGTGCAGGCAGTCCTTCAGAAACACGTAGTGCTCGAGCATCTTCGCACCCTTTTCGCAATGCGTCGCGAGCTCCCGGAACTCCGCCGCGTCGAGCTTGTCCGGCTTCAGGAGCACCGCGTCCCTGACCCCGACCTTGCCGATGTCGTGCAGGAGGGAGGAGAAATAGAGCGGCCTTATCACCTTGGCCTGATGGCCCAGGCCCATCTGCTCCGATATCCGGCGGACGTAGTGGAACACGCGCGCCGAGTGGCCTGCGGTGTAGTTGTCGCGCTCCGAGAGCATCGTGATCGAGTTTGCGAGTATGTCCATCGTGCGCCCGTAGATCGCGCGCGTGATGTCGGTCTTTATCACCGCGGCCACGAGCCCGATGGTCACGACGTTGTGTATGCCGGCCTTGACCTGGAAGATGCGGTTGTCGTCCTCGACCATCATCGTGAACGACCTGCCGACGTTCTGCAGCGTGATCGAGGGCATGATCTGCGCCTCGAAACAGCCCAGGGTGCCGATCTCCCTGACGTTGATCCCGCCCGTGACGATCTGGCGCGGGGTGAACCCCGAGCCCCCGGCCGCCACCGCGTTAATGTCGTAGACGCGGCCCGAGGAATCTATCGTATAGATGGAGTCCGGATTGCAGTCGAACTGCACTATGTACTTATTTTTTCTCTTGCGGTTAAGGATGGCCCAGTTAAGCGAGTCCGCTATCTCGCCGGGCGGCTCGCCCACGAGGAGGTAGTTGTCAAACCCCGCCCCGGTGATGCCCGAGGTGCCGCCGCCATACGCCGTGTCGCTCGTGACCAGGACCACGATGCCGTTGTATGCGCGTTCTCTCAGTTCACGGCAGAGCGCGAATTTCACTGCGTCCGAGGCCCTGTCAGCCGGGCCGATCAGGACGAGGTCGGGCCCGGCCGAGACTATGGCCTCCGCTGTGGCAGGGCCGCCCTGAAGCGCGACGCACCCGGCGTGCAGGAGCCGCGTTACCGAGTCCATGAAATCGTCGCGGGCCGCCCCGAACGTGACCGCCGCGGCGCTCTTGATATCGCCTATCCCGCTTATGCCGCGGTAGGGCTTATCCACCGCCGGCACGGAACACCTGTTATCTTCCAAACCCGCGCTCCCTTACCTTGAGGCCGGACGGCGGGGTGAATACGAACAGCGAGCCGCTAAGCGGAGCGTTCTTCTTTATGTCATGGAAGCGGATCGCCGTGCTGTCGCCGCTCTCCTCGGTCACGGTGATCTCGCGCGGGAAGGCGTCCTCTGGCCCGAACGTCATGCGCATCGAGGCAAAGGGCATCCGCTTTTTGGGCCGCAGGTCCAGCACTATATCCTTCCCCGAGCGCACGGCGTCGACCTTGTAGTCCCTGACGAGCGTCGGGATGTCGAACGTAAGCGGGCCTATGTACTCAGAGGCCCCAGTGACCTTGTCGGCCTCCCCGAGCTCGGGGTAATGGAGGTAGACGGACTTCCCGTCGTATATGACCAGCATCTTTCCGTCATACTCCCACCTGACGCCCGCGCCGGCCTTGAAATAGATCTTGCCGCGGTTCTTGATCGGACGGCCCAGCAGCTCCGTGTGCTTCTCCTGGTCGAACGTCGCGGTGATCGACGCGAGCCCCTTTTGGCGCGCGCCGAGGTCCTCTATGAGCCCGGCCAGCGCATGGCGCGGCGCGAGCAGGACCAGCAACATGCAGGCGATCATGATCTTTCTGGACGATAGCTCTAACATGCCATATATCTTAGACTAAAATATTCGTCTAAGCAAACTAATTGCACTTAAGGGGGTCTCGGCCGAGCCTCAGTATCGCGATGCGTTCGTGGCCCGCGAGGTCGCGGACGAACTCGGGCTTGCCGTACTGCCCAGCCGAGGCCGCTATGGAGGCTACCGCACCGGACTGTCCGGCGCCGAGCTCGAGCATCACGATACCGGGAGGGTCGAGATAGCACAGCGCGCCTGTCAGAATCTCGCGGTAGAAGTCGAGCCCGTCCGGGCCCCCGTCGAGCGCCTCGCGCGGCTCCCAGACGCTTACCTCCGGCTCGAGCGAGGCTATCTCTGCGGCGGGTATGTATGGCGGGTTTGAGACGATCAGCTCAAACTTCATGCCCGCGACGGGGACGAACAGGTGCCCCTCGAGGAACCTCACGTTGTCGATCTTGTTTATCCGCGCCGAGGCCTTGGCATAGGCGAGCGCGTCGGCCGATAGCTCGGTCGCGGTGAGCTCGGCCGCGGGCAATGCGTGGGCTATCGCGAGCGCAATCGCGCCGCTTCCGGTGCAGAGGTCGAGCACGTGCGGGTGGCGCATGGGGGCAATCAGCCGCAGGGCCTCCTCGACGAGCAGCTCGGTCTCCGGCCTCGGCACGAGCACCCCGGGCCCGACCCGGAGCCGCAGCCCCATAAACCCGACCTCTCCCAGGATGTAGTACATAGGCTCGCGGCTCGCGCGCCGCTTGATTAGGGCAACGTATGCTTCTGCATTCGCGGATGGGACATCGGGGTTGTCGCGGTAGAGGGCCACGCGCTGAATCTGGGTTGCGTGAAGGAAAAGGAGTTCGGCCTCGCGGCTGGCCTCGCCGATGCCGGCTGCCATGAGCCTAGCGGCCCCCAGGCTTATCAGGCTCCGGGCGTCCACCGGGCTCAGACGCCTTGCAGGTCCTTGATCTTCTCGGTCTGGTAGTGGGCGTCGAGCGCGTCGATGATCTCGTCAAGGTCGCCCTCGACCACAGCGTTGAGCCTATAGAGCGTCAGCCCTATACGGTGGTCGGTCACGCGGGTCTGCGGGAAGTTATAGGTGCGTATGCGCTCGGAGCGGTCGCCTGAGCCGACCTGGCTCTTGCGGTCCTGCGCGCGCTCCTTCTCTATCGCCTCGATCTGCGACTCGTAGAGCCTCGCGCGGAGCACCTTCATCGCGACCGCCCTGTTTTTGATCTGCGACCGCTCGTCCTGGCACTGCACCGTGATGCCTGTCGGTATGTGCACGATGCGCACCGCGGAATATGTGGTGTTGACGCCCTGCCCCCCCGGTCCCGAGGCGCAGAAGGTATCGACACGCAGGTCCTTCTGCTCGATCTTCACGTCGACGTCCTCGACCTCAGGCAGCACGGCGACGGTAGCGGCCGAGGTGTGTATGCGGCCCGAGGCCTCGGTGGCCGGTACGCGCTGGACGCGGTGCACGCCGCTTTCGTACTTCAGGCGGCTGTATGCGCCCTTGCCCTCTATGGTCGCGATGATCTCCTTGAACCCGCCGATGCCGGTCGGGCTTGAGTCGACGACCTCGACCTTCCACCTCCGGGCCTCGGCGTACTTGCTGTACATCCTAAACAGGGTCGCGGCGAAGAGCGCGGCCTCGTCGCCGCCGGTCCCGGCGCGGATCTCGAGTATGACGTTCTTCTCGTCACGCGGGTCCTTGGGGATGAGCATGAGCTTCAGCTCGTCTTCGAGCGCGGGCTTGCGGGCCTTCAGCTCCTCGAACTCGGCCTGCGCGAGCGTCTTCATCTCCTCGTCACCCGAGGACATGAGCTCGCGCGCATCTTCCATGTCATTGGAGACCTTTTTAAATTCCCTGAGCTTCTCGACGAGCGGCGAGAGGTCGGCCTGCTCCTTCGAGAGCTTCTGGAAGTTCTTCATGTCGGCCATGATGTCGGGCGACATCAGCAGGTTGGTCAGCTCCTCGTAGCGCAGCTCGAGCTTTTCAAGCTTCTCAAGCATCGGAGTCCTCCATGTCGAGCACTTCCCGCATGGCCTTGATCGCGACCTCTATCTGGCTGTCGTCGGGCTCAAACGTCGTGAGCCTCTGTAACAGCAGCCCCGGCATTATAAGCGCGCCAACTATCGGGTTGTCCTTCATGCGCGCCGAGAGCTTGAGGGTCTCGTAAGATATGCCGGCGATGACCGGGATCAGCACGATGCGGCTAAGCGCCTTATATATGAATGCCCAGTCCGAGGGTATGAGCGAAAACACGAGAATGCTCAGCACCATCACGATCATCAGGAAGCTGGTGCCGCACCGCGGGTGGCGGGGGCTGTATTCGCGCACGCTCTGGACGTCCAACGTGCGGCCGGCCTCGTAGGCGTGGATCACCTTGTGCTCAGCCCCGTGGTACTCAAACACGCGGTGCATCTCGGCCCACATCCCCACGATCACGATATAGAGCAGGAACACTATCACGCGCACCACCCCGTCTACGAGGTTAAAAAGCAGCGAGCCCTTGGCCACCGCTTCGACGGCCATGCCAGTAAGCTTGGCGGCGTACAGCGGCACGAGCACGAAGAGCACCACCGAGAGCCCTATCGAGGCCGCTATCGTCAGCGTTATCGCGCCCTTGCTCAGGGGCTCCTCGCCGCCCTCGTCGTCGTAGGCCTTCGAGGCCGAAAACTCGAGCGCCTTGATGCCTATGGTCAGGGTGTGCAGCAGCACGAGCACCCCGCGCACGAAGGGCATCGAGTATATGGCCGGGAGTTCGCGCAGGCGTTCGGTCCTGACGTGGATCTCACCCTTGGGGCCGCGCACCGCCACGGACCATCCCCGCTTGGATTTCATCATCACGCCCTCTATTACCGCCTGTCCGCCTATCGCGTGTCCCATCGCACCTCACAAACATAAGGGCCGCCGGCACGCAGAGGCGCCAACGGCCCGAAAGATTTCTAGCGTAGCTACTGAGTCTTCTTCGCGTACTTCTTCTTGAACTTCTCGACGCGCCCCTCGATATCGAGGACCTTGTGCTTTCCGGTGAAAAACGGATGGCACTTGGAGCATATGTCCACGCGCACCTTGTCCTGCGTCGAGCGGGTCTTGAACTTCTCGCCGCACGCGCACGTCACATCGACTTCATTGTACTTTGGGTGTATACCTTCTTTCACTCCTTAAGTCCTCCTCAAAAAGATATTATTGATTATAGAAAAACCCGCACCCTTTAAGCAAGGGCCGGCCCTCCTCCCATCGCCACCAGTTCCGTGGCGGCAGGGAGGCAAAGCGCCCATCCGCTATCGGTTCATCGTGGTCAGCAGCTCCCGGAGCACGCGGTCTGCCTCGGCGGCCGGGGTCTGGCACGTGCCCACCGCCCTGTGGCCTCCTCCTCCAAAACTGAGCAGGAGTTTCCCGACGTCCACCTTCGATGTGCGGTTCAGTATGCTGTGGCCGACCGAGAACGCGACGAACCCTCCGTCCTTGCCATCGATCAACCGGATCGATATATTGCACGCCGGGAACAGGGAGTAGACCAGAAAACGGTTTCCTGGAGGCACATCGGCCACCCCCCTGGCGTCGGTCACGGCCACGACCCCATCCAGGCGCGTATGCCTCATGAGGAAGTCCTTGAACCGTTCGTTTTCGGCGCGGTACATCTCGATGCGTTCCCTGACGTCCCGGATATCGAGTATCTTCACTATCGGGTACTGACGGATATAGTCGACCAGCTGCCTCATCAGGTCGAGGTTGCTGACCGAGAAACCTTTGTGGTAGCCAAACCCGGTGCGAGGGTCGCAGATGAACCCCAGCAGCACCCAGCCCTTCGGGTTTAAGATTTCGTCCTCGGTTAGCATCGCGGAGTCGACCTTGTCGACATAGGTCATCATCTCGTCGAAGCGCGAGAGGGTCGCGGCCCCGTTATAGTAATTGTAGATCACGCGCGCCGCGCTCGGGGCAGGTTCGCTGCAGCCCTTGAACTCGAAGCCTAACTCCAGGCGCTCGGCCTCGCTCGAGTGGTGGTCGAACCACAACCCGCAGCCCTCGGCGTAGGGGACGTTCGCGAGCAAGTCGTCGGACGTGATCTTTATCTTTCCGTCTTGAATGTCTTTGGGGTGGGCATAGACCATATCGCTGATGATTCCAAGCTCCTTAAGGAGCACGGCACAGCAGATGCCGTCAAAGTCAGAGCGCGTCACAAGTCTCATCGGGTCCTCCTCAAACGATATAGTCCTGGCATAAGTTTATCACGTTATGCAGTGGATCACATCCGGGAATCCATCGCTGGCTGGCTGAGTCAGGATTCAAAATCCCAGAGATACCCCCAGGCCATAGTATTCGACCTTATTGGTATAGAACTGGCCTTGCGGGTCGAATCCCTTATACCACTCGGCCATTACGCGCAGACGACGCTGTCCGGGGTTGGGATGACCGAACTCCAGGCCAGCCTTGACGCTCGTGTCGATGGCCCAGTTATGCTCTTCCAGACACTTCATGTCCACCCCGCCAACCGGTCTGCCATTCCACAGAAGCGGCTCGCTTCCGCGATACTCGACCCCCCAATGGGCGCTCAGCGGCTTCAGGTCATCGGGTTCCTTGTGGATCAGGTACTCACCGCCGCCATATCCTCGCCAGCCGCGCCATTCGCGGGAATAGATGAGCTCGACGGCTTCGTAGCTGAGGTTGACCCGGTTGGGAGGATTGGCGCTCAGTAGCAACTCATCCCCCAGGTGCGAGCTCTGATGATAGATGCGCATGCGGACCGAATTGTCGCCATTGCGGTAGGTGACGGGGATGCCGATGGTGTAATCGGCGTTGATGAGGTCGGACGATGCGGTGTTCAGGTTGAACTTGGCGAACAGGGCGCCCTCCACGCTCATCTGAAGGCCGTCACCCTCGCGGCTGCCGAAAAATCTATACAGCCCGAATGTCTCCCCGAAGCCGACCGAGGCCATGGTGTATCGCTTACCCAACGATTCGAAGTGGTCGAAGTTGACATAGAACTGCGGTTGCTTCGGGTCGGCCAGCAGGGGGCGGAACAGGTCGCCCGTCGGAAAGGACTCCCCTTCGCCGGTTACCCCTATTATCTTTTCTAACGCTCCCGGCTTATTGGCATCCGCGGTCTTCACCACGATCTTTATCCCGTGCAGTCCGTCGATAGAGCGCAATTTATTATCGACCGCTTCGCGTCTCTCCGGGTCATCTTTAAACAGGGTAATCGTGGCAACCCCGTTGACAACTTTCAAGATATAGCTTTTTCTCTCCCAGTTCAAGTCCCGTTCAAGGATCGAGGAAACATAACCGCTCAGGAATTCATCGCTGGACCGCTCAGAGGCCACCGCCGGGGCAGCCGCTACAAGGAAAAGAAGGGCTACGGTAATGTTGAGGCAGGTGGCAATGCGCATCAGGATAGGCATTGCATCCACCTTTCTTCGACAAAACAAGAGGTGTCAAACGCCAGCACGCCTGGCCTGGCGTCTTTGCTCACTTGAACTTTGACGCCGCGCCGTGGAAGGCTGCCTTGACTTCATCCCAAGCCTTTTCCGCGCCCGCCTTGATATCATCCCACGCCTCGTCTCCTGCGGCCCTCAGCTCCCGCAGCTTCACACCGGCCTGATCCTTTTTGAGCTGCAAGGCGTCTATGGTTTTGAGGTAATCGATCTTCGCGTCGGCCTTGGCATTGTTCGCCTTGGCCTTCAGCAGATCGATCTGCGCGCTCCATTGCGCCAGCTGCGCATCGAGCTTCTCTTCGTATGCCTTCCGTTTATCCTTCATTCTAGACTCCTCGCTGTATTGATATATTGCCTTGGATCAGCCCTTTTTGTTTCCCATGACCACCAGCACTATACCGCCCACTATCGCGATAGCGCCTACGACCGGGGTCAGCGGGATCGTGTTGGTCTTGTCAGAGGTTATGTGGATGGGCCCGACGTCAACTACCTTTTCCCTTGTCGTATAGGTGATGCCTTGATACGCAAAGGCAACGATCCCTACGACAATGAGGATCAAACCCAGCATCATGGATGATTTCACCTTGTTCCTCCTTCGCCTCGCAAGTTCGTGTTATGGTTAGCTATAGTGCTCGTCGTCCGCTGATGACCCTAAGCAGAATGACTACGATCGCGATAATCAGAAGGATGTGAATGAATCCGCCCATGGTGTAGGAACTCACCATTCCCAAAAGCCACAATATGATTAGAATTACAGCAATAGTCCACAACATGGCAATTCCCCTTTCTATTATTGGTCCACAATGTGGATCCAAAAGCAGGCAAGGCCGCCGAATACGACCTTGCCTGCCGGGTTATGGCGTCCAAACCTGCAAGCAGGTCAGCCCCTATCTGCCGCTGTCATTGTCAGGTCAGCGATCCTGTACGGGTCCAGGAGCATGGCTTCCTTCTCCCTTGCCCTTGAACCTGGTCTCCCTCGGGTAGTGGTCCCTGGGCAACGGAGACCACGGGCCGCTCCTGTCATGAGAGTAATACCATGAGTGGTCGCTGTCGCGGTATTGATAGTGATAACCTTGCTGATAGTAGTATGGATCGGGTCCAATCTCCACGATGGGCGGCAGTGGCGGCGGCACAACAACAAAACCCCCGCGCCCTGTCGGTATTATGCATGCCGTCACCATCAGCATCATAAGCAGCACGGCTAGCGATATAGCTTTCATGTCTCCTCCATAGGCCTTTCTGCGACTGTTACAGGTCTTTCTTAAGGATGAGGTTGTTTTTGACATCAACAACGCCCTTGACAGAGCGCGCGATTTCCTCGGCCCTATCCTTTTCCTTGTCGGTACTGACGAAGCCGCTAAGCTGTACGACGCCCTTGAAGGTCTCGACGCTTATCTCGCGCGCCTTCGTCACGGGGTCTCTTACCAGATCGGCCTTGACCTTCGCCGTAATGGCCGAGTCGTCAACATACCCGCCGGTGCTTTCTTTCGTGCGCGTGGCGGCGCAGCCCGCAAACATGGCAGCTACAAAAGCCGCCAACACTGACAATAAAATGACCTTCTTCATCTCAGTCCTCCTGCCTTAGCTGTGCAAGACGTTTTTCAGGCCCCTTGCCGTGTACACTACGTTCTCCGTATGGCCCCAAAGCTACTTGGTGGTCATCCTGTTGTTTACGCTCTTGACGCCGGGCACGTCATTGACGAGCTTGGTCACGAGGTCCTTTTCGGCGTTGTTTGCGGCCCTGCCGCTTACAGTGACATTGCCGTGATTCGTCTTTACGCTGGTGTGCAGGGCGCTGGTGGAGCGATGCAGCAGCAGCGCCATCTTGACCTGGCCGGTTATCGAGGCGTCATCGATCTGTTCGCCAGCCGAATGGAACGCCGGTTCCGGGGCAGTCGGGGCCGTGCCGGGCACGTTCAGCTCATTATCGACACTTTTGACTCCCTCGACATCCGCCGCGTATTCGGACGTCAATTCCTTTTGCGCCTGGCTGTCGGCATTGCCGCGCAGGGTCACAACGCCGTCTTTGGCGCTGACTTCCGTATTGGTGGCGCTCACGCTTCGATGAAACAGCAGGGTAGCCTTCACCTTGTCCGCGAGCCATTCATCCGAGTTCGTGGCGGGGGATTCGGCCTTGAGTTCAAGCCTGTTGTCCACACTCTTTACGCCGGGCAGGCTCTCCACGGTATCCTTGGCCAGGGACTTGTGGTATTCGTTCGCGACGGTCCCGGTCAGGGTAACAACGCCTTTTTTAGACTCGACCTTGATGTCATCATCCTTCAGATAGGTCTTGAACGCGTACGACTGCTTTGCGGATGACTCGATACGGCTATCCGTGTCAGCCGCGAACACGGGCACACCGGTCGCTAACAGCGCTATAACCGCCACCATCAGCGCTAAAAAATAGATTGCTCTCTTGCTCATCGTGTTATCTCCTTAAACCTATTTTTTGAAGAAGGCCCGGATCAACGTAAGACGTCTTTCAGGCCTCTTTGCTGCATACTCCTGGCTCACTTTGCCTTACCGCCGAACGCATAAGTTATTCCAGCGGTAACTGCAAGGTTATTGTAGGAATCGTGGAAAATCTCGGTGACGACATAGTCCCTGACATCGACCCTGAGCGCGATATTGTCCGTCACCCAGTATTTAGCGCCTATGCCGACATTAAAAGCGGGCATGTCGCCGTGCGATATCGATGGATGATAGTGCAGCCCTCCGATACCCGCAACGATAAAGGGGTTGAAACTGCTATCTGGCAAGGGGTGATAGACGGCATCGAGATGATACATGGTAAGGTATACATGATTGATCGGGCTTCTGAACTGCCCTTCCTTGTTGCCCCTTATTGACCTGTCATCAACACGGCTCTGCATATATTCCACGACGCCTTCCATGCCGAAGTACCTCGTGAAGTTATAGCCAACCCGCCCGCCATAGATCAGGTAGTCTTGCAGGTTCTGCCCGTGTTCGAAAAAATTGTACCCCGCGAACGGCTCCACCTCAAAGCTGCCTGCCTTTATCTCAGCGCGGGCGGCCAAGGGAAGGAGCAGAATAACGGTAGCCACCATAAGCGCTACACGGAAAATCATTTTCATCTCATGTCCTCCTTTATATTGCTGCTCTTTGCAGCAGCATGTCCAAAAAGCCGCGCATGATATCAAAACCAGCCGCTAAAGCGAGGAGGGGGAGAGACAGGCCAAAGCATGAATATCGGCCTGTCTCTCCAATCGCACGCTTTCACGATCTCACGCCTTACGGGGCAGGTACGTTAACTACCGTGTTATCCTGCATAGCAACCGTGCCGGCGGTGATCGCTCCGGCCAAGATCCTGCCGTTTATCGATGGCGCCAGTCACGGCAGTCACATCCCTTCCGGCCACTATGGTTCCATAGAAGGTAGTGCCTACCCCTATGGTCGCATCGGCAGTAGGAACCCAGAATATGTTCTTGGCATGAGCGCCGTTAATCAGCGTAAGACTGGCCCCAGTAGTCAGCGAGGAGCCGATCTGGAAGACCCAGACGGCATTATCGTTGCCCCCGCCGTCAAAGTAAGCGGGGTCGAGACCAGCATCGTGCTGCCGGACGTATAGGTGCCAGGAGGGATACCCAAAGGATACAGCGCACCCAGGTCCGCACCGGCGGAGATGGTGTGTCCAGGCGGCAGGCCCTTGGCGGTGTTATACGCGACCAGCAGGTCGGCCCTTGCCAGCGCGGACTCTGTGTCATTTATGTGTATCGCTCCGTTTACTATTCCAGGCGGGAATCCGGTCATCGAAGTACCCGGGTCTAACGAAACATCCCCGTTTATATCGGTGCCATTGGTTCCGGCACTCGTAATCGCGGCAGTTGCCATGATCCCATAACTGGCCGCCGAACCAAGGAATATTGGGCCGACTATGAGTGCTGAACCTGTCGTAAAGCTCCAGTCGTAATTGCTCGCCAGCGGATTGCCCGCGAGGTCCGTGGCACCGGTCGTAATCTCGGCGTCATATAGGGTGTTGGCTATGAGCGGGCTGTTTGGCTTGAAAACCCCTGTCAGACCGGCGTAGGTCACTGTTCCTGTAACTTGTGGTCCGCTATCAACAAACAGGGTAAAAGTCGTCGTGTTGATCGATGAAGGGGCCATCGGTTCGTTGAAGATCGCGAACACGCTGTTAGTGATAGCCACTTCTATGCCGCCGTTGCCAGGGTCTGTGGAATTTACGAAGGGCGCATCAGTATCGTTGGTAAAACCTGTCGTAAAGTTCCAGCTATAGTTGCTTGTGAGATGAATGCTTGCAAGGTCCTGGGCCCCGGTTGTAATCGTGCCGGTATAGACGGTGTTGGCTATAAGCGGATTGTCCGGCAAGAAGGTCGCGGTCAGCCCGGAGTAGCTCACTGCGCCTGTCACTTGAGTTGGGCCATTAAACAGGGTAAACGTTAAGCCTGTGATCGACGAGCTTTTCATTGCCTCGTTGAAGGTCGCGGTAACTTCCGTGTTTAGTGGGACATCTACGGCATTATTGATCGGGACCGTCAGGACCACGACCGGGCCACTGGCCGTTGTAAAGCTCCAAACATAGTCACTTGCCAGCGCATTGTTATTGACGTCTTTGGCCCCGGTTGTAACGGTGGCGGTGTAGACGGTGTTGGCTATAAGAGGGCTTGTCGGCGTAAAGACCGCGGTTACGCCGGAATAGGTCACGTCGCCTGAAACAGTCGTAAACCCGTGCATTAACGTAAATGTCGAGCCGTCGATCGTCGAGTGTCTCATCGCTTCGTTGAATCTTGCGGAGACTGTCGTGTCAAGTGCGACTTCAACGGCACCATCGAGAGGGGTTACGCTGACCACGAAGGGCCTGTCGGTATCCCCTTCTTTCCAATGTCCGCTGCTGCTGCCTGAGCCCTTGCCGCATCCTGTAATTACAAAAACACACAGGATTAAGAAGAAAACCTCTCGAACGTTAAACCACTTCATGATCATCAACCCTCCTGTTCTGCTATATGTATGAACGTCTGCGTCATCGTTATCGTTTGCATCATGAGACCCCCGTTGATATAGTCATCATGTGCATATCTGAAATCCGACATCGCATGTTCTTACCATTTCGATCCCGACGGCCTGCGGTTGCCAAAAAAGATCGCTTTGCCGTTCGTACCTCGTCTTAACGACGCTCTTCGTGACTTCCGCCGCCTTCATGGCTTCCGCCGCGATCATAGCCGCCGCCTTCACGGCCTCCGCGATCGGGGCCCCAGCCCCACCAGCACCCGCTACACACCGACATCAGAATAATGATGATAAAGAGACCTGCCAGCCTTTTCATAAATCCTCCTTATTATTGTGCAGACGCCTGAAACCCGTTCGCCACCCTGTATGGCCTGATCGCATCAACGGCCTTCGCCGCCTTCGTGTCCGCCCTCGCCGCCGCCTTCGTGCTCGCCGCCTTCGCCACCTTCATGTCCGCCCTCGCCGCCCCTGCGCTCACCGCCCTCGAATCCACCGCCCCCGGGGCTTTCATAGTACCCGCCGTTATCGGGGTAGCCCTCTCCCCCATACCCGCCCCAAAAACAGCCTGAACATGCCATCATCATGGCAATGGCTATAATCAGCCAACCCAGCCTCTTCATGTCTTCTCCTCTTTTCTGATAACGGCCCCATAAGCGCGTTTGCCTCGATATCTGTACTGACAGAGATCGCGGTCTGCCATGTCCCATGGTATTTTTCAGATCTTATCACACAACAAGCCGATAGGCTATTTGAACCTGAAAATTGGCAGGACCTTCCGGCGCCGCCTTAAATGGCCTTCCCAAGTAGCGCCCTGAACAATGTCGCCTCCGCGAGGCGAGCTGAAAGGTGATATCATGTTGGATGCGAGAAATACCAAACAATGAGTAAACGTTACCTTGGCCACCTGCCGGAGAACGATCCGATGCACGGTTATCTTCAGTATGATATCCAGCCGCTTATTAACGGCTCGACAGGCCATGTTACATACAGGGTCTTCAGGCTGCACGGGTCCAATGACGTATACCTGTATGAGGACAGGAGCACCGGGGTGAAGGTCGTCGGCAAGTTCTTTCTATCGTCGCGGAAGTGGGACTCGAAGAAGGCATTTTCACGCCTGACGAGCGAGTACGACAACCTGAACCTTATGAGGGATTACGGGATGTCGGGCTATCCTCACCACGTTGTCAGGCCGCTTGGGCGCAACTATTCGCTGAATGCCCTGCTGGTCACCGAGCATTGCGAAGGCGAACTGCTGAGCGAAGTGATAGAGTCCGTGCTCAGGGGCGGCGATCCGGGCTACCTCAATGGTAAACTTACGGCACTGGCTTATTTTCTGTCGGCCTTTCACAACCGGACTGCCTTTGGCGTAGGGGTAAACTTCAACCAGGACTGCGATTATATGGACCTGCTGATTAACAGGCTGCTTGAAATCAAGGCGATCCGCTGGGATGAAGCCAATGAACTCTATTGGCTGCGCGACCAGTGGCGCAACCAGCCCCGGATGTGGGAGGACCAGAAGGTGCTCGTGCACGGAGACGCGACCCCCGAGAATTTCATGTTCGGTGACGGACTAAACGTGATCGCATTCGACCTGGAGAGGACCAAGCGCGCGGACCGCGTTTTCGACACGGGGCGCATCGCGGGCGAGCTAAAACATTTCTTCATGCGCGCCACGGGCAATAAATGTGCCGCCGATCCTTTTATCGGTCACTTTCTGTGGGAATACGCCTGCCACTTCCCGGACCGCGAAAGCGCTTTCAAATCCATAACCGGCAGGATGCAGTTCTATATTGGCATCACGCTGCTGCGTATCTCACGAAACAGCTGGGTCGATCCGGAATACCGCCGCCGCCTCATAGATGTAGCAAAGGGATGCCTGAGGAGGTATTGATGATCGTAAGGGGAATTATTTTTGACATTAACGGGACGCTGACGGATATCAATACCAACGAGATGCACGACGATGTCTATCGCGTCATCAGCAACCTGCTTTCCTATCAGGGGATATTCCTTACCCCAAACGCGGTAAAGGAATCGTATTTCCAGATCATGAAGCAACAGCGTGCCTTAAGCGACGAGCGCCATCCCGAGTTTGACGCGGTCGGCATTTTTCGCAATATCATAGCGAGATACTCGACGGATTATACGCATGGCATGTCAGCCGGAAAGCTCGAGCAGCTTCCGCTTTTTCTTGCGGAGGTGTATCGTGCCGCATCGCGCTTCAGGCTGAAGCCCTATCCGGGCGTGATGGACACCATCAAACAATTGATCCCGAAGTATCGCCTGGCTGCGATATCCGACGGCCAGTCGGCATACGCCTTGGCCGAGCTTAACGCCGTGGGCCTCTCAGGCTATTTCGAATCGGTCACGGTCTCTGGCGACCTGGGTTACCGCAAGCCGGACAGGCGCATGTTCGAAGCCTCGATGACCGCGATAAACCTGGGGCCGTCGGAGGTCCTGTTCGTGGGCAACGACATGTACCGCGATATATACGGGGCAAGGGAACTAGGTATCAAGACGGTATTTTTCAAGTCAAACCAGGGGACTCAGGAATACAAAGGCGTTGAACCCGACTATATTATCTACAATTTCCCTGAATTGCTGAATGCTATCCGCTTCTTCGAGGGCTCCACAACTTAGGTATCAGCCGCATAGCCCATATCTTTTCACGACAGCCCATGCCCTGAGCCGCAATCTATTTCGCGGGAAAAGTGAAAACTATGATTTGAGTCAGGGATATCACCCTGCGCCGTCGGCTACCATTGATTAACAGGATCGAAAAGGTCCACAAACGATAACAGGAGGACGAGAAAATGTTTTGTTACCAATGCGAGCAGACGCTGAAGGGGACCGGCTGTGACAAGGTGGGCGTATGCGGCAAGAAGCCAGAGGTCGCCGAGACGCAGGACGTGCTCGAGCACGAACTCAGGGGCCTGGCGTATGTGGCGAACGAGGCCCGCAGGCGCGGGATCACCGAGCCCGTGGTGGACGCGTTCGTGGCCGACGCGCTCTTCAGCACGCTTACTAACGTGAACTTTGACGAGGACTCCTTCGTCACTATGGTCAACCGCGCCTCGGCGCTGCGCGAGTCGCTCGCGGCGAAGGCCGACGTCACCCTTCCCTCCGGCGTCACGTTCCTCTCTCCCAAGGCGACCAAGTCCGAGGTGCTCGCGGCAGCCCCGAGTTCGGCGATCACAACGATCAACGACGACGCTGACGTCCGCTCGCTGATCCACACGACGATGTACGGGCTTAAGGGTGTTGCGGCATATGCCCACCACGCCCGCACCCTCGGCCGCGAGGACGCCACGGTCTATGCCTATATGGAAGAGGCGCTCTCCGCGATGCTCGACCGCTCGCTTACGCTGAACGACTGGGTCGGGCTCGCTCTAAGGTGCGGCGAGGCCAACTTCCGCGTGATGGAACTCCTCGACGAGGCCAACACCGGCACTTACGGCCACCCCGAGCCTACCAGCGTATCGCTGGGCGCGCGCAAGGGGAAGGCCCTGCTCGTCTCGGGCCACGACCTGCGCGACCTCGAAGAAATACTAAAACAAACCGAGGGCAAGGGCATCAACGTCTATACGCACGGCGAGATGCTCCCATGCCACGCCTATCCGGGGCTCAAGAAATACCGGCACCTCGCGGGGCATTACGGCACCGCGTGGCAGAACCAGCAGCGCGAGTTCGCGGCCTTCCCCGGCGCCATCGTGATGACGACCAACTGCATCCAGAAGCCGGTCGAGAAGTACCACGCCAATATCTTCACCTCAGGCCCGGTGCAGTGGCCCGGCGTGCCGCACATCGAGGGTTATGATTTTTCGCCCGCGATCAAGAGGGCGCTGGAGCTGCCGGGATATGCCTCCGAAGTCCCCGGCAAGACCGTGATGACCGGGTTTGCGCGCAACGCGGTCTTAGGCGTAGCGGACAAGGTGATTGAGGCCGTGAAGGGCAAGAAGATCCGCCACTTCTTCCTCGTAGGCGGCTGCGACGGGAACAAGCCCGGCAGAAACTACTACACCGAGTTCGTCGAGAAGGTGCCGGGCGACTGCATGGTCCTGACGCTCGCGTGCGGCAAGTTCAGGTTCTTCGACCGCGACCTCGGCAGCATAGGCGGCATACCGCGCCTGCTCGACATCGGGCAGTGCAACGACGCGTACTCGGCCATCAGGATCGCGCTCGCGCTCTCGGAGGCCTTCGGCGTGGGCGTAAACGAGCTTCCGCTCTCGATGATACTCTCGTGGTACGAGCAGAAGGCCGTCGCGATTCTGCTTACTCTGCTGCATCTGGGCATTAAGGACATAAGGCTCGGCCCGACGCTCCCGGCCTTCATCACGCCTAACGTGCTTAAGGTGCTCGTCGACAATTACGGGATCAAGCCGATCACCACGCCGGATGAGGACCTCAAGGCGATCCTTGGCGAGAACGTGCCGGTTGAGGTGACCGTCTAGCCAGATTCAGACAAGCAGACTGATTAATACCGGGGGCCTTCGGGCCCCCGTTTTTTTATCAGGGCTTGGAAGTCCCTTATCATGGATCCTTATTCGTCCTGCGAAAATATCACGACCGTGTACGGCCCGATACATATCTTGCCGGAGCAGGGCAGCCCGTCGATCTCTTCCTCAAGGGCCTCGACATCAGGGGTCGGGTGGTTCGCAAAATTCGGGCCGTAGTTATATGAGTCACTGTTAAACCGCGTCTTCCACATCCCGGCTCTCGGAAAACCGATGGCATAATCATCGCGGTTTTGATTCGTCATATTCACCACCACGACGGCGCTGTCGGCCGGGCCCAGTTTGTCCCAGCGGTGGAAGGCGAGGAGCTTGGCAGCATCGTCAAAGTGATAGATATGGATCTCTTGCCCGCAAAGCCCGCGCGCCACGCCCGACAGATTGCGCCGCAGGGCGATCAGGTCACGGTACATGCTGAGGATGCCGTTTTCCCCCTCGACCCGGGACCAATCGATCGGGTCTTTATCCTGGAACCAGCGGTCTTCCAGCAGTTCCTGCCCCTGAAAAATCATCGGGATGCCGGGCGAGGTAAGCACGATCGCCGCGCCCAGTGTGGAGCGTTTCTTCGAAAACCAGCTATCCACCTTTCCCGGCCAGATCTCCTCCGGCACGCGTGCCCGGCCGTTGGCGATCTCGTCGTGCGACTCGGTATAGATGACCCGGCGGAATACGTCCAGATCGTACCTGTGCTTGATGGCGCCGCTAACCGCCCCGAGGTCGCGAGACGCGTCATCGCGTGCAATGACGGCCGTGCGGACAGGGTGGACGAACTCGGCATCCCACTGCGCATTGAAGCCCGCGCCGCCTGCGCCCACGTCCTTGGTGACCCATGGGTTATTTTTCATGCTCTCGCCGATACTGATCTTGCCCGGAAACCGCTGCTGGATCTCCACGTTGATCCACTGCATCAGGCTCCAGCCCTCGGGAAGGTCATTTTGCGGATTACCCTCATTGCCGTCGACGCTCTTGATATAGGCAATCATGTCCCAGCGCAGGCCGTCGGCGTGATATTCCTCGAACCACATCAGGGCGTTATCGCGCAGATACTGGCGCACCTCGCCCCTGCCGTAATCCGGGCGCGTCTCGCCCCAGGGGGTTTCAGCGCGGCAATCATTGTAAAAATAAATCCCGCCCTTCCCGTTTTCGCTCCAGCCGTCAAACTGCCACAGGCCGAGGTCGCCCGGGCCGAGGTGGTTGTAAACGACATCCACGATGACGGCGATGCCCTGCTCGTGGGCCGTCTTTACAAAGAGCTTGAAGCCATCCGGACCGCCGTATACGCTTTTTACCGCAAAGGGATGGGCCGGATTGTATCCCCACGAAAAATCGCCCGAGAATTCCGCGATCGGCATCACCTCGATGGCATTGATGCCCAGTCCTTTAAGGTAAGGGAATTTTTCGATCGCGCTCTCAAACGTCCCCGTATGTCCCTTATCTTTAACGTTAAAAGTGCCGATGTGCATTTCGTAAATGACAAGCTCATTGCCGGTGGCCATCTGGAAGGTATCCTCGCCCCAGCCGAAGGCTTGAGGGTCATAGACAATCGCGTTGCCCGCCGCGTTCGTCACCTTTCTGGCATAAGGGTCGATGCGGGAGATGGGAGGGAGCTTCCATTCGGCGGGAGCGTGGATCAGATACCTGTATTCGTCGCCCGTTTTCGCTCCGGGCACTTCAGTTGACCAGTACCCGTCCTCCTCGCTGAGCATAGCAGTGGAGGTCTCGTTCCAGCCGTTGAAGTCGCCGGTCACGTAAACCTTCTCGGCATGGGGCGCCCATACGCGAAAGGCCACACCCTCTGCACCGGGTATGGCCCCCATGCCCGGATGTATTATCTCTGCATCAGCTTTTTCTGGCATTCTATCTCTCCATTATCCGCCGTTTTATTGCGAATGAATATGCGCAAACGCTTCAGCCGCTGCCATATTTCAAATCATATCATGAGATTTCCGCCATGTTAATTGATTAATGTAAAGGGCGCGAAAAAAGGGAGGCATAGCGGAACTACATTGAGGGCGGATTTTCGAAGCCCTGAAAGCAATAGGGGCCAGCCGGCCCCAACGCTAATTTAGCGCGCTTTAAACCTTCCAGATGAGTTCGAAGTTGCAGATGACGGTCAGCGGCTCGCCGGTCGAATCGGTGACGATCTTGCCCTGCGGATCGAGCGCGAGCAGGAAATCCTTGGGCTTGAGCAGGCCGCCGTCATATCCTGAATTAAGCAGCCTGTCTTTGACCTTCTTGATGAGCGCGTCGCACGTGTCCTGGCCGATCAGTCCGGTAAGCACCGCCTTTGCGAGGTCGACCGGGCGCTGGAGCGCTCCGGCCTGCTCCGCGACCCAGGCGTCCGGGCCGTTATAATAGCCGCGGATCGTGATATAGTTTTTGCTCTCGCTCAGGATCGGCTCGCCATCGGGCGTGAGCATAGCGCGGTGGGACTCGAACTTCCTGTAGTCCGCCGACGTCTCGATCTTCGCGCTTCCGGTCATGTATATGGCGCGGACGTATGCGCACGGGATGCCGAGGGCGTTAAGTTCATATGCTAAAGCGGATTCCTCAAACGGGCTGTTGATGCCGTGATCGGCCGCATCCGCGCCCGGCAGCTCCCCTACGCTCGAGGTCTCCCAGACGAGGTGGATGTTGTCCTTCGTAAGCGTGTAGAAGACGTCCTTCATATCGGAGAGCTTGATCGAGGGCGTCTTTCTCCAGCGCTCGGGCAGGAAGTAGTCAAACAGCCGGGCGTTTTCCCCGACCACCCAGAGCGCGCCGCCGGTGCTCTCGGCCTTGCCGTGGATATATGGCACGCCGAAGTGCTCGACGCGGTTGAGGTGCACAGGCAGCCCGGTCGGCTGGAAGCGGTTTTTCATGTCGTCGAGATAGGAGTGCCGGCGCGAGTCCTTCACCGCCTGCTCGTGCACGGGGGTGCGAGCCAGCAGTTCGTAGTCCACGATAGAGTAGTTGCCGCTGTCTACGAGGCGGTAGAGGTAGCTCAGCTGCTCAGGGGCGCGGTCGATCTCGACGATCTGCCGCGTGTCGGACTCGCTGATGATGACGTGCTCGGGCTTCATGTCGGCCACGAGGTAGCCCTTATCCTGCATGTCCGACGTGGCGCGCGCGTTAAGCTCCCTGAGGTGCTTGATCCGCTCGTCGTCGGTCACGTCGATGTTCTCGAATATCTCGGGCAGGTTATACCCCTCTATCCACTCGTAGACCATCTTGTATTCCTTTAGAATGTCGAGGTCTATGCCGGGGTGGCGGGCGCGAATGCGGTTGATCTTGTTTCTGGAACGCCCGCTCTGCCACTGCTGCATCGGCTCGGGCGGGACATATATCAGCAGAGGCCGCTGGGTCTTGATCTTTAGCGTGCGCGGGCCGTAGGTGCCCTCGCGCATCTCCATCACGAGCGAGAACTCCTCCCACGGGCTGTTGAACTCCGCGTCGCAGAACTCCTTGAGCGTATGGGTGTTGACCGGCACGTCCTCGCCGACCCGGCAGTTTTTCACGACGAGCACAAGCTGCCTGCCGTGCACCTCCTTGGTCGGCACGCGGTGGACGGAGCCGGTGCCCTTGAGCCTTTCCTTGTACTCATTGAACCACTCCGGCTCGTACCAGTTCGAGAGCTCGAGGTGGTCTATGTTCGGCTCGGCAAAGCGCGTGAGGTAGAAGTCCCCGCCGTCGGAGGCCTTGACGTTGGCATACACCACGCCAAGGACGTTCAGCAGGGTCTTTTTAAGCTTCGGGGCGAATACCTGACGGTTATCCAAGCCTGTGCATGAACTCCTTGAGCTGGGCCTTGAGCCTCTCGGGCAGGCGGCCGCCGAATTTCGCGAAATGCGCCTCTATGCCAGGGATTTCGCCCCTCCATGCCTTCATATCCACGCTCATAAGCTCCTTCATGCCCTCGGCCGAGACCTTAAGCCCGCTCAGGTCCAGATCGCCTTCATTGGGCATCAGCCCTATCGGGGTCTCCTTCGCGCCGAGCTTCCCGTCCGTGCGCTCGCACATCCACTTAAGCACGCGGCTGTTGTCGCTGAAACCGGGCCAGAGGAATTTTCCGGCCTCGCTCTTCCTAAACCAGTTGACGTAGAAGATGCGCGGGGCCCGCGAGCCGAGCCTGTCGCCCATGGCAAGCCAGTGGCTGAAGTAATCCCCCATGTTATACCCGCAAAAAGGGGTCATCGCAAAAGGGTCGCGCCTGAGGTTGCCCACCGCTCCGATGTTGGCCGCTGTCGTCTCGGACGCTGCCGTAGCGCCCAGGAACACCCCGTGGTCCCAGTTGCGGGCCTCGTACACGAGCGGCACGACGCTGCCGCGGCGGCCTCCGAATATGAATATGTCAATGGGAACTCCCTCGGGCTTCTCCCAGTCCTTGCAAATAGCCGGGCACTGCGAGGCCAGGGCTGTAAAGCGGGCGTTTGGATGCGCGGCGTCGTGTTCGCTGTCAGGCGTCCAGTCGTTGCCCTTCCAGTCTATCGCATGCTCCGGCTCGTCGCCGTCCATGCCCTCCCACCACACGTCCCCGTCGTCCGTAAGCGCGCAGTTCGTAAACAGTATGTTTTCCTTGAGCGTGTCCATTGCCACCGGGTTGGTGCCGTATGAGGTTCCGGGAGCGACGCCGAAGAACCCGTTTTCGGGGTTGATCGCATAGAGCCTGCCGTCCGGGCCGATCTTCATCCACGCTATGTCGTCGCCGATGCACTCGCACTTCCAGCCGGGTATCGTCGGGCGCATCATCGCGAGGTTCGTCTTGCCGCAGGCAGAGGGGAACGCGGCAGCGATGTGGTATTGCCTGCCCTTGGGGTTCGTGAGCCTGAGGATCAGCATATGCTCGGCGAGCCAGCCCTCGCGGCGCGCCATCGCAGAGGCTATGCGCAGGGCGAGGCACTTCTTGCCGAGCAGGGCGTTTCCGCCGTAACCCGAGCCGTAGGACCAGATCAGGTTCTCCTCGGGGAAGTGGCTAATGTATTTTTTCTCCATCGGGGCGCAGGGCCAGACGCTGTCGGCCTGACCGGGCTCAAGCGGCGCGCCCACCGAATGCAGGCAGGGGATGAACTCCCCGTCCTTCCCGAGCAGGTCGAGCACCTTGGAGCTAACGCGCGTCATAAGGTGCATGTTTACGACGACGTATGCGCTGTCTGAGATCTCTACCCCGATCTTCGCAATCGGAGAGCCTATCGGCCCCATGCTAAACGGGATGACGTACATCGTGCGGCCCTTCATGCAGCCCCTGTACAGGCCGAGCATCGTATGCTTGAGTTCGCCGGGCGCAACCCAGTTATTGGTCGGGCCTGCCTCGTCTTTGGAAGTGGTGCTTATGTATGTGCGGTCCTCGACGCGCGCGACGTCGCTGGGGTCGGAGCGGAAGAGGTAGCTGTTCGGGCGTGCTTTAAGCGGGATCGCGATGCCGGCCCTGGTGAGTTTATCGAGCATCAGGTCGTATTCCGCTTTGGAACCGTCACAGATATGGATATCCGACGGCTGGCACAGCTCGGCCACTTCCCTGATCCAACTGCCCAACTTCGCGTGCGTAACCTCAACGTTCATCGTAAACGACCTCCTCTTCGTGATTGTGCATTCAGCCGTGTGCAATATGAGACCATCAAAGAGGGCATTTGTACCCGAAAACCAGCATTGCTTTCGCGACAATTATTATAACACCGCAAACCGTAAATTTTAAAGGCGGCCCGGGGGTATAATTAATGATGCGCACTTTTATATGGATGACGACCTCTACGATACTCGGCGGCGTGGGCTGGTGGCTCGCCGAGGGCTACGGGTTCATGACCGCATACGCCGTAAGCGGCGTGTTCTCCCTCGTAGGCGTATACGTAGGCATCAAGCTGCATATGCGCTATTTCGAATGAGCAGCGCGATCTCGCTCTTAGAGCTCGCCTCGATCATCAAAGGCGCGATCTCGGAGGTCAGCCTCGACTACTGGATCACTGCCGAGGCCGCCTCGGTCAACGTCCACCGGGGCTCACGCCACTGTTACATCGAACTCGTCGAGAAGCAAAACGACGCCCCGGTTGCCCAGATGAGGGCCGTGATCTGGGCCAAGGCATTCACCGGCATAGACCGCGAATTCCGCCGCGCCACCGGACGCACGATAGAGGCCGGCATGAAGCTCCTAATCCGCGCCCGACCGACCTTCCACGAGCTTTACGGCCTGAGCCTGAACATCACCGAGGTCGACCCCGCATATACCCTGGGCGGGATCGAGCTGCTGCGCAAAAAGATCATCGAGCAGCTCACGGCCGAGGGCGTGGTGGCGAAGAACCGGGAGCTGGAGATACCTATAGTCCCTCAGAGGATCGCCGTGATATCGTCTTCAACCGCCGCGGGGTATGGGGATTTCATGCGCAGGATCGACGATAATCCCGAGGGCTACGCCTTCAGCGTCACACTCTTCCCGGCCATGATGCAGGGCGAGCAGGCCGAACGCTCGATCCTCGATGCGCTCGCGAAGTGCCGCAAGAGGGCCGGGCAGTTCGACCTCCTCGCGATCATCCGCGGCGGAGGCTCGGCGCTTGAGCTCCAATGCTTTGACAGCTACGCTCTGGCCCGCGAGGTCGCGACCTTCCCGCTGCCGGTGCTCACCGGCATCGGCCATGAGCGCGACGAGACCGTGCTCGACCGCGTGGCGAACATGCGGATGATAACCCCCACAGCGACCGCCGAGTTCATAATCAGCAGGGCCAGGGATTTCGAAGGCTCGGTCGATGCGCTGGCCGAGAGGCTCGTCAAAGAGATCCGCACGATCATGGCGGCAGAGGCCGCGAGGCTCGAGCGTCACAGCCTGGGCATCGTCGGACTGACGCGCGCCGCTCTGGCCTCGCGCGGGCATGCGCTATCTTTAATAAGACACCGCTTCAGAAGCGGCACGGTGCAGATGCTAGGCAGGAAGGAAGCCAGATTAGACCGCACTCTAGACGGCCTCGTACATCTCAGCCAGCGCCTGCTTACGCGGCACACCGAGCGCGTCGGAAGATTAGAGCTGAAGGTCAGCCTCATGGACCCGGTCTCTGTGCTCGGGCGCGGCTACAGCATCACGTACCTAAACGGCAGCGCTGTGCGGGATTCGGCCGCAGTCAGCTGAAAATGATATAATCACGACAAGGCTCTATAAAGGCGCGATCACGAGCACAGTCAGCTCGACCGAAGGAGAATATGGCAGCCAGTAAGAAACCGACATACGCCGAGGCGATACAGGAACTCGAGCAGATCGTGCGCGAGATCGAGAGCGAGGGCGTGGACGTCGACCAGCTCACCAAGCAGGTCGCGCGCGCAAAGGCGCTCATCACATTCTGCAAGGGCCGCCTCCGCGAGACCGAGGTCGAAGTGAACAAGGTGCTTGAGGAGATCGAGACCGAGCCCGCCACACAAGAGAAACCATCCGAGGCTGATACCTCGGAAGAAGGCCTGTTTTAGGCAAACAAAAAAGGCCGCACACCGAGATGCACGACCTCTTGAATCGTCCCTTTTAATCCCTTATGCCGGTTCTCCCACCTGAGACTGAGCGGTATGGTGGTGCTCCTCTTCCTTTTTGGCCTGCGCCCCGGCCTTTTTCATGCCCTCGCGCGCTATCGCGACCTTGCCGGTGCGGATCAGTTCGGCGATCCCGAAGGGCTTGATGAGGTTCACGAACGCCTCGAGCTTGTCCTCGTTGCCGGTGATCTCTATCGTATAGGTACGGTCGGAGGAGTCTATCACCTTGCCCCTGAAGATCTCGACGATGTTCATCACCTCGAGCTTGCGCTCCTGCTTCGGGGCGACCTTCACGAGTATCATCTCGCGCTCGACGTGGTCGAGCTCGCGCATGTCCGTGACCTTTATCACGTCTATGAGCTTATTGAGCTGCTTGTTGATCTGCTCGATGATCTGGTCGTCGCCGGAGGTGACGATGGTCATCTGAGAGATCATCGGGTCCAGGGTCTCGCCGACCGAGATGCTCTCGATATTATAGCCCCTGCCGCTGAACAGCCCCGCCACGCGCGAGAGCACGCCGAACTTGTTTTCGACCTGAAGCGTGATTGTATGCCTCATCTTATTTCACCGCCCTTAAGCGTTTCTTTTCAGCCACGGGCTTCGGCGGATCGCCAAGGAGCATCTGGTCGATCGGCGCGCCGGCCGGGACCATCGGGTAGACGTTCTCGCGCCAGTCGGTCACGAAGTCCATCATCACGGTCTTCTTGGTCTTGAACGCCTCCTTGAGCACCGGCTCGACCTCGGAGGGCTTCGTAGCCCGCAGCCCGATCGCGCCGTATGCCTCGGCGAGCTTCACGAAGTCCGGCGTGACGTTGAGGTCCGTGTGCGAGTAGCGCTCGTTGAAGAACAGCTCCTGCCACTGGCGCACCATGCCGAGGAAGCGGTTGTTGAGGATCGCGACCTTGACCGGCAGCTTGTTGATCACCGAGGTCGCGAGCTCCTGTATGTTCATCTGTATGCTGCCGTCCCCGGCGATGTCTATGACGAGCTTGTCGGGGTGCGCGAACTGCGCGCCTATCGCGGCCGGGAAGCCGTAGCCCATCGTGCCGAGGCCGCCCGAGCTCAGGAACGTGCGCGGCCTGTCGTATTTATAGAACTGCGCGGCCCACATCTGGTTTTGGCCGACCTCGGTCGTGATGATCGCGTCGCCCTTGGTGAGCTCGTATATCTTCTCGACCACGTACTGCGGCTTTATGATGTCCTCCGAGAACGTGTAGTGCAGCGGGTGCTCCTTCTTCCATACGTCTATCTGGAAGAGCCAGTCCTTGCGCACGGCGGCCCACTGCCCCTTGCCCTCTTCGCGCAGGAGCTTGTTGAGCGTCTGGAGGACCTTCTTGACGTCGCCCACGACCGGGACGTCGACGCGTATGTTCTTGCGTATCGAGGTCGGGTCTATGTCGACGTGGATGATCTTGGCGTGCGGGGCGAAGGCGCTCGTCTTGCCGGTCACGCGGTCGTCAAACCGCATGCCTATTGCGATCAGGAGGTCGGCCTCCTGTATGGCCTTGTTGGCGTAATAGGTGCCGTGCATGCCCGGCATGCCTAATGAAAGTTTATGCGAGCCCGGAAATGCGCCGAGGCCCATCAGCGTCGTGGCCACCGGGATGCTCGTGTTCTGCGCGAACTCAAGGAGTTCCTTCGAGCCGCCCGATGAGATAACGCCTCCCCCGGCTATGATGACCGGCTTCGTGGACTTGTTGATCACCCCGGCGGCCTTCTGGATCATCCACTTGTTGCCCTCGTAGGTGGGTTTGTAGCTGCGGATGTCGAGCTTGTCCGGCCACACGAAATTCGCGCGCTCGACCGTGACGTCCTTAGGCAGGTCGATCAGCACAGGGCCGGGCCTGCCGGACGATGCGATATAGAAAGCCTCCTTGATCGTACGCGCGAGGTCCGCGACGTCCTTCACGAGGAAGTTGTACTTCGTGCACGGCCGCGTGATGCCGACGATGTCGGCCTCCTGAAACGCGTCATTGCCGATCAGCATCGTAGGGACCTGTCCGGTGAAGACGACCATCGGGATCGAGTCCATGTACGCGGTCGCCAGGCCGGTGACGGTGTTCGTCGCGCCCGGCCCCGAGGTGACGAGCGCCACGCCGGGCTTGCCGAGTGCGCGGGCGTAGCCGTCGGCCATGTGCACCGCGCCCTGCTCGTGGCGCGTAAGGATCAGGCTTAGCTCCTTTACGTCATACAGCAGGTCGAAGATGTTGAGGACCACGCCTCCGGGGTATCCGAAGACGTACTTTACGCCCTCGCGTTTGAGGCCCTCGATCAGAATCTCTGCACCGGTAAGTTTCATATGCCTCGCGCCTCTCCTTGCGTTTGAGATTACAAGGTTACTATTTTACCATAAAGCCTTAAAAATCAATGCAGGACTTATGGCGGTTAATGACATACGTCACGCCTTTATTATAAACTATATATTCACGGACCACCATGAATATTCTAATCGTCGGCACTGAGCAGAATCAGAGGGATGACCGCCACATGGACGACAAGGGGTGGGCCTTCGGGCTTGCCCTGAAAAAGCTCGGGCATGGCGTCGACACCTTCGCGTACAAGAGGAAGGGCCGCCTCGCGTTCATCGAAAAAGACAAGCGCCTGAGGAAATACTGGCTCCAATACATGAACGGCGCCCTGCTCAGCCACGTTAAAACCACCCGCCCGGACCTGATGCTTATCGTCAAGGGCGACACGATCACCCCTGAAACCCTGCGCGAGATACGCCTCAGCACCCCCACCGTGATCGTAAACGTATTTACGGACAACCCGATCCTGATGGGCAATTTCGACGCGATAGAGCCCTGCCACCACTTCTTCGTCAAGGACACCTATGTGGTCGAGACGCTGCAGAAGGCCGGGCTTCGCAACGTCCGTTACCTGCCGCAGTGCACCAACCACGAGGTCCACAGGCCGATGGAACTTTCGCCTGCCGACCGCGAGGAGTTCGGCGCGGGCCTGGCACTCATAGGCTCGATGTACCCCTACAGGCACAGGCTGATAGAGGGTCTCCTGGAGTTCTCGCCCGCGCTCTGGGGCAGGGGCTGGGGGAAGTCCGCAAACGCAGCCGTGGCCGGGCTCTGGCGCGGCCGCGACATCAGGGGCATTGCCAAGGCAAAGGCCATATCCGCAAGCTCGATCTCGCTGAACGTACACCACCCGTTTAACGACATACGGGGGACGAACAGCAGGACGTTCGACGTTGCGGCCTGCGCGGGGTTTCAGCTTGCGGACTACAAGCCGGACATCGAGCCGATGATGAAGATTGGGGCTGAGATCGTCTGCTTCCGCACTTTTGACGAACTGGTCGACCTGATCCGGTATTACTCCGGCCGGCCCGAGGAGCGGGCGAAGATCGCGCTTGCGGCGCAGGCGCGCGTGCTGAGCGACCACACGTATGACAACCGGTCCCGCGAGCTTTTGGCTTGCATCGGGGCAGCATAGAGATGCGCATACTCTTCGTAAGCCATTCGGCGTCGCTTACAGGCGCGCCGATAAGCTGTCTTAACCTCATCGAACGCCTGCCGGAGGGTTACTCGGCGGTATTCGCGACACGCGAGAGCGGCCCGCTGATAGAGCGCATCGCGGCCAGGGACATACCCTCCTACGTCGTCACCGACAAGGGCCCGCTCGGGCTTGGGTACATAAAGACATTCACAGAGATCATCCGGCGCGAGCGCATAGACCTCGTGCACCTAAACACGTTAACCCCGTTTAGCAAATACGCGGCGATAGCCGCGACCGCGACCGGCAGGCCGGTCGTATGGTTCATACGCGAAAATCCGTTTATCTCCCGAAGCCGCAGGCTCAGGCCGTGGCTCAGGAAACTCGCCACTCGTATCGTCTTCGTCGACCTCTGCACTATGAATGGGCTCTTTGACGGCCACCCGCCGGCAAACGCCGAGACCGTCCATAACGGCGTGGACCTCGATGCGTTCAGCCCCGCGCCGAGCGATTACCTTCATAAGAGGTTCGAGATACCTGAGGGCGCGCCGGTCGTGGGATACGTCGGGCAGATCACCGAGCGGAAGGGCGTTGAGCACCTCGTCCGCGCGATGCCCGGCATACTCGGCCCCCACCCCGATGCCAGGCTCGTCCTGGTCGGCGGCCACACGCCGGAGGAAGGCTACCTCGAAACCGTAGAAAGCTCGATCCTCGAGCTCTCGCTCGGCTCAAACGTCCATCTCACCGGGCCGCTCGACGACGTCCGCCCCGCGCTCCGGGGGATCGACATTGTGGCCCTGCCCTCGCTCGAAGAGCGCTGCAGCCGGGCGCTCATCGAGGCGCTCGCGGCTGCAAAGCCAGCGGTCGCGACCAACGTGGGGGGCAACCCCGAGGTCGTCGAGCACGGCCATAACGGACTGCTCGTTGAGCCATCAAGCCCTGCCGCCCTTCAAGAGGCGATAACTCGCCTCCTCGACAACCCTGCGCTGCGCGCCAGCATGGGCCGAAACGGCCGCCTCAAGGCCGAACGCGAGTTCGACGTCGTGCGCAACGCCAAACGCATAATCAAGATCTACGAAGAGATAACCAGGCGATGATCCCCATCTCAGCCCTCCATATAGTCCCCAAACTTTCTGTCAGCGGCGGAGTCGCGAACCAGCTGATCGCGCTGCTCCTGAGTTACAACCGCGCGCGCGTAACCCCCGCCGTGATCTGCCTGGGGGCCGAGACCTCCATCTCAGATGAAATACGCGGCATGGGGATTGATGTGACATCACTCGACCACGTGTTCACGCGCGGATTTTCGCTGCCGCTGGTGTTGTCCCTCAGGCGGCATATCAGGGAGCTGCACCCGGACGTCGTCCGCACGCACGAATACCGCGCCAGCCTGCACGGGCGCATCGCGGCGATACTTGCCCGCACCCCGTGCATCATAGCCTCGGTGCACAATATTTACAAGTCGCCGCAAAGCGGCTATCAACAGGAACTCAAGCCCAACCGGCGCGCGCTGAACTTCATGCTCGGCAGGCTGACGGACCGTGTGGTCACGGTCTCCGAGGCGGTAAGGCGCGACGTGCTCGCTTACGACGGACTCAACTCCAAACGCACGGTTGTGATCCACAACGGCATAGAGACCTTGCGGTTCGCCGGGCGCGCAACTGCCGCCATCGCCTCTGAGTTCGGTCTCGCAGGCCGCCATCCGGTCTTGTGTTCCGTGGGAAGGCTCGTCGAGCAAAAAGGCCAGACGTATCTTCTGGACGCGGTGGCCATGCTTAAGGACCGGTTCCCGTCGGTGATGCTGCTCGTCGTCGGCGACGGGCCCCTGGACGCCGCGCTCAAGGAAAAGGCGAGGACCCTGGGCATAGTGGATAACGTCATCTTCGCCGGGGTCAGGCGGGACGTGCCCGCAATAATCGCGGCCTCTGACATATTCGTATTCCCATCCCTGTGGGAGGGGTTCGGAAACGCACTCATCGAGGGCATGGCCGCCGGAAAGCCGGTTGTCGCCTCAGACATTCCGACCGTGCGCGAGATCGCCGGCAACTCGGGCGCCGCCATCATAGTGCCTCCTTGCGAGCCCCGGCCCATCGCCGACGCAATCGGGCGCATCGCTAGTGACAAAGCTCTGGCCAAACACATGTCGAAGGCGTCTATCGACCTGGCCGGGAGGGATTTTACGATAGCAGGCACGGCGGGCAAATACACTGACCTGTACCACGAGGTCCTTGCGGCCAAGGGCATAAACCTGGGATGAAGCCGCCATACCGCATCCTGCACGTCATGAGCCGCCTTCCGGTCGGCGGCGTGGAGCAGCAGCTTCTAAACGTCATACGCAATTACGACCGCGCGGTCATCTCGCCCGCAGTCGTATCGCTCGCGGACAAGGGCCAGATAGGGCGCGAGATCGAGGCCGAGGGCGTGGAGGTAATGGCGCTCGGGCTGCTGGGCCACCAGTTCAGCTGGCGGATGGTCAGCGAGCTTAAGCGCATCATCAAGGAACGCGGGATAGACATCCTGCGCACGCACCAGTACCACGCGAACCTTTACGGCAGGCTCGCCGGGGCGCATGTGCCATGCGTCGTGGCCTCGGTGCATAACCAGTACACCCAGGACCGGAAATTGCACCGCAGGCTCATAAACCACTATCTGGCCCGCCGCACCGATGGGCTCGTCGCTGTCTCCGAGGCGGTGAAGGCCGATATCGCGAGATACGACCGTATCGCACCAGCGAAGATCGCGGTGATCCCAAATGGCGTGGATACGGCTGCGATAGCGCGCGGCGACCGCACGCGCGCAAGGCGCTCGCTGGGTATTTCCAGCGATGCCCAGGTCATCGGCGCGGTCGGGAGGCTCGTAGGCCAGAAGGGCCACAGGTATCTGGTCGAGGCCCTCGGGGGCATGAAGGATACGCACCCCAAGGCTATCGTGCTGCTCGTAGGGGACGGGGAGCTGCAAGGAGAGCTTGAGGACATCGCAAGGGATTTCGGGATCGCCGAGAGGGTGGTATTCGCCGGCATGCGAAGAGACGTGCCGGACATGCTGGCCGCGATGGACATATACGCGATGCCCTCGCTTTGGGAGGGCATGAGCAACGCCCTCATCGAGGCGATGGCCTCGGGCAGGCCGATTGTCGCAAGCGCGATCCCGTCATTTGCAGACGTGCTGGTGGACGGCGCGGACGCACTGATCGTGCCGCCCTCCGACGCACGCGCCCTGGGCGATGCGATCTCGGCGCTGCTGGACGATGTCGCGCTCAGCCGCCGCCTTGGCGATGCCGCGGCCCTGAAGGCCGAGGTCCAATACAGCATCAGGGCGACCGTTGAGCGGTATGTGGGGCTCTATACCTCGATACTTCAGGGCCAGCTGCCATGATCAACGTCCTGCACGTATACCAGAACTCTAAGCTCGGAGGCATACAGCTCCAGATCCTGAACCTGTTTAAGCACTACGACCGCTCGGTCATCAACCCGACTTTCTGCTGTCTCGGGCCCAAGCTCGAAGTCGGCGAGGAGTTCGAGCGGCTGGGATATGACTTCGTCGCGCTCGGCCATGAGCGCTACAGCCGCTTCAGCCCCTCGATCATCTCCGAACTCGCGGCGCTGATGAAAAAGAAGAATATCCAGGTGCTCCGCACCCACAAGTACCGGGCCGGTTTCTACGGCCGCCTGGCCGCATGGCGCGCGGGCGTGCCGGTGGTCATATGCTCGGAGCATAACTCATACCACGAAAAGGAGCTGCGGCTGCTTAGAAGGCTCACCAACAGGCTGCTGTTTTCGCGCACGGACGTCTATGTCGGCGTATCGGAGGCGATCCGCACGGACTTGGTGCGCTACGACCGCCTGCCGCTCAAACGCACGCGCGTCATTCGAAACGGCGTGGACCTCGCGAGGTTCGACCCCTCCGCCCCGCATGCGGACGTCCGGGCCGGGCTCGCGGTACCGAAAGACTCGCTGCTGCTGGTCTCGATAGGCAGGCTCGCCGAGAACAAAGGATACGAATATCTCATCGAGGCTTTCGGCGCGATACGCGCGGGGTTGAGCGGCCGCGACACCCGGCTCGTGATCGTGGGCGACGGCTCGTACCGCGAGATCCTGGAGCGGATGATAAGGGAGCGCGGCCTCGGCGCAAGCGTGCTGCTGACGGGGCAGCGCACCGACGTGCCTGACCTGCTCGCGGCATCCGACGTCTTCGTGATGCCCTCGATCGAGGAAGGCCTCCCAAACGCGATGCTGGAAGCGATGAGCATGGGGCTCCCGGTGGTAGCGACCAACGTGGGCGGCATACCCGAGGCGCTCCGCGACCCCGAACACGGCCGTATAGTCCCACCGCGCGACCCCGCTGCGCTTGCAAGCGCCGTTGTCGAGGTGGCGGCCGACGTGCGTCAGGCGCGGCGGATGGGCGAGGCAGCCAGAGGGCATGTCATAGAACACTTCGGGATCGAGGCCACGACCGGCCGCTGGCAATCGCTTTATATTGATCTGCTCTCGCCAAAGCTGCTATATTAGTGCGTGTTATTGCTCATAGGGGCCGAAACGGGGGGATAAACGATATTATACCGGCGAGACCGTACCGCATACTGCACGTAGTAAACACGCTGACAGTCTACGGCGTTCCGAAACAGATGATGACCGTGATCAGGAACTACGACCGCTCCGCGATCACGCCTACCGTCTGCTCTCTCATGGGGCAGGGCCAGATTAAGCCCGATATCGAGGCCTCGGGGGTCGAGGTCATCGAGATGCGCATGCCCAGCCAGCGCAGGAGCATAATTCCGAACTTGAAGGTACTGCTTGGCCTCGTGCGGATAATCAGGCAACGCAAGATCGATATCGTGCGTACGCACGGATATTTCCCGAACCTTTACGGAAGGTATGCGGCCATATTGACTAACGCCAAGTGCGTCGTATCCTCCGAGCATAATCAGTACAAAGGGCTCGAGCTGAAGCCGAAGCGCCGGATCATCAGGCGGCTTCTGGCGCTCCGCACGAACGCGCTCGTCGCCGTCTCCGAGGCGGTGAAGGCCGACATGGTGCTCTACGACCGCATCCCCGCCGATAAGATCAACGTCATCTATAACGGCTTTGATATAGATTCGATACCGGCCGGAGACCGCACGCGCACGAGACGTTCTCTCGGCATACCTGAAGACGTGCAGGTCATCGGCGCCATCGGGAGGAACGAAGACCAAAAGGGCCATCGTTTTTTGATCGAGGCGTTGTCGCTGATAAAGGATTCTCACCCCAAGGCGATGGTGCTGCTGATAGGGGACGGCAAACTCCACGGGGTCCTCAAGGACTATGCGCAAAAAATGGGGGTTGCGTCGCGGATGATCTTCGCCGGGCTCCGCAAGGACATCCCGGACGTCCTGGCCGCAATGGACATATACGCCATGCCCTCGCTCTGGGAGGGGTTCGGCAACGCCCTGATAGAGGCGATGGTCGCGTCCAGGCCGGTGGTAGCGACCTCGATCGGGCCCTTTCAGGAGATCCTGACCGACGGCACAGACGCGCTCCTGGTCCCGGTCAAGGACTCGCAGGCGCTGGCCTCGGCCATCGTGCGGCTGCTTGACGACCCCGCCCTCGCGCAAGCCCTGGGCAGGGCCGCACGCCAGCGGGTGATAGACCGGTTCGGCATCAAGAACACCGTGGCGCAGCAAATGGAGCTTTATGCATCAATACTGAACGGCCGCAGCCTCGCGCGATAAGGCAAAGATGATATTGGTCGTAGGCGGGGCCGGCTACATAGGCAGCCACGCGAACAAGGAACTCGCCCGGCTGGGCCATAAAACGGTCGTATTCGACAACCTCGTGCACGGACACAGGGAGTTCGTACGCTGGGGCGAGTTTTTCGAGGCCGACCTCGCCTCCGTCGATCGCCTGAGGGACCTTTTTTCCACGCACGCGTTTGACGCGGTAATGCACTTCGCCTCTTATATCAACGTCGGGGATTCGGTCACGGACCCGCGCGCCTATTATGCGAATAACGTCGTCAACACGCTAAACCTGCTTAACGTCATGCTGGAGTTCGATGTAAAGCGCTTTATCTTCTCTTCTTCGTGCGCGGTATACGGGACACCCGAAAATACGCCCATCACCGAGGAGCATCCGCTTAACCCGGTTAACCCTTACGGCTGGACCAAACTGATGATCGAAAAGGTCCTGGCCGACTACGCGCGCGCATACGGATTGCGATACGCAGCGCTGAGGTATTTCAACGCGGCTGGCGCGGATGCGGAGTCGGGGATAGGCGAAAGGCACTCACCCGAGACCCACCTCATCCCGCTCGTGCTCGACGCCGCGACGGGCCGCAGGCCGAACGTGAGCGTGTACGGCACGGACTACCCCACCAGGGACGGTACCTGCATCAGGGATTTCATACACGTCAGCGACATCGCCGACGCCCACGTGCTTGCACTGGACTATCTGATGGACGGAGGTCCGAGCGAGGCCTTCAACCTCGGAAGCGGGAGCGGACACTCGGTGCGCGAGGTGATAAGCGCGGCCTCCGGGGTCACGGGCCGCAAGATCCCGGTCATCGAGTCGGGCCGCCGCCCCGGAGACCCGGCGATACTGATCGGCAGCCCCAAAAAGATCGAGCGCACGTTGCGCTGGAGGCCCCGCCACAGCGACCTGCGCACGATGGTGGCCTCGGCGTGGAAGTGGCACCAGTCCCGAAGCGCACGGCCCTGAACACGCGGCGCTCCGGCTTGTTTTCCGGCCGGAGCCCTGATGACGAAACAACAGTGACATAACCTCCACGCCAAACCCTCTGTATGCCGGAGCGGTCACGGAAGAACCCGGCCGCAGTGATTGAGCCGGCGACTCTTGTTGCGCTTGGACGCAGGAGCATCGATCAAAACCGAAATGCTATTATATGGGATGCGGTTGCGCAAGATGAACCCCAAGAGGCGCAAACAGTATGGGGCGGACATTCTGGTTTTTTCGGTCGGCAAGAGCGGGCGTACATGGCTCAGGGTGCTCCTGAACAAATATTTTTCGCTTAAATACGATATCCCGTTTGCTATCGACGACCTGCGCAAATCAAGCGAACTCGTCCCCGGCATCGTTTACGACCACGAACTCTGGCTTCACCACAGCGAGGCCACGTTCTGGGAACGCCTGCGGGGCAAGATGCTCATACCCGACAGGGTGGTCTTCGGCAAAAAGCTCCTGGTACTGTACCGCGACCCCCGCGACACGGTCGTCTCGCTGTATTTCCAGATGACCAGGCGGTCGGTCAAAAACAGGTGCGATAGCTCAATCGGCAGTTTCATACGCGACCGGCGCTATGGCATCGGCTCGGTCGTCAAGACCCTGAACCTCTGGCGCAAGCGCTTCGGAAACCACCCGCGCTGCCTGTGGCTGAGCTACGAGGCCCTGCGCGCCGATACGCTCGCGGAACTCACGCGTTTGCTCGAATTCGTCGAGGCCCCCGGGGCCGTCGACGCAGCCGCGGCGGCACAGGCCGTACGCTTCTCGGAGTTCGAGAACATGAGGCGCATGGAGCAGCGCGGAGATTTCAACAGCACGATGCTCACGCCGGCCGATGTCTCGGACAACAACTCGTACAAGGTACGCGAGGGCAAGGTCAGAGGGTACGTCAAACACTTCAGCGCCGACGACCTGCGATACCTTGACGAGGCCACTCGCACCCTGGATCAGGCCTACGGCTACCCGCCTGATAGCACCATCCCGCCGCACCATGCCATGGAAGGACAACGCACATGAAACGCCGCTCGCTGAGTTTCCTCGGAGACTGCCTCCCCGCCATCGCGGTCAACGCCGCGATATCGATGGTCATATCCGCGCCCCTGCTGACGAAGGGGATCGAGCTGGACGGCTCGTTCTCGGCCCTGAAGGACCTGCTGCCGTTCGTGGCGCATTACTTTTCGCTTAACCTCCTGATAGGTCTCGCGGTATATCTCGCCGGGTTCGCCGTACGCTCAAGGAGGATACTGGCCGCGCTCGGGGGCATGCTGTTTCTGACGCTCCAGACGCTGCTGGTCGTGGATACCCGCGTCTACACGATATACCACTACCACCTCAACTCTATGGTCCTGAACCTCATCATGACCGGGGGCCTCGCGGACTCGGTCGTGATCGGCCGAGAGACGATCTCGACGCTATTGGGCATCATCGCGCTGATCGCAGCCGCTATGGCGGGCGGGCAGCTCCTCGCCCGGAGGTTTGCGGCCCCGGACGACGCACGCTTCAGGAAGGCCGCAGCCATCGTGCTCGTCGCGGGAATCGCGCTGTTTTTGGCCGACAAGGGCCTCGACGCTTACGGCGACCTCGCAAACGATACCATGATCACGAAAAACGCGAGGCTCTACCCGCTCTACCAGCCCCTTATCGTACGGCGCGCGGCGTCCAGGCTGTTTGGGTATAAGGCCTCCGGAGGGATGAAGATAAAGGGCAAATCCGCGGGCGCGCCGGTGCTGTACCCAAAAGCGCAGCCCACGTTCGACCAGTCCAAGGACAAGCGATACAACATCGTGGTCATCGCGGTGGAGTGCCTGAGGTTCGACCTCCTGACTGACGAAAACATGCCGAACCTGAGCCGGTTCGCGGACGGCAACATCCGCCTCATGAACCACTACAGCGGGGGCAACGACACGCGCTTCGGGATATTCTCGCTGATGTACGGCCTCGAGGGCTCCTACTGGGACACCTTCCTCGCGCACCGCATCCCGCCCGTGCTGATCGACTCGCTCAAGGACCGGGGGTACGACTTCGCGGTGCTCTCCAGCACGCCGCTTAAGTTCCCGGAGTTCCGCTCCACCGCGTTTTCGCACGTGCTGGACAAGATCGAGGACTCGCTGCCGGCCGGGACCTCGGACATCCACGACCGCATACAGACCGACAAGATCGTCTCGTACATAAACAGCGGCAAGCTGCGCGACCCGTTCTTCCTGTTCATGTTCTATAACTCCACGCACGAGAGCTACGACTACCCCAAGGAGTTCGAGCACTTCCGCCCCGCGCTCCAGGGCGAGATCAACTATTTCAGCGACACCGACCGCGACAAGATCGACCAGCTTCGAAACCGCTTCAAGAACGCCGCCCTCTACGAGGACTACCTGATCAACATGATCCTAGAGGCGCTCCGGAAAAAGGGCCTGATGGACCACACGATAGTCATGATCACCGGGGACCACGGCGAGGAGTTCTATGAGCGGGGGTTCCTCGGCCACACCTCGGCCTTCGACGACTACCAGACCCACACCACCGCCGTCCTGCATTACCCGGGCATAGGGCCGCGCAAGGTCACGCGCGTGACGGCGCACATGGACCTCGTCCCGACCCTGATGGACGCCATCGGCTGCAACTCACCCCGCTCCGACTACACGCAGGGCGTCTCGCTGCTCGATGAGAGCGCCGCGCGCACGTACATCCCCGTAGCCGGGTGGAACAAGCTCTCGCTCATAGACCCCGACGACGTCATCACGTTTTCGACCGAGACCTATAACATGGGCTCGCTCGAGGTCCGCTCCCACGCGGACTACAAACCCGTCGCGAACGCAAGCGAGGTCCTCAAACTCAAACGAGAGATGCTCATCGAGGGCAGCAGGCAGATGTCGGAATTCTACAGGTAGGCGCCACGGGCGCCCCTTCCCTGGGGGTTTCACCCCCTGTCCCGCCTGAGTCGTTTCTTGCACGCAGCCTCTTTCGGCTGGGAGTGGTTTTGAGATAGGTTCCTGACCCCTGGCTTGTGTTTTCGGCCCGTATCGGGTTATCTTGTCCGTTGGATGAAGATCGCTCTCCTGAGAAAGAAATACACGTTCCACGGCGGGGCCGAGCGGTTCTTGCAGAGCCTCGTCATGCACTTAGCCCAGAGCGGCCACGAGGTGCACCTCTATGCCGCGCTCTGGGAGGCCGGGGAGCAGCACCCGAACATCACGTTTCACCGCGTGCCCACCATAAAGTTTAATTCCTTCCTGCGCGATCTGAGCTTCGCAATATCCAGCTATTTCCAGTTAAAGGGCGCTGGCTACGACATCATACAGAGCCATGACAAGACGTTCTGCCAAGACATATACCGCGCAGGGGACGGCTGCCATATAGAGTGGCTCAGGCAGCGCTGGAGGCGGATCGGGCTGCTGGGCAAGCTCAACATCGTCCTGAACCCCTACCACTGGCTCGTGCTCGCCTTGGAGCGCAGGATACTAAACGGAGGGTACTTCCGCAGGATCATCGCTATCTCGGACCTCGTGAGGCGCAACATCCTCGACAACTACAGCGTGAGCCCGGATGATATCGTGGTGCTCTATAACGGAGTCGACCTGGAGCGCTTCCACCCCCGCAACCGGGAGCTTTACCGCGCCGAGATACGCTTGCGCCACGGCGTGGGCCAGGGCGAGACGGTCGCGCTGTTCGTCGGATCGGGCTTCGAGCGCAAGGGGGTGCGATTTCTGCTTCGCGCCCTCGATCAGGTGAAAGGCCCACTGACCGTGATGATCGTGGGCAGGGGAAAACCGATTAAGTTCGATGATAGGTACGGTAATAAGCGCGTGATATTCTGCGGCCCGCAGCCCGATAATCACGCCTATTATGCCGCTGCTGATTTCTTTGTGTTTCCGACGGTTTATGAGCCATTCGGTAATGTACACCTTGAGGCTTTGGCAAGCGGCCTGCCGGTGATAACGACCGCGCTTAGCGGTGCGGCCGAGGTCATAACAGAGGGCGAGGACGGCTTCGTCGTGCCGGTGCCTGAGGATACGGGGCTGATAGCCCGCGGCATCGAGCGGCTGATGGACCAGGCGACATGCACCCGGATGTCAGCGGCCGCGCGGAGGAAGGCCGAGGAGTTCACGTTCGAGCGGCATATCCGCGAGACCGTGGCGCTCTATGAGAGCGTGATAAGGGAGAAGAACGCTAAGGCCCGCTAGCGCAGCCCCGTTTGGAATACGAGCGCAGCGAGAATTTCGAACGATCCGTTATTGCTGAGAAAAAGAGGTGAGGTCGGCCGAGATCGTCCCGACCAGCACTTTCGTCAGCAGCCTCACCGGCAGCCTGCGCCTGTCGTCGGTCAGCCAGACGTAGATCGCCCCGCGGCTTGAAAATATGCCGGAGGTCTTAAGCTTGGGCTGGATCTTGACCGTATCGAACGTCCCTGCCGGTACGGTTATCTTCTCTTTGCCCAGTATCGTCACCTCGACGTCAGTGAACTTCTTGTCGTCGAACATCCTGACGTGTACCGATCCCGTCTCGGGCAGCAAGCCCCACCTGACGTGGTCGAACGCCGAGAGCGGGTCGTAGGCCGGGCTTTCGCTTTCATAGGACTTATTTTTCTTAAGCCGGTTATCGACGTACCTGACCTTGGCAGTTATTGTCCGAGAAGATATACTCGCGGTCCTTGTGCGTGCGGCCCTCGTTGATCCTCATCGTGTAGTGGGCCGGATACCCGCTCGGCGCGAGCATCGTCTCGACCAGGTCCTGGACCGGAAAAAACACGCTCACCCAGTCCTCGGATTTCGCGGTCGAGCGCAATATCATCGAGCCATTGGCGGAGTTCTCGATCCCCAGCGTAGCGGTGCCGGCCTTGACCCCGGCCCACAACAGGTCGTACTGCAGGAGCTCCGGGCCGCGCTTCGGGTCTTCGGACGCGAGCGCCGGAGCGCTGAGCACGGCAGCGATCAGAAGCACCAGCGTCAGGATAACCTTGATGCGGTTCACAATATCTCGCCCCTGGTGCTGACGGTCACGACCTCAAGCGGGATGTCCGTGCCGCTGTCTTTGAGGGCCTTTTTCACTACCATCTGAAGCGCCTGGCAGCACGGGACCTCCATCACGGCCACGGTCACGCCCGTAACTCCAGAGACCTTGAACAGCTCCCTGAACCGCTCGTAGTACTCGTTTGCGTTGTCGAACTTGGGGCAGCCGAGCATGACCGCCCTGCCCTTCAGCAGATCGGGATGGAACCCGGGATATGCAACAGGCACGCAGTCGGCGGCGATCAGGAGCTCAGCGCCCTTCAGAAACGGCGCGGTCGGAGGTACGAGCTTGATCTGCACCGGCCAGTGCGTGAGCGCCGAGCCGCCGCCGGAGAACGAGGCCGGGACGTTCGCGGCCTGACAGGGCGTTGGCGCCGAGTGCATCTGGAGCTTGGTCGAGGGGCATGCGGGCGGTGAATAAAGGCTCTTGCCCTGGGAGAGCAGCATCGCCTCGACCTCCTCCTCCTCGAACTCGTCGGCCTCGCGCTTGATGACCTTAAGCGCCCCGGCAGGGCAGTGGCCCAGACACGCGCCGAGGCCGTCGCAGTAGATCTCTCCGACAAGCCTCGCCTTGCCGTCCACGAGCTTTAAAGCGGATTCCGCGCACGCGCTGACGCACTCGCCGCAGCCGTTACAGAGCGCCTCGTCGATCTCTATGATATTGCGGCTGACCTTCATCAGGCCTCCTTATAAACCATATTAGACTGGAGGCGAAACCGCCCCGGCATCTGTTATATTATCTTTATGAAGGTGATACCTGCAATAGACCTCAAAGGGGGCAAGTGCGTGCGGCTGCTCCAGGGCCGCGCCGAGGACGCCACGGTATACTCAGACGACCCGGCCGCGACCGCGAGACGGTGGGAATCATCAGGCGCGAAGCTCATCCATATAGTGGACCTCGACGGAGCGTTTACAGGCGAACAGAAAAACATCGAGGCCATACGCTCGATCCGCTCGGCCGTGAGCTGCGAGCTTGAACTCGGCGGCGGCATACGCGACCTGAGCCGCATAGACATGCTGATCGCACTTGGGATCAACCGCGTGATACTGGGCACCGTGGCCGCCGAGAAGCCCGAACTCGTGCGCGAGGCGTGCGCCAAGCATCCCGGACGCGTGCTCGTCGGCATCGACGCCAAGGACGGCAAGGTGGCGGTCAAGGGCTGGGTCGAGGTGACGGACCATGAGGCGGTCACCTTCGCCAAGGCAATGCAGCAGGCCGGGGCGGCCGGGATCATCTACACGGACATCGCGCGCGACGGTATGCTCACCGGGCCGAACCTGGAGGCCATGCGCAAGATGGTCGAGTCGGTCTCGATCCCGGTAATAGCCTCCGGCGGGGTCTCGAAGGTCGAGGACATCGTAAACCTCTGCGAGATAGGCGGCCTCTGGGGCGTGATCACCGGTAAGGCGCTCTACGCAGGGACGCTCGACATCATCGAGGCCATACGCACCGCCACGGAGTGCGGCTAATGCTCGCAAAACGCATAATCCCCTGCCTAGACGTCCGAGACGGACGCGTGGTCAAGGGCGTTAATTTCGTCAATATCCAAGACGCCGGAGACCCGGTCGAGAACGCACGCTACTATGACGAACAGGGCGCGGACGAGCTGGTGTTTCTGGACATCACCGCCTCGCACGAAAAGCGCGGTATCATCCTCGACGTCGTCCGCCAAACAGCGAACGAGATATTCATGCCGCTTACCGTAGGCGGCGGCATCCGCGAGATCGACGACATAAGAAACCTGCTTAACGCCGGCTGCGACAAGGTCGCGATCAACACGACCGCCGTGCACAACCCGGGCTTCATCAGGAAGGCCGCCGAGCGGTTCGGGAGCCAGTGCATAGTCGTGGCCATAGACGCCAAGCGCCGCACCGGAGCGCCCGGAGAGCCGCCAGAGTGGGCGAAGGAAACCCCCTTCCCGCCCGAGACGTTCGAGGTATTCACCCACGGCGGCCGCAAGCCCAAGGGCATCGACGCGGTGAAGTGGGCGAAGTACATGGAGCAGATGGGCGCGGGCGAGATACTGCTTACGAGCATGGATAGGGACGGGACGAAGAACGGCTTTGACCTGGAGCTCACGCGCGCGGTCTCAGAGGCAGTGAGCATCCCGGTGATTGCCTCGGGTGGCGTCGGCAACCTCGAGCATATCTATGACGGTCTGACCACCGGCAAGGCCGACGCCGCGCTCGCGGCCTCGATATTCCACTACAGGGAATACACGGTCAGGCAGTGCAAGGAATACCTCCAAAAACGTGGCGTGCCTGTCAGGCTCTAGCCTCGCTGAACTCCGCCGGGGCTGCGTGGCGGTTCGAAATGTGCGATAATCACTCCATATGGACCTCATAGCCAAAGTCCGCGCGACGATCAAAAAACACTCGATGCTCCAGGGCGGGGAGCGCGTGCTCGTCGGCCTGTCGGCCGGGCCGGACTCGACCTGCCTGTGCATGGCGCTGGTTACGCTCGCTGCGGAACTCGGCATCGCGCTCGATGCGATATACGTCGACCACGGGCTCAGGCCCAAGGAAATCCCGGATGAGATCAAGTTCTGCGAGGACCTCTGCGAGGGGCTCGGGATCGGGTTCACGGTCAGGCACGCCGACGTGCTGGGCGCTGTAGAGAACATGGGGCTCAACAAGCAGGAGGCCGCGCGCGACCTCAGATACGCGATATTCGAGGAGCACGCCAGAGAGATCGGGGCGCACCGCATCGCGCTTGGGCATACGCTCGACGACCAGGCCGAGACCTTCATCATGCATATCATACGGGGCAGCGGGCTTAAGGGCCTCGGCGGGATACCGCCCGTGCGCGGCCCGATCATCAGGCCGATGCTCGAGGTGGAAAAGCGCGAGATAATCGCGATGCTCGAGGCCGAGGGCGCGGCCTACATGGTCGATTCCTCGAACCTCGGGGAGGATTATCTCCGAAACCGGCTGAGATCGCACCTGATGCCGATGCTCAAAGAACTCAACCCCAACATCGTCCCTACGATGGGCCATACGGCCGAGATCCTGCGCGACGAGGACAGGTACCTCGAGTACGTCGTCAACAAGACGATGATGCGGCTCGTCACCCGCAAGTCCAAGCGCTCGATAGAGCTGTTCTCAAGCCCGATGGAGACGCTCGACCGCGTCGTGGTGCGCCGGGTGCTTAGGCGCGCCGTAGCGGAGACCGAGGGCCTGCGGGCGCTCGGGTACGTGCATATCGAGGAGGTCATAAGGCTCGTGCTAGGGGGCAAGGCCGGCGACCGCGTCTACCTCCCCCACGACATACGCGCGATCAAGAAATACTCCACGGTGCTGATAACCTCCGAAGACCCTATCCGCCTCGGCACGTACACGCTAGCGGCTCCGGGTGAGGAGCTGCCGCTTAAGGAGGTCTCGCTGATGCTGACCTCCGAGCTCACCGATACCGCGCCGGAGGACGAGACCGAGGACTCCTTCCGCATGGTCTTCGACGCCGGGCAGGTGGCGTTCCCGCTAACCGTCAGGCCGCGCGCCGAGGGCGACCACATCTATCCCAAGGGGTTCGGGAAGCGCAAGAAGCTCCAGGATCTGTTCGTGGACGACAAGGTCGCGCGCGACGAGCGCGACGCGGTGCCGGTGGTCGTATCCGGCGGCGAGATCATATGGGTCGTGGGCCTCAGAAGTGACGAGAGGTTCAGGGTCACGCCAGAGACGCGCAAGTACCTGATACTAGAGCTTAAACAGGCTCGAATCTAGGCTACCTGCTCCATTCCTTAAGGCTGCTCTCGATAAAATCTATGATGGCCTGATGTTCCTCATTGCCCCGGTCTTTGACGAACATCGGCTCGCCGAACCGGAAGCGTACCGGGATTGCCGGATTAATCTTTCCGAACTCCTTGACGAACCTCCCGTTGGCCCATGCGTCGGTCTTGAGCGCCAGAGGGAGCACCTGCACCCCTGCCCGCTTCGCGAGCTTCACCCCGATTGAGTTGAACTGCGCCGGATCGAACGTGAGCGCTCGCGTGGTCTGGGGGAAGATGATTATCGATATCCCGGCGCGGAGCCTCTGCTCTCCGCCTTCGAGCACAGCGCGCAGGTCCTCGCGCGGGTTCGTGCGGCCGACGAGTATAGGGTTGCGGCTGCGCATCACCGGCCCGAATACGGGATAGTTGATCAGGCTTTCCTTGACGACGAACGTGACAGGTATCTTCGGCCTTATCATGCCCGGCAGGGTGAAGGTCTCAAGCGTGCTCATGTGGTTTCCGATTATCACGCACGGCCCCTTGAGCTTGGCGAAGTTCTCGACCCCCTCTATATGAATCCGGACCCCGACTGCCTCGAGCGAGCGCATGATATCCTGGCTCGATCCGGCCCAGTCAGCGTCGCCGTATTCCCCGCGCTTGGCCTTAGCCCCGGCCTTCCGGACGATCAGGACGTTGTGCACGTGGAATACGCACGAGGGCAGGAGGCGCGAGATGAGGCCCAAGCGCACCGGCGGGGTATCGTATCCATTGCCCATAACATCGATCATGACGATATAGAGTGTAAGAACCCGTCGCTGCGTTTGTCAATACACTGGTATAATGATCAAAAGGAGGCTTCCATGAAAAAATCCCTTGGCGCAAAGACGCTCGCATTCCCGGCCCCGGTATGGGTCATAGGCTCGTACGACAAAGACGGCAAACCCAACGCCGCGACGATCGCATGGGGCGGCATATGCTGCTCGAAGCCGCCGATGGTCGCGATCTCACTGAGGGCCGCCACGCACACCCACGGCAACATAATGGCGCGCCGCGCCTTTACGGTCAGCATCCCCTCCGCAACGCACGCGGCTGAGGCCGACTACTTCGGGATGGCATCGGGCCGCGACTCAGATAAATTCGGCAAGACCGGGCTCACGCCCGTGAGGGCCGGGCTCGTCGATGCCCCGTACGTCGAGGAGTTCCCTGTCGTGATCGAGTGCAGGGTGGCGGAGGTGCACGAGCTCGGCCTCCATACGCAGTTCATCGGCGAGATAATGGACGTCAGGGCCGATGACTCGATGCTGGATGCCGAGGGCAGGCCGGATATCGAAAAAATCCAGCCGGTCATCTATTGCACCGGGACGTCGAGTTATCACGGCGTGGGGCCGTCACTCGGCAAGGCGTTCTCGATAGGCAAAAAGCTCGTCTGACGCCAGGCGGCTTTTGGCACAAACACGCCGCGATCTGTTATATTTCATGGTTAAGCGAGTCTGCGAGGAGGCGGCATTTTGAATAGAGACATACGGGTGCGCTTTGCGCCCAGCCCGACCGGGCACCTGCACATCGGAGGGGCGCGCACAGCGCTTTTTAACTGGCTTTACGCCCGCCACTCGGGCGGGAAATTCGTGCTGCGCATCGAGGACACCGACCGCGACCGCTCGACCGACGAGTACATAGCCTCGATCATAGAGGGCATGCGCTGGCTAGGGCTCGACTGGGACGAGGGCCCCTACCGCCAGACCGACCGCTTCGAGATCTACCGCCACCACGCCGAGGAGTTCCTCAAGCACGGCAAGGCGTACCGCTGCTACTGCACCCCCGAGGAGCTCGAGGTCCGGCGCGAGGAGGCGATCAAGCGCGGCCAGACGCCGAGCTACGACAGGCGCTGCCGCTCGATCAGGGAGCCCATCGAGGGCAAGCCCTACTCCATCCGGTTTAAGATGCCGATGGAGGGCGACACCGTGGTGTCGGACCTCATACGCGGCCCTGTGATATTCGAAAACTCGCAGCTAGACGACCTCATCATCGTGCGCAGCGACGGGACCCCGACATATAATTTCTGCGTCGTGGTCGACGACTACGAGATGCGGATCACGGACGTCATACGCGGCGACGACCACCTCAACAACACGCCCAAGCAGGTGCACATATACCGCGCGCTCGGGTACGAGGTGCCGCGTTTCGCGCACCTGCCGATGATACTCGGATCGGACAAGACGCGCCTCTCGAAGCGCCACGGCGCTACATCGGTGCTCGCGTACCGCGATGGGGGTTTTATTCCCGAGGCTCTCGTGAATTACCTCGTAAGGCTCGGATGGTCGCACGGAGACCAGGAGGTATTCAGCCCGGAGGAACTCGTCGAGTTCTTCTCGCTCGAGCACATAGGGAAGTCCGCGTCCGTATTCAACCCCGAGAAGCTCATGTGGCTTAACGCGGAGTACATGAAAACCCTGCCCCCTTCCCGGCTCTATGAACTCGTCAGGCCTTTTCTGGTCGCGCAGGGCACTATCGCTGAAGACACCGTTATCAATACGGCATGGGCGGAGCGTGCGGTCTCTACGCTTACAGAGCGCGCAAAGACGATGCTTGAGCTTGCGACGGCGCTTAAATACTACATCTCCGACGAGGTCGAGATAGACCCCAAGGCAAAGGAAAAGCACCTGACGCCAACTTCCGCGGGGTATCTGAAAGAGGTCCTCTCTGTGATAGAGCCGCTTGGCGAGTTTACTGCCCCGGCGCTCGAGCACGCGGTGCACAGCCTCGTAGAGACGATGTGCGTGAAATTGGGTGCCGTAGCCCAGCCGATCCGCGTCGCCGTAACCGGCGGGACGATGAGCCCCGGCATATTCGTCGTCCTTGAGATAGTCGGGCGCGAAAAGACGCTCAGGCGCATCCGCCGCGCCATCGAAATGGCCGGGGAATAGGCATGGAGACCGAGAGGCCCTCGCACTTCATCACCGAGCTAATCGACCGCGACAACGAGACCGGCAAGTTCGGCCGCCGGGTGCACACGCGCTTTCCGCCGGAGCCCAACGGCTACCTGCACCTCGGACATGCCAAGTCGATCTGTCTGAACTTCGGCCTCGCCGGGCAGTACGGCGGCAAGTGCAACCTTAGGTTCGACGACACCAACCCGTCCAAGGAAGAGCAGGAGTTCGTCGACTCGATCCAGGCCGACGTGCGCTGGATGGGGTTCAATTGGAACGGGATGTACTACGCCTCGGACTACTTCGAGCAGATATACCAGCACGCGCTCATCCTTGTTAATAAGGGCCTCGCGTATGTCGATGACCTGACGGCCGAGGAGACGCGCCTTTATCGCGGCACGCTCACCGAGCCAGGCAAGGACAGCCCATACCGCAACCGCACGGTCGATGAGAACCTCGACCTCTTCACCCGCATGCGTGCCGGGGAGTTCCCGGACGGCTCGCGAACATTGCGGGCCAAGATCGACATGGCCTCGGGCAACATCAACCTGCGCGACCCGGTGATGTACCGCATCATGCGCGCCACGCACCACCGCACCGGCGACGCATGGTGCATCTATCCCATGTACGACTGGGCCCACGGGCTCTGCGATTCCATCGAGGGCATCACGCATTCGATCTGCACGATAGAGTTCGAGGACCACCGCCCGCTGTATGACTGGTTCATCGACGCGCTAGGGATATACCACCCGCAGCAGGTCGAGTTCGCGCGCCTGAATCTTAGCTACACCGTGCTGAGCAAGCGCAAGCTCACGAGGCTGGTTAAGGAAGGCGTCGTCAGCGGATGGGACGATCCCCGGATGCCGACGCTCTCAGGCGTGCGGAGGCGCGGGTATACTGCTTCGGCCATACGCGCGTTTTGCGACCGCATAGGCGTGGCCAAGGCCAACAGCACCATAGACATCGCGCTACTGGAGCACCACCTGAGGGAAGACCTCAACAAGAGCGCACCGCGCGTGATGGCGGTGCTAAGGCCGATCAAGCTCGTGATAACGAACTATCCGGAGGGACAGATCGAGGAGCTTGTGGCCGAAAACAACCCCGAGGACCCCTCGGCCGGGACGAGGACGATAGAGTTTTCGCGAGAGGTTTATATCGAGCAGGACGACTTCATGGAAGAGCCGTCGAAGAAGTTCTTCCGCTTGGCGCCCGGCCGGGAGGTGAGGCTCAAGCACGCCTACATCATCAAGTGCGAAGAGGTTATCAAGAACTCCGACGGCACGATTAAGGAGCTTCGCTGCACGTATGATCCCGAAAGCCGAAGCGGGATGGCGAACGCGGAGCGCAAGGTCAAGGGCACGCTGCACTGGGCCTCTGTAGCGCACGCGGTAGACGCCGAGGTGAGGCTGTTCGAGGGGCTGTTCACGAAGGAGAACCCGGACGATGACAAGGACGCGGATTTCCTGAGCTTCGTAAACCCAAACTCTATCCAGACTCTAAGGGGCTGCAAGCTCGAGCCCTCGCTTGGTGATGCGAAACCGGGCACGGTCTACCAGTTCATGCGGCTCGGGTACTTCTGCCCGGACAGCGTGGAATCCAAGGCAGGACATCCGGTCTTTAACCGCACGATCACGCTCAAGGACACCTGGGCGAAGCTGCAGCAGAAGTCCGAAGGAGGGCCAAAGGGATGAACTATATCGCGGTGCTCGGGGGCGGCGCATGGGGCACTACGCTCGCGGCCATGCTCGCCGAGAAGGGCTATGACGTCAAGCTCTGGGCGAACGAAAAAGAGGTCGTAGACGAGATCCAGACGAAGGGCACGAACAGCGTATTCCTTCCCGGCCACGAGCTGCCGCGCACGCTCAAGGCGTCGACCGACCTCGACTCTGTCGTCTCAAAGGCGCGCTATATCGTAAACGTAGTCCCGGCGCAGTATACGCGCTCTGTGCTGAAAGCGGCAGCCCCATACCTCTCGACCGAGACGGTCATCGTCACCGCATCGAAGGGCATCGAGATCGGCACGCATATGACCGTCTCTCAGATCGTCCGCGAGGTCACGCCCTGCTCTCCGGCCGTGCTTTCCGGCCCGAGCTTCGCAAGCGAGGTAATCGACAGGCTGCCGACCGCGGTATCGCTCGCGACCGAGACGTATGACGCGGGGCTCATCCTTCAGGAGATATTCAACACGAAGTACTTCCGCGTCTACACGCACGGCGACCTGATCGGCGCGGAGCTGGGCGGCGCGATCAAGAACGTGATAGCGATAGCTGCCGGTATCACCGAAGGGCTCAAGCTCGGGCAGGACGCGCGCGCGGCGCTGATCACGCGGGGCCTGGCCGAGATGACGCGGCTCGGGTTGGTGATGGGCGCCAAGGAACGGACGTTCTCGGGCCTGAGCGGTATCGGGGACCTGGTGCTTACTTGCAGCTCTCAGACCTCGCGCAATTTCACCACCGGCATGAAGCTCGGTCAGGGGATGAAGATCGAAGAGATCAAGGCCTCGACCCGGAGCGTTGCGGAGGGCGTGCCGACCGCGAAGGCCGCGCACGAGATCGCGGCCTCGCTTAACGTCGAGATGCCGATCATCGAGCAGGTCTACGGGATCATCTACGGCGGGCTCGACGTGCGCGAGGCGGTAGAGTCGCTCATGGCCCGCTCGCTCAAGAACGAGTTCTATGGATAGCAGGCGGCTGGCCGCGCTGCTGGCCGACGTGCAAAGCGGCAGGCTCCCGGTCGAGGCCGCGATAGGAAAGCTCCGCGACCTGCCATATGAAGACATCGAGTGCGCGCGGATCGACCACCACCGCCATATCAGGCAGGGCATACCGGAGGTCGTCTTCGCAGCAGGCAAGAAGCCCGAGGACGTCGTAAAGATCGGACGCGCGATATACGATAAAAGCGGAAGCCTCCTGATCACGCGCGCCACGGACGCCATCCGAAAGAAGCTCCGCATCCGCGGCGCGAAGTTCCACCCCTCAAGCGGCCTGATCGTTGCCGGTGGAGCGAAGGAGCGCAAGGGCAAGGTGCTCGTGCTCACCGCAGGGACCTCGGACATCCCGGTGGCCGAAGAGGCCGCGCTTACGGCGCAATTTCTGGGAAGCGAGGCGGCCACGCTGTACGACGTGGGCGTGGCAGGCATCCACAGGCTGCTTGACCAGCGCGGCGAGCTAGCGAGCGCGCGGGTGATCGTGGTAGTCGCCGGGATGGAGGGCGCCCTGCCCTCGGTGGTCGGCGGGATCGCGGCCTGCCCCATTGTAGCGGTGCCGACCTCGGTCGGATATGGCACGAGCTTGGGCGGGCTGACCGCGCTGTTTGCGATGCTGAACTCATGCGTGCCCGGCATAGCGGTCGTCAATATTGACAACGGTTTCGGCGCGGGCTGCCTCGCCCACAGGATCAACTCGCTATAAGAGAGCGGCTGGCCGCTTTTCTCTTGCTTTTGCCCCCCTGTCAAGTTATACTTACAAAGCTTTCATATATAGCTATAAAGGAGCATTATAACCATGCCAGACCTGACGGCGGTCGTCCCCGAGATTATCATGGCCTGCGCGGCCTGCGCGCTGCTGATGATGGAGCTCTTCGTCCACCGCAAGGACATAATCGCGGCAGCCGGGGTGATCGCGGCAGCGGCGGTGATGTTCTCGCTCCAGGGCTCGATGGGCACCGCGTTTAACGGGATGGTCGTAAACGACGGCTACGCGATATTCTTCAAGGTCACGTTCCTCGTAAGCCTGATACTGAGCACGATGATATCGGTGCGGTTTATAGAGATCGTGAAGTCCAACTTCGGCGAATACTACAGCCTCCTGCTGTTTTCGACGCTCGGGATGATGGTCATGGCCTCGGCAGGGGACCTGATAGTGCTCTATCTGGGGCTCGAACTCATGGCCCTCTCGACATACGTGCTCGCGGGGTTCATCCGCTGGCAGAAGCGTTCGAATGAGGCCGCGCTCAAATACTTCCTCCTTGGCGCGTTCGCCTCCGCGATACTTCTCTACGGGATATCGCTAAGCTACGGCTATACCGGTACGACTGACATCAGGGGCATAGCCACGTACCTCGCCTTCCATCGCGGGGCCGAAAGCCCGATGCTGCTGCTGGGGCTCGGGATGCTCGTCTCGGCGTTCTGCTTCAAGGTGGCAGCGGTGCCGTTTCATATGTGGGCCCCTGACGTATACGAAGGCGCGCCCACCTCGATCACCGCTTTCATGTCCGTGGGGCCGAAGGCCGCCGGTTTCGCGGTCATGGGCCGGGTGCTGATGATCGCGTTTGCCTCGATGAAGGTCGAGTGGGCCGCGATACTCGTCCCGCTGTGCATAGCCACGATGGCGGTGGGAAACGTGATCGCGCTCTCGCAGACGAACATCAAGCGCATGCTCGCGTACTCCTCTATAGCGCACGCCGGGTACGCCCTCGTGGGCGTCGTGGCCGCGACCGCCGAGGGTATGAGCGCGGTGCTGTTTTACATGATGGCCTATGCGTTTATGAACATAGGGGCGTTCGCGCTGGTGATCCTGCTTGGACGCGATGGGGTCAAGGGCGAGAGCATCTACGACTTCCAGGGCCTGTCCAAGACCCACCCGGTCTCGGCAGCGCTGATGCTGATATTCATGTTTTCATTAACCGGAATACCGCCAACTGCCGGGTTCATGGGCAAGTTCTATATCTTCATGGCCGCCGTAAACGCCGGGTATACCCCGTTGGTTCTGGTGGCGGTCGTCTTCAGCGCGATCTCGGCCTTCTTCTACCTCCGCATAGTGATGCTCATGTACATGAACGAACCCAAGGAGACCGTGGAACTCGCCCCCTCATCAGGGCTTTCGGTAGCCATCGGCCTAGCGACCGCCGGAGTGCTCTTGATCGGCATACTTCCAAGCAGGTTATTCGACCTGGCGAAGGCGGCTGTAACGGGTTTCGGGGGATAGCTCCAAGGCGCGCTAAAGTTGCGTGATACGTTGTCACGGCTTGCAGCCTCGTCCTCAATGTATATCACGATACACCTCCGGGCGGTCTGCTCGCCGTTCCTAGTCTGACGCAATTTATCGCACCTTAAGTTTCCATTACCTAAGCGTGCGAGCGGTCAACGGCATTATTGGTGTTCTCGTGCTTTCGGGGAGTTGAGAAGCCCCCGGCCCATGTTGCCATTAAGTATTTTCGTTTAGAATGTAATCAATTGTTTCACGGATATCTGGGGGAGCATTCGTTATTTTAATTTTTTTGTATGCAGACATTCCAAGATTATGAATAGGAGTCGCCAGTAATGCACTCAAAAAACTATGTGGAGCAGCAAGAACATTACTGAAGTCAATATGTAATGATTTTCCCTGATTAAGTGAAGGAGTAATATAATTATCGCGGTATTTTATAGCTGACTCTTTATCTTCAGCATATTTGCCGAAAAAATTGAAAACACTCAAGTAGTGATACTTATCAGACTCTGTTAGCTCAGCATCACTTAATTCGAGTTCAGCTGACTGTCTAAACTCTGATAATAGCTTTTGCAAACTAATCGCTTCGTTATTGCTTAAACTTATATTAACCAGAACAAATGTACCAGGCCAATAATAATCCAATTGATGAGCTGTAGTATCCTTCGGTGAAATATGCACATGACCATTACCGGAAACAATATTCATGTCGGCATTTAATCTTCTTATTATATTACTCGAAAGAAATAATCCATAACCAGCATTGTCTTTACTTTTATATGGGTCTAATATGCCAAAGGTGCCAGATACATTCGGCCTTAAAGATTCCAAAATAGCACTTTTATCGTCATGGAACGGAAGATATGCTTGTTCAAGATGTCTCTTAATGCCAACACCTAGGTCGGCAATTATAAAATGAAGTTCATTAACTCTCTGATACCATGTAAATTGGATTAAGGATGGTATGTTTAGGCTTAGATTTATAGCCTTACCATGTTCCATAGTATTGTATAGCAACTCTGCTATAATGTGCCTAAGAGTTTTTTCATATTCAATATTAAACCCTGAAGTATAAGATTGCAATTTTTCTAACGTCTTTTCGAAATCAAGTTTATTCCTAACTGCAATCAAAGGTTTATACATACTGTCAGGAAAATTCTCAATAGTATTTTCCAATACATCTTGCCACGACTCTGCCCTCATTTTCTCCCAGGACCCCGTTGCCCCAAGACGTCTAACTAGTGAACTTCCCTTCCTAAATTTAATTGTAATTTTGCAATTATTAATCCTTAAATACCATATGTAAAGTATTAATAAAGTGAAGCTCCCCGTGGCAAGCCACGGGGCATCCGTGGCGCAGCTATAAGTCCAGCTGCGCAGGCAATTGCTTCTCTGCTCTGTGGCCGCGTATGTATTTGCGGATCATTTCCGAGGTCAAGCTGTCCCCGACTGTCCGCGCAAAGTACCCATCCTCCCACAGCTCACCCTTCCATAGTCTTTGCCTCAGCGATGGGTATTGCTTGAACAGCTCACGGGCGCTGATACTTTTCAGGGTTCTGACCACCACCCCTATCGAGTACCGTGGCGGGAACGATAGAAATATATGCACATGGTCCTCCGCCACTTCCATCTCCACTATCTCATATTCATACTCTTCAGCTATCTCCCTGAAAAGTTCCGCGCACCGCTCGCGCATGTAACTTTGCGCGAACAGTCTCTTGCGATACTTAGGACACCATACCAGATGGTACCCGGTGTCATATACAGCGTGACTCGTCCTGCGTAACCCCATGCCTCATGATAGCCCGCAATTGCCTCGGCGGGAAAGGGGGACTTCCAGCCCCCCTTACATCCCCCCGGCAGGGATGCCATTCATCCCCGTGGCAAGCCACGGGGCATACTGGCATGGTTTTCGTTAAAGCCTGAAAGTTCCCTCTATTATTTTCCTCGAAACTTATCACAACATTCGCATTTTTAATTGTCCAATCGAATATTGCGAGTAAGTCATTGAAATCAAAGAAACCATACTTTTTCGTCCCAAAGTTGCTAGGCAGCATTATTGTATGGTTCATGATCGCTCCCCAATATAAAAGAATTTACACGTATATATATTATCATGTAGAGACATACAGAAACAATCAAAAACTCCCACAAACCTTAACGAATGCAATCGACTTATCACTAACTATAGTTAGTCGGAAGTTAGTAGAAAACGCACGGGGATCAATTTTTCCTATAACCTTTGGTTTATATATAAACCGTAGGTTATCGCTTTTTTCATTTCGTTGTGCTTCAATATGGCATGATGTATATAGAGACAAAATCAATGAACCCGGAGGTCGGGAGTACCAAGCACAATTGGGATTCGAACATCGACCTATTTTCGGCCAAAAACATCCGAACATCCGAACAAGACCCGATCAGGAAAATGATATTATCCGCATGGTTAGCCCCTTTTTTACGCCCAACATCCGAACAAAATCGGCAAAAACGCGCGCGTGCGCGCGCGGAATGCGTAACTATACCTAAGCGCGAGCATCCGGACATGCTTTTTCTTATCATGCCTTTGACCTTCGGGGCGCGGGGGGCTTCCGTTGCAGTGCCCCCCGAAAGCGCGCCCAAATCGGCTTCAGACAAGGGGGCCAGTTGGCCCCTCTCCTTGGAAAGAGGTGCCCGTGGCACCCCGATGGTGTACTTGGGCGTACATAGAGGGCGAGTCTTCGATGCCCAACGACGTATCAAGCGATTTGGAGCGCTTTCATGAAAGCTATCGCGCTTTCACGTAAGCTGGATTATGTCCAGCGCAATTCGGCGCAAATCTCCATAAATGAGAGCTTTAAGGAGTTATTTATGACTATTCTACAATTCCGGCTATCCATCGGATTTTCACGCCGCTTGCCTCTGGGGAACCAAACGATGTACACTTAGCACTCACTTGGATGGAGTGCTAACAACTCCCAGAACCATAACGAAAGGAGACTCAACTGATGAAAATCAAGCCGCTTAAAGACAGGGTGTGGGTCAGCTTCGCGGAAGAGCCGGAGAAGACCGCAGGGGGACTGTACGTCCCGGACACCGCAAACAAGGAAAAGCCGCAGCAGGGCAAGGTCGAGGCCGTCGGCTCGGACGTCAAAGAGGTCAAGGTCGGCGATATCGTCCTGTTTGACAGGTACTCGGGCTCGAAGATCAAGATCGACGACAAAGACCACCTCATCGTAAAAGAGGAAGACCTCCTCGGCATAATCCAGAATTAACAAGGAGATACCACAGAAATGGCAAAACAGCTTCTGTTTGACGAGGCCGCCCGTTCGGCCATGTTTCAGGGCGTAAAGCAGCTCAGCGACGCGGTAAAGGCCACACTCGGCCCCAAGGGCCGCAACGCTATCATAGAGAAGAAGTTCGGCGCGCCGACGATAACCAAGGACGGCGTGACCGTGGCCAAGGAGATCGAGCTCAAGGACCCGTGGGAGAACATGGGCGCGCAGCTCGTGCGCGAGGTCGCCTCGAAGACCTCCGACGTGGCCGGTGACGGCACCACGACCGCCACTGTCATCGCGTACGCAATCTACAAGGCCGGCATGAAGAACGTAGTCGCCGGCGCGAACCCGATGGACCTCAAGCGCGGCATCGAGAAGGCCGTGGTCGTGATAGTCGAGGAGCTCAAGAAGATGAGCAAGTCCGTCGCTGACAAGAAGGAGATCGCACAGGTAGGCACGATCTCGGCCAACAACGACCACTCGATCGGCGAGCTGATCGCCGATGCGATGGACAAGGTCGGCAAGGACGGCGTCATCACCGTCGAGGAGGCCAAGAGCATGGCCACCTCGCTCGACATAGTCGAGGGCATGCAGTTCGACCGCGGATACCTCTCACCCTACTTCGTAACGGACCCCGACCGCATGGAGTGCGTGCTCGAAGACGCCTTCATCCTCATCAACGAAAAGAAGATCTCCGCGATGAAGGACCTCCTCCCGATCCTTGAACAGATCGCTAAGATGGGCCGCCCGCTGCTGATCATATCCGAAGACGTCGAGGGCGAGGCCCTCGCCACCTTGGTGGTCAATAAGCTGCGCGGCACGCTGCAGGTCGCGGCCGTAAAGGCCCCCGGCTTCGGCGACCGCAGGAAGGCCATGCTCGAGGACATCGCGATCCTCACCGGCGGCCAGATGATCACCGAGGACATCGGCATCAAGCTTGAGAGCATCACGATCAAGGACCTCGGCCGCGCCAAGAAGATCAACATCGACAAGGAGAACACCACCATCGTCGAGGGCGCGGGAGAGCCGGCCAAGATCCAGGGCCGCGTCAAGCAGATCAAGACCCAGATCGACGAGACCACCTCGGACTATGACCGCGAGAAGCTCCAGGAGAGGCTCGCGAAGCTCGTCGGAGGCGTTGCGGTCATCAACGTAGGCGCCGCGACCGAGACCGAGATGAAAGAGAAGAAGGCCCGCGTCGAGGACGCCCTGCACGCAACCCGCGCGGCGGTCGAGGAAGGCATCGTGCCCGGAGGCGGCGTTGCGCTGCTTAGGTGCATGAAGTCGCTCGACGGCGTCAAGAGCCTCAACCACGACGAGCAGCTTGGCGTCAACATCGTCAAGGAGGCCATCACCGAGCCGATCAGGCAGATCGTCAACAACGCCGGGCTCGAGGGCTCCGTTGTGCTCGAGAAGGTCCTGGCCAACAAGACCGTGAACTACGGCTTCGACGCCCAGGCGGACGAGTACGTGGACATGATAAAGGCCGGGATCATCGACCCGACGAAGGTCACGCGCTGCGCACTTCAGAACGCGGCGTCCGTCAGTTCGCTGATGCTCACGACCTCGGTCATGATCTCCGACATTCCGGAAGAAGGCGGCAAGATGCAGATGCCCCCGATGGGTGGCGGCGGCATGGGCGGGATGTACTAAAATTTTGGCTAAATTACTCACCGGGGGGCGCGACTTGCGCCCCCCGGTTTTCAAATAAAATAGGTTATATAGTGTATGTTAACCAACTTTAACTGTAACTATTCATCATAGGAGTACATCCAATGGATAACTCACCTAATACGGTACGTTGTCAGATATGCGGTCGTGAATTCCAGTTCGGTCCTCATGCATATAACGGAAAACATATTTCAACCTATAACCTTACAGTATGTAAAAGCTGCTATGACAGCAATTGGGACGGCTGGGCCCCTCATTATGAAGGCAAAGTCACTGCTCATCTAAGAGCTAATGGGATCACAATACCAAAACGAAATGAAAAAGGATGGCTTCCACGGGAATAGACTAATCTGGCTTATTTTATTGTGGGAGCTGCGCGCTCCCACACCCGACCAACATTTCCAAAAGTTGGATAAAAACTCGCCGCTCCGGCTGCGCCAAAAAGCGCTCGCTTTCCCTAGTATTTATCGACCCACAATCAACTCGGGCTTCCATGTCCTCAAACATCTGATTGCGGGTAATCCATTCCCCGATAAATACTTCGGTTCGCTCGGCGGGCTTGCCTGATGCGGCACAGAACGGCAAGCTGGCTGTTGCATGCCCTCATGTGCTTGGCCATTAATTCATTACAAAGAAATCGGAGGCCCGAAGGCCCCCGATCTTATCTTCACGCCTTATTAACGATTTATCGCGCCAGGGATTGATGCATCTGCGTCCTGCTTGACGTCTCCATCTGGTACTCCTCGACCGTGTCGCCTTTGAACTGGACATCAAGCAGCATCGTATCGGATTGCCATTCAGTGCCAATACCGATGAGATTGGTTACCACACCCGTGCCCGTCACATGTTTGTTGACAGCGGCATAGTGCCAGGTCTCCACCCCGGAGGTGGAATCGAACCGGGTCGAGAGCGGCTGGCCGCATATCTCGATCACATCCTTCTTTGTTGATTTGCCCTTTTCAATGGAGCTTGAAAACCGTGCTGGATCGAATTGCCTTCCGGCGGATGAGCAGCCCGCGACAAGAAAAAAAACGAGCATAGCTCCGACCAGATATCCCGCCGGTCTATTCACCTTGGAGCCGATCATTCATACAGCTCCACGTTTTTGAGGTGAATCGGCGGCATCTTCTCGGGCACCTGCTCGATGCACTCGGAATACTCCATGACCTTCTGCCCGTTCTCGTACTTGTACTCGATCTTGCATTTTGTGATCTTCACCGGAGCGCACCCGGCAAGGAATACTCCACCGAGCACGAGACATCCCAACACAACCCTTTTTAGCATGACCCCTCCCCTTATTGCGATTCCGCATTTCGGTCAACGACCGAAGTCAGTATAAACGACAATACGCTAAAAGACAATATTTGCATGATTGCGGGTGATCACGCTTGGTGAGATAATGGATCAGATGACGACACGCAAGATGCTCCTGATAATCATGCTGCTCATATCAATCGTGCCCGCCTCTCCGGCGACCGCGCAGCCGCGCGATGAGAAGCCAGCCACGCGCGAGGTCAGCATCCTCTTGTTCCGGGGCGAGGGCTGCCCTCACTGTGCCGAGGAGCAGAGGTTCCTGGCGGGGTTGATCGAGCGGTATCCAGAGCTCAGGGTGACTGACCTGGAGGTCTGGCATAACGAAGGAAACGCGAGGCTGTTTCAGGCGTTCGCCGCGAAGGCCGGGATAACGGCCGTCTCGGTGCCTGTCACGGTGATCGGAAACCAGGTATTCATGGGCTTCAGCGAGGACACGGCACGCGGGATCGAGGGCATAGTGCAGGCGAACCACGACCGACCGCCAAACCCCGCACCCGTCGAGGAGAAACCACCCACGACGGTCACGATACCGCTGCTCGGCAGCCTCGACGCATCCGCGATCTCGCTGCCGCTGCTGACGCTCATACTCGGCGGGCTCGACAGCTTCAACCCCTGCGCGCTCTTCGTCCTGATGTTCCTGCTGAGCCTGCTCGTGCACGCGCGGAGCCGCACGCGGATGCTGATCGTGGGCGGCACGTTTGTATTCTTCTCGGGACTGGTCTATTTCCTGTTCATGGCCGCGTGGCTGAACTTCTTCGTGATAGTCGGCAATATCGCGCTCATCACGACGGTCGCGGGCGGCGGCGCCGTTGTAGCCGGGGCGATAAACGTAAAGGACTTCTTCGCGTTCAAGCAGGGCGTCTCGCTCTCGATCCCCGAGGCCGCAAAGCCGATGCTCTTTGAGCGCATGAGGGGGCTTATCAAGGCGTCCAGCATGCCCTCGATGCTGGCCGGGACGGTCGTGCTCGCGGCGGCCGCAAACGCATACGAGCTGTTGTGCACAGCGGGGTTCCCGATGGTCTACACGCGGGTGCTCACGCTCCACAAGCTTCCCTGGAGCACGTATTACCTCTACCTCGCGTGTTATAACGTGGTCTACGTCATACCGCTTGCGGTGATCGTGGCGCTGTTCGTAGTGACGCTCGGCGGGAGGAAGCTGAGCGAGACCGAGGGGCGGCTCCTGAAGCTGCTTTCGGGCCTGATGATGGGATACCTCGGCGTTGCGCTGATAGCACGGCCGAAGCTGCTTAACAGCGTGGTCGGGGCGGCCGGGATACTCGCGCTCGCTCTTATCACTACGACCGCGATATACGCGCTCTCGGGCAGGCGCGGAGCCTCGGGCCATTGAATTTTGCCCTCGCTGATGCGTAATGTAAATATATGGAACCATTGCTCGATGCGATAGAGGCCCGCGTACTGGGCTCGCTGATAGAGAAACAGCTCACGACGCCTGAGTACTATCCGCTTACGCTTAACGCGCTCGTCAACGCCTGCAACCAGAAGTCCAACCGCCACCCCATCGTCAGCTTCGACGAGGGCACGGTCGTGCGCGGCCTCGACCGCCTGAGGCAGGCGGGACTCACCGAGAAGGTCATGCGCGCAGACAGCCGCACGCCGAAGTACGAGCACCACTTCGGCCGCAAGTTCGAGATAGGCCCGGCAGAGGTCGCGCTGATATGCGAACTCATGCTCCGGGGTCCGCAGACGAGCGGGGAGCTAAGAGGACGCGCCGAGCGCATGTTCGCATTCGGCAACACGGTCGAGGTCGAGACCGTGCTCGATGCCCTGATGAACCGGCCCGAGCCGCTCGTTACGAAGCTCCCGCGCCAGAGCGGCCAGAAGGAGCGCCGCTATGCGCACCTGCTATGCGGCGCGCCCGAGATCGCGGAGGAACAGGCTGAGCTTAAGGATGAGCCCGCCACTTTGCGCGTGCGAGCGGAGGACGAGCGCATGGAACGGCTCGAGGCCGAGGTCTCGGCGCTTAAGTCAGAGCTGGCCACGCTGCGTGCGGAGCTAAGCGCGCTTAAGGCGCAGCTGGAGTGATGCGTACGCTCACGCTTGGCTATTCGCCCTGTCCTAACGATACATTCATCTTTCACGCCCTCACGCATGGCAAAATCCCCGCGCCGGGCCTTGATTTCGAGGTCAGGCACGAGGACGTCGAGACGCTCAACCGCATGGCGCTGGGCGGCGAGCTGGACATCACGAAGGTCTCCTACGGTGCGATCATGTCCCTGATGGATAATTATTGCCTCCTGCGCTCGGGAGGGGCGCTCGGACGCGGGTGCGGGCCGCTCGTCGTGGCGCGCGAGGGCATGAGTTTGGAGAAGCTGCGCGGCGGGCGCATCGCGGTGCCGGGGCTGATGACCACCGCGTACCTGCTGCTGTCTCTCTTTGACCCGGAGCTTGTCCGTAACGCAACGCCCATGCAGTTTGACCGGATCATGCCCGCCGTGGCGGCTGGCGAGTTCGATGCCGGTCTCGTAATCCACGAGGGCAGGTTCACCTACCGCAACTACGGCCTCATTCAGCTTATGGACCTCGGGCAGTGGTGGGAGAGCGCTACCGGCCGCCCCATCCCGCTCGGCGGGATACTGATGAAGCGATCGTTAGGCGCTGCGCTTATAGGACAGGTCGAGGCGCTAATCCGCGAGAGCATCCTATACGCGCGCGCTCATCCCGATGAATCTATCTCCTACATAAAGCAGCACTCGCAGGAATTATCGGATGATGTGATAGAACGCCATATAGCGCTATACGTCAACGACTACTCGGTGGACGTCGGGCCGGAGGGCGAGGCGGCGGTCTCGGCGCTCTTTGAGATGGCCGCCTCGCGGGGCCTCATCGCGCGCTCGGGCGCTCCGCTCTTTTTAACGAAGGGATGAAGCGCGGGACAATGGCCATGTACCGCCTGTACTCGTTTCCGAACCTTGCGAGCAGCCGTTTCTCCTCTATCATCGCGCCCGCGATGAAGTAGATATCCGCGCAGGCCGCGAGCGTAACGCGGTTGAGGGTGAACTCGGGGTTCAGCGTGAATACCAGTATCCCGGCGAGGTAGAGCGGGTGGCGGACGTAGCGGTATGAGCCGCTGGTGACGAGCCCCCGCATCGCGAGCCCCTCGACGTCGCCCGCGGGCCTGCCGCCGCGCAGCACGCTCCAGGCCTGCCTGAGGCCGATGAACTCCCAGAGGCTCACGGCCGTAAACGACCTGACCGCGAATATCGCAGCGCCCAGCTGCCCGAGGCGCATAATTGCCACGAGCCACAACGGTGGCGACCATAGCACCGCATCCGGGACCATCATGAATGCGAACGCGAAGGCGGCGAGCGACGCGAGGCTGACGAGCGTGAAGCCGAGGCGGTAATACGCGCGCACGAACGCCCAGCCGAGCGCGCGGCGCGCAAGCGCCTTGGCCTGGTCGGTCACGAGCAGGCTGTGCTGCAGCGCGAAGAGCGCGCATAGCGCGACGACCGCGGCTATAGAGGCTGCCCTGGACATATATCATTGTACCGCATATGGCGGCGCGCGCAGCCCCGGATCGCGCGGGGATTCCCGCTTTATTAACCGCTTAAGCCTCATATATACTATCTGATTAACCAACGCGGGGAGGGATATCCAATGGCGCTGTTCGGAGAGCTGTTTCTTAGCGACATTCTAGGCAAACCCGTACTGGATCCCAAGGGCGAGGAGCTCGGCAGGCTCAAGGACATCACGGTCGTCAAGGGCGAGCCGCTGCCCAAGATCGACACCCTCCTGCTGGAGAGCAAGAAGCGCATGGTGAAGCTCCAGTGGTCAGACCTGAACCTCTTTAACCGCAAGGTGATGACCTCCATGAACTTCATCAACACCATGCAGACCTATGAGCCCGCCGAAGATGACCTGCTCGCGGTGCGCGACATACTCGACAAGCAGATCGTGGACGCAAACGGGGCGCGCGTCGTGCGCGTAAACGACATCAAGATCGAGGGGTATTTCGACACGGCCGTGCTGGTTGCCGTGGACGTAGGCATCAGGGGACTGCTGCGCCGCATGGGGATAGAACGCCAGGGCGAGATGGTCCTCAGGCTGCTGCGCCGCGAGATGCCCCAAAGCCTGATAAGCTGGAACTACATCCAGCCCCTGCAGCCGAAGCTCACGAACATCTCGCTTACGGTCACGAGGCAGATCGTCGCTGACCTGCACCCTGCCGACCTGGCCGAGATGATAAGCCAGATATCGCCCCAGGAGAGCGCGCACCTGATCCGGAACCTCGACGTCGAGACCGCCGCGGACGCGATCTCGGAGCTCGACCCCAAGGACCAGCAGTCTGTCATCAGCGACATCGAGGCCTCGCGCGCCGCCGACATCCTCGAAGAGATGCCGCCGGACTCTGCCGCCGACCTGCTGTCGAGCCTCTCGGCCGAGAAGGCGCAGGAACTCCTCGGCCATATCGAGCAGGAGGAGGCCGAGGACATCCAGGAACTCCTCGGCCACGACGCCGACACCGCCGGCGGCCTGATGACGAACGTCTACGTGGCCTACCCGCCTGAGATGACCGTGGCCGATGCGATCCTGAAGTTCAAGACTGACGCCGAGGACATCCACGACATATACTACATCTACGTAATCGACGAGGACGAAAAGCTTCGCGGCGTGACATCCCTGAGGGAAATTCTGCTGGCCAGCCCGGAGGCGACGCTCGGGGACATCATGGAGACTAACATCAAGTCCGTCAGGCCCGAGACGGACGAGGACGAGGTGGCGGGCGTGATCGCCAAGTATAACCTCGTCGCGCTACCGGTCGTGGACTGCGACACCTGCATGGTCGGGGTCGTGACGGTCGACGACATCCTCGACCGCCTGATACCCAAGAAGGCCCGCAAGCTCATGCGGAGCGTCTGAGGGGCGCATGAAGCGCTGGAAGCGCATAGCGCTGTTTCTGTCGGTCATGGGGCCGGGCATCATCACCGCCAACATCGACAACGACGCACCCGGCATAACCACGTACTCGGTGGCGGGGGCGAGATACGGCTATACGCTGCTCTGGACGCTGATCCCTACAACGGTCGCGCTGATCGTAATACAGGAGATGATAGCGCGCATGGGCGTTATCACTGGTAAGGGGCTCTCAGACCTGATCCGCGAAAATTACGGGGTCAAGGCCACGTTTTACATGATGGTCGGCCTCTTCATCGCGAACCTCGGCAACACGGTCGCGGACTTCGCCGGACTCGCCGCGAGCATGGAGATATTCGGCATAAGCCGCTATATAGTCGTTCCCTTGGGGGGCTTCTTCGTCTGGCTGCTCGTCACGCGGGGGAGTTATAAATTCGTCGAGCGCGTCCTGCTCGGGGCCTGCCTGCTGTATTTCGGATACGTGATCTCGGGCTTCCTCTCGCATCCTGACTGGTCGGCCGTTGCAAAGAACCTGGTTGTCCCGCACGTACAATATGACTTTGAATACGTCATGCTCGTCATAGCGATCATAGGCACGACCATCACGCCCTGGATGCAGTTCTACCTGCAGTCCTCGATAGCCGAGAAGGGCATCAGGAAGAGCCACTACAAGCTCTCGCGCATAGACGTCGTGTCCGGCTGCTTCATCACCGATATCGTATCGTTCTTCATCATCGTCTCGTGCGCGGCGACGCTGTTTCCGCACGGCATCAGGGTCACTGACGCCGGCGAGGCGGCGCTCGCCCTGAAACCGCTTGCCGGCCCGTACGCCTCGACCCTGTTTGCGGTCAGCCTCGTAAACGCCTCCATACTCGGGGCGATCATAGTGCCGCTTGCGACCGCATATTACATCTGCGAGGCGATGGGCTGGGAGCGCGGCGTGAACAAGTCCTTCGCCGAGGCCCCGCAGTTCATGTGGATATACACGGCGCTGCTCGCCGTGAGCTGCCTGATCATTCTTATTCCCGGCGCCCCGCTCGTGGCGCTGATGGTCGCGTCGGCCGCGCTCAACGGCCTGATACTGCCCTTCGTTCTCGTCTTTGCGGTCATGCTCGTCAACAACAAGCGCATAATGGGGAGTTATACCAATAACAGGTTTTATAACTACGTCACCTGGGCCACGGTACTCGTGATAATAATTCTTGCCGCCGTCATGGTCGTCACGTCCGTGATGCCCGCGGGCGGATAAGGGAGGGAATATGGTACGCACAATATACAGGGAAGGCCAACGCGTGATGATCCTCGACCAGGCGGTACTGCCGAACGAGGTCAGGTACATTGAATGCACCAGCCCCGGACAGGTGGCCCGGTGCATAAAGGAGATGAACGTCAGGGGCGCGCCTGCCATCGGCATATCGGCCGCTATGGGCATTGCGCTCGGCGCAAACGCCATCGAGACCTCGGACTTCCGCCGCTTCTGCGAGGGGCTCGAACCCGTATACGCCGATCTGCTTGCCACCCGGCCGACCGCGGTCAACATCAAGTGGGCGGTCGAGCGCATAAGGAGCTTTCTGGCCTCGCGGCCGAACGTATCGGTGGACGAGCTTAAGGAGCTCCTCTTCGAGGAGGCCGACCGCGTGCTAAGCGAGGACATCGAGACCAACAAGGCCATCGGCAGGTTCGGCGAGAAGTTCATCAAAGAAGGCAGCCGCGTGCTGACGCACTGTAACGCCGGGAGCCTCGCGACAGGCGGCTACGGCACGGCCACGGCCCCTATGCTAGTGGCGCACGAGATGGGCAGGAAATTTTCGGTCTACGCCGACGAGACACGCCCGTGGCTGCAGGGCGCTCGCCTCACGACATGGGAGCTGATGCAGGCCGGGGTGGACGTCACGCTGATCCCGGACAACTCGGCCGGGGCGCTGATGAAGCGCGGCATGATAGACCTGGCGATCGTGGGCACGGACCGCACCGCACGAAACGGCGACGTCGCGAACAAGATAGGCACCTATAGCGTGGCGGTGCTCTGCAAGGAGCACGGGATACCGTTTTATGTCGCGGCCCCTACGAGCAGCATAGACTTCACGATGCCTAGCGGCGATCTTATCCCGATCGAGGAGCGCTCCCCCGACGAGGTCACGAACATCATGGGCCATTACCGCATCGCGCCCGAGGGGGCCAAGGCCCTGAACATGGCGTTTGACGTCACACCCGCGCGCTACGTAACTGCTATAATTACAGAGAAGGGCGCTTTTAAGCCCTCGGACCTCCATATGCTCTCCGAGCCGGGGGCCGAGATCGACAAACTGAGGGTCTAACAGGGCAATGCAGGGCAACCAGACCGCAGACATAAGCAGGGTCTTCGAGGCCCACCGCGAGGAGCTCCGCAGGGTGGATCAGTACCTCCTTGGGATGTTCAAGAGCGAGTCTGTCCTTATACAGGCCATAGGCCTGCATATACATGAAAGCGGCGGAAAGCGCATCAGGCCACTGTTCCTGCTGTCCTCCGCAGCGATTTCAGGGGACGGCGGCGAAGGACAGATAGTGCTCTCGGGGGTGGTCGAATCGATCCACACCGCCTCGCTCCTGCACGACGACGTCGTGGACGGCTCGGAGCTAAGGCGAGGCCGCCCGGTCGCGAACTCGATATGGGGCAACGCGCCGGTGATACTCGTAGGCGATTACCTGTATTCCACCGCCCTGCGCCACGCCGTCACCTTCAAAAACACAAAGATCGTCGATATCCTCGCCTCGGCCATCGCCGGGATGACGCAGGGCGAACTCATACAGCTGCAGAAGCTCGGCGACACCGCGATAACCGAGCAGGACTACCTGGCCATCATATCGGCCAAGACCGGCGTGCTGATCTCGGCCGCGTGCAGGCTCGGGGCCATAGTAGCGGGCGCCACGGACGCGAAGGAAGAGGCGCTGGCGGCCTTCGGGCTCAAGACCGGCATGGCCTTTCAGATGGCAGACGACATCCTCGATTACATGGCCGACGAGGCCGCGTTCGGAAAGCGCCTGGGCACTGATTTGGGCGAGGGGAAGATCACCCTGCCCCTGATACTGCTGCTGCAGGCCGCAAACCCCGCCGAACGGGCCGAGATCGCGAAGATCGTCGCGGACGGCGTCGGCGAAAACGGACTGGCGCGGATCCAGGAGCTCTTCGGCCGCTATGGGGTGCTCGAAGCCGCATTCGAACACGCCCGCAAGCTCGTCGACGAAGCCCGTGCCGCCCTCTCGGTCTTCCCGCACTCGAAGGAAAGAGACAACCTGTTCGAACTTTCTGAGTACGCCCTGATTCGCGGCAAATAATAACGCCTCCCGCCCAAGAGAAAGAGGTAAATGCCATGCACCCTATCGTAAGCCTGGCCAAGAAGACCATCGAGGAATACGTCCGCTCGCACAAGAAGATTACGCCGTCTGAAGAAGGGCTCGGCGACCTCGCTGGAAGGCAGGCGGGTGTCTTCGTATCGCTCAAAAAACACGGCGAACTCAGGGGCTGCATCGGCACCATACAGCCCTGCACGGCCTCGGTCGCACATGAGACCGTCGAAAACGCGATCAGCGCGGCCACGCGTGACCCGCGCTTCACTCCTGTCACCCCTGATGAACTCGACGAGATCACCTACTCGGTCGACGTGCTCACGGCGCCCGAGCCCGTAGACGACCTCTCCGCGCTTGACCCCAGGCGCTACGGGGTGATCGTAACGGCGGGGGGCAGACGGGGGCTGCTGCTTCCAGACCTCGAAGGGGTTGACACCGCGCAGCAGCAGATATCGATCTCGATGCGCAAGGCCGGGATCAGGCAGGACGAGAAAATCGGCGTCGAACGGTTCGAGGTGATCCGCTACAAATAGTTCAGTTTAGGCCCTTCGTGGACGGGGCCGCACAATAAACCCGAGGCGCGCGCCTCGGCCTCTTCGGCCTCGATGAACTCCTGAACCTCACGAAGCAGCGCGAGCGAATCGAGCGCCGCGGCCTCATCGAGGCGCTGCAGGGCGAACCCGGCATGGACGAGCACGTAGTCGCCCACCCTGACCTCCTCGGGCATCAGCATCAGGCTCACCGAGGTGCGCGCGCCGTACAGATCCACGGTAGCGAGCATATCGTCAAGTTCTATAACTTTAGAGGGAATCGCAAGACACATCAGCCGCCTCCTTGATGGCAACCTCTACGCCCCACGAGCGGAGCCGCTCCACGGCCATGCCGAGGAGTTCTTCCATTTTACCACGCACCACGTCCGTAAGCTCCAGCCCTGCCTCGAGCGACTGAGGCTGTATCCCAACCAGACAGACGTCCCTCGGAAGCGCGTCCGTCAGCATCGCGGCGAACAGGAGGTCCGGCACCCCGATCTGGTGGACCGAGAACTTCATGTCCATAAACGCGTGGATGCCGTCGCCCTCGATCATGCGCACCGTGCCGGGGGCAGCGCCGAAGTCCACCGCGTCAAGCAGCATCAGGTGGTCGCCCTCGACGTAAGAGAGCAGTTCGAGCCCCTTCGTGCCGCCGTCGATCAGCCGGACGCCTCCGGGGAAGCTGTACCTCTCCACGAGCGCCCTTACGGCGTGCACCCCCGCACCCTCGTCGCTGAGCAGGGTATTGCCTATGCCTATGATCGAGAGTTTAACGTTCTTCCTCGTGCAGGAACTTGTTGCCGCTGAACATGCTGCTCATTATCCCGTTTCGCTCGATCAGGTCGAACCACCACGCGATGTAAACGTGCACGGCCGCGAAGGTCAGGATCACGTACATGGTTATGTGGTGGTAAAGCCGGAGGTCCTGCGGGCTCACGTAGTTCAGCACCCACCTGCCCATCAGGAACGTCACGAAACTTTCGGGCCTGCCCATGCTGTAAAAGGCGAAGCCTGTAAGAAGCATGAGCGCGTACAGCACATGCAGGAAAAAATACGTGATGAGCGCAACGCCCGTGTGGCCGACCACGGTGGGCTTCTTGCCGCCTATCATGATATAGAACTTAAGGGCGTTCCACAGCTCGCCGAGGTGAGGCCGCGAAAACGGGAACCATGTCCTCCAACTCGCATACTTGTTGCCCATGAACGACCACGCGATGCGCGACAGCACGCTCACCAGGAAAATGTAGGCGACCGTGAAGTGGATGAACCTGATGTTGCCCATTATGTTTTGAGTCGTGTCGATGGCGTGCATGAACGGAGCCCCGATGTAGAAGCCCGTGACCGAGAGCGTCAGGATGCTCAGGACGTTCGTCCAGTGCACGAGGCGGACCGGGACCTGCCAGACATACACTATGCGTGACGCAAGGGAGCAGGTCTCCCCATTTCCTTTATCAATCACGGTCTGTCCTCCTTCCCTACTTCACCTTTACTGTGATGACCGGGTTTTTCTGGGCGTCGACCACGTGCACCGCGCACGCCATGCATGGGTCGAACGAATGCACCGTGCGCAGGATCTCCAGCGGCTGCTCGAGGTTCTCGATCGGCGTGCCGATCAGGGCAGCCTCGTAAGGGCCGCGCTGCCCCTTTGCGTCGCGCGGAGAGACGTTCCAGGTGCCGGGCACTATGCACTGGTAGTTCGCGATCTTCTGGTCCTTGATGTTGATCCAATGGCTCAGCATGCCGCGCGGGGCCTCGTGGAAACCGTACCCCCTGCACTCGCTCGGCCAGGTCGAGGGCTCCCATAGAGTCGTGTTAGCTATAGCGAGGTCGCCCTTCTTGATGTTCGCCGCGAGCTCGTCGATCATCGACGGCAGCTTACGGGCTATCACGAGCGTCTCGACTCCACGGGCTCCGGTGCGGCCCAGAGTCGAGAACAACGCCGCCGGTCCCACTCCGAGTTTTCCTAAGACGAGGTTCACGACCTCGACCACCTCTTTGTGGCCCTGTGCGTACGCCACTAGCATGCGCGAGAGCGGCCCGACCTCCATCGGCAGGTCGTCGTAACGCGGGGCCTTGGACCAGGTGTATTTGGCGGCAGTGTCGAGTTCCTTATATGGCGGCTTGGGCCCGGTATATTTCGGGCTCGTCTCGCCGTCATACGGGTGGACGCCCTTCTCGTCGCCGCCAGAGTATGTATACCACGAGTGGGCGACGTGCTCTGCGATCTTCTTGGGATCTACGGTCTCGACCTTCGAGAGGTTCTTGCCCTTGATCACTCCGCCCGGAAGCCAGTTGTTCGTGCTGTTGGGCAGGCCGTCCATGGGGAAGTCGCCGGCTGAGAGGTAGTTGCCCACGCCCTCGCCTATCGCGGCCCAGTCCTTGTAGAACGAGGCCACCGCCAGCAGGTCAGGGATGTATACCTGCTCGACGAACGCGGTGGCCCTCGCGGAAAGATCCTTCATGAACTGGATACTCGCGGCGTTGATCGCGTTTTGGCTGTTGGGATCGATCGGGCACGCCATGCCGCCAACGACGTACGTCTGCAAGTGGGGGTTCTTGCCGCCCAGGGTGGCGTGCAGGCGGATGATGTCTTTCTGAATTTCGAGGGCCTCGAGATAATGAGCCACGGCCATCAGGTTCGCCTCGGGCGGGAGCTTATAGGCCTTGTGCCCCCAGTATGCGTTCGCGAACGGGCCGAGCTGGCCGCGCTGGACGAACTCGGTGAGCTTTGCCGCCACTCCCTTGAAATACGCGGCGCTGGAGTTGTGCCAGTCGGAGATCGACTGGGCGAGCGCGGAGGTCTTGGCCGGGTCGGCCTTGAGCGCGGAGACGACGTCTACCCAGTCAAGGGCATGCAGGTGATAGAAGTGTATGATGTGGTCCTGCACCTGCTGCATGCCGCTGATGATATTGCGTATGACCCTCGCGTTATCGGGGATCGTTATGTTTAAAGCGCTCTCGACGCATCGCACGGATGCGGTGGCATGAACGGTCGTTCAGACCCCGCATATTCGCTGGGTAAAGGCCCATGCGTCGCGCGGGTCTCTGCCCTTCAGTATGATCTCTATCCCGCGGAATGCCGTGGACGAGGCCCACGCGTCGACGATCTTACCGCCATCGACCTGCGCCTCGATCCTCAAATGTCCCTCGATCCTCGTGATCGGGTCGACTACGATTTTCGGCATTATTTTTTATCCTCCTCTTTTTTATGTTCCTCGGGCTTGTAACCGCCCTTTACCGCCCTGGTTATGGCATGCGCTGCGAGGCCCGCGGCGGCCGCGGCAGCCACGCCGAGGCCGATCTTGTCGGCCGTGGTCTCGATGCCGAAGCCCGGCACCTTGGGCAGCCTGCGGTAGAACGGAGTCATCGTATCCCAGAAGTGAGGCGCAGCACAGCCTATGCAGCCGTGGCCGGACTGCACCGGCCAACTTGTGCCCCCGTTCCACCTGACGATAGGGCAGTTATGGAAGGTGTCCGGCCCCTTGCACCCCATCTCGTAGAGGCACCAGCCGAGGCGGTGGCCTTCGTCGCCCCACCTGCGGACATACTGCCCGGCGTCGAAGTGCGCGCGGCGCTCGCAGTTGTCATGGACGCGCTTGCCGTATGCGAAGCGCGGGCGGCCAAAGGTATCGGTGACCGGCAGGGTGCCGAACGTCAGGAAGTGCACGATTACTGCCGTAAGGTTCTCTCCGTTCATCGGGCAGCCGGGCAGGTTGATCAGCGTTATGCCGCTCACGGCGTCCTTGACCCCCACCGCGCCGGTGGGGTTAGGCTGGGCCGCGGGTATTCCTCCGTCCCAGGCGCAGTTGCCGACAGCGATTGTGGCCAGGGCGCTGCCGCTGACCTCTCTAGCAATATCGACCATTGTCCTGCCGCCGATGGTGCCGTATATGCCGCCCTCGGCCAGCGGGATCGCGCCCTCGATGATGCAGATGTACTTGCCCTTCTCGTTCTTGACCACGTCGGAGAGGCACTTCTCGGCCTGGAAACCGGCCGAGGCCATGATCACCTCAGCGTAGTCCAGGGAGATGATGTCAAGGAGCAGCTCTCCGACCGCGGGCTTGGTGGCCCGAAGCAGGGACTCTGTATCCCCGGTGCAGGCCTGCATCTCGAGCCAGACGACGATCGGCTTCTTTGCCTTCTCCAGCGCCTCGGCAATTGTCGCGCCGTAACCGGCCGGCAGCGCCAGGGCCGCGGCCATCGTGCTGCAGAACGTCAGGAAGTCCCGGCGCGTCACGCCGCGCTGGATCAATGAGTCGTAGAGTTCGCCAAACGGCCTGCCTGGTTTTTCCTCCATACTGACCCTCCATGTTCGTTATGTGAATAATTCCGCGTAAATAAGCCATAAAACTTAGCTAAGTGCGCTTTCGCACTATAATATTTAATAATTATCTCATAAAGCAAGGAAAATGTTAATAGCCTATTTTCAATCGCTTGAAATATTATTTTCAGGGTGGCTGAAGCGCGTTATCAGTGCGCGGCGAGGAGGGAATCGCGGTGTTTTGACTGGGCTCACGCCGTCATGTTAGAGTATCTGCTGAGCCCTCTTAGCTCAGTTGGACAGAGCACAGGTTTCCTAAACCTGGGGTCGCAAGTTCGAGCCTTGCAGGGGGCACTTAATACCAAGGGTTTGCGAGAGATCGCAAACCCTTTTCGTTTCAAGAGGTTCTCACACCCTTGCCCCCACGCATCCTGCCTCTCACGATTCGGCCCTGACTATGCCGTGCTGGAAGGCGTATTTTATGAGCCCGGCGCGCGTATGCAGGTCGAGCTTCTCGGAGATGTTCGACTGGTGGGCGACGACGGTCTTGACGCTGATATCGAGTATCGAGGCTATCTCCTTGTGGCTGTTGCCCTCGGCCAGCAGCTTCAATATCTGCTGCTCGCGTGAGGTCAGGCTCACGGGCTCTGCCGGCTTTTTGGGCGAGCCCTTCGAGAGGTAGCGCTCTATCACGTTGGCGGTCAGGCTCGGGTGGAGGTATGATTCCCCGGCCGCGACCGCGCGGATGGCCGAGACGAGCTCGGAGCCGAGGGCCTTCTTCAGGATATACCCCGAGACGCCGGCCTTGAGGAAGCGGTCGAGGTACTGGGGGTCGTCGTACTGGCTGAGGATCAGTATCTTGGCGTCCTTGTGCTTCTTCCTGATCTCGAGCGTGGCCTCGAGGCCGCCGTACCTGGGCATCGCAATATCCATAAGCACCACGTCGGGGTCGAGGTCGCCGGTCATCTCGATGGCTTGCAGGCCGTCTTCGGCCTCGCCGACTACTTCGATGCCCTCGTGCATCGCGACCAAAGCGCGGATGCCCTCGCGCACGAGCGCGTGGTCGTCGACAATCAGTATCTTGATCGGCTTATGCAATATCGGTCCCGCTCCCTTTCTTCACTATCAACTCCATCGGGAGGCTGATCTCGATATCGGTCTCCTCAAGCGGGAACGAGGTGACCGAAAACGCGCCTGAAAACTGCTCGACGCGCTCGTGCATCCCGAGCAGGCCGTAGCCCTTGAGCCCCTCGTCGGCCCTCGAGCCGCCGAATGCGCCCTCGGCGTCGAAGCCTACGCCGTTATCCACGATGTCTATGTCGAGCGTGAATTCGTCGGCCGCCATGCTGAAGCATACGTGAGACGCGCGCGAGTGGCGCACTATGTTGGCGAGGGCCTCCTGTATTATGCGGAAGATGCGCATCTCCTCCTTCTTTTCGATCTCCAGGTCCTCGATCCCGCTGAAGCTGAACGTGTACTCTATGCCGTTTTCGTCGAGGTTCTTCCTCAACAGCCACCGCACCGCGGATTCGAGCCCGAGGTCGTCGAGCACCGGCGGGCGCAGGTCCTGTATGATGCGGTGTATCCCGTCGACGAGCACTCCGACGCGGCCCTGCAAACCGGCGAGCATCTCGGGGGTGAGCTTCTCGTCGGCAAGCGCGACGGTCGCGATCTCAAGCGACATACCCATGGCGGCCAGCGTCTGGCTGGTCTCGTCGTGGAGCTCGCGCGCAATGCGCCTGCGCTCGTCCTCCTGTGCGCGCATGCCCTCGCGCACGAGCCGCGAGAGCTGGAGCTTCCTGCGCTGGAGCTCCGAGGTGCGCTCGGCCACGCGGTGCTCGAGTTCCTGGTTATGCGTCTGTATCCTGCCCAGGAGCTCGTTGAGCCTCCAGCGCATGAGCTCGAAGCTGTTTGCGAGCACCCCTATCTCGTCGGAGCGCCTGACCGTGACAGGCTCGTCGAGGTTGCACTCCGCTATGCGCTCTGACGCCGCGGTCAGTTCCTTGAGCGGCCGGACAATGCTCCGGCTGAGCCCCACGGACAGCACCACCGAGACGCCGATAATGAGCGCCCCTATCAGCAGGAAAGACTTCCTGAGGCTGCGGGCCGGGCCGAAGACTATCTCGCTCGGGTGGCGGATCGATATGCCCCACGGCGCGCTTTTAAGCGGGACGAACACGAGGACGTCCTCCTCCCGCAGCCGGCTGTTGCCCTCGGTCGTCGAGAAATGGCAGTTATGGCAGATGCCGACGAAGTTCCGGCCCTCGTGTATCATCTTGGTGATGACGTTTTTATAGTCGAGGTGCTGCATGACGCGGTCGCCGCGGTTGCTCGCTATCACGGTGCCGCGGCTGTCCACCAGATCCAGGCTCATGTATTTGTCAGAAGCGACGGTGCGTATGAACGAGGCGAGCATCCCGTTTGCGGGGCTGATCTCGCCACCCACGAACCCGCCGACCTCGCCGTCTGCGCCCTTAACCGGGACGAGGACGTACAAGAGGCTCTGGCCGGTATCGGCCTCGGTGTACATGCCGGAGACGGAGACCTCATTTTTCGCAATCGCGTCGGCGACGATCGGAATGGCCAAAAGGTTGCGCTGCTCTTCGTCGCGCGGGGGGTAAGTGAGCACGACGTTGCCCTGGAGGTCCATCAGGAACAGGCCGTGGTCGAAGAGCGAATAAGCGTACGCCTCCCTAAGAGCGCTGCGCTCGGCCTCCAGGCCCGGCCCTCCGGGGCTGAGGTCGCCCGAGAGCGCGATCCCCTGGAGCCTCGCTATGTTTTGCTCGACCACGGCGTCGAGGTTGCGGCTGATCATCTGCGCCAGGTCGAGGTGGGAGTCCATGTAATGGTTGATGCTTTCCTGGACTCGGAGGTGGCTTACGATGCCCACGGTCAGGAGGATAACCAGCACGCAGCTCATTATAAGGAGAACTATCTTGCGCTGCATGGTCTCCCCCGCACCGGTCGCGTCATTGAACAGTATAGCAAAAAATACCGCGAGGGCCGGAGGCCGGGGCATGCAGGTCCGGGCGCATCCGCCCTGTCAGTCCTGTCTTTCGCCTGCAGCCTCGTGCGGGTGCTCGGCCCGCATCCTCTTAACCGAAATATATCCGGTAAAGATGCTCTTGTCAAGCGGCAGCACGTCGGGGCTGAATATGGAATCGTAAATATGCCATATCGCAATCATCAGGAATATCGTCATCGCGTCGTTTGAGTGTACGACCTTCGAGGCCGGGATGAACTGCCCCGGCAGGACCTTAGCGACCGCCACCGGAAACCAGAGCACGAGGCCCGAGACGATCAGCTGCAGGCTGCCCAGCAGGATCAGCCAGTAGACGAACTTCTCCTTGTAGCTGTACCTGCCGAACCTGGGGGGCTCAGGCTGTATGCCTAGGTAATAGCTGACGTTCTGCTGCGTGTCCCTGAAGTCCTTGAACGTGACGAGCATGGAGGGCGACCAGCGCCAGAACGACATCCCGGCGCAGGCCGTGAGCACGTGTTCGAGAAGGAGGACCAGCAGCCCAACCCCGGCGGCGTGGTGCACGGCGCGCATGGTACTGATGCCGCCCATGAAGACCATGAAGCTCTGCGCGAGCGGGAGTTCGTGGAACTTCTGGGCCAGGCCGGTCGAGGCGAGGATGACGAACAGCGCCAGAAGGCTGAAGTGCTCCGCAATCCGGTAGTTGCTGAACCTCCGGACTTCCTCTTGATCGGCGTGTATCGCGGGTTTCATGGTGTCCTCCTTACCGGCTGACCAGGTAGCGCCATATGTGAAGCAGTATCTGGAGTATCAGCCCGACGACCATCAGCGGCATCATCAGGCCGTAGAACTTCTCGACTATGAACACCATCGGGGCTACCTTCAAGCTCGGCCGGTAGTGCGAGAGCCAGGCGTCGGGGAACTGCTCGGTGGCGTCGTGGTGGCAGTTGCGGCAGCGCTCGAGCAGCCGCGCCTTGATCTCCTTCGTGTCGGAGCCGGACATGCGCATGATGTCGTGCGTGCCGTGGCAGTCGGTGCACACGGCCATGCTCTGCGCCGGGCGGTACTGCGACATCCCGCCCTGCTTGCGGTAGAACTCCATCGTCACGCCGTGGAAATCCGCAAGATAGGTCCTGACCACGTCGGTCGAGAGCCCGTACTTGGACATGATGGCCGGGTTGGAGTGGCAGGCGCTGCACGTGTCCGGGATCCCCTGGTGGAAGGCGTTCGTGTCGGCGCGCTTGATGCTGTGCGAGGAGTGGCAGTCGGTGCAGATCGGGACGTCGCGGTTGCCCTCCTGTATCAGGGCGCTGCCGTGGACGCTCGCAGCGTATGTCTCGTATATCCCGCCGTGGCAGGCGCGGCACTTGCGCACGACGGCCATGCGGTCCCTGGCAGGCGAGGTGGCCGAGTGCCCGCCGTGGCAGTCGATGCAGGTGGGGGCCTTCAGGTTCCCGCTTCTGAGCATGTCGTAGTGGATGCTCTCGCTGACCTCTGAGTACTTGTCGAAGTGGCAGCGGCGGCAGATCTCGGCCGTGGCGAGCTGGTAGTCCCTCAGCGAGCGGAAGTTCCGGCGCGGGTGGCGCTCCCCCGTGATCCAGTAATGGCAGTCCATGCACCGCAGGCCGTGGTGCGCGGAGCTGCCGATCACAGCGAGGTCGACATGGACCGGCAGCTGTTCGCCGTTTAAGAACTCAGATGCCCCGCCGCCCTCGTGGCAACCCATGCAGCGCTCGTCCTCGCCCTTGTCCGAGGCGTGGCTGGCGCGCCGTATCGCGTGCGCTCCGTGGCAGTTGGTGCATACAATGGCGTCGCCCGCGTCTTCCTTCGCAAACAGCTCCTCGTGGACCTGCTTGCGCCTGAGCGCGGCGTCCGAGTGGCAGCCCCGGCAGCCGTGCGATTCGCGGATGAGGTACTGAGGCTTGTTCCTGAAGGCGCGGTCCGGGTGGCGGCCCGAGGCGAAGTCCTTGTGGCAGGCGGTGCAAGGCAGAGCGCCGTGCACGGACTGTTCGAGCTCCACGCCGTCGACGTACGTCGATATGGATTTCCCGTCCGGAAACCGCTTGATCCCGCCGCCCTGCGCGTGGCACTTCAGGCAGGCCGCGCGCTCGTCCCCGGCTCTGACGTCCTCGGCGAAGCAGGTCGCGGCAAACAGGGCAACAGCGACGATTACCGCGGCGAAGGCTGCCGCCGATCCGGCCGCGATCCTCATGCTCAGGCGGGAGGGCATCCCGGGCCTCCTAATGCGAATCCCTGTATTCCGGCAGCTCGTTCGTCACCGGGAACCTGTTCATGATCCACCTGAAGGCCATCACGTGCAGCGTGACCATCGCCATAATCATAACGATCTCGGTCCAGGCCGGGATGATGTTGTGCATGTGGCCGGGCCTGTCCCAATTATACGCTATAAGGTTCACGTTCAGTCTGTTAAGCAGTATCCCGAGGGCCGCCGCCAGCGCCGAAAAGCGCGCCAGCCCTATGCTTTCGCGCTTGACCGCGACGCTCATCATCACCATCGGCGTCACGACGAACCACAGCAGCTCGACGAGATACCAGTGGCCGAAGGGGGTCAGGAGCAGCTCCCACCGGTTGTCCTCGGCAAGCGCCAGCACCTTGAGCGAGAAATAGACGTACATCGCAAGCGCCGCGCCCTTGGCGAGGCTCAGCGTGAGCTTCGGGATGCTGTCCGTAAACGCCCTGTCGCAGCGCGAAGGATAATACCGCACCGCGATGAACGCAAGGAGCATCGCAAAGCACATCGCGCCGTAGACCGCCGAGCTGAAAAACAGCAGCGGCAGGCGCGGCGAATACCATAGCGGGTGGAGTTTGCCAGGCGTCATCAGGTACATCGCGCCGAGCGCAGACTGGTGCACGGTAGAGAGTATGACGCCGCCGATGATGAGCGCGACCGTGGCGTTTACGGCCCACTTATGGATGCGCTTGGAGCCCAGCCATTCGAGTATGGCCGGCGAGAACTCCAGGAGCTGCACCGTGACATAAAGCGATACGTGCCAGGCCACGATGAACAGGACCGAGGACGGCCCGAAGTTGATGACCATCGGATAGTACAAGCGCCACGGCCTGCCCAGGTCTATCAGGAGGTACGAGGCCGCAAACGCATAGCCGAGCATCCCGCCGAGCACCGCGAGCCGCACCAGGGGCCTGAAGGACTTCATACCGAAGAGGTAGTAGGCCGCCGCCACTACGAAACCGGACGCGAACATCGGCTCGCCGGCGAAGATCCCCCAGCTTAAGAGCACGCCCCAGGGGTACTCGCTCGTTGCGTCCATCACTGAGCCCAGGCCGTAAACGTAACGGCTGAAGAACACCGGTGTGGCCACCAGGAGTATCGTGACCGCGACCATGTTAAAGGGGGTCGCTATCCTGCGGGCGTAGTCCTGCGCGCTCAGGCCCATAAACAGCTTGTCCATGAACCACTCCCTGAAACTTATCGGACGCGCGGCCGCGCGGGCATCGTCATTCATGGCGGGTCTCCTTGTCTTTGCCGTTTTCGTCCTTATTATCCTTACCACGCATCGCGTAATAAACGAGCCCGAATATCGCCGGGAAGGTAGTGAATATCACCGGCACGGACGAGAGGTAGTCCTTCGACAGCTCTATCATCGGCTTGTCCGGGAGGTTGACCGGGAACCCTAGCTGCTCAAACGGCACCCCCGAGAGGTATACCCACGACGTGCCGCCTGCCTCGTGCTCGCCATAGACGTGATCTATGTACCGGCCGGGGTCCTTCTTGATCCTCTCGTGCGCTACCTTTATAAGTTCTTCCCTGCGGCCGAACGTGATCGCGCCTGCGGGGCAGGCCGCGGCGCACGCGGGGGCCTCGCCCTTCGCGATCTTGGGGTGGCACATGATGCACTTTACGATCCTGGGCTGAAGCGCGCTGCCGTAGTCGTAGGCAGGCATGTTAAACGGGCAGGCCACGACACAGTACCGGCAGCCGAAGCAGAGGTCCGGGTTGTAGAGGACCGCGCCCTCGGGCGTCTTGGTGTAAGCGTGGATCGGGCAGGCCGAGGCGCACGCGGGCTCGAGGCAGTGGTTGCACTGTATCTTTCTGTATACCGGCCTTGATGGGTCCGCACCCTTGTAGCGGTTTACCACCGTAAGGGCCGAGGCCGTGGGCCAGCGGTCCTGCTCGAAGACAGCCGGATCGTCGAAGGGCTTATCAGGCTTCGGCATCTTGTTGGCCGCGTTGCAGGCGGCCTCGCAACTGCGGCAGCCGACGCATGCGGTGAAGTCCGTGAGCATGCCATAGCTCTTGGGCCAGCCGCTGAACTCAGGCACCGAGTTGCCGGGCGAGGCAAGCGCGCTGCCTGCTATAGCTGTGACCGCCGCGAAGGCAGAGAGCGAGAGGAAACCGCGCCTCGATATGCCGCTGGGGCGGGCGCCGCCTTCTGCGGCCTCATTTGTTATAGACATTTCACCCTCCTTATCGCTAATCATCTGCGTGAGTGGCAGGTGCGCTCGCACGACTTTGGGGTCGAGCCGAGCCCGGCCATCCCAACGTGGCACGAGAAGCAGACCTTGTGGAACGCAACCTTTAGCCCCGGCATGCCGGGCGACTCGGCCGAGGCGTCCGAGTGGCAGCCCTCGCACCGAAGAAAGCCCTGCGTGGCCGTGGCCCTGAAGTCCTCGGCCTTGAGCGAATGGCAGGTCCTGCAGGCGTCCACTGTCTTGTCGTTATGAAGGTGGTGGCACTTGCCGCACGCCCCGGCCATCGTCACGTGCTTCTCGTGGTCAAAGGCCACGGGGCCGAAGCGGTCTTCGAGCGCCTTTATATTGATAGTGCCGGGCATCGTTATATTGCCCGTATCAGCGAGTGCGACCGCGCCGGCGCAACACGCGAGGAGCAGTGCTGTGAGGACGCGCAGCGCGGTCCTGCATACGAGACGCCTGACCGGGATCATTTTCCGGCCTCGTCCTTGTTGTCGGTCTTCGTCGTCTTCCTGCGCTTTACGAAGTATGCCCGTACGGGGTTCCAGCCGGTGGGGTTGACGGCCTCGAACGTCTCTCCGAGGTTCGCCAGCATACCGCTAGCGAACAGTATCGGCAGCGAGGCCGCGTACATCGCGGCGCACCCGAGGGCCACAGCGCCGTTTCGGGCGAGGGCGTAGATCTTGACCGAGCCCTCGGCCTTGATATGCCTTATGTCCTCGGCGATCGCGCTGATCAGTCCCAGAAACGGCCTGGGGCTCAGGAGCTCGACGAACAGGGCGAAGCCCGCCACCGAGCAGAGCGCGATTACATACTGCATGCCGTTAACGTGGCTGATGAAGTCAAAAAGCGTGTGCATTGCATCCTCCTTTTTCCCTTACTTGTCCGTACGGTTCTTCTTGCCGCCGCGCCTGGTCCTGCCGGTGCCGTCAAGCGTGGCGACCGTTGGCCTCATCCCGAACGTGAGCCATGTCACGAGCTCCCGTCCCAGCGCCCTGAGCGGCGCGCCGAAGACCTCCTCGACCGCGCTTATGGTCTCGAACATCAGCGTATAGATCGCAGCCATCGCCAGAAACAGCATCACGCCCAGGCCATATGGGAGCGCCACCGAGAGCGCAAGCCCGAGCGGGATCACCGGCAGAAGCAGCCAGCTCTCCGGAAATCTCAAATACCATCCGCTGCCGGTCAGCTCACACTCGTCCTCGACTACCTGCCTCAGCTTCGTATCCGGGTTCCAGTAGGTCCCCTTCCCGACTGTAGTGCCTGCCCTGTATAGAAACATCGCGGTTCTCCTTATTACCTTGTTAGCGTCCGCGCGGGCCGGGGCATCCGCACCCGCCTGAGCGCCTGTGTTTGCGCACGCCGGAGAGATAGGCCTGCGAGGGCCGCCAGTTCAGGCGCGTGCTGATGCTCGCCAGTACGCCGCAGACGCGGAGGCCCGACGACGTGATCGAACCGGCCGCGCACAGCGCCCTCGCCGCCGCGGTGACGACGAACGCGGCGACACCGAACAGCGGCAGAAACAATACGTACATCATCCCGAACAGCGGCGCGATCACCATCGAGCGCAGCGACGTCATCTTTATATACGTCGTCCGCTCGTCCCCGGGCAGCATGCGGCCCGGTTCATCGAACGTGATATAGGCACCGTCGTCCGGGTTCCAGTACGACCCCTGCCCGACCTTTATGCCCGCCCTGTATGCGATCATCTTCATCGACCTTCTTTCCTTCGCCTTTATAAAACCTTACTGCCCCTCGGGCTTGGCGTCGTTGTCCTGCTTAACGTCCCCGGCAGACCTGCTTGCGGGACTTCTTGCCGGTCATGTAGGCCTCGCCCGGCAAGTACCCAAACGAGACGCTCCTGCCCATGAGTTCCCTCAACAGGCCGAAGCATGCCACGCCCACCGCATAGACCGCTCCGCAAAACGCGAGCATGAAGAGAAATACCATCGTCCCGACGCCATACGGGAGCGCAACCGAAAGTGCCACGCCCACAATGAACAGCGTGGCCACCAATACCGTCAGTCCTGTCTTCCTCGTCGATCCGCTCATGTCGATGCCTCCTCTGAAATTGATGCCTGACTCGTGATACCCGCATCCGATCTCCTGAGTTCCTGTCTCCATCTCCTTTTCCTCCTTCGTTCTCTTGCCTTCAAGTCTATCAGCGCCTAAGGGGGATGAAAATAGGAATACAGTCCGATTTCCATAGGAAAAAGTTCCTAGATGAGCGGGAAAGCGTGCTTAGCGGGACAGCGAGGGGGATTTACGGATCAGACGGGAAGAAATCCGGCTTAGCGGACCATGCTCTCTGCGATCTTCACGAGCTCAAACGGGGATGACAGCAGGAGCACGGTGTGGTGCTCGCCGTCCTGAAGCCATGTGATGCGGCTGCACGGCGCGTGGCCGCTGCATGAGCCGACCTGCAGGACCGAGCTTCTGCCCTTGAAGTTGTATGCCGTCTCCTCGACGACATTATCGAGGGAGATGCGCAGGAGCTTGTCGTCCCTGGCCGCGAGTTCGGACTGCTCGATCACAAGGATCGTATCGTGCGTGGAGGGTGAGCTGAACTCCATGACCGCGGCGCGGAACGGCCGCTGCTGGCCGATTATGAGCGAGGGGGGCCACGAGATGCCCTCAGGGAAATATGACGGGATGAGGAGTTCGCGCGCACCGATGGAGCGGCGCGCATCGTCGACCGTGTCGTACTTCCTCGCGAACCCCGTGGCGGCCGAGGTCACGAAGCGGTTCAGGAGCGAGATCACCGCGACCGTCAGCGCGGCCATCAGGGCGAACTTCAATAATCCCATCAAAGTCTTCGCTGTCGCGGAGCGTGGCATCGACTATTAAACCACGAAGTAGTTGACCCCGACAATGCTCGCGAGCGTGACGAGGTATGGGAGCCTCCAGTGCGACTCGTCGTCGCGGGGCTCGGCGATGCGCTCGGCCCTGTGCGCGAGCATCAGGTCGAGGCCGTAGCGCTCAACGGCCGAGACCATCCGGCCGATGCCGCGCGCCTCGTCATCCGGGGCCCGCTCGTCATCCTCGGGCCGCAGCAGGTTGACCGCATCCGCGAGCGACTCGCGGTCGCCGGTGATCTGCACCGCGATGTCGTCGCAGACCATCTCCTCCTCCTGCGCGAGCTTGCGGAAGACCACGAGCGATACCGGGTTATAAAACGCGATCATCCTCAGCAGGTACGCGACGATAAGAAACGGCTTCCTGCTGCGCTGGATATGGGCGATCTCGTGCGCTATCGCGACGCGCAGCTGCCCGGCCGTAAAGGCCCCTGCAAGTCCGGTCGATACGTGCACCTTCGGGTCGAAACCGGTCGACGAGAATATGACCAGCTCCGCGTCCTCGAATATGTCGACCGTGTCCATGCCTATCGGCAGGCCGTCGAGCGCCTCCTGCACCTTCCGCTCCGAGGCCTCGTCCACCTCACCGGGTTCGCCATCCGCCCCGCCCCTGCCCTTCTCGACCAGGTGCATGGCTATCGGCATCAGCTCCTGCAGGAAGAACACGGCCGCGGTGAGCGCGAATATCGCGAGCACCGCGAGCAGTACCGGCATGCCGCTTACCGGCTCGAGGAAAAACCAGCGGTTAGAGTCCATCAGGCTCATAAACCTGAAGTACACGTCCCCGCGGTGCGGATCGACGAACTGGTAGAGCGGGAAGAACGCTATCGGCACGAGGATCACGAGGAACCTGAAGCGCTGGCGCACGGCCGGGTCCCCGATCTCCCATGCGATGATCGCGCTCTCGGCCAGCACCATCGCGACCAGCGAGTGCAGCGCGGCCTGAAGCGCGAACATCCCGGCGTACGAGGAAAACTTAAGGTACAGATACTCGGTCGCGGACATTCATTATATTACCAGATAGAAAGCGGCCGCTTACGCGGGGCGCGGCTGGCCCCATTCGATTACTTCTTGATCGCGCTGATCTCGAGCATCCGGTCCAGCGCGCGCTTGGCGGGCACGCGTATGTCCTCAGGGACCTTGACCACGTGCTTCATCTCCTGAAGAGCGGCAAGCACGCTTCGCAGCGTGGTCTTCTTCATGTTCGGGCAGATCATGTCTTTGCGAAGCGCATGGAAGACCTTATCAGGGTTGTCCTTCCTAAGCCTGTACATCAGGCCGATCTCTGTGCCGACGATGAACTCGCGGCTACCTGACTGCTTCGCGAACCTGAGCATCCCTGAGGTGCTCGTCACGTGGTCGGCCAGGGCAAGCACCTCGGGCCTGCACTCGGGGTGCGCCATCAGCACCGCGCCGGGATGCTCGCGCCTCGCGGCCTCGATGTCAGAGGCGGTCACGCGGTCGTGGACGTGGCAGAACCCGTCCCAGCTTATGATCTGCTTTGTCGTGTTCCTCTGCGCCCATGCCGAGAGGTTGCGGTCCGGCACGCAGATGACCTTCTCGCCGGGCATCGAGTTTACGACCTCGATCACGTTGGCCGAGGTGCAGCAGACGTCGCTTTCGGCCTTCACCGCAGCGGTCGTGTTGACGTAGGTGACCACCGGCGCACCGGGGTGCTCGGCCTTGATCTGCCTGAGGGTATACTCGATCGGGTAGCGGAGCATCGGCTGCACGCTATAGCCCGGGAACTCCTTCCAGACGCGCCGGGGCTCGTCCGTGCGGATCATGTCCGCCATCGGGCAGGTGGCCCCGATCTCGGGCAGCAACACGGTCTTGTCAGGGCATAGCACCGATGCGCTCTCGGCCATGAAATCCACGCCGCAAAACACGATCACCTCGCACTCGGCCGTCGACGCGATGCGCGAGAGTTCGAGCGAGTCGCCGCAGAAGTCCGCGATCTCCTGCACCTCGTCGCGCTGGTAGTTATGGGCGACGATCAGGGCGCGGCGTTCGGACTTGAACCTCAGGATTTCTTTGAGCATGGAGGATGTTATAACAGTTTACCGCGCCGCGTTTCCAGCCCTGCCGGCATACGCGTTATTTGTATAGAGTATCGTGCCGTCGGCGAGGACCATCTTGTAGATCGGTTCCTTCTTGGCCTTCGGAGGCGGAGTCACCGAGGCCGAGACGACCGCCGACTGGGTCACGATCGTGGCCGGCTTGAACGACGCCTCCGAGGAGTATCCCTTCAGGCGCTTCTCGCCCTTATAGAGCGAATAGATCCGCCTGATATAGTTCTGCGTCTCGGCAAACGGCGGGACCGTGCCGTATTTCTCTACGTTCTGCGGCCCGGCGTTATAGGCCGCGAGCGCGAGCGTCAGGTTGCCGCCGAAGCGGTCCAGCATCGCGTGCAGGTACCGCGCTCCGCCCGAGATGTTCTCGTCGGCGTTGAAGGGGTTTCTCACCCCCATCAGCGAAGCGGTGTCCGGCATGAGCTGCATCAGCCCCAGCGCGCCCTTGTTCGATATAGCCGTCTGGTTGAAGTTCGACTCCGCGGTGATGACGGCCTCCAGCAGCCGGGGGTCCAGCCCGTGCTCGCTCGCGTGGTCGTCGATCATGTCACGGTACCTCTCGCTGCGAGCCGGGGAGATCCTGAGATGAGAATCGGGATAGGTATACTTGTCCGGCGGGGTGTAGGAAGGCGCCGTACTGACCCTGTATATCCGCGCCAGCACGTGGCCGGGCTCGGTGGTCGGGGTCTTGACGTCAGTGAGTGTGACAGTGCCGGAGCTGTCGACGTATTTGTAGACGTCGGCCCAGGCGGACTGAGCAACTAACAAGACCATACATAGTGAAATGAGCATGGATCTAGCCATCTTCAATTTTACCACCTGAGCAACCATATGGTCAATGATGCGAGACTGAAAAATGCTATCTCTACACATTTATCAAAGCGCGCCAAATCGCGTGATACTGCGTTGGGCTTCAAAGACTCGCCCTCTATGTACATCCCATTTCGTAACCCATACTGCTTAAGGGGAGCTCCTTGAAAGCGCTCCAAATCGCTTGATACTGCGTTGGGCATCGAAGACTCGCCCTCTATGTACGCTCACAGTACACCATCGGGCGGTCTTCTCGCCCTGCCTTGTCTGAAGACGATTTGGCCGCGCTTTCGGGGGGCACGGACGAACGGACGCCCCCCGCGCCCCACAAGGTCAAAGGCATGTTCTGATGTCCGCGCTTAGGCATACATAGGCATTCCGCGCGCGTGCGCGCGCGTTTTTTATTGCGTTCGAATGAACAGACAAAAAACAGTCCAAGGTACCGAAAAACATCGCTAATTTGACCTCTCCCGTGTTCGGATGTTCGGATACGTTTTTCGCGCTGTCCATCGGCCTCCGCCCTCGTTTTCAGCGCTATCAAAAATGAGCCTGTCATAGTCATTGTGTATTGAAGCATAACGAAATGAAAAAAGCGATATACTACGGTTTATATATAAACCGGAGTTGATAGGAAAAATGATGGGCCGTGCGTTTTCTATTAACTTACGATTAACTATAGTTAATGCACAGGCAAACCCGTGAATCGTTTATCGCGGCAAGTAAGGGTATATGGACGCCTATGCAATCCTCTTGATGTTTTCCGGGATATCATTCGACGTACTGTTAACCGGCGGGCGAACCTCATAACAGACAATTTCCTTCGGCGGGTATGGCCTGAGCACTTCGGGCAAGATTATGGAATAATCCTGCTCAGCATCAATCCACCGCGCCTCATCCTTTTTCGACAGGATCGCGGGCATCCGGTCATGCACGACCTGAAGAGCCACATTGGCGGCTACGGTGATGATCGTGCAGGTCGGCACCGTCTCGCCGTCAGGATCTTTCCACAAGCTGAAAAGCCCCGCAAACCCGAAGGGCTGCCTCCCCTTAAGCGTGATATACATCGGTATCTTCCGCACGCCCTCGTGCTTCCATTCAAAGAAACCGTCCGCGACTACAATACAGCGATGCTTCTTCAGCAGGCCCTTGAATGACGGTTTCTCTGTCAGGGTCTCGGCCCTTGCGTTAATCATGCGGCTGCCTATGCGCGGGTCCTTTGACCATACCGGTATCAAACCCCACCTCGCGATCAGCAAACGATTGACGTGTCCCTCTGAGGTAACTATGAGTATATTTTGATGTTATAGCGCGGCGCAAACTCAACAACTGAATTCTTCACACCGAAGGTCTTGATTATCCGATCTATCGGGCTGTGGAGTTCAAACCGTCCGCACATTACTGGATAAGACACCGGATTGCGCGGACAGTATACCGGGGTGAATAATGCCGTTGACCGCTCGCACGATTACGCAATGCAAACTTAAAGCGCGATAAATCGCGTCAGACTAGGAGCGGCGAGCAGACCGCCCGGAGGCGTACTGTATCGTACGTTGAGGACGAGGCGGCGAGCCGTGACAACGTATCACGCGTATTTAGCGCGGCTTTGCAGGAGGGATCAGAACTGCGACAAAAACCGTAAATCGTTTTCGAAGAACAGGCGGATATCGTCGATCGAGTGCCTGAGCATCGTTATCCGCTCGACCCCCATGCCGAAGGCGAAGCCGGTATATACGTCCGGGTCGTACCCGACCATGCGAAACACGTTGGGGTTGACCATGCCAGCGCCGAGGATCTCGAGCCAGCCCGTGGTCTTGCAGACCCGGCACCCTTTTCCAGAGCAGAATATGCAGCCCATGTCGAGCTCGGCCGAGGGCTCCGTGAACGGGAAAAACGCGGGCCTGAAGCGGACAGGAATCTTTGGGCCAAAGCACTTATGGATGAATAGCTCAAGTATTGCTTTAAGGTTACTGAAGCTGATATCCGTATCTACCATGAGCCCCTCGACCTGGTGGAACATCGGCGAGTGCGTGACGTCAGCGTCACACCTATAGACCCTACCGGGCGCGATGATCCTAAGCGGAGGCTTTCTGCCGAGCATCGACCTGATCTGCACAGGCGAGGTATGGGTGCGGAGGACCGAGTCCTCGGTTATATAAAACGTGTCCTGCATGTCGCGCGCCGGGTGGTAGCGGGGCATGTTCAGGGCCTCGAAGTTATGGTAGTCGGTCTCGACCTCAGGGCCCTCGGCCACGCCGAAGCCCATCGAGGTGAATATCGAGACTATCTCCTCCATCGTCTGGTTGATCGGGTGCAGCGAGCCCATCTCGGTGTACTTGCCCGGCAGCGTGATGTCCAGAGAATCGGAGGCGAGCTTGCGGTCGAGTTCTGAGAGCCTGAGCAAATCCTTGCGGCTGGTTATGGCCTCGGTGACGTGGCGCTTGAGGTCGTTGAGGTCTCGGCCGAAGGTCTTCTTCTCTTCGGGCGAAAAAGAAACGAGCCCCGAGAGGAGCTCGCTTAAGGTGCCTTTTTTGCCCAGATACTTTATGCGGATGCGTTCTACGTCATCTGCGGAGGACGCGGCGTCAAGCTCGGCCTGAAACTCCTGCCTCAGCCCCGCGAGGTCCTTCATCTACGCGGTCTTTGCGGTCTCGATGAGGGACTTAAACGCGGCCGGATCGTGGTAGGCCATGTGAGCGAGGGCCTTCCTGTCCAGACCGATCCCGGCCTTCTTGAGGGAATTCATCAGCCGCCCGTACGTGACGCCCAGCGCCCTGGAGGCGGCGTTGATCCTGATGATCCACAGCGCGCGGAACTCGCGCTTCTTGTTCTTCCTGTCCCTGTATGCGTACTGGAGCGCCTTGTCCTGAGCCTCCGTCGCTATGCGAAACAGGCGGCTCTTGCTCCCGTAATAGCCCTTCGTGCTTTCCAGGACCTTCTTCCTGCGCCTGCGTGTCTTAAATCCACCTTTTGCCCTCGGCATCTGATTTTAAAACCTCCTTGATATACATAAGCTGTTCATAAGATGAGTATATTAGCATAAACCTGCCGCCAAAAACAAAAAGCGCAGGCAGGAAAAAGGCCCTTCGGGGGGCCCTCAGCCCATGGCCTCGACGACCTTCTCGTAGACCTCGTCCTGGTTAACTATCGTCCCGCCGGGCCGCGCATACAGGAGCACCGGGCAGCGGCCCTCGACCGCGAGCCTGACGTCCTCGACCATCTGCCCGGCGTTGAACTCCACGGTCAGTATCGAGCGGCCCGCAGTGGCGAGCGCCCGGATCGCGTCGGTGGGGAACGGATATAGCGTTATCGGCCTGAGCAGCCCCACCCTGCGGCCCTCGGCCCTCAGCCGCTCGACGGCCGAAAGCGCGATGCGGGCCGCGATGCCGAACGCGACGATCACGAGCTCCGCGTCCCCGGTCTGATAGCTCTCGAACCTGACCTCGTCGCGGGCCCATGCCTTGTACTTCTCCTGAAGCTTCCAGCAGTGGGCCTCCAGGTCGCCCTCGCCGAGATGCAGGGTCTTCACCAGGTTGGGCTTGCGGCCCTTCGCCCCGGTGAGCGCCCAGTCCTTCGCTGGCAGCGCGGGCCGGACGTACGGGGTCTTGACTATCGGCTCCATCATCTGGCCGATGATCCCGTCGCCCAATATCATCACAGGGGTGCGGTACTGGTCGGCCTTGTCAAATGCGAGCATCGTCAGGTCCCATAGCTCCTGCACGTTGAACGGGGCCAGCACGAGCATGTGGTAGTCGCCGTGGCCCCCGCCCTTTACGGCCTGAAAGTAGTCGGCCTGGCTCCCGGCGATGTTCCCGAGCCCCGGCCCCCCGCGCTGCATGTTGACGATCACCGAGGGCAGTTCCGCGGTCGCCAGAAAGGATATCCCCTCCTGCTTGAGGCTGATGCCGGGGCTGCTGGACGACGTCATCGCGCGCGCGCCCGTGGCCGATGCGCCGTAGACCATGTTTATGGCCGCAAGCTCGCTCTCGGCCTGGATGAACGTGCCGCCGGCCAGCGGGAGCTTCGATGACATGAACTCCGGGATCTCGTTTTGGGGCGTGATCGGATACCCGGCATAGAACCTGCACCCGGCCGCTATGGCGGCCTCGGCTATCGCGATATTGCCTGCTACAAGGACTTTCTCCTGCATATCAAGCAGAATTATACCACATGGTTACAGGCCGCGAGGTTTGTCTTTGGCCCGCCCGAAGCGGTATCATAACACTGCTAAAAAAAGCCCGCCATGGCAAGGTATATTTTCAAAAGACTGCTCCTCCTGATCCCCCTTTTACTGGGGATAACCCTCCTTACGTTCACGCTCACGAGCGCCCTGCCCGGCGACCCCGCAACGAGCATGGTAGGGGAGCGCGCCTCTCCAGAGACGATAGCGCGCATCCGCGCCAGCATCGGGGCGGACCGCAACGTGGCGATGCGCTACGCGGGCTATGTCTCGCTGCTTGCCCAAGGCGAGATGGGACGGTCGTATTACACCAACCGCAGCGTCTCGGCGGACCTCCTGGACAAATTCCCCAACACGCTCGCCCTGGCGTTTACAGCGATGCTGATGGCGGTCATACCCGGCATAGCCGCGGGGTTCACCGCGGCATACCACCGGGGCTCGCGGCTGGACCGCGCGATTACGACGCTCTCGGTGCTCGGCATCAGCACCCCGGTGTTCTGGACCGGGCTGATGCTCATGCTGCTATTCAGCTTCACCCTGCGGCTGCTCCCGCCCTCAGGCACCGGAGAGTTCCGGTATATCATATTGCCTGCGATGACGCTCGCCCTCCCGGCGCTTACGAGCATCGCACGCGTCACGCGCACGACGGTATGCGAGGTGCTCGACATGCCCTTTTTGCAGGCCGTGCGCGCCAAGGGCCTGGGCGTGATGCGCATAAACATCGTGCACGTGCTCCGTAACGCGCTCATCCCTATAGTCACGCTCATCGGGCTCGATTTCGGCAGCTATCTTAACGGCGCGGTCCTGACCGAGACGATCTTCGGCTGGGACGGCATCGGCCGCTTCGCGATGGAGGGCATCATCAAGCGCGACTACCCGGTCGTGATGGGCACGATCATACTGGGCACGGTCGTATTCGTGCTGATTAACCTGCTCGTGGACATCGCTTATCACTTCATGGACCCGCGCGTGAGGCTCGACGGGGGCGGCTCATAAGCGATGGACCTCAGGGGAAAGATCGGGCTTTTCGTGATATGCGCGATGCTCGCGCTCTCGCTGCTTTCGCCCTATATCAGCCGCTACGACCCGGTAACGGTAAGCCTCGATGAGCTTAAGCTCTCGCCGGGCGGCGAGCACCTGCTGGGCACCGACCAGAAGGGCCGCGACGTCTTCGCGCGCGTGCTTGCGGGGGGCAAGATATCGATCTCGGTCGCGGTTCTGGCGGCGCTGATATCGCTGGGCATCGGGCTTGCGGTAGGGCTCAGCGCCGGGTATTTCGGCGGAAGGGTAGATACCGCGCTCGTCGCGATGGCCGACCTCGTGCTCTCGTTCCCCTCGCTGCTGCTGGCTATCGGGATAGCGGTCGTGCTCCCGCCCGGCACCTATACCTCGATGATCGCGATAGCCTCGGTCGGATGGGCATCGTTTGCGAGGCTGATCCGAAGCCACGTCCTGAAGCTCCGCTCTGAACCGTTCATTGACGCGGCGCGCGCGATAGGCTGCGGGCATATGCGCATCATCACTGTGCACCTGCTTCCTCAGTGCATACCGCTTGGGCTCGTTATGATGGGGCTCAAGGTCGGTGGGTTCATACTCACCGAGGCCTCGCTGAGCTTCCTTGGGCTCGGCACCCAGCCGCCGTCGCCGAGCTGGGGCGCGATGATCAGCTCGTCTAGATCTTACATGCTGTCCGCGCCGTGGATGACCGTTTTCCCCGGCCTCGCGATAATGCTCGCGGCGCTGAGCTTCAATATACTTGGCGACTCTTTATCGGAGAAGATGGGGATACGTCGCGACCGAGAGTAGTTTTCTGAAAGTCGCGCTAAATACGCGTGATACGTTGTCACGGCATCGGAAACCGTCCTCCAGAGTACGTCTCAGTACACTTGCGGACGTTTTCCTCGTCGTTCCTAGTCTGACGCGATTTATCGCGCTTTAAGCTGCTTCAGAGTGATCGTGCGAGCGGTCAACAGCATTGATTAGAAAAACAAAATTGTCTACTTTTCACCTCTTTCAGTAGGCGTTTACAAATACACACTTCACTCAAAAACATCTTCTGAAATATCACCCCAACGTAAATAAAAAGCAAAAAATGGATCCGTTATATGCAGCCTTTTATCTGCTCCATCAAAATCAATTACTGGTGATGAACTCTGATCTGTAGATGCAATAGTAGTCATGTATTTTAGAACACGCTCAACTTCATGCAACTGAGGTATATGCTCCGCCGAAACAGCCTTGATTGCAGCGCGAAGCGCCTCATACTCAAGACTAACCAAACCTGGTCTAATATAGGCAAGTGCAGATAATACTAATCCGTATATATCTACAGTACGTCCATCCTTTAATCTCCGCTGAATACGATCTGTACGCTGGCGAGGTCCATGTGCTAGCTTCTCGAATATTGGCCGTCCAATGGTCTCTGCAACATCCCGAAAAACTTTTTCAACTTGATTTCTGCTCACCACTAGTACTTCAGGTGACTTCTTATGCGAAATATTTAGCAGCTTGCATAGGCCACGGCAAAAATCCTGCATCAGATGAGGACTACCAATAGATTCTGATGAAAGTTGCTTTTCGAACTCTGCAGGTACCCTGTAATTAAGCAATCCAATACCTGCTCCCGCAATGCTCTTCATATCTGTCGCCGACCATAAAGGACTGCCAACAGATTCCGAAGAATGCTGATCGGAGGAACCTGATAATACTCTATAATTAAGAAGTTCAAAGCCAGTTTTTGAGATAAATTGAAGCTCTGTATCCGACCACGTAGGTATATCGATTGGTGAGATTCTACCAGTCATTTCTTTCTCTACTTTTAACGCATCGTAACGACGGTGAGGGATGGCGATGATAACAACAGGCAGGCCATCGAAAATAAGGGGTTTCAAAGCACGTATTAAAGTTCCTTGTATTTCGCGAGGGATGTAGTGAAAGTCATCTATTACCAGTGGGATATTAATACGCAAGCCACGGAGAGCTACGACACGTGAGGATAACGATCGACTGCTTTTTTTCGATGAGCCATGAGATTTCTCTATTCCGGCACTTAACTCACCAGAACCTTTAGCGACAAAGAAATTGGCTTCAGCTGTTCCCTTGCCACCAAACTTACTAGTCGAATCTTCCGTGACCTCTCTGCCTACTAACTGAAATAGATCTAGCTGGTCAACGATAACTTGCCAGAAATGATTTTCCTCAGAAACTGTACCTCCATCTATCCAAATTGAAGTATCTCGTGGAAAAACTTTTCGCGCAAGAACGGTTTTACCGCATTTCGTTTGCCCAGTAACTGCGACAAGCTTACATAAATTTTCTTTAACAGCAGACAGCTTCTCTTCAAGCTTCAATTCTATACGCGAACTATAAGTATAATGAGGAAATCCTCCAGGGACAAATATATCCTGATAACGCAGCACTGATTAACCCTTTCTATGGTCTACCATATTATTGCAGTAGTATATCACATGTATATTGAGACAGATAAAATAGTCATCAGATGCAATTTAACCAAATAAATTCCATCGAAAACGGGTGGGCATCGTCGGAGCAGTGTATATCCGAAAGAATGAGGAATAAATCAATGCCGTTGACCGCTCGCACGATCCCGCATAGGCATCACCAAAGCGCGATAAATCGCGTCAGACAAGGAACAACGAGCAGACCGACCGGAGGCGTATATGGACATACGTTGAGGATCGGGCTGCGAGTTGTGACGCAGTATCACGCGACTTTAGCGCGGCTTTCCTCCCAGAGCCACATGAGAGCAACAAAAAAAGGCGGAGCATTGCTGCTCCGCCTTTTGGGAATATCTAGCTCTTAATCCCCCTGCAGTCTCTCTTCCTCTTCCTGTTCGGTCTTGCAGTCGATACACATCGTCGTGACCGGACGGGCCTCCAGCCTGCTGATCTCGATCTCATCGCCGCAGTTGTCGCACATGCCGTAGGTCCAGGTGTCGATGCGCTCGATGGCCTCTTCGATCTTCTTTATAAGCTTCTGCTCGCGGCCGCGAAGGCGGAGCATGAAGTTGCGGTCGGTCTCGGCCGAGGCCTGGTCCCCCAAGTCCGGGAATATCGTCTGCTCGGGCAGGGCGTTCATGGCCACCTCGGCCTCGCTCAGCAGCGTATGCTTCTGCATAAGGAGCGTATTTTTGATCTTAAGGATGCGCTTGTCGCGCGCGGTGAGTTTCCTCGGCGGGCCCTTCGGGGCCGCGACCACGGGCTGCGGCGGTGCGACCGGTGCCTTAACTGGCGCAACCTTCTTCGGGGCGACCTTAACAGGAGCGGTCTTCTTGGGGACTGCCTTCTTGGGGACTGCCTTCTTGGGGACTGCCTTCTTCGGCGCTGCCTTCTTCGGGACTACCTTCTTTGGAGCAGCCTTAACCGGCGCGGCCTTTTTAACGGCCTTCTTCACCGGGACGGCCACGCCTTCTTGGCCTGCTTCGCCGGTGCCGCCTTCTTGGCAATAACGGCCTTTTTGGGCGCAGCTTTCTTCGTCACGGTTTTCTTGGCAACCGCCTTCTTGGGCGCGGCCTTGGCGGCCGGGGCTTTCTTCTTTATACTCTTCTTCTTTGCAGGCATATATTGAACCTCATAAAATTTAGTCCTAATAACCTACCAAATGTAATTTTCTTTAGTCAAGGAAGCCCCCGCACCCGATCCGGTGCGACCCTGAGCATTTTGTCATATTAATGAAATTGCGCGCGCAGCCCGGCCGAAGAAAAACCTTGATAGATATGCGACGCCGGGGATATACTTACAGCCGATGGGCATGAGCCCGCTTATATCACCACGCAGGAGGGCATGGGCATGGCAGGATGTTGCGGAGGAGGATCAAAGAAATCGAAGTGCGGCACGACCGCCAGGAAGGAAAAGGCCCCGGCGCAGTGCGCGGCCAAGACCGCCGCCGGGACGCGCTGCAAGCGCATGGCCCCGGCCGGCGCGAAGTTCTGCTCAAGCCATAGCAAATAGCCTTTAAAGCCACTCATCGCGCCCTCGCGCCCGGACCGGGCCGGGGGCGCGGTTTTTCCCCCGCCGCCTACCCGCCTAACGGTTATATAGTTATGCTAGAATTAGACACTATGGAAGAGTGCGGGGTTGTAACGGGCATAAACGGCCGTATCGCGCGCGTTAAAGTGCAGCGGACGCCCATGTGCGAGAAGTGCTCGGGCGGCATCTGCTCCGCGGCCGAGGGCGGCATGGAGATCGAGGCCATAAACGCGCCCGGCGCGCACGAGGGCCAGCGCGTCCTGATCGAGATGCCCTCGGGCCACATAAAGGGCGCGCTCATCGCCTACGGCATACCCGTCCTCGGCCTGATCGTTGGCGCTGTCATCGGCAAGGACTTCCTCGCTGCATATTTCCCCGGCAGGGACCCCGAGATGGTCTCGGCCGTCACGGGTTTCGGATTGCTCATCCTCGCGCTTTTGCTGGTCAAGCTCTGGTCTGTCTTTCTGCACAAGCCCGGTGACGCGCAACTGCCCGTCATCACGCAGATAGTCGAAGACAATAAATCATAGAGGGGGTTTTTTAAAAACATCACTATGGCAGAGATCGACAAAATCAGGAACATCGCGGTAATCGGACACAGCAACTCGGGCAAGACCACTCTGGTCGAGGCGATGCTATTCGGCGCGGGCGCGATAGACCGCCTCGGCACCGTGCTTGACGGAACGACCGTAACCGACTTCGAGCCGGAGGAGATCAGCCGCAAGATCACGATCTCGTCGTCCCCATCGCACTGCACGTGGAAGGGCCACAATATCACGATCATCGACACGCCCGGACTTCATAAACTTCCTCGAGGACGCTAGGGGCGCCCTCAGGGTCGCGGACGGCGCGGTCGTGCTCGCGAGCGCTGAGAGCGGCATCAAGGGCGAGACCGAGCGGCTCATGAAGTACGCCGAGGACTTCGGCGTCCCGACGCTCGTCTTCGTCAACAAGGTCGACCGCGAGGGCGCGGACTTCGACGCCGCGCTCCAGAACATAGAGAAGACCTACGGCAAGCCCGCCATCGCGCTTAACTTCCCGATGGGCTCGGCCGAGAATTTCAAGGGCGTCGTGGACCTGATGTCCATGAGGTCGTTCCTCTGCCCCGGCACCGGAAAGGCCGCCGAGGAGGTTGACATACCCGCCGATCTCAGGGACCGCGCCGAGGAACTCAGGACAAAGCTAATAGAGAAGGCCGCCGAGGGCGACGACTCGCTCATAGAGAAATACCTGGAGACCGGCGCGCTCACCGAGGACGAGATCCTCCTCGGGATGCGCGAGGGCTCGCGCAAGCGCATATTCGTGCCTGTCGTCGTGGGCTCCGCTATCAAGAACATGGGCATCCACAGGCTGCTCGAGGCAATAGTGATGTGCCTGCCCTCCCCGGTGGAGTTCGCCGAGAAGATGCCGATCACCGGCAAGAACCCCAAGGACGGCTCCGAGGCCACCCGCAGCCCCGAGCCGAACGCCCCGCTCTCGGCGTTCGTATTTAAGACCATCGCAGACCCCTATGCCGGAAAGCTCTCGCTCTTCCGCGTCTATTCCGGCACGATCAACGCGGACTCCACGGTCTACAACTCCTCGACCGAGGCCTCCGAGCGCATAGGGCAGATATTCGTGATGCAGGGCAAGAAAAACACCCCGGTCAAGTCCCTCGGCCCCGGCGAGATCGGCGCTGTGGCGAAGCTCAAAGACACGCACACCGGCAACACGCTTTCGGACGAGGCCCAGAAGATCGCATTCGATGCGGTGGACTTCGCCGAGCCGATGATCTCCTACGCGATCGAGGCCAGGAACAAGGGCGACGAGGACAAGATCGCCACCGGGCTGCACAAGGTGCTCGAGGAGGACCCGACGCTCCGCTTCACGCGCGACGAGGAGGCCAAGGAGATGCACATCGCCGGGATGGGGCAGGTCCACCTCGAGGTAACGCTGGAGAAGCTCAAGCGCAAGTTCGGCGTCGAGGTCCTGATGAAGGCCCCGAAGATCCCGTACCGCGAGACGATCCGCGCGAAGTCCGAGGCCCAGGGAAGGTACAAGAAGCAGTCCGGCGGCAAGGGGCAGTTCGGCGACTGCTGGATAAAGATCGAGCCGCTGCCGCGCGGGACCGGCTACGAGTTCGTCGACAAGATCGTTGGCGGCTCGATACCGCGCAACTACATCCCTGCCGTGGACAAGGGCATACAGGAGGCGATGCACAAGGGCCTCTATGCCGGGTTCCCGGTCGTGGATTTGAGGGTATCGGTCTTCGACGGCTCATACCACGCGGTCGACTCCTCTGAGATGGCGTTTAAGATCGCCGGGAGCTTCGCGATCAAAAAGGCGTTCATGGACGCCAAGCCGGTCATCCTCGAGCCGATGATGGAGGTAGCGATCACGGTGCCCGAGGAGGCGATGGGCACGATCATCGGGGACCTGAACTCGCGGCGCGGCAAGGTGCACGGCATGGACGCGCAGGGCAACAAGCAGGTCATATCCGCGGCTGTCCCGATGTCGGAGATGCTCACCTACGCAAACCATCTCCAGAGCATGACGGCCGGCCGGGGCACGTATCATATGGAATTCTCGCACTACGACGAGCTTCCCTCGCACCTGACGCAGAAGCTCGTGGACGAGCGCAAAAAAGATGAAGAGGAAAAATAATGCGGCTTAAGATACTGGGGCTCGCGCTGGCCGCTCTGACGCTCGCGGTGCTGACCGCAGGCGCGGCCATGGCCGAGGACGACTCGGATTCCAGCGACGCCCAGTTCAGAAATGCGAAGATCATCAATACCGTATCCCCGCCCCGGCGCGCCACATACCCAAGGGCCCCGCGTACAAGGGGCCGGGCATTGCTGCCACCTCCGGTCTTCGCCAGCCAGAACGCGATCTCAAACGAGGCGTCACCGGCCGAGATCGCGCCGCCCATAGCGTCCGCACCGGCGGCGCCCTCGCAAGTGCTCAGGGGGCGGCGGATACCCTCATCGCCGGCAGGCAGGCTGCGGCCGCTCCCCAAGACGCCCCCAGCCGCGCAACATCCAGCGGTCCTAAACGCGCCCGTTGCGGCCAGGGACGCCGCTGCCTTGGCCAATAGCCCTGTCCCAGCCGTCGCGAACGCGACCGCCGGGCTTGCCAATGAAGCCTCGCCAGAGGCCATGCCCGCCATGGAGGTCTCGGTCAAGGGGGGCCTCGCGAGCGTGAAGATCGTAAACACCCCGATGTCGGCCGTGCTCAACGCGCTGGCCAAGGAGGGCGGCTTCACGGTGAAGCTCTACGGCAACACGCCTGACCTGCCCGTCTCGACCGAGTTCAGCGGCATGGAACTCCAGCGCGCCGCCATACGCATCATGGCCCTGGCCGGGATCAAGAACTACTTTTTCCACTATGACGATAAGGGCGCGCTTACCATGCTCGAGACATTCGAAACGGCCGGGGGAGTCAAGGCGCTGCCCAATACGCCCGTAAGACGGCCCGTCAATATGCGCGTGTCCCGGCCGCAGATGCCTATACCGGGCGCCGAGCGCCGGAGGCCCGCGAGGGCGGTCAGACCGCCTATCTCGGAGGAGCCCGCGTACAACGACCAGTTTGACAACGAAGACAACAGCAGCGACAACGACCCCGACTCCGACTCAGAGGAGCCGGCCTATACGCCACCAACTCCCAGAAGAAGGTAACGCACTGAACATGGAAAAAGATTACAAGGATACCCTAAATTTGCCCGAAACCGCCTTCCCCATGAAGGCCAACCTCAGCCAGCGCGAGCCGGAGATGCTCGCCTTCTGGCTTAAAGGCCGCATCGCCGAAAAACTGGTCGAATCGAACAAGGGCAAGCCGTCCTACATCCTCCACGACGGCCCGCCGTATGCAAACGGCCATATCCACATAGGCCACGCGCTTAACAAGATCCTCAAAGACATCATCGTCAAGTACAACTCGATGCGCGGCCTCTATGCCCCGTACGTGCCGGGCTGGGACTGCCACGGCCTGCCGATCGAGCTCGAGGTCGACAAGCAGCTCGGCAAGAAGAAATCCGAGATCGGCGTGCTCGAGCGGCGCAAGATGTGCCGCGAGTACGCCGCGAAGTTCGTAGACATCCAGCGCGAGGAGTTCAAGCGCCTCGGCGGGTTCGGCTTCTGGGAGGCCCCGTACCTCACGATGGACTTCAAGTACGAGGGCCGCATCGCCGGGGAGCTGATGGAGTTCGTCAAACGCGGGTATGTCTATAAGGGCAAGAAGCCGGTGCATTGGTGCGCCTCGTGCGTCACAGCGCTGGCCGAGGCCGAGGTCGAGTACGCGGACAAGGAATCCCCCTCGATATTCGTCCGCTTCCGCATCGAGGACGCTGACCTCGCGAAGTTAGGCCTTGCGGGCAAGGAGGCCTATATCGTGATCTGGACGACGACGCCGTGGACGATACCGGCCAACCTCGCCCTCGCGGTGAACCCTGATATCGAATACTCGGCGCTGGACGCCGGAGGGCCGCATTACATCGTCGCCTCCGCGCTCGCCGACTCGTTCTGCGCAAAGACAGCTATAACGAAAAAGGTCGCGCTGACCCTACGCGGCGATACACTGATAGGCGTCCGCGCGCGCCATCCATTCCTCGACCGCATATCTACCGTCACCCACGGGGACTTCGTCTCGACCGAGGACGGCACCGGCATAGTGCATATCGCGCCCGGACATGGCGAGGACGACTACAAGGTCGGAGTGCGCGAGGGGCTCGACATACTGGCCCCGGTCGATCAGTACGGGAAGTTCAGGGGCTCGGGCGTCGAGGCCCTTGAGGGCAGGCCGGTATTCGAGGCCAACAAGCTCGTGCTCGAAATTCTGACCGAGCGCGGCGCGCTGCTGAACTCCGACAAGATACAGCACTCATACCCCCACTGCTGGCGGTGCAAGAAGCCGGTCATATTCCGCGCGACCGAGCAGTGGTTCATATCGATGGAGCACGAAGGCCTCCGCGAAAAAGCTCTCGCCGAGATCGACCGCGTGCAGTGGGTCCCGACATGGGGCCGTGAGCGCATACATAACATGGTCAAGGCCCGCCCGGACTGGTGCATCTCGCGCCAGAGGACATGGGGCGTGCCGATAGCGCTATTTCATTGCAAGGGCTGTGGCAGGCTCGCATCGGATGCGGAAGTCCTGGACCGCACGGTCGCGATGATAACGGAGCACGGCGCTGACGTGTGGTTCGAGCGCGAGAGCGCAGAGATTCTGCCTCCGGGCTGGAAGTGCCCGAAGTGCGGCGGGGCGGAGTTCGAGAAGGAGAAAGACATCCTCGACGTCTGGTTCGACTCCGGCGTGAGCCACGCCTGCGTGCTCAACGAAAGATACGGGCTCACCTGGCCCGCGGATCTGTACCTCGAGGGCTCGGACCAGCACCGCGGGTGGTTCCAAAGCTCGCTGCTGGCCTCGATAGGGACGCGCGGATCGGCCCCTTACCGCACCGTTTTGACGCACGGCTTCACCGTGGACGGCAAGGGCAAGAAGATGTCGAAGTCCCTCGGAAACGTCGTCGCGCCGCAGGACATCATCAAGAACTCCGGGGCCGAGATACTCCGCCTGTGGGTCGCGGCCGAGGACTACTGCGGCGACATCCGCATCTCAAAGGAGATCCTCGACCGCCTCGTCGAGGCATACCGCAAGATCCGCAACACAGAGAAGTACCTGCTTGGGAACCTGAACGACTTCGACGGCGCTGACTACTCCGGCAGCCTGCTAGAGATCGACCGCTGGGCGATGTCCCGGCTTGAAGGGCTTACGAAGAAGGTCACCGAGAGCTACGAGGCATTTAACTTCCACGAGGTCTACCAAAGCCTCTACCGCTTTTGCATAGTGGACATGAGCAGCTTCTACCTCGACATCCTCAAAGACCGCCTCTATACGTTCAGGAAGGACTCCGCCGGGCGGCGCGCGGCCCAGTGGGTCTTAAACGAGATCCTGATGACCATGACCCGTCTGATGGCCCCTGTGCTGTCTTTCACGGCCGAGGAGGTCTGGCAGCATACCAAAAACAAACCGGCCGAGAGCGTGTTTCTGGCTGGTTTCCCGGTCGCAAGGGATGCCTTTATCGACCTTGAGCTTGAAGGGAAATGGGCGCGGCTCATAGCCATCAGAGACGAGGTCAATAAGGCGCTCGAACTCAGGCGCGCGGAGCGGTTTATCGGAAACGCGCTTGAGGCCTCGGTTGCTGTATGGCCCAAGGACGAGGCCGACCGCGAGCTGCTGCGGGCACAGGCCGCGTTTCTGCCCTCGCTGTTCATCGTATCCGAGGCCATCGTGGCCGAGCCCGCTGATGGCGCATATGAAAGCCCCACTATTGAGGGGCTGAAGATCGGCATAAAGCGCGCGGCCGGGGCCAAGTGCCAGCGGTGCTGGAACTGGACGTCCGAGGTAGGCAGCATCGAGGGCCACCCCGAGATCTGCGTCCGCTGTCACAACGCGATCTCATGAAAAAATGGACTACAGCCGCGCTCGTGATACCGGGCGTATACCTGCTCGATCAGGTGACAAAGTATATCGTCCAGGCCCGGATCGCGCCGGGCGACTCTGTGCACGTGCTGCCGGTCCTCGACCTCGTGCACATGCACAACACCGGGGCGGCCTTCAGCATGGGCGTAACATTGGGCAACGGTTTTTTCATCACGATGGCGAGCGTTGCCATATTAGTGATCTCATACATGCTCGTAAAGGGCATGGAGCACCCGCTGAGCCTTTCGCTGATCCTCGGGGGCGCGGCCGGAAACCTGACGGACCGCATCCGTATCGGCAGCGTGCACGACTTCCTGTATTTTCACATAGGCAACCACTACTGGCCCGCGTTCAACGTGGCCGACAGCGCGCTTACGGTGGGCGTAGGGCTCATAATCGTCATGGCGCTCAGGAGAAAATAGCGGTGCACAGGCGCGTACTTTTTGCACTGTTGCTGCTTATATGCACAGCGGCCCCCGCGCTCGCTGACACGCGGGACGCCTTCCTCACCGCAAAGGACGAATGGGGCCTGTTCACCGGATATGGCGAGACGATCCCCGGCATGGGCGCGACGCGCTCGCGCGTTGAGGCCATAGACCTGGTGGGACGTTACGGGTATTTCCTGACCGGCGAGATCGGCGGGGACTCCTGGTATCGCGGCCGCCACGAATTCGCGGTCGAGCTTCCGGTCAGCTACGTATACAGCCCCGAGAGCGCGGTCATCGTCGGGCTTCACTTCTTCGCCATATGGAACTTCACCTCTCCCAAGGGTTTCGTCCCCTACGTTTTCGGCGGAGGCGGGCCGGTCTACACGAACCTCCACGTCCCCGAACTCAGCCGCGAGTGGGACGGCTCGTACCAGTTCGGCGCGGGCGTCAAGTGGCCGACCGATATGGAACTCTGGGGCAGGCACGTAGCTGTCGACCTCAACTGCCGCTACCACCATATCTCGAACGCTGGCACCTCGCGCCCCAACGGCCCGCTCAACAGCATACGCCTGCGGCTGGGCCTGTTGCTGCTTTAAGATACGTGCGGGAGCGCGGGGTCGTCATAAGCGGCATGGGCATGATCTCGGCTCTGGGGGCCGGGTACCGGGAGACCCTCGCCTCATTCGAGGCATCGAGGAGAAACGCAGCGCCCCCCACCCTGTTTAAAACCCCGCTTCGGCACCCGGTCTTCGAGGTGCGAAATTTACCGGATAAATACCATCTGACTGGTCAGCGGTCTTTGGGGCTCGCTCTGCATGCTGTCAGGCAGGCGCTTGAGAACGCCGGGCTCGAGCAGGGCGATATGGCGGGCGCGGGCATCGCTATCGGCACCACGGTAGCCTGCGAGCTCAATGACCTCGCGTTTTACAGCGAATACCGCCGGGCGGGCGACGCCCCGATGGACGCGGTAGAGCGGTTCCTGAAGGGCAACCCGGCCGCCGCGCTGGCAAAAATGCTTGGCCTTCGCGGGCCTCGTATGACCGTCGCAAACGCGTGCTCATCCGGCACCGATGCGATAGGCGTCGCGCTCTCATGGATCAGGGCCGGGCTGTGTGAGATCGCGATAGCCGGGGGCACGGACGAACTCAACCGGATACCGTACTGCGGGTTTTCCAGCCTCGGGATAGTCAACCCCGGCCTCTGCTCGCCTTTCGACCGCGACAGGCGCGGCCTCAACCTCGGCGAGGGCGCGGGCGTGCTCGTGCTCGAGAGCGAAGGCTCGGCCCGAAGGCGAGGCGCGAGGGCTGACCTCCGCTTGCTCGGCTACGGCACAGCGGCCGACGCATACCACCTGACCTCTCCCCACCCCGGGGGCCGGGGGCTCACGAAGGCGATATACCGCGCGATGCAGGAGGCCGCGATATCGCCCGCTGAGATCGCGTTCGTCAATGCCCATGGCACCGGCACGATGGAGAACGACAAGGTCGAGGGCGCGGTGCTCGCCAATATTTTCGGCAACGATGCAAAGGTGCTCTCGACCAAGGGCTACACAGGCCACACGCTCGGCGCTGCAGGAGGGCTCGAGGCTGCGTTCACGGCGATGGGGCTCCGTGAGGGATGGCTCCCGGCCTCTGCCGGGTTTCAAAACCGGGACGAGGGCATCCCGATCACGCCGCTTACGCAAAGGACCGCCGTCGAGGGCAGGCATGCGATATCCACTTCGCTCGCGTTCGGGGGCAACAACTCCGCGCTCGTAATAGGGCTCTATTCATGATCGACATACTAGGTATAGGGACGATATTCGCGGGCGGGCGCGGAATTGAGAGCTTCGAAGACGCGCTCATTAACTCCCGGAGCTTCGCCGCACCCGATGAGAAGGGGCGGTACGCCTGCCGCGTATCGCTCGACGGGGTCACGGACCCTTCCCTAAAAAAAATCCGCCGCGCGGACAAGCTAAGCAAGATGGCCGTGCTCGCCGCGTCCGAGGCCGCGAGCTTCGGCGCAATCGACCCAGCCGATACCGGCGTGATAGTCTCTACAGCGCTAGGCGCGCACGTCACGACCTTCGAGTTTCTGGACGACATCCTCGACTACGGGGATGCGGGCGTATCGCCGACCACGTTTTCCAACTCCGTGCACAACGCCGCCGCGTCATACATCTCATCCGTGCTCGGCATACAGGGGCCGACTGTGACGATCACCGAGTTCGCATTCTCGCTGCACCACGCGCTCGTGCTTGCCGGGCTCTGGATTGGCGAGGGCAGGTGCAAGCATGTCTTAGTGGGCGGCGTCGAGCAGTACGGCGAGGTGCTCGGGCATGTCGCTGGCCGGATGCTCCACCCATCTGAGCGGATCTCGCCCTTCGGGTTTAACCGGACGGGCTGCGTGCCCGGCGAAGGCGCGGCCTTTTTCCTTCTCGGCCCTCAAAGCTCAGGCGATGCTATCGCCCGGATCGCTGCGGTCGGGTTCGATGAAAACGCGGCGACAGAAAGCCTGCTCGTTATCGACACGGACGGCATGCTCCCGGACGAGTCCGGGTACCTGGCCGCTATACCTGACGGCATGCCCGTGGCCTCATACTCGCCGGTATTCGGCAGCTCTATGAGCTCAAGCGCGTTTCACCTCACGGCCTCGGCCCTGATGCTGCGGCGCGGGGCCGGGTTCCCGAACCCCGTCACTGAAAACCCCTCGGGGATCAAACTATATGAGCCCTCCCCCGCCGTCCCCCTTAAATCCATCCGCTGCCTGAGGCTCGACTGCGCGGGCTCAAGGGGCTGGATATCGTTGAAAAAACCCTGATAAGCCCCGGATTCGGTTGAAAAACCGGGCGATTTTCAGGGATAATTAACATTACCGTATTATTGTAATATCTAAGCGTACCACAGGGGAGAGACATGGCCGAAATCGCACTGGTCGTGGGCGGAAGCCGCGGCATCGGACGGGCAATAGCGCTGCGGCTTGCGGGCTCCGGGTTCGATATATGGCTCACGTACAAACAAAATTCCGTGGCCGCCTCCGAGGTGAAATCCGAGATCGAGGCCATGGGCCGCAGCTGTGAGCTCATTGCGTTTGACGTCGCGTCCTATGACGAGACCGCGGCCGCGCTTGCAGGCAGGCTCGAATCCGCAACACCCGCGGTGCTCGTCTACAACTCCGGCATCGCGCGCGACAACCTCATGGCGATGATGAAAAAAGACGAATGGGACGCGGTGCTCTCGACGAACCTCGACGGGTTTTTCAATGTCGTCAAGCCCGTGGTCTTTGAGATGCTCAGGCGCAGGAAGGGCCGCATAGTCGTGATCTCATCGGCCTCGGGCCAGATCGGGCAGGCCGGGCAGGTGAACTACTCCGCCTCGAAGGCCGGGCTGATCGGGGCCGCGAAGGCGCTCGCCCGCGAGGTCGGCAAGCGCGGCATACTCGTAAACGTCGTGGCCCCCGGCTTCATCGATACGGACATGACCGCGCACATACCCAAGGAGCAGGTGATACCGCTGATCCCGCTTAACCGCGTGGGCTCGGTCGGCGAGGTCGCCTCGGTCGTGAACTTCCTCTGCACCGAGCCCGAGATGTACATCCATGGACAGGTGATCGCCGTAAACGGCGGTCTGGCGATGTAGGGCGCATGCGGAGGTTCGACTCCATTGTCGTAGGCAGCGGCATCAGCGGCATGACGATGGCGCTCATACTCGGCCTCAACGGCCGCAAGGTCCTGCTTATCGAGGCAGCCCCTATAATCGGCGGCTCGATGTCCCGCTTCAGGCTGCAGGGCGTCCCGTTCGATACGGGGTTTCACTTTAGCGGCGGGCTCGAGCCGGGCGGCATCCTCAACGACATCCTCCGCGTGCTCGGCATCGAGGGGATGATCGAGCCTGAGTTCCTTCAGGAAGACTCCGCGAGCTCCCTCCTGTTCGAAGACACAGGGCTCAGGTATGACATCCCCGCCGGAATAGACCGCATAAGGCGAAAGCTCTCGGGGTATTTCCCCTCCGAGGCCGCCGCGATAGATAAATATTTCATGATGCTCCGCGACGTATGCTCCCGGACGCCCTCGATGGACCTCCGCAGGCTGTGCGCCAAGCACACCCATATCGAGGAGGATTTCGTGAGCCTCCAAAGCGTACTGGACTCGCTGAGCCCAAACCGCACGCTCCATGCCCTGCTGTCGGTATTCGCGATGTGCTACGGCACCAAGCCCTCCGAGGTCTCGTTCGCGAACCACGCGAGGATGAGCATCGGGCTGTACGAGTCGATGGCGCGCGTCAAAGACGGCGGCGAGGCGTTCATCAAGGCGTTCAAGGCCCGCGCCAGGGGGCTGGACATCGAGATCCAGACCGGCTGCCGTATCAGCGAACTCGCCGAGATCGAGGGCAAGCGCGTAAAGCGTTTTATCCTCAGCACCGGAGAGGAGATCGCGGCCGGCCACTGCGTATTCACGATCCACCCCAAGGGGATCATCGACCTCCTGCCTCCGGGGTGCGTATCCCCGGCGTTCAGGGAGCGCGTCAGCTCGTTTGAGTCCTCTACGGGTTTCTTCTCGGTCTTCTCGGTATTGCCGGATGAGTTCGAGGAGGCGGACTTCGGCCGCTCGCTGCTGACCATTATGCCCGAAGCGGACATCAACCGCATGCTCGATCAGGGCATACCGGACTCCGCGATACTGCTGATGAAATCCATCGAGCTGGTGCACGGCAGGCCCCGCAAGGTGCTGAGCCTCTTTGAGCCCGCCTCGGTCGACTCCGCCGCACGATGGGCAGACACGACGACCGGCAAGCGGCCGGAGGACTACCGGCAATTCAAGGCGGCCAAGACCGGCCGCATGATAGAGCGCATATGCGCGATGCTCCCCCAATATTCATCGAAGATCGAGGTGCTCGATTCCGCGAGCGTGCTTACCTTCAGGGACTACCTGCACAGCCCCGACGGCTCGGCCTATGGCATCAAGCAGAAGCTCGGGCAGATCAACCTGCGCTCGGAGCTCCCGCTGCGAAACCTCCTCGCCGCCGGGCAGAGTTCGCTATTGCCCGGCATAATCGGGGCGATGATGTCCTCGTTCATCGTGGCGCGCTCGGTGCTCGACGGCGCAACGCTCGACGGCTTCATAGAACGGGGGCTCGGCCGGTGAGGCGCGTCGTCATCACGGGGATGGGCGCGGTCTCGCCCTTTGGGAAGGGCACCGAGGCGATGATGTCCGGTATCGCCTCAGGGGAGAGCCGCGTGCGCAGGATGCCCGGATGGGAGGCATACAAGGGGCTAAAAAGCCTCGTCGGAGCGCCTGCTGAGGTCACGGACGAAAAGCTCATCCCAAGGCAGAAGCGCCGCACGATGGGCCGCATGAGCATATTCGCCGCACAGGCCGCGGGGCTTGCGCTGGCTGATGCGGGCATAACCGAGCTGCCCGAGCGCCGCGCCGGGTGCATCGTAGGCTCGACGATGGGCAGCGCCAAGAGCATAAGCGACGTGTTCGAGACGATGCTCCCGGCCCACGACATCTCAAAGCTAAACTCCACGATGTTCTTTCAGTGCGTGGCCCATACCGCAGCCGCAAACGTCTCGCAGTACCTGAACTTAAACGGGCTTATCATGGACACCGCCGCGGCCTGCGCCTCAGCGCTTCAGGCGATAGGAACCGGGTATGACATGATCCGCATCGGGCGGCAGGACGTCCTGCTCTGCGGCGGGGCCGAGGAGCTCCACCCGACCGTGACCGGCTCGTTCGACGTGCTATACGCCACATCCGCGGGGTATAACGACAGCCCGGAGGCCACCCCCCGCCCCTTCGACCGTGATCGCGACGGCCTCGTATGCGGCGAGGGCTCGGGGATTTTGGTGCTCGAAGACTACGAGCGCGCCGTCTCGCGCGGGGCGCATATATACGCCGAGATCACCGGCTATGCCACGAGCGGGAGCGGCAGCCACATGAGCCAGTCAGACCGGGGCTCGATGGCATACTGCATGAGCACCGCTATGGCCGAGGCAGGCATCACCGCCCCGGAAGTGGACTACGTCAATGCGCACGCCACAGCAACATTGCAGGGCGACGCGGAGGAAGCGGCCGCTATCCGCGAGGTCATAGGCGACGGCACGCCGGTGAGCAGCCTCAAGGGCTACATGGGCCACACGCTGGGGGCCTCGGGCGCGCTGGAGCTGATCGCAACGCTCGAGATGATGCGGCGCGGCGTGATCTACCCGACGCTGAACCTCAAGAACGTCGCTGACGACTGCGCGGGCATAGACCACGTGACCGCCCGGAGGGACGCGACGATAAATACCATACTGAAAAACTGTTTCGCCTTCGGCGGGATAAACTCCGCACTCGTATGCAGGAAGCTCCAGCCGGATGAAGAAAGGTGACTGAGATGACAGAACGTGAAATCATAGAAAAAACTAACAAGGTCTTCGAGGACTCATTCGAGATCGAGCCCGCGAGGCTGGTGCCCGAGGCCAACATCTTCACCGAGCTCGGCCTCGACAGCCTCGACGTGGTCGACCTCGTCGTCGCGCTCCAGAAGGCCTTCGGCGTGAGCATCCGAGACGAGGCGAGCGTGAGGGAGATACGCACCCTTGCGGACATCTACAAATTCATAGCTCAGAAGATGGCCGGATAGCCGTGCAATCAGCAGGGCGGATAGGGCATCTGGCGCTCAGCATCTACAGCTACGCCCTGATACTGGCCGCCTCGGCCATGGCGATCCCGCTGCTGACGCTAGGGGTGGCGGTACGCGCGCCCTTCGTGAGCCACCGCACCGCGATGCGGTACTTCCGCCGCGCGATCAGCCTCTATGGAAAGATCGTGACCTCGATGCCGTATCCGTTCATCAGGCTCAGGTACGAGGACCATGGCGACGCGTCAGATACGGGCGCGCCGTATATATTCGTCTGCAACCACCGTTCGGCCTCGGACGCATACCTGCTGTGCGTGTTCCCTTACGAGATCGTGCAGATCGTAAACGTATGGCCGTTCAAGATCCCGGTGATCGGGCAGTTCGCGAAGGCCGCGGGGTATCTAAACATCAAGCGCATGGACCCGGACGAGTTTTTCTCACGCTGCCGCGAACTGCTCGGACAGGGCGTATCGATAGCGTTCTTCCCCGAGGGGACGCGCTCGGCAAGCAGGCGGATGGGGAGCTTCAACGGGGCGTTCGCGCGGCTCGCGCTTCAGTGCGGCGCGCCGATAGTGCCTGTCTGCATCTCTGGCAGCGAGGACATACCCCGCAAGGGCTCGCTAATGCTCCGGCCCGGTACGATCCGCGTCAGAAGGCTTCCGGCCGTCCAACAGGAAGACTACAAGGGCATGCAGGTCTTCACGCTCAAAAACCGCATACGCGATACGATCCAGCACGAACTCGACCTGATGGAGGCCGGCTCATGAACCCAAAGCCCGGAGCCATCGAGTTCGGCACTCCCGCCGAGATACGCGCGATGCAGGAACGCCTGCTGGGCGAGCACCTGCGCTATATCGCGGAGCGCTCGCCCTATTACCGCAGGCTGCTGAAGGATATTCCCACGGGCCCGCTCGGTCTCGACCTCCTTGCGGATTTTCCGCTGACTGACAAGAAGGCGTTTAGCGACCACAACGACGAGCTGCTATCGGTGCCGGTCTCGAAGATCGAGGACATCGTGCTCTCCTCAGGCACCACAGGCAGGCCGACGCGCATCATGTACACTAGAGCTGACCTCGACCGGCTCGCATATAACGAGCAGCTCTCGTTCGCGTCGACCGGGCTCACGGCCGAGGACACCGTCCTGCTTACCTGCACTATGGACCGGTGCTTCATAGCCGGGCTCGCGTATTACCTCGGCGTCAGGGCGATAGGCGCGGCCGCGATCCGTAACGGCCTCAACACGCTGGAGAGCCACGCCGAGATCATCTCGCGCCTCAGGCCCACGGCCATAGTCGGCGTGCCATCGTTCCTCGCGAAGCTCGGCAGGTTCCTCTCCGGCTCAGGGCTCGCTGAGGCTGCATCCGGCGTGAAGCGGCTGATCTGCATAGGCGAGCCGGTGCGCGGTCGCGACCTGCGCCCCTCGCCGCTGGGGCAGAGGCTCGCCGAGGCATGGGATGGTGCAAAGGTATTTTCGACCTACGCCTCGTCCGAGACGATCAGCTCGTTTTGCGAATGCACCGGGGGCTGCGGCGGGCACCTCCACCCCGAACTCGCTATAGTCGAGATCGTGGATGACGCCGGAGGCCGCGTTGCGGACGGAGAGGCCGGAGAGATCGTGCTCACGCCGCTCGGGATCGAGGGGATGCCTCTGCTGAGGTTCCGCACCGGGGACGTGAGCTTTCTGGTCAGCGAGCCCTGCTCGTGCGGCCGCAACACGCCGCGCATAGGGCCGATCCTCGGCCGCAAGCAGCAGATGATGAAGTTTCGAGGCACGACGCTCTATCCGAACATGGTGTTTGAGGTGTTAGACGCCATCGTCGGGCGTGAGCGAGTACTGCCTTGAGGTCTCATCCGGCGGCTACGAGCTCTCCGACGAGCTTCGCGTGCTGATATCGGTCAGCCCGGAGTTCGGCGGCTCGCCCGTGGACGTGACGAACGCGCTGCAAGCCCGCCTGCGCGTCAGGCCGGAGGTCGTGATAGTCGCTGACGACGAGATCATGGGACGCATATATCCGGGCAACTCCCGAAAACCCATCAGGTTTCTAGATATGAGGAAATAATATATGAGCAGTTGCGATCGACGCGTATACGGGGCGGAGTTCTCGCAGGCCGAGGTCGAGGAGGCGGTCCGCGAGGGACGCCTGCTCTCGATGGAGATAGAGTTCAACCAGGCCTGCAACTTCCGCTGCGTCTACTGCTATGCAGCGAAGACCGCCGACCCGCGCATCGAGCTTACGCGCGAGGAGGCCGAGGGCATCATCATGCAGGCCCGAGAGCTCGGCGCGAGGAAGATCATCATCCTCGGCGGCGAGCCGATGCTCTACCGCCACATCACCGGGATGATAGACTTCATCCGGCTGCACGGGATGTCGGTCGAGATCTTCACGAACGGGACTAACATGACCTTAGAGAACGCGCGGCGTCTCCATGCCCACGGCGTGACCGTAGCGCTTAAGATGAACACCTTCGACGAGAAGCTCCAGGACACGCTCTCCGGCAAGAAAGGCGCGTACCTTCAGATACAGGAGGCATTCAGGAACCTGCGCGAGGCCGGGTATCCCTCGGAGGGCAGCGAGCTTGGGATCAGCACTATCGTCTGCCGCCAGAACCTCGCCGAGCTTCCGGCCATGTGGCGCTGGCTCCGCAAAAACGGTCTGAACCCCTACTTCGAGATGATCACCCCACAGGGAAACGCGCGCGAAAACGACAACCTCTATGTCGAGAGCGACCGCGTGAAGGAACTCTTCACCGAACTTGCGGGCATAGACCGCGAGTACGGCAAGGACTGGACGCCGCAGCCGCCGCTCGCGGGAGGCGAGTGCCTCAGGCACCGCTTCTCGTGCGCCGTAAACGCGCTCGGTGACGTGCAGCCATGCGTGGGGGTCACGATCCCGGTCGGCAACATCCGGCAAAAGCCGCTTAGGGAGATCATCCGCGAGAGCGAGGTGATCGGAGACCTCAAGAGCTATAGGCAGACGATCAAGGGTCCGTGCCGCCAGTGCGAGCGGATCGACAACTGCTACGGCTGCCGGGGCGCGGCGTTTCAGATGACCGGCGACTACCTCGCCTCCGACCCCCTGTGCTGGAGGAACATCGCGCGGCAGCACGAGATCATGACCGTACCGGCCGAGGCCTCGATGCTCGTGCCGCACCGCCCGCCGATGCTGCTCATCAGCCGACTCGTCGAGGTCGGCGAGCGTTCGGCCACGGTCGAGGCCGACATCGGCGCGGACAATATCTTCGTCGAGGCCGACGGCAGGCTCGGCGAGCCCGCGTACGTCGAGATCGTCGCGCAGGCCATCGCGGCGCAACACGGCTTTCGCACGATGGGCCGCGAGGGCGGCTCAGGCGATGGCTTCCTGATCGGGGTCAAGGATTTCGAGATCACGGGCACGGCGAGGGCCGGCGACAGGCTCCGCGTCCATGTCCGAAAGCTCGGCAAGTTCGGCGAGTTCGGCCTGGTGCACGGCACGGTCCAAAACGGCGAGGCCACGATCGCCCAGGGCGAGATCAAGATCTGGCAGAAGGGGCTCAATTGATGCGGCGCGCACTTGCAGTTATATGCCTTCTGCTCATCGCAACGCCGCTGTATGCGGCCGAGGACGTCCCGGCGCTCCTGCGCACTATAGGCTCGCACGTCTCGGCGTTTAAGACGCTCAAGACCGATTTCGTGCAGGAGAAGGACCTCGCGATGTTCAAGCACCGCCTCACGATCAAGGGGCGCATTTACCTCCAGAAACCCAACAAGGTCGCATGGCACGTCGACAGCCCGATCCGCTACGGCGTGCTCATGACGGACAAATTCATCCGCCAGTGGGACGAGGAATCCGGCAAGGTGCAAGAGGTCTCGCTCGTCGGAAACCCGATACTCAAAAACGTCCTGAACCAGTTGAATGTCTGGTTTACCGGGGACTTCGCCGCGCTAACGGAGGACAACGACGTCCGCGTGCTGAGCCACGCCCCGCTCGCGCTCGAATTTACGCCTAACTCGAAGAACCCCGCCAGGAGCGTGATCAAACGCATCATCGTCACGTTCAGGGACGACGAGAAGTACCTAAAGGGAATCAGGATCGAGGAGACCGGCAAGGACGTCACGACGATCAACTTCATCAATACCGTGATCGACGCCCCGCTCAATGACGGTGACTTCAAGGTCGAGCGCGGTGTTTGAACGCGCCGTACTTGCCCTCTACCATGCGATAGAGCGGCACCGCAAGGGCGTCCTGCTCGGCCTTCTGGCGCTCACGGTCATAGCCGCTGCCAGCCTCGGGTTTCACCGCTTCAGGGGCGACATAGACCTTATGCTCCCGGACGAGCCGGAGATCAGGCGCGACATGACGTTTTTGCGCGAGACCAACCTCTCGGGGAAGGTCGTGTTCTCGGTCTCGCTCAAAGACCCCGGACAGGGCGGGCACGAGGAGCTTTTCGCCGCGGTCGACCGATTCGCGGCCGCGCTAAAGCCGCCGATGTTCTCGGAGGTCGTGACCGGGTTTTCCCCGGGCTCGATGATGTCGGGTGAATTCATGGGATACGTGGCCTCGGTGAGCACCGACAATGACCTGAAGGATATCGACCGCATGATCACGCCAGACGGTATCTCGGCCCGGATGCGCCAGATATACCTACAATCGTTCAAGCCCGAGAGCATCCTGATGGGCTCGATGTCGCGCTCCGACCCTCTCGGGCTGCGATTGCAGGCATTGCGTAAATTTAAGGCCCTATCGGATTCGATGGGCTACCAGCTCATGATCGAGGGCGGCCACCTCGTGAGCCTCGACGGCCGCCATGCGCTCGTCATCGCGCAGACCTCGATCCCTATGACCGACAGCATCGGAAGCAAGCGCCTCGTGCAGTATGTCGAACGCGAGATCAAGGCTCTCCCGCCTAACGTAACCGTCGACGCCGTGGGCGGGCACTTCCATACGGTGAGCAACCAGCGCGTGATCGAGCGCGACGTGAAGCTCACGTCGCTGATCGCCTCGGCCGCGTTTCTGATACTCTTTCTGGGCGTCTTCCGCGACCCCAGGGTCGGGCTCGTATTCGCGATCCCGATGATCGGCGTCATATATTCGATCAACATCACCGGGATGCTGCTTGGGGACCTCGCATCGGTCGTGATAGGGTTCGGGACGGTCATAGGCGGCATCACGATAGACTACGGCATATATTCCTACATCGCCGCGAAGAAGGGCCTGCTCGACGACCGGAACACGGTCAAGCTCGCGAGGCTCATCTTCATCGACGCGATCACGACCGCTGCGAGCTTCGGCGTGCTGCTTCTGTCGCGCATCGAGGGCTACCGCCAGCTCGCGGTATTCTCGATGGTCTGCATCGCCGCCTCGGTCTTCCTTGCGATGTTCATCCTGCCGCACGCGCTCCGGTGGAGACGCGAGGGCGCGCTTTACCATTCGTTTTTGGAGCGCCACCTCGAACGCACGTTCGGCTCCAGCCGCGCCATGGTGGCGTTGTGGCTGGTGGCCACGGCCGTGCTCCTGTATTGCGCTTTCGGGGTGCACGTCGAGAGCAACGTGGCACAGCTTGACGGCACCGAGCAGTACGTCAAGGACGCGGAGGCGCGGTTTCACGAGGCATGGGGGGGCACCGACAGCCAGGCCATACTCGTGCTGAGCGGCAAGACCTACGAAGACGCGCTCAGGCAGAGCGACCGCGCGTACGAGATGGCGACCGCCTCGGGGATCGGCAACTTCGTAAGCTTCTCGATGCTCTGGCCCTCCGGAGAAAAGCGCAGCGCGAACATCGGCCGCTGGAACGCGTTCTGGCGCGGCGGCCGCGAAGACAGGCTTAAATCGCTCATCAAATCCGAGGGCGCCCGCTACGGTTTTTCGGCCGACGCATTCGGCCCGTTCTTTGACAACCTCTACCCCAAATCCATCGACTCGGGCTCGATAGACGAGCTGCTCGGCAGGCTCAAGGAGCGGTTCGTCCACCAAAGCGGCGGCCAGTACCAGGTGCTATCGTTCTTCCCCGACGACGCTGAGTCCCTGCGCAAGGTCGATGCGATAACGAAGGACCAGCCCGGAGCGTTCGTGCTCTCGCGGCGCGCGCTCTCGCGCTCTATCTCGATCTTCACGAGCCGCGAGGCATACCTGCTCGTGCCGCTCGCGATCGCGGCCAACATCATACTTACCGCGCTGTTTTTCAGGAACCTCAAGGCCGCGCTGATAGCCTTAATACCCGTGGCCGCAAGCACGATATGGCTGCTGGGGATCATGGCCGTGATGAACGTCCCGGTGAACATCGCCAACATAATAGCGAGCATCGTCACCGCCGGAATAGTCGTGGATTTCGGGATCGGGATAACATACCAGCACCACGAGAGGCTTAACCTCGGCACGGTGCTCGGCATATCGCTATCGGCGGTCTCGACCGTGATCGGCACCGCAGTCCTGCTGTTCGCGCGCCACCCCGCGCTGTTCTCGATGGGACTCGCGATGAGCATCAGCCTGCTTATCGGCTGGCTAAGCTCGATAACGCTAGTCCCCGCGCTCTGCCGCATGTTCCTCGTGGTGCGCACTAAATGAGGGCCTTGATACTCATGATCGCGGCGCTCGCGCTTTCGGCCTGCGCCGCCGCCCTTCCCTTCGCCCCGGTCGGGCGCACGCCGATGCCCTCGCACGACCCCGCACAGGTTATCGCGCAATACAGGGCCGCGATACCACAGCAGTTGAAGCTCCTAAGCAGCGTGACCTTCGGCTTCGGCCCGCAGGAGATCACGGGCATAGGCGAGCTTGAGCTCGACCAATCAGCGGGCACTTTCGCTGTGGCCTGCCTCAACCCTATGGGCATGAAGCTCTTTGAGCTTAGCGGGGACCGAAGCGGCACGACGACGCGCTTCGTCCTGCCTATGCTAGAGCGCGGAGGCAAAGGCAGTTTCGGGGCGAAGATAGGTGAGGACATCAGGCGCATATACTTCGATACGACACCCTCGGGCGCGGGCTGGTGGAGCTGGTGGGACGGCAATGAGCTGGTAGTCAACGAACGCACGGACGGCGGGATCATGAAATACGTCTTCGCCGGAGCCGAGGGCTCGCTGGTCGAGAAGGCGTATTTCGTCGAGAACGACCTGCGCTGGCGGGTGCTGTATTTCGGGCCGGAGCGCAAAAATGGTAAAATCATCAATCGTGGCGTGCTTTTACAGAACTATCAATACGGCTACAGCCTGACCGTGAAAGTCAAGGAGATACTCGATTGAACCGCCTCAGGTCCGATGCGCTCAGATGCATGTCCGGTCTCGGGCTCGAGTCCGGCAGGCTTTCCGCGCGCTTCTCGTTTCCCGAAGACTTCGTAGGGTTTCAGGGCCACTTCCCCGGCGCGAAGGTCCTGCCCGGCGTATGCCAGATGGAATGCGCGGCCGGTATGATCGCGACCTGGAGCGGAAGGCCGGTGCGCATCATAAAGGTCATTAACGCCAAGTTTATGGCCCCTGTGCTCCCGGCCGAAGAGGTGCTCTGCGAGTGCGGCCCTCTGATGGAGTCCGGCGAGTTCGATATCAAGGCGCAGTGGAGCCGGGCGGGTGCGCGCGTCTCTGAGATCAAGCTCCGCGTATCGCTCGACGAGGCACCGCAACGATGAGACGCCGGAGGACAGCATATTTCGAGCGCATGCCGGGCTCGCCCGAGCCGGTGAGCTTCGAGATCCGGCGGCGCGTGAGCTTCAGCGATGCCGACGTAATGGGCATATCGTGGTTCGGCCGCTACCCGCAGTTTTTCGAGGAGGCCTCGACCGAACTAGGCCGAAGATGCGGTCTCGGGTTCGAGGACTATTTCAAGGCCGGACTCCGCGCCCCCATAGCCGAACTCCATATCGATTACTTCTGCCCCCTCACGCTCGACGAGGAATTTTCAGTAGCTGCCTCGATCATATGGAACGAGGCGGCCAAGATAAACACCGAATTCAGGATTACCAGGGCGGACGGCACGCTCGCGACGAGCGGCTACAGGGTGCAGGTCCTGACCGACGCTGCAAGCGGCAGCGTCTGCCTCGTGGCGCCGGAGCTGCTGGTGCGGTTCAGGAAACGCTGGCTCGACGGAGAGTTCAGGGACCTCGGATGAAGGCAGTCGTCACCGCATACGATATGCTCACGCCCTTCGGCCCCGGGCTCGATGCCTGCTGGGACGCGATCACGTCAGGCCAAAGCGCCATAGGGAAGATCGAGAGGTTTAACACCTCGGCCTTCATGTCAGAGAACGCCGCAACGATCATGTCGCTCAGATACCACGACGGCGATTCGCTCGTGCTCCAGATGCTTCAGCGCCTGCTTGGCGTAATACCCGCGCCAGCGGACTCCGCCCTGATACTCGCAACTACCAAGGGCGAGATCGACCTTTTAGAGCGCCGGATACTGGGCGAGACAGGCATACCGCAGGACGCCTGCGCGCCGGTTAGATTGCTTGAGAAGGCAGCCTCGCTCGCAGGCGTGGCCGGCCCCTCGATGGTGGTATCCGCGGCATGCGCCTCGGGCTCGGCCGCGATAGCGCGCGGCGCGTCGATGATATGCTCAGGCCGCGCGGATTCGGTATTGGTCATCGCGTGCGATGCGGTCACGGAGTTCGTGTTTTCGGGTTTTTCGTCGCTGATGGCCATGGACCGTAGATTCGCGAGGCCGTTTGACCGCACTCGCGAGGGCCTGAGCCTCGGCGATGCCGCCGGGTACGCGCTTTTGATGAGCGAACAGCGGGCGGAATCTGAAGGCCGCGAGGTGCTCGGCGAGGTCGCGGGCTGGGGCCTCAGCGACGACGCCAACCACATGACCGGCCCCTCGCGCGAGAGCGAGGGCCTGATACTCGCCGCAACCAAGGCGCTCAGGATGGCGGGATGCGACTCCTCCGCAATCGGGATGATCTCGGCCCACGGGACAGGCACCGCGTATAACGACGCGATGGAGATGAGGGCGTTCCGCGCGGTCTTCAATGAAGCGCCCCGGCCGGTTTATTCGGTCAAGGGCGCGCTGGGCCACACGATGGGCGCGGCCGGGATGCTTGAGCTCATAATCGCGCTGCGCGCGCTCAAAGAAGGCACAACACCGCCTACCGTAAACCTCTCGGAGCCGGACGAACTCGCGGCGGGATGGGTCTCGCCGAAGGCGGTTGGAATCGACCGCACGAAGATGGCGCTCATGACCAACTCGGGCTTCAGCGGGATAAACGCGGCCCTCGTGGTGGCCGCCCGGTGATCGAGATCAAGGGCATAGGCTGGATCAGCGGAGGCAGGTACGGCGCGATCCGAAGCGGCGAGCGCAGCAGGTGCGAAGAGGTCGACCCCAGCGGCCGTTTTACGTGCAAATCGTTATTCGCGTATCCGTTTAAGAACTTCGGAAGGCTCGATGACGTATCGAGGAACGTCTGCCACGCAGTCGCGCTCGCACTTAAGGACGCCGGCGTTTCGTACTCGATGGGATTCAAGCAGGACATCGGCATAATCGGCACCAACTCGACCGGCTCGATAGCCACCGACGCGGCTTACTTCCGCGACTACCTCGAAGGGGGCCGCACGCTGGGGCGCGCGAGCCTGTTTATCTATACCCTGCCCTCAAGCCCGCTTGGGGAGGCCGCGATACACTTCGGCCTGCTCGGGCCGCTGCTTTACGCAAGCTCGGCCAAGGGAGCGCTCGGGTCGCTCGTCTCGATGGCAGGCGATATGATCGGCTCCGGCGAGGCGGACTCGATGCTCGTCGGCGAGGCTGACGGGCGCGAGGCGATATACATGCTTATAGGCCGGGGCGATGCGCCCCTGGATATTGATCAGGAACTCTCGAAAATTTACAGCGAGGTGCACCAGAAGTGAAGATACGGCTCATATATCCAAAGTGGCCCAAGCTCAACCGGCAGACCGAGTTTCACCTGCCCCCGCACGGGCCGGTCTGTTTCGCAGCGACCGTGCCGGAGGACGTCGAGCTTAAGTTCTATGACGAAAACGTAGAGCCGGTCCCGTTTGACACGGACGTCGACCTCGTGGCGATATCCTCGATGCTCACCTGCCAGATACCGCGCGGATGGGAGATCGCGGACCGCTTCCGCGAGGCGGGGGTGCCGGTGATATTCGGCGGCATCGCGACCCAGCTGCATGCCGAAGAGACGATGGCGCACTCTGACTCGGTATTCCTCGGCGAGGCCGAGGGCCGCTTCGGCGCGGTGATAGACGACCTCAGAAAGAAGCAGCTCAAGAAGGTCTACGACTTCACGCAGAACTTCCCGGACGCAAGCCAGATCGGCCCGGCGCGGCGCAGCATCCTCAACCGCGAGCTCTATAACTATCGCGGCGTGCAGATGGTGGATCTCATGCACGCCTCACGCGGCTGCCGCTTCAACTGCTTCCCGTGCTGCACGCCGTTTCTGGGAGGGAGGAAGTTCCGTCCCCGCGACCTCGACATCGTTGTAAAGGAAATCGAATCCATAGACAACAACCGCCTCTTTCTGGTGGACAATTCCCTCGCGCAGAACGACGAGTGGGAGAAGGCCCTGTTTCGCGCCCTGATACCGCTTAAGCGCAAGTGGATATCGCACCCGATCAAGGACAACGACGAGATACTCGACCTCGCGGCCGAGGCAGGGTGCTGGTATGTCTACCAGGCGATATTCGATACCTCCAACCATATCCGCAAGCGCGTCAAGCGCTTGCAGGAGCGCGGCATCGGCGTGGAGGGCACGATCATACTGGGCATGGACGACCACGACGAGGACTATATCAAGCGGCTCGTGGACTTCCTTTTGGAGATCAAGCTCGACCTCGCGGAGTTCACGATCCTGACCCCGTTTCCGCACACGCCGATCCGCCAGAGCCTCGCGGACGAGGGACGCATCCTGCACAACGACTGGCGCAGGTATACCGGCGGGGACGTCGTTTTCAAGCCCGCGAAGATGAGCCCCGAGCGCTTGCAGGAGCTATACCACTACGCATGGCAGACCTTCTACGGCGAGAGCAGCCAGGAGCTCAGGATGGCGCGGCTGTTTATGAAGGTCATCGCCAAGGAGCAGGCCGACGGGACGTATAAATCGATCAGGCCGAAGCGCGGAGCCAGGCGCGAGGCCCTCCGCCGGGAGAACAGGTAATGCGCGTACTGCTGCTTTCGTCCAACATCGCGACCTCGCCCTACCCGGTCTACCCGCTCGGGCTCGCGATGATCTCCTCGGCTCTCACATCGGCCGGACACGAGGTGCGCCAGCTCGACTACCTGCGCGAGGGGAGCTCGATGGCCGCGATAGAGACAGCGGTGGCTGAGTTCAGTCCGGAGCTGCTCGGCATCTCGATCCGCAACATCGACAACGTAAACTACATGAACAAGCAGTACTACATCGACCACGTGCGCGAGATCGTCACGCGCCTGAGGGCCCTCACGCAGGCTAAGATCATCCTCGGTGGTGCGGGGTTTTCGCTCATGCCGCAGGAGATACTCGACGTAACCGGAGCGGACTACGGCTTCGTCGGCGAGAGCGAGGCCCTGGTGGTCGTATTCGCCGAGAACGCCAGCCGGGATGTATACCCCGAGGACCGCCTGATCTACTCTACCCGCAGTCTCACGGGGCTGGCGATACCCTCTGCCGCTTATGACGCAACCCTCATGGAGTTTTACCTCAAAAGCGGCAATATCGCCTCGGTGCAGAGCAAGCGCGGCTGCACTTCCCATTGCGTCTACTGCACGTATCCGCTTCTGGAGGGCCATGCCATCCGCCCGCGCCATGTCCCCTCGGTAGTGGACGACATGATACTGCTGCGCGACACGCACGCCTGCAAGACGATATTCTTCGTCGATTCGGTATTCAACGACGAGGGCGGCGAGTATCTTAATCTTGTTCGCGAGATGGTCCGCCGCGATACGCGGGTTCCGTGGTCGGGATTCTTCAGGCCCAAGGGCCTCGATGCCGAGGCTGTCGGCCTTATGAAGCGCTCAGGGCTCGCAGCGGTCGAGATCGGCACGGACGCATCGACCGACGTAACGCTCAGGCGCATGGGCAAGAACTTCACTTTCGCGGACGTCGTGGCCGCAAACGACCTCTTCGCGGCCGAGTCGATCCCTTGCTCGCATTTCGTGATGTTCGGCTGCCCCGGCGAGACCCCCGAGACCGCCGAGGAGGGGATAGCAAACCTCCTCTCGCTGCGCAACAGCGTGGTCTTCATATACATGGGCATACGCATATTCCCCAACACCCCGCTTGCTGATATCGCGCTTAGGGAAGGCGTGATAACGCCCGAGACCGACCTGCTGGCCCCGACCTATTACCTATCGCCCACTGTCGACCCCGAATGGCTCACGCAGAGGCTGACCGAGGCGTTTAAAGGCGTGCGCCACTGCATATTCCCGCCCGACTCGATAGACAGCGGGCTGCAAGTGCTCCACAAGCTCGGCCATACAGGCACGCTCTGGGATATGATGCTACATGAACGCAAGCGCAAGCGCAGCAACTGAGACAATCGGCACCGATCTCGTCTGGGCCGCGGTGCCGGTCTATAACAACGCCCCGACGCTTAGGGCTGTCGTCGAGGGCTGCTGCCGGATGCTCCCCGGCCGCGTCGTCGTCATAGACGACGGCTCGACCGACGCCGACGCAGGCGCACTCATCTCGAACTTAGACGCTGTCGTGCTCCGCCACCACGCCAACATGGGCAAGGGCCAGGCGATACTCACCGCCTCGCGCTTCGTCGAGCTTCAGGGCGGCAAGTATATGATCACGATTGACGCCGACGGACAGCACGACCCCGGCGATATCGCGAAGTTCATCCCGATGCTTCAAGACGACGAACTGAGCCTCGTGGTCGGCTCGCGTGACTTCAGCGTCGAGAACATCCCGCGCTCGAGCCGGTTCGGCCGTAGGTTCGCGAACTTCTGGCTCAGGATCGAGACCGGCCAGCATATAGACGACTGCCAGAGCGGTTTTCGGGCATATCCTGTAAGACAGCTAAACTTACTTAAGTTCAAGGGGCGCCGCTATGACTTCGAGGCCGAGGTGCTAGCCAAGGCGGCCTGGGCCGGGCTCAGGCTCCGCTCGGTCGGGATCGGGGTATACTACCCCCCGGCCGGGCAGCGCGTCTCGAGCTTCAGGCCGGTCATGGACAACCTCAGGCTCACGCGCGTGCACTCGATGCTGATAGGCCTGCGGCTCCTGCCTTTCGGGCACAAGCGGCTAGCGCCAGCGCCAAAGTTCGACATAGGGCTGATCTTCAACCCGCTTAAGCTCATACGCCACCTTATAAAGGAAAACGCGACCCCTGAGGGGCTCGCTGCCGCTGCCGCGGTCGGCTCGTTTCTGGCGATAATCCCGCTGCTGTTCCTGCACACCGCAGCGATACTCTACGTCTCGGTCAGGCTGAACCTTAACAAGATCGTGGCCCTGAACGTCCAGCACGTCTTCATGGCCCCGTTCACCCCGGCGCTCTGCATAGAGCTGGGCTATTACATGCGCCACGGGGCTTGGCTTACGGACCTTACATTTGAGACCGTATTTGCGCAGTTTCACCAGAGGCTCTACGAGTGGCTGCTCGGCTCGCTGGTTATAGCCCCGGTGGCCTCGATATTGATGGCCTCGGCGTTTTTCTTCATAGCGCATGCCTTCGAAAAGCGGAAGCCAGCATGACGCAGGAGATGCCCCCCAAGAAGCGCGGCAACCGGCTGGGGTTCTGGTTTTTCCGCGCCGTGCTCAAGACCTCCGGACTTAAGGCCGCGTATGCATTTTTATATCCCGTCTGCGCCTACTATCTCCTGCTTGACCGCGCGGCGTTCCGCGCGAGCGATGCGTATATACGCAGGCGCTTTCCCGCAAGCGGTTTCATCAGGCGCTGCCTCGGAGTCTTGCGGCTCTATGTCAGCCAGGGAAAAAACCTTGTGGACCGCTATGTTTCAACCGATTCCGGGCTCTCGCTCTTCGACACCGAGGTGGCCGGATATGATAAAATGATTAGGGTTTTAGGCGAATCGGACCGCGGTGCGGTGCTCCTGACTGCCCATATCGGCAACTGGCAGATGACGATGCCGGCGCTCGGAGGCTTGGGGAGGCCGGTCTATCTGATGATGCGGCCTGAGGAAAACGCGGCCGTAAGCGAGGCCCTGAGGCTCTACGAGGAGCGCGACTGGCTGAGGATCCTGGACCCCAAGGACTTCTCGGGCGCGCTGGAGGCGCTGGAGGCGATCAAAAACGGCGGCCTCGTCTCGATCATGGGCGACCGCGGGTATGGGCACAGGACCGGGGAGGTCACGTTTCTGGGCGATACGGCCCGCCTGCCTTACGGCGCGTTCGCGATAGCAGCGGCGGCAGGCTGCCCGGTCTTCGTGATGCTATCGGCAAAGGTCTCCGAGCGCAAGTACGTCGTGGATTTCTCAAACGTGATCACAACCGGGCAGTTCACGCGAAAGACCCGGCGTGACGACATAAAAGGCTGCGTGCGGCAGTATGCCGCGATACTCGAGCGGTACGTGGAGCAATACCCTTACCAGTGGTTCGTATTTCACGACATCTGGGGAGATAACGAATAACCAGCAGAGGAGCACGCGATGGACAATACAAAGGAAGAGGCGCTGGCCGGGATAAGGAAGAAGCTCAAGTCGATGCTCGTCGACGAACTCTCGCTCGATGACATCAAGCCCGAGGAGATAAAGGACGACGAGGTGCTCTTCGGCGCCGGGCTCGGCCTCGACTCCCTCGACGCGGTCGAGATCGTCGTGCTCCTGCAACGCAATTTCGGCGTGGAAGTAAAGGACATGGAGCAGGGCAAGGAGCTGTTTTACTCTATAGACACGCTTGCCAACTTCATCTACGACAACACCAGCGGCAAGGGCTGAGCACCGGCTTCTGTGGCGGATATCGCTGAGATAGAAAAACGGCTGACCGGCACGGTCTCGTCGATCACCGGGCTCGAGGCTGCCGCGATCCCGGCCGAGGCCCCGCTGCACACGCTCGGCATCGATTCTCTGGGGCTCGTCGAGGTGATCGTCTCTATCGAGAAAGACTTCGGCCTGCGCCTGATCGAGCACAACCTCAGCAAGGAGGACTTCTCCTCGATCCGCTCGCTTGCCGCGTTCATAAGCGCAAAGCAGCGCGTTTAGAGGCGCGATGCGCGTCCCGTCAGCCAAGCGAAAGCGCTACTTGACGGGCCCCGACTGGGTCGTCTCGATGCTGGACTATGCGATGAAGCGCACGACCTGCTCCGGCAACTCCTCGCAGATAGTATTCAGGCTCAATGGCCAGATAGACGAGCACGCGCTGCGAGACGTGCTTGACCGCATGCACGAAGCGCTGCCGGTCTTAAGCGGACGCGTCAGCCGCGATTTCAACCTCTGCCCGTACTGGCGCATGCCGCGCAAATCCGGCAAGGCAGACCTCAGCGTGCACGACGGCGATCCGATGCCGCTCCTCGAGGCAGCCGCGAACCGCGGCTTCAGGGACGAAAACACCCACCTGGCGTACCATTATATCCGGGCTCGAGAAGGTACCAGCCACTTCGCGATCACCTTCGACCACCGCCTGTTTGACGCGCGCGGGGCCGAGGCCTTCCTCTGGCTGATTAACGATCTGTACCAAAGCGGCACCGCGCCGCAAGGAGTGAACCTCACTCAGGACGCGCTCTTAGACGGCTGGAGCCGGAAGTTTTTGGCCGGCCGCAATATCAACCGCAAGCTGATCGCGCTAGGAAGGCCTATGCCCCGGTGCCTGCCGATGCCAGCCGCGGCCCGGCCCGGATTCAGGTATCGAGTGCTCGGGTTTGATGCCGCACAGAGCGCGGCCATCCTTAAAATGGCCTCGGAGGAGGCCGGATACCTCTTTGAGATGCCGTATCTGCTGGCCTCTGTCGTCCCGGCCGTGGACAGGGTATTTAAGTCGCGCGGGATCGCCTCGCCCAACTACCTGGTGCCTGTCACTGTCGATGCGCGCTCGGCCGAGGACATAAGGAAAGAACTCTTCTTTAACTATGTAACTTACCTGTTTTTCAAGATAGGGCCCGATGAGCTCGCGGACCGCGCGAGGCTTATAGGCTCGCTCAAGGCCCAGATGTTCGAGCACGTTAAGGACGGCACGCTTCGCGACATAGCCGAAGCGAGCCACCTCATGCGCATAGCACCGCTGCCGGCCCTGAGCGCCGCGCTGAACCTGCCTTTCAAAGGTACGCTCGCCTCGTTCTGCTTCTCGTATATCGGCAGGAGCGCATACCTCGGAGAGCGGTTCATGGGGCACGAGATTAAGGACTGCTTCCATATGCCGCGCGTCCCTTCCCCTCCGGGGCTCGGGCTTTTTTTCACGCGCTTCGGCCAGAGGCTGCACCTCACGCTTTCGTGGCTCGAGGGCCTGATCACGGAGCAGGAGGCTGCCGGGATAGAGGCGACGGTCCTAGCGGGACTGGGGCAGCCGCGATGAGGTGCGACGTGCTGGTGGCCGGAGGCGGCGTGGCGGGCGTGGCGGCGGCGGTTGCCTCGGCGCGTAGCGGTGCGTCGACCGTCCTGGTCGAGCGCACCGCGAGGCTCGGCGGCATAGGGGGCATGCTCCATCAGATATGCGGCCTGTACGGCACGGGCGAGGAAGCAGACCGCGCGACTCTCAATGACGGGATCAGCCGGGAGGTCGCGGCAGCGCTGATGCGGCTCTCGCCTGCCTCGAGACCGCTGAAGGTTGGCTCTGTATACGTCCTGCCTTACGAGGCCGGACAGCTCATCGAGGTGCTTACGGGACTATGCCGGGCCGAGGCCGGGAGACTAGAGATCCGGTTCGATACCGAGGCGGTCAGGGCCGGGCGCGAGGGCGCAAGCATAACGAAGGTCGTCACTAACGCCGGAGAGATAACAGCCCTTGCCGCGATAGACTGCACAGGGGACGGCTCGCTTGCCGCGCTGGCAGGGGCCGGGATATTGCCCTCGGCCGTGCGTCAGCCCTCCGGCTGCATCGTGCGGATAAACGGCATCGCCGTATCCGACGAGATGCTGCCTCTAAGGGTATCGTTTCTCGTAAGCCGCGCCACGGTGCACGGCACGCTCCCGGAGCGGCTCAGATACGCGCAGTTCACGGCCTCGGGATCTGTTGGGTACCTCAAGTTCAGCATAGAGAATGACGCTTCCGCAAAGGACGCGGCGCGGGACGCAGGGCTGCTGTTCGCCGCGATACGCGAGGGGCTGCCGGAGTTCGGCCGAAGCGCGATAGAAAAAGTAATGCTTGGGGTCCGGGAAACCCGGAGGATCGAGGGCGAGTACGTCCTGACCGAACAAGACATACTCTCAGCCCGAAAGTTCGACGACGGCGCCGTGAAAAACGCGTGGCCGATAGAGCTCTGGCGGCTCGGTAGGCCGACCGTGCTTCGGTATCCTCCGCCCGGCGATTATTACGAGATACCGCCTGGGTGCATGAAGGCCAAGGGGATAACAAACCTGTTCATGGCAGGGCGGTGCATCTCGGCCACGCATGAGGCCCTCGGTTCGACGCGCGTCATGGGCGCATGCCTCAGCATCGGCGAGCAGGCAGGCATAGCGGCGGCCAGGCTCAGATAGCATGCAAAACATATTCGAGACGATAAAGGCAGAGTCCGCGCCATATGCCGGGAATATCGCGGTAGCCGACGGGGGCCGCGAGGTGACGTATTCAGAGCTCATCGCGCTTTCGGAGCGCATAGCCTTATCTCTCGCGGGCCACGGCGTGCTCCCATGCCACCGCGTCGCGCTTAAGTGCGACGACGGGGTCGAGTATATCGCATGCAGCCTCGCGGTGCTCTCGCTCTCCGCCGTGATCGTCCCGATAGCGCCGGAGCAGAGCGAGGCCGAGACGGACGAGATCATCGAGAAGATCGGCGTGGAGTTCGTGATCTCCAATAGCACCCTATACCCCGCCGCAGCGCCTCTTGATGCGGACGGTCTGGCAGGTTTTATCATCGAGCGGCGCGCCGCAGCCGCCCCTCCCGAGGGGTTTTGCGGCCTCGACCCCGCGTTCATACGCTTCAGCTCCGGCACCACCGGGTCGAGCAAGGGCGTGGTGCTCTCTCACCGAGCGATCCACGAGCGCACGGACGCGGCCCAGCGGGGTCTTATGATCACACCCAGTGACAGGATAGTCTGGGTGCTCTCGATGAGCTTTCACTTCGTCGTGACGATACTGCTTTTTCTGCGCAAGGGCGCGACGATACTGGTATGCTCCACTAGACGCTTCCCGGACTCGATGCTAGAGGCCGTCACGTCGCGGCGCGGCACGCTTATCTATGCCTCGCCGTTTCACTACCGCATGCTCACAAGCGCCGGGTTCGTCCCCCGCGATGCGCTCAGCGGAGTGAGGCTCGCGGTATCGACCGCGATGAAGCTCCCGGACGAGCTGGCCGGGGCGTTCAGGGTCAAGTTCGGCATGGAACTCAGCGAGGCCTACGGCATCATAGAGGTTGGGCTCCCGTTTATCAGATTTCCGGGCAACCCGCCCGGGTCCGTCGGCCGCACGCTGCCGGACTACGAACTGCGCATAGAGGCACCGGACGAGACCGGAGCGGGGGAGATATGGCTGCGCGGCCCCGGCATGCTGGACGCCTATTACTCACCCTTCAGGACGCGGAGTGAGATATTGAAGGACGGCTGGTTCCGCACCGGCGACATAGGGCGGATCGACCGCGACGGGTTTCTCTTCATCGTCGGGAGGACCAAGGACGTGATCAACTTCGCCGGGATGAAGGTCTTCGCCGCGGAGGTCGAGGATGTCCTAAACCGCCACCCGCTCGTGCTGGAATCAATCGTTTACGCCGAGCCCCATCCGCATTACGGGCAGCTCCCGGCAGCGAGGGTCGTCCTGCGCGAAGGGGCCGACCCGGATACGGCTGCCGACGGGATACGCCGTTACTGCTATCGCATGCTCGCGTCGTACGAGGTCCCGAAGGCCATCGAGATAGTGTCCGCCCTGCCCCGCACCGCGAGCGGAAAGTTGAGGAGGTAGACTATGAGGCGACTGGTCATACCGGTTATATTCTTCGCGTTCGTATTGCTGGCCTTCCTGACCCCGCTCGGGACCGGGGACTTATGGTGGCACTTGGGCACCGGCAAATGGATTGCTGAGCACCACGCCCTGCCGCAGCAGGACCCGTTTTCATATACCTCAGCGCAAATTGCTCCAAACATCAGGACCGACGTCGTGCTGAAGGGTTTCTGGCTCGCGCAGGTCATCATCTACGCCGCATACGCCGCTGCGGGGCTCTATGGGCTGGTCGCGCTTAAGGCCGCGCTGCTTGCGTTTGGGATATTCGCGGCCTGGCGGCTTGCAGTGCACGAGGGTCTCGACCCCGTGGCCGCGCTCATCATCACCCTGCCCTCGGTCTATCTGCTCCGCTTCTATGACGACCTCAGACCGCAGCTCATCTCCTTCACGCTCGTCGTCGCGATCGTAGGGTACATGGATGCTGTTACGGCCAGGCTGCGCGCAGGAAAGATGCTGTCCTGGTGGCTGCTCGCGGCCGGGCCGGCGCTGATGGTAATCTGGGCCAACGTGCACCGGGGCTATATGCTGGGTCACGCGGTCATCGCCGTATATGCGCTGGCCGAGCTTGGGAGGGCCGCCCTCAGGCGCGAGCCGCTGGCCAGCGGACTGCTGCTGCGCTTCCTGGCGCTCTGCGCCGTGATGATGCTCTCGGCCGGCATAAACCCGGCCGGGTTCGAGGCCCTCGCCGTAAACGCGGCCGAGATGCGCAGCTCGACCGTGCAGACGATCAACGAGTACCTGCCGCTTTGGCAGTACGCGGCTTATGAAGCCTCTCCCTCGCTCCCGTACGTCGTGCTCGGGTTCGGGGCGGCCGTCGCGGCGGCCGTGCTCCTTACGTGGCGCAGGGTCGACCCGGCGCACGCCATGCTGCTTGCTGGCTTCGGGTATGAGGGCTACGCCCATTTCAGGTTCTGCATCCTGTTTTTTCTCGTGGCCACGGTCATATGCGCAAGGCAGCTTGCGGTCTGCTGCGGGGGGCTCAAGGGCCGCATGCCCGGCCTCCAGATTGCGGCGCTCGGCGCGCTGATGGCGGTGCTCGGCACAATTCTGTATCCCTATAACGCGCTGGCCGTCGGCGGCCCGGCGAGGGCCAGCATCCCGGCGGGCGCGATCGCGTATATCAAAAATCGCGGCCTTCCGCCCCGGATCTTTCACCCGTATGAGTGGGGCGACATCGTCACGTGGGGGCTCTATCCCGCGCAGCAGGACTTCATCGACGGCCGCGCGCTCGATGCGGGCGTGCTGAACGAATACTCACGCGCATACATGGGGGACCAAGACGAGGTATTTAAAAGATGGGGGATCGCCACTGTCATGATCCATCCCTTCGACCCCAATACCCTAAACGTGCCGGGGCTGGTCTTCAAGCTCCTTAAGGACCCCTCATGGAAGCTCAGTTACCAGGACGGCGTCGCGCTCGTCTTCGTGAGAGTGGATGCCGCGCCCGCGCTCGCGGGGCTCGACAAGGGGGCGCTCTGGGGCGCCTTGGAGGCGACCGCGCAGGGGCTGATCGCCCAGGACCCCGCTGACCCGAGGCCGAGACGGCTGCTGGCGGAGGTCTATGCCGCGGAGGGCCGCACGAACGATGGCAACGGCGCGGTTAGACGGAGATGATCATCCCGTGAACTTGGACTTGAGCGCGGCCGCTACGTGCTCGGGCACGAGCCCCTCGACCGCGCCGCCGAACGAGGCGGCCTCCTTGACTATGGTCGATGAGAGGAAGATGTACCTAAGCGACGGCATCATGAATACGGTCTCGACGTTGTGCTCCATCTTGCGGTTCATGAGCGCCATCTGCATCTCGTACTCGAAGTCCGAGACCGCACGCAGGCCCCTGATAATAGCTACCGCGTCCTTCTTTTTGACATAATCGACAAGCAGCGTGTCGAATGACTCGACCGATACGTTTTGATACTCAGAGACCGCCTCTTTAAGCAGCGCGATGCGCTCCTCCAGCGTGAAGAGCGTCCCCTTGCGCGAGCTGACGGCCACCGCTATCACTATCTCGTCGAATATCCTGAGGCCCCGCTTCACCAGGTCCAGATGTCCGTTCGTGAGCGGGTCGAAGCTCCCCGGGTATACGGCGGTCTTTTTCACTCCGATAGCCTCCTGTACTGTGTAAGCATCGTGTCGCCGTATTTGTATGACTTGCGCTTGCGGAGGCTGCCGAGCTCGTCCGGGAGCGCGGCCTTCTTTATGTGCTCGACCAGAAGCACGCCGTCCGGGGACAGGATGTCGGAGGACGCCATCGCCATCAGTACAGTGGAAAGCTCGCCGGTATGGTATGGAGGGTCGATGAATATGACGTCGAATCTGGCGCCCTTCGCGGCAGCGTCGATGACGTACTCCGAGGCCCTGCGGTTTACGATCACGGACTTGAGCCTGCAGCCGCAGTCGCACAGGAGCGTTTGGAGGCGCTTGGCCCTGGCCGGGTCGGCCTCGACAAAGACGACCTGGCTCACGCCCCGGCTCATCGCCTCCATGCCGACCGCGCCGGTGCCGGCGTAGAGGTCCAGAAACCGCGCGCCCTCGATCATCGGGCCGAGGATATTGAATATCGCCTCGCGGACCTTCGCCCCGGTGGCCCGAAGCGCGCCGAACTCCGATGCGCCGCCCACGCCAGCCGCGGATATTCTTTTGCCCTTCATTGCGCCGGCCGTGACCTTCATCTGGATATTAACCTGAACCTCATTTGATTATTATAATGATTTCACGAATGCCGCGCCATACTGTAAAATATGATGATGCCGGAAGTCATCGTTACAGCGTCCTCATACGACTACGACCAGCTCAGGGCCGAGGTCTTCTCTATCATGGTGCGGCTCGACCAGGGCAGGATCGAGAGGGGCATGCATGTGCTTATAAAGCCCAATTTCCTCGCCGCGACGACCCCCGAGCAGGCGGTCACGACGCACCCGCTCGTCATACGCGCCGCAGTGGAATATACTCTCGGGCGCGGGGCTCTGGTGCAGGTTTCCGACAGCCCTCCGATCTGCTCGTTTGAGCGCATCATGCGCAAGACTGGCGTATTCCACGCGCTCGAGGGGCTGGATGTCGATCTACGTGAGCTCGGGCCGTCGAGGCCGGTTGCGCTCGAAGGCAAGTGGGCGACGCTCGAACTCTCCGGAGACGTGCTCGACGCCGATCTGGTGATCAACCTGCCGAAGCTCAAGGCGCATGGCCAGATGGGCCTGACGCTCGCGGTGAAGAACCTCTTCGGCTGCGTAGTCGGGATGCGCAAGCCGGAGTGGCACTTCCGCATCGGAGAGAACCGCGAGCTCTTCGCGGAGCTTCTGGCCACGATATATAAGACCGTGAACCCGGCAATAAACCTTATGGACGGCATCCTCTGCCTCGAGGGCGACGGCCCGGGCGCGGGGGGCACGCCGCGCCACCTGGGCGCCCTGATGGGGAGCAACGAAGCTCTCTCTATCGACGTCGCGGTATGCCGGATGCTCGGTATTGAGCCGCGCGAGCTGCTTACGAACCGGGCCGCAGAGCGGTTGGGCATGCCGCTTGACTGCGCGGTATCCGGCAGCCTTCCGCACGTCAAGGGATTCGTAAGGCCGGACACGAAGGACCTGCTCTTCGGCCCCCGCTTTGCGCACGGATTCATGCGGCGGCACATCACCGTGAGGCCGCGCAGCGTCCCGTCCATATGCAAGCTCTGCGGCGAGTGCATAAATATCTGCCCGGCGAAGGCCATCACCAACACCGGCAGCGGCCTGCAGTTCGATTACGAGAAGTGCATCCGCTGTTATTGCTGTCTTGAGATCTGCCCGCACAGGGCGATCAAACGCCATACGCCCGGCATCGCGCGCATTGCGCGGGGCCTGAGCCTGAGGAGGCATTGATGGAGCCGCAAAAATGGAATCTTACTGACCTTTTCCCGCCCGACAATCCGCAGGCCATCGCAGATGCATACTCCAAGCTGGAAGCCGCAACCGCCGCGATAGAGGCCTTGCGTCCGACACTCTCACCCGATATAACGGCCGAGGCGTTCTCGGCCGTAATGCGGGCGCTCGTGGAGTTCGCCGAGACAGCGACACGCATAGGCGCATACGGGCAGCTCTGGTTTTCGGAGGACACGCTAAACACCACCGCGCTCTCGTTCGTCTCGCGGTCCGAGCAGGCGCTTGCGGACGCAAGCAACCGCGTCCTGTTCCTGACGCTCTGGTGGAAGTCGCTTCCTGAGGAAGCAGCTCAGAGGCTGATGTCCGGCACCGGGGATAACGCCTATTACCTTTACCAGGAGCGGTTGTTTAAGGACCATACGCTCACCGAGCCGGAGGAGCGCATCATAGCGCTTAAGAACCTCCACGGCCCGAACGCGATAACCCGCATATACGACATGCTCACGAACAAATACAAATACCATATAGAGCTCGAGGGCAAGCAGCTTGAGCTTACGCGCGACGCCCTGATGGCATACGTCCGCCACCCCGAGGCCAGCGTCCGCGAGGCCGCGTACCGCGAGCAGTTCAAGCCCTATGCCGAAGACAGCGCGGTGCTCGGGCAGATATACGTCCACACCGCTATGGACTGGGCGAGCGAGAACATGACGCTCAGGAAATTCAGATCGCCCATAGCGGTGCGCAACCTCTCAAACGACATCCCGGATGCAGTGATAAGCACGCTTCTGGAGGTCTGCGAGCAGGAGGCCCCGGTATTCCACCGCTACTTCAGGATGAAGGCCGGATGGCTGGGGTCTCCTAAACTCAGGCGGTTCGACCTCTACGCCCCGATACGCAAGAAGCAGGAGCGCCGCATCCCGTATGGCGAGGCCGTGGAGATGGTGCTTCAGTGCCTCGGGAAGTTCTCGCCCGAGGCCTCGGAGCTCGCCCGGCGCGTCTTCGACGCGCGCCACATCGACTCGGAGCCCCGCGCCAGAAAACGCGGCGGCGCGTTTTGCTACGGCGTGCTCCCCTCGCTCACCCCATGGGTGCTGGTCAACTACACCGGCGAGCCCCGGCAGGTCGCGACGCTCGCGCACGAGCTCGGCCATGCGGTGCACGCGATGCTGGCCTCCGGGCATTCGCTGCTGACGTACAACGCCCCGCTCCCGCTGGCCGAGACCGCATCGGTTTTCAGCGAGATGCTGCTGACGGACGCGCTCCTTAAGGCCGAGACCGACCCCGGGGCCCGGCGCGACATCATCGCCGAGACAGTCGATAACGTCTACGCCACGGTGCTGCGCCAGGCTTACTTCACTATATTCGAGACCGAGGCCCATAAGGCGGTCTCGGAGGGCGCAACGATAGAAGAGCTGAGCGCGCTATACGGCCGAACGCTCTCGCGCCAGTTCGGCGACGCGGTCGAGGTCGATGAGGTCTTCCACAGCGAGTGGCTCGCGATCCCGCATATGTACCACACGCCGTTTTACTGCTATGCGTACAGCTTCGGGATGCTGCTCTCGCTCGCGCTATACCGCCGGTATCAGGAGCAGGGCCAGCAGGCGGCAGAGGGGATACTGACTATCTTGCGCCATGGCGGCGCGCAGAGCCCGGCCGATATACTTAGCGAGGCCGGGGTGCCGATGCACGACCCCGAGTTCTGGCGCGGGGGATTCCGCGTGGTCGGGGACATGATAAGCTCCCTGGAGGCGTGATGGGAACTACGCGGCGCAAGTTCCTGTTTACCTCGAAGCCGCAGGAGGGCTGGTGGACGATGGCAAACCCGATATACACGGTCGACGCGCCTGTGCCCGAGTGGCGACTGAGGAAGAGATAACCATGCCCCACAGATTCGAGGTCAAGATCTACTATGAGGACACAGACGCCGGAGGCGTGGTCTATTACGGAAATTACCTGAGATACCTCGAGCGCGCGCGTACGGAGTTTCTGGCCGCCAACGGCCTCGACATCGCGGAGCGCCATGCGGCGGGCGAGCTGTACGTCGTGGCGCGCGTCGAGGTCGACTACCGCAAGCCAGCCCGCCTGGGCGACATCCTGCATATCACTACCGAGGTGCAGGAGGTCCGGCCTGCGTCGCTGAGGCTTCGGCACCTGATCCTCAAGGGCGACCTCCTGATAGCCGAGGCGGTCGTGACCATCGCGCACACCGGCCTTGACGGCAAGCCCCGCCGCCTCCCGCCGATTTTCTCGACGCTAAAGTAAAAAAAGCACCCGTTGGATGGCTCCAACGGGTGCTTTGAATTAACCCTTCCGCTACCCATTTAAAATTCAAGGGAAACGAGAATTTTAAATGAGCTTTAAGTTCCCATCTCCCAGCTGTTGAGATAGTGCTCCTGCTCCTTCGTCAGCTTGTCTATGTTTATCCCGCGAGCCTTGAGCTTAAGCGCGGCGACCTTCTTGTCTATGGCCTCCGGCACGCTGTAGACGTCCTTCTTGAGCTTTTTGTAGTTCTTTACAAGGTACTCGGCGCAGAGCGCCTGATTTGCGAAGCTCATGTCCATGACCTGCGAGGGATGGCCCTCGGCGGCCGCGAGGTTTACGAGCCTGCCCTCCCCGAGCACGTAGATCCGGCGGCCGCTGCGGAGCGTGTACTCCTCGACGAACTCGCGGATCGAGCGCTTTCCCTTGGACATCTTTGCCAGCGAGTCGAGGTCGAGCTCGACGTTGAAGTGGCCGGAGTTCGCGACTATAGCGCCGTCCTTCATCACGCTGAAGCAGTCCTTAGAGATGACCTTCAGGTCCCCGGTTACGGTGACGAAGATATCTCCTATCTTTGAGGCCTCTTTGATCGGCATCACGTCGAAGCCGTCCATCGTGGCTTCCAGCGCCTTGAGCGGGTCTATCTCGGTGACTATCACCTTGCCGCCCATTCCCTTGGCGCGCATCGCCACGCCCTTGCCGCACCAGCCGTATCCGCATACGACGACGACCGAGCCGGCGATCAGGCGGTTCGTGGCCCTCATGATGCCGTCCAGCGTGGACTGCCCGGTGCCGTAACGGTTGTCGAAGAGGTGCTTGGTGTATGCGTCGTTGATCGCGATGATCGGGTACTGGAGCACGCCGTTTGCGGCCATGGCCTTCAGGCGGATGACGCCGGTCGTCGTCTCCTCGGTGCCGCCGATGACGTGCGGCAGGAGGTCCTTGCGTTTGGTGTGCAGGACGCTAACGGTGTCGGCGCCGTCGTCCATCGTTATCTGGGGCTTGATCTCAAGCGCGCTTAAGATGTGGTTGTAGTAAGTCTTGTTGTCCTCACCCTTGATCGCGAACGTGGGCACGCCGAAGAGCTTGGTGCATGCCGCGGCGACGTCGTCCTGTGTGCTCAGCGGGTTGGAGGCGCAGAGGGTCACGTCCGCGCCGCCGTCTTTGAGCGCGGCCATGAGGTTTGCGGTCTCGGTCGTGACGTGCAGGCAGGCCGCCACGCGGAAGCCCTTAAGCGGGCGCTCTTTCTTGAACCGCGCCCTGATGCTCTCGAGCACCGGCATGTCCATCGCGGCCCATTCGATCCTCTGCATGCCCTTCTTCGCGAGCCCCATGTCCTTAACGTCGTATTTCGCCATCTTCTGCTGGTTCCTTTCGGGTTTGTAAGTTCTAAAGGCCGGCGTCCTTTTTAAGTGCTGCGGCCTTGTCAGTGCGTTCCCAGGTGAAGTCCGCATCCGACCTGCCGAAGTGGCCGTATGCCGCGGTCTTGCGGTATATCGGCCTCCTGAGGTCGAGGTGCTCGATGATCCCCTTGGGCGTGAGCGGGAAGTGCTCGCGGACGAAGTGCGAGAACTGGTCGTCGGTTATCTTCCCGGTCCCGAACGTGTCGACGTGGATCGATACAGGCTCTGGCACGCCGATGGCGTACGCCACCTGGACCTCGGCCCGCTCGGCAAGCCCGGCGGCCACGAGGTTCTTGGCGATGTACCTGCCCATGTACGCACCCGAGCGGTCGACCTTCGTCGGGTCCTTCCCGGAGAAGCAGCCGCCGCCGTGGCGCCCTGCGCCGCCGTATGTGTCGACTATGATCTTGCGGCCCGTAAGCCCGGTATCGCCCATCGGGCCGCCGACCACGAAGCGGCCGGTGGGGTTGACGTGATAGGTTATGTTGTCCTCGTCAAGCAGCTCCTTGGGGAGCATCGGCTTTATGATCCGCTCGATGACGTCCTCGCGCAGTTCGCGCATGTCGATATGCTCGCTGTGCTGCGACGAGACGACGACCGTGGCGATGCGCACCGGCTTGCCTTCCTTGTACTCGACCGTGACCTGAGTCTTGCCGTCTGGGCGCAGATACGGGAGAGTCCCGTTCTTCCTGACCTCGGTGAGCTTCAGGCCGAGCTTGTGCGAGAGCATGATCGGCAGCGGCATCAGCTCGGGGGTCTCGTTGCACGCGAAACCGAACATCAGGCCCTGGTCCCCGGCGCCGCCGGTGTCGACGCCCATCGAGATGTCAGGCGACTGGGTATGGATCGAGGAGATGACCGCGCAGGTTTCGGCGTCGAAGCCGTATTTGGCGCGCGTGTAGCCGATGTCGGCGATGACCTGCCTGACGATGGGCTGGACGTCGACGTGGACCGAGCTGGTTATCTCGCCCGCGACGAACACGAGCCCTGTCGTGAGCAGCGTCTCGCATGCGACCCTGGAATGCGCGTCGCCGGTCAGGAAGGCATCGAGGACCGCGTCGGATATCTGGTCGGCGATCTTGTCGGGATGGCCCTCGGTGACGGATTCGGAGGTAAAATAATAGTGCGACTTCTTCATGTCTTCCTCCCTCTGTATATTCACAGAATGCTCCATATGAATTTAGTCTGATATTTTAAAACAAACATGCAGGAAAATGCACCGTGGCGGCATACAGCTGGGCTCGGTTAAATCCTGCGCCCGAGGTAATCGCGCGGTTTGCCGGCGGCCTTGGGAGGGCCGACGAGGCCGTCTTCCTCCATCAGCTCCATGATGCGCGCGGCGCGGTTATACCCGACCTTCAGCCTGCGCTGGATCGAGCTTATCGAGACCTCGCCGGTGCTCTCGCCTAGCTGCACGGCCTTGATGTATAGCTCGTCGCGGTCCCCCTCGGCCTCGGCCACGACCGCGGCCTCCTGCTCGGCCTCCGCTATAGCCTCCATCACGCTGTAGTCCGGCTTGCCCTGGGCCTTGACGAAGTCCACGACGCTCTTGACCTCGCCCTCGGTCACTAGCGCGCCGTGAAGCCGCACGAGCTTCGTGCCGGGGAGCATGAAGAGCATGTCCCCGCGGCCGATCAGGTGCTCCGCGCCCTGGGTGTCGATGATCGTGCGAGAGTCGATGCGCGAGGTCACCTGAAACGCGATGCGCGCCGGGAAGTTGGCCTTGATCAGCCCGGTGATGACGTCCACCGATGGGCGCTGCGTCGCGAGCACCAGGTGTATGCCCGAGGCGCGGGCCATCTGCGCGAGCCGCGCTATGGATTCCTCGACCGTGGAGGCGGAGGCGTACATCAGGTCCGCGAGCTCGTCGATGAATACGACGATATAAGGCAGGCGCTCCCCCTCGGGGACATCGGCGTTATAGCTGTCGATGTTGCGGACGCCCTTCTCGGCGATCATCCTGTAGCGCCGCTCCATCTCGAAGACCATGCGCCTGAGCATCTCGGTGGCCTCCTTGGGGCTGGTCACGACAGGGGCGATCAGGTGCGGTATGCCGTCGTATACCGATAGCTCGATGAGCTTGGGGTCTATCATCAGCATCTTGACCTCGTCAGGGGAGGCGCGGTATAGCAGGCTCATCACCATCGAGTTGATCGAGACGCTCTTGCCCGAGCCAGTCGCGCCGGCCACGAGTAGGTGCGGCATGCGCTGAAGGTCGGTGACCACAGGGTTGCCGAATATGTCCTTGCCGAGCGCGAATGTGAGCATCGAGCCCCCGCGCCTGAAGGGCTCCGAAGACAGCATCTCGCGGAGCGAGACGGTCTCGGGCTTGTCGTTCGGGATCTCGATGCCGATGGTGGACTTGCCCGGCATCGTCGAAATGCGGATGCTCCGCGCCTTGAGCGTGAGCGCGAGGTCGTCCGAGAGCGAGACGATGCGGTTGATCTTCACGCCGGGCGCGGGCTCGAACTCGTACATAGTAACGACCGGGCCGGTATGGACCTGCACGACCTTGCCCTGCACCCCGAAGTCCCCGAGCTTGGCCTCCAATAATGCCGAGCGCTGCTGAAGCTCTTCCTTTGTAGCGCGCTGCGCAGGCTCGTACTGCTTGAGGAAGTCCAGCGGCGGGAGCACGTAGCCGCCCTCTTTTACCTTGCGATGCGTCGTAAGCGGCTCGTATGCATCGAGCGGAAGCGAAAGCGGCTCGGCTGCCATCGCCACAGGCGTGGTATCCGGCACTACAATTTCATATTCCTCGTTCTCTTCCTCGAACTCGATGGGTTCTGCTGGCTCGGGGGTCTTGCTGAAAAGTTCCTCCTGCCTGGCCTTAACCGGTACGGCCTCGCGGCGCGAGTTCATTATCAGATGGATGAGCGAGACGGGGCTCAGCATAATGATCGAGGACAGGAGTCCGGCGAGAGCGACGATATACGCGCCGACCTGAGAAATGGACGCCTGAAGCGCGGAGCCCGCGACCCTGCCGACTATGCCGCCGATGTCATACTGTATGCCGAGGGAGCCGGAGAGCAGCGCGGCCCACAGCGCGGCCGAAAAAACGAAGAGCACGGCCCCGAGCGCATGGACCTTGAAGTGTTCGCGGCCTAGCAGGCACTTGATCCCGTATGAGAGCAGGAATACCGGAATCGCCGCCGCGCCAATGCCGAGCGTGCCCGCCATCGCGTCGGCCAGGTATGCGCCGACGACACCGCCCATATTGTGCACCGGGGCCTCGGAGTATGCGAACAACGCGTTGTCCCAAGCATCGTAGCTCAGGAGGCAGATGCCCAGATAAAGGCTTCCGAGGATAGCGCAGACCCCGGTGACCTCCTCACTTACACGGCGAACCATTTCCACCATACGAGGATCAGCGCGCCGAGCGCGAAGCGGTATGCGACAAACAGGTTCATCGAGTGGCGTTTGAGGAAGCCCATCAGGAACTTTATCGCGAGGACTCCCGTAATAGCGGATGCGACGAACCCGGCCGCGAGCAGCGACATGTCGTATTGCTCCGGGCTCTTGAATATCTTGCGGCCCTCAAGCAGGGCCGCGCCGGCGATGACGGGGATCGAGAGCAGGAACGAGAACCTCGCGGCCTCGTCGCGACGAAGGCCGGTAAGCAGGCCGCCGGTTATAGTTGAGCCGGAGCGCGATACTCCGGGTATGACCGCGATGGCCTGACAGCAGCCGATGAAGAGCGCGTTTCCAAACCCGATATCGTTCATGTTGCGGCGCTTGAAGCCCCGGTCCGCGATGAACATCACCACGGCAAAGATAATCAGCCCCGCGGCTATGACCAGCGGCGTGCGGAACTCGTGCTCGATCTTGTGCTGGAGCGTGATGCCGACCACACCGGCCGGTATGGTCGCGAAGATTATCAGCACCGCTAGGTACATTCGGCGGGTGAGGATGTCCACGATATCGCGCCAGAAGCAGATCAGGATAGCCAGAAGGGTCCCGGCGTGCAGGGCGACGTCGAACGCGAGCGAATCGACCAGCCCGGTCCAGCCCAGAAACCACGGCACGAGCACAAGATGCGCGGTGGAGCTAACCGGCAGAAATTCCGTAATCCCCTGGATAATACCCAATACAATAGCTTCTAACATAACCGTTGATTATAACAGAATCTTAAAAGTGTGGGACTTCAAAGCGCGTCAAATCACGTGATACTGCGTCAGAGATTCAAAGACGCGCCCTCGGAGTACGTCGCAGTACACCGTCGGGTGCCACGGGCACCTATCCTGAAGAAAGGGCCAGCTGGCCCCTTGTCTGGCGCGATTTCTCGCGATTTAACGCCTGTCCATGCCAGGCCAGGGAACACCCAGGAAATGGCTTTGAGAGTGCTTATTTTCCGCCGGTTGCGATGCAGTAAAATCCTTTTTCGAGCTTGTTTTCCTTGTGGACTGCACAAGTCCCGCAGATACAGCCTTTTTCCTCCTTTATACATGAGCTTTTTTCAAACGCACAAAACATGGCCTCCAGCTCGATCTTTTTGGAAACGTCGCCCATCATCGCCATGATATTCCCCGGCATATTCAGCATCTTACATGTGAACGTATAGCTGGGGCACTTCATACAGATACATTTCTTCAGGTTCTCGTTTGACCTGGCTACGACTCCCATAGCAATTGTCCTCCTTTAGATATGGATCGATACCATAAAAAATCTTACTCCTACTCAGGTCGATCCGCAACAATTTAAATATCAATTGCGATAGGACGATTGTGCACAAACTAATTACGGTCAGGCGCAAACCCGCACCGCTGTTGGGCTTGACCACTTAGCGGAACCGACTCCTAGGAACCGGTTCCATGGAACTGGTTCCCAGGAACCAGTTCCCATGGACGGGTTCCGCCCTTTGGTTCTACAATCGCGCATGAAGTATTTAGCAGACATATTAGCGAGGCAGAAACCGGGAGGCAGCGTGAAAAACGTTTCTGAACGCCTGAACACGGGAGGTCGCAGAAAATGCAAGTTTTCCGCAGGGTTAAAGGTGCGTTTTGCTTGTTCATTTGAACGCTCTAAAAAAATACGCGGGCGCGCACGCGGTAGCTATGTATATAACTAAAGCGACGATGGCAGATTCAACTAAGCCGTTGACCGCGAGGCGCGGAGGCAGCGGCTGGGCCGCGTACTTCGCAAAGCGCGCCCAAATCGGCTTCAGACAAGGAAACGGCGAGGAAAACGTCCGACGGTGTACTGTGACGTACATCGAGGACGGATTTCCGAGACGTGACGCAGTATCAAGCGATTTGGAGCGCTTTCAAGAGCGCTTTCAAACTCTACACATTTTCCAGCATGTGACCAAGCTTCTTCTTCTTGGTCTTGAGGTAGGCTATATTCTTCTCATCCGGCGCGGTCTCGATCGAGACACGCTCGGCGACTTTGAGCCCGTACCCCTCAAGCCCGACGATCTTGCGCGGGTTGTTGGTGATGAGCCTCATCGAGCGGACGCCAAGGTTAACGAGTATCTGCGCGCCGATGCCGTAGTCGCGCAGGTCGGCCTCGAAGCCGAGCTTGATGTTGGCCTCTACGGTGTCCATGCCCATGTCCTGGAGCTCGTAGGCCTTGAGCTTGTTTTCGAGCCCAATGCCCCTGCCCTCCTGTCGCATGTAGAGGATGACGCCTTTGCCCTCTTTTTCGATCCGCTTCATCGCCTTGTGGAGCTGCGCGCCGCAGTCGCAGCGGCGCGAGCCGAAGACGTCGCCGGTGAGGCACTCGGAGTGGACGCGTACGAGAATGTCGTCCTCGGACCTGATCTCGCCCTTGACGAGCGCGACGTGAGTTTTGGGGTCGAGGTCGCTGGTGTAGGCTATGGCGCGGAAATCGCCGTACTCGGTCGGGAGGCTGACGTCGGCCACGCGGCGCACGAGCGTCTCCTTGCTCATCCGGTAGGTGATCAGGTCCTTTACGGTGCAGATCTTCAGGTCGTGGGTCTTGGCGAACTCCATAAGCTCGGGCACACGGGCCATAGTGCCGTCCTCGGACATGATCTCGCAGATCACTCCGGCGGGGTTGAGCCCGGCAAGCCTTGCGAGGTCCACCGAGCCCTCGGTCTGTCCCGCGCGCTGGAGCACCCCGCCGGGCTTGGCCCGGAGCGGGAATACGTGGCCCGGCTTGGCCAGGTCCTCGGGGCGCGTGTCGGGGTGGATAGCGGTCTGTATAGTGACCGAGCGGTCGGCGGCCGAGATGCCGGTCGTGACGCCGCGCTTGGCCTCAATCGATACGGTGAAGGCGGTGCCGAACTGCGAGGTGTTGTCCTCGGACATCATCGGGAGCTTGAGCGCGGCCACGCGCTCCTGCGTGAGCGAGAGGCATATCAGGCCGCGGCCGTGCTTGGCCATGAAGTTTATCGCCTCGGGCGTCACCTTCTCGGCCGCCATCGTGAGGTCGCCCTCGTTCTCCCTGTCCTCGTCGTCGACGAGTATGACCATGCGGCCCTCGCGCATGTCCTCGATGGCCTCTTCTATCGTGTTGAACTTGTATTTCTTCATTTCAGCCCTTTGCGCCCTTTCGATCTATTTTCTCATGCGCCCATGAATCCCGAGCGCTTCAATTTATCCGTAAGCGCGCTGTCGCCCTTTGAGGCATGCGCGGCCAGATACTTCGCAACGTACTTGCCGATGATGTCAGTCTCTATGTTCACCCGCATGCCCGGCGCCTTGACGCCGATCGTCGTCTGGGCCGCGGTGTGCGGTATGATGACCAGCGTAAATGACGACTCGCCCACTTCCACCACGGTCAGGCTTATCCCGTCTACCGCGACCGAGCCCTTGGGCACGAGTTCAGCGGCGATTGCGCGCGGGACGTCTATCGTAACCCGCACGGCGTCGCCCTCCCGCGCGGCGGAGCGGATCGTGCCTACAGCGTCGACGTGGCCGCTGACGATATGGCCGCCCATGCGGTCCGAGGCCCTCAGCGAGGGCTCGACGTTCACGCGCTCGCCGGGGCGGAGGTCGCCCAGGACCGTGTGTTTGAGGCTCTCGGCCGAGACGTCGAAGTCAACGACCTGCCCCTCTATGCGGGTCACGGTCAGGCATGCCCCGTTTATCGCGATGCTGTCGCCTATCGCCGGCTCGCCGATCAGGCCCTTCGTGTCAACGCGCAGCACCGCCCCCGGCCCCTGCCTGCGGAGCGCCGCGACGCCTCCCATCCCATGCACCAGCCCGGTAAACATCAGCTACGGCGCGTGTGACTCAAAGTGGTATACGTACTGGTACAGGCCAACTACGTCAACCGTCTCAGACCATTTCGCCTGTATCACGTATTTACCGAAACTGCCCGAAACATTTATGGTGTTCTCGTCAAGGGGCAGGCCGAGGTCCTTCGCCTTTTCGACGAGGTCCTTCTGGACGTCAACGGCCCTGTAACTGTGGAACTTCGAGGAGTCCTGCACCGCGGAGTCAAAGGCGTAATAGCGGTAATACGGCATCCCGAAAAGATAGATGCCATAGAAGAAAGAACCCACGATCGCGAGCGTGAGGATAACGTTAAATGCATACTTCATGGCTAATGTACCACCTTTCCGATCCGCGAGAAACGCGGGAAGTGTTCCTGTCCGTCCCAGGACCAATAGATTACCAGAGCCTTGCCCTGGATTGCCTCCCTGTCCACCGGCCCCCAGAAACGGCTGTCATAGCTGAAGTCCCGGTTGTCGCCCATCATGAAATACTTGCCATCGGGGACCTTGACCGGGCCGAAGGTGTCGCGCTTGTCCTGCTGCGGCGGGTGCATGTCCGGGTCGGCGTGCTGGACGTACGGTTCATCAAGCGGCTGGCCGTTTACGAAGACCTGCTTGTCGCGCCCCTCTACCGTATCGCCGCCGACGCCGATCACGCGCTTGATGAAGTCGCGGGACGGGTCCTCGGGGTACTTGAACACGATGACGTCGCCGCGCCTGGGGTCCCTGACCTTGAGTATGACGATGTGCGTGAAGGGGATGTCGGTGCCGTAGATGAATTTGTTTACGAGCAGGTGGTCGCCGGGAAGCAGGGTGGCGACCATAGAGCCGGTGGGGATCTTAAACGCCTGGACCACGTAGGCCCTGATGAACAACGCGAGGATGACAGCCGTGGCGATCGCCTCGGCGTATTCGAGCAGGACCCGCTTGCGCTCTTTATTCATCTGTCTCCTTCTTGCTCCTGGGCCATCATTCGCCGGTCTTCAAGACCGAGAGGAACGCCTCCTGCGGAAGCTCCACGCTGCCGACCTGTTTCATGCGCTTCTTGCCTTCCTTCTGCTTCTCGAGGAGCTTGCGCTTGCGGGTTATGTCGCCGCCGTAGCACTTGGCCAGCACGTCTTTGCGCATGGCCTTCACGGTCTGGCGCGCGATCACCTTCCCGCCGATCGAGGCCTGTATCGCGATCTCGAACATCTGACGGGGTATGGATTCCCTCAGGTTGTCCACGATCTGCCTGCCCCTATAATAAGCCTTGTCACGGTGGACAATCAAGGAAAGGGCGTCGACGATCTGGGTATTAATCATTATGTCCAGCTTCTGGAGGTCCGCCTCGCGGTATCCGGCCAGCTCGTAGTCCATCGAGGCGTAGCCCTTCGAGACCGACTTGAGCTTATCGTAGAAGTCCCAGAGGATCTCGCTCAGGGGCATCTCGTAAACTACCATGATGCGTTCCTTGCCGATGTAGGTGAACTCCTTCTGCACGCCCATCTTCGACTGGCAGAGTTCGAGCACCGAGCCGACGAAGCGCTCCGGCACGAAGATCACGATCTTGACGTAAGGCTCCTCGAGCAGGGCGTAGTTGCCGGTCCATTGGGCCGGGTTGTGGATGATCGTGACCTCGCCCTTCGTATCGGTGGCGCGGTAGCTGACGGTGGGCGTGGTGGTGATGAGCGAGAGGTTGAACTCGCGCTCGAGCCTTTCTTGGATGATCTCCATGTGCAGGAGCCCGAGGAAGCCGCACCTGAAACCGAACCCGAGCGCTATGGAGCTCTCCGGCTCGTAGACGAAAGACGAATCGTTCAGTCTGAGCTTCTCGAGCGCGTCGCGCAGCGGGGCGTACTGGTTCATGTCCGTCGGGTACAGCCCGCTGAAGACCATCGGCTTGATCTCCTTGTACCCAGGGCAGGGCTCGGTCGTAGGGCTCTCGGCCTCGGTTATCGTGTCGCCTATGCGCGTGTCCTGGACGTTCTTGATCCCGGCCGTGATGTACCCGACCTCTCCGGCCCGGAGCGATTCGGCCCTGAGGGGCTTCGGGGTGAAGTACCCTACCTCGTCGACCTCGTATACGCCGCCGGTGCTCATCTGAAGGATCTTCGTGCCCTGTTTGACTTCGCCGTCAAAGACCCTGACGAGCATTATCGCCCCGCGGTAGTTGTCAAACCACGAATCGAAAACCATGGCCTTAAGCGGCTTGGAGGAGTCGCCCTCGGGCGGAGGCAGCAGGCGGACGATCGCCTCGAGCGTCTCGTCTATGCCGAGCCCTGTTTTGGCGCTCACGAGCAGGGCGTCCTTGGCGTCAATCGGCAGCGTATCGTTGATCTGCTCCTTGACGCGCTCGGGTTCGGCCGAAGGCAGGTCGATCTTGTTGATGACCGGGACGATCTCGAGGTTGTTGTCTATGGCGAGGTAGGCGTTTGCGAGGCTCTGGGCCTCGACGCCCTGCGCGGCATCCACGACCAGCAGCGCGCCCTCGCACGACGCGAGGCTGCGCGAGACCTCGTACGAGAAGTCCACGTGGCCCGGCGTGTCGATGAGGTTCAAGACGTAGTCCTGTCCGTCCCTGGCCTTATAGTTGAGGCGCACCGAGTGGGCCTTGATCGTGATGCCGCGCTCGCGTTCGAGGTCCATCGAGTCCAGCACCTGCGCGGACATCTCACGGTGGGTCAGGGCCCCGGTCTGCTCAAGCAGGCGGTCGGCGAGCGTGGACTTGCCGTGGTCTATGTGGGCGATGATCGAGAAGTTTCTGATCTTCCCGATGTCGTAGGTATCGGGCATCAGCGATCTTCAGTGTGCAGGATAAGCGCCGCAGCCCCGATGATGCCGGTGTCGTCGTCTCCAAGGCCGGACTGGATTATCCGCGCCTTCTCGAAGATCTCGCGGAAGGCCCGCCTGGACGCCTCGCGGATGGCCTCGACGATGTATATGTCCCAGGCGCGCGTGAGCCCCCCGGTGAGTATCACGGCATCGGGGCCGAAGATGTTTATCATGTTCGCGATGCCGACGCCGAGGTTTCTCCCGGCCTCGCGGAGCGTCTCTCGCGAGAGCGAATCACCCTCGAACGCGGCCTTGTACACGTCCTCGGGCGTGATCTTGTATACGTTGCCCTGATGGTAATCCTTCAGGATGCTGGCGGTGCCCTTCTCGATGGCGCCCAGGATGCGGTTCGTTATGGCGCGCGCGGAGCTGTATTGTTCGAGGCAGCCGTAGTTGCCGCACGGGCAGCGCTCTCCGGCGGCGTGGATGCTCATGTGCCCGGCCTCGGCGGGCACGGGCAGCAGCGTGCCGTCCTGCACGATCCCGCAGCCTATGCCGGTGCCGAGCGTAAGGAGGACGAAGTTTCTGAACTCGCGCCCCGCGCCCATCCAGCGCTCGCCTATAGCGGCCGCGTTGGCGTCGTTTTCAATGACCACGCGCCTGCCGGGCACTATCTCGCCCAGAGCGAGGCCCTCGATGTTCTGCAGGTTCGGGGAGGTGAGCACCCGCCTGCCCTCGCGGTCGATCAGCCCGGCCACTCCGACGCCTATCCCCACCACGTCGTCGTCGAGCATCCCGTCGACGGCGCGGCCTATCGCGGCCATGATGTCCCCCGTAGAGGAAACCTTGACCTTGGTGAGCACCTCGCCGGCCGCCGAGACGAGCGCGACCCGCAGGTTTGTCCCGCCTATATCTATTCCTATGGCTTTCTTCTCTGACATGATTTCCGGTCCCCCGTTTTTTGGGCAACTTAAATTTTAGCAGATGCCGGCTGTAGCAGTAAAGCAAGCCTGTTTCTGGTATAATTATCCCATGCTGGGAGGCACACTCAGGCTTAAGGCGCTGCTCCTGTTCGCCTGCTGCGCGATCCTGTTTTCGTGCTCAACCGCCTCCGAACGCGCCGAGACGCTGGCCGAAGAGATCGACGCCACGTACTGGGGCGACTGGCCCAAGGTCATAGAGAAGACCACCGAGGGCCTCAAGAAATATGACACGAGCGCATGGCTCCACGCTCAGAGGGCCACCGCGTATCGCGAGACGGACGACTACAAAGACGCGCTCGCCGATTACGACATTGCCCTGACGCTACAGCCGGACCTCGAACCCGCATACACCGACAGGGCCATACTGCTGATGCGCCTCAACCGCGTCGACGATGCAGAGGTCGACCTCCGCACCGCGCTGAACCTCGACGGCGACGACGTCACGGCCATGGTGACCCTGGCCGAGGTCATGGCGATCCAGAAAAACGATTTTGAGACATGCAGATACCTCAAGGACGCATCGGCCAAGGGCTATGACGTGCTGGGCCTGATAGAGAGCAACAGCAATTTCGAGTTCATTATCGACACCTCCTGCCACTCGGACCTGATCAAAGAGCAGCAGCTTAAGACGAAACCGCAGGGTTAACGGCCAGGGGATGCCGGCGCCTCTGGCTGTGCAGTTCTTTGCCAGGCCGCGGGGCTAAGAAGAGGCCCTTGCGCTCAGCGCGGCAGAGTACCGGTCGAGGTCCAGAGCGCTTCGGGCCGCGCCGCTTGCGTAAAACTCCCTGTACCACCCGACGGTCGCATCGAGCGCGTCCTCTATTTTCCACAGCGGCCTCCAGCCCAGAACGGTCCTTGCCTTCGAGCAGTCGAGCTTCAGGAGCCCGGCCTCGTGAGGCCCGGCCGGGTCCTCGGCCTTCTCGTAATCGATCCTGTCCCAAACCGCACGTGCGCCCTTAACTATCCGTTCCACCTCGATGCAGCTCGCCTCGTCCGGGCCGAAGTTCCAAGCATCGGCAAACGCGGCGTCGCCTTCGAGCAGCTTGCGGCCGAGCATGAGGTATCCGGCCAGAGGGTCCAGCACGTGCTGCCAGGGCCGGATCGCCCTGGGACTCCTTATCGAGACCTTCGCCCCCGCGACAGCGGCCCTTATCATATCGGGCACCAGCCTGTCGGTTGACCAGTCGCCGCCGCCTATGATGTTGCCGGCCCTCGCGCTCGCAAGCAGGACGCCGTGTTTCTTCCCGTATGCCTCAGGGCTGAAAAACGACCGCCGGTATGAGTTCGTCACCAGTTCCGCGCAGCCCTTTGACGCGCTGTAGGGGTCGTAGCCGCCCATCGGGTCTATCTCCCTGTAGCCGTACAGCCACTCCCGGTTTTCATAGCATTTGTCGCTGGTGATGTTCACGACGGCCCTGACCGAAGGCGCGGTCCTGCACGCCTCCAGTACGTTGGCCGTGCCGATGACGTTCGTCTCCAGGGTTGTGACTGGATCCAGGTAGGAAGCCCTCACGAGCGGCTGGGCCGCGAGGTGAAACACCACCTCGGGCTTGTAGGTCTCAAAGACCTTTTCAAGCCCGGCCCTGTCCCTGATGTCCCCGATCGTCGATGCCATGTCGAGTCGCAGGAGATCGAAATGGTTGGGGTCTGTCGCAGGCTCGAGGGCGTAGCCCACGACCCTGGCCCCGAGGCGGCGAAGCCACAGAGACAGCCACGAGCCCTTGAAGCCCGTGTGGCCCGTGACGAGCACGGTCCTGTCCTTATAGATATCGCCGAACATCGCGCTCAGCCCTCTACTCCCACGTCACCCATGGCCGTTTGCCTTCGTCCCACTGCCTGTTGAACGTCTCGACTTCCTTGAACGTGTCCATGCACTGCCAGAAACCCTGGTGGTGGAAGACCGCGAGTTGACCGGCTGAGGCGAGCGTCTTGAGCGGCTGCTGCTCGAACGTGCAGTCCTCGTCGAGGAACTCGAATATCTTGCGGTTAAGGACGAAGAACCCTCCGTTTACGAGCCCCTCGAGCACCGGCTTTTCGCGGAAGCTCTCGGCCACCCCGCCCTTGACCTCGAGCACGCCGAAGCGCGACGGGGGGTTAATCCCTGTCAGCGTGGCGATCTTTTTCTGGGATTTGTGGAACGCCAGCAGGTCTTTTATGTTGACGTCGGCCAGGGCGTCTCCGTATGTCAGGAAGAAGCTGTCGCCCTTGAGGTACTTCTCGATCCGGTTGACCCTGCCGCCGGTCTCGGTCTCGGCCCCGGTGTCGGCAAAGGTGATCTTCCAGTCGTCGAGTTCGTGCACATGGTGCTTGACCCTGCCCTTGCCCTTGCCGAGTTCGAGCGTAAAGTCGTTGGCGAGCCACTCGAAGTTCATGAAATACTCCTTGATCATCGTCCCCTTGTAGCCGAGGCATAGCACGAAATCGTTGAACCCGTAGTGGGAGTATATCTTCATGATGTGCCAGAGGACCGGCATGCCGCCTATCTCGACGAGCGGCTTGGGCTTGAACTCGGTCTCTTCCCTCATCCTGGTGCCCTTGCCGCCGCATAGTATCACAACCTGCATTTCACAGCCCTCCTCCGAGAGAATCTCATAAATATAACAAAACGATCCCTGTTATGCAACAGCGCTGCACACTCATCAGCACCCGCCTTTGCGGTCATCCACGAGCGGTATGCCCATGGCCTTTATCTCGTCGACGTAACCGAACTCCTCTACGAGTTCGTAGAAGCCCGGCACGCATATCTCGCCCTGCCTGTATACCTCCATGAATTCGACCTTGTAGTTTCTCGTCGACGGGACATGGGTCTTACGCGTCGCGCTCATGCATTTATCGTCCCAGCCCACTCCCACGGCGTTCAGGAGCGGCATAAGGGCGGCCTTTGGATTCTTGGTCAGATCCTCATACCTGACCTCGAAGCACCGCGGGTGCGCCTTGCGGGTCCTCGAATGCCGCACCACGGACATCCAGAGCTCGATCTTGCTGAACATCAGGTCGCGCGTGATAGCATGCTCAACAGTCTCCAGCCCGATTGAGGAGGGGATGAAAGTAAACGGGTTTCGCATGTTATGTACCCACCAGGCGCGGGGGAAGAGCTTGTCGTATATCTCCCAGTCGAACTTCTGGCTGAGCTCGCAGGAGCCGTTCCAGAGTTCCTTAAATCCCCAGGCCATCGAGGTGGGGTCGAGGTCGAAGGCGTCGAGGACCATCTGCGCTATAAGCCCGCAGATCCTCTTTTCCTGTTCGCGCATGTATTCCGGCATCTCCATGCTGTGGCGGCCCCGGTATAGGTTCCACCAGTAGTGCCAGCGCATGAACCCGGCGTAGTCCCTGTCCTGTGTCATGAAGATGTCCTTCATTGGGTCGAAGAATATCTCCCACATGCGCGCCGGCGTAAACAGGCTCTCGCTGCCGTAGGAGATCTTCGGGTGGCTGTCGAATATATCGCATAGGAGCGTCGAGCCCGACCTCCCGGCCCCGAATGTGATTATAGGCGCCCGGCTATCCATATAAAAAATGCCCTCCTATCCAGTTATGATCCGCGATCTCAGGGCGCATGAAACTTTCAGTCCCCGAGCAAGCCGAGGTTCTTGGCGGCCGAGTCATAGTCGGCCCTGATGGAAAGGGCCTTCTTGAAACACTCGACGGCCTCCCCCGCGCGGCCCATCGCGTTTAGGACCACAGCCTTGTTGTTCCAGGCGACGTAGTTTTGCGGGTCTTCGGCAAGCAGTGAGTCCGCCGCATTTAAAGCCTCATCATTTTTACCCCCGGCAAACAGCGCCTCTACTGGGCTATTAAGGGCATCGTAATATCCCTCGTGTTTTTGGATGAGCTTTTTTCTCAACAGCGGCCTGCTGCCCGAATGAAACCCTTTCTCTATCCCCATCAGGTTCGGATCTGTAAACAGGTAAGGGCTTCCGCTGGCAATCTTCCTTGCTACGGTCAGCCCCGGAGTTATGGCCTCGACGGCGAGTATTTCGTTGTATTTCCTCGGCGTGTTGAAAGTTATGACCTCAAACCTTGGGTTATCGTATAACTGTGAGACGCATGCGCCGAGCCCGTCATGGACCAGCGTGTCATGCATCACGAAATAACCCCCGGACCGCAGCAGAGGGTCGAGGTTGCCGAGTTCCCACGCAAGCTGGCTGTATCTGTGCAATGAATCGATAAATATAAGGTCAAAGGTCAGGTGCTTTATCTCGTCATAGGCATCCTGGACGGTCTTGTTGATCCATACGATATTCTTGGCTATCTCGGAGCCCTCCCACAGGTGGCCAGGGTCCGACGGGTCGATGGTAATGACCTTTGCGTCAGGCTTTAACTCCCTGGCAGCCGAGGCCATGTAGCACGTCGTGTAGCCGTTATAAGTGCCGACCTCGAGGATGCGGGTCGCTCCGACGAGCCTTATCAGGGAATGGATGAAAAGCGAAACCTCGGCCTCGCTTACAACCTGGTCCACCTTGCCGTCTTCCTTTATAAAGCCGAGCCCGCTTCTATAGGTGGCGTTGAGCTTTACGACCTGCTCAGGGAGCCACTTGACGTCCAGGCTGGAATTCTCCTGTCTTGTCAGCACTTGGCCCCGTCCGCAGGGTTCAGCGCGGCCTTCAAAAGTTGCATAGCCATATGCACGAGGACCATGTGCACGTCTTCGGAAAGCTGCATGTCCATCACGTTTGCGTTTACGCTGAGCTTCGCCATCTGGCGGAGTTTCCCCCCTCCGTATCCGGTTATGCCCACCGTCACGCACCCGACCGCGTTTGCATGCTCTATGGCGCGAAGGACGTTCTTGGAGTTCCCGCTGCCGGATATGCCGATCACGAGGTCGCCGGGGCGGACGAAGTTCCTCATCTGCTCGACGAATATGCTCTCGTAGCCCTCGTCGTTGCCGTAGGCGAGGATCGTCGCCATGTTGTCCGTAAGCGCGATCACCTTAAAGCGCTTCTCCATGCCGAGCGAGACGCCCTTGTTTATGTCGCACGCGAAGTGCGACGCGGTCGAGGCGCTCCCGCCGTTGCCCATGATGAAGATGTTCGCCCCTTTCTGGTGGGCCTCCAGGAGGGCGTTTAGGAACGCGTCTATCTCCTTGCGGTCCATGGCGTCCAGCACGACCTTGAGCCTGCCGAGGTAGCCCTCTATGCCGCCGGTGAAGTCCATACCCAATCCCTCCGTTATTTGTAGTAGACCACGGTCGTACCCTGGCCGTCGAACTCAAACGGGTACTCATCGAGGTCCTTTATGGCGCGTCTGAGCCTCTCGTGGTTTTCCTCCTTGACGTAAAACAGGAAGAACCCTCCGCCTCCGGCGCCGAGGAGCTTTCCGCCCTCGGCGCCGTTTTTCATCGCGAGGTCATAGTAATAGTCGATGGAGCTGTCCGTAATCGCCGAGGCCAGCTCCCTTTTGTAGAGCCAGCCCTGGTGCATTATCTGCCCCAGCGCGTCGACATTGCCGGCCAGCAGCTCCTTATAGAGCTGGTGCGCGAGCCCGACCATCTTATGGAGGTTGTCGATCTTGTCCTGCTTGCTGACGGTATTGGCCTTCTGCTCGGTGAGGATAGCTGAGGCCGAACGCGTCTTTCCGGTATAGAAAAGCAGCAGCCTGCGCTGGATGGTCTTGTAGTCCATGGGCCTCATGAGCACCTTTTCGACCGTCACGCTGTCGTCCTGCTTGAACTCTATGAGGTTTATGCCTCCCATGGCGCAGCCGTACTGGTCCTGCTTGCCGATGGGCTCGCCGAGCCTCTCGATCTCGACCTCGCAGGCGTAGTTGGCGATGTCCTCCTTGGACATGTATTTGTTGGTGTAGGCGTTGCAGAGGTTTATCAGCCCCACGGTGAATGCGCTCGATGAGCCGAGCCCTGTGCCGGAGGGCACGTCCGCGCTGGAGTTGAAGTCCACGCCGCGCACGCCGTAGTCCTTAAAGACGGTCCTGATTATCTTGTGGTCGATCTCATCGACGCTGTCTTTAAATTCGCTCTTGGAGTACTTCAGGAAGTACTTGTTGAAATGGAAATACGGGTGCATCGAGAGGAACACGTACTTGTTTATCGCCACGCTCAGCACCGCACCGCCGTACTCGCGGTAGTATTCCTTCAGGTCGCTGCCCCCGCCGGCGAAGCTAATCCTAAACGGCGTCCTCGTGATTATCATGCCTTTTCACCCTCCAGTATCAAATCGACGGCCTCCGCAAGCGTGCCGCACCTGTAATCGGCCACGCCAGAGGCAGGCGAGGCCGTCTCTCCGACGAAGACCGACTTTACGCCCGCTGTTGCGGCGGCCCCGACGTCTCTCGCCGTGTCGCCGACCATGTACGAGCCGCCGAGGTCGATGTTCATCTCGCGTGCCGCCCGCAAGAGCATGCCGGGCTTGGGTTTCCTGCACTCGCAATCGATCTTTAGCTCCGGCACCTCGCCCGCAAACCCCCGCTCCGGGTGGTGTGGGCAGTAGTAGATCGCGTCCAGGTACGCCCCGCCCGCGCCAAGCTCTGTCTCCATCCGACTGTGGATAAGCTCCAGCTCGGCAACGCTGCAAAAGCCCTTCGCGATGACCGGCTGGTTGGTCGCCACGACCGCGAGGTACTCAGACTCGTTGATCTTCCTGATCGAGGGCGCCGCGTCGGGCAGGAGCTCGAAGTCCCTGACCCTGCGGAGGTTATCCACGTCGCGGTTTATCACGCCGTCGCGGTCGAGGAATATCGCCCTGCGCCGGTTTGCGAGGTTCAGGCGGCCGACCTTGCCCGAGATAATGTCGGCTTCGGTGTGCCTGAGCCTCTCGGGGGTGCCCATGTCCTTGATGTATTCCGGCGTCCTGTAGGCTGCAATCCTCCGCCCCGCATCAAGCATCAGCTGGAAGACGTCCCTGCCGAAGTCCGTCGGCCTGTCCGCCGGGATGTATTTGAAGACCTCCGGCGAGAGTACGTAGAGCGCGGCGTTTACGAGGTTGCGGTAATACCGGCCGGGCTCGTGGGGCTTGGGGTGCATCGCCGTGACGTTGCCGAGTTCGTCGGCCTCGAGCAGGTCGCTGTCCTTCGGGTGGTCGTTGGGGTGGACGAGTATTGTCGCGTCAGCGCCTTCGTGCGCGCGGTCGAATTCGATCATCCGCGCAAGGTCGACGTCCATTACGGTGTCGCCGTAAAAGACCATAAACCGCTCGTCGATCACGTCCTTCAAAAGCCCTACCGCACCGGCGGTGCCCTTGGGCTCGTCCTCGACCACGTGGGTGATCTTCGCCCCGAAGGCCGAGCCGTCGCCGAAGTAATCCACTATGGCTCCGGCCATGAAGCCTGAGAGTATGTATATCTCCGTTATCCCGTAGCGCAGGGCGAGTTCTACCTGATACTGCAGCAGCGGCTTTCCGGCAAGCGGGACCATCGGCTTCGGGATGTCCTTAAACCCGAGCCTCGTCCCCCTGCCTCCGGCCACTATCGCGAGTTTCATTGCTTGCCCAGGATGTATCTGATGGATTTCCTGACCGCCTCGTCAGAGTTTACCGCCGCCCGCCACCCGAGCGCGTGGATCTTCGAGAGGTCGTAGTTGAACTCCGGGACGTCGCCCACCCAGCCCCTGTCGCCGCCGGTGTACCTGATCTTCGCACCGAGGCCCATCTCCTCTATGACCATCCGCGCGATGTCGCGCACGCGCGTGCGGCTCTCGACGCCGAGGTTGTAGAGGTTGAGCTTGGCGTCCGCCTTGTCATAGACGAACAGTATCGCGTCTACAAGGTCCTTGACGTACAGGTAGGGCTTGTACTGCTCGCCGTTGCCCAGGACCTCGAGTTCGGCGGGATTATTGCGGAGCTTGTTTATGAAATCGAATATCACGCCGTGGGTGGCTCGCTCGCCTACCACGTTTGGAAACCTGGTGATCCATGCCCTTATGCCGTAGTTTTCGCCGAACGAGCTTATGAAGCCCTCTGAGGCGAGCTTCCCGGCCCCGTAGTGCGAAACCGGCAGCAGGGGGCCGTATGTCTCGGTGAGCCTCCCCTGCGCCTCGCCGTATACAGCGCTGGTCGAGGCGAAGATTATCCGTCTGACGTTATGCCGGCGCATCGCGTCGAGGGTGCGGTAGGTGGTCATGAAGGTGCTGTTTAGGTCTATGGCCGGGTTCTCGCGGCTGCGCGCGATATCCGAGTTCGCGGCCATATGGAACACGACCTCGAAACCGCATCTCGCAAAGAGCGCATCGAGCATCGCCTCGTCGAGTATGTCGCCCTTGACGAACTCGAAGCCCCCTGTGCCGATCAGGTGGCTGACGTTCTCGATGCGGCCCAGAGAGAGGTTGTCGAGCGCGACCACGTTATAGCCGCGGGCCCTGAGGCTGTCCGCGAGGTGGCTGCCTATGAACCCCGCCCCGCCTGTGATAAGTGCGTTCATCGTAATTTAAAACCTCCCCGAAAGCTGCATCGAATGCCGTATCACGGCGTCCATGTTGAGGTACTCAAACTCGCCGAAGCGGCCGTTGAGGTCAAGCCCCTCCGAGCGGAAATACCCGAGTATGCGGTCCATGTTCTTGCGGTGTTCGATGTCGTATATCACGTAGGCGTACTCAAACCTTTTGATCACGATGCGGTTTATGTCCTCGGGCGTGTCTATGAACCCGGTCTTTTCAAGCCCCGCCGTGATGCGCGTCAGGAGTTCGCTATCCGGCATGCCGTCGATAAGGTCGCCGTGGCGGTACGTGACCTCGACCATGAGGTTTGCGCCCGTGCCCTTGCCGTACGCCTCACCGAGGAAGTCTATTTTAGAGAGCCGGTGGAATACGACCTCCTTGTCCGCTGTCATGAACGCGAAGTTATCGCCCGCCTTGTCGACCTTCAGGTCCGCAAGCGCTATGACGATGGAGTTATACCTTAGCGCCTTCGCGGCCTCCGTGACGTCCTCGGGGCTGCGGTCATAAAGCCTGACGAGCAGGCCGGCGGGTATCGTCGAGACCACCCGGTCGGCCTTGAACTCCCGCCCTCCGGCGCTTATTGAAAACCCCGTACCGGCCTTCTTTACGCCCGTGACCGCGCAGCCGGTGTGTATCCTGACCTTATCGCCGAGCCTCGATATGAAACCGTCGACGATGGCCTGTATCCCACCGCGTTTGGGGTAGGAAAAATACAGCTGGTGCAGGTAGCCGTCGACCGTCTCGCCCTTCGCGCTCCGGAGGATGTCCTCTTTCGGGGGCTTCGGTATGCGCTCGACCATCTGGGTGTCCATGTACGATGGGTCGTACTTCCAGATCTTCTCGTTATAAGGCCGCAGGAACGTATTGGTTATCCCCTCGCCGAAGGTCTTAAGCAGAAACTGCAGCATGTTATCGGCCGGGTAGCCCTCGTAGGGGTTGTTCATGAACGCGTTGACGCAGTAGTTGAGGTCGTCCTCAGGGAGCTTCGAGAGGTCGTTTTCAAACGGGTACTGCACGAGCCTGCCCTTGTGCATGATCCTGTTTGAGCGCCGAAGCTCGTGGATATTCTCACCCAGGAGATCCTTCATCAGGCCGAGCACTTCCTTGTCCTTCGAGAATATTATGTGGGGCCCGACGTCATAGAGCACGCCGCCGCCGAGGTCGAAAGAGCGGCAGAGCCCGCCGGGGCGGTTCTCCTTTTCGATCACGTCTATGGACTCGACATCCGCCCTGTCCTGAAGGAAATAACAGAGCGACAACGCGGCGAGCCCGCCGCCAAGTATGGTTATTTTCATATTACCCGCCTCATAATTTGCTGGTTATGTCCCTGGGGTCCGTGATCTGTGTGAGGACCGGAATCCTGTACAGGTCCAGATCGCTGACCTCCTCTATGTCCTCGGGCGTCAGGCCGAACCAGCCGAGGATGTCAGGCGAACTCAGCGGCCTCCGCCTGCCGTTGTCCACCAGGAAGGCCTGCCGCATCTTCCGCCCCCTTATAAAGGTCTTCGATGCCGCCTCGTTATCAGTGGGGGCGTGCTCGAAGGGCACGCCCTCGAAATCCGTAAACCCGGTCTCCGTGCACTTGAAGACATCGTATCCCGGCTCGCTCTTGTATATGTCCAGCAGGATCTTCTCGCGGTTTGAGACCGCAGTGTCCCACCCGTAGCCAGCCGCGGTCTTCAGGCCGGCCTTCGCGAGCCTGCCCCGGAGCTTTTTGTCCTCTATGAGCCTCATGACCGCCTCGGCCATGCCGTTTACGTCGCGCGGCCTGACGATGAGGGCGTTTTTTTCGTGGAAGGCGTAGTCCTCTGTCCCGTAGTCGGTGGTCACAACGGCGGTGCCGCAGGCCATGGCCTCAAGCGGCGGGAGCGGGAAACTTTCATACCACGAGGGGCACAGCATGATGTCGGACGTGGCATAGAGCTTCGCCAGCTCCTTAAACGGCAGGCCCTTGTAGTAGTTGTACCTCACGAAGGGGTTGTCCGGCGGAAGCGCCGTGTTGAGGAAGCCAAACACGTTCCACTGCACCTTGTCGCCGTACTTCCTGACCACCTTCTCCATCGCCGCCACCGCGTCCCCGAAGCCCTTCCAGTCCTCCGGCCGCGAGTACGTGAACACGCGTATGATGCCATCTTTGGCGCTCGTCTTGGGCATCGGCCCGAAATCGTTCAGGTCGATCCCGTTGTTTGAGAACGGGACGTCCACGCCGTATTTGTCGAGCAGCTGTTTTTTAAGCCAGGAGGAGTTGGCGACCTTGTACATCGGGAGCGTGTAGGTATACCGCACCGCAAGCCGGTGCAGCAGCCAGTGGCTGTAGAACACCTCCTCGTAGTGCTGGATGAAGTATACCGGTTTGCCCTTGCGGCTCAGATAAACGGGAAACGCGGTGCTCCAAAGCGTGGCGATATTTATGTCGCACTCCGGCATCACCTCGATCAGATACGAAGAGAGTACGAAATCGAAAAGCAGGTGCTCGGCGGCGTGGGATTTTTTCAGTTCAGCCGCTCCGCCTATGCCGAGCATGAAGTCCCTGAGGCCCTCAAGCCCGGCGCCGTTCATCATGGCATGGGCGATGGACTCCGACTGCGTCGCCCCCGAAAGGTCGCCGGAGGCGAGCTTGTCCCTGAGCTTCTTATAGATGATCTTCCCCTTGAAATTAAACCACGGGAACGGGTTATCCCCGCTCCAGCAGACGTCCGGGTATGTCGTGATCGAGACGTCATGGCCCCGGTCGATAAGACGGTTCGCGTACTCAAGGATCGCCAGGGGGCCACCCGTGAGCTTCATCGCGGAGGGCAGGACGAAATTAATCCTGAGCCTGCCCCTTTTCTTCGCGCCTGAGCCGTCGAAGTCGAACTTGTACGGCTCGTGGATCGACATCCCGGCTGGATAATAAGGGTCGTTGCAGTACAGCTCGTAGTGGTCCACCCTGAGCCTGTCGCGGTATCTCGGCGCGCCGTCGCCGGCCATGGTCTCGGCCGCGGTCATGGTGCACCAGGGGTTGAACACCGTGCGCAGCCCCTGTGCGGCCAGCCTCAGGCAGTAGTCGGCCCCGGCGTACTGGCCGTACTCCGAGGAGTTCAGCCCGCCGGCGGAAAGGTAAGCCGCCCGCCTCGTTATCATGCACCTGTCCGAGACGGCCGAAAAATTCTGGGCTATCACGTTGTTGAACCAGTAGCCGTGGTGGTCGCGCTCCCTGCCCTTGTTGACGACATGTACGTCGTCCAGAAACACGTAGGCCCCGTCCGCGATGCGGCCGGCGGCGTCGAGCACCCTGCCGCCCACGGCCCCTATGGCGGGGTCGAGATCCATATACCCGACCAGCTCCCTGAGCCAGTCCGGGCCGCCCGGCCTCGCTCCGCTGCCCACGAAGACTATATACTCCGAACGCATCTTCCCGATCGCGGCGTTCATCGCGGCCTCGTCGGGCGCGTCGTGAACCTGGACCACCGCGCTCATGTCCGCTTCAGGCTCGAGCTTGAGCCCCCCGTCCGAGCCCATCACCATCAGGTGCACCCTGAAGTCCCCCCACTCGGTCTCGCGCACGAGGGCGCGCAGGGCCTTGAGGTCGACGTCGAGCCCGCTGGTGCGGATGACGATGTCTACGCCCTTCGTCTTAACCCTGCTGAAGTCGAGCTTATAAAATCCGAGCGAAAGCTCTTTCGCCAGGTCGGGGATCTTCACAACCGCCCTGCTCCTCAGGCGGTCGAGCACGTCTTGGAATACCCGCATAGCGTTTGTCATGACGTAAGGCTTCGCACCAGAACTCGACGCCACGGACTTGCTCGATATCCGCCAGTCGTACAGCACCTTGGGTATGTGCGCCATCTGGGTCGTGCGCCCTATGAGCCTTGCCTTGAGGTCAATGTCCTGGACCCCGCGGTAGCCCTCGGCCTCGTTGAACCGGCCGATCTTCTTTATGATCCGCGCAGAGTAAAAGCACATATGCACGGCATAGTTCGTGGTCAGGTAGAACTCCGGGCTCCAGCCCGGCTTGAGCATCATCCCGGCCGGATCGCCGGCCTCGTCTATCGTGCAGTTGTCGGAATAGGCAAAGTCAAGTTCCCGGCGGCCCTGCAGCAGTTTTACGAACTCAAAGATGGCATGGGGGTGCAGGCGGTCGTCCGAGTCGAGGAAGGTTACGTAGCTTCCCGCGGCCATCGCAAGGGCCTTGTTGGAGCCCCCGGCGATATGGAGGTTCTGCTCGATTCTCACCGCCCTTATCCTGGGCTCGCCGGCCGCATACTCCGAGATCGTCCGCCAGACGCCGGTCGAGGTCGAGCCGTTGTCGACGAAGCACAGCTCCCAGTTGTCATAAACCTGCCCCAGCACCGAGGCCACCGCCTCGCGCAGGAATTGTTCTTTGGTGTTATACGCCGGCATGATTATCGAAACAAGCGGCCTGAACTCGAACCCGGCCGAATCCCCGGCCATCGCGGCCAGGGCCTCCCTGCCCGGCAGGTGGAGCTTCCTCCATCGCCTGGCGTCCGGGAGCATCATCCTGAGATTCGCAAGGTTGTTGGCCGCGTCCTGATATCCGGGGTCGATTTTCAGGGCGGCGGCGAGATACTCCTCGGCCTCGTCCAGCTCACCGCGCTTGATGCCGATCACCCCGAGGTTGTTCAGGGCCGTGACATTATCAGGGGCATGCCGCAGCACGCTTTGAAACATCGCGACGGCCTCATCGGCGTCCCCCGAGACAAATGCCGCCTCGCCTTTTTTCACAAGCTCCGCCAGGGCATTTTCGATGTTCGTCCGGAACAGGTCGTTCCATGGATCGGTCTTGACCGCCCTTTCAAGCAGCCCGATGGCCCCCTCAATGTCACCACCCCTGAGCTTGATCATGCCCAGGGTGTTGAGGGCCGAACCGTTGCCGGCGAATAGCCCGAGGGCCTTGCTGGAAAGGATCTCGGCGTTCTCGGTCGAGCCGAGCATCATGCAGAGCTGCCCCAGAAGGCTCGCGGTCTCCGAAGGCAGATCCATGCCCGCAAGTTCCTTGAGGGCATGGTTGAGGGCCGGTGCGGCGGCCTCCAGCGAACGGGCTATGTCCATATCGGCGAGGGACGCTTCGGCCCCGGCCGACGAAAGTGCCGCGGACAGCCTCGCGCTCAGGGCTGAGGCCTGCATGTGCGAGGAACCGGCCGAGTATTTCGCGGCTGTCCTGGCGTCGATGCACACGCGCAGCAGCATGGCCCAGTCGTATATGCTCTCGCGGAGGTTCCGGTTTTTCTCTACGTCTGAAAATGCGCCCGTGCCGAGAACGGCCCGGAGCGCCGCGTCCTTTATCATAAGCTCCATGGCGCCGTACCACTGCGCCCGCTCGTTGTCCACAAGGAGTCCGTTTGACTTGTGCGCGATGCACCTGCGGAACGTCTCGGTTGAGCTGAAGATGGCCGGGATTCCGAGCGAAGCCAGCTCCAGGTAGCCCATGTCGGGCTCCTGCGCGAACTCGGAGGTATCCTCCAGCGGCACCAGTGCGAACGAAACGCCCATCCCCGTAAGCTCGTCAATGTAGTCTTCGTGCGACGCGGCCGGATCCTTCCTTCGCTGGACCCTCCCCTGCGCGCCGTAGGCCTCTACCATCTCCTCTATCTCGAGGGGGAATTTCTCGCCCCAGAGCGTGAGTATGACCTCCGGGTATTTGGCCATGATCGAGTCCAGGGCCTCGATGAACTGCATGGCGGACTCGCGGAGTCTGAACCGGCCGCGGCAGGCCAGCAGAATATGGACCTTGCCGGTCTCGATAAGCGAGAGATTTTCGACCGGCCTCACGCGGTTGCCGATCAGCTCCACGCGCGAGCAGTATCTCATGAGCCTGGCCTTCTGGCCTATGTTCGAGCAGGTGATCCAGCTGCATCCCCGCAGGAACGCCAGCACGTTGACCTTCTCCGAGAGCGTGGCCTCGGCGCCCGGCAGCTCGAAAAGGTATGAGTCGACGTCATATATCGTAGCCTTTCCTGCACGGACGGCCTCGCCCAAAAGCGCTGCGCTCTCGGCGCTCCGGCACTGGCTGAATACAACAATGTCGGACTCATCGAACCACGCTCGCTCGGCCTCGGCAGCGCTCATGTACTTAAATGCCAGCGGAAGCCTGGAATAAACGTCAAGGATCCTGACCTCGCTCTGGGGATCCGGGACCCTGCCGGAGCCGATCACGGATACTCTTATCCCCTCCAGGTCGAACTCCTGCGCATACTCCTGCCTCGTCCGGACCATCTATTTCACCCCCGCTGCAGCGGCAGGGCTTGCGAGCCTGCCGGGCAGCTCACGCTGCCTCTGCCTGAGGGCCCGGAGGTTTGCCTCGGCATCCTTGCAGCCTTCGTTAAGCTCAAGCGCGGTGAGGAAGCATTTTTCAGCATCGACGTTCAGGCCCGCTGCCATCAGGGCCACGCCCAGGTTGTTCCAGTTCTCCCAGTTGCGGGGATCGAGGTCAGCGACGTCGACGAACTTCTTCATCGCCTCGTCCTGCTTCCCTTCGGCGAACAGCATCTCGCCCTCTCTTATCATCCCGCCAGTCACGGACCGCAGGTTTTTCGCGGCCACCTCGTCGTCCGCATCACGGTCGAGAACCGTCTTGAAGAGGTCCGCGGCGAGACGCTTGTCGCCAAGGTGCAGGCCGATCATGCCGAGGTTGTTCAGCGCATCGGTGCTGGAGGGTTTCGCCGCCAGGGCCTTGGTGAAAAACGTCTGCGCGGCCCTCATGCTCCCGAAGTTGTAGCAGACCTCTCCGAGGGCGTTCGCAGCCTCGGAGGACATGTCCTCCCTCAGCAGGCTCTCGGTGACGAGCATGAGCATGTTGGCGATCTTTAGGTCGCCTTCCTTGTTGGCCGCGCCGGCGTGTTTGTCCGGGAACAGCCTCATCAGTTCGGCCCTGACATCCTGCATCTGGCCCTTATACCTCGCCTCGACTTCACCGAGATCCGCACGCATGCGGCCGATCTCAGATTCCATCTCGGAAACCTTTAGGTTCAGCGCCCTGATGGTCTCTTCCTTCGAGGCCAGCTCGAGTTTCAGGACTTCGTCCTTTCCGGCCCTGATGTTGAGCGCCGCGACCTCGTCCTTCAGTGAAGTGATAATGCGGTTTTTTTCGGCATGCGTATCGCTGATGAATTTTATATATGCGTCTTTTTCTCCTATCGAGGCCTTAAGCTGGGCGGTATCGGCCAGTTTGCCCTTCATGGCTTCCAGCTCTCCGGTCGCGGCCTTGAACGCCCTGTCCAGGTCCTCGACCCTCTTGCTTTTCTGGGCTGCTGCTGACGCCGCCGCCGCGACCCTGGATTCCATCCACTTAAAATATGAGTCCGAGACATCGACGATCTCATATTCGGACGGCAGGGACTCGGCCCCCAGCCCGCCATCAGAGGCGACGGCAACGAAATAAAGCGCCTGACGCTCGGCGGACGTCACCTCGTGAAACCCTTTGTCCCCGATAGAGACGAAACTCTTGCGCCCGGGGCTGCCGCCGTCAAACAGCGCAAAAAGACTAGTAAGGGGCGATACCTTCTGGCCATAAAAGTAACAGCCAGCGAAGTGCCCGCCCAGCAGATCCCTGAACTCGTCAAAATAAAGCTCCTTTAGATGGAACTTGTTCGTATACTTCGGGATATCGGAATAAATCAGCTTGTTGGGCGTCGAGATCAGGAATATGCCTTCGGGTTTCAGCAGCCTCTTGACCTCGCGCAGAAGGGCATCGTGGTCTTCGATATGTTCAAGGGCCTCGAAACAGGTGATCACGTCAAACACCCCCATGCCCTCGATCGGGATAGCCGTGATGTCGCCGACGAAGTATCTGAGGTTGTCCCTTATGTATTTGGACGACGCGTGGCGGACCGCCTCCGGGCTGATATCGACGCCTGCGACCGACTCGGCGTCCTCCGAGAGGATGTTAGCCCCATAGCCTTCGCCCGAGGCGAGATCCAATACCCGCCTGCCCTTGACGAAGTTCTTTGCGTAATAATACCGCTGAAGATGCTCATAGGTAAGCTTCTTGTCCTCCACCCACGGAACGTATCTCTCACCTGTCCACTCTATCATCCGTCCCTCCAGCCTTGATGATAATTGCCGCCATACAATATCATTACTGCGCCATGTCAAATTAATGGCAAAAAACTACGGCGCATATTTATAGATGCATTAAACGTGCCAAGCGGTTGCCATTCTTTCACTCCGGATTGGAATGGGAGCAAGCCGCCAGAATTTGGAAACGGGTTGGATCAAGCCAGAGTTTTGTTCAGAAATCCGACGATCTGGGTCAACCGGTCGAGGTTCGTAACGGTTTCGACGATCTTTGAGTTGATCTGGAAGGATTGCCTGAAGGCCGCCTCCGCATTTCTAAGCATCTGGGTGCCGGAAGCTGTCAAACATATGGCGTAGTTATTCCATGCCTTATAGTTGTCCGGATCGGCTTCAAGTAAGGCGGCCAGTATTTCCGTTGCTCCGGAGACCATATTCTTCTGGTATGCATCGGCCGCAAGCTCAATAAAGCTCCCGGCAAAATCCTTGTTGCAGCGCACAGCCTCGGTAATCCATGATGGCGCGAGAAGGTCATGTCTCCCTGTGCCGAGGCAAAGGTCGCACAAGACCGGGCTCAGCTCGATGAGGGATGGGTTTTCCCGCTTAATCGATATAAACGCCACGAGGGCCTCATCCGGGCGGCCTTCGGCCACGAGCTGCTTTGCCCGCTCAATTTCGGCCGCCAGACGCGCGCCCCCATCCCCGCCGGCCTGTGCCTTGGCCCGGGCGCCTCCGGCACCCTTCTTTGGTGCGGCAGCCGCTGCCCGCGGTGTCTTGCGGCCCACTTTCTTAATCCCTTTCATCTCGGCCATGACCACCCCGGTGTAAGCGTTATTGCTCCGGCAAAGGAGCACGGCATGCCCAACCCATGCATGATAAAGCGTACCGTGCCTTATCGTAAAACCGAACCCCGCATAATGTCAAGTTTTTTGCCCTTCTCGGCCTGAAGAGCGGTGGCCGCGGACGGGTTTAAGTACCGTTGCGAACGCTGCGATAAGAATGTATAATCCATCAGATCCGCGAGGGAGGCTGAAACGATGATCTTCAACGAGACTCCGCTTAAGGGCGCATACACGATCGAGCTCGAAAAGCGCGGGGACGAGCGCGGCTTTTTCGCCAGGTTTTTCTGCGTCAACGAGTACGACAAGATGGGGCTCGACAGAAACGTGGTGCAGATCAACAACTCCCTGAGCGCGCAGAAAGGCACCCTTCGCGGGATGCACTACCAGCTCGCCCCAAAGGCCGAGACCAAGGTCGTCCGCTGCATAAGGGGCGCTCTCTGGGACTGCATCCTGGATCTCCGTGAGGGCTCACCTACGTTCGGGCAATGGTACGCAGAGGAACTCACGGCCGAAAACCGCAGGATGATGTACGTCCCAAAGGGTTTCGCCCACGGGTTCATGACCCTGGCGGACGATTCCGAGGTCCTGTACCTCGTGACCGAATTCTATTCTCCCGAGCTTGAGCGCGGCGTGAGGTGGGATGACCCTGAGTTCGCGATCAAGTGGCCGGGGGTGCCGGCCGTAATCTCGGATCGGGACTCACGCCACAGGGACTTCGAACCCTCATGGCACCTCAGGCCATAGGCGAAAGGTTTTTTATCGCTTGACTCGGCCGGTGCGGTCTTTATATCCTTACACCACATGATACAGAGCATGACAGGCTTCGGCTCGGCCGAACGCGAGGGGTTTAAGGTCGAGATCCGCTCTCTCAACCACCGCTATCTGGACGTGAACGTCCGCATGCCGTCCGCACTCAATGCCCATGAACTGCCCCTGCGCGCCCGAGCCAAGGAGCGCATAGCCAGGGGCAAGGTCGATATCACGGTCTCATACACCGGCTCGTCCGCGCTTGGGCTCCGCCTGGACATGCCTGCGGCCAAGGCCATCCATACCATGCTCAATGGGCTCTCGGAGGCCCTTGAGCTATCCTCCGAGAAGGTCGGATTATCCCATATGCTTTACTTTAAGGATAATATCGTAACCAGCCAGGAACTAGGCTCTTTTTCACATCTGCATGAGGCCTTCGAGGAGGCGCTTGAGATCCTCTGCGGGATGAGGGCAAGGGAGGGCGCGGGGCTGCTGGATGAGATGCTGGCGATGACCGAGAAGATCGCAGGGCTCAACGAGAAGGTCACGGCCGGCGCTCCGGCAGCGATAGCGGCCCGCAGAAACGCCTATATGCAGCGCATCGCCGAGCTTTTGTCTCAAAGCCCGGTAGACGAGCAGAGGCTCATGATGGAGGCCACCCAGTATGCCGAGCGCGCGGACATTACCGAGGAGATCACGCGCATCCGCCACCACGCTGAGCACATGTCCGAGATGCTCCGCGCAGGCGGCACCGTAGGGCGCAAGCTCGACTTCCTGCTTCAGGAGCTAAACCGCGAGGCAAACACCATAGGCTCCAAGACGGACGACCCCGGCCTGATAGATTGCGTCATCGAGATGAAGACCGAGATCGAGCGGGCGCGCGAGCAGGTCCAGAACGTCCAGTGAGGGCGGCATGGGCACCCAGATAGGGCTTCTGAACGTAGGGTTCGGCAACATGGTGGCGGCCGCGAAGGTCGTGGCAGTGGTCGGCCCCGGCTCGGCCCCGATGAAGAAGCTGCGCGACGTCGCGCGCGAGGCCGGCCTGCTGGTCGACGCGACCGAGGGCAGGAAGACGCGCTCGATCATAGTGGCCGAGAGCGGGCATGTGATCCTAAGCGCGCTTCAGACCGAGACGATCAGCCAGAGGCTTTCCGCGGCCCCTGAGCCCCTGACACCCCAGACAGAGGAGCCCCGATGAAACGCCTTGGAACGCTCTTCGTGATCTCGGCCCCGTCCGGGACCGGCAAGACCACCCTGCTCAAGCAGCTCATGTCCAATCGCGGAGACCTGAAATTTTCGGTCTCGTATACCACGCGTCTGCCCCGCCCGGGCGAGGTCAACGACCTCGACTACACGTTCATAGACGAGCCCCAGTTCCGCGCTATGATCCACCGCGGCGAGTTCGCGGAATGGGCCCCGGTGCACACCTCTCTCTATGGCACTTCCAAGGCCAGGCTCAAAGATATGCTCCAAAGCGGGGTGAACGTCGTGCTCGACATAGACGTAAACGGGACGCGTCAGATCAGGGAGCAGTTCCCGGACGCGGTGCTCGTCTTCATCCTCCCGCCCTCGCTCGAGGCGCTAGCCGAGCGGCTACGCGGCCGCGGGAACAACACCGAGGAAGACCTCCGCGTAAGGCTCGGCCGGGCCTCGGCCGAGATAAGCGAGTATTTGATATATGATTATGTTATTATTAACGATAAGATCGAGCAGGCGCTTGCGGAACTCGACGCGGTAGTGACCGCCTCGGCCCTCAGGACCGTTAACATCGATCCCGGCTGGATAGAGAGACATTTTCTTAAGGAGGACGGCTAGAGATGGACATCGTTTCGCTCCCAATAGAGCGTGAGAAGGACAAGATAGACAGCCGCTTCAGGCTCGTGCTGATCGCCGCGCAGCGTGCGAGGGAGCTGGCCGTGGGCGCAAAGCCGAAGATCACGACCAAGTACCGCAAGTTCCCGACCATCGCCATCGAAGAGGCGCTCGAGAACAAGGTCGAGTTCCTGACCGGCGAGGACGCACGCGTCGCCAACGAAGAGGCCAAGAAGTTCGACTACAAGAGGTTCCTCGAGGACAAGCGCCGCGAGGCTATGCCGGAGGACCTCTCGGACCTCGAGAAGGACCTGCGCGTATACCTCACCGAGCGCGAGGACGCGGAGCGCCAGGCGTTCGACGACCTGTTCGCGGACACCGAGGAGACCACCGAAGAGGAAGAGAAGCCTGAAGAATAAGCGCATAGTAATCGGTATCACCGGCAGCGTCGCGGCCTACAAGGCCGTCGACCTGATCAGAAGGCTAAAAGATCTGGAGGCATCCGTCACCGTAGTGATGACCGATGCCTCCAGGCATTTCATAACCCCTCTGTCGGTCTCGCTCGCCTCGGGCGAGAAGGTCCACGAGGGGCTGTTCGACGACCCGCTGGCGCACATCGCGCTCGCTGCCGAGGCCGAACTCGCGATCATAGCCCCTGCGACCGCCGACATAATCGGCAAGTTCAGCCACGGCATCGCGGACGACCTCCTGAGCACGTTCCTGCTTGCATACAGCGGCCCCGTAGTCGTGGCTCCCGCGATGAACTGGAGGATGTACGACAATCCTGTATTGCAGCAGAACCTCACCCTTCTAAAGGGGCGCGGCGTGCGCGAGGTGGCGCCCGAGTGCGGCTCGCTCGCCTGCGGCGAGGAAGGCAGGGGCCGCATGGCCCGGATCGAGAGCATCATAGCCGAGGCCCGCGCCGCGGTCTCGAAGCGGGACCTCACGTGCAAAAAGATAGTCGTAACCGCAGGGCCGACGCGCGAGTTCATGGATTCGGTGCGCTTCATATCGAACCGCTCGTCGGGCAAGATGGGCTATGCCGTGGCGCGCGCGGCGCGCAGGCGCGGCGCTGACGTCGTGCTCATAAGCGGCCCCTCCGCCCTGAGCGCCCCCGACGGCGTGCGCACGATAGACATTGTCAGCGCCCTTCAGATGCGCGATGCGGTGAAGGCCGAACTTGCCGGCGCCGACGCGCTTGTGATGGCGGCCGCGGTCGCCGACTTCAGGGCCGAAGGCGGGGGGCATACCGCCGCCAAAGTCGGCAAGTCGGAGATCAAAGAGATCAGGCTCACGCTCAACCCAGACATACTGGCCGAGGTGGGACGGATGAAAAAGCGGCCGGTGATCGTAGGCTTCGCGGCCGACACGTCGATAGAGCGCGCGAGGGAAAAGTACCTCAAGAAAGGCGCTGACATCCTCGTCTATAACGACATCTCGGATCCCGAGGCGGGCTTCGACGTTGACACCAACCGGATAGTGATCATAGAGCGCCACGCCGAATCCGAGTGCCCGCTGATGAGCAAGGACGATGCCGCCGATCTCATACTCGACAGGCTCGCCGAGAATATAACTTGACATTTATTGCCGATTTTGTCGAAATAGTAGTGTCATGGACCCGATAGACAAGCTAAAAGAAAAGGTCGACAAGGACCCCAACTCCACTCTCTTCGTCCCGCTGGCCGAGGAATACCGCAAGGCAGGCAGGCACGACGAGGCCATAGACGTGCTGGTGGCCGGGATCGAGAGGCAGCCCACCTATACCAGCGCCAAGGTCTCGCTAGGGAAGATATACCTCGACAAGGGCCAGACCGCGGACGCGCGCAAGGCGTTCGAGGAGGTCGTCTCGAGCAACCCCGACAACTTCTTCGCGCAGAAAAAACTTGCCGAGATATATAAGGCGCTCGGCGATGCGCCGCGCGCGATAGAGCGATACAAGGTCCTGCTCGGCATGAACCCGATGGACGATTCGGCTCAGGCCGAGATCCGTGCCCTCGAGGCCACCATGTCCCGGCCCGCCGAACTGCCTGCCGCCGGCTCCTCACACCTGGAGCACGGCGAGGTGCCCCTGGCCGCCACCGTGGCGAAGGTGGAAGAAGCGGCTGCCATTGAAGAGGAGCTGCCACATGCGCCCAAGGCAGCCGAGGAACCGCCCGCCGACCTCGAGGAGGAGATGCGAAAGTTCAGCGCCTCGCTCTCGGATAAAGAGCTCATGGACGATACTCCGGCCGCGGATGAGGCCGAAGAGGCCATCGAGATCGGGGATGAGGCCGAAGCGTCCGATTTATCCGGCGCCGTGGCCGAGGCCGTAGAGGTCACGGAGGAGGTATCGTCAGAGCCCTCCGGGGCCGGGATAGTCGAGATCGCCGAGGAGGTATCGTCCGATGCGGGCGAGGCCGAGGTCGCAGAGGTCGCTGAGGAAATATCATCCGATACCTCTGATGCGGAGATCGTCGGGGTGGCCGAGGAGGTATCGTCCGATGCCGCCGGGACAGCGCCCTCTTTTGCAGCGCAGCCGCCCGCAGCGCAACCCTTAGCCGAGCCGTTTCCGGCCTTCAAACCCACCCCCGACCTGGACGCGATGATCGGGGAGGCGGACTTCGCCGTGGCCACCGAGGACTTCCGCCGTGCAATGTCGATCCTCAACGAAGTACTGATCATCGCCCCTCAAAACAAGGCTGCGCTGCAGCGCGCCGCCGAGCTCCAGATGCTTATGAAGATGCTCGGCCGCGACTCGGAGATGCTGGAGGGAAAGCTGGTAGCTTTCGCCGAGGCGCTCGGAAGGAGGCGGGATGAGTTTCGCGGAAACGCTTAAGGACCTGCTCGTCAGGATCAGGGGGGCCGAACTGCTGATGATCTGCGGCATCGACGGGATGCCGGTCGAGCACGTTGGGTCGGCCACGATCACGGAGCCGGAGGACCTCAACGCCGAGACCTCGCAGCTCATGCGCAACATAGCCGACGCCTGCGAGAGCCTCAGCCTCGGCACTGCCTCCGAGGCCACGTTCAAGACCGAAAAATGCACCGTAGTGCTCAGCGCCATCACGCCCGAATATTATTTCGCGGCGGTGCTCAGGCCGTCAGGCAATTCCGGCCAGGCCAGGTTCCTGCTTAAGTCGACCGCCGCCAGCATAGCGCACGAGTTCTAATCCCCCCTGCCCGGCTTAAGCCGCACCCCCTAAGAGCGCCTTGCTAAGGCTCCCGCGGTCATCGGGGCTGCCCATGAAGATCAGAGTCGCGCCCGGTGCGAGCACTGTCTCGCCTGAGGGGTTGAACTGATACGACCCGTCCGGGTATCTGATGGCAAGCACGAGGGCGTACCGCCGAGCCTCTTGCATCGTGCCGAGTCCCGCGCCCTCCGGCACCACCATCTCCTCTATGCGCAGGTTGCGCTCCTTGTCCCTGAGCATCTTGTCCAGGAACGAGACGACCGACGGCCTGAACATCTCAGACGCCATGCGGAGCCCGGCGATGAAGTTAGTCGATACCACGGAGTCCGCGCCGGCGCGCTTGAGCTTCTCTGAGTGGCGCGCGTCGTTGCAGCGCGTAACGATGCGCATTGTATGGTTCATCTGGCGGCCGGTGAGCGTGATGACTATATTGTCCTTGTCGTTTTCGGTCGCGACCAGCATGCCTGCGGCGCGCCCCACCCCTGCGGCCTCTAGCACGTCGTTTTCCGCGGCGTCGCCGTGCACTACGGGCGCATCCGGGAACCGCACGGCGACCTCGGTCACGTGTTCGCGCTCGGCCTCTATCACGACAAACGGCCGCCGCGTGTCGACGAACTCGCGTATGATGTGCTCGCCGAATTTTCCGGCGCCGCACACTATGTAATGCCCGTTGAGCTTGCCTATGAGCTTCTGCATCTTCTTCCTCCAGAAGAGTTCTTTCAGGTTGCCCTCGATCAGAAACGCCGTGACGTTCGAGATGAAATACAGTATCACCGACATCCCTGCGAATATCAGCGCGATCGTAAAGAGCTTCGCGTACCAAAAAGGCGTTATGCTTATGACCTCGCCGTAACCGACCGTCGAGACCGTTATCACGGTCATGTAAAAACAATCCAGGAGCGAGGCTTTGCCATCGCTTATCAGCCAGTAGCCTCCTGTGCCGGTAGCGAGCACCCCCAGGAATATCCAGAACGAAAGCCTGATGCGGCCGCGTATCGCGGAGGTCGCACTGTCCTTGTTCATGGTTTCCGGCCCCTTGCTCCGGCGGGCGCCGGCCTGTCGCGCTCCGCGTCGACTATGCAGAAAAACCCGAAAGGCTCATTGTTGGGGTTGCTCAGCTGGTGCGGCGCGCCCGGCGGGATGTAGGCCACGTCCATCGGCCCGATCTCGTGGCGGGTTGTCCTGATCCTACATATCCCTTTGCCGCGGACCACGACCACGACGTGCTCGTGGCTGTGGAGTTCGAGCGACGTCCTGCCGCCGGGTGCGATCTCGAAATACCTGAGGTGGAACTTCGTGCGCTCGCCCTTGAGCCCTCCGACGAGGGTTCGCCTTATGACAGAGGCCCACGAGCCGTCGGGGCTCTTGTACCGCTCGGCAGCCACGCCCTGCCATGCGCCGTCTTCTTCGTAGCGCATGACGCGCCCGCGCGGCCGGGCCGCCGGCCCGGCCTTCGGCCCTTGCGCCGCACCCTTCCAGTCACACGAGGTGGGAGGCGAGCCGAGCTTCTTCATCGGCTATTTCTTCTTCCTTTTGAGGTAAGCCTCCAGCTCCTCGGGCTTCGTGAAGAGGACGTCGTACCAGGTGTCGTAGCGCTCGCACGAGGGCGGCATGTGGTTCCGGCACTTGTCGGGGCGGCGGTCGTAGATCGTGCACATGTTGTTCGCGTCGAGGTACATGCACTTGCCCTTGACGACGACGTGCCAGCGGCGGCTGCGGATGTAGACGCCGACGGTGTCGTAGTGCAGGTGCCACTTGAGGTCGTCGATCTCCTTGCGGGTCTCGGGCCTCATGATCACGATGGAGAGGTCGTGGCAGCATATCGCCGGGCAGGCGCTGCAGTTCTTCTCGGTTGTCTTCTGCTTCGGCCGTGTGAGCTTTATTGGGGTGAACTTTGTTTGTTTCATGACGCCTATGATACGTCAAACCGTCAGCGCCGATCAAGGAAATCACGCGCGGCATCCCGAAAACGGGCTCACGGGGGTTACAGCCGTAATAATAGCTTCCCTAAACTCATAATTTCAAGTTGATTTCCAATAGTTATCGCGAATAAACTGAATGTATCAAGGTTTCTTATTAATCCATTTAAATCTCATTACCAGAGGGGGTGAGAAGGGAGATCAGGACAGCTGGACCGCCGCCCTTGCACAAGGTTTAGGCGAAGCTTCATCGAACCGTACTAACACTTAAACTTTCGGGGAGAAGCAAGAATGAAAAAAACTTTAGTAGTCGCAATCAGCATGTGCCTCGTCCTGGCGGGCTACCTCGCCTTCACGACCGTGGACAAGACCACGCCCACGGCTGACGCCAAGGGCAAGACTTATTCCGGCACCGTGTATGTTGCTGGTGACGGCGGGCACTATGCCGTCGCCGACATCACGATCGACCCGTCCGCAGCAGAGCCGATCAAGCTCAACAAGGACCTCGACCGCATCGTCGTGGCCGCCCAGGCCATCCATGACGTCAGGATCGACAACAAGGACCGCACCAAGGGCTATTTCTCGACCTATCAGCTTGACGAGAAAGCCGGTGCCCAGAAATATCACCGCGGAGTCGTGGATTTCAAGACCGGCAAGGTCACCACTGACAACGTAGAGACCCTTCCCGAGCGCGCCGCATGGGCTGGCGCGGTATTCTGCGCCTCCGGCCAGACCACCAAGGACTACATCCCGGTATCGATGACCCAGGAAGCCTTCATCCAGATCGTCGACAAGGCCACCATGAAGACGAAGAAGACCATATTCCTCGACAAAGAGGGCTGGAAGAACAACTACCTGTTCTTCCACGGGACGAACTCCCCTGACATGAAGACCTTCGTAGTCGCCATCGACGGCGCCGACAGCTGGGATGCGACCCAGCCGTTCCACGGCCTCAACGGCAAGGTCGACTTCATGCTGCTTGACCTCCCCGAGCTCGTAAAAGGCAACGTGAAGGTCCTCAAGAGGAGCAGCGTCGCCGGCGAGAAGTACCACACCATCGGCTTCAGGCAGTATTTCACCCCGGACGGCAAGAAGATCCTCCAGGCCGCGGGTGACAGGTTCTACGTAGTCGACGCCAAGACCCTCAAGGTCGAGGCCACCACGATGATGACCGACGCGGAGAACCACGATGCGATGCCTACACCGGACGGCAAGTACGCCATCCTCACCCTCAGGGCCAACGAGAAGGACCCGGCTAACCCCGAGAAGACCATCCAGGACGGCAAGCTCGCGCTTTATGACATAGCCGCCAAGAAGATCGTCGGCAACCCGACCTCAGTTTGTAACGGCTGCCACACCAAGATGCTGGGCAAAGAGATCAACGCCCCGCTTTGCGGCATGGACGGGAACCTCAAGTAAGAACGCAACGGCCGCCTGACGCGGCTTGATGGATCGGGACGCCTCTGCTGTGTATAATATAGAGGCGTCCCGATTCTTTTTTTATCAAGAAAGGCGGCAACACCAGATATGACTTTCGGGCTCATGAGCCTCGCGATGCGCAACCTGATGCTGAAGCCGTTCCGCACGGCTGTGCTCGTCCTCTCGATCGGGCTCCTCGTGGCTATCCTCGTCTTCGGCACTTCTTTCATCGAGAGCGTCTCGCTGGGCGTGGCCCGCGCAACCGCAAGGTTCGGGGCCGACCTCGCGATAGTCCCGATGGGCGCCTCGGACTCGGCCGAGACGGTATTGCTCGAGGGCAAGGGCCCGAACTTCTACATGCCCCGCGACTACGTCGACAAGATCAAGCAGGTCGAAGGCGTTGCAGCCGTCACCTCCCAGACGTTCCTCGAATCGATCCTCGGCGTATGCTGCGACATCCCGCCCGTGAAGGTCGTCGCGATCGACCAGGACACCGACTTCATCGTAAAGCCGTGGCTCTCCGGCATCGTCGACCGCAAGATGGTCAAGGGTGAGGCCATCATCGGGTATCAGGCCAACCAGAACCTCGATCTCATTCGCGTATCGAGCAGCGTGCTCTTCAATAAGAAGTTCAATTTTATAGGCCGGCTCATAAAGACCGGCACCGGACTGGACAACGCCATTTTCATAAGCGACGAGAACCTCCCCGATATCGTGAAGCTCGCCAAGACGCCGCTTAAGGCAGGGCAGATATCGATGATATTCGTCAAGCTCAAGAGCGGCTACGACCCTTACAAGGTCGGACGCCAGATCGCGGGCGACCTCAACGACGTCAATTACATCTACCGCGACGACATCGGCAAGGGCATTATAGGTACGCTCAAGGACATCAACCGCATCTTTCTGCTCACGATATCCATAGCCGCGCTCATCGCCGTATTCCTGACCTGGACGATATTCTCGGCCATTGTCAACGAGCGCGCGCGCGAAATCGGCATACTGCGCGCGATAGGCGCGAGGGGCAAGGACGTGGCCCGCGCCTTCCTGATCGAGGTTGTGACGCTCGGCTCGATGGGCAGCGTAGTCGGCATAATAGCCGGCACGCTCATGTCGCTTGGCCTCACGCAAATGTTTACGCTCATCAGGGACATGAACGTGTCCCTCACGCTCGGCGACAGGCTGCTGATCGCGCTTCTGGGCCTCGCGGTCGGAGTCGGCATCAGCGTGGTGGGATCGCTCTCCAGCGTAAACCATATCAAGCGGCTCGAGCCGCTCGACGTGCTCAAGGAGCAATAGGAGACAGCATGGCCCAGATCGAAGTCAATAACGTAAGCAAGCTTTACACGATAGAGGGCTCGGAGTTCAGGGCCGTCGATAACGCATCGCTCACGGTCGAGAAGGGCGAGTTCCTCTCGATAGTCGGGCACTCCGGCTCCGGCAAGACGACCCTGCTTTCGATCATGGGCGGGATACTCCGGCCCACCTCGGGCAGCATCGTGTTTAACGGCATGGACGTATACGCGCAGAACGACGACGGGCTCTCCGGCTATCGCGCCGACAGCGTGGGGTACATATTCCAGTTCGCGAGCCTCCTGCAAGTGCTTACCGCGCGCGAAAACGTCATCCTGCCCTCGCTGTTTAGGTGCAAGCAGAAACCCACCTCCGAGGACATGAAACTCGCCGAGGAATGCCTCACCTCTCTGGGGCTTAAGGACAAGATGGACTCGCTGCCCTCACAGCTCAGCGGCGGCCAGCAGCGCCGCGTGGCCATCGGCCGCGCGCTGATCAACAACCCCGAGATCATTCTTGCGGACGAGCCGACGGGGGACCTCGACGAGGAGACCGAAGGCGAAGTGATGAAGTTCCTGCGCGGAAAGTGCAAGGAGCGCAACATAACCTTCATACTCGTAACCCACAACATGGAACTCGCGAAACAGGCCGACCGCATGCTCTGGATGAGCAAGGGCGTGCTGTCCAGGGACATCCCCGCGTCCATTTGCTAGGGGCAACGCTCCGCGCTCGCTGCGCGATGGGATGCAATAGAGCGGCTTTTGCTAGGACTTAATCCTTCCGTCGACCATCTCTATCACGCGGTGACAGCGCTCAGAGAGCGCCTCGTTATGCGTGACGATCACGAAGGTTATCCCGCGCGCCCGGTTCAGGCGCTCAAGCAGGTCGAAGACCTCCATCCCGGTGCGCGTATCGAGGTTGCCCGTGGGCTCGTCGGCGAGCACCACGCGCGGCGACATCACGAGCGCCCGCGCCACGGCCACGCGCTGCTGCTCTCCGCCCGAGAGCTCCCCCGGGCGGTGCGTGAGACGCTCGCCGAGCCCGACCTCGTCCAGTAGCCCCCTTGCCATGCGCTCGGCCTCGTCCCTGCCGACCGAGCCATTGATCAGCACAGGCATCATCACGTTTTCGAGCGCGTTGAACTCCGGCAGCAGGTGGTGGAACTGGAATATGAACCCGATAGTCCGGTTCCTGAATGCCGATAGCTCGGCCTCGCCGAGGCCGGATATATCGCTCCCGTAGTATGAGATGCTGCCTTCGCTTGGGGTGTCGAGCGTGCCGAGCATCTGGAGCAGCGTGCTCTTGCCCACCCCTGAGGCCCCCATTATCGCTGACATCGACGAGGCGGCGATATCGAGGTCTATGCCCTTTAGGACGTCGAGTTGCCCGGCCTGGGTCTTGTAGGACTTCCTGAGGCCGCTAACGCTTATCGCCGGTGGCTGTTGCATGACGGTCTTTCCCTTTATTGAATGAATCCACCGAATTTGAGATCGAGTTGTTGACGCAGTCTTTGATGCGGCGGAGTTCATCGGCCTTATCGTCCGCGCGGCACTTTAGTTCGGAGGCCTTGCCGTCGATCTTGTCTTTAGTGTCCTTGAGCCGTTCGGCGGCCCCATGGGCCGCGTCATTGATGGTGTCGCCGACGCGCTCGATCGTGCTGTCGGTCTTGGTAACGATATGCCTGATCCGGTCGGCCTTGTCAGCGGCCGAATCAAAGGTGCGCGCGATCACGTCGCCGGCGTGCCTGATATCCGAGCCACCCCGGAACAGCGCGACGCCTATGAATATGATCCCCGCCAGTATCGTAAGCATCAGGAGCCTTATAATAAATCCCATGCATAAGTGTAATTCAAACCGGTGCGGATTGTACAGGATACCTGTCCGCCTTGACAACGGGTGGCCGCTAACGGATATAATTACGGTCTCGGGGCTGTAGCTCAGCTGGGAGAGCGCTTGAATGGCATTCAAGAGGTCGACGGTTCGATCCCGTTCAGCTCCACTTTTTAAATCAAGGGGTTACGAGAAATCGTAGCCCCTTTTTTTTATGCTTTTGGGGCAAATTGTATACTTATTGTTTACTTGGGATAGCTATATCAAGCGGATACTGCCAGCGTTTCAAGGTTACTGAACTGTATTTTGAAGAGCGAGGGATTTGCGCAAGCGGCCGATCTCATCGCTGCTGACCGCTGCCGAATGATTGCCCCAGTTGCCGCGTATAAAGCTTAGCGCATCAGCCACTTCCGCATCGCTCAGTCGCCAGCCGAAGTCGGGCATGGCGAGCGCTGAGGGCGCGGTTTGCGTTGACGGCATTGCTGACCCACCCAGCACTATGTGAATCATTGAGGTTGGATCTTTGGAGTTGACCTCTTCGTTTTTCGTCAGGTGCGGGAAGGTCCGCGTTGCGCCCGCGCCGTCCGAGCCATGGCAGGCGCCGCAATTGTCCAGATAGACGCGCGATCCACGCATCGAGATATCACCAGCGCGCAGCGCTATCGTCGCAGCACTGACGGCATTGGCTTGCACGGCCGAATCCGCGGCATTGTCCTCTGAAGGCGGCATTGATTTCAGGTATTCGGCAATCCCCATAAGGTCATTATCAGTCAGATATTGGGTGCTCATTCCGACCACTCCCGCCATCATGCCAAATGCCGCGACGCGTGCGGTGCGGGCGGTTTTTAAGAATTCGGCCAGCTCCTCTTTCGACCAGGCATGCAGCCCGGTATCTAGGTCCCCATTCAGGGATGATGCATGCCAGTCGTCCAGCGTGGCCCCGGCGAGGAATTTACTGCCGCCCTTTTCGCTGTCCGCCAACTCCTGGCCGCCAACTCCCCGCGGCGTGTGGCATCCGCCGCAATGTCCGAGACCCTGCACGAGATATGCGCCGCGGTTCCATGACGCGCTCTTATTCGGATCGGCGGCGTATTCGCCCTTCTTGAGATATAGATCATTCCAGAGCGCCATGAGAGATCGCATGCTGAGCGGCCAGCTCAATTTCGTCTCGTGATTTTGCTTGTGCACCGGCTCGACGCCATGCATGAAGTAGGCATAGAGCGCCGTCAGGTCTTCCTTCGACAGCCTCGTGAAGGACGTATAGGGCATGGCCGGATAAAGATGTTGCCCGTCGTTCGCCACGCCTTCGCGCATGGCCCTCACGAATTCGTCCATGCTGTATTTACCGATCCCGGTTTCGAGGTCCGGAGTGATGTTGGTCGAATAAATCATCCCGATCGGCGTGTTTATCGGCACCCCGCCGGAGTATGGCTTTCCGTCCGGGGCGGTATGGCAGGCAATGCAGTCTCCGGCATGCGCGAGATAGGCGCCGCGCTGCACGAGCTCATCTGGTGCGGCTTGCGCCATCGCGCTAGTTGCAATCATCACGACAATGGCCGCTATGACCTTTATATTTAACGCAACGCGCACAATCCTATACCAGTGGCCCGGGCGATTTCAGGTAGGCCGTGCGAATGGCCTTTGCGGACCAGAACGCCAGTGCGCCCGCCAGGCCCAACGGGTTGTAACCGATATTTTGCGGATAGACGCTCGAGCCCATTACGAACACATTGTGCGCGTCCCAGGACTGCAAAAAGCGGTTGACCACGCTTCGCTGCGGGTCCTCGCCCATGGCCGCGCCGCCGACATTGTGCGTGGTCTGGTATACCCGCGTGTCGTAGTGATCGCCGGTCTGTTTCATCTTTGCCTCTACCGATTTGCCGTCCATCGCCTCGGCGATTTCCTTTGCCTTGCCGGTTATGAACTGGGTCATCTTGATCTCGTTTTCCTTCCAGTCGAAGGTCATGCGCAGAAGCGGCTGGCCGAATACGTCGCGATACGTGGGATCGAGGTCGAGGTAATTGTCGCGGTGTGACATGACAGTGCCGTGGGTAAGTATGTTGACGGAGTACAGATAATGGTCCTTGATCGCCTGCTTCCATTTAGCGCCCCACTGCGGCGTGGCTTTGGGAAGCAGCATCTGCTGGATAGGCCGGCCGCCGGTCTGAATTACCCCGATATAACCTCCGCCGATGAACCCATGCGGGGCGTGGTCGAAATGGTCGCCGTTGAGGTCGTCTATAATCTGTCCGCCCGCGCCCGAACCGATGAAGGGATTCATAGGCTTGTCCTTGTCGAAGAACACCATGACGCCGCCGATCATCTGATAGGCATAGTTGCGCCCGACGACCCCGGTGCCTGTCGCATGATCGTATGGCTTGCCGATCCCGGAGAGCAGCAGCAGCCTGGTGTTATTTAGCTGATAGGCGCTAAGGACGACGAGCTCCGCAGGCTGGAACACCTCGCGGCCCTGGGCGTCGATGTAGGTGACCCCGGTGGCGCGCTTGCCCGAGGAGTCGAGGTTGATGCGCACCACGTGCGACTGGGCGCGCAATTCGAAATTAGGTTTCTTCATCAGCACCGGCAGGATGGTCGTTTGCGGAGAGGCCTTGGCATACTTATAACAGCCGAAGCGTTCGCAATAGCCGCATAAGTTGCACGGCCCAAGCTGGGCGCCATAGGTGTTAGTGTATGGCCGTGAGGCATTCGCTGCCGGTTCCGAAAAAGGATGGTAGCCGAGCTCCTTAGCCGCCTTGGCAAATAATGTGGCGCCGTAGACGTCGGCAAGCGGTGGCAGCGGATATTCCCTGGAACGTCGTCCCTCGAACGGATTGCCACCCTCGACTATCGTACCGCCCAGGTTTCCGGCCTTACCCGAGGTGCCGCATACGCGTTCGAACTGGTCGAAGCAGGGCTCGAGTTCATCATAGCTGACGCCGAAATCCTGGATCGTCATGCCGTCGGGTATAAAACCCTTGCCATAGCGCTCCGTAACGTGGCTCTTGAGCCGCAATTCCTCAGGCAGCACGCGCCAGTGCTGGCCGTTCCAGTGCACCCCGCCGCCACCTACACCGGTGCCCGGCAGAAACGACCCCAGCTGACGATAAGGCAGGGCGCGGTCCCCGGGGGAATGGCGAATCGTCAGCGTCTCGCGCGACAGGTTCTGAAACAGCCTGCCGCGTATGCCGTATGTCAGCTCGTCGGCACTGAGCGGATAGGCGAAATTAGGATAGGTATCACGGTTCTCTCCGCGTTCGAGCGCGACTACATTCAGACCGGCCTCGGTGAGTTCCATGCCCATTATGGCGCCGGTCCAGCCGAACCCGACAAGCACCGCGTCGACAGCTGATTTATTTATATCGGCCATCGCGATCAGCCCTTCATGCCCGAAATGCTGACCGGGCCGTACGGATAGCGCACGCCATGCTTATCCACCCAGTCGATGAAATCCGCGCGCGCGCCGGGAAAGCCGATCATCTTCCAGCTCTCCATGTTTTTATTGCCGCCATGGATAGGATCGGCCAGATAGCCCTCCTTGGTGTTCTGAAGCAAAAAGCCGAAGAAGGCAGTAGCTGATACATTCTCGAATTTCAGTGTGCCACTTTCCAGCCCGGTCAGCACCGAGTCCTGCGTTGCGGCAGGAAGTTCTGAAAAAGGCTTGTTGCCGTATACGTTCCGGCAGTGCGCGTTCACCGCGGCGATGCCGGCGCGGTAGACCTCGCGCGGCGTCAGGGGCGACTGGTAGCCTAGTTCGGGCGCTCCAGAGGCGAATGGGCCCTGCATGTACCAGTTAGCCGCATGCCCAAAGGATCCATCCATTTCACGGTCGATGAAATCCGGCACGCCGAGCTCCGATGCACCGGGACCGTTTTCGTCAGTGGGAATCAGGCGCTCACAGGCAGCGTTAAGGAAGGTCAACTCTTCAGGTGAAAAATACCTGGGCGAATAGGCTTGCTCAGGGAATGTCTTCAGAGCCGACATGGGTGCGCATGCGGCTATAGTGATGGTCGGGGCCAGGATGATCATCTTGCGGAGGAAATCGCGGCGGCTGGGCGATTTTTCTGATCCGTTCATAAACGAATCCTACTCCTGCAAATGGGTGATGTCAATTTCTGCCAGCCCCGAACCTACCGTGTCCACGTAGTGGTTCTGCCGAAGAGCGGGATAACGACAAAACCCCTTAAGTCAAGCCGAATCGGTGAAACGAGCGTAAGCCTGCCGCTATATGTCTTGCCGTTTTTGGGATCGTACACAGTCCCGTCCTTCCAAACGTTTCCGCCTGCGAAGGTGAATTTATTCACGATCTGGAGGCCCATAATTGGCACGGACCTTTTAGCGGTGTCGGGGTTGTTGTGATCAAGTTTTGGCGTGCCGATCACACCGTAGTTGAAATCCGGTGTATAGTTCGGTTCTCTCAGAGCAATTATCTTCCCGCAGTATTTTCCGCCGCATTTGAATATCTCTATCTTGGCGTCTTTTCCCTCGTTATTCCACACACCTAAAATTTCGTCACCCTGGGCCGCATAGGCGGCAGAGGATATAAATACGCACAGCCAGAGTATTACAATGCTTGCTCTCATATTGTCCGTACTATTTCTTTCGCAGCAGGTATGCATGCGCAGATAGACCCGCGCCAAAGACGACCATGATGCACCACTCTCCCGGGGCAACGCCCCGCTTCTCGATCTCGTTGAGCACGAACCAGACCGTGGGCGAGGACATGTTCCCGTATTCCGAAAGCACGCAGCGCGTCGCACGGACCTGATCCTCCGACAGCCCAAGTCCCGACTGGACGGCGTTAATGATCTTTTCGCCGCCGCTGTGCAGGGCCCAGTGTTTTATATCCTGTGGTTTAAGCCCATAGGGGGCCAAAAGATCCAAGACGACCTGTGAGGCCGTCTTCCCGACCAGCTCCGGCAATCTGAGCGAGAGCTGGTTGTGGAGCTGGCCGTTTTTGTGGATGTAGCGGACCGCTTCGCGCTGCTCCGGCACATACCGTCTGGCCGAGGCGACAAGCTCGTATCCCTGTGGCCTGCCCCACAAAACGGCGGCCGCCGCGCCGTCTCCGAAGAGCGTGTTTGAGAGAAGGAGGCTGATGTCATCCTGCATCTGAAAGGTTGCGGTGCAGATCTCGACCGAGACGCTCACCACCACCCCGTCTGCCGTCTGCCTCATGAGCGACTCCGAGACCTCGAGGTTTGGGATCGCCCCACCGCATCCGCTCCCGACCAGATCGTACACGCGTACGTCGCGCGCGAGGCCGAGCCTCTCGATCAGATATGTCGAGATTCCGGGGCAGATATATCCCGTACACGTATTCACGACAAGTCCGGCCACATCGCTTGTTCCCAAGCCCGCTTGCGCCAGGGCTTTAGAGATCGCCTTCGCCGAGAGTTCCTGCGACCAGTGAGTAAAACGCGCAACGCGCCGGTCAGGGTCCTCGTCCACGAGGTCCTCGACGTTTCCTATGGCGAAGCTCCGCGTTTTAATGCTTGGATGGGCAAAGAGCGCGTGTATGAGCGAGATGCTTCGCGGGCTTAGCCTGTCTTTGTAATGCTTGTACGCAAGGCGTTCTAGTTCCGCCTGCTCGACGGTGCAGGGAGGCGTTGCCACCGCTACCGATGCTATATGCGGCGCGGCAGCCTGTTCATCCATCATGCAAGATTCCTTTCCATATGTCTCGTCCTCATACGCGCATCCCGACCGAGCGCAAACCCCTTCGGATAAGGCGGGTATACCGCCAGAGTGGCGGCTTGAGCCCCATCCGATGTCCAAGACGGCTGATCTGCGGAAGATAGGAAAACGACATCGAATCCCCGTCCATGAAGTTCATATGGCTGTTCATTGAAAGCTTCACCTGCCCCGCGATCCAGTCCGCCTCTACCTCGGGCGAGACATAAAACGCTGGCTCCAGCAAATCGGCAAGAGGAGCAAGTACGCCTTGGCTGCGTGCGATGGACTCCAGTTCAGTCCTCGGATAGATTCGGACGCCTATATTGAAGAAAGCGGCATCCTGAGGCCGGATGAACTTCTCGGCGAAACTCAGGGTTTCGCGCACGGTATCGCGGGTCTCCCCCGGGCCGCCCATCATAAAAATCCAGAGGCACGGCAGCCGGTTGCGCCTCACCACCTCCGCCGCCGCATGGACCTCGCGCGCAGTGAAACCTTTATTAAGCCCATGCAAGACCGCGCCTGATGCACTCTCCACAGTAAGGCCGATCCCCACAAAGCCCGCGCGCTCCATGGTGCAGAGCAGGCGCTGGTCGAATGAGACCGGGCTAAGCTCGATGCTTTGAAGGCGAGCGCGGTGTTTTTTTGAACTTATTATCGCCTCGCATACCTCGATGGCATGGTCGTATGGAGAGTTAAACACGTTGTCGACGAACTCTATGTCTTTAAATCCGGATGACGCATAACGGCGCACGGCCTCGGCCACGCTCGAAGGCTCCGACAGCCTGTAGCCGTGGCCTTCGATCTTGCGGTAGGTGCAATAGACACACTGAAAGCGGCATCCGAGCTTCGTCTGTAGAGGGATCGTAGCCATATGCGAACAGTAGGCCTTCATATCGAGCCACCGGCCATAATCAGGTCCCGAGCAGCTATGAGAAAGACCGGGTACCGTGGCATTCGCGCGGTATCTGCCGCCAACTAGTGATGCAACGCCCGGCAGTTCCGCCCACGGTTCATTCCGTGCCATCCTCTCTATCAGCCGGGGGAATACGGATTCACCGTCTCCAACCACCGCACACGGAACTCCAGTTGCCCGCATGATCTCCTCGGGCATAACCATCAGCGCGGCGCCGCCAAGGACGATGTGTGCGTCCGAGGACCGGCGTATAGTGTCGATGAGTGGGATGAGCTCGCTGATAAAATACCGGGGAGCACGCATGTCGATATTGTCGATGTTCCGTACGGACAGGCCGATGACATCGAATATTGTACTTTCGAGCGCCGTCTTGAGGGTACGATCAGGGTCATCCGTGAACATGAGGTCAACAAGCGAAACCGCGTGTCCCGCCCTCTCTGCGGCCTCCGCGATCATACATGCGCCTGACGGCAGCACCGGCACTGGATAGGCATCGCGGTTTGTATTAATGATGAGAATATTCATGCCGCTGACAGCCGCATCGGTCTTCACTATTGATCTGAACTCTGGACGTGTTTACGCGCGATCAGCACGGCATTCGTCCCGCCGAAGGCGAAGGAATTGGACATGACTGCCTTTAGGTCCACGCCTGTCCTGGCCTTCAGGGGCACATAGTCGAGATCACACTCAGGGTCGGGCACCATCAGGGTCGAGGTTGGCGGGATCATCTGATGTTTGAGCGCCAGGACGGAGGCGACAAGCTCCACGGCCCCGGCCGCTCCGAGCAGGTGCCCGTGCATGGACTTGGTGGAACTTATGGGGATGTCATAGGCCCGCTTACTGAACACGCTCTTGATGGCCTGCGTTTCCGCCAGATCATTGGCCAAGGTGGCCGTACCGTGGGCATTGATATAGTCGATATGCTCCGCGTCCATCCCGGCCTCTTTCAGAGCCGCCTCCATAGCAAGCGCCTGTCCTTGCACAGAGGGTTTCGTGATATGCTCCGCGTCCGCAGTTGAGCCGTAGCCTGCTATCTCGCCGTATATGAGAGCGCCACGCCTTTGTGCCCGCTCCATGGTTTCCAATACCACGACAGCCGCCCCCTCGCCAAGGACGAATCCGGTCCTGTCCTTTGAAAAGGGCCGGCAGGAGGCCGAAGGGTCTTCCGATTCCAGGGCTAGTGTCCCGATTGATTCCCAGCTCATCATCACCCCGCTGGTGAGGAGCGATTCCGTCCCCCCGGCGAGCATAACATCGGCATATCCGTGCTTGATCAGGCGGAAGGCCTCGCCTATTGCTACGGCTGAAGATGAGCAGGCGGTGGAAAATGTAAGGCAGGGGCCCTGCAAGCTGTGCTCGATCGAGATCGAGGAGGCGGCAGCATTATTCATCACCATGACCACGGTAAGCGGATGCAGACGTTTCACATGCTGACTATAGAGCTGTTCATAGGAGGCCTCGAGCGTCCGCGCACCTCCCATGCCCGTGCCCAGATATACACCGCTGCGCCTTTGTTCCGCATCTGTAAGCTCCAGCCCGGCGTCCTTGCATGCCTGCGATGCGGCGACCAGTGCAAACTGGCTCACCCTGTCCAGCGTCCGTGCTTGTTTAGTCGTGAAATGCTTTTCGGCCGAGAAATCCGCCTGAGCGGCGATCCGTATAGACAACCGGGCGTCGAAATCAGGAACTAATCTTCTGATCCCCGATTTAGCGGCGATCAGGTTATTGAAGAAATCCTCGCAGGTATTCCCCACCGGGGATATGATGCCCATGCCGGTAATGGCTACACGTCTCATACAGGCGTCCCGCCGCTTTGGCGCTGCGCGTCAAGCAGCCTGTCGACGACATTGATAATATCCTCAATGGAGTTGAGGGTAACTTCGCGATCAGGGACCTTCACGTTAAATTCCTTTTCGAGATCGAACATGAACTCGATCTTATCCAGAGAATCGAGGCCCAGACTCTCGACCGTGGCCTCCGGCCGGAGCCGCTCCTCGGGGAAATCAAAATTCTTGAGAAACAGTTTTCTGATGCGATCCAAGGTGCTCAAAATACTCCTTCCGGCACGATGCCTAAATTCCCCACATATCACCCGAATACATATCAGCAAAGACCTCGTCATAAAGCCCGAGGAGTTCCACACGATAAGCATCATCGACCCGCACGGCTTTTCTGGCATAAGCGGCGCACCAGCCGCATGCGGCGCAGTCGGTCGACCGGCAATCCCGGTCCCTGAAGCCGGGTATGAATCCGGACAGTTCGCCGTTATCGATATATACGGGCTCACCCGCGAGCGGCTCCAGCATCCCGCGCCTGGCGGCAAGCTCCTTCAATTTCAAGAGCTTCGTCAGTCTGACCATGCGCGGTCTGAACATATACCTCCACTTATTAAACAGGCCACCTGCCAGCGACGCTCCGCTCTTCTCCTTATACCCGAAGGGCTGTATGAGGTCCAGCAGGTTGCCGTTGTAGTGGCCTTCGGAGTAAGCCTTTACCCGTTTGAGCAGGACAGGCGTGGGGGCGCCCCGCTCCAATATCTTGAATGAGTCGTAACCCAAATCGAGGTACATGCCCATGTCTTCCGGTCTGATGAACTCGGATCTCAGATATTGCGCCGGGTCTTTTAGTTTGTCGTATGAGCATTTCATAACGCACCAGTCCAGCATGAACCCTCGCGATGGGTGGCCCTTCTGCGATGCGTGCGAGAGGTTTACCATGTGCTGGCCCGAGAGCGGACAGAAGAGCTGGCAGTTGGCGTTGACGATAAGCTGCAGCTCTGTCTTAAGCGCCTTCCTGATAGCCGTCAGCATCTCGAAGTCGCGGTTGACGCTCAGCGATTCAAGCGCTATGCAGTCCGCACCGCCATCCTCCCAGAACCTGGCCTTGGCCACACCGTCAACCCTTGCGTATACGCCTACACGCACCTTAAGCCCGGCATGGCGCTTCTTTATGATCGGCAGCAACAACGGGAGCGATATCGTCACCGCGCTCACCCCCACGCTTTCGATATACCCAAGCAGCGCCTCGATCTCACGCTGTCCTTGTCTGGTATATTCGCGATTGTCCATGCACGCCGGGTTAAGGAGGTAGTTAAATCCGATGCCCAGCGATCTGGCCTTTTCGACGTGGCGCTCAAACCGCCTGCGCGACAGCGGCTGGAGCGTGAAGGAGGCCCGGCCACCGCCGACAGCGTCGGAGGGGAGCTTGCCGAAGACCTCCGTTACCGGATATCCCGATATGGCGTCCAGCAGTCCATCGTCGAAATTGGTCGCTACCGACAAGCCGTATGTGCTCATTCAGGACTTCCTTCCGGAGAGTACCATCAGCCAGAAAGGCTGCCTCACGATCACATGGCCCGCAAGGCCCGCACTGTCGGCAAGGGTGCCTAACTCGGCGACCGTGTATGAACGCAGCACCGACATCGGGCCATCGTGCCGGGTAAGCCTGTTATGTGAGAAGATATGCGATAGCATGGTTATGAGCAGCCATGGCACCCAGTTGCGCCTTAGATCCATGACGATATAGCCGACTGAGGCCAGCCTGTACATTGCCTTCAGGATTCGGACCGTATCATCCTCGCTGAAGTGGTGCAGGGTCTTGGCGCACAGAACTATGTCGAAACTCCCGTCCTCAAACGGAAGCGAGAAGCCATCGGCGACAGATACGGTTATCTCCGGGTATGCTTCGGTAACAGCGGCGGCCTCGCGTATAGCCAGCGGGTTGATGTCCACGGCGGTAATGACGACTCTTATCCCCCGCCCGCGAGCCCATCTCGCCATAGCTACGGGGATGTCCGCAGACCCGGTCGCGATATCCAGCACCTTGACGGGCCTGTCCGCCGCGATGCCCGATACAAGGGCTGAAAAGAATTTGAGTGTAGCACGATAGTCGCCGAGGTAGCGGTTGACAGTCCTGATGTCCGTAAGGCTCCCGGCATACTCTGGCTGGCTGTAGCTCTCGGGGAGATCAATCAGCTCGGGGCCGCGCCTTCTCTTGGGCACCAGAGACATCATAATTGATGGCTTTCCCTTGTGATGGCGGCTACGCGAAAGAGGCGGAATGAGTCATAAATTCCCATAATACATTAATTGTATCACGGATATTTTCATTGGACTATTTATGATTCGGATTCAGTTGACACGTACAGTTTTATAATTGATCGGGCTCCGGGGGATAGGTTATTTTGCTCCCATGTACCTTCGCCCATGGCGTAAGAGTATGGTCTCTGCTGCTCGTAATGCTCATGATATCTATCACATGGATTCCCCGAGTTAGTAATGCATCTCCTATCAACGATCGGTGACAGCGCCACGGTAACGCTTCGGCACACATGATAACCGTTGCCCGTTTCTGCACCTCCGACATAAGATTATCGAGGGCCTCTTTAAATTCTTCTGTCTGCATGTAATCAGCGAACCCCCTGAAAGATGCGTTTTTCCATCCCATGTTCGGTGAGTCCTTCAGCGCATGGCGAAGTCCTCCGAGGCCCTTCATATGGAGATATCCGATCTTGACCACCTTTAAACTTTCTTTGAGCTCGTCCTTGTTGAACTGGGGGTTATGCCGTGATTTCGGGATAGTCCGGACGTCTACTACCTTCTTGATTCCATAGGCCTTAATAATTTCTATAAACTCAGAAACGGGTCTTGTAGAGTGGCCGATTGTAAATATAACGGTGTCCTGTGCGCCCGGCTGTGCTTTCATAGCAGATACCCCATTGGACCTTTCTCAAACTCGTATCTGCAAATCCCGGTCTTCAGAGGCTCGGAGACACGGACCCGGCGGAATGAGTCGAAAAATACCATAACAATAAAATTGTATCACGGACATTTTCATCGGCATACAGTTTTCATCGAGCTATAGACTGTACACTTTTTGTATACCAGACACCGTACAACACCGTGTAACATCGTACAAGACCGTGTCAAAAAACCCTTTTAAAACAGAACAAGGGCTAACACCGTATAACACGGTGCAAGCCCTTGCCATGCATGGCATTCAAGAGGTCGACGGTTCGATCCGTTCAGCTCCACTTTTTAAATCAAGGGGTTACGAGAAATCGTAGCCCCTTTTTTATTGATTTTGGGCCAAACCGTATATTTTTGTATAGCAGGCACTACAGCGCGAGACCTTTGCAAGGTATGCATTCAGTATGCTGATGGCTGGTAATGCTGTATACTTATAGTCAGTTAAACCGGAAAAACCTATTTTAACCGCCATCTTTTTTCAGCGCGAGACTTCCATTGCAAAGATCGGAGCGAGACTTGAAGGAGAGTAGCACTATTCTCAGGTATCTGCTCCATTTGCGGACGAGCTTCGGCAGAAAAGTCTCAGCGCAAACAACCGCCACCGACGAGCAGCCGCTTCGCTCGGAGCTGTTCAGCGCCTACCAGATGGAGCAGCACGGCAGGGCCCTCGCTGACATTCACAAGCTGAGCCGAGACCATGGCCCGGAATTGCTGCTTACGCGGCTTGCCGAGAATGAAGGAATACTGCTTGACGCTCGCGACCTGCTGACAGAGGCGGTCAAGTCAAACCGCAGGATCACGCCGGCCGGAGAATGGCTGCTCGACAATTTCTATCTGATCGAAGAGCAGATCCGCACGGCCAAGCGGCATCTGCCAAAGGGATACAGCCGGGAACTGCCCCGCCTTCAAGGTGGCCCTTCGGCCGGCCTGCCGCGTGTATACGACATTGCTCTTGAGACGATCTCGCATGGCGACGGGCGGGTTGACCCTGAGAACCTCAGCGGTTTCGTATCCTCCTACCAGAGCGTCACGAGCCTGAAGTTGGGTGAATTGTGGGCTATTCCCATCATGTTGCGGCTGGCGCTGATCGAGAATCTCCGGCGGGTCGCGGCCAGCATCATCACAGACAGGCTGGACCGAAACAGCGCGGATTATTGGGCTGACCTGATGACGGAAACCGCCGAAGAGGACCCCAAGAGCCTGATCCTCGTGATTGCCGACATGGCGCGGTCGGGCCCTCCGATGGTCAGCTCATTCGTTGCGGAACTCACGCGCAGGCTTCAGGGCAAAGGCCCTGCCCTTGCGTTGCCGCTCACCTGGATCGAGCAACGTTTGTCCGAATCCGGCCTGACGATCAAGCAACTGGTGCAGTCTCAGAACCAGCAACAGGCCGCTGATCAAGTCTCGATGAGCAACAGCATCGGCAGCCTCCGCTTTCTTGGGGCGATGGACTGGCGCGCGTTCGTCGAGACGATGAGCATAGTCGAGCTGACCCTGCGCGAGGACATCGGCGGCGTATACGGCAAGATGGATTTTTCCACCCGTGACCGTTACCGCCATGCCGTTGAGACAATTGCAAAGGAATCCCGGCTTTCTGAGGGCGAGGTGGCGGCCCATGCCATCAGGCTTGCGCGTGAAAGTGCGGCCGGCAATGCAGGAGAACAAGTCCACTGCGATCACAGCTCTCATGTGGGCTACTACCTGATAGACAAGGGGCTGGCTCGGCTTGAGCAGGCGGCTGAAGTGCGCCTGGCCGTCTTTGAGTCCTTTCGAAAATGGGCTTCAAGGTCTCCTCTGCTTATGTATATGGGCGCTATCACGTTGATTACCGCGGCCATCACGGCGGGCATAATATTAAAGGCGCATGCCGCCGGGATTCATGGCTGGGCGCTCAGCCTGACGGGTTTCATCTCGATTCTGTGCGCCAGCCATCTGGCCGTGGCCCTGGTGAACTGGCTGGCCACACTGATGGCAAGACCCAACCCTCTGCCGAGACTGGATTTCTCCAAGGGCATACCTCCTGAATCGCGGACGATGGCGGTCGTCCCGACTATGATTACAAGCGCTCAAAACATCGAGGACCTTGTCGAGGCCCTTGAGGTCAGGTTCCTGGCGAACCGTGACGATAACCTTCACTTCGGCCTGCTGACCGATTTTCGCGATGCGGACCGCGAGACGCTGCCCGAGGACGAACCGCTTCTGACGCTGGCACGCAAGAGGATCGAGGAGCTGAATGAAAAGTATACGGCATTAAAAGGCACTACGTTTTACCTTTTCCATCGCCCTCGCCGATGGAACCCGGGGGATGAGATATGGATGGGGTACGAACGCAAGCGCGGCAAGCTTTCGGATCTGAACGCCTTACTTCGCGCCGGTTTGGACGGAGCCGAGAGAGACCGCTTCTCGCTCGTAGTCGGCGACACTTCCGTGTTATCGAGCGTGAAATATGTGATCACACTCGATACCGACACGCAGCTGCCGCGCGACTGTGCATGGCAGCTCGTAGGCGCGATGGCTCATCCGCTGAACCGTGCCCGGTACGATAAAGACAAGCAGCGGGTAACCGAGGGATACGGCATCTTGCAGCCACGCGTGGCCGTAAGCCTGCCCGGAACGAACCGGTCGCGGTATGCGCGCTTATTCGGCAGCGAGCCGGGGATCGATCCCTATACGCGAGTTGTCTCCGATGTCTATCAGGACCTGTTCCAGGAAGGGTCGTTCATAGGCAAGGGCATATATGACGTTGACGCGTTCGAGCTGGCGCTGGGCGGGCGCTTCCCCGAGAACCGGATACTCAGCCATGACCTGCTGGAAGGATGCTACGCGCGCGCGGGGCTGATGAGCGATGTAATGGTGTACGAGGAATATCCGTCCAGCTACAGCACCGATGTGAGCCGCCGGCACCGCTGGATTCGCGGAGATTGGCAGCTTCTTAGGTGGCTGCTGCCCGGAGTCCCCGGGGCCCATGCCCGCTTTCAGAGAAACCCGCTCTCGCTGCTGTCGAGATGGAAGATCATGGACAACCTTCGCCGCAGCCTCGTGCCAGTTGCGCTTACGCTCCTGCTCCTGACGGGCTGGACTATCATGGCATCGCCAGTGTTTTGGACGTTGGCGGTGCTCGGGATCATGCTGATCCCTTCCCTGATACTCTCTACCCTTGATCTGATTACAAAGCCCGGCGATGTGCTTATCAACCAGCATCTGGCTGCCACGGGCCGCTCTACCGGCATGCGTGTTGCCCAGGCTGCGTTTACGCTGGCCTGCCTGCCTTACGAGGCTCTTTACAGCCTGGACGCCATCGCGCGCACCGCATGGAGGATGATATTCGCACATAGACGGCTTCTTGAGTGGAACGCATCGAGCAATATCAGGCACACCGGTCTTGGCACCTTCATTCGGTCGATGTGGATCGCCCCAGCGATCGCGGTCGCCGCCGCGATCCAGTTGGCACTTTCGAGGCCCGGGACGCTGGCATTGGCGGCCCCGCTGTTGGGCCTCTGGTTCGCATCCCCGGCTATCGCCTGGTGGATCAGCCTGCCGCTCGCACGCCGCAAATCAAGACTGACTGCCGAGCAGACCGTATATCTCAGGAAGGTTTCCAGAAAGACGTGGGCGTTTTTTGAGACATTCGTCGGACCTGACGACAACTGGCTGCCACCTGATAACTATCAGGAGCATCCGGTCTCGATCATTGCGCACCGCACATCGCCCACTAACATGGGGCTCGCGCTGCTGTCGAACTTGTCCGCTCATGATTTTGGCTACATCTCGACGGGACAGCTGATAGAACGCACGTCAAACGCGCTCCATACGATGAGTGCCCTGGAGCGATACCGCGGCCATTTTTATAACTGGTACGATACGCAATCATTAAAGCCGCTGATGCCCACCTATATATCGTCGGTGGACAGCGGCAACCTAGCGGGCGATCTCCTTACGCTGCGGCCCGGCCTGCTGGAGCTTCCTGATCAAAATATTCTTGGAGCGCAGGCGTTTGACGGTCTCTACGATACCTTCCTGATCCTCGTTGACGCTGCAGAGGGAACCGCTCCTGCCAAGCTCGACCGCCTTCGGCTGGCAATGGAGGCGGCGCGTAATTCCACTCCAGATACCTTAATGACGGCGCGGCTCTGCCTCGAGCGAATGGCTTCGGCCGCCGAGGAACTGGTCGCGGGCTTAACTGCCACCGATAAACAAGCCCTGATGTGGGCGCAGGCCTTCGCCGCGCAATGCAAGGCAGCCCTCGACGAACTGGCACTGCTCACCCCATGGATAATGCTCGCGGATTCCCCTGAGACCATCCGTGAGTTCCCGGCCCTGCTGGAGATCCCGACTCTGCGGCAACTGGCCGGCCTTGAGCAGAATTCACCGTCCGCCCAAAAACTCCTTGTCAAAGAGGCAGCGGAGCGTGCAATGCTGAGAATCAGTACGATCGAACGGCTGGCCCGGGAGGCCGGCGAACTCAGCCGGATGGAATACGATTTCCTGTTCGACAAGACCCGTCATCTCCTATCCATCGGATATAACGTAGGCGAGCGGCGCCTGGACGAGAGTTATTACGATTTGCTGGCCTCTGAGGCGAGGCTGAGCTGTTTCGTGGGGATTGCTCAGGGACAACTTCCGCAGGAGAGCTGGTTCGCGCTGGGGCGCCTGCTTACCACCACCGGAGGCGACCCTGTCCTGCTTTCATGGAGCGGCTCGATGTTTGAGTACCTGATGCCTCTGCTGGTTATGCCGAACTATGAAAACACGCTGCTCGACCAGACCTGCAAGGCGGCCGTGGCCAGGCAGATCGAATACGGAAACAAGCGCAGGGTGCCGTGGGGCATATCCGAGTCAGGCTTCAACACTATAGACGTTCATCTTAGCTACCAGTACCGCGCGTTCGGCGTGCCAGGCCTTGGGCTCAAGCGCGGTCTCGCCGAGGACCTGGTGGTGGCGCCATACGCCTCGGCGCTTGCCCTGACAGTGTCGCCAGAAGAGGCATGCATGAACCTGCAGCGGCTCTCCGCCGAAGGGCTCGAGACCCGATACGGCTTTTATGAAGCTATAGACTACACGCCTTCCCGCCTGCAGCGCGGGCAGCAGCACGCGATAATCCGGTCCTTCATGGCGCACCATCAAGGCATGAGCCTTCTCTCGCTGGCCTGGTTGCTCCTGGACGGACGTATGCAAAAGAGGTTCGAGTCTGACCCTGAGTTGCAGGCAACCATGCTGCTGCTCCAGGAACGGGTGCCTAAGGCCACTGCATTTTACTCGCACACAGAAGAGATCTCGGAGGTCCGCGCTGCGTCCGCGGATACGGAGATGCCGGTACGCGTACTGGGGAGCCCCAACACGCCTGTCCCGGAAGTGCAGCTGCTCTCAAACGGCAGATACCACGTGATGGTCACGAACGCCGGGGGCGGTTACAGCCGATGGAAAGACATAGCTGTCACGCGCTGGCGCGAAGACACCACCTGCGACAACTGGGGCACGTTTTGTTACGTAAAGGACGTGGCGTCCGGAGAGTTCTGGTCTGCCGCGTACCAGCCTACGCTTAAAACGCCGAAGAAGTACGAGGCGATTTTCTCTGAGGCGCGCGTGGAGTTCCGCCGCACGGACAATAACATCGATATGCATACCGAGATTACCGTTTCGCCCGAGGATGACATTGAACTGCGCCGCATCACGATCACCAACCGCTCGCGGACTGCCAGGGAGATCGACGTAACGAGTTACGCCGAAGTGGTACTGGCGTCTCCCGCGTCCGATGCGCTGCACCCTGCGTTCAGCAACCTCTTTGTCCAGACCGAGATCATCCGCCATCAGGGCGCCATACTCTGCACACGCCGTCCCCGCTCCGTTGAAGACCGGTCGCCGTGGATGTTTCATCTGGTGGCCGTGCACGGGGCGGATGCGGAGGAGGCTTCATACGAGACCGACCGCCTTAAGTTCATAGGACGGGGCAACACGGTCGCCGACCCACAGGCCATGAGCGATCAGGCGACGGGAAACCTCTCGAACAGTCAGGGCTCCGTTCTCGATCCCATCGTCGCTGTGCGCTACAGGGTAACGATCGAGCCGGAGAAATCGGCCACTGTCAATATAGTTACAGGCATCGCGGATAACCGTGACGCCTGCATGGGGCTTATTGAAAAATACCAGGACAGGCTGCTCGCGGACCGCGTCTTTAACCTGGCGTGGACGCACTCCCAGGTGCTCCTGCGGCAGATCAACGCCACGGAGACCGAGGCGCAGATATACGGGCGTCTGGCGAGCTCGGTCATCTATGCCAATTCCTCTATGCGCGCCGAGTCGGGCGTCATTGTCAGCAACCGCCGGGGTCAATCCGGCCTGTGGGGCTACTCTGTTTCGGGCGACCTGCCTATCGTGCTGCTACAGATCGAAAGCTCGGCCAATATAGAACTGGTTCGGCAGCTCGTCAAGGCCCACGCCTACTGGCGCTTAAAAGGTCTTGAAGTGGATTTGGTGATCTGGAACGAAGACCACGCCGGTTACCGGCAAATCCTGCAAGAGGAGATATTGGGGATCATTGCCGCTGACCTCGAAGTGAACGTGCTGGACCGGCCGGGCGGCATTTTTGTGAGACCCGCGGATCAGATATCGAACGAGGACCGCATCCTGTTTAATACCGTGGCACGCGCCATCATCACCGACAGCCGCGGAACGCTGGTGAACCAGACCATCTGGCCGACTAACCGTAATTCCGAGCCAGGCATGCCGCGCCTCATACCGACTCGTGCTTACCGGGAGGAATCCACGAATGTCGCGACGTCGCCTCGCGGGGATCTGCTCTTTTCCAACGGGATCGGAGGCTTCACTCCCGATGGCCGCGAGTACGTAATCACGACGACGCACGGGCAGGTGACTCCGGCCCCCTGGGTGAATGTCCTGGCAAACCCGAACTTCGGATCTGTCATATCCGAGAGCGGGCTCGCGTACACCTGGATAGACAACGCCCACGAATTCCGCCTCACCCCATGGCACAACGACCCGGTGAGCGACTCAAGCGGAGAGGCCTTCTACATGCGAGACGAAGAGAGCGGTCACTATTGGTCCCCCTCCCCTCTGCCAAGCCGTGGGGCAGGCCATTACGCCAGCCGCCACGGGTTCGGCTACAGCGTGTTTGAGCACACTGAGGACGGCATAAGGATCGAGATGTGGGTCTATGTGGCCCTTGATGCATCGGTAAAGTTTACGGCCTTAAAGGTTAAGAACGAGTCAGGAAGATCAAGACGGCTGTCCGCTACGGGTTATGTGGAATGGGTATTGGGTGATCTGCGCTCAAAAACCGCGATGCACGTTATCACCGAAATTGACCTCGAAAGCGGTGCGCTGTTTGCGCGGAACCCATACAATACTATGTTCGCTGACCGGACCGCCTTCTTCGACGTGGATGAGTCGGCCCGCACCGTCAGCTGCGACCGGACGGAGTTCATCGGCCGTAACGGCACGCTTCAAAACCCGGCGGCGATGACCCGCTCGAGGCTATCAGGCAGGGTCGGCGCCGCCCTGGATCCGTGCGCCGCCATACAGGTCCCCTTTGAGCTTGCCGACGGACAGGAGCGCGAGGTGATTTTCAGGCTGGGCGCGGGCCGGGACGCAAACGACACCAGCGGACTGGTGCGCCGGTTCCGAGGGGCGGCTGCCGCGCGCAAGGCGTTGGAGTCGCTCTGGAATCATTGGAACCAAACGCTCGGCGCGGTTCAGGTCGAGACACCCGACCGATCCGTAGACATAATGGCCAATGGCTGGCTGGTATATCAGACCCTGGCATGCCGTATGTGGGCCCGCAGCGGATACTACCAGTCGGGGGGCGCTTTCGGTTTCCGCGACCAGCTGCAGGACATGATGGCGCTCGTCCATACGAAACCGGGTCTCGTGCGCGAGCACCTGCTCCTGGCCGCGTCTCGACAGTTTATCGAGGGGGATGTCCAGCACTGGTGGCATCCTCCGCTGGGCCAGGGCGTCCGCACCCACTGCTCAGATGACCTGCTCTGGCTGCCGCTGGCCGCATCACGGTATGTCGCGAGCACGGGGGATACCGGGGTGCTGGATGAACCTGTCCGCTTCCTCGACAGCAGACAGGTAAACGCGGGCGAGGATTCGTATTACGACCTTCCCGGCCAGTCCGAGCAGACGGCCACTCTGTACGAACACTGCGTGCGCGCCATCACTAAGGGCATCACCCACGGGGAGCATGGCCTGCCTCTTATCGGCACGGGAGACTGGAATGACGGAATGAACATGGTCGGCGCGCAGGGCAAGGGCGAGAGCGTATGGCTGGGATTCTTCCTTTACGATGTCCTCATTGAGTTTGCCAAGATAGCGAACATGCGCGGGGATCGGCCTTTTGTCGAGCGCTGCAATGACGAGGCGGCCCAGCTGAAGGTGAACATCGAAAAGCATGGCTGGGACGGCGGCTGGTACCGCCGCGCATACTTTGACGACGGCATGCCGCTTGGTTCTGCGGGCAATGCAGAATGCCAGATTGATTCCATCTCGCAAAGCTGGTCCGTACTCTCCGGCGCCGGCGATGCGGATCGTTCGGCAACGGCTATGGAGGCCGTGGATAAGCGCCTCGTAAGGCGCGAGCATGGCCTTATACAGCTGCTCGACCCTCCGTTCGATAAATCCGACCTGAACCCCGGCTATATAAAGGGCTATGTGCCGGGCGTGAGGGAAAACGGAGGGCAATACACCCATGGCGCAATATGGGCTGCGATGGCCTTCGCCCGGTTAGGCGACGGACGGCGGGCATGGGAACTGCTGAGGATGATAAACCCCGTAAACCATGCCATATCGCTTGAAGATACGGAAACCTATAAGGTCGAACCGTACGTTGTCGCGGCCGACGTATATGCAGTCTCGCCACATATCGGCCGGGGAGGCTGGACTTGGTATACTGGCTCAGCAGGCTGGATGTACAGGCTCATCCTGGAATCCCTCCTCGGTCTGAGGCTCGAAAAGGACAAGCTGCGCATTGCGCCATGCCTGCCTGAGGATTGGGAGACGTTCAAGATCCACTACCGCCACAGGGAAACAATTTACCATATCACCGTGCAAGTGGGCGGCAGAAAAGGCGTAACGGTCGATGGCGTTGTGCAGCCCGAATCGGTTATCCCGCTGGTTGACGACCACCGGGAACACTGGGTCGATGTGAGGGTTTGAGATTAAGTGTATAGGTTGTTATTATGTTATCAGCCTTGACATACAATACAGTAAGCAATATTATAAACAAACTATCAGGAGGGGCGTGAAATAGCGTGAAGGACGAGCAACTGGTCGAGGTTGATGAAAAACGTGTGATGATGGTGGTATTGAGCATAGCGCATGTACACTTCGCGATGCACGGCTCGGTCGTCAAGGAGATCCTCTACCGTCCCAGCATATTCCCCGTACCCGGCGCGCCCGAAACCGTGCTCGGCATTATAAACGTGCGCGGCGACATCGAGTCCGTGATCGACATCAACAGGCTGCTCGGATACCCCGAGGCAAAGCCCGGTAAGGACAACCGCGTCATCATCGCCGAGGACGGCGGGATACGCACCGGAGTTCTGGTCGACGCCATCGAGGACGTGGTCGACGTCCCCGAAAGCGCGATATCGCCGCCGCTATCGACCCTCGACGACATGATAAGGGATTTCGTTACCGGCGAGGTCCTGGTGGGCGACAGGAACATCACGCTTCTGAACGCCGCGAACATCTTCAGGATGGCCTGCTCATGACGACGCACGAGGCCAGGCTCTTATGACAGCTTTATGCAATGCCCCGACCGGGGCGGTGAAGGTGCTGGTCTTTTCGTTCGGCCGCCTGAAGATGGGGACATACGCCGGGAATGTCTCGGCCGTGATCGATCCGGCCACGGCCCGCGGGCGCGGCATAAAACTTATCCCGCTCTCCGGGCTGCTGGGCACGGAGAGCGAAAGCGAGGCCGCGCCGGGTGAGCGGGGATCGAATGTCCTCGTGATAAAAAACAGCGATCCCGCGCTCGGGATACTGATAGACTCGCTTGAAGAGATGGCCGAGGTCGAGCCCGCCGGGATCCTGCCCCTGCCGCGCTCCGTCCTGCGGTGCGAGGGGCTGGCCCCTTATATCGGCGGCATCGTGAGGTACGACGAGATCATACTGATTCTGGACATGCAAAAAATAGCCGCTGTCAAGGAGACCGCTTAATGAGCAGATTCGAGTGGAAGGATTACCTGAACTTCAGACAGTCCATAAAGGCGCAGATGCTCCTGGTGGCCGCGCTCCCGATCCTGGCCTCTATCTTCATCTTCGGGGGCATCATGCTCTGGAATGCCGAGCAGGGCGAGCGGAAGGTCAGGCTCTACGAGGCCGAACTCATGGCCCAGAAAAAGAACGAACTCAAAAACTACGTCGATATCGCGATCAAGGCCATCGAGGGCCGCCCGATGTCCGAGGCCAAGGCGATAATAAAGAGCATGCGCTACGGCGACAGCGGGTACCTCTGGATCAACGACATGGGGCAGCCCTACCCCAGGATGATAATGCACCCCACCATACCGGCCCTCGACAACACGGTGCTGGACTCGCCCAAGTTCAATTGCGCGCTCGGCAGGAACGAGAACCTGTTTCAGGCCTTCGTACAGACGTGCAAGGCCAGCGGCGAGGGCTACGTGGACTACATGTGGCCTAAGCCCACAGCCGCCGGCCTGACCGAAGACAAACCCAAGCTCTCGTACGTCAGGCTCTATGAGCCCTTCGGCTGGGTGATAGGCACAGGGGTGTACATCGACGATATCCAGGCCCTCGTCAGCGCCGAGCGGGCCACGATCAAGCGCGATATCACGTCGCTCTCGACCAAGGTCGCCGCGCTCTTTGTCATGCTTTCGGCGCTCGTCATCTTCATCTCGGTGAGGCTTACAAACAGGTATGTCGGAAGGCAGGTAGACGAGATCAGCAGGCGCCTCAACAGCAACGACCAGTCCCCGATCCCCGTGGTCACGGACAACGAGATCGGCCGGATAGCGACGTTCATAAACCAGTCCAACGAGCGGCTCAAGCGCACGCTTGCGGACATCACGGCCACCATCAAGGGCCTGAACGCCGCGATAGCCGAGATATCCTCCGCGCTCTCCGCGCAGGCCGCGATCTCGGCCCAGCAGTCGGCCGCGATAGCGGAGATCACCTCCACGGTCGAGGAGCTCTCGTCGTCCTCGTCCCAGATCGCGGACCACTCCAAGTCGGTCGTGCAGATAGCCTCCGACACGTGGCAGAACACCACGAAGGGGGCCGAGTCCATCGAGACCGTCATATCGCAGATCGCGGATATCAAGAGCGATACCGAGACGAACATAAGCGAGATCATCGAGCTTGGGCGCAAGTCCAAGGAGATTACCTCGATCATGGAGATCATAAACACGATCGCGGACCAGACGAAGCTCATCGCGTTTAACGCGGCGCTGGAGGCCTCGAGCGCGGGGGAGTACGGCAAGCGCTTCGGGGTCGTCGCGGTCGAGATCCGGCGCCTGGCCGACAGCGTCATGGAATCCACCGACGAGATCGAGGCCAAGGTCAGCGAGATACAGGAGGCGATCAACCGCCTGGTCATCTCGTCGGAGAAGAGCGCCAAGGTCGTCAACGAGGGGATGCGGCATTCCAACGAGACGGCCGAGGTGCTCATAAACGTCGTCTCCGCGGCCCAGTCCACGACCGACGCCGCAAAACAGATCTCGCTTTCGACCCAGCAGCAGAAGACTGCCAGCAACCAGGTGGTCATGGCCCTGCGGGACATTGTCTCGGGCGCCACGCAGACATCGAGCGCCATAGCCCGCATCGACGTCATAAGCAGGGACCTAATGCAGAAGGCCGCGATGCTCGAGCAGTCGGTGGAAGACCTCAGAAGCTGATGCGCAGGCAAGCGGAAGTATCGGGGACGCGCTAGAAATGCCCGAGATCAAGGTGCTCATAGCCGACGACAGCGTCCTGGCGCGGGACCTTATCAAGGCCATACTCTCTAGCGACGGCCAGATCGTCATCGTGGGCGAGGCCAAAAACGGCGCCGAGGCGATAGCCATGGCCGCGGTCCTCAAGCCCGACATCATCACGATGGACATCGAGATGCCTGTGATGAACGGCCTCGACGCGATCGAGCAGATCATGGCCAACAACGCGAGGCCGATACTGGTCGTGACCTCGCTCGGAGACGCGCATACCGCGTATTCCGCGATCTCGCGCGGGGCGCTGGACCTGATAGAGAAGCCGGACGTGAACCTGCAAGTCGCGGCCGAGTTCATCTCGAAGGTCAAGCTGCTCGCGCGCGTGCAGGTCCTGACGCACCTCAAGGGCAGGCACCTGAAGGCCGATAAACAGCCGTCCCCGCCGCCGGATATCGCGGCTGTGCGCGCTGACGCCGCACCGCAGAGCGACAAGGTGGTCGCCATCGCGTCATCGACCGGAGGGCCGGACGCACTCTCGGTCATAATCTCAAGCCTTCCCGAGACCTTCCCCTGCCCTATCCTGATATCGCAGCACATCTCCGACGGGTTCGTCCCCGGCATGGTCGACTGGTTTCGGAAGCTCACGCGGCTGCAAGTGCAGATGGGCGCAAACGGTGCCGAACTGAGGCCGGGTCATGCGTATGTCTCGCCATCCGAGATGCACATGACCGTGGGCGGCGACGGAAGGATCGCACTGGTTGAGCGCCAGCCCTCGGACATCTTCCGCCCTTCGTGCGACAGGCTGCTGCTGTCCGTGGCCGACGTCTTCGGAAGCCGCAGCCTCGGCGTCATCCTCACCGGCATGGGCAATGACGGCGTCTACGGGATGCAGAAGATCAAGCAGGCCGGGGGCATCACAGTCGCCCAGGACGAGAGGACCTCGGTCGTCTTCGGGATGCCGAGGGTCGCGATAGAGACCGGCTGCATCGACAGGGTCCTGCCGATACAGGAGATAGGCAGGACGCTCATCGAGATCGTCTCGGCGCAAAGCGGTCAGAGGACCGCTTAAGGACCGTCACATTGGATACGGACCTCCTGGGGTATAAGCAGCTTCAGGGCCTAGTGCGCGAGAGGTGCGGCCTGGTCTTCGAGGAGACGAAGATCGAGAGGCTCAAAGACGCGCTCGCGGCCCGGATGCTTAAGGCCGGGATCACGGAGCATGACGCATACTGCGCGCTCCTGAGCTCGGACCCGCAGGAATTCACCGAGCTCGTAAACATGCTCACGATAAACGAGACCTACTTCATGCGCGAGCCGTCGCACATCGAGCTCATCGCGGACCGCCTCGTGCCGCTTATCGCCTCGAAACGGTCGCCCGGAGCGCGGATCCGCATAGTAAGCGCCGGGTGCTCCTCGGGCGAAGAGGCATACTCGGTCGCGATGGCCCTGATGGACCGCGCGGCCAGGGGTTCGGCCTGGAGCTTCGATATCACCGGGTTCGACATCGACAGCCAGGCACTGCAGGCCGCTCAAAACGGCATTTATTCGAACCATTCATTCAGGGGCGTCGCCCCGGAGCTCATCGAGAGGTATTTCGACCGGCTCGACGATAACCACTACGCAATCAAGGATACCGTCAAGGCGAAGGTCAATTTCATCAAGCTCAACTTCATGACCGAGACATACCCCATCGCCCTGAACAACACCGACATCATCCTCTACCGCAACGTCTCGATATATTTCGACTCCGACACGCAGGGCAGGATATTTCACAAGCTTGCCGGGATACTAAACGATGACGGATACCTTCTGATGAGCTCAAGCGAAACGCTCGCGCATGACATCGGCGTCCTGACGCAGAGGGAGATCGAGGGCGTGTTCCTCTTTCAAAAGGGGCCGATAGTCGAGATCCGTGACCGAAGGCAGCCAAGCCCGCCGAGCCCTGCCATGAAACGCAATAAACCGGCTGCCGCTCCGGCTGCGGAGAAGAGGAAACCAAAACCCGCCGAGGCCTCTCAAGCGCGTCCGGCCAGCGGCGCCTCGTTCGACGCGGCCATCGAGTGCGCGATGCAGAAGCGGTATGACCGGGCGCTTGAGATCATCGACGAGCTCCTCGCGGCTGAGCCCGCGCTGAACGCGATGATGCTCAAGGCGAGCGTCCTGCTGAACCTGAGGCGCTTTGACGAGGCCGAGGCCATCTGCGCGGCCGCCATCGCGAAAGACCGCTGGCACCTCGAAAGCCACATCCTGCTGGCCCTGGCAGCGCATGCCAGGGAGGACCATGATTTGGCGCTCAGGCGCTTCAAGGAGGCCCTGTATATCGAGCCCTCGTGCTGGCTCGCGCACTTCTATCTGGCCGACATACTGCGCGCGGACGGCGACGGCCCGAGCGCGGCGAGGGAGTACTCGATCGTGATCAACCGGCTTAAGAGGCAAGGCGGGGCCGGGCACGGCCTCACCTACTTTCCGCTTGCGTTCTCAACGGAGCAGATAGTGCACCTCTGCGAGCACAACCTGTCGCTGCTGGGCGGGCTCAGGGGGGCTTGATATGGCGCTTGACATGACAAAGTTCATCGCGCGGTTCGTCGAGGAGGCGCGCGACCTGATACAGAAGATCAACGAGGGCATCGTCCTGATCGAGAAAAACCCGGCCGACGGCGAGACGATAAACTCGGTATTCCGCGCGGCCCACACGATCAAGGGCTCGTCGCGGATGATGAAGTTCACCCAGATAGCCGAGGTCGCCCACCGGATGGAAGACGTGCTCGGCGCGGTCAGGGAAAACACCCTCCCCTTCACGCGCGAGCTCGGAGACGTCCTCTTCAGGGGGGTGGACGCGGTCTCGGCAATGGTCGAAAATATCGCGTCCGGCTCCGCCATCGAGACGGATAACGCCGCGCTTTGCGACGAACTGAAGGCCGCATCCGAGGGCGGCCCGTCAGCCCCCGCACCCGCGCCATCCGATGCAATTGCTCAGGCTTCCGAGCCAGCTCCGGCATCCGCCGAACCGGCAGCGAAAGCGCCTGCGCCTCCGGCCGGGCCCGCCGCGGCAGCGCCCGTGCAACCGCAGGCTCAGATGGCCGAGCACAAGGCGCGTCCTGCGGATACGATCCGCGTAAGCACCGATAAGCTGGACGAACTCATAAAGCTTATGGGCGAGATCATCTCCAATGAGGGTCGCCTGAAGTACCGCATGCAGGAACTCCACGAGATCAGGCGCATTAGCAAGCGCATGACCGGCGCCCTGGACGGGCTCATCGCGCAACTTGCGGAGATCCCGGAATCCCCCGCGAGGCGGGATCTTCAGTCGGCAGCCTCGGAGCTGCACAAAGCCTCTGCCGCCATGCATCAAAAGGCCGCTGCCGTGACCCTGGGGTTCAAAGACGACGTCAACACGAGCGAGTTATTAAATAACGAGCTTCAGGAGCGCGCCCTGATGCTGCGCATGGTCCCGCTCTCGCTGGTCTTCGACGCCCTGCACAGGATACCGCGCGACCTCGCGCGCGCCCTGGGCAAGGAGGTCGACCTCTTCATCGAGGGCAGCGAGATCGAGCTGGACAAAAAGATCGTCGAGAAGATCGCGGACCCTCTCGTGCATATGATACGAAACTCCATTGACCACGGCATCGAGTCCCCGCAGGAGCGGGCCGCCGCCGGCAAGCCGCGAGCCGGGCGGCTCGTGCTCACGGCCGTCTGCGAGGGCGGCCATGCGGTCATACGCCTGACAGACGACGGCCGCGGGCTCAACCTCCAGAGGATCAGGGAGAAGGCCGTCAAGCGCCGGATGTTCAGCGAGGCCCAGCTGGCCTCGATGTCTGAGGCCGAGATCACGAACCTGATCTTCACGCCAGGGTTCAGCACGAACGAGATCATCACCGACGTCTCGGGCCGGGGCGTCGGCATGGACGTCGTGAAGAAAAACATAGTCGAAGACCTCAAGGGCTCGATCACGCTCAGCTCCGACGAGGGCAAGGGCATCGCGGTGACGATGCGGCTGCCGCTGAGCCTCGCGGTCGTGCGCATACTGATGCTCGGCATCGGCGGGTCGACCATCGCGATTCCGACGCACTACATCGAGGAGATCAGGGACGTAACCGACGGCTCGCTGATCGACGTGGTCAACAAAAAAGCCATCCGCGTGCGGAGCGAGCTCATCCCGGTAACGCATATAGAGTCCCTGCTGGATATGCCCGCGCGCGGCAGGGGGGACGGCAACGCGATAGCGGTCATAGTGAGCACGGGCGGCGAGAGGCTCGGGCTTATAGCCGACAGCCTCGTAGACGAGAAAGACGTCGTGATAAAGCCGCTGCCCCGGCACCTCAACGCCATCATGAAGGTCTCGGGCGTCATCATAGCCGCGAACAACGAGATCATAAACGTCCTGCACGTGCCCGCACTGATAGAGGCATCGAAGCATCTCAGGGACGCGCGCACTGAGCAGGCCGCCCCCGGCGAGGGGGTCGGGATCAAGCCCATCCGCATCCTCGTGGTCGACGACTCGATCAACACGCGCGAGATCGAAAAAAGCATCCTTGAGGCATACGGCTATCACGTCACGGTGGCCGAGGACGGCCTCGACGCTATAGAGAAAGCGGCGGGGACGAAGTTCGACCTGGTCGTGACGGACGTCGACATGCCGCGCATGGACGGCTTCTCGCTCACGAAGAAGCTCCGCGACGACGATGCGTATAAGGCGACTCCGATCATTATAGTGACCTCGCGCGAGAAGGAAGAGGACAAGCGCAGGGGCATAGCCGTCGGGGCGGACGCGTACATCGTAAAGGGGGCTTTTGACAAGGGCAACCTCATAGACACGATACGCAACCTGGCCGGATGAGGAGAGGGGAAAGACCTAGATGATCGAGCAGGGCACGAGGACGCTGATCGTCGACGACGACCCGTTTGTCTGCGAGATGCTCGCGATGATACTGGAAGGCGCGGGCTTCGCCACCGAGATGGCCGCAACCGGCGAGGACGCATACAGGAAGGTCTCCGGGGGCGCGGCGTTTGGGCTGATCGTCACGGACATGAACATGCCGGGCATGGGCGGCATCGAGCTGGTAAGGAAGCTACGCGCCGACGGCATCGACACCCCGGTCATCATGCTAACTGGCAACAGCGAGGTATCCTCGGCCATGGAGGCGATCCGAAGCGGCGCGGACGATTACCTCGTAAAGGACGAGAACATCCAGGACACGGTCATATTCTGGGCCGGGCGGGTGCTCGAGCACCACAGTATGAAGCTTCGGAACATCCAGCTCGAAGAGGAACTGCAAGACCTGAAGGCGGCCATGGAGAGAGACCGTGCATAGCACTCTGCCAGATATTCCGTACTCCGTGAAAGGGGATCATGGCCAGCCCGCTTGAGGCGCTGAAAAAACGCTATACGGACAGCCTGCCCGAGCGGCTTCGGGAGCTTGAATCGCTCTGCCTGAGCGCGGGCGATGCGCAATCCCTTGCCGATGCCATAAGGGCCGCGCACACTATCGCGGGCTCATCGGCCACGTTCGGGCTTAAGGAGCTGGGCCTCCGCGCCAGGGCCCTCGAGCGCGTGCTCAAAGGCATCGAGAGCGGGGACAACGACCGTGGCGAGATACCGGCGGCCCTCAAGGCCGTCATATTCCCTGACGAGCCAGCTCAGGAAACTCCACCGGTGTGCGCCAAGCCTGAGACGGCTGCCGTCTCTCCCTCAGCCTCGCCTACGCAAATAAAATCCGTGGATAGCACGAACGCCCGGACCGTCTATATCGCGGAGGATGATACAGAGCTGCTCAACAGCCTCTCGGTCCAGATATCGCAGTATGGGTATGAGGTGCGCGGGTTCTCGGCGCTCAAGGCCCTGAGGGATGCGGTAGACGAGGCCCCGCCGTCGGTGATAGTCATTGACATGATGTTTCCTGAGGGGATATTCGGGGGGGCGCAGACGGCCGTCGTGATACGCGCGAAGCACGAGATACCGATAATATTCATCTCGGCGATGGACGAGTTCGAGTCCCGCCTGAAGGCGGTGCGCGCGGGGGCCGACGCGTATTTCCTGAAGCCCATAAACGTCTTCTCCGTCGTTGATAAGATCGACATGCTGACCCAGTCCGAGGTAAGAGAGCTTTACCGCGTGCTTATCGTGGACGACGAGGTCGAGCTTTCAGAATACCATGCCGCGGTCCTCAGGCAGGCCGCGATGACAGTCGAGGTCATAAACGACCCCGCGAATGTCTTTAAGCGCATAGGGGACTTCGCCCCCGATATCATCCTCATGGACATGTATATGCCCGGCTGCACGGGGCACGAGCTCGCTCAGGTGATCCGGCAGGACAACCAATACCTGAGCATCCCCATCGTATTTCTCTCGGCCGAAACCGACCTGAAGCGCCAGCTAAATGCGATGCAAACCGGCGGGGACGACTTTCTGACTAAGCCCATCGAGCCCGAGCACCTCGTCTCGGCCGTTACGGCAAGGGCCGAGCGCATGAGGAACATCCGCTCCACGATGGACTGCGACAGCCTGACCGGGCTCTTAAACCACACGAAGACCAAGGAACAGCTCGACATCGCCCTCGACAGGGCGCGGCGCAGCGGCGGCGAGGTCTCGTTCGCGATGATCGACATCGACAAGTTCAAGTCGGTCAACGACACTTACGGGCACCCCGTCGGCGACAAGGTGATCGTCAGCATCTCGAAGCTCCTTAAGCAAAGGCTCAGGCGCACCGATGTCGTTGGCCGCTACGGGGGCGAGGAGTTCGCGGTAGTGCTCGGAGAGACGAAAGGCGCGGACGCCCTGAGGGTGATCGACGACATCCGCAAGAGCTTCGGCCAGATCGTCCACACCGCCGGACAGACTCAATTTTCGTGCACCTTCAGCTGCGGCATCGCATCGTTTCCGCAGTTCGATGACGTCCTCACCCTGATGGCCGAGAGCGACAAGGCGCTCTACGCCGCAAAACACGGAGGCAGAAACGCGGTGGTTTTAAGCGGTGGCCTGTAGGGCCCGGCAGATACCGGCCATGCCCGGAAACGGACCTGTCATACATGATATGATCTTAACGAGGAGCGCGCCACAATGGAAAAACTGAAACTGCTTATCGCCGAGGACGACGCACTGGTAAGGGACCTGTACGAGCAGTCCCTGAGCGGCCACGCGTTTGATATCGAGATGGTCGAAAACGGCGAGGACGCGCTCAAGTCATACAAGAAATCCCACCCCGAGCTGATATTGCTCGACAGCGTGATGCCGGTGATGACCGGCTACAGCGTGCTGAAGGAGATCCGCAAGGTATGCAACGACAAGGCCACGCAGGTAGTGATGGTCACCTCGCTCTCGAAAGGCGACGACGTCATGTCCTTCGTAAGGCTCGGCATATGCGGGTATATCGTCAAGCCCTTCGAGCCCGATGAGCTCGCCGCGAAGGTTATGGCCTATTGCTCAAAGGTCATGCCGGACAGGGCGAAAGAGGCGCTGGCGCTCCACGACAGCACCATAGAGCAGTGGCGCGAGGAGCTTGAGCAGAAGAAACGCGCTCGGAAGGATAAAACCGGTGAAGCCTCCGACAATGGCGGCGAGGCTAACCTGGGCGACGAATAGAGTCACCGGCCGCGGCTGTTATTCAAAGGGATGCGATGCCCTCGCTTTAAGGATACTGCTCCAAAAATTCCCTTGCATGGGCCGCGGCTGACTCGTCGCTTACGAGCTCTGTATCTAGCTGCTTGGTGAACGCCACCAGGCACCCCAGCCTCTCGATGATGCGCAGGACCTCCGGCTTCTCGAGCCCCGAGATGCGGGCCACGATCAGGTCTCCCTTGACGTCCGATATGAAGCCTATCTCGTTGAGTATCGTCTCGATCATCCTGACGCGCCGCGAGCGTTTCGTCATGTCCGTCGCGCCGCCGAAGAACCTGAAGTAGATGTGGTTGTGGGCCGCGTGCCCGCTCGCGTAGCAGTCGATGAGGTTGAAGTGGTACCCGAGCCTGAGGCTCAGGTTCATGTACTCGCCCGAGACGACCGCGACGTTGTTTACGAGGTAGTCCTCGCCGCGCTGGGTAATGTCGTCGGTGCGCATCATGCTCGTCATGAAGTCCCCCACGCCCATGGCCGCCGGGCCGAGCTTCCATACGCCCTCGCGCACCATCCCGGCGACTATGGCCCGAAGCGGCTCCGATACGATCTCGCCCACCTCCATGGTATGCGCCGGGGACGACGGGGCTATGCCCCCGCCTATGTCGATGACCTTCATGCGCATCGGCACGGGGAGGCTCAGGTCGCGGGGCTTGTTGGACCGGTCGGCCTGGGAGGAGACCGCGATCAGCTCCTGCACGGCTTTTTCGTGGATGAACCTGAGGAGGTCGTGCAGGGTCTCGCACCTCTCGGGCCGGAAGTCGTCCACTAGAGGGTTAACGAGGTTCAGCGGCGTCACGAAGCGCATGATCGAGCGCTTCCTGCGGTATTCGTACAGGCGCTCGACCTCGGCGCGCGAGCCCCCGGCGCTGCGCAGCAGCGCCTCGTCTATGCCCTCGAAAATAGCGTAATGCCCCTCGGTGTCAGCGTGCAGGGTCACCTCGGCCCCGTCCCTAAGCAGGTGCGTGGCAGCGCGCGTGTTGACCACCGCGGGGACGCGGAGCTCGCGGCAGAGCGAGGCCATATGCCCGGTCGGCGAGCCGCTGTCGGTGATGATCGCAGCGAGGCGGTGCATCGCTACGATGAACTGCGGCGAATCCGCCTTCGCAACGAGGATGCTCCCGCGAGCGACGCGCTCGAGGTCCTTGGGGTTCGTAAGAATGACGACGCGCCCGGCCGCGACGCCCGGCTGTACGACCGAGCCGGTATCGCGCAGCAGCGCCTCGCCCGTGGCCGCCCGCGCCCCGCCTCCGTTGGCGCGCTCCTCGACCTTGAGCGGCCGGGCCTGCAGCATGTAAAGCATGCCGTCTTGGCCCATAGCCCACTCGATGTCCTGCGGGCCGTGGAACATGCGCTCGATATCGAGGCTCGCCTGCGCGAGCGCCATCGCCTCTGCGTCCGTGAGACAAGGCGCATTTCTGATCCCGGCCGGGGTATCGACGTCCGCGACGCCGCCCTGAGAGGATGCGGAGACGCTGATAGGCTTGTCCGCTATGCGGCTCTCGCCAAGGCGGAGCGGCCCGCGTTCGAACACGTAGAGGTCGGCCTCTGCCCCACCCTCCACGAGGCGGTTTCCGAGCCCCCAGACCGCGTTTACCACGATCTGGTCCTGCCTGCCCGCGGCCTGCGCGGTATAGACCACGCCGCTTGAGCGCGCATCTACCATACGCACGCACGCCACTGCCATCCGAAGCGAGCCTAGCGGATACCCGAGCCCGCGCAGATATGCCACCGAGCGCTCGGAATACAGGCTCGCGAGCACACGCTTGTAAGCGTCCATCACAGGGCCGGGCTCGGCCGGGACGTTAAGGGCGGTATCGAACTGTCCGGCGAAGCTGAACTCCCCGTCCTCCTCCTCGGCGCTGCTGCGGACGGCGAGGAAGCACGGTTCGGGGCAGGTCGCTCTCATACGCGCCAGAGCGGAGGTTATCTCCGCCGCGACCTCGGGCGGGACCTCGGCGTCCGCTATCGCGCGCCTGAGCTCGTCTATGGCGCATGCCTCTGCGCCGGCGCATGAGGCCATGGCATTTTCAAGGTGGTTATGGCTGATGAACCGGTCGAACGCGGAGACCGTGATAGCGAAGGCCTCGGGTACGTGGAGCCCGGCAGCCTGGGACATCCGCGCGAGGTGGTAGTTCTTGCCGCCGACGTCCTGCGAGTGCTCCCAGCTTATATCAGGATAAGAGAGCACGTATGAGGGCGTGCCCTCGTAGCGAGTCTCGCGGGCTATGCGGCCGATGGCGGAGGAGATCGAGGCAAACGGGCCGTCCAGGTCGTAGCGGCCCTCGGTGAGTGCGCGGAAGGCCTCGACCGAGCGGCCGACCTTCGAGATTATCGCGTCGCTCGCGTTAAGCACGTAGACCGCGTCGAAGATGTACTCGCCGCCGAGCTTGTCGGTCATATCCGCGATGGCGTCAAGCGATTCGCTGTTTGCGGCGAGCACCAGCCGGAACTCCTCGAACACGGCCGAGACGTCGCGGCCGCGCCGGGGCATGACCTTGCGCATGAGCTTCCCGACGGCATCGCGAAACGGCGAGGCGTGGTCCATGCCGGATCAGGCCGCGAGCGCTTTTTTGATCGATTCCTTGAGTTCCTTGATCTTGACCGGCTTCGGGAAGAAATCGAAGACGTCGGCGCGCAGGGCCTCGATAGCGGTGTCGAGGTTCGCAAACGCCGTGATCATTATGACCTTGGTCCCAGGGTAGAGCCGCTTGATCGTCCTCAGCACCTCCATGCCGTCGATGCCCTTCATCTTGTAGTCCGTGACCACGATGTCAAAGGCGCGCTCGCCGAGCCGCTTAAGCGCGGGCTCTGCGTTCGTGAACGTCTCGACCTCGTAGCCTTCCTGTTCGAGCGAGAGCTTGGCCATGTCGCCCACAATCTTCTCGTCGTCGATGATCATTACGCTGTTCATGTTTCCCTCCATCATTTAACTGCAGGCGTCGAGGGCAGGACTACCGTAAAGGTAGACCCCTTGCCCACGGTGCTCGATACCCTGATCTCGCCGCCGTGCTTTTTGATTATGCCATAACTGATCGAAAGTCCGAGGCCGGTGCCGCCCTCGCCCTTGGTCGTGAAGAACGGGTCGAAGAGGTGCGGGACCTGCTCCTGGGGGATGCCCTTGCCGGTGTCCGAGACGGACGCCTCCACGCCGCCCGCGGCGGCGCGCCTCGAGGAGATCGAGATGCTCATCCGGGGCGAGGAGGCCTGCGCCGCGTTCGTTATAAGGTTTACGAGCACCTGACGTATCTGGCCCTCATCGATCACCACGCGCGGAAGGCCGGGCCGGAGGTCGAGGTCCAGGTCCAGGTTCGATATCTCCAGCATGTTCCGCACGAGCGGGAGCGTGTGGCGTATCACCTCGTTGATGTCAATCGGCTGGAGCGCGAGCTCCTTGGGCTTCGCGAAATCCAGGAGGTTGCGCACTATGTCCCTTATGCGGTCGGTCTCGGACTCTATCGTAGCCATGAACGATATGCGCTGGGCCTCGCTGAGCTTGGCGTAAAGCTCCTGATATGTCTGCGCGGTCATCGAGATGTTGTTTAACGGGTTGGTGAGCTCGTGGGCCACGCCCGCCGTGAGGATGCCCAGCGACGAGAGCTTCTTGGCCTGCACGAGTTCGTCCTCGCGCTCGGCCAGCCGCTCGGACATCTGGTTGATCGCGCGGATGACCGAGCCGACCTCGTCGTTTGACGGGGCGTCAAGGCCCTTGAGGTGAAAGTCCCCCTGCGAGATCGTCTCGGCCAGGGTCTCGACCGTGCGGAGCGAGCGCGATACCTTGCGGGATATGACCCGGAGGATCACGAACGAGATCACTATGACCGCCATCGTACCGAACAGCATCAGCTTTGCGGCGTTATATACGAGGCGGTTTACGTTATCACGCTCGGCCCTGGTGATGTCGTCGGAAAACGTCCTGAGGGCCTTGCCCTTCTCGCGCACAAGCTCCTGCGCTCCGCTGATGTCGCCCTGGGACTTGAGCACCTTGTCCACGACGTTGCGGTATTCGCTGAGGCGCATGACAAGCTCGTCGATGGTATCGCGGCCGACCGCCAGCTCGATGCTCTCGCGCTCGGACATTATAGTGCCGTAGGTCGAGTCGAGCTTGTCGAGGATGTCCCTGAGGTCCACGGCTTCTTTATAGAGGAAATAGTTCTTCTCCGAGAGCCGCATCTCGAGAAACGAGGCGTTAAGGTCGTCCGCGATCTCGACGAAGTGGAGCTTCGTCAGCACGAGGTTCGTCTCCCTGATCGCAAACAGGCCGATCACGGCGATGAGCACCAGGCTCAGGGTGTTCGAAAGGAGGATCTTGTTTTCTATTTTCATGAAATAGTCTCACTCCGGTATCGGGCAGCGCGTAAGCTCGGACTGCTCGCCCCGCGCGGGCAGATACCATAGTATACCGTCAATTATCATGAAAACCCCGATCACGAACAGCGAGGCCTCGACCGCGGAGAAGGCCGAGACCTTGAAGTAGTGCAGCAGGCTCAGCCCGGCCGCGGAGAACGCGACCCCCGAGCGTATGAACGAAAGGCCGGTGCGGGCGCGGGCGTATAGCGTCCTGTAGCAGCCTGCAATGGTGCGCTGGGCGGCGAGCACGTTGCGTTCGCGCGCGAGGTGGGTGCGCTCGACGCTGCCTGGGTGCGGATAGAGGATCATGCAGTACGGCTCGATGAAATCGACCAGCCGGTGCAGCATCGTGCCCTTCAGGGGCGGCCTGTACGCGTGCTCGAGCCTGTCGTAGTTCTCCAGAAAATGCACCGTCGCCGTCGTCACCTCGACCAGCGTCTGGTCCCCAGGGGGCGTAAGGCTTGTCTTTCTGATCTTGAGGTACTGCCATATCCCGTAGAGAGCCATCAGCGCGCCCAGGCCCAGAAGCGCAAGCAGCGGGCCGCGCGAAGAAAACTTGCCAGCGCGTATCAGGGCGTCCGTGATGACGACCAGCCCGAGCCCGCCGCGCATCGCGGCAAGCCAGGTCCGCGCCAGAGCGAGGTCCGTGCGGTAGCAGGCCATACGCGTCCGCCAGTGGGCCATAGTGTTGCGCCAGTACGCGAGCCCCGTGCGCTCGGTCCCGACGAGTTTGCCGGGACGGGCGTGCATGAAGTCGAGTATGTACCACTGGATGTCCTCTTCGAGCGCGACGTGAAACCTTATCTCGCTGGCGTCAGGGAAGCTCTCGCGGACCTCCTGCCTCATGGCCTCGTCGAGCGGGTCGGCTGCCGCGACGGCGACGGCGGAGCCGCCTTCCTCCGAAAACGGAAACCAGTTGTCCGACGAGAGGCGGTCGGCCTCGAGGTGCGCGATGAGTTTCGGGGGCACGGGGATGCGCTCGTCGTATTCGACATAAGGGACGCCGTAGTGTATCGCCAGGGCCTTGACGATCGTGCGCTTGGGCACGCCGAGTTCGGTGATGATGGCGCGCTCGAGGCTTATGCCCCGTGCCCTCGCACCGATATCGGCCTCTCTGAGCGCCTCCTCGCTTACCGCGCCCCATGTGACGAGGCTTCTGTATGCCTCCATCTCAGCCATGCCTGAAGACCGCCCTCTTCCACTCGTTGGACGGAACGCCGTAATTCGGCACCGTGATCTCGATGTCCCCGAAGCAGTAGGGGAGCTGCCGGCGGATGCGGTTGGCCGGGACATGCCAGTAAAGCCCGTCTGCCGCAAACACGAGTCCGGTGATCATGAGGGCCGAGTTAAACGCGGTCCAGTAGGGGTTGCCCAGGCCGAAATATACCTGAAGGCCGAGGCCGACCGAGGCGATGCTCAGCCCTGTGCGGATCAGCGCGAGCCCGGTGCGCGAGCGGGCCATGACCGTGCGCAGGCGGGCCATCACGTTTCTGCGCTCGGCAAGCAGCGTGCGCTCGAGCGCGTGGCCTGTTGTGGCCCATATCCCGGGCGTCTGGCCGGCATGCACCGGGGGGCGGCCGTGGCGGAACGTCTCGAGGTCCACGCCCTTATGCGATGGCGGCACGATAGTGTCCCAAAACGATGGGGCGCAGTCGGCCGCATTGATGAATACCATGCAGGTCCGGCCCGCGGTGCGCCCCGGCAGATACCAGTAAAACCCCTCGGCGGTCATAAGAAGGCCTACCGTGATGAGCGCGAAGTCAAAGACCGTCCACGGCCCGCCAGCCGGAAACGCGCGGAGAAACGCGACCCCGAGGCCGATCATCGCTATGCCGGAGCGCGTGAACGCAAGCCCGGTGCGGGCCTTGGCCATCACCGTGCGGTAGCAGGCCAGGAGCGTGCGCTCCTCGGCGAAGTCCGTGCGGTCCGAGGCCAGAAACCTCCTGCGCATCACCGGAGAGAGGCGCTCCCATAGGGCCCTGAGCCCGGCAGCGCCCGGGATCGGCGCAGACCGGACGAAGCCCGGGGTGTTGCCCGGATTGATCAGTTCGAGCACGGTCGTGCCCCCGGTCGCTCCGGTGTCGCGGCAGCTTATGGCCTGCTTCCCGATGCTGCGCGCCGGGTGATACCACTTGGCGCCCTCATAGAATAGCACCGCGCCGAGGGCTATGAGCGCGGCCTCGATGATATTGTGCCACCCGTAGCCGAACACCCGAAACAGCGCCAGCGCAATCGCGGTGAACGATATGCCCGTGCGGAACATCGCAAGCCCGGTGCGGCCCTTGGCGAGCGACGTCCTAAACCACGACATCAGCGAGCGCCTGTCGGCGAGGAACGTCCTGACCTTCGCCAAAGGGGTGCGCCCCCCGGTGGGCGTGAAGTTCGGGTTCAGGTCCTGGTTGTGCTCTATGATGCGCACGATGTCGCGCGGCAGCGCGACCGAGAAATCGACCTCTGCGCCGGGGAACAGCCGCCGGATCTCCTCGAGCATCGGCGGGTCGGAAGGGTCGCAGGCGATGACCTCGGCACGGCCCTTCCCGGCCGAGAGCGGGACCCAGAGCTCGTGCTTGAGGCGCTGCAGGTCCAGCGTGCGCGCAAGCGTATGCGAGACGACGACGGACTCCTCGTACTCAACGAATGGGCGGCCGTAGCACTCCGCGAGGCTGAACAGGAGCTCGTGCTTCGGTATCCCCCTGTCGAGGAGGGCCTGCTCGATGCACGCACCGCTTGAGCGTGATTCCTCAGACAGCCTCCCGAGCTCCTCGGGGCTTACGAGCCCGCGGTCGATGAGCCGTTTGTATCTGTCGCTGCAGTTCATACTAAAACGGCCCGCCGGGCATGCAAAATCCTCCCCTATATATTTGAAGTGAACTTATTAATGTAACTCGAATGCATATGAACGGTCAATATTTACTGCCTGATGCAGATAAACGTGGGGCTCCCGGCATAAGCCGGGAGCCCCACGGAATCCGCAAAAATTACTTATGCTCTGCAAGCACGAACGCGTCGCGGCGGTTTTTTGCCCAGCACTCCTCGTTATGCTCGGCACAGAGCGGCTTTTCCTTGCCGTTGCTCGCTGCCTTGATCCGCTTGGCCCGGACGCCCTGCGCGACCAGAAAGTCCTTTGCGGCGCGCGCCCTGCGGTCCCCGAGCGCGAGGTTATATTCCGTAGTGCCGCGTTCGTCGCAGTTGCCCTCGACCCTGACGCCCAGAGCCTTCTTGGCCTTCAGCGTTGCGGCGAGGTCCTTCAGCACGGGCTTGTCGGAGTTCTGTATAACGGACTTGTTGTAGTCGAAGTGGATGTCGTGGAGCTTGCCCTGGAGCGCCGCGGCCGCCTGCTGGTCGGCCGAAGCTCCGGACTTGGATGAGGCATTGTTAGCTGCCGCCGCTGCATTAGCGGCGCCCGTGGCGCTGGCCTGCGCTGCCGTGGCGGAGGCGGCCTTGGAGGTATCGGCCGGCTTGACAGTCTCTTTATGGGCGCATCCGAGAGCGAACGCGAACAGGATCGTTATGATTAACGCTGAAGCCTTCATGGATGTATCTCCCTTGCGATAAAATCGATATTCGCCGCCCCTAAGGGGCAGGCTCATGCCTGTGCAGCGGGGGCTGCTTCGGGCGGCGAATGTCCGGCATAAATCTCGTCGAATGCAAAGGCCGCGATGCGGACGTCTTCGGTTGGCGCGCAGCGGCGCATCGATTCGGGCATAGGGCGGCTGCCCACTCCCGAATGGGTCATCTGCTGGGCGATATTGTCCCTGCCCGAGCCGCCCGCGGCGAGGGCGCGAAACTTCCTGAGCAGGGCCCTCTCGTCGCTCGCGTGGCCAGCGGTGTCAGGCTGTCGATTAAGCGCGCCTAGTACGAGTTCAAGGATGTATATGTGCGGGGTGTCGTAGGAACAATCCTGGCAGTACGCGGCCGAGAGGGGAGAAAACGCGTATACCAGGAAATAGCACAGAAACAGGGAGGTCGCGGCCCGGGCGAGGCCCGGATGCATCATACCGCGCTGTCTGCTGTCACTCATGAGGATGCCTCCCGAACGGGTTAATCCTCTTTGCGCGAGAGACCATGCTGCCCTCGCGCCCCTCGTAATCCACTTCGTCGAGGTGTCTCATCTCCCTGCCTTTGGAGACCGAGAGCGAGGATGATTTAGCCATCGCCAGCACCTGGCTGGGGTATATGCTCCTATGTCCGGTCATTAGAAAGCTTATTATACACGCAACGGCGGCATATGGGGCGACGGCCGGGCCGAACAGCTCCACGGCCATGATGCTCGCGGAGATCGGCGTATTGGCCGCCCCCGACAGAAGGCTCACCATCCCTATAGCGGCAAACACCGAGGGGTCGAACCCGAGCGTCCTGCCGAAGGCGCTCCCGGCGGTGGCCCCGATGAAGAATATAGGCGTCACGATGCCGCCGCTTCCGCCGAAGCTGAGAGTTACCGACGTAAAGACCATCTTCATCAGAAACGCTACGCCCGGCACCACCCCGCCCTCGAGGCTGGTCTTGATCGTATCGAGCCCGAGCCCCAGATAGCTGGCCGATACGAACGGGACCAGCAGCGCCAGGGCGGCGCCTCCGACGATCCCCTTCAGGGGCTTCCAGATATGCAACAGCGCCGCGCCCTTCTCGGCGAGTTTCATGGATTCTATAAGCAGTAAAGAGCACAGGCCGAAGAAGATGCCGCTTATGCAGACCTTAAGGAAAAATCCGCTGGTGAAGACCGGGATGAAATTGATCTGCGAATGGAAATAGGTGATCCCGAGCGACGAGGCTACCTGGAACCCGACGATCCCCGAGATGAACGACGGCAGGAGCACGTCATACAGAAGGCTGCCGACCGTCAGGACCTCGACCCCGAAGAGCGCGCCCGCGATCGGCGTGCCGAATACGGCCGCGAACCCCGCGCTGATGCCGCAGATGACCAGCTTCCTGCGGTCGCGGTCGTCGAACCTGAGTATGTCGGCGAAGATCGAGGATACGCCCGCGCCGATCTGGGCGCAAGGGCCTTCCTTGCCTGCCGAGCCGCCCGTAGCTATCGTGACGATAGTGGCCGCGAGCTTGACAGGCACGACCAGGGGGTTTATCTTCCCGGCCCTGCGGTGCACGGCCTCTATCACCTTCTCGGTGCCGTGGCCCTCGGCCTCGGGGGCAAGGTATTTGATTAAGACCACGCTCAGGAAAAAAGCCGCTGGCATGAGATAGAAAAACCTGTTGTCGGGGTTCAGCCTGTTGGCGTATTCGAGGAGTTTGAGGAACATCGCGGTCGATACGCCTACGAGCGCCCCCGCGCAAGACGCGAGCAGGACCCACTTAAGTATGCTTACGAAGAGGACCGACTCCTCGATGACCTTCTTTCTCATCGAGTGGGCATTATACCCCCTGAAGCGCCTTCAGCGCAAAGGGATCCGGCCCTGCCGGGAGCAGGATAGGCGCGGCGGATTTTAAGACGTCATCTAATCCTCGAGCCTGGCCACCAGCGTGATCTTCGCGTTAAGGAGCTTCGAGATCGGGCAGCCCTCCTTGGCCGCGAGCGCCGCCTTCTCGAATGTATTCTGGTCAGCGCCGGGGATCTTCGCCTTCAGGTCCAGGTGCGAGGCCGTGACCGTGAATCCCCCGCCTGATTTCTCGATCTCGACGGTCGCGGTGACGTTCAGGCTCGCTGCCGTCAAGCCCACCTCGCCCAGCTGGCCGGAGAGCGCCATCGCGAAGCAGCCGGCGTGCGCGGCCGCGATCAGCTCCTCGGGGTTCGTGCCCTTGCCGTCCTCAAACCGCGAGCTGAACGAATACTGCACGTCCTTGAGCACTCCGCTCTCGGTCGAAACCGTACCGCTTCCGTCCTTTATCCCGCCCTTCCATACCGCCGAACCTTTACGCTTCATAGATTTCCTCCTGTCGGGCTCTTAATAATTCGATTGTATCACGATAATCCCGGAGCGTCAGCAAGAATCAGAACTCCACGGGCAGGAGGTTTTTTGGTTTGCGGGTCTGGTAAAATAACGGTTCGGCCGGGCGAGTTTTAATGCGCGGCCGGGGACAACCGGATATGGGAACCATAGAGGACATAGAGAAACACCAGCTCGTCGTGGTCATCCGCACCGATACGCCCGAGGAGGCATACATGGCCGCCCGCGCGTGCATCGAGGGCGGGGTGAAGCTTGTCGAGATCACTTTCTCGGTGCCGGATGCGCACGAGGTGATAAGCCGCCTGAGCCCAACGGAAGGCGTGACGCTCGGGGCCGGTACCGTGCTTACGATAGCGGACGCCGCACTCGCGCTTCGGGCCGGGGCCGCGTACATCGTAAGCCCCCACCTCGACGAGGAGATCGTGAGATATACGAAGGATAACGGGGCGGTCTCGATACCCGGCGCGGCAAGCCCTACCGAGATACTGCGCGCCCACCGCGCCGGTGCTGACATCGTAAAGCTGTTCCCGTTTGTGGAGATGGGGGGGCTTAAGTTCCTGAAGACTATCAGGGGTCCGCTGCCCTTCATCAAATACATGCCGAGCGGCGGCGTGACGGCCGAGAACTTCAGGGATTACCTCGCGGCCGGAGTCTCTGGCATAATAGTGGGGTCGGCCATCATCCGCCGCGAGCTGGTCAAGGCGGGCGACTGGCAGGCGGTCCGTGACCTTGCGAGCAAATTCGCGCGGCTTGCGCCGAATTCCGACAACAGATAAATAACACATACCGGAGGGCACAGAGAAAATGTACAGGCCTGAGATCAAGGTTTTAGACTGCACCGTACGCGACGGCGGGCTGATAAACGGCTGGCAGTTCAGCGACGAGTTCGTCAGAAAGGTCTTCCTGTGCCTTGTGAAGGCCGGCGTGGACTACATGGAGATCGGATACAAGAGCTCCGAGAAGTACTTCTCGCGGGTAGAGAACGGCAAGTGGAAGTTCTGCAAGGACGACGAGATCAGGGCGATCGTCGATGGCGTCGATACCACGATGAAGCTCTCGGCCATGGCCGACATAGGCCGCATCGAGCACGAGGACATCAGCCCCAAAAGCCAGAGCCCGCTGGACATGATCAGGGTCGCGTGCTACGTTAAGCAGGTAGACAAGGCCATCGACCTCGCCCACCACTGCCAGGACAAGGGCTACGAGACGACGATCAACCTTATGGCGGTCTCGAAGGTCATCGAGCGGGACCTCGACGAGGCGCTCGACGACCTCTCGAAGAGCAACGTAGAGACGATCTACCTCGTCGACAGCTTCGGCTCGCTGTACTCCGAGCAGATCGCGGCCCTGGCCAGGAAATACATCGCCGCGCTGCCGGGCAAGCAGGTGGGCATCCACACCCACAACAACCAGCAGCTCGCCTTCGCCAACACGATCGAGGCCGTCATATGCGGCATCAACCGCCTCGACGCGACGATATACGGCATGGGCCGCGGCGCCGGCAACTGCCCCCTCGAGCTGCTGCTCTCCTTCCTGCAGAACCCGAAGTTCGACATCAAGCCGGTAATCGAGATCATACAGGAGCAGTTCATACCGCTTAAGGCGAAGATCGAGTGGGGCTACCACATCCCTTACATGATCACCGGGATACTGAACGAGCACCCCAGAAGCGGCATGAAGATCATGGACATGCCTGAGCTTCCGGACCTCGGGAAGTTCTATGAGGAGCTCCTCTACAGCGGGCCAGACGTATAAGTTAGTTTAAGCTAAATAAAAAGGGACGCGGCATCTGCCGCGTCCCTTTTTATTTGTGGTATCGTCGTGGCGAACCGACCTTGCGCGCCTTGTTTTTCAGGTGTACCATTTGACAGCAGAGGAGGCGCTACGGTGGAGATAAAACGAAGCGGCTCACAGGCATCGATCAAGGGACCGGAGGATTGGTTTACAGGCACGGTGCGTCTCGATCCGCTGTTTAACCCGCCTGAGCCGACGCGCGCCTTTGGGGCTGCGGTCACGTTCGAGCCCGGCGCACGCACGGCATGGCACTCCCACCCGTTGGGGCAGACCCTGATCGTGACGGCCGGCGCCGGCCGGGTACAACGCTGGGGCGGCCCGATCGAGGAAATCCGGCCGGGTGACGTAGTCTGGATCGCACCCGGAGAGAAGCACTGGCATGGCGCCGCAGCCACGACGTCCATGACGCACATCGCCATCCAGGAGCAACTTGACGGCAAAGCCGTCGACTGGCTGGAGAAGGTCAGCGACGAACAATATCATTCCTGACCGAAGGCCGGACAAATCCAGCCGGACAAGCAAAAGGGGTTGCGGCTTGTCACCGCAACCCCTTCTCTCTGTCAATGGTCGGGGCGAACCGATTCGAACGGTCGACCTCTCGCACCCCAAGCGAGTGCGCTATCCAGGCTGCGCTACGCCCCGTACTTGATCAGGACATCCGGGCTAGTATATCACGGAGCCTTTGTTTTACGCGTTCAATCGGGTCAGCGGCCGGGGCCGGGGCGGTCTCCGGTCTGCTCGGGTGGGCCGTGCCTGATTCGCCGAGCCTGCGCCTGACCCCCTCCAGCGTGAGCCTCTCGCCGTAGAGCAGCTCTTTTATCATCATGATCACTTCGAGATCCTTCTTGACGTAAATGCGCTGCCCGGACTTGCTCTTGCGGGGCCTCAGGAACTGAAACTCCGTCTCCCAGTATCGGAGCACGTAGGATTCGACCCCGGTGAGCCTGCTTACTTCGCCGATCTTGTAAAAGAGCTTGTCAGGGAACTGGCCCTGCTGCCTGTCCCTTTTCTCGTCCGAGGCAGCGCGCTGCATCGCTTACTTCTTCTCTACCGCGGCCTTGAGCTGGTTGCTGGCCTTGAAGGTCAGCACCCTCCTCGGCGTTATCTCCAGCTCCTCACCGGTCTGAGGGTTACGGCCCCGCCGCGCCTGCTTGCTGCGGACGTTGAAGGTGCCGAATCCGGGTATCTTCACAGACTCTCCGGCCTTGAAAGAGTCCTTGACGCTATCGAAAATGATCTCGATAATGTCGTGGGCCTCCTTCTTGGAAAGCCCGACTTTCTCAAACACTATCTCAACGAGATCTGCCTTTGTCATAGTCGAATCCCCTTCGGCCCCCCGATTTTCTTAATTATATTCAGTAGATACGGAATTGTCAAGTTCGGAGTCCGCCCGACGCCCCCAGGGCCCGCGCCTTGACTGCATTGTGCACTTATATTTTATAGTAGAACACATACCATGGTGAACAGACCCTCAATCATATCTCTGCGATACAATGACAAGGCGTGAATTCCTGGCCGTGATGGCCGCGGCCGTGGCATCGGCCGCCTCCATCGGGGCGATATCGAACACCCCATCGGCCCGGCAGGCACCCAGGAGGCCCACCCCTTCGAGACCCGGCGCGTTTAAGGTGGCGGTCGTCCTGCCCTCGCACTGCGCATTGCCGCTGGTGCTCGCGCGGGCGGCGGGGATTTACGAGCGGCAGGGGATCGACGTCGAACTGGTGCCGATGGCTTCCCACACGGATGCGGCCGATTCGCTTCAGCAGGGAGACGTGCATGCCGCGCAGCTTGCGGGCCCGCTGTTTTTCGCGCTCCATCAGGGCACCGGGCCGTATAAGGATAACCGCACCCCGCTGGTCTCGATGCAGGTCGCGGGCATCGAAGGCGGCGCCCTGCTGGCCTCGGCGCGCACCGAGATCCAGTCTGCCGGCAGGCTCAAGGGCAGGAAGGTCGCGACCGGAGGGACCCATCTCGTCCAGACGCTGCTGCTTAGGGAGGCGCTTATGCGCGCCGGGCTCGATCCCGAGAAGGACCTCGAGCTGGCCGAGATGGATATGGCCGATCTCCCTGCGGCGCTTATGCGCGGGGAGGCCGACGCATGCATGGCGCTTGAGCCCTATGCGACGTCCGCGATTGATTCGGGCGCGGGGCGGGTTATATCGGCAAGCGCGCAGCTCTGGCACGGCCATCCGTGCTGCTATATCGCCGTGCGCAGGGAGACGATGCTCGTTAACGCCTCGAAGGCCGAGGCCTTCTATTCGGCCACGCTGCAGGCCGGCGCGAGGCTGCGCGAGGCCGGAGCGCAGCGCGACGACGCGTTTGCCGCGCTGCTAAACGACCCGGCAAAGCTCCCGGTCGATCAGGTGCGCGAGGCGCTTGAGGCGGGCCGCGCCGGTTTCGACCCGTACCCGTACAAGAGCTCGGGAGAGGCGCTCATCCGGCTGATGAAATCCGGCGGGATCATGGACGGCCCGGTGAACCCTGCGAGAATCGTATCCGACGCCCTGCTTGGGGACCGCACCCGCATGATGATGGGCTCGCTGGGGATCGCGCCCCCGGCCTCGGATCGAAGGCGGGAGACCGTCGCCGGGATAATTTTTCAGTAGCACCCTAAATTCAAGGCTTTGTACTATAATACTAACCCGAAAGACATCCAATCCTATAATTCCTGATGAAAGGAGGTGAAACACAATGAAGAAGGCAATAGCGTTGTTCGCGGCGGTAGTCATGCTCGTCGCGTTCGCATCCGTATCGTTTGCCACCAGCACCAAGGCCCCCAAGGGCCAGATCACCGGCGACGTGACCGCGTTCGAGGCGGGCAAGAGCATCACCGTCAAGAGCAAGGACGCAGAGGTCACCGCTGACGCCGTCAAGAAGACCAAGATCACCGGCGAGGTGAAGGTCGGCTCGACCGTCACGATGAAGTTCACCGAGTCTAGCGGCGTGAAGGTCGCAAAGAAGATCGTGGTGAAGAAGGCAGCGGCAGCGGCTCCGGCGGCTGCCCCCAAGGCAGCACCGGCAGCAGCACCGAAGGCAGCTCCTGCAGCACCGGCATCGAAATAATCAATCTTCGATAATATACGGGATGAGGCTTAATCACCTCATCCCGTAGCTTTTTATCGAACGCAGTCCTCTAGAGCTTAAGCAGCGAGAGCCCGGTCGCGGGGTCGATTGCGCGTACGGCCCCGTCCATCCCCTCGATCTCGATTATCACGGCCTCGAGCACGAGGAACGTCTCTGAGCCCTCCCTGATGCAGCCGAGCCGCACCTCGTCGCGCTTGCCGAACCCGGCGTGCAGGTGGACCTTCGGCGTCTCGCCGTCCCAGAATATCGTGCCTATGCCGATGATCTCGTGAGACTCTGTAAGCTCGCGCCAGTCCGGCTTCGGAGGCATCGTCTCGTCCAGCGGGCCGACGACGAACCTGCCCGCCCTCATCCCGCCCACCAGGTATGCCACGCCGCAGCGGACGTTCTCCCTGCGGGCGATATCTACCAGCCCGCCGAGCACGTCGTCACGGTCTTCGAACCTCGCCACTATAACCCTGCCCGGTCTGCCTGTCCTGTAATTCATCGCGCCTCCAGCATAATAAAATTGACTACCACGCCACGGAGAGTATCGTCTCGACGTCACCGTTTTTGGCGTGGAAACGGCATGTAAAGACCATGCATTCCGTGCAGCGGTAGCAGATCTCGTCCTTGACCACGACGTGCGTCGTGACGCCGGATTTTTCGGCGTGCGGGCACAGGACGTGGAACTTGCCGGTCCGCTCGGAATACAGCCTTCTGTCTCGGTGCTGTCTCATATCTGTCGTATTATTATGACACAAATCCGGCCTGTGTCAGCCCCTCCACCTTGAGAGAATCCACCAAGGACGGATATAATAGCGGCTATGCGCATATCGTATAACTGGCTGAGGGAACTCATCGACGCAGGGCTCACGCCCGAGGAGCTCGACGCGCGCCTCACGATGGCCGGGCTGGAGGTCGAGGGCATGGAGCGGGTTGGCGATGATCTGGCGATAGAAGTCAACGTCACCCCGAACCGCCCTGACTGCCTGAGCATACTGGGAATCGCCCGCGAGGTGCACGCGCTGACTGGCGCGGCAATCACGATGCCGGAGCACGCGGTCGCCGAGCAGAGCGATGAAAGCTTCCCAATCGAGATAGCCGACCCCGACCTCTGCGCCAGATACACCGGGCGCGTGATACACGGCGTCACTATCGGCGAATCCCCCGAGTGGATGCGCCAGAGGCTTGAGATCTGCGGCATCAGGCCGATCAACAACGTCGTGGACTGCACCAACTATGTGCTTTTAGAGTTCGGCCACCCGCTGCACGCGTTTGACCTCGCGTACCTCAAGGGCCAGAAGATCCGCGTTGCCCGCGCGGGGGCCGGACTCAAGATGGCCACGCTCGATAAGGTCGAGCGCGCGATCCCCGAAGACAGCCTCCTGATATGGGACGCGGAGCGGCCGGTGGCGGTCGCGGGCGTGATGGGCGGCCTAAACAGCGAGGTCCGCCAAGAGACGACCGACCTGTTCATCGAAAGCGCATGGTTCAGGCCGGAATCCGTAAGAAAGACCTCCAAGGCCCTCGGGCTAAAGACCGAGTCGTCATACAGATTTGAGCGCGGCACGGACATACAGATAGTCGCCACGGCGCTCGACCGCGTGACGCGCCTGATCATCGGGACCGCAGGGGGCATGGCCGGGGCGCTCGTCGATGCATACCCAGCCAAGTACGAGCCGCTTAAGATCAACGTCAAGTTCGAGAAGGTCAACCGGATGCTCGGGATAAAACTCACTGACGACGAGATCGTCGCGATAGTTAATAAGGTCGCTGACAGCGTTAAGGCAATGGGCGAGAGCTTCGAGGTCGTCCCGCCCTCGTCGAGGCCGGATATCACGATGGACGCGGACGTGATCGAGGAGGTCGCGCGGCTCTACGGGTATAACAACATCCCCTCCGCGATGCCGATGACGAGCATTGCGTCCGAGGCCGACCTCACGGAGCGCGCGTTTATCTCGGACGTTAAGACCCTGCTTCGCAAGGAGGGCTTCAGCGAGCAGATCACGCTGAGCTTTTTAAACCCGGCGCACCTCGATCTGCTGAGGCTCGCGGCCAATGACCGCCGGCGCGAGTGCGTGCCTATCCAAAACCCGCTAAGGCAGGAAGACGGACTCTTACGCACCACACTCGTCCCGGCGCTGATAGGCGCGTTCAGCCATAACTTCTCGCGCGGCATGCGCGATATCCGTCTCTTTGAGACCGCGAAGGCGTTTTACAAAAACGGCGGCATACAGGCGGACGAGGTCCCGCTCATCGGCGGACTGTTGTACCGCGAGAAGGTCCCTTCGCTGTACAAAGATACGACCGAAGAGTTCTACCTGATGAAGGGCGCTCTGGAGGGTATGCTCGCTGGTATGAAGATCGGCGGGGTCGATTTCACGCCGACGCTCGAGCCCTTCTTGCAGCCCGGCAAGGCCGCTGACGTGATGATCGACCCCCGCAGGGCCGGGTTTATAGGCGCGCTCCGCCCCGACGTGGTCGCTGCGTTTGACGTGAAGGCGCGCTCGGATGTCTTCGTGTTCGAGCTGGAGATCGACGCGCTGCGCTTCGCGCTTGGGGGCATCAGGAAATACACGCCAATCCCGCGCTATCCGGCGATAGAGCGTGACATCGCGCTTCTGATCGACGAGACCGCGCGCGCAGGTGATATCGAGCGCATGATACGCGCCTATCCGTCGGAGTTTATTGCTGGAGCGCACGTCTTTGACTCATACAAGGGCAAGAACATCCCGCAGGGCAAGAAGAGCCTCGCGTTTAATATCCGGTATCGCTCGGCGGAGCGCACGCTTACGGACGACGAGGTCGAGACGGTGCACGCGGGGTTGATAGCTGACCTCTCAGCGAAGACAGGGGCTGAAGTCAGGAAAGCGTAGTCGGGGCTTTTTACAGCACCGCGCATGGAAGACGCTACCAACTATTCGATTGGCGGCTCATCCGTCTTCGTTGGCGGCGGCCTATGCTCTTCCTTATCGCGGCCGACCGCGATCTCTATGGCGATGGCGGCGGCCTGCTCGGCTGGCATGCCCTCGGCCCGGCGCTCATATTCCCGTTCACCGAGGACGTCACGTTGCATGACCTCCAGATCCTCTGCCTGCTTCTGCTGGCCCGGCAGCTCGACGCGCAGCTCCTCGATAAGCATCCGCAGCGCGGCCGCCACCGGAAGCGCGAGAAGCGCCCCGGGGATGCCGAATAATACTGTCCCGGTCAATAGCGACAACAGGATCACGGATGACGGGAGCCGCAGCTCGCGTCCATAGATGCGGGGAATGATCAGGCGGCTCTCCAGTTCCTCATATGCGAGCATCAGCACCAGCACTATGAAAATGACTCCGGGGTCGCTGGATATAGCCGCTATCATCGTGGCCCCGACCGACAGCAGGGCTCCGACATAGGGCAGGACGTCAGCGACACCCGCGAACGCCGCAATGGCCAAGGCGTTTGAAATGCCGCAGGCCTTCAGGAGAAAAAACACGAAAATGACCATTAAGGCGGAGGTGATAACCTGCCCCCGGATATAACCGCCGACGATGGTTTCAAGGTTCATCATGATCCTGGAAAGCCGGATGTGGTGGCTTCTGGGGACCACCAGAAAGAGTCCTCCGCGCAGCCTATCGCGGTCGATCATCATATACAGGGCGAGGAATACGGAACTCATTATATACGCGAAGACCATGATGACGCGTCGGGAGAACTCGAGGGCGTTCGAGATGGCCGCCGTCATCAGATAGCCGGGCTGCAGGTCGCGAAGCAAGTCGGCCAGTTGGGTGGTCATGGGGTAGCCCGACAGCCAGTTAGCCAGGCGTTCCCGCAAGGCGGGTTCCTGGGCCAGAAGGTTCGTCACCTGCGCCATAAGCGAGGGGATCGTCATCGTGACGAACAGGACGGTGAGCAAAAGGATTCCGGTGAAGACGATCGCGATGCCATATCCCCGGCGCATGCGCCGCCTTTCGAGCCACCGGACAGCGGGGCTTACGGTGCCGACGATGATGAGGGCCGCCACGAGCACCATAACCACCGGCAACAGCCGGTTCAGCACCCATAGCGCGGGGGCCAGGAGGACCAAGATGATTATGGTGCCGACGGACGGCTCGAAGCGAATCACCCGGTGCCGCTCATGCCTTGGAGGGAATTCAGGCTGTTCGTTATCCGGCATCATTCGCATCCGTTTCTGCGCGCGCAGCAGCCAAGGACACAGGCTCGGCAACACGTTCTATCTTGAAGTTTCCGTTTAACATCGCATATTTATCACTTATGGCTAATCTTATCACACAATAAGGAGAGGGCATAAATCATCCCGCAGGTCAGGAAGAGCCTTGGTTTAATATCGGCTACCGCTTTGCAGAACGCACGCTCACGGACGACGAGGTCGAGTCGGTGCACGCGGGGTTGATTGCTGATCTGTCGGCCAAAACTGGAGCGGAAGTAAGAAAAGCGTAGGGTTTTTCTCTCGCCGCTATTGCGGCAGCTCGAAATTGCCCGCTACAATGCCAGGCACAGTGATGTCCTCGTCAAGTGATTCCCACCTAAGGGCATAACCGTTAAGGCGCAACTGTACTTCCTTGAGTTGCTCGTCATTGGCGGCCTTCAAACGCATGAACCTGTTGGCGGGGAATCCTATGATGCGGCCGTCCGTCAGCTCCACAAAGACCTTCCTGCCCTCAGCCCAAGCCTTTATTGCAGCGGGTTCGACCGTGGGCTCTTTTTCAAATGTTGTGGAACTCATGGTATTTCTCCTTCAAAAATGCGTGATGTTCATAAACGAGCCTTTCAAGCTCGCGCAGGACATGCGGGCTGAGGCCCTTGTTCCTCGCAAGCCTGATCGGGTCGAGCCAGAACTTGCACTCTCCATCCGTGGCCTCTACATGTATATGGGGCGGTTCCCTGAGTTCGTCAGAATAAAAATGAAACCTGTACGCCCCTATCCGCAGGACCGTCGGCATTAATAATTATATCATGCGGCCGCCAAAAAGATGATACGCGTGCCTATGGATTACGAGGTCGAGTCGGTGCACGTAGGGTTGATCGCCGATCTATCGGCAAAAACCGGAGCGGAAGTCAAGAAGACGTAGGCTTCATTAACAGTTTTGCACCCTTTCTTTGCACATTTATTAATTTATTTACTTCGGATAGCTTATCAATTAACTACTGTTTAAAAATATTTTCGTGGCCTCAACTTTTTATAAATCATTGTTTTTAATTACTATCGATTTTTCATTTGATTTGTGCTTCAATACGGCATGAGGCCAATATGGTCGTATTTGAGGACGCGGAAACGAGGCTGGAGGCCAGTTGAGAGCACGAATAGCAGATCCGAACACCCGAACACGGAAAGCCGTTAAAAAACGATGAAATCCGCGAGGTTAAACTGTTTTTTCTCTGTTCATTCGAACGCTCTAAAAAAATGCGCGCACACGCGCGCGTTATGCATAACTATACCTATGACCGGCCCTCCAATCATGCCGTTGACCTTGTGGGGCGCGGGGGGCGTCCGTCGTCCGTGCCCCCCGAAAGCGCGTCCAAATCGGCTTCAGACAAGGCAGGGCAAGAAGACCGCCCGATGGTGTACTGTGACGTACATAGAGGGCGAGTCTTCGATGCCCAACGACGTATCAAGCGATTTGGCGCGCTTTGAAATATGCATGGAAATCGTGCCATTTGTAATATATACCCCGGAAAGGTTATTCTACCGGTTGTGAAAAGAACCGATATTCGTAACATAGCGATTATAGCCCACGTAGACCACGGCAAGACAACCCTCGTAGACGGGCTCTTGCGACAGGCCGGCACGTTCCGCGCCAACGAGCGCGTTCAAGAGCGCGTAATGGACAACATCGACCTCGAGCGCGAGCGCGGCATTACGATCATGGCCAAGAACGCCGCGGTCGTATACGGCGGCGTCAAGATCAACATCGTCGACACGCCGGGCCACGCCGACTTCGGTGGCGAGGTCGAGCGCACGCTCAAGATGGTCGACGGCGTGCTCCTGATGGTGGACGCCTCGGAGGGCCCCCTGCCCCAGACCCGCTTCGTGCTTAAAAAGGCGCTGGAGCTCGGGCTTCCGCCGATACTCGTCATCAACAAGATCGACCGTCCGGACGCGCGCATACAGGAGGTCTTAAACGAGGTCTATGACCTGTTCATCGACCTCGACGCGAACGAGTCGCAGCTCGATTTCCCGATCGTATACACGAACGCCAAGGCCGGCATCGCAGGGCTTACGCCTGATGAGCCGATGACTAATCTCACCCCGCTTTTTGACGTGATCATCGCGAAGGTCGCGCCGCCCGAGGGCGACCCGGACGACACGCTCCAGATATTGGTGACGAACATCGACTACAGCGAATACGTAGGACGCCTCGCGATCGGGCGCATTTTTTCGGGCACGGTGCGCGTAGGGGACCAGGCCGCGTACATACACGCCGAGGGCGAGCTCGTAAAGACCAAGATCTCGTCGCTCTATATATTCAAGGGCCTCGAGCGCGAGTCGGTCAAAGAGGCCTCGATGGGCGAGATTGTCGCGCTCTCCGGGATGGAGGACGTCACGATAGGCGATACGATCACGAGCGCCGAGACCCCGAAGCCGCTGCCGCGCATCACGGTGGACGAGCCCACGATCTCGATAGTGTTTTCCGTGAACTCCTCGCCTTTTTCAGGCCGCGACGGAAAGTTCGTGACCTCACGCAATTTGCGCGACAGGCTCGAGAAGGAGCTGCTCTATAACGTCTCGATCCGAGTGGACTTCGAGAGCATGGACTCGTTTAAGGTCATGGGGCGCGGCGAGCTACAGCTTGCGATCCTGATCGACATGATGAGGCGCGAGGGCTATGAGATGTCCATAGCCATGCCCGAGACGATCACCAAGACGATAAACGGAGTGGTGAACGAGCCGATGGAGCTGCTCGTGATCGACGTGCCCGAGGACTACGTGGGCGTCGTGACTCAGCAGGTCGGTATGCGCAAGGGCAAGATGATGAAGATGATGAACCACGGCCACGGCAGGGTGAGGCTCGAATTCCGCATCCCCTCGCGCGGGCTTATAGGATTCAGGTCGCAGTTCCTGACCGACACGCGCGGGACGGGACTATTAAACCACATGTTCGACGGCTACGAACCCTGGCACGGCGCGATGAGCAAGCGCAAAAACGGCGCGCTCGTATCCGACCGCTCGGGCAAGACCACGATGTACGCGCTGTTTCATCTGCAGCCGCGCGGCACGCTCTTCGTCGCCGAGACCGTCCCGGTCTACGAGGGCATGGTCGTAGGCGAGAACTCGCGCGAGAACGACCTCGACGTCAACGTGACGAAGGAAAAGAAGCTCACCAACATGCGCGCCTCCGGCACCGACGAGGCACTGCAGCTCGTGCCGCCGCGCGCCATGAGCCTGGAGAACGCGATGGAGTTCATAAAGGAAGACGAACTCGTCGAGGTCACGCCGAATTCCATCCGGCTCAGGAAGAAAATCCTCGAGGCCGGCAAGCGCCCGAAGGTGCGGGAATCGTAGGTCGCGCGCGGTTTGATTTTTAGGCCCTTGATATGGGAATATAGGGGTCTGATGCGCCTGTAGCTCAGTGGATAGAGCATTGGCCTCCGAAGCCAAGGGTCGGAGGTTCGAACCCTCTCAGGCGCGCCATATGCACGCTGGGCATGAGCACCGGGTGACCGCGCCATGCTGGTTGAATAGATGCACCGCGGTGGTTTACAATGTTCACGCAGGGCCGTTAGCTCAGTTGGTAGAGCAGCTGACTCTTAATCAGCGGGTCGTAGGTTCGAATCCTACACGGCTCACTTAAATTGAAGGGGTTGCGAGGATATCGCGGCCCCTTTTTTTATTGTCCCGGAATACGCAGAACACATATGCCCAGGGACTCCCGCCGTATTCTCTGAGAACATGCCCTTCCATTGACACCACCTCTGAAGTGTGATAATTATAACTTTAGAACCTCCGAACCTCTTTAGCATGAGGAATTCGCTATAACAGCAACAGACCGAAAGGAGACATCATGAGAAGGATTTCAACTTTATTGGCGTTTGCGCTTATCTTGGGACTTTGCATAGCTGCCGATTCCTATGCCCAGAACGGGATGATGTGGAGGGGCAGCGGAGGCTGGGGCGCTAACGGACAGTTTAACCGCATGTACGATCCGAAGACCGTCGAGACGGTCAGCGGGGAGGTCGTAAGCATAGACAAGGTCAGGCCGATGAAGGGCATGCATTACGGCGTGCACCTCACGCTCAGGACCGCGAACGAGACGATATCCGTGCACCTCGGCCCGGAGTGGTACCTCGGAAACCAGGACGTCAAGATCGAGCACGGTGACAAGATCGAGGTCAAGGGCTCGAGGGTGAGCTTTGAGGGGAAACCTGCAATAATCGCCTCCGAGATCAAGAAGGGCGCTGAGACGCTGAGGCTCAGGGACGAAAACGGATTTCCGGCATGGGCCGGATGGAGGAGACGCTAGGCCCTTCATTGCTGCTTGCATCCAGCCGGTTGCGAGCCTCGTCTTATGAGGCCGCCACACCTGCGCCCGCCGCCCCCGGAGATGCCTTCCCCCCGCCGATGCAGCTCAATACAATGACCGGCCCCGGCGGCTTTGCGGGAGGGGCACTTGACTTTTTAGGATAATCATATTACAATTTGTTTATATGATTTCCGCGGAGGCGAAATGAAGGGCACGGGATTTAAGCAAGCGAGCTGGTCGCACTGGTGTGCGCTTTCGGCCACGATAGCGTTGGCGCTGGCGTTTTTCGGCATGGACCCTCATTCGGCCTCAGCCGAGACCGCCATGCGCCGGGTGACGGTCGAAGAGGCGGTGGGGCTGGCGCGGACTCAGGGCCCGCTCGTGCGTGCGATGGAGCATGCGCGCGAGGCCGGGGTCGGGGAGGCTGCCGCGGCGCGCGGAGCGCTCCTGCCCCGCGTGTATATGGAAGAGCGGTTCATGCGCACCGACAACCCCTCTTACGTGTTTGCGTCGAAGCTCTCCGAGGGCCGTTTCACGGCAGCGGACTTCGCGATAGGCTCGCTCAACCATCCAAGCCCCATAAACGATTACCAGACCTCGCTCGGCGTGGAACAGGTCCTGTTCGCCCCGCAGGCCGTCATAGGGCTCCGGATAGCCAATAACGAGACCGAGGCCCGCGGCTCGGACCTCGCCCGCAGCCGGGACGAGGCGGCATACCGCGCGGTGGAGGCGTATGTCGGGGTGCAGGCCTCGGCCGCGTTCATCAACGCCGCGGGGCAGGCACTCGACGACGCAAGGGAGGCGCGCAGGGTCGCCGGGCTCAGGCTCGATACCGGCATGGGGCTGCAGGCCGACGTGCTTCGCACCGATGCCGCGATAAAGGACGCCGAGGAGCGCATGGTCCGGGCAAGCGCGATGAACTCAAACGCGAAGTTGGCGCTGGGGCTCGCCCTGGGGCTGGACGGCCCGGTGGACATAGCTGGCCCGGTTGCGCCCCACCCTGTCGACAAGCTCGACGCATATGTCGCGCAGGTAGCGCAGAGGCCGGACCTCAAGGCCGAAGCAATCAGGGTTAAGGGCGCCGAGCTCTCAACGGGTCTCGCGCGCTCCAGGTTCCTGCCGACCCTGGGCTTAAGCGGCACGTACCAGATGAATGACCACGAGACCGCATTCGGGGACGAGGGCAAGAGTTTCATGGTCGGGGTCGCGCTGAGGTGGGACCTCTTAAACGGTGGCTCCCGTCTTGGCGAGCTGAAGGCCGCGCGCGAGCGGGCCGCCGAGGCGGCATCGAGGCTCGACTCGGCGCAGCACGAGGCGGAGTTCCGCGTGAGAGAGGCATACTCGAACGTCAATGTATCGGCGAGCGCGGTCGAGCTCGAGCAGAGCCGGGAGGCCCTCTCGGCCGAGGCGCGCAGGCTCGTGATGACCCGGTACGAAAACGGGCTCTCGACGCTCTCGGAACTCCTCGATGCGCAGGCCGCGCTCGATGGCGCGCGCGCATCCGTGGCCTCAAAGCAAGCCGAACGCCTCGTGGCGATAGCGCGGCTCATGCTCGAAAGCTCTACCAGCATGGATACGCTAGGTAGATAAATGGATACGTTAAGCAGATACCCGGAGGATAAATGAACAAGATTATCGCCGCAATAGTGGTCATCGCCGCCCTCGCCGCCTGCCAGAGGCAGCACGAGCCCGAACGCGCCGCGCCAGTTACGATAACCGGCCTCACGGCACAGGCGGCCGCTCCGGTCGAGGTCGATGATCTGCGCGAGGCCGCGGGCTCCGTGAGGGCCAAAGACATTAGCGTCCTATCCAGCCGGGTGATGGGTGCGGTCACGGTGGTTTACGTCATGGAAGGCGACCGCGTCAGGCGCGGCCAGCCGCTCATCAGCATAGACAGCCGCGACCTGAGCGACCGCGTCACAGCGGCCACCGAGGGCGCGGCGGAGGCGCAGGCCGCGCTGGCCTCGGCGACAAAGCAGAAAGAGCTGGCCGATGCGACATACACGCGGTATAAGGCGCTCTATGAGGGCAAGGCCCTCTCCAGGCAGGAGATGGATACGGTCGAAACCTCTCGCGCCGTGGCCGAAAACGAGCTCAGCCGCGCCCGCGCGGCCGTGGCGCGCGCAGAGGCCGGGCGCAGCGAGGCCAGCGTATATGCAGGGTTCAGCCGCATCGCATCGCCCATGGACGGGATCGTGACCTCTCGCTCTGTGGACCCCGGCACGATGGCGGCGCCCGGCATGCCTCTTATGACGGTCGAGGGCGGCGGGGGCTATCATATCGAGGCCGACCTCGACGAGTCGCTCATCAATACCGTTGGCGTCGGCACCGAGGCCCGCGTGCGAATAGATTCCATAGGCCGCGAGCTCGAGGGCCGCGTGACCGAGGCGGTCGGGCACGTCGATCCGGCAACGCGCACCTTCAGGGTGAAGGTCGCGCTCACTGACCCCGGCGTGCGCGGCGGGATGTTCGGGAGGGTCTCGTTTAAGGCCGGGACCCGCAAGGCGATCCTCGTACCCGCCTCGGCAATCATCACCAAGGGGCAGCTCACCGGCGTATACATCGCCGGAGCAGATGGCGTCATCTCATACAGGCTTATCAAAACCGGACGCGAGTACCCGGAAGGGACCGAGGCCGTAAGCGGAATCAATCCCGGCGACCGCGTGATAGTCGAAGGCGCGGAGCGCGCGGTCGAGGGCGGGCGCATGGAAGCCCGGCGATGACGGTCACAGGCATATCGGGCACGATAGCCAAGGCGTTCATCCGCAACAAGCTCACGCCGGTCATCGTCGGGGCCTCGCTGCTGCTGGGCATATTCGCCACTTATGTCACCCCGCGCGAGGAGGAGCCGCAGATCGTCGTGCCGATGGTTGACGTGATGGTCAGCTACCCCGGAGCGAGCGCGGCCGAGGTCGAAAGCCGCGTGACCAAGCCGTTGGAGCGCCTGCTTTGGGAGCTCAAGGGCGTAGAGTACGTCTATTCCATCGCACGTCCGGGCGAGAACCTGACTATCGTGCGGTTTTACGTGGGCGAGGACATGGAGCAGAGCATGGTGAAGCTCTACACCAAGCTCATGGCTAACTACGACATCATCCCGCCCGGCGTCTCGCAGCCCCTCGTGAAGGCCCGCTCGATAGACGACGTCCCGGTGCTCGCGCTCACGCTCTGGGGCAAGGGCTATAACGGCTACGAGCTTCGGCGCGTGGCCACGCAGATGGCCGACCACCTCAAGAAAAACCCCGCGGTCTCTGAGATCACGGTTACGGGAGGCCAGCGCCGCCAGCTGCGAGTCGAGCTCGACCCCGCAAGGCTCGCGGCTTACGGCACTACGGCGCTGGAGGTCATGGGCGCGCTGAAAAAAACTAATTTCGCGCTCACGGCCGGAGACCTGCAGTCAGGCAACCGCACTTTCACGGTCGACGTGGGAGGGTTCCTGAAGGACGCCGACGACGTGGGCCGCGTGGTCGTGGGCGTGCAGTCCGGCAGGGCCGTGTACCTCGGCGACGTCTCTCACATCACGGACGGCCCCGAGGAGCCCTCAAGCTACGTATTTATGAATATCTCAAACAGCAGCGCGGTCGACGAGGCCGTGACGGTGGCGGTATCGAAGAAAAAGGGCGAGAACGCCACTCTCGTGACCGAGGACGCGATAAAGAAAGTCGACGCGATGCGGGGCTCGATCATCCCCCGGGACGTGCAGGTCACGGTCACGCGCAACTACGGCGAGACGGCCAAGGACAAGTCCAACGAACTTTTAAAGCACATGCTCCTTGCAACGATATCTGTAATCATCCTGATCGCGATAACGCTCGGCTGGAAGGAATCAATCGTCGTGGCGGTCGCGGTGCCGGTGACGCTCGCCCTGACGCTGCTGATCAATTACCTCGTCGGCTATACCCTGAACCGCGTGACGCTATTCGCGCTGATATTCTCGATAGGCATCCTGGTGGACGACGCCATCGTGGTGGTCGAAAACATCCACCGCCACTTCAAGATGAAGGGGGCCAACACGCTCACGGCCATACTCGCCGTGGACGAGGTCGGCAACCCCACGATACTCGCGACCTTCACGGTCATCGCCGCGCTGCTGCCGATGGCGTTCGTGCGCGGCCTGATGGGGCCGTACATGAAGCCGATCCCGGTGGGCGCGTCGGCCGCGATGCTGTTTTCGCTCGCCGTGGCGTTCATCGTAAGCCCCTGGCTTGGGTACATCGTGCTTAAGCGCACTAAGGGCCCCGGCGAGGGCGGACAGTCCCATGACAACCTCGAGCACCACCCGAGGTACGAGCGCATCATGCGGACGCTGATACAGAGCCCCCGCAGGCGGTACGTCGCGCTCGGGATAATCACGGTGCTGCTGGGGCTCGCGGTCATGCTGCTGCCGCTTAAGGCGGTCACGGTCAAGATGCTGCCCTTCGACAACAAGAGCGAGTTTCAGGTCATAATCGACATGCCTGAGGGCAGCACGCTCCAGCAGAGCGCCGCGCTCGGCAAGGAGATGTCGGCCTACCTGCGCTCGGTGCCGGAGGTCCGAAACACCCAGCTATACGTCGGGACTTCCGCCCCATATAACTTCAACGGCCTGGTGCGCCACTACTTCCTCAGGCGCGGGCCGGAGTCCGCTGACATACAGGTGAACCTCGCACCGAAGGACGAGCGCAAGGCCCAGAGCCACGAGATAGCGAAGCGCGTGCGCCCTGCGCTGAAGGCGCTCGCGGACCGCTACGGCGCGCGTCGTGAAGGTCGCTGAGATCCCCCCCGGCCCCCCCGTGCAATCGACTCTCGTGGCCGAGGTCTACGGCCCCGAGACCTCGCGGCAGGTCGAGATCGCGCGCGACATAAAAAAGATCTTCGAGACGACGGACGGCGTGGTCGATACGGACTGGATGCATGAGGCGGACAGGCCGAGGCTCGATATGCACGTGGACGCCGAGAAGGCCGCCTTAAGCGGCGTGAGCGTCCAAGACGCCGCAAGCGCGCTGCAAGTCGCGCTCTCGGGCGCTGACGCCGGGCTGATGCACGTCGCGCGCGACGAGGAGCCGGTGGACATATTCCTCCGCATGCCGCAGGCCGAGCGCACGTCCGCCGCCGCGCTTACGGCCATGAAGGTGCGGTCGGCCTCGGGGGCGCTCGTGCCGCTGGCATCCCTTATAACCACTCGGCAGGACATCGTGGACAAGGCCATATACCACAAGAACCTCCGCCGCGTGACCTACGTCACCGGCGACGTCGCCGGCACCGAGGAAAGCCCGCTGTACGCGATCATGAAGATGAGCGACCGCATCAAGGAGATGAAGCTGCCCGAGGGCTATCCGCTTAAGCAGTACTCGTCGGAGCAGCCGTGGCTCGCCGACCGCTATTCGATGAAATGGGACGGCGAGTGGCAGATAACGTACGAGGTCTTCCGCGACCTGGGCATCGCGTTTGCTGCGGTGCTGGTGCTGATCTACATACTGGTGCTGGCGTGGTTCAGGAACTTCCTGACGCCGCTGGTGATCATGTCGCCGATACCGCTTACGCTCGTGGGCATACTGCCCGGCCACTGGATATTCGGGGCGTTCTTCACCGCGACCTCGATGATCGGGTTCATCGCCCTTGCGGGCATCATAGTGCGAAACTCGATCCTGCTGGTGGACTTCATCGAGATGGAGCTGGAGCGCGGCACCCCGGTGGCCGAGGCCGTAATAACCGCGGGCTCGGTGAGGCTCAGGCCGATAGTGCTTACGGCCGCCGCGGTGGTCGTGGGCTCGTTCGTGATGATCTTCGACCCGATATTCCAGGGCCTCGCGATCTCGATGATGTTCGGGGCGGTGGCCGCGACCGGCCTTACGCTCGTCGCGGTGCCGGTGCTGTATTACGTCATGTACAGCCGCAATAACGCTAACGGCGGCGGCTCGGTCCCGCCTGCCCCGCCAGAGTACGACTGACCGGCAGATATACTATTTTGCCAGCTTAAAGTCCAACACTCGGGATTTTATCGACTTGATGATATCCTGCAGGGCGGCCCTGGCCTTGCCCTTTGTGCCGGGCGCGGCCTCGACGTATAACTTGACCGTGTTAGGGCTGCCCTTTAAGACTGTGATGTCCAGAAGCTCCCAGCCCTTTCCCGAGCCGTGCTCGGCGCTGATATGCCCGGTGGCCAGGTCGGCAGAAGTGATTTTAAAGTTGTTCTCGGGCGCGGACTGCTTGGCAGCCTCATAGAGCAGCCCATATGAGGCGGAGCTACTCCCCGAGCCGCTTGCCTTATGCTCCGAGGCGCACCCGGCCAGGCACAGGATAAAGCCCAGCAAGACCACAAGTATATATTTCATCGGATCCCTTCCTCGCGAATGTTTATTTACTGCATCCCCTAAATACGATAAGGTCGTCCCCGCCCGCGCCGGAAATAGAAATAGCATTAGAGTAAGAGTATCTGAGGCATCCGGACTCTGTCAAGAAAAAAGATCTGTGCATTCCGGGGGCCGGGAACGGGGGTTGAGGTGTAAAATATGTGCATGATATCCGTGATAATCCCGGCATTGAACGAGCAAGGCCATATAGAGCGGTGCATCAGGCCGCTGGCCGGGGTGCCGGAAGTCGCCGATATAATCGTCGCTGACGGCGGGAGCACGGACGCAACGGTCCGCATCGCGGCCGGGTTGCCCAAGGTGACAGTGATAAACGCCGGACGCGGGCGGGGCCACCAGATGAACGCAGGCGCTTCGCGCGGTATGGGCGGCGCCCTGCTGTTCCTGCACGCCGATACCGTGCTCGCGGACGGATGGGCAGGGGCCATTACCTCGGCGCTCGCTGACCGCTCGGTGGCGGGCGGGGCCTTCAGCCTGAGGGTCGGCGATCCCGCGTTCAGATACAGGCTCGTCGAGGGCTGGGTCAGGTTCAGGTGCTCCGCATTCAGGCTGCCTTACGGGGATCAGGGTATCTTCATCAGGCGGAATACGTTTGAAGAAATCGGCGGCTACAGCGACATTCCCCTGATGGAAGACGTGGAGCTGGCAGGGCGCATGAAGAAGGCCGGAAGGCTCGTCATTCTGAGGACCGAGGCCTGCACGTCCGAACGCAGGTGGGCCAAGAGGGGATTCCTCGGCACGGTGCTCCAAAACCAGATGACGATGCTGCTATACCGCCTGGGGGTGAGCCCCGCATGGCTGGCAGGGAAATATTACAGTTGAACCTCTACGGGATAATGATGAAGTTCCCCGAGCCCGGAGCGGTCAAGACGCGCCTCGCTAACGCAATTGGCGAGGCCGAGGCCGCGGACGCATACCGCGAAGTGGCCGAAAGGGTGATGCTTAATACCAGCCCTCAAAACGCGGGCTACGAAAGGCGCGTGTTTTACTCGCCAGCCGGGAAGCTGGGTGAGTTCAGCGGGTGGCTTCCGGGTGAGGAACTATTGCCTCAAACAGGCTGCGGGCTCGGAGAGATCATGTCTAACGCGCTTGCGGCGCTGTTAAGTTCGGGGGCCGCCAAGGCGATAATTACCGGCGCGGACATCCCGGGGCTCGGCCGCGAGGTGATCATGCGCGCGTTCGTCGCGCTTGGGAATTCGGATGTAGTCCTGGGCCCGGCGTCCGACGGGGGGTATTACCTCATAGGCATGACCGCGCCGCACCCTGAGATATTTCAGGGCATCGAGTGGGGCGCGCCCACTGTATGCAGCGAGACGATCGGATTGATCGTGCGGGCAGGCCTGAGCCACGCCACGGTCGATACGCTCTCTGACCTCGATACTTACGAGGATTACCTCAGGCTCATCCGCAAGGCCTGAGCGCCCTTACCGGAAGAGCGCCAGATACTCCCCGTAGCCTTCCTTTTCGAGGTCCTCCTTGGGGATGAACCTCATCGCGGCCGAGTTCATGCAGAACCTGTATCTGATGGGAGGGGGGCCGTCGTCGAATACGTGGCCCAGGTGCGAGCCCGCATATTTGCTGCTCACCTCCGTACGGTCAGTAAAGAATGCCGAATCATCGCGCAGGACGATGTTCTCAGGCTCCAGGGGCTCTGTGAAGCTCGGCCAGCCGGTGCCGGAGTCGTACTTGTCCAGCGAGCTGAACAGTGGCTCCCCCGAGACGATGTCGACGTATATGCCCTCGCGCTTGTTATCCGCGTATTCGTTATCAAACGCCGGCTCGGTGTCGTGCCCCTGCGTGACCTTGTATTGCAGCTCCGTGAGCCGCCCTCTGAGTTCCTCTTTTGAGGGCCTGTCCTCGAGCATCCACTTCCTCAGCGGCCGCGTCCTCTGCGGCTCGCCGCCCCAGACCTGCCTGAGATACCCGTCGCGCCCTGAATGCATCCGGTAGTATTTGTACCTGAGCGAGTGGCGCTTGTGGTAGTCCTGATGGCGGTCCTCGGCAGGATAGAACTTCGCGGCTGGCAGTATCTCGGTGACCACAGGATTTTTGAACCTGCCCGAGGCCTCAAGCTCGGCCCTGGATTTCTCGGCCAGGGCCTTTTGTTCGGGCGAGTGATAAAAGATCGCGGTGCGGTACTGCGTCCCGCGGTCGGCGAACTGGCCGTCAGGGTCGGTCGGGTCAATCTGGCGCCAGAAGGTATCGAGCAGCTTGCCATAAGATACCACCGAGGGATCAAAACTGACCTGCACGGCCTCGAAGTGTCCGGTCGTGCCGGATGAGACCTCCTCGTAGCCCGAGTTGTCCGTCTGCCCGCCGGTATACCCGGCCAGGACATCCTTGACGCCGTCCAAGACCTCAAACGGCGAGACGATGCACCAAAAGCAGCCGCCCGCGAACGTCGCGATCTCCAGCCGCGCCTCCTCGGATGATTTCTGATCCATTCCCTATCTCCTTCCCGTTCCCAGGCCGACCGGCCGGGGTGACATCGCGCCAATTCAGGTAGAGCCCTGCCCCGCCGTGCAGGCATAGCAGTGCTCGCCAACGTTTATCCGCCTGCCTGAGAGCCCGTCCGCCTTGACGTCCCGGACCGATGCGGCCCCGTCGAGCCCGAGCCCGAGCGCCTGGTTGAAGTCGCAGTCATATAGCCCGCCGTCCGGCGCGACGCTTATCATCCGCTTGCACATCAGGCCGTCGACGTTCGAGGGGTTGAATGCGCCCTCGATCATTCCCATGTAATCTTCGAGCTGCCCCGAGCGGACGAGCTGCTCTTTGAACCTGCCTATCGGCGAGTTCGAAAACGCGTAGAGGCTGTTAAACCTGATCCCATGCCTGCGCCCGAGCTCGGCCCTGTAATCGGCCTCGAGCGCCTCCTGCCTTGCGGCCAGCATATTGCCAGGCGGGTTATGCACGAGGTTGAGGGCCAAGCCTGATCCTTCATCCCCGTAGCCCAGCGCGTTTAATCTCTTAAGCGCAAGGATGCTCTTTTCAAACGTCCCCCTGCCCCTCACGCGGTCGAGTTCGCCCGCGGTATAGGCCGGCAGCGAGGCGATGACCTCCACCGAATGGCTTGCATAGAACTCCGGCAGGTCTTGCTGCCCGTCCTCGAAAAACACGGTCAGGTTGCTCCGGGCGATCACGTGCCTTCCGGCGGCCCTGGCGCTCGCGACCATCCGCCTGAATACCGGGTTCAGCTCCGGCGCGCCTCCCGTGACGTCAAGGCATGCAGCGCTGGATGCGATGAGGGCATCGAGCACCGCGTCGGCCGTCGCGCTGTCCATCGCATTCTGGCTTGCCGGGCCTGCATTGAGATGGCAGTGGCTGCATGACATGTTACAGCGGTAGCCGAGGTTGACTTGCATGACCTCGACCGCGCCTGCCCGAAGCGGCCCTCCGAGCTCGTCCTCTATCCTTCGCTGAAACTCCATGTTATCGCCCGCAGGCCCTGCCCTTCAGGCCGAAGAAAAACTTGAGCGCCCCCCTGACCTTGTCGGAAAATACCTTCTCGCTCAAAAACGTCCCTGCCACCCTCTTGTTGATCTCCCCGAGCGTCGGATACGGGCTCACGCTCGAAGCCACGCTCGAGAGCCTCGTCCTGGCGTTCATCACCGTTACCCACTGGCCGATGAGCTCTCCGGCCCTCGGGCCCAGGATCTGTATGCCTATCGGCCGGTCCATATCACCCACGAGCAGCTTGATCTTCCCTGAATCCTCGCCCTCTGCAAGCGCGCGGTCGTTGTCCCTGAACCGCTCGGTCCATACCGTGTAGCCGATGCCAGCGGCCTTCGCGCGCTTCTCGTTCATCCCGATGCTCGCGAGTTCCGGGTCGGTATACGTGCACCACGGAAGGTAGGTATAGTCGGCCCTGCGCGGCAGGTGCAGGACCGCGTTTGCAAGCACTATGCCGCCCTCGTACCCGGCCGCGTGCGTGAACATGTACGCGCCGGTCGCGTCCCCCGCGCCATAAATGTGCCTGTGGCTGGTCCTCAGGCGGCTGTCGAGCTTGAGACCTCGCTTATCCATTTCCAGCGATATCCCCTCAAGCCCCAGGCCCGCGAGGTTGTGCCGCCTGCCGGCCGCCACCAGTATAGTCTCGGCCCTCAGGCTGACGGTCTCGCCCGAGGCGGCCTTGATCTGTAGCTCGCGCTCGTACCCGAGGTCTTCCATCTTAAGCGCGGCCGCTCCGAGGTGAAACGTAACGCCCTCGGCCTCGAGCGTGGCCATGACCTCGTCGGCCATGTCCCTGTCCTCCGCGCCGAGGATCTGGCTGCCGAGCTCGACGACCGTGACCTTCGTGCCGAGCCTGCTGAACGCCTGTGCCATCTCTATCGAGACCGGCCCTCCCCCGATTGCGATCATAGAGGTAGGCAGAGATTCCAGCGAGAACAGCTCGCGGTTAGTTATATATGGAGTCCGGTCGATGCCCTCGATAGGCGGCACCGCGGGCGATGAACCCGTGGCGATCACCCAGTTTCGGGCCGAGTAACGATCTCCGCCAAGCGATACCGAGTGCTCGTCCACGAAAGAGGCGTCGCCGAACTCGACCCTCGCCCCGAGCGCGCAGAACCGCTCGACGCTGTCGTATTCCTGAATCCTTCCGATGACAGAGCGTATCCTCTCGGCGACGGATTTAAACTCAACGGGCCGCAGCTCAGGTGCGGGAAGCCCGAACCTCGCTGCCTCTGCCATCAGGTGGCGGACGTGTGCTGTCTTGATCAGAGTCTTGCTCGGCACGCATCCGTAGTGCAGGCAGTCGCCGCCCAAGGCGGGCTCTTTCTCTATAAGCAGGGCCTTCGCGCCGAATCTGGCCGCGCCCGAGGCCACGGTCAGCCCGGCCGCGCCCCCGCCGATGATCCCTATATCGAAATCATAATCAGCCATCTGTCCTCCAATGCGACCTGTACCAGCCAAGAAGCCTCTTTGCGGCTATCGGGAATACCCCTATCAGGACGAATGAGGCTATCAGCCCCGGCGAAAGGATTCCGGATAACGAATTAAGCGAGGCCAGCTGGCGGCCCGCGTTAACGTATACGATAGTCCCGGCGAGCATCCCGGCCTGCGAGACCCAATAGAAGCTCCCAAGCGGCATAGGCGTCAGCCCCATCACGAGGTTGATGAGCCAAAACGGGAATACCGGTATGAGCCTCAGGCTGAAGAGGTAGAAATTGCCCTCCCTGGCGATCCCGGCGTTGACCTCCATAAGCCTGCCGGAGAACCTCCGCTGCACCCAGTCGCGGAGCACGAACCTCGATGCCGCACACGCAAGAGTGGCCCCTATCGAGCTCGCGAAAGAGACCGCTATCGTACCGGCTGCGAGCCCGAACATCGCCCCTGCCGCGATGGTCATTATCGCGGCCCCCGGAAGCGAGAGCGCGGCCATCACGATATACACCGCCATGTACGCGGCAATGACCGCAATCCTGTGCCCCGCATACAGTTCGTTAAATCCGGCCAGGGATGCCTTCAGGTAATCCAGCGAGAAATACCGGCCAAGCCCGAACGCCAGAAATGCGATAACGAGCAGCGCCATGGCGGCCGCGACCGCGGCCTTCCTTGCCAGGCGGCCATCCGTGGGCGTCATATCAAGGGCTGGGCTCTGCACCGGATGGGCTCACCAATTCAGGCGACCCTGACCTCGACCGAGTGCAGGCCCTTGGCCCCGGCAGGGAAAGTCCTCAAAAACTCTTCCAGCAGGGGTTTCGATTCCTGGACGTTGCCGGAGCGGTCGAAGGCGCGCACCGTGAGCTTATGTTTGCCGGTGCGCGATGGCCTCCATTTATAGCTCCAGAGCGACCATGCCCACTTGGAAAGCGGAGGCTTTACCGAGGCCTCCCCCCACGTCTTCATGCCGTCGGTCGAGACCTGCACCCGGCTGACGCCGTGCCTGCCGCCGAACGCGACCCCTCCGACCGTATACTCGCCCATCGGGACGGCCTTGCCCTCCATAGGCATCAGGATCTGGGACCTGAGCGGTATCTCGGCGTTGTCCGACCAGCCGCGCTTCTCCCAGTAGCCCTGGAAGTCGTAGTTGACCAGCTCGATCCTCGAGAGCCATTTCACGTTCTTCATTCCGTAGATGCCCGGCACTATCACCCTTAGAGGATAGCCGTGCACGGGCGGCAGGGGCTTGCCGTTCATCGCGAAGGCCAAAAACACCTCTTCGCTCATCGAGAGGTCGTAGGGAATGCTGTCGGTATACCCGTCCCCGGCGTGAAACGCGGTCTTCACGAGCCCCGCGCGCGGCCCGGCTCGCTCGATGATCTTTTTGAGCGACACGCCGTCCCACAGCGCGTTGCTTATCGCGTCGCCCCCGATGGGGTTGCCTATGCACTGAAGCGTCACGAACTCCGAGCGGTCCTTCATGGCCTCGAGCTCCGCGAGGCTCAGGACATATGGCCGGTCGACGAGCCCATCGACGCTGAGCGTGAACCTCCTGGGGTCGATCGAAGGGACGTCGTCAGAGTAGGTCGTGATGTAAAACTCGTCATTGGGCGTGATCTCCTTGGCCACGAACCCCATGAAGTTCACCGATCCCTTCATAAGGAGCGAGTGCTTGTCGTCCTCCAAAGCGGCATCTGCATAATTTTTGACCCCGCCTGCGAGCGGGCCGCCGAGGCCCAGTCCGATAGCCCCCGCGGCAGCGGTCCTGAAGAAATCCCTCCGGCTGATATGATCGTTCATCAAGCGCCCTCCGGCCCCATATGGTTATATCTCCTTGTATCACGAGAGCCGCGCCCTGTCAAACCAGCGCGCCACGGGAGGGAGAACGAACATACAAAGAAGAAGGGTCTCCAGGCCAACAGGCCCGAAAACCCTTCTTAGTCATCCGCGACAGGGGCTGCGCCCCTATTTGCCGAAATTGACCTTGGGCGCTTCCTTCTGTGCCTCGGGCACCTCGTAATAAGCCGCCTCATGCACTCCGGCGACGGTAGCGAATATCCTGCCGAATACGGTTCGGATATAGGCATTTAGCGCCTTGACCGACTCGTTATACCGCATGCGCTCCACGGCAATGCGGTTCTCCGTTCCCTCCAGGCTGTCCTGGAGCTTGAGGAACGACTCATTCGCCTTGAGCTGCGGGTAGGACTCCTGCAGCATCAGGAGGCGCGAAAGCACGCCCTCGAGCTGGTTTGAGGCCTTGATCTTCCCTCCGATGTCCTTCTGCTGAAAATACTGCGTACGGTACTGCGCGATCTGCTCGAAGGTCTCGCGCTCGTGGGTGGCATAGCCCTTTACGGTCTCGACGAGGTTCGGGATCAGGTCATACCGCCGCTTGAGCTGGTTGTCGACCTGAGCCCAGCGGTTCTTGACCTCCTCGTCCATCGTGACGACCGTGTTATAGCCCTTCATGAGCCAGCTTGCGGTCATAAGCACTAAAACCGCGATGACCGCTACCACTATGAGCGTAATCTTTAATCCCTTGGACACGATATATGACCTCCGTTAGAGTTCTGTGCTACCAGCCGCCCGAGGCCCCGCCGCCGCCGAAGCCTCCACCGCCTCCGCCGCCGAAGCCTCCAAACCCGCCGCCGCCCCCGCCGTCACCCCAGCCGCCGCGCCGGCCCCCGCCGGACATCAGCAGCATGAGTATGAACAGCCTCGGGTGGCGGATGAACAAATATAGCATGACGATACCCATCAAGACCATGAAGATCAGCTGTCCGGGCCCTGCGCGCCTGCCCGAGACCTGCTGCTGCCGCGATATCTCGCGCACGGGCATCCCTGTGATCTCGACCCCGGCGGACTTGGCTATGATCGTCGCTACGGCCAGCGTTGCCTGCGCTACCCCGGCCGAGTAATCGCCGCGCCGAAACGCCGGGACGATGTACTCGCGGCCTATGCTCCCGACCGCGCTGTCAGGCAGGATGCCCTCCAATCCATAGCCGACCTCGAAGCGGTACTTGCGCTCCTTCATCGCAAAGAGTATCAGGAGGCCGTTGTCCTTGCCCTTCTGCCCAAGCTTCCAGCGCTCCGCCACCTGCAGGCTGTACCCGTCGATATCCTGTCCCTCTATCGTATCGACCGTAAGCACGATGACCTGCGCACTCGTCTTGCGCTCAAGCTCGGCTAGGTAGCCATCGAGGCTGGCTTTCGTATTGGCGTTGATGACGCCCGCGAGGTCAACGACATAGTCCGGAGGCGTCTCCGGTATCGCAGCCGCGAACGCGGAGGCCGCCGCCAGCATGAAAACGAGGACAGCGAGGGCGACGATCCTATATCTGGATGTCATTCGCGATCTTTCCGGCACTGTCCATCGCTGCGTATAATTTCATAAAACGCGCGTTGACCTCGTCTCTGGACATCGAAGACCAGCGCGACGGCCGGTGCAGCAGGAGCTCGTGCAGCGCCTCGCAGTCAGCACCCGTGATCTCGCAAAACGCACCGAGCGCTTCGCGCTTCAAGACCGGGGGATCGGTATCGCGCACGAGCCGCACGAGAGCGCGCATCAGGTGCATCGCATCCGATACGGCCTCGACGAGGTAGCGTTCGAGGTCTGCCGGGTGCCCCATCAGGCGCACGTAGGCCTGCCCGAGCCCGATCAGCCTGACCCGCGCCTCGCGTTCGCACTGCAGGCGCAGGGCGGCGCGAGGGATCTCAATAGGCGCGAAGACATCCTCGCCGTACACCGTGCGGTGCACGAGCTTGATCTCAAGGTACTCAATCGGGAATACGTCGGCCGACTGCATGACATAGTCCCTCGTCAGGACGTGCGGGGCGGCGACATGGCGCTTGCCGTACTTCTTGCCGAGCGGGGCGAGGTATTCGAGGTATCCAAGGTCCATGTCCCGGAGCAATATCACTGTATTGACGTCCGAGCGGCCGTCGACGTAGTCGGCGGTGAGCGCGCTGCCCACGACATAGGCCGAGTGGATCTCGCGGCCCCGGTCCCTCAACGCGTCTTCAAGAAAAGGCCCGATCCGCCCGAGCACCTCCGGGCGAAGTCCTTCAAGCATGAGCTCTGGCATCTGGCCACCTCCCGGCTTTCAAAATAAATTTGCAATCTAAATATACCACATACCGGCCGCGGCCAATTCGCTCAGGCGAACTGGTATAATGTCCGCATATGAAAGTGAGAAACGCATGGCTGACGCGGCGCTAAAGGATAAGGCCACCCGGATGAAGAAGTGGGAGCTGGTCATCGCGGTCGCCCTGCTCTCCGACGTCCTCATCGTGATCCTAAACGCGGTCATAAGCTACGTGACGCTCGGCGGCATCAGCTACGACTACCTCGTCATCGGCGCGCTGGACGCGATGGTCGTGCCGGTCATCATCGCCCCGTTCGTGGTCTACCTCTTCAACGAGGAGCGCGAGAAGGTCCGCTACCTGACCGCCCAGGCCGAGCTCACGATGGCCAAGGCCAAGGACGCCTCTCAGCTGGCCGCAAAAAAACTCCACGACGCCGAGGAGAAGGTGCAGGAACTCGAGCGCCTGCGCGCCGACTTCTTCGGCACCCTGAGCGGAGAGCTCAGCTCGCCGCTCTCGGCCATCATCCTGAGCACCAACAAGCTCAAGGCCCTGCTGGCCGATGACACGCTCAAGGCCGACGACCGCGGCGGCAGGGCCGCATCCTCGACCGAATCGCGCACGGACCAGATCGCCCGGATCGCCAGGGGCAAGCGCGCCGAGATCATCGAGAACGCCAGGGATACCGTCGACATGATGCTCATGACCGGCAGCCGGCTGGCGAGCATCCTCAACGTGGTCGTCGAACTCGCGGACATCGACACCGGCGTCTCTGAGTGGAACGACGAGGAGGTGGACTTCGTCGATACCATGCGCAGCGCCGCCTCGCAGTACCTGCCGGTAATGAAAGAGCGCGGGCTCTCCCTCAAAGAAGAGGTGCAGGGCTCGGGATTCCAAGTCCGGGGCGACCATGCGAGGCTCCAGACTCTCGTGAACAACCTCTTCAACAACGCCGTCGCGCTCACCGATGCGGGCGGCATCAGGTACGGCCTCAGAAAAGAGGCCGGCAAGCTACTCTTCGAGGTCGACGACACCGGCTGGGCGATCCCGGGCTACATGCAGGACGCGGTCTTCGGCCGCGCGAAGCACACCGAGGGCACCGCGTCGGACCGCATCAAGCGCACCACGCTGATCCTCACGCTCTGCCGCCGGATCGCCGAGCGCCACGGCGGCGAGATATGGCTCGAAAGCAAGGGCGGCACGGGCAACAAGGTCGTCGTCTCGCTGCCGCTGATGCACGATCCCGCCACTATCTGGCGCCAGACGATGAATTCCTAGACGTTGAACCTGAAGTTGATGATGTCGCCGTCCCTCACCTCGTAGGTCTTGCCCTCAAGCCTGAGCAGCCCCTTGTCGCGGGCCTCGCTGAAGCCGCCGAGCCTGAAGAAGTCCTCGCACGAGACGACCTCCGCGCGTATGAACCCGCGCTGTATGTCTGAGTGTATTTTTCCGGCCGCGTGCAGGGCGTCGGTGCCCTTCCTTAAGGCCCATGCGCGCACCTCGTCCTCGCCCGCGGTGATGAACGAGATAAGCCCCACGTTGGCGTATGAGAGCTTTATGAGCCGGTGCAGAGCGGGCTCCTTGATCCCAAGGTCGTCCAGGAACGCGCGGGCCTCATCAGGCGCGAGCTCCGCGATGTCCATCTCGACCTTCCCCGATAGCGTCACGACCGTCACCCCGCGCCTCCCGGCGTAGTACGCCTCGACCTCGGCCTGGAGCTTCGCGGCGCGTTCGGTGTTCAGGTCGGCCTCGCCGATGTTCAGCACCACGGTCTCGGGCAGGATGGACATGAACTGCAGGTGGCTGACCGCCTTGTCCTCGTCCTCCGTGAACTCCACGTCCCGAAGCGGCCGCTCGGCATCGAGGGCCTCCTTGCACTTCAGGAGCACGCGCTTCTCGTCCTCGTTCGGCTTCTTGCCCCGCTTTAGCCCGAGTTCCATGCCCTCAAGCCTGCGGTCGATAAGCTCGATGTCCCCAAATAGCAGCTCGGTCTCGACCGTGGCCACGTCCCTGACCGCGTCCACGCTGTCGAGCGGATGCATCACAGAGGGGTCCTCGAAGGCGCGCACGACGTGCACTAGCGCATCCGAGTCCTTGACGAACTCAAACACGCTCCGGTTCTGCTTCATGTCGCCCTTCGTGAGCCCCAGATAGTCCACGTACTGCACCGTCGAGTGCGTGGTCTTCTTGGGCTTGAAGATCGCCGAGAGCCTGTCGATGCGCTCGTCCGGCACCTTGACGATGCCGAGGTTCGGCTCGCCGCCGGTCGTCGGGTAGATCGTCGTCTCGACCCGGAGGCCCGTCAAAGCGTTAAAGATAGTAGTCTTACCTGAATTAGCTAGGCCAGTTATCGCGATTTTCATAGGGCACCATTATACGGCATACGGGGGCTTCTGTGAAAGCGCGCTAAAGTCGCGTGATACGTTGTCACGGCTTCGGAAATCCGTCCTCCAGAGTACGTCTCAGTACACTTGCGGACGTTTTCCTCGCCGTTCCTAGTCTGACGCGATTTATCGCGCTTTGCGAAGTGCGCGGCCCAGCCGCTGCCTCCGCGCCTCACGGTCAAAGACTTGATCGGAAAAAGCATGTTCTGATGCTCGCGCTTAGGCATAGTTAGGAATATCGCGCGCGCACGTGCGCGCGTTTTTTATTGCGTTCGAATGAACAGACAAAAAACAGTCCAAGGTAACGAAAAACATCGATAATTTGACCTCTCCCGTGTTCGGATGTTCGGATACGTTTTTCGCGCTGTCCATCGGCCTCCGACCCTGCTTTCAGCACCCTCAAAAATGAGCCTATCATAGTCATCCTGTATTGAATCACAACTAAATGAAAAAAGCGATATACTACGGTTTATATATAAACCGAAGGTTATAGGAAAAATTCAAAACCGTGCGTTTTCTATTAACTTACGACTAACTATAGTTAGTGGAAAGAGGTTGATGGTGAGGGATATGTTTCTCCCCCCACCATCAACTCACCCTTTACTTCTTGTCTTTAACCCATATTGGGAAAGCCTTGAGGCCCCGTTGATACGCGTAAATCCGCGTACCGTTTCGCGTGGTGATATAGGCTGTGAATACAAGCTTATAGCCAGGTTTCTTAGTCATGGAGGACCTTTCCTGTTTTTAAGTTTGGGCTTGACAATGCGCAAAGGAAGGCACTATAATTAGCTTGTAAGATCAAGCCTTTTAAGTGTTAATCCTCACGAAAATGTTTTACCCTCCGCCAAAGGCGGGGATCGCCTAACGACTCGCTATCCGGCCCAGTGCCAACTACACCAGATAGCGAGTCTTCATTTTTAGCGGAACTGCTAACGGCGATCCATCGATTAGCAGCCCTTCAATTCTTCTCAAGTTTGCTCACCTCCCTTCGCCAATCTATAAACCATACCCTCATCAGTCATATCTGATCCGATCTCGCTGCGTTTTTTAAGCCGACTTAAACATACTGAAACGTCGCGGCGTTTATCAGCTGAATTGCTCGTAAAGCCTCCATCGATAGCACGACGCGTAATTTCAGCGGCCGTTAGCGGCCTCGGATTATTAGTTAAAATGTCTTTGATAGCTTCGGCGAGCGTCTTATCGGCGTATCTTCCAATACCGGGACTTCTTTGGGCGTTATCATCAAACAGTGACTCTTGGTCTGTCGGGTGAGCATCCCTCAACACAAGATCAATAGCCTTACGAATAGTGCTCAAATTCTCGCGTGCCTCAAGTACCAAGGGTTCGTATAAGTCGATTATTTCCTGGTAATGCTTAATCAGGTCAAGCAGCTTATCGGCCTTATCGCTCATGCTAATTACCCCCTAAAATTTTTCTTCCTAAATTTAACATTTCGAAGGCTTGCATGTCAAGGCTATATTGATTGAACAAGACTTGCGTCGTTAGGGCTATTTCCCCCAATTTACATCGTCGCACTTGCATGAGAAACCTTTTGCTTCCTCGGATGATAGGTTCTCAAATCGATCCTTACCGCTATTAAAATATGATTATATTAATAAATAGCTGTGGGCTATTTCACATTTGCATTGAATATGGTGTTGCTATTAACGTCCACGTTTTGGACATAATCAACCGTTATTGTGCAATGCATCATTGCAATGGCAGCGTCAAGCATATTCACGTCAGCTTCTCTCGTAGGCTTCTTCTTATTAATCCTTTATTAAACTTGTACGATTACCCTTAAACTTTAAATTGACGCATTACCGAAATTGCAGCCTTTTCCTTTGGGATGCCAGTGGCACCAACGAAAGCGCGAGAACTCCAGTCAATACCCTTTACCGCTCGCACGATATAATTATCCTAAACCGCCATTGCTCGGATATAATATGGAGGCTCCCTCGTCTGCGCAAAGGCGAGATTGCCATAGCGGGGTAGAAAGGGTAAAATGGAAATACGGTACTCCGAACATGCGGACAAGCAATTGCAACGCTTGGCGAAGGGCAATCGAAGCGATGCGGCCAGGATCGTGAAAACCATCGAGTCATTCGCGGACAACCCTTCGGGGGGCTTCGACATTAAAACCCTTCGAGGCAAACATGGAGGGTTTCTCAGGCTCCGTATCGGTGACTATCGGGTGATCTTCGGAATCGAGGAGAACACATTGAGCGTTTATGAGGTCAAGCACAGACAGGAGGCGTATCGTGATTAAGACACAGATCATCAAGGAAAACAATAAGCCCATCGCGGTTATCCTCGATTACGAGGAGTATAAGCGCCTCAAGGAGGCCGAGGAAGACAACAAGGATTACGCCTCCGCTGTCGAGGTTAAGGCAAAGACGAAAAAATGGACGACAAATGATGACATGAAAAAGAAATTGGGGATTGCATAACAGCCACGGCCTAATTGGTGGCAGCGCACGACCGCGTCCCCCCCGAAAGCGCGCTCCATATCAATGCCGTTGACCGCTCGCACGATTATGCACAGGCCACGTTAAAGCGCGAGAACCATATCAATGCCGTTGACCGCTAACCCTCGTTGGGAACAATGGCCTTCAACTCTGCTGCAAGCTGGGGCAGGTGATTGGCAGTGATATCCCACAGGATATTGCGATTAATGCCGAAGTATTCATGTATCAGGATATTCCTAAGGTCTGTAATCCGCCTCCACTCAACCTTTGGGTATTTCTCCCTAATCTCCTGAGGGATACGGCCTGCTGCTTCGCCAATAATTTCATAGTTCCTCACTACGGCATCGACTCTCATTTTATCCGCAAGCAATGCGTCCTTGGATAATCCGCTCACATACTCAAGTATGCTCTCAGCCGAAACAAGCATATCCTCAAGGTAGAGCTTGTAATGTCTAGGCATAGGATACTTCGTTTAAAATAATATCCCGCAGCTGTGGTTTAAGGGCATCAACGGTAACGACATCGACATTCTTGCCAAAACGGTCTTCGAGGTAAAACTTCAGGTCAGTATAATTATTGAAAGTCTCATAATCAGTCTCGAATTCAACAAGGATGTCGAGATCGCTTTCGGGCGTTTCTTCTCCGCGCACATACGAGCCGAATATCCCGATGCGCTTTAGGTGAAACCTGGCTTTGAGTGCCTCAGCATCCCGCTTGATAGTATCCACTAACGTCATATACGTAGCCTCATGCGAAATTATAACAGAAGCCGTCGAGGATAGCACCCCCGAAAGCGCGCTCCAAATCAATGCCGTTGACCGCTCGCACGATATAATTATCCTAAACCGCCATTGCTCGGATATAATATGGAGGCTCCCTCGTCTGCGCGGGATTGCCATAGTGGAAGGGAAAGGATGAGCTATAATATTAGAACAAAGGAGGTGCGGTGATGGGAAAGAAAGAAGCCCTTATGCACGAGATCGAGCAGGTTCCTGAACCATACCTTGACGAGGTCTTGGATTTCGTACATTTCATTAAAGCCAAGGTCGTCAGGGAAGGCGTGGCTATCGCAGGGGCCAGCGAGTCGTCGCTTAAGAAGGATTGGCTTAGGCCCGAAGAGGACGAGGCATGGGTAAGTTTGTAAAGGGCGATGTCGTAGTCGTGCCATTTCCATTTTCTGACCTCACGCAATCAAAACGCCGCCCTGCCCTTGTCATAGCAACGCCGGGCGGAGATGACCTTATACTCTGCCAGATCACAAGCAAAACAGTTAACGACTCATACTCCATCGGCCTTGGTGATGAGGATTTCTCCACGGGCGGATTGAAGCAGTCAAGCAATATCCGGCCTAACCGCCTGTTCACCGCTGACAACCATATCATCCTTTATGGCATCGGGCGTTTGAAGGACGAAAAGTTAGGTGTTGTCATATCGTCAATAGTTGATATCATCAAGGGATGATGCCTATCCTTATGGGCGGAAGATGAAGAAGGAATACGACTTTTCGAAGGCTGAACAGGGTAAACTCTATCGTCCCGATATGGTGTTTGAGATACCACTCAACCGTGAGGCCCAAGAGGACAGCAAGGATTACGCCTCCGCTGTTGAGGTCAAGGCTAAGACTAAAAAATGGACGACAAATGATGACATGAAAAAGAAATTGGGGATTGCATAGCAGACCTTGCCTAATTGGGGGCAGCGCGCGACCTCTTCACCCCCGAAAGCGCGCTCCAAATCAATGCCGTTGACCGCTCGCACGATTATGCAAGAGTAACTTAAAGCGCGCGAAATCAGCGTCAGACTAGGGCTGGCTGGCCCTTTCCTTTTTTAAGAGGTGCCCGTGGCACCCGGAGGTGTACTGTGACGTACATTGAGGACGAGGATGCGAGCCGTGACAACGTATCACGCGATTTGGCGCGCTTTCCACCCTTTCGAATATTGAAGATATCGTGAAGGTGAGCAATGTTGCCCCTATGTTATAATGAGCGTCACATGAAAACCCTTAAGATATTTGCTCTATGCGCTACATTTGTGTTCCTGATATGCGGCGTCTCGGCCGCAAAGGACTGGCAGACATACTCGCCGTTACCGCCGGTTACCGACCAGCCGACCGCCGAGCCCGCGCCGGTCCCCGACATCTCATCGCCGTTTTCGACCGCGCCGCCGGCCTCTACCATACCTAAGGCCCCTGCGGTCAGCGACGCCAACAACCCGTTCATAAAGCTCCGCAACGAGGCCGTGGCGATGTTCAAGCCCCTGGGCGGCACGATCACCTCGATAAGCGGCAAGGACATCATAGCGAACATACCGGCCGCCTCGGGCATCAAGCCCGGCATGAGGCTCGACATATTCCGCAAGAGCCAGCCCTTCCTGCACCCGGTCACGAAGCAGGTCATGGGGTTTGCCGAGCAGCTGGTTGGCAGCGCGGACGTCACTGCGGTCAGCGCCGGCGAGACTGACCTCGTCACCACGAAGGGCCAGCCTATGGCCGGGGACCTGATCAGGATCTCTGCGGCCAAGGTGCCGGTGCTGTTCTATCCCGACCCCTCGGTGCCTTGGAGCATCGCGGAGGAATACTATTTCAGGCTCCGCGAGTCCGACCGCTTCGATATCGCCGAGGTGCCGGTCTCGTCCATCAGCAACCAGGCCGAGATGCTCGCGAGGGCCAAGGAACTGGGCGCGGTGGCCACTATCGCGCTCTCTTACGAAAACAAGGGCGAGCAGAGCGGCCTGACCGAGCACATCCTCTGGACCGACGACGGCGCTCAGCTGCTGTCCGCGCGCGAGACCGTGCCCCCCTCGCTCGCAAGCTCGATAGCCGTGGGCGAGTCGCTGTTCATGCCCAAACAGGAGCTGCCGGTATACAGCTTCTCGCTCCCTGACGGCTACCGTTCGGTCACGGCCGGGGACTTCGGCGGCGACGGCAAGCAGGTGCTCGCCCTGACCCTGGAGCGGCGGATAGACTTCTTCACCCTCGGCGTCGCATTCGCCCCGGCGCTTGACGGCGCCTCCATCAAGGTGCCTGGCAAGGGCATAAACCTCAGGCTCTACGCGGCCGACCTCGACCATGACGGCCGGGACGAGCTCATCGTCTCGGCGATGGGCGAGAATACGGCCATGTCTTATATCTACAAGTATGACGGCAAACAGTTCAACCAGCTCTGGAGCGGCCCGTGCTTCCTGAGGGTCATGGACGGCGCCCTCTACGGGCAGGACTTCGAGGTAAACGGTGGGTATAAGGGCGGGATATTCCCGGTCCTCTGGACGAAGGGCGCGGACTTCAAGGGCGCGACCCAGCTCGACGTACCGGCGGGCGCGACGCTCTACAGCGTCTATCCGGTCTCGCTCGCGGGCACGAAGGTCTATTTCACCTTCACTACCGCCGGCAAGCTCTCGTTCGAGGACACCAACGGCCTGCAGATGTGGCAGAGCGCCGATTACTACAACGTCGTCGGGCACCCCATCGAGAGCGAGCCCAAACCTCTGACGACCAACCAGTTCGAGCCCGTCTTGATGGTGCGCATGACCCCGTTTATGGACTCCGTGCTCGCGGCCAAGCGCAAGCCGCTCATCACTCAGATCCGGAACGTCAACTATTACTCGCAGATGATGCGCGTCTTCCCCAACGGGCCGGACGCGACCGAGGTCAGGCTGATAGACGACGTCCCGGGCACCGTGATCGACCAGGTCTTGGTGGGCGACAAACTCGTGCTGCTCTCAAACACCTGGATGATCAACCCTCGCAACCTGATCCGGCTGCGCAACATATTCGATATGAAGCTGCTCGTGTACAAGCTGAAGGGATAGAAACCCGAGACGATGCCCGGCCCGCTCAGAGATGAAAAGCTCCCGCGCCACGTAGGCGTGATCATGGACGGCAACGGCCGCTGGGCCGAGATGCGCGGCCTGCCGCGCTTCGAGGGCCACCGCAGAGGGGCCGAGCGCGCACGCGAGATCATCAAGGCCTCAAACGCGCTCGGCATCGAGTTCCTCACGCTCTATATCTTCTCGCTCGAAAACTGGCAGCGCCCCCCAGGGGAAGTCACGATGCTGATGCGGCTCCTCGAACGCTACCTCGGCAACGAACTCCAGGAACTCCTGCGCGACGGCATCAGGTTCAGGGCCGTGGGCGAACTCTGGCGGCTGCCGGACAACATCCAGTCGCTCCTGATGCGCGCCGAGCGCGACACGGTCGCCAACACCGGCCTGACGCTCGTGGCATCGCTTAGCTACGGCGGCAGAAACGAGATCGTCCGCGCCGCCCGCAAAGCGGTCGCCGCGGGCATGAAGCCCGAAGACCTCACCGAAGAGAGCTTCGCCGACCTGCTCGATACCGCGGGCATACCCGACCCCGACCTCGTCATCCGCACCTCGGGCGAGATGCGCCTGAGCAACTTCCTCACCTGGCAGACCGCATACTCCGAACTCTACTTCACCCCGGTGCACTGGCCGGACTTCACGGCCGAGGAATTCAAACGCGCCCTCCAAAGCTACATGGCACGAGACCGCCGGTTCGGAGCGGTGCAGGCCAAGAAGTCCTGATGCTCGCCATCCGGCTCATAACCGCGGCCATCGTCCTGCCGTCGATGTACTTTTATATCATGCGCCTCCCGGCCGGATACCTCGCGCTGCTGGTTGGCGTCGTCGCCGCGTGGGCGCAGCTGGAGTTCTACAAGATGTACCGCGTAAGGCCCGCGCTCGGGCGGATCGGGGTGGCGGTGGGCGCGCTCGCGATAGCCGCGGTACAGCTTCACGGCAACATGGCGGCGGTGCTGGTGCTGGGGGCGATGGCCGTGATGAGCACGCGGCTCTTCGGGGTGCGAAACCCCGCATCGTCGCTCTCCGACGTGGCCCCGGTGATCACCGGGATCGTCTATATCCCGCTAATGATGTCCGCGTTCATCCCGCTTAGGGCCCAGGGGCCTGAGTGGATCATCTACCTCATGGCCTCTATCTGGGGCGCGGACGCGATGGCGTATTTCGTCGGCAAGAGCATCGGCAGGCGCAAGCTGTACCCGTCGATAAGCCCGAACAAGACCGTCGCAGGCGCGGTCGGCTCGTTCGCCGGGGGCGTCGCAGGGGCGCTCGTGATCAAGGCCCTGCTGATCCCCACGCTCGCGGCACGCGACGCGGCCGTATCGGGGTTCGTCGTAGGCGGGGTCACGATAGTCGGAGACCTCGTGGAGTCGATGTTCAAGCGCGACGCCGGGGTGAAGGACTCCGGGGCTCTCATCCCCGGCCACGGCGGGATGCTCGACAAGATAGACGGGGCGCTGTTTGCCGGTCCTGTCCTGTATATCGCGCTCGTCGCGCTCGGTGTTATAATACCCGCTGCATAGCCCTGAGGGAGGTAAACGATGAAAAAGTTTTTGCTTGCTGCTCTACTGTTGGCGGTCGCGCTCGGCTGCCAGAACAAGTCGGCCGACGTCCCGGTCACGCAGGGCGGCGGCCAGGCCGCCCCGGCCATGGGAGACGCGGACAACGACATCAAGGCTTACCGCGAAATCCTGCGCAAGGACCCCAGGAACGCCGGCGCCCTGATCAAGCTCGGCAACCTCTATATGGACAGCAACCGCTTCGCCGAGGCCGTCGACAGCTACCAGCAGGCCCTCGCGATCGACCCCAAGGACCTCGACGTCCGCGTGGACATGGGCACCTGCTACCGCAGGCTCGGACGCCCCCTGGACGCGATCAAGGAATACCGCAAGGCTATCGAGATCGACCCGCGCCACCTAAACGCGCACCTCAACATGGGCGTGGTCATGGAGTATGACCTGAAGGACAACAAGGGGGCGCTCGCGGAGTTCTCGAAATACCTTGAGATCTCGCCCGACGCGCCAAACGCAGCTGCCGTAAAAGAAGAGATCGAGAAGCTCAAGGGCTCGCCGGCGAAATAGCGGGGCCGCGCCCGGCCGCAAACCGCGCCGGGGCCCCCATCCTGAGCCGGGCGGGCTAATCAGCATGACTGACCGTACGATAAGAGGGAAAGTATGAAAATGAGATTGATCCTTGCGGCCGTTGCGCTTGCGGCCCTGATCGGGTGCCAGCACAAGCCCGCCGATGTCTCAACCGCCAATCCGGAAACGGCGCCCAAGGCAATGACGGAGGCGCAGACGAAAGCGGAAATCGCCAGCCTCAAGGAAATGATCCGCAAAGACCCGAAGAACGTCGATGCCCTGATAAGGCTCGGAAACCTCAGCATGGACGAGCAGGACTACAATCTGGCGGCCGAGAACTATAACAAGGCCCTGGAAATCAAACCCGATGACGCCGACGTGCGCGTGGATTTTGGCACCTGCCTGCACTGGCTCGGATACGATGTGCGGTCGATGCAGGAATACAGGAGGGCCATCGAGCTCGACCCGAACAACACCAATGCGCACCTGAACCTCGGCCTGTCGCTGGCCTTTTATGCCGGGGACAAAGAGGGCGCGAAGGCTGAGCTGGAGAAATATCTGGAACTCGCCCCCAATGCGCCAAACGCCGCGTCAGTAAAGGATGAGATCAAGAAGCTCACCGGCCCGCCCGCGGCCTCGAAGTAGCTCTCCTTCGCCGGGCTGGGGGCGCTACTTCTGGGACTTGAAGGCCGCCATCAGGCGTTCGTATTTCGCAGCGCCAACGCAGTCCTTGGCCTGCGGGCACCACTGAATGCACGATGAGCGCATCTCGCGGTCGATGCTCCGGCCGCAGCCCTTGCATATCATATCGGGCTCGTCGCTCCAGATCTCATTGCGCGTGTGGCAGTGGGGGCACATCAGCTCCTCGGGGTACGGGGCCCTGATCTCGGCGCTTCCTGGACATCCGTCTTTCAGCATGCCTTTATCCTACCACCACGCCAAACGGCCCGCCATGACGCGCGTCATAATTACGCGCCGCCCCACGGTTTAAATAACTCATGCGGCACCCCGAAGGCGTCCAGTATCTTACCGGCCACGAAGTCCACCACCCCGTCGAGGTCTCGCGCCCCGTGGTAGAACGCCGGGACCGGCGGGGCTATGACGACCCCGAGGCGAGCGAGCTTCAGCATGTTTTCGAGGTGTATCGCGCTAAACGGCATCTCGCGCGGCGAGATCAGGAGCCGCCTTCCCTCCTTTATCGTCACGTCCGCGGCGCGTTCGATCAGCGTGCCGGCATACCCGTTGGCGATCCCCGCGAGCGTCTTGACCGAACACGGCACGACGAGCATCCCGTCGGTCTTAAACGAGCCGCTCGAGATCGGGGCCGCGAGGTCGCCGGAGTCCCAGTAGCGCACGTTCGGGGATGAAAACTCCGCCGAGATCTTCTCCGCGATACCGGCGGGGGTGCCTCCGGCCCAGTCCCTGCCGCACTCGTCGCGGAGCATCCCAAGCGCGTTTGGAGAGGCCACGACGTGGACCTCGGCCCCCGAGCTGAGCAGTCCGCCCAGGACCGCCAAGCCGAATATCTGGCCGCTTGCGCCGCTAAAGCCCAATATATATCGTTTCATATGCTATTTTAGTCTATAACTCCTTGAGATTCCAACTGTAATGCATATATAATAGGGGCTTCTATGAAAAGAAAAATCACAGTGGTAGGCGCTGGAAACGTCGGGGCCTCGCTCGTACAGCTCATCACGGCCTCGGGGCTTGCGGACGTAATGATGTTCGACGTGGTGGACGGCCTTGCCGAAGGCAAGGCCCTGGACATGGCCGAGGCCTGCCCGCTCTGGGGCTCATCCGCATCGGTACGCGGCACGACGCACTACGACGAGACGCGCGACTCCGACATCGTCGTAATCACGGCCGGGCTCGCCCGCAAACCCGGCATGTCCCGCGACGACCTCCTGCACGCCAACGCAAAGATCGTCAAGGACGTGGCCTTGAGCACCGCGAAATTCTCGCCAGACGCAATCTTCATCATCGTGACGAACCCGATGGACGTGATGGCGCAGCTCGCGTTTAAGAGCGCGCAGCTCTCGCAGCATCGCGTCATCGGGATGGGCGGCGTACTGGACGCCACGCGGTTCCGCACCTTTGTGGCGTGGGAGGCCGGGGTCTCGGTGCGCGACGTCGAGGCGCTCGTGATGGGCGGCCACGGCGACCAGATGGTGCCGATGCCGAAGTACACGACGGTCAAGGGCATACCGGTCACCGAACTGTTCAGCCCCGAGCGCATTGCGGAGCTGATCAGGCGCACCCAAAACGGCGGGGCCGAGATCGTGGCCCTGCTCAAGCACGGGAGCGCGTTTTACGCCCCGGCGGCAGCTACGTTCGAGATGGTCCGCTCGATAATCCTCGACGAAAAGCGCATGCTGCCCTGCTCGGTGTACCTCACCGGCCAGTACGGCATAAGCGACATATTCTTCGGCGCGCCGACTGTGCTAGGCAAAGACGGCGTCGAGCGCATAGTCGAAATCAGCCTCACGCAAGACGAGGTCAGGCTGCTTGAGGCCTCGGCCGAGGCGACCAGAAAACTTATAAGCAGCCTCGAAGGCAATTAGGCTGCCGGACGAAAGGGATCACAGGATGACAGAGCTCAACAAGGAACAGACGCTGGTACTCATCAAGCCCGACGCGATGAAAAACTCACTCACCGGCTATATACTCTCGCAGCTCTCTGAGTTCCATACCGGCCTGCGCTTCAGCGCGGCCAAGGTCGTGAAGGTTAACGGGATGCTCGCGGCCGAGCACTACGCCGAGCACAAGGGCAAAGTCTTCTACCCCTCGCTGCTTGAGTACATCGCCGGTGAGCTGCACTACCCCGACGCGCCCGAGAGGCGCAGGACGATAGCGCTCGTGTATCAGGGCCCGAATGCGGTCAAGCAGATACGCGACATCTGCGGCCCGACGAACCCGCACGTCGCGCGCGAGGAAAAGCCCGGCTCGATCCGTTCCCTGGGCACGATAGTCAACATCAAGGACGCCTCGGGGAAGATCATCGGGGATCGCATGGACAACCTCATCCACGCCTCGGCGAACCTAGCGGACGCCGAGCGCGAGACGAAGCTCTGGTTTACGCCGTCGGACTTCCCGCCATCAATGCGGCGCTACCCGGTCGACGAGCTCAGGGAGGACGTCACGTACTACTACACAGCCGAGGGCAGGCTATCGACCAAGTACACGGCCGGATCGCGCTGCATCCTGGCGCCCGGCAACCTCGCATGGGCCTCGGACCTCGCGGCCCTGCGCCAGATAGCCGCAGGCAAGGCGTCCGAGGTGACGCTTGAGTCCGTCGCTGCCAAGTACCTCATCAACATCGACTAGGAAGAAAAATAAAGATTGCAGGTTCGGAGGCGAGTAATGCAGGAACTGTTTATGACCGAAGAGCAGCTGATGATTAGGGACACGGCCCGCCAGATAGCGGTCGAGAAGATCGTACCCGTCCGCGAGCACCTCGACGAGCATGAGGAGTTCCCCTGGGAGGTCATAAAGGTCATATCGCAGTCCGACCTGCTCGGCATATTCGTGCCGTCGGAGTACGGCGGCCTCGGCATGGGGAGCGTCGAGCTCTGCCTCGCGGTCGAGGAACTCTCGAAGGCCTGCCTCGGCGTCGCTACCACGTATGCCGCAAACGCGTTAGGGACCTACCCGATACTGCTTTTCGGCACGGACGGCCAGAAAAAGAAATACCTGCCCGACATAGCCACCGGCAAGCGGCTCGTCGCGTTCGGCCTCACCGAGGCCAACGCCGGATCGGACGCGGCCGGCATCCAGACGACCGCCAAGCTCGACGGCGACGAGTACGTCCTGAACGGCACCAAGCAGTGGATCACCAACGGCGGCGAGGCCGAGATCTACACGATCATCGCTATCACCGACCGCTCAAAGGGCGCGCGCGGCGCCTCGGCGTTCATCGTCGAGAAGGACACGCCGGGCTTCACCTTCGGCAAGAAGGAAAAGAAGATGGGCATCCGCTGCTCCTCGACCCGCGAGCTCGTGTTTCAGAACTGCCGCATCCCCAAGGCCAACCTCATCGCCAAGGAGGGCATGGGCTTCATCGTCGCGATGAAGACGCTCGACCAGGCCCGCGTGGGCGTTGGCGCGCAGGGCGTCGGGGTGGCGCAGGGCGCGATCGACGAGGCGATCAAGTTCGCCCGCCAGCGCGTGCAGTTCGGCCAGCCGATCATCAGCTTTCAGGCCGTGCAGCACATGCTCGCGGACATGGCCACCGAGACCGAGGCCGCAAGGGCCCTCGTATACTCAGTCGCCCGCTTCATCGACGGCGGGGGCAAGGACTACTCCAAGCTCTCGGCGATGGCCAAGGTCTTCGCCACGGACGTCTGCATGAAGGTCACGACCAACGCGGTGCAGGTCATGGGCGGCTCGGGCTATATGCGCGAGTACCCGGTGGAGAAGATGATGCGCGACGCCAAGATACTCCAGATCTACGAGGGTACGAACCAGATCCAGCGCAACGTCATCGGCCAGGCCCTGATAAAAGAGGCGGCGTCCAAGAGCAAGTAGCCCGCGTTTAACAAACCATCCGGCCCCGCAGCCTTTAGAAGTTGCGGGGCCTTTGTTTTATGGGTATAATGGGGCATGGAAAAGAAAATCGTCTACTTCGAGAAGCCGGGCAAGGACAATACCGAGGACTGCGTGGCGCTGGTCAAGGCAGCGTGCGCCTCGGACGGATACAAGCACGTCGTAGTCGCATCTACCACCGGCACGACCGGGCTCGCTATGGCCGAGGCACTAGGCGCGTCGGTGAACCTCGTGGTCATAACCCACTCCTACGGGTTCAGGGAGCCTAACTCCAGCGAGATGCCCGAGGAGATCCGAAAGCGGATCGAGTCGCACGGGGCGCGAGTGCAGACCGGCACGATGGTCACGCATTCGCTGGACACCGCGTTTTCGGGCAAGTTCAGCGGCTCATATCTCACGACCGTCGTCGCCAACTCGCTCAGGCGGTTCGGAGATGGCGCGAAGGTCGGGCTGGAGTGCGTGATGATGGCAGCCGATTCGGGGCTGATCCCGGAGAAGGAAGAGGTCATCTGCGTGGCGGGCACGGCCTACGGCGCCGATACGGTCATGGTCGTCAGAAGCGCGGTCTCGAAGCGGTTTCTGGAGCTTAAGGTGCTCGAGATCCTCGCCAAGCCAAGGGGCTGAGGCCGGCTCTTATCAGCTGCCTGCCCGCATGTCGGCGGCAAAGACAGTGATCGCCTTGCCACCAATGTATATCCTGCCTTGGCCCACCTTGACGCTCAGGTATCCTCCCCTTGCCGATGCCTGATAAGCCGAGAACTCATCCTTGTGGAGCCTGCGCTTCCAGTACGGGCCAAGACAGCAATGCGCGGAACCGGTCACCGGGTCCTCGTCAATTCCGTATGCTGGAGCAAAGAACCGCGAGACAAAGTCTACACCCCCGCTATCCGCGATGCTAGTTACAATGACGCCCCGTACGTCGAGCCTCTTTAGCCTCTGAAGGTCGGGCTTGAGCGAACGCACCATTGCCTCTGACGCGACCTCCACGACATAGTCCATGCGGTTTCTCCCCACATATTTCAGCTCAACGCCGAGCCCTGCTGTCAGCTCAACGGGGGCGGCGCTCTCGGAGTCCTCCTCGGAGGGGAAATCGAGCACTATATGCTCCCCATTTCTCGATGCGCTCAACGGACCGCTTTTGGAGATGAACCGCGCCTCATCGCCCGGCGAAAGCGCTCCGGATTCCCACAACACGTGCGCGCTGGCCAATGTGGCATGCCCGCAAAGATCGACCTCCTTTTTCGGAGTGAACCACCGCAGCCGGAACGCATCTGCCTCCCTCACGAGATACGCCGTCTCGGAGAGGTTCATCTCAGCGGCGACGTTTTGCATCCAAATCTCTGAGGCAGGCTCGTTTAATACGCACACCCCTGCCGGGTTTCCCGAAAACACCCTGTCCGTAAATACGTCTACCTGATAAATCCTCATGTCCAGCCCTCCTTTACAAAATAAAAAAGGCCACGGTTTATATTCCGTGGCCTTAATGGGTTATGTTATCTAAGTATAAATACTAGCTAAGCAGACACCCCAAGGCTACGGAGCTTGCGCGCGTAGCTCGAGCAGAATGGATATCGCTTGAGGCGGCTATCTTGTTGTCATGCAGCATGCGAAAATTTATCACAGACTGCTCTTAACTGTCAATAGCTAAGGGTCTTCCGCTATCTTTTTGATTCCATTGAATGCCACCACTGAGCGACAACAGCATTGACATATAATTATTCACCGATTACCATACGTTGATGAAATATCTGCGTTATGCAACTCTGTTTATTGCTGGCATCCTTGTCGGTGTGCTCATCATGGGGTATCTCTCGGCGCGGGCATATAAGGTTTCAGTTGAATGCATAAGGATAAGTTATTATGTAGAGCAAGAGAAGCTTGCAGCTATTGCTCACAAAGACGGTGATAAATACGCTGAGTTCATATATAGAACTAATATTGCCGATTCATCACACATGGGCAAACTAAAAACATTTGAAGATATGAAGACCGCGTGGACATTATCGTTTCCATTTGCTCCTCTGGTCATGGAGCGAATAATTAAAATACCCAATCAAGAAAAAGCCGACAGAATCGATTATGCAATGAATCTTGGTCGTCTTGCAGAAGCAACAGAAAACATCGGACTTACCGAAGAGGCGGCGAAAGAGTGGGACGAGTCCACAAAACTTATGGAATGGAATGATATCAACAGAATGCGTTCGTTTGTTAACAGAGCGCATGAAAACGATAAAATCTGGATAACGAAATAAGCAATCAGCTTCAATGCTGGTTCTCAGAGGTTTGCTAGGTTTATCCGCCCGCCTTGAGCTTTTCCCTTGCCTTGACGTTAAACTTCTCGGGGTAGATCACGAACCTCTCGTGTGTGCCCTCGGAGATCTTGTCCACGCCGTCATGAGCCTCGAGCGAAAAACCAAGCTTGCGGCCCTCGACCTTATCGAGCCTGCCCTTGACTGTCACGGTCATGCCCGGAGGGGTCGCGGCTATGTGGCTGAAACAGACATGCACACCAACCGTCTGCTCCTTCGGCCAGTCCAGGAATGGCTTTATAGCCCTGACGCAGGCCCACTCGAAGATACCGACCATGTAGCCGGTCGCGAATACTTCCGGCATCTCCTGAAACTCCTCTGACTCAGGCAGCAGGGCCGCGACCGTCCGGTTATCGGGCACCGTGTATTGAAACTCGAACGTCAGGCCGGGCTTTAGCTCATCAAGCACCGCAGGGGCCTCCTTTAAATAGTTTTGGTCGGCGGCGTCTCGCCACATACCGCGCAGGCGGGGTTGCGGCCTACCGGCACCGTGCGGAATCGCATCGCAAGCGCATCGAAGATCAACAGCCGGCCGGCGAGCGTCTCACCTATGCCGAGGATCAGCTTCAGCACCTCGGTGGCCTGGATAGTGCCTATCACGCCTGGGATCGTGCTTAGCAGCCCAACGACGTCTGGCGACGGTACGGCGCCATAGGGCGGCGGGGCCTCGAATACGCAGCGGTAGCATGCGGTCTCGGGCGGCAGCACGGTCATCGCCTGGCCCTCATATCCGGATACCGCGCCGGTGACGAGCCTGATGCCCATCAGCACGCAGATGTCGTTAATCAGGAAACGCGTAGGGAAGTTGTCCGAGGCATCGACCACGACATCATGGCCCTTTATGAGCCGTTCCGCGTTCTCCGGACCGAGGCGCTCCTGCACCGGCGTTACCCGTATCTCTGGATTCAGCCCGAGCATCGCGTCACGTAGCGATAGCACCTTCGGCGTTCCGATCTTATCCGTCCGGTGGGCTATCTGGCGCTGGAGGTTGCCAAGCTCTACGAGGTCGTTATCGACAAGCGTTATGTTGCCTACGCCAGCGGCCGCAAGATAGAATCCTATCGGACAGCCGAGCCCGCCCGCGCCGACGATGAGCACGCGGGCCTCTGATAACTTCCGCTGCCCCTCGATCCCCACACCGGCGAGCACGAGGTGCCGGCCGTAGCGTTCACTCTGGGCAGGGCTGAGCTCCACCCGCGCCCTACTCGTCTCCCTCGACGCGCAGCAGCAAGGTCTTCTCCGCGATCACCGGCATCGCGTCGATCTCGGCCAGCGCGTCGCGGACGTCCTTCTCCCTGGCCATATGGGTGAGTATCACCACAGGGACGGCCTCGCCGTCGCTGCGGCCCTTCTGGATCATAGAGGCGATGCTTATGCTGTGAGCCCCGAGGGTGCCCGCGATCCTGGACAGGACGCCCGGCTTGTCGAGCGCCGAGAACCTGAGGAAGTATTTTGTGCTGATCTCCTCGATCTTCTTTATGCGCGGCGGGTTGGGGCTGACGTACAGCGGCCTGCGCCTGTAACCCCCGCGTATCGAGGCCGCGATCTCGGCGATGTCGGCCACCACGGCGCTCGCTGTGGGCAGGTCGCCCGCGCCGCGTCCGTAGTACATCGTGTCGCCGACGAAGTCGCCCTTGACGTATACCGCGTTGAACACGCCGTCGACCTTCGAGATCAGGTAATCCTGCGGCACCATCGTTGGGTTGACTCTAAGCTCGACCTCGCCGTCGACGGCCTTCGCGACCGCCAGGAGCTTGATCTTGTACCCGAACTCCTTGGCGTATGCGATGTCCAGCGCGGTGATCTTCGTGATGCCCTCTTTGTATACCTGGTCAAACGAAAGCGGCAAGCCGAAGGCGAGCGTGCCCAGTATCGTGAGCTTGTGCGCGGCGTCCACGCCCTCGATGTCAAACGTGGGGTCCGCTTCGGCGTACCCGAGCCTCTGGGCCTCGCCGAGCACGTCCTTGAAATCCGAGCCCTCGCTGGTCATCTTCGTAAGTATGTAGTTGGTCGTGCCGTTTACGATCCCGAAGACCGAGAGGAAGCGGTTGGCGATCAGCCCCTCGCGGATAACCTTGATGATTGGGATGCCGCCGGCCACCGATGCCTCAAACCCCACGTCCACGCCCTTGGCGGCGGCCTCTTTAAATATCTCGGCTCCGTGCACCGCAAGCAGCGCCTTATTCGCCGTGACCACGCTCTTGCCAGCGCGTATGGCGCGGAGCATCACGTCTTTGGCAAACGTATAGCCGCCGACGAGCTCGACCACTATGTCGATGTCCGGGTCACCCAGCACCGCGTCGGCGCTGTCGACCAGCATGCCCTCGGGGAGCCTGATGCCGCGGTCCGTCTTGGTATCCTTGTCCGCGACGGTCTTGAGGTTGACCTCGAAGCCCAGGCGGTCCCTGATGACGTCTTTATTGTTGATCAGCAGCTTGACCGTGCCGGACCCTACCGTGCCAAACCCGATCACGCCTACGTTAATCACATCCTTGCCCAAGGCACGCCTCCTCGAAAAACGTTTTCTATATCATGAGTATCATGATTATTGTAAGTATCATTAATAGCATGATTATCATAATGAATGGGGGATTGTCATTTCAAATGGGTTAACGGCGCACCGTCGCCGGCCGGAGGTTTTTTCGGCCACGCGCACAAAAGGCTTGACTCTTTTTTGAATCTAATATATCTTTATATAACAAGGAGATGGCAATGAAAATTAAACCTATAGCTTATCTGATAGCCGCGGCGCTCTTACTGGCTGCATTCGGGATCGCATCTGCGGAGGATTATGAGTACAACGAGTACACGATCCAGAAGGGCGACACGCTCTGGGGCATCTCGGGCGTCGAGCTCAAGGACTCGTTCCTCTGGCCGAAGCTCTGGGAGCTGAACAACCAGATCAAGAACCCCGACCTCATCTATCCGGGCCAGAAGGTCAGGATCCCCAAGAGCTGGCTCAAGCAGGAGCCGACGACCCTGAACGAGGTCAAAAAGGAAGCGGCGGCGCAGGCACAGAAGGCTCAGCCCGCGAAGCCCGCAGCCGTGCCGGTCGAGACGCACAGCATCCCGGCGCTGGCCTCGCGCGAGATGCTGCTGTCATACGGTTACATAACGCGCGATGTTCCTGACAAGGGCGAGGTCATGGGCTCTACGATGGGCAGCGTGGTCGACCGCAAATATTTCGCCCAGGGCGACGAGGTCTTCGTCAAGACCCGCGCTAAGGCCGAGGCCGGAGACAAGTTCTTCGTGATCCGCAACGTGACGGCCGTACGCGAGCCCGGCGTCTGGTTCGCACCTGTTATCGGGCAGTACGTCCGCGTCATGGGCACCGTGCAGCTCGAGGACGCCGGCACCGATAACCTCAAGGCGCGCGTGGTCGAGTCGTTCGGGGACATAAAGACTGGCGACACGCTTGACACGTATTACGAGGTCGAGCCGCCGTTCATCACCGGCGAGCCGCACAAGCCCGCGCTAAGCGGGGCGCGCGTAATCGCCACCGACGACATGCGCAACACAAACGGCACGGAGGAGATAGCCTTCATCGACAAAGGCGATAACGACGGCGTGAAGGTCGGCGACGTGTACGAGGTGCTCGAGCCGGGCACCACCAACAAACGCAACGCAACTATCCAGATCATAAACGTGCGCGGCACGACCGCGCTCTCGATCATTACCGACAGCTTCATGCCGGTGCACCTCGGAGATACCGTTACCGGCTACGTGGATTAAACATCGGGCGGATGCAAAAAGCCCGTCGCCAACCGAGGCGACGGGCTTTTTTTATCTTATCAGCGTATAGCTACTTCCGCTGTTTCTCGTTCGCGGGCTGGATGCGGACCTTCTTGCCCTTCAGTATGCTGTCGTTAACGGCTAGCACGACCTTGTCGGCCAGGTTGGCCGGGACCTCGACGAAGCTGTAGCTGTCGAGCATAGCGATGTTGCCGATCAGGCGGCCGGGTATGCCGGCCTCGGCCGAGATGGACTTCACTATGTCTCCGACCTTGATGTTGTCCTTCTTGCCGACGGTCATGAACAGGCGCACGATGTCGCCCTTGCGGCCGCCGGAGTATGACGGCTTCGAGGCCGACTGCTCGACTATCTCCTGCACCTCGTCCTCGCCCCAGAGGATCGAGAGCGCCGCGGCGCAGACCTCCTCGGGCGGGAACCTCTCCATGAGGTCGCGGGCCAGGAGGACGAAACTCTCCTTGACGCCCTCTCCTATGATCTCCTCAACGCTCCCCATCAGGTCCTCCTCGCGCGCGCGCTTGACCTGCGCGAGAGTAGGGAGCTGTTCCTTCTTGATGCGGGTCTTGGCCGACTGCTCGATGATGCGCAGCTGGCGGTACTGCCTCGGCGTGACGAACGTGATCGCTATGCCGGTCTTTCCGGCGCGGCCGGTGCGCCCGACGCGGTGGACGTAGCCCTCCGGGTCCTGCGGTATGCTGAAGTTTATGACGTGCGAGACATCCGGGATGTCGAGGCCGCGCGCGGCCACGTCCGTGGCCACGAGCACGTCGAGGTCGCCGCCCTTGAACTTGCGCATCATCTCGTCGCGGTGGCTCTGGGTGAAGTCGCCGTGTATCGCACCGGCGGGGTATCCCATCCGCTGGAGCTTGCCGGCGACGTCATCGACCTCGCGTTTGGTGTGGCAGAACACGAGAGTCAGCGAGGGGCCCTCGACGTCGAGAAGCCTGGTAAGGGCGTTGACCTTGTCCTCTTCGCGCATCTCGTAATAAATCTGCTTGATCTTCGAGACGACCATGTCGCTTGCGGCCACCGCGATATGCTCGGCGTCCTTCATGTAGCGCTTGCCGATGCGCATGATAGCGGGCGGCATGGTGGCCGAAAACAGCATCGTCTGCCGCTCCGCGGGCACCTTGTCGAGGATCTTCGTGATGTCCTCGATAAACCCCATATTGAGCATCTCGTCGGCCTCGTCCAGGACGACCATGCGCACGCGGCTCAGGTCCAGCGTCCTTCTCTCGAGGTGGTCGAGCATCCGTCCGGGGGTGCCGACTACTACGTCAGTGCCTTTTTTGAGCCTCTTGATCTGAAGCTCGATCGACTGCCCGCCGTATATCGGCACAGGCACGACGCCGACCTTCGCGCCTATCTTGCTTATCTCCTCCGCAACCTGCACAGCGAGTTCCCTCGTAGGGGCCAGCACGAGCGCATAGGGCGACCGGCTGTTGGAGGCCTCCTCGCGCATCTCGACTATCGGGATGCCGAACGCGGCGGTCTTGCCGGTGCCGGTCTGGGCCTGGCCTATCACGTCGCGGCCCTTGAGCACCGGGGGGATTGTCATCTTCTGAATCGGGGTGGGCTCTTCGAAGCCCATCTCGGAGAGGGCCACAAGCACCTTGTCCGAGATGCCAAAATCGTAAAAACTCTTATACGTCAAATCCATCGACCTCCATATGCACTTCCGTTATTTAGGCTATCGCGACGAGTTCTATCTCGAACGTGAGGTCCTTACCCGCAAGCGGGTGGTTTGCGTCCAGCACGACGACCGTATCGCTTATCTCGGTTACGACGACTTCCAGGACGCCTCCGCTTGGGTGGCGCACGTTAAGCGGCATGCCTATTACGGGCTCGATAGCGCCCGGAAAGTCCTTCCGCGGCACGCGCATCACCATGTCCTCGCGCCGCTCTCCATAAGCGTCGGCCCAGGGCATCTTTACGGTCTTGGTCTCGCCTGCGGCCATACCGGTTACGGCGTCGCTGAAGCCTTTAATAAGCTGCGCGCTTCCGACCGTGAAATCCAGAGTCTCGCCGCGCGGACGCGAGGAGTCGAACACCGTGCCGTCGTCGAGGGTGCCGGTATAGTGGACCTTCACCGAGTCGCCCTTCTGGGCCCTCCTGGGGGCCGCGGCCTCGCCCGCGGCCGGGGGCTGGCCGTTTACGGCAGCCTGTGCCGCCGTAAAGCGCTTCTGCCGCTTCTCTTCCTGCTTCTTGAGGCGGTCGATCTCTTTCCTTCGCTTCTCACTCTTAAACGCGCCGCGTCTGGCCAATGTTGCTAACCTCCTTGTTTGATGGGGTCGTATCGTAGCGCTTTGGCTTGGTCAAGCATGCAGACTGATAATCCATCGAGGATGCGCCGCGTACTAACAACCGATCCCGTAAATGAGTATTAACGCGTATGATAACACATATCGCCGGCATGGCGCGTACCAGCAAAGCCCGCTTAAGCGGAATCGGCGCAATAACCGGTCTTGGCCTCATAACGGATTATATAGGACAAAATCCTAGGCGGCAACTAATCAGGATAATAAACTTGCTCCATAAACAGGCCGCGGCCGGGTGCGGTCGGCCCGGCGAGCCCCCGGTCGCACGATTGCAGTATGCGGCGCATCTGCGCGGCCGGGCACTTGCCGCTCCCTGCCTCGACCAGCGTCCCTGCGATGTTGCGCACCATGTGCCTGAGGAAGCCGTCGGCCTCTGCGGTTATGCTTATAAGCCGCCCGTCGAGCGCCATGCCGAGAAACGGCACCGCGCCGCCCTCTTCTATCGTCAGGGCCGTGATAGTGCGCACCGTGGTCTTGACCGAGGAGCCCGAGGCCATGAAGGCCCTGAAGTCGTGCGTGCCCACAAGCTCGAGGGCCGCCTCGCGCATAGCGCTGAGATCGAGCGCATGTGGCAGCCACCAGACATACCGCGCGGCGAACGGCGAGGGGCATGCGCTTATGTGTATGAGATAGCGGTAGCGCTTGGAGTGCGCGGCGTAGCGGGGATGGAACCCATCGGGTGCGTCCTGCGCGCCGAGCACCCGCACGTCGGGCGGGAGCATCGCGTTGAGGGCGCGCATGACGGTGCCGGCCGGGAGCGCGGATGCGGTTCTGAAGGCCGCGACCTGCCCCAGCGCATGCACACCGGCGTCGGTGCGGCCGGCCGAGTGGACGTCCGAATGCGCGCCGGTGAGCCTCACGACCGCGTCTTCGACCACCCCCTGCACCGTGCGGCCGCTGAGCTGGCGCTGCCAGCCCTCGAACCCCGTGCCGTCATACGCGAGAATCAGCTTGATATTTCGCATCCGTAATTTTAACCTAAAGGGAAACCCGGCGCACGGGCGACAAGGAGAAAGCCTGAGATTATGGACGATATCGAAAAACTACGCTACCAGCTCGAGCACTGGCTCGAGCACAACGAGGGCCACGTAAAGAGCTACGCCGAATGGGCGGGCAGGGCAGAGACCATGGGCAGGGACGACCTCGCGCAGATTCTAAAAGAGGTCGCGCTTGAGTCCTCGATGCTCGACGAGCTGTTTAAGCGTGCGATCGAGGCAGCCGGGCCAGCCGAGGGCACCGGGCACCATCATCACCACGGGGACTGACGCCTCTCAAAGACCGTCAGGTACTCGTTGCTGAAGGCCACGCCAAAGGGCCCTCCGGCGAGATGGCGGCCAAGGCAGTCGGCGAGGCTGATGATATGACGCACCTTCCGGGACCGGCATATGCGCTTGGCGAGCGCGGCATAGATCGCGTTTCCGCACCCGTGGGGCTTCACCGGGCGGTATAGATAAATCAAATCCGCATCTTCCTCAACGTAAGAGACGGCCAGGTCCCCGTGTACCCACCTTATCCGGCCGTCCTTGACGCCGAGCGCGCGCTGCATAGCCCTGCCGGCCTCGATCATGCGGCCGGAGAGCTCGACCTGTATCGTCAGGGCATGCGGGGCGATATGCTGCATGAGCAGGCCTTGCAGGCCGTTTCCGGCCCCGAGGTCAGCGACGGTGCTCGCCGGGCCGATCAGCTCCGAGGCGATCACGAGCGGGGCGAGCCCGCCGGGGAGGTTTCCGATCCCGGCCGCGGCCCGGAGGCCGTCATACTCCGGCTGGGAATACTCTGAGCCCGCGGAATGCAGCTGGACATACAGCTCCAAAAGCGCCAGCTCCCGCGCCCCCGCCTCAGCCGCCTCGAGCGCTCTGAGGGCATCCGCCACCCCCCTATAGCCGGTGCCCGACGCGATGCGCACTAACCCCTCGTCGATGGCCCTCATAACCGGTTCGCTATAGATGTCATCGATGAGGTTTTGGAATATACCGGAGAAGCGCGCCCCGATGTCCATCGGAAAAGATAACATATTTTTAAGACAAGAGGAAGGCGAAAATAAAGCTATTTCACTTCGAGGAGCGAAGCCACTACCGAGTAGCCGCCGCAGGGGGGCGAATCCAGGCCAAGCCTGAAGTCACAGTCGTCGGTCTTGAGGAACTCGCAAACGCTCTCGCAGACGATGCGCCTGATGTCATCGTCATGCGCTGAGGCGCCGCGCAGGGGCCGCGCCTGCCCGGCCGAGGACTCGATCTCGGCCTTCGTGAGGTTGCGCTCGAGGAATTCGACAGTGCCGCACTTCATCCCCTCTTTTTCCGCCTTATAAAAGGCGCAAAACCGCTGGCAAATCACACGTTCCATAAGTATTATTATATAACTTTCCGGAATTTTATGCCAAATCGCGCTCGCTGAGGCCGCATACGGGCGTCGGGCCGGCCGTTGCCGCAATTGGCGGGCGGCAGTTGCGTTCGGCCGGGAATTAGGATTATTATACGGTTACTACGCCTTAAAAAAAGGAGAATAAATGCGCATATCGTCAAGGTTTATGCTTCCGCTTATGGCCTCGGCCCTGCTTCTCGCCTTCTCGTTCATGTCGTGCGGGAGCGCCTCGGCCGAGATGACCAGGGAAAAAGCGCTCAAGGTGATAAGGACCTTGGCGCCCGACGCGACTATCCTGGGGTTTCACCCCGCGCCTATCGGTCTTTATGAGGTGGACATCAAGAGCAACGGCCAGACCGGCATCCTGTATATCGACAGGGAAGGCAAATACATCATCATGGGCTCGCTCCTGGACGTCGCCACCAAGAAGAACATCACCAAGGAGCGCTTCGAGGAGATCACCAAAGTCAACACCTCCGAGATCCCCCTCGCCGACGCGGTAGTCGTGGGCGACCCGAAGGCCAGGTACAAGGTGATAGTGTTCAGCGACCCCGACTGCCCTTACTGCGTCAGGCTCCAGGCCGAGCTCGACAAGGTCGTGAAGGAGCGCAAGGACATCGCGTTTTTCATAAAGCTCTTCCCGCTTAAGAGCATACACCCGGATTCTTACAGGAAGTCCAAGGCCATCGCCTGCGAGAGGGACAAGGCCAAGGCCCTGAGGATGCTCGAGGACGCCTTCGCCAAAAAGAGCATCCCGCAGCCGTCGTGCGATACGAAGGTCATTGACGACAACCTCGCCCTCGGCGAAAAACTCGGCGTGCAGGGCACCCCGACGCTCATATTTCCGAACGGCAAGCGCGGCAGCGGCATGACCGCCCAGGACATCATATCCCAGGCCACAGCGGCTAAGTAATAAACGCGCACCAGCGGATGGGCCATTCGGAGGGCCGGGCGGAAGCCCGGCCCTTTTCTTTTATGCCTCCAGCCGGTCCATGCGGCTCTTGAGCTTCCCGGCCCTGATCCCGGCTATGATGGCCGAATGCTGCCAGAGCAGCTTTTCCATCACGGCCTTGCCGGGATCGCCCTCCTCCGGGATCTCGCCGTAGTCGGTGGACTTCGAAAACACTATCCGTCCGCCGGAGTAGACGAGCGTCTGTATCCTGCAAAGCTGCGCCCCGAGGTCCTCGGTCTGGACATGGAGCGTCAGGCCGTCGTGCACCACGTCCTCGTTGAGGCCGCTTTGGTTATTGGATGCCCCCGAGGACCTGATAGTGACGTGTTTCTTTTCGCCGTCGCCGCCCAGGGTCAGGGTGGCCTTGCCCTTCAGGGCGTTTTCGGTCACGCGCCTGATCGCGTCCGCGACCGCGCCGCCCTTGCGCACGCCGACCATCAGCGGCTCCATCTTGCGGATCGAGGCGTCGATCTCCGGGCTTTTCTCTATCATGCCGAGGCACGGGAGCTTGACGCTCAGGTGCTTGTAAGCCGTAGCGGCCATAGCCCCTGCGATCTTCCCGCCCTCCTCGCCCGACGCCATGTTCACGATAAGGCGGTAATGGCTCGCCGACATCGCCTCGCTTATGCGCGCGGCGGTCTTGGCGTCGACGCCGCGCATGGCCTCGATGAAGCTGTCGATGTCGCGCACGCGGCCGTCGCCTTCGAGCAGGGCGGTGGCGCTGGCCCTTACCGCCTGGTCCGGCGGCAGGACGCCGGTGATCCTGCGGTGCAGGGCCATCTTCAGGAAGCTGTATGCGTTTTGTATGGCAGTGGGCGTGGGGCAGGCCACGATGATGCCGACCTCGGCCGCGTTGAAGAAGTCGAGGTTCTGGTAGCTCGATCCCGCGCCCACGTCGATTATCACGAAATCAGCCTGTAGCTCCGCAAGCCCCCTTATGAGCCGCTTGCGCTGCGCGTAGCCGGGGTTTGAGAGTTCGAGCATGTCAGAGGCGCCGCAGATCAGGCTCAGGGTGGGGATCAGGGTCGGGAGCATGATCTCGGGCATGGTCTTGTACTTTTTAAGCAGGAAGTCGTTTAAGGTGCGCTCCGGGAGCTTGATGCCGAACATCGTATGCAGGTTCGCCCCGCCGAGGTCGGCGTCGACCAGGATCACGCGCTTGCCGCCCTGCGCCAGGGCGCATGCCATCGCGGATGAGATGAAGCTCTTGCCTACTCCGCCCTTGCCGCCGCCCACGGCCCACGTCCGGGCCTTGATCGGCCATTGCACCGCTGTCTCGGCCTGCGGCCTGAACAGCTTCTTGATGATGAAATCGAATATCACACGTCTCCCTGTGCCCCCCGGATATATCATAATAGTCTATCATCGCATCTTACTTCAATAAAGGGGCGCGGTCTCTCACTCCCCGTCCGGCGGATCGAAGATCCCCTCGTCCGCGTCCTCGGGGATCTCGTGGCGCTCCTCCGTGATCTCGTCCGGCCATACCGGCCTAGTGGCGCGCTCGCCCAGGGCCTGATGGATGAAGGGCCGCGTGGCCGAGGGGAGCGAGGGGTCTTGATAGAGGAGTTCGAGGTCGGTCGCGCGGAGGTGCTCGATGAACTCAACGACCCTAGCCATCGGGGTATGGAAGTTGCGCACGAGCGCCATGCGGATGTCATAGCGGAGGCTCCACCTCGGGTGCTCGGCCACGGCCCGGATGACCGGGGCATGCGTGGAGTGCTTAACCACAATCCCATAAAGCCGCGACTCGGTCATGAGCGGGCTGTCGAGGCAGGCCGCGATCACGTGTGACTCACTCTTTTCCATTATGCGGACGATCAGCTCGGGGCTGCAGCGCTTGATCAGCGCGATCTTCACCCCTGCCGGGAGCGCCGAGAGCCGCTCGTCGATCATGAGTTCGACCTTATGGCGCAGCTCGGCCTTAACGAAGCGGTTTCTCGTGATATCGGCGAGGTCGAATATGCGGAGGTGTTTAAGCATAGACAGCGCGAGCTTAAGGGGGCAGCCTGGGTGGTTCGCAACGGCGCGCTTGATCTTGTAAGACCCGCTCAGGCGCGGGTTCAGGGCTATGAGCGATACCGCCTCGGGCGGAAGCGAATTGTTTTTGAGCAGGGCGAGCGCCGCGTCCGGAGCGATGTCCGGGTTGCGTGCGGAGGCGGCAAGCTCCGCGCCTCGCTCATCGGCCCGGCGGGGCTGGGGCATCGCTACCTCGCCTGATATTGCACGAGTTCGGGGTGCCCAAGTCGCAAGGCGCGGGCGGCGACGCTGTATATTAATACCGCGAGCCGAACGCAACACAGCGGATTGGGTGCATCCGGGCTCGCCCGAAGGGTGAACAAATCGGCATCTAATTGCATTGCCATCAATAACATCATTTGAATTTTATCATGCTTCAGCCTCTTGCCGATTTGTTCATGCAGATCAGGCGCCGATGAGTTTGCCTATGGCCTGTTCGACCAGGGCGATGTCCACGCGGGTATTGAGGCACGGCCCGCAGGGCCGTTCGTTCGGCACCCCGAGCACCGGCACGGGATAGGTATCCGCGATCCCGCTTGAGAGGTCGCGTTCGCAGGCCACGGCCACTATCGCCTGGGGCTTGGCGTCCATCACTATGCGGCGCGCCAGGTTGCCTCCTGTCGCGACGTGCAGGTCGAGCCCGTAGCGGTCCGCCACGCCGATCAGGTCCTTGATCCCGCATCGCCCGCACTGCTTGCAGTTATGGACGTTGTGAGTCAGGCGTATCTCGCACAGGTCGATCTGGAGACAGTGCGGAAGCAGGATCAGGAGGCGGCGGCTCTTGATCCCCTCTCTGAGAACGAGCGCGTTATTGGCGCGGACGACCCAGCGCTGGAGGGCCTCCTTTTGGCCCTTCATGAACAGGCCGAACCCCATCAATACTGGGTAGATAAGTTTTAGCAGGATGCCGCGGCTGAAGCGGTAGATCATAGTAGCCTCATGCCTTCCTTTATGTGCCGCCCCTGTGCGTATGCGCTTGCCGGCATCGGGCGCTTGCCCTCGGGCTGAAGCTCGAGCAGCTCAAGCGCGCCCTCCCCCGTACCGACAACCATCGTATCGCCCTTGATAGATTCTACCAAACCGGGCTCTGCACTGCCATCGGCCGCCCGGGCCCGGAGCACCTTGACCGCCCGGCCCCCGTGCATGAAAAACGCTACGGGCCACGGGATCATCCCGCGCACGTGGCAGTCGAGCTCGCGAGCCGGGCGAGCCCAGTCTATAAGCCCGTCGGACTTGCGGAGCTGCCGCGCATAGTTGGACTCGCCTTGCTGGGGGGCCGGCTTGAGCGTGCCGTCGCGGAGCCCGGCAAGCGTTTTAAGCAAGAGCGGGCCGCCCATTTCCGAGAGGCGCTCGCTCAGGCTCCCGGCAGTGTCGTCAGGGTTTATAGGGCAGCGGGCCTCGATCAGTATGTCGCCCTCGTCGAGCCCCTCGCTCATCAGCATCGTGGTCACCCCGGTCTCGGTCTCGCAATCGAGCACCGCGCGCGCTATCGGGGCGGCCCCCCTGTAGCGGGGCAGGAGCGATGCATGGATGTTCACGGGCGCGATGGCAGGGATATCGAGAGCGGCCTTGGGCAGTATATTGCCGTATGCCACGACCACGAAGAAATCGGGCTTGAGCGAGCGGAGATCGGCTATGACGCCTTCATCGCGGAGCGTCGGGGGCTGGAGCACCGTCAAGCCGGCCTCCAGAGCGCGGAGCTTGACCGGAGGGGCCGACAGAGTATGTCCCCTGCCCTGTTTCCTGTCCGGCTGGGTGACGACCGCGAGCACCCGCTCGCCTGAATTGAGAAGGGCCTCAAGTGCCGGGAGCGCGAAGCGCGGGGTTCCGAAGAATACTACCGGCATGCGGGCCGCACGCTCTCAGCCCGTCCTGGCAAGGCTCTTTTTGACGCGCTTTTTGTAGAACTCGCGCTTCAGCGGGCTGGCCTTCTGCAGAAGCAGCACGCCGTCGAGGTGGTCTATCTCGTGCTGGAATATCCGCGCGAGCAGGCCGCTTGCCTCATACTCGAACTCCTCGCCCTCGCGGTCCATCCCGCGGACGACGACCATCTCGGCCCTCGGGACGTTGGTGGTGAAGTCAGGCAGGCTCAGGCAGCCCTCCTCGGCCACGTCCTCGCCCTCGGCCGATATGATTACGGGATTGGCGAGCACGATGAGGTTGCTCTCCTCGCCCTCGCGCGCGCCCGGGTCGATCACGATGACGCGCTTCGAGACCCCGACCTGGGGCGCTGCGAGCCCCACGCCTTTCTCGGCGTACATCGTCTCGACCATGTCGTCCATGAGGGCGCGCACCTCGTCGTCAACGCCCTTTACGGGCGCGCACTTTTTGGTGAGGACCGGGTTTGGCCATGTGCATATCTCGCGGGCCGCCATATCTTCCCCTATTTGTTCCTCTTGACGAAGAAGTATTTGGCGTCCCTGGTCGAGCGGCGGTCGTCGTCGAGCATGTATTTGCCCAGCTTGGCGTCAAAGCGCACGACCAGCTCACGGTAACCAGGGCCCTCGGTGTGAAACGCCGCGTCGTAGTCCCAGTTGTACGCGAAGGCGAGCGCGTTCGTCATCGCCTCGCCGAGCATCCTGCCGGAGCGGTCGTATACGTAGACCGCACCGCAACTGCCGCATATGCCGCCGTCCACCGTATCGCCAAAAGGAGTCGATATGGCCACAGGCGGCATGACCGGCTTCATGCAAAACGGACAGGTGAGCACCCGTTCCCTGTATATGTCTGTTCTCATAGGTTATTTTAAAACAACCGGGACGCTAAGGACAATACGGGCGCGGCGGCCTTAAGGGAGAGCTGCCCGTGGCGCCCGTTAGCCGCGCATTGCATGTACGCCTCTTTTGACTATAATTAAGGAATACGGGCGCGGCAGATTAAGTCTTTCCATAGATGAAAGGAAGGCAGATGAAACTCGATCCCAAGAAAACGGCCTTGCTGACCCTCGATTTCCAAAAGGGGATTCTGGGATTCGTCCCCGGCGCAGAGGCGATCATCCCAAACGCGTCGAAGGCCGTGGAATTCGCCAGAAAGAGGGGATATCTGATAATCCACGTGGGGCTCGGATTCTCAGAAGGCCATCCTGAGATCCCGGATATCGAATCCCCGTTTAAGCGGGTCAAGCAAAACAACCTCTTCATAAAGGGCAGCGCATCCGCCGAATTCCACGGCTCTATAGCCCGTACCGGAGAGCTCGTGGTATACAAGCAGCGGGTGGGCGCGTTTTCCGAAAACCAGCTCCAGCTGATCCTTCGCTCCCGAGGCATCGAGAGCCTCGTGTTGTTCGGGATCTCGACGAGCGGCATCACGCTCTCCACGCTAAGGCGGGCATTCGACCTGGACTTCCGGTGCGTTGTCCTCGGCGACGCCTGTTTCGACGCGGACCAGGAGGTCCACCGCGTACTCACGGAGAAGGTCTTTCCGGCTCAGGCGGGGGTCTTTACGGTGGAGGCCTTCATCGCAGAGCAGGGGGATGATTGAGCTTAGAGAACCCCCAGGAAAGGTTGCAGCAGTCCGAGGCGAATAACGCCGGGCTGCCCCCCTCGACCGGGTGGCACAATACCTTCTCCGCGTTGCGCAACCCCAATTACCGCTATTTCTATTGGGGACAGACCGTCTCGCTGATCGGCACCTGGACCCGCACCGCCGCCCTTGGGTGGGTAGCGTTTCAACTCACGCACTCGGAATTTCTGCTGGGTATCGTATTCATGCTCGGTTCCCTCCCCATATTCCTCTTAGCGATTTATGCAGGCTCCCTGGCCGACCGCATCCCCAAGATCAGGATCTTCACCGTGACCAGCTGGTTTTCGCTGCTGTCTTCGCTGACGCTGGCCGTGATGCTCTTTCGCGGTCCCGTGCACATCGTGTATCTGATGGCCTTTTCCGCTCTCTGGGGGCTGTCGATCACGTTTGAGATGCCGTCGCGGCAGACCCTCATGGTGGAGCTGGTTGGCAAGAGAGATTTGGTGAACGCCATCGCGCTTAACAGCGCCATGGTGAACTCGACCCGTGTCATCGGGCCCGCTATCGGGGGGCTGTTGCTGGCCTACTTCGGGGCCGCATGGTGCTTCCTTCTGGATGCCATAAGTTATCTTGCGGTCCTTTACGCGATCCACAAGATCCGGCTCCCGGCAGCGCACTATGCGCCTGAAAAGGTGACAGCCGACTGGAGATACACCCTGGAGGGATTTAAGTATCTAAGGAGAAATTCCACCATGGCCCAGACCGTAACCCTGCTTCTGGTCATGGGGGTGGGAGGCTGGGCCTACCAGTCCCAGCTGTCCGCCTTCGCGGTAACGCAATTGAGCATGGACGCACAGGGGTATGGCTGGCTTCTGGCGCTCAACGGCCTCGGCGCCTGTACCGCGGCCCTCTTCGTCGCCTCGCAGGGCTCCCGTATCGTCCGCGTTAAAACGCTTTATACCGGAGCGGGCATCTATGGGGCCTTCATCATCCTATTCGGGTTCATGCATCACCCGGTCGGCGCGGCCTTCATCCTATTTTTCGCCGGGTTCGGCATCATCCTGTTTTTTTCCATCGGCAACAGCATCATCCAGACCCAGTCCCCCGATCACCTGCGGGGCAGGCTGATGGGCATCTGGGCCCTGGTCTTCGGCGGGAGCATGCCTATCGGGAGCTTTTGGATGGGCGCCATCGGCCAAAGCCTGGGTTCGGGCCGCGCCTTGCAGGCGGGCGGCATTTTTTGCGCGCTGGGGGCTTGCGGCGTATATCTGCTGGGCCGCAAAAATGGGGTTAAGCTTCGCGGCTGAGGCGCGTCCCGTGCCGCCTACTTTTTCAGGTCATCCAGCCTTTTTAATATCTCTCCGAGCTTTTCGGTTTCGATGCGGGCTATCGCGACTTGAAGGGCCTCGATCTCCTTTTTCGCTTCGACGTTGGTGCGGTAGTCAGCGGCTGCCTGGACGCGGTCGCGCTCGTTCTGGCGGTTTTGGGCCATCATGATGACCGGGGCGGCGTATGCCGCCTGCAAAGAGAAGATCAGGTTTAGCAGGATAAACGGGTATACGTCCCAGTGGAACATCCAGCCGATCAGGTTCAGGGCCATCCAGATGCAGACGAAGATCGTCTGAATGATGATAAACGGCCATGAGCCCATGCCCCTTGCGACCTCGTCGGCCACCTTCTGGCCCGTCGTCAGCGCGGCGAGATGCTGTTCATGCCATGTCGCAGCGTGCTTGACTGGTGCGGTGTTCTTCATAGCGGTCCTCCCGGATTAAATAGCGCTTATCGGAGATTAACAGAATCCCGCCCGATTCGCAACGCTACTCGGTATTGCGGAGGCCCGAGGGACGCCAGGCCGGGGATATCACCCATTCGCCGGACTTCCTCGGCATCCCGCTACCTGCCTGCCCGGCCCATGTGACCGTGGAGCGGCCGTAGCGGTCGTTCACGCTGTCCATCGCACGCAGGAGCTCGGCGCGGCGGCGCTCCTCGGGCATCAGGCAGAGCTGCCCCCCGCCGGGGACGAGCGACGAGATCGAGATGCCGAGCAGCCGCACCGGGTCGCGCGGATTGATCGAATCATAGAGGTCGAGCGCCTGCGATAGGATCACGTGCGTGTCGTTCGTCGCGGCAGGGAGCATGGCCTGCCGGGTGAGGGTCCTGAAGTCCGAGTACCGCAAGGTGAGCGTGACCTTCCGTCCCTTGAGGTCGTTGGCCCGGGCGCGGCGGCCGACCTTCTCGGCAAGCCTCAGAAGCCATGCCGCGGCCAGCTCGCGCTCGCGGATGTCCTCTGGCAGCGTCGTGCTGTGGCCGATGCTCTTGGGGTCTGACTCCTCGCGCCGGAGCGGCCTCTCGCATAGCCCAAGCCCCATCGCGTGCAGGTGCTCGCCCATGATCCCGAAGCGGCTTCGGAGCATGCTCGCCGGCGCGCGGCCGAGCTCCCCGCATGTGCGTATGCCAAGCGAGGCGAGCCGCTCGGTAGTCTTTTTTCCTATGCCCCAGAGCTTATCTACCGGGAGGGCCTCCAGCGCGCCGGGGATATCGGCTGACTTTATCCAGCGCAGGCCGTCGGGCTTTGCGAGGTCGCTTGCGAGCTTGGCTATCAGAATATTCGGCCCGATGCCGACGGTGCAGTTTATCCCGAAGCGGGAGCGCACCGCGGCCTTTATCCTGCGGCCGAGCTCGATCGCGCCGCCGAAGAGGTGGGCCGTCGTCGTGATATCGAGGAAGGCCTCGTCGATGGAGTAGACCTCCGCCTCAGGGGTGTAGCGCAGGTATATCTGCTCGAGGATGCGGCAGGTGTGGGTATAGCGCGCGTTGTCGCCCGCGACGAATATCACCTGAGGGCATGCGGCGCGGGCTTCCCTGACGTTCATCCCGGTCTTGACCCCGAGCGCGCGGGCCTCGTACGATGCCGTCGTAACCACAGTGCGGCCCATCGCGCCTATCACAGCGATAGGCTTGCCCCTGAGCGCGGGGTTCACCTTCTGCTCGACCGAGGCGAAGAATGCGTCCATGTCCGAACAAAGTATGACCGGTTCCATCGAGTAACCTCACTATTGGGCCTCGACGCCCCTTAGGTGCCAGCGCAAGGAGCTGCTGTTAAAGCAGAGCTCGTAGAGCGCCCCGCCGTCCGTGACCGAGAAGTGATAGAGCATGTCCGTGCCCTCGTGCGTGGTCCATGAGTACGTGACCTCGCGTATGTCATGCAGCCGTCCGGCCCAGTTGAACCTCACAGGCCGCATCTTGTACGGCGCGCCGAACGATGCGACCACGCTTATGCGTTCCTCTTCCATATTCCCTCAGAGCTTGCGGATATTCATTAGAGTTTACGTTTATCCATCAGAGCTTGCGAATAACGCCGCTCACGCGGCCGATGATGCTTACCTCGCCGGGCGGATACGTCACCGGCGAGAACTCCGGGTTCTCCGGTATCAGCGTGACCGTGCCGTCGGCGTTGGGCCGTATGCGCTTGACCGTGGCCTCATCGCCGATCAGCCCCACGCCTATCGCGCCCGTAGCCACCTCCGCGCCGGGGCTCACGATCACGAAATCGCCGTCAAATATCCCGGCATCCCGCATGCTGTCTCCCGTGACGCGCAGCGCGAACGAGCGCGGGTCGCGGAATAGCCCCGGGTCCACGACTATGCGCGCCTCATGCTCCTGCACCGCAGGGATCGGAGAGCCCGCGCGTATAGCCCCGGCTATCGGGATGCCCGCCGCGGCCTGAAAAAGCTCGATCCCGCGCGACCTGCCGGGCACAAGCCGGATCAGCCCCTTTTTTGCGAGGGCCTTCAGGTGTCCGCGCGCCGCCGGCCACGTGATGGCAAACCGCGCGCCGATCTCGCGCACCGTGGGCGGATAGCCCCGCTCGGCTGCGTATTCCCGCAGGAACTCCATCACCCCGCGCTGCCTCTCGGTCATCTCCTGCATATATATACATTTGTAAACCATATCGCCCCACGACTGTCAAGGGGGCCGACTGGCCCCTTCCATTTATGGGGCGCCGCTCCCCCGGTTACAACCATGAATCTGTTAAAATCTCATCACGATGGAGATGAACCCAAGGGAGCTGGCCATAAAGGCGCTCGCGGCCGTGGGCGCGGGCGGGGAGAAGCCCAGGGACGCGCTCGCTGACCTCGCCCCGCGCGACCGGGCGTTCGAGATGGAGCTTCTGTACGGCAGCCTCCGCCACCTCGACACGCTCGACTGGGTTGGTAGACGGTTCCTCAAAAAACCCGGCGGCCTGAACCCCGAGACCATAAACAACATCCGCATCGGGCTGTATCAACTGCTGTACATGCGCGTGCCGCAATTTGCCGCGGTGAACGAGGCGGTCTCTATCGAGCGGCGGCAAAAACCGCTCGTTAACGCGGTGCTCCGGGGCGCGGCGCGCGAGCTCGACTCGATACGCGCCGAGCTAGACGCGATGCGCGAGGGGCTGGCCACGGAGCGCGACACGCTTAAGGCCGCGGCCACGATCGCGCTTCTGACCTCGCACCCCAAGTGGCTCACCCGGCGGTGGGTCGCGAGGTTCGGCATAGCGGATGCCCTAGCGCTCGCCGAGGCGGACAACACCCGCCCACCGCTTACGCTTCGGGTCAACACGCTCCGCTCCACGCGCGAGGAGTTCATCGCAAAGCTCTCCGGCATGGGCATCGAGGCCGCGCCTACTGTATACAGCCCGGTCGGGGTCACGCTCACCGGCGAAATATCCATAGAGGCCCTTCGGGCTCTCATGGGCTCAGCCTTGGTGCAGGACGAGGCCGCGCAGCTCGTCTCTATCATGCTCAGGCCCGAAGAGGGGATGCGCATCCTCGATGCCTGCGCCGCGCCCGGAGGCAAGGCCACGCACATAGCCGAACTCATCAAGGACCGAGGCGAGGTCGTCGCGCTCGATATCGACGAGGCGCGCATGGGCAAGCTCCACGAGAACGCCAGCGCGCTCGGGCTCAGGTCAATCACCCCGGTTACGGCTGATATAATGGACTACGCCACCAGCGAAGGGCCGGAGGCCTTCGATGCGATACTGCTCGATGCCCCGTGCACCGCGCTTGGCGTGATGCGCCGCAACCCTGATGTTCGCTACCGCCACGAGGAGGCCGCGCTCGCGGCATACGGCAAGCGGCAGCTCGATATGCTGCGCACGGTATCGGGGCTGCTGCGGCCCGGGGGCAGGCTCGTATACGCGACCTGCTCGACCGAGCCCGAGGAGGGCGAGGACGTGATCGAGGCGGCCTTGAAGAGCGCGGCCGAGTTCTTTATGATAGATGAGGCGCTCGCTGGCGGCATCGCCCGGGGCGGGGTCATGCGCACATATCCTCACACGCACGGGATGGACGGTTTTTTCGCGGCCGCCATTGGAAAGAGAAAAGATTAAGTGGATACAGGCAACCTGAAACGATACGCCTTATGGGCCATCTTCGCGGTGGTCATATGCGCGGCCTCGGCCTTCGTGACGATGCGCATGACGGGCTCGCGCGTGAGCGTCACGGTGCCGGACGTCACGGGGCTCGCGCTTCAGGACGCGCGCGAGGACCTGCGGCGTCTCGGGCTCGAGCTTGTGGTCGGAAGCGAGGAGTCCGACTCGGCCGTGGCCAAGGGCCATATCGTCAGGCAGGAGACCGCCCCCGGAACCACGATCAAGGGCGAAAGCGGCGGGATCGTGCGCGTAGTCGTTAGCCGGGGGCTCAACCCCAAGCGCATCCCTGACGTGGTCGGGCTCACTCTTGTGCAGGCGCGCGCGATATTCAAGGAGCGCTCCATTGTCATAGACCACGAGATCGAGGTGCACTCCGATACCGTGCCGGAGGGCCAGGTGCTCGCCGAGCAGCCGCTGCCCGAGCAGGGCGCGGTGGGGCCGGTCACTGTCATTGCCAGCCTCGGGCCGGCTGATGTAACCTATTACTGCCCTGACTTCACGGGCATGAGCATGGATGACGCCTCGGGGCTTGCAAATGCGCTTGGGGTGGAGGTTTCGGCCAAGGCGGCCGAGGTATACTCAGGCAGCCTGCGCGTGCTGACGCAAAATCCCCCGCCCGGGGCCGACATAAGGCGCGGCGGGACGATATATCTGGCTTTCGGAGGGGACTATGGACGTTAAGATCGCACCATCGATACTGAGCGCTGACTTCACGCGCCTCGGCGAGCAGATCAAGGCGGCCGAGGACGCCGGGGCCGACCTCATCCACATAGACGTCATGGACGGCATGTTCGTGCCGAACATCACGATAGGCCCGCTGATCGTCGAGGCCGCTCGCAGGGCCACGAAGCTCCCGCTCGACGTGCACCTTATGATAGTGCAGCCCGAGCGGTATATCGAGGAGTTCATAAAGGTAGGTGCGGACTACCTCGTAGTGCACGCCGAGGCCACCGTTCACCTGCACCGCGCGGTGCAGCAGATCAGGGAACGCGGCGCGAAGCCCGGAGTCGCGCTCAACCCGGCCACGCCGCTTGAGGCGATAAAGCACGTACTCCGAGACGTGGATATCGTAGTGCTGATGTCCGTAAACCCCGGCTTCGGCGGACAGGGCTACATACCCGGGAGCACGGCCAAGATTCGCGAGCTGCGGGCGATGCTCGACGCTATAGGCTCGAAGGCCCTGCTCGAGGTCGACGGCGGGGTGAAGACCTCAAACGCGGCCGAGGTCATCGGCGCGGGCGCGGATACGCTCGTGATGGGCTCGGCCTTCTACGGCTCGGGCGACTATAAGGGAGTTGTCAATAAAATCAGGGAGATATCATCCAATGCCTAATTCAATGCTCGAACTTGCGGAGACCCTCCGGCAGAAGTCCCAATACAAAGAGGCGGTAAGCGTGATACGCCGCGCGCTCAAAAAAACCGAGTCCGGCGCGACGCGCCTAGAGTGCCTGATGGCGCTCGGGGACACGAACCGCATGACCGGGGATTTCGTCGCCGCGGCCGACGCGTATGATGAGGCCATAGACCTCGCCGACTCTCTAAAAGACGGCCAGACGATGACAGACGCGATGGTCGGCCTCGGGCTCTCGAAGCGGGGTTTGGGCGACTGGAAATCAGCGCGCATGCTTTTTAAGCAGGCGTTTGACACGTACGCCAGGCGCGGGGACGAGGAAGGCGCGGCGTTCTGCCTCTGGGCCGAGGCCGGGGCCCTGAGGATTCAGGGCGAGATACCCTCGGCGATCAACGCATTCAAGCAGGCCAAGAAGGCGTTCGAGAAGATGGGCGACATGCCCGGCATGGGCTATGCGCTGTGCGGCATGGGCGGAACCAGCAGGGTGAAGGGCGCGTTCGCGAACTCGCTTAAGTACTACACCGAGGCCAACGAGCTCTTCTCGATACTCAAAGACACGTTCGGCATCGCCTATTCGCACTGCGGCATGGGAAATGCGATGAGGATGCAGGGCGAATACAAAGAAGCGCTCGGGCACTTCAAGAAGGCGCTCGTACTATATAAACGTATCGGCGATATCGTAAGCAGCGCTTACACGCAGTGGAGCCTCGGGAAGACCCACATGATGCTCGGCGAAAATAAAAAGGCTGTCCCGTACTTCGCCGAGGCGCTTAAAACTCTTCAAGAAGACCCGCGACCCGCGCGGGATCATATACTGCGGCCTATGCAAGGGAGAGATTCAAGCGATGGCCGGGAAGAGCGCGGCCGCGCTCAAGACACTCGAGGCCGCGGCCGAAGACGCCGCTACCAACAGCTTCGGCGTCGAGCACTGCCACGCAATCGCGCTGATCTCGACCATCAAGGGCGAGAAGAAGTCAGCGGCCTGCTATAAGAAGCTCGGGCTGACGCTGAAGTTCAAGACCCTGCCCTTCAACATACCTTAATGGCCGCCCCACGCATCGAGGCGGTCGCGAAGGGCGGCCCGGCATGGCGCGCGGGTATTCGGCCCGGCGACCTGCTTAAGCGCATTAACGGCGATCCGGTGCGCGACGCAATCGACTATATGTTCCATGCCTCCGGGAGCCCTCTTACGCTTGAGATCAGCCGCGAGGGACAGACCATGAAACTCACTCTCGAACTCGACGAGGGCGAGGACCCGGGGATCGAGCTGGAGGAGTTCCGCATCCGCACCTGCACGAACAAGTGCGTGTTCTGCTTCGTAGGCCAGCTCCCTCGCGGATTGAGGCGCACGCTTTACGTCAAGGACGAGGACTACCGCATGTCCTTCCTCTACGGCAATTACGTCACGCTCACGAACATGGGCCCCAAGGAGATGAGCCGCATCATCGAGCAACGGCTGAGCCCTCTGTATATCTCGGTGCACGCCACGGACACCGAGGTGCGAAGAGTCCTGCTCGGAAACCCGAAGGCCGAAGACGTTATGGGGCCGCTTAGGTTCTTCGCAAAAAACCGGATCGCGATGCACACGCAGATCGTGCTGTGCCCCGGGTACAACGACCGCAAGGTACTCAGGCAGACGCTGCGCGATCTGACTGCCCTGCACCCGTGGGTGGAGTCTGTCGCCGTGGTGCCGGTGGGGCTCACTACCCATCGCAAGGTAGCGCTCAAGCCTGTCACTGCGGATGACGCCGCCGACGCGCTCGATATGATCGAGGGCGTCCAGCAGCGGATGATAAAGAGGCACGGCATCCCGGTCGTATACGGCGCGGACGAACTTTACATCAAGGCGGCTCGCGAGTTCCCGCAGATAGAGATGTACGCCGACCTGCCCCAGATCGAAAACGGCGTGGGGCTCGTGCCGCAATTCAGATCAGAGGCGCGCTCGATCAGGCTGATGGGCACTCACGACGACAGCAGGCGAATACTCACGTTCACGGGCGTATCGTTTCACCCATACCTCATGCCCTTCATCAAGCGGCTGCGCAAGAAGGGCGTAGAGATAGATGCGCAGGCGGTCGAGAACCATATGTTCGGCGAGTCCGTGACCGTGACCGGGCTGCTCACCGGACGCGACATCGTCTCGGCGCTCAGAGATATCGCGGGCAACTATGACAGGCTGCTCGTCCCCTCCGTGGTATTGCGCGAGGGCGAGGAGGTGCTGCTTGACGACATGACCGTTCGCCGAGATAGGGCGCGCGCTCGGCGGGATCGAAACCGTTATAATAGAACCCACACCGATGGGGCTCATAGAGGGGATATCGCGCAAATGAATATCAGCGGCAGCACAAAGGTGATCGCACTTCTGGGCCATCCGGTAGGACACAGCCTCTCGCCCGCGATGCAGAACGCGGCGTTTGGAGCCTCAGGGCAGGACTTCTGCTACGTGACGTTCGACGTAGAGCCGGCGGCCATGAACGAGGCCATGGAGGGCATCAGGGCGCTCGGCCTCGCGGGCTGCAACGTGACCGTCCCTCACAAGCAGGCGGTCATGGAGCACCTTGAAAATATCGACTCGACCGCAAACGAGATCGGCGCGGTAAACACGATAGTAAACCGCAAGGGACGCCTGCACGGCTTCAACACCGACGGTGACGGCTTCATGCGTAGCCTGGCGGAACTCGACATCGACGTAGCGGACAAGCGCGTCCTGATCGTGGGCGCAGGTGGCGCGGCTCGCGGCATAGGCTATAAGCTTGTGCGCAAGGCGGGATCGCTTGAGATCTATAACCGCACCGAGGAGAAGTCCGCCCGGCTCGCCGACGAGCTGAACTCGGTGAGGCAGGTGGCCTCATACATGGAAACCCTCGACGACCTCTCGGGATTCGACTTGATACTCAATGCGACCTCGCTCGGGCTCAGGCCGGGCGACGAGCTTCCGCTGGACCCCGCGCTGCTCAGGCCCGGGCAGGTCGTAGGCGACTTGATTTACAAGCAGACCCCACTGCTTGAGGCTGCCTCTAAGATGGGGCTTAAGACCTTCGACGGCACGGGGATGCTGCTGTGGCAGGGCGCGCTCGCGTTTGAGCTGTGGACCGGCACGAAGGCCCCGGTAGACGTTATGCGCCGGGCCCTGCTTGACGCTATAGCCGCGAGATAGGCGGCAGCCCTACCCTTTAGTCGCCTCCGCCTTGCTTCCGGAGACCCATACCCTGAAGGCGTCGAGATAGGTATAGACGACAGGCGTCACGAAGAGCGTCAGCAATTGCGAGAACATCAGCCCGCCCACGACCGCGAGGCCGAGCGTCTGCCTTGATGTGCCGCCGGAGCCGACCCCGAGCGCGATCGGCATCGTGCCCGCGAACGCGGCCATCGTGGTCATCATGATAGGCCTGAACCTGATGAGGCAGCCCTTGACGATGGACTCCATGGCGCTCAGGCCCTCGTGGCGCTGGACCTCTATGGCGAAGTCGATCATCATGATCGAGTTCTTTTTCACGATGCCGACCAGCAGTATCACGCCCACGAAGCCGTAAAGGTTCAGGTCGCGGCCGAAGAGCATCAGCGTGACGAGCGCGCCGAACCCGGCCGAGGGCAGGCCCGAGAGAATCGTGACCGGGTGCACGAAGCTCTCATACAGGATGCCGAGCACGAGGTATATGACGAAGATCGCCATTATCAGCAGCAGGAGCAGGCCCTGCTGCGAGCCCTGAAACGCCTGCGCCGTGCCCTGGAAGCTGCCGGTCACCGTAGCGGGCAGCGTCGAGCGCGCAGCGGCCTCGACCGCGGTCACGGCCTGGCTCAGGGCCGTGCCCTCCTTGATGTTAAACGAGAGCGTGACGGCCGGGAGCTGCCCCAGGTGGTGCACGGACGCCGGGCCTATCTCGTTTTTGAGTTCCGCGAGCGTCCCCAGCGGCACGAGCCCGCCGGATGAGGAACGCACGTACAGGTTGGAGAGCACTGCGGGATCCATCTGGTACTGGGGCAGGACCTCCACGAACACGCTGTACTCGTTTTGCGGGGCGTAGATCGTAGAGGCCAGCCGCGTGCCGTACGCGCTGTATAGCGTCTCCTCGATGGCCCCTGCCGATATGCCCAGCGACGAGGCGCGGTCTCTGTTGATGTGCACCGTCACCTGCGGGTTCTTGATCTGGAGGTCCGTCGCGACGTCCTGAAGCATCGGGATCCCCCTGAGCTTTTCAAGCATCGCGTCGGAGGCCTTGTACAGCTCGTCTGTATCCGAGCCCTGTATCGTATACTGGTACTGGCTCTGGGTGAGCATGCCCCCGAGGCGTATCGGCGGCAGCACCTGCATGTATGCCGATATGCCCGGGACCTGCGCGAGCTTCGGCCTGAGTTCCTGTATGATCTGGTCCGCGGTGATCTTGCGCTCCTTCGGCGGCTTAAGCAGCAAGAACATCCTGCCCTGGTTGTTGGAGGAACTAGGCCCGCCGGCCCGACCGCGGACATGAAGGTCACGACGTTCGGGTCCGCCATGACTATATTGGCAAGCGCCTTCTGGTGCGTCACCATCGCGTCGAACGAGATGCCCTGCTGGGCCTCGGTCACCGCGAATATCTGGCCGGTGTCCTCGTTGGGCAGGAAGCCCTTGGGCATGACCTCGAAGAGATAAACCGTTACCACCAGCATCACGAGCGATACGATGAGCACGATTAGGCGGTGCTTCATCGCGAGCCTCAGGGTCGACTCGTAGGCGTGCACCAGGGCCTGAAACCCGCGCTCGAGCACATTATATATGACACCGTGCTTCTCGTTTGCCACATGGGCCTTCAGGAACCGGCTGCAGAGCATCGGCGTGAGGCTCAGCGATACGAACCCGGAGACGAGGATCGACATGCTGATCGTGATCGCAAACTCGTTGAGAAGCCGCCCGATGACGCCTCCCATGAACAGCACCGGCAGGAAGACCGCGACGAGCGAGAGAGTCATCGACATGATCGTGAAGCCGATCTCGCGCGAGCCCTTGAACGAGGCCTCCATGACCGGCTCTCCGTGCTCCATGTGGCGCACGATGTTCTCGAGCATCACGATGGCGTCGTCCACGACGAAACCGACCGAGAGCGTCAGCGCCATCAGCGAGAAGTTGTCGACGCTGAACCCCAGCAGGTACATCGCCGTGAACGAGCCCACGATGGCCATCGGCAGCGCCATGGCCGGGATGAGCGTGGCCGATACGTTTCTAAGGAACATGAATATGACGAGCACGACGAGGCAGACGCTGAGGATCAGCGTGAATTTCACGTCATGCACCGAGGCCCTGATCGAGATCGACCTGTCGTACAGTATGCCGAGCTTGACCGAGGCCGGGAGCTTCTCCTCGAACTGCGGCAGCAGCTTGCGGATCGAGTCGACGATCTCGACCGTATTGGTGCCGGGCTGCTTGAGGATCGCGAGCACTACCGCGCGCGTGTCCTCGCGCCAGGCCGCGATCTTGTTGTTTTCGACCGTGTCGAGCACGGTGCCTATATCGCCCAGCCTCACCGGCATCCCGTTTTGGTACGAGACTATGACATTTCTGAAGGCCGCCGCATTAGGGAGCTGCCCCGTCGCCTGCACGACGAAGGCCTTGTCGGAGCCCCAGAGCACGCCGGTCGGGAGGTTCACGTTCGCGTTGGCGACCGCGTCCACTACGTCGCCCATGGCTATGCCCCGCGTAGCCAGGGCGTTGGGGTCCACCTGCACCCGCACCGCGTACTTCTGCTCCCCGAAGATCTGCACCTGGGCCACGCCCGGCAGGGTCGATATCCGGGGCGAGATCAGGGTGTCGACGTACTCGTCGACCTGATATAGGGGCAGCGTGGGCGAGGTGAGCGAAACGTAAAGTATCGGCTGGTCTGCGGGGTTGACCTTCTGAAACGAAGGCGGGGTAGTCATCGTAGGCGGCAGGTCCTTGGCGGCCTTCGCTATCATGGCCTGCACGTCTTGCGCCGCCGCGTCGATATTACGCTCCAGCTTGAAGACCAGCGTTATGCTTGTTATGCCGAGCGTGTTGGTGGAACTCATCGAGTCCACGCCGGCTATGGTCGAAAACTGCTTCTCAAGCGGCGTGGCCACGGCCGAGGCCATCGTCTCGGGGCTCGCGCCCGGCAGCGTGGCCGAGACCAGTATGGTCGGGAAGTCGACGTTCGGCAGGTCGCTGACCGGGAGCTTCTGGTAGGCCACGATGCCGAATATCAGTATCGCGGCCATGACGAGCGTCGTCATGACCGGACGACGGATGAAAAGCTCTGGGATGCTCACTTAGCCGGGCCGCCCAGTTTCTGCTGCCCGCCGTATGTGTCCGCGGGCGCGGCGGGCTTTGCCTCGTTTGGGTTTTTGAATGCTACCTTGACGCCGGGCGTGAGCCGCAGCTGTCCGTCGGTCACGACCGTCTCGCCGGAGGCCACGCCGCTCAGTATGGCGGTCATCCCGCCGCTCGAGGGGCCGGTCTTGATCTGCCTCATCTCGGCCGTCATGTCCGTGGGTTTTATGACGAAGACGTATTCGCCCTTCTGGCCGGTCTGCACGGCCTCGGAAGGTACGGCGACCGCATCCTTTATGGTAGAGAGCGTAAGCGATATGTCCACGAATTGCGCCGGCCAGAGCGTGCGGTCTGAGTTTTGGAACATGGCCTTCATCTTTATCGTGCCCGTTGGGCGGTCCACCGTGTTGTCAAGGAACGTGACCTTGCCCGCCATGGGCTTGAAAGAGCCGTTGGTCGAAATCGCCATGACCGTAAGGCCCCCGCCTTTGAACCTGTCGCGCAGCGTCGCGAGATAAAGCTCCGGGAGCGCGAAATCGACGTACACCGGCTCGATGGACTGGATGACCACGACCGCCTGGTCGTCGCTCGCCTTCAGGAGCGTGCCCTCGTAGACGAGCTGCGCGCCGGTGCGGCCGCTCTCGGGCGCATGGATGTAACAGTATGTGAGGTTGAGCTTAGCGAGGTTAATCGCGGCCTGATCGGCCTTGATCGCGGCATCGAGCGTCGAGAGCGTAACGTGGGCCTGGTCGTAGTCCGACTGCGAGACGAAGCCGTTTGCAAGCAGCGTCTTGTATCTCAGGTCGTCCGTCGCGGCCTTGTCGCGCTGGGCGATATCGCGCGCGAGCGCGGCCTCTGCCTGCTGCACCGCGATCTCGTTGGGACGCGGGTCGATGGTCACGAGCATGTCGCCCTTGCGGACGTCCTGGCCCTCCCTGAAATGGACCTTCTGCACCAGTCCCCCGATGAGAGGGCGCACCGAGACCGTGGCCGAGGCCTCGACCTGTCCGATGGCGTCAAGCTCTTGCGGCATATCGCGGGTGACGGCGTTTGCCGCCATTATCGCGACGACGCGCTCCGGCGGCTTCATCTCCTGCTTGCCCTTGCATCCCGCTACCGCAAACGTCATAAACAAGGCTGCTATTGAAGCGACAATTATAGATCGCAACTATTTCCCCCCGACGGCGCGAGAGAGACTCGCCTGAGAATTCTTGTAGTCGGCCAGGGTCTGCAGCAGCGCCAGCTGGGCGTCCTTGTAGCTTATCTGCGCATCCGTAACCTCGACCGGGCTTCCCACTCCGGCATCATAGCGGCCGACAGCGATGTCGAGGTTCTCCTTGGAGGCCTTGAGCGAGAGCTCGGCCGCGGGGACGCCCTTGGCAGCGTTCATGACCCCGAGCCACGCCTGCTGCACCGCCAGGTAAATCTGCTGCTTTACGAGCCTGACGTTCTCGCGCAGCGCGTCGCGCGTGGCCTTGGCCTGATCTATCTGATACCAGGTGAGCCCGCCGCTCAGGATGTTCATCGTAGCCGTGACGCCAGCGATCCATTCGTGGTTCTTAAGCGGCGTGTCGGCGCCGTAATTCCTGTAGGTGGCGCTGCCGTTGATGGTAGGCAGGAAGTCCAGCTTGACCGCGGTCACGGCGCGCTTTGCGGCATCATACTGCAGCTCGAGGGATCGCAGGTCAGCCCTGTTGGCGTATGCCAGATCGAGCGAGTCCTGGATCCTGGTCTCGGCCCCGTCATATTTCAGGACGTCTTCGAGATTATAGACCGTATCTTCCGCAGTGCCCATGTTCACGTTTAAAGTGACCATCGCGAAGCTCGTGGCGTTTTCCGCCTTTATCAGATCGAGTTTGGCGGAACTCAGGTTAGCCTCGGCCGTGGTTACGTCAAAGCGCGGCTTGAGGCCGACCTCGAAAAACTTGCTGGCCTGTGCGAGGTGCTGCTCCATCTGAGCTACCACGTCACGCGCCACGGCCTCCTGCCGCTGCGCGAGCTCGGCATTGATATAGGCCTGCTTTACGCCGAGCACGATCTGAGAGACCGTGTCCGCGAGGCTCTGCCTGGACGACTCGGCCCCGAGCTTCTGTATCTGAATATTCATATAGTTGCGGCCGAAATCAAAGATCGTCTGGGTGAGCGTGACGTCAGCCGAATAGCTGTTGAAGGCCGGGTTTCTGCTACCCGATACGCCGTTTGAGATAGAGGGGCTGTTCGAAATAGAGCTGCCCCCGGAGGAGGTGCTTGAGACACTGTCCGGAAAACCGTAGCGGGTGTAGCTGGCGGTGGCGTCCACGTGCGGCAGATATCCGGCGCGCGCCTGGCCGATCTTGCTTTCGGCCACGAGCACGTTCTCGTCGCCAATGGCGATGCTGGGGTGGTTCCTGATCGCGGTGTCGATAGCCTCGGAAAGCGTGATAGGCTTCGCCTCGGCAGCTGCCACAGGGGCCATGGCACTCGGCGCTGGCGCGTTGGCGACCGGTGCGGCGGGGGTATTGGCAACAGGGGCGGGTGCATCGGCTGCCCATGCTGAACAGCCGAATGAAACCGCCGCGCATATGATCATAATCACGAAAAAGCGCTTCATCTCAGGGCACCTCTCTTCACAGGATTAATGGAGGCATATTATAGCACCAAACATGCTCAATGTTGAAATGCCGCCTGACGTAATGTAAAGTAAGCGGATGCAAGCAAACGTAGTGCTGATCGCGAATCCCGAGGCCGGCTCCTCACGGATGCGCACCCTCCAAAGCTCGGCGGCCCGCATCGGGGCCACGCTCCTGAGCACCGGCCGGCGGGGCGACGCCGAGCGCATGGCCCGCGAGGCTGCGAACGCCGGATGCCGCATCGTGATCGCCTGCGGCGGGGACGGCACGATCAACGAGGCCATCAACGGGCTCGCAGGCTCCGCAACGCCGCTCGGAATCGTCGCGATGGGCACCGCAAACGTGCTCGCGTACGAGGCCGGGCTCCCGATGGACACCGCCTCAGCGCTCGAAGCCGCGCTCACACGGACGCCCCGCCCGATTGCGCTAGGCAGGATCACCTTGCAGGGGGCCTCGCGGTACTTCGCCCTGATGGCGGGCGCGGGGTATGACGCCGAGGTCGTGCATGGCGTGCGCGGCAGCTACAAGCGAACGCTCGGCAAGGCCGCCTATATCATCAGCGGGACGGCCATCCTCGCCCTCTGGCACCCGCAGCCGATGCCGATCACCCTCGACGGAGTCCGCCGCGACTGCTACTCCGCGATCATCAGCAACTCGCGCCAGTACGCCGGCGACTTCACGCTCGCGCCCGAGGCCGACATCGCCTCACCCTCGTTCATCGCCACGCTCATCACCGGCCCGGCGCGCCGCGATATCGCCCGGCTGACGTGGGGGCTCGTGACCGGATCACGCGTGCGCGCGGAGGGGCTGACCCAGATCAGGTGCCACGAGGTTGGGATCGAATCGGACGTACGCCTGCAGATCGACGGGGACTACCTCGGACGCGGCCCGGCGTCGATCACATCCATCCCGGCCGCGCTGATGCTCGCGTACTAGCAGCTTACTCTGTTGATACCCCTACCATCCTCACCCAGGGGCACTCCGCCTTCACCGCTTCGTCTATGGCCTCGACCAGGCCAATGCGAGTGGAGTGTCACCGATAGCAATAGCCGGTGGGCCTGATCTTCACGACATCGCCCTCGACGCGCAGCAACTCGACGTCGCCCCCGAACCTGGTGTAGTTCACCTTCACGCGGTCGATGATCTGCCTGATCTTCTCTACGTCTTTCTCCATTGCTGATTATATCTCCCCTACCGTAACTTTTCCAAGCGGCTTGTAGAGCCTGCCCTGATGGGTCTCGCGCGCCTCAAGCTTGGCCTCGATGTCGCGGAGCATCTGGTGGCGCGAGCGGCCCCACAGCGGCGCTATCAGTATATCATCCGGCGCTGTAGCAAACAGCCGCTGGATCACGATCTCCGGCGCAAGCCTCTCGAGGAACTCCGCGATGAACTCAACGTATTCTTCGTACGCGAAAACTTGAAACGGGCTCTCGGCGTATATGTCCGCAAGCGGCGTGCCGCGCACTATCTGCAGCTGATGCACCTTCAAAAACCCGATCCCGGTAGCCGATATCACCTCTGCCATATCGAGCATCTCGGCCCGCGTCTCGGTCGGGAACCCGACTATCAGGTGCGCCCCGGCCTCGATCCCCCGGCTCACGGTCGCGTCCACCGCTGCCTGAAACTCCGCGAGCCCGTGGCCCCGGTTCATGTACCTAAGTGATTTCTCATAGACCGACTGAAGCCCGTATTCCACGAGCACGAAGCGGCCCTCTTGCTTCAGCGACGCGATCATCTCGAGCTTCTCAGGGTCGACCGCGTCCGGCCTCGTGCCTATCGCGATGCCGACGACCGAGGGCACCGCCAGCGCCTCGCGGTACAGCCGCTCAAGCTCGTCCACAGGCGCGTACGTGTTCGTGTACGGCTGGAAGTACGCGATGAACCTCGTGGCCCCGTAGCGCCGTCCGAGATAGGCCATCCCGTTTTGCACCTGCTCTGCGATCGAGAGCTTCGGCGAGCAAGCGCCGGGGCTGAAACTGTCGTTGTTGCAGTAGATGCAGCCGGTGTAGCCTTTGGTGCCGTCTCTATTCGGGCAGGTGAAGCCGGCATCGATATTGACCTTAAAGACGGAGCCGCCGAAGAGGGACTTCATCTTCGCACCGAATGAATTATATCTGCGTGGCATGTTCCATTATTCCCATTCGTACGCGGTACTGTCAAACAGCGCTAACGTATGAAAGCGCGCCAAATCGCTTGATACTGCGTTGGGCTTCAAAGACTCGCCCTCTATGTACGCCCAAGTACACCATCGGGCGGTCTTCTCGCCCTGCCTTGTCTGAAGACGATTTCTCGCGCTTTCGGGGGTGGGGAAAAAGGAGGGGGGCCAGTCGGCCCCGCCCCCCGCGCCCCCCAAGGTCAACGGCATGATTTGAGAGCCGGTCATACGTATAGTTATGCATTTCGCGCGCGTGCGCGCGCGTTTTTGCGTTTTCCGTTCGGATGTTGGGGTCAAAACCGGGGCTAACCCTGCGAAGATACTCATTTGTTTTTCCGCCCCTTGTTCGGATGTTCGGATAAAAAACGAGGTATTTGCCGATTTATCCGAACACGCGCGGAGCCCTCCTGCCCCGCCTGCCCCGCTCATCAAATATAATCCTATCATGCTCATTAACTCACTATACACCAAAGGCCGCCAAACTTTGGTTTATATATAAACCGAAGTTGATAGGGAAAATTGTCCCCCGTGCGTTTTCTATTAACTTTCGATTAACTATAGTTAGTGATAACAGAAACAAGTCCCCAAAATGATTTACGAGGGCAAGAAGCATCTTAGTATACGGATGGGATCCGGGCATCTTGTCAAACTGAGAACTTTATCTTAAAATATCTACCAGCAATATACTTTGGCGAGAAAGTAGGTGTACTGATGAGTGACTCAAAGTGGAAATTACGGCTTGATCCTGAAAACCCTGTTGAAGTTGCGAGTGACGATCCATTCAAGAATGATTTTTTGAACCATAAGGATTCTGTTATCCGGCTTTGCGCGCTTATAGAACAAGTTACCCCACCATTTACACTTGGTGTCTATGGCGAGTGGGGAAGCGGAAAAACGTCCTTCATGAAGATGTTGCAAGCTCAAATGAACAACTCTGCATCATTTGAAACTTTTTGGTTTGACGCATGGGAATATGAAAATGAGGCTTCGTTGTTATTGCCTCTTTTATCCCGGCTGGCAAAAACAACTGGCAAGAAACAAAATAAGAGCCTCGATTCATTGAGGAAGGTTGCTACAGGGGTATTATTGGCAGGTGGCGATGCCCTACTGAAACATTCAACTGCTGGGCTGTTGAATCTAAAAGATATTCAAGAAAACTATACCAAATACGAAAAAGATGTGTCTGATTATTATGAAAAATGGATAAGTGAAATTGAAAAACTAAAACATGATTTTTCAAGTGTTGTAGAAAAAATTGCAGGGAAGAAAAAAGCGCTTGTTGTTTTTATTGATGACCTAGATAGGTGCCTCCCTGAGAATGTAGTGAAGCTCATAGAGAACATTAAGCATTTCATTTCAATAAAAGGCAATAGATGCATCTTCATTATCGGGGTTGATAGGCTTGTATTAGAGAAAGGAATTGAGGCAAGGTATGGCACAAACCTTATAAGCGGAAGCGAGTATTTAAGGAAGATTGTCAACCTGTCATTTGATGTCCCGGTCTGCGATGAAGCAAACATGGAATTTATCATTGAGATCGCCAAAAGGTATTCAGAGGAAGATTGGTATACTCATAACAAGGTGCAGATCGAAGGGTTCGCAAAATACTTCCTCACTCTTGGTATATCCAACCCAAGAAAGATAAAGCCGATAGTCTTGCGGTATCTAATTTATCTCGCGACACCAGCAAAAACAGGCCCATATATTAAGGATGTGATAATTCAATTGTTGATTTACAGAGAAGTTTTTCCTGATGCATATGAAATGAAAAAAGCACATAAAGATATTACGTGGAATCCACGCATTTCAGATGCTAATAATCGACAGCTAGGCAAGGAAGACATTTCTTCATTGAGTTGCGTGGGGTTCGGTGAGATATGGAGCAATGATAAATATCATGCACTTCATGAGTTTACACTTGAAACCAGGAGAGCCATAGGCACACATCATGGTGAACAACTTATTGCAATAAATAAACATCATTTTAATATGATTGATTTTCTTTTCTCTTTATCCTCATAGAAACGCAATAGTCTTACGCAGATGCATAGCACCCATATAATCCTTTTCCACGAGGCGCGGAGGCAGCGGCGGGGCACTACAATCATGCCTTTGACCGCTCGCATGATCCCGCATCGGAAACTTAAAGCGCGATAAATCGCGTCAGACTAGGAGCGGCGAGCAGACCGCCCGGAGGTGTACTGTGACGTACATTGAGGACGAGGCTGCGAGCCGTGACAACGTATCACGCGTATTTAGTGCGCTTTGTCACTCATTACCGATTACCTACCCGCCAAGGCTTCATCCAACGGCTCATCCCTCTCATAGAAGTCTCGCCTGAATTGTACCGTCCCGTCTTCGGCTGACCCACGCGGTGAGGTAGAACAGATGCACCTCGATCGGGTTCTTGAGGTTTATCCCCGTCTCGATCCCGCCGTCGATAACCTTCTGTATCCGCTCCTCGGTCCACTCGGGCGAGTCCTTGAGCAGATATCTCCGCAGCTCCATCGGCTTTTCTATCCTGATGCAGCCGTGGCTGAACGTGCGCACGTTTCGGTCGAAAAGCTTCCCCGAGGGCGTATCGTGCATATAGACCTCGTACGTATTGGCGAACAGGAACTTGATCTGGCCCAAAGGGTTCTTCGGCCCCGGCGGCTGCATCACGCGAAAGTTCAGGTTGCTCTCGCTGACGGACTTCCAGCTTATAGTCTTCGGGTCGATCTGCGTATCGGCCTTCCCTGTCACGACGAGCAGGTTATTCTTCTTGAGGTAATTCGGGTTTTTTATCATGCCGGGGACGACCTCTTCGAGCACGATGTTCTTCGGCACGTACCACGACGGGTTCAGCACTATGCGCGTGACCTTCGAGGTCAGCGAGGGCGTATCCCAAAGCGGCATCCCTACCACGACGCGCATCGTGAGCACCGGCTTGAAATCCTCGAACACGGACATCTGGAAGTCCGAGACATTGACCAGTATGAACCTTCCGCCGGGGATCGGAGGGAACCACCGCCAGCGCTCCATGTTCAATTCGAGCTGCCGGATGCGGGCGCGCGCGGTGACGTTCATTTCCTTGACCGTGGCCGGGCCAGCCACGCCGTCGTCCTCGAGCCCGTGGCTGAGCTGGAATGCCTTCACCGCGGCCTGCAGCTCCGGGCCGTAGAAATCAGGCTTGGGGCTCACCTCGGCGAGCTCCCCGGTCACGACGAGCCTACGCTGCATCGCGGCGACGCGCCTGTCAGTCATGCCGGGCCTGAGCGCCGGGCCTTCGGGTATAGACGGCCATCCGCCATTCAGGGCGATCTTGCGATACTTCGCAAGCCCCTTCTTGAGCAGGTCGTAACCGCTCTGGTTCGGCTCCAGCGAGATCAGTATTTGCTTGACATCGCCGCCCGCCGCGACCTGCCTTAACGCCTCGGTCGCGTCCGCGCGGCGGCGCATCCCGTACTTGCCCTCGTATATCACGCCGGGGTCGACACGTCCGCCCTTGAGGTCCGCGCCATAGGTCAGAAACGCGTCCGTCGCCAGCACCTCGATCTCGGCCAGCGCCTTGGGGGTTGGCGTGGGCTGGGCCTCTATCGCCTTAAGAGCGCTCCAGATCACCGAGGCGTGGTAATTGTCCGGCCTGAGCCCCTCGCTGTACGCAGAGTTAAGCTCCGTGACCAGCTCCTTGAGCCTCGGAAGCGGCCCCTGCGGCCCGACCCAGACCGGCTCGTTATCGGTTGTCACGTAGAACTTCGTCAGCGTCTGGCGCGAGCGGATGTACTCGTCCGCCACCGGCTCGTTGGCAGAGATCAGGGCCTTGATCCACTCCCGGCTGGCGTAAGGGTCCTGTGCGAGCGCGGCCCGCGCGCAAAGCAGCACCATCAAAAGCGCTATGAGGGTATTTTTAAGCATGATCCGTCAGATAGTATAACAGAGAGGGCTGTGCCGCATTTGATACAGGGGGTGCTTGAATTGACGCAATATGTCAGGCGGGGGCGCGGGTCTCAGTTTTTGCTGTTATCCCGGCAGAGGGTGTCTATGGCGTACGTAACCGCTTCAATTTGCTCGGTTTTCGTCAGAAGGTCAAACAGCTCCGACTCCCTTACGATCTCGGCCGCCTCATGTGCCGTCATGGTGCACCTCCTTGCATCTGCTATCTATGAAGCAACTAGTATGCCAGCGCGGCGGCTTCGCTCATGCCGGGCGCGCTTTGTGATAAAATAATAGATGAAGGCAGTCTGCCAGAACAAAAAGGCGTTTCACGACTATATTATCGAGGAAACGCTGGAGGCTGGCATAGCTCTTTTAGGAACTGAGGTTAAGTCCCTGCGGGCCGGTCAGGGGAACCTGAAGGAAAGCCACGTGGCGATCAAGAACGGCGAGGCGTTCCTCGTGGGCGCCCACATAAGCCCTTACGCCCATGGCAACATCCAGAACCCCGAACCGCTCCGCACGCGCAAGCTCCTGCTGCACGCGGCCGAGATCGCAAAGTTGCAGGCCAAGGCCGCTGTGAAGGGCTACACGCTGGTGGCCCTGAGCATATACTTCAAAGGCCCGCACGCGAAGGTGCAAGTCGGGCTTGCGCGGGGCAAAAAGCTCTTTGAAAAACGAGAGGTCATAAAAGAAAAAGAAGCCCGGCGGGAGATCGACCGGGCGATGAAGGCCAAGAACCGCTAGTAGAACGCCGGGGGCGACCGGCTTCGACGGGGGTTGCGAAGCCCAGGCTGCATGCCGTGGATCCATGACCACGTAAATACTGTGGAAAATTCACAACTGCCAACGACGAACTGGCACTCGCAGCCTAATTAGGTTGCGCGTCACGGGCCGGGCCTTCCGCACCTGACCCGCTGACGTCACAAGGCGGAATGCTTCGGCGGCACGCCCTTTGCCGCTGACCAAGATCAAGGGGATAGGACTCTGGAGGGCCCGTCAACCGGCACACCGGAGTCCGAAACTCAAATAGGCGGACTAAGCATGTAGTATGCCTCGGTTTAGTGCTCTCGGACAGGGGTTCAATTCCCCTCGCCTCCACCATTTTTCATCCGGTGGCTCTTGGCCTGTTCAAGTAAAAGGGGTGTCGAAAGACACCCTTTTTTATTGCCCTCATCCGGCGGCCTTCAGACGCGTTGAGCTGATCCGTTCACATGTTATATTTCTTTAGTTTGTAATGAAGCGCCCTTACGGAGATCCCCAGCGTCAGGGCCGCCTCGGTCTTGCTCCCCTTGGCCGCCGCGAGGGCGTTCTGGATGTATTTCATCTCGAGGCGCGAGATCGCATCTTCCATCGGCACGTCGGCCTCGACGGCCGGCACGGCCCCGGCACAGACATTGTAATCGGCCGGGAACGCATCCCTCTCGAGCGTGTTTCCGAGGCGGTTGCGACCGCCCTGCTGATGCACCATTTCAGCTCCCTGATATTGCCGGGCCATGGGGCCGCGATAAGGCACTGCATCGCCTGTGGCGATACGCCTTTGACGTCCTTGCTGAACGCGAAGTTGGCCTCGTTGATAAAGGCCGCCACCAGCAGCGGGATATCCTCCCTGCGCTGCCGCAGGGGCGGGAGCTCGAACGAGATGCCGTTGATCCGGTAGTACAGGTCCATGCGGAAGCTGCCCGCAGGCCCCAGGAGTTCCCGGTTCGTCGCGGTAATGAGCCTGAACTTGACCCTGTGCTCTGTCGGGTCGCCGAGCTTGTAATACACGCCGTCTTCGAGGACCCTCAGAAACTTCGCCTGGATATCCTCCGGCAGCTCCCCGATCTCATCCAGAAACAGCGTCCCGCCGTCGGCCCTCTCGATCATGCCTTCCTTGTAACCGGCCGCACCCGAAAATGCGCCCTTCGCGTAGCCGAAAAGTTCGCTTTCAAGGATGTCCTTCGGCAGCGCGGCGCAGTTGATGACGACCATATCGCCCTGTGCGCCGGAGAGCGTATGGATCCACTTGGCGAGCCGCTCCTTGCCTGTGCCGGTCTCTCCGCTGATCAGCACCGGGATGTCGAGGTGCGAGACCATCGGGACCTTCTCGACGATATCCTTCATCCTCCCCGTGCCCGGATGTGACGAAGGGCGGCCGGATCGTGTTTATCTCGCGGTCGAGCGCCGAGACCTTCTCGTGCAGAAGCCTGTTTTCGATATAGATGGAAAGTTCACGCTTGAGTTTTTCGATGTCCATCGGCTTGGTGAAATAATCCACCGCGCCCTCTTTAAGCGCCTTCACCGCGTTATCCACGGTCGCGTACGCGGTCATCAGAATGACGACGGGCATGGGGGTGAGGTCATTTTTCAGCTCGTGGAGAAACTCGATGCCGTTGCCGTCCGGAAGCCGCAAGTCCAGCAGGATCGCATCAGGGACCCGGGCCCTCAGGAGCTCCGCGCGCGCCTTTAAGCGTGCCTGCCACGTATACGGAAAAGCGGTCCTCGAGCGCGATCTGCAGCGACTCGCTGAAGTTCGGCTCATCGTCGACGATGAAGACCTCGGGCTTGCGCTGATCGCTACGCATCCCTGACCCGCCTGCCCTGCAGCGTTATCATGAACCCGGCGCCCGCTTGCGGCCTGTACGGCGTGATCGCGGCGCCGTGCGCGGCCGCGATCTTCCGTGCGAGGTACAGCCCGAGGCCGGCCCCGTTTGGGCGCTCGGTGACGAACGGGTCCATGAGCTTGGCCAGATCCGCGCCCTCCGGGAAGCCGGCGCCGTTATCCTCGATTCGTACTACTGCGGAAACGCCGTCCCCGGCCGAGGGGTTATCGAGGATGACCCTTATGTCCGCGGCTCCTGCGTTCCGGCTGTTTCTTATCAGGTTTTCAAACAATAGGCCGAGATAAAACACGTTCCCGTAGAGCAGAGAACCGGGGGCAGGCCGCGATCTTCAATCCGTATTTTTGCGCTATCTCCCCGATGAACGGCCCGAACTCCATCCACTGCTCGTCCTTGATCTCGATATCCTTGCCGTAGACCAGCAGGTTGTCGATGATCTGCTGCGTGCGGTTCAGCTCCTCGCTCGCGAGCGTGACGAACCTGTTGCGGAAGTTTTCGTCGGCGCTCCTCGACGGGAACACCTGAAGCAGGGTGGAGATCGTCGATATGGGCGTCTTCAGTTCATGGGCCAGCGTGGCGGCCATGCGGCCCAGGAGGGCCAGCGCCTCGTGCTCCTCGAGCGCCTTCGTGAGTTCGGCGTGCTTCTCCTCGAACCGCTGCTGCATTACCAGCGCCTGCCTCTTCTTCTCGGCGTATATGACCATGACCGTGAACATCGCTATGGTCACAAATAGCCCCAGCATCAGATCGGGCACGTCATAACTGGAGAGCTGGCTGTTCAGGTATTTGTTGCTCATGTATACGTCCATCCTCTTGTCGCCCTCGACGACCGAAACCAGGAGCCGGAAATCCTTGCTGTAAGGCGTCGCGTCGGTCTCCGGGTTTATGGCGAGCAGTTCGCTGCTCATGCCCGTGGAGACGAACATCGTCACGAAGCTCATGACCTGCCCGCTTGTGGCGCCAGGGGAGGAGACTCTTAAAAGCGCGTACCGCATCCGTGAGTTCCTCGGCCCTCGTCCCGGAGGATTTCTTTTGCGGTGGTGACATCCTCATAATTATCGACAGAAACCGTCACGAGCGTACCGATTCCGAGCGAGAGCACGAGATAGACGATGAGCATCGCGGTATGTCTTGATATCTTCTGTCTTGCGGCTCTCATCGCAACTCAAACCGCGGCTGAATATGCATAACGCATGGGCGACGGCAACCCCGCCGACATAACAGCGCACCCGAGCACAATTATAAGCAGCCATCATATCCATGATACCATACGGCAATCGGAGCCCTCAGGCGTGCGCGGCCGCCAGCACGCGGCTCGGGGCGGGGGTGGAGGCGGCTTTCGCTTGGGCCTGACGCTGCCTGAACCAGACCTCAAGGACGAGCATTATCCAGAGCCTGTGGCGGTCGCTGATGCTCGCCTCCGGCAGCGTACCCCTCTGAAGGCATGAGGCTATCGCCCCGTAGTCGAAAAAGTCGGACGCGCAACAGCCGTGGGCGAGCATATCGTGCGCGAAGGGCCGCAGTTCGTCCGAGAGCCAGCCGTACACGGGCACCGGGGTATCCGTTTTTTTCCTGTTCAGTATCATCTCGGGCACCCTGCCCTTGGCGTACATGCGCAGGACCCTCTTGCCCATGACGCGGGCCCCTACCCTGCCAATCTTCATGCGCATGGGCGCCCTGGCCGCCCACTCGGCGAGGCGGTGGTCCAGAAACGGCTGTCTGAGCGCTATCGAGTTAGCGTTGGCAACCCAGTCGGCCTTCATATAGATGTCCGCTGCGAGCCAGCCCTTGCTCAGCACGTAAAGCATCCGGTTTAGCGGGAGCAGCTCGCTGACTCGCTCATAATGCTCCCTCATGGGGTCTCTCGATCCGGCAACGCGCAGCCCGTGTTCCCCTAACAGCCTCACCTTCTCGAGCTCGGAGAAGCTCCGGTGATGGACGAATATCTTTTGTTCCATATACTCAGCAGCCGAAGGCCTGGCATGCTCGCCCAGCAGGTGAGGCATGAGCCTCCTGACAGGCTGCGGCAGCAGGTCCAGCACCTCGGCCCGCCTGTGCCTCCTGACGAAGTCTTTCACGTTGCTGCCGCCCAGCATCTCGTCAGCCCCGTCTCCGGTGAGCACGGTGCCGAGCTGCCCGGATGCGGATTTGCACAGGCAGTAAAGCGGCACGCTCGACGGGACGGCATGCGGCTGCTCGGCATGCGAGAGCACCTCAGGGAGGCAGTCCAGGAACTCTTTATGCCCGATGACTATCTCGTGGCCGCGCGCGCCGAAGTGGCGCACGGCCTCGCGCGCATACCCGAGCTCGTTAAACTCTCCTCCGTCTCGAAACGCAAACGAAAAGCAGTCGACCGGGCGGCCGCTGAGCCTGCTTGCGGCCGAGAGCACCGCGGTAGAGTCGATCCCTCCGCTTAGAAATACGCCCGTATTCGCCCCGCTTAGGAGTGCCACAGAGTCCTCAAAAAGCCCCGAGAACTCCTCCAGGCACTCGGCATCCGGCCGCCTGCCCTGCCCCTGCGCCTCGTAGGGCAGGTCCCAGTATGGCTCGACCCTCAGGGCCCACTTCTCGGCGTCCAGCACCAGCCGGTGGCCGGCCGGAAGTTTGCGTATGCCCTCCCAGATGGTCTCCGGCTCGGGTATAAATTTAAGGCTCAGGTAGTCCCAAAGGGCCTTCATGTTTATCAACGAAGGGGAGCAGCCCTCAACCAGCAGGGCCTTGATCTCTGTGGCGAACATGAACCTCTGGCCGTCGAAGAAATAATACAGCGGCTTTATGCCGAGGCGGTCGCGGGCGATGAGAAGCTTCCTGCGTCCCCCATCCCAAACCGCGAGGCCGAACAAGCCGGATATGGCGTCGACGCACTTTTCCCCCGAATCCTCATAAAGATGCACTATCGCCTCGGTGTCGGAGCGGGACCGGAAGCCATGGCCAGAGGACCCTAGCCGGGAATGCAGACTTATATGGTTATGTATCTCGCCGTCCAGGACGGCCGCGACCATGCCGTCTTCGCTGAACATCGGCCGATGGCCCTCGAAGCCCCCTGCCCCGCACATCCCAAGGCAGGCGTTCCTGGAGCGCCAGAGCCCCAGTTCGTCCTCTCCTCGGCGCATGGCATCGCACATCTGAGCCACCTTGAAACCCTCGGCCTGAGCATACCGCTCGATATATCCGGCTATGCCGCCCATATCGCAATACCTCCAATTTCCCGGAACATGCGATATGGATTGCAAGATGGATGCCGCTTTAGAACATCTCGATTCTAAAGACTTTTTTAATGGGATAATCTCAGGAGCGCAAATAACGTATACGTTGATCGTCTATTGGCTGCGATGGTCTGAGCCAGCTCCGAAGCGGTCAGCTACAGAGTCAGCATTTACGCCAAATCTCAGGCACTGGCTTTGATGCCGGCCTGTAAGCTCGACACTTAAGGCTTCGAAGTCTGGTCCTGCGCCTTGGCGGCAGTAACCGCCGAGTTGCTATTGGAGGTACTTTCCACGATTCCGTGCTTGAAATCGTATTTGGTCTCCTCCTGCTTTGAAATCATCCCGTCTTTGTTGAGGTCTTTTTTGTTGTAATATCTGCCGTGGGTTGACGTGGAACCGGTTGAGTTCTGCAGTCCGGATAGCGAAATGCTCACTTTGTCTGTTGCGCCCGTGCCGGAATTTGAGGCGGCTTTGCTGTCCCCGGCTGAGTCTTTGCCGGGCTTGCTGTTGTTGTCGGGTATCTTATCCTGACCCTGTGCAAAAGAAGCCGTGTTTCCTTGAACTGCACCCGATGAAATCGTCATCGCACCTCCTTGTGCATGCCTGTCCGAAGCTGACCGCTCCTAACCATACATATCGGCAATATACTGTAATAACTTTAGCGCTTATACCGAATCACGAGAGCCTTCTCAGATCCAATATGCTGTAGCCGTCGATGCGCTTTACCTCAAGTGAAGGCAACAGCCCCCAGACCGCGCGCTTATCCGGGGCTATGCTTGAGGTAAGCCTCGCCGCATAGCCGTTTAATGGAGCAAAAGTCTTCGGCGTCCCGACCAGATCCCCCTCAAATTGAGAACGGTTGACCAATAAATACGTGACGCCGAACTCGTCCCTGAGCCGCCTGAGGGCCGACGGGTCGTCCGAGAGATATGCGTCTATCAGCGCCCTCTTCCTTTTTCGCATCTCAAGGACGTATCCCTTGTGGAACGCCTGGTCCGTCTTCGTCCCGACCAATATGCGTTTTTTGCAAAATAACGGGACGCCCTCGATTGCAGCGCCCGGCCAGCCCGCAAACATGGCGTCCCTCGGCATGTCGTACTTGATATAGCCATAAAGGCCGGGGTAATTCTCTTTCATATCGTCGAGAGGCTTGCCCACGAAGAGCAGCAGCAGCACTAGAGCCATGAAGTATGGGAAGTATCTGTTAACCCACGGCTTGAGACCCCGCCCCATTAGGGCGGCAATTGAGTGCGGATTCGGCTGGACGTTATCCGCGAGCTTGAATTTGCCGGATAACTCCACGAGCCCGAACAGCACCACGAATTGCGCCACTATCGGCATCGTAAAAGTGATCGACCTCTGCGGCAGAAAGGCAAAAGGATAGACAAGGACTGACGCCGCATACCCGGTGACCGATGCAAGAGACAAAGCAATAAGATACCGGACTTCCCTCCTTGCGAGAGCCTTTTTGTCATACAGCCCATACAGGCCCGCGCATAAAAGCAACAGCATCGCGCCCACCCTGGCGGGCTTCGGAACGTTTACTACCCCTTTCCCATCAATTATCTGGTGCGATATGGAAGGGAGAGACTGGGCAAGGTCTTTGAGTATGTTCTTCCCGTCTATCCTGTTATCGCTGCCGTACCTGCCCTCAGGGCCGGCCTCCGGGAACCCCCCCACGTCGCTCAGAGAGATCCTTTCGCCGTACTGCCTCGATTGGTACAGGATAGGGGCCAGGGTTAAGGTTATCAAGACGCAAAGGCCCGCTAGCCAATAGAACCTTTTGAGGCCGGACCCACCTTGCCTTAGCCACGGAAGCGGCCCTATGTCCGCCGCGAGCAGCCTCGGGAACAATAGCCACAGCGAGAAGACCATGGTATAGGGCACCAGCAACGGCGGGTAGAACAGCGCCATCATTACAAGCGAGCACGCGCACCACAGCGGCCTGCGCCTGACGAAACCCAGAAAAAAGAACAGCCCCAATGGAAACGCGAAAGAGTGCGGCAACCCGCCTTGCATCCGGTTGAAGAACAGCGAAGTGCAAAAAACCAGGATAACCGAGACCATACCCCACGTCGGCCCGGCATACCCTTTCGCGATCAGAAAGCCGATGTAAATACACGACAGCATCAGCGCAAGCGACACAATCTTCGAGAAGAAAAATGGATCGCCTATGCGCCCGGCAGCATCATAGAGCCACGAATATCCTGAAGGCAAAAAGGCATTCAGATAATAGTCCGATATGTAGTCCCCGGCAAAAAGCCGTTTCCCTCCCTCAAAATAATACTCGAATGACTGCTGCCTCTGGTCGGTACTGCTATAGGCCCATTCGTCGTTGGCAAGCCGGAGGCTGTTTACGGTGAGCATGAGTAGCAATGCGAGCCCCGCCAGCGCCAGAGCTGTTTTCAGCCACGCTTCAAGCGATTGGGGCCCGCTAATGCATTTATTGATAAAGCTCCGTTTGATGCACGACAGTGGCAGTGGCGCCGTAGCAGGCAATTGACTTGGACTCTCCATGCAACATCCGAGGTTAGCAAGATGGATGCCACTTTAACTGTCACTGATTTCAAATATCTATTTTCTGAAACCATGACCGTGGCAAAAAAAGCGTATACGTTTTTCGGTAGGCTGCACGTTTCAGAGGGGGCCGGGAGGTGACCCCTTTTTATTCATCCTCTGGCTGTCCCGATGCGAGTGCGGATGAAATTCAGCTCATCCTCGCGCGTCTCTATATTGCCGCGCAGCCGCTCTGCCAGTACCGCATCGAGCAGGTCGGAGTATACCGGGCCGGGCTCGATCCCGAGCGCCTTCAAGTCCGAGCCCCTGAGCATCGGCTTTTCGCGCCTGAGCCGCAGCAGGTAATTCGAGACCTCCATCTTCACCGCCTGGTCCTCCGTGAGGGCCATGACGTACAGCACGCACTCGGTGCACTGCTCCGAGAGCGTCCGGCGGATGAGCGCCGGGTCCACAAGCGGCATGCGGCGCGAGGTCTCGCGGCTGGCCGCGATGTCGCGCATCAGCCGCTCCCCGACGCGCTTGGGTGCCGAGAGCCGCCGGAGCGCGGCCTCGCGCTCATCGTCCGAGGGCAGCCCGCCCAGGAGCCCCATCAGGTACAGCAGGTTGCGGTTGACCTTCTCTCCGGTAAACGAGAGGTCAAACCACGAGAGCGTATCGTGCACCGCGGTCAGGGCCGCGTGCATCCGCTCGTCGAACTTCAGCGCGGGATGTATCACACCGAGCAGGCCGTAGTGGTCGAGCCGTGCGATGACGTCAACCGGCTCCGGCTCCCCGAATACTAGCATCAGTTCTTCGTAGAGGCGGCTGCCCGAGAGCCTCGTGAATATCTCGAGCCTCAGGGCCGAGCGGATGAGCTCCTCGGTATGGCGCGATATCTTGAAGCCGAAGCGCTCGGCGAACCTCACGGCCCTGAAGGCGCGCGTGGGGTCCTCGACGAGGCTCAGGTTGTGCAGCACGCGGATCGTCTTGTCCTTGAGGTCCCGCATCCCGCCGAAATAATCGACCAGCCGCCCGAACTCCGGGTCCGAGAGCTTTACAGCGAGCGTGTTGACCGTGAAGTCGCGCCTGTAGAGGTCCTTCTTGATCGAGGACATCTCGACGCGCGGCAGCGCGGCCGGGGACTCATAATACTCGGTGCGCGCGGTCGCGACGTCTAGCCTCAGCTTGCCCGCGATTATCTTCGCGGTCCTGAACCTCTCGTGCGATTTCATGCGCCCGCCCAGCCGCTCTGTCATCGCGCGGCTGAACTCTATGCCGTCGCCCTCGACCACCAGGTCGATGTCGAGGTTCTCGCGGCCGCGCATCATGTCGCGCACCGAGCCGCCTACGAGGTAGACGTCCATGCCGAGCGACCGGCCGACTTCTCCGGCGAGCTTGAAGGCCTCGAAGATCTCGCGCGGGTAGCGGTTTTGAAGCAGCGCGGCGGTGCTCCTCCTGGGGTGCTCGTGGGCGTCCGCGCCCTCCTCGCCTGCTATGCCGCTGCGCCTGAGGTAATCCTCGTACATGACGCGCAGCAAGTCCGTGCGCGTGATTGCGCCAACTATGGCCTCGCCCTCGAGCACCGGGACGAACCGCCGGTTCTTTTCGACCATCGAGGACTCGATCTCCCTAAGCGGGGTCTCGGGCGCCGCGCTTATCACGTCGCTGTCCGCAAACTCGCGGACGGCGCTTTTCCTGAACCCGTGCATGATCGCCTTCTCTACTATCTCGCGCGCCAGCAGGCCCAGAAACCTGCCGCCCTCTACGACGGGCAGCACGTTTACGCCGAATTTCGTGAGCATCGTCTGGGCCTCGCGCATGAGCGTCGGGGCCTCGACCGTGATGACCGGCTTGGTCATGACGTCCGATGCGGTCTTGCCCGCCCTGACGTGCGCGCGGACTAATCCGGCGATCGTCTCCTCTATCAGCTCAAGCGGCTGGTCGTCCACCGTGGCCGAGGCGGCTGACGGGTGGCCGCCCCCGCCTATCTCAGCGAGCACGTCCGAGGCGCTCAGCTCAGGTGCGCGCGACCTGCCGACCACGAGCACCCTGCCCTCCATGCGCAGTATCACGAATGAGGCGTCAGCTGCCTCCATCTCCAAAAGCTTCCCGGCGAACTGTGCGGCGTCGCCCATATATCCGTCGCGCGACGCCCTCGCGGTGATGACCTTCAGCCCGCCTGCGTATATCGTGCTGGCCGAATGGCCGAGCTCGCTTAAAAGGTCGACCTCCTCGGCCGTGAGTTCGGCCCGCAGGAACTCCGCGACGACCTTCAGGCTCGCGCCCCACTTAAGGAGCTGGGCCGCCGCAAGCAGGTCGCGCTCTGTCGTCGAGGGGAAGGACAAGCTCCCGGTCTCTTCGTATATCCCGGTCATCAGGAGCGTGGCCTCTATCGGCTCGGGCCTCACGCCGCGCTCCTTCAGCATCTCGGTGAATATCGTCGCTGTCGCCCCGACCTTCTCGATCACCTCGACCTCGCCGTGCAGGTCGGAGTCCCCGTGTTCGTGGTGGTCATAGATGTGCACGGTCATGCCCTCTTTATCGACTAAGGCAGCGAACTGCCCGATCCGGTCCGAGGATTTCGTATCGACTATGATGACCCTCGTGACCGCTGCGAGCTCTATGTCTTTGAGCCTCACGAGGCCGAACTCCCCGAATGCGGCCGTGAAGTCCCGGAGGCGCTTCTCCATCGCGCCCGGAAGCGCGATGAGGCATCCGGGGTAGAGCCTGGAGGCCGCGACCATGGAGGAGAAGGCGTCGAAATCCGCGTTTAGGTGGGACGTGACCAATTCCAAAGGGGAACCCCTGTTATTTTTTCTTGCCGGCGAGCGCCAGCCCCTCGACCGCGCGCTTGCTGCCAGGTTCGAGGCTCAGGACCTTCTCGAAATTCACCTTCGCGCGAAGCGGCAGGTTCAGGGCGAGGTAGATGAACCCGGCCTCGGTCATGTATGTCGTGTTGGTCGGCGCGACCTTCATCGCGCGCTTGATGGCCATCTCGGCGTCGCGCAGGCGGTCGCACTTGAAATACGAGATTGCGGCGTTATAGACGTAATCAGGCACGGAGCTGTTGAGGAGCGAGGCCTCCTCGAAGAGCTTGGCCGCGCTTAGGTAGCGGGCGGCGTTGAACTCGGCGCGGCCCTCGGCGCTCTTTTGCCTGGCGAGGTTTAACCTGTTTTTCTCGACCGGCATGCTTATGGGGTTGCTGTCGTACTGCGCCCTGAGCGTCGGGTTGCTCAGGACCTTGTACGCGGTCTTTATGTACTCGAATATCGCGTTGAGCTTCTCCCTCGTGTGCTCCGGCAGTCCGTAGTGCCTGTCTGGGTGGAAGATCCTCGATTTCTTATGGTAGGACTTGTCGATCTCGGTGACCGTGGCGTTCTCGCGCTTGAGACCCGAGCACTCCGTAATACCCGATGTCCTCGTGGTGCGCAAAGAGGAAGTCTATCTCCTCGACGAAGCCCTCGGGATCGGGCATATCGGCCAGCATGACGACGTCGTCGACTTGCACCTTGTGCCGCGGCGTGAAGCCCGGCTCCCTGGCCTCGATGATATGCGTCGAAAGCAGCGCGAGCGCGGTCCTCACGGCCTCAGAGCCCACGGGCTTTAAGGCGGCCAGGATCTCCGAGAGCGTGCGACTGGAGTCCACGAGCTCCAGGAAGGCCCTGTCGCCTGAGTCGTACATGATCGCCTGATAGAGGTCCAGCGGGTCCTCCGAGAGCGCGATCACCGAATCGAGCTTTGGCATGAGCCACAGAAGGTGCTCTACCTCGTCGAGCTGCTTTATCCCGTTGAAGCTCAGCGCGGAGGGCGAGAGCAGTATGTCCTCGCTGTCTTCGGTCTCGACGTCCGGCAGGTCCCTGAAAATGAACTCGGCGTCGTAGAGCCCGAACATGGCCATCACCAGGTCGGCCACATACCGCCTCTTGGCCTGGTCGAACCTCTCGTGCTCCATAAATCCCATCTTCACCAGCGTGGGGCCTATAAACGTCCCCGCCTTCCTGGACTCATCGGCCGCCTGCCTGAACTGCTCGGGCGTGATGACCTCGTCGAGGACGAGCAAATCCAGAAAACCCTCGGAGGGATGGTTGGAGGTCGCGAAGATTATGTCTCCGCCCTTGTACGTAAGCGTTCTGACAGCCTCGCCGTCGATCAGATAGAGGTGCCCGGTCTTCATCGCCCGGTGCGCGCCGATCAGGACGTCAGAGAGGGCGTACTGCCTCAGCGTGCCGCGCAGCATCCCGACCTTGCTGAGCCCGATGCGCTGCGAGCCGTTATCCGGCCTGACCCAAGCCACCTTGCCGAGGTCGATCTCGCTGTCTTGGACGGTCGAGAAATTCAGGATGTCGCCCTGCTTGAACTGTGGGTGGCCTTCGAGTTTGGCCGCGATCCCGCTGAGGGAGTAGTCGATCATCGTCGCGCGGAACGACTGCCCCCCATACATGAACGTGAGTTCGCTGGCCTGCTCGTAGCGGCCGAAACATCGGCGGTCTTTCATCTGGTATATTATCTATCTTATATACCGATAAATCAACCTAATGCCAGGTGTGGCCGTGACGGTTGTCTCTTGCGGGGGCCGAGGATATATAATACCGGTATTCTCTTTCGGAAGGACGATATGGAAGAAACCTACAACCCTGAGCTGATCGAGCTTAAATGGCAGGCCCGGTGGGCCGCGGCGGACCCCTACAAGGTCGTGCCGGACTCCTCGATGCCCAAGTTCTATTGCCTTGAGATGTTCCCCTACCCGTCGGGGAAGATACATATGGGCCACGTGCGCAACTACGCCATCGGAGACGTCATCGCGCGGTACAAGCGCATGAGGGGATTCAGCGTCCTGCACCCGATGGGCTGGGACGCCTTCGGCCTCCCGGCCGAGAACGCCGCGATCAAGGAGGGCATCCCGCCCGCCAAATGGACATACGAAAACATCGCCAACATGAAGGTCCAGCTTCGGCGCCTCGGCCTGAGCTACGACTGGGGCCGCGAGGTCGCGACCTGCGACCCGGCGTACTACCGCTGGAACCAGTGGTTCTTCCTGCGCATGTACGAGCGCGGCCTGGCCTACAAGAAGAACTCATCGGTCAACTGGTGCCCCTCGTGCGCCACGGTGCTCGCCAACGAGCAGGTAATAGACGGCGCGTGCTGGAGGTGCGACAGCGCGGTCATACAAAAGCAGCTCGAGCAGTGGTTCCTGAGAATTACTCAATACGCCGACGAGCTTCTCGCCGCATGCGGCAGTGAACTCGGCGGCTGGCCCGAGAGCGTCGTGACGATGCAGCGCAACTGGATCGGCCGTAGCGAGGGACTCGAGGCCGACTTCGCTATCGAGGGCAGCGATCAAAAAATCCGCATCTTCACCACGCGGGCCGATACTCTCTTCGGCGTCACGTTCATGTGCATCGCCCCGACGCACCCTATGGCCGAAAGGCTGGTCAACGATAGATCCGCGCTCGATAAGGTCCGCGCGAAGTACGGCGACGTCGAGCAGAAGATCGGGCTATTTACCGGACATTACGCGATCAACCCCGTAAACGGCGACCGCGTCGCGATCTACGTCGCGAACTTCGTGCTCATGGAGTACGGCACAGGGGCGATAATGTCCGTCCCGGCCCACGACCAGCGGGACTACGAGTTCGCAAAGGAGTACGGCATCGCGGTGAAGGCCGTGATCCGGCCCAAAGAGGGCGAGCCGCCCAAAGACAGCGCGTATGGGGACGACGGCCTGCTCGCGGACTCGGGCGAGTTCAGCGGCATGACAAGCGCCGAGGCCCGCGTTGCGATAGCCGGGATGATCGAGGCCAAGGGTTTGGGCAAGCGCACCGTGAACTTCAAGCTCCGCGACTGGGGCGTCTCGCGCCAGCGCTACTGGGGCACTCCGATACCGGTCATATACTGCGACAAATGCGGCACCGTACCGGTGCCGGAGGCCGATCTGCCGGTGCGCCTGCCGACCGACGTAAAACTCACGGGCACCGGATCCTCTCCGCTTGCGGAGTCCCCGGCCTTCGTCCAGACGAGCTGCCCCAAATGCGGCGGCCCTGCACGGCGCGAGACCGACACCATGGATACGTTCGTTGACTCGTCGTGGTATTTCCTGCGATACTGCCACCCAAACGGCGAGGTCGATCTCACGGGTGACGCCTTCAAGCACGAGGCCGCCTACTGGATGCCGGTCGACCAGTACGTAGGCGGGGTCGAGCACGCCGTGCTGCATCTTCTTTATTCGCGCTTCTTCACGCGCGTGATGCGCGACCTCGGGCTGATAACGCACTCCGAGCCGTTTAAGAACCTGCTTACGCAGGGGATGGTCTGCAAGGAGTCGTACAAGTGCCCTGAGCACGGCTGGCTCTTCCCGGACGAGGCGAAGGGCGGCAAGTGCTCACGCTGCGCCTCGGACGTGACCGTCGGGCGCGTAGAGAAGATGTCGAAGTCCAAGCGCAACGTCGTGGACCCGGACCATGCGATCAAACGCTACGGGGCTGATACCGCGCGCGTCTTTTCGCTGTTCGCCGCCCCTCCCGAGCGCGACTTGGAGTGGACCGAGAGCGGGGTGGACGGCTCGTACAGGTTTTTAAGCCGCGTCTGGAAATTCATACACCGCAACCTCGACGGCCTCAAGAACGCCCGGGAGGGCTGCGATGCCGTCACCCCGCTCGTGCGCAAGACGCACCAGACGATACGGAGCGTCACGCAGGACATCGAGCGAGATTTCCATTTCAACACGGCTATCGCCGCGCTCATGGAGCTCTTAAACGAGGCCGGGGCGCTGAACCCGGCATCGGAGGCGGACTGGCGCTCGCTTAGGTTCGCGGCCAAAAACATGGTGCTGATGCTGAGCCCGTTTGCCCCCCATATCGCAGAAGAACTCTGGGAGGCGCTTGGATACGCGGCCACTATTGAGAGTTGGCCGGAATGGGACGAGGACGCGGCCCGCGAGGACCGCATAGAGCTGGTGGTGCAGGTAAACGGCAAGGTGCGATCGAAGCTCGACGCCCCGGCCGGGCTTAATGACGACGAGATAAAGGAGCTTGCGTTGAACGACCCGAAGATAATGGAGCTTGCGGCCGGAAAACCCATCAAGAAGGTTTTCGTGGTCAAGGGCAGGCTCATCAACATAGTGCTATGAGAGGGCGCGGGCTGCTTACAGCGGCGCTCTGCGCCATCTTCCTGCTTGCCGGCTGCGGCTATACGCTCCTGCGGCCGATGGAGAGCGTGAGGCTCGGCAAGCTCACCAACAAGACCATGGAGCCCAAGCTCGACGACCGCCTGACCGAGGCCCTCACGCACGCGCTCGTCAAGCGCGGCATCAGGATCAGGGAGGACGCTCCCTATGAACTCACCGGCACGATAGAGAAGATATCGCTCAAGACCGATGCGGAGAAGCACAACCTCGCGATAAGCTATAAGGTCGTGATCTCGGTCACGTTTAGCATACGCGTACCGTCCGGCGAGGTGCACGCGCTTAAGCATAACAGCGAGTTCATCATCGACTTCGTGAGCAAGGGCTCGATGCAGGAAGTCATCGCCAACAAGGACGAGGCCGTATCGAAGGCGCTCGACGACCTGGCCGACAGCATCGCGTTCTCGCTCGTGGAGGAAGGCTCGAAGTGAGCTCCAAGGCCCTCCGGGACGAGCTATCCAAGGGCCTGCGCGGGCCGTCTTACATGCTGTATGCCGACGACCCGTTCCTGCTTAACGAGGCGCTCTCGGAGATCAGGGCCGCGCTGCCGGACGAGGCGATGGCGGATTTCAACTACTACGAGTATGACATCGAATCCCCCGACCCGCTGCCCCCGGTCGAGCAGCTCGTGGACGTGCTCAACACCGTCTCGTTCATGGGCGGCCGCAAGACCGTGATTATCAAAAACACGCAGAAGCTCAAGGTCGACGCCCAGAAGGCCATCGGCGCATACCTGAAGAAGCCCTCGCCCGATTCGCTCCTCGTGCTGACGTTCCACATAAAAAGCGAGCGGGCGGCAGAGCGCAGCTCGAAGGTCAAGAAACTCACCGATGCATACGCCGGGGCGAAGCTCATCGAGCTGCGGCTCCGCGAGTCCGAGTTCCCGTCGTGGGTCATCGCGCGCGCGAAGTCCAAAGGGGTCGCGATAGCGCTGGCCGAGGCCGCGCTGTTGGTTGAATTTGTTGGCCATGATCTGGGGCTGCTAGCCTCGGAGGTCGAGAAGCTATCGCTGCTGGGTAAGCCAACTGTAGGGCGCGCCGACGTCGCCGCGATGGTGCGCGGGGCGGGCGACTATAACGCCTTTAACCTCACGGACGCCCTCTCGCAAAAGAACCTCGCGCAGGCGATCAAGATCTGCAGGAAGCTTACGCAGACCGACGAGCCGATAGCTGTCCTTGGGGCGCTTAACTGGTATTACGGCAGGCAGGACATGACGCCTAAGAGAAAGCGGAAGGTCTATACCCTGTTGTGCGAGGCGGACAAACTGATAAGGAGCTCCGGAGGGGCATACCCCCTGGAGCTCCTCGTAGTTAAGCTTTTGTCGGCTTGAGGGCGGCGTTCGCCCTGAGCGCGAGGCGGGAGATCTTCCTCGATGCGGTGGCCTTGTGGAGCACGCCCTTGGACGCTGCCGAGCTGATGGTCCTGGTGGCCTCGACGAGGGCCGTCTGGACCGCTGCCGCGTCCTTGGCCGCTATCGCATCGGCGACCTTCTTGACGTAGGTTTTTACCTTGGTGCGGATGGTCTTGTTATGAAGCTCTAGGGCCTCGGCCTGCCGAGCCCTCTTTAATACTGAAGGTTTCCTTTTAGGCGCTGCTGCTGGCAATGCGTTCTCTCCTCCTTAAGCGTAATAAACGGAAGCTAATTTTTACCATATAGGCCTGCGATAAAGCAAGCGGACAGGCCCTGATGGATATGATATATTAAAACCCATGGAGGCCGCCCATATATGCTGATCGGAATAATCTCGGACTCGCACGACGATATGCAGCGGATTAAACAGGCGGTCGAACTGTTCAACGGCCGCGGCGCGGGGCTCGTGCTCCATGCCGGGGACGTCATCTCGCCGTTTACGTTCGAGGTGCTCGGGGACCTCAAATGCCCCTTCTCCGGGGTATTCGGCAACAACGACGGCGACCGCGTCCTGCTGAAGGAGAAGTCCGGCGGCAAGATGCACGTCCAGCCGCTCGTGGTCGAGATCGAGGGCAGGCGCATCGCGGTGGTGCACGAGCCGGCCTCGGTCGAGGCTCTGGCCCGAAGCGGGATGTATGACCTCGTGGTCTACGGCCATACGCACAGGCCTGACCTCCGAACGCTGGGCTCGACGCTGGTCCTTAACCCCGGCAAGGCCGCGCGGCTGCATAAAGGGAAATCAACTGTAGCCCTGCTCGATACCGCGACGATGCGGGTCGAGATCGAGGAGCTTACCTAGTAACTGCCTTCTTCCCGCGCAAGTCCTGGACCATCAGGCTGCCCACGATATCCTCGCCCGCTGGTGTCACGTCCATAGTGCGCTGCACCGAGCCCTGCCTGATCGTCACCTCGACCACGGGCTGCGTCTTCGCGTCCGAGTACCGTGCGCAGAGCGCGGCCGCCGTGACGATATCGCCGTCCAGCGCGCCGGCCTCGACCATCACTAGCGGGCTTCCGGCGGACTCCACGAACATCAGCGAGTCGCCCTCCGAGGCGAGCAGCTCGATCTGGTCGTTCTCGGACTCGTTTCGCCCGACTATCACCTTCGCCCCGCTTGGCAGGCGGAAGTGCCGCCCCACCCTGAGCAGGTTTAAATCGTGCGCGGTAATGTCTGGCTTAAAGCCGAGCGCCTCGCGGAGCCTGTGCGAATAGCACGGGTCCGTGAGCAGGCAGCCACCGGCCGGTGCCGGGTATTCCGTCAGCCCGAACTCGGCCGCGAGCGCCATCTGGGGCTTTCTCGATCTGCCGCTTATATCCAGCAGCAGCTCGCGGTTTACGAGCCCGTCCAGCTCCGCCTTCGTGGGCTTAAGCAGCTTCGCGCTAAGAGGCCTCAGCACCAGCCCCACAACGTCGGCCTCGCGGTCCATCACAGGGAAGGTATCGTGCCGCTGGCTCATCGGCCTCTGCCCCAGGACCTCGCCCGTGCTGATGAAGTCCGCGCCGGTCATCTGCATCAGCAATTTGGCCTCGCGCAGCATCAGTATGCGGCAGTCGATGCAGGGGTTCATATTCTTGCCGTGCCCGAACTTCGGGTGCTTTACGATCTCGATGAACTTGTCCGCAAGGTGCGACATCTTGACCTCGAAGCCCCAGCGCGCGGCGTTGGAGCTCGAGTCCGAAGAGCACGACGAGCCGTCGCGAGCGTCGCAGCCGAAATGCGTCATGAAGGTCACTCCGGTGACCTCGATGCCCTGCTTGCGAAGGACGAGCACCGCAAGCGTGCTGTCAAGCCCTCCTGAGAGTAATGCGATTGCCTTTGCCATATAGTTAGGGTAAGGGATGCGTTAGAGGGAAATCAAACAGACTGATTGATTTATACGGCCCGGTTTGGGTAGATTAAGGGTTTCCACGGGGCGTGGCGCAGTCCGGTAGCGTACCTGCTTTGGGAGCAGGGAGTCGGAGGTTCGAATCCTCTCGCCCCGATAGCAGCAACGCGCCAGTAGCTCAGCGGATAGAGCAGCTGCCTTCTAAGCAGCTGGCCGCAGGTTCGATTCCTGCCTGGCGTACTTTAAAATCAAGGGAAATTATGCGCATTGCTCCCTGTTTTGATATAGAATACCCTCATGTCGCACATTACAAATAAACGCTCGAGCAAGCAGGGCCTCCCTCCCGGCAGCCTCGTCTACGTCGGCGACAAGCCTCAAGACGGCGTCCGGATCACCGTTATCGACTACGATGAGGCCTCATTCGAGGAAAAGACCTTCACCGAGGTATCGCAGTGCTTCGTCTTCAGGGACAAGCCCTCCGTCAAGTGGATAAACATCGAAAGCGTGCACGTGCCCGAGGTGCTTGAAAAGCTCGGCGAGTGCTACGGGTTTCATCCCCTCGTCCTCGAAGACATAATGAACACGGACCAGCGGCCCAAGGTCGAGGACTTCGGCGATTACGTCTACGTCGTGCTCAAGATGCTCATGCAGGACGCCCGGACCGGAAACCTCGAGACCGAGCAGGTGAGCATCATATTCGGCCCCAACTACGTCATATCGTTTCAGGAGGGCATGGAGGGCGACGTGTTCGGGCCGCTTCGCGAGCGCCTGCGCTCTGGCAAGGGCCGCATCAGGAAGATGGGCGCGGACTACCTCGCGTACTCGCTCATGGACGCGATGGTGGACAAGTATTTCTCGGTGCTCGAGGCCGTCGGAGACCGGATCGAGGCGCTCGAGCAGGACCTGCTCGAAAAACCGGACAACCAGTCGCTCGCGACCCTGCACGCGATAAAGCGCGAGATGCTCTACCTCCGCAAGATCGCCTGGCCGCTAAGGGAGGTCATAAGCAACCTCCAGAAATCCGAATCCCGCCTCATAGACGACCGCACGCGCATATACTTCCGAGATGTATACGACCACGTCATCCAGATCATCGATACCATAGAGACCTTCCGCGACATGCTCTCCGGCCTGCTGGACGTCTATCTTTCGAGCATCAGCAACCGCATGAACGAGGTGATGAAGGTCCTGACCGTCATCGCGACGATATTCATCCCGCTTACGTTCATAGCCGGGGTCTACGGGATGAACTTCAAGTACATGCCCGAGCTCGAGTGGCACTGGGGCTATCCGATATTCTGGGCCGTCATGCTCGGGATCGGCGGGGGCATGCTCTATTACTTCAGGCGGAGGAAGTGGTTCTAGCTGGTTGTCTCGATGATGCCAGCCGGATCAAGGAACTCTGCCGCGCCGTCAAGCGCCCGCCATGTCAGCCCCGCGACATCGAACCCCTTGGGCAGCCTGAGCAGCGAGATATGCAGGTGCGGTGGCACCGGCATGCCTGGCCGCTCCGATAGCTTGGCTATCGCCTGACCGCGCCTGAGCTTATCCCCAACCCTGCAAAGCGGCCTCAGATGTCCGTATGCCGATATGATCCCGTCAGAGTGTGCTACGAATACCGACTCGCCGAGGAAGTCCCTGATTATCGTCACGGCCTCGCCGTCCTCCAGCGCGGGGACCAGGGTGGCCTCGCCGAGCGCGGCCTCGCGGCCGTCCGCGTCCTCGTAGAGCCTCAGGTCGAGCCCGTTATGAGGCGCGGCGCGTATGCCCCCGTCCCACCATTTTTCGGCCGCGCCGAAGCCCATCCCCGGCCTGATAATCCAGCGCCGGATGCGGATCGCGTTTAACGCCTCCAGAAGCCCGGTGTAAGTTCCCTTTTCCATTTTCTGAGGTGTAATATAGCATATGGTTATTCGCTGTCCGATATGCAAGGCCGAGACGACCTGGGAGGAAAACCCCCACAGGCCGTTCTGCTCCGAGCGCTGCAAGCTCATCGACCTTGGGAAGTGGGCCTCCGACGACTACCGGATCCCCGGAGAAAAGCTCAAAAAGGACGATGACGATGAGGAGGCCCGCGAGGGTGGATCCGGCCGAGACGCTTAAGCGCGAGGTCTTCGAGCGGACGATCGAACTCGCCGGGCAGGGCCTTCGTCGTGATCCGGCACTCAGAGGGCGTCCGTATCGGCAGGCGCGGCTTTACGGAGGACGAAAAACAGGGCGGCCTCGTCCTGGTCTTCAACCACCAGATGAAATACATATGGGGTGAGGACGGCATCGAGGCCAAGCTTAGCTTCGGGGGGCGGGCGGAGGAATGCTTCATACCCTCAGAGGCGATCATGCTCGTATATTCGCCGGAGCTCGGGACGCAGTTTCACTTCGCCCAGCAAAAGCCCGAGGCCGGGGCCGAAACCAAACCCGTGGCGGATGCGAGGCATGATGAGGGAAAGCACGATAAGGACGCAAAGGTAATAAAGGTAGATTTCTCGAAGGGAAAATAAGGAGGCCTTATGGTAAAGATAGCGATTGCCGGAGTATGCGGGAAGATGGGCAGCAGGATAGCGACGATCAGCGGCGAGTACGAAGGGCTGGCGCTCGCCGGAGCGTTCGAGCGAGCAGGACACAAGGACATCGGCCGCGACGCGGGCGAGGCAATAGGCATCGGGCACAAGGGCGTCGTGATAGCGACCAGCGCGGCCGAGGCCCTCGCCAGCGCAGACCTGCTCATCGACTTCACCGCCCCGGAGGCCACGCTTGCGAACATGGAGGCCGCCTCGAAGCTCGGCAAGGCGATGGTCATCGGCACGACCGGGATGAAGAAGGAGCAGATCGCTCTCGTGGCCGAGATGTCAAAGAAGATCCCCTGCATGATGGCCTCGAACATGAGCCTCGGCGTAAACCTGCTTTTGAAGGTGCTCGGGGATATCGCCCGCGCTCTTGGCGACCCCTATGACGTCGAGATCGTCGAGACGCACCACAGGTTAAAGAAGGACGCGCCCTCCGGCACCGCGATCATGATGGCTCGCGCGATAGCGGACGCGATGGGACGCGACCTCGAGAAGGACGCTGTATACGCGCGCCACGGGATCATCGGCGAGCGCACGCGCAAGGAAATCGGCATCCAGACGCTGCGCGCGGGTGACGTGGTAGGCGACCACACCGTTATATTCGGCGGCCTCGGCGAGAGGATAGAGGTCACGCACAGGGCCTCGAGCCGCGACGTGTTCGCGCGCGGCGCGATCAAGGCCGCGCTCTGGCTTGCTGGCAAGCCCGCGGGGCTCTACGACATGCAGGACGTGCTAGGGCTTAAGGGGTAACCGACGCTCAGAAGGATCCGAAGGACATGAGGACAATAATCACGACAGCGGTGCTGCTTGGCCTGAGCAACCTGTTTATGACGTTTGCGTGGTACGGCCACCTGAAGAACCTCTCCGGACGGCACTGGGCGCTGGCCGCGCTGATCAGCTGGGGCATCGCGTTTTTTGAGTACATGATCCAGGTGCCGGCCAACAGGATCGGGTATCAGGTGATGAACCTGGGGCAGCTAAAGATACTCCAGGAGGTCGTCACGCTCTCGGTCTTCGTCCCGTTTTCGATCATATACATGAAGGAGGACTTCCGGCTCGACTACCTCTGGGCCGGGCTTTGCATACTCGGGGCGGTATTCTTCATGTTCCGCAGTAAGATCTTCGGGGCCTAGGCGAGCCTCTTCAGCACGTCGTAGAGCAGCCTGACGCCCACACCCGTAGCGCCCTTGGGCGCATACGGGCGGTCGCGCTCACTCCATGCGGTGCCCGCAATATCGAGATGGACCCACGGCGTGCCCTCGTCTACGAAATTAGTTCAGGAACTTTGTCGCGGTGATGAGCCCGCCCTGCCGTCCCATGCCGATGTTTCTGAGGTCGGCGATATCGCTCTTGAGCCCCTCGTCGTACTCCTCGTAAAACGGCATCCGCCAGGCGCGCTCCCCTGTCGCTGCCGATGCGGCCTCGAGCGTGGCTTGAAGCGCCTCGTCGTTTCCAAGCAGGGCTGAGGCCTCGGCCCCGAGCGCTATCGCGCACGCGCCGGTGAGCGTGGCTATGTCGATTATCGCTCGCGGCTTGTAGGTCTTGATCGCATACCCGAGCGCGTCGGCGAGCGTGAGCCTGCCCTCGGCGTCGGTGTTCAGTATCTCGACCGACTTGCCGGTTATCGTGTGCACGACGTCTCCGGGCCTCGTCGCGCTGCCGCCCGGAAGGTTCTCGGTCGCGGCCATTATGACGACGAGGTCTATCGGAAGCTTTAAAGCTATGACGGATTTAACCACGCCGAGCACGGCCGCGCCTCCGGCCATGTCGTGCTTCATCGTCTCCATCGAGTCGCTCGGCTTCAGCGAGAGCCCGCCGCTGTCGAACGTCACTGCCTTGCCTACCAGAACGACGGGGGGCACAGCCCCCTTACCTTTCTTCTTTGCTCCCTTATACTCAATGACGATAAACTGCGGCTCCTCGTGCGAGCCCTTGGCCACCGCGCAAAACGCGCCCATGCCCATGCGCTCGCACTCGCGCCGGCCGAAGACCTTTACCTTGACGCCCTTTATCGAGCGCGCAACCCTCGCAAGCTCGCTCGGGGTCATGTCGCGCGCAGGGGTCGTGACGAGGTCGCGGCAGAAGTGCGTGGCGTCGACCAGGGTCTTGACCTCAGCCGTCCAGTCCGCCCTGGGCCTGGGGCCGAGGACCGTCAGGGCCTTGAACTCTATGGCGTCGGCGTCTTTCTTTTTGTACCTGCTGAATTTATACCTCGCAAGCAGGAAGCCCTCGCAAAACGCACGCGGGCCGTCGGGCATGTCGCCGAGCACAGCGGTCGAGAGCGCCGCGTCCGAGATCTTCTTAAGAGCGGTGGAGGCCTTGCCCCCGGCCTGCCGCACGCGCTCGCTCGAGCATTTCGCACGCTTGCCTAGCCCTACGAGCACGACCTCCGTGGCCTTAACCGCGCCGCAGCTGCGGGTGGCAAGCACCTCGCCGTGGCGGCCCTGAAACTTCGGCGGCTTGCCCGAGGCGAGCCCGGAGAGCAGCCCGCTTTTATCCAGATCCTTATATGCGGCTATCCCCTCGCCTTCGAATACCGGCAGCAGGAGTGCGTCGCAAGAGGCGTTCTTTGCGTCCTGATCGCGCATGAGTATATCCATATGAATAACGCTCCTTTAGATTTAATCAGACATTTTACATCAAATAAGGCCTCAAAGACAGGCGCGGACTAGATCGCACCGCTCGCGACGAACTCCTCGAGCGCGGCCCGCCCGTCAGGGCCGATATCCTCGATGAGCACCGCCATGCCCGGCATCGCTATGACGGGTTTGTGCGAGGAGTCGGCCTCGTTGTATATCGCTCCCCCTCCGATGTCATACTCGACCGAGTAGAGCACCCTTCCGGAGGCCCTGATCTCGACCCCGTGATCCGGGAGCCTGAAAGCGAGCTCCATGCCAGTGCCGGCCGCAAGCGGCGCAAGCGTATTGATAAAGACGCCGTTGGCGCTCAGAGTGGTGATCGAGCTTTCGCGCCTCGTGGCCCCGGTGTCGTATATGACCGGGATATGCACCGTTATTCGGTTGGAGCTGCGCCTCTGGATGCCGTTTATATCCGGGGTGCGGTGTATGACGTTGCCGATAGCGCTCAGGATATCCTCGGGGCTCATCGCGGCATTTATGGTCGAGCGGGACGCCGTGGCCGAACTCTCAGCGATTATAAAACTCTTAAGCGTCTTTACGAATCCAAAAAACCGCTCCTCGCCCCACATCGAGGCCAACTCCGCCTGTATTATCACGAGGTCGAACCCATCGGCTGGCATCGCGGGCGGGCCGTCCGGCGAGGCGGCAATCAAGGATACGCCGAAGCCGCTCCGTGCGAGCACCTCCGGCAGCGTTTCTTTGAAGAAGCTGCCCTCGCCGAGCAGCGCGACCGTGGCTATCGGCATTCAGCCCCCGAGCCTGTCGTTGAGCTTCCCGGCCCTTATGCCGGCCATGATTGTCCGCTGCTGCCACCGGACGCGCTCAGAGACTGCCTGCGCAAAGTCGCCCCCGCCGGTGATCTCGCTATACGGGGTCTGGCGCGAAAACAGTATCCTGCCCTCAGAAAACACGAGCGTAAGGATGCGGCCCTTCTCGGGGCCCAGGTCCTCGGTCTGCACGTGGAGCGTCCGGCCCCCGTGCGCGAGCTCCTCGTTGAGCCCGAGCTGAACGCTGGAGGCTAACCCGGCCCCTACTGGGGGGGCGGCTGCGGCCTCTTTCTTAACGGGCTCCGCCGGACTCTGCGCCGGGATCGAGCCGATCAGCCTCTGGATGATCCTCATGACCGCTGCGGCCGTCTCGCCGCCGGGCTGAAGCAGCAGCGGGCTCATGCTGCGCACCGACCGCTCGACCTCCTGGCTGTGGACGAGGCTTCCGAGGTACGGGAGCCTCACGCCGAGGAACTGATACGCCGCGCTCGCAAACGTATGCGCCAGCGCTTCGCCCTCCCGGGGCGTGGCCATATTCGCTACGAGGCGGTAGATGTTCCTGCCCAGGAAGGCCCTCGCCTGCTCCGCGGCCCCGCGGTCTATCGCCTCGACCGCGGCCGTGACCTCGTTCATGCTCCGCGCCCGGTACTCGCCTTCGAGCATCCGGCGCAGGCACTGGCTGACGTCCGCGCGCTCCTTAAACATCGTAAGCAGCCTGCGGTTTACGGCTAGCTTCAGAAAGCTGTACGCGTTTTGTATCGCGGTAGGCGCCGGGCTGGTCACGATGATGCCGAGGTCGGAGTAGTTGAAGAAATCGAGGTTCGTGATGCTCGCCCCCGCGCCGATGTCGATGATGACGATGTCGGCCATGAGGTCGGCAAACCCGGTCAGAAGCCTCTGTTTCTGGACGTAGTTGGGGTTCGTGACCTCAAGCAGGTCCCCGGCCCCGCATATCAGCGAAAGCCCATCAACCGGAGTAGGGATCAGGACCTCCTGAAGCGTGCCCACGCGGCCGCGCATGAAGTCCCCGAGCGTGAACTCCGGGTAGCGGATGCCGAACATCGTGTGTATGTTGGCGCCCATCAGGTCCGCGTCGACCAGTATGACGCGCCTGCCGGATGCGGCCATGCCACAGGCAAGGTTGGAGGCGAGGACGCTCTTTCCCACTCCACCCTTCCCCCCGCCGATGGCTATCGTGGTGGAACTAAGCGTATCCATTCGGATATTATATACATTACATCTTGATTTTTCAGCATATTTGTTAAACAGGAGGCATGCATGACGCTTAGGAGAGTAATTCTTGCGGTTGCGATGGTAATGATCGCGGCAGCAGCGGCCTGGGGTGCCGGCTATCCCCAGATCGAGGCAAAGGACGTAAAAAAAATCATCGACACTCACAAGAAGGTCGTGATCGTGGATGCGAGGTCTTTAATGGAATACGACCAGGGCCACGTGCCGGGGGCGATAAGCGTCGGGCCTGACCGTTTCGCCTTCATCGCGGAATACCTGCCGAAGGATAAATCCGCCGCCCTGATCTTCTATTGCAGGGGGGTGCGCTGTACGCTGAGCACCGAGGCCGCCACCGAGGCGGCCAAGGCAGGGTTCAGGGATATAAGGATCATGTCCGGCGGTTTCCCCGAGTGGAAGTCCATGGGCTATCCCATCCAGCAGTGATCCAGGACGGCCATGGACGCCTTTACATGCCAGTTTGGGCTATGATATTGTATTAACTTCTAAAAAACATGCACTAAGAAGGAAGGTGGTTTACGATGCCTCTTGTGAAAGAGGAAAAAAGCGCCATAATTGGCCAGCACAAGGTACACGAAAAGGATACGGGTTCGCCGGAAGTCCAGGTCGCGCTGTTGAGCGAGCGGATAACCTACCTGACTGAGCACTTCAAGGTCCACACGGCGGATCACCATTCGCGCAGGGGCCTTTTGAAGCTTGTCGGCCAACGGAGGAAGATTCTCGACTACCTCAAGGGCTCCGACAAGACGCGGTACGAAAAACTCATCGAGAAACTGAAGCTCAGAAAGTAGCGGGTGATATGGTAGTAGTAGAAGCGGAAATTGGTGGCAAGAAGGTCACCATCGAGACCGGGCGGATGGCCCGGCAGGCCGACGGCTCGACGATAATCAGGTTGGGCGACACGATGGTGCTCGCCACTGCCGTCGCGGACAAGAAGATCAAAGAGGCCGGAGACTTCTTCCCCCTCACGATAGACTATCAGGAAAAGACATACTCGGCCGGCAAGATACCGGGCGGGTTCTTCAAGCGCGAGGGCAGGCCCTCCGAAAAAGAGACCCTGACCTCCCGCCTCGTGGACAGGCCTATACGGCCGCTGTTCCCCAAGGGGTTTCACTCCGACACGCAGGGCATAGTCTCGGTGCTTTCGTTCGGCACCGAGAACGTCGCCGACGTAATGGGCGTCACCGCCATGTCGGCCTCGCTCATGATATCGGACATCCCGTTTAACGGGCCGGTATCGGCCGTGCGCCTAGGCAGGCTCGACGGCGAGTTCGTCATAAACCCGGACCTCTCGATGGTCGACCGCCTGACGATGGACCTCGTGGTCGCGGGCTCCGATGAGGCCGTGGTCATGGTCGAGGGCAGCGCGCAGGAGGCCAAGGAGGCCGACTTCCTCGAGGCGATCGACATCGCCCACAGGGAGATCAAGGTCCTCAACGCCCTTCAGCGCACGCTGCGCGAGAAGGCGGGCAAGGAGAAGCGCCCGCTCGCTCCCAAGGTCATCAACGAGGAGCTCAAGAAGGGCGTCGAGGCGTTCTGCGAAGGAAAGATAAAGGAAGCCATCGCGATCCCGGACAAGCTCCGCCGCCAGGAGGCCGTACACTGCGTGCTCGTCGAGGCGCAGGAGGCGCTCGGCTGCGGCGACGAGGCCGTGATGAAGGAGATCGCCGGGTATTTCTATGAGTTCGAGCGCAGGTTCGTCCGCGGCTCGATCTGCGAGACCGGCATCCGCGCCGACGGCCGCCGCTCCGACGAGATCAGGCCGATCAACTCTGAAGTCAGCGTCCTGCCCAGGACCCACGGCTCGGCCCTCTTCGTCAGGGGCGAGACGCAGGCCCTCGTGAGCGTTACGCTCGGCACCTCGGACGACGAGCAGCGCATCGACGCGCTCGAGGGCGAGTACTACAAGAGCTTCATGCTGCACTACAACTTCCCGCCGTTTTCCGTCGGCGAGGTAAAGTTCCTCCGCGGCCCGAGCCGCCGCGACATAGGCCACGGCAACCTTGCCGAGCGCTCGTTCAAGTCGATGCTGCCGGCCAAGGAGGAGTTCCCCTACACGATCCGCGTCGTCTCTGACGTGCTGGAGTCCAACGGCTCGTCCTCGATGGCGACGGTATGCGGCGCCACGCTCGCGCTGCTCGATGCCGGCGTGCCGATCAAGACCCCTGTTGCGGGCATCGCGATGGGCCTTATAAAGGAAGGCGACAAGACGATCATCCTCACCGACATCCTCGGCCTCGAAGACCACCTCGGGGACATGGACTTCAAGGTCACCGGGACCGCCAACGGCATCACCGCGTTTCAGCTCGACTCCAAGCTCGGGGGCATCGACCGCGAGCTGATGTCAGCCGCGCTCGAGCAGGCAAAGCGCGGAAGGCTGTTCATCCTCGACAAGATGAAGTCGACCATCGACACCCCGCGCAGCGAGCTTTCCCCTCACGCCCCGCGCATCGTGACCATCCAGATCAAGCAGGAGAGGATCAAGGACGTCATCGGCACCGGCGGCAAGGTCATCAAGGGCATCATCCTCGAGACCGGCGTGAAGATGGACGTCGCGGACTCAGGCCTGATCAGCGTGGCCTCCTCTGACGCGGCCGCGCTCGAGAAGGCCCTGGACATCATCAGGGGCATCGTCGCGGAGGCCGAACTGGGCAAGGTCTACCACGGCAAGGTCGTGCGCATAACCGACTTCGGCGCGTTCGTAGAGATCCTGCCCGGCACGGACGGCCTGCTGCACATCTCCGAGATCGACGAGAAGCGCATCAACAAGGTCACGGACGTCCTGCACGAGGGCGACGAGATCGACGTCAAGGTGATCGAGATCGACAAGCTGGGCCGCGTGCGCCTCAGCCGCAAGGTACTCCTGAAAGAAGCCAAGGCGGGCAACTAGCCCGTAGTGAATCAAAGAACCGCACGGCCCTCTCTCCCGAGCTATCGGGGAGGGGGCCGATTAGTATCCGGTGGGGGGCCGAATGGCCCCCTTCCACTCTGACAACGATCTCTTTGGTGCTCTCGGGATTTTTCAACGGCTGCCCGTGGCGCATCCATAAGTGATAGAATAAGGCAAGGGAAATGTTTAAACGCGCGACACTAGATAACGGCATATGCTTCGTGGGCGAACAGATGCGCAACATGCGCTCGGTCTCGCTCGGCATCTGGGTGCAGGTCGGCTCGCGCAACGAGACCCGCGCGAATAACGGCATATCGCACTTCGCCGAGCATATGTTCTTTAAGGGCACGAAGAAGCACGACGCCCAGGGCATCGCCGTGGAGATCGACTCCCTCGGCGGCGAACTCAACGCCTTCACCTCGAAGGAATGCACCACTTATTACGTCAAGGTCCTCGACGAGCACCTCGATACCGCCGCCGACCTGCTGCTCGACATCTTCCTGAACTCCACGTTCCCCGAAGAGGAGATCGAGCGCGAAAAGGGCGTCGTCCGCGAGGAGATCAAGATGGTCGAGGACACGCCGGACGACTACATCCACGACCTGTTCAGCCTCTCCATCTGGGGCAATTACGGCCTCGGGCAGCCGGTGCTGGGCAGCAGGGAGACCGTCCGCTCCTTCACGCGCGAGACGCTCATGGACCATATCCACAACTACTACGGCACGGCCGACACCATAGTCTCTTGCGCCGGGAGGTTCGACGAAAAGGCCCTGCTTAAGAAGCTCAACAAGGGCCTCGGCAGGCTCAGGCGCGCCTCCGCCCCCCCAAAGCACGCCGTGCACGAGTTCGCGCCCAAGGTCGAGGTGCACCAGAAGGACCTCGCCGAGACGCATATCTGCACCGGCCTACGGGGCATACCTCAGCAGAGCGAGGAGCGCTACGCGCTTTCTCTGATAAACACCTTATTCGGCGGCGGCCTGAGTTCCCGCCTGTTTCAGGAGATCCGCGAAAAGCGCGGCCTCGCCTATTCGATCTATTCCTTCGTCTCGTCGTACAAAGACGACGGCATGTGGGGCGTATACGCCGGGTGCAGCCAGAAGAAGGCCCCCGAGGTCATGGAGCGCATTGCCGCCGAGTTTTCTAACCTGCCCGCAAACATCACGCGCGACGAGCTCAAGCGGGCGAAGGAACAGCTCAAGGGCAACCTGATGCTCGGGCTGGAGTCCACGAGCCGCCGCATGCAGCACATCGCAAACCAGCAGATGTACTACGGCCGCAACTTCACGCCCCAGGAGCTGATCGAGAGGATCGAGGCAGTCACGCTCAGGAAGGCCCGGCTGCTGGCCGAACGCCTGATCGCCGAAAACCCGCTCGCCCTCACCGTGTTCGGGCCGTTTCAGAAATCCGCCCTGCCCTCGCCCTACAAAAGGTAAGCCGTTTTTTGGGCTGACAGGCCTGCGGGCGTTCACATCGCCGCGTGTGTTAAAATTTTATTGTGATCTTAAATATCCTCAAGCAATCCTTCATCAACCAAAAGAAAGCCATGGCCCTGATGGTCATATCGGTGGCGATGGGCACGGCGATCTCGGCCTCCCTGATCACCCTCTCGCTGGACATCACCGGAAAGGTCACGCGCGAACTGCGCTCCTTCGGCGCGAACATAGTGGTCGAGCCGAAGGTCGAGGGCGTGGCAGGCATCGCGGGACAGCGCCGGTACCTGAGAGAAGAGGACCTCGTAAGGGCCAAGACGATCTTCTGGCGGCACAACATCCTCGGCCTCGCACCGTTTCTGGACGGCAAGGTAACGCTCGGCTCCGGCGCAAAGAGGATCGAGACCCAGGCCGTGGGCTCGTGGTACTCCCACGGGATCCCGCTTCCGGGGGAGCCTGAAAAGTTCCAGGTCGGCATAGAGTCGGTCGCGCCGTGGTGGGACGTCAAGGGCGAATGGCCGGGCGGGTCCGGCGTGGCGCTCGGCGTGAGCCTCGCCTCCGAGACCGGCGCGAAGGCGGGCGATACCATAAGCGTCAATGACCGCCCCTACAAGGTGACGGGCACGGTCTCGACCGGGGGGCGCGAGGACCATCAGGCGTTTTTCGACCTCGCGGAGCTGCAGTCCATATTGGGGGTCCCGGGCGCGGTCTCACGCGTTACGATATCCGCCCTCACCACGCCGATGGACGACTTCGCATACAAGGACCCCGCGACGATGAGCAAGGCGGAGTACGAAAAATGGTACTGCACGGGTTACGTCACCTCGATAGCCAAGCAGCTCGAAGAGGTCTTCAAGGGCGGGCGCGCGAAGCCCATATGGCAGGTGGCCGAGACCGAGGGCACCGTGCTGGGCAGGATGAGCCTGCTCGTATACCTGCTTACGGCCGCGACGTTCCTGACCTCCGCGATGGGGATGTCCGCGACCATGGCGGCCAGCCTGCTTAGAAGGCTCGACGAGATCGGGCTTATGAAGGCGGTCGGGGCCGACAGCCTGGGCATCATACTGATATTCCTTTCCGAGGCGTTTATCATCGGGATCATGGGGGGCCTGATAGGATACCTGCTCTCCCTCGGCGTATCCGCATACATAGGCCAGCAGGTCTTCAGCACCGCGCTGACCAGCCGGGCTCTGCTCCTGCCTGTATCGCTCATCAACGCGCTGCTGATCGCGGCGCTCGGAAGCCTGCTGCCGATACGCCGGGCGCTCAAGGTCAAGCCCGCGCTCGTGCTGAAGGGCGCGGTATGAAAAACAGGGAATGGTTCTTCCGGTTCCTTTCGCGCTCGATAGGGCAGAGGCGCGGCCGCGTTGCGGTCGCATCGGCCTCGATAATGATCGCCTCCGCGGTAGTAGTCTGCGCCCTGGGCATATCCCTTGGCATAAGGCAGAAACTCGGGGGCGAACTGCGCGCATACGGGGCCAACATGATAGTGTCCCGGGCCGAGGGCTACCTCGATCAGGCCGCGCTTAAGGCCGTCGCGGCCGAGCCTGCGGTCGAGGACTACTCCCCGCAGCTATACGCCTCGGTCACGGCCGGGGGGATAGCTCTGGAGCTGATCGGCCTCGATACCTCAAAGATGCTCCCGGCCGAGGGCTGGAGGCTCACCGGAGCCCTTCCCTCAGCCAACAACGAAACACTCATAGGCAAGAGCGCGGCCGAGACGATCAAGCTAAAGACGGGCGATACGATCAAGCTCGGCCTCGCCGGGCGCGAGATCGAATACAGGGTATCCGGGCTTATGGAGCGCGGCGGGCCGGAGGATGACTCGGTGCTGATGCCGCTGGCCGAGGCGCAGGAGCTCGCTGCCGCGCCCGGCGCGATAAGCGCGGTGCTCGTCCGTGTGCGCTCGGATGCGCTGCCGGCCACGGTGGCCTCGCTAAAGGGCAAGCTCCCACAGGCCGAGGTCAAGACGCTCAAGCAGGTCGCGGGGGCCGAGGAGTCTTTCCTGGCCAAGATGGAGCTCCTGATGGGGCTCGTAACCATAGTGGTCGTGCTGGCCACTAGCATCAGCGTTTCGAGCACGATGACCGCAACGATGCTCGAGCGCCTGAAAGAGATCGGGCTCATGCGCGCCATAGGCGGCACGACGGCCGAGATCAGGCGGTTTTTCCTGGCCGAGGCCGCGGCCATAGGGCTCATGGGCGGCGTGGCCGGGTTCGTCGTCGGCGCACTTGGGGCCGAGGCCGTGACAAAGGGGGCCTTTCACGCCTATGTGGGCGTGCCGTTATATCTTGCTCCGCTCTCGGTGGGCCTTGGGCTCCTGATAGCGATGCTCGCGAGTTTCCTGCCGCTCGCCGATGCGCTTCGGCGCAAGGCGTCGGTGGTACTGAGGGGTGAGTGAAGTGGCCTTTATCGAGATACGCGGACTGATGAAAGAATACTCGACCGCCGCGGCCCTGCGGGGCGTGGACATAGACATAGAGCGGGGCATGTGGTGCGCGATAGTGGGAAGCTCGGGCTCGGGCAAGAGCACGCTGCTGAACATCCTGGGCGGTCTCGACAGCCCCACCGGGGGGTGCGTCACGATCGACAGCACCGAGACCTGCCCGCTTGGAGAGGACGCGATGGCGCGCTTCAGGCGCGAGAACATCGGGATCGTGTTTCAGCAGTCTCACTTGGTGCCGTACCTGACTTGCGTCGAAAACGTGATGCTCGCACAGTATTTCCACAGCCTCACGGACGAGGGCGAGGCGATAGAAGCCCTCAAGCGCGTCGGGATGGGCCACAGGCTCGAACACCGGCCCTCGCAGCTCAGCGGCGGAGAGCAGCAGCGGGTATGCATCGCGCGCGCACTGACGAACAACCCCCGCATCCTCCTGGCCGACGAGCCTACCGGGAACCTCGACCGGCAGAACACGACTATGATAATGGAGCTCTTAAAGACCCTGCACAAAGACGAGCGCTTCACCATAGTGCTGGTAACCCACGACCCGTATGTGGCAAAATGGGCTGAGCGCACGATCACGATGCAGGACGGCAAAGTTCTAAAAGATGAGCCAAATTATTACTGATATAGGCCCGCTGGGCCTTAAGGAGGCCTTCAAGCTCCTGCTGCTGTGGCTGCTGTGGGCGGCGTACCTGAATGACAGCCCCCGGCGCGGCGAACTGCTCAGGTGGCTGCTGGCCGGCGCCGTTGCCGCTGCGGCGGTCTCGGCGGCGGTGATGGCTGGCGTCGGGGCGCAGTCCCTGCGGCCATGGCTCGTCCAGCTCGTCGGGTACGTCTTCTTCCTTTTTTTCGCGACCTCGATAATCGGTCTCTTCGCTGCAGCAGTAACGATGCCGGCAGCCCTTGAGAGGATCGCCGGGCCGGGCATCGCCGCTCTGATAGCCCTGTACCTCGTGCCCGACATCCTCAGCGCGGCCGTCTACCTCAGGGACACCGGCGTGATGAGGGCGAGCCCTGCCTCAACGTACGCGGCGTTCGCGGCCGGATTCGCGCTCCCGTGGCTCCTGCTCGCGCTTCGTCCGATGAGGCTCGCCGGGCCGCTTTCAAGGTTTTTAGGCACCGGGCAGCTCATGCTGATGATGGCGCTCATCAAGCTCACGGCAGGGGGCATCAGCGGGCTCAGCGAGTTTTCCCTGATCCCGACGGTCGAGCGCGGCGCGATGAAATTCACGCACGACGTCCTGCACCAGGTGCTGGTCTTCCTGCTCGTGCCGGACCACCCGATGCTCACGCTCACGACCTGGAAGTTCATCGGCATATTCTTCGGCTCGAACTTCGGGCTCTCGGTCGCGCTTGCGCTGCTTGCGGGCCCCGCTGCGGTATACCTGTATTCGGTATACGTTGCGCCTGTGCCCGGCGTGGACGAGGCCGCGACCGGGGCGCACAGGAGGATACTGCGGGCCGAGGCGCGCCGGACGCGCTTAAAATTGTCCGCCGCCGCCATGGTATTCGTCGCCGTGGTGCTGGCCTCGTGGATATCGGCGAGCAGCCGGGGAGAGGTCTCGATCCTGTACGCCCCCGCACCGAAGCCCGTGGTCGAAGATAAGGGCTCGGTCGTGATACCGCTCACCGACCCCACGATGGACCTCCGCGACGGGAAGATCCACAAGTTCGTCATCATGCGGCCGGAGGGCGAAGTTAGATTTTTCGTGATGAAAAAACCCGACGACAAGCTCGCTGTATGCCTGGATGCCTGCGAGATATGCCCGCCCGAGGGATACGGCCAGAGCACGGGTTTCGTGGTCTGCATGTTCTGCAGGACCCCGATATCCACCTCCACGCTGGGCAGGCCCGGCGGCTGCAACCCCATCCCGCTCAAGGCTGAGATAAACGACCGCGACATCCGCATCCAGACCTCGGAGATCGACGCGCGCTGGGCCGATGCCCGCTCAGGCGGCCCGAAGGGCGGTGAGCGATGATGAGGAGACTCCTGTCGATATTCACGTCCGGCCGGACGCTCGGCGCTCTCGTGATCGGCTGGGCGATTTTCTATGTCACGTGGGCAGTATGGGGCACGGAGGCCTTTGCCAGCTATATCGGCCTGTTGAGCGAGTTCAAGGCGGTCCAGGCGATATATATCCTGTTCGTCCTGTGCGTGATCGGCGTTACGGCGCGCCAGGGCATCGCGCGCTTCAGGGAAAGCAGGCTCAGGTTCGCCCTCTGGGTGGTGCTCCCCGCGGGCGTTATCATATTTCTTATTGGATTCCTGCTGAGCGCCTCTCTGCGCCATAGCGACAAGCTGGCGGTGGCTGAAGGCACTGCGGTCTCGCCGCCCTGGCACGATGCAGGCTTTACGGTCGAGCGCCTCGACGCAGGCCTCGGAGAGCACGCCACGGACACCGGGAGCGGGATATTCCAGTACGCGCCAAAGATCACCGCGCAAAAGGACGACGGCTCGACCAAAACCATAGAGGCGTTCCCTCCGACGCGCATCGGCACGACCTACTATCACATACTGTTCGTGGACATGGCGCCCTCGCTCCTGCTGCGCAATGCGGCCGGCGAGACGCTGCAGGACGGGCTCGTGTCGCTCAGGCTCCTGCCCCCCGGGGCCACGGACGACTTCAAGCTCCAGGGCCTGCCTTACGTGTTTTCGCTCCGCGTCCTGCCAAACGAGGTCAAGGAACGCGGGGACGAGAAGATCAAGACCTATCACATGAAACATCCGCTCTACGGCCTGAAGATAGTCAAGGGCGACACCACGGTTTTCGACGGCAACTCCGGCGCCGGGCCGATATCGTTTGACGGCTACACGCTCTCGTTCCAGGAGCCCTCGTACTGGGTGCAGCTCGAAGCGGCACGCGACCCCGGGCTCCCCCTGCTGCAGCTCGGCATAATCACGATCTTCACGGGGCTCATTACCGCCATCATTCTCGTGGCGATCAGGCTCTGGCGCGCCCTGCGGCCCGAGCGGGAGCAGCAGTAAGACCTGCTCTTACGCCCCGCCGCCCAGGTATGCCCGGCGGACCTCGTCGTTATGCAGGAGCTCAGCACCCGTGCCCTCAAGCGTAATCCTGCCGCCCTCGAGCACGTATGCGCGGTCCGAGAGGCTAAGCGCAGCGCGCGCGTTCTGCTCGACCAGCAGCACGGTCACGCCCTCTGCGTTAATCTCCCTGATCGTGCGGAAGATCTTCCGCACCATTATCGGCGCGAGCCCGAGCGAGGGCTCATCGAGCAGCAGGACGCGCGGAGCGCTCATCAGCGCGCGGCCTATCGCGAGCATCTGCTGTTCGCCGCCGCTAAGGGTGCCGCCCATCTGGGCCGTGCGCTCCCTAAGCAGCGGGAACAGCGCGTATACCCTCTCGTAGAGCGCCTCCAGCTCGGCCTTTGGCTTAAGGAACGCGCCCATCTCGAGGTTCTCGCGCACCGTGAGGCGCGGGAATATCCTCCGGCCCTCAGGCACCTGCCCGATGCCCATAGCCACGATCTCGTGCGCCGGGGCGCCGCTAAGGTCCCTGCCCTCGAACTCGATGCCCCCGGAGCGCTGCCTGAGGATGCCCGATATGGTCATGAGCGTCGTGGACTTGCCGGCCCCGTTAGAGCCGATGAGCGAGACTATCTCGCGTTCGCGGACCTCGAGGCTCACGCCCTTCAGGGCCTCGATCTGGCCGTATGAGGCGCGTATGTCTTTAAGTACGAGCACCTATATCTCCCTGCCGAGGTAGGCCTCGATCACGAGCGGGTCGCGCCTGATCGCATCCGGCGCGCCCTCGGCGATCTTCACCCCGTGGTCCAGCACCACGATGCTGTCGGAGATGCCCATCACGACGTTCATGTCGTGCTCGATCAGCACGACGGTCTTGCCCATGAGCTTGAGCTTGCGTATGAGCTCGATGGCCTCGCCGGTCTCCTGCGGGTTCATCCCGGCCGCGGGCTCGTCAAGCAGGATCAGACGAGGCTCCGAGGCCAGCGCGCGGGCGATCTCGAGCCTGCGCTGGTCTCCGTATGGGAGCGAGCCCGCCTCATTGTCCGCGTACCTCCCGATGCCGACCAGGGAGAGGAGCTCCATCGCGCCCTCGCGCGCAGAGCGCTCCTTCCTAGCGAACCCTCCCGTGCGAAACACGGCCGAGAGAAACCCGGTCTCGATCGAGCCGTGCGCGGCGACCATCACGTTTTCCACGGCGCTCATCTCCTTAAAGAGCCTGATGTTCTGAAAGGTGCGCGCTATCCCCGCGGCGCTGACCCTGTGGGGCTTAAGCCCGGTGATGTCCGCGCCGCCGAAGAGCACCGCGCCGCCGGTCGGGCGCGTAAACCCGGTTATGCAGTTAAACAGCGTGGTCTTGCCCGCGCCGTTTGGGCCTATGACGCTCACTATCTCGCCCCCGCGCACCCTGAACGAGACGTCCTCGATGGCGTGCAGCCCGCCGAAGTGCTTGACTACGCCCCTGAGCTCAAGAAGCATGCCTTCGCCCCATAATCCCCTGCGGCCTGAATATCATCAGCGCGACGAGCCCGGCCCCGAGCACCAGCATGCGGTATGCCTGCACGTCCCGGAGCATCTCCGGCAGCACGACCAGCAGGGTCGCCCCCAGCACGACGCCCGTGATGCTCCCGAGCCCTCCGAGGATGACCATGCAAAGCACGATCACGGACTCAAAAAAGGAAAAGCTCTCGGGCGAGATAAATTGCATCTTCGCGGCATAGAGCACCCCGGCCAGCCCGGCGAAGAACGCGCCGAATGCGTTGGCGTAGAATTTATAGAGCAGGGTGTTTATGCCCGAGGCCGAGGCCGCTATCTCGTCCTCGCGGATCGCGACCCAGGCCCGCCCGATCTTCGATTCGCGGACGTTTCTGATTACCGCAAGCGAGACGACGACCATCATGAGCGCAAGGTAGTAGTAGTGCTCGAGCCTGTCGAGGCCGAAGCCGGCAAGCGCCGGGCGCGGGATGCCGGATATGCCGTTGGGGCCGTGGGTGACCGAGTCCCAGTTGTTGAGCACCAGCCGCACGATCTCGCCGAAACCGAGCGTCACGAGTGCGAGGTAATCCCCCCGCAGCCTGAGGGCCGGAAGCGCCAGAAGCCCACCGGCCAAGGCCGCGACCACCGCGCTTACAGGCATCGCGACCCAAAAGCCGATCCCCGCATCCGTCGTAAGGAGCGCATAAGCGTATGCCCCTATCGCATAAAACGCCACAAAACCGAGACTCAGCATCCCGCTAAAGCCGACCACAACGTTAAGCCCCTCGGCCAGAATCACGTATATGCACGCGAGCACGAGCACGTCGATCACGTACCCGCCCGCCACCAGCGGCACGCAAAGCAACGACGCGAGGGTGGCCGCGTATAAAACCATGGGATTGACCTTCGGGACCAGCGGCAGCCGGAACGTCCGCCTCGATGCAAGCCGGCCCAGCCCCTTAAACGCCGGGATCGAGACCGCAAGCACCCCGAACATCCACAGCGCGCCGCTTATTCCCTTAAACGGCAGAAAGAGCAGCGCGAAGCCGAGGGCGACCAGCAGCGCCCTGGCGAGGCTCATATCTTGTCCTCGGCGTTCGCGCCGAAGATCCCGGTAGGCTTGATCAGCAGTATCACGATCAGGATGATGAAGGCATATGCGTCCTTGTATTCGCTAGAGAGATAGCTGGCCCCCAGGCTCTCGACGAGCCCGAGCACCAGCCCGCCTACGACCGCGCCGGGGATGCTCCCTATGCCGCCGAGCACCGCTGCGGTAAACGCCTTGATGCCCGCGATGTAGCCGATATAGTAATTGACCGCGCCATAATACAGAACTACCATCATGCCAGCCACGGCCGCGAGCCCTGAGCCTATCACGAACGTAAGCGATATGACCGTATCGACGTTGATCCCGACGAGCGCGGCCATCGTTTTGTCCTGCGCCGCGGCCTTCATCGCCTTGCCGTAGCGGGTACCCTTGACGAACAGGTGCAGCCCCGCCATCAGAGAGCCCGATACAGCGAGTATGACGAGCTGCATATAGGTGACCCTCGCCCCCGCAAGCTCGATGCCCCCGGAGCCGAACGAGTGGGCGAAGACCTTGTCGGTCGCTCCCTGCGTGAGCATAACGTAGTTTTGGAGGAAGATAGATATGCCGATGGCGCTGATAAGAGGAGTCAGGCGCGGCGAGTGCCGAAGCGGGCGGTACGCGAGCCGCTCGACCGCAAATCCGTACGCCCCTGTGAACGTAACCGAAAGCAGAAGCGTGAGGCCGATAGCCGCGGCCGGGCCCATGCCCCATGCGGTCATCAGCCCGAAGATGATGATCGTCAGGTACGCCCCGAGCATGTAGATCTCGCCGTGGGCGAAGTTGATGAGCTCCAGTATCCCGTAGACCATCGTATAGCCAAGCGCTATCAGGGCATATACGCCCCCGAGCGTCAGGCCGTTGATGATCTGCTGCAGGAGCATCGGGCTACGGGCGCCAGAGTTCCTGAAACTTGCCGCCCTTGACGACCCAGACCACATAGGGCGGCGCGGTGACGTCGCCCTTCGGGTCGAACTTTATCTTGCCCATCGCGCCGTCGAAGGTCATCCCGTGGAGCTTCGCTATTATCGCCTTGCCGTCCGTGGAATTGGCCGCGGAGATCGCCGCAGCCATTATATTCATCGCGTCATACGCATATATCGAATATGGCCCGGGCTCGCCGTATTTGGCTTTGTACCGCTCGATGAACGCCTTAGAGGAGGGCATCTTCTCCGGGTCGGGGCTGAACGTAAGGAACGTGCCTTCGGCCGCATCACCCGCGATCTGAAGATAGAGCGGGTCGAAGACGCCGTCGCCGCTCATCATAGGCGCGTCGAGCCCGATCTCCTTGGCCTGCTTGGCGATCTGTCCGCCCTCGTTGTATATGCCTCCGAAGAATATCAGCTGCGGGGCCTTGGTCTTGATGTCCGTGAGCACGGCCTTGAAGTCCTTGTCGCCCTGTATGATGCCGCCATAGTAGACGACCTCGACCTTGTCGCCGAGCTTCCTTTTGAACTCATCCGCGAGGCCCTGCCCATACGTTGTCTTGTCATGCAGCACAGCGACCTTCTTGAGCTTGAGCTGCTCGAGCACGAACCTTGCGGCGACCCCGCCCTGCTGGTCGTCGCGGCCGCATACGCGGAAGACGCCGGGGTATCCGCGCTCGGTCAGCTGCGGGTTGGTCGAGCCGGGGGAGATCATCGGGACCGAGGCGCGGTTATAGACGTCCGAGGCCGGGATCGAGCAGCTCGAGTTGAAGTGGCCGACCACGCCGGCGACGCCGTCGTTTACGAGCTTGTTAGCGACCGAGACGGCCTGCTTGGGATCTGCCTGGTCATCGCCCTGGACTATCTCTATCTTCTTGCCGAGCACGCCCCCGCGCTGGTTCCATTCAGCTACGGCGAGTTCGGCCCCGCTTTGGAAGTCCTTGCCCATCTTGGCCTGCGAGCCGGTCATCGGAGCGGCTATGCCGATCTTTACGTTGGCCTCTTCTTTCTTGGCGCAGCCCGCAAATATCGCGGCCGCGATCAGCAATATCACAAGCGTATGTCTCATGCCCCTGCCCTCCCCGAAAATTTTCTGCCTAAACCTCTGGATTTTATCAGAACGCGGCCCGCCCGCTCAATCGAGCGAGGCCGCGAGGTTCCGAAGTTTAAACCCCCTGAACGCCGCCTCAGCCCCGATCCCCCTGGCCTGAAGCAGCACCTTGTGCGAGTCCCCCATCGCGCCCGGCATCACGAGGCCCAGAACCTTTGCGGCCTCCGTCTGGTAATCCGGCGAGCCGCCGTATAGCTCGATGATCGCCTCGTCAAGCCCCAGCGAGAGCAGGTACAGCCCCTGCCGCGTATAGCCGAGCGTCCGGAGCTCCAGCGCCCTGCCCCACCTCGCAAGCGCGCTAAAGTCCACGTGAGAGGTGATGTCCTGCCTGCCGATGTTGATATACGGGTCTTCGTTGATCTGGTGCTCGTGATAGCACATCAGCGTCCCGCGCGAGCGCTCCTCGTCATAGTACGCGCGGCCTGTGTGGCCATAGTCTATCGTGAGCACGAAGCCCTCCGTAAGCGCCTCCGAGACCTCCCCGAGCCAGCCCTTCGCCCTGAGGTTGATCTCTGTGCGGTAGCCCTCCGGGAGCGTTATCCCGAACTCGTCAAGGTGCTCCGTCAACCGCGGCGTGCTCGGAGGGAGTTCGACCTCAGTGAGTCTTCCGTCCTCGACCGTGACATGGATCTCACGGAGCCCGCCCTCGCGCCAGGTTACAGCGTGCACCGGAAAGGCGTCTATGAGTTCGTTGGATATGACCGCGCCACGGATGCCGCCAAGTTCCCTGATCGACGCGGCCCAGCGCACCTTCGCGCCGAGCGGCCCGAGGAGTTCGCGCTGCCGCGAGGCCATCGTTGGATTCAGCTCGACTATCGCGTAAGTGAGCGCGTCGAATATCTCGCGGCCTTGCAGGTACTTAAGCGTGTCATGGCAGAGGTAGCCGCGCCCGGCCCCGGCCTCGACTATATCGAAGTGCTCGGGCCGGCCCATCGCCTCCCAGCACTCCTGCACCTGCCTGCCGATCATCGCCCCGAAGATCGGATGCAGGTGCGGGCTCGTGTAGAAGTCCCCCGCGCAGCCGATCTCGGCCGAGGCCGAGGCGTAATACCCCAGGGAGGGCTCGTATAGCGCCATCTCCATGAACCGCTCAAACGTGACCGGCCCGCGCGCGGCTATCTCGCGCCTGATCGCTGCATCAAGTTCCATCGGCTATTGTACCAATACTCGCTCCCCGTGATGTATGATATTTGCACCTTATAAAGGAGGACGCCGTGCTGAGAGCGCTTACGAGGTATTTCTTCAAGGGCCTGCTGTTCATGGTCCCGATCATCGGCACCATATACATCGTATACCTCATAGTCTCAAGGATCGACCGCCTGTACGAGTTCCCGTTCCCGGGCATGGGCATCGCGATAAGCGTCTTGGTGATAACGCTCGTAGGCGTCATCGCCTCGCACCTCCTCAACAGGCGCGTGATGAGCTTCATCGATATGATCTTCACGCGCCTGCCGCTCGTAAAGATGATCTACGCCTCGATCCGCGACCTCACCGGCGCGTTCGTCGGGGAGAAGAAGGGCTTCAACCAGCCCGTATACGTCCAGCTCGGCCCCGAGCCCGGCGCAGGGGTCATCGGGTTTATGACCCGCGAGGACCTCTCGCACATGGGGCTTGACGGGATGGTCTCGGTCTACCTGCCGCAGTCCTACAACTACTCGGGCTACCTGATCATAGTCAAGCGCTCTCAGGTGAGGCCGATCAAGGCGGAAAGCGGAGAGGTGATGTCGTTTCTCCTGTCGGGCGGGATCTCGGGCCCCAAGGGCCCCGCGTCAGACGCCTGAGGGGCCGGCCCCCTAGTCGTCCTTTACGTTGGCTTCCATCGTCAGTATCGTGATGCGCTCGATCCTCGCGCCCAGCGACTCAAACGGCTTCGAGAGCCTGTATTCGGCCTTCGAGGATAGCCCGCCCTCGGCGTCCAGCAGGAATGCCCTGTTGTCCTTCTCCGCGAAGTAGATCACGGCCGAGACCTTCGACAGCGGGGGCTTGAGGTACTTCGCCACCTCCTTCGCGGTCTTCGGCTTTATCACTGTCAGGCGGTCTGGCATTATTTGATATTCCTGAAGCGCTTGGTCTTGTGGCAGTAGATGCAGTTGTCCTTGGGCGGATGGTTCGGCTTGAGGGCTTGCTCCTTGCCGGGGCCGTGGCAGCCCATGCAGATCTGGTTGTTGTCCACCACGCGGTGGGCCTCGGTGTCCGGAATGCGCGGCGACTTGTCGCCCGATATCGAATACAGCAGGCCGACCACCACGAGCACGAATATTATGAACGCCAGGGTTTGCTTCATAAGCCGCCACCTCTCAGTGATTTTTCGCAAATTTATTCTATCACAAAGCATTCAACGGATGCCCCCTCGTCAGCCCGCCGGAAATGCGATATAATGGGCCATGAGGTACACCGGCACACACCACGTCGCTATCGCCACCGGCAACCTCGGCGAGACGCTCCGCTTCTGGCGCGACCTGCTCGGCATGCCCGTGCGCGTCTCGTTCGGCGATACCGGCGGCAAGGTCTACTTCGTCGAGGTCGCGGACCGCTGCATGCTCGCCTTCTTCGAGTGGCCCGGCATCGAGCCGATCAAGGAAAAGGAGCACGGCGTCCCGACTACCGGGCCGTTCGCCTTTGACCACATCGCGATCGGTGTCGAGGACGAGGCCGCGCTCTACGAGATCCGCGACCGCATCGAGGCCGCCGGTATTTGGGTATCTATGGTCATAGACCACGGCTTCATCCACTCGATCTACTGCTTCGACCCACACGGCGTGGCCGTGGAGTTCACCACACCCATACCCGGCGTCGACGTATCCCGCAATCCGCGGCTCGGCGACTGCGCGCCTACCGGGGATGAGGGACCCGACCCGCGTCCGGAGGTATGGCCCAAAGTCACGAACCCGACCGCACCGAGCGAGTGGAAAGCATACCCCGGCTTTGGCAGCGGGGAGTTTCCGAAGTGCAAGAAGTGAAAGCGCGCTAAAGTCGCGTGATACGTTGTCACGGCTCGAAGCCGCTCCCTCGGAGTACGTCACAGTACACCTGCGGTCGGCCTTCTCGCCGTTCCTAGTCTGACGCGATTTATCGCGCTTTGCGAAGTGCGCGGCACAGCCGCTGCCTCCGCGCCTCGCGGTCAACGGCTTACTATAGTTACACATACCGCGCGCGGCCGCGCGTATTTTTTTAGAGCGTTCAAATGAACAGAGAAAAAACAGTCCAACCCAGCGGAAAATAAGCGCTTTCTCCGCACCTCAGTGTTTAGGCGTTCAGAAACGTTTTTCGTTTGACCCACCGCCATATCCCCTGCCCACACAAGTCGTTTTTCTAACATCTGTTGGTCTTACTATTGTTGTCGTTATATTCATCATGCGCGATGATAGAACCAAAAGGCGGAACCAGTCCATGGGAACCGATTCCTGGGAACTGGTTCCTGGGAACCAGTTCCCATTGACCAGTTCCGGGCTGTAAAAGTCCAGTGCTCTCCGGACAGTTTTCCATCTCATCGGTCGCACTGATCAGGCGGCCTCCTCCTCAGCTTTCTGTCTTAGCTTTTTGCCCAGCTCGATAGTTTCTATTGGCCGTCTGCCCATGTTGCGATAGCCCTTGTGAGGGCGCTCGTTGTTGTAGTGGTGCAGCCACCGGTCGAGGTCATACTGCAGCTCATCGAGCGATGCGTAGAACCGGTACCTGAACGTCTCCGAGAAGAACTCGTCCAGGATGGTGCGATTAAACCGCTCCACGAATCCGTTTGTCCTCGGTGTCGCCACCTTCGTCCTTCGATGCGCGATGTCGTGAAGCGCCAGAAACAGCTCGTACGGATGCCGCAGCAGCTTGCCGCAGTACTCCGAGCCGTTGTCCGTCAGGACATGCTGGACCCTGATGCCATGGTCCTCGTAAAACGGCAGCACGCGGTCGTAGAGCACGTCGGCCGCCGTCTCGGGCCTCTTCGACGTGTACAGCTTGCCGAAGGCATAAGAGCCGTACGTGTCCACCACGGCCTGCAGATACACGGTCCCGATGCCCTTGAGCTTGCCCACCGTGAAGGTGTCCTGGCTGAGCAGATAGCCCGGATATGCGCTCTCCACATGCCTTTCCCTGAAGCACGGATTGGCCCGCTCGATGAGCTTGACCTGCTCCTCCGTTAGCTCGATCTCCTTGCCGTTAGCCTCCTGCTCAAGCCGGAGGATGCGCTTGGCCTTCGACTCCAGCCCCTCGCGAACCTGGATGCGATACACAGTTGAGGGACGCACCAATATGCCCTCCAGAAGCAGGTGCTCGAAGATGCGCTGCTTCCCCCACCGGGGGTGAGCAAGGCTCATCTCGATCACTCGCTTGCGGGCCTCCTCAGGCGTCTTGTGGGGACAGCTACGCGCTATCGGCGGAAGGTCCGCGAGCCCCGCAAACCCCTGCTCCTGAAACGCCCGCTTGTACTCGTAAAACTGGCTGCGGCTCACCCCCCGGCGGCGACAGGCCTCCGACACGTTCCTGAGCCTCTCGGCCAGCTGAAGCATTGAAAGCCTCCCTTGTGATATCTTTTCTTTGGCAGTCATGCCCTTCCTCCTTCGGTCTGTGTTTTGTGGTGAAACATTCTAACCGATGGAAGGGCTGGCTGCCGCCTGCTTTTTCCAGCCTGATACTGTCCGGTAAGAGCGTAACCTTTACATTCCGGGCTTTTGTGGTATGCGGTTTATAAACTAACCATAGTTAGTAAGCTCACAGATAGTGATATATGATCAAATCGCATCATACTAGGCAGAGCACAAAACGACCGCAAGCTTATCGCAGATACGCTGAGGATCGCTTTGTGCTGTGACGACGTATGAGGCGATTCCTGGGCACCAGTTCCTATTGGCCAGTTCCGGGGTTTTGTGTTATGCGGTTTATAAACTAACCATAGTTAGTAAGCTCACAGATAGTGATATATGATCAAATCGCATCATACAAGGAACAGCACAAAACGACCGCAAGCTTATCGCAGATACGCTGAGGATCGTTTGTGCTGTGACGACGCATGAGGCGATTCTTGGGAACTGGTTCCTAGGAACCAGTTCCGGGCTTTTGTGTTATGCGGTTTATAAACTAACCATAGTTAGTAAGCTCACAGATAGTGATATATGATCAAATCGCATCATACGAGGCATAGCACAGAACGACCGCAAGCTTATCGCAGATACGCTGAGAATCGCTTTGTGCTGTGACGACGCATGAGGCGATTCCTGGGAACTGGTTCCTATTGGCCAGTTCCGGAGAGGTGTGGTATGGGGGGAGCATATTCATGAACAAATTTCTATCGACAATCGCAACTGTCAATATTATCTTGATTTTGTAGTAACATAAATTCATCCAATTATTAGGAGTGTGTTATGGATATAAGACCAGATGGTATAGTTTATGGCTCAAACGGTGAAGAGCTACGTGTGATTAGTTTTTTGGATAATGGCAGTTTTGGACAAGTCTTTAAGATAGCAACAGCAAATGGTGACGAGTATGCTCTGAAGACAATCATTACAGCCTCATTGAATAATGACCAGTTGGCGGCTTTAATTAATGAAGCTAAACTTTCCGTAACAATCGACCATGAGAATGTAATAAAAGCATATTTCTTTCATGATGGCAATACGTATAGCCATCTTCCTCCCTATCTGATTATGGAGTATGCTTCGGACGGAACATTGTTAGATATTATTAAGCGTCAAAAGGATGCGAATCATTTGTTAAGCAATAAAGAGCTTCGTGATTTATTTTTACAATTGTCATCTGGAATGAAAGCAATAAATGATAAAGTCATCCATAGAGACATCAAGCCTGACAATATATTATTGAAGGAATCAATGCTAAAGATTTCTGATTTTGGTCTTTCAAAAGCAGTAAATGCAGCAACTCGGTCTTCAACATTCAAAGGCATTCAACATATTAAATACTCTGCTCCAGAGGCTTTGCGCTCTGAGAAAAATACCATAAGCATGGATATTTACTCAATGGGTATAGTTTTTTATGAACTTGCGACATTGCGACACCCACTTGAAGTTAAAGCAGTTGGCGATATTATTGAGGCATGGAGAAATGCTCATCTTACACAATTACCAACACTTCCAAACACAATTAATACATCACTTGATTTAAATCTGACGCAGTTAATTATGAAAATGATCGCCAAGAGACCAGAAGAGAGGTATTCCTCATGGGATGAAATAATTTCACGAATAATGTCTACAGAACAGCCGGCTGAAAAAGGCTATGACATTAGCGCCTTAGTTAAAAAAACGATTACTAAAACGCAAAGAGAGGAAGAGTTTCGATTGAAGCAAGAAGCTGAGCAGATGAGGATAAGGGAAAAAATAGGTGCTATTATGTTTGCCTTTACTGAATTGGCAACGAAGGTTGGAACAATTGTACAAGCTTTCAATGATTCATCAGATTCTATGAAATTAGAACTCAGAAAAAGAGGCGAGTTTTCATTTGCTATCCTATGTAGTCATCCTGGTAGAATGTCTACCCGTCCTAAGGAACAAATTGAAGTTATGATAGAACGGGTTAGCAGGAATTATGTAGTTAATAATATGACCATAATAGCATGGGGGTACTTAAAAACTGGGAGCGGAAGGGGATTCAACCTAATTCTTGTTTCAGGCGAGGATGAGATTTATGGCAAGTGGATAAAACTGGAAGCAAGTCATAATCCTATTGGTCGAAGAAGAGATTTTCGTCCAGAGCCGTTCCCTTTTGAATTAAAAGAGTTGCCCAAAGAAATAATACATATTGTAAGTATGAATATCTATAACACAAAAATCTCTGATCTAGTACCTGAATCGTTCATTCCATTCATAGAGGAATTGATCGATCGGTGTTAATAATCCACGGGGGCGCGAGGGTCCAGCGGCTTGGCCGCTCCAATCAATGCCGTTGACCGCTCGCGCGATTAGGAACATAGCAACATCAAAGCGCGATAAATTAGGCTCAGACTAGGAGCGGCGAGCCCTCCGCCCGCAAGTGTACTTGGGCGTACTCTGAGGGCGTGAGGGCGATGGCGCGACAACGTATCAGGCAATTTAGCGCGGCTTTCCACCCACCTGCCCCAAAAATGCTAAAATTATTTCACCATGCCAAGAGTTACGATTAACGACCTGATAGCGAAAAAGTCACAGGGTAAGCGTATTGCTATGTTGACTGCCTACGACTTCCCGTTCGCTCGCATAATGGACGAGGCCGGGGTGGATGCTATTCTGGTCGGCGACTCGCTCGCGATGGTCGTTCAGGGGCTGGAGAACACCCTGCCCGTGACGATGGACGAGATGATATACCACACGCGCATCGTCAGCCGCGCCGCGCAGAACTCGATGGTCATAGGCGACATGCCCTACATGTCATATCAAATATCGGTCGAAGACGCCGTTCGCAACGCCGGGCGTTTTATCAAAGAAGGCGGGGCGCAGGCGGTCAAACTCGAAGGCGGCTCCGAACTCACCGAGCATATCCGCGCGATGCTCCGCGCCGAGATCCCCGTGATGGCCCATATCGGGCTCACGCCCCAGGCCGTGCACCGCATGGGCGGCTACAAGGTGCAGGGCAAATCAGACGAGGCCCGTCGCAAGCTCATGGACGAGGCCCGCGCCGTAGAGGACGCCGGGGCGTTCGCGCTCGTGCTAGAGGCGATCCCGATGGACCTCGCGGCCGAGATAACGAAGGCGCTCACGATCCCGACGATAGGCATCGGCGCGGGGCCGCACTGCGACGGGCAGGTGCTAGTGATGCACGACATCCTCGGGCTCTTCGACCGCTTCACGCCGAAGTTCGTCCGCAAATACGCCAATCTCAAGCAGCCCGCGCTCGACGCGGTGCGCGCATACATAAAAGATGTCGAAGACGGGAATTTTCCTTCCGAAGGAGAGAGCTTCAAATGAAAGAGGCAAAGTTAAAAGTCTTATTGCTTCGCCACACGCCAGAGCCCGAGGGCACCGTGGCAATGGCCGCGAAGCTCTGCTACAGCCCCACCGATATCGAGACACTCAACGGCAAGATCGCGGCCAAGGACCAGCACGAGTTCGTCCGCCGCCTGATGCGCATGGGCCACCAAAGCCCGATAGAGCACGCCTCGTTCACCTTCGCTATAGAGGGCATCTCTCGCGCTTGCTCGCACCAGCTCGTGCGCCACCGCCTCGCGTCATACTCCCAGCAGTCGCAGCGCTACGTCAACGAGTCCGAGGGCTTCGACTATATCGTGCCCCCTACTATAAAGGCCGACAAGAAGCTCCTAAAGCTCTTCCACGCTAATATGGCCTCGGCGCAAGAGGCGTATAACGCACTCGTGACCGGGCTTAACGAGGCCGGGATAAAGGGCGAGGCCGCCAATCAGGACGCGCGTTTCGCGCTCCCTAACGCGGCCGAGACCAAGATCATCGTCACGATGAACGCGCGCGAACTCCTGCACTTCTTCCACCAGCGCTGCTGCAACCGCGCCCAGTGGGAGATCCGCGCGATGGCCGAGCGCATGCTCGCCCTCGCAAAGAAGGCCGCTCCGGTGATCTTCGAGCACGCAGGGCCGGGATGCCTATATCACCCATGCCCAGAGGGCGAATACTCGTGCGGCAAGGTCGCGGAGGTGCGCAAGCGTTACGGAGTTAAGAAAGAGGTCAAGAAATAAGATGTCCGCATACGTCGTAGCATTGGCCGGAAAGGGCGGCACCGGAAAGACAAGCATATCGGCGCTCGCGGTGCGGTATCTCGTCAACAGAAAGCGCGGGCCCGTGCTCGCGGTCGACGCGGACTCTAACGCCTGCCTGAACGAGGCGCTCGGCCTAGAGGTGCATGCCACGATAGGCGGGCTTAGAGAGGTCTCGATGCAGGCCGTGCGCGGAGGCGGCGAGCGCCCCGGCGGGATGAGCATGGAGCAGCTCTTCGACTATCAGGTGCAGCAATCCCTGGTCGAGGCCAGCGGGTTTGACCTCATGGTGATGGGGCGGCCCGAGGGGCCGGGCTGCTACTGCGGGGCCAACAACATCATCCGCAAGTACACGGACATACTCTCAGAGAAATACGCCTACGTGGTCATCGACAACGAGGCCGGGATGGAGCACCTATCGAGGCGCACGACCCACGCGGTCGATTTATTGCTGATAGTCAGCGACCCCACGACGCGCGGGCTTCAGACCGCGGCGCGCATTAATGCGCTGGTGGACGAGCTGGCCTTGGACGTCAAGCAGCGCGCGGTCATCATCAACCGCGTGGCCGGAGGCGAGACACCGGAGCTCATCGCATACACCGAGAGCAAGGGGCTGCAAGTCACGGGCATCGTGCCGCAGGACCAGCAGATATTCGAGTATGATCTAAAGGGCAAGGCAGTGTTCGACCTCCCGGAGGACTCTGCGGCCGTAAGCGCGGTCTTCGGGATCCTCGACGGGCTGAAGATACCCTAGGGCTTGCGCTTCGTCCGCGCGGTAGGCGCGGCGCCCCACGGGTCGTCCGGCCAGGGGTGCTTCGGGTAGCGGCCCCGCAGGTCCTTCTTCACCATCTCGTAGCTGGTATCCCAAAACCCCTTCAAGTCGGTCGTTATCTGCACCGGACGGTTGGCCGGAGAGAGCAGGTAGAGCAGCACCTTCACGATCCCCGCGGCCACTGTAGGCGTATCCGCGAGCCCGAACATCTCCTGGAGCTTCACGCTCAGAACAGGGGTATCGCCCGATGCGTAATCGAGGGCGTGGCTCCGGCCGCTCGGCACCGCGATATGCGTGGGCGCAAGCCTATCCAGCTCACGGCGCTGCTCCCACGCGAGCAGCCCTAGCAGTACCTCGTGCATGTTAAGGCCGCGAAGCCCGGCTGCGGTGCGCACGCCCGAAACCCATTGCCCAAGCCACTTAAGCGGTTCGGCAAACAGCGCGCTGTCAGAGAGATCGGGCCAGTCGGACTCCGGAAACAGCCGCCTGAGCATAGCAACACGGCCCTGCAGCTGCCGGGCGGAATCGCTGAATTTTATCAGATCGTGATCGAGCCGCACGGCCTCGTCCAGTATCGGTGCGGCCTCGTCGTCATCGGGTGTGAAGCGCACCGACGAGAGCACGACCGCGCCGATGCGTTCCTCTTTAAACGCGGCGATCCTGCCCTCGCGCCTGTCCCACTCCAGCCGCCTCGGACGCTCTATCCGCGCCCATAGCTCATCGAGTATGAGCGCCTCGTCCACGGCCTCGGCCATGTGCACCCTGCCGTCGCCAGCGCCTCCGGCATCGAGGTTGACCGCTACGATATAGGGCTCACGCGCAAGAGGGCTTGTCTCGGGCATCTTCACGCCCATGCCTCCGGTAAGCACGAAACGGCCCCCGCCCTGCCCCGCACCGAGACGGTCCGGGAATGCATCGAGTAGCAGCCTCGCAATGTCAGCATGGTCATACGGGGGTAACTGCGTCCCGCCCTCTGCCCCGACGATCGACGCTATCTGGGCCGCGGCGCGTTTAACCGCCCGAACAGCGGCCTCATCCCCCGCGCCCCGCCTCAGGGCGTCGAGCCTCGTCGATATATCCGCCTCAACGCGCAGGATGTCGCGCTCACTTAGCAGCGCCGCGAGGTCTGCCCCCAGACGTGTAATCCCGAGCTCACCGGCCCTGACGAGCATGCGCGCGAGCCGGGGGTGCAGCGGGAGCCTCGCCATCGCCCTGCCGTACTTAGTCGGCGCGCCGGCAGCGTCTATCGCGCCAAGGTCGATCAGCAACTCACGCGCGGCCTTCCATGAGGCCTCTGGCGGCGCATCGAGCCACCGAAGCCCTGAAGGGTCATGCACTCCCCACGCCGCAAGCTCCAGGCAGAGCCCCGAGAGGTCGGCGGTCGTGATCTCAGGCGGCGAGTGGGGCACCATCCCGTCAAACACGTTGCGTCCGTATAGCCTGTAGCATACGCCCGGCCCGAGCCTCCCGGCGCGGCCTGCTCGTTGCACGGCCGATGCGCGCGAGATCCCGGCCGTCACGAGCCTGCTTAGCCCGCTTGAAGGGTCGTGACGCATCCTGCGCTCGAGGCCCGTATCAATAACGACTCTTACGCCCTCGATCGTCAGGCTCGTCTCTGCGATGTTGGTTGCGAGCACGACGCGCCGCATCTCCGAGGGCATGATCGCACGCTCCTGGGCCTCAAACGGCATCTCGCCATATAACTGATGTACCGCGATATCGTTTATGTTACCTAGCTCGCGCGCGGCCGCGCGTATATCGGCCGCGCCGGGCAGGAACACGAGGATATCGCCCGTCGTCTCCTTAATAGCTATCCTCACCGCATCGGCCACGCGCGCCGATAGCTGCCGCCCGCGCTGATCGGGCCGCTCCGTGATATAGCGCTCCTCGACCGCATACGCCCGGCCTTCAGAGGTGATCACAGGCGCGCCTCCAAGGAGCTCCGCGACCGGGCCGCAATCGAGCGTTGCTGACATCACGAGTATGCCGAGCTCAGGGCGCAGGTTGCGCCGGATATCGAGGCAGAGCGCGAGGCCGAGGTCGGTGTTCAGGCCGCGTTCGTGGAACTCGTCGAATATCACGACCGAGACGCCCTCGAGCGCGGGGTCCGACTGCATCCGCCTCGTAAGTATCCCCTCTGTGACTATCTCTATGCGCGTGCGTTCCGATACGCGTCGCTCGAACCTGATCGTATAGCCCACGGTCTCCCCGGCCTGCTCGCCGAGCGACGCGGCCATCCAGCGCGCCGCGTTCGTCGCGGCGAGCCTCCGGGGCTCTAACATTACAATGCGTCCAGGCATATCCATCAGCGCCAGCGGTACGCGCGTGGTCTTTCCGGCGCCGGGCGGGGCATGGAGCACCGCCGCGCGTGCGTGGCCGAATTCTCTTATGAGTTCCGGCAGCGCCTCGTCTATGGGATATGTATGCATCAGTATGATTATAGCCGACCGGACCGGTCTGATTGGCACGCCTGCCGCTGAGATCCGGCAATTCTTCGCAGCGTTGCGAATAGTTTTTGCCGATCTGCAATGGCTTTATCGCCTGCAACCGATAACCCATTGATAAATATGGAAACTGCAAGCTGGCACGGAAGGTGCATTGATGATGGCATGAGCACAAAAAACGAGACAAACGAAAGGGGTAGACAGATGAACACGAACTATGCGAAGAAGGGGACTTACATCGGGACGGGAATCGGGATCGTGCTGTTCGTACTGGTAGGGATACTGGGCGGCTCGCTTGCGGGCGGGGCCATAGGGCTTAAGATCGCAACCCTCGTAACCGGCGGGCCGCTGCATGCAGGGATACTCGCGAGCGTATTCCTCGCGGTCTCGATGCTGGGCGGGATGCTGGGCGCGGCCCTGATGTTCACGATAGGCTCCGCGATGGCCGGCTGGGCGGCGGGTGCGGTAGTCGACGCGGCAGTGAGGGCAGCCTCCTCATCGAGCGAGGCCGAGCACGCCGGGACGCGGTAAACCGGCACGGCCTATAAACCATAATCAAGCAAACTAAACCGACCGGGGGGCCCTAATAAGCCCCCCGGACTTTTTCATCATCCGCACCTAATCCGATAATGCAGTCTCATACAGTCATCACACCCCGTTTGACGCAATCGGCATTGCCCGAAAACTCAAATTGTGATAAATATATACCTTAGGGGGTACAAATTTAATATGCCATACGGCAACGACGCGCCTTCACTCTCCGGAGGCGGGGAATTCGATCCCGGCCAGCCGTATGAATCAAGCGGCGGGCCAGCCGGCACAGCGCTGCGCCGCCATGCTGACGCGTGGTTCCAGTCGCTCCAGTCCCATGCGCTCGAAAACTCCCAAAACGCCGTAGCCATGGCCGATCTCAACGGCAGGCTCATCTACGCCAACCGCGCCTTCGTTACGATGTGGGGCTACTCCGATGCGGAGGAGATTATCGGCAGGCACGCGGCTGAGTTCATGTTTGAACCCGAAATCGACCTGGGGTCAATAGACACGACGATCCGGGAGGGGAGGTTTTCGGGCGAGAGGCCGGCACGCAGGAGCGACGGCTCGCGCTTTTGGGTGCATATCTCGGCCGCAATCATACCTGAGGGGGACTCCGGTCCCGCATGCCTGATGGCCTCGTTCATCGAGACGACCGAGAGGATGAGCATCCTCTCGCAGCTCCAGAAAGAGCGTGACGCCGCACACGCTTATTTCGAGAACGCCAGCGTGATCATGCTCGTGCTCGAAACCGACGGCAGGATCAAGGCCCTGAACCGCTGCGGCCGCGAGGTCCTCGATCTCGGCGACGAGGACGTCACAGGCGCGGACTGGTTCGGTGAGTTCCTGCCCGACGCCGTGCGCAGCGATGTCTTGAAGGTGTTTAAGGGCGTAATGGAAAACCCTCACCAGCCCGCATCGCGTTACGTCAACCAGGTCCGCACGCGGACCGGCAGGCACAGGCTCATTGCCTGGCGCAACAGGCCGCTTCGCGGCCCTGACGGCAGCGTCTCCCAAGTCCTCGGCTCAGGGGTGGACATCACCGACCAGAAGGCGGCCGAGGATGCGCTCAGCGCGTCGGAGCGCAAGTACCGGATCATCACCGAGAGCATGTGCGACTGGGTCTTCTGGCGCGAGCCGTCCGGGGAGTTCGTCTTCAACTCGCCCTCGTGCGAGAGGATCACCGGACACTCGAGCAGGGAATTCCTCGAAGACCGTGAGCTCCTCTACCGGATCATCCACCCCGATGACCTGGAACAATTCCGCCGCCACATGTTCGCGGCCGAATCCCAGCTGAGCATCGAGTTCAGGGTGGTCAGGCCTGACGGCTCGGTGCGATGGCTGAGCCACGTCTGCCAGGCGGTCCACGGCGAGCAGGGCGAGTTCCTCGGCAGAAGCGGCTCGAACCGCGACATAACCGGACACAAGCTGGCCGAACTGGCGCTCATGCACAGCAGGGAGAGGTACAAACTGCTCGTCGATTCCGTGACCGACTACATATACAACGTCAGCATCAGCGCCAGCGCGCCCGTCCCCACCACGCACAGCCCGGGCTGCCTCTCGGTGACGGGGTATACCCCCGAGGAATACCTGCAAAACCCGGCCCTCTGGTACGAGATGGTGCACGGCGAGGACAAGGGCTCCGTGCTCAGCCACATCGAGGGCATAACGTCAGGCCGCGGAGAGCTGAGCCTGGAGCACCGCATCGTGCGCAAAGACGGCGCTGTGCGCTGGGTGCGCAATACCATCGTCCCGCACTATGACGAAGGGGGCGCGCTCACGTCCTATGACGGCCTGGTATCGGACGTCACCGAGCGCAGGCTCGCCGAGGACAAGCTCCGGAGCCTCGCTACGATAACCGAACAGGCCGCCGAGGGGATCGCGATGGCGAACCTCGACGGGGTCATGTCCTATGCCAACAAGGCATGGGCGGACATGCACGGCTATCTCCCCGAGGAGATAATCGGGAGGCACCTGCGCATCTTCCACAACGAAGACCAGCTTAAGCGCGAGGTGATGCCGTTTCTGGATCTGGTCAAACAATACGGCCACTACAGCGGCGAGATCTGGCACATAAGGAGGGACGGCACGCCGTTTCCGGCCCACATGGTAAGCACGCTGCTGAGGGACGCCGCCGGCGAGCCCATGGGCACGGTGGGGTTCGCCATCGACATCACGGACCAGAAGATGCTGTCCGAGCAGCTAGAGCGGCGCGCTCTATACGACCCGCTGACCGGCCTGCCTAACAAGGTCCTGTTCATGGACCGCCTGAGGATGCGCCTCATCGAGCGGCGGGGGCTGTCCGATGCGCCCTTTGCGGTGCTCTTCGCGGACCTCGACTACTTCCAGAAGATCAACGACAGCCTGGGGCACCTCGCGGGCGACGGCCTCCTGGTCGAGGTCTCCAGGAGCATCGAAGGCTGCGTCAGGCCCACGGACACGGTGGCCCGCTTCGGCGGCGACGAGTTCGCGGTGCTCATCGACGAGACCACGGACGAGGCCGAGGCCCGGGCCATAGCCTCGCGGGTGCTCAGGCTCTTCAGGCGTCCGTTTAAGATAGGGGAAAACGATATCTACACCTCGGCCAGCATAGGCATCGCGGTGAGCGGCGGCGGGGGCCCGAGCGCCGAGGAGCTCATCCGCGACGCCGATACCGCGATGTACCACGCGAAGTCCAACGGCAGGGCCTGCTACGCGGTCTTCGACGCCAAGATGCACCAAAGCGCAGTGGAGTCCGTGAGCCTCGAAAACGACCTCCGGAAGGCCCTGACCTCAAAGGAGTTCGAGCTTTATTACCAGCCCATCATAGACATATCCGAAAACCGCGTCAAGGGGTTCGAGGCTCTGGTGAGGTGGCGGCACCCCCTTCGCGGGATGGTCCAGCCGATGCAGTTCATACCAGCGGCCGAGGAGACCGGCCTCATCATGCAGATCGGCAGATGGGTGCTCCGCGAGGCCGCCGCCCGGATTACCAAATGGAGGACGATGTATCCCTCCGGCCCTCAGCTTGAGATGAACGTCAACCTCTCGTCGAGGCAGTTCACGGTCGAGCTGCCAGAGGTCGTCGCGGGCGTAATCTCCGAGACCGGCGTGGACCCCTCAGCGCTCAAGCTCGAGATCACCGAGACGATCATCATGGAGAACATCGACATAGCCTCGACCGTCATAGACAGGCTCCATCAGCTCGGCGTCGAGCTGTACCTCGACGATTTCGGCACCGGCTACTCCTCGCTCAATTACCTGCACAAGTTCCGCGTCAAGGCGCTGAAGATCGACAAGAGCTTCGTGAGGAACATCTGCGAGGACAGGGACGCGCGCGAGATCGTCAGGGCCGTCACCTCGCTGGCCTGGAGCATCGACAAGCACGTCGTAATCGAGGGCGTGGAGGGCAGAGAGCAGCTCGACGTGCTGAAGTCGCTCGGCTGCCGGTATATCCAGGGGTATTTCTTCTCGCCCCCGCTCGAGGCCAAAGCGGCAGAGCGTTTTATGGCGGACTTCGGCAAGGCAGGCGGCGCCGATGCCGTATAGCAGCATCGAACATGCCGGCCTGAAGCCCGTACCCGCGGAGTCGGATTTCGTCGCACCCCGGCCCGGGGCGGCCGCACCGGCCATGCCGGGAGAAGGCCGGCTCGGAGGCAGGCAGGCGCGCGGGGGCGGGAAACCCTCGCCGCGCGGCAGGCGCAAGGCGGTCCAGGCGGCCGTCGGGGAGATATCCTCCCTGCTGCTTAAAGACATGATCGACTGGCGCGAACTGTGCGCCCTGGTGCTTAAGCACTGCCTCGCGATCACGGGCAGCAAGCTCGGTTTCGCCTCGGTCCTCGACGACCATGGCGGCGGGACCGAGGCCCACGCGATAGTAGGGGCTCCGGTCATGCCCGCGCTCCCGGAACGCCGCCACGACGCATTGCGCGCCGACGGCGCCCGGCCGTGCCTGTGGGGGATCGAGCCGGACACCAACAGGCCCTTTTACACGAACTCCCCTTCCAAGCATCCCTTGTGGCAGAGCACCGGTGAGGCGAGGGCTGACGTGAGGAACCTGCTCTCGATCCCGGTCTTCCTGGGCTGTGAGCAGGTCGGGCTGATCGCGCTTGCAGACTCAAAGGCCGGATACCGGGCGTCGGACCTCAAGACCCTCGCGCCCGTGGCGGACATCTACGCCAAGGCGATTCGCCACAAGCGGACCACCGGGGAACTCGGGCGCAAATCAAGAGAGCTGCAGCAGCGCGTAAACGAACTCAACTGCATATTCCAGATCTCGGAGGTCTGCGAGCGGAGGCTCCCGTTTGAGGGCATCTGCGCCAGGGTGGTCGAGGTCATAAGATACGCGTTCGAGCATCCGGCCTTCGTTACGGTCGTCCTCGACATCGACGGCGAGGGATATATGTCCGGCTCCACGGCCCGGCCTGTCTACGTCATGAGCGCAAAGCTCGTGATAAACGGCCTGAAGCGAGGCCGCATAAAGGTGCTCTATCGCGGGGCGCCCGAGCGCAGGCCGCAGTTTTCGGCCGGGGAGCAGAGGCTGCTTGACGAGGTGGCCCGCAAGTTCACGAGGAGCCTGGAGGGCATGGAGCTTGCCGCGCAGCTCAAGCGGGCCCACGACGGCCTCGAACAGAAGGTCAGCGAGCGGACGGCCGAACTCAGGCTCTCAAACAGGTACCTGACGGCCATGGGAAACCTCAACCGCTACCTGCTTTCGGCTGCGGACGAGAAGGGGCTGTGCGAGTATGCCTGCGACCTGATGGTGAACACCTGCGGCCACGGCTCGGCATGGGTCGGCATAAGGGGGGAAGAACTTGACGACCGCATGAACGTAGTCGCTTGCTCGGGGATGGAACTCCCGGCCGCGAGGGAGCTGGTGGAGTCAGTGATCCCCGACGAGGGCTGGCTCAAGCTCCCCCTCTGGCTCAAAAACGGGGTGCTCAACGGCATACTGGCGGTCTCTCCGGCCGGGGGCCCGTCCTTCGGGGATATGGAGAAGGGATTTATAGAGGACTTCGCGGACGAGCTTTCGCTCGGCCTGTCTTCGATATGGACGAAGCTCGAGCACGGCCGGGCGCAAATGGAGCTGCTGCACCAGACGAGGAGCCTCGAGGAGGCCCGCAAGATGGAGGTCTTCGGACGCCTCGCGGGGAGCGTTGCGCACGAGGTCAGAAACCCGCTAAACGCGATCATGGGCATAACCGAGGCCCTTGACAGGCGGCTCGGCGGGGCGGCCGCGTACAAGCCCTTCATAAACCACATGAGCGAGCAGGTCGAGCGGCTCTCCAAGCTCATGAAGGACCTGCTGGACCTGGGCCGGCCGGTCGACGAGGCGAGGATGCAGGTCCATTCCGTGGCCGAGCTCTGCGGCTCGGCGTTCATATTGTGGCGGCGCGGGGACCTGGGCTCGGCCAGCGGCGCGACGTTTGAGATCACTGACGGGGCCAAGGGCATGAACGTCCTGTGTGACGCCGGCAAGATCGGGCAGGTGCTGATAAACCTCCTGGACAACGCGGTCCAAAACGGCAGCGAAGCGTCGGACATCAGGCTGAGCGTCGCGCGCACGCCGGAGGACCGCGCGCTCGTGAGGATCTCGGATGAGGGCACGGGCGTGCCCGAAGACATACTCCCCCGGGTGTTCGAGCCGTTTTTCACCTCGCGGCGCGGCGGCATGGGCCTGGGCCTGAGCATCGTAAAGCACATCGTAGACCTCCACGAGGGATCGGTCTCGATCTACAACAACCCCGGAGGCGCGGGATGCAGCGTCGAAGTGACCCTCCCCCTGGTGCATTAGCATGAAGCCCTCGGTGCTCATCATAGACGACGAGAGCGCGATGCGCTTTGCGTATTCGGCCTTCCTGGGCGAGTGCGGCTATGCCGCCGTAGAGGCGGGCTCGCTGGCCGAGGCGCGGCGCCTCTTCTGCGAGCGCAGGTTCGACGCGGTGCTCCTGGACGTATGGCTCCCGGACGGAAACGGAGTCTCGCTGATACCCGAACTCAGGCAGGCATGCCCGTCGGCCGTGCTGGTGGTCGTGACCGGGACGGGCGACATACCGCTTGCCGTGGAGGCCATGACCGGCGGGGCCGACAACTTCCTGACCAAGCCTGTGAACTTCGGCAGCCTTGAGGCGTTCCTGAACAAGGCGATCGAGGCCGAGCAGCCTCAGGAGAAAAGACCAGGCAAGGCACGTCTCCACCGGCGGGCGCGACGTCCTCTCGCAGTGCCGCTCGGCCGCGATGGCCGCATGCATGGAGACGGCCTCCGCCTCGGCGCTCGGCGAGGCCCCCGTGCTGATACTCGGCGAGACCGGCACCGGCAAGAGCATGCTTGCGCGGTGGCTGCACGAAAACGGCCCGAGGGCCAAGGGCCCGTTCGTAGAGGTCAACTGCTCCTCGCTCAGGGGCGAGGTCCTCGCAAGCGAGCTTTTCGGCCACGCACGCGGCGCGTTCACCGGGGCCGTAAAGGACCACGAAGGGCTCGTGAGCTACGCCGACGGCGGGACGCTCTTTCTCGACGAGGTCGGGGACATGGACCTCGCGGTGCAGGCCAGCATGCTAAAGGTCATCGAGGAGAAGACGTACAGGCGGATCGGCGAGACCCGCACGAGGTTCAGCGATTTCCGCCTCCTGGCCGCGACCAACCATGAGATCGCCGATGAGGTCGCGAGGGGGAGTTTCAGACAGGATTTTTTCTACAGGCTCAACGTGATAAGCATCGCGATTCCCCCACTAAGGCAGCGCACGCCGGACCTGCCCGCGATCGTCAGCGAGATACTCATAGGCCTCGGCATCCCCCCGGCTGCGGTATCCCCGGATGTCATCGACGCCCTCAGCCGCAGGCCGTGGCCCGGCAATATCCGCGAACTCAGAAACGCGATAGAGCGCGCGGTGATGCTCAGACGCGATGCCGAACTCACGCCGGAGATGTTTTATTATGCCGACGAGCGCGAGGCACGCCCACATATCCCGGCCTTCTCCGGGAGGCTTCCGGCCGCCGACCCCTCCGAAGCCGAGATCCGCGCGGTCGCCGGGCAGACCGGCGGCAGCCGTGCGGAGATGGCGCGGGCGCTCGGAATCTCGCGCGCAACACTGTATCGCAAGATGAAGCGCCTGGGCATGGTCTGAAGCCCCCCGCGTCTCAAGTCTCGTCTCACGTGAGACGTCTCGGTGAGACATGATGCATGAAGCATCCTTCCACCTGCCCGCACGCTGACGCATAAACCCCATATTAACAAACGGCTTATGACCCCTCTCCCCTCTGGCACACAAGATGCTTGTGCTGTGCCGAGAGGAGAGCGACCATGGCGAAGGAAAGCGTCTTGCTGGTTGACGACGAGAAGGCATATCTCCTGGCCCTTCAGGACATGCTCCAGTCCGAGGGTTACAAAGTGGATACCGCCGAGACCCTCATCGACGCGTGCGCCAACATAAAGGGGAATTCGTACTCGACGGTGATAGCCGACGTGAGGCTGACCGGCACGCTATCGGCCGAGGGGCTCGCGGTCCTCGATGCCGTTAAGCAGGCCAGCAAGGCGACCAAGGTGATAGTGATAACCGGGTTTGGGAGCGCCGAGATCATGAAGGCCGCGTTCCTAAGAGGCGCGGACTACTATTTCGAGAAGCCGGTCTCATTCAAGACGATCATGAACGCCATCCAGGAAACCAGGGTGCACTGATGGACACGGCGGTAGAACGCGAGGTGCGCGCCATCATCAACCGCGGGTTTTTCTCGACCGTGTTCCAGCCGATCGCCGACATCTCGTCGGAGCGCGCGATAGGGTACGAATCCCTCATGCGCGGCCCCGAGAACACGAGCATGTGCAACCCGGGGGCGCTGTTTAACGCTCCAGGCTCGCTGAGCGACGAACTCCTGATGCTCATGGACCACTCGGGCATCCAGTCCTCGGTCAGGACCGGCCGCAACCTGCCCGGCGGGGTTAAGCTGTTCATAAACATAACGAGCAGGACCTTCGAACTCATGGCCCGCAACATGGACGAACACCTCGGGCTTCTGCGGGAACTCGGCATCGACGTCAGGCGCATAGTGCTCGAGATTTCCGAGAACACCGACAGGAGCCAGACCACGGACATACTGCGCAACCTCGAGACCGTGCGCAAGGCGGGCATCGACATGGCGCTCGACGACATAGGCATCAGGTCCCCGTACCTCTACCAGCTCCTCATGCTGCACCCTGCGTACCTGAAGGTCGACAGGGTCTTCATAAAGGACCTCCATAAGGACGCGCGCAAGCAGGACCTGGTCGGGAGCATGAACCTCATGGCGAAGAAGATGCATTCGAGCCTCATCGCCGAAGGGGTCGAGACCGCGGATGAACTCTCGGTGCTCAAGCAGATAGGCGTCAAGTACGCGCAGGGCTATTACCTCGGCTACCCCGCGCCGGCCGAGGCGTGGAAGGACCACGGCAAGCTCGCATACAAGCTCAACTGCTGGGAGTTCCTGAACTGCGGCAGGCAGGAGGGCGGAGCGCGCGCCTCGCTGGGCGTCTGCCCGGCATACGCGGCCCACGGCAGGAAGTGCGCCGGGGTGACCGGCACGATGTGCACCGGGCGCATCCACGGCAGCCACGCCGAGAAGCTCCTGGACTGCCTGCGGTGCGATTTCTACAACAGCGACCACTACGACCGCAGCAGCGCCATCGGCAGGACGCTGAAGGAATCCTACGACACCAGCTTGATGGAAGGCGCGGGCGCAGACGCGCAGGCGGAGGGTACGGATGGCAACCGGCAAGGTAACGCTTGACAGGCTCTGCACTATCGAAGGCATCCGTCCGCTCAGGGAGTCCTTCATCGAGGCCATCGACGCCGGGGCCGGGCTCACGGTAGACGCCTCGGGCGTGGAGCACATCGACATATCCGTGCTCCAGCTGATCGTCTCTGCACGCAAGGAGTGCACGGCGCGCCACGCCGCCTTCACGCTCGTCAGCGGCAGCGCGCTCTCGCAGCTGGCCGCCAGGGCTGGGCTCCGGCTAGATACCGCTTCAGGCTGAGATCCGCCCGGAAAGGAGATTCGCATGGCATGCATCATGATAGTCGACGATTCCGCCTCCATGAGACAGCTCGTGTCCTTTGCGCTTAAGGACGCGGGCTACAGCGTCATCGACGCCGTGCACGGCAAGGACGCCCTGGCCAAGCTCCAGACGGCGAAGGTCGAGATGGTGATCACGGACCTCAACATGCCCGAGATGGACGGGATAACGTTCATAAAATCGCTGCGGGCGCTGCCCGGGTACAAGTTCGTGCCTACTTTCATGCTCACGACCGAATCGAAGGACAACAAAAAGTCAGAGGCCTCGCAGGCCGGTGCGACGGGCTGGATAGTCAAGCCCTTCAAGCCCGAGCAGCTGGTGGGCATCGTCAAGAAGTTCGTGAAATAGACGGCAGGCACAGGGATACCGGGGGAATAATGCTGGACGTAAAGAAGCTCTGGGGCGTATTTGTAGAGGAGGCCAACGAGAAACTCGCTGACCTCGAAAGCGGCCTGCTCGCGCTCGAGAAATCCCCCGGGGACGCCGAGCTCATAAACAGCCTTTTCCGCGCGGCCCACACCATAAAGGGCTCGAGCGCCAGCCTCGGCTTCCCCGAGATATCGAAATTCACGCACGGCGTGGAGGAGGTCCTCGACGCGATGCGCCAGGGCAGCCTCAAGGCCGACAAGGCCGTAACCGACGTCCTCCTCGGGGCGACGGATGCGATAAAGGCGATGGTAGGCGCGATATTCGGCGACGGGGAGTTCGACTACGGCGGCACGGCCGGCCTCAGCGCGAGGATGAAGGCCCTCGCCGGCGGCGATTGTGACGACAGCCCGCAGCCCGAGGCCGCCGGATGCGCGGCCTCCAAGGGCTGGCGCATAGTGTTCGAGCCGAACGCGGACATGCTACTTCAGGTGCATCGACCCGCTGATACTGTTTGAAGACCTCGCGGCGATCTCGGAATCCATGACGGTCGTCTGCAACACGGACGGGGTCCCGCCGCTGTCCGCGATAAACCCCGAGGAGCTGTACCTCAAGTGGGTCATCCGCGTCGAGACCACGGCCGACAGGGAAGACATGCGAAGGGTCTTCGATTTCGTCGAGCAGGGAAGCACGCTGCTCATACAGGAAAGCCGCATTAAGGAGACCCGCCCTGAGACTGCCAATGCGATCGGCAAGCTCCTTGTGGCCGACGGGGTCGTGGCCGCCGAGGACGTCGATGGCCGCGCTGAAGTCCCAAAAGAGGCTCGGCGACATACTGGTCGAACAGGGCAAGGCGGCGCGCGACGACGTCGAGCGCGTAGTCGAGAAACAGCGCTCGGTCAGGAGCGACGCGTTTAAGAACTCCATATCCTCCACCATCCGCGTGGACCTCGGAAAGCTCGACCACCTGATCAACATAGTCGGCGAGATGGTCATCATACACTCGATGTTCTTCCAGACGCTCCACGGCGACGGCGGTGGCGGCGGAAACGGTCAGTCAGCGTATGGAGTCGAGCGCTTCGAGGCCATACTCCAGCAGCTGCAGCGCATAGGCAAGGACATCCAGGAAAGCACCATGTCGCTGCGCATGCTGCCCATAGGGGAAGTCTTCGGCCGGTTCGGCCGCCTCGTAAGGGAGCTGTCCTCGACCAAGGGCAAGGAGATCGACCTCGTCCTGGAGGGCGAGGAGACGGAGATGGACAAGGGCATGCTCGAGAAGATCACCGACCCGCTGGTGCACCTGATCCGAAACTCGATAGACCACGGCATAGAAACCCCCGATGAGCGCGCGGCGGCCGGAAAACCGGTAAGGGGCATCCTCAGGCTCAGCGCCTACCAGCACGGGGACGCGGTTTTCATCGACGTCGAGGACGACGGACGGGGCCTCGACCGCGAGCGCATCCTCTCCAAGGGGATAGAGAAGGGGCTGGTGCGGCAGGACGCGGCCCTCACGGACGAGCAGATATACGCCCTGATATTCGCCCCCGGCTTCTCGACGGCCGAGAAGGTCACGGACGTCTCGGGGCGCGGGGTCGGGATGGACGTGGTAAGGCGCAACATCGACGAGCTGAAGGGCAAGGTGCAGCTTCAGAGCGATCCGGGACGCGGGACGAAGATCACGATAAAGCTCCCGCTGACGCTCGCGATCATCGACGGCCTGGCGGTCTCGATAGGGGACGAGCGTTTCATCATACCGATCACCTCGGTGGTCGAATCCCTCAGGCCGCAGCGCTCGGAAGTCAAAACGGTCGAGGGCAAGGGCGAGCTGGTTAGCGTCAGGGGCGAGTACCTCCGCCTGATAAGGCTGCACGAACTCCTGGGCATCGACCCGATGTGCACCGAGCCCTCCGAGGCCATAGTCGTCGTGGCCCGCCACGACGGCCAGCGCTTCTGCCTGCTCGTCGACTCGCTGATCGGGCAGCAGCAGATAGTGATAAAGCACCTTGGCAGCGCGCTGCCGCAGGTAAGCGACATAGCCGGGGGAACGATCCTGGGGGACGGACGGGTAGCGCTCGTCCTGGACATCCCGGGCATTGTGGAAGTCGCATCGAGGACAGAGGTCGAAACAGCGCGATGAGCTGCGAAAAGGAGGATACATGGAGGCGTTAGCGTCGAGGATGTGCGAGGAGCAGTCAGAGGCAGGGCAGGAGTACGTCAGCTTTACGCTCAACGATGAGCTGTACGCCATGGACGCCCTGAACGTGCAGGAGATCATCGAGCTCTCGAACGTCACGAAGGTCCCGCACCTGCCGGAATACCTAAAGGGGGTCATAAACCTCCGGGGCACGATCATCCCGGTCGTGGACCTGAAGATGAAGTTCGGCATGGAGTCGGGCGACGCGCACAAGCACACCTGCGTCATAGTGACCGAGTTTCCGGGCGGCGTGATGGGGCTCATCGTCGATGCTGTATCGGACGTCCTGCACATGGCCGAAAGCTCGATAACCCAGGCCCCCTCGTTCGGCGCCAGGGTGCGGACGGACTTCCTCAAGGGTATGGGCAAGGTGGGCGACAGGCTCGTGCTCGTGCTTTATATAGACAAGGTGCTAAGCGACGAAGAATCGGCCATGGTGGCCGAGATGGCCGGCAGCCCGGCCGATCAGCCCCAGGCAGCCTGAATATAAATGCCATGCGCCACTCGCATGCAAGGAGGATAAACCGATGTTTACGGACATGAGGATAGGAAAGAAGCTCGGCATAGGGTTCGGAGTGATGGCGGCATTAGTCCTGATCGTGGGGGGGCTGGCCATAAAGAGCCTCTCGTCGTTCGATGACCTGTTCAAAGAGACGGTGGACGAGACCTACATGAAGACCATGTACCCCAACGACATCTTAAACCAGCTGAACGTCACCGCGAGGGCCGTCCGCAATATCCTGCTCGTAGACAGCAAGGATGCGATCATGCAGGAGTCAGCGCGCATAGACCAGGCGGCCGTCCAGGTCAACGGCGACATAGATGCGATGAAGAAGCTGATGACCACGGCAGCGAACTCTTCCGACAAGGAAAAGGACCTGTTCAAGGACTATGAGAGTTCGAGGGCTGTATACAGGGACTCGATGGCCAAGGTCAAAGACCTCGCCCTCGCGGGCAAGAAGCAGGAGGCCACGGCCCTGCTCTTCGGCGGCTTCAGGACGGCCCAGGCGGATTACGTCAAGAACATCGAGGCGATCATAAATTACGAGGGCGACGCGATGATGGGCGACGGAGTCAACGCTGGCAAATCATACACTACCATGCGCAACACCCTGATAGGGCTCCTCGTCGCGGCATTCCTCGTGGCGATAGCCATGACGGTCTGGATAGTTCGCAGCATAGCGAAGCCGATCTCTGAGTGCATCGACGTGGCCAACAAGGTCGCGGCGGGCGAGACGGACATGAAAATCGACACCAGCCGCAGGGACGAGACCGGAGAGCTGATGGTCGCGATGAACAACATGGTCCTGAGCATCAGGGCCCTGATCGACGACTCCGCGCTACTCTCGCAGGCTGCGATCGAGGGCAGGCTAAGCGAGCGTGCCGACGCCTCGAAGCACAAGGGCGATTTCAGGAAGATCATCGAGGGCGTCAACTGCATCGTCGACTCGATCGTAGGGCTGCTGGACACCATGCCCCTGCCCGCTATGATCATCGACAAGGACTTCACGGTGCAGTACATGAACCAGACCGGGGCGACCATACTCGGGGCCGATCAGAAGCAGCTCGTGGGCCAGAAGTGCTACAGCCAGTTTAAGACCTCGGACTGCAAAACCGACAAGTGCGCGTGCACGCAGGCCATGAACCGCAACACCGAGGTCACGAGCGAGACCGACGCCCATCCCGCCGGGCTGAATCTAGACATCAAATACACCGGAAAGCCGATGAAGAACCAGCAGGGCGCGATCATCGGGGCGTTTGAGGTCGTGGTGGACCAGACGGCCATAAAGCAGGCAATGAGTGTCACCAACAAGGTGGCCGAGTACCAGACGGAAGAGACCCGGAAGCTCAAGGACGCCCTTGGCAAGATGGCGCACGGAGACCTCGCATTCGACATCAAGGTCTCCGAGGGCGACGGCGACACTACCCTCGCGAGGCAGTCCTTCGAGGAGATAAACGGGGCGATGAAGCAGTGCGTCGGAGCGCTCAGTCAGCTCGTTGAGGACGCCAACATGCTCTCAGAGGCCGCGATCGAAGGCAGGCTCACAACGCGCGCGGACGCATCCAAGCACCAAGGCGACTACCAGAAGATCATCAAGGGAGTAAACAACACCCTGGACACGGTTGTCGGGCTGATGGACACCTTGCCCATCCCTGCGATGATAATCGACAAGGACTTCTCGATACGATACATGAACCAGACCGGGGCGAGCATGCTCGGGGCCGATCAGAAGCAGCTCGTGGGCCAGAAGTGCTACAGCCAGTTCAAGACTTCCGACTGCAATACCGACAAATGCGCGTGCGGACAGGCCATGAACCGCAACGCGGCGGCCACGAGCGAGACCGACGCGCATCCCGCCGGGCTGAACCTCGAAATCAAATATACCGGCAAGCCTATGCATAACCAGCAGGGCGCGATCATCGGCGCCTTCGAGGTCGTCGTAGACCAGACGGCCGTAATGCGTGCCCAAAGGATCGCCAATAAGGTGGCCGAGTACCAGACGGAAGAGACCGAGAAGCTCAAGGCGGCCCTTGGCAAGATGGCGAACGGGGACCTCGGCTTCAGTCTCAACGTCGCTGAGGGCGACGCCGATACTGCCCACGCAAAGCAGTCGTTCGAGGAGATAAGCGGGGCGGTCGGCGCATGCCGCGACAATATCGAACGCGTCGTGACGCAGACCAAGGAGGCCGCGGCTCAGGTCTCCCAGGCCTCCGACCAGATAGCCTCGGCCAACCAGAACTTCTCGCAGAAGATCACCGAGCAGGCGGCCTCGATCGAGGAGACCTCCTCTACGATGGAGGAGATGTCGGCCTCGATCAAGCAGACCTCGGAGAGCGCCGTTGAGGCCAACAAGCTCGCGCAGGGCACGAAGTCCCTGGCCGAGAGCGGCTCGGGCGTGATGGACGACACAATCAAGGCGATGGACGAGATCAACAAGTCCTCCAGCAAGATCGCGAACATCTCAAACGTGATCGAGGAGATCGCGTTTCAGACGAACCTGCTGGCGCTCAACGCGGCCGTCGAGGCGGCGCGCGCCGGCGAGCACGGCAAGGGCTTCGCGGTCGTGGCCTCCGAGATCCGGAGCCTCGCACAGCGCGCATCGCAGTCGGCCAAGGAGATCACGACGCTCATCGAAGACAGCGTCGAGAAGACCGGCCGGGGCGTTCAGCTCGCCAACGATCTCAGCCACAAGCTCGGCGATATCGGGACCTCGATAAAGAAGGTCTCGGACCTGATGGACGAGGTCGCCGCGGCCGCCGGAGAGCAGGCGCGCGGCACGAGCCAGGTCAACACCGCGATGTCGCAGATCGACGAGGCCACGCAGCAGAACGCCTCGCTGGTCGAGGAGACCTCGGCGGCGGCCGAGGAACTCTCGGCGCAGGCCCGCGACCTTCTGAACATCGTCGAGTTCTTCAAGGTCGAAGGCGCCACGGCGGCCTCAAGGCCCGCGCCCTCGGCTTCAAAGCCCCATGCGGCCCCGAAACCGGCTGCGCGCATCAGCCACAAGCCCGAGCCGGCCTTGACGGGCGCGCACAGCAGCAGCGGCAACGGGGGCAAGCACCACGATTATTCCGAATTCGAGAAAGGCAGCGGATTCAGCGAGTTCTAAGAGCGGCGTCTCGTCTCAAGACGCTCCCCAAGGGCGGCAGGCGGGGTTTTCGGGAACCCTTCCTGCCGCCCATCCCCGAGCCCGGAGGCAGGGACATGGATACCTACGCAAACGCCGCACGCGATGAAAGCATGGTCGACGACGATATGTTCCAAAAATATACGGACCTTATCTATAGGCAGTCAGGCATCAGGCTCGGCCAGCAGAAAAGGGGCCTTCTGACCTCGCGCCTCTTAAAGAGGCTTCGTGCCACGGGCGCCGGGGACTACCGCGCCTATTACAGGCGCATAAAGGAAGACAGCGACGAGCTGATCGAGATGCTCAACTGCATTTCGACGAACACGACGGAGTTCTTCCGCGAGCCGCACCACTTCAAATTCCTCACCGGCCCCGCAACGGACGCCCTCCGGTCCACGCGGGGGGCGGAGCGGTGCCTCCGCATCTGGAGCGCGGGCTGCTCAAGCGGCGAGGAGCCCTATTCAATCGCTATCGCGATGCTCGAGACCTTCGGCCCTGAGTGGGACATAAAGATACTCGCCACCGACATATCCACGAACGTCCTGTCGAAGGCCAGCGTGGGCGTATACGAGCGCGAGCAGCTCCCGGCCGATCTCGACGCGGAGATAGTGAAGAAATACTTCCTCAAGGGCGAAGGCGCACAGCGCGGGACGGTCATGGCCAAAGAGGGGCTCAAGCGCCACGTGACGTTCGAGAGGCTGAACCTGAAGGAGCCGAGCTACCCGTTTAAAAGGCCCTTTGACATCATATTCTGCCGCAACGTCATGATATATTTCGACGAGCCGATGAAAAACCACGTCCTGACGCGCTTCCACGAGCACCTCGCCTCCGACGGATACCTCTTCCTCGGACACTCGGAATCCATGCAGCACATGGACAAATACAGGCCGGTCTTCGTCACCACGTACACAAAGCGATGAAACGCATGGACCTTAACATAGGCGAAGGGGTGCGATGAATGGGTAGGAAGATCAAGGTGCTCGTCATCGACGACTCGGCCGTGATGAGGAAGCTCCTCACCGAGCTGCTCAACGACGCCGGGGACATAGAGGTCGTCGACACCGCGCTGGACCCGATATTCGCGATGAGCAAGATCCGGAACCTCAGGCCGGACGTGCTGACGCTCGACATAGAGATGCCCCGGATGGACGGGCTCTCGTTCCTTGAAACCCTGATGAAGAACGACCCTATGCCGGTCGTGATGGTAAGCGCGCTTACGCAGCGCGGATGCGAGACCACGCTCAAGGCCCTGGAGCTCGGCGCTGTGGACTATGTCACCAAGCCCTCGATAGACGTCTCAAGCGGCGTCATCTTGCAGGCTGCGGAGATCGCGGCCAAGGTCAGGGTCGCGGCGAGGGCGAAGGTCAAGGGGCCGCGGGCCCTGCCGATTGCTCCGCTGGTGAGGAACGCCTCGGCGCTCGACACGAGGGTCATGCAGACCACGGACAGGATCATAGCCATCGGCGCCTCGACCGGAGGGACGCAGGCCGTGACCGAGGTGATTACCTCGCTGCCGGCGGCGATGCCGGGCATCGCGATAGTGCAGCACATGCCCCCGGTCTATACCACCTCGTTCGCGAAGCGGCTGGATTCGATCTCCCGCCTCGACGTCAGGGAAGCCCAGGGCGGCGAGCGCATACTAGCAGGCACTGTCTTTCTCGCCCCAGGGGGCCGCCATCTCTCGATCAGGCGCGACGGGGCGATGTACTACACGGTGGTCAGCGACGGGCCTCCGGTGAATTTCGTCAAGCCGGCCGTGGACCTGCTCTTCCGTTCGGTCGCGGAGCACGCGGGCCGTAATGCCGTGGGCGTGATCCTCACCGGGATGGGCGAGGACGGCGCGCGCGGCCTAAAGGAGATGCGCGATGCCGGGGCCTCGACCATCGCACAGGACGAGTCTACGAGCATAGTCTTCGGGATGCCGAAGAAGGCGATAGACCTCGGCGCGGCGGAGAAGGTCCTCCCGCTTGAAAACATCGCGCAGCACATCCTGGCGCTCTCGAGGGTAAATGCCGAGGTGAGCCGCTCCCGATAGCGGGCCGCCGCATAGTTAACCTCCCGCCCCGCAATATTATTTCGCCTCTTTAAGCCTGAGCCCGCCTAAGGAGCGCGCCAACGCACATTGACATAGCTGATATGGGCTACTTAAGATATCTCATGCAGCATGATTCGCAATCCAACAGGAAATCCCGGTGAAGGTCAGCGGTTCGATGGACTTGATTGCTGCCCCCTTGCGGCTCCTCAGCCTCCTGCTATTGGCGATGCTGTGCATGCCCCACTGCGGCTCCGCCGCGGCTGACCCGGCTCCCCCGGCCCCCGCTATTCACCTTTGTCTTTGACGACGGCAACGATACGGATTACCTGATCGGCAGGCAGATATTCGCTGAGCACGGCGCGGCCGCCAGCACGGCCATTATTACAGGCCTGATAAACGCCCCCGGACACCTTAATGCCTCGCAGATCCTCGCGCTCAGGGACTCGGGCTGGGAGATCATGAGCCACACAGTCACGCACCCAAGCCTCACCGGCCTGGACCGCCACGCTCTCGAGGACGAACTCGCCAGCTCCAAGTCCGCTCTCGAGGCGCTCGGCGTAAAGGTGCGGGGCCTCGTATACCCATATAACCGGCATAACGCCCTGGTGCGCGAGGTCGCTGGCGAATATTACAGTTACGGGCGCGGCGGCGGAAGCGGGCTCAACCTCCCGCCGGTCGAGCGCTACGGGATCAAATCCTACTCATACAAGAGCGACCTTCCCCGCATGGAGGCCATCGTCGATAAGGCATACGCCGAGCGGGGCTGGCTCGTGGCCTACCACCACGAGCTGGACGCCAAACTCATCGTCGCTGAGATGAAGGGCAGCTTCCGCGAGGGCGAGGAACTCAGATTCGAGCCCTCGGGCTCTGTGGGCAGGTTCGAGAGGCGCCTGATCTTTCCCTTCTACGGGCTGGTGGTATATTCCGCGCCGCTTGAGGGCGACCCAAAAACAGGGGATACCATTACCGGGCTCACAAGCGGGGCAACGGGCCGGGTCGAGCGCGTGGCATATGACGACCGCACGGATATAGGCGCGCTGCTGGACTACATAAAGGGGAAATACCCGGACATGCGCATCGTCACGATAGGTCAGGGGCTCGATCTGTACGGCGGGGGCGCGAAATGAAGGTGCTGCTGATAAACCCCTTCGGGTCCAACTGGATAGCCGGCAAGGAGGACCATACCTCCACAGTGGTGCGTATGGCCCCGATCGGGATACTCTCGATAGCCGCATACCTGGAGGCCCGCGGGGTGGACGTCGCGGTGCTCAGCGCCCGTGCATCCGCAAAGCTCGGCGGAAGCGCCGAGGTCATGGCAGCCGTCCGCTCGGCCGCGCCCGATATCGTCGGATTCAGCGCGACCACCTCGGGTTTCCTCGACGCATACCGCCACGCTACAGCGATCAAGGCCGAGTTCCCTGCCATAAAGGTAGTTTTCGGCGGGGTGCATGTCTCGGCGCTCGGAGCGGCGGTCCTCAAGCCCTACCCCGCAATCGACTGCATAGTGCTTGGCGAAGGGGAGCAGGCCATGGCGGCGCTGGCAGCCGGCGCGGCCCCCGAGACCATCGAAGGCGTCATAGGCCGCGACGCCTCGGGCGAGCCGGTCGCGGGTCCCCCGAGGACGACGATCTGCGAGCTTGACAGCCTGCCGTTTCCGGCCTATCGAAAGCTCGCCGGGTTTCCGGCCGAGTACGAGGCCCCGCTGTTTAACTATCCCCGCCCGCCGAGCGCGACCATAATCTCGAGCCGGGGCTGCCCGTACCAGTGCTCGTACTGCGACCGCTCGGTCTTCGGCCGCAGCTTCCGCTTCAACTCGGCCGGGTATATCTACGAGCACATGGCATACCTCAAGCGGGACTTCGGGATAAGGCACATATTCTTCTATGACGACCTGTTTACGTTCAACCGCAAGCGCGTCGAGGAACTCTGCGAGCTGCTCGGGCGCAAACCGCTGGGGATGACCTTCAACTGCGCCGTACGGCTCGGCCACATCGACGACGCGCTGCTTCGGATGCTCAAGGCCTCCGGCTGCTGGATGGTGAGCCTTGGGATCGAGTCGGGGGACCCGGCCATCCTCGCCCTGCACAAGGCGAGGGTCGACCTCAATGGGATGAAAGATGCCGTGCGGCAGGTGCAGCGAAACGGGCTTCGCGCCAAGGGGCTGTTCATGATGGGGCTGCCGGAGGAGACCGAGGAGAGCATCCGCAAGACCGCGGCCTTCATCGAGGACCTCAGGCTCGATGACATGAACATGACGAAATTCACGCCGTTTCCGGGCTCGCCGATTTATCAGGGCATAACCGAAAAAGGCGAGTTCAACGAGGACTGGGACCAGATGAACTGCCTGAACTTCGTGTTCGTCCCAAAGGGGATCGGCTCAAAGCCGCGGATCGAGGCCCTGTATAACGAATTCATGCGGAAGTTCTACACGAGCCCCAACTGGGGACGGAAGTTCATCCCGCTGCTGTTGAAATCCCCGGACAGCGCATGGCGGCTGCTCAGAAACCTGCCCACCTACCTGAGCATGAGAAAAGACTTCGACCGGTAAGGGTCAGATAGACCCTATCGCGGGGTGGGAACCAGCACTTTTTCCTTAAGCTCGATGATCATCCCGGCGGCAGCCTCAAACCCCACTGCCCGGGCATCGAGGGAAAGATGATAATTCGTGGCGTCAAGCCACTCGGCATGCGCCATGGTGCGGACGTATTTAGCCCTTCGGCCGTCAGACTCTTCCAACTCGGCCAGGGCCTGCCCGGCCGGGATCCCGTGGACCTTCTTCAGGCGCTCGGCGCGGAACTCCTTTGGCGCATGGATAAGGACATTCAACAGCCTCTGCCTCCCGCGCAGCACAGAGAAACCGCAGTGGCCCACGACCACGGCATCGTGCCGCGCGGCGATCTCGCGGATTATGCGGGACTCTGCCTCGAAGAGCTCGTCGTCGTAGACGGGCCGCCGGGAAGGGATCAGATAGGCGGCCTCGGGCGTCCCGAAGACATAGCCCTTCATGAGATTGTCGACGAACCCCGATACCCGCTCATCCTGCGCAGAGAGCGCCGGGATCTCGATCCCCAGCTCCTGGGCCGCGCTGTGCAGCACCGAGCGTTCAATGTACTTATACCCGAGCTTTTTGGCGACGAGATGGCCGACGTAAGCCCCACCGCTCGCCGTCTGCCTCGAGATCGTGATCACCGTTGTCCCATGCCCCTGCATTTGCGCCTCCTCCGGCCCCGTCATTCGACCACGACCTCCGCCGCCCCGGCCTGCTTCTTGCCGGTCTTCAGAAGAAATATAAACGGAAACGATATTATGAACAAGCCGGTGATCAGCAGATATATGTGATTATACGCCATCATGGCCGCCTGGCTGGAAAGCTCCCCGTCAAGCAGCGTCAGGGCCATCTGGCGGGCGGTGGAGGGATCGGCGCCCTGACCCTGCATGGCCCCGGTCACGGCCTGCATCCAGCCTGTCGCAGCGGTGCCGGACTGAGTCACTTTTTCAGCGAGCATCGCATGGTAGCCGGTCGTCGCCTTCGTGAGCTGGGAGGCCGCGAGCGCTATCCCGATGCTCGCGAAGACCTGGCGCACCACGTTATAGAGCCCCGCGGCCGAGGTCATGTTCTTCTTCGCTATCGTCGAGAGCGCGGCGGTGCTGAGTGCCACAAATATCAGGCCGAACCCGAGCCCCTGCAGGAACTGGGGGATCAATATGTCCATATACCCGATGTCCAGCGAGAGGCGCGAAAGCTGATAGAAAGACACGGCGGCCACCATCAGGCCGGTCCCGATCAGGACGCGCGGCCCGGCGGAGTTGTAAAGCCTCCCTCCAAGCGGCATGGCGATGGCCATCGCGAGGCTCCTGGGCATCAGGGCTATCCCTGAATCCAGCGCCGGATAGCCGAGCAGCTGCTGCAGGAACATCGGCAGGAGGAAAAGGCTGCTGTACAGCCCCACCCCGAGCAGCCCGCCTATGAGCGAGCCCGAGGCGAAATTGACATCCTTCAGTATGCGGAGGTCCACGGCCGGCCTGTCGCAGCTCAGTTCGCGCCAGATGAACAATGCCATCGCGGCGACCGAGACGATCAGGAGCGTCGTGATCAGATCGGACTCAAACCATGCCTCCCGCTCGCCGCGTTCGAGCATGATCTGGAACGCCCCCAGCCCCAGGGTCATGAATCCGAGGCCGAGCATGTCGATCCGGCCCTTTTCGCGCACCAGGTACGGTGGGTCCTTGATGTACCGGATGACCATGAGCATATTGATGATGCCTACAGGCACGTTGATGAAAAAAATCCAGGGCCAGGAGTAATGGTCTGTGAGCCAGCCGCCGAGGGTCGGGCCGAACGCGGGCCCAAGGACCACGCCGAACCCGTAGACCCCCATCGCCATCCCCTGCTCATGCGGGGGGAATGTCTCCCTGAGGATCGCCTGCGAGACCGGGATCAGGACGCCGCCTCCGACGCCCTGGAGGATTCGGAATACGACCATGGACGTCAGGTTCCAGGCCATGCCGCAGAGCATCGAGCTCAGGGTGAAGGCGATGACGCTGAACAGGAGAAGATTCTTGCGGCCGTATCGGGCGCTTATCATGCCGACGATTGGCATGATGATGACCGTCGAGAGGATGTAGCCCGTCGCCACCCATGCGATCTCCTCGACCGAGGCCCCGAGAGTGCCGCGCATGTATGGCAGCGCGACGTTGACGATGCTCCCGTCGAGGGCGGCCATGATCGTCCCGACCATGACGGTGAGGGTGACGATCCATTTATCCGTCTTAGGCATGCCTGTCACCCGCTACGGTCTTGCTGGTTCTTTGGTCGCGACCGAAGGATAGACCGAAAGGCCGGGCCGCAGGGGATGGGCGGGATCGGGCTTCGAATCGATAATAATCTTGACCGGCACGCGCTGCACCACCTTCACGAAGTTGCCCGTCGCGTTCTGCGGAGGCAGCAGGCTGAAGACCGCGCCCGTGCCCGACTGGAAGCTGTCCACATGCCCGGCCAGCGTGATGCCCGGGTAGGCATCGACCGCGATATCCACAGGCTGGCCCGGCCTCATGCGGTTGAGCTGCGTCTCCTTGAAGTTCGCGACGACCCACAGGTCGGTGTCGTCGACTATCGACAGCAGAGGCTGACCCGGCTGCACGTACTTCCCTTCGTCCACGTTCTTCTTGGCGATCCTGCCGCCGACTGGGGCGATGATCTCGGTGCGCCCAAGCTCACGCCGGGCCAGGTCGAGCGTCGAGCCCGCCTCCATCATCTTGAATTTCTGGGCCGCGAGCTGGGCGGTCAGCCCCTCGATGGATGCCTGGGCCTCGGCCACTGCCGCGCTGGCGGCATCCCTTTGAGCGGTCGCGGCCTTCCAGCGCGATTGCACTATGTCGTACTTGCTTTGCGAGATAATCCCCTGCCTGATGAGCGCTTCGCTCCGCTTCAGTTCCCTCCCGGCCAGCGCCGCGTTTGTCTCGGCCGCGCTGAGGTCGGCCCTGACGCGGACGAGCCCGGTCGACTTGACCTTGATGGCGGCCTGGATCTCCTGCTGTTCGGCGGTCATCCTCGAAAGCGCATCCCGCCGGGCCTGGACCTGGTCGAGATAGTCATCAGGCGATATCTCCACCAGGACGTCGCCGGCCTTCACGGGCTGGTTGTCGCTCACGAACACCTTCTTGACCATGCCTTTCACCTCAGGGCTGATAGGCACGACATTGCCGTCGATATAGGCGTCGTCGGTGCCCTCATGCGAAAACGAATAAAGGATTTTGGGCGTCGCATATGCCAGGGCCGAGATGGCGCACACGGCGACGATGGCCCTGACGCCCCACTTCTTGAACTCACCGCGGCCCGAGGGCGCGGACTCCTGATCAGGGGTTTCCTGCATGAACACTTCCTGCCTTTCTAAAGACGGTCACCGAAAAGATGCGATTCAATCACACCTTGATTACTCCACCGAGAAACAGCCTGAGCGTTTGCCTGATCCATTGTTCCCGCAGCCTTACGGACGATGCGGAACTTCCGAAAAGGTCCTCTCTCGTCCTGCCCTTTCTCCGGGCATGCGATATCTGCCCCATAAGGAAGTCCGCGGCAAAGAACGGCTCGACATCAGGCGCGACAAGGCCGCTCTTTTTGGCCTGGTCCAAAAAATCTATCAGCGCCTCGCGATGCTTGAGGATGGTCTTTTGAAACACCTCGTTGCTTTTCTCCATCTCGCGATGGATGATGGTAATGACATCGGGCCGCCTGATCATCGCCTCGAGGGTCTGCCTCACGAAGACCTCCAGCCGCACCTTTAATTCCTCATGGTTCTGAGGGGGCAGGAGCGCCTTCCTCGACGAGACGAACAGCTCCGACAGGAACTGCTCGATGATCCGCTGGAAGAGATTGGCCTTGGATGCGAAATGGTAATTGACGGCGGCGATGTTCACGCCGGCGGCATCGCTGATCTCTTTTATCGAGACCCCGTCGTACCCCTTTTCAGCGAAAAGGCGGGTCGCCTCAAGGACGATCCGGCCGGGCGTGTCCTGAGTAACGCCCGCCTGCTGATTCGGTTTTTCCCTGCCTGCCATATGACGCCTTCCATCCTTCGCCAAGAATTTAGCGTACCTATCACAATAACACCGCGCAGCCGGATAAAGCAAATTGCCGTTTGAATTAGTCAAACGTCCGTTTGATTTTACGTCCGCCAGTCTGGCTGGGCCCGTTGCGGGACGACCCTGCGCCGCTCTCGGCCCGGTGCATCCCATGCATGGTTTTATATGTATTTATTGGCATCTACACCCTTGACATGCGCACAATTAAGTGGTAAGTAGTGTTATGGGCATTACACGTTTTGGAAGCATGGGGCCAGATGATGGACATCGACGATAAGATGCTCGGACGGTTCGTGAAGCTCATCTCGGACCGCATAGGGCTGTGCATCCGCAAGGAAGACATCGAGGCCTTCCGCAGGACCCTACTGTCCTGCATGAAGGGGTCCGGGTTCGGCGAGCCCGGGGACTTCCTTAATTTCCTGGCTTCGGACACGGAAGGCGGCAACAAGCAATGGAAGGCGCTCATTATCGCGGTTACGACCGGCGAATCCTATTTCTTCCGCGACAGGGGCCACTTCTCCCTGCTCCAAAACACCATCCTCCCGGAGCTGATAAGGCGCAAGTACGCGGAGCGCTCCATCAGGATCTGGAGCGCCGGCTGCTCGACCGGGGAGGAGCCCTATTCCATCGCCATCGTCCTTGACATGCTTTTGCCGGACCCAGTGAGCTGGGACATATACATCGTCGGCACCGACATCAATGACGAGGCCCTCGCAAAGGCCCGGGGCGGCATATTTTCTCAGTGGTCCCTGCGGTCGGTCGACAAGGCAATTCAAGACAGATATTTCAAAAAAACCCGCCAGGACGGGTGGGAGCTCAACGACGGCATAAGGAAGATGGTCGAATTCCGTTATGGGAACCTGATCGGAGACGGCCTTGCCTTTAAGGACCCCGCCCTGTGCAACATGGACGTCATAATCTGCAGGAACGTCTTTATCTATTTCAGCAAGGAGGCGGTAGCGCAGGTCATCGCTAGATTCGGTGACGCGCTAAACGATGGAGGGTATCTTATCTCGGGGCATGGAGAGCTGTATGAGCAGCAACTCCCGGTCATGCGCCAGCTCGCGTTCCCCGAGGCCGTGATACTCAAAAAATGCGCGAAGGAGGCGGCGCAACCAGTACACAGGAGGACTCATCTCTCAATAATAAAGCGGCAAGAACCCGGAGAAGCCTCAAAGCCAACCGTCCCGCGCCCTGAACCTCAACCGCATGAGCCCGTTGACCCGATACCCGAGATAGAGGCGCTGATAAAGGCCGGCCGGTATGCCGAGGCGATCGATATGGCGGACAGGCAGCCGGACCCTGTCAGGGATAGCAGCGTCATGCTTTGCCTCATGGCTCAGGCATACGCGAATTCAGGCGCCTATGGGAAGGCGGAGGCCGCATGCAGAAAGGCGATTGAAAACAGCCCTGAGGCGGCAGAGCCGTATTTTATGCTCGCCCATCTCGCTGAGGCCGGGGGAGACGGCGAAGAGGCGAAGGGCCTGCTTAAGAAAGCGCTATACCTGGACCCCGGCTTTATCGCCGCCTATTGCGAACTCGGCTGGCTATACGCAAAGCAAAACGATGTCCAGCGCGCCCGAAGGGCCCGCGCCGCGGCGCTTGAACTCATTAAGCGGCTCCCCTGCGGAGCGCGGGTCAAGCCCTACGAGATCACGGCAGGCGAGCTGCTGGGGTATCTCGAACGGCTTGCCGGTCAGGCCGATGAGGATTTGACCCCTGCCGGCCAGGCGGAGAGGAACAGGCGATGACGGACCGGTCCTTCCTTACGTTCAGCCTTCAGGGGCTGCTCCTCGCGGTCGAGGCCGTGGCGGTCAGGGAGATAATCCGGCTGCCCGAGCTTGCCCTGGCCGAGGAGTGTCCGGCGTACATCGCCGGCATGGCGGACATACGGGGGAAGATCATGCCGGTGATGGACTTAAGCGCACGTCTCGGACATCCCGCTCAGGGCTACGGCTGCTCGGACAAGGTCATCGTCCTCGGCCTCCCGGAATTGGCGACTGAGGTCGCGGGCCAGCTTTCCCCGCTTCCCGCCCTGAGCTCCCATATCGTACCGATGGGGATAATCGTCAATGATGTGCACGATGTCGTGGACATCCCCGAGGGCGATATAGGGCCGCCGCCCTGCGAAACCGCTCAGAGCAGGGCCCAGGGGCGCTTCGTAAGCGGCAAGGTCAGGTACGGGGATGAGATTTTCATGGTACTGGACCCGCTGAAAACCCTCGATATAAATTCCCCTGTCAGTGAAACGGCGCCCGGCGCCTACACGGCCAGGAGCGCGTCCGGATATTTCTGTGCTCAGGCCACTACAGAGGAAAGGGAGACCTTTCGGCGGCGGGCGGCGAAGCTCAGAAGGGTCAGCCGGCGGCGGAGACGCCGGGAGGGTATTGCCGGCCGTCGTTATCAGCCTAAACGGCGAGGGCCTTTGCGTGGAGCTCGATTCGGTGCGAGAGTTCTCGGCACTCCGCAATTTCACCCCCGTGCCGTGCTGCCCGCGGCATATCGCTGGCAACATGAACCTCCGGGGCAACGTCCTGACCCTGATAGACATACGCGGCCTGCTCAATGCGCAGGCAGGGAAGATCAGCGAGACGTCAAAAATAATCGTAGCAGACGCGGGCGATTTCCCGGCCGGGATAATCGTCGACGAGATACTCGACGTCATAAACCTCAGGGCGGAGGACATCGTCGCGGTCCCCTCGACGATGAAGGCCGCCAACGACAAGTTCGTCAAGGGCGCCGTGCCTTTCGGCGGCGGGCTCATGGCGCTGCTGGACCTTAAGGCAATCCTCTCATGGGAAGGCTTGATAGTGAACGAAGATGCATAGCGAGAATGGAGGGCCAAGATGTTTAGAAACCAGAAGATAAGGTTCCGCATCCTGCTGGGGTATTCGGTCACGCTGGTTTTGTTTGTCATCGTTTCGCTGGTGGTTTATGGAAGTTTAATGACATATGAAAAGGCGCATATGCAGACAGAGCAAAAAATCGTCACGATCAACAAGGCCCATGAAGTGATTATCAACGTATCGGACCTGCAGCGGTTTTCCAGGGGATATCTCATCCTGAAAGATGACCGGCGGCGCAACAACTATGACGAGACCGCGAAGGCGCTCGAAGAGAGCTCTCAAGCCCTCAGCGCTTTAGTCAAAGACAACAACCAAAAGGAGCTGCTGGGCAATATATTGCTGAAGATCGCTGAGCTGGTCAAGATTAACAACAATTTAATCCGTCTGGTGGATCTGGGGGAGCAGCCCAGGGCGGTCGAAATCTTCCGCAACGGAGAGGCAACGCAGCTGCAGGCGGACCTCAGCAAGATGATTTCCAGCTTTGATAACCGCGAGACCGAGATATTCGAGACGGCGCGGAGGGATGAGAAGGCGGCGCTCGGAAACATAAGCACATCCCTGATAATAGGCGTTGCGCTGGCCTTTATCCTTTCGGTAGTCATCGGTCTGATGATCACCAACGGCATCACAAGGCACGTAGCAAGCGCGATCAGCGCGATGTCCTCGATCTCCAGCGAGATCTCGGCCACGGTAAGCCAGCATGAACGGACCGCGTCGCAGCAGGCCTCGATGGTCAACGAGACGACCACCACGATTCAGGAGCTTGGCTCCTCCTCGATGCAGACCTCGGAGCAGGCGTCGGGCGCCGCCGAGGCAGCGCAAAAATCGCAGAGCGCCACGTCCGAGGGGACCGTGCTGGTCAAGCAGGAGATCGACGGCATGAACAACCTCGGGACCAAGGTCGGCGCTATAGCGGACCAGATACTGCAGCTTGGGGAGCAGAGCGCGCAGCTCGGAAACCTTGCCAACATGGTCAAGGACCTCTCGGGCGAGATAAACATGCTCGCCCTCAACGCGGCCGTCGAGGCGGCGCGGGCAGGTGAGCACGGAAAGGGTTTTGCGGTCGTCGCAAGCGAGATAAGGAAGCTTGCAAACGAGAGCAAGAAATCGGCCGAGCAGTCAAACGCGGTCATCTCGGAAATCCAGAAGGCGACTAACGCGACGGTACTCAAGACCGAGGAAGGCACCCGGGTGGTCGAGGAGGTGACGGCGTGTACCCGCAACGTCGGCGAGCTGTTCAACACCTTGTCCGAGGCCTCGAATACGTCATACGAGAACGTGCAGCAGGTCCTGCTCAATACAAAGCAGCAGGCTACGGCGATAGGCCAGATCGTGGAGGCCATGAACGGCCTGAACACCGGCGCTAGGGAGACGGCCTCAGGTATTGCTCAGACGAAGGCCGGGATCGAGCAGCTCAATACAGCAGCGGAAAACCTCAAACAGCTGCTGTGAGCGAATGTGGCGCACCGGGGGCGACGGATACTCCTTGTGAGGCGCGAGGGTTATGATCGAACACGATGACGAGCTGATTAACATTTTCAGGACCGAGAGCGCTGAGCATATCCAGCGGCTGGAGGAGGGCTTCCTGCGCCTTGAGAAAGAACCGGGCAACCAGGCGGTGCTTCAGGATACGTTCCGCGAGGCGCACAGCCTGAAGGGGGCCGCGCGCATGGTTGGCCTGACAGGCGTCGAGGCGCTCTCGCACCGCATCGAGGATATCCTCGGCTCCGCAAAGAGCGGCGCTGCGGGGCTGTCTTCCGGTGTCATCGACGGACTGTGCAAGGGGCTCGACGCCATACGGAATATCATAAGACAGGCCCTTGACGGGGAGTCCTCCGACGTCACGGTATCTGATGTGCTTGAACGGATGAAGATCGCTCCGGAGAGCGGCGCCGCCCCGTCAGCGGAGCAGGCTCGGGGAGACCAGGGTCCCGAGATGCAAGAAGGCGGTCCCCGGCCCTCGTCCCCGGGAATAGAAGGCGCGGAGGCCCCGGCCCGCCGCACGCACCCCCCGGTCGTGCAGCCCGAGGGCTCCGCGCCAGTTCCCGATCAGCCGCATATCCGTGATTTTCGCATAGATACGATACGGGTCGATACACACAAGCTCGACAAACTGATGTCTCAGACGGGCGAGTTGAACGTCACGAGCCACCGGATCGCCCAGCGGCTCGAGGACATCACCGACGCCATGGCGCTGTGGGAAGGGATAGCGAGGAAGCTCCCGGCATCGGGACCGGGCGACAAGCCGGTAATTACTGTCTTCGGCGCGGTGCTCAACGCCTTCAGGGGCAAGTTATACGAGGACAGCTCGAGGCTCGCGCTGGTGGCTGCGGAGCTTCAGGACAACAGCAGCCAGCTTCGGCTCCTGCCCCTCTCGATTATCTTCAACCTGTTTCAGCGCATGGTGAGGGACCTCGCAAAAGAAAGCTCAAAAGAGGTCGCGCTCGTAATCGAAGGCGGCGACACCCCGGCCGACAAGCGGATCATAGAGGAGATGAAGGACCCCCTTATCCACATGGTCAGGAATGCCGTCGACCACGGTATCGAGACGCCGGAGGAGCGGTTGAGGAAGAACAAGCCGCGCTCCGGCACGGTCACGTTAAGGGCCTCTCAGACGCCTTCCAACGTGATAATCGAGGTCAGCGACGACGGGCGGGGGCTCGATGCCGATGCGATCAGGCGAGCGGCCCTGAAAGGGAATATCGCAAATGAGGGCGAGCTTGCATCGATGTCCCAGTCGCAGGTCCAATCCCTCATATTCGTCTCAGGGCTCTCGACGAGCGATTTCGTATCGGACGTCTCCGGCAGGGGCGTCGGGCTCGATGTCGTGAGGGCCAACGCCGAGCGCCTCAAAGGCACGGTGCATTTCGAGTCTTCCCCCGACAGGGGCTGCAGCATACGCGTCCAGCTGCCATTGACCCTTGTGACCTCAAGGGTGATGATCGTGGCGGTAAGCGGCATCAAATACGCTGTCTCGGTCGAGCATGTCCAGACGACCTGCCTCATGAACCTCAAAGACGCATTCACGATCAAGGGGCGCAGGACGATAGTCTTCGACAAGGCCCCAGTCCCGGTCGCCGGCCTTGCCGACCTCCTTGGGCTGAAAGAGCGGGACACGCCTATCAAGCGCCGCGACCAGCGGCCCGAAAAACTCCCGTGCGTCATCGTATCTGCGGGGGACAACAGCCTCGGCCTGCTTGTCGATGAACTGCTGGATGAACAAGAGGTAGTGCTCAAACAGTACAGCGCAATAGTGAAGCGGGCGAGAAACATCTCGGGTTCGACGATACTCGGCACCGGAGAGGTATGTCTGGTTTTAAACCCGTTTGACCTGATAAAGACCTTCAAAAAGATAGCGGGCCCGTCTCTGGGAGAAAAACCGGCCGGTGAGGCGGAATCCAGGCAGCGGATCCTCGTGGCCGAAGACAGCATGACGGTCAGGACCCAGATGAAACGCATCCTCGAAGGGGCGGGGTATGACGTCACCGTGGCCGTAGATGGCCTCGATGCATACGGCAAGCTTGCCGAAGGCCCATATGACGCGCTCATTTCGGACATCATGATGCCGAAAATGGACGGGCTGGCGCTCACCGGGAAATTACGCCAGGACAAGCGCTACAGGGAGATGCCAGTCATCCTCGTGACATCGCTGGCATCGGACCTCGACAGGCGCAGGGGCATGGAGGCAGGCGCGAACGCCTACATAACAAAACCTTCCTTTGACCAGAAGGCCCTCCTTGAAACGCTCAGGAGGCTGGCATGATCAGGGTCCTGCTCGTCGACGATTCCCCCGTCGCCATCACGGTGCTCAGGAGGATGCTGTCAAAGTCAGCCGAGATGGAGGTCGTCGGCGCGGCCGGAAACGGCAGGGAGGCATTGGACCTCATCCCCCGTGTGAAACCTGACGTTATCTGCACCGACCTCCATATGCCTGTGATGGACGGCCTCGAATTCACGAGGGAGGTCATGGCAAGGCATCCTCTGCCGATACTCCTCGTGAGCATATCAGGGCGCGAAGGCTCCCTGAACGCATTCAGGGTCATCGAGGCGGGGGCGATAGATATATTTCCGAAGCCACGGGTGAGCCTCGACACCGACTTCGAAAGGCTAGCCCCGGAGCTGACAAAAAAGATCCGGATACTTTCAGGTATCCGCGTCTTCAGGCGGCCGGCGCCTGATGCGCCAGTGATCAACGGGGTCAGGACGGCGGCGGCGGGCACGAGGATCAAGCTCGACGGATCGAAGGCCCGGATCATCGTCATCGGCGCTTCCACCGGGGGGCCCAACGCGCTCATGACAATACTCAAAATTCTTCCTTCCGATTTCCCATTGCCGATCATCTGCGTCCAGCACATCAACGAGGGGTTTTTACAGGGCCTCCTCGACTGGCTTTCATCGCAGTGCAGGATGAAAATCGAGATAGCGAAGGCGGGCGAGGTCCCCCTGCCCGGCACCGTATATTTTCCGCAGGAAGAAACGCACCTGAAGATCGATTGCGCGGGCAGGTTCGTCGTCTCGGCCGAGCCGCCAATTGAGGGGCATAGGCCGTCCGTCACAGTAACGATGAGGTCCGCGGCGGATTACTATCGCGATTCGGCATTCGGGGTCCTGCTGACAGGGATGGGGAGGGACGGGGCCGAGGGCCTGCGCGAGATCAGGGACGCAGGCGGGATCACGGTTGCTCAGGATGAGGCCAGCAGCATCGTATTCGGCATGCCTAAACGGGCAATCGAAATGGGCGCGGCGGGATACGTCACCGCGCTTGGTGAGATCGGCCCGATGATCCTGAATTTTGCGGTGCGGCTTCTGGAGGGAAAAAAGCAGCCATGACAACCCCGGAGACGAGGATACTGATCGCCGAAGACAGCGCCATCCAGGCCGAGACGCTCCGAAGGACGCTAGTGGCCGAAGGGTATTCCGTGGCCGTGGCAAAGGACGGCGCCGAGGGGCTTAAAATGGCAAAGGAATATCGGCCGGAGCTCGTCATCACCGATGTCTTAATGCCTGAAATGGACGGATTCGAGCTATGCAGGAATATAAAGAAAGATGCGGAGATGGGTTCCACGCCCGTTATCCTGCTTACCTCTCTCTCTGACCCTACGGACGTCATCAGCGGCCTTGAGTGCGGGGCTGACAATTTCATTGTCAAACCTTACAACGAAGGGCATCTGCTTGCGAGGATAAGGCAGATCCTCATAAACCGCGAACTGCAGAAGTCATCACGGACGCAGATCGGGGTCGAGATATATTTTGCAGGGAAAAAGTATTTCATCACATCCGAAAGGAAACAGATACTCGACCTCCTGATCTCGACCTACGAGAACGCCGTCCAGAAAAACACCGAACTCATCGCGGTCCAGGAACAGTTAAAGATCCTCAACGAAGAACTCGAGCAGAAGGTCAAGCAACGGACCGTGAGCCTTGTTGAAGAGATCGAGGCGCGGATGGAAACCGAGGAGGCGCTTCGCGAATCGAGCGAGTTTAACCGCCAGATCATCGAAGGCGCTCAGGAGGGGCTTATTGTTTATGGCCCTGACTTGAAGGTCAAGGTATGGAATCACGCGATGGAGCGATTAACCGGTCTTCCTGCCAGCAAGATCCTGGGCAAGCATCCGCTGGAAGTTTTCCCCCCGTTGCGTGAATCAGGGATCATGGAATGCATCGAAAGGGCGCTTGAGGGGGAGCCGGTTTCGGGTGTGCGTTTTCATTTTGCCGACCAGAATACAGGAATCTCGAACTGGACGTACGATATGAGTTCACCATTAAGGAACGCAAGGGGCGAGATAATCGGCGTTATCGGAACGATTCGCGACATCACGGAGTACATCGAGGCAGAGGAGGCGCTTAAGGAAGAGAAGGCCTTCACTGAAAACGCCCTGAATGTCCTGAAGGATACATTTTTTGTATTTGACTTGCAGGGAAGATTCATCAGGTGGAATAAGGCTGTCAATGACGTCACAGGCTACAGCGACTCTGAAATCGACGCCTTGAACCCAATGGCTTTTTTCAGCGGCGATGACATAGAGCGAATAACCGAGGCCATTAACGCGGCGGTCAAAGAGGGAAGCGCCAGTTCTGACGCACATGTGGTTACCAAAGACGGGAGGCAGATCCCTTATGAGTTTACCGCCTCACTGCTCAGAGACCATAAGGGAAACCCCATCGGCCTCAGCGGTGTGGGCAGGGACATCACGGAAAGAAAACAGCTTGAAAATAAGCTGAGGGAATACGCCGAGACGCTTGAGGCAAAGGTCAGAGAAAGGACGAGACAGCTTGAGGATACCAACTGCGAACTCCAGATCCTGAACGACGAGCTCATCCTGAGGCGCAATGAGGCGGAAGAGGCGAAAACCCAGGCCGACGCGGCGACGAAGGCCAAGTCGGATTTCCTTGCGAACATGTCCCATGAGCTCAGGACGCCCCTGAATTCCATAATCGGTTTCTCCGAGGTCATGCAGGATGAGCTGCTCGGCAGCCTTAACGACTCGCAACGCGACAACGTGGGGTATATCATGAGCGCCGGCAGGCATCTTCTGAGCCTCATCAACGACATCCTTGACCTCTCGAAGGTCGAGGCAGGCAGGATGGCGCTCGAACCCGAGGCCGTGTCTCTAAGGGAACTGCTCGAGGCAGCCATGGTCATGCAGAAAGAAAAGGCTATAAAGCACGGCATCAACCTATGTCTCGAACTTGGCCACGGTGCGGACATAACGATCGAGGCGGACCAGCGGAAGCTCAAACAGATCGTGTTTAACCTCCTGAGCAACGCCCTGAAGTTCACCCCGGACGGCGGTACGGTGGCTCTGGCTGCGAGGAAACTTGCCGATACAAATGAAATTGAAATCAGCGTTACTGATACGGGCATAGGCATCAAGCCGGAGGACATAAAGAGGCTATTTACGGAATTCACTCAGCTTGAAACGGCTTACACCAAGGAGTACGAAGGCACCGGGCTCGGGCTCGCGCTAACGAAGAGGCTCGTGGAGCTGCACGGAGGCAGGATCTGGGTCGAGAGCGAATTCGGCAAGGGCAGCAGGTTCGCGTTCGTCCTGCCGCTGAGGCAGCGGGCACTGGAAGGCCGGAGGTAGCATTGGGCCATGCATAAGATACTCGTAGTCGAGGACAACGAACATAACCGCATCCTGCTGAGGCAGGTATTGACCTACCACGGCTATGAGGTGATAGAGGCCCCGGACGGCGCCGAGGGCATGAGGATGGCCAGGGAAAACAGGCCCGACCTGATCCTTTTAGACCTGCAGATGCCGGTGATGGACGGCTTCGAGGTCATCAGGGCGCTGAGGGATACACCTGAACTGCACGCCACGAAGGTCATCGCCGTTACGTCGTTCGCGATGAAGGGGGACAGGGAAGAGGCGCTGAAGTCCGGCTTCGATGAATATCTGGCTAAGCCCATCGATACTCGAAGGCTGCCGGAAATAATCAAGAAAGTACTTGGCGGATGAGACGATGAATCCCGTAAGCCCGATGGTGCTGTGCGTCGACGACGAACCGGCGAATCTCAAGCTGCTCGAAAACATACTCGTCCCGCGGGGATACGAGGTCGTCGCGGCCTCAAACGGAAAAGACGCCCTTAAGATAATAAAGACACAGCGTATCGGCCTAGTGCTTCTGGACGTCATGATGCCGGGCATGAGCGGTTTCGAGGTATGCCGAGAGATAAAGGGCAGCGGCACATACCGCAACATACCGGTAATCATGATAACCGCTCTGAACACGAAGCAGGACCGCGTAAAGGGCATAGAGGCCGGGGCCGAAGAGTTCCTCTCAAAGCCCTTCGACCAGGCCGAGGTGCTGGCCCGGATAAAGATGCTGCTGAGGGTGAAGGAGCTCAACGACAAGCTAAATTACGCCTACGACAATATCAGCAGCCTCACCAACTTCGGCGAGGACTTAATCAATACCTTCAACCCCCTGGAGTTCGACTTCATGTTGAAGATTGACGGCATCGTGGGCCGCGTCCTGAGGCAGCAGAGCGACGTCTTCGAGAAGCCCGAGATCGTGCTGGTCCGCATACTTAACGACAATGGCAATTACGACTGGTTCCGCTACGAGTTCGTCTTCGGCAAGCTCGAAAGGACGCCTTTCCAGATAGTCCTGGACATAAACCATCATCAGGCAGCGGGCTCGAGGCTCGTCTTTTACAATGACGTTGACATGAAAAGCCCGCTGTTTGAGGCATTCAGCGAAAAGCTGCAGGCTTTCAGCGTATCGGTCAAGAATATGACCTGCTACCTGAGCGACCCGCTGTGCGTATTCGCGCTAAACTACGGGCGGGAGGTATCGAGCTATGACGCGGCGGTGCTCAACAGCATCGTTATGCAGACCCTGTTTCTGAGGTCGCTCTCCACGCAGGTCAAAGAGACTGAGGAGGCCTTTGAATATACAGTGGAGGCCCTCGCCAGGGCCTCCGAGGTTAACGATGAGGATACCGGGAAGCACATAGTAAGGGTCGGGCTGTACTGCGCCATCCTTGCCAAGGTGCTGAAGCAGCCCGACGCCTTTGTCAATGCGCTGCGGGTCCAGGCGCTCCTGCACGACGTGGGAAAAATCCATATACCGGCCGAAATCCTGAGGAAACCCGGCCCGCTGACGCCGCAGGAGTGGCTGATCATGCAGCTGCACACGGTCCACGGCGCCAAGATAATCGGAGGCCATCCCAGGTTCAGGCACGCAAGGACGATAGCCCTGACCCACCACGAAAGGTGGGACGGCGGCGGCTATCCCAGCGCCCTCTCCGGCGAGGGCATACCGCTTGAAGGCAGGATAATGGCGGTTGCCGATATCTACGACGCGCTCAGAAACGCGCGTGCGTATAAGCCCGCATACGACCATAAAACCGCTTGCGACATAATCACCCGAGGAGACGGCAGGACGATGCCGGAGCATTTCGATCCGCGGACGCTGAGGGCGTTTATGAGTATTTCTTCAAAGTTCGACGAGGTATACGAAACTTTCAAAGGATGACGCCAGTCCATATCCCGTTTAGAGGCCGGGCCTGCAAGCGTGCCCGGCTCCGGCGAGTCCGATGCAGCATCCTCTTTACGGCTCGCGCTCGAACTTGTAACCGACGCCGTAGATCGAACGGATGAGCTTTGCTTCAGCGTCGATTGCCTCGATCTTTCGCCGCAGCTTTTTTATGTGGCTGTCGATAGTGCGGTCGCTGACTATCCGCTCGTCGGGATAGATCACGTCCATGAGCTGCGCACGGCTATAGATGCGCCCGGGATTGGAAGCCAGAAACTGCAATAGCTTGAACTCCACGGCCGTGAGGTCAAGGTCATGCTCGTCAAGCGTCGCCTTATAGCGGTGAGCGTCGAGCACCAGCCCCTGGGCCTGCAGGGTCTTGCCGTCGGCCGCGCGCCGGAGTACGGCCTTTACGCGAGCGACCACCTCGCGCGGGCTATAGGGCTTGCAGATGTAGTCGTCAGCCCCGAGTTCGAGCCCCAGCAGCCGGTCGATCTCTTCGATCCGCGCCGTCACCATGATTATCGGCACGCGGGAGAATGTCCTTATCTCCTTGCATATGTCCATGCCGCCGCGTCCCGGAAGCATCAGGTCCAGGAGTATGAGGTCGGCCCCATGCTCACGGAACCACGGCACGACCTCCGCGCCGTTTGCGAGGCAATAGGGCTCGAAACCGGCGGCCTCAAGGTAATCCGAGAGCAGGCTCGCCAGCTTGGGCTCGTCCTCGACTATCAGGAGCTTATCTGCTGCGCTCACGCGCATTCACCCGTAACCGGCATGGTTACCCTGATCAGCACGCCGCCCAGGGACGAGGGGAGAGCCTCGATAGCACCGGCGTGCGCCTCGACGATATTCCTGCAGATCGCAAGGCCGAGGCCGGCCCCGCCAGATGACCTGCTTCGGGATGCATCCACGCGATAGAACCTGTCAAAGAGCCTGGCCAGGTCCTCTTTGGGGACCCCGGGCGCGGAGTCCTCAAAATCTATGACAGCCCGCCCTTCCCGGCATGCCAGACGGACGACGAGCTCCCCGCCCTTATCGGTATATTTCAGGGAATTCTCAAACAGGTTCGCTAACAGCTGATCCAGCCGGTCGCCGTCGGCGAGCACAGTGATCCCTCCCTTATCGGGCAGCTCTGAGGTGAGCTTGATCCCCCTGCGGCCGAACTCGGCGCCATAGGATTCCGCGGAATCCCTGACGGCCTCCGCAAGATCGAGCTGCTCCTTGCGGTAGCTCAATGTGCCGATATCGGACTGCGAAAGCTGGTAGAGGTCTTCGATCAGGCGGTTTAGCTGCAGGACCTCGGCGTGAAGAGAGCGCATCGTCTCCGGGGTCACGCTGCGGATTCCGTCCAGGAGCGCCTCGATCTCGCCCCGCAGCACGGCCACAGGGGTCCTGAGTTCATGGGAAATGTCGGCTACCCATTGGCGGCGTTCTTTTTCGTTTTTCTCGAGCGTCAGGGCCAGCTCGTTGAAGTCCCGGGCAAGCTGGCCGAGTTCGTCGGTCGAGGATACTGGAATCCGTACGGCATAATTGCCCGAGGCTAACTCATTGGTTGCGGCTGCCATTGCCCTTATCGGCCGGACCATGCGTTTTGCCAGCGGGATGGAAAATATGATGACCACCATGACCATCCCTAATGCGGCAAGCACCATGGCTGACCTCTGCTTTGTCAGGAATTTAAACTGCGAAGGGGTAAGGAAATGCAATGGCGACATGAGCCCTACGTAGCCGACTGTGTTGCCGTCATGGACAATGGGGATGAAATTCGACTCCTTGGCATCCCCCGGGGTGCCAACTACAACGTTGCGGTCCGCGTCAATGACGACAAAGGGCAGCCTTGGCGAGCGAGGCGCAGGGGGCTGAAGTGCAGGTGCGCCGGTTCCCTCGCTGAGTTCCTGAGCCCGTTGCGCAGCGGCGGCGTCCCTGGCCCTCTCTACCATGAGGTGAAAGTGTCTGCGGTTCTCCCGCAGGGCATCCCAGCCCCCGTCGGCTGCGTACTCCTGCTCAAGGATACCGGCCAACTGCACCAGCCTGCCCTGCTCCATTGAATTGAGATACTGGAAAAACCCCTGGCTGATACTCTGCTGCATAATGAGGAACATGCACAGCAGCGCCAGACAGGTCGCGGCGAGAATCGAGAGAAACAGCCTGTATGTAATGCTAACCTTCATCCTTCATTTTATCTCTCATTTCCAAGGGAAATCCATAAGCATTTGCGCTATTTTTGAAATTCCTCATTTCTTCCATATTTCCGCCATATTCGGTTGTTAACATTAATTTACAGCAAACGGCTGCCCGCACGACAGCCGGAAGAAAAAGTAAAAAGGAGAAAACGATGAAGAAAAATCTGACTATCGGCCTGCTTCTGGCCGCAATGCTGGCCACCGGGGCATGGTTCGCCCAGACCGCCTCCGCAGACGAAGGGGGCATGAGGCACAGCGCGCCCTGGATGAACGATGACAGGCCGATGCGAGATGAAGGGCATCGCATGCTAAGGGAAATCATGGCCCTCGACCTTAACCAGAAACAGAGGGCCGAGATAGGCGAGATCGCGTTCGGGACGATAAAGGATCTGATCAGGAAAAAAGCCGATGAGCGCATCGCCTCGATAGAGCTCAGAGAACTCCTGAGCAAAGATCAGGTCGACATGGGCGCGGTCGAGGCAAAACTGAAACAGGTCGAATCCCTGAAGACTGACATAAAGCTCACATTCATCAAGGCGGTCCAGGAAGCCAAGGCGAAGCTGACGCCGGAGCAGAGAAAGAAACTCAAGGAGATGCTCAGGAAAACTCAAATGGACCATAGAGAGTGCAAGATGCGTGGCGTGGCGTCCCGCCCGGCACGCATCGGACAGACCGAAGAGTAATCAAGGCGTCTCTCACGGGGCGGACGGCGATACGCACTCTCCCTTCGCTGCCGTCCGCCCCGCCCCCTCCGCAGCACAGCGTTGAGTTCGGATAATACCTCGCATTGTTTCTATGTCATCAGTGAAGCAATTGCCTAATTCCGTGCGACGTATCCTCTGACGCGGCGTCCCGAGGGCGCACCCGGACGCAGCACGAGTCACGTGCCTTAAATTTTCACAACAATTCAATAAGTTAGCTTAATTATGGAAGAAATAAGGAAATCCGTGAAAGGCCCGGAAATAGCCGCGCAAAGCTATTTCCCTGCCGATATGTGAGATAGGAGCATCAAGCTCCGGGGGGAAAAGTTTTGGAAAGGAGGTCGCAGATGTCAGTTTCATCTTCGATGGGAGCGGTAGGCGGGGCCGGTTCGCAGTGGCTCACTCAACTGTTCAACAAGCTCGACACCAACGGAGACGGCAGCATCAGCACGGACGAACTCGGCCAGAGCAAGTTGGCAACGGACTTTGGCGCGAGCGTAAACGACGTAATAACCCTCATGGACAGTAATCAGGACGGGGGGATCAGCCAGAGCGAGCTGGACTCGGGGCTGAAGAACCTCCAGCAGCAGATGCAGAGCGAGATGCTCAAGAAGCTCGATACTAACGGCGACGGCGTCCTCAGTCAGGACGAGCTCGCCGCGGGCCTGTCCGCAGGGGCCTCGGGCAGCGCAACAGGTGACGTCTCGAAGCTGTTCAGCGCCCTTGACACCAACGGCGACGGCAGCGTCAGCGAGAGTGAGCTTGCAAGCGGCATGCAAAAGGCTCACGGCCACCACCACCATCACGGCGGCGGGCAGCAGACGCAGGGAGCGACGGCGAGGAGCGCAGGAGGCAGCGGCTCGCTCAGTTCGCTGCTCGACGCAATAGATGCAGCGAGCGGCAGCCCGTCTTCAGGCAGTCCGTCTTCGGGCAGCGGCAGCACGACGTTCGACGTCAAGGATACGAATCAGGACGGCGTAGTCTCGACCGCCGAGGAGCTGGCATACGACCTAAAAAACGGCACTGGAAGTCTCTCGGCTAACGGCGTATCAAACGTGGTGACAAAGGCGCTCGAACAGTACGCGCAGGCAGGCGGCGTCACCGCCACTGCCGCAAATTCCATCCCGGCTCCGGGCACAAGCGTATTTGCCTGACCGGAGGATGACGTACCGGTCCGCAACCGGTGGCGCAAAAAGATCTCGCACGCGGGACGACGGGGGAGTAAGCCGCCCTCGCCAGCCCGCGTGCGTTATTTCTTAACCTGGCGGGACCGGCTGTCTGCCTTGCAAAATAGCGCTTATCTTCGAGATGAGCGCTTCCGGCGAGGCTGGTTTGCGGATATTTGCAGCGGCAGACGCATCGGCAAACGGCAGATAGAGGTTGAAGGTGGTTCCTTTTCCCGGTTCGCTGGAGGCGCAGATGTGGCCCCCGTGCTGCTTGAGCACCCCATATGCTATAGCGAGGCCGAGGCCGGTGCGCTTCGCCCCTTGGTTGTAAAGAAAGGCTCGAATATCTTGCGCATCGTCTCCTCGTCCAAACCCGTGCCGGTGTCGCTCACCGAGATAGCGGCATAGCTCCGGGTGAATCCGGTCCTCACCGGTATGCGGCAATAAATCTACTTCGAAGGGCTGCTAGTCAGGCATCCAGCAAGCAGGCTTCTGAGTGGCTCAGAGAGCCACAGACGTTCGCCGTCGTTAAACCTCTTTGCCCTCCTGGCCAATTTCCGGACCGTTTTCTCTCCGAGCTGGGAGACGTAACTCCCTGCCAACCTCGCCTTCAAACGCGCGCCGCCGTCAGATGAGATCACAAGAGGCGAGAGGGTGCGGCCGAGGGCGGTCTCCGCATCCCGGACGTAGTCTATGACCTGGGCCTCGGTGAGGTTTGCGCTATAAGGCAGGTCCTCGTAAAAACCTATGAATTCGTTTCCATCGCGCGACTGAATCCCGGCCATGTGCGCTATTCGATGGTTCGGATGGTGGCCGACGGATAGGGGGATCAGGATCGGCCCGGGTTTGAGCGCCACGCTCAAAGCCGCAGCGACCTGGCGCAACTCTTCGCTATCGGCCTGGCCGATGGGACGGGTACTGTACTTAAACGCCTGCCCCCTGTTTAACGAATCGCTAAAGCCGAGGTCAGTGGCCGATGCCCCGGGACCGAGCTTTGATATAAAGGCTGAGTCCTCTTCCTTGCGTATCGCGCTTACGATGCTGGCGTCATTGTTTTTGCGCCCTACCGTATAACTCGAAACAGTGTAACAGTTAATGACGTTGACCTTGTAACCTTCCCTCAGGAACCGGCTCAGGGCTATGCCGAGTGAAAAACACGCGTCGTCATGGTGCGGAGATATAACGTTTATCGTATTGCCGTATTTGCCCTCGCAGGAGGCCGGGCCCACGCTTCCGATGAGGTGCGCACTCTTTAGGCATGTCATGTAAAGCAGCCTTAAACGGGCCGAGACGTCTTCTATGTCGTATCTGCTTGCGGCCGTCTCACGCGCCTCCTGGCCCAGACGCAGCGCAAGGGGCCTGTCGGTCAACAGGCGGCTTATCGCGGAAGCAAGGGCGCCAGGGTCTTTAGGCGGCACGAGCAGCGCGGTCTCGCCATGGCTCAGTATTTTCATGAAGGGCGGGATCGTCGTCGCAACTACCGGCTTGCCAGCTGCCATAGCCTCGACAAGCGAAATGCCAAACCCCTCGTAGAGTGATGGCATTGCGTATACGTCCATCGCGGCGAGCATGTCCGGGATGTCTCGGCGCATCCCGGCGAATGTGACGCTGTCTCGAACGCCGAGCCGCGCGGCCAGTTCCTTGAGCTGCGCATCGTGGCTGCCGTCGCCGACTATCAGGAGCACTGAGTTTGGCAGGTTCGCCTTAATCTCAGCGAATGCCTCGATCAAATAACGAAAACCCTTCTGCTCCACAAGTCTTCCGACCGCACCGATAACCTGGCTGTCCTCGGGTATGCCGAGCGACAGCCTTGCAGAGGCGCGGTCACCTTTTGCAAGGGCCTCGGCGTCGATGCCGTTTGGTATGACTACGGTCTTTGAGGGCCGGATACGGTCGCAGCTTACGATGTCCGCCTTCACCGGCTCGGAGACCGCCACAATGGCATTCGTATATTTTGCAAGCAGGTGGTTAATGAGCCTCCGCATCGGCTTTCGGGCACTGGGCTTATACTGGTTATGCACCGAGGCGACTATGCATGGGGTGCGGGCCAGGATGGCGGCAAGCCTGCCGTACAGGTTTGACCTGTACGTGTGCGTATGGACTATGTCGATTCCGCGCTCGCGGATAGCCCTTGAAAGCTCCCGCACTATGGCCCAGCCGCCACGCCCCTGCATGCCGAGCGCTATGACCTCTATCCCTTCGGCCTGGAGTTCGCGGCCTACGGGGCCGATATCCGAAAGCGAGCAGACTATAGGCGTAAGTGCAAAACGGTCAAGGTGCCTTATGACGTCGCGGACATGCACCTGGCTGCCTCCGGTGCCTAAAGAATGGATCACGTGCATAACTCTGTATGGCCTAATGGCTGGGGAGCGGGCCTCTGCATGTCTCGAAAAATTTGACATAAACATATATCGAATATATTAACAATAAAATGGATACCAAGGTGCAATGCTGCTCTTGCGGCCCCAGACGGTCCAGCGCAAGAGCGCAAATGAAAGCATGCGCGGCTTAACGGTTACTCGAAATCCTCCGCCCTGTCAGCATATTTATGCCGAAGGCTGGACTCGATGCCTATGTGCTGCACCACGGAGGGCCGAGAGGCTACAAGCAGCCTGTGACTTGACTTAGCGCGTGCGCACATCTCCCAGTCCCAGCGGGATTTCGAGGCAAACGATCCACGTACTGCCTCGGCGTAGGTGAGGGCACCGAAGACGAGGTTCACCCCTCCGATGGTGTTTTTAATATAGTGTGCCGCGGATGTCGAGGCGGCAGGGTGTTTAGGAGAGTTAAACCCTGTGACGATATCATTGGGGAACTGCTTATGGAGCTCCAGCAGCACGGAGAGCCAATTGGGTTTGAAGATGCAATCGGCATCGACATTGATCAAAGTCGAACACCCCTGTGAAAGCAGATAATCCAGGGCCAGGGGCAATGTCACATGATTGCGGACATTCCTCGCAGTTTTAAAGACGCTGACGTGGTTTACATCCAGGGCCTTAAACCTTTCAAGCAAGCCGCGCGTTTCCTCCATATCGCTGTTGTCGTCTATGACGCAGACATGCCCGAGTAAACGGTGGTCCGTCTCCAGAAGCGAGCTTATAAATTGGCTCAGGTATTCAGGACGGTTATATGTCGTGATAGCGAGTCCGGTCCTCTCTGGAGGCGTGAGCCCGCCGATAGCCGCCGCACCGCCGTCGGGGAGCGATCTGCCGGACGTCCCGGGGGCACGACGGTATTGATCCAGCAACACTCTGAGGCTTCGTCGCGTCAGGGCCAGCCTTATATGCTGCTTCAGGACGTCCAGCGGCTTCATGATCCCAATGCCGCCGCAGGCGGTCCCCGATGCATTACGCGGTTGCTCTACCGTCATTCCCCCTACCCTCCAAAGCCGCAGATCAACTAGTTTATCATGTCCAAGTCAGGGGGTGTTTGATAACGGGACAGAGCTAAGCCCTAATCTGACAGGAACGATGCGGATTTGTTAATATACTCTATGCGGTTTTTCGTCTTCAATCCAAATAGACGCAAGATTAATGGCGCTGACACGCTTGTACTGTCGGCTGCAAACAGCGGCAGAACATGGCTGAGGGTGCTGCTCAATAAATATCTTTCCATCAAGTATGGGATCGAATTCTCGATGAAATTCGAAAAAATCAAACCGGGTGAGACGATACCGTTTGTATTTTTCAGCCACGAGATCTGGCACCACATCGCCCTTGATACTTTTTTCCAGCGCCTCAAGGGCAAGCATCTCATCCCGGATAAGGTGGCCTTTGAGAAGAAACTCATAATCCTCAGCCGCGACCCGCGTGACATGGTCGTCTCACGCTATTTTCACGTTACCAAAAACGAGGTCGACCCCAGGCATCTGGGCACCATCTCCAAGTTCATTAGGGATGAGCGCTGCGGTATCCGTCCGATAGTCACGATACTCAACAATTGGCGGATGCGGTTTGCCGCCCACCCTCGCTGCCTATGGATAAATTACGAGGCCCTGCGCACCGACACGGTATCGGAGTTCAGGCGGATACTGGAGTTCATCGAAGGCAGCGGGCGCGCCGACGAGGCGGCCTTGCTGGAGGCAGTGCGATTTTCAGATTTCGAGAACATGAAGCGCATGGAGAAGAAGGGCGAGATAAAATCCGAGGTCCTGAAGCACAGGAACCCCGGGGACCCCGATTCCTTCAAGGTCCGCTCCGGCGTAGTCAAGGGCTACCTTAAACACTTCGGGCCTGAGGACCTGTCGTATCTCGACGACGCGGTCTCGGAACTTGATCCGTTTTACGGCTACGGGAAAGGCCTGGAGTCTCAAGGCGGATGAGCTTGCTGGTCAGATATCTCAAGTTCAGGGCTAAGGCGTATCTTGCTGATTTTGTAGGACCGGAGAAGGTGCGCATCGATGCATCGAGCATATGTCAGCTTAAATGCCCGATCTGCCCTACCGCCAGCGGAGAAAACCGCAAGGCAGTGGTCGGCAGCGGGTTTCTGAGTCCGGAGGACTTCGGCTCCTTCCTCAGCAACAACCCGCGAGTGAAGTCCGTCGAGCTTTCAAACTGGGGCGAGATATTCCTTAACCCGCAGATCTCCGAAATCCTTCGCATCGGGGCGGAGCATGGTGTCTCGCTGATGTGCAGAAACGGCAGCAACCTCAATACGCTCGACGAGGAAAAGGCCGAGGCGATCGTGAGGCATCGCTTACAGAAGCTCTCGGTCTCGATTGACGGCGCCACCCAAGAGACGTACGGCAAGTACCGCGTCGGCGGCGACCTCCAGCGGGTCCTCTCTAATGTAAGACTGATCAACAAATATAAGGAGCAGTACCGGAGCGGCTTGCCGCGTATCCGATGGCAGTTCGTGGTATTCGGCCACAATGCCCACGAACTCGAGGCCGCCAGGGCCATGGCAACAGAGCTAGGGATGGAGTTCTACGCTAAACTTAACCATGCGCCCTCTTACTCCCCGGTCGTTGAAACAGCTTCCCTCGGAAAAGGCGCCGGGCAGAAATACATCGCACGCTATAATTACCAGCGCGAAAGCGGATTGATGTCCGCGAGGCCTTGCCTGCAGCTATGGTTCGCGCCCCAGATAAACTGGGACGGAAAACTCCTGGGCTGCTGCGAGAACATATACTCAGACTTCGGTAACGTGTTTTCGGAAGGGCTCAGCGCCTGTCTCCGCTCAAAAAAATACCGCTATGCAAAGGCAATGGTGCTCGGAAAGGCCCGGCCTGATCCCGGGGTTGCGTGTTCCCGGTGCAAGGTCTATCTCGCTTCCAAAGGGCCGTTTTCGAGGCTCATAAACCCTTGAATGCAGCCTTCAACCGCATATGAAGCGCAAATCCGGCTTGAATAAATTAGCAGCGATAATGCAACGGCTCCTGCGCTTCCCGCTTAAGCGGCGGCGGGAAAACAGGCGGATCCCGGCACCACCAGAAAACGGCATGAGGGTCTTCATCATGAACGGCTACATGCCCTATGGCGGCAATTATATGATCTATCAGCTCGGGTGCATACTATACGAGCGGTTTGGCAGCCAATGCTTCGTGGTTTTAAAGGCGGAGAAGCGGAAAGCGAAAAAGCAAAATACGGCCAAAAACATTTTCCATTATAGGCACCAGTTTGAGTCGATAACCATCGAAGAGATGGAAGACGCCGTCACCGAGAAAGATATCATCCTTGCACCATCGAGCTGCTCGAGTCTGATGATGGGGCTCAGGCTGCCAGGACGCAAACTGATGTATATCCAGGCGTTCACAACGTATAACGTCCTGGACGGCTTTTTCGATTACTATGTCTGTGTCTCGGGCTTCGTAAAGCGTTTTATCGAGACCACTTACGGCATAGACGCCCCTGTCATCCCGGCCTATATCACCGGCGATATGCCTAAGGGAAAACCGTGGGACCAAAGGCCGCCCGGAAGCATCCTGGCCCTGAACAAGTCATACTCCGGGCTGTTTTTGCAGCGTTTTAAAGACACCATGAGGGCGCGCCACCCCCAGGCTGAGTTTTCCGTCACGTATCCGCCTCCGAGGATAACGCAAGATGAGCTCCTTAAGCTGATGTCCGAACACCGGTACGTCCTGTCGCTGATGACTTGCGAGGGGTTTAGCCTTATGCCCCTTGAGGCGATGGCGTGCGGCTGCACGGTCATCGGTTTCCACGGCTGCGGAGGCACCGAGTTCATGCTGCCTGGGGTAAACTGTGAGGTTACGGGATACCCTGATTTTGACGGCCTGTGCGACAAGGCGGCTAACGTGTTGTCTGATGGCGCATATGCACAGCGGCTCGTGGCCGAAGGCCTGGCGACCGCCAAGATTTACAGCCATGCGGCCTTCGTAACGCACTGGAGCGATTATTTCGAAAAACATATGGGACTGAAGCCCACTGTCTCTAGCTCACGCCTGCCTTCCTGAGTCATTCCTCGACCGTTCGCTAGCCTATAAGCACTTGCACTTGTTTAAACTCGAGGCCATGCAGGTCACGTCCTCAAATGTCCATTAGTCAATTCGAGCCTGCTGGTTCCCAGAGAAAGCGTCCGCGGAATATTCTATGCGCAGGCTCAATTATTGTTTTGTTCCTTGCGCTCGCGTCTACTGGAGAAATGCTGGAGGCATTTGCTATCGCTTTTAAATATCCTTTAAAATCACACAGCGAGAGTGGCGGAACTGGCAGACGCGCTGGACTTAGGAACCTAAAACGACTAAATTCGTAACTGGGCCTCCAGCTTGGTAAATTTCATAATATGGCTTCAGGAAAGGATAGTCCGCCGTTCTGTCCTTTCTGCCCATTGCCGTATTGTCTGTCCGTTCAGATATATTCTGTCACGTTTTGGTCACGGTTGAGGCAATGCACAACTGAGCTGTTGCGTGGGGTATTAATCTGAACCCTACGTCGGTCCATCGAGTCGTAGGTCTAGCTTATGTTCCCCGTGCGGGATGTTCCCTATGGTTATTCGGACGGCGCGCTACAGTTGTAGCTTCCAGGGTATGTAGTGGTAGAGGTAACAGCGATTAATACATATGTTTTACCAGCAGGACAGCCAATATAAGCATGTATGCTGTTCCTAGCAGAGCACCAATGACCACAAATCGAATAAGATATTTAACTAATTCGAATTCGTTTCCCATTGTGTCAAGTCGATTATTATCAATAGATTCGTATGTGTATTTATTATTCTCAGAAAGAGAATATTTCCACATTCTCCAGTAGTTCATAACCATTAGAGTTACAGCAAGCCATGTCCCAAACCATACAAACCAGAGACCTCGCATCATTTCAAACGCGCTCCCTATGAATAAGGTGGCAAGTGCAAAAACAATAAATATCTTGCGTGGATTACGAATCCTTAGCGCCGACTTTTCAATGGTAAGTTTTGAGAATGCCCAATCAATCTCTTTTCTATTTGCAATCAGGACCCATGCCTGCCCCACAATAAACCAAAAAAGATAATGTTTCATGAGTGATAGCTTCACAGTGAATGCTTCTCTATGGGCATAAACTAAAAAAACTGCACCAGTAACAAGAGCTCCAATTAGATAAGGAAAAAATACTTTCATAAGGATGCGGATAGTAATACTCTTGCGCAAACCAATTTCACTCTCACTCCTTCTCTCAGATCCTGAGCCAATAGAAAGACAAACCGATATGCTATATACATGAAACATTATATAGCCAAGACAAATATACCATGGGATATAAGAACTCTGAACACCATGTAGTGATTCCAAATAAGCAACGTGATTAATACTCATAAATAATAAGAGCATCATCGAGAAAGTTGTAAGAAACCATGGATTCACTATTCGTAACGTAGAGAAAAAACAATTTAATGCGATCAGCGTAATAAACACTATCGAGCCGCCGAGAGTAAGAGGATATTCATTCCACATGAGAATAAAATACACAATAATCAAGCCCAATATCGCGACATCCAGCCAGCCCCAGACTGTTCTGAACCATCTCATTTCGATGCTTGTGATTCTGAGGCGTTAATGACAACCACCATCCGGCTCTGCTAGACCATCAAGTATCATATTCACTCCAAAAATAACCTCACCTCCGCCTAAAGCCCCCAACATTCCACTCAGTCCAAATATATGCCCTATATTGCCTAATCCGTACAACATAGCTAATCCACCAAGTGGTCCGCCTAATGCAAAACCTTCAGCTATCTCACCGTAGCCATAGATTCCTACTGCAACACCAAAGCCGAATGTGCCAAGGCCTTGAAGTCCAGCTAGTGTTCCAGTTCCAACTTTACCCCAATTGGTCAACCCAAGCGGGTCTCGATAGAGTAGGGGATTATTCGCGGCATATCGGAAGTAATTTACCCCGCCCCTTAACCCTATCGGGTCTTCGGAGATGAACCTGCCTAGCGCGGAGTTGTAGTAGCGGTAGCGGTAATATGTTAGCCCGGTGCCGTCGTTCTCGCGGCCTGTGTACTGGAACGCATTATCGGATGCGGCACCGTTCATCATGGGCTCGCCGAAAGGCGAGTATGCATATTGGGTCTTAACGACGCCGGTTTCATCCGTTATCGAGGTGATGCGTTCCGAGGTGATCGGCATGGTAGTATTCGGTCGTATTGTCGAAGCCGATGCGGGCCAATGGCTCGTCGATGTTCAGGCTCCTCAGATAGTTCCACTTCACCTGATCGTCCTGCCTCTCCTGCACGATGTCCCAGCCGTCATATATATAACTGGTCGTAGTTCTTTCTCCCCGCAGCGCCATCCCCAAAGATACCGCAACCTGCCCCTGTATTGCAATAGTTTTTCCGTTCGCGTCGTATGTGTAGCTCGCGGTCGGGGAGTAGACGTTTGACCGTAGGCTGAATAAACCTATAAAATCATGCAGCGAGAGTGGCGGAACTGGCAGACGCGTTGGACTTAGGATCCAATGGGTAACACCGTAGGGGTTCGACTCCCCTCTCTCGCACCACCTTGACTCATAAGGTTAATTTGGTTGCGTTGCGTGTGTGTTGTTGGTGATGGAAACAAGGGGGCTAGCATTTCTCTATTTGAAGTGAGCGCAACAGATGGAAAGGGTAGAATGTGCACTAATCTAGAAAAGCGTTGACAGTTTAGGGCTCTTTGGAGGTTCAAGGAGCCATGGCCTTCCGGTTAAGATAGTTTGCCCAAACAAACTTAACCGAGAAGGAAGACCATGGCTCAGAGACAGTATATCATCAGCCGCAAGCTCAACATTCTGGAACTTGGCGCGACGCTCGGAAACATATCCCTTGCCTGCCGGATGCTCGGCATCAGACGCCAGCACTTCTACGACATCAAGGACGCGATAGCCGAAGAGGGGCTTGAAGGGCTGATCGAGAAGACGCGCAGCATGCCCCGCATCGGAAACCGGGTTGCCCCGGAGATAGAGGCGAAGGTTCTATCGTACTCGCTTGAGCAGCCCACGCACGCACGGATGCGCACGGCAAACGAGCTAAACAAGCTGGGTATTACGATAAGTCAGGGCGGAGTGAGGGGCGTATGGCTGCGGCACGGCATCGAGACGAAGGGGCTAAGGCTGAAGCGTCTTGAGAAGTGGGCATGGACATACGTTGAGGATCGGGCTGTGAGGCGTGACGCAGTATCAAGCGATTTGGCGCGCTTTGGAAAAGGCGACGCAGTGAGTGTATTTACCCTAATTGCACCGCTAACATCGAAACCGACCCCCCATCCGTCCCCACTACCGGAAAACTGATCGCGTCTCCCGCCCTGCGCAGGCCGAGCACATACAGCAAGGGGAGATAGTGGTCCGGCGTCGGGGCCGAGAGCATCGCGTCACGGCCCATCTTCTCATACTCGACAACGTGCGCATCGTTGCCCTTGACGATAAGCTCCCGCACCCTGTGTTCAAACCGCACGGCCCAGTCGTACGCCTTGCCCCCCTGCTGGCCCCACGCATAGGAATGCAGGTTGTGGACTACGTTGCCGCTGCCGATGATCAGCACGCCCTCTTCCCGCAATGACCCAAGACGCTTGCCGATCTCATAATGGAACGCCGGAGGTTTCGCCTCGTCGATGCTGAGCTGGATGACGGGTATGTCGGCCTTCGGAAACATATGGTGCAGGACGGTCCATGTCCCGTGGTCCAGTCCCCACTCCACGCTCAGCCCGACCGCCACGGGCGCGAGCATGTCTCTGACGCGCGACGCAAGCCCCGGAGAGCCGGGGGCGGGATATTTCATCTCAAACAGCTCGTCGGGGAAACCGCCGAAGTCGTGGATCGTGCGCGGGGTAGCGCTGACCGTCACCTCGGTCGCGGGTATGAACCAGTGGGCCGATACCGACAGAATCGCCTTGGGCCGGGGCATCGAACTGCCGATAGATGCCCAGCCCTCGGTATAGGCATTTTCGTATAATGCGTTCATCGGGTTGCCGTGTCCGACGAAGACCGCTGGCATAGGCTTATCCATGGCATAACCCTAGCACTCCATCTGATTCGTGTCAATCCATTGCGAGCGCAAAAAAAAGGCCGGGAGATAATCCCGGCCCTGCATGGATAAGGTAACTTAAATTTAGCTTACGAGCTTGGCGACAAGGTCGCCGACCTGCGTGGTAGACATCCCCATCTTGCCCGCGCCGAGGTCCTTGATGTGCTTTCCGGTCACTTCCATCGCGGCGGCCTCGATGGCCGCCCCAGCCTTCTCCTCGCCAAGGTGCGTGAGCATCATCCCCCCGGCGCATATGGCCGCGAGCGGGTTGATCACGTTTAATCCCCTGTACTTCGGGGCCGAGCCGCCGATCGGCTCGAACATCGAGACGCCCTCGGGGTTGATGTTGCCGCCCGCAGCGATGCCCATGCCGCCCTGTATCATCGCGCCTAAATCCGTGATGATGTCCCCGAACATGTTGTCGGTGACGATCACGTCGAACCATTCGGGGTTCTTGACGAACCACATCGTGATCGCGTCGACGTGCGCGTAGTTGGCCGTGATGCCCGGATACGCCGTGGCCATCTCGTTGAACGCGCGCATCCAGAGGTCGAACGCGAACGTAAGCACGTTCGTCTTGCCGCAGAGCGTGAGCTTGTTGTCCTTGTTGCGCTTCTTCGTGTACTCAAACGCATACTTGAGACACCTATCCACGCCCTTGCGCGTGTTTATCGACTCCTGCGTGGCGATCTCATCCGGCGTGCCCTTCTTAAGGAAACCGCCCGCGCCCGCGTATAGCCCCTCGGTGTTCTCGCGCACCACGACGAAGTCTATGTGCTCCGGCCCCTTGCCCTTCAGAGGGCAGTCCACGCCGGGGTATAGCTTGACCGGGCGGAGGTTTATGTACTGGTCGAGTTCGAAGCGGAGCTTCAGCAGGATGCCCTTCTCCAATATGCCGGGCTTCACGTCCGGGTGGCCGATCGCGCCTAGGAATATCGCGTCGAACTTGCGGAGGTCGTCAATCGCCGAGGCCGGCAGCACCTCGTTCGTGCGCAGGTAGCGCTCGCCGCCGAAGTCGAAGTGCGTAAGGTCGAGCTTGAACCCGAACTTTTTCGATACCACGTCCAGGACCTTCAGGCCCTCTGCCACGACCTCCGGGCCTGTGCCGTCGCCCGCCACTACCGCTATCTTGTATGTCTTCATCCTGAGTCCCTTTCAGATCGAGATTTATCTTCAGCGCCCCGCTCGAAATACGAGCGAAGCGAGAATTTCGAGCGCTATCTTATGCTATTTTTTTCTTGGTCCACTCGATGAGGCCGCCAGCGGAGATCAGCTCCTGCATGAACGGGGGTATCGGCGAGACCTTGTACGACGTGCCCTTGGTGATGTCCTTCACTACCCCGGCCTCCGCGTCGAGATCGAGCACGTCGCCCTCGGCGACCGCGTCCGGCATGTCCGGGGCCTCGAAGATCGGCAGCCCGATATTGAATGCGTTGCGGTAGAATATGCGCGCGTAGCTCTTGGCTATGACGGCCGCGATCCCGGCGGTCTTGATCGCAAGCGGCGCGTGCTCTCTAGACGAGCCGCAGCCGAAGTTCGACCCGCCGACGATGATGTCGCCCGGCTTGACCTTCCTGGGGAAGTCCGCGTCCGCGTCCTCCATCACATGGGCCGCCAGTTCCTTCGGGTCCGATGTGTTGAGGTACCGCGCCGGGATGATCGCGTCCGTGTCTATGTTGTCTCCGAACTTCCAGATCCTGCCCTTGATATGCATGATTGCCGCCTCCAGTATGTGTTGTATTAAGCCGCGAGTTCGGCGAGCGTCTTCTCCAGGCTCGCGCGGTCCTCGACGTTTAGCGTCCGGACGTCGGGGTTGCACTTCCTTATAAGCCCGCAGAGGACCTTGCCGGGGCCGACCTCGATGAAGGTATCTACGCCGGAGTTGACCATCGCGGCCACGGAGTCCTCCCAGAGCACGGGGGAGTTTAACTGCTTGACGAGCGCGGCCTTGATCCCGTCCGTGGTGCTTAAAAATATCGCGTCGGAGTTGCAGACGACCGGCACCCTCGGCTCGCGCACCTCGATATCGCCCAAAAAGAGATGCTCCGAGAGCTTCTTCGAGGCCTCGTCCATCAGTTTGCTGTGCGAGGGCACGCTTACAGAAAGCGCGATCACGCGCTTGGCCCCGCGAGCCTTCAAGACCTCCATCGCCTCCTCGACAGCAACGCGCTCGCCTGAGATCACGATCTGGCCGGGACAGTTGAAGTTCGCAGGGGCGACATATCCGCTCTTGACCTCTTTTAATGCCTCGATCAGTACCTCGCGCCCCATGCCGAGCACGGCCGCCATCAGCCCTTTGCCCTCGGGCACCGCCTCCTGCATGAGCCTGCCGCGAAGCTCCGTGACCTTAAGCGCATCAGCGAAATTAAGCACGCCCGCCGCGACGAGCGCGGAGTATTCGCCGAGGCTGTGGCCCGCGACGACGTCCGGCTTGATCCCGCTTCCGAGCAGCACGGCATACGCCGCGGTGCTCGCCGCGACCAGTGCAGGCTGCGTGCGCATCGTCTGGTTGAGTTCGGCCTCGGGCCCGTTGAAGCTCAGCCCCGCGATATCGAAATTCAGCGCCTCGCACGCGCGCTCGTAAAGCGCCTGCACCTTGTCGTAGCCGTCGAAGAGGTCCCTGCCCATCCCGACCTTCTGCGAGCCCTGGCCGGGGAATACGAACGCGATCTTCATGCGCCCTTTTCCTGCTTGATCCTGCGGATCAGCGCCGGGATGACCTCGTAGAGATCGCCGACTATGCCTAGTGTCGCGACCTTGAAGATCGGGGCCTCCGGGTTGTTGTTGATCGCGATGATGATGTCCGAAGACTGCATCCCCACGAGGTGCTGCACCGCGCCCGAGATGCCGCACGCGATATAGATGCGCGGGCATACGGTCTTGCCGGTCTGCCCGACCTGATGGCGGTACGCTATCCAGCCCTCGTCCACCGCTGCGCGTGAAGATCCGACAGTCCCGCCCAGAAGCTCGGCGAGCTCGCGAAGCATCTCGAACCCCTTGGGGCCGCCCAGGCCGCGTCCGCCCGATACGATGACCGGTGCGTCCTGCAGGCTGCATGCGTTTTCTTCGACCTCTTTTACGGTCTCTATCACCTTGGTGCGGGACTTAAGCCCGCTTGCGTCGACCTCGACTATCGTGCCGGTGCGCGAGGCGTCGTACTCGTTGGGCTTCATCACGCGCGGCCTGACTGTAGCGATCTGGGGCCTGTTGTTCGGGCACATGATCGTGGCCATGATGTTGCCGCCGAATGCGGGCCGGATCTGAAGCAGGTTGCGAGAGCCGTCGTCGACCCCAAGCTGCGTGCAGTCGGCGGTCAGTCCGGTGCGCACGCGCGACGCGACGCGCGGCATAAACGACCTGCCGATGGGTGTCGCGCCCGATAGCACCGCCTCGGGCTTGTATGTCTTGATCAGCTTTATCAGCAGCTCGGCGTACGGCTCGTCGTTAAACGCGCGCAGGGAGTCGTCAGGCGCGTGGTATACCTTGTCCGCGCCCCACCTTGTCAGCTCTTCGGCAGCCTCGCGCGGCGCGCCGAAGAGCACCGCAGCTAGTTCGACGCCTAATCTATCCGCGAGCTTCCGGCCCGCGCCGAGGAGTTCCACGCCGACGTGGGCGAGATGGCCGTCGCGCTGCTCGGCGAACACCCATACTCCCCGGTACGAGTCCAGCGATGCCGCGTCGGCCGCCGGTGCCTCGTCCACGCGGGATATCGCGCCCTCCGGGCAGGTCTCGATGCAGGCGCTGCATGCCTGGCAGTATTCATTTATAAGGGCCTTGCCGCCCTCCATCTTGATCGCGTCAAACGGGCATACCGCTATGCAGCTCTCGCACCCGGTGCACTTGTCTCGGTTGACTATAATTGCCATTTCAGCTCCTTAAGCTTCGCGATCAGCGTCTCGACCTTCTCTTCAACAGACCCGCCCTCGATCATCTCGCGGTCGGTGCGCATCTCCGGGGCGAAGATGTTCTTGACCTTGGTGGGCGAGCCGGTGAGCCCGAGGTTCTCTGGTATCGCCTCGATGTCCGCGGCGCTCCATTTGGGGATCACGGCCTTCTTGGCCGCCATCTTGCCCTTCAGCGACGGCAGGCGGGGGATGTTGAGCTCCTTAACCACGGTCAGGAGCACCGGCATCGTAGAGGCCACTACGTCATAGCCGTCGTCCATCAGCCGCTGCACCATGATCTTGCCCTCCTCGACCGCGACGACCTTGCGGACGTACGCCACGTGCGGGATGTCGAGCATGTCCGCGACCTCGGGGCCGACCTGCGCGGTATCGCCGTCTATAGCCTGCTTGCCGCACATTATGATGTCGGGCGAGAGCTTTCTCAGGGCCTGCGAGAGCGTGTATGAGGTTGCCCAGGTGTCGGAGCCCGCGAATGCGCGGTCGCTAATCAGCACCGCCTCGTCCGCGCCCATCGCGATTGCGTCTCTGAGCGCGACATCGGCCTGCGGCGGGCCCATCGTCAGCACCGTGACCTTCGCCCCGGTGGCCTCCTTGATCTGTACCGCTGCCTCTATGGCGTGCATGTCGTATGGGTTGATGATGCTCGGCACTCCCTCGCGGATGAGGGTGCCCGTCTCTGGGTTAATCCTCACCTCGGCGGTGTCCGGGACCTGCTTGATGCAGACTACTATGTTCATCCGCGTTCCTCGCTTTTTGACACAGGGATTTTCAACGAAAATTATACGATTTCGGTGCGAAATATGTAAAGCTTTGGCCCCGCTGAACCCAAACGGTTGACAATAATCCATGCCGGTGTTAACATGACCGCGTATTCAAGGGGGAGGCCGCTCACCGGCATTGTTTTTTCCACGCCAATAATCCTATCTATACCTGAGAGGAGACGCGAGATGTCTATGGCATTTAAGAGGACCGGCTTTATATTACTGGCAGTATTTTTATTAGCGCTTTCGGGCTGCGGCTCGGGCGGCAGCAGCGGAGGCGATGGCGGCAGCAGCAAAACACCTGACCCGGCACTGGCCAACAACCTGAGCCCCGACGGCCAGAACGCCTCCGACCCACAGGTCGCGATGGACGACAATGGCAACGCGATCATCGTATTGGACCAAAGCGACGGGACGTATTCCCGGATATTCAAGAGCGTATACAACGGGACCTCATGGACCAACCCCTCCAGCCTCACCGACAACATAAGCCCCGACGGAAGCAACGCATATAATCCGCGGGTCGCGATGGATAACAGCGGGGATGCGATCATAACCTGGCGGCAGTACGACGGCTCTAATACCCAGATATTCAAGAGCGTCTACAATGGGACCTCATGGACCAACCCCTCGTCGCTGACCGACAATATAAGCCCCGACGGCGGGGATGCCGAGCCCCCCCGGATCGCGATGGACCAGAGCGGCAACGCGATCATCGCCTGGAAACAGTACGACGGCTCGCATAACAATATATACAAGAGCGAGTATCGCGGCGGCTCATGGACCAGCCCCTCAGGACTAGGCGACATTGTAAGTATCGCCGGGCAGTGGTCCGATTCTCCCTCGGTCGCGATGGACGACAACGGCAACGCGATCATCACATGGGACGAGTACGACGGCACGAACTATCACGTCTACAAGAGCGAGTACCGGGGCGGCTCATGGACCGGCCCCTCAGGCATCGGCGACTATATCAGCCCCGACGGGAAGTGGGCCAATAACCCGGCGGTCGCGATGGACAATAACGACAACGCGATCATCACGTGGTACGAGTCCGACGGGACGAACACCCAGATCTTCAAGAGCGTTTACAACGGGACCTCATGGGCCAACCCATCGGGCCTCACCGACAACATCAGCCCCGACGGGCAGAGTGCTGTAAGTCCTCAGGCCGCGATGAGTGACAGTGGCGGCGCGGTCATCACATGGTATCAGTCCGATGGCACGAATTACCAGATATTCAAGAGCGTTTACGACGGAGCCTCCTGGACGAACCCCTCCGGCCTCACCGACAACATAAGCCCCAGCGGGCAGGATGCCATTTACTCCAGAGGTCGCGATGGACGCCGCCGGGAACTCGATCATCACGTGGTATCAGTCCGACGGCGCGAACAACCAGATATTCAAGAGCGTTTACGACGGAGCCTCCTGGACGAACCCCTCCAGCCTCACCGACAACATCAGCCCCTACGGGCAGGACGCCTATGACCCACAGGTCGCGATGGACGCCGCCGGGAACTCGATCATCACGTGGTATCAGTCAGACGGCGCGAACAACCAGATATTCGAGGCCGGCCCGTGACGAGGCCGCCTGAGCGATAGCTCAAACGCTTAACAGTCCGGCAAAAGGGGCAGCGGCATTGCCGCGGCCCCTTTTTTTATCCGCCTCAAATGCGCTGAACTTGTCTCAAGATTGATTCTGAAGCGAAAGAGAGAGGAAATCGTGGCAGACAAGGAGAAAAGGAAAAATCGGACGTAGGTATAGCAGCGCTACATTGAGGACGATTTTTGCTTGTACGACGCCGTATCCCGCGATCTCAGCCTCTTGCAGCCAGAATCAATCTTGAGACAGGTTCTAATGTATAATACATTCGCCCCGTTACGAGGGCACTGGAGGGTGCGGTTAAGATGGATTTGCGCAAGCTCGTAAGGCCGAACGTCAGGGGGCTCCGCGCCTATGAGGCGAAGGAGGTCCCGTGCCGCGTCAAGCTCGACGCAAACGAGAGCCCCATCGGCCCGGCCCTGTTTAAGGGCATTGACCTCAACCGCTACCCGGACCCCGAGTCCAAGGCTCTCAGGCGCGAGCTCAGCCGCCCGATGGGCCTCGACAGCCGAAAACATACTCACCGGCAACGGCTCGGACGAACTCATCTATTACCTCATCACCACGTTTGGCGGCCCGGTGCTCTTCCCGACGCCCACGTTCGTTATGTATGGCATAATCGCTCAGGCGCTTGGACACAGGCCGGTCTCCGTGCCTCTAAACGCCGATTTCGATCTCGATACGGGCGCGATGCTCAAGTCCATACGCAAGGAGAAACCCAAGCTGATCTTCATCGCCTCTCCCAACAATCCGACAGGCAACTGCATGTCCGCCGAGGGCATCCTCCGAATAGCCGAGGCCGCGAAGCGTTCGATAGTCGTCGTTGACGAGGCGTACCAACCCTTTGCGAGTGAAAAAGGCTTCGCGCCTCTGCTGCGCGACTACCCGAACATGGTAATCATGCGCACGCTGAGCAAGATCGGGCTCGCGGCCCTGCGCGTGGGCTACCTCGCCGCCGATCCGTCCCTCATAGGCGAGATCAACAAGGTCAGGCTCCCGTTTAACCTCAACTCCTGCTCCCAGTCTCTAGCGGTCAAGGCGCTCAAGGACAAAAAAACCATGCGCTCCATAGTGCGCTCGGTCGTCAAGGAACGAGACACTCTGATGTCCGGGCTTGAGAATACCGATGGCGTCGAGCCCTACCCCTCCGAGGCGAACTTCATACTGTTTAAGGTCGCGCGCCCTGACGCGGTGCACAAGGGCCTGCTTCGGCGGGGCGTGCTCGTGCGCAACATGGATTGCGTCGTGCCCGGCTGCCTGAGGGTCACGGTCGGCACGCAGAAGGAAAACAGCGCGTTTCTGCTCGCGCTTAAAGATACGCTCAAAAAAGGATAACCAGCCAAATGAGAGAGTCCACGATCAAGAGAAAGACGAAAGAGACCGATATAAATGTCACGCTGCGCATCGACGGCAGCGGGGTGCACAAGGTCTCGACCGGCATAGCGTTTTTCGACCACATGCTGAGCCTGATGTTCAAGCACGGGCTTATCGACGCGAAGGTCGCCGCTAAGGGCGACCTCGATGTGGACGACCACCACACGGTCGAGGACCTGGGCATAGTGATAGGCCGCTGCCTCAAGGAGTCGCTGGGCGAGATGAAGGGCATACGCAGGTACGGCAGCGCGGAAGTGCCGATGGACGAGGCGCTTGCGTCTGTCAGTCTGGATATCAGCGGCAGGCCATATCTCGTGTACCGGGTTTCATACCCGAAACGGGCCAGGATAAAGGAATTCGACGTGGACCTGGTCGAGGACTTCCTGCATGCGTTCGTAAACCATGCGGGCGTGACCCTGCACGTCAACGTGCCTTACGGCCGCAACACCCACCACATGGTGGAGGGCATATTCAAGGCCCTGGGCCGAGCGCTAAGAAACGCGATGGAGCTGGACCCCCGGTCAAAGGGCGCCGTGCCCTCGACCAAGGGCGTGCTATAGATGACGAAAACCAAACTTGCGGAGGTGTGGGATATGAGACGCGCATTATATATCGCCTGCTTGCTGTCGATGGGGCTGCTGTTCGCCGCGTGCGCCGGGGGCGCGAAGGAGGTCAGGTACAAGGCGCTCGAGAAGTCCGTGGTCGCGCTTCAGGACGATAACAGGGCGATGCTCACGAAGGTCGAAAACCTCGAGCTGAAGGCCAGCGACACCGATGGCAGGCTCAAGGCCGTAGAGGCCCAGACCGCCGAGCTCAAGACAGGGCAGGACAGGCTCGCGGCCTCCATCGAGGAGGCGAAGAAGCCCGAGGCCGCCCCTGAGTCAGCCGCTGCGGGCGAGGGCCTGAAGATCAAGGTATTGGCGCGTGGCGCGGACAAGGGCGGCAGGGCCGCCGTGGCCGCGGTGCCGAAGCTTAAGAAACTCGGTTACGGAGACGTCACTTTAGTCAGGACCGGCGGCAAGTCGATCAAGAAGCGGACGATATACTATCACGCGGATTTCAGGGCGGACGCACTGAAGATCGCGAAGTCGTTCCCCGGCGCCAGGCTCACGCTCATGAAGTGGAAGAGCGCCTTTGACATCATAGTCGCGCCCTAAGAGAGCGACTAAGGGGAGAGCTTATGCCCCGGCCGGGGGATGCGCGATAAGCCGGGTCTTCCGGCCGCGCTCCTCGGCGTGCACCGCCATGGCCAGGTAGAGCAGCGCCGAGCGCACGAGCTTCAGGGCTCGCAACGTCCGGGCCTCGAACTCCCCGCGCCTGAAGCCATATAGCGGATCATCTACGATGAGCGATCCTGCGCCGGCCGCGCCTCCGCACGGGAAAAGCTCCTTGCTCAGCCAGAACAGCCCCCTCAGCGGCCAGTTGCGGCGGCTTGCAAACTCCGGCCTCAACCCTTCGGCCCTGAGCTGCCCGTTATACCAAAGCGTGTCAAACGCGAGCCTGCCCTCCGGGATGCCGAGGCTGAGATACTGGTCGAGGAATAGCGCTACCTTCCCGCTAAGCCCGTATGCGATGCGGTACGCTGCATTGATCTTGTCGACCGAGAGGGAGCGGGTCCCGTTGATGCCCCGCTCGGTAAATTGCGGACCCTCCGCGTTGAGCCCCTCGTAATATAGGGCGCGGGCCGACACGTAGGCCCGCTTCGCCTGGCTGAAGAAGGCCTGAAAATACGGGTCACGGGCGGGGCCGTCAAGGTGCAGGGTGTCGCGCGCCGCGACCGGAAACGGGCCGAGGTCGTTTAGAGGGTTTAGAAACAGCCGCGCATCGAGGCACCAGCGCCTGTATAGCGACTCATCCTCCGTGCAGCCCTCAGAGTAGTCGTCGAGCGCGAGCCCGGAGGCCAGTTCCTCGGGCGAGATGCGCGCCTCGATCCAGCGCAGCCGCGACTCGAAATACCCGCGCGCCTTGTCATAGAGCCCGAGGCGAAGCGAGGTGCCGAGTTCCGCGTGCGCGCATTTAAGGAACGCGGCGGCCTGAGCGCGGTCATACAGCGTCTGGGCGTAGTGCGTAAGCGCATAGCCCCGCTTGCCCCGCGCCATCGCGAAAGAGGGCATCAGCGAGAGCGCGCGGTCCCAAAGCTCTATCGCCTCGGAGAACCGTCCGACGTGGTTAAGCAGCGCGGCCGTGTTCGATAGCGACTGGCAGAGCCGCTCGCGCGGTACGTCGCGGACCCCATCGCGCGGCACCGAGAGCCGCAGGTGGTGCAGTTCGTGCTCGATCTCGTCCTGCTCCCAGAGCTCGACCTGCGTACGCTTTACGACCCTCAGCTTCTCCCACGCCTCGGCGAGCGCGAAGTGCACGGAGGACTCCTCTGCGGGCTTCAGCGTGCCGCGCCTGATAAGCTCCTCCGCAAGCCCGATGGCCCGCATCAGACCGTCGGCCTTAGCCACGCCCACCGCTGCCTCCGAAAGGCGGTCTATGTGCCTGAGCGCGGCCTCGTCCGAGAGGCCCTCGAGCGTGCCGCGCGTCATCAGCATCTTATACGCAAAGAGCCTGTCCATGTCCGCTATGCCGTATCCTTCCAGATCGGCTCGCCCGCCGTGCCGATCCCGCCGCGCCGAAACGTCGCGGTCTTCGTTATGCCCTTGTCCTTCATGTAGGCCACAGCGTATGCGTCCCTGAAGCTCATGCCGCGGCCTAGCAGCTCCACCGCGCCCGCGACCAGCAGGCGGTTTTGGACCCTCAGGTTGCGGGTGCCGAGGATCGCCCTGAGGATGTCCTTTATCTCGGCGCGCCCGAGGCCGTAGGCCTCAAGCTCATCCGCAAGGGCGGCAAAGGCGGTCACGGTCGTGTCGAGCTTGACCGCGCCTGATTCGGCGAGCTCGAAAAGCTCGCGGGCGCGCTTGTACGGGGCCTCGCTGTCTCTAAGCAGGAAGCGCAGGAACACGTCGGTATCGACGAACACGGCCCTCGCGACGTTTCGCACCGCGGCGGCGCTCATGAGGGCCTGCCCTTCCTGGATGAGCCCTTGAGCATACCGCCGAGGCCGAGTATCGAGACGCGCTCGAGCTTCCTGAGAGCGATCTCGCCCTCGCGCAGCTCGAACGTCACGCTGTCGCCCTCCTTTATATGGAGGCCCTCGCGCATCTCCTTGGGAATCGTCACCTGCCCCTTTTTCGTTATTACCGGCATGGTATTACTTTTATTAAGTAGTTCTTTATTGTAGTTCTCTTTCTTTTGGATATGTCGTTTTTTATTCCTTATTCTTTTATTGTCAGTTTTATTCTAGGTATTACCGCATGGTTTGTCAACAGTTTTTTGATTTCATCGTATCGTGGGGGGCAGTCCGCAGGGCAACAAAAAGGGGCGCGTCCGCGCCCCTTAAAACGAAGCCAGATACCCGGCCCCGGCGGCCGGGCTATTTCTTTATGTACTTGCTGTGGTACGTCCCCGATGCCGCGACGAAGACCGGGCAGTCGGCAAGGCCTATTACCCGCTCGGTCACGCTGCCCATAAGCAGACGCTCGAGCCCGGTCTTGCCGTAGCTTCCGATGACGATCACCCCGGCGTTTTTGTCCTTTGCCGCCTTGGCTATCGCCTCGTACGGCCGGCCGTGCACAACGATGCCCTCGGCCGCCACGCCGAGGTTCTTTGCCGAGTTAGTGATCTTCTCGATATGGGTCTTGGCGTTTTTCTCGTCGCCCTCTGCGGCCGAGGTGACGACGACCGGCACCCCGAGCGACCTGGCTATCTCTATGCCCTCGCAGGCTGCCTTGTCGCTGTAGGCCGAGCCGTCCGTGGCGATCAGGACCGCCTTGCCCGTCCGGCCTTCCTTTGGGGCGACCAGCACGTTTACGGGCGAATGCCCGATGACGCGCGCGGTGACGCTGCCGAGCATCAGCCGCGCCAGCCCTCGCCGGCCGTGGCGGCCCATGACGATCAGGTCACAGCCCCTGCTCGTGGCCTCCTCGACTACCGCCAGCCACGGGCTTGAGTGCCGTAGCGCGACCGTCTCGCAGGGGATGCCTTCTTTGGCCGCCTCCGCGCAGATCGCGCCCACCGCCGCGACCGCCTGGGCCTCGTGCTTCACCTGCGTTTCCGGGGCCATGACATCGTACTCGGGGTTGAACTCGACCACCATCATCGCCACCAGCGCAGCCTTTGCGCCCCTGGCCAGGGCAATGGCCTCGCGTACCGCTCCGGCGCTGAATTCAGAGCCGTCCGTGGCGAGCAAAATCTTCCCTAACTTCGTAGACTTACATGCAATATCGGTCATAATCAGTACCCTCCTGAGCTCAGTATATCAGAAGATGCGCGCATGCACTAGCCCCCAAAAACGCCGCATTCAGCGCCCTCCGGACCTGGCGGAAATGCCGCCGCGATGAGGCTTATTTACGGCGTTGACATTCCCTCCCCCGCGCTGATTAAATATATACGCGGGTGCCCCGGCAATTGCGGGGCGCTGACAAAAGGGAATCCCGTTTGAATCGGGAGCGGTCCCGCCGCTGTAGCCGGGGACGAAAGCCCACCATGCCACTGTCCGCTCACGCGGATGGGAAGGCCGGGCGAGTAGGACGATCCGGGAGCCAGAAAACCTGCCCGCGCAGATTAACCTTGAGGGGCCAGTGATTTAAGCGGAAGGGGTCAATGACCCGCCCGCGGCCCCCCTTGCGAAGACAAGGAGATCATCAAGATGGAGCGTTACATGCCGCACTCTCCGGCATCCTGCCGGGGCTTTTCATTTCTCCGCAACCGCAGGGGCATGTGATGGGCCGGGCTGTCTTCATAACCGGCGGCGCCCGCTCGGGCAAGAGCGCCTTCGCGCTGTCGCTTGCAGCGCAGATCCCCGGCCCGCGCGCGTTCATAGCCACGATGGAGCCCCGTGACGAGGAATGCGCGGAGCGCATCCGCCTCCACAAGCTCCAGCGCGGGCCAGACTGGCACTCCTATGAAGAACCGCTGGAGATCGAATCCGCCATTGCGCGCACCGCGCCTCAGTACGAGGTGGTCGTGCTCGATTGCGTCACGCTATGGCTATCTAACCTCATGCACACGCGGGCGGACATCGCCAGCCGCTCAGGCTCGCTCGTCAACGCGATAAAGAGCTGCCCGCACCAAACCACGATCATCGTGGTATCGAACGAGGTCGGGCTGGGCATAGTGCCTGAAAACGCGCTCGCACGCTCGTTCCGCGACCACGCCGGGGCGCTTAACAGCGCGATCGCGGCCGCCTCGGACGAGGCATGGCTCGTGGTCTCGGGAATCCCGCTAAAGATCAAATAACCATAAGGAGGATGCACGGATGAAGAAGTTTCAATGCGCCCCGGCCTGCCTGATAGGGCTGGCCAACAAGCAGGTCGAGCCGGTGGGGGACAGCCTCCTGATCGAGGCCCAGAGGAGACTCGACAACCTCACCAAGCCGCAGGGCAGCCTGGGCAGGCTCGAGGAGTTCGCGCGCTCGCTCGTCGCGATGACCGACAACCTGATGCCTACGCTCGATAAGAAGATCATCTTCACCTTCGCCGGCGACCATGGCGTCGCCAGCGACGGCGTCTCGGCCTTCCCCAAGGAAGTCACCCCCCAGATGGTCCTGAACTTCCTCCGGGGCGGCGCTGGCATAAACGTGCTTGCGCGCCACGCCGGGGCCGAGGTCGCGGTGGTGGACATCGGCGTGGACTACGACTTCGGCAACATTGAAGGCCTGATCTCAAGAAAGATAGTGCGCGGCACCCGCAACATGCACACGGGCGCGGCGATGACGCACGAGGAGGCGCTTCAGTGTATCGAGGTAGGCGCGACGCTCGCGACCGAGTACGCGGCGCTTGGCTACAAGATCATGGGCACCGGGGAGATGGGCATCGGCAACACCACGCCCTCAAGCGCCATAGCGGCGGTGCTCACAGGATACCCGGTCGCTGAGGTTACGGGCCGCGGCACGGGCATCACGGACGATTCCCTGCGCCGCAAGATCGCGGTGATAGAGGAGTCGATAGCGGTCAACAAGCCAGACCCCAATGACGCGCTCGACGTGCTCGCGAAGCTCGGCGGGGCCGAGATAGCGGGAATAGCGGGGCTCTGCATCGGCGCGGCCCTAAACCGCGTGCCGGTCGTGATCGACGGCTTCATCTCGACCGCCGGGGCGCTGGTGGCCACGAGGCTCGTGCCACAAGTGCGCGGCTACCTGTTCGCTGCGCACCAGTCGGTTGAGCGCGGCCATATAGTGATGCTGCGCGAGATGAAACTCAGGCCGATACTCGATCTGGACCTCAGGCTCGGCGAGGGCACAGGCGCGGCGCTCGCGATGATGCTGATCGAGGGCGGCTTGAAGATATATAAGGAGATGGCCACGTTTGAGAGCGCCGGGGTCAGCGACAAGCAATCCTAATGCTTAAGCGTCTCATCATGGCCATGCAGTTTCTGACGATCGTGCCGCTTCCGGTGCGCACCGACTGGGGCGGGGCGAACATGTCCTCCTTAAGCGGCGCGTTCCCGCTCGTTGGGCTCCTGCTCGGGTTCGTCGCGGCCGGGTGCGCCGCGGCGCTTTCGCACGTGTTCGGCCCGGCGCTTACGACCGCGCTCGTGATGCTCGTGCTCGCGGCCTCAAACGGCGGGCTGCACCTCGACGGGCTCGCGGACACCTTCGACGCGATAGCAACGCGCGGGGACAGGGAGCGCAAGCTCCGGAGCATGAAGGACAGCTCCGTAGGGCCGATGGGCGTGGTAGCGATAGTATTTGACTTGGGCGTCAAGTACCTGGTACTGGTCGAGCTCGCATCGGCCTCGTGGGCCGCATATCTGGGGGCGCTGACACTCATGCTCGTTGCCTCGCGCTGGGCCATGGTCGCATCGATGTACCACGGGACGTCCGCGAGGCCCGAGGGGCTGGGCCATGCGTTTATAGAGGGCATGCGGGGCCGGTATATGGCCGAGGCCACCGTCATCGCGCTCGTATCGCTCGCGGTGCCCTCGCTGATGCTGGCGGACCTGCAAACCGTCGCTTGGCATATCGGGCTTATTGTGGCCTTATTGGCGACATACGGATTCGTGCGCATCGCAACAAAATTCTGCCGTACTTCGTTCGGCGGGCATACCGGGGACACCCTCGGGGCGACGGCCGAGCTTTCGGAGCTGATATTTCTTATGACGGTACTGGCATGGCAACGACTATATATCTGATAAGGCACGGCGCGACCGAGGGCAACGAGGACCGGCGGTATAAGGGCACCATTGACGTCCCGCTCTCGGCCGAGGGCCTCGAAGCCGCTCGCATCACCGCGCGCTATGTCAGGGAATGCCTCCCCGAGGGCGTGCGCGCTATCTATAGTTCCAAGCTCGGCCGCGCGATAGAAAGCGCCCGGCCGATAGCCGCATTATATGGCCTTGAATTAGAGATCGAGCCCGGCCTGCGCGAGCGAAATTTCGGCAAGTGGGAGGGGATGAGCTTCGACGAGATCGACGCCGCCTACCCCAACGACTTCAAGGCCTGGGCCACGAACCCGCTGCACTTCAGCCCGATAGGGGGCGAGAGCACCCAGCAGGTGAGCGACCGCGTGCTGCCTATTGTTCAGGGGCTCGCGGCGCGCCACAAGGACGAGACGTTTATAATCGTCGCGCACGGAGGCGTAAACCGCACAACGCTTTGCCACTACATGGGGCTGTCATTGAATAACATCTTCCGCATCGAGCAGCAGTATTCATGCGTAAACGTGATCGAGATACACGACGACGGCGTGGCGGTCATAAAGCTCCTAAACGGGGGGCCATGCAGGTGAAGGCGCTGATGATGCAAGGCACCTGCTCCGGTGCCGGAAAGACCATGCTCGTCGCGGGGCTGTGCAGGATATTTTCGGACATGGGGATCAAGGTAGCGCCGTTTAAGTCACAAAACATGGCGCTCAACTCGTTCGCCACGCTAGAGGGGGCCGAGATAGGCCGCGCACAGGCATTGCAGGCCGAGGCCGCGCGCGTGCTGCCCACATCAGATATGAACCCGGTGTTGCTTAAGGCCACCGGCGAGAGCGCATCGCAGGTGATAGTGCACGGCCGCGCGGTAGGCAACATGACCGCGAAGAAATATTACTCATACCGTGACGAGGCATGGCGCGCGGTGGAGCAATCGCTTGAACGTCTGAGCGCGGCATACGAACTGATCGTGATCGAGGGCGCGGGGAGCCCGGCCGAGATCAATCTTGCGGACGTCGAGATCGTGAATATGCGCGTGGCGCGCCGCCTCGCGTGCCCGGTCCTGCTCGTCGGCGACATAGACCGGGGGGGAGTTTTCGCCTCGCTATACGGCACGGTCGCACTCACGGGCGATGACGCACGGCTTATCAAGGGATTCATCATAAACAAGTTCCGAGGCGACCGCGACATCCTAAACCCAGGCATGGAGATGCTCTTTAAGCGCACGGGCATACCGACACTCGGCGTGCTGCCATACGTGCGCGAGATCGGGCTCGAGGACGAAGACGGCATGTCGCTGCCGGGCAGCAAGATATCAGGCCAGCGCGGCGGGCTTCGGGTCGTGGTCGTGCGCACTGACTTCATATCGAACTTCACAGACCTGCTCCCGTTTGCGTACGAGCCGGACGTCGAACTCATATTCACGGATACCGCCGAGCATATAGAGGGCGCTGACCTCATAATACTTCCGGGCACCAAGAACACGATCAAGGACTTGCTGCTCATCCGCTCGCGCGGCATCGAAGACGCCATAAAACGTGCTGCCGCAAAGGGCGTTCCAATAGCCGGGCTCTGCGGAGGATACCAGATGCTCGGACGCACGATAAGCGACCCGCTCGGTGTCGAAGGCGCGCCGGGCGTCGAGCGGGGCATCGGGCTTCTGGATGTAGACACGGTCCTGGAGGGCAGCAAGGTCGTCACACAGGCCAACGCAACAACAGCGCTATTCGGGGGCTGCACCGGGATCGTAGGGTACGAAATCCATATGGGCACTACGACCGGAGATACCGGCGCGTTCATTCTAAACCGCGAGGTGGGCGACCTGCCGGACGGCTCTACTAAAGGCTCTGTATGGGGCACATACCTGCACGGGATATTCGACAACGACGCCCTGCGCTCTGCAGTGCTAAATACGATCAGGCGCAGGAAGAGCCTCAACGTGCCTGATGAGCCGGTAAATTTCCGGGCGCTCCGCGACCGCGCCATAGACGCATGGGCCGGGCACCTTCGCGCCAACCTCGATATCGATTTCATAAAGGGGCTGGTCTCGTGATTACCCCGCTTGAGCTATTGATCGCCTTCGGGTTCGACGTCCTGATCGGAGACCCCCGCTGGCTGCCCCACCCGGTGCGCATCATCGGCAAGGCTATCGAGTGGGGCGAGGCGATCTTGCGCAAGCTAATGCCCGCGCGCATCGGCGGGGTATTGCTCGCGGTCACGATGGTCGGCGCAACATACTTTTTAACATATTACGCCGTTGAGTTCATCCGCCTACGCATAGGCGGGATCACGGCTACGATAATCATCGCATACCTCGCCTCGACGACGCTCGCGCTTAGGGGGCTCGTGATGGCGGTGGGCGGCGTGTTCAAAAGCAAGGATATCGAGCTGGCGCGCCGGAGGCTATCGCGGATCGTCGGGCGCGACACCGCATCGCTCGACGAGGAGGGCATCCACCGCGCCGCGATAGAGACGCTCGCCGAGAACACCTCGGACGGCATAATCGCGCCGCTTTTTTACCTCGCGATCGGCGGCGTCCCGCTCGCGATGGCGTATAAGGCCGTAAACACGCTCGACTCGATGGTCGGGTACAAAAACGACCGTTACATTAAGTTCGGCTGGGCCCCGGCGCGGATCGACGATATCGCGAACTTCATACCAGCGAGGCTCACGGGCGCGCTGATGGTCGTTGCAGCCTCGTTCGTGCGCGCCGCGCATGCTACGGACGCGCTCATGACGATGCTCCGTGACGGAGGAAAACACTCAAGCCCGAACAGCGGCATCCCTGAGGCCGCGATGGCCGGGGCGTTGGGAGTGGTGCTAGGCGGGCCGTCCGTGTATGGCGGCGTGCTCGTCGAGAAGCCCCGCATCGGCGAGGGCGGCGGCCTGCATTATAAGGAGACGCGCTGCAGGGCGATGGCGATCACGACGGTCACGGCGCTCGGCGGCCTCGCGCTCGCGGCGACCGCGCTCCAGTTAAGGCTTCTCCTGTGAGCCACGGCGGCAACATCCACAAGGCCGCGCGCGAACGCGGGGACGGCGAGATCATCGACCTGAGCGCCTCGATCAACCCGCTCGGGCCGTCGCCCAAGGCGCGTTCCGCGATGAGGCGGGCGCTGGAGCTATGCGCGCATTACCCCGACCCCGACTCATATGAAATGACACGGGCGATATCCAGCCGTTATAATATTGACCCATCGCGCCTGCTCTGCGGCAACGGGAGCACCGAACTCATATTCCTTAGCGTGCGCGCCCTGGCCCCGAAGACCGTCCTGATCGCGGGGCCGACGTTTTCGGAATACGCTCATGCAGCGGCAGCGGCCGGCGCGAGGCTCAAGCAGGTCACCGCGCATCGCCGGGACGGCTACGTGCCCAGGCCCGATGCGTTCATAAAGGCAATGTCCGGGACGGATATGGCGTTTCTGTGCAACCCCGGAAACCCGACCGGCACGCTTATAGAACGCGAGGAGGTCTTGCGCATAGTCAAGGCGGCCGAGGCCGCAAGGTGCATGCTCGTGGTCGATGAGGCGTTCATGGACTTCTGCCCCTCTGGCTCGGTGCTCGACATAGAGAGCCCCTATCTTGCGGTGATTCGCTCGCTAACGAAGTTCTACGCGCTTGCCGGGCTCAGGGCCGGGTTCGGCGTCTTCCCGCAGCGCATGATTAGAAAGCTCCGGCTGCTAAAGGAACCGTGGAGCATCAACACCCCGGCCCAGATGGCGGCTGCGGCATCGCTCGCTGACACCAACTATATAGAACGCACACGCCGCCTTATAGGCACAGAGAAGGCATACCTCGAAAGCGAGTTCAGGCGGCTATCGATCAGGCACTATCCGTCGGACGTGAACTACTATCTCCTTGAAATAGCTGATGCAAAACGCGTGACAACCGAAATCGCCGCGCGCGGGATCATCGTGCGCGACTGCTCGGACTTCCGCGGACTGGACAGGCGGCATATACGGGTGGCGGTGCGCACGAGGAGAGAAAACGCGCTCCTGATCGCAGGGCTCGGCGATGCCACATCCGGCGAGGAGGGCTACGAATGCCGCTCCTGATCGCGGGCACGCACAGCGGCTGCGGAAAGAGCACGGTCACGCTCGGGCTGCTCGTCGCGCTTCGGAGGCTCGGCCATAGCGTGCAGCCCTTCAAGGCCGGGCCGGACTTCATAGACCCGGGCCTGCACACCATGATCGCCGGGCGCGTCTCACGCAACCTCGACCTCTGGATCTGCGGCGCGGACTATGTGCGTTCATCATTTGCGATGCACTCCAAAGGCGCGGATGCGGTCGTGATCGAGGGCGTTATGGGACTCTATGACGGGGCGGATCGGAGCACCGCCGCTCTCGCCTCGGCGATAGGCGCTAACGTCGTGCTAGTGGTCGACGCATATGGGATGGCCGAGAGCGCCGGTGCGATAGTGCACGGCTTTAATGCATCGGGCGCTACTCTCTCTGGCGTGATCTTCAACCGTGTCGCGTCAGAGGCGCACTACGCAAGGCTCCGCGCCTCGGTAGCCGATGTCGAGGTGCTCGGGTATCTTCCGAGAGACGTGCAGTTTAGCATCCCCGAGCGCCACCTGGGGCTGCACGTGGCCGAGGACTCCCCGATCAGCGCGGCCTCGCTCGATGTGCTGGCGGACGCCATAATCAAGAACATCGACATGAATCGCATCAAGGAACTCTCCATCCCACCTGATGCGATAGCCGCGCCAGTAAACGAAACGCCCACCGTGCGCATCGCCGTGGCTCGGGACCGCGCGTTCTGTTTTTATTACGATGATAACTTAGAAATGCTGCGCCAAGCCGGAGCGGAGATCGTCCCCTTCAGCCCGCTTAATGATGCCGCCCTTCCCGCTGATCTCGATGCGGTATCTATCGGGGGCGGATATCCCGAACTCCACGCTGCCGCGCTCTCGGGCAACCGCGCGATGCTCGCGAGCGTCCGGGCATGGGTGAGTGAAGGCCGGCCGCTCTACGCCGAGTGCGGGGGGCTGATGTACCTTGGCCGGGCGATTCAGAGCGATGACGGGACGTTTGAGATGGCCGAGGTATTCCCGTTCGAAACCCGCATGCTCAACAAACGCGCGGCGCTCGGATACCGCGAGGTCCGTCTTCTCTCGGACTGTATATTGGGGCCGGAGGGCACGGTCCTGCGCGGGCATGAGTTTCATTACAGCGAGATAACGGACCCGGCCGCTGCCGATGGGGTAAAATATAATGTTCTGGGCGAGGGGGCTGGCACTCGTGTATCGTCGGCCTCGCTGAACCGATGCCTCGCGAGCTATACGCACGTGCATCTCGGCTCACGGCCCGAGGCCGCGCGCTGGTTCGTGGATTTTATTCGAAAGGAATCTACATGGAAAAAATAATACTGGTCGGCCACGGGAGCCCGAAGAAGGACGCAAACCAGATGGACCTCGTGGGCGTCATGCTCCACGGCCTGCTGCACCCCGGCTGTGAGAACGCCTGCGTCAGCACCGCGTACTTGCAGTTCCAGAGCCCGGAGCTTCCGGGGGTGCTCGAAGAGGCAGTGCGCGAGGGCGCGACGCGCGTGATCGTGCACCCCTACTTCCTGGCCTCTGGCATGCACGTGACAAAGGACATCCCCGCGATCATAGACGATGCCCGGAATGCTCATCCGGACGTCGAGTTCCACTACACAGAGCCGCTGGGCATCTCGGAGAAGCTCGTGCAGGTCGTCCGCGACCGCATCGAGTCGGCATGCGGACTCGCCCCGCACGAGATCGAGGCCGCGAGCATGCGCACTATAGAGGACGAACTCTCGCTCGACGGCCTGCCGGAACTCCACCGCCCCGTAGTGCGCCGCGTCATACACGCCACCGGGGACTTCGATTTCAGGACTACCATGATGTTTCACCCGGACGCGGTGGGTGCGGGGATAGAGGCGATCCGCAGCGGTAAGAACATACTCACGGACGTCGAGATGGTCCGCGCGGGGATCAATAAAAAAATCATCAAGGGCAAGGTGCTCTGCGGCATCTCGGAGGCGGAGGCAAAGGAAGGCATGACGCGCGCCGAGTCGGCTATGGAGGAGATGCTCGATGACAGCATCGGGATCGTCGCGATAGGTAACGCGCCCACCGCCCTGCTGAAATGCATAGAGTTAATAAATACGGGCCGTGTCCGTCCGGCGCTGGTCGTTGGGGTGCCGGTGGGGTTCGTGCGTGCGGTGGAATCCAAGGCCCTGCTGGCGTCCCAGAATTTTCCGTTCATCACGAACCTTGGCAGGAAGGGCGGAAGCCCCGTGGCCGCGGCTATAGTAAACGCGATAGCAAAGCTTGCCGTATAAATACATAATGCGTCTCAGCCGAATAAGGAGGTGATGGGGACAAAAGCCAGCAATGTCAGAGGAAGCCAGGGAAGAGGAGTGCGATTCTCCCGCTGCCCCGCAGCCGTAAAGGGAACGAAAGCCCATCCATTAGCCACTGTCGCGGAGATGACCGCGATGGGAAGGCGGGCGAGTAGGTGAAGACTTATGCCCCAAGCCGGAAGACCTATCCACGAACAATCAGCGCGTTCCCGAGGGAGGGATCAATGAGATGAACTACAAGTTTTTCGTTCATCAGGACTGCGGCTTTTACCCATGCCATGACCTTACAGACTGGAAGTCATGTCTGTTTTGCTGGTGTCCGCTTTATCTGCTTGAGTGCGGAGGCGATTTCACGATAAAGAAAGGCATCAAGGACTGCTCCGGCTGTACTATCCCGCATACAAAGGACGGCTACGGCTATGTCCTCGCGGTCGTCAGCGAACAGATATATAATAAAGGGTCCGTTCAGGAACCTATAACCGTATAAGAGGGAAACAAACAACATGAAGACTACAATATGCCGCCATAAACGCTCTGCGATAGCTCTGCTAGCTCTGCTAGCGCTGGTTCCCGCCAATGCCTATGCGATGCATATCTCGGAGGGCATCCTGCCCTTAAACTGGGCCGCGCTGTGGTTCGTGCTCGCAGCGCCGTTTGTTGCGATAGGGCTTCGCCAGGTTAAAATTAAAAGCCGCGAGGACGTATCGTTCAAGCCCCTGCTCGGCCTGATGGCCGCGCTCGTGTTCATCATCTCGTGCATGCCGATCCCGGTGCCTGTGGCTGGGACATGCTCGCACCCATGCGGCACCGGCATCTCGGCGCTATTGGTCGGGCCATTCGTAAGCGTGGTGGTCGCGGCGGCCGCGCTCCTGATACAGGCCCTGTTTCTCGCGCACGGAGGCATCAGCACCTGGGGCGCGAACATAATGTCGATGGGCATCGTAGGCTCGTTCGCGGCTTACGGAACATTCAAGCTCCTGCGCTCGGCGCGGCTTTCGCTCGGCACATCGGCCTTTGTCGCCGGGGTCGCCGCAGACTGGTGCACCTACATCGCCACGTCGATGGAGCTCGCCTCCGGCATCAAGGGCGATGATGCGTTTTGGCCTCTGGCGTGGAAGATAATGCTCTCGTTCATCCCGACACAGCTCCCGCTCGGGATCCTGGAAGGCGCGATGACAGCCGGGATGGTCGTGCTGCTATACAAGCGGCGGCCGGACCTGCTCGTGAAGATGAAGGTAATCAAGCCCTCGGAGGTGGCGGCATGAAACGCATAGTCATATCTATGGCGCTGCTTGCTTGCATGGCATTCGCCGGGAGCGCGGCCTATGCAGCATGGGTCGGAGTGGACGAGGCCGTGGTCGAGAAGGTCGCAAAAGAGCACGGCCGCGAGGCCCACGCGCCGCTTATCAACACCGACCAGGGCGATATGCTCCTGTTCGTGTTCCTGCTCGGCGGCGCGGCGGCGGGGTTCGCAGGAGGTTATTCTTACCGCATGCTGACAGAGAAACCAAAGGGCCGCGAGTGAGCCACTTCCATCCCATAGCTGACGCCCCGGCCAAAAGTGCCGGGGCGCTCGGCCGGGCCGACGCGCGGCTTAAGCTGATAGCGGGTCTCGCGCTCATCGCGCTCGTGCTGCTGAGCAGAGGCTACGCGTTCCCCTCGCTGGTGTTCGCGGTGTCAGTGTTTACGGCGCTCGTGATAGGCGTAGCGCCCTTCACCATCCTCCTGCGGTTCGCCGAGCCGCTTTTCATCGTGCTGGTGCTGTGCGCCGTAAAGGTATTCCTCACCGAACATGGCAGCCTCCGGGAAGGGATGATAATCGGCTCACGCGTGATGGGGGCTGTCTCGGTGCTGGCGCTGATAGGGTTCACAACGACTTTTACCGAGGTCATAGCCGCGCTAGGCTGGATGCGCCTGCCTCGGGATTTCATCGAAATACTGACGTTCGCGTACAGGTACATATTCGTGCTATTCGAAGAGGCTGTGGTGATATACACCGCTCAGAAAAACAGACTCGGATACGCGAAGATGTCAAACGGCATCAGGAGCTTCGGCACGCTCGCGGGGGCTTTGGTCCTCGCGGTCTTCGACCACGCGGGGCAGACCTCGGCGGCGCTCCGTCAGCGAGGGTATGAGGGCGTGATGCCACTGTATCAGCACAAACACATGCGCCGCACCGAGGCCGCGCTCGCATTCATGCTCATCTTAGTCTCCGGGATGATATGGACAGTCCTGCGAGGATAGAACTCATAGACGCCGGATACCGCTACCACGAGGGCGCGTTCAGCCTTCAGAGCATAAGCCTCGCTGTGCGCCGCGGCGAGTTCGCTGGCATCCTCGGCTCAAACGGCTCGGGGAAGACCACGCTTCTAAACCTCATGGACGGGATGCTCAAGGGCTACGAGGGCAGCGTGCGGCTTGACGGCGCGGAGATCAGCCGCCTTACGCCGCGCGAGATATACGGCCGCGTGGGGCTCGTGTTCCAAAACCCGGACTCTCAGCTCTTCGGCGGCACGGTTGAGGAGGACGTGGCCTTCGGCCCGCTTAACATGGGCATACCCGAGCCCGAAATCCGAGAGCGCATCAGGTATGCGCTTGAGGCCACGGACATGTCCGGCCATGCCAAGAGCCGGATCAGCCACCTGAGCTTCGGCCAGAAGAAGCGCATCTGCATCGCCGGGCTCCTGGCGATGGGCCACGAGATACTTCTGCTGGACGAACCCACGGCCGGGCTCGACCCGATGGGCGAGTACAGGATGATGGATCTGCTTATGGGACTCAATAAGGACAAGGGCGTTACGGTCGTGATGGCGAGCCACAGCGTAGACCTGGTGCCGTTGTTTCTTAGCAGGCTTTATATATTGAGCAAGGGCAGGCTTACGCGCTCCGGCACGCCCGAGGAGGTCTTCAACGCCCCGGAGGAGATGCGCGAGGTCAAGCTCCGCCTCCCGCACGTGGCCGAGCTCATATGGAGGCTCAGGGAGGAAGACGGCGTGAAATTCAAGAAACTCCCGCTCACGGTCGGCGAGGCCAGGCGGATGCTGCTTAGGAGGCTCGATGGCGCGCCCGAATAGGCCGCTGCGCTCGGGCTATACGACCGGGGCATGCGCCGCGGCGGCCGCTAAGGCCGCGGCAATGCAGCTTACCGGCATACCGCTCGGCGAGTCGGTAGATATCCCGATGCCCTCGGGCGAGCGTGCGACGTTTAAGATACACTCTCAGGGCATGGAAGACGCGGTCTCTCGCGCGTCGGTCATCAAGGACGCAGGCGACGACCCTGACGTCACGAACGGGGCCGAGATCGAGGCAATGGCAGCCCATAGCAACAACGGCATTATTATAAAAGGCGGCGTTGGAGTAGGCGTGGTCACGCGGCCCGGACTCCCGGTGAAGATCGGAGAGTCGGCCATCAATCCCGTGCCGATGGCGATGATACGCGAGGCGGTCTCAGAGGTCGCATCATCCATGGAGATCACGATCTGCGTCCCGCGCGGCGAGGAGCTTGCCCTAAAGACGCTTAACTCGAGGCTCGGCATCGTGGGCGGGATCTCGATACTAGGCACTACCGGGATAGTCAGGCCGCTCTCGAGCGAGGCATGGACCGCGACGATACGCTCGTCGATGGACGTGGCGCGCGCATCGGGGCTCGATGAGATAGTGCTGAGCGCCGGGCGCACCTCCGAGCTTGCGCACATGAGGACATATAATCTTCCCGAGCCCTCATACGTCATGATGGGCGACTACGTGGAGTTCAGCCTCAAGGAGGCGGCCTCACACGGATTTAAAATCATACACCTCGCGGCCCAGTGGGCCAAGATGCTCAAGATAGCTATGGCGACCCCGGACACTCATGTCCGCGCTGGCGTGATCGACATGAAACAAGCTGCAGGGTTCCTCGACAGGCTCGGCATCAGGCTCTCGGGGAAAGATTACAACACCGCGCGCGAGATGCTCGACGAGATCGAAGGCCCCGGCCCGGTGCTCCGCATGGCCGAATGGTACTGTAGCAGCGTCAGCGGGATACCGACGCGCGCGCACCTGGTCTCGTACGACGGGAGGATAACCAATGCCTGAGAAGATATTCGTGGTCGGCATCGACGGCGTGGGCGCGCTCGGAAAGTCCGCGCTCGCCGCGCTCGATGCGTCCTCCGAGATACTGGCGTCCCCGAGCCTGCTCGGGCTTGCGGGGCAGCACCCGGAGTTTAAGCCATACGCAGGGAAGTGCGTCAATATATCGAACGTGTCAGAAATCATAGAGCGAGTCCGCAAAACCGCGAGCACCATTACCGTGCTCGCAAGCGGGGACCCTCTGTTCTTCGGCATAGGCATCAAGCTGATTGAGGCGCTCGGGCCGGTAGAGATCATCCCGACGCTCTCGTCGGTGCAGCTCGCGGCCGCACGGCTCCGCATACCGTGGCATGATGCATTCCTCGTGAGCCTGCACGGCACGGCTACGCGCGACTGGAAGCTCGAAGACCTGCGGATGCTGCTTCGGGTCCACGGCAAGCTCTTCATACTCACGGGCGGCGAGAACACGCCGGCCGCTATCTCTCGCTCGCTCCCGCCAGAGTGCACCGTGCACGTTCTAGAGAGGCTCGGATATCCGGACGAGTCGATAACGACAGGCACAGCCGAGGATATCGCGCTTAGGGAATTCCGAAGCCCTAACCTGATGGTCGTCCTCTCCAAGGCAACCGGCGGCCCCGTCTTCGGATTATCCGAGGGTGAGTTCCGCCACCAGCGCGGCCTGATAACGAAAGACGAAGTCCGCGCAGTCGCCATACACAAGCTCATGCTCCCGCGCCGCGGGGTGCTATGGGACATCGGCTCGGGCTCCGGCTCGGTCGCGATAGAGGCAAGGCGCATCTGCCCCGCCCTCGATGTATACGCGATAGAGAAAGACCCGGCGCGCGCGGCCGACATCCGCCACAACAGCCGAATCCTCGACGCCGGAGCGATCAATGTGGTCGAGGGAAGCGCCCCCGATGCGCTTGCCGCCCTGCCCTCCCCCGAGCGCGTATTTATCGGCGGCTCGGGCGGGCGCCTGAGCGAGATCATCGGCCATGCAGCCGGGCGCATGGCTGCCGGGGGTGTAGTGGTCGTCTCGGCCATAACGCTGGAGAATATCGACGAGGCCATAAGCTCGCTTAAGGCCCACGGCTTCGGGGTGGACATCGTCGCAGTATCTGTATCGCGCTCCGAGCCCGTGGACGGAAAGACATACATGAAGGCGTTAAATACCGTAACGCTCATAAGGGGGCGCGCATGACGCGAGGCAGGCTATACGCCGTAGGCATCGGCCCCGGGGACCCGGAGCTCATCACGCTCAAGGCCGTGCGCATACTGCGCGAGGCCGAGGTGATCGCTGTGCCCAAGGGCAAAGAAGACGGCGAGAGCGTCGCGCTAGGCATCGTCGAGAGCATCGTGGACATGCAGGGCAAGCGCCTGCTCGAGATACACTTCCCGATGCGCAAGGGCCCGCAACGCGAGGCGCTCGGGAAGGCCGCCAAGGAGGTGCTCGGCCTGCTGTATCAGGGCCGTGACGTGGCGTTCATCACGCTTGGCGACCCTACGCTCTACAGCACATTCTTTCATCTGTTAGACGCGATCCACCAGATCGAGCCCGGCCTCAAGGCAGAGATCATACCCGGCGTCAGCTCGATCACGGCCTCGGCCGCGGCCGCATCGATGAGCCTCGCGCTCTCGGGCGACAGGGTCGCGGTCATACCCGCGACGTACGTGGGTGACCTCGATTCGGTGCTCGACGGGTTTCAGACCGTCATACTGATGAAGGCCCACAGCGTGATCGAGGAGATCAAGGCCGTGCTCGCGAGGCGCGGGCTTTTGGGAGGCGCGGTATTCGTCTCGCGCGCAGGGCGCCAAGGCGAGGTGATAAAGCCGCTATCGGAGGTCAACGAAGGCGACCTCAATTATTTCTCTACCGTGATCGTGAGGACAAGAAATGCTTAGCTTCGTGGGCGCAGGCCCCGGAGACCCAGAGCTGCTGACGATAAAAGGCCGGAGGCTGCTCGATGAGGCGGACGTCGTGATATACGCCGGGAGCCTCGTGAACCCCGCGCTGCTACAGGGCATCAGGGCCGAGGTATACGACTCGGCCGGGATGGACCTCGACGCTATCGTGGAGCTTATACGCAGCTCGATCAGCCAAGGCAAGCGCGTGGTACGCCTCCATACAGGGGACATATCTTTTTACAGCGCGGTGACCGAACAGATCCGGCGGCTCGCGGAGTTCGGCATACACGGCAAGCTCGTGCCGGGCGTGTCTTCTGTCGGTGCGGGGGCGGCGGCGCTCGGTCAGGAGCTCACGATACCCGAGGTCTCGCAGACCGTGATCCTCACGCGCATGGCAGGCCGCACCCCTGTGCCTGAGCGGGAGAACATCGCCTCGCTCGCTGCCCATCGTGCTACAATGGTCGTCTTCCTGAGCGTCGGGATGATCGAGGCGCTGGTCGAAGAACTCATAAAGGGCGGCTATACTCCGGAGACGCCGGTCGCGGTCGTCGAGCGCGCATCGTGGCCCACCGAGCGCATCGTGCGGGGGACGCTTTCGGACATCGCTTCAAAGGTCAAGGAGGCCGCAATCACTCGCACCGCATTGATATACGTGGGCGCGGCGCTCGCGCATGACGATGCGGCTGAATCGAAATTATATGACAGGAAATTCAAGCATGGATACAGACCATAGCAGGGTAATCATATTTTATGTCACCTCCGGCGGCCGCGCTTTAGCGGAACGGATAGCCACGCTTTATCCAGAGGCAGAGGCGATCAAATATACTCGCGAGGTCGTCGCACACTTATGGCCCACCAGCCGCGCTATTGTCTTCATCATGGCATCGGGGATAGCGGTACGCTCGATAGCCCCGCTCATTAAAGACAAGGCTCACGATCCCGCTATAGTCGTGACCGACGAACGCGGTAATAACGTGATCAGCCTGCTTGGCGGCCACGAGGCCGGGGCGAACGAGCTCGCGGCCCGGATCGCTGAGCATATCGGCGCGAACCCGGTCATCACGACCGGCACGGACACGAACGATCTGGTATCCATCGACGTATTTGCAAAGGACAATGGCCTGGTCATCGAAAACCGCGATGCCCTGCCAAGGGTATCGAAGCGGCATATCGAGCACGGCACGCTCAGCGTATATTCGGATCGAGCGTTTAACCTGCCAGATGGATACGAGGCCGTGACATCGCCTGACAAGGCCGACGTTATCATCTCTTCACGCGTGATGGAGAGCCACGCGCTGATGCTCAGGCCTCGCTCGCTCGTGATAGGCATCGGCCTCAACAGCGGCACGACTTCTGGTGAGATCTCCGGCGCGGTGGATGCGCTCATGATAAAACACTCCCTCTCGCCGCTGTCATTAAAATGCATCGCCACTCACGAGAAGAAGGCCGCGGAGCCGGGCCTGATCGAGTTCGCAAAGTCGCGCGGGCTCAGGGTCATAGGCATCACGGCCGAGGAGTTGAACTCCGTGCAGGGCATCGTGAAGTCCGAGGCCGCACAACGCGCACTGGGCGTGCAGGCGGTCGCGGAGCCATCGGCGATAGTCGCATCGCACCAAGGCAGGCTGATAGTACATAAGACGAAATCCGGCAACCTCACGCTAGCGGTCGCGGAGTCGCTCGCGGCCACGCTATACATCGTCGGCACCGGACCGGGCGGGCTTTCGCACATCACGCCCGCCGCGCTCGACGCCATACGCAGCTCGGACGTGATAGTCGGGTTCAAGGCATACATCACTATGATCGAGCTTCTGCTCGCAGGAAAAGAGGTCGTCGCTACATCGATGACCGAGGAGGTCAAGCGCGCGAAGGCCGCGGTCGAGCTTGCGGCCTCGGGCAGGCGCGTGGCCGTGATAAGCGGCGGCGACGCCGGTGTATACGGCATGGCCGGACTGATCTTCGAGGTCATCGACGCGATGGCAGCAGCGGTCGACGTTGTGGTCATCCCCGGCATCTCGGCGCTCAACGCATGCGCCTCGGTGCTCGGAGCTCCGCTGATGCACGACTTCGCTGCCATAAGCCTCTCGGACCGCCTGACGCCTTGGGAGAAGATAGAAGAGCGGCTCGATGCGGCAGGCCGCGCGGACTTCGTGATCGCGCTGTATAACCCAAAAAGCCGGGGTCGCGCCACACAGCTCGGCCGGGCGCGTGAGATCATACTGCGCCACCGCGCCCAATCTACCCCTGTAGGGATCGTGGATTCCGCGATGCGCCCCGACGAGCGCGCTGTCGTCACGACATTGGAGCGCATGATGGACTTCGAGGTCGGGATGCGCAGCACCGTGATCATCGGAAACTCGATGAGCTTCCGCACGGGAGGGCGCATGGTCACGCCGCGCGGGTACGGGAGGAAGTATGAGCTCTCCTAAGGCGGCGCTGCTGTGGGACGAGTCGTTCTACTGGGCCTTGATACTCATCCGCGCGCTTAATCGCAACGGACTCGCATACAAGATTGTGACCGCCTCGGACATCCGCGCCGGGGCGCTTCGCGACCACGCCGCGCTCGTAGTGCCCGGCGGCTGGGCGTCTAATAAGATGAAGGCCCTCGGAGATAAGGGCGCGACAGCGATAAGAAAATTCATCGGCTCGGGCGGTTCATATTTCGGCATATGCGGCGGCGCGGGGCTCGCGACCACGGACGGCCTTGGCCTGCTTCAGATCAACCGCCGCCCTCTAAGGGAACGCACCCCGAGCCTGAGCGGCCCTGTTATGCTCAACCTCACGCCCCACCCGATATGGGAGGGGATCGACTCGCCGAGGTTTCATATCTGGTGGCCGTCGCAGTTCGTTCCGGCCGACAACTCGATACGCGTGCTCGGGGTGTTCGAGTCGCACACGCAGGCGACCTTCTCGTCCGACCTCTGCGCCGGGGACATGCAAGAGACGGGCTGGACAGATGTCGAACGCGCGTACGGGATCAACCTCGACCCCTCGCGCATGAAGGGGGACCCGCTGGTCGTCGAGGGCGCATACGGCGACGGCCGCGTAGTGGCATCGCTCGTGCACCCGGATACCCCATACGACCAAAGCGGAACGCACATGCTCCAAAACGTATGGAAGCACCTTGGGCTCGACTACTGCATGATCAGGCCCGAGACCGCTCGCCCTGCGTCCGGGCCGCTCCAAGACCTTGCCGAGGGGCTGATGCGCTTCGGGCGGCGGAACTTCCTGTGGTACGACCGTCCGCCGCTGATCCAGTGGCGGCGCGGCATCAGGGGGATAGAGTACTTCACCCTCCACGCGATGATACGCGAGCTGCCGGACGGCGCTCTGCCGGACGGGCTTGCCGGCGAGGTCGCCTCTTTCGTAGCCGACGCAAAGCGGCTGCTGCTGCACGAGCGGATGGCGCTTCAGCGCGGAGAGCCCTTGAGCTTCGCCGCTACAGCGGACCCGCAACTCAAGGCCCTGCGCTCGTCGCTTTTTGCGGAGAGCAAGAGCTATGGCGGCCGCTTCAAATCCATCCTCGATAAGATAGACGCACGCGTGCTTGAGGGGTTTCGCAACGATGCTTGAGCAGGGCCTGATACACGTTTACACCGGCGGGGGCAAGGGCAAGACGACCGCGTCGGTCGGGCTCGCGGTGCGCGCGAGGTCTCGCAGCCTGCGGGTGCTCTACGCGCAGTTCATGAAGTCGCGAGAGGGTGGCGAGACCGAGCTGCTCACGGCGCTCGGCGTCGAGGTCATGAGGTTTCACGACGTGCTCTCCCCGAGGTTTCACCCCGAGGTGCCGCTAGAAGAAATCCGCGAGGCCGCGGGCCGCGCTCTGGTTGAGCTCGCGGCGCGCATCGCCGCGGGATATGACCTGGTGGTGCTCGACGAGTTCAACTGCCTGCTCTCGGGGGGGATAATCACGACCGCTCAGGCGCTGGAATTCATAAGCAAAAAGGGGCCACATACCGAACTCGTGCTTACCGGCCGGGGCGCGCCGGACGAGCTGATCGCTTCGGCCGACCTCGTGACCGAGATGCGCGAGTCGAAGCACCCGTACGCAAATAAAATAGGAGCGAGACGAGGGATAGAGTTTTGATACAGGTCAACAACATCACGAAACATTACGGCCAGCGCGTCCTGTTCGACGCAACCGGATTCTTCGTTAACCCCGGTGAGCGCATAGGCGTGCTCGGCATAAACGGCTCGGGCAAGACAACACTCTTTAAGATGATACTCGGCGAGGAGCACCCGGACGAGGGCTCGATAAACATCCCGGACGGCTACCGCATAGGGCACGTCTCGCAGCACATCCGTTTCAGCGAGCCGACCGTGTTGCGCGAGGCCTCGCTCGCCCTGCCCCACACGGAGGACGGCCGCGACGAGACGTACCGCGTCAAGGCGATACTTGAAGGGCTCGGGATGGGCGCGGAGCTGATGGACCGCGATCCGGCCGAGCTCTCGGGAGGGTTCCAGGTGCGCCTGAACCTCACGAAAGCGCTCGCCGCCGCGCCGAATTTGCTCTTATTAGACGAGCCGACCAACTACCTCGACATCGTCTCTATCAGGTGGCTGACGCGGTTTCTGAGGCAGTGGCGCGGCGAGCTGCTGCTCATCACCCACGACCGCTCGTTCATGGACAGCGTCGTGACGCACACGCTCGGCATCCACCGCCAGAAGTTCCGCAAGTTCGCCGGGGGCACCGAGAAATACACCGCCCGCATCCTCGAAGAGGAGGATCACTACGAGCGCACGCGCATCAATGACGACAAGAAACGGCGCGAGGTCGAGCGTTTCATAAATAGATTCAGGGCCCAGGCCACGAAGGCCAGCGCGGTGCAGTCGCGCGTCAAAGCGCTGGAGAGGCAGGGACGGAGGGAAAAGCTCTCGACCGAGAGAGTGCTGGATTTCAGCTTCTCGGAGGCCCCGTTCAGCGGCAAGCGGATGATGGACATAAGCGGGCTCGGGTTTTCGTACCAAGGCGCGGGAAGCCCTATACTCGACGGCCTGAACTTCGAGGTCCGCCCCGGAGACCGCATCGGCGTGATAGGGAAAAACGGCCGGGGCAAGACCACGCTTTTAAGCCTGCTCGCCGGGGAGCTGCACCCGGGCGATGGCGTGATAACCCCTCACCCGAACGCCCGGATAGCATACTTCGGCCAGACCAACATCGACCGCCTGAACCCGGCAAAGACCGTGCTTGAGGAGATCATGGACACGCGCAACGACGTGAGCATCGCGCAGGCGCGCGCGATATGCGGCGCGATGATGTTCAGCAACGACGACGCGCTAAAGAAGGTCCGCGTGCTGTCGGGCGGCGAGCGGAGCCGCGTCCTGCTGGGAAAGCTGCTCGTAAGCCCCGCAAACCTGCTGCTGCTCGACGAGCCCACGCACCACCTCGACATGCCTTCCATCGACTCGCTCCTGGAGGCGATAGACGAATTCAACGGTGCGGTGATGATTGTTACGCACAGCGAGCTGATACTCGATGCCATCGCCGAGCGTTTGATCGTATTCGACCAGGGAGAGATCAAGATGTTCGAGGGTGGCTACCGCGACTTCCTCGACCGCGTCGGGTGGTCCGAGGAGGGCGAGGGGCCCTCCACCCTCGATTCCGCCGGCGGGGCCGCCGTAGCCAAGAACTACAGGGCCAAGGACATAAAGCGCGCCAGGGCATCGCTGATCAACGAGCGCTCGAAGGTCCTCACTCCGCTGAAGGAACGCATAGCGAGGCTCGAGGCCGAAATAATAGATTTAGAGACGAGGGAGAACCGGGAGACCGGGGTGCTGATGGACGCCTCCTCGCGCGGCGACGGGGGCTCGATCCAGAAGGCGTCGATAGCGCTGCACGACCTCAGGGTGAAGATCGACACGAAGTTCGCCGAGCTCGAGGCCGCGACCTCCGAGCAGGAGGCCCGCTCGGAGGAGTACGAGGCGCGCCTAAACGCGCTCGGCTAAAGTCCCCTGTACCCGGTGTCGTAGTTGCTGCTGAGGTAGAAATCGCACTTCATGCAGTTTAAAAACTTGCTGGCGAAAGTGCCCTGCACCTTGCCGCCGCATAAGGTGCCCGCTACCCGCGCGCAGCGCTGGCCGCCATCGGGATACGCCGGACAGACTCCGAACTTCGTCGCCAGCTTCCCGCCGGCCTCGCGGCCGCACTTCTTCCATTCCCAACAGTTAAGTTTATTCATCGCCCGCTCCGTAACGCGTAATCAGAATCAACAATTATAAACCATGAGGCTGCTGATTTTAAAGGTTTCGCAAGTACGTGGGCAATGGCCTGCCGGAAGATTGTGGCTCAGCAGGCGGACAACGCGGGCTGGAGCCTGAAGGCGGAGTGGACGTCCAGAGACGGCACGACCGTATTGCGGGTCTTCTTGGCCTGATACAGCATCATGTCGGCCTCGCGGATGAACGGCTCGAGGCTCTGGTCCTCGCGCAGCGTCGCCACGCCGAAGCTCGACGTAAGCTTGATGACGCGGCCGTCCGGGAGGCTGACGTCCATGCCCTCGATCTCGCGGCGCAGCCGCTCGGCAAGCACCATGCCCCTGTAGAGCCCGCACTTGTGGAGCACTATCACGAACTCCTCGCCGCCGTAGCGCACGACGTAGTCGCTTGAGCGGATGGTCTTCCTTGCCAAGGCGCTGACTTCCGCGAGCACCTGGTCGCCGGCCTGGTGGCCGTACGTGTCGTTGATCCTCTTGAAGTGGTCGAGGTCGAACATTATCATCGTGATCGCGCCGCCGTGGCGCTTGGCGTTGGAGATCTCGTGGGATATGAACCGCTCGAAAGTCCTGCGGTTGTAGCAGCCGGTCAGGGGGTCTATGGAGGCCTCGGCCTCGAGGCGGCGGAGCCTCTGCAAGTTTCCGATAGCGACGCCCAGCGACCTTACGACCGCCTCCATGATTTCGTGGTGGCGGGGGAGCATCTTCTTGCGGGGCTGCACGTACAGCCGGGCCTCGTTCGAGCCGGCCACGCTATAGGAGAGCATCCCCTCGAAGTCCGCGCCGTCAGGGGCCGCGGCGTCTTCGTGCTCCTCGCTGAAGTGGTGCAGGCTGTAGCCCTGCATCGGGCCGCCGAAATCGCGCTCCACCATGCCCAGCACCTGCTCGCTGTGCGTGCGGGGGTCCACCCAGACGTCAAAGCCGCTCTGGTCCTTTAGCGCAAAACCGAAGACCTCGTAGTTGAGGAGTTCGCTCAAGCATACGGAGACCTCGCCGAGCACCCCGTCTATGTCCGTAAGCGTATTGATGTTTATGATGTAGCGGCTCAGCGCCATGTAGTCGGCGCTCTTCGTCTTGTGGGATACGATATGGAGGGCGGCCGTCGTGCGGCTAAGCATCCTGCCGATCATCCCCTTGCCGTTGGCCCTGTTCATCATGACGATTGATATGCAACCGCCGTGCCAAGTTTCGGAGATCGGGATCTCATAATATTTCCGTTATTTTACAGGTGGATTTGCGCTATCAGTAAAAGTTACCCCTTAGTGTCCAATCAGGACGCGGAATGTTTTACCCTTTAAGCGAGAAATGCATGACATACAAATCCGTACAGAACGTCATTATTTTGACGGCCGTGGATATGCCCCCTAGGGCGGGCACTTGCCGCACACCGAGGTGAAGAGCGCGGTCGAAAGGTAGCGGTCGCCGCGGTCAGGGAGTATGACGACTATGAGCCCCTCCTTGAGCTCGGAGGACTTCTTGAGCGCGAGGCTCATCGCAGCGCCGCTGGACATGCCGCAGAATATGCCTTCCTTTATGGCGAGCATGCGAGTGGTGTTGAAGGCATCCTCGTCTCCGACGAGGTGGCGCTCGTCCAGCACCGAGGGGTCGAAGATCTTGGGCACGATCGACTCGCTCATGTTCTTAAGCCCCTGCACGCGGTGGCCCAGCACCGGCTCGGCCCCTATGATGCGTATCCCGGCGTTGAACTCCTTGAGCCTCCGGCCCGCGCCCATCAGCGTGCCTGAGGTGCCCATCCCGGCCACGAAGTGCGTAACCTTCCCCCCGGTCTGCTCGATGATCTCGCGGCCGGTCGTGTCGTAATGGGCCTCGACGTTTGCGGGGTTGTCAAACTGGTTGGGCATGAAGTACGTCCCCGGCTCCTCGGCCATGATCTTGTGGGCGAGGCGGATCGCGCCGTCGGTGCCCTCCTCGGCCGGGCTCAGGATCAATTCAGCGCCCAGGGCCTCGAGGATGCGCCTCCGTTCGATGCTCACGCAGCCCGGCATCGTGAGCTTGACCCTGTAGCTGAGCGCCGCGGCGACCATCGCCAGCCCTATGCCAGTGTTGCCGGATGTGGCCTCGAGGATGATCTTGTCATGGCTGAGCAGGCCGTCGCGCTCGGCGTTTCTCACCATGCGCAGCGCTATGCGGTCCTTCACCGAGCCGCCGGGGTTGCTGCCCTCGAGCTTCGCGAAGACCTTGACGGCCGGGTTTGGGTTTAAGGTGTCTATCGATGCGAGCGGCGTATTTCCAATGCAGTCAATTACTCCCATGGGCGGACGTAAACCTCTCTTTCATGTGGCCCTCGCGCTTGAGCACCGCGAGGAAGACCTCTACGATCCCGGGGTCGAAGTGGGTGCCGGAGCATTCCCTGAGTTCCTTGATGGCGTAGTCTATGCCCGGCGCTGGGCGGTATGGCCTGTCCGCGGTCATCGAGTCGAAGGAGTCGGCCACGCAGAGTATCCGCGCCATCTGAGGGATGTCCTCGCCCTTAAGCCCGATCGGGTAGCCGCGGCCGTCCCACCGCTCGTGGTGAAACTTGATCACGTCGATGATGTCCGCAAGCTGCGTCAGCGGCTCGAGTATCCGGGCCGAGTGCAGCGGGTGCTCCTTCACTATCTCGTACTCCTCATCGGTGAGCCTCTCGGGCTTGTCAAGCAGGTAGTCGTAGGTGCCGATCTTCCCTATGTCGTGCAGCAGGGCCGCGGTGCGGAGCCGGTTTATGTCCGTCTGCTTCATCTTCATCTCCTGCGCGATCGAGACCGCGAAGCGGCTGACGCGCTCCGAGTGGCCCTTGGTCCAGTGGCTCTTAGCGTCGATGGCGTTGGCGAACGCGAAGACGAGGCCGTCGTAGAGCTCCTGGAGCTCCCTGTTGGCCGAGCTTATGTCCTTGAGCATGTTGAAGAAGGCGTTGCGGCTGTCCAGGAGTTTGCGCTCCTGCTGCCTGATGTCCGTGATGTCCACGATGGAGTGCACGACCGCCTGCGCCCTGCCGTCTTGTATGACCGGGCTGCAGAAGATGCGGTAGTGCCTGGCCGAGCCCTCCTCATGGTACTCAAGGACGTTGGAGCTGCCGGTCAGCATCGAGAGCGCATGGGGGCAGCCCTCGATAGGGCCCGGGCCGCCGTGCATAAGCTCGAAGCACTTGCGCCCGGTTATCTCGTGCACCGCGGTCTGCGACATCTCGGAGACGAATTTGTTGGCCCTCATTATGTTGTATTCCCTGTCGATGAGCATCACGCCCCAGGGCATCGAGTCAAACGTGGTCCTCCATTGCTCGGCCGCGCCGGTGAGGGCGGCCTCATAAGCCTTGCGCTCGCTTATGTCGCGCAGGATGGTGCGCGTGAGGCTGGGGCGGCCCGCGCCGTCGCGCACCATCGTGGCGCTGACGATGACCGGTACGCTCGATCCGTCTTTCTTGACGAGCACGAGTTCGGAGTTGTCGACCGCGCCGTCTAGGAGGAATTTCTCGCAGCAGGCCGCGTATTGCTGCATGCAGGCCGGGGCCACGAGGTCTGAAAACTTCATCCTCCCCGCGACCTCCTCGCGCACGTATCCGAGCAGCCGCAGCCACGTGCCGTTGACCTCCATGAGCGTCTGGTCGGGCAGGGCCGTATGGTATGCCACCGGGGCGTTCTCGAAATAGTCGCGGTAGCGGGCCTCAAGCTCCCTGACGCCGCCCATGAGCTTCATGCGCTCGTGGACGACATAGCCCAGATAGGTCGAGACCAGCGGCGCGCCGAAGATGAACAGATGGAACAGGAGGCCGGTCCCCGATTCGGTCGAGACGAGGTGGTTGCCGAGACCGGCGCCGTATTCGATCCACTCGTAATAGAGATAAAACCCGGCCAGGAACCAGCCGGAGAGCGCTATCGGCCAGGCCAGCCGCTGCTTCATTGCCCTCCGAGCCTCTTTAATTCCTGCCTGAGCGCCTCGATGGATTCCTTAAGCTCGATCATCTTGAGCTCCCTGCCCACGGCCATCTCGTAGAAGTCCTCGAGTTCGCGCACGCGCTTCTCGAGGTCCTTCTCAAGCCGCATCCGCTCGGTGATGTTCGTAAGCGTCTCGACCGCCGAGACGAGTTCGCCCTTGCTGTCGAATATCGGGTATGCGTTCGTCTCGACGTGCACGGGGTTGCCGAGCTTGTCGCGGTGGGTGTGAATCTCGCTTTGCGCCCGGCCGGTATCGAAGACCTTCTTGACGGCGCAGGCGTCGCCCGCCTCGAAGCAGGGCACGGCGATCCGGTGGGAGATCTGATAGCACTTAAGCCCGACGGCGTCATCGGGCACGTACTTCACCTGCTCGTAATAACTGTTGTTGGCCGAGAGGATGTTAAACTCCCGGTCTATGACGACTACGCCCTCCCCTATGCCTTCCAGCACCGAGGACAGAAACGCCTCGGACTTGCCGAGCTTCTCCAGCGAGCGCTCCTTCTCGATATAGACAGCGAGCGAGTTGGCGACGACGTTCATATACCATAGCCCCCCGGTGTCGATCTCCCTGGGCTCCTTGTAATAGATGCAGAGCACGCCCGTGACGCGGCCCTCGGCCGACATCGGCACGCATACGCCGCTGCGGATGCCGAGCGCGGCGTAGTATTCCGAGAGGCGGTAGCGCGCCTCCTTGGCGTAGTCCATCACGATCACCGGGCACTGGTCCAGCAGCGTTGCGCCGGCCTGGTCCTCTTGCGAGACCGGGATCACGATGCCGCCGCTATCCCCGGCCCCGGCGAAGACCTCGAGGGCGACGCCCCCGGCGTCTGGGAACAGCACGTGGGTGCAGTCGGCGTCGTAATAATTCCGGACCATATCGAGGGCCTTCGTAAGCGCCTCTTTAAGCCCGCGCGCATTTAAAAACAGGGCCGAGAGTTCGTAGAGGAGCGCGAGGCCCTCGGCGTATTTTTTCATCACCCCCTGAGAGCGGGCCTCGTCGGTGACGTCCCTGACCCTCCCGACTACGGACGAGACCGCCCCGCCCCGGTCCCTGACAGGCACGAGCGAAAGCTCGAACGTCTGCTTCATGCCCTCCCTGGACGTCTTCTCGCAGAGGTGCGTGATCGTGCTCTGGGGAACGGTCCCGAACTCGGCCGGGGCGTCGAAATGTTTGGCTATCTCAACAAGCCCCCTGCCTAGGAACTCGGTCTCGCCGAGGCCGCACGTAGAGCACAGGTTTTTGTCTGAATAGATCACTCGCGCCGAGGTGTCGGCTATGAAAACACAGTCCTGACCGGACGTCATAATGAGGGGCGCCCTCCGCCCATCGTACCCTCCGCCTTCATATGGATTAATTATATCAGTTCATAGGTTATAATTAACACCATGCAGGGACGCCACTTTACATGCTAATTCTGGTCGGTATGAGCGGTGGCGTGGACTCCTCGACCTCGGCGGCCCTGCTTCAGCGCGAAGGCCACGAGGTCAGGGGCGTCACGTTCCTGATGGCGCCGGACTCCGAAGCCTGCTCAGGCGAGAGCGCCGTTGAGAGCGCAAGGCAGAGCGCATCGGCGCTCGGGATCCCGCTGGACGTAGTAGACCTGAGAGCTGAGTTCAGCCGCCTCGTCATCCGGCCTTTCGCCGAGGCTTACGCCTCCGGCCTCACCCCGAACCCCTGCATCGAGTGCAACCGCCGCCTTAAGTTCCCATCTCTGATGGCCCACGCGCGCCAGTGCGGTGCCGAACGCGTCGCAACCGGCCACTACGCGCGCACCGAGGGCCGTATGCTCCTGCGCGGAGCCGACCCGAAGAAAGACCAGTCATACGTCCTATACCGCATAGGGGCCGAGACGATCTCGATGCTCACGCTCCCGCTCGGTGGACTCACAAAGGCCCGGACGCGCGAGCTCGCGGCATCTTTCGGCCTGCCGTCGGCCCTTCGCGAGGACAGCCAGGAGATATGCTTCATCGAAGGCGGGGACTACACCGCCGCGCTCAGGGAATGCAGGCTGGAGCCCGGACGGCCCGGCCCCATACTCGACGCCTCGGGCGCGGCCGTAGGCACGCACCACGGCATCGAGCGCTATACACTGGGGCAGAGGAAGGGCCTCGACTTCCCGCATGCCGAACCGATGTACGTTACTGAGATCGACCCCGGCCGCAATACGATCACCGTGGGCATAGACGCGATGCAGGGCGGCTGCACCGCCGTCGATCTGCAATGGCTCGTGCCGCCCGGTGCGCCTGAGTTCAGGGCTGACGTCAAGGTGCGCTCTATGATGGAGCCCGCGCCTGCAACCGTGCATGTCCTCGGCAAGGGCACGCTGCGCATAGAGTTTGACAGCCCGGTCTGGGCGCCAGCGCCGGGGCAGTCGGCGGTCCTGTATGCCGGGGACCTAGTGCTCGGAGGGGGCCGGATCGCGCATCGGGCCGAATGTTTGTGATATTTTAAGAGTAGATGACCGGCACGATAGTCTCTATCAACATAAGCGAAAAAAAGGGGATGCGGAAGTCCCATGTGGCCGAGGCCTCGGTCAGGGCCGAATTCGGGATCGAGGGCGACGCCCACGCCTCACCGGACTGGCACAGGCAGATCAGCCTGCTCGCTCTTGAGAGCATCCAAAAGATGCTCGCGATGGGCCTCAAGGTCGGCCCCGGAGATTTCGCCGAGAACATAACGACCGAGGGGATCGACCTCGTCTCGCTCCCGATAGGGACCCGGATCAGGCTCGGCGGCGATGTCGTGGGCGAGGTCACGCAGATAGGCAAGACCTGCCACAGCCGCTGTGCGATATACGAACAGGCCGGTGACTGTGTGATGCCCCGCGAGGGTATCTTCATCAGGGTCATAAAGGGCGGCAAGCTCAGGCCCGGCGACAGCGTGGTATGCCCATAAACGCCTGCGTGCTGACGGTCAGCGACCGCGGCTCGGCCGGGCTCCGCGAGGACACGAGCAGCCCTGCCCTGCGCCGCGCGCTTGAGGGCGCGGGCATCAGCGTGCTCTCGGCCGAGATCGTCCCCGACGAGGCGGAAAACATAATAGAGGCCCTGCTGCGGCTCTCCGAACAGGCGGATCTGATACTCACGACCGGGGGCACCGGGCTTTCGCCACGCGATATCACGCCCGAGGCCACGGGCTCGGTCATAGACCGCGAGGTCCCCGGCATAGCCGAGGCGATGCGGGCCGCGGGTATGCAGGCCACGCGGCGCGCGATGCTCTCCAGGGGGGTCGCGGGGACGCGGGGACGGTGTATGATAATAAACCTGCCGGGGAGCGAGAAGGCGGCGATGGAGGGCCTCATGGCTATAGTAGACGTACTGCAGCACGCGATAGATAAACTGAAGGGCTCGACGGAGGACTGCGGCAGATGAAGGAGATTAGCTATCCTCTCGCGTTTCTGGCCGGGGTGCTATCGTTCCTCTCGCCGTGCGTGCTGCCGCTCGTGCCGTCATACGTCAGCTTCATCACCGGGCTCGCGTTTGAGGAGCTTACGGACAAGTCCAACCGGCGGCACGTGCTCATCGTCACGGCCAAAAACTCGTTCATCTTCACTCTCGGGTTCTCGTTCGTCTTCGTAGCGCTCGGTGCGTCGTCCTCGCTGGTCGGGAAGGCACTATTTGAGTACCAGGACTGGATCCGCATAATCGGCGGCATCCTCGTCATCGTATTTGGGTTCTTCATCGCGGACGTCGTCAGGCTGGACTTCCTTCAGGCAACAAAGAAGATACACTTCACGGGGAAGCCCGCGGGATACTTCGGCACATTCATAGTAGGGATGACCTTCGCCGCCGGCTGGACCCCGTGCATAGGGCCGATACTGGGATCGATTTTATTGGTCGCCTCGTCGCAGGGCTCGACGATGTACGGGTTTAAGCTCCTCGCGGTCTACTCGGCGGGGCTCGCGGTGCCTTTTTTCCTCGCCGCGCTCGCGTTTAACACGTTTCTGGCCCGCATGAGCGTGATCGGACGGTTCATGCGCGTCATAAAGCTCGTAAGCGGCATCCTGCTGATAATCTTCGGCATCCTTCTGCTTACCAACCGCGTCCGCGACGTCGCGGCCATCTTCCCGGACATCGGGATAGGCATCTAGAGCTGCTTTAGCTCCGCCTCAAAGAGCGCGGCCATCATGCCGTCGTGCAGGCAGAACTCCACAAGCTCAAGGCTGCTGTCAGGGTGAGATGCGAGGTAGCGCGCGGATTCACCCACCAGTATCGCCGCGCACCGCTCCTTCGGAAACCCAAATATCCCGGCGCTCACGGCTGGCATCGAGATGCTCTTAAGCCCCCGGCCCGAGGCGAGTTCGAGCACGCTGCGCACCGCGCTAATGAGCTTGAAGTTCTCGTCGCCCTCGCCCATGCGCGGCCCTACCGTATGGATCACGTAGCGGGCATGCAGCCTGCCCGCCCCGGTTATCACCGCTGTGCCGACGGGCGTAAAGCCTATGCGGTCGCTCTCTTCCTGGATGATCTGTCCGCCCTTGCTGACTATAGCTCCCGCCACGCCGCCGCCGTGTTGCAAATACTCGTTGGCCGCGTTGACGATCGCGTCCGTGTCGCGCTCGGTGAGGTCTCCCTGCACCACGCGCAGGGTCTTCGCCCCGACCTTCTTCTCTGCTATCAGCTTCATCCCTTCACCACCCCCATGGGTCTTAGCCTCGCGACCTTAGTCGATATCCCCGCGCGGTGGACGACCTCGACGACCGCCGAGACGTCCTTGTACGCCTCGGACATCTCCTCGGCGAGCGTCTCGCGGCCGCGCGACATAACGGTTATCCCCCTGTCCTCTAACTCGCGCCATATCGCGCGGCCCTTCGCGTGCTTTATCGCAGCATGCCGCGAGAGCAGCCGCCCGGCACCGTGGCACGTAGAGCCCCATGTCTCGCGCATCGCCGCCTCGGTGCCCAATAGCACAAAAGACGCACGGCCCATGTCGCCGGGTATGAGCACCGGCTGCCCGAGGCTTTGATAAGCGGGCGGAAGCTCGGGGTGGCCAGGCGGGAATGCGCGCGTCGAGCCCTTCCTGTGCACCATGAGTTTGCGCTTGCGGCCCTCAAACTCGTGCTCCTCTATCTTGGCGATGTTGTGCGCGACGTCGTATACGAGCGATATCCCCAGAGCGGATGGAGACGAGCCGATCACGCGCATCAGGGCCTCGGAGCACCAGTGCATGATGCACTGGCGGTTGGCCCATGCGTAGTTCGCCGCGGCGGCCATGGCCGCGAGGTAGTTCTTGGCCTCCTTGCTCATAATCGGCGCACAGGCGAGTTCCCTGTCCGGCAGGTCGATGTTGTATCTGTTCGCGGCGCGCGCCATGACCTCCAGAAAGTCGGTGCAGACCTGATGGCCGAGCCCGCGCGAGCCGGTGTGTATCATCACCGTGACCTGGCCCTCATGGAGCCCCATGGCTTCCGCGGCCTTCTCATCATATATCTCGTCGATGAACTGGATCTCCAAAAAGTGGTTGCCCGAGCCGAGCGTGCCCTGCTGCTGGCGGCCGCGCTCGTATGCCTTGGGGCTTATGAGATCCGGGTCCGCGCCCTCGATGCAGCCGCCTGATTCGGTATGCTCAAGGTCGCTCTTGCCGCCCATGCCCTGATCCACGGCCCAGCGCGCGCCTTGCATGAGTATCCGGCGCTCGTCCTCGGGGCTCAGCCGCAGCCTGCCCTTGGAGCCTACGCCCGCCGGGACGTCGTTATATAGCGCTGTCACGATCTCCTTGATGCGGGGGGCTACGTCTTGTTTCATAAGGTTGGTGCGCAGGAGCCGCACCCCGCAGTTGATGTCATACCCCACGCCTCCGGGTGACACAACGCCGGTCTTGAGGTCGAACGCCGCGACGCCGCCGATGGCAAAACCATAACCCATATGGATGTCCGGCATCGCGAGCGAGGCCCCGACGATGCCCGGCAGCATGGCCACGTTCGCGACCTGCTGAATTGACTTGAGTTCCAGCGAACTCTCAAGGCCGCGGTCAAGGAATATCAGCCCGCGCGTTCGCATCCCCGGCTTAAACGTGGCCGGGACCTCGATGCGGTAATCGTCTATGCGCCTGATGCCCTCGATCGTCATAGAGCCTCCATCATATGTCGAACATCACCTCTACGACGCACCCCTTGCGTTCGCACGAGATGCGCAGGCCGTGGTACGTCGCGGCCTTGATCAGCAGCCCGCCCCCGTGCTCGCCCTCGTCGAAATCCTGCCCCGCAATCGTGGCGCAAAGGCTCTGGGCGTCCATGCGGCCTATGCGGACGCCGCTGCCGATGAACCCGCGGGCGTCGAAAAGGAATACCAGCTCATTGAGGAACCTTACGAGCAGGCCCTCCGGGGTATCGGCCTCGACCGCGACCCTGACCTCGCGCTCGGGCCGCACGCTCTCAGGCGGCGCGATCAGGGCGTACATCCCCAGTGCGGCCTCCTGAAACGCCTCTCTGAGATCCTCGCCCGTGGCCCGCACCCCGGCGTCGCCCGATAGGTCCAAGAATTCATATCCCATTGCCATTAGGATATACCGAGACGCAGCAGGTGGCAAGTTCCGCGTATCGTGATATAATTCGGATGTCAAGGGGAGGCGCATGAGGCTTGTCACATCCAAAGAGATGCAGTCCATAGACCGCGCAGCCACGGCCGGCATCGGCATCCCGGCACTGGCGCTGATGGAGCGCGCAGGGGCGGCGGTCGCCCGTAAGGTGATCGAGTCATACCGGGCCCCCCGTGCTCTGGTGCTCTGCGGCGGCGGCAACAACGGCGGCGACGGCATGGTCGTGGCCCGCGAACTCCTAAACGCGGGCATGCAGGTGAAGGTCCGTCTGCTAGGCAAGAAAGACCACTTGAGCCACGAGGCCGCGGTGCAGCTCTCGGTAATTAAAAAGCTCGGCATCCCGGTATCGACCAGCCCTGCGCTGGCCCACGCGGACCTGCACGGTGCGGTCATAGTGGATGCGATATTCGGTACCGGCCTGAAAAAAGAGATCACAGGGCCGATTGCCAAGTTGATAGAACAGGTAAACGAATCGCACTCGCCGGTCGTCTCTGTGGACATCCCCTCGGGCATATCGGCGGATACCGGTCAGGTTATGGGCATCGCATTCAACTCCGATGCAACGGTGACGTTCGGGCTGCCGAAGCGCGGGCACTACCTCCATCCGGGTGCCGGACACACCGGCAGGCTCTATGTCGAGGACATAGGGTTCCCGGCGCACCTGCTTAATGACCGCGCGCTTCGGTGCCACCTGCTTGACCACAAAACGATGGCTTCAGCGGTCCCGCCGCGTCCGGCATATTCGCACAAAGGCGACTACGGCTACGTGCTCGTAATAGGATGCTCGGCCGGGAAGACCGGGGCCGGGCTCATGACCGCCCGGGCCTCTGCGATAACCGGCGCAGGGTTCACGACGCTCGCCGCTCCGGCATCCATTGCCCCCTCGCTATACGGGATGGTCACCGAGGAGATGGTCCTCCCGCTGCCCGATGACGGCAAGGGCGGGATCACCCCCGACGCGCTCGATGCGGTGCTAGGGTTCGTCACCGCTCACCGCGCCACGCTCGCGATAGGCCCCGGCATCGGCAGCGCCCCGCATACGGCCGAGTTCATACGCGGTCTCGTGCGCGCATCGGCCGCCACGATGGTCATAGACGCCGAGGCGATCAACGCCCTTCAAGGCATGGGCTTAAGCAAGCTCCGCGCTCCCGTGATACTCACCCCTCACCCTGTGGAATTCGCCCGCCTAAGCGGGATCGAGGTCTCGGCGACCGAGGCTGACCGGATCGAGGCCGCGCTCGGATATGCGAAGTCATCGCGCTCGACCCTGGTGCTTAAGGGCACGCCCACCGTGATCGCCACGCCCGAGGGCGAGGCGTCCGTAAACCCGCTCGGCAACCCGGGCATGGCCAAGGGCGGCGCGGGCGATGTGCTTACGGGCATTATCGCGGCGCTCGCGGCCCAGGGGCTCGGCCCTGCCGCGGCCTCCAGCCTCGGCGTATATATCCATTCGCTCTCGGCCGATATCGCGGCCTCAAAAAAAGATGTGCACTCCGTGCTCGCTTCGGATATAATTAACCATGTACCTGATGCGTTTCGAGCTCTCTCTGAGGTAAACTAGGGCCGATGATATATCCCGAAATATTCGACGGCTTCGCGATGGCGTTCTTCACCGGCAAGGACATTGGCCTTGAGGTGGAGGGCATCACGGGCAGGCGCGTCTACTATCCGGTCCAAAAGCACACGGACACGGTCATCCACCTTAAGGAGAAGACCAAGCCCGCGGTGGGCGACGCTGTCATCACGCGGCGCCGCGACGTCCTGCTCGGCATTAAGACTGCCGACTGCGTGCCGATACTCCTGTACGACAAGGTCGGCCTCGCGATAGGCGCCGCACATGCCGGATGGCGGGGCACCGCCGCTGGCATACTCAAAAAGACCATCGCCGAGATGCAGGCCGCGTTCGGCACCGACCCGGAGGACCTGCTCATCAGCATGGGGCCCTCAATCCGCTGGTGCTGCTACGAGGTCGGCCGCGAGGTCATAGACGCCGTCTCGAAAGAGACCGGCAAGGAAGGCGAGTACTTCAAGCCGAAGAAGGCTGGCAAATACTGCCTCGACCTCCAGAGCGCGAACAAGCTGCAGGCCCTCTCGCTGGGCGTGCCGGAGCGCAACATCAGCATCATCGAGGAATGCACCTACTGCTTCCCCGAGCGCTACTACTCCTACCGCTACGCCCTCAAGCACGGCGGGCCGGACAGCCCGGCGGCCAAGCGGCGCCAGGGCGGATACATAGGGATGCCATAAGGAGACATATGCTCAAGGCCGCCGACATCATGCAGAATGAGTTCACTGCCGTAGCGCCATCGACCACGGTCGAGGCCCTCGGCCGGCTGTTCATAGAGAAGGACCTCACCGGCGCACCGGTGCTCGACCCGGACGGGAAGCTCATCGGGATGGTGACGGAGTACGACCTCATCAGCCGCAGCAAGCGCCTGCACATACCTACGGTCATACGCATCTTCGACGCCTTCATAACGCTCGAAGGCACCAAGGCCCTCGACAACGAGCTCAGGAAGATGGCCGCCGCCACGGTCTCGGACATCTGCACGCGGCAGGTCGTCTCGATACGCGACGATACCCCGCTTGACGAGATCTCTACCATAATGGCCGAGCGCAACCTGATCCTGCTGCCGGTCGTGAGGGACGGGAAGGTCGTCGGGCTCGTAAGCCGCCACGACATCGTAAAGGGGCTCGGCGGTGAGGGCGCGAGGGCCTGAGGAGACCCAGGCTGCCGGCGCGGCCCTCGGGGCATCGCTCCGGCCCGGGGACATCGTCTGCCTCTACGGCGAGCTCGGCGCTGGCAAGACCACGTTCGTAAAAGGCATCGCCTCGTCCCTCGGCATGGACCCCCGCGACGTAATCAGCGCAAGCTTCACCGTGATCGCCGAATACCCCACCACCCCGCCGCTCTACCACGTCGACCTCTACAGGATCAGCGGGGAGGACGACATAGAGAGCACAGGCATATACGACGTGCTCAGCAGCGGCGGCATAGCCGTGATCGAGTGGGCCGAGCGCATCAGCCTCGATGGCGCCATCAGGGTGCGGATCGAGTTCGCGGGCGGCGACGAGCGGGAGATCGAGATCGAGCGCGGCTGAACCGCAGCGCGCATGCAGCGGCCCCCTGCCGATTGACAGCCCCGGCGTTCTGTGATAATTCTTGAGCATAGCGATACCATCGGGCTCAGAGGAGGACGACATGGCGCAGGCGCAGCAGGAGATACGCATCGACAACGAGGGATACCTGATCGACCCGGCCGAATGGAACGAGAAGGTCGCATGCGCCCTGGCCGAGCGGGCGGGCATCGAAGAGCTAAAGCCGGACATGATGGAGATCATCAGGTTCCTCAGGGACTACTACATGAAATACGACTTCTTCCCGATCCTGGGCCACGTCTGCCGGAACATCCACGAGCCCAAGGACTGCCTGGCCGAAAAGTTCATTGAGCCGCTCGTCGCATACAAGGTGGCCGGGCTCCCCAGGCCCATAGACCAGCTGAAGGAATACCTCGAAGGCGGCGCGGGCATAGTGTGATCAGCGGGGCCTAAGCGTAGACCGAAACCGAGGCCCCGGCCGGCGCTGAACCCGGGGACGCACTGCCGTAGATGCCGGATAGGATCGAATTCCCCTTTTGACCGGCCTCGGCCTGCTGCGCGGACTCCATCTGCTCGGCGTAGACCTCCCGCTGCGCATCAGCCTCTTTCTGCGTCGCGGTGGCGGCCACCGACATATCCTGCGCTGAGGGGTCCATCGGGGCGAGCGCGGCCGCGCGGACCTGCTGCATCTTCGGGATAGTCTTTTGAGGGGTGCTCTCGTCCGAGACGTCTATCGAGACCTCGCCGCCGGAGATGTAGTCCTTCTTATCCGGGCCGAGGGTGTATGAATAGCTGGCCGGGCCGGCGTACTGGCCACCGACGGCTATGTGGGCCTGCTCGTGCGCGATGACGGCCTTCTCGCGCTGCTGGAGTTGTTGTATCTCGAGCGCTATAGCGCGTTCTTCCTGAGTGCTGCCGATGGTCGTGGCGGCAGTGGGTGGCGGCTTTGAGGCGGCCGCCCCGGTGACGGAACCGGACGCAGTGACCGCGGCATCCTGCACCGCGCCCTTCAGCGACTTCTGGGCCTGGCTCACGGCGTTCATGAGCACGTTGAGGTCGTTGGAGGTTATGTCCAGCTCGGCACCGATCACGGTCTACCCCCTATCTACACCCATATACTATCAAATTCCGTAAATAATAGTAAGAGGGCAGAAAGTCGCGCCAAATCGCGTGATACGTTGTCACGACTCGGAAATCCGTCCTCAATGTACATCTCAGTACACCCTCGGACGTTTTCCTCGCCGTTCCTAGTCTGACGCTGATTTCTCGCGCTTTAAGTTTCACATGCCTAATCGTGCGAGCGGTCAAAGGCGTGTTCGGATGCGCTCGCTTAGGTATAGTTATGCATTCCGCGCGCGTGCGCGCGCGTTTTTGTCCTTTTTTGTTCGGATGTTGGGCGCAAAACAGATCATAAGATGGTGATTTGCCTATCTTTTTTGTTTTATCCGTGTTCGGATGTTCGGATGTTTTACCCCCAAATCCGGCCGTTTGTTCGGATGCGCCAGCCGGGTGCTCAAAGACATTTTCCGAGCCGCCGCTCAGCGATTTACACACTCTCAAAAATAAGCATATGTACATCATCCCGTATTGAATCACATCGAATCCGAAAAGTCCATGGAACTAATGTTTATATATAAACCGGAGTTGATAAATAATTTGATCCCCGTGCGTTTTCTATTAACTTACGATTAACTTTAGTTAGTCTTAGACTTCGGACAGGTCTTCTTTGATCTTCAATATGAGCGGCTTAAGCTTGGGGATGTCCTTTTTGGCGGTAGTCCAAACGGTCTTGAACTTCACTCCGAAATAAAAATGGATCACCTTGTCCCGCATCCCGGCCATCTCTTTCCACGGGATTTCGGGGTATCGTTTTCTGACCGGCTGGGGAATGTTCTTTACGGCCTCGCCGATTATCTCAAGGCATCTCACTACTGCGTATGCGGTCTTTATATCTTTTGAGAATTCCCTGTAGGTCATGCCGCTGATGAAAGCTTCGGCACGCTCCATGTTATCGAGGATATCTTTGATAAACAGGCCGTGGTCGCGGTTCATAGCGAAACGGAGTCTTTAAGTATTCCTGCCCTGAGTTCCGGCCGCACGTCGCGCCTCGGGATAAGGTCGACCTTCGCCTTGAGGATTTTGCTCAGGTACTGCTCGGCCCCCACCAATTCTATGAGACCTATCGGACCGGTGAAGTCCGCGAGCAGGTCCATGTCGCTGTTTTTTTTCTGCTCGCCGCGCGCGTATGAGCCGAAGAGCGCGATGTCCTTGATCTTGTATACGCTCCTGAGTTCGGCCCTATGCCGCACTATGGCGCTTTTTATCTCTTTAAGTGACCTGGCCATGGGCAATTATACCACGACCGCGGTGCCGACTGGCCCCCTTCTTAAAGAATAGGGTCCGTGACCCCGGAACATCCGATTGCGGGCAATCCATTACCCGATAAATACTTCGGAACGCTTCGCCGGGCTTGCCTGAGGCGGCTATTAGCGGAACATTGTTGCACGCAATAACCTATAATAGATCATGGATAATGATGTCTCGATTGACAGTAAATATGGCTATGGGGATATTAGTCCCGAACTCATAGACTTATACAAGAAACTCTTCGAAATATGCGAGAAAGCCATTACCGCAGTCGGATCCGCAATCAATTCTGACAACCTTAATCCACGCAATATTTATTCGTTAGGTTTTCTTATTAAAGCAATGAATACTTTTAAAGGTCTCTACAAGTTGGGTGAGTATCAACTTAATGCTGAGATACAAATTCTATTAAGGCATTTATTCGAAATCATAATTTTATTGAAAGCAAATCTAAACGATGAAACATTTGCTGACAAATATTTGAAGTCTCATGAGGCATGTCAAAAAAAGATGGGGAATGTTATGAAGGATCATCCTGATTTATTTCCAGATGAAGAATTTGAGTTAAAGCCAATGCTACTATCAGTGGCTAAAGAAACTAAAGAACAAGGGATTTCGACAGAATGGCTGGCTAAAAAGGTTGAGATGAATGATTGGTATCAACACGTTTATCGTATCCTTTCTGAAGTGGTGCATGTTAAACCTAAGACTATTGAACATCTAATTCTCAGCGGAACAAACAAACCTGTCGTATTTACTTTTTTCCCTTATCAGGAAGACAGGTCACTATATTTACTAGTGGCATGCGACTTAATGTTAACAGCGCTCAAAGAAACTGATGGATTTTATAATTTATCTTTGTCGGAAGCACTTATTGAAATTGAAAAGCGCTTAGCATTGGAACAAACCGAATTTAATCAATAAGGTTCACTGATAAAGCAAAGTGGAGTCGTAGCTGGCCCGCTCCTATCAATGCCGTTGACCGCTCGCACGATCAGGCATCGGCCACATCAAAGCGCGATAAATTAGACTCAGACTAGGAGCGGCGAGGAAGACGTCCGACGGTGTACTTGGGCGTACATCGAGGACGGATTCCGAAGCCGCGACAACGTATCAGCCAATTTAGCGCGGCTTTCCAATGGCTCTCGATAATGGACGACTTCCACCTAGTGCCCGGTCATGCCAGCGATGCCCAATCGAATCATCATCACCGCGAGCGACGCCAGCATAATGGCCATGATTTTTGAAATAGCCTTCATGCTGTTTATGCCCATGAACCTCACGATAGCCTTCGCGCTCTTCATCGCGATCCATACGATAAGGATATTGAGCACGAGCGAGGTCACGGTCAGGACAAGCCCCTGGTTGTCCATCAGCACTATGATCGTCGTGAGCACCGCGGGCCCGACGATCAGCGGCACCCCTATCGGCACCACCCCGGCGTGCTCAGAGTTTCGGGTCGCGGCCTTCGCCCCCGTGCTCACGAGGTCGAGTATCGCGATCACGAGCAGCACTAGCCCCCCCGCGACCTTGAAGTCGAATACCGTGATGCCCATCACCCTGAAAAGCGCGCTTCCGCCCATCGTGAAGATCAGGCTCACCGTAAGGGCGGTGACGGCCGAGGTGTTCACCACGTGGTCACGGGACTTCGCGCTAATCCCCTCGGTCAGCGAGACGAAGACCGGCACTATGATAAACGGGTCCATGGCTACGAAGATCGGGATGAACGTGTTGGGCAGCGCGTGCAGAAACTCATTCATGGAAAGATTATATCACGGCGTGGCGGAGCTTACGATTTGATGAATTTCTCCCAGACTGCGTAAAGCTCGGCCGTGGCGAGGATGTCGCGGCCGCAGTAGCGGGCTATGTCGAGGTGACGCCCGGCGCGGAAGGCGTCGCCGACCTCGGCCCCGCATATGCCCGCGTCCTTGGGGCTAGCTATGCCCAGCGCCCGGCACCAGATGTCGAGCCCGAACCGGCGCTGCGTCGCGCTGAAAAACGAGAGCCGGTCGAAGAGGTCTACGTGGTCGTCGGAGTACCGGTTGGGCATGAGGTCGCGCGTGGGCTTGATGCGGTGCACCGCGGAGCGGATGATCAGAAACGGCCCGTCGAAGCCGCGGCCGTTGAAGGTCACCACGGTCTTTACGCCCCTGACCTCGTCCCAGAAAGCGCGCAGGATCTCGGCCTCGGAGCCCGAGACGTAGCGCATGCCCTCCTCCTCGGTCGTAAGCGGGAGCTCTCCGGGGGCCTGGTAAAGGACGGTGCCGCGCCGCAGGTCGGGGTCGAAGGTGCCGATGGCGATGACCTCGCCTGTGACGGGGTTCAGGCCGGTCTCGCGGCGGATCTTGTCTATGTCCTCCGGGGTCTCGGCCTTTTTCAGCAGGCCCTGCCTGAGTCCCTCGTCGAGGTCCTCAAGCAGGGCGCCGCTGGTTTCTATGTCAATTACGAGCCGTCTTGGCGGCAATATTACTTTGCAGCCGCCGGGGCCGCGCCTGCCGTGACGTCCGGGAGCTTCTTGAATATCTCCCAGGTCTTCAGCAGGTCGATGGCGCGCTGGAGCTGGTTGTCGTCCTTGTCGTCCTTCGGGGCCATCACGGCCTCCTCTTCCTCCTCGGGCGCGGCGCCCTTCTCCGGCGTCTTGACCTCGGGCTTCTGCACCTTGCCGTCGACCTGCTCGTTATCGAGGTGGCCCGTCAAGTCCTTCTCGCGCATTATCGGGTGCGGCTTGTTCTCGCCCGAACTCTTGAGCTTAACGACTATGTCGGGCGTGATCCCGGTGTTCTGGATCGACTCGCCGTTGGGCGTGTAGTATTTCGACGTCGTCAGGCGCAGCGCGGCTCCGTCGCTGAGCGGGATGACGCTCTGGACCGAGCCCTTGCCGAAGGTCGTCTCGCCCACTATCACCGCGCGCTTCCAGTCCTTGAGCGCGCCGGCCACGATCTCCGAGGCGCTGGCGCTGCCAGGGTTTACGAGCACGACCATCGGGATCTGCGGTATCTGCGAGCCGGCCCGCGTCTTGTACTCGACGCGCTCGCCGCTTCTGGACTTCGTGAAGACGACCAGCGTGTTTGCGGGCAGGAACATGTCCGAGATGTCGATGGCGCTCTTGAGCAGCCCTCCGGGGTTGTTCCTCAAATCCAGGATAAACGCGGTCATCTTCTTGTCCGAGAGTTCCTTGAGGGCATGCTCTGCCTCCCCGGCGCTCTTTTCGTTGAACGCGCTGAGCTTGATGTAGCCGATGTTATTGTCGAGCATCCTGCTCTTGACGCTCTTTATGACTATTATGTCGCGCACTATCGTGTAGTCGCGCAGCTCCTTGAAGCCCTCGCGCATGATCGAGAGCGTCACGGGGGTGCCGGGCTTGCCGCGCATCTTCTCGACCGCGTCCTGCAGCGTGAGCTTGTCCGTGTACTCGCCGTTGATCTTCACTATGCGGTCTCCGGCCATGATCCCGGCGCGCGCGGCCGGCGTGTCGTCGATCGGCGCGATTACGGTCAGGATGCTGTTTTTGATCGAGATCTGGATGCCTAAGCCGCCGAACTCGCCCTTCGTGTCGACCTGCATCTCCTTGTAGGACTCCGGGGTCATGAAGGCCGAGTGCGGGTCGAGGGAGCGGAGCATGCCGTTTATGGCGTCATAGATGAGGGTCTTGTCGTCGACGGGCTCGACGTAGTTCTGCTGCACGACCGAGAGGACCTCGGTGAAGAGCTTGAGCCGTTCGTAAGTGGTGTCCCCGGCCCTTACGTCCGCGGCCGCGAGGCGGCCCATCAGGATGGCCGCGGCGAACAAGGCGACTACGAATGGCAGCGCCCAGTATCTGGTCTTCTTAAACATTTAGTCTGAGTTCCTCCGGCTGATTCACAAGTTATTGATAGAAAATAAGCCCGTGCGCCCGCGCACTATCCACCGAGCCACTGCAGCGGGTCGAGGGGCTTGCCCTTATACCTGATCTCGAAATAGAGAGAGGGCTTGCTGAACATGCCCGACTCGCCTACCACGCCGATTTTGGTGCGTCCTTCTATTATATCTCCTGTCTTCAAAAAAATCTCGGACAGGTCGCCGTACAGCGAATGGTAGCCCTCGCCGTGGTCCACGATCACGAGCTGGCCGAAGCCCTTGAAGTAGTCCGCGAAGACGACCCTGCCGCCGGAGACGGAGTACACCACCGTGCCCTCGGCGGTCGTGATGTATATGCCGTTTCTAAACACCGGGGTATTGACGCGGGGGTCGTTGCCGGTGCCGTATCCGGCCGCCACCGTCCCCCTGACAGGCCACTGCAGCGAGCCCTTCCGCGCGCCGAAGCCCTTGCCGGTATACTGGGGGGTGGTGCGCTCGGCCTTCTTGAGCATGTCAAACAGCCGCTGCTGGGCCTCGCGCATCTCGCTCAGCACCTGCTCCTGCGAGGCCTTCTTCTTCCTAACGTTCGCAAGCTCGGTCTCTTTCTCGGCCTTCTTCTCGGCCACGAGGCGTTCGGCCGCGGATATCCGGTGCTCGTCGGACTGCATGCGCAGGTAAAGGGAATCCAGCTCGGCCTGCCGGCTGTGGAGCGTGGACAGGTCGCGCTTGTAGCCGTCTATGGCCTTGTTCTCGAGCGAGGCCAGGACGCTCAGATACCGCCAGCGCCTTATGAACTGCGACATGTCGGAGGAGCCCTCGAGGCTCAGCAGCAGGTTGGCGTACCTGCCGTAGCGGTTCATCGCGCGCACCTTCATGCGGAGCCAGCCCTTGCGCTTTTCGAGCTTGCCGCCGAGGGCGTCGATGTCGGCCTTCACGCCCGCTATCTTGTTTTGCGTGTCCGCGAGCCCGGCCCGGTAAGACCGCAGGTCCTTGGAGACGGCCGAGAGCTCGCGGTTGGTCTTCTCTATCTCGGAGAGCGTCGAGGACTCGATGCCCCTGTAGATCTTCAGCTGCTGCTCGTTGCTCTCGATCTTGCGCTTCATGTCCTGGTACTCGCGCTCGGTATCGTTGGCACCGGCGCCGGCCGCCAGGGCGGCGGGCGGGCAAAAGACGCACAAAACGCATATTACCGCCACCGCTGAGGCGAGACCGGCGATGGGCCTCATCGGCGGCCTAATATTTTATGGCCCCGACGGCCATAAGCGCCCCGAGCGCGCCAACCAGCAGGCCGCCAAGGGGCAGCGCCAGCAGGATCTCGGGCGGCGCGCTCAACTCGCCCAGCAGCGGCATCGTCGACATCATCTGGTCGAACACCACGACCTTGAAGGCCATGAGCCCGCCGGCCGCGATCAGGCCGCCCAAAAGCCCGACGATCGCGCCCTCCATGATGAACGGCCCCCGGATGAACCACTTGGTGGCCCCGAGCACCATGAGCGTATCGACCTCCTCGCGCTTGCGGTACAGCAGGATCTTCACCGTGCTGTAGCAGACGAACAGCATCCCGGCCACGATTATCGTCATCACCGCCGAGGCGAACGTGCCGGCGTAATACCTCACCTTCTGTATCACGCCCAGCAGCTTCTCGCCGTATTCGACGTCCGAGACGCCGCTGATCCTCTTTATCGCGTCCGCGACCGTGCGCACCGCCTCGGCCGTCACGGAGTCCTCGTTGACCCTGACGTCCAGGGACGCGGGCAGCGGGTTTTCTGCGAGGCCGCCGAGTATCGTATCTGCGTCGGCCATGGTGCGCTTCAGTTCCGCGAGGGCATCATCGCGCGATATGTAAGTGACCTGCTTTACGCCCTCGATGCGGCTGACCTGGTTTGCCAGGTCGCGGCCCTGGGCCCCGGTGAGCGTGTCGCTCAAAAACACCGTGACGGAGAACCGCTCGGGCAGGCGGTCGGCCGCGAGCTTGACGTTATAGACCGCGAGGTACGCCATCGCGGCCAGAAGCAGCCCGGTGGCGATAGCCAGGACGCTTATGGCGTTTATCCACTTCTCGCGCATTATGCCGTTTACGGCAGTGCGGATCTGGTATGCGTTCAAAGCCCGGCCTCCTGCATTATCACGCCGTCCTCGAGCCTCAGGACGCGGTTGCCGAGGTCGCGAAACAGCTCGCGCGAGTGCGTGGCGAACACCACCGTGGTGCCGTGCATGTTGATCTCCCTAAACAGCTTCCTTATCCCGGCCGCGGTGTCAGGGTCGAGGTTGCCCGTCGGTTCGTCGGCGAGCAGGACCTGCGGCTCGCCCACAATGGCGCGCGCGATGGATACCCGCTGCTGCTCCCCGCCCGAGAGCGATTCGGCGAAGCTCTCGGCCTTGTGTCTGAGGCCCGCGAGCTTCAGCGTGTCGTTGACTATCGGCCTTAGCGCGCGTTCGCTCATCCCGCGTATGCGCAGCGTCAGCGCCACGTTGTCGTATACGCTCATCGGCAGGAGCCTGAAGTCCTGGAACACGACGCCGACCATGCGCCTGAGGTGGGCGATGTGCGACGGGGGCAGGTTGGTCAGGTCCTTGTCGTCGACGAGGATCTGGCCCTCGTCCGGCCGCTCCTCCATGAAGATCATCTTCAGCAGGGTGGTCTTCCCCGAGCCGCTGGGCCCCGAGATGAATACCATCTCCCCGCGCCCGATCTCGAAGTTCGCCTTCCTGATGATCGTGGAGCTCTCGAAGGTCTTTGTCACGTCCACGAACTTTATCAAGCTTCAGGCACCTCCGCGCTCAGATTATGTATGCGGCAACGACTGAGTCTATGTCCTCTTGCCCTGCCTGATCCGCGTCCGGCGCGGCCTCCCCGGAGGGGGCCTCGTCATAGCTGCCCGACATCACGGCCTGTATCAGCCGCTTGTGCTGCTCGCGCATCATACCTACGACCTTTTCCTTCCAGTCCTCGTCGATCAGGAGGTCGGCATAGGCCGCGCGCACCGAATCCAGTATAGCCCCGCGCTCGTATAAAAGGGTGGTTATGACCGGGTTGCCCCGCCCCCCGTCCTCGGTCTGGACGTGCAGGGTGCGGCCCTTGTGCGGCACGTTGGTATTATATCCGGTCAACATCATTGTATTATAAAGTAGCCATGGAAATAATAAAAGGGCGCAGGTACGAGGGGCTCTACGTGCACGTGCCGTACTGCATCGGCAAGTGCGCGTACTGCGACTTCTACTCGGTCAGGATCGAGGAGGCCCCGGCGCGCGCATACCTCAACGCCCTCGGAAGCGAGGCGCGCTTCCTGGCCCCCGGCCCGCCCGATACGGTTTACGTAGGCGGCGGCACGCCCACCTCGCTTCCCGCCCCTATGCTTTCCTCTCTGCTTGAGATTGTCACGGAGATCACCCATGAGGCGCGTGAGTTCACGGTCGAGGCCAACCCCGGCACTCTCGATGACGAAAAACTCGGGATCTTAAAACGCTCTGGGGTAACGCGCATGAGCCTCGGCGTGCAGTCGCTCAACGACCCCGAACTGCGCAGCCTCGGACGGCTGCATACCGCAAAGGACGCGCTCCGCGCCGCGCTGATGATCAAGGACCACGGCTTGCACCTCTCGGTCGACCTGATGTACGGGCTGCCGGGGCAGGCCATGAGGGACTGGGAGCGGACGCTCGGCAGGGTGCTCGAACTCCGGCCCTCGCACGTATCGGCCTATGAGCTTACGCCTGCCGAGGGCACGCCGCTTTGGGACGCGATAGAGGGCGGGAGCGTGGCGATGCCGTCTGAGGACCTCGTCACCGATATGTTTCACCGCGGCAGGGAGCTGCTCACGGCCGAGGGGTACGGGCATTACGAGGTCTCGAACTACGCCCTGCCGGGCATGGAGTGCCGCCACAACCTCAACTACTGGCGGCGGGGGAGCTTCCTCGGGCTCGGCCCCGGCGCGCACTCCTTCGACGGAACTGCGCGATGGTGGAACGTCGAGGACACGGACGCCTACGTAAGGATGCTCGGAGAGGGCATCCAGCCCGTGGCCGAACGCCACGAGCTATCCGAGGCCGACGCGCTTCGGGAGGAGGTCATGCTCGGCCTGCGCACCTCGGAGGGGCTTGAACTCGCTCGCTTCCAAAACGAGCACGGGCTTGACCTCTCGGCCGCATGCGCCCCCCTTATAAGGGAGGGGATGATAGTCGAGCGCGCCGGCCGCGTGGCCTTAACCCCCGATGCCCTCATGCTCATGAACCCGGTTACGGTCAGGCTGTTCGTAGCGCTGGGTTTGTAAATTAAATTAGAGATAAGCTCTACCAGCAAGCGGGGTAGTTGTGGACAATGAGGTGAGCGGTAACGTGCGAGGCATACCTAATCGTTTTCATCGCATAAACAAGAATCCTTTAGCAGCTGCGATAACAGATTCGGGCACACCCTTAAAAAGCGCTAGAAATCGATCTCTTCCGAGCAACTCATCGAGTTTTAACAAGCATGTTTTCAGATGGGGTTCTATCCGATCAGCAAATCTTCTTTGAAACTCTAGGCCAGTTCCAGTTTGTGGTTCAGCATCATAATAAGCCGTCTTACGATCATCTTGGAAATCTTTGTAGATGCTGTCAAACTTTGACCGTTCTTCGTCGCTCAAATGGGAAAGATGCGGACCAAAATGCTCATCCAAATCCTTCTTCAATATCTCCAACTCATTATCAGGAGATACCCCCCGCGTAATCCGATTTACAACGTCTTCAATTTCTTGATCAGTCAATGTCCCTGGTTGCTCCTCATTTACTAGCTTAGCGGTAATCCTAACATTATCAATAAACTTTTCAATATTATACCCAAATTTTCCGTACATCAATGTTACCAACTCATTTCCGGCTGCTCCGCTTACGTCTATCCCCTCTCCGGTAATCACTAGAATTCGATTCGCAACATTGTGACAAACTCCATCATACACATTTCTAATACCAGCCGCGCTGCCGTAGAAATTTGGATCTCCCTCGGAAGAAGGGCCATATATCAAGCTGGCCCACCGGGCGTTTCCCGATCCCGAACCGTTCTCTAATTTCCTTAATTCCCTCGATTTATTTATAATTATTTCGCATCCTCCGCCAAAGCAGTTCCAATTATGACTACCATCTCCTGGGCAAACAAAAATATGATCAGCTGGGATTTTCTCAATGCCAGGATATTGAGTAGAAGTTGCATAAGCACTAAACTTAACTAGACTCATGATTATTTTCCTTTCATGTTGTCATATCCCTCGCTTTAAAACACGAGGATATTGATAAATGTTTGATTAGTTTACCATTACTTGCATCTTATATTCATGTTCCATGTATCCCAAAACAACCATATAAAGCTGTAGCGATAGCTCGCAGGGCTTGCCTGATGCGGCGAAACCGCTATCGAAGCCTTTATCCATATAAGTTCCAATCGCCGCGATTGTTACATTTCAAAAATCAATGGAAACGTCTCGCGGAACATGGCCTGATAGAACAAATTTGCGCATGCATGCCGTCAGGCCCTTTTGAGAGTGCAGGGGAGCACAGCATCCCGCATAAGATTAAAACTGCCACCTGCCCCGCTCAATCTTCGCACAGAGCGCTTACTCAAATAAATGCCGTTGACCTTGGGGTGCGGGGTCCAGCGGCTGGGCCGCGTCTAACCCCGCAAAGCGCGATAAATCGCGTCAGACTAGGAGCGGTGAGGAGACCGCCCGACGGTGTACTGAGACGTACTCCGAGGGCGCGTCTTTGAAACCGCGACAACGTATCACGCGACTTTAGCGCGCTTTCCAAAATCGATCACTTAGTATCCGAGCCCGTTCCGTCGAACGTGTGATCCCATTTGGCTTCCGTGTCATAGACTTCATAGACCTGGAATAAAATCTCCTTCCCCTTAACCTTGACCTCTCCCCTGCACTCAAACTTAGTGTGGCCGAAGTGGCCCGCCTCGACCTGCGGCCGTATCTTCTCGTAGGTCGCTTCGGTGATCAGTATCTTGGCGTTATACGACCTTGTGAGCGCCTCGACGCGCGCCCCGGCGTTGACCGAGTCGCCCATCACGGTATAGTCCATCTTCTTGTCCTCGGCCCCGATGTTTCCAACCAGCATCGGCCCGGTGTTGATGCCTATGCCCATCTGGATGAGCGGCCTGCCCTCGGCGCGCCATTTCTCGCGCAGGACCTCAAGCTTGTTGAGCATGTCGAGCGCGCAGCGCACGGCGCGCTCAGGATGGTCTGGCTGGTCAACCGGCGCGCCCCAGAATGCCATGATCTCGTCGCCCACGATCTTGTCAAACGTCCCGTCCCAGCGGAATATCACGTCCGTCATCGACTTGAAATACTCGTTAAGGAGCGCCACGACCTCCGCGGGGTCGAGCTTCTCCGATATGCTCGTAAAGCCGGCCACGTCGGAGAACAGCACCGTCAGTTCCTTCTTGTCGCCGCCGAGCTTCGCCTTCTCCGGGTTCTCGATCAGGGCCTCGACGACCTTCGGAGAGACGTAGCTCGAAAACATATGCCTGATGTGCCTCGCCTTAAGCTCCTCGAGGAAGAACCTCGCCGCGCCCTGCGAGACGAAGATCAGCCCCATGTTGCCGACCGGATAGATAACGTTCAGCCATACGCCGCGAGCCTCGAGCATGTAAAACGAGAACCCGATATATCCCGCGATCAGCAGCAGCGCGAAAGATACGCCGACCAGCGCCCTCGTGCGCTGGGTAATGATGCTCAGTATGACGGCGGTCAGGACAGTGATAACCATTTCTATCACGCCGGGGCTGCGGGTCAGATAGCTCCGATGGATGATATTGTCGATGACCGTGGCGTTTTTCTCGACCCCCGGCATGTTGGCCGAAAGCGGCGTCACCTTCTGGTCATAGGTAGCGAGCGCCGAGGTCCCGAGCAGCACGATCCTATCCTTGAATACCGATGGCGAGACGCGTCCTTTCATCAGGTCGGCGGCCGGGATATAGCGGAAGCTGCCCGCGCCGCCCCGGTAGTTAAGGAGGATCCGCATACCTAAGTCCGTGGGTATCGTCTCGGCGCCGAGTTTGATGCCGGTGCCGCCAAGCACGGCCATGTCCTGCGGCTTGAGGCCCTTGGCGATCCTCACGACCTGAAGCGGCATCGATGGGTAGAAGTCCCCGTCGTACTGAAGCGCAAGAATCTCCCAGCGCAGCACCCCGTCGAGGTCCGGCTGTGTATAGACCGAGCCTATCTCCGCCCCCGAGGCAATCGGCGCGACCGGCGCGAGCACGCTGTCTGCGTTGAGCACCCAGCGCTTCCACGGGATATCCTTCGTGCCCTTGACCTCCATGAATGCGTGCTCCCACAGGTAGTCGGGCTTGACCGTTTTCATGCGCTCGCCCGTATCGGCAAAGACCAGAAACCCGGTTGCGAGCACGACGTTTCCGGCCTCCGATATCGCCCGTCCGAGCGCCTCGTCCGGCCCCTTGCCCTCTGGCTCGCTGAACAGTATGTCCACGCCGATCGCCTTCGGGGCCCCGGAGGATATCGTGTTTATCAGGCCGGCTATCACTGTGCGACTCCAGGGCCACCGCCCCACCTCGGCGATGCTGTGCTCGTCGACCGTCACGATAAGGATGTCCTCGGGCGGCGCGGGCTTGGTCATGCGGTTGCGGAGGTATTGGCGCAGATCCAGCGTCTTGGCCTCGACCTGCTCGCGGAGCACGGCAGGGTCGTAGAGCTGAAACGCCAGGAACATGAGCGTGGAGCACAGGGCCAACCCGTGCAAAATAAGCCGGTTTTTGTTCATCTCACCGCTATTGTCCAATAATCGCGGCCGAATATCAATAGCCGCCCCGAGCCGCCCTTTTAAGGATGGACTTGCCGAATGGGGGGCATTTAGTGCAAAATAACCGGGTTTAATCTATATGCATATCAATATGCATATGACATATCCGCATCGTTAAGATGCCTTGTCTTTGGAGGGGTGGATGAAACAGGGCGTACTAGGGCGCATCATAATCATAGCAGCCACGATAGTGCTGGCCACGGTGTTCTTCCTTCCCAACACACCGGTATTCGACGCCATGCCCTCATGGTGGAAAAACACGATGCCCAGCAAGGGCATAACGCTGGGGCTCGACCTGCAGGGCGGCCTGCACCTCGTATTCGAGGTCGAGGGCGACAAGGCCGTCGAGATCACGACCGAGCGCCTTGGGCAGGTGATCAAGGACTCGGCCAAGAAGAAGAACATCAACGTCGACGTCAAGGTCAGCGGGCTTACGATAAACGTCACTCCGGCGACGCCCGAGATCGACCAGCTGATCAAGGACGACTTTCCGCTGCTCGAGAGCAAGGGCAGCGGCAACTACATGCTCTCCGAGGCCGAGCGCAACCGCGTCCGTGACAACTCCACCGAGCAGGCCATCGAGACTATCCGCAACCGCATCGACCAGTTCGGCGTGGCCGAGCCCTCGATACAGCGCCAGGGCACCAACGAGCTCGTGATCCAGCTGCCGGGCATCAAGGACCCCAAGCGCGCCATCGACATCATCGGCAAGACCGCGCTGCTGGAGTTCAAGATAGTGGACGACAAGTCCCCGGTCGCGGCCGAGCTTCCGCGCTCGCTCGCTCCGGGCGATGAAGTCGCGCTGCTTGAAAAGTTAAAGGGCAAGATCCCCGAGGACGACGAGATCCTCTTTGAGCGCGTGACCAACAAGGAGACCGGCGCGGTCATCAAGGTCCCGCTGCTCCTGCACAAGACCGCGCTGCTGACCGGCGACCTGCTTTCGGAGGCCCGCGTGAGCATCGACCAGCGCTACAGCGAGCCCTACGTGTCCATCACTTTTAACGCGAGCGGCGCCAAGATATTTGACGACGTCACGGCCGCCAACGTCAACAACCGCATGGCGATCATCCTAGACAACAACGTATATTCGGCCCCGGTCATACGCGAGCGCATCTCCGGCGGAAGCGCCCAGATCACCGGCAGCTTCACGATGGACGAGGCCAAGGACCTGGCCATCGTGCTGAAGGCAGGCGCTCTGCCGGCCCCGGTCAAGATGCTCCAGAACGTCACGGTCGGCCCGTCGCTCGGGCGCGACTCGATACAGGCCGGCAAGATGGCCGGGCTGATCGGCTCGATCATGGTCATAGTATTCATGATCTTCTACTACAGGCTCTCCGGGGTGATAGCGGACTTCGCCCTCGTGCTGAACATCATACTGCTGCTCGGAGCGATGGCCTCGCTTAACGCCACGCTCACGATGCCCGGCATCGCCGGCATAATACTCGCCGTCGGCATGGCCGTCGACAGTAACGTGCTGATGTTCGAGCGAATGCGCGAGGAAATCCGCGCGGGCAAGACAGCGCGCGCCGCGGTGGACACAGGCTACGACAAGGCCTTCTGGACGATATTCGACGCGCACGTGACGACGCTCATCACGGCCGCGGTGCTCTTTCAGTTCGGCACCGGCCCTATCAAGGGCTTCGCGGTCACGCTGAGCCTCGGCGTCGCGATCAATCTTTATACCGCACTGGTCGGCACCAAGACGATCTTCGATCTCATCTTCCAGCGCAGAGAGGTTAAGAGGCTAAGCATATGATAGAACTGATAAAGAAACCCAACCTCGACTATATGGGCAAGCGCAGGTACGCCTATGTGATCTCGGGCATACTCTCGCTGATAGGGATCTTCGCGGTCGTGCAGATATCCCTCGGCAACGCGAACCTGGGCATAGACTTCGCCGGGGGCACCTCGGTGCAGATAAAGTTCGACTCCCACGTCCCGCTGCACGACGTGCGCGTCGCCATAGAGGACGCGGGCATCAAGGACGCCGACCTGCAGGACCTGCCGACCGAGAACAAAATCCTCATCCGCGTCAAGAAGAACGAGGACAAGCTCGGCGGCATCTCCGACAAGATCATCTCGACGCTCAACGCCAAGTTCTCCGCCCAGCACCCGGTCGTGGATTCGACGACCGAGATCGGGCCCAAGGTCGGCCAGAGGCTGCGCGGCAACACGCTGATCGCCATAGGAGCCTCGGTCATCGGCATCCTCATCTACATCGCGTTCCGCTTCCAGTTCTGGTTCGGGATAGGGGCCACGATAGCCACTTTCCATGACGTGCTGGCGGTGCTCGGGGCGTTTTATCTCATGGGCAGGGAGATCAACCTCATCCTCGTAAGCGCGCTGCTGACTATCGCGGGCTATTCGCTCACCGACACGGTCGTCGTGTTCGACCGGATACGCGAGAACCTGCGAAACCGCACCAGGGTACCCACCAACGAGATCATCAACGCGAGCATCAACGAGGTGCTCTCAAGGACGGTAATTGTCTCGATGACCGTGTTTTTCTGCGCGCTCTCGCTGTTCCTGTTCGGCGGCGAGGTGATCCACGACTTCGCGCTAGCGATCCTCCTGGGCATCATCGTCGGCACTTACTCCTCCGTGTTCGTGGCAAGCCCCGTAGTGCTTCTCTGGGGCGAAAAGAGGGCTCTGGGCGGGCTCAAGAAGTAGCTGGGCCGCCCCGCGATGCTAAACAGCGGCCGGCGCTGGCTCGTCAAGAAAACCAATCCCGAGTACGTCGGCCACCTCTCGCGGGAGGCCGGCGTCTCGCACGTCCTGGCGCAGATCCTGATCAACCGCGGGATCAGGGAGCCCGCGGTCGCACGCGCGTTCCTTGACCGCGCCCCTGAGCGCGGCACGACCGACCCCTTCGACATCCCAGGCATGCGCGAGGCGGCCTCGCGGATACTCGACGCGCTCCGGCGCGGCACCCGCATATTCGTCCACGGCGACTACGACGCCGACGGCCTGACCTCGACCGCCATCGTGGCCGGGGGCCTGCGAGCCCTCGGGGCCGACGTCATGCACTTCATCCCAAACCGCTTCAAGGACGGCTACGGCTTCAACCCCCCGGCCGTGCGGCTCGCGCATCAGGAGCGCTGCGGCCTGATCGTCACGGTCGACTGCGGCGTCTCGTCCTTCGAGGCCGTGGCCGAGGCGCGCAGCCTCGGCATAGACGTGGTCGTCACCGACCACCACGAGCCCGCGCTCGAGGGCGGCGCCCCTATCCTCCCTGACGCGCTGGCTATCGTCAACCCCAAGCTCATGGGCGCCGGCATAGGGCCGGAGTTCTCGGGGGCCGGGGTAGCGCTTAAATTGATCGAGGCCCTCGCGGCCTCCGGCGCTGACGTGGACCCTGCCGCGTATTACGACCTCGCCGCGATCGGCACGCTCGCCGACTCGGTGCCTCTCATAGGCGAAAACCGCCTGATCGCCATACGCGGACTGGCCGACATCCGGGCGGGCCGCCGCGCCGGGCTCGCTGCGCTGCGCGCCACGGTCGGCCATACGGACAGGCCGGTCACCTCGACCTTCCTTAATTTCACGATAGTGCCGCGCATAAACGCGGCTGGCCGGCTCGCTGACGCCGCGCCCGTAGTCGGGCTGCTGCTGGCAGAGTCGCAGGACGAGGCCATGGAGCTCGCGCGCGACCTCGACCGCCTGAACTCAGAGCGCCAGAAGATAGAGGACGGCGTGCTCAAAGAGGCCCTGCGCAGGCTCGAGGCCGAAGGGTTCGGCAACGCCATCGTGCTTGAGGGCGAGGGCTGGCACGAAGGCGTCATAGGCATCGTGGCCTCGAAGCTCGTGGACCGCTTCTACCGCCCGACGGTCATACTCTCGGTATCGGGGGAGAAGGCGCGCGGCTCCGGACGGAGCATCCCGGAGTTCGACATCTTCAGCGGGCTTGCCGAGTGCTCGGGGCTGCTGATGAGCTTCGGCGGCCACAAGCAGGCGGCCGGGGTCTCGCTCAGGCCCTCCGAGATCGGCGCGTTCCGCGAGAGGTTCAACGAGGTGGTCGGCGCGGCGGTGCCGGAGTTCGTCCCGACGCTTGAGATCGACGCCGGCGTGACGCTCGGCGAGATCACGACGCGCCTCGTCGAGGAGATCGAGGGCCTCGCCCCGTTCGGGTATGGAAACCCGCAGCCCGTCCTGGGCGCGCGGGGGCTCGCTGTCGCAAGCGCGCGCATCGTCGGCAACAACCACCTGAGGCTGCGCCTCAGGCACCGCGGCAATATGCTCGACGCGATAGGCTTCGACATGGGCGGCATGATGGCCGCGCTCGAGGACTCACCGGCCGTGGACGCCGCGTTCTCGGTCTCGATCAACGAATGGGAGGGCCGCCGAAACCCCCAGCTCCAGATCAGGGCGCTACGGGAGCACGCCGGATAGGACGCAACCTCAAGCACCGGAATTTTTTGCGTTTTTGACAACGCAAACACCTCAATGGTAAATTACTAACTTATGCACCACTTCAACTACAAGCGAAACCAGCTCTACGCCGAGGGCATACCCGTAAGCGAACTGGCCGGGACGTACGGCACCCCGCTCTATGTCTACAGCCATGCCACGCTCACGCGCCATATCGACGCCTACTTAACGGCGTTCGACGGCGTGCCCAACAACATATGCTTCGCCGTGAAGGCCTGCCCGAACATCGCGGTGATACGCACGCTCGCCGCACGCGGCGCGGGGGCGGACGTCGTATCCGGCGGAGAGCTCTTCCGGGCGCTCAAGGCCGGAGTCCCGGCCTCGAAGATAGTCTACGCCGGCGTCGGCAAGACCGAGGACGAGATCAGGTACGCGATCCGCTCCGGCATCCTGATGTTCAACATCGAGTCCGGCGACGAGCTCGCGGAGATCAACCGCGTGGCCGGCACGATGAAGGCGACCGCGCCGATATCGCTGCGCGTCAACCCGGACGTCGACCCCAGGACCCACCCTTACATATCTACCGGGCTCAGGAAGCACAAGTTCGGCATACCGATGGAGCAGGCGCTCGAATACTACGTTGCTGCCTCGAAGATGAAGCACGTCCGCATCGTGGGCATACACAAGCACATAGGCTCTCAGATCACCAAGACCACGCCCTTCGCCGACGCGATCAAGCGCGTGCTCGCGCTCGTCGACGAGCTGCGCACGCGCGGCATCGAGATCACGCACATCGACATCGGCGGCGGGCTCGGCATCCCGTACCATAACGAGAAAACCCCCATGCCTGCCGATCTCGCCAGGCGGGTGCTGCCGCTTATAAAGGGGCGCGGCCTTACGCTCGTGGCCGAGCCCGGCCGCTCTATTGTGGGCAACGCCGGTATACTGGTCACCAAGGCCCTGTACCTCAAGGAAGGGCCCAAGAAGACTTTCGTTATCGTCGACGGGGGGATGAACGACCTCATCCGCCCGACTCTGTATGACGCATACCACGAGATACTCCCGGTGCGCCGCCGCGCAGGGCGCAGGCCGGAACTCTCCGACATCGTGGGGCCGATCTGCGAGAGCGGGGACTTCCTCGCCAAGGACCGCCTGATCCCGCGCACCACGCAGGGCGAATACCTCGCGGTCATGAGCGCCGGGGCCTACGGGTTTTCGATGAGCTCAAACTATAACAGCCGGCCGCGCGCGGCCGAGGTCATGGTGATGGGAGACCAGCACTTCCTGATCCGCAGGCGCGAGAAGTACCCCGACCTGATACGCGGGGAGCTCATCCCCAAGGAGCTCGGCTAGCCATGCGGTTTACAAAGATGCACGCCCTGGGCAACGATTTTATCGTGATCGACGCCAGGGAGCACAAGCTCACCGAGCCCGGCGAGATCGCCAGGAAGCTCTGCCGCAGGCGCTTCGGCGTCGGCGCGGACCAGATGCTCGCGTTAGAACGTTCTGAGATTGCGGACTTCAAGATGCTCATATACAACGCCGACGGCTCGGAGGTCGAGATGTGCGGCAACGGGATCCGCTGCCTGGCGAAGTACATCTGGGACCGCATGCTGAGCGCCAGCGAGACGCTCGAGATCGAGACGCTGGCCGGGATCATCAGGCCGCGCCGCGAGGGTTCGATGGTCCGCGTGGACATGGGCGAGCCGGTGCTCGAGGGCAGCCTTATCCCGACGAAGCTCGAAGGCCGCGTCACAGACTACCCGCTCGAGGTCAAGGACCGCAAGTTCCTGATCACCTGTGTCTCGATGGGCAACCCGCACGCCGTGATATTCGTCGATAACGTCCTGGACTTCCCGATCATACGCTACGGCCCGGCGATCGAGAACAACCCGCTATTCCCCAAGCGCACGAACGTCGAGTTCATACAGATAATGAACCGTACCGAGTTCAGGATGCGCGTCTGGGAGCGCGGCGCGGGCGAGACGATGGCATGCGGCACCGGGGCCAGCGCCTCGATGGTCGCGGCTGTTATAAAGGGCCTGATAGAGAGAAAAGTCACCGTGCACCTAAAAGGCGGCGACCTGCTGATAGAGTGGTCCGAGGCCGACAACCGCGTCTATATGACCGGGCCGGCCGAAGAGGTCTTTGAAGGCGAAATCAAAATCCAAGGAGGAGGGTACTGAGATGTTCGAGGGCTCGATGGTCGCGATAGTTACGCCGTTTAAGAAGGGTAAGGTCGACGAGAAAGCCCTGAAGTCCCTCATAGAGTGGCACATAAAAAGCGGCACCCATGCCATCGTCCCGTGCGGCACGACCGGAGAGTCGGCCACGCTCGGCTTTGACGAGCATATCAGGGTCATGGAACTCACGGTGCAGACCGTGAAGGGCCGCATACCGGTCATCGCGGGCACCGGCGCCAACGCCACGGATGAGGCAGTTTTCCTCACGAAGAAGGCCAGGGAGGTCGGCGCCGACGGCGCGCTCGTGGTCTCGCCTTACTACAACAAGCCGACCGCGGACGGCCTGTTTCAGCACTACAAGAAGATCGCGGACTCCGTCAAGGGTTTCCCGCTGATCCTCTATAACGTACCGGGGCGAACCGCGCAGAACGTGCCCCCGGCCGTGGTCGAGCGCATAGCGGACGGCTGCAAGAACGTCGTCGGCATCAAGGAGGCCACCGGCAACATGCAGCAAGTGACGGAGCTCATCCGCCGCTGCGGCAGCAGGTTCGCCGTGTACTCCGGAGACGACTTCACGAACCTGCCACTGTTCGTGCTGGGCGGCAAGGGGTCTATCTCAGTGACCGCAAACATAACGCCGGCCGAGTGCAGCCAGATGTGGAACGCCTGGGACGGCGGCAACCTCGATGCGGCGCGCAAGATACACTACCAGCTCGACGAGCTTAACTCCGCGATGTTCTTCGAGACGAACCCGATACCGGTGAAGACCGCTCTTGCGCTGATGGGCTTGGTGCAGGAGGAGTTCAGGCTCCCGCTTTGCAGGATGTCGGAGGAGCCCAGAAAGAGGCTCGTCACGGTGATGAAGAAGTACAAGCTCATATAAGGGGCCGACTGGCCCCTCTCCCCATTCGCGGTGACAACGCACCGCTCACTATCCAATTAATCATGAAGGGGGCTGCCGAAAGGCGGCCCCTTTTTTATTTCAGCGTAAACTCCACTCGGCTCGGCGTGAGCTTCCCTGCCTGCTGCGGCGTCAACAGCTCGCCCTCGACGAGAAACACCCTCGCGGGCTCGACCTTGCCGGTCGAATTCAGGAAGGCGATCACGGCACGCGCGCGTGCGGTCGCGAGTTCCCTAAGGTCGTCATCAGACACCTCGATGTTCTCCTTCATGAGCTTCTCCATCTCGGGGTCCGGCAGGCCCTTGGCGAGGCCGAAGAAGTAGCGGGGCTTCTTGAACTTCTCGTCCTTATAGGCCAGCTCGAGGTACTCGTGCATCTCCTCGGGCGCGATAGTGACCGTGCCGTGCGAAGTCTCGTGGCTGCCCGCCGAGATAAGCTTTTTGAGCTTCGCGGCCTTGAGCTTGCGCATGAATATCGCGTCCTTAAGCCCGGCCTCGTCCGCGCCGCGCCCGGCATATCCCTTGACCTCGACCTTGAGGCCCGGCCTGTCATAGAGCACGTCCGCCATCTCGGCGAGCCTTTTTTGCCCGGCATCGGCCAGCAGGGCCGTGCCGGGTTCGAACTCCACGTTAGAGATGTCCTCGCCCCCGAACGCCCCAGCGATCAGCGAAAACGGCGAGGTCGCGGCCTTCGTGATGAGGTTCACTATCACCTTTATGATGATCCCGCCGTAGCTGAAGTTCGGGTCGTCGGTGCTGCCGGAGACCGGCAGGTCGAGGTTGATCTGGCCCTTTCGGTCACGAAGCAGGGCCACCGCGAGCTTAAACGGCAGGTGCATGGCCCTCGCGCTCTTGACCGCGTCACCGAAATCGAACTGGTCGATCATTATCTTGTTTTGGGACGTGAGGGCCTTGCCCTCGAGTTTCGTCGAGGTCTCGACAAAGAGCTTGCCGTTTGAGATCGTGTAGCCGGCGAACGTGCCGGAATAGGGGGTCAGAGTGCTCAGGTCCATGTTCGTGAACTTTAGGTTGAGCTCCACGTGGAGGTCGTCCTTAAACGGCTTCAGCGTGCCGTTGATGATAAGCGGCGCGCGGCCGTCCCACATCGCCTTGAGATCGACGCGCGCTGGCTCCTTCGCGATCGAGGATATGCCCGAGACCCTGCCCTCGATGCTGCTCAGGCTGCCCCTGTATGAGGGCGAGACCGAGCGGTCGAAGACCGCGACAGCCCCATCGCTTAATACCACGTCGCCGATCTTGACGTCCCATTTCGGAGCCGGGGGCGCAGGCTGCACCGCGGAGGGCTGCGCCGGAGGTGAAGGTTGATTGGCTATTGGCTGGGCTGCGGCTGACGGCTGCACCGGCGGCACTGTAGCCGCCGCCTTTTGCCTCATTAGCCTTGCGATGTTCGTGGACTTGTCCTCGGCCACCTCGACGTTGGCCTTGAGCCCCGCAAGCACGATCTCGCCTATATCGACAGAGTTCGGGTTCTGCGATGCGCGTATGCCCTTCAGGCTGAGGGCCTTCCATCCTATGACCTCTTCGCTGCGCTCGGCATCCAGCAGCATAAGGCTGCTTATGCCCGCGTCGCCCCTGAACGTCGCAGCGCCGTTTGAGGCGTTATACGTCATGCGGCCCGATGCGCTGAGATACCCGTCGCCGATCTTCGCGCTCAGGGCATCCTGCACGTAAGGCTGCGCCAGCCATACGCCTATGTCGCGCGCCCTCAGCGCGAGGTTCAGCCTCACGGGGCTCATGGCCAAGCTGCCGGCCGCATAGACCGAGCCCCGCTTGTCCACCCGGGCCCTTGCCGAAAGCGTGGCGGACTTCGCGTGATCGGTCGAGAACCCCTTAAGCCCTACCGCGATGTTCTTGATCGAGACAGAGAACGTCTCACCGGGCGGGGTGAGGTCTTTGAAGTTCACCGCGTACCCCGAAACCTCCATCGAGTCCATATCGACCAGCCATGGCTTCGGCTGCGACCGGGGCGCTGCGACCGGCCTTGCGGGGTGCGCAACGGGGGCATTCAAAAGCGCATTGATCGCGAGCGCCCCATCCTTCTGGCGCAGGATATTGATCAGCCCTCCGCTCGTACTTAACTGGCCGATATGAAGCTGCTGCCTGCCGGGGTCGGCGGACGAGTTGAGGATTGACAGCGCATCGACCGAGAGGAACGGCTTCCTCTGCGCCGGATCGCGCAGCCTCAGCCCGTCGATCGATGCCGCGACCTCCGATACGTTCGCCGGGCCCTCGGCGCGGCCCTTCACAAACGAATATCTTCCTTTGACGCCGAATATGCCGTGGTCTATCACTATGCCCACGAAGCCCTTGTATATCGGCTTGAGCCGCGTCAGATCGATACCAGCGAGATCGAACGAGCCCTCGGTAAGCATGGGGTCGAGCATAAGCGCCCCCTCGGCCTTTATTGTCTCGTCTTCGTCCTTCATCGCGCTGAACGCATAGCTGCCCTTATGGCCGCGCTCGGTGCTCAGGTCGCGCACCTCTAAGTTAATCGGCTTGATCGCGGTCTCATACGGCGCGCTGAACGAGCTGTCTTTGTAGTCGACACCCGAGTTGATGATGAGGATCGAGTCGACCGAGAATATCATGGGCTCCGACGGAGCCTCCGGCTTGGGCTGCCCGGGGGGTTCCTCCCCGGCTGGCATCAGGCTTAACAGGTTTATCCGGCCGCCCTTATCTCGTTCGACGTTCACGCTGGCGCCTGTAATCGTGATTCCGGAGAGCCTGAATATGCGCTCATACACGCTGGAGTTCGTGATCGCAACCTTAAGCGACGGGATCGCCGCAAGCCGTTTCCCGTCCCTTGAATCAACGGCGAGGCCGCTTAGGCCTATGAGCCCTGAGAGCGAGAGCCGCGGGTTATCGCCCTTGCCCTGCAGGAACGAGAGCACGCAGTCTATGTCGAGCCTCCCGGACCTCAGGACCACCGGCGGCGCGACCGGAGAGTACTTGACGTATTCCGGAAGGTCTATGCCATGGAAGCTTATGTCCATCGCGGTATCGCGCGTCTCGACGAACGGCCTGGCCCTGCCCTCGACCACCAGGGGGGAGCCGTTAAAGGTCGCGTAGAAATGGGGCTGCACGAAGGTCTCGACATTGGACTTGAAGTTCGAGATGAACGGGATCGAGATGTTTATGTCCCCCAGGACGTGGTGCGCATGCTTCGGGTCGTCGAATATCTCCACCCGGCCATCTGTGATCCGGATGTTGTTGACCGAGAACTTGAGGGGTTCGGAGTTTGTGGGCTCCTTCGGCTTTTCCCCCGTAAGCAGGTCCGAGAAGTTATACGCATTCTCGGCGGTGCGCTCGACCCTCGCGTAGGGGGATATGATCCGCAGTTCCCTTACCACCAGTGCCCGCCTGAGGATCGACGAGGCCTCGAGGTTCAGATATAGCTCCTTGAACGAGACGAAGTCAGTGCCGCCCTTGGGCTCGCCTATTCGCAGCCCCCTGATCGTGGCCGAGAGCGCCAGCGGGTTTATCCTGACCTCCCCGATCGAGACCGGCCGTTTTAAGGCCTCCGAAAGCTTGCGCACAGCGATGTCCTTAACGATGGACGGGGCGAAGAGAAATCCGAACGCCACGAACAGGACGTAAACCGCCGCGCATGCAAGCAGTATGATCTTGCTTCGCCTGCTCATGGCCCGATTATATCAGCAAACGCGGGAGGTGGAAACTAATTGTCTGCAATGGGGAAACGGGAGGGAGCGGGCGAGGCTGGAGGCAAAAAAATGGGTGGTACGCCCAGGAGGATTCGAACCCCCGCACACGGATTCGTAGTCCGATGCTCTATCCAACTGAGCTATGGGCGCAACCACCCTCTGAAGCAAAGCGGGGAGCCCTTGCGGGCCCCCTGCCCGATCATGCCATACGTCGGGCCACAGCGTCTGCGGCCGTAAAAAATCCTTAGCTCTTGTTGCCCTCTTTGAGGGTCAGGCCGTACTTCTCGTGCTGGAAGGGATGGATGGCCGGGAACTTCGAATAGAGCCAGCCCTTGAATATCTCCTTGCCCTTCTCGCTCACGACGATGCTGACCGCAGGGTTGTTCTGTTCCGCGCTTGAGGAGGTGATAAGTGAGCCCTCCATCTTGAAGTCCGGGAGGAACTCGCCGACCTTGACCGTAAGGTCCGAGTTCGGGACCTTGTATTCCGACCCGAGCTTGACCACGGCCTCTGAAGACTTGTTCGTGGACTTGTCCTCGATGACGAGCTTCACGGACGCATACTTGCCCTTTACGTTCTCGGGCACGACGACCTGCATCTCGCCTGGAGGAACCATGACGCCGGGTCCGCCAGCGGCCCCGTGCGGGTTAGCCGGGGCATTAGCGGGAACGGAGGCGGGCGCCACGACCTTCTCGGGCGATTTCTGCTTGCAAGCCCCGAAAGACACTATAAGACCAACAGCCAAAACCAAAACGGCCAGCTTCTTCACCATCGTCTTGAATCCTCCTTGAGATAAAGTTAATTGTAAGCGTTTCTAATACGGAGAGGCTGGGATTCGAACCCAGGGTGAGGTGTTACCCCCACAACCGCTTAGCAGGCGGCTGCCTTCGACCGGCTCGGCCACCTCTCCACATAAAGCTCATAATTTTAGCAATTCGCCGGAATGTTTGTAAAGCACGCCAATCAAGGAAAAGCGATTATTTCATCGGCGGTTCCGCGCGGGCGGCGCAAGGCTGACCGTCCCCGCCGGCTGAATTCACGCCGGGCCGCCCGCCTATTGACAATATTGTAGGCAGGGGAGTTGATGCCCGGTCTCACAAGGAGCCGCGCAGCGAGCTGATCGCGTCTTCCATGTCGCGGGGCGGCGGGGCCAAAAACTCCATCTCGACCCCGGTGCGCGGGTGCCTGAACGCGAGCGAGCGGGCATGGAGCATCTGGCGCGGGAAGGTGAGCTTCAGCCCGTTTTTCAGCATTACCGAGGTCTTCTTGCCGTACGTCTGGTCGCCGAGCACAGGGTGGCCGCTGAAGGTCATGTGCACGCGTATCTGGTGCGTGCGGCCGGTGCCTAGTATTGCTTCAATAAGGGTGGCCGGCCCCAGGCGCTCGATCACGCGCCACGAGGTCTTGGCCTCCTTGCCGCGGCGCGTGTGGGTCGACATGCGTTTTCTGTCAGAGGAGGCGCGGCCTATCGGCTTGTCGGTCTCGCCGCGCGAGGTCGGCAGCTTGCCGTATAGGAGAGCCATATACCGCCTGCCGGTCTCCTTGAGCCTGAACTGCTCGACCAGCGAATAGTACGCCTCGTCGCTTAGAGCCACGACCATGACGCCCGAGGTGTCCCTGTCGAGGCGGTGCACCACGCCGGGCCGAAGCGGCGCGCCCACGGTGGCGAGGTGCGGGGCGCGGTATGCAAGCGCGTTTAGCAGCGTGCCCGAGGCATGCCCCGGCGCGGGATATACGACCATCCCGGCCGGCTTGTTCACGACGGCGAGGTCGTCGTCCATGAACAGGACCTCAAGCGGCAGGTCCTCGGCGACGAGCACGCCCTCGTTGGGGGACTCGTCGCTCAGCTCAATCAGGTCTCCGGCCCTGACGGCCTGCCCCGCCCTCGCGGCGGGCTCTCCGTTTACGAGCACAAGCGAGTGCTCGACCATTGACTGTATGCGCGAGCGGGTAAGGCCGCTCTTAGCGACGAGGTACTTATCAAGGCGCCCGGCGCCCTCTTCAGCGGTGATTATCATTTTTCCTTTGCGGCCCTCTGAGGCCTGCAGGTTGGCAATTGGTTATAACTCGCGATGCACGAGTTCGGCGTTGATGGACTTCGCGGAGAGCCGCCGCGACACTTCCTCGCATATCACGACCGAGCGGTGTACCCCCCCGGTGCAGCCGATGGCCACGGTGAGGTAGCTCTTGCCCTCGGCCGCGTATTGCGGGATCAGGAAATCCAGCATCGAGCAGAGCCTCTCGATGAACTCCCCGCTCGCGGGCTTGCCGAGCACGAATTCCCGCACCTCCCGGCGCGTGCCTTCAAGGTCCTTTAACTCAGGCACGAAAAACGGGTTCGGGAGGAACCGGACGTCGAAGACCAGGTCCGCGTGCTGCGGCAGGCCGAACTTGAACCCGAAAGACAGGAGCGCCACGCGCATCGATCTGTCGGGGCTCGTCTGGGGCTCGAACATCTCGCGTATGAGCCTCCTTAGCTGATGGGGGCTGAGCGCTCCGGTCTCGATCACCTTCTCGGCCTCGTCCCTGAGCGGCTCGAGCAGGGGCCGCTCGACGCGCAGCGCGTCCTGCAGGTCCCGGATGCCCGAGACCATCAGCGGATGGGGCCTGCGAGTCTCCTTGAACCGCCTGAGCAGGACGTCCTGCTCGGCCTCCAGAAACAGGATGCGCAGGTCGTACTTCAGCCGCAGGGCGGGCAGGACGTCGCGGACGGTGTTGAGGAAGTCCTTCTCGCGGATGTCCACGCCTACCGCGATGCGCGCGGGGGAGCCCTTCTCGACTATGGTCGAGGCGAGCGAGTCTATGAGCTCGGGCGGGAGGTTGTCGACGCACACGAAACCCGCGTCCTCCATGGCCCTGAGGGCCACGGTCTTCCCCGAGCCCGAGAGCCCGCTTATGATGACTATGGTGCTTTTCAATAGCTTATATGCGACCCCGCCGGGCCGCCCGCACAGGCAGTGCCGAGCCGGTTATTTCGCGGGCTCGATAAGCCCGTAGTTGCCGTCCGTGCGCCTGTACAGCACGTTCATCTCGCTGGTCTCGGAGTTCATGAACACGAAGAAGTCCCTGCCGAGCGTCTCCATCTGCATCGCGCCGTCCTCGGCCGACATCGGCTTTGCGTCGAACCGCTCGCGCTTGAAGATCACGCCGACTTCCTCGTCCTTGGCGGCCGAGGCCTTCGGGGCCGGCGCGGCGGCCGAGGCCTTCTCCTCGCCGCCCTTGCGGTGCGAGGAGACCTTCTCCTTGAGCTTCTTGACCTGCCTGTCGAGCTTGTCAGCGACCTCGTCTATGGCCGAGTAGAGCTCGTTCGTGGTGCTCTGGGCCTGGATCAGGGTGCCGTTGGCGTGCAGCAGGACCTCGGCCGTATGGAGGTATTTCTGCACGCTTAAGGTGACGACCGCTCCCGTGATGTTCGTGAAGTAGCGGTCGAACTTCCCTATCTTGTCCTCGGCGTAGCTCCTGAGGGCCGGTGTGATCTCGACGTGTCTGCCGTTTACCGTGATGTTCATGGCGGGTTCTCCTTTGGGTTTTTAGTCTATTTTCTTCCGCAGGTTCTGCGGCTGTATCTGCATCTCTTCGCGGTATTTCGCGACCGTGCGGCGGGCCACGGTGATGTTGTGGCGTTCCTTCAGCATCTCCGAGATCTTCTGATCGCTGCAGGGCTTTCTGATGTCCTCCTCGCCGATGATCTTGCCTATTATCTCCTTTACCGAGGTCGAAGAGACCGCCCCGGTGTCCACGCTAACCGCACTGGAGAAGAAGTACTTGAAGTTATAGATCCCGTGCTCGCACGAGAGGTACTTGCTCGAGGTGGCGCGGCTGATGGTGCTCTCGTGCATGCCCAATTCCTGCGCCACGTCCTTGAGGTTCAGGGGGCGCAGCCGCGAGACGCCCTCAAAGAAAAACGAGCGCTGGAAGTTCAGTATGCTCTGCGTCACGCGGTAGATCGTCTTGTTCCGGTGGTCGAGGCTTTTTAACAGCCACTCGGCCGCGCGCTTCTTGTCCTCGAGGAAATCGCGGTCTTCCTTCGAGAGGCTGTTTTTCTGCATCATGAGCTTGCGGTAGTAGCCGTTTATCCTGAGGTTCGGGATGTTCTCGTCGTTGAGCACTATGCGGAACTCCTCCTCGTCGCGGATTATGTAGACGTCGGGCCTGATATAGACCGTCGAGGCCTCGGCCATGCCGCGCCCGGGCTTGGGCTCGAGGGACTCGATCACGCGTATCGCGTGTTTGACGTCCTCGAGCGTGCAGGCGTACTGCTGCGCTATCTTCTGGTACCTGCGCTTCTCTACGTCTTCGAGGTTATCTTGAATTATATGCTCTACCATGCTCCCGCGCAATTCGAGCGGGCCTAGCTGAAGTATCAGGCACTCCCTGAGGTCCCGTGCCCCGACCCCGCAAGGGTCGAACGACTGGACGAGCGCGATCGCCTCTCTCATGAGTTGCAGCGCCAGCCCGGCGTTCCCCGACATCTCTTCACCGGTGGACTGCAGGTACCCGCGGTCGTCGATGTTGCCGATCACGGTCTCGGCCGCGATGCGCACCCTGTCGGGGGCCTTGCACATACGGAGCTGCCAGTTGAGGTGTTCGATCAGGCCCTCGCCCTCGTTTATGAACTGCTCGACGGTCTCCGAGGCGGTAGTGTCCGGCGTGAAGTACCCGAGGTCGCGGCCGTCGAAGCTCCGGCTCTCGAAATAATCGTCCACCGAAAACCCCATCAGCCCCTCAAGCGGGGTCTCGACGTCGTCGGAGGCCATCGCCAGCGAGTCGGACTCGGGCGAGTTCTGGACCTCCTGCTCGGACTCCTCGCGGACCGGCTCCTCGGTGGTCTCTTCGAGGAAGGGGTTTTCGGTCAGCTCGCTCTGGAGGGTCTGCGAGAGCTCAAGCTGGGGCATCTGCAGGAGCTTGATCGCCTGCTGAAGCTGCGGGGTGAGGATCAGCTTCTGGAGCATCTTGAGCTCTAAGCGCTGCTCAAGCGCCATCGCGCGTGACCTCCGCGTTTATGCCTGAGGCTGCGGCCATCAGAGAGAGAAACCCTCGCCGAGGTAGTTGTCCCGGACCTTGGGGTTCGCGACCAGCATCTCGGGATTGCCCTCGTCCAATATGCCCCCGCCGCTAAGGATATAGGCCCGGTCGGTGATCGAGAGCGTGTCGCGCACGTTATGGTCGGTGATCAGGATGCCCAGGCCGGAGTCCCTCAGGTACGCGAGCATCTTCTTGAGCTCGATGATCGCTATAGGGTCGATGCCAGCGAACGGCTCGTCAAAGAGTATGAACTTGGGCTCTGTGGCCAGGCAGCGGGCGATCTCGGTGCGCCTGCGCTCGCCGCCCGAGAGCCTGATGCTCTCGCGGTCCGCGAAGTTGTGCATGTCGAACTCCTCTATCAGCTTCTCGATGCGCGCATCGATGTCGCCGCCCTCGATGCCGCGGATCTCCAGCACGGCGCGCAGGTTGTCGCGCACCGTAAGCTTCCTGAAGACCGAGGGCTCCTGAGGCAGGTAGCTCAGGCCCTTGAGAGATCGCTTGTACATCGGCAGGCCGCCTATGTCCTCGCCGTCGAGGGTGATCGTGCCGGTGTCGGGCCTGACCATGCCCACAATGCCGTAAAACGTCGTGGTCTTGCCCGCGCCGTTGGGGCCCAGGAGCCCGACGATCTCGCCGGAGCGTACGCTGACGTTGATGTCACTTATTATCAGCTTCTTGTCGTAGCTCTTCGAGAGTCCGGTGGCCGAAAGTGTATGCATGTATGGCCCGCCTTATTTTTGTGGTGGTTGCTGAGGCTGCGCCTGAGGCTGCTGCTGGGTCTCTTTCCTCTTGCCCACGAAGAGGACCTTGCTGCCCTTGACGTTGTATTTTTCCTTGTCGATGTAGTAGACGATCTCCTTGCCGGTGACGACGCTCGAGCCCTCGACCGCCTTGGGCTCGCCGGTGAAGACTAGCCTCTTGTCGTCCGCGTAATAGACCGAGTAGTCGGAGGTGATCGTACCGTCCTTTGTCGCAAAGCTGACGTGGCCGGTGGAGTCTATGCGCGTGACGTCACCGCCTTCGGCGTAATAGACGAGCATCTTGTCGGCGTGCAGCGTGACGTCGTTGTTCTTGGCCGCGACCGTGCCCTCAAAAAGCGCGGTGCCGGCCTGGCGGTCGGTAGAAAACGTGGCCGAGGTTATGACCATCGGCCCGGTGCCGAGCTCCGAGCCCGGCTTCGGGGCGTTCGCGACCGCGGCGGAGTTGCTGACCGCCGGGGCCTTGCCGGCGGCCGGCGCCCCCGCTGACAGCGAAGGGCACAGGCAAAGCACCGAGCACGCCATGGCGATGGCCGCGGCAGCACCCTTGATATGTTTACTTGACGTCCGCTCTGACATTTCTTATCACCTTCATTTTATTGCCGAGCATCCATAGCCCGGTGCCAGTGAGACTGATGTTCTTGCCCGTGACCTTGACCTCGCCATCGGAGGTGATCTCGCCGGTCTCGGCCTTGACCATGGCCGTGTCGCCGGTGATTACAAGGTCCTTCGTGACGGCCTGTACGCCGCCTGTAAGCAGCAGGTTTCGCGTCCCGAAATCGTAATCCCCCCGGTCAGCCGCCACTTTAGCCGATTCCGAGGTCACGTCGACCGTTATGCCGTTTAGTATCGCGTTTGAGATGTCAGGCGCGATCGACATCTTATTGGCCTTTATCAACCATGTGATTTTGCCGTCTTTTTTGTTCGATATCACCGCGTTGCTTATGATCGAGGCCGTGTCCCCCCTGCCCTGGAACCTCTCGGCGGTCTCCACCAGGTACATAGGTATCACTATCACGATCGCAACCAGCACGGCCAGCAGAACTTTTTCCATAATGTATGGCTATATATTAACACATGGGGCGAGACAGGTAAACAAGAACCGTGCCAAGGGGCCGATTGGCCCCTGTTCCTATTCGCTACGCTCACCTATTCGCGCTCCGCGCTCACTCTAATTAAAGCCGTTGACCTTGGGGCATGGGGTCCAGCGGCGGAGCCGCGACCAACCCCATAAAGTGCGATAAAGCGCGTCAGACTAGGAACGGCGAGGAAAACGTCCGCAAGTGTACTGAGACGTACTCTGGAGGACGGATTTCCGAAGCCGTGACAACGTATCACGCGACTTTAACGCACTTTCACACCACCCAGTTAATAACCGGCTCCTTGCGTGACGGGATGCGCTGGAATTCGTGGGACGGAAACCCGAGCATCATCGCCCCGTTGCACCTATGTCCCTCGGGCAGCCCCAGGGACTTGAGCACGTCTTGGGACATCGCGGCCGCAAGCTGCACGAACCCGGCCCAGCAGGTCCCGGCTCCATAGGGGATAGCGGCCAGCATGAGGTACGTCAGCGCTATGGTGCAGTCGATCTGGGCCAGGGCGTTGTCTTTGTGCGCGTGGGCCACGACGAGCTGGGGCGCACCCCTCATTATGAAGTCCGTCCCGGCCTCCCAGCCCTCGACGATGGACTTGGCGTTGTACGCCCCGGCCATCGGAGAGCCGAGCGCGACGAGCGCACGCATCCAGCCGATCACGGACTCCGCGACGCGCCGCGAGCCCTCGGGGCCGATCACGGTCCACTGCACGTCCTGCGTATTCATGCCCGTGGGCGCATAGCGCACGATGTCCATGATCTTAAGAATCACCTCGCGCGGGAGCGGCTCTTTCTTGTAAGATCTGACAGACCGGCGGGACTTGAGGTATTGCGAGGCCTGCTCAGGACTCAACTTGAGGCCGTCCTCGATGATGGCGCAGAGTTCCCTCGGCATCCGGGCCAGCGAGATCGCACCGGTGGGGCATACCGCCACACAGTGGCCGCAGTCCACGCAGAGCGCCTCAGCGCCCTCGGCCGGTATTGGGAATCCGTCCGCATCAGTGCCTATGATCTTCCTCGGACACTCGGCGGCGCATACCCCGTCGCGCATGCAGAGCTCGCGCTCGACAGTGAAAAGCCCCATAACGTACCTCCTTGTAAGGCCAGGGTTGCAAGGCCAATAAAAAACCACACCCGGCATAACCGGGTGTGGCCTATAGTCTGGATAAATTAGTCCTCTTCTTCTTTATCTTCTTTGTCTTCTTTGTCGGCGAGGCCGGGATTCAGCGCTTCTCTTAAGGCCTTGCCTGCCTTGAAGCGGATCGCCTGCTTCTCGCTTACGTCGACGCTCTCCCCGGTCTTCGGGTTGCGGGCCTTGCGTGGCTGGCGCTGCTTGAGGCGGAAGTTCCCGAACCCTCGTATCTCGACCTTCTCGCCCTTTACGAGCGCCTCCTGAATGCTGTCGAAGACCGTCTCGATGATTATCTCGGTCTGGCTCAGCGTGAGGCCCTCGACCCTCTCTGACACCTTCTCGATAAGCGCTGATCGCGTCATGCGGAGACCTCCTACGGGACCATCATGTATTTTATGCCGAAGCCGGGGAAAAAGCTTCCGGATATGTTGCCGCTGAACATCCCCTTGAGCATCTCAAACAGGGACGTCCTTTCCTTCCTTGTGACCACCTTCGGCTCGCCGCTTATGTCCGCGAGCTTAGCCGCGAGGTTTATGGCGTCCTTGAGATCGCCGAGTTCGTCGACCAGCCCGAGCTCCTTGGCCTGCCGGCCCGAAAACACGCGGCCGTCCGCTATGCGCCTGACCTTCTCGACCGGCATCTTCCGCGAGCTTGCAACGGCGTCAACGAACTGGTCGTGGATGTCGTCGACCACGCCCTGCAGCAGGGCTCGCTCCTCGGGGGTCATCGTGCGGAACATCGAGGCCATGTCCTTGTGCTTGCCGCTCTTGATCACGTCGCTTCGGACGCCGACCTTCTGCATCAGGCCCTCGATGTTCGGGATCTCGACGATGACGCCGATCGAGCCGGTGACCGAGCCGGGGTTGGCCACGATCCTGTTTGCGGGGACCGCGACGTAAAACCCGCCGGATGCGGCCACGGCGCCCATCGAGGCCACGACCTTCTTAATCGAGGTAGCCTTCTTGATCTCCTCGAATATCTCCTGCGAGGGGGCCACCGCGCCGCCCGGGCTGTTGACCCTCACGACTATGGCCTTGACCGAGGTGTCATCGACGTAGCCCTTGAGTTCCTCGATGGTCTTGTCGGCGTCCACTATCGGGCCTTCGATCTTGAGGACCGCGACCTTCTCGCCTATGGGGAGCGCGTCGGAGCCCATCATCGCGACGACGGCGCTGATGAGGACCAGCACCACCAGCAGCACGAGCCCTGCGATGAGGAGCTTCTTCATCTATTCCCCTGTGAGGTTCTTCATGCTGAGGCCGATCTTCCTGTTAACCAGGTCGACCTTGATGATCCGCGCCGTGATCTGGTCGCCGTCTGAGATCGGGACCTCGGTCGGCACCACCTCGGAGGAATAGATCAGGCCCTCGATGCCGCCTTCGAGCTCGACGAATATGCCGAACTCGGTCTGCTTGAGCACGATGCAGTCGACCTCGTCGCCTATCGTGAAGCGCTGCGGTATGTCGTTGATCCACGGATCTGGGGTGAGCTGCTTGATCCCGAGCGCAATGCGCTCCTTCTCGGGCTCTATCGAGAGTATGACCGCCTCGACCGTCTGGCCCTTCTTGAGGAGCTCGGAGGGATGCTTTATGTGGCGAGTCCATGACATGTCGGAGATATGCACGAGGCCGTCCACGCCCTCCGGCAGCCCGATGAAGGCCCCGAAGTCGGTGATGCCGCGCACCTTGCCGGAGATCGTCTGGCCGGGGCGGTAGCGCTCAGATACGAGCTGCCACGGGCTCTGCTTGATCTGCTTGATGCTCAGAGAGAGCCGTCTCTCGGTCTTGTCGGCCTTGAGCACCACGGCCTCGACCTCGTCGCCGGGCGAGAGGTACTTAGAAGGGTGCTTGGGGCGCGTGCCCCACTCGATCTCTGTGACGTGCACGAGGCCCTCGAGCGCGTCCTCGATCTCGATGAACGCCCCGTAGTCCGTGATGCTCACGACCTTGCCCTTGACGCGGGTGCCGGCGGGGTATTTCTCCTCGACCGTGCTCCAGGGGTCAGGGAACTTCTGCTTGTACCCGAGCGTGACGCGCTCGGTCTCGCGGTCGAAGCTCAGGACCTTGACCTCGACCTCCTGCCCGACGGTGAAGGTCTTGGAGGGGTGCGTGATCCTGCCCCAGGAGATGTCGGAGATATGCAGGAGGCCGTCTATGCCGCCAAGGTCGATGAACACGCCGTAATCGGTGATGTTCTTGACCGTGCCTTTTATTATAGCGCCCTCGGCCAGGCCCTCGAGCGTCCCGCTCTTGAGCTTCGAGCGGGTCTCCTCGAGCTGCACGCGGCGGGAGACGATGATGTTGGAGCGCTTGTTGTTCATCTTGATGATCTTGAACTCGGCCTTCTGGCCTACGAGCGCGTCGAGGTCCTTTACGGGCCTGAGGTCCACGTGCGAGGCCGGCAGGAACGCCCTGACGCCCGATATGTCGACGAACATGCCGCCCTTGGTCTTCTCGCGGAAGGTGCCCTCCACCGGAGTGCCGTTTTTGAAGGCCTCCTCGATCACGTCCCAGGACTTGATGCGCGATGCCTTCTCCTTCGACAGGATGATCGTGCCCTCGGAGTCTATGACCGCGACGACGTAGACTTCCATCTCGTCGCCGGGCTTAAGGGCCGCAAGCTCCTCGGGCGTGAACTCGCTGCCCCTGATGACGCCCTCGCTCTTGTAGCCCACGTCGACGATCACCGTGTCCTGCTTGACCGTCACGACCTTGCCCTTCAGGACCGAGCCGTTCTGGATGCCCTGAAAGCTGTCGGCGTAAAGTTGCTCGAAGTCTTCGTGCTCGAGCTCGTCTTCGTTGATTTCCTCGTTGTCCACCACTATCCCATTCCTCCTATATCGCTTATGCGTTTTTTTACTTCCTGTATGATCCACTCGGGGGTCGATGCCCCGGCGGTGATCCCAACGGTGTTAGCGCCCTCGAACCACTCATCCTGAAGCTCCGAGGCGGTCTCGATGTGGTGCGTAGGCACCCCCAGGGACCGCGAGAGCGTCGCAAGCTGCGTCGTATTGGCGCTGTTCCGGCCGCCCACGATGACCATGACGTCCACGCTCTCTGCCATCTCTTTCGTCTCGCGAAGGCGCATGGCGGTCGAATTGCAAATAGTATTATATACCTTCAGCTCCTTGGTGTGCTCTACCAGGGCCGAAAGCAGTTTTTTGAGGGTCTCGGTCTGCTGCGTGGTCTGTACGACTACGCCAACTTTACTCCGAAGTTCCGGAAGCTGCTCGGCGCCCCTCACTACTATGGCGTCCTCGCCCGCGTAGCTTTTGATGCCTACGACCTCCGGGTGCTCCTCCTCGCCGAGGATGATGATCTGATAGCCCTCGATCCTTAAAAGTTTAGCATATTGCTGGGCTTTTGTCACGAAAGGGCAGGTCAGGTCCATGATCTCCCGGCCCATCGAGGCCAGCGCGTCCATGACCTCGAGCGAGACCCCGTGGGTGCGGATTATGACCGTCCTGTGCCCGTCGCCCCTGAGTTCGGAGATGTCCCTGACAGGCGGGACGCCCTCGTCCGCGAGCTGCGTCACCACCTGGGGGTTATGGATGATCGGGCCGTACGTGCAGGCCCCGCCCTCGGGGTTTCGCCTCGCGAGCTCGAAGGCCCTGTCCACGGCCCTCTTGACCCCGAAGCAGAACCCTGCGGTCTTCGCCACGCGGACGTTCACGCCCCGGCCCCTATGTGTGCGATCGCGTCGGCCACGGTCTCCTCTAACGTGAGGGCCGAGGAGTCGATGTAATGCGCGTCATCGGCGCGCCGAAGCGGGGCGATATCGCGCGAGGAATCCCGGCGGTCGCGCTCGACCACGTCAGCGGTCGCGGCCTCAAGCGTAACTCCCCCGGTGTCTTTAAGCTGCAGGAACCGCCTCATCGCGCGGGACTCGACAGTCGCGTCAAGGTATATTTTTTTCCAGGCGTTGGGGAACACCACCGTGGTCATGTCGCGGCCCTCGGCCACGAGGTCGTGGTGAAGGGCGGCCTCGCGCTGCACAGGCATCAGGAACTTCCTGACAGGCGGGCGCGCCGAGAAGACCGAGGAGAAATGCCCCATCTCGGTCGTGCGTATTAAACCCGAGACGTCCTCGCCGTCGAGTATGACCGCACCGTTTCTGAATGATACCGAGACGCCCTCAAGCGCACGCGTTATCTCGGCATCCGCGGCCTCGGGCTCGATGCCCTTGCGCCTGAGCGCGAGCGCCACTGCCCTGTAAAGCGCACCGGTATCGAGGTAGTTGAATTTCATCGCGGCGGCCAGCAGCTTCGCGACCGAGCTCTTTCCCGCGCCCGAGGGGCCGTCGATAGCGATAACACGCATCAGCCCTTGAGCCCCTCAAGCATCCCAAAGAACCCCGGAAACGATATATCGACCGCCTCCGCGCCGCTTATCCTTGTGTTGCCCTCGGCCACGAGCCCTGCCACGGCCAGAGACATCGCTATGCGGTGGTCGCCGTGGCTCTGGACGTTCGCGCCCTTAAGCGGGCCGCCGGTCACCGCGATGCCGTCAGGGAATTCTTCGACCTCAACGCCCATGGCCCTTAATCCCTCGGCTATCGTCTTAATCCGGTCGGTCTCCTTCACGCGAAGCTCGGAAGCGCCGCGTATCACGGTGGTCCCCTCGGCGCATGCCGCGAGCACCGCGAGGATCGGGACCTCGTCGATCATAGACGGCATCAAAGCCTCGTCGACCGTCACGGCCTTCAGAGACGAACTCCTGCACAGCAGGTCGGCTATCGGCTCTCCGGCCACGGTCATCTCGTTTAATATCTCAATAGACGCACCCATGGCCTTAAGCACGCTTAATAGCCCTGTGCGCGTCGGGTTCATGTTGACTGATTTGATCAATAGCTCCGAACCTTTGGTGATGAGTGCGGCCGCGATGAAGAACGCTGCGGACGAAAAATCCGCCGGGACTATGAACTCGTTTGCGTGGAGCTCGGCCCCGCCCTTTATGCGGACGGTCAGGCCGTCGACCACCAGATCGGCACCGCAGGCCGGGAGCATGCGTTCGCTATGATCGCGCGAGCGCACCCTCTCGACCACCTCGGTAGTGCCCTCGGCGTATAGCCCCGCAAGCAGGATCGCGGACTTCACCTGCGCGCTAGGCACCGGGAGCTCGTACCGTATGCCCTTCAGCCCGCCGCCCTTGATCTTAAGGGGCGGATATATCTTGTTATCTCTTCTAGCGCCGTCAATATTCGCGCCCATGAGCCTCAGGGGTTCGACGACCCTTCCCATGGGCCGCGTGCTCAGGGATTCGTCCCCGACCAGTTCGCTAGAGAACGGGTTGCCGGAGAGTATGCCCGAGATGAGCCGCATAGTCGTGCCTGAGTTTCCGCAATCAATAGGAGCCACGGGCTCTTTTAATCCGTGTAGCCCGACTCCGTTTATCACGACCTCAATACCTGTAAAGTTTTCATAGGCAGCATAGGCAACCTTGATTTCAACGCCCATTGATTGAAACGCCCCAACGGTGCTTAACGTGTCTGCGGCGCGGAGAAAGTTTCTTACCACGCTTCTGCCGGTCGCGAGCGAGCCGAGCATTATAGAACGGTGCGAGATGGACTTATCCGGCGGAGGGGTGATCTCGCCCTTAAGCCGACTGGCGGGCGTTACCTCAATTTCCAAGGCCGACCCTCATCGAGCGTGCGAGCTCGAACTCGGCACGCAGGGCCTCGGCGTCCCCGGCCTTGAGGTGCGCCTCTATCCTGTCGAGGTTCAGCCGAAGTCCGGCGAGCGCCTCGATCATATGCTCGCGGTTAAGCATGCATATCTCTTTCCAGAGGTCCGGAGGGCTCATCGCTATCCGCGTGGCGTCTTTAAACCCCCGGCCCGAGAGCCGCAGGTATGCGGGGTCCGCGTCGGCCACGGTGTTTACGAGCGCATAGGCAACCGCGTGCGGCAGGTGGCTCACGAGGGCATAGACCCTGTCGTGCGCATCGGGGGTCATCTCGCGTATATGCGCACCTAGCTCCAGCCATAGCTCCTTGACAACCCTGATCGCATTCTCGTCGGTGCGGGGCGTGCGGGTTATTATGCAGGTCGCCCCCTTAAACAGCGCCTCTTGCGCGTTATCAACGCCCGCGCGCTCGCTGCCCGCTATCGGGTGCGCGCCGACGAAGCTCACGCCCTCCGGCATCAGGGCCTCGATCTCACCGACCACCGCGCCCTTGACGCTCCCGGCGTCGGTCACTATCGCGCCCGGCTTGAGCGACCCGCGTATCAGGCCGGCAATCGTCACGAAATGCCCGACAGGGGTAGCGAGCAGGACGAGGTCCGCGCCGGCCACGGCCTCTGCCGGGTCGGTCGAGATCGAATCGATCACGCCGCGCTTGAGCGCCTTTTCTATGTTCTCTGTGGTGCGGCCATACCCGCTTATATGCCCGGCAAGCCCGTGCGCCCGCATAGCCATCGCGAACGAGCCGCCGATGAGCCCGACGCCGAGCACCGCTATCTTGTTAAACTTCATATCGTCCTTCCGACCGCGCGCGCGACCGGGCCGAGTTCCTTAACGAGCTTTGCAAACGCATCTGGAGTCAGCGACTGCTCGCCGTCTGAGAGGGCCTCGGAGGGGTTCGTGTGCACCTCGATCATCAGGCCGTCCGCCCCGGCCGCGACAGCGGCCTTGGCCATCGGGGCCACCAGGTCCCACTTTCCGACGCCGTGGCTCGGGTCGACTATAACCGGCAGGTGCGTGAGCTGCTTGAGCACCGGCACCGCGCTAAGATCCAGCGTGTTTCTGGTCGCGGTCTCAAACGTGCGGATGCCGCGCTCGCAGAGTATGACCTCGTGGTTTCCGTTGGACATGATGTACTCGGCCGCCATCAGCCACTCCTTGATCGTGGCCGAGAGGCCGCGCTTAAGCAACACCGGCTTTCTGCACATCCCGACCTCCAGGAGCAGCCGGAAGTTCTGCATGTTGCGCGCCCCGATCTGTATGATGTCGGAGTATTTAACGAGCAGCTCAATGTCGCGCGGGTCCATCAGTTCGGTGACGACAGGCAGCCCGGTAACTTCACGGACCTCTTTGAGGATTTTGAGGCCCTCCTCACCCATGCCCTGAAAGGCATATGGCGAGGTGCGCGGCTTAAACGCCCCGCCGCGCACGAACGAAGCCCCTGCTTTTTTAACCTTCCGGGCTACGTCGAGCATGACATCGCGGCCCTCGATCGCGCACGGCCCGGCCATGATCACGACCTTCTTGCCGCCGATCTTGCGGCCCCGGACCGAGATCACGGAGTTCGCCTTCTGGAACTCGCGGCTCGCGAGCTTGTAGGGCTTGAGGATGCGCATGACCTCCTCGACGCCGGACATCGCGCGCACCGCGTTTTCCTCATCCTGGGTTATGCGCGAGGTATCGCCCTTGACGCCGATGATCGTGCGCTCGGTGCCCTTGATCGTGATGTTGGCCGTGAGGTTCCAGGCGAACAGCTTCTTCTCGATCCGCCGGATCTCGTCTTTGGTTACGCCGGGCTTAAGTACGATGATGTCCATTATTGCCCTCCAACGAGGCCGGGCAGCACGTCTTCGAGCGCCGCGGCGAGCCGCCTGTTTTCGGCCATCGTGCCTATTGTGATGCGCACCGCATGGGGGCCGGCGGGCCTGATTATCACGCCCTTTCGAAGCAGCGCATCGTAGAGGGCGGACGACTCGAACTGGACCGGGACGTAGATAAAATTCGCCTCGGTCGGCACGGAGCGAAGCTTCAGTTTCCTGAGCTCGCGGTAGAGGAACTTCCTGCCCTGGCCGTTGATCCTGCGGGTGCGCTCGACATGCTCCGTATCGTCGAGCGCCGCGAGCGCGGCCGCCTGAGCGAGCGTGCCGGTATTAAACGGCTCCCGGATGCGGTTCATCTCCTCGAGTATCTCGGCCGAGGACATGCCGTAACCTATGCGCAGTCCCGCGAGGCCGTAAATCTTCGAAAACGTGCGGAGCACCAGCAGGTTTCTGCCCTGCCTGAGGTGCTTTAAGCTGTCGGCGTACTCAGGGCTCACGACGTATTCGTAGTATGCCTCGTCGATCACGACGATGATGTCCTCGGGGACCGCATCCATAAACGCGTCGAACTCTGGCTTGGAGTTCATCGTCCCGGTAGGGTTATTCGGGTTCGCGATGAAGACCATCCGCGTGCGCTCGGTTATCGCGTTGGCCATCGCTGCGAGGTCGTGGCGGAAGTTCAGGCACGGCACCTCTATCGCGCGGGCCCCTATCTGGCGCACCGCCATCGAATAGACTACGAACGACGGCGTGGCCATGACGGCCTCGTCACCCGGACGCAGGAACGTGCGCGCGGCGATATCCAGAAGCTCGTTCGAGCCGTTGCCCAGTATGAGGTGCGACTCCCGCACCCCGAGCTTGGCCGACAGCGCGGCCTTCAGGTAATACCCGCCGCCGTCGGGGTAGCGGTTGAGGTCCCTGAGGTTCGCCCTGATCGCGGCGAGCGCCTTCTTTGATGGGCCTAACGGATTTTCGTTCGATGCGAGCTTTATGGAGCCGTTGATGCCGAGTTCGCGTTCGAGCTCCGAGATAGGCTTTCCGGGCTTGTAAGGCGTGATGCTCGCGACGTAATCAGGCACCCTTATCATCGCGTCACTCCCCGCACGGGTACGACCCGAGGATCTTCAGAAACAGGCAGGTCTCTGTCATCTCGTCTATCGCGCGCCTGACCTTCCGGTCCTCGATATGCCCGGCCATGTCGACGAAGAAGATATACTCCCAGGCCTTGCGCTTCGATGGCCGCGACTCGATCTTCGTGAGGTTGATCTTCGCCTTCTTAAAGGGCGAGAGCATGTCATAGAGCGCCCCGGCGCGGTCCTTGATCGAGAACATGATCGAGGTCTTGTCGTGCCCCGTGCGCGGGGTCGGCTCCTTGCCGATCACTAGAAACCGCGTGAAGTTGCTCCTGCTGTCCTCGATATGCCGCTCGACGAAGTGCAGGTCGTATATCTTGGCCGCGAGCTCGCTGGCAATCGCAGCGACACTCGGGTCCTTGGCCGCGAGTTCGGCCGCGGCAGCGGTGCTCGAGCTTTCGAGCACGGGGATGCCCGGCATGTTCGTATCGAGCCAGTTGCGGCACTGGCCTATAGGCTGGGGGTGCGAGTAAATCTTCTTGATCTTCGAGCGGTCGCCGGTCTTCGAAAGCAGGTTTTCGGCTATCTCGAGCATCACCTCCGAGCTGATCTTAAGGTCATAGTCCATGAACATGTCGAGCGTGTAGCTCACCACGCCCTCGCTTGAGTTCTCGACCGGGACCACTCCGAAGTCGGCCTTGCCGGTCTCGACCGCATCGAAGACGCCCCTTATGTTCCCGAAAGGGACGAACTCCATGGACGAGCCGAAGTGGCGCAGCGCAGCCAGGTGCGTAAACGTGGCCTGCGGGCCGAAAAACGCGATCTTAAGCGGGCTTTCTATCGACAGGGACGCGGACATGATCTCGCGGAAGACCGGCCTCAGGGCGCTGTTAGGGAAAGGCCCCTTGTTGATGCCCCTCAGACGGTCTATTATCTCCTGCTCCCTCAGCGGGGAGTAGAACTTCGCGTTCGCCGAGCGCTTGATCTTCGCGACCTCGAGCACCACCTTGGCGCGGCGGTTTAGGGCGCCGAGTATCTCCTCGTCGATCTTGTCGATGCCCTGCCTGAGCTTTTTGAGTTCGTCCATGGCCGTATATACCCCCGTTGAACGTATATATTAACAGCAATAACCTATTGCAATCAAGGTTTAGCACCTATTGAAAGCGCGCCCAAATCGCTTGATACTGCGTTGGGCATCAAAGACTCGCCCTCTATGTACGTCACAGTACACCATCGGACGGTCTTCTCGCCCTGCCTTGTCTGAAGCCGATTTGGGCGCGCTTTCGGGGGGCGAGGATAACGGAAGCCCCCCGCGCCCCGAAGGTCAACAGCTTTGATTAGAGATGAGCGCTGTGGCGCGAATTGTGAGAGGGGTCTGTGACCCTGCGAATAGGGAGAGGGGCCAGTCGGCCCCTTGAATTGGGGAGGGGGAATGGATATAATGCCTTTCGTGGTCAATGTGCCATGAGGAGGGCTTCGGGATGAAGGTGTGCGTGATGTGCGGCAAGGAAGTCAGCATCGAGAGGTTCGTCTCTCACAAGGCGACCTGCCCGCAGTGCGGTGGAGACCTTCACATCTGCATCAACTGCCGGTTTCACGCCCCGAGCAGCCACAACCAGTGCGCCGAGCCCAGGGCCGAGCACCAGCGCACGCGTGACCGGGCGAACTTCTGCGAGTTCTTCGAGTTCAGAGACAGCGCTCCGAAGTCGCGCGGGGCTCGGGGCGGAGATCTCTCGATAGGCGGCGGGGGCACTCAGGACAAGGAAGACGCGCGCAAGAAATTCGAGGACCTTTTCAAGGACTGACGCTTTAAAAAAACCCCTCGGTACGGCCGCCGATTCCGGCCGCCGATTCCGGCCGTCCCCCCATTTCCCGATGCAATAGCCCTATAAGCAATACTATTTTGACACATATCCGGCCGTAATGTTAATCTTATGGGTTATGAATACAGTTACCCGAAGGTCCAGATGGCTTTACAAAAAGGCTTTAAAACTCTTTCCCGGCGGCGTAAACAGCCCTGTACGGGCGTTTAAGGCCGTAGGCGGAAACCCGATCTTCATCGACAAGGCCAAGGGCTCGATGATCTATGACATCGACGGAAACGCGTATATAGATTACGTGCTTTCGTGGGGCCCGATGGTGATCGGCCACGCCCACCCGAAGGTCATCGCCGCGCTCAAGCAGGCCCTCGAGCGCGGCACGAGCTACGGCGCGCCGACCGAACTCGAGATCCTGCTGGCCGAGATGGTGATCAAGGCCTACCCCTCGATGCAGAAGCTCCGGATGGTGAACTCCGGCACCGAGGCCACGATGTCCGCGATACGCGTCGCGCGCGGCTTCACGAAGCGCGATAAGCTGATAAAGTTCGAGGGCTGCTACCACGGCCACGCGGACGGCCTGCTCGTGAAAGCCGGCTCGGGCCTCGCTACGTTCGGCACCCCCGACAGCGCCGGGGTTCCGGCCTCATACGCATCGGATACGATCACCCTTCCCTACAACGACCTCGAGGCCTTCGAGCGCATGGTCAAGAAAAACTGGCGCTCTATTGCCTGCGTGATCCTCGAGCCGGTCGTGGGCAACATAGGCTGCGTGCTGCCTAAGCCGGGTTTTTTGAAGGGCATCAGGAAGATAACCAGGGAGCACGGCATAGTGCTCATATTCGACGAGGTGATGACCGGCTTCCGCGTTGCATACGGCGGGGCGCAGGCGGCCTACGGGATCAAGCCCGACATGACGTGCCTGGGCAAGGTAATCGGCGGCGGGCTCCCGGTGGGAGCCTACGGCGGCAGGAAGGAGATCATGGAGCTGGTTGCCCCTGACGGCCCGGTCTATCAGGCCGGAACGCTGTCAGGCAACCCCATAGCGATGACCGCGGGCATCGAGACCTTGAAGATACTCTCCCGAAAGGGTAACTTCGAGCGCATCCTCGAGCGGGCCGAGGCCCTGGAAGAGGGGCTCAGGGACGCTGCGAAGCGGGCCGGCGTGCCGACGAAGTTCTACAGGGCCGGAACGATGTTCTGCACTTATTTCACCGATGCCGAGGTCTACGACTGGCCGACCGCATGCAAGGCCGACAGGGAGCGTTTCGGCAGGTTCTTCCTCGGGATGCTCAGGCGCGGCGTGAACCTCGCGCCCAGCCAGTTCGAGGCCGGTTTCATGTCGCTCGCGCACTCCGGGGCCGATATAGAGAAAACCGCAAGGGCGGCTTACGACACCATGCGTTCTTTATAAATAGCGGATAACTTAGCACCGAAAGGGGAAGGCGGAATGTTTAAGTTTTTTGATAGGTGGTCGAAGAAGACCAAACGGAACCTGGCCATCACGCTCGCTATTCTGATCCTGATCGCCGGGGTAGTCAACTACAAGTTTTACAGGTACACGCAGGACGACCCGAACTTCTGCGTATCCTGCCACCTGATGAAGAACGCCTGGGATGCCTGGAGCATGAGCTCGCACAAGGGCATCAACTGTCACGAGTGCCACCACCTCGCGCCTATAGAGATGGTCGGCCTCATGCACAGCTTCATCTTCAAGAACCTCAGCGCGGTCCCGCCGCGCCACGGCAAGATCATCGTCGGCACCCATGTCTGCGAGAACTGCCACGTGGACAAGGACCCGCGGTACCCGCAGGCGCCGACGATCACCGACAACCCGTTCCACGAAAAACACGCCGGGTTCAAGAAGCGCGAGTGCGTGGAGTGCCACGGCAAGATCATCCACAAGTTCGAGCCGATAGTCACGCTCTGCGCCAACTGCCACGGCGACAAGAAGAAGTGCGCCGGCGACCCCAGCTGCCAGATGATGGAGCACGTCCCGTGCCTCGACTGCCATAACGTCAGGTCGCTGAAGATCGCGCAGCCCGACCGCGAGAAGTGCCTCTCGTGCCACGGCGACGACGAGACGCGCGCCAAGATCATGGCCACGCGCAAGGACATCTCCAGGACATACCCGCCGGAGCTCGCAATGATCAACGCGGCCACGAGGATCAAGTTCACGGAGCGCAGCCCTATGCTCTATCCCTGCGGCGACTGCCACAAGCCGCACACCCAGCTGAAGCTCACGCAGAAGGACTGCGAGAACTGCCACCAGGGCATGGCTAAGAAGGGCAAGCACGGCCTGCACTTCGGCATGGGCATGAACAAGTGCCTCGACTGCCACAAGCCCCACCTCTGGGTGGTGCAGCCTGACGTACTGAATTCAGCGAAATGCACCCAGTGCCACCCGGCGGTCAAGGACCCGCAGAAGTTCCTGAAATAACCGGGACCTGGACAACGATGCCTTAAAGCGCGGGGGCGGCGAATCGCCCCCGCGCTTTTTTTGTTATGATAGGGGCACGCTATGGGAACGTGGTTTGACAGATCGGTGATGAAAGGCCTGCTGAATGCCAGCATGGTTGGGATCCACCTCGTCGTATCGACATTCGTCGGGTTTGGGATCGGGTATTTCCTGGACAGCTTCCTGAAGACATCATGGCTGAAATGGGTATTTCTGTGCCTCGGCATAGTCGCCGGGTTTCGAGACCTGTTCCGTTTTGCAAAGCAGGATAACGGTCAATCCAAGCAGGACAACGGTGAATCTAAAAAGGATCTATAGGAACGCAACGGTCGGCACGCTCGTCTTCGCGGCCCTCGGCCTCGTATACGGAGGCTGGCGGTTCCCGGCCGGGGTGATCGCGGGCGGGGTGCTCGGGATGCTCAACCTCCGCGGCATGGCCCGCGGGCTCGAGGCCCTCACGTCCGAGCCCGACCCCAAGGCGCGCATAATGGTCCGGAGCCTCGTACGGCTGCTCGCGCTTGGCGCGGTGATAGTGCTCCTGGCCCTGACGCGCACGGTGCACCTCGTGGGGCTGCTGGTCGGTTTCACCGTGGTGCTCACCTGCACGGTTACAGAGGGGTTTTTCTCAACGCGCCGCGGCGGCGCGTGATATAATCGGGATCGGGGGGGGAGTTCCCCAAATTTCCGGTCCCTGGGAGGTTATCCAATATAATGCTCGGCCTGAACTACACCAACGTCCTCTCTGATATCATCGGCGAAAAAGGCATCGAGAAATCCCGGATAGACGCGGTGCGCGAGAAGGCCGCCAAGGCGCACGCCGAAATCGCCGGCCGGAGCAGGCCTGAACTCGCTTTCATGGACCTGATCAGCCAGGACCTCGCCGAGATCAAGGAGCTCGCCGCGCGGATACGCACCGATGCGACCGACTTCGTGCACCTGGGCATCGGAGGCTCGGCGCTCGGGCCCAAGACGATCATCGAGGCGCTAAGCCCGATGCACAACATCCTGAGAACACCCCGCATATTCATATTCGACAACGTAGACCCGATGACGCTCAGCAACATCCTCTCTGCCGTGGATCTGAAAACCACCTTCGTAAACACCGTGACAAAGTCCGGCAGCACGGCCGAGACCATGGCCTCGTTCATGGTGCTCTACGACCGCATGCGCGACCATGCGGACCGGATCGTCTGCACCACGGACCCCGAGAAGGGGTACCTCAGAAAGCTCGTCAAGGAACTCAAGATGCGCTCTCTCCCGGTGCCATCGGGCGTCGGGGGGCGGTACTCGGTCCTGTGCCCCGTGGGGCTGCTGCCCGCCGAGGTCGCCGGCATATCCTCGGACGAAATGCTCAGGGGCGCCCGCGATATGCACTCGCGGTGCTCCGAGCCGGATGTAATGAAAAACCCCGCCTACCTCTTCGCGACGATCCTCTACCTGATGGACGTCGAGGAGCGGCGCAACATAAACGTCATGATCCCATACTCGGACCGCTTAAAACCCCTCTCGGAGTGGTTCTGCCAGCTCTGGGCCGAGAGCCTCGGGAAGCTCGGGATGGGCACGACGCCCTACCCCTCGGTGGGCACCACGGACCAGCACTCGCAGCTTCAGCTCTGGATGGAGGGGCCCGAGGACAAGGTGATCGTGTTCATCAAGGTCGAAGACCACGGCGCGGACGTGACCATACCCAAGGTGTTCGAGAAAAGCGGGCTTGGGTATCTCTGCGGCAGGAGCTTCGCCGAGCTCATGAACGCCGAGGAGGAATCCACCGAGCTGTGCCTGGCCAAGAACGGCAGGCCGAACATGACGATCACCGTGCCCCGAATAGACGCATACCACCTGGGGCAGCTCTTTTACTTTTTCGAGATCGCCACGGCATACGCCGGGTTCCTGTACGGCGTCAACCCCTTCAACCAGCCCTCGGTCGAGGAGGGCAAGAACTTCACATACGGCATGATGGGGCGCGAGGGCTACGAGGCCAAGCGCGAAGAGGTCGAGAGCGCGCGGAAGAAGAAGGGCGTCAACGTCCTGTAGGGGCAGGCGGCGGGCTGACGGCGTCAGCAGGGGACCGTAAAACGGCAGGCGGCGAACCCGTCGAACATGTGGTATTCGAGCTTGATGCCGCGGCCGAAGACCCCCTTCATGGCATCGAGCTCGAACTTGCAGACCTCGGGATACCTGTGCGCGACCTCGGAGATAATGCAGTTGTAGATATCGATCACGTGCGTGTCGCCGACCTTCTTGGCCTCGGCCATGCCGCCCTTGGAGTTCTTGTGCTCAAGAAAATTGGAAACCTTTTCAGTGCACGTGCAGTGGCGCGGGCAGACCCTGAGGAGCTCGTCGCAGCTCTCGGCGCTCCGGGCCTTGAGCAGCTCGATCACGCCGTCTCGGCCGCGGTCTTTCTCGATCAGGCGCAGGATGTCGAGGCAGAACTTCACGTATGCGTGGGGGAAGATGCCGGTGCCCTTCTCGGTGAGCGAATAGACGTATATCGGGCGGCCGACACCGTTGTTCTTCGCGCTGCGCGTGACGATGCCTTTTCTCTCGAGGGCCATCAGGTGCTGACGGACGGCCATAGGGAGTGATGCAGGTCTCGCGGCCGAGATCGGCCATGCTCAACCTCTCGGATTTCTTCAGCAGAAGAAGGATCTTCTGTCGCATCGGGCTCTCATCTAAAAATTGAACCATGCATCTAGAATACCACTAACAAAATATTTTTGTTAAGATATTTTTAGGTGCCGCCATGATGCAAGTGCCGTTAAGTGCCTCAGTCTCTGCCGGCGCTTGCCTTAGGCTATTTCTTGCACGCGGGGTACCCGGCGCGCCTCAGGTCCCTGCCGATTTCGTCCAGTATCGCGGGGTCGTCGATAGTAGAGGGCACCGCGAAGTCGGCCCCGTCTGCGATCTTGCGCATCGTGCTTCGCAGTATCTTGCCGGAGCGCGTCTTTGGGAGCCTGCTTACTATCGCGGTGGTCTTGTAGCACGCGATCGGGCCGATCTGGTCGCGGATCATGCGTGTCAGTTCCCTGCCCAGCGACTCTTCGTCCGTGACCGCCCCGGACTTAAGCACGATCAGGCCCAGCGGTAGCTGGCCCTTAAGCGAGTCGGCCGCGCCGATCACGGCGCACTCGGCCACCATCGGGTGCGTGGCGATGACCTCCTCCATCTCGCCGGTCGAGAGCCTGTGGCCGGCCACGTTTATCACGTCGTCGACGCGGCCCATCACGAATAGATAACCGTCCTCGTCCATGTAGCCGCCATCGCTAGTCAGGTAATAGCCGGGGTATGTGCTGAGGTATGACTCGACGAATCGGCGGTCATCCATCCAGAGCGTCGGCAGGGTGCCCGGCGGCAGCGGGAGCTTGATTACTATGTTTCCCTCCTGATGGGGGCCCAGCTCCCTGCCTTCGCCGTCCACGATCCTGACGTCGAAGCCCGGCACGGCCTTCGACGGAGAGCCGGGCTTGATCGGGAACTGCTCGATCCCCATGCAGTTTGAGGCTATCGGCCATCCGGTCTCGGTCTGCCACCAGTGGTCGATCACTGGCCGGCGCAGGATCCTCGATGCCCAGTGGTAAGTGTCCGGGTCGAGCCGCTCCCCGGCCAGGAACAGGTACTTGAACTCAGTCAGGTCATAGTCAGCCGCGTACCTGCCCTCGGGGTCCTCTTTCTTGATCGCCCTAAACGCGGTCGGCGCGGTGAACATCACCTTGACGCCGTGCTGCGCGATCACGCGCCAGAAGGCGCCGGGGTTTGGCGTGCCGACGGACTTGCCCTCGTAGAGCACGGTGGTGCAGCCCGTAAGCAGAGGGCCGTAGACGATATATGAGTGCCCAACGACCCAGCCCACGTCCGAGGCGGACCAGAACACGTCGCCCGGGTGTACGTCGTAGATGTTCTCCATGCTCCAGCGGAGCGCGACCGCATGCCCGCCGTTGTCGCGCATCACGCCCTTGGGCTTGCCGGTCGTGCCAGAGGTATAGAGGATATAAAGCGGGTCGGTCGCGAGCACGGGCACGCACCCGGCAGGCTCGGACTTCGAGACAAGCTCGGTCCCAGTCGAGGTCGCGGCCCTGCTTCAGCGACGCCTTCACGTGCGAGCGCTGGAATATCACGCACTCGCTCGGGCTTGTGAGTCGGCAAGGTCGATGGCCTTATCGAGAAGCGGCTTGTACTCGATAATGCGCGTCACCTCTATCGCGCCCGAGGCCGAGACGACGACCCTCGGCCTGGCGTCGTCGATGCGCAGGGCGAGCTCATGCGGGGCGAACCCGCCGAAGACGACCGAATGCACCGCGCCGAGCCTCGCGCAGGCGAGCATCGCCACGACCGCCTCGGGGATCATCGGCATGTAGATCACGACCGTGTCGCCCTTCACCACACCGAGCCCCTTGAGCGCGCCGGCAAATGAGGCGACCTTATCAAGCAGCTCCGCGTAAGTAAACTTTTCGATCGTGTTCGTCACCGGGCTGTCGTATATGAGCGCGACCTGGTCCGCGCGGCCCCGCTCGACGTGGCGGTCAAGGGCGTTATAGCAGGTGTTGAGCTCGCCGCCCTGAAACCAGCGGTAAAACGGCGGGTTCGAGTCGTCCAGCACGGTGTCCCATTTTTTGTTCCAGTCTATGGCCTCGGCTGCCCTGGCCCAGAAGCCGCCGCAATCGCAAGAGGCCTTGCGTAGCGAAATCGTCATGTCTGCCCATATCGCTGGCACCTCGTATTTTGGTGTATGGATGCGGAAAATCATCTTAATATACCACGAATGCACAAGCGGAAAAATAGCCAGCCAAATTGAAGTTGAGGAGGTGCTTTCAGATTTGAACTCCGACCCTGCGGCAGCGTAATTGCCGGGCCGTGAGGACGCCCCTTCAAACCATAAAAAAAGAGGGACACCCCTCTCGGGGCGTCCCTCTCTAATTAGCCTTGGGTGAATTACATCTCGTTGATAGTGATCGCACCCGAGGGGCATACGCCGATGCAGCTCTCGCAGAACACACACTCGCCGGTCTGGTGCGGGTCGGACTTGCCGTCGGTCATCTGGAATACCTCATTGGGGCACACGCTTACGCACTCCTCGCAGCCAGTGCACTTCTCGGTGTCAACTGTTACCATGTACATGATTCTCACCTCCTTGATATAAGGGTTTTTATAATCTTGTTATAGTTTAATCCGCTGTCCGCAGAAAAGTCCAACCCCCTGTCCCGGCAGCCGAACTGCCCAGACAGGGGGTCGATCGGTCTAATGTGGGGTCTCGACGCCTCCCTTGCTGAGCTTGATGTCTATAGCGACCTTGTACAGCGCGCTGAGGATAAAGAACCCCAGGGCCCAGATGCCGACCGTGATCATGATCTCGAGCCCGGTGGCGTGGTATTCCGTGACCTGCTCCATCGGGCTCGGGACGAAGCCGCCGATGACGAGGCCGATGCCCTTGTCTATCCAGAGCGAGATGAACAGCATGACGCAGGCCCACACGAGCTTCGACTCGTCCTGCCTGACCTTCGGGAACAAGAGCATCGCGATCGATATTACGCCGAGTATCGCCGAGGTCCACATAAACGGCACGAGTACGTTATGGCCGTCGATGCCCTGCCAGAGGTACTGGAATGTGGTCTTGTGCTCGGGGATGTTGCTGTAAAACGAGGTGAATACCTCCAGCCCGATGAAGAAGGCGTTCAGCAGGGCCGAATAGGTGACGATGACCGCGAGCTTCTGGATCGCGGCCTTGCCGGCGTCGAACCCGGTGAACTTCCTGACGATCAGCGCAAGGATGATCAGTAGCGCCGGGCCGCCCGCGAACGCGGACGCGAGGAAGCGGGGGGCCATGATCGCGCTGAGCCAGTAGTGGCGCGCCGGTAGGCCGGCATACAGGAACGCCGTTACGGTGTGGATGCTGACTGCCCACGGTATCGAGAGGTAGATGAACGGCTTTATCCACTTCGGCGGGGCCGTCTCGTTGCGCTCGGACTCCATCGCCACGAAGCCGCACAGCAGGTTAAGGAAGAGGTATCCGTTGAGCACTATCATGTCCCAAAATAGGATAGAGTTGGGCGTGGGGTGCAGAAGGACGTTGAGGGCCCTCATCGGCTTGCCGAGATCGGCCATGATGAAGGTCAGGCACATCACGATGGCCGAGACCGCGAGCATCTCCCCGAGGACGACTATCTTGCCGAACGTCTTATAGTCGTGCAGGTAGTACGGAAGGACGAGCATCACGGCCGATGCCGCAACGCCGACCAGGAACGTGAACTGAGAGATGTACACGCCCCACGAGACGTCCCGGCTCATGCCCGTGATCCCGAGACCGTGGTTGAACTGCTGCAGATAGGCCAGCGAGCCCATCACCACAAGGAGGAAGAGGAAGCCCATCCACATCTTGTAAGTCTTGCCGCCTGTAAACGCTTTTTCTAGCATATCACCCTCACACTAAGTAGTAAACCGAGGGGATTGTGCCCAGCTCGGGTTTACGCTGAATGTTGAAATTCTCCGCGAGGACCTTCCTGATCTCGGAATTGGGGTCCTTGAGATTCCCAAACACCATCGCGCCGTTAGAGGCCTCGACGCATGCCGGGATCTTCCCCTTGGCGAGCCGCTCGGTGCAGAAGTTGCACTTCTCGACCACGCCGCGCTCCCTGGTCGGGAAGTCCGGGGTGATCTTCTTGATGAAGGGCCTCGGGTCGCGCCAGTTGAAACTCCTCGCGCCGTAAGGGCAGGCAGCCATGCAGAAGCGGCACCCGATGCAGCGGTGCATGTCCATCTGCGTGATGCCGTCCGCGCTCTTAAACGTGGCCTTGGTCGGGCAGACCCGGACGCATGGCGGCTCGGAGCAGTGGTTGCATAGCACCCCGACAGGCTTTTCCTCGGTCTCCGTACCCTGGAACTTGTTCTCCAGAGTGGGGAAGGCGTTCTGGAACGGGGCGGTCCATATCCACTTGATCTCGTCCTTCGGGTTGCCGAAGTCGGGGACGTTGTGGATGGTATGGCATGCCTCGATGCAGCGCTTGTAGTCTTCCTCGGTGAACTTCTTGGTGTTTATGACCATGCCCCACTTGACGTCGGAACTGGGCACGATGTTTGAGACCTCGGGCGCCGTCTCGGCCGCGCCGAGCCCTTTTCCCAAAAGGACGTCGCCGGTGGCGATGGCCCCTAGGCCGAGCGCCGCAGCGACACCTCCGATTTTCAGAAATTCCCTTCTGTCCATTCCCATATTATTGGACCTCCTTCTTCGGGTCTACATGGCATTCGAAGCAGTAGGGCCTGACGTTTGCGTACTCGTGGCAGCGGTCGCAGAAGTTCTTCTTGTTGTCATGGCAGTGCAGGCAGGTGCGAGTGAGGCTCTTGTCGAACTTCCTGCCGTCAGTCGAGGTGTAGGTGCGCTCACCCTCGCGTACGGCCTCGAGCCTCCAGGCGTCGAGCATCTGCATGTGGTTTTGCAGCATGTACTCCTTGGACTCGATGCATTTCTTCTCCACGGTCGGGAGTTCCACCTTGGGGAACTCGGCGGTGCCGGTGTTGAGCCAGAAAGGCGCGGTCATGAGCACCGCGAATATTACCAGCCCGGTGATTACTTTTCCCGCGTCGTACATTACGCGTCACCTCCTTCAGCCATCGGCCCCGTGGGTGCGACGAGGTCGTCGCCCCTGAGGTCCTTGTCTCTAGCTTTTTCGCCGTCCATGATCAGCGCGTTGCCCACCAGTTCGGAGACGCCGCATACCTCGACGCCGGGGACCCAGTAGCGCATGGCCGCAAGCAGCGTGGCGCGGTCGATCGCGCAGACGCAGCTGAGCATGTCCACGCCGTGCGTGTCAGCGACGTGCTTGACCGCGTTTGCCCTCGGAAGGCCTCCGCGCATCCTGACATCCATCAGCTCGTCGGTGTTAAGGCCTGTGCCCGAGCCGCAGCAGAATGTCTGCTCGCGTATCGTGTTTTCCGGCATCTCGTGGAAGTTGTTCACCACATTATTGAGTATGTAGCGGGGCTCCTCGAGCAGGCCCATGCCGCGCGACGTATTGCACGAGTCGTGGAACGTGACCTTGCGGTGGTCGTTGCGCTTGGGATCGAGCTTGAGCTTGCCGTGCTTGATCAGGTCGGCCGTGAACTCGGAGATGTGGATCATCTTGGTCGAGTTGGCGTTTTCGAACACCGTGCCGGTGATCGGGCTCTTGGGGACTTCAAGGAAATCCGCCGGGCCGTTCATCGTGTCCATGTACTGGTTCAGGACGCGCCACATGTGGCCGCACTCGCCGCCCAGTATCCACTTGACGCCGAGGCGCCTGGACTCGTGGTATATCTTGGCGTTCAGCTTCTTCATCAGCGTAGTGTTGGTGAAGAGGCCGAAGTTGCCGCCCTCGGATGCGTACGTGCTCATCGTGTAGTCGAGCCCGATGTGCTTGAGCAGCAGCATGTAGCCCATCATCGTGTAGACGCCGGGGTCTGCGAAGGCGTCGGCCGAAGGAATGACGAACAGGACCTCGGCGCCCTTTTTATTGAAGGGGACGTCCACGCGGATACCGGTGGCATCGAAGAGGTCGTCGCTTAAGGACTCGAGGTTGCTCTTGATGGTGTGGGGCTGCAGGCCCAGGTGGTTGCCGGTGCGGTTTGAGTTGGCCGCGGGCTCAAGGATCCAGTTGATGTTGACGCCTATCGAGGTGCATGATCTCGCGGGCCATCATCGTGACCTCGGCGGTGTCAATGCCATAAGGGCAGAAGACCGAGCAGCGGCGGCACTCGGTGCACTGGTAGAAGTACATGAACCACTCTTTGATCACGTCCTTGGTGAGCTTGCGGCCTCCGGCGATGCGCCCGAGGATCTTGCCGGCGGTCGTGAACTCGCCGCGGTAGATCGAGCGCATGAGCTCGGCGCGCAGCACCGGCATGTTCTTGGGGTCGCCGGAGCCGATGAAGAAGTGGCACTTGTCGGCGCATGCGCCGCAGCGCACGCATATGTCCATAAAGAGCTTGAAGGAGCGGAACTTGTCGAGGCGTTCCCTGATGCCCTCGATGATTATCTCCTTCCAGTTCTCGGGGAGCTTCCAGTCCTCGTCGGTGGCCCTCCACTCCCTCGGGTTCGGGAAGTGATGGTACTCGACTATCTTCGCCTTGCCCGCGTGGCAGAAATTGCCGGGCTCGAATACGACCGGGGTATCGAACCATTCGGTCGCCGGCGGCAGTCCCTGAAGCAGGTTCGGCTTCTTTATGAGGCTGTCTATAATCTCGGCTGGCTTTATATTCTTGGCCATTCTCAGTGATCCCCCTGTTTCTGTTCTTCACCCTCGTAGTCCTTGTCAAGGGGCAGGTCCACGGACTTCATGGCCTTCCAGAACTCGGCCTCGTATTCCGCATATGTGTGGAACTTCACCTCGGGGTTCCACGGGTTGATGTGGCGCACCTGCCGGCTGTTGTTGGCGAGGTTTCTGGTGGGGCTCATGAAGACTCCGCCCATGTGCATCAGCTTGCTCAGCGGGAAGTAGACCAGCAGCGAACTGACGAGGAATATGTGCACGTAGAACATCGGGCTGATGCCCTCCGGGACGACCGGGCTGAAGGTCATGATGCCGTTGATCATCTGCTTTACGTGCGCTATGTCGGTCTTGAAGAGATAGCGCATCGATATGCCGGTGCAGGCTATCGAGAATATAAGGAAGAGCGGGAAATAGTCGGCCGCGAGCGAGAGGTACTTCACCTGCGGGTTGGTGAGCCGCCTGATGAACAGGTAAGTCGCGGCCGCGACCAGTATGGCGTCGGTCATGTAGAACGTCGGCAGCGTGATCTGGAAAAACCCGTCCGCGCTCTCGATCATGCCGATGAAGCCCGGCACGGGGTTGGTGAACAGCCTGAAGTGGCGGATGAATATTATGAGGAAGGACCAGTGGAAGGCGAGCCCTGCGAGCCAGAGAGTGAGGCTGGTCTGGTAGGTGATCCGGGGCCCCTCTTTGACCTTGGACGAGGTGCCCTTAAACAGCGACCGGAAACACAGGACCTCCAGCAGCATGCGCCCGATGACGCCCTTGGTGCTGTCGGGATTGTCCAGCTTGCTCCAGTTGATCCACGGCAGAGACTTCTCCTGGCCGCAGGTGGTGGGGATCCTAAACGGCACGGGGGACTTGGCCCACCTGACGACGCGGGCCATGAAAGCCCACTATAAAGACCGCGGCCGCGATGTACGGCACCACCACGCCGAATAGGAAGTGCAGCCCCGGTGCTTGCCCGCCCACGTAACCGAGCAGTATCAGCACCACCACCGCAACCAAGGGAATTATCACCCTCATCTCGTAGCACCTCGCTGTCTATATGAATGTTTTTCCGAAAAAAAAGCGGTGCGAGCCCTACGGGACCGCCTCCGCCTTCTTGAGGAGCATGTAAACCTGTCGCTTGACCTCCTCGACCCTTATCTCGTAAATGGACTTCCTGCACTCGGTGTATATGTCGAAGGCGGCGAGCTGCATCGCGTCGATCCTCTCGTCCAGGGCGCGCCACTCGGCCGCGCTGCCGACGTCTTCGCCGAGGGTGCGCCTCATGATGCCCTTAAGCGCCGTGATGAAGCCGACCGCGCCTGATGCGGTGAAGTCCTGGACCGAGCGGATGCGGATGATGCCGTCGAGGGCGGCGCCGGCCTTATGAAGGTCCGCGCCCTCCCTGAGTTCGTCGTAGAGGATTGAGAGGGATTCTTTGAGGGTGTTTCCGACGGGGTTGGCGAAACGGTCGGGGTTTCCGCGGATAGCCTTTGCGGACGCCTCCGGATACGTACCCAGAACGTGCTCGAACCAGGAGGTAAGGACCTCCCGTTTCATCTCCAGCTTTCGGCTTGTAAGGCTCATCCCCTGTAGCCCGACCCCTCCCCGTTTTTAGCAATGGCGCCCTGCACTTCTCCCCTCGGACGCCATATCAGGAATCGGGGGGCCGCCATGCGGCCCCCCGACGACATTCGCTGGCTTGTTATACGCAGCCCGTGGGCTTAGGAAGACCGGCGTACTTGCAGGCCTGCTTGGCCGGACCGCCGGGATACAGCTCGTAGAGGTACTTCGTGTTGCCCTTCTCCGGGCCCATAGCCTTGCCAAGTTCCTTCACGAGGATCTTGATCATCGGCGCAATCTGGTACTTCGCATAGTAGTCCCTCAGGAAGTTGATGACCTCCCAGTGGGCCTCGGTCAGCTTGATGCCGTCCTGGTCCGCAAGGGACTGTGCCATTTCCGGTACCCAGTCGCCGAGGTTGACGAGGTATCCGTCATCATCGATCTCAATCGCCCTGCCCTGAAAATCAAAACTTGCCATTGTACGTCCTCCTTCTTTATTTTGAATCAGTTATCGTGATGGAAACTCCACCCTCAAAACGCCGCCCAGATACAGAATTATGAGTTCTCCCCCTATGACGGCGGTGTATGAAGGTAATATACCCGCATGGTCTCGGTCAAATAAAAAAATATTATTGATAGATAGGCTAAGGCTTATAAGGGCTCTGCGCCGCCATTGTGGGGGTCTCCGCCGGTCTGATTCGGGACGGGAAAGGAGGGCCGGGATTGACCGCCGTTGGAGGGCCGCTTCTCTCGCGGCCGTTATCAGCGGTCCGGGGAAAACCTCTTGAGCCGGAGGGCGTTGCTCACGACCGTGACCGATGACATGCCCATCGCCGCGGCCGCGAGTATCGGGTTTAGCAGTATGCCGAAAAACGGAAACAGCACGCCGGCCGCAATCGGGATCAGGACGGTGTTGTACGCGAAGGCCCAAAACAGGTTCTGCCTGATATTCGTGATCGTCGCGCGCGACAGCGCGATTGCGACCGCGATCAGGCGGATGTCGCCCCTGATGAGCGTGATGTCGGAGGCCTCCATCGCAACGTCCGTCCCTGTGCCTATCGCGATCCCGACGTCGGCCTGGGCGAGCGCTGGCGCGTCGTTTATGCCGTCGCCGACCATCGCGACCACCCGTCCACCGGACTGAAGCCGTCGCACCTCCTCGGCCTTCTGGTCCGGGAGGACCCCGGCGAGCACGCGTCCGATCCCGGCCTGGCGCGCCATGGCCTCGCCGGTGCGGCGGTTATCTCCGGTGAGCATCACCACCTCGACGCCGAGCCTCTTGAGGGCCGAGATCGCCTCGGCAGCGCCGTCCTTTATTGTATCGGCCACGCAGAGCATCCCAAGCGGCCTGCCCCCGAGCGCGACGAACATCGGGGTCTTGCCCCCTGAGGCGAACGCCGCGGCCTTCTGCGCCAGCTCGCCTAGTGCGACGCCTTCGCGCTCCATCAAGGTCTCGTTTCCGATCAACACCGGCCTGTCATCGACCACGGCCGAGACCCCGTAGCCGGGCATGGCCTTAAACCCGGAGGCCGGGGAAAGCGCCACGCCGATCTCGGAGGCCTTCTTCACTATCGCCTCGCCAAGCGGGTGCTCGGAGCCGCGTTCGGCCGATGCGGCGAAGTATATTACATGCGCCTCGCTCTCGCCGGCCGCTGCCACGATGTCCGTCACCGACGGCGTCCCGTTCGTGATCGTACCGGTCTTGTCAAAGACGACGGTCTTGATCTTGTGCGCGGTCTCGAGCGCCTCGCCCCCGCGGATGAGGATGCCGAACTGCGCACCCATGCCGGTGCCGACCATAATCGAGGTCGGGGTCGCCAGACCGAGCGCGCATGGGCAGGCGATGATGAGCACCGCTATCGCGTTTAAGAATGCGTATGTGAGCCTAGGCTCCGGGCCGAGCGTAAACCACACGGCGAACGTAACGGCCGCGATCCCCATTACGGAGGGCACGAAGACCGAGGCTATCCTGTCAGCGAGCCGCGCTATCGGGGGCTTGGAGCCCTGCGCCTCCTGCACCATCGAGATGATGTGCGCAAGCACGGTCTCGCGCCCAACCGCGGTGGCCTCAAGCGTCAATGTTCCAATCCGGTTCATCGTGGCCCCGATCACGCGGTCTCCGGGCCTCTTCTCGACAGGCATCGACTCGCCGGTGACCATGGACTCGTCCACCGCAGAGGAGCCGTCGACCACCGTGCCGTCAACCGGGATCTTCTCCCCGGGCCGGACGACCACGAGGTCCCCGAGTTCGACGTCCGCAACCGGGATGTCGGCCGCTGCACCGCCGCGCAGGACGCGCGCGGTCTTAGGCTGAAGCCCGATCAGCTTCTTGATCGCCTCGGACGTATGCCCCTTGGCCCGCATCTCAAAGAGGCGGCCAAGCAGTATCAGCACGATGATCATCGCCGAGGTGTCGTAATAGACGTCCGGGGCGTAGCCCTTGACCGTGAAGACCGCCGGGAAAAACGTGGCGATGACGCTGTATATGAACGCTGCCGAGGTGCCTACGGCGATCAGCGTGTTCATATTGGTCGTGCGGTGGCGCGCAGCGGCTATCGCGCCCGAGTAGAACTGCCCTCCAATCCAGAACTGGACCGGGATAACGAGCACGAGCTGTGCGATGAAACCCAGCCGCATCGGGATATGGGCGATGGACATAAGCCCCAGCCTGTCCCAGTACATCAGGAGCATGATGGGCACTGTGAGGGCCGCGCCGAGGATTACCTTGAGCCTGAGCGCCCTGTAGCGGGCCTCGCGCTCCTCGCGCTCGCGTTCGACAGCGTCCTGCCCGGCGTATTCGGGCACCTCGTAGCCCGCGTCCCTGATCGCGCGCCTGATCTCGGCCAGGCCGGTCATCGTCGGCAGGTACTCAACCGTAGCGCGTTCGGTCGCGAGGTTCACCGAGGCATTGAGGATTCCCGGAAGCCCGGCTATCGCTCGCTCCACCGCGCCCACGCATGCCGCGCAGGTCATGCCCTTTACGGGGAGCACCTGGCGCGCGACGCCGACGCCGTAGCCCATGTCCTCGATGAGCCGGATGAAGTCGTCTATGGATTGCTTCCGGGGGTCGTAGACTACCGTGGCGCGTTCGGCCGCGAGGTTCACCGAGGCGGAGCTGACGCCGGGCAGCTCCGAGAGCGACTCCTGAATGCGGGCCGAGCACGCGGCGCAGGACATCCCGGTTATTGGGATCTCAGCCCTTTCCTTACCGTCCTTTTCCATCAGCGGTTACGGTATATGGGCTGCTACCGGCACTGGACCGGCGTCGCGACGTCGATCTGCCTCATGAGAGTCTCGATGTCAGCCTGCAGCATGCCCAGCCGGGCCATGGCGAGCCGGCCCCTCCGCACGGCCTCGTAGTAATCATATTCCTTAAGCAGGAGGTCTCTCCTCATGCCGCTTGTCATGTCGAAGTACCCCGAGCAGCGGCTGAACCACGACATGTCCAGCCCGGCAGGCTGCTCCGGCGGCATGCCCGGCATACTGAAAACCGTCTCGTAGTGCGGGAAGGCCATCATAATGAAAGGGGCCGGCCCCGGTACCCCCGGACGAGCCGCCTGCGGCTCCTCGTCCGGCAGCATTTCGACGCTCGTGCATGATACGAGAGCCACTGAAATAAATAATAAAATCAAGGCGATCCTTATGGTTTCCATGGCTTCCTCCTTTACATGCGTCACCTATACTATACCCCATCACCCCGAAACCCGCAATGAGCATTCAGGGGCTGCGATGCAATAAAATATCCCTATCTGCCGCACGGTTAAGGCAGCTTGATATTTTGATTTATTAAATATCATTATTAATCCGGAAGGTTCTTTAGCGCTTATCGGTCCATAAAAATTTCTCACTGCCATTTTCCGCAGGCCCCATGTTATCTTATGTGTTTAACGTTATACGAACAACCGGAAAAAATGTCTTGATACTAACACCGCGAAGAAGGGAGAGTACCAGGGGATGCTGATTATAGGAGAAAAACTGAGCATTATCGCAAAGAGAGTCAGAGAGGCGATGATGAGCCGGGACAAGGGCCCGATCCAGGAGATCGCACTTCGTCAGGCCAAAGAGGGCTCGGGCATGATTGACGCCAACATAGGCCCTGCCGAGGACGGGGGCGAGGACCTCATGCAGTGGATGGTCACGACCATCCAGGAGGTCGTACAGCTTCCGGTCTGCCTCGACACCACGAACGGCAAGGCCATCGAGGCCGGCCTCAAGGTCCACAATAACGCATGGGGCCGCGCGCTCATCAACTCAACGTCCAACGACCCCGAGCGCTTCCCAATCCTCGAACTCGCAGCCAAATATAATTGTCAGGTCATCGCCCTGACGGTCGGCAAGGGCGGCCTCCCGGCCGACGCCGAGGAGCGCTGCGGCATAGCGGCCGAGATGATGGCCCGCGCCATGGAATACGGCGTCCCGGTCGAGGACCTCTACCTCGATCCCCTCGTGCTTCAGATAGCGACCACGCAGGACCAGGCCCTGCACGTCATCAAAGCCATCAAGATGTTCCAGGAGCTCAACGATCCGCCGATGAAGACCGTCGTCGGGCTCAGCAACATCTCAAACGGCGCGCCCAAGCTAATGAGGCCGATCATCAACAAGTACTTCTTCGAGCTCCTGATGTACGAGGGCCTGACAGCCGTCATCGCGGACGCCCACGAGGTAAACGAGGTCGTCAAGACCCTTGACATCATCCAGGGTAGGACGCTGTACGCGCATTCGTACCTTGAAATGTAACTAACGTAACAACAATAATATACAAGGAGGCTTTTCAGCATGGCATTCACACCGCCGAAAGAGACTTACTCCGGCAAGGTCTACCCCGTTACGATCGGCACCGGGAGCGCGTCCGTCACCGTTGGAGGGGAAAACGTGCTGCAGTTCCACGGCTTCGAGGGCGTTACCCCGAACAAGCCCGTCATAGCATACGAGATCCAGGACGTCCCCCCGACGGACTGGCCCGCTTCCGTACAGGCCGCGTATGAGGGCGTCTCGGGCGACCCCGTCACCTGGGCCAGGCACTGCAAGGAAAAACTCGGCGCGAAGGCCATTGCCCTGCGCCTGATCGGCACGCACCCGGACCGCGAGAACCGCTCGGCCGAGGAAGCCGTCAAGACCGTCACGGACGTGATGAACGCGGTCGACATCCCGCTGATCATAATGGGCAGCAACCAGGTCGAGAAGGACTCCGCCGTGCTCGTTAGGGTCGCGGAGGCCGCAAAGGGCCGCAACATACTCCTCGGCAAGGCCCAGGAGGCCAACTACAAGACGATCGCCGCGGCCGCGATGGCCAACGACCACAAGCTCATTGCGATGAGCGAACTCGACATCAACCTCTCAAAGCAGCTCAACATCCTGCTGACGCAGATGGGTTTCGAGAAAGAGAAGCTCATCACCGACCCGATGTCCTCCGCTCTGGGCTACGGGCTTGAGTACACCTATTCGGTCATGGAGCGCATCAGGCTTGCCGCGCTTACGCAAAACGACCTGACGATGCAGCCCCCGATGCTTGCCGACGTGGGCATGTACGTCTGGAAGGTCAAGGAAACGCAGGCCCCGGAGGCCGACCTCCCGGCATGGGGCTCGTTGGAGGAGCGCGGCGTGGCGTGGGAGGCAGTTACGGCCTCGGCGTTCCTCTTGGCGGGGGCTGAACTCATCATCATGAGGCACCCCATGGCCGTGGCAGCAGTAGACAAGCTCATCGCAGAGATGGAGGGATAGGCAAACATGGCACTGACCGGAGTCGAGATATTCAAGATGCTCCCCAAGACGAACTGCAAGAAGTGCGGGTTTCCGACCTGCCTGGCGTTCGCGATGAAGCTTGCCCAGAGGCAGGCGACCATAGACCTCTGCCCGGACGTCTCGGAGGACGTCAAGGCCCAGCTCGGCGAGGCCTCGGCCCCGCCTGTAAGGACCATCGTCATTGGCGCGGGTGACAAAGCCGTAAAGCTCGGGGATGAGACCGTAATGTTCCGCCACGAGAAGAAGTTCGTAAACCCCTGCGCCTTCGCGGTCGAGATCAAGGACACCGCGAGCGAGGACGAGATCAAGAAGACCGTGGCCGATGTCGCCGCCTCCGAGATGGAGCGCGTCGGGCAGAGGCTCCGCATCGATATGGTATGCATCACGAACGTCTCGGGCGACGCCGCCAAGTTCGCGGCTGCCGCAAAGGCCGTGGCTGCCGCAGCGCCCGACCTGCCGGTGATGCTCTCGACCGGCAACGCCGAGGCCGCGAAGGCCGCGCTTGCGGCGTTCAGCGGCAAAAAGCCGGTGCTGCACGGCGCGAACGCCTCGAACCTGGAGGCTATGGCCGCGACCGCAAAGGCTGCCGGCGCATCGCTTGGCGTGGCGGGCACGCTCGAGGAACTCAGCGAGCTGACCGAGAAGGTCAAGGCCGCCGGGGTGGCCGACATGGTGCTCGACTGCAACTCTAAAACCGCCGGGCAGATACTGATGAACAACACCTATGTCAGGCGCGCCGCGATCAAGAAGACCTTCAAGCCCCTGGGCTACCCGGTCGTCACCTTCGCCCAGCGCGAGGACAGCCTGCTCGAGGCGCTCGTCGCCTCGGTCGGCATCGCCAAATACTCCTCGATCATAGTGATGAGCACCGTGGACAAGTGGAAGAGCCTCGCGCTCTTCACGCTCCGCCAGAACATATACACCGACCCCCAGGTGCCGATGCAGGTCGAGCAGAAGATCTACAACATCGGGGACGTGACGGACAAGTCCCCCCTGCTGGTGACGACGAACTTCTCGCTGACGTACTTCATCGTCTCGGGCGAGGTGGAAAACAGCAAGGTGCCCACCCGCCTCGCGGTCATGGACTGCGAGGGTCTCTCGGTGCTCACGGCATGGGCGGCCGGAAAGTTCACTGCGTCGAAGATCGCGGCGTTTATCAAAGAAAGCGGAGTCGAAAACTCCATGGCCGCGAAGGAGCTGACCCTCCCCGGCTATGTCGCGATCTTAAGCGGCGCGCTCGAGGACAAGCTCGAAGGCTGGAAGATCACGGTCGGGCCGCGTGAGGCCAACCAGCTTCCGGTCTATTTAAAAGGCAAGGCATAACCGGACCGGGCATCAGACGGACCGGCCGAAAATGGCTGAGGCCATTTGACATTATACTTACGGCCATTTGCCCCGGCGGGCGGCCGCGAAACAGGACCCAGGAGGTTTTTGACGGATGTCTAAGATAATCGGAGCGGCCGCGATACGCGGCTCCCATAATATGGTCAACCAGGCCGAGGAACTCCTCGCCAAGACCATAGCGGAGAAGGGGGCGGACTTCCAGTTCGAGTTCCCGGACACGGCGTACTACCTGCCGATGATCTACGCGATTACCGGCTTTGCGGCCAAGACCCTGGGCGACATGCACACCGCGCTCGGGTTCGCCAAGGACCTCCAGCACCCGATCCCGGAGGAGCACGTCTGGAAGCCCTACCTTGGCGAGGCGCTCGACTCCGGCATGGCAAGCCTGTTCGCACAGGAAATCTGGCTCGCGTGCCGCTACATCAACGGGCTCGAGCCGTGCAGGGACGAGGAGACTGGGTACGAGTACAACGGCTTCATAACCGACACCATCCAGCGCAACCTGGGAATACAGCTCGTCGACGGCTCGATGCCCGGCTTCGCCGCCATCATCGGCGCGGCCCCGGACGACGAGACCGCCGTGAAGATCGTCCGCGAGCTTCAGGAAAAAAACATCCTCACGTTCCTCTCGGGCAACGTCAACGGCAACAGCGTGACCAAGCAGCTCCTTAGAAAGCGCGTCACGATGGGCTGGGACACGCGCATCGTCCCCCTGGGGCCGCTTACGGAGCACACCCTCTATGCCCTCGACTGGGCCGTCCGCGCCTCGCTGATATTCGGCAACAAGAAGCCCGCGGACTTCAAGGGCCACCTGATGTACCAAAAAGACCGCGTCTTCGCCTTCGCCATCGTGCTCGGCCCGCTTGACGACACGATCTGGACGACCGGAGCGGGGGCCATTAACATGGGCTTCCCGGCCATCGCGGACAGCGACATACCGGTCATCCACCCCACCGGGGTCTGCACGTACGAGCACGTGGACAAGGAGTTCGACCACGCGAAGATCGTCCAGAAGGCCATCGAGGTGCGCGGGCTCAAGATCGTGCTCGAGAAACCCCCGATCCCGGTCGCATACGGCCCGGCCTTCGAGGGCGAGCGCATCCGCAAGGAGGACATGTACATCGAGATGGGCGGCCAGCGTACGCCGTGCTTCGAACTCGTGCGCATGAGGGAGATCGACGAGGTCGAGGACGGCAAGATCACGATAGTCGGCGACAACTGGCAGGAGACCTACGCCAAGGGCGGCAAGATGCCGCTGGGCATAGTGATAGACGTCGCGGGCCGCAAGATGCAGCCGGACTTCGAATCGGTCATCGAGCGCCGCGTCCACCACTCGATAAACGAGGCACAGGGCCTATGGCACATGGGCCAGCGCGACATGAACTGGATACGCATAAGCAACGGCGCCCAGAAGGACGGCATCACGCTTGAGCACCTCGGCATCATCTTCACCACGATGCTGAAGCACATGTTTAAGAGCATCGTGGACAAGGTGGCCGTGACGCTCTACGTAAACGAGGCGGACGTGCTTGAGCACCTCGAGGAGGCCCGCGCCACATATAGGGAGCGCGACCATCGCCTTGGTTCGATGACGGACGAGAGCGTCGACCTGTTCTACTCGTGCCTGCTGTGCCAGTCCTTCGCACCGAGCCACCTCTGCGTAGTCACGCCCGAACGCCTCGGTCTTTGCGGCGCGTTTAACTGGCTTGACTGCAAGGCCGCGTTCGAGATCGACCCCACGGGCGGCAACCAGCCGATCCAGAAGGGCGAGCTTATTGACGACCGCTACGGCCGGTACACCGGCGTGGACGAGTACGTCGACAAGGCCTCGGGCGGGGCGGTGCCCACGGTGAACCTCTACACGATCATGGAAAACCCGATGACCTCGTGCGGCTGCTTCGAGTGCATCATCGCGCTCGTGCCCGAGGCAAACGGCATAATGATCGTCCAGCGCGGACATACCGGCATGACGCCGGCGGGGATGAAGTTCTCGACGCTCGCGGGATCCGTGGGCGGAGGAATGCAGTCTCCTGGCTTCATGGGCATCGGCCGCAACTTCATCGTCAGCAAGAAGTTCCTCGCCGGCGACGGGGGCCTGAAGCGCATCGTATGGATGACGAAGAACCTCAAGGAGAGCCTCAAGGACGCGTTTAGCGCGCGCGCCGCGGAGGAAGGCGTACCGAACCTGCTCGACAAGATAGCGGACGAGACGATATGTGAGGATTCCGAAAAACTGATGGAGCACCTCGCGAGCGTCGGCCACCCGGCGCTCGAGATGGCCTCGATCATATAAGGAGACGAGATGGAGATTAAAAAGACTATAACGACCATACACAGCGCCAACCCGGTCTCGCGCACGGTGCAGGACTGGGGCGAAGGCCACGGCATGACCACCTGCTTCGACCGCGCGCAGAGCATGAAGGCCTGCCCTATCGGCTCGAGCGGGGCGTGCTGCAGCATCTGCAACATGGGCCCCTGCCGCTTCACCGGCAAGACCGCCGAGGAGGAAGGCCGCGGCGTATGCGGCGCGAAGCTCGAGACCGTATCGGCCAGGAAGCTCCTGCGCCAGATAGCGGCCGGAACGGCCGCGCACTCCGACCACGCGCGCGGGATGGTCCTGGCGCTGCTCGCGGCCGCAAACGGCGAGGCCAAGGATTTTCAGGTCACGGACGTCAAGAAGCTCTACCGCGTGGCCGGATATCTCGGCATCGAGTACGGCGAGGGCCGCGAGATCATGGACGTCGCGCGCGACGTGGCCATGGCGTTCCTTAACGACTTCGGCCGCCAGCTTCCGGGCCATATAAACTACACAAGCCGCGCCCCGAAGAAGACCCAGGAGCGCTGGGCCAAGTACGGGATCACCCCGCGCGCGGTCGACCGCGAGATCGCCGAGGCGATGCACCGCACCAATATCGGCGTCGACCACGACCCCGACCACCTGCTCACGCACGGCCTGCGCACCGCGCTCGCCGACGGCTGGGGCGGGAGCATGATCTCGACCGATATCACCGACATCCTGTTCGGGACGCCCAAGCCGGTCTTCGCCGAGGCGAGCCTCGGCATCTTCAAGGAGGACGAGGTCAACGTCGTGATCCACGGCCACGAGCCCCTGTTCCCCGAGATGCTGATCTCGGTCGTCGACGAGCCGGAACTCGTGGAATACGCCAAGAGCAAGGGGGCCAAGGGCATAAACGTCGGCGGCATGTGCTGCTCGGCAAACGAGGTCCTGATGCGCCACGGCATACCCACTGCCGGGGGCTTCACCAACCAGGAACTCGGGATGATGACCGGCCTGATCGACCTCTTCACGGTCGACGTGCAGTGCATCATGCCCTCTCTAAGCGAGCTCGCCAGGAAGTTCCACACGATCCTCGTGACCACGAACGAGAAGGCGATGATACAGGGCGCGACCCATATGCCCTTTGACGAGCACCACGCCAAGGACTACGCCCGCAAGATCGTCCGCATGGCGATAGACAACTTCCCGAACCGCAAGCACATCGGCAGCCACGTCACCGAGAAAAACCCGCTTATCGGAGGCTTCTCGCACGAGTATATCGAGTACATGCAGGGCGGCCAGTTCCGCGGATCTTTCAGGCCCCTTAACGACGCGATCATGGCAGGGCGCGTGCGCGGCGTGGTCGGCCTCGCCGGGTGCGACAACCCGCGCGTGGAGTCCACGGGGCTGCATACCTACCTCGCAATGGAGCTGATCAAAAACGACGTCCTGATCGTCTCGACCGGCTGCGGCTCGCAGGCATGCGGCGCGCTCGGATACCTGACGCCCGAGACCGCGCTCGAGCACGCCGGGCCGGGCCTCCGCGAGGTCTGCGAGGCAATCGGCATACCGCCGATCCTGCACCTGGGGGCCTGCGTGGACAACTCCCGCATCCTGACCATCGCCTCCGCAATGGCGAACGAGGGCGGGCTCTCGGACGAGATCGGCGGGATGCCCGCCGTGGGCATAGCGCCCGAGTGGATGTCCGAGAAGGCCATCGCGATCGGCTGCTACTTCGCTGCGTCCGGGGTGCCCTGCATCTTTGGCGGCGAGAACCCCTACGGCGCGAGCTCCGAGGTCACGCGCATAATGACCGACGTCTGGATGGAGCGGTACAAGGGCTGCCTGGTATTCGAGGAGGAGCCCGAGAAGATGCTCGCGCTCGCCCTTAAGTTCATCGACGACGCCAGAGACGCCCTGAAGCTCAAGAAGTACGAGCCGGGCCGCTTCGGCACCGAGCGCGTCCTGATGGACATGGCCGCTCGCCGCGAGCTGGACAAGGCGGTCAAACCCCACCAGGGCATCGTCTAGCAGCCTTGGATCTGACCAGCACGGACAGGCCCGGCAGCACTGCCGGGCCTGTTTTTTTACCTGGTCCATGCCTCAACAAAATTGTACTGTTTCTGATATAATCTAACCGGCCTCATGGCCAAATGCAGGGGGGACGATGATGGGGGGAGCCGTGTCAATTATCCGAAAAATCCTGATAGTAGACGATTCCATGCTCGCGCGCATGGCCGTGCGCAAGTGCCTGTCAGACCTGCCCGGGCTCGAGATCTACGAGGCCTCCGACGGCGTCGAGGGCCTTTCGAAGTTCATCGAGATCTCCCCGGACCTGACGCTCTGCGACCTCACGATGCCGAATATGAACGGTTTTGAGGCCCTCAGGCTCATGCGCAACGCCTCGCCGGAGGCCCTGATAATAGTGCTTACCGCTGACACGCAGCGCTCAACGCTCGAGCGCGTCAACGCCGGAGGGGCCTTCATGGTCCTGAACAAGCCCCCACGCAGGGAGGAAGTCCTGGACGCGTTTTGCAAGGCCTCGGAGCGCGCGAAGGGCGCTGCATGACCGAAGACTATTACCTTGACGAGTTCGAACGCGATGCGCTCAAGGAGATCATAAACATAGCTCTCGGGAAGGCGGCCTCTGAGCTAAACGACATCATCAACCTCTATGTCTTCATGAACGTCCCCCACCTGGACCTCCTTAAGCCGCACGAACTCGAGGAGTTCATCAAAAAGGAGGTCAGGCCGGATTCAGGGTTCAACCTCGTCGAGCAGTACTTCGTCGGCAAGTCCAAGGGCCTGGCATACCTGATGCTGCCCACAAAGAGCGGCCAGCAGCTGCTGGGGCTCCTCGGGGCAGAGCCCCGCGATACCGGCACCTACGGCCTGGACCTGCTCGAGCAGGAGGCCCTGATGGAGATCGGCAACATCGTCATCGGCGTTTGCGTAAGCCGGATAGCCGAGCTCGTGGGCGACGTGGTCACGTACCTTCCGCCGCGCATCATCAGCGGCAGCTCCTACGCCTCGGACCTGCCGCGCGAGCTGTTCGAGGGCGAGCGGTACGTCATACTGCTTAAGACGGTATTTCACTTCGAGGGCAAGAACATAGACGGCTACATGTTCCTGATCAGCAGCTACGAGTCGGTCGCATGGCTCAAGAAATCCATCGCGGATTACATAGCAAAACACCTATGAACCCTACGCTGCTTGAGCAGATCTGCGAGACCATCGACACCGGCATATTCGTCATAGACCGTGACTTCATCGTCCGCTACTGGAACCGCTGGATGGACGTGCACAGCGAGATCGCGCCTTCGGAGATAGTCGGAAGGGCGGTATTCGAACGCTTTCCGATGCTCGAAAACCCGAAGTTCATCCGGACGTGCCGGACCATCCTGGCGTTCGGAAACCACACGTTCCTATCACAGAAGCTGCACAGTTACCTGATACCGCTTAAGACTCCAAGCAGCCTGGGCGGACAGTTCACGCACATGCAGCAGAGCTGTTCGCTATTCCCGATGCGGGACACCGGCGGGGAGATCATCGGCGTCTGCGTCTGCATAAACGACATGACCGACGTCGTGGCCTATGAGCTGAGGCTGATCGGGCTCTCGATCCAGGACGGCCTGACCGGGGTTTACAACCGCCGCCACCTGACCTCGAGGCTCAGGGAGGAGTTCGAGCGCTTCCGCCGCCACGGCCGCCCCGTAGGGCTCATAATGCTCGACGTCGACCACTTCAAGCGCGTAAACGACAACTTCGGCCACCAGTGCGGCGACCACATGCTGATCGAGATAGCGGGGATCGCGGCCTCAAAGCTCCGGAAAATCGACCTGCTGGCCAGGTACGGCGGCGAGGAGTTCTGCTGCGTGCTGCCGGAGACCGAGCTTGCGGACGTGCTGGCCGTGGCCGAGCGGATGAGGGAGACCACGTCCGAGACCGAATTCCTCTGCGGGGACGATACGCTCAGGCTCACGATCAGCCTTGGGGTGACGCAGATCAGGCGTGACACCGTCAACATGGAGATGCTCCTGAGGGAGGCCGACGACGCCCTGTATGAGGCCAAGCGGGCCGGCCGGAACAAGGTCGTCACGCACCCGGCGAACCTCTAGCCCTGCTCCTCCGGCTTCGGGGCCTTCGGGGGCTTCGGACGACGGTTGTGGCTGTTCATCGCGGCCTGCAGCCCGCGTGAGATAATCGTCCTGACCGCATCGCACGCGAGGCTCACCGCCTCGCCAACCAGCACTTTCTCCTCCGGACGGAACTTGCTCAGGACGAAATCCTTGACATCCTGCGACCCGTCGCGCCCGACCCCGATGCGCACGCGGATGAACTCGCGCGTGCCCAACGACTGGATGATCGACTCCACGCCCTTGTGCCCCCCGGAGGAGCCGCCGGACCTCACCCTGAGCGCGCCCGTCGGCAGGTCGATGTCGTCGTGGACCACGATGAGGTTGGCTGGTTCCAAAGGATTGCGGCGCATTACGTCCGAGACCGCCTGGCCGCTTAAGTTCATAAACGTAAGGGGCTCCACCAGGACGGCCTTTTCGCCCTCGATGGAACCCCTCGCTATCATGTAAGCGGACTTTTCGCTAAGCTGAAGCCCGGCCGCCCTGCACAATTCCTCGAGCGCGGCGAAGCCGACGTTATGCCTCGTGTGCGCGTACCTCGCGCCCGGATTGCCGAGACCGATGATGGCCCACAAGGGCTATCCCTCCTTGGTCTCTTCCTTCTTGCCCTTCTTGACGACCTCAGGCGCTGCGGGTGCTGCACCGGCCTCGGCCACTACAGGCGCGGCCGCCACGGCCTCGGTCACGGGGATCGTGACCATCGCGACCGGCTCCATGCCGTCGGTGATGACCGTGATCCCTTCGGGGAGGACGATGTCGCTGACGTGAATCGTGTGTCCGGCGGCCAGGTCGGTGACGTCCACCTCGATGTGGCCCGGTATCTTGTCCGGGAGGCACGAGACCTCGATCTCGGTGCGCCCGTGCTGCAGGATGCCCTTGTCGCGCTTGACGCCTATCGGCTCGCCCTTGGTTATGACGTGCACCGTGACGGTGATCTCCTCGGTGAGCGAGACCTCCATGAAGTCCACGTGCAGCAGCTCGCTCATGATCGGGTCGCGCTGGTATTCCTTCATCAGCGCGATCGTGCTGCTCTCGTCCGGGTACCGCAGGTCCACTATGACCTGCTCGCCCGCGGTCGCCTCGATGAACTGCAGCATGTCCTTCGTGCCGATCTTGAGCGACGAGGCGCTGCCGTTATTGTATATCACGCCGGGCACGAAGCCGCCCCTCCTGAGGGCTCGGGCGATGCCCTTGCCCGCGGTTTCCCTTTTCTCGACTGCGAGTTTCATTCTTTCCATCTTTTACCTCCGAATTCTCCGCTAAGAGAAAGTTTTATTATCTATACGAAGAGGGAACTTATCGAGGTTTCCTCGTGTATCCTGGTTATGGCCTCGGCCAGCAGCGGCGCTATCGAGAGCACCTTGAGCTTGGGGCATAGCGACTGTTTGTCATCGAGCGGGATCGTGTTGGTGACGATCAGCTCCTCGATCGCTGAGTTGTTTATGCGGTCCACTGCAGGGCCGGAGAGCACCGCGTGGCTGCATGCGGCGAAGACGCGGCGCGCGCCCTTTTCCTTAAGCGCGGCGGCGGCTTGCACTATAGTCCCTGCGGTGTCTATCATGTCGTCCAGCAGTATCGTGTCTCTGTCCTTAACGTCGCCTATGACGTGCATGGCCTGCGAGACGTTGGCCTTCTCGCGGCGCTTGTCCACGATGGCGAGCGAGGCGTCCAGCCTCTTTGCGAACGCCCGGGCGCGCTCGACGCCGCCCGCGTCGGGGGAGACGACGACCAAGTCCTTGAACTCGCACTGCTTGAAATACTCAATCAGCACCGGAGTGCCGTACAGGTGGTCCACCGGGATATTGAAGAACCCCTGGATCTGCCCGGCGTGAAGGTCCACGGATACGACCCTGTGGGCCCCGGCGACCGTAAGGAGGTCGGCCACGAGCTTTGAGGAGATCGGCACGCGGGGCTGCACCTTGCGGTCCTGCCGCCCGTACCCGTAATACGGGATCACGGCTGTTATCCTGCGCGCCGAGGCCCGCTTGAGGGCGTCTATCAAAAGTAGCAGCTCCATGAGGTTTTCGTTGACGGGCGTGCAGGTCGGCTGCACCACGAATACGTCCGTACCACGGACGTTCTCATTGATCTGCACCGATATCTCGCCATCGCTGAACCGTGCGATATGGGTGTTGCAGACATGTTGCCCCATCGCCTTGGCAACTTCGCCAACCAGCCCGAGGTGGGCGTTCCCAGAGATCAATACAATACAATCCGGCACGGCGCGCGCTCCTTCCCCTGGACTGGGGCGGGAGGACTCGAACCTCCAGTAGGGAGATCCAAAATCTCCTGACTTGCCATTTGTCGACGCCCCAAGAGTTTTTTAGGAAAAAAAACTATACCACATCGGGTTTTCCGCAGTCAATTTGGGTGCCGGGGGCCGCGCCCCCCGGCAAATATTCGCGGGGTGACCCGCTCACCTAAAAAAAGGGGCATCTACCCCCTTCGCGCGGCGGTATAGGTAGGGATGGGGGCTGGGCGAAGCGAAGCTCCGCCCGGGGAGGAGGGACGGCCGCCCCAACCCCAGTTGGCCCGTCTAACCCCGTTGTGATAGAATCAAAAACTGGAATGCCGCGTATAATAGCTTACATAATGGCCATCTCGATAGCCTTCACGTGTGCAGCAGCCGAGGCCGGCAGCGGCCTGCCGCGCTACGACCTCAAGGTACGCATAAACACCAAGGGCGCCAATCTGAACGGCCGCGCGCGCATCGAGCTGCCCTCGGAGATGGACGTACTCGTCCGGACGCCCTGGATCAAGCCTGTCAAAGTATTGGTCAACGGCAAGGAGCAGACGCTCTCGGGCTCAGATACGGTCAGGGCGAAGGGCGTGGTGGACATAACTTACGAGGCATCGTTTTCAAAGGGCGGCCCTGACGGCTCGTCCCCGGTGAACGTAGGGGTGGTGCCCGGCGGGGCGATCACCGCGCTCGGGGCGTCGCTGACCTCGGGCTGGTACCCGGAGATCGTGGGCGCGGATACCGCATACTACTCGCTTTCGGCCGAGGTGCCGGGCGGCCTCACCGCGGTCTCGGAGGCCGACTCGGTCAGCTCCACGACCGCCGCGGACGGCAATACCTCCTACTCGTTCGATTTCCCGTACCCGCGCGAGGGGATGAGCCTCGTCGCAGGCATCTACGAGGTCAAGTCCAGGCGGATCGGAGCCACCGAGGTGCTGACGTACTTCTCGGCCGATGACGCCTCGCTCGCGGACGATTACATCCAGAGCGCCGGGGAGTTTATCGAGCGCTACTCGGCCCTGCTCGGCGACTATCCATACAAGCGCTTCGCGATTGTCGAAAACTTCCTGCAGTCCGGGTATTCGCTGCCTACTTACACGCTTCTGGGCGGAGAGGTGATACGCCTGCCGTTTATCCGCCATACCTCGCTCGGCCACGAGATCCTGCACCAGTGGTTCGGCTGCTCAGTGTACTCAAGCGGCCGGGGCAACTGGACTGAGGGGCTCACCACTTATCTGGCCGACCACCAGTTCGAGGCCGACAGGGGCGAGGGCTGGAGATACCGCCGCTCGATGCTCACGGACTATATGGCCTACGTGCAGCCGGACAAAGAGATCACTGTCGCGGAGTTCGCCGGGCGCACGGACAACGCCACCCGCGCGGTCGGCTACGACAAGACTGCGATGGTGTTCCACATGCTCAAGGGCGAGGTCGGGGACAAGGCGTTTTACGGCGCCCTGCGCGCCTTCGTGCGCGACAGACGGTTCAGCACCGCATCGTGGGCGGACATCCGGACGGAATTCGAGCGCGCCACGGGGCATGACCTCGGGTGGTTCTTCTCGGAATGGCTTACGCGCAAGGCCGCCCCGGACATCGGGATCGGGGACCTGCGCGTCATATACCGAAAGGGCGCGGTCCCTAACGTCGCGTTTTATGCAGAGCAGCACGGCGACGCGTACCGTTTTAAACTCCCTCTTGAGATAAAGCTTCAGGGCGGCAAAGAAAGCCTCACGCGCTCGGTCGAGCTCAGCAAGGAGCGCGAGTATTTCGAGGTCCCTGTCGATGCCGGCACCCCGGTCTCGGTCGCCTTCGACCCGGACTATGACGTGATGCGGATGCTGTCGGACGCGGAGTATGCGCCCGTCATCACGCGGCTTGCCGGGGACGAGCACAAGATACTGGTGGCCGGTGCGGACCTGAAATACCTCCCGCTTAAGACCGCATTCGTACAGGCGGGCTTTACGGTGAAGGATGAGGGCGAGATCAAAGATGAGGAGATAGAGCACTCCTCGCTGCTGCTGACCGACCCCGTAGGGCCAACGGCGCTCAGGCTCTTCGCCCGCGCCGCAACGCCGCCGGCAGACCCTGATGCCCTGAGGCTGGAGGTGCGCGATCACCCGATGGACCCGTCGGCCCATGTCGTCGCGCTCATGTCCGGCTCGCTGACGGCCGAGTCCATCAACGCGGCAGCCGGAAAGATCCTGCATTATGGCCGTTACGGCACCCTCGAGTTCAAGGCTGGCGTTAACACGCTCAAGACGGCGTACGATCCCCCGCGCGGGATGCGCGGCGAGCTTACCTTGGACGCCGTGGGCGTCCGGCCCGGCGGCGCGCTGCCGCTTAGCGAGGTCATCGACGCGGTGGCCGGCAAGCCGGTGATCTACGTTGGCGAGGGGCACACCAATTACGAGGACCACCTCGTGCAGCTCGCGCTCGTGCGCCGCCTCCACGAGCAGGGCCGCGAGTTCGCGATAGGGATGGAGATGTTCCAGACGCCGTATCAGTCCGGCCTCGACGAGTACATCTCGGGCAAGACGGACGAGACCGGGATGCTGCGCCAGACGGAGTACTTCAAGCGCTGGGGCTATGACTATAACAATTACCGCGAGGTGCTCCTGTACGCCCAGGCCAACGGCATCCCGGTCGTGGCCCTGAACGTCAAAAAAGAGATCATCGATGCGGTATCGAAAGGCGGCCTTGACGCCCTGAGCGCCGAGGACCGCAAGTCGCTTCCTGCTGATATGGACATGGCCGTGCCGGGATACCGCGAGCGGATCCACGACATATACGAGATGCACCGAAGCCAGGGCAACGCCCCGCGGAACTTCGACAACTTCTACCAGTCACAGATCCTGTGGGACGAGGTCATGGCGCAATCCGTCGCGGAGTATATCGGAAAGCACCCCAAAAGCCAGATGGTCGTGCTCTGCGGGCAGGGTCACGTCGAGTTCGGCTCGGGCGTCCCCGGACGCGCCAAGCGCCGCACGGGCAAGGACTACGCCACACTCATCGACTCGGCCGAGCGCAGCCTCAAGCCAGGCATCGCGGACTACGTGATCTTCTCGCCGCAGATCGAGCCCCCGTTCAGCGCCAAGCTGCAAGTCTTCCTGGATGAGTCAAAGGAGCCCGGCGCCTCAGGGTTTAAGATCAAGAACTTCGGCCAGAACAGCCCGGCCGAGCGCGCGGGCATGCAAGAAGGCGACGTGATAGTCTCTGTCGACGGCAAGGAGCTCAAGGGCCTCGATGACCTGAAGATCATACTCCTTGAGAAGCGGCCGGGGGACAAGGCCCGCGTGAAGTTCCTGAGGGAGCGCTTCCTGCTCGGCCCCAAGGAGATGGAGGCGGACGTAGAATTCTAGCCGCCGCACTCTCCGCCGCAGTTACACTTTCCGCCGCGGGACTTCCCCATCGCCTCACGCCCCTCCCTGAACGAAAGCGCGGCTATCAGGAGCGCGCCCAGGGCATCGAGCCCGCCTATGCCCGTGAGTTCATACCCCGCACTCGAGGCCAGGAGCACGACCGAAAAATACATGCATGCGCGGCTGCAATGCGCGTCGGCCAAGACCGCGTCGCTTCGAAGCGCGCGCCCGACCTTGAGCTTCATCCTGATCAGCAGCCACATGGACGCTATCGAGAGCAGCGATATGACGACGCCCCATAGCGTAGTGTCCGGCGCATGGTCCTCCATCAGCCCGTAGAACCCGCTGAGAGCAAGCCCCGCCGAGAGCGCATAGAAAGAGAGCCCGGTCACGCGCAGCGCCGTGCGCTCGAAGCGGTCAGGCGATTCGTCCGCGGCAGCGGCCCGCATCCTCCGGACCATGTGCCAGATGCCTATGCCGGAGACGACCTCGACAAAGGAATCGAGTCCGAAGCCCATCAGCGCATAAGTCCCGTCCTGCATCCCCAGGGCGACCGAGAGCAGCCCCTCCAGGACGTTATAGGCTACTGTAGCGACCGCAAGGGCGTAGGCGCGGTCGAGGAGCTTCTTATCGCGGATCATGATCTGCATTAAGCAGCCTTTCTACTTGAAGTGCTTGATGGTCTCATACTGATTGTGGGGAGCGCCGTATTTCCTGACCTGCGCGGCAAGCCGCCCTATCCTGATCTCGAGGCGCTTTGCCTCGCCTTCAATGAGCGGGCCTCTCCCCCGGGCGGCATCGAACTCGGCCCTGATCGAGGCGAGCTCAGAGCGCAGGGCCTGCGCGGCGAAAGGTACGATCACTCGCCTGGACTCGCCCTCGATGATCGCGGCCTGAATCTGTGCGAGCTGGCCCTCGATTGCCGCCTCGGGCGTCTGCGGTTTCATCGGCCTCGGGACCATCGGCTCAAGCGCGTCGAGGCGGGCGGAGAGTTCGCCCAAGGCGGAGGGGGGCATGGAGGGGACAAGCATCTTGCGTACCTCACCCAGCCTGAAGTTAAGCGTTCGGGCGGATTCGGGCGTGATCGCGCCCGCACTGATCCCGGCGTCAATCTTCTGCTGGATCGCATCGATGCGGGTGCGGACGCCAATGGGAGTAAGCGCCAAGGCCGGAACGGCGAACGAGGCCGCGGCGAGCGCGAAAAACACAGCCAAGACCATAAACCTTCGAATGCGCATCCACGCCTCCTGTCTGCTTAATTATAACTTATGACCGGAGTTGAAGCGCCAGACGGGCGGATACGCCGACGGAGCGGTATAATATGTCCATGGGGGACCGGGTGCGGGATAACGAAGAAAAAGGCATATACAAGACCTTCCGCATCTCGATCACGCTGACGGTCGCACTCTGCCTCGCTGGGATATTCCTCGGCATGAACGTCCGCACCCGCGGCCTGATCGACGACGAGATACTGGAGGACGCGCGCGCGCAGTTCGCCACTATCGTGCTGGCCCGCCAGTGGAACGCGAGTTACGGGGGCGTATACGTCGAGAAGAAGGACGGCGTCCAGTCCACCCCTTACATCAATAACCCCGATATCACCACGGCCGACGGCAGGACCTTCACGATCCGGACCCCGGCGATGATGACTCGGGAGATATCCGAACTCACGCGGAAGGGCCGCGAGTTCAGCTATCACATCACGAGCCTAAAACCCCTGAACCCGGCAAACGCGCCGGATGAGAGCGAACGCAGGGCGCTGGTTTCGTTTGAGAGCGGGAAGAAAGAGGCGTACTGGGAGGAGGAGATCGACGGCGTGCCGTTCATGCGGTACATGGCCCCGCTCAGGACCGAGAAGCTATGCCTGCAGTGCCATGCGGCGCAGGGATACAAGGTGGGCGACATACGCGGCGGCATAAGCGTCAACATCCCGATAGGGACGATCAGGAAAAAGCTCTTCGAGAACGCCCTGCAGATCCTCGCGTTCGCCGCGCTCGCGACCGCGCTGCTGCTGGGCCTCGTCTGGTTTTTCACCCGGCGGCTGATCAGGAAGGTCTCCGAGTCGCGGCGTACGATCGAGGTCCTGGCCACGACCGACGCGCTCACCGGCTGCTTCAACCGGGGGCACATACTGGAACGCTTCACAGAGGAGCTCCTGCGCGCCGAGAGGACCGGCCACGGCTTCTGCGTCATCATGTTCGACCTCGACCACTTCAAGCTCATCAATGACGCCCTCGGCCACCAGGCCGGAGACGAGGTGCTCAGAGAGACCGTCAGGCGCTCAAGCATGATGCTGCGGCCCTACGACCTGATCGGGCGCTACGGCGGCGAGGAGTTCCTCGTGCTGTTGCCTGAGTCGTCGGCCGAGGACGCCATGCGGATCTCGGAGCGCGTGCGCGCCGCAATCGAGGCCGAGCCGTTCGGGCCGATGGCCATCAGGGTAACTATCAGCTCCGGCGTATCGTGCATAAGGGCAGAAGGGGAATCGGTAGACAGGATGCTGTACCGCGCGGACTCCGCGCTCTACGAGGCGAAGGCCGCGGGCAGGAACCGGACGGTCTACAAGGGCTGAGGAGCAACCTTCACAGGGATGAGTTTGGCGGTGGCCGAGGCTATCAGGACGCCATCGGCCTTGCGATGGACCTCGGCAGCCGCGGTGATGAGCCTCGGCGAGGGCCGCTCGGCCCGGGCGCTGACCAGGACCTCCTCGCCGGGGGCCAGCGGGGCACGCAGCCGCATCGAGAACTCGGCGGTCGCGGCCATCACCGAAAACCCCTTTATCGCGGCCTGCGCCATGCACTCGTCCAGCAGGGTCGCGATGATCCCCCCGTGCATGACATCGGTATAGCCCTGGTGCTCTTTCTTGGGGGTGAACGAACTGCTCAGCGAGACGCCGTCCCACTGAAACTCAAGCCTGAGGCCTATAGGGTTGCGCCTGCCGCACGCGAAGCAGTAGCCGTCGTCCTCCAGCCGGAGCGCGCTCAATGCGGGCACTGCCTACGGTTCGCGGCCCAGTCGGCGAAGAACCTGTCCATCGCGGTCGTCTTTCCGACCGGGATGTGGCCGTATCTTATCGAGAGCTGCCCGGAGGCGTCACTGGCGGGCTCGTTATCTATGAGCACCTTCCACATCGCGGCCGCGAGCCCCGAGCGGTCGGCCCCGTGGTAGCAGTGAAACAGCACGGGCCGCGGGGCGGTCGTGATGATCTGCACTAGCTCGGCCGCCTGCTCGGGCGTGGGCTCGGAGGCGTCGTCGAGCTTGAGGTCGTAGTGGCTGATGCCGTACTTCCCGCTCAGGCTGAGCTCGTCTTTGTACCACTCGGATTTCTTGTAAGGCCCGCGCAGGTTGACGATGCTCTTGATCCCGTATTGGTTTATATATTCTTCGAGATGGTGCCTGCCTATCACCCCGGAGCGGTAGGCCTCCCCCGGCGTGATCGCGTGGAAGTTGTCAGTGGCCAGAAGGCCCAGGAGGTATGCGCCCAGCAGGATTACGGGCGACAGCACCACGATCAGTATCTTGCGTGCGGGGCTCATGCTCATCCCCTATTATACAATTCCTTGGTCATCGAGCTTGTAAATCCGGCGCACCTCGTCCGAATACCCGCCCCCGTCGCCGTATACGACCAGCGGGGGGAGGACCTTCAGCCCGCCCTGACGGCCGCCCTTAACGGCCTCGACCAGCACTATGCGGGCCTCGCTATCTAACCTCCCATGCACGAACCTGATGCACTTGGGCTCGAGCGAGGCGGCTGCCATTGCGCTCAGGAGTTCGGCAAGCCTCGCGGGGTGATATACGAGAGCGAACCTGCCGCGCTCCTTAAGCGCGCGCGCTGCGGACGCGACGAGCCCGTTCAGGTCCATCCTGAGTTCGTGTCGAGCGACCATGCGCTCCTCGCCCTCGCTCAAAAGCCCTGTTGCCGGCCTCCGAAACGGGGGGTTCGAGACGACGAGGTCGAACGCGCCCGCATATTCAGAGGGCAACGCGGCAAGGTCGGCCTTGATTGCCTCGGCGCGCGCGGCCATCGCGTTAAGAGTGATATTGCGCCCGCACAGCGCATGCAGGCCAGCCTGAAGCTCGACCATCGTGAGATGTGACTTCGGATAGCGGGCGGCGAGCATGAGGCCGAGCACGCCCGAGCCCGCACCCAGGTCCAGTATCCGTCTGGCCGACCTCATCGAGATAAAATCGCTTAGAAGCACCGGGTCCATCGAGAAGCGGTAGCCGTCTTTGGACTGGTAGAACCTGAGCTCGCGGATGCTGTCGAGGGTGGTATCCATGGGGCCTCAGGCCCCTGTTCCTTCAGGATTTGTCGGTTCGTACGGTTGCATCGGCTGGTGGCGTCAGTGAGGCCTAAGCGTGATGCCCTTTTCCTTGAGGTATGCGCCGAACTCGCGGTCCTCGCTCGTGACGTGCCCGATGATCCAGTCCACGACGATCTGGTTCGTGCGCACCGAACGGCCATAGGAGCTGTGCTCGGCCGCGAGCTCACGCTTCAGGGCCTCGAAATCGGCCATGAACTTCTGGTGGTGGGCGCGGTGCAGCTCCAGGCCGGGGTATCCGCATTCTTGCATATAGCGCTCCTCCGCGCCGAAGTGGCTGACCACGTAGTCCTCGAGGAACTTCGTGGTCCCGTCAATCGTGAGCTTGCAGCGCTTGAGCTTTATATCCTGCACAAGGTTATTGATGCGCTTGAAAAGCTCCTTGTGCTGTGCGTCTATGATCTCTATATCGACCGAGTACTCCTGTTTCCACTCCATAGTGGGGGCCTCAGATGTTTTCGACCATCTCCCAGACGCCACAGGGACATACGCCCGCACAGAACCCGCAGCCTATGCACTTATCGGGGTCCACGACGTATTCGTAAGAGCCGCCCTCGTGGTCCACGCGGCTGATCGCGCCCCAGTAGCAGGTCTGCTCGCACATCCCGCAGTCGCGGCAGCTCCCGCACGACATGCAGGCGTCGGCCTCCTTCTCGGCCGAAAACTCGTTGAGGCGGCATATGTCGTAGTATTCGGTCTTGATGCGGTCGTAAGCTATCGGCTGCCTGACCTCTGGCTGGTAGTCGTAGTGCATGAGCACGGAGTGAATGACCTCGGCCACGTCGCGGCCCTGCCCTATCGCGTGCGTAACGAGGCCGGGGCGCGTGGCGTCGCCTATGCCGTAGACCTTGATGTCGGTCGTCTGCATCAGGTTGTTGACGCTGAGCCAGCCGCGCTCGGTATGGATCTCGGGCGGCAGGAAATCGAGCATAGGGACCTCGCCTATGGACATGATGACCTCGTCGGCCTCAAGCGTCGTTCCGTCCTTGAAATGAAGCAGGTGCGCATCGTGGTCATAGTGGTCGGTGAAGCGGGGCCAGAGGACCTTGGTGCCGCGGGCGGCTGCCGCGTCAAGCTCCTTGCCGAACGCCGCGGGCTTCTGCACGTCTATCGCGGTCACGGAGGCCGCGCCGCAGTTGTACGCCTCAACGGCGACGTCCATGCCGACGTTGCCCGCGCCTATGATCACTACATTCTTGCCGCCAAGCGCGATAGGCTTGCCGAAGTTCACGCCCTTGAGGAAGTCTATTGCAGGTATGACGCTCTCTGAGCCGGGGAACTGTATGATGCGCGGCTTGTGAGCGCCGCATGCGACGATCACCGCGTCGTTTTCTGCGTATATGCGGTCGAACTCGGCGCGGTTGACCTTCTGGCCCAGGTGGACCTTGACGCCGACCTCTCCGAAGCGGGATAGCTCCTTCTGGAGCACGGCCTGCGGAAGCCGCTCGCGCGGGATGCAGAGCTCGAGCTTGCCGCCGAGCTTGTCGACGGCCTCGTAGAGGTTCACGGTATGGCCGCTCAGGCCGAGCTGCCATGCGGCCGAGAGCCCGGCCGGGCCGCCGCCGATGATGCCGATCTTGTATCCGGTCGAGGGCGCGCGCTTTGGCGCTTGGAGCTCGAGCGCGAGCTTGCCGTACTCTTTGATGTTAAGCGGCCTGTCCACCCTGCCGCGCGTGCAGTGCTGCATGCAGAGGTTCGGGCATATCTCGCCGCATACGGTCGCCGGGAGCGGGCTGTAGTTGAGCACGAGGTTCAGCGCTTCCTTGACGCGGCCCTGCCGTATGAGGGTGGCCCGCTTGTGCGAAGGGATGCGGGTGGGGCAGTTGTACGCGCACGGCGGCAGGTACTTGTCATTGGACCATACCGGCTTGTTTCTGCGCTCGTTGCCGGTCGTGACGTATGGCAGTATCGTGCGGTCGTGCGTGAGGTATGCGCCGAAAATTCCGCCGACGCCGACTTCCTTCTCCCATACCGTCTTTCTGAACTCCTCGGCGCCGAGCTTTCTCTTTTTTAGCTGCACCTTCTCGGCCGGGGTGTATGCGATGAACTTCTTCCAGTCAGTGATGGAGTTGGTTAGCTCTTTATAATAGCCCTCGCGGTCTATGGCCTTGAGATACGGCTTCATGTTCTCTGTAAGCCACTCCCAGTCCTGCGGGGTGAGTTCGGCGAGCTTTACGTCGCCTGTGCTGTAGTTGCGGATCGGGCCGCGGAAGTAGACCACGCCCCCGACCATGCCCACGCACGGGCGGTTGCCTAGGATGTTTTCGGGGTCGCGCGGGTTGACGCCGCACACGACCGCGATGCCTCCGGCCTTGAACTCGGCGAAGGTGTCGCCTACGTTTCGGAAATACCACGACTGAGGCGGGGCGAATCTTGGATTGTGCTTGGTCATCGTGTCGCAGCGCGCGCCGCCGCCGCCCTGGACGTAGAGCACGCCCTGCGCCGCAGCGTTATGCGCGCCGTTGGTGACGTCGCCAAGCACGGTGATCTTCGCGCCGCAGTTGATCCACCCGACGTCGTCAGATGCTGAGTCCTTGACCACGATCTCGGTGCCGTCCATGCCCATGCTGCCGACGCGCTGGCCGGCGCGGCCCTCGATAGTGATGCGCACCGGCTCCGGGCGCGGCCAGATGCGGCCGCCGATGCCGTGCTGGCCGTCGGCTATAACCGTGAACTCGCGCATGCCGTCCGCGACGGCCTTCTGCACGCGCTCCTCGAGTATGCGCGAAGGTACGCGGTTGCCGTTTACGTTGCCCTCGATCACGTTAGAGGGCACTATATTTCCCTCAAGTATCTTAACTTTGTCGGCCTTCTTTACCGCGGCCTTGGCCACGGTCTTCTTCGTCGTCTTCTTAGCAGGCATAGCTTATTCCCAGTTTCTCGGCGATGGCCTTGTCCGAAACGCTAAGGCCGTCGGACATCCCTATCGGGAGCTCGGTGCTCCGGCCCATCGGCGCGAATATCTTTTTCAGTTCAATGTCAGCGGCCTTGAACACGTCCACGACGCGCTCGGCGACCTTGTCCGGGTCCAGCCTGCGGTAGATCTTCGGGTCCTGCGTGGTGATGCCGCGCGGGCAGCGCCCGGTGTTGCAGAGGTTGCAACGGTTGTTCTCGTCGCCGAGGCAGTCGGCCGCGGCCTGCATGATGTATTTGCCGATCGCCACGCCGGAGGCCCCGAGCATGATGAGCGCCGCTGCGTTGGCCGCGAGGTTGCCCTTCTTGCCCACGCCGCCTGCGGCGATCAGCGGAAGCTCGTTCTGCTTGCCCTGCTTTACCAGGTCGAGGTAGCACTCGCGCAGGTTGGTCGCTATCGGGTGGCCCATCTTGTCCATCGATACGTTATAGGCCGCGCCGGTGCCGCCGTCCTCGCCGTCTATATAAAGCCCGGCCGCATAAGGGTTGCGGGCGAGGTTGTTGAGCACCGCGCGCGCGGTCTTGGTGCCCGAGATCTTCGGATAGACCGGCACGCGGAAGCCCCAGGCCATCGACATCGACTGGATCATCTTGGCCACGGCCTCCTCGATGGAGTACTTCGTCTGGTGCGTCGGCGGCGATGCGAGATCGACGTACATCGGCACGCCCCGGATGCTGGCTATGAGCTTCAGGACCTTATAGGCCATCAGCAGGCCGCCGTCGCCGGGCTTCGCGCCCTGGCCGTACTTTATCTCTATAGCGCAGGGGTCCTCGACCATGTGCGGCAGGGAGCGGACGATCTCGTCCCAGCCGAAATATCCCGAGGCGATCTGCAGGATGAAGTATTTCAGGAAGCGGGACTTCAGCAGGCGCTGCGGCAGGCCGCCCTCTCCGGAGGCCATCACGACCGGCAGCCCGAGTTCTTCGTTTAGGTAGGCCACGCCCATCGCGAGCCCCTCCCACATATGCGGGGAGAGCGCGCCGACAGACATGCTGCCGATCATGATGGGGTATATCTCGCGCACCGGCGGGACGAACCCTCCGGGGGTGACGACGAGGCTCTCGCCATCGCGCGCCAGGGGAAGCCCGGTGGGCGGCAGTATGCGGCCCAGGTAGGTGCGTATGCGGAACTCGTGCCGTCCGGCGTCGAGCGCCGGGTCCGTGAGCATCGAGATGCGCGTGAATTTAAGCTTGTCCAGCGTCGAGATCGAGGGGTCGTTCCTGCGGCCGCCGCGCTTGTGGGGCTCGCCGCCCTGGTTTTTGAAGGTGAGGAACTTGTGCCTCGGGTTGAACTCGGGCTCGATGGCCTCGTTGGGGCATACGAGCTGGCACATGGCGCAGCCCGTGCAGTAGCGGTTGATCTCCTTGACCTGCTCGACCGTGTGCACGATGCGGCGGGTGGCCTTGGGATTGGGCGCGGCTTCTTCGGAGTAGACGTGCCGCCTGACGTTGACCGTCGGCTCGATGGCCTTCACCGGGCAGATCGCGGTGCAGCGGCCGCAGCGCTTGCAGCGCGCGTCGCTCCACCTTATGATGTACGGGAGGTCCTTGAGGGTGATCTCGTGGTTATTGTCTAACCTTTGAGCTGATTCCATACCCTGACCTCCTTCGCCCCTGGGGCTATGATTACCATGTCGTATTTCATCGGGAATATGTCGAGGCCCTTGTCGCGGCCGGGCACGGCCTTCTCCACGCCGCACTCCTCGCTCATCAGCGCGAACTTCTCGCCCGCGATGCCGCCCACCGCGCCGGGGCGGAGCTTCTTGGCGTCCTGCACCATGTAGCACGTTCCGTCCGGCAGGAAGCCTATGTTGCAGTTCGGCCCGTCGATGGTCAGCATGCGGAGGCTCTGCTTGAGGAGCGTGAGCGCCTGGGCGTCCGGCCTATTTGCGATCTCGGCCTGCGTCATGGGGGTGATGATGTCCTTATAGTACGTCAGCGGGAATCCGAGCACGTTGACCGCGTAGTGCAGGATGTGCGTGAAGACCTCGCTGTCGCTGTTATAGCCGACATAGCCGGGCACGCAGCGGCTTTGCAGGTACTCGCGGATGGGGATGAACGCGGTGTTCTCGCCGTTCGTCATCGAGCAGAAACCCTGGAGGAAGAACGGATGGCAGGCGTAGAGGTTGATCGCGTAGTTCGTGTTCTGCCTGCCCTGCGCGAGTATCACCCTGGCCTTGAGGCTGGAGTTGTCGAGGCTGAAGAACTCGGCAAGTTCCAGCGGGTCGCCGACTTCCTTTAATATGAGCACGTCGGGGTAGAACGAGAAAACGACTATGGACTCGTCGCTGCTCGCCGAGTATGCGAAGCGCCAGGCGCGTGCGCACGAGCAACTCTTCCTGCTCCTCTTTCGACTTGCCCTTGTAGGCGGCCGGGAGCTTGTAGAACTTGGCGAAGTACTGGTCGCGCGGCGTGATGCCCTTTACGGGCCTGAGCTTCGGGCTCCAGGAGTGGACCTCCTTGAACCCTTGCTTGCCCATGTACGCGTTGAGGGCCTGCATGCCCTCGTCCGAGCATATGCCGGAGAGCACGGGGTAGCTCTTTAGCTCGCGGAACTCGCCCCCGAGGTCCTGAAGCGCAAGGCCCATGCCCGAGCCGTCATGGCCCTCTTTCATCGTCTCAAGCGCGATGACGTTCTCGATCGGTGAGAAATACTTACTTGACGTTATGGCCGCTAGTCTGCACATTTCCTTATTATTCCGCCTCTTTCCGGCATCCGGTTAAGCGCCGATAGCTGTGGCGCGCAAAAAACGGCCATCACTTGCCGTGAAATTTTATGATACTTTCGGGGTGGTGGATTTGTCAAATAGTAATAAGGAGATATATGGGGCTGCAACCGCCCCGTCCCCGGCGGCCGGGCGCACTGAACGCCCCCTCGCGCCAGCCGCCGCCGGGCGGCATGAAAATCATTGACTTAACAGTTGCGATAAGGCTAATATTCACACAGGAGGGGGATAGCCGTTCACCATCGGTATGGGAAAAGTTAATCTCTTAGACACCTTCCTTTCCCTGACGGACTCCATCACGGTCCACGACAGGGACTTTAACGTCCTGTACGCCAACAAGGCGGCCGAGGCCTTCTTCGCGATCGACCCCCAGAGGGCCGGAAAATGCTACAGCCACTATCACGGCCTCAACGCCCCTCCCGAGTTTTGCCTGAGCTGCGGCTGCTGGCAGACGAAGAAGGAGATAGCTCACGAGTACTTCGAGCCGAAGGTCGGGAAGTTCATACAGCTAAGGGCGATCCCCCAGTTCGACCAGAAGGGCGACATGACCGCCCTCATCCATATAGCGAAAGAGGCCAGGGAGCCCCGGCGCGCCACGGACGAGGGCCTCGGCAACCGGATAATCGAGAATTTCGCCCCGATATGAGCGATGACCTTTGACAGGCATGGTACATGCCTGACGATCAACAGGGAAGGCCTCAAGAAGATGGGGGCCGGGGACGAGATCCTCGGGAGCCGGTTTCAGGACATCTGGCATGATGAGTTCCGGGAGCTGGCCGAGGCCGAGATGAAGCGCGTGCTTCAGGGCGAGGAACGCACCATGGAGGCCGTCCGCATCCGCAACGATTACCACGCCTGGTGGAAGGTCAGCCTGATCCCCGCCGGGGGCGACGGCGGCTTCGTGCTCATCGGCGACGACATCACGGAATTTAAGACGCTCCAGAACAAGCTCAATTCCCTGCTTAAGACTGATGAAGGGTTCCAGCACTTCAAGCTCATATACGACTCGATGCTCGACGCCGTAAACATCACCAACCAGGACTTCGAGATAGAGTTCGCGAACAAATCGTGTGAAAAGCTCTTCGGCCCCTGCGCGCGCGGCACGAAGTGCTACGCTTACCAGCACAAGCTTGACGCCCCCTGCCCCTGGTGCCGCAACGCGGAGGTCTTCAGCGGCAGCAACGTGATCATGGAGCGGCACATGGCTCACCTGAACAAATACTTCGAGAGCCACCAGATCAGGATCGTGAAACCCGACGGCGGGTTCGCCAAGCTCGTCGTGATGAGGGACATCACGGACCGGAAGCTCCAGGAGCTGCGGCTCGAGCAGCTGCTCAGGGAAAAGGAGATCCTCACGCAGGAGATCAACCACCGGGCCAAGAACAACCTAAACGTGATAACCAGCCTGCTGAAACTCCAGTCGCACGGCACCGAGGACGAGGACGCCAAGCAGCTCCTGAACGAATGCCGCTCCCGCGTGGCGGCTATGGGCATGATCCACGAGCGGCTACAGAAATCCCCCGAGGGATCGAGGATAGATTTCTCTGAGTTTGCCCAAAGGCTCACGGACCAGATACTGAGCACCTACAGGCTAGAAAACCCGGACATAAGGATCGTGACCAGCGTGCCGGAGATCTCACTGGACGTCGACACCGCGAACTACTGCGGGCTTATCATAAACGAACTCGTGACGAACGCCATAAAGTACGCCTTCCCGGAAGGGCGCTCAGGGCTGATCGAGGTATACCTGCGCGAGGCCGGTGACGGCGTCTGGAGGCTTGGCGTGAAGGACAACGGGGCCGGGATACGCCCGGACTTCAATATAAGCAAGACCGACTCGCTCGGGATGTCGCTCGTAAGGTCACTCGCCACTCAGATGGACGGCGAGATTGAAGTGCTCGGCGAGGGCGGCACGGAGTTCAGGGTCACGCTGCCGCGCCTGACGCACCCGTAACAGCCGCTCCCCCTGCCCTATACCACCAGGTTGTCGATCAGCCTCGTCTTGCCTATCTTAAGCGCGACCGCAAGGAGCGTGCGCTCCCCGAGCGTTCCAGCGACGGGTTCCAGCGTATCGGGGTCGAACGCGCCGGCATACTGGATCTCCGTTACGAGCGGCTCTGCGCGGAGCGCGGCGGCCATCAGTTCGTCTATCCGGGGGCCGGTCTTGCCGCCCGCGCGGGCCTCGCATGCCGCGGCCTCAAGCGTGCGGTATACCACAGTTGCGGCCTTGCGCTCGGTCTCGCTCAGGTATCTGTTGCGCGAGCTCATGGCAAGCCCGTCGTGCTCGCGCACCGTGGGGCATTCGACGACCTCGACCGGGAGGTTCAGGTCGGCCACGAGCCGCTCGATCACCTGGCACTGCTGATAGTCCTTGAGCCCGAAGTAAGCCCTCTTCGGCCGGACTATCGTCAACAGCTTCGCGACGACCGTCGCAACGCCGTCGAAGTGCCCGGGCCGAAACGCGCCGCAGAGCCGTCCGGTTATGCCCCCGACGTGTATGGTCGTAGAGTATCCCTCGGGGTACATGGCCCGGGGCGCGGGCACGAAGGCGTAGTCCACGCCGGTGGACCTCAGCGTCTTGATATCGGCCTCGTAGTCCTGCGGGTAATCCGAGAGGTCTTCATTGGGGCCGAACTGCGTTGGGTTCAAAAATACGCTCGCGACGACTACGTCATTTTCCTGCTTCGCGGCATGCATCAGCGATAGGTGCCCGTCATGCAAAGCCCCCATCGTCGGGACGAACCCGATTGTCCGGCTCCTTAGGATGTGGCCGAGCGAGGTGTCCTGCATTATCCTCGGTATGCGTATGATCTCCATGATTACTTGACCCCCGATTTCTCTATCTCGGCCATGAGCGTGTTTACGAGCCTGTCTTCCGCTACCTTCGCTATGACCTTGCCCTTCTTAAATACCAGCCCCGTGCCCTTGCCCGAGGCGATGCCGAAGTCCGCCTCTCGCGCCTCGCCGGGGCCGTTGACGGCGCATCCCATCACAGCGACGGTCATCGGGGTATGGATGCCGCGCAGCCTCTTGCCCACGCCGCGCACCAGGCCCTTCAGGTCGACGCAAGTCCTGCCGCAGGTGGGGCATGAGACCAGCTCGACCCCGTGATTCCGAAGGCCGAGCGAGCGCAGTATCTCGAACGCGGCGCGGACCTCCTCGCGCGGGTCGGCCGTGAGCGAGACGCGCACCGTATCGCCGATCCCCTCGTTCAGGAGAATACCTAGCCCAACTCCGCTCTTGACCAGCCCAGGCTCCAGCGGCCCGGCCTCCGATATGCCTATGTGCAGCGGGTGGCGGTGGCGCTTGCTAAAAAGGCGGTAGGCCTCGACCGTGGGCAGGACACCGGATGCCTTTAAGGATACTTTCACGTTATGAAAACCAAGCTCCTCTACCATCGAGACATGGCGCTCGGCGCTCTCGACCAGGGCCTCAGCTACCGGGTGGCCGTATTTCTTTAAGAGGTCCTTCTCCAGCGACCCTGCGTTTACGCCTACCCGAAGCGCGATGCCCTTGTCCTTCATCGCCTCGACGACCTCGCGCACCTTCCACCCGGCCCCGATATTGCCGGGGTTGATGCGCAGGCCGGCCACGCCCTGGCGTATGGCCTCGAGCGCGAGTCTCCAGTCGAAGTGTATGTCCGCGATCACCGGGATCGGAGAGCGCTTTATTATCGGCCCGAGCGCCATAGCGGCCTCGATATCAGGGATCGCGATGCGTATGATATCGCAGCCCTCGGCTGCGAGCGCCCTGATCTGGGCCGACGTGGCGCGGACGTCCCGCGTGTCGGTCTTGGTCATGGACTGCACGCTGATCGGGCTTCGGCCGCCTATCGCGACCGGGCCTACTTGGATCGTATTGGTCTTTTTGCGCTTTATCATCTTTCCCTCTGTGATTACCGTCGCCTCATTGCTCTTCGATAAGCAGCGACCGCGCGCTCGTGCTCCTTTTCAGTGGCCGAAAACACATGCCCGCCGGTCCTGCCGTCAGCGACGAAGTACAGCCACGGCCCGCTGGCCGGGTTCAGCACTGCCTCTATCGACTTGAGCCCCGGCGAGGCTATCGGCCCCGGCGGAAGCCCGGCAATCATGTAGGTATTATACTCCGTGCGGTTCTTTAGGTCCCTCGGGGTAACTCCCACGCCGAGCGGCTTTATGCCATAGACCGCGGTGGGGTCGGACTGAAGCGGCATCCGCATTTTCAGGCGGTTGAGGTAGACCTCAGCGACCATCGGCCTGTCGCGGTCGAGCCGGGCCTCCTTCTCGACTATCGAGGCCAGGGTGAGGACCTCGCGCTCGTTAAGCCCCATCGCGCGCGCGCGCTGCAGCATCTGAGGGGTCAGTTTCTGCCTCAGGCGGCGCACCATCATGGTCACGATCTCCTCGACGGGCATGCCCTTTGGGATGATATAGGTATCCGGGAACAGGTAGCCCTCTAAAGATGGGGCCTCGATGTGGCGCACGGCCATGAAGCCTGCGTCATGGCTAAGGCGGTCGAACTCCGGCCCCTCAATGAGCCCGGCCGCGACGAGCCTGCCCCGGATGTCCGCGAGCGTCTCACCCTCCGGTATCAGGACGGTCCGCTCGACGATCCCGCCTGCGCGCAGAACCTTCATGATATCCCATAGGCTGTAGTCCCCGGCCGGGAACGCGTAATACCCGGCCTTAAGGCGCCTGTTGAGCCCCGAGGCGTAACCGGCGAGCATGAACAGCACAGGGTCGCGCACGAGCCCCTGGCTGCCGAGCGACATCGCAGCCTGCGCAAAAGTGGCCCCGCGCCTGACCTGCGCCTCGAAGGGATCCGGGTGGCGGGAGAGCGGATAGAACATGCCGGCCGCCGCATAAGCGGCAGCGAGCACCAGCAGGGCGGACGCGATCAAGGCGGTGCGGCGGCTCACTGGTCCTCGCTAAGCCGCCTGAGGTACTCATCCTCGCGCTCGGTGATGAGGACGTTCATCGAGTCGATCTGATCCTGCACGTTGTCCGGGGTCGGGGCGTCGACGACCGGGATGGCCGGGGTCCAGTACTTTATATAAAGCTTCATGTGCCTGATCGCGTTTTCGTAAAACCCCATCTTCATCAGGTTGCGGCCGAGGTTATAGTGGGCCTTCGCGAAGTTGGGCTGCAGGTCCACGGCCGTGCGGTAGGAGTAAAACGCCTTGGCCTCCATGTGCTTGTGGGTATAGGCGTTGCCCAGGTTGTAGTAAAACCCGGCGTTGCGGGGCATCAGCCCAATGGCCCGCCTGTATGCCTCGATCGCATAGCTGTAATAGCCCCGCTCCTTGTAGGAGTACCCGAGGTTGTTGACCGCCTGCGCGTATTCGGGGTTAAGGAACTCGGCCATCTTGTATGCCTTTATGGAATCGTCGAACCGGCTTTCGTTCTCGTTGCAATAACCGATCATGAACCATATCATGTAGTCCCTTGGCGCGAGTTCGGAGGCCTTCTGGAAGTCCTTGAGCGCGGAGTCCAGGTCATTTTTCTGCACGTTGAGGAACCCGGCCGCGAACCACGCCTTAGGGTCGTCCTTGCGCTCCTCGAGCATCGCGGTGAAGGCGGGCATGTTGGACTGGTCGCGCAGGGCCTCGAGCATCGTGTACATGACCTTCGCAAGCGGCGTCTCGGCCTTCTTGAGCGAGCTGGAAAACGCCCACTCGGCGCGCTGGAAATCGAGGTTGTACATCGCGGCCTCGCCGAGCCGGTTGAAGTTATCGGCCGAAGGGTCCGCCTTGGCGAGCCCCTGGTATTCGTTGGCCGCCGCGGGCCAGTCGCCGAAGCTGAACGCCCTCTCGGCGGCCGCGATATCGGCGGCGTACGCGCTCGATGCCGCAGTCGCAGCAAGCAGGATCAGCAGCAGGGCCTGAAATATCCTCATAGCACAATATTTTAACATAACGTATACCCTCATCCGCCAAGGCGGCCCAGCAGTATCTTCACCCCTATCCCTATAAGGATCAGCCCCCCGGCCACCTCCAGCTTCCGGCCAAATATCCCGCCGAAGCGCCTGCCGATGAAGACCCCCGCGTATGAGACCGCGAACGTCACGAGCCCGATGATCAGGACCGGGACGAGCAGCTCCACGCCGAGCAGCGAGAAAGTAACGCCGACCGCGAGAGCGTCGATGCTCGTCGCGATCGAGAGCCCCACGAGCGTGCCAAGCCCCAAGGTGCGGCACGAGCGCTCGACCTGGTCGATGACCCTGGACTCCCAGATCATCTTGCCGCCGATGAACGTCAGCAGCCCGAACGCGACCCAGTGCTGGTAGTCCATGATGAGCCCCCGGACGCCCTGCCCCGCGGCCCATCCTGCCACGGGCATCAGGGCCTGAAACGCGCCGAAGAAAAGCGCGATCTGAAGGGCGTGGCGCATGCGGCAGTTCTCGATGCTGAAGCCGTTGGCGACCGAGACCGCGAAGGAGTCCATCGAAAGGCCCAGCGCTATCAGGAACATGGTTGGCAAATTCATCTTACCCAGTATAACCCTCCGTGGTATAATCTGTCATGGCCTCCGCGCAGGACATCACCGGCCTCATCGGCGGCACCCCGCTCGTGCTCATACGCAGCCTCGCGCCCGAGGGCGGGGCCGAGATCTGGGCCAAGCTCGAGGGCCAAAACCCCGGCGGCTCGGTCAAGGACCGCATCGCTGTCTCGATGATCGAGGCCGCCGAGCGCGAAGGGCTGCTGAGGCCCGGCGGAACGATCGTAGAGCCGACCAGCGGCAATACCGGCATCGGGCTTGCGATGGTCGCCTCGGCGCGCGGCTACCGCATCGTCCTGACGATGCCGGATACGATGTCGATGGAGCGCCGCCAGATGTTCTCTGCCTATGGCGCTGAGCTCGTGCTCACCCCTGGGGCCGAGGGCATGCGCGGCGCCATAAACCGCGCGACCGAACTTCGCGACTCCAACACCGGCTGGCACATGCCCCAGCAGTTCGAAAACCCCGCCAACCCCGAGGTCCACCGCAAGACCACCGCTGTCGAGATCGTCTACTCCCTCGGCGGACACGCGCCCGACGGGTTCGTGGCCGGCGTCGGCACCGGCGGGACGATCACCGGCGTGGGCGAGGTCCTGCGCGAGATGAAGCCCTCGATCGTCATAGCCGCGATCGAGCCGGACGCATCCCCGGTGCTCTCGGGCGGGCAAGCCGGGCCGCACAAGATCGCGGGCCTAGGCGCGGGGTTCATCCCCGGCGTGCTGAACACAAAGATATACGACGAGGTCATCCGCGTGACGAACGACGCGGCGGCCGAGGCCGCGCGCGCCCTGGCGCTGCGCGAAGGCATCCTCTGCGGCATATCCTCCGGCGCTGCGTTCATAGGCGCGGTGGAACTCAGCCGCAGGCTCGGCCCTGGCAAGAAAGTCGTTGCGATATTCCCCGACCGGGGCGACAGGTATCTCTCGACCGGGCTCTACGGCCCGCCGAAGTCTATCTAGTATTCGGGCGACTCGCCGCGCTGGTGCGCTACCACGCGGTTTCGGCCGGAGTTCTTGGCTTGGTACAGCCCGCGGTCCGAAAGCTCCACGAGATCTTCCATCTTCATCCCGGCTACCATCCCCGCGACCCCCGCGCTCACCGTGAGCCTAAGCGGCGTATGCTCATACCCGAACGTGTGCCCCTCGATCATCGAGCGGATGTCCTCGGCTATCGCGGCCGCCTTGTCAAGCGGAGTGTCCGTGAGCACCGCGACGAACTCCTCGCCCCCGTACCGGCCGAATATGTCGGTTTTGCGGAGCCTCCCGCTTACGGCCGCCGCGAACTGCTTTAGCACGAGGTCCCCGGCCGTGTGGCCGTAGGTGTCGTTGATGTGCTTGAAGAAGTCGAGGTCAAAGAGCACGAAGCTCAGCGGCGCGCCGTAGCGTTCCGAACGCGCGGCCTCATGCCCCAGCGATTCCATCAGGTAGCGGCGGTTGAAGATCCCGGTCAGCTCGTCGCGCTTCGAGATGTCGTCGAGCTTCCGGTTGCTCTCGGTGAGTTCCAGGTTGAGCGTGCGCATCTGCTCGATCAGGCGCGCGTTCTCGCGTTCGAGGTTAAACCGCCTGAGTACTTCGCGGCAGGTGGCCGGGAGCGCCTTGATCGTCTCTCTATCTTTGACGATATAGTCCATAGCCCCGAGCTTGAGCGCCGAGACCGCGACCTCCTCGTTTCCGGCCGCGGTGACGATGACCGCCGGGATGTCGAGGCCCGCGTCCCTGACCCTCTGCATCAGCTCGACGCCGGAGGTGTCCGGCAGGCGGTAATCGAGGATCAGGAGCGAGGGGTGGTGGTTGCCGCCGTCTATCAGCCCGAGCGCCTGCCGGCCGCTCTGCGCGATCAGGACCTCGAAGCCGTCGCGCTCCAGATGGCGGCGCTCAAGCTCGGCAATACTCTCGTCGTCCTCGACCACAAGCACGATATCCCTATGGGGGCTCATCATTCCAATGTACCTGATATATATAAGCTAGTCAAGGTTAGCCCGCTTTCTTGAAAGCGCGCTAAACTCGCGTGATACGTTGTCACGGCTCGCATCCTCGCCCTCTATGTACGTCACAGTACACCATCGGGCGGTCTGCTCGCCGCTCCTAGTCTGACACGATTTATCGCGCTTTCGGGGGGCACGGAAGAAGGTCGCCCCCCGCGCCCCGCGAGGTCAACGGCTTACTATAGTTACGCATACCGCGCGCGCGCCTTTTATTTTATAGCGTTCGGATGTTTTGCATGAAACCGGGCGCAACACCGTGAATTCGTTAGTTTTTGCCGCTCCGCGTTTGTTCGGATGTTCGGATGTTTCAGCCGGTTTTTCGGGGTTTTGTTCTGATGATTTAGGAGGGCGCACAGAATCATAATTTGCATAGACTGCAAAGTTGTTATTCCCGCCCACCTTGCTAGTTGATATAGCCTTTATATATTTCATGCGCGATGATAGAACCAAAAGGCGGAACGCGTCCATGGGAACCGATTCCTGGGAACTGGTTCCTAGGAACCAGTTCCTATTGACCAGTTCCGGGGTGTAAAGGTTACGCTCTTACCGGACAGTATCAGGCTGGAAAAAGCAGGCGGCAGCCAGCCCTTCCATCGGTTAGAATGTTTCACCACAAAACACAGACCGAAGGAGGAAGGGCATGACTGCCAAAGAAAAGATATCACAAGGGAGGCTTTCAATGCTTCAGCTGGCCGAGAGGCTCAGGAACGTGTCGGAGGCCTGTCGCCGCCGGGGGGTGAGCCGCAGCCAGTTTTACGAGTACAAGCGGGCGTTTCAGGAGCAGGGGTTTGCGGGGCTCGCGGACCTTCCGCCGATAGCGCGTAGCTGTCCCCACAAGACGCCTGAGGAGGCCCGCAAGCGAGTGATCGAGATGAGCCTTGCTCACCCCCGGTGGGGGAAGCAGCGCATCTTCGAGCACCTGCTTCTGGAGGGCATATTGGTGCGTCCCTCAACTGTGTATCGCATCCAGGTTCGCGAGGGGCTGGAGTCGAAGGCCAAGCGCATCCTCCGGCTTGAGCAGGAGGCTAACGGCAAGGAGATCGAGCTAACGGAGGAGCAGGTCAAGCTCATCGAGCGGGCCAATCCGTGCTTCAGGGAAAGGCATGTGGAGAGCGCATATCCGGGCTATCTGCTCAGCCAGGACACCTTCACGGTGGGCAAGCTCAAGGGCATCGGGACCGTGTATCTGCAGGCCGTGGTGGACACGTACGGCTCTTATGCCTTCGGCAAGCTGTACACGTCGAAGAGGCCCGAGACGGCGGCCGACGTGCTCTACGACCGCGTGCTGCCGTTTTACGAGGACCATGGCATCAGGGTCCAGCATGTCCTGACGGACAACGGCTCGGAGTACTGCGGCAAGCTGCTGCGGCATCCGTACGAGCTGTTTCTGGCGCTTCACGACATCGCGCATCGAAGGACGAAGGTGGCGACACCGAGGACAAACGGATTCGTGGAGCGGTTTAATCGCACCATCCTGGACGAGTTCTTCTCGGAGACGTTCAGGTACCGGTTCTACGCATCGCTCGATGAGCTGCAGTATGACCTCGACCGGTGGCTGCACCACTACAACAACGAGCGCCCTCACAAGGGCTATCGCAACATGGGCAGACGGCCAATAGAAACTATCGAGCTGGGCAAAAAGCTAAGACAGAAAGCTGAGGAGGAGGCCGCCTGATCAGTGCGACCGATGAGATGGAAAACTGTCCGGAGAGCACTGGACTTTTACATTCCGGGGTGTTGTGGTATGGGGCTTGAAATCCGTTATTCTGTATGAAGTGTTACTTTGTATCCAAGAGCAGTTAATGCCTTGCTTGTACGCCCATTCCTCGGTGGAAAAATGTCGGGCATCGCCCATCCAATTATTTCTCCAAGAGTACTAATCCCAATATGAGGTATATCCCATTTGTCGGAATTGTACGATTCCCATAGTCTTTCAGGAATATCATCACTATTTCCTCCATATAACAAATAATGCAACTTCTCCAAAACTGTCTTCCCCTCTTTTGTTTTTTGCTGATACAGCCACTCGCCAAGTGATCTGATGCGAGCATCGGCATCTATACCATCTGGTGGCCTGATTAAACCAATAGACTTATACTCTAATCGTTTAGAGTGCTCACGCAATGCGTGGATTCTTTCGCAAACCCCAACAAATTCTTCAGATGTTAAGGCAAGAATGCGGGTTTCACCTAAATGAACTTTATTGTATATTGCCCATTCATATATTGTTACGTCCTCGTTATGTGGTGCCTTAGGTAATTTATTCCACCAAGACATTGCTTGGATTAATGCATCTTCAGGATTCACTTGGTTTTTCTCATAGAATTCATGATGTCTAGCTTTATTGCCGTCCATTACACGACTATAATAATATGCATGTAGGAACTGATCGGTTTGAACTCCCTTTGGCACTTCTTCAGTTATCCATGAAGGCCTATACACATCATCCGACACCCTATCAGCGATATCGCGCATAATCTGTAGAGTAGCATTCCATTCTTTTAAGAATGCCTCTTTCTTCTTTTCGACAGCAGTCCTTTTACTCATAAGGATTAAGGGCCTTAAGGACGGAATCGGATTATTTTCTTCAAACTGTTTCCGCATTTCAGCTTTTTTGGGGTCTATTTCAATACGTAGTTTTGTCTCAATTTCTTTTAAGTAATTATAAACCTCGGTTGTGAGCGGATTGGAATAATTATCTAGCTCCTCGAAAAATTTATTTAGACCCTCTTCAAGCTCTTTAGAAACAATTTCCTCCTCTGTCAAAAACAGTCCTGCTTCAATGTTGCCGCCCCATGCATTTGAAGTTAGATTGGCTGAGCCGATATATACACCGTAACCTTCCCACCATATGATTTTCGCATGAAAAATATCTCGAACAAGTTTGCATACATAATTGGGGGAACGACGGTCTAGGAATTTTTTTAGAATCTGTGTGGAAACTGGAATCGACTCGTCATATCGACACCAAAAAGTGATACGAATGCTATTGTCCCAACATTTATCGAATAGTTTAGGTGAGGAGTTAGCATAGGCAACGGCTGCTTTTACATTAGTAGTTTTGGCGATTGAATTTTCAAGAAGTTCATCTAAATGCTCCCCATTAATACTACCTGCAATTAGTTTCATGCACACAATTATATCATTCATATTGCACAATTGAAATCGAATAATGGTAACAGTTTATTTGATTTTGCGCATTTATCTCCAAATCAATACCTTTCCTTGGGGGCGCGGGGGGCGACCTTCTTCCGTGCCCCCCGAAAGCGCGGCCAAATCGGCTTCAGACAAGGCAGGGCCGCGGATTGTAATGTGAAGTGCAACACCTGTGAAAGAAAAAGCCCATCGTCATCCTGTTCTGTTAGAGTCAAGTACCAACCAGACGAAACAGAGAGGGAGGGACGATGGGCTACAGTCATTTTAGCATTGATGAGCGGGAGGGCATCGCAAGGATGCGTTATGCGGGGGTGAGCATACGTGAGATCGGGCGCCAGCTTGGCCGCTCGCCATCGAGCGTGAGCCGGGAGCTGCGGCGCAACACGAAGAAGTCTTTCTATGGCGCGCACGCCGCAACCGTGCTCTATGTCCGCCGAAGGCATTTTGCGAGCAGACGCCTGAAGCGCTGGCCGGACGGCCTGATCGGCTATGCGATGGCGGGACTTTGCAGGCGTTGGTCGCCGGAGCAGGTGTCGGGCCGCCTTAAGCTTGACCATCCACATAGCACAGAGATGCGGATATCCTTTGCCACGCTATACAGATGGATACGGCAGGACAGGGCGATGGGGGGCTCGATGCATCGCATGCTGAGGCGTAAGGGAAGGAGCTACAGAAAAGCCCGGGGGCCTGAGACCAGGGGCCGGTTCAATGGGGCGTTGAGCATCAGGCAGCGCCCCGAGATCGTGGTCCGGAAGGGACGCTTCGGGGATTGGGAGGCGGATACCGTCTACGGGTTCGACGGGAAAACGTGCATCGCAACGTTTAACGAGCGCAAGAGCCTCTACCTTATATCGAGGAAGATGCCGAGGCCCGGCTCGGAGGCGTTGAGGGAGGCCGCCGTATCGGCGCTGGGAGGCCTGCGGCAGGGCATGCGTATGACCATGACCGTGGACAGGGGCAGCGAGTTTGCATGCTACAGGGACTTAAAATACATGATGGGGATCGACGTATACTTCGCCGACCCCTATTGCTCATGGCAGCGCGGCCAGAACGAAAACCTCAACGGGCTGCTGCGGCAGTACTTTCCGAAGGGGATCGACTTCAACACAGTAACGCAGGAGCAGCTGGATCGCGTCGTTGATGAGATTAACAACAGACCAAGAAAAACGCTGGACTACAGGGCACCCGCCGAGGTTGCGGCAAATGCGCGCCTGTTGCACTTGGCTTGACAATCCACTGCAAGAAGACCGCCCGATGGTGTACTGTGACGTACATAGAGGGCGAGTCTCCGATGCCCAACGCAGTATCAAGCGATTTGGAGCGCTTTCACACCAGAGGTTGAAATTTAGGCCATGCTACGGTAAGGTATGCTGATGATAAACCTAGACGAACTCCCGCTGTTTTCAATGCTCACTAAAGCAGAGATTAAAGAAATCTCGCCGTTCTTTACCGAGCACGACTACCCCAAGCGCAAGACGATATTTTCAGAGGGCGACCCCTCGGACTGGCTCTATGTCGTTCTTTCGGGCAAGGTCAAGATCACGAAGCTCTCCCAGGACGGCAAGGAGATCATCCTCGAACTCATCCAGCCCAAGCAGTTCTTCGGCGGGGTCGCGGTGGTGAGGGGCTTCCCCTACCCCGCAAACGCCGTCGCGATCGAGCCCACGCGCGTTCTCAGGTGCTCGCGCGTAAACCTGCTGAAGGTCCTCGACCGCTTCCCGGTCGTGATGCTCGGGATCATGCAGAGCCTCGGCGACAGGATCAAGGAGTTTCACGAATCCACGCGCAACATCGCGCTCGAGAAGGTAGGGGCGCGCATCGCGGCCCTGCTGATAAAGCTCTCGGAGCAGTCAGGGCACAAGACCCCCGATGGCGTGGCGATAGATATGAAGCTCACGAAGCAGGACATCGCCGAGATGGTCGGCACGACGGTCGAGACCTCGATCCGCACGATGAGCAAGTTTAAAAAAAGCGGCCTCGTGACCGAGAAGGCCGGGAAGGTCACGATCCGCGACCTCGCCGGCCTCCGCGCCGCGGCCGGAGTCGATTAGCTTTTTGAGGCTCCGCGCACACTAAGGTGTGCGTGGAGAGCAATTTAATGAGTCTCGTCGCTGGAGTACAGCGTCGTGATCATGTTGTAAAAGAAGATGAAGGCCGAGGCGACCTGAAGCGCGGCCGAGATCCCAAACAGCAGCCGCATGTCCGTGCCCAACTGCGTCACGGTATAGAAGACGACCATCCCGATGAGCCCGACGTTCGCGAGCCAGAACTGGATGTCCGCGAGCCCCTTGTGCTTGATGAGCTTCCCGGCGAAGCGCGGCAGGACGTGGTAGCCCACGCCGTATATCATCATCGTCACCCACCCTATGAGCATCAGGTGCGAGTGCGCGAACCTGAGATAGCTCATCGTCTCGGGGCGGACGCCCATGGCCACGCCTATGATCGAGGCCAGGGCCAGATAGAAGATGCTCACCGCGATGAAGTTCTTGACGAATCTGTCCATTTGATATGCCCTCCTTTTAATTTGATCCTTGAACTCAGTATAGCCTAGAAAGCCTTACCGGGCAATGATCCGCGTCATATGACGCCGGTCATAGCGCGGACTGCTGGGGGCTGATATGATAGAACTAAGAAATCGAAAAGGAGGGCGCAAAGATGGCGATTACAAAGGATACGCTGATCGGAGACGCGATCAAGGAAGTGCCGGAGGCTCAGAAGGTGATACAGAAGTACTTCGGCGGCGGCTGCTTCACATGCCCCGGCATCAAGGTGGAGTCCATAAGCTTCGGCTCGATGATGCACAACCTCGACCCCGAGAAGATAGTGAAGGAAATAAACGAACTGGAGGCCCCAAAATCATGAAGACCAAGTGTTTCGTATGCGGCACCGAGGACCCCGAGAGGGTCTACCTCCCCTGCGTTCAAAAGGGCGAGGAGAAGTTCGTCTGCACGCGCTGCCTGCCGATGCTCATACACGGCGCGCACTGAGCAGATAAATCCCCGTCTACGATGCTCTATCCTGAAAAAAGGGGGCCAGTCGGCCCCCCGTGGCACACACGGGGCCTCGTACCCTCCGCCTATGCGGACGAGGCCCCGGCTGCCTTCCTGGTAAGAAACGCGATGCTCTCGAGGTGGTATGTCTGCGGGAAGAAGTCCGCGATGCGGATAGAGTCGATATCGTACCCCTCGGACAGCTTCTTGAGGTCGCGGCTGAATGTCGATGGATTGCATGAGATATAAACTATGCGCGGCGCAGCGATATCGGCCACGCGCACGGCGACCGCGTTCGTAAGCCCCGCGCGCGGCGGGTCGAGTATCAGCAGGTCGAACTTGCCCCTGAGCTTCGCCCTCTCGGCCGAGCCCTCGACGAACTCGTAATTAGCGAGGTTGTTAGCTGTGATGTTGCGCGCCCCGTCCCTGATCGAATAAGGGTTCTCCTCCACCGCGACGACCGTCGCCCCGGCCGCGGCAAGCGGCATCGAGAAGTTCCCGGCCCCGGCGTATAGGTCCAGCACGCGCAGCCCCGCGACAGGCCCGAGCGCCTCGAGCATCATCGCCGTGATCTCGCGGTTCATCCCCCAGTTGGACTGAAAAAAGCTCCAGGGCGATACGCTGTATGAAAGCCCCTCCATATCGAGCTTAACGTAGCCCGGCCCGCGGTACGACCCGTCGTCAAAAGCGACGGTTCTGAAACCGGCCTCGGTGACCAGCCGCTCGGCGAGCTCGTCGTCAAATGGGATGCCCTTAATCAGCAGCTCGGCGCTTCCGTCCGCGCCGCATGTTACGTGCAGCTCCCGCGCTCCCCCGATCCCGGCGGCCTTCATGCGGGCTGGTGGCCTCGTTGACCGAACTGTCCAGAAGCGGGCATGCGCTGATCGGCACGACCTCGCGCGTGCCCTCGCGGTAGAACCCTATCGCGCCTTCCTTCGAGACCTTCCACTGCGCGCGCAGCCTGTAGCCGAACTCCGGCCCGGAGAGCGCCGGGCTTACGAGCTCGCGCTCGATCCCGCCGATGCGCTTGAGGCAGTCCAGCAGCACCTCGGCCTTGAGCATGAGCTGGCGCTCGTACGTCATGAACTGGAGCTGGCAGCCGCCGCAGCGGCCGAAGTACTCGCAGGGAGGCGTGATCCGCGCGTCCGAGGGCTCGATGACCTCGCGCACCTCGGCGACCGCGTAGTCGCGCTTTTTCTCCTGCACCGAGGCCTCGACGAGCTCGCCGGGGATCGCGCCCCGGATGAACACCACGCCGCCCTCGCGGGCGATCACAAAGCCGCCGTATACCGCGGCCTCCGCCCTGAGTGTCACATTGCTCATGCCTGTTCCGGGGCCTCGGGCTTGCTTAACAGTTTCCTGATCACGTTTTTCATCTCGGTCAGGTCGTGGGACTTGACGATGTAGGCCTCCGATGCCCAGACCGCGAAGTCGTCGCGGTAGTCATAGGCCGTGGACATGATGATCGGGAGGCGCGGCCTGAGCTCCTTCATCCTCCTTAGCAGGCTGATGCCGTCGATGTCCGGCATCAGTATGTCGAGCGATACGAGGTCCGGCTCCACGGTCTCGAACATCTCCATGGCCGCCTTCCCCGAGCCGGCCGTGTGCACGTCGTAGCCCTCGTCGAGGAGTTCCTCCTTGTAGTACTTGAGGATGTTCGGGTCGTCGTCGACCAGCAGGATTTTCTTCATATTCCTCTAAGCCTCCTTTCTTCCGGCAGGAAGATGTATCATGAATTCCGAGCCCTTCATGAAGCCCGCGCTGTGCACCGTGATGTATCCGTCGTGCTCCTCCACGATGCGCTTTGCTATCGCGAGCCCCAGGCCGGTGCCGGTGTTTCTCGTCGTAAAGAACGGGTCGAATATCCGCTCCACTATCTCCTCCTTTATGCCCACTCCGGTGTCGGCCACCGAGAGCACGGCCTCGTCTGCCTCCCTGAAGGTGCGCACCGTGATGGTGCCGTTTGTGGCCGCGTTGTTTGCGTTGTCGATAACGTTGAAGATCGCCTCCTTCAGGCGGTCGGGGTCGACGACCATCGTAAGCGGCGGTTCGGCGAACGAGGCGGCCAGCGTGTTGCCCCTCTTCTCGAACTCGTGCTTGAGCAGCTCCAGCACGCCGCGCACGATCTCGTTGAGGTCCACCTCGCGCTTGGACATCCGGACCTCCTTGACGAAGCCCAGGATGTCTTTGAGGATGACCTCGAGCCGGCGCACCTCGCTTGTTATGACGCTGGCGTATTCTTTTAGGTTGCCGTCGAGCTTGTTCTCGAGCCGCTTGGCGAAGCCCCCGACCGATACGAGCGGGTTTCGGATCTCGTGCGCGACCTTGGCCGCGACGTCGCCGAGCGCGGCCTTTCTCTCGGCGCTCTGCAGCTTCACGCGCAGCTGCTTGAGTTCCGTGATGTCGCGCACCACGTGCACCGTGCCGATGAACGCCCCCGTGGTGTCGAAGATAGGGGCGGTCGAGGTCAGGAACGTGCCGCCGAGCTTCGGGTCCTCCATCTCCTCGATGTAGGGCTTGAGCGTCTGGACGGTCTTGTGGTGGGGGCAGTGCATGGCCGGCTCGTCCGTGCCGTGGAAGACCTCATAGCACTTGTGGCCCACGACCTGGAGGCGCGTCTTCCCGAGGCGGTCCAGGACGGCCTTGTTCGCGTTCTTGATCGTGTAGTCGGCCGAGGTGAAATAGACCATCTCCGATATCGAGGCGAAGATGTTTTCGAGCTCGGCCTCGGCGAGCGAGACCTTCTGAAACAGCCGCGCCGATTCTATGGCCGAGGCCACGTGGTCCGCGAACCCGACCAGGAACTTCATGTCGTCGTCCGTGATCGGCTTTCGGTTAAAGAGATTGTCGACCCACAGCAGGCCCATCACCTTGTGGCGGTAGATCAGCGGGATCGCGGCGAAGGACTCGGTCCCGAGCTGCTGGATCAGCTCCATGTCGGTGCGGTGCTCGGCCTGCACGTCCGTGACGTTTACGGTCCTGCTGTCGCGCACGGCCCCGGCGAGCACGGTGTCGGCATCCAGCGGGATTTCCATGTCCATGGCTATGCGGTCGAGCGCCGAGTCCCTCGCGAGGGGCTCGGACTCTATCTCGGCCATGATCTCCCTTAGCGAGGTCCTCTCGGACGAGAGCTTCTCCCAGACCATCCAGGCCTCGTCGTGGCTCGCCGGGCCCACGCCCATGTAACCTTTAAGGACCCCGCGCTCCTCGTCGACGAAAAACAGCATCGCGCGGTTGAACCCCAGGCCGTCGCTCATCGTCACGGCCGTCAGCACCATCCTGAGCATCTTGTCCAGCTCGAGCGTGCCGCGCATCGCGGAGCTTATGAAGAACAGCCGCGAGAGCTCCTGGTTGCGCCGGATGAGCTCCTTCTCCACGCGTTTTTTGTCCGATATGTCCCGCGATATGCTGCTTATGCCGATGACCGAGCCGCCGAGGTCCTTGATCGGAGACATCGTGAGGCTCACCTCGATGATCGAACTGTCTGATTTCTTGCGGTAGGTCTCGAGCTTTATGACCTGCCCGGTGCGGATCTTGGTGATGTTCTCGCGCTCGAACTCGACTAGCGAGTCCGGCACGAAGGGCAGGAACTTGCCGACCGCCTCCTCGGACGTAAACCCGTAGGTCTCGGCCGCGGCGCGGTTCCACGAGGTCACGATGCCGTCGAGGTCGCTCGTCACTATCGCGTCGGCCGAGTTCTGTATCAGGCTCTCTATGTATTCCTTGTTCTGCGTGACCTCGCTGTAGAGGCCCATGATCTCTTCCTCGTACAGCACGCGCTCGGTTATGTCCTGCACGAAGACGACGGCCTCGGCCACGTGGCCGCCCTCGCTCGCGATGGGGTAGGAGGAGAGCTCGGCGAAGTTCAGGCCGCTGGACTGCGTGATCGAGTTGTACCCGCCGGTCTCGAACGTGGCCTTCGCCGCGCAGTGGGGGCAGATGCCGCCCTTGTCGTGGAAGAGCTCGACCGCGTTTGCCCCGATTATGTCTTCGAGCTTTATGTCCATCATGCTCTCGAAGTACTTGTTGGCGGATGTGATCCTGTAGTTTTCGTCAAGCGTGATGATGCCGGTCTGGACGCTCTCGAACAGCACGTTCATCCGGCCGCGCGCCTCCTCGACGCGCGCCTCGCTGCGGGCGCGCAGCTCGCGCATCCGGGCCTTGTGGAAGGCTATGCTCGATATCGAGGCGAAGCCCTCGACCACCGCGAGGTCGTCGGTCGAAAACGGGATGATCGCGCCGCGCTCGTCGAGCTTGTCGTAGAGCCCGAGCGTGCCTATGACGCCCTCTTCCGTCTTAAGGGGAACGGATATGGCGGTCTTCTGGGCCATGAGCGGGACGGCCAGGTCCTCGGGCATCTTCGAGACGTCCTCGACGAGCATCGACCTGCCCTCCTTGGCCACCCACCCGGCCACGCCCTTGCCTAGCGGCACGTCGGCCTCGTCCACCATATCCGAGGCCGAGCCGGAGAAGGACTTCACCTTCAGCACGTCGCCCTCGACCAGGCGTATCACGCATCCTCGCGCGTTGATGAGCTTCGCGACCTCCCGCGATACGGTCTGCAGGATGTCGTCGGTGTCCTGCACCGAGGCCAGCGCCTGGCTGAGCTCGAACGCGAGCCTGATCTGCGCCAGCTGCCTGTTGGCCGCGTCGTATAGCTCGAAGTTGCGCACCGCCAGCCCCATGTTCTGGACCACGACGCGCGCGGTGCCGAGTTCGTCCGGCAGGAATTCGCTGCTCTTAAAACTCCCGACCAGCAGTATGCCCGCGCAGGTGTTGTCGAGCACTATCGGGGCCAGGAGTGCGCCCACGAGGTTGGGGCATATCTCGGTAAGCCCTCCGTCGCGGGTGAGCACGACGGGCTCCAGCGTGCCAATGATGTTATAGACGAGCGGGTGGCTGACCGGGATCGGGCGGCTGAAGGGCCCGGCGCCGTCGTCGATGTTGCAGGCCTCGAGGACGAACTCCTTGCGCTCGGGCTTGAGCATGAAGATGGCGCATACCTCGTGCTCCATCTTCTCGGCGATCGCCTCGGCCATCAGGGCCAGCGCCTTCTTGCGCTCGAGCGTCATGTTGGCTATGCGCGCCACCTCGAGGTACAGTTCGGTCTCACGCAGGTTCTTGCTCAGCTTGTGCTGCGAGTCCTCGAGGCTCGCGACCATCTCGTTGAACCTCTCGCCGATCATGGCCATGTCCTTATCGGCCGTAAGCGGCATCCTGTAGTCGAGGCGGCCGGAGGCGACCATGCCGGTGGCGTTTAAGACGTCCTCGTACGGTGCGGTCAGGGTGCGGCGCATCATGATGGCCAGGAGGCCGGAGGCCCCGATAGAGAATATCAGGAGCATTCCGAGGTACAGCGTCATCCTCGCCATGACCTTCTCGTTCAGGGCGAGGGTCCGGCTGATCGAGCGCATGAAGACGTCGTGTATGCTCTCCATCCCGGTGTATATCTCGACCTCCATCTGGTAGAGCATGTCGACGGAGCGCAGGCGCTCCAGGTCGCTCCCGGACCAGGATACGGACATGATCGCGTCGGAGCGCATCAAAAAAGTGCTTATCAGGTCCGAGAGCCGCGCGGCGTCCTCTTTCTTTTCCACGGTCTTGTTGAGTTCGTCCATGCGGTCGCGCAGCTCCGCGGCGTTGGCCTTATAGAGGCTCCGGTACTCTTCCTTCTGCTCTATGGTCCAGCCCTTGATCGCGATCAGGATCTTGACGACCGAACTGTTTATGTTGTCTCTGATATAGACCCTCTTCATGTCGAGGGTTATCTCGTCGAGGTTGGCGCTTATCTCGCGGACTATGAAAAACGTGCTAAGGCCGAAGATGACCGAGATAGCTATGAACGCGGCCATGAAGGCCGCTATCCTAGTGCGCAGCCTCACGCCGTACGCCCCGCGCTGAGGGTCTCGTAGAGCGCGATGTAGCGGGCGGCCGAGGCGTCCCACGAGAAGTCGCGCGCCATGCACCTCGATACGAGCCCGGCCCAGCGCTTGCGGTCCGCATGCACGCAAAGCGCGCGCTCGAGCGCGCCGCCGAGGGCCGGGGCCGCAAACTCGTTAAACAGAAACCCGGTGCCCCCGCCGTTTAACGGGTCAAAGTCCTCTATCGAGTCCCGGAGGCCCCCCGTGGCGCGGGCCACCGGCACCGTGCCGTAGCGCATCGCGATCATCTGGGTGAGCCCGCAGGGCTCGTACCTCGAGGGGATAACGATCATGTCCGACCCGGCATAGAGGATCCTCGCATGGTCCTCGTCATAGCCCGCCTTGAAGCAGAACCGGCCCGGATAGGCCGCTGCCAGCTCCGCGAGCCCGGCCTCGATGTGCGCCTCTCCAGCGCCGAGCACCGCCACCCGCAGCCCCCGCCCGATGAACCCCGGCGCGGCCTTGATGAACAGGTCGATGCCCTTCTGGTACGATAGCCTGCTTACGACGCAGGCTATCGGATGCTCCGAGCGCTTAAACCCGCAGAGCCTCTCGAGGTCCTCCCGGCATGCCTGTTTGCCCTTCATCGCGCCGGGGCCGAAGCGTGCAGCTATAGCGGGGTCGGCGGACGGGTCGTATACGGCGTAATCGACGCCGTTGATTATCCCGTGGAGGTCGGCCGCGCGCTCGCGTATGACGCCGTCGAGGCCCCAGCCGTGCTCCGGCGTCATTATCTCCTCGGCATAGGTAGGGCTTACGGTGCCCAGGGCGTCGGCATACACGATGCCCGCCTTGAGCATGTTGAACTTCCCGTAGAACTCAAACGCGCCGGGGTGGTGGAACATCTCAGGGCCGAACCCGGCGAGCCTGACCGCGGAGGGCTTGAAAAGCCCCTGGTAGCCGATGTTGTGGATGCACATCAGAGAGGCGGACGAGGGCAGCGCGTCTGCGTACAGCGTCTTTAGGTATACGGGCACGAGCCCGGTGTGCCAGTCGTTGCAGTGCACGACGTGCGGCGCGAACCCCAGGGCGAGCGAGGCCTCGAGCACCGCGCGGCTGAAGAATACGAACCTCTCGGCGTTGTCGGGAAACTCTCCCTCGCTGTCGCCGTAGATCCCGTCGCGGCAGAAAAGCTCGTCGGCCCGGATCAGGTATACGGAGTCCCCGTGCGAATACAGCCGCGCCTGGATCCTCGCGCCGCCCAGCGGCACGCTGAACTCAATGCCGGTATCGGTGAGATCGAACGACTCGGCGGTGGACTTGTAGAGCGGCAGCATGAGGCGGCAGTCCACGCCCGAGCCGCCTCAGCGCGGCGTGCAGCGAGCCCGCGACGTCGGCCAGTCCGCCGGTCTTGGCGTAGGGGATGGCCTCGGAGGCCGCGATCAGTATCCTCAAGCCGGGCATCTGCGCTGGCCCTAGATGCCGGTTTCCCGCATGAACTTCGCCGCGTTTTCGGGCGGCGTGGGGTTTATGTAAAAGCCCGAGCCCCATTCGAACCCTGCCATCTTAGTGAGCTTCGGGAGGATCTCGATATGCCAGTGGTAGTAGTCCGAGTGCTCGCCGTTAAACGGCGAGGTATGGATCATGAAGTTATAGGGCGGGTGGTCGAGCATCGCGTCGAGCTGTTTTAGGACCCTCTGGAATATCTCGGTCAGCCCCTTAAAGCTGCCGTCGCGGGGGCCGAAGAGGTACTCGTGGTTCTTGGGGAGCACCCAGGTCTCAAACGGGGCGCGCGGGGCGAACGGGGCGAGCGCTATGAAGGCGTCGTTCTCGGCTATCACGCGGCGGCCGTCGGAGCGCTCCTGGCTGATGATGTCGCAAAACAGGCACCTCTCGCGCAGCTCGAAGTGCCTCCGCGCGCCCTGCAGCTCGTCCTTGACCGTGCGGGGGATGATCGGCAGCGCGATGAGCTGCGTATGGGAGTGTTCCAGCGACGCGCCCGCGGCCTCGCCCTCGTTTTTGTAGACCAGGACGTACTTTATGCGGGGGTCGCGGCCGAGGTCGGTGATGCGCGCGTGGTATATGCTCATGACGTTCTCGAAGTCCTCGGGCGCGAGGTCCGCCAGCGTCAGGTGGTGCTCCGGGGTCTCGACCACGACCTCGTGGGCCCCGACGCCGTTCATCATGTCATAGATGCCCTCGCCCTTTTTGTCCAGGGTGCCTTCGCCGCTTAGGGCCGGGAACTTGTTCGGCATCACGCGGATCTTCCAGCCCGGGGAGTTCGGGGGCGAGCCGTCAGGCCTGACGGCCAGTATCTCAGGCGGCGTGGTGTACTCGTTTCCGGGGCAAAACGGGCAGAACCCGACGCGCCGCCTCTGGGTGATCGTGACGAAATCAGCGGGCCGCTTGCCCCGCTCGACGGATATGATCACCCACCTGCCAAGCACCGGGTCTTTTCTCAGCTCGGGCATCGGAAAACCTCCATATTGGGTAAGGACTGCTGTGGCATTTACTGCTTAATGATTATATCATGATATATAATCAATAACCATGTGGTCTTCGTTCCATTCCGCGCTCGTAAACGGCCCTTTCGAGGACCCGTGCCTGCACGTCCGGTTCCTCCGCGAGCGGCGGGCGGCGCTCTTCGACGCGGGCGGGCTTGGGCGGCTCCCTGCCGCCGAGATCCTGAAGGTCACGGACATCTTCGTCACCCACACGCACATAGACCACTTCATAGGGTTCGACACGATCCTGCGCACCTCGCTGCGGCGCGAGGACCTGATCCGCGTCTACGGCCCCGAGAACATTACCGACTGCGTCCGCGGCAAGCTGAATTCGTACACCTGGAACCTGATCCACATGTACCCGCTTCGGATCGAGACCCATGCCATAGGGGCCGCGTCCGTCGAACGCACGCTGTTTGACGCGCGCGACTCGTTCAGGCCGCGCGAGATGGGAAGCGCGCCCTTCAGCGGCACCATACTTAAAGAGAGCGGATTTCGCGTGCGCGCCGTCCTGCTCGACCACGGCACCCCGTGCATGGGCTACACGCTCGAGGAGGATTTCCATATCAACATCGACCGCGCGGCGCTCGACGCGATGGGGCTCCCCGTCGGGCCATGGCTCTCCGAACTCAAGCGCGCGATCCGCGAGGAGCGGGACGACGGCTTCACGCTCGATACCGGCTCGGGGGCCAGAACGCTCGGCGAGCTTCGCGCGATAGCCACGATATCTCCGGGGCAGAAACTTACCTACCTGACCGACATCGCGCCGACGAGGGACAACGTGATAAGGGCGAGGGATTTCGCGATGGGCTCCGACGCGCTTTATTGCGAGGCGTACTTCCTGCACTCAGACATCGAGAGGGCGCATCAGCGCAACCACCTGACCGGCCGGCTCGCGGGCTGGATCGCGCGCACCGCGCGGGCCCGGCGGTTCATCCCGCTTCACATATCCCCAAAATACCGCGGCCTGCCCGAAAACCCGCGCGATGAGGCGCTCGCCGAGTACGGCCTCACGACGGCTGACGACACCCTGCCGCTTTAGCATACCGCCGCAACTCTCGCTGCACCCGGATTTCGGGCGTTGCAAACGGACAAAAAAAAGGCGGGCCTCATGGCCCGCCTTTTTAATTTTACGCGAGAGTTTACTTCAAAAGCTGCAGGGCCTGTGACGGAAGCTGGTTGGCCTGTGCCAGGATCGCGGTGGCCGACTGCACCAGTATCTGGTTACGCGTGAAGGTCGCGGTCTCCGAGGCGAAGTCCGCGTCCATGACGCGCGAGCCTGCAGCGCTCAGGTTCTCCGACGATATGCTCAGGTTCGATATCGTCGAGGTGAGCCTGTTTTGTATCGCGCCGAGCTTGCCGCGCATAGTGCTGACAGTGCCGATCGCGGTATCGAGCGTATCGAGCATGTTCCGGGCGTTCGTCGCGCCGGTGCCGTCGCCGGCCACGGTGTCGGTGATGCCGCCCGTTATGCCCAAGCTCGCGGAATTCGCCGCGTTGCTGAGCGAGATCGAGATCCTGTCGTCAGCGGTATTGTGGAAACCTACCTGCAGCGTTACGCCGCCGCCCACGCTCAAGGTGCCGTCGAGGAGCTTGGTCCCGTTGAACTCCGTGACGTTGCTGATGCGGTCGATCTCGTCCTTCAGCTGCTGGAACTCGTTGTCAGTGGCGGTGCGGTCCGAGGTCGACAGGGTGCCGTTTGCGGCCTGGGTCGCAAGTTCCCTCATCCTCGTGAGGATGTCCCCGATCTGGGCGAGGCCGCCCTCAGCGGTCTGGGCAAGGCTCGTGCCGTCCTGCGAGTTGCGGATCGCAACCGCGATGCTCCTAACCTGCGAGTCGAGCCTCGTACCGATAGCGAGGCCCGCGGCGTCGTCCTTCGCCGAGTTGATGCGGAGGCCCGACGAGAGCCTCTGAACCGATACGGTGAGCGCTTCGCTGTTGTTTGAAAGATTCCTCTGTGCGTCCAGTGATGCGACGTTTGTGTTGATAACCATTGACATTGCCTTTTCCTCCCTTGATTTTTGTCGGCTCGACATCCATGTCTGCCTTGTGCTCCTTAGAGCTCATATCGGAGGGGAATATCAAAACTTTAGCGTTGATTTATAAGAAAAATTTTCTTCCATGCAAGGGAATTTTTTGCCTACCCAAAGCAACCGCGAAAGGGTTTGGAACAAGCGGGATCATATCCGTTTTATGCGACGGCGAGCGACTATGTCGTAAGCAGGCGGTAGAGCCCGGCGATGCGCGCCGGGAGTTCGCGCACGTCATCCAGCATCGCGAAGCCCCGCTCGCCGCACATGCGTGATATATAGGAGGGGGCCTCGCGGTCTATCGTGATGCAATAGGGGTGCGCGCCCGCGATGCGCGCCTCGATCAGCGCCATGCGCGTGTCCTCTATGCCGTAGTCGCCCTTGTACGCATCGTAGTCCTCGGGCCTGCCGTCGCTCAGGACGATCAGCAGCCGCGTGCGCGCCTCGATAGCATTAAGGAGCCTCAGCGAGTGCCTGATGGCCGGGCCCATGCGGGTGTAGTCCTTGGGCTCGATCCCGGCTATCCTGCTTTGGACCTCGCCGGTGTAGCCCTCCGAGAAATCCTTGATCCTGTAAAACTCCGCGCGGTTGCGCGTCATGCCCGAAAACCCGTATATCGCGTACTTGTCCCGGAGCGCGTCGAGCGCCTCGCACATCATGACCAGCGCCTCGCGCTGCGCGGCGTTGACCCAGCCCTTGGTCGAGCCGCTCATATCGAGCAGGAACAGCACCGCAACGCTCCGCTCCCGCCGGTCGACCCTAGTATAGAGGCCCTCCCCGGCCGATTGCCCCGCGTTCGTATCCGCCACCGACTCGACTACCGCGTCGAGGTCGATGTCCTCGCCCTCGGGCTGCCGTTTGAGCGTCCCCGGAACTACCCTCATCAGCTCGAACTGCCTCCTGATGTTGTGGATCAGCGCGGAGTATCTCCGCCGCGTCTCGGCGACAAATGGGGCGTCAGAGGGGTGGACGTCAAGCTCGTGGAGCCTGACCCAGCCCTTCTTGTATCCGGCGCGCTTATAGTCCCACTCGTCATACGCGATGCCTCCGGCAGTCTCGGCGGCCACGGGCCGATCTGGCGATGCCTCTCCCTCGTAACCTGCGAGGTCCATCGCGTGGCCGCCCGTGCCCTCGCCCTCGACCAGAATCCCCGGCAGCCCTCCGTGCTCGGCCAGCAGCTCAGCCGCCATGTCATCGACGCGCACGAGCTTCCCCTCTATCAGCAGAAGCTTGCCCGGCAGGGCCTCGCGCCGGGCCACCTGCTCCCGCTCCCTTGGCGGCAGGGGGACGGCGCCGATCGTCTGGTCCCTGACCAGCCGCTCTATGGACGCGCGGATGCGTTCGGCCCGCTGCTCGCGCTCCGCCTTGGCGCGATGGGCCACGGCGCGGGGCCTGATAGTCCCGACGAAAGGTATAGGCCCGACCGGGACGTAATCCCGGCCTATCGCCCCGGCCCTTTCATATAGCCGATAGAGCGCATCGGGGTATGGCTCATCGAGGGCTGCGTATGCGCTTAGGAGATCGTCCCACTCGCGGTGTCCGTGCTCGCCCAGCAACGCGCGATAGCCCTCTTCGACAAAGGCGCTCACGGCGCTGGCCGGCGGCTGGCGCGATGCGAGGGCGCGGGCCTTTGGCGGCTTAAGCGCGAGCGCGGGAAGCTCGCTGAGCACCAAACGCTCAAGCCTCGAGGCCTCCAACAGCGTGTAGAGGTCTATCGCGAGCCCGCGCTGCTCGAACTTGTTAAACAGCGCCTCAAGCGTATGCCCCTTCGACGGTCTGAGCGTGCCGAAGGCGACCTCGGCCCAGAGGAACGTGGCCATGAGCCTGTAAAGTCCGAGCGCGTCATCCCGCGATAACCCGCCGGACGTTGAAGCAAGCGCAATAGCGCGGAGCAGGAATATCGAGCGGCCGTCGGTGTACGCCACATCGGCGCTTGAGGGCAATATGGGGAAGTCCCCGCCGCTGATGCCGCGCAGGTAGAGAACCAACCCCGGCATCGCGGAGTCGAGCCTGAGCGTCGCGGGCTTGGAGAACGCATCGAGCTCGGCCGCCGAGGCGCGCATCATAAACCTTATCGTGGGCTCGGTGCCCTCGGCGTCAAGGAGCGCGAAGGCGTGGCCGAGCCAGCGTTTGGCATCGTCAATCGGAAGCGCGGAGACCGCGTGCATCACAGAGGGCATCACGCGCGGCACGATGTTGCCGCTGGTGTTCGAGAGCTGCACGAGCAGCGCTAGCGCGCTTCTGCGCGCGTCAAGGGGGATCGAGTTTATCTGAGCGATGATCTGCTGTATGTCCTCGGGCTCGAAGAAGAAGTACTCGAGGTTTCGGGAGAGTTCGGCCCGCAGCGAGCGGATGGTGCTGCCCATTAAAAGAACGACGAAGCCAGCTGCTCCAGCGCCTCCAGCATCTCTTGATCGTCACTGAGCGGGGAGATCACGGCCGCGCGCAGGGCCTCACGCGCGGGGATGCCGGAGCGCATGAGCCTTCCGGCGTGTATCATCAGCCGCGTGCTCGCGCCCTCTACCAGCCCCCGATCCTTGAGGTTGCGGGTCTTGCGGCCGAACCCGACCAGCCTCGATGCGGCATCCGCGTCCACGCCGGACTCGTGCGAAACCACCTCGGCCTCGCGCTCGGGGGTCTGGTACGCGAACTCTATCGCGAGGAACCTCTGGCGCGTGCTCTGCTTGAGGTCCTTGATAACGCTTTGGTAGCCGGGGTTATACGAGATCGCGAGCATGAACTCAGGCGGGGCGACGATGAGCATGCCGAGCTTCTCTATCGGGAGTATGCGGCGGTCGTCCGCGAGCGGGTGTATGACGACGGTCGTGTCCTTGCGCGCCTCGACTATCTCGTCGAGGTAGCATATGCCCCCGGCCTTCACCGCCGCGGTCAGAGGGCCGTCCACCCATACGGTCTCGCCGCCCTGAATCAGATATCGCCCGACGAGATCGGAGGTCGTGAGGTCGTCGTGGCAGGAGATGGTGACGAGAGGGCGCTTGAGCCTCCAGGCCATGTGGTGAATGAAGCGCGTCTTGCCGCACCCGGTCGGGCCCTTCAGCAACACCGGGATCTGCGAGCCATACGCGGCCTCGAAAAGGCGTATCTCGTCCCCGGAGGGGAGGTAGTAAGGCTCTTCGGTTACAAAGTGCTCCTCGGTCTTAAAGCTCCGCGCGTTCATTGATCCAATTATAGCTCATAACTACCGTAGGGGCTATGAAAGTCCGTAGTCTTGCCAGCGCGAGTCCACGAGCTTTTTGATATCTTCCGACATCACTATATCAGCGGGCCATGGCCGGGTGAAACCCTCGGAGGGCAGTTTCTTTGTAGCGTCGATGCCCATCTTGCCGCCATAGGCCGGGATCTGCGATGCATGCTCGAGCACGTCGAGCGGGCCTTCGACGATTACGACATCGCGCTTGGGGTCAACATTGTTGCCGACCCTCCATGCGACCTCGGAGGTGTCCTGCACGTCGACCCACTTATCCACGACCACGATCATCTTCGTAAAACTCATCTGCCCGAGGCCCCATAGCGCGTACATCACCTTGCGCGCGTGGCCGGGGTAGCGCTTGTCTATCGAGACGAGCGCGATGTTATGGAAGACGCCCTCGAGCGGGAGGTTCAGGTCCACGATCTCGGGCAGGGTCTTGCGCAGAAGCGGCAGGAATATGCGCTCGGTGGCCTTGGCCATGTAGCAGTCCTCCATCGGGGGCTTGCCGACTATCGTGGCCGGATATATCGCGTCGCGGCGCATCGTTATGCAGGTGATATGAAATACCGGGAACTCGTCTTCTAACGAGTAATACCCCGTGTGGTCTCCAAACGGGCCCTCTATCCTGCGCTCCTTCGGATCGACATACCCCTCGAGCACGATCTCGGCGTTCGCCGGGACCTCGAGCGGCACGGTCTCGCACGGGACCAGCTCTACAGGCGACTTGCGCAGGAAACCGGCAAGCAGCATCTCGTCTATGTCCGGCGGCAGGGGGGCGGAGGCGGAGTACATCACGGCCGGGTCCGAGCCTATCGCCACAACGACCGGCAACCGCTCGCCGCGCGCCTCGGCCTTTCTATAGTGCGAAGCGCCGTCCTTGTGCATGTGCCAGTGCATCCCGGTGGTCTTTGAGTCGAAGACCTGCATGCGGTACATCCCGCAGTTGCGGCTGCCGGTCTCGGGGTCCTTCGTGAAGACGAGCGGGAGCGTGATGAACGGCCCTCCGTCGCCGGGCCATGTCTTCAGAACCGGGATGATGTCGAGCGAGGGATTATCCTTGATGATGACCTCCTTGCACGGGCCGGCCTTGACGTACTTTGGCAGGAACTCCGAGAGCCGCTTGAGCTTCGGCAGGGCCTTCAGCTTCTCTATGAAGTTAGTCGGGATATCCGGCTCCAGGAACTCAAGGATCTCCTTGCCGATATCGTCGAGGTCGGCGACCTCTAGCGCAAGCTTCATCCGCTCGTAAGAGCCGAAGAGGTTCACCACGCACGGGAGCTTCGTGCCCTTGGTGCGCTCGAAAAAAACCGCCGGGCCGCCCTGCTTTACGATGCGGTCGTTGATCTCCGCGATCTCGAGGTTGGGGTCGACCTCGACCCCCACTCGCCTGAGCAGGCCCTTGCCTTCCAGAAGCCGGATGAACTCTCTGAGGTCTTTATAAGCCATATGATCCCTTCTTATTTAATGAATAGCAGGAAGCCGTTGGCGAAATATACGAGTCCGAGCGCACCGCTCGCTACGCCCAGAAGCCAGATGTTGCGGCGCTTCATCAGCGCGGCGATCGAGCTGAGGAGTATCGCGACCTGAAGGAATATCACGGCCATCCCGAAGGCCTGAGTGTGGATCTGCGCATCGTCGCGGACCTTTTCAAGCTCCAGCGCGTCCTGATTGATCTTCTTCTTCTCTTCCTCGTATTTCTTGACCTTCCCGGCGTATGAGTCGATCTTCTGTTGGTACTCCTCGCGCACAGCGGGCGGGAGCTTCGCGTCACTCTTTAAGTCCATCGCGAATTTCTCGGCCTGCATATCGTAGAGGTAGCCCTTGATGCTCTTGGCCTGGTAGAACGCCCACTGGTCCGAGGCCTTTGACTGCGAGAGCACGGCCCGCGTCGAGAAACCGCCGCCCTTAAAAGTGGCGAGCGTGGCGCAGACCGCGAATATCACGGTGCTCACCGCAAGGTAGTTGAGCCATTTTTCCTTTTTCTCTTCAGCCATCTAAAGCACACCTCGCATGAATAGGTTTGTAACATGATATTATACTAAATAAATCACTTACACAGGAGGCCACTGACTATGGAATTTAAAATATCGTTTCCGGGCGGCAAGAAGGTATACGCGACAGGCGACGACGGCATGGTGATTAAGACCGACCAGGCCGCTAAATACGGCGGCGAGGGCTCGGCCCCAACACCCTTCGCTCTCTTTCTGGCGTCCATCGGCACGTGCGCGGGGATATTCGTCCTGAGCTTTTGTCAGGAGCGCAAGATACCGACCGAGGGGCTTGAGATCAGCGAGCGGATCGAGTACGTCCAGACGCCCGACGGACATTCGGTGATGGACAAGATCGTGCTCGATATCAAGGTGCCGGCCGGGTTCCCGCAGAAGTACCTCGGCGCGCTCATCAAGGTCGCGGACCAGTGCGCGGTGAAGCGCGCGATTGCCAACCCGCCCAAGTTCGAGGTCAAGACCACGCAGGGATGAAAGTACCGCACTTCCATCTGGACGCATTCACGGCCAAGCCCTTTAAGGGCAATCCGGCCTCGGTCTGCGTGCTTCAGCGCTGGCTGCCGGATCCGCTCATGCAGGCAATCGCGACCGAGAACGGGCAGTCCGAGACGGCGTTTATCTCGGGCGGCAGGGGGCGTTATGACATCAGGTGGTTTACGCCTTCGGTCGAGATCGACCTGTGCGGCCACGCGACGCTCGCAAGCGCGTACGTCGTGACCGAGATCGTCGAGCCGGGAGTCCAGAGGGTACAGTTCTTCTCGCAAAGCGGGATACTCAAGGTCGAGCGCAGTGATGAGCTGTTCCTGATGGACTTCCCCGCGAGGCCGGGCGCGCCGGTCGAGATAACGGATGAACTCACGGACGCGTTAGGTATAAGGCCGCTTGAGGTCTATAAGGCCCGCGACCTGATGGCGGTGTTCGGATCGGAGGAGGAGGTGCGCGACTTGACGCCCGACTTCAACAAGCTCGCCGCGATCAAGGACGCCTTCGGCTTCATCGTGACTGCACCGGGTAAGGGCGTGGATTTCGTCTCGCGCTTCTTCGCGCCCTCCGCCGGGATTCCAGAAGACCCCGTGACCGGCTCGGCCCACTGCACCTTGATACCATACTGGTCAAAGCGCCTCGGCAAGGCCGAGCTAAACGCGCGGCAGATATCAGCCCGTGGCGGCGAACTCTATTGCGAGAACATTGGCGAGCGCGTCATTATCGGCGGCGGCGTGGTACTTTACTCGCGAGGCGAGATATACATCGATACGCCGTAGAGGCCAGCGGGATTCAGAGCCGCTTCGCTTCTAATTACATCGTTCACTTATTCGCGATTACTATTCTGAAGGGCTACAACATTATATTTGGTCGATATCTACATAACTCCTTGACAGCTTACTAGCTTTCTATGAGGCGCTGCAATAATAGTAGAACTGTTGACTCAAATAGTTAATATCAGATAGTCTATTGAAACCTTAATGATTACTTCGTTTTAATACTTAAACAATTGAGAAAGGCTAACACATGATCGGCGGGAGAAAAGAATGGTCAAAGGTTGAAAAAGAAGCGGCTTCACGAGCTACGCTTTGGATTATTAGATGGCAATATTTTTTGAGTAAACTTTTTCGATCAAAAATATGTGCATCAGTGTTTATGTTTTATATTCCAATCATATCTATTGGGTACTTGCTTCAATTCATATATAATGAAGAAATATTTACATGGCGTATGCATATTGCTTTATTATGGTTAGCTATTGCCCCATTATTGATACAAAGCGCTTTTGAATATATCATTGATTTCTTCCACAAATATGTGGAAGTTTTCGCTCATGGCAAATGGGAGAACCATTTTCTTAGAGAAATTAAACGAATCCAATCGAATAAGTATCAGATCGTTGGTTATCCCTTAGGCTTAGCCTTATCTTTCCTCGTGGTACATTCTTATTACGGAAATGCGCCATTGGCAATTGAACTATGGGGAAGCATTTCATTTTTTCTTCTCTTTTTTATATCATCAATTGGCTTTCATGGGATATTTGTTTTGATAACAATGATGAATAATATTTGTTGCGATGATCTGATTTTTGAACCGCATCATCCGGACAGATACGGTGGCTTGGCAACATTTGGAGCATTCTCCGTCAAAATATCACTATATTTTTCATCTGGTGCGTTAGTTTTTCCTTTAGCTTTTGAGATATTCTCTAAACTTGGCAATAAAGCCGACTCTCTAAATCTAATGATTATTCTGTCATCGTTATTATTCATCATTACAATGGTAATAGGTTTCATAGCTCCCATACTTAGACTGAAACAATACATAGATGCCAAGAAAAAAGAGGTAAGAATAAACTATCATAATAAGCTTGAAAAAATGTTAAAGGAATTCGTATCTTCTGAAAATTTAGACATTAAAAAAGCAATTGAAATTTATTTGTTTGAGCATCTTTACAATTCAAAATTAAACGATATGCGGGCATACCCTTTTGACCTGGGAATCCTATCTGGCTTTGGCCTTTCATTTCTATCTCCGTTATCAATAGCTGTATTGGAAGCTTTCTTAAAATAACAATGTATGATCTCATTATAATAGGTGGTGGACCAGCGGGATCATCCGCAGGGCGAATTGCTGGTCAAAAGGGTCTTAAAACACTTCTACTGGAAAAAGCTGATTTCCCTCGTTATAAACCATGTGGCGGTGCTTTGTCAGAACATGCTATGTCATATCTCGATTTCGAAATTCCCCAGCATCTTATCGAAAGAGAGATCTATGGGGCTAGAGTTCATTTCAAGAACAATTCAATTGAAAGACAAAAAGAATATCGAATTGCTGTTCTTGTTAATAGAAGTAATTTTGATGCGTACTTACTTGCCAAAGCCAAAGAAACTGAAATTGAAGTTAAGCTGGGGGAACAGGTAATTGACATTCAAGAGCATATCGATGATATTTCTGTCTTTACAACAAATGATAGCTATAGAACTCGATTTGTTATCATCGCTGAAGGCGCACAAGGTAAATTTAAGCGTTTGATACGCAAAAAAGATACAAGGGCTGAATTCGGCATCTGCATCGTAACTGAGATAGAGGCAAGTAATGATCGCATAGACAGTTATATACATAATTCTATCGACATACATTTCGGTGTTGCCGGCGTTGGTTATGGGTGGATATTTCCACATAAAAACTGTTTCAATGTTGGCATCGGAGGCTTTGCAAAATATTTATCTAACCCTCTATCATCAATGGAATCTTTCCTAAAAGAAAATGGATTCCGTGAAAAATATCGTTTGCACGGTCATGTGATACCTTCTGGAGGGATTAAGAGAACACTCGCGACAAATAGAATGATACTGGTTGGTGATTCGGCTGGGTTTGTGGATCCATTTTATGGGGAGGGTATTGCTTATGCAATAAGGTCAGGACAGATTGCTGTAGAAATTATATTTGAAAAACTAAAGTTAAACAAGAAAATGAATCTACGACAAGCATATGAATTGCGCTGTCAACGTGACTTTGGTGAAAACTTAAAATATTCCTTATTGTTAACTAGACTCATGCATCTTTTCCCTGCGATCTTCATTAAACTTCTTTCTAGCAATGAGGGAGTCCTAGATAAATATTTGGAAGTCCCTGCCCTCAGAACCACCTACAAGGATTTTATTAAATGGTTAATTCCAAGAACACCCGGTTTTATACTTAAGACTTATCTCAGTAAAAGCAAACAACCATAATGGCAGCAAACTATAACTGCATCTCATAATTCGAAACTAACAAAGCGATAGAACTATATCAATGCCGTTGACCGCTCGCGCGATCAGGCAGGGGCAACATTAAAGCGCGAGAAATCGTCTTGAGACAAGGAAGAAGGAGAAAATCGTCCCGCAGGTGTACTGGGATGTACTCCGAGGGCGATTTTCGACTGATGACGCAGTATCAAGCGATTTCGCGCGGCTTTAGAGAAGGTAACGGGGAGAAAACTATCGACGTTTGAAATTGAGGGATGGCATCCTTCCGCCCTTCTTAAACATCTTAAGCATCTTCTTCATGTCCAGATACTGCTTGATCAGCCGGTTCACGTCCGTTGCGGTAGTCCCGCTGCCAAGCGCTATGCGCTTTTTGCGGCTGCCGTTTAAGAGGTTGACGTCCTTGCGCTCGGCCGGTGTCATCGAGTTGATGATCGCCTCGATCCGCCCGATCTCGCGGTCGTCGACCTTGATGTCCTTCATGTGCTTGTTCATGCCGGGGATCATCCCGAGGATGTTCTCGAGCGGGCCCATGCTCTTGAGCTTGTTGAGCTGGTCCTTGAGGTCCTCGAAGCTGAAGGAGTCGCCAAGGAGCTTCTCCTGCATCTTCTTGGCCTCTTCGACCTCGAAGTTCTTCTCGGCCTTCTCGATCAGCGAGAGCACGTCGCCCATGCCCAAGATGCGCTGCGCGATGCGGTCCGGGTGGAAGACCTCGAGCATGTCGATCTTCTCGCCCATGCCGATGTACTTTATAGGCTTGCCGGTGATCGACCTGATAGACAGGGCCGCGCCGCCACGGGCGTCGCCGTCCATCTTGGTGAGCACGACGCCGTCTATGCCGATCTGCTCGTTGAAGGTATTGGCGCTGTTGACCGCGTCCTGGCCGGTCATCGAGTCCGCGACGAACAGGACCTCGCGCGGCGAGAGGTTCTCCTTGATGCGCTTGAGCTCGCCCATCAGCGACTCGTCGACGTGCAGGCGGCCCGCGGTATCGAGTATGACTATGTCGCGTCCGTCGAGCTTCGACTGCTGTATAGAGGCGCTGCAGAGCGCGACCGGGTCCTTCTGCTCGCGCGAATGGAACACAGGCACGCCGATCTGCGAGCCCAAGGTTACGAGCTGGTCTATGGCGGCCGGGCGCTGCAGGTCGGCCGCGACGAGCAGCGGGCGGCGGCCCTCTTTCTTGAACTGGTAGGCTAGCTTCGCGGCCGAGGTCGTCTTGCCCGAGCCTTGCAGGCCCACGAGCATGATGACAGTCGGCGGGTTGGGCGAGAGCTGTATGCGGCTGGTCTCGCCGCCGATAACGTCGATAAGCTCCTTAAATACGATCTTCACGACCTGCTGGCCGGGCGTCAGGCTGTCGAGCACGCCGCTTCCGATCGCCTTCTCGCGCACCGAGGCCACGAAGTCCTTGACGACCTTGAAGTTAACGTCCGCCTCCAAGAGCGCGAGGCGGACCTCCTTCATCGCAAGGTCGACGTCCTCCTCCTTGAGGAGGCCGCGTCCCCTGAGTTTCTTGAATATGCCTTCGAGCTTTCCGCTTAGAGAATCGAACATTTTATAGGTATTTCTTCAGTTCTATGAGCATTTCGTCCGCATAGCCGGTCATGTAGCCCATGTGGGTCTCGACGACCTTGCCGGTCTTGTCGAGTACGACCGAGGTCGGCACGCCGCGGACCCCGTATTCCTTGGTCGCCCTGCCGTCGTCGTGCAGCACGAGGTACGGCAGGTTGTTTTCCTTTACGAACGCCGAGACGTCCTCGGCCTTGTCATCTATGGCTACAGTGACCACCTCGATATCGGTGCCCTTGACCTTCTCGCTGAGCGCCTTGATGTCCGGGATCGCCATCTTGCACGGCGGGCACCACGTGGCCCAGAACTCGATCAGCACGACCTTGCCTTTGAGCGTCGAGGGGTCGAAGTCCGTCCCGTCGGCTCGCTTTAGGTCGAGCGCGGCGGGGCCGCCTGCCGTGGATACTGCCTTGGGCTTGGCCTGACAGGCCGCAAGCGCGAGCAGCACCATCAGGGCGATGGCCCAGGTTCCCGGTCCGCTAAAAAACTTCATTATACGAGGCTGTCGATCTTGGCCTTGAGCTGGCTCTTCGGCACGGCGCCCACGACCTGGTCCTTGATCTCCCCGCCCTTGAAGAACATCACGGTCGGGATGCCCATTATCTTGTATTTGCTCGCTATGTCCGGGTTCTCGTCGGTGTTGAGCTTGCAGACCTTGATCTTGCCTGCGTATTCCTGCGCGAGCTGCTCGACGGTCGGCGCGATCATCCGGCACGGGCCGCACCATACGGCCCAGAAATCCACCATCACGAGAGTATCGGACTTCAGCACCTCCGCGTCCCACGAGGACGTCGTAACGTTGACCAAACCTTCTGCCATATTAAGCCTCCTGGTTGGTGAAATTAATCACTAATTATACCACAGCCCGCACCCTGATGGCCTGCCGGGGCGATTGTGGTATATTACCGGATGGACGATGTTTTATACATGAAACGCGCCCTGGCGCTCGCTGCGCGCGGCCGGGGCCGCACGAGCCCGAACCCGATGGTCGGCGCGGTGCTGGTGCGCTCCGGGCGGGTCATCGCCGAGGACTACCACCGCAGGGCAGGCACGCCTCACGCCGAGGCGCTCGTGCTCCAAAGCGCGGGCGAGAAAGCGCGTGGTGCGACGCTCTATGTCTCTTTGGAGCCCTGCTGCCACACCAAGAAGCGCACCCCGCCCTGCACAAAAGCGATCATCGCCTCGGGAGTGGCCCGCGTGGTGGTCGCGATGAGGGACCCAAACCCGAAGGTCTCGGGCCGGGGCATCGCCGAGATCGAGGCGGCCGGGATCAAGACGACCTGCTGCGTGCTCGAGGACAAGGCCCGCGCACTCAACGAGGCATATATCAAGCAAATCACGACCGGGCTCCCGTTCGTCACCCTGAAGGCCGCGATGACGCTAGATGGCAAGATCGCCACACCCGAGGGCCAGTCGAAATGGATCACCTCGGCACCGGCGCGCAAGATCGTGCACAGGCTCCGCTCTTCGGTGGACGCGGTCATCACAGGGATCGGCACCGTAGCGGCCGACGACCCGGAACTCACCGCGCGCATTCGAGGTGCGCACCAGCCGGTGCGCGTGGTCATCGACCCGTCACTTCGCATCGCGGACAGCGCACGGGTGCTTCAGACCCCGCCGGATACGATCATCGTTACGAGGGAGAGTGGTGGTGCTCTGGCGCGCTCGTTCGAGGCGCGCGGGGTGAGGATACTGGGCTACAAGGGCACGCTCGACTTGAAGTGGCTGCTTCGGGAGCTTGGCTCTATCGGGATGAACTCGGTGCTGATCGAGGGTGGAGCGACACTCAACGGCCATGCCCTGATGGAGGGCATCGTGGACCGGGTGATGATATTCGTCGCTCCCAAGATCATCGGCGGGGCTGCGCTCATTCCCGGTCGTCGGGGGCGATGCGTTCCGCAAACTCGAAGACGCGCTCATGGTAGGGGATATGACGGTGCGGCGCGTCGGGCCTGATCTCTTGATAGAGGGGCGGATTGGAAAGCCGCGCTAAATTGCCTGATACTGCGTCACGGCTGCGGCCCCAATCCTCAACGTACGACACAGTACGCCTCCGGTTGGGGTCCTCGCCGTTCCTTGTCTGAGCCTAATTTATCGCGCTTTGGTGGTGCTGTGTGCTAATCGCGCGAGCGGTCAACGGCATTGATCACAAGTGCCGCTAATGTTCTTTTTTTTCTGCAATATTTATTGCATTTAATGTGCATGTTCACTTATGATAACAGCAACGTAAAATCACTGTTAGGCGGAACTCTTCGTGATAACTGGAAAGAAAGAAAAGAAGATTTTACACATTCTGAGAAAGCTAAGTGTTTTGTCCGCGACTCTTTTGGTATCAATGGGATTATTAATCGCGATAATAACTCTTTATAATAAACCGGCGGATTTTGAAAAAGCATCGGATATATCTAAGCTGATATATAATTTTTTTGAGCTGCTTGGTTTCACGATTTTCACATCTGGCATATTTTCTTTCTTTTTGCAATTACCTGATTGGCAGCATTATTTTGAGGAAAGATTGAAAAATGTAGTTTTGGAACAAGAATATTTAAATTCTATGGATCAAGAAACCCTTTCAAATCTTCAGATTAAGACCTTGAAAGCATATTTTCATACCTCAGATATAGATAAGGAAGGAAGTTTTTTGAATTATTTTCAGGATAACTTAAGTAAGTATATTAGCGAACCATATAGAGATAACGTTAAGTGCGAGATTGTAGTGGAAGAGTCAGATGAACCGCCAGGTATTTTAATTAGCGATAGACTTACATATGCCTGTAAAATGGTTGGCGGAAAAATTCAGGATACTATAAAGTGGAAGCCAGATCCAGGAGAGTTCTTAGATATTATAAGCGTTGAAATGAAGGTAAAAAACAACCCCGTATTGTCAATGAATAAGAAAGATGATGAATTTGTTGTTAAATGCAATGGCACTGAGAAGCAAGTTCCGCGCAGTGAAATTGAACAAAAGGGACTAATTTTCCCCTTGAGTAATTTTAGCGAAAATGGATTGTATGTGGAATTAAAATCAGTCTATAAAATGGAAACAGGCCAGTTTTCAAATTGGTCAATGGCACATCCCACAAAAACTTTTTATATGACAATATCATATCCTAAAGAAATGAAATTAAGGTTTCAGCCGATGGTCTCTCATCCAGAAAAGGTTATTGAGGATCATCGTGAAGGTTTCTTTTCAATGCAGTATAATGAATGGTTATTGCCAAATAGTGGCGTCGTGTATTCGTTTGTCCCCAAAAACTAACCCTTATAACCATAAAGTTTTTCCAATGCCGTTGACCGCTCGCGCTTGACCCTGCGCGTATCACCAAAGCGCGATAAATCGCGTCAGACAAGGAAGGGCGAGAAGACCGCCCGACGGTGTACTGAGACGTACTCCGAGGGCGTGTCTTTGAAGCACTGACGCAGTATCACGCGTATTTAGCGCGTCTTTCCAGCGAAGCGACAGAACCCTACCTGCGTCTGTCCATCACCACGAAGCTGCCTTCGTGGTTCTTAGCATACTTCTTCATCTCCGACGCCGCCTCGGCCATCTCCCCGAAGTGTATGAAGCTCCGGCTCAGGTTGTGCGCGATGCCTATCGAGAGGCTCATGATCGGGAACTGGCGCTGCTTGCCCTCGCGGTCGACCGAGGCGATGCAGCCGGCCTCGTTGTCCGCCTGGTCATAGAAGGTCGGGATGATGTTGTCGAAGAACTCCGTGATGCTGTGCGCGGTCTGGTCCGCGACCGCGGTCTCGGTGATGAAGATGAAGTCGTCTCCTCCGATGTGGCCGACGAAGCTACCTACGGGCTGGGCCTCTAACACGCTGTTGAGGATCAGGCGGCCGAGCATCTTTATGACCTCATCTCCGCGGCCGAAGCCGTAGCGGTCGTTGAAGGGCTTGAAGTGGTCCAGGTCGCAGTAGGCGAGCGCGAACTTCTCGCCGCGCGAGAGCCTGCTCTGGACCTGCTTTAATATCGCGATATTGCCCGGAAGTTTGGTCAGGGGGCTTACGTCCACCATGCGCTCGGAGCGCTTTACGCAGAGGTCCGCGCGCAGCGAGAGGTCCGCCACCACGTCGATGCCCCGGATGAAATCGTCCACCAGCAGGAAGTCCCATGAGGGGATTACGTAGCCGTCCTCCAGCACGCCGAGCACCGGGAGCTGAGAGAATATCGGGTCGCTCTTGAAGGCCTTGAGTATCGAGGGAGAGAGGCGGTCGTCCTTGAGCAGGTGGATCAGGACCATGCTCGGCAGCGAGTTGTAGATATAGTCTATCGAGGTCTGGATGTCAGGGAAGTTGACGAGCACGTACCTGTCTCCGAGCAGGCCGGAGACCATGTCCTTGAACCCCTCGTCCCTTGAGATAACGGTTATCGAGGGCTGGTCGTTAGTCATCGCTCAGGATCGTGTCTTCGGCCACGCTCAGGGCGTCGTCGAGCTCCCGAAGCAGGTCCATGACCTCCCCGTCGGAGAGGTTCAGGAGCTTCCAGGCCGCCGGGTGGACCTGCGGCACGTAGGGGTCGCCGGAAAACCCGAAGCCCTTGGCCCGCACGAGCGCGTCGGAGAAGTGCACTATGGCGGCGTGCATCGGGACGTTTCGGGCGATCTGAGGCTTGTGGTGATATGCTATGGCCTCGACGAGGTGCTTGGGGAAGTTCCACTTCTGCGCTATCCACGAGCCGGCGTCGGCGTGCGTGATATGGAATATCTCCTTCTCGACCTCGACTATGTACATCCCGGACTCCTCGGTCCTCTTGATCACCGCAGAGTAGTCCTCGGGATACTTGAGCTTGAGCACGACCTTGCCGATGTCGTGCAGCAGGGCCGCGACCGCGATCTCCTCGGGCTCGGAGGCCCCGACGCGCTTCGCCACGAGGCGCGCCGTCACGGCGCAGCCGAGCGAGTGCTTCCAAAGCCCGGTCATAGTCATCTCCATGGCCTCGAACACCGATACGCCGAGCAGCATGCCCCTGACCACGTTGAGGCCGAGCAGTATCAGGGCCTGAGTGAGCGAGCTGATCCTGCCGGGGAAGCCGTATATAGGCGAGTTTACGAGCTTCAGCACGCGCGAGGTCAGTACCGGGTCGCTGAGTATCGTATTGCTGATCTCGTTAAGGGAGACCTTGGGGTTTTCGATGACGCGCAGGAGGCGCTGCAGCACGCTTGGGATCGTCGGGAGCGTGTCGATGTTCTCGATCTCTTCGCGCAGTATGCGGGCGTCCTTCACGGGGCGTCCCTGTAGAGCTCGTCCAGCCGGGCCTCGAAGAGCTGGCGGAGGTGGTCCATGTTCGGGTCCCCGTTGGTCTTGGAGAAGCGCTTCTGGAGCTCGGCGAAGATGCGGTCCTTGGGCGGCATCGAGCTTCCGGGCGCGACGATGCTGACGCTGTCTATAGCCATGCCCTGCAGGCGCTTGATGAGCTCGGGCGTCAGCAGGGTAGAGCGCACGATGAGCACCATCCCAGATTCGTTCGTGATGTCCCTGGCGAGCTTCATGCCCGGCTCGAGGTTGTCGACCTGTACGTTCAAGCAGCCCCCTTATACATAAGGCATCTTCTGCGGAAAGTATAACATAAACACTGCGGGGCGGCAGCCCGCGCCGGTTCAAAACCTATGCGATTAATGCTATATTTTCATAATGGGAACCGAAACCGTCTCATACACGGGGCTCGCCGCGCTCGAGGCGCGCCTCAACTCGATAATCAGGGGCAAGCCCGAGGCCGTGAGGCTCGCGGTCGCGACCCTGCTGGGCCGGGGGCACCTGCTGATCGAGGACGTGCCCGGCGTGGGCAAGACCACGCTCGCCTTCGCGCTGGCCAAGGCCGTAAACTGCACCTTTCAGCGGATACAGTTTACGAGCGACATGCTCCCCTCCGACATACTCGGCGTAAGCATCCTGAACCCCGATACGCGGGACTTCGAGTTCCGCCCCGGCCCTGTCTTCGCGAACATCGTGCTCGCCGACGAGATCAACCGCACTACCCCCAAGACGCAGTCCGCGCTCCTGGAGGCCATGAGCGAGCGGCGCGTCACGCTGGATAGGACGACGCACATGCTGCCCGAGCCGTTTATGGTGATAGCCACCCAAAACCCTATCGAATACCGGGGCACCTTCCCGCTACCCGAAAGCCAGCTCGACCGCTTCGCGATGCACATGAAGCTCGGCTACCCCTCGGCCGCGGACGAGAAGCTCGCGCTGCTGGAGGGCAAGGACTTCGAGGACATCGAGGCCATGGAGCCGGTAATATCGGCCTCCGACGTCATGCGCATGCAGGACGAGGCCGCTTCGGTCGGGATCGAGGACAGCCTGCTTGACTACCTGATGGAGGCGGTCGCGGCCACGCGCACGGACGAGCGCGTGCGGCTGGGCTCGAGCACGAGAGGCGCGCGCTTCCTGCTCGCCCTGGCCCGGGCGCGCGCGTACTGCGCCGGGCGCGGGTTCGTGGTCGCCTCGGACATCAAGGACACCGCACCCTATGTGCTCGGCCACCGCATCATCCTCAGGCGGCAGGCGTATATCGCGGAGGCCGAGGACGTGGTGCGCGATATCGTCGGGCGCATAGCGGTCCCGGTCTAAAGAAGGCAACCTCTTAATGAGAGGTTGGCGCTAAATTGCGTCCCACCAAGGAGGGATGGCGGATCATACTCACCGCGGTGCTGATCGCGCTTGCGGCCCTGAACACCGGCAACAACCTCATCTACATCCTGCTGGGGATCGAACTCTCGCTCCTGCTCGTCGCGGCGGTGGCGCTGCCCCTGAACCTGCGCGGGCTTGAGATCTCGGCCTCGCCGCGAGGCCCGGTATACGCCGGCGAGGACGCGACCATCGACGTCACCGTAAGAAACACCAGGCGCATCCTCCCGGCATACTCGCTGCAACTTGGGGCCGACGCCGAGGGCGGAGGCTCGATCATGCGGGTCGGGCCGCGAGCAGGCGCGACCTCAGCGGCAGTCTTCAAATTCCCCAAGCGCGGCGTATATCCCGGGGCCGGAGGCATAAGGGCAGGGAGCTTCTTCCCGTTCATCTTCTTCAGCGGGCGGTCGAAGGCAAGGGCCGCCGGGCCGCTGACCGTATACCCCCGGCTGATCGACCTGCCGGAGACGGCGCTCGCCGAGGGCCGAAGCGAGGGGAGCGCGCACATCATGCAAGGCGAAGGGGACGACCTCTTCGGCCTGCGCGAGTTCCGCTTCGGGGACGACGTCAGGCGCGTAAGCTGGAAGGTGAGCGCGCGCACCGGACGCCTGATGCTCAGGGAGTTCGCCGAGGACATGCACGAGGCGATCTGCATAATCCTGGACGATGCGGCTCCCGTCGCGCCGGAGGCGTTCGAGAAGGCGGTCTCGGTCGCGGCATCGCTCGCTGTACGCCACTGCCGCGAGGGCCGCCCCGTGGGGCTGGCTACGTGCCGCGGGCTCATCCCCCCGGCAAGCGGTGAGGAGAACCTATACCGCATGCTCGACGAACTCGCGGTGGCCGGGGAATCCGGCGGCGGCGCCTGCACGCTCGACGCCGAGGCGATCCACGGCCTGCGGATCGGCGTGCTCAAGAGCGCCAACTCGACGCTCGGCGGGCTCGCGCCATCGTGCGAGGTGCTGATAGATGCCTCTGCCATATAAGACGCTGACGGCGCTGATGGCCCTGACCGGGGGCCTGAGCCTCGTGCTCACGGGCCAGATGAACCCGGTATTCCTCTTGCCTGCCTCGGCCGTATTCGCCGGGTACTACAGGCACCTGCGGGGGCTCAGGCAGGCCCCCAGGTGGCTGATCGACGCGCTCTCGCTCGTCGTGCTCGCGGCACTCGTCCCGGACGTGTTTTATATTTCCAGGGACGCATTAGTCGCTATCGGGCACCTGACGCTGCTGTTTCAGGCGGTCAAGAGCTTCGACCTCAAAAACGAATGGGACCCGCCGCAGGTGTTCTTCATGTCGCTGCTGCAGCTCGTGATTACCTCCGAGCTTAATCAGTCTATCCTCGTCGGGGCGCTCTTCGTGCTGTTCACCGCGCTGATGGTCGCGGCGTTCGTGCTCTCGCACTTCATCAGGATGGGGCGCGGGACGTCGGGGTTCTGGCGCGTGCTCGCGGTGACTGCCGCAGCGGTGATGTGCATGACCGCGGTGCTGTTCGTCGTGCTGCCGCGCGTCCCGCACGGGCTCTTCGGGCAGAAGAAGCAGAAGGCGGTCAAGACCGTGGGGTTTGCGGACAACGTGGACATCAGCAGTTATGGAGACGTCCTCTCGGACGAGACGGTCGTGATGCGCGTCGAGATATCCGGCACCAAACAGCCGCTATACTGGCGGGGTGTCACGCACGACTTCTTCGACGGCGCGGTCTGGCACAACACCTTGCTGGGCGGCGAACTCGTAATACCCTCCTCAGGCGTATTCCACCTGCTCATGAAGGAGTCCATCTATCCCACCGTCCAGAAGGTCGTCTCCGAGCCGATAGACACGGACGTGATATTCGGGCTCGGGAGGATATCGTCAGTCGCCGCACCGGCACGCACGGTGTATGTGGATCCGGCCGGGTGCGTGCGTATGCCCGAGCGCGCCGGGCGCAGGCTCACGTATACGGTCAGGTCCTCGGACATGCCATTCCAGACCGGGGCCAATCTCGGCCGATATCTGCAGCTGCCGCGGGGGCTGGACCGCGTATACGAACTCGCGAAGCGGGTCGCCGGCGGCGCGCCCGATGCCGCAGCGAAGGCGCGCGCGCTCGAGACCTACCTCAAGGCCAACTACCGGTACGACCTCAACACCCCCCGCCCGAGGGCCGGGTTGAGCCCGCTTGAGGAATTCCTGTTCGAGTCGAAGCGCGGGTACTGCGAGCACTTCGCCACCGCGATGGCCGTGATGCTCCGGGCCGTCGGGGTGCCGACGAGGGTCGTCTCGGGCTTCCGCGGCGGCCAGCCAAACGCGCTCGGCAACTATCTGATAGTCCGGCAGAACGACGCGCACTCCTGGGTCGAGGCCGCGGTCGGCGGCGTATGGGTCAGGTTCGATCCCACCCCGGTGGTGGCTCAGCACCCGCCGGGCGGACTGCTGCTGGACTCGATAAAGATGGCGTGGTACCGCTACGTCGTGGACTTCAGCCCGATCCAGCAGATCGCGGCCCTGCGCTACCTGATGGTCCCGCTCATGGCGCTCCCGCACATGGCCGCCTCTTATCGCGCCGGATGGGCGGCGACCGCGCGGGTCATAGCCATAGCGCTGCTCTGCGGCCTGCTTGCGATGCTCGTCCGGGGCGCGCTCAGGCGCAGGCGGCTCAGGCCGGAAAGCAGGCTCTACGTGAGCTTCCGAGACAGGGTGCGCAGGCGCGGCGGAAATATCACCGAGAGCTCGACCCCGCGCGAGGTGCTCGCCGAGGCGACCAGGGCCGGCTTCGACAGGCCGGCCGCCGAGGAGTTCATCGCGCTATACGAACTCACGCGCTTCGGGCCCGGCGGGCCGCCGGCCGCGGAGCTTCGGAGGCTCGATCAGGTGCTGCGCCAGCCGAACTCGCCTATCAGGGGGACGAAGGCGCAGGGCGTGTGATGCTCCTGCGTGAAGCCCGCAGGGGACTTGATGAGCTTAATAAGCTGCTGGCTGTACATGTCCCCGACCGGGGCGAGCAGTATCCCGCCCATCGCGAGCTGCTCCTTGAGCGGGCGCGGCACATCAGGCGTCCCGGCCGTGACTATGATGCGGTCGAAGGGCTGATGCTCCGGCATCCCGAGCGTGCCGTCTCCGAATACGCAGTGCACGTGCTCATACCCCGCGCCCTTCAGCAGCGCCTCGGCCTTCCTCGAAAGCTCGGCGATGCGCTCTATAGTGAAGACCTCGGCCCCGAGCTCCGCGAGCACCGCGGCCTGATAGCCCGATCCCGTGCCTACCTCGAGCACCTTCTCGCCGCCCTTGACGGCGAGCAGCTCGGTCATCACCGCGACCATGTAGGGCTGCGAAATCGTCTGCCCGTCGCCGATCTGCAGCGCGCCGTCCTCGTATGCAAAGCGCCTGGTCCCCTCGGGGACGAAGAGATGTCGCGGCACCCGCCGCATCGCCGCGAGCACGCGCTCGTCCGCGATCCCGCGCGCGACGAGCTGCTCGTCGACCATGCGCTCTCTCAGCCGGGCGTAATCGTCGGCTTCCATCGCTGCCTCAGGTATTCCAGCGCGCCGTGGTTCGTGAGGTCCAGATGTAGCGGCGTCACCGATACGAAGCCCGCGCGCACGGCCGCGATATCTGTGTCCCCGCCACGCTCCCAGACCGGCTGCCCTCCGCCTATCCAGAAAAACGTCTCGCCCCACGGCGAGACCGTCTCCTTGATCGAGTCCTCGTACATGCGCTTGCTCTGACGCGTGAAGCGCACGCCCGAAAGCTCAGCGTACGGGCGGTTCGGGACGTTGACGTTAAGGAGCGTGTCATAGGGGAGCGAGTATTCGAGCACGTAGTCGGCCGCCATCGCGGCCACCCGCGCGGCCGAATCGAAGTGCATCACGGTCTCGCCGGGCTCGGTATAGAGCGATACCGCGATGGACGGGATGTTCAGGATCGTGCCCTCCATTGCGGCCGAGACCGTGCCGGAGTATGTCACGTCGTCGCCGAGGTTCGCCCCGGCGTTGATGCCCGAGATCAATAGCGCGGGCCTGCGCCCCAGGACCTTCGATATCCCTACGGCTACGCAGTCGGTGGGGGTGCCGCTGATGCTGTATACGCCCTCCTCGATGCGGTTGACCCTCAACGGGCGGTCGAGCGTGAAGGAATGGCTCGATGCCGAGCGCTCGCGGTCGGGCGCGAAGACGCATATCTCATGGGCCTTGCGCATCTCGTCCATCAGGGCCACGAGCCCGCTGGCGTGCAAGCCGTCGTCGTTGGTCAGGACGATAATCGACATGATTTCAGTTTATCACACCGGGCGAACGCTGCTGCGCACGCTATGGCGTCAGGCGGAGGGGCCGGCCCCTTGGCTGAAGCGGTCGCCAGTTCTAAAAAAGCCGTGACGAGCACCACGGACATGAACCCGGCAAACGCCGCGGACATTATGATCGCAAACAGCTGGCCCGCAACCGGGATGGTGCCGATGACGATGCTGATCCCGCCCAGTATCAGCCCCAGCGAGGTGATCCACATAAATACCATGAGCGAGTCGCGCTTGTTGCCGCGCACGATGTCGATGCTCCGCCGAAACGCGGCATGGGGGCCCAGGCCCTCGACCGCGACTGCCGGGAGCGCGAAGAACAGCATGCAGTAGATGATGAGCCCCGGGGCGATAAACAGCATCAGCCCGGCGATGACGAGCGCCGACATCCAGATCGACGTGCCCAATAGCGGCCCGAGCAGCCGCATCGCGTGCTGCCCTCCGGAGCGCAGCGAGGTGCTCCCGGTGCGGATCGCCTCAAGCGCCATGGCCATCGTCACGCCCTGCGCGAAGAAGCTCACGCCTAATCCGATGAACGAGACCCAGGCTATAGTGGTCAGGTTCTCGGTGTCGGCCATCAGCGGTATCGTCGCGAACGCGACGCAGAAGCTCGCTATCGCGGTCGGCAGCCCGAGCTGGTAGTTTCGGCCGAGCACGCCAAGGGCGCGGCGCATGTGGCCGGTGTAGTCGAGCATTATTCCTCGACGAGGGAGATGGCCGAGACCGGGCAGTTCTCCTCGGCGGCCTCGCAGCAGCCGGCGTACTCGCAGGCCTCCGGGTCGATCACCTGCGACTTGCCGAGCTCTTCATCGACGTGAAACACGGCCGGGCATATCTCCTCGCAGCGGCCGCAGCCGATGCAGGTCTCCTGGTCAACCTTTGGAATCACGGGCTATATCCTCCATGACCGCCGCCCCAAGCAGCGGGAACATTATCTCGTGGTGGCCGGTGAGGGCGTATGACGCGCCGCCGAGCATCGTCGGCCGCCTCAGCACGTTCTCTCTCGTGCGGTAGTGCTGGATGAAGTCCATGTTCACGGTCGTAAGCCGCCTCACCGGATGGCCGAGGTTGCGCGCAACCGAGAGCGCCTTCAAAAAAACCTCCGGCATCAGCACAGCAGAGCCGAGGTTGATGTACACCCCGCCCTCGAGGTCGCCTACGACCGCGGCGAAGAGCTTAAAATCCGTGTGGCTGCCCTCGCCTATCGCCGCGCCGTCCGCGGCCGGGTGCATGTGTATGATGTCCGTCCCGACCGCGACGTGCACCGTGGCCGGAAGCCCGAGCCTCCATGCCGCGCCGAATATGCTCAGGTCCTTGTGCGGGAACTTTTTCCCGCCCTCGTCGATCATGCGTCCGACTGCGTGGCCGATGCCGAGGCCGTCCTTGACGCCCTTCTTGATCGCAGCGTTTAGGAGCGCCCCTGTCTCGCGCGCCATCCCGAAGCTGCCGTCCGCGAGCGCCTCCGCGACGTCCTCCGAGGTATGCCCGGCGTATGAGAGCTCGAAGTCGTGAACTATCGCGGCCCCGTTGGTCGCGAGCGCGGTTATCACGCCAAGCTCCATCAGGTTGATGATCAGCGGCGAGAGGCCGACCTTGATCGGGTGCGCGCCCATACCCAGCACGACGGGCCGCCCATCTGCGCGGGCCTTGGCTATGGCGGCTGCCACCGCCTTCAGGTCACGCGCGCCCAGCACGTCAGGCAGCGTAGCCAAGAACTCCGGGAACGTAGAGCCGGGGGCGTGGGGACGGGCTAACAGGTCGGCACGCACCTTGCTCTTACGAGCAGAGACGGGATAGGTTTTAATCTTCTTCAGCGAGACTGGCTTATATTTCATAACTTAGGATTTTACCATACTGGCAGGTAGTGAAAGCGCGCCAAATCGCTTGATACTTCGTTGGGCTTCAAAGACTCGCCCTCTATGTACGTCACAGTACACCATCGGGCGGTCTTCTTGCCCTGCCTTGTCTGAAGACGATTTGGGCGCGCTTTCGGGGGGCACGGAAGAAGGTCGCCCCCCGCGCCCCACAAGGTCAACGGCATGTTCTGATGTCCGCGCTTAGGTATAGTTACGCATTCCGCGCGCGCACGTTTTATTTTATGTGTTCGGATGTTTGAGGCAAGAGCAACGCTAACTCCCCGGAAAACATCATTTTTTCGAGATCGTCCCTGTTCGGATGTTCGGATAAAAAGTGCGGTTTTTGCGGCCTTATCCGAACATGTGGCACTCTCTCCCGCCTCCCCTGCCCCGCCCATCAAATATGACCATATCAAACTCATACGATATTGAAGCACAACGAAACAAAAAAAGCGATAACCTACGGTTTATATATAAACCGAAATTGATAGGAAAAATTAAAATCCGTGCGTTTTTGATTAACTATGGTTAGTTAAAGAGGTCTTACACAAACAGGCCGCTTTGATGTAGGATAATAGTCAGGTTTATGGCCGAGCGGCAATGGATATGGACTGACCACATACTCTTGCAGATGGACGAGAGGAAGGTCGCGCGTGATCTGGTCCAATCCGTCCTCGCCATGCCGGACAGCACAGTACCTAGCGGCAAGAGGATTGTCTACCAGAAGAAGGCCGGGCAGAAGCTCGTAAGGGTCGTCGCTGATGGCGACAGGCTGATAACTGTATATGTCACGGATAAGGTCGAGAAGTACCTAGGGAGGCGATGAGCATGAGGATACACTACTCAAAAGAGGCTGACGCAATCTACATGCGGTTTAAGGAGACCGAGATCTCCAATACCGACGAGTTGTCAGAGGATATCATCGCGGACTACGACGGGGCCGGAAACGTCGTGGGCATCGAGATACTCGGTGTCTCGGACAAGGCCGACATTAACGAACTCGTCATACAGTCCTTCGGAAAGGTCATGGTCGAGCCCGCCAAGGCAGCATGAGGTGTTGCATTGTGCAAAGCATGATTTCTGAGACAATCTTATCCGCGATAATCACAGCACTAGCCGCATTTGGAGCCGCGTTTGGCGGTGCTTGGTATGCCTTCGTACTCGAGGAGCGAGCACACTTACTACGGAAACGTTCCGAAGAGCAAGAACGTTTAAGAAGAAAACAATCCGATGAAGTAGCCTTTGGTAATCGTGCCATGTTTATTCTTATGCAACAGTGGAATGGCCTCAGGCTAATCCAAACACAATTTATTGATTCGATCAGGTCGAATGATCTCAGATTCATTGGTATGCAACCTTCATTTCCCCTATGGATTATGAACGATGGATGTTTGATGTTAGCAGTCTGAGCTTTCTGCTGGAAACTGAATACCGTGACTATCTCGGTCAATTATTAATAGCAGAAAGTAAATATCAGACTGCTGCGAAAATACTCAATGAACGCTCCAAACTTCATGAAGAGATTGCTCAACCGCTGATCGAGAATGCTGGAATGACGCAGGGGGTTAAATACTCAAAACAACAATATGTGAACGCTCTTGGTGAAAGAGTGGCAACAAAGTTATCCAGAATGACTGATGATGCAATCGAACATATTGACGATACAGTAGTTTTTTTGGAAACAACCCGCGACAAACTTCACGAGGCTTTAAGTAAGCTCTACCCCGAAGCAAAAATAATTCGCTTTGAGCCAATTAACAAACCAGCACAATCTCCACAATAAGAAAGGGGCCGGATGGCCCCTTTTAAGTGAGTGGTGCGTTAGCGCCGCGAATAGGAGCGAGGGGGCGCTGCCCCCTGACGACGTATCACGCGTATTTAGCGCGCTTTGAAAACTACCAGCGGATGCCACCCGACCATAAGCCGTGCGTAAAGCCTCTTCGGCATGAACGAGTGCGCGTGTATTTCATCGTCATAGTATTTCGTCTCGACCTCAAACGGTCTGCGCATGGTGCGCATGTCGTGAGACTTCGATCCGCACGAGAACGTCCACCAGTTGCCCGGATAGGTCGCAATGCAGGTGGAATAGAGGTCCGTCAACGGAAAGACCTTCTTTATCGTCTCCTGTATCTCCCTGACGATATCGGCGTGCATCAGCATGCTCTCGGACTGCGTGACGTACATCCCCTCAGGCGTGAGCGCACGATGCAGGGTGCGGAGGAACTGCTCGCTGAACAGGCTGCGCGCAAACCCGATCGGGTCGGTGGAGTCCACGATCACGACGTCGATCTCGTTGTTGAGCGACTTGATAAATTCCGCCCCGTCCATGTTCTTGATCTCGACGCGCGGATCGCCTACGCTTCCTGCCACGGTCGGGAAGAACTCCCTCGATACGCGTATGACCTCAGGGTCGATCTCGACGAAGTAGACCTTCTCGACCGATTTGTGCTTTAGGACCTCGCGCACCGTGCCGCCGTCGCCGCCGCCTATGACCACGACGCGCTTCGGGTTCGGGTGGGCGTGCATCAGCGGGTGGGTAATCATCTCGTGGTAGAAAAACTCGTCGCGCTCGGTGATCTGCACCGCGCCGTCGAGGATCAGCATCTTGCCGAACTGCGGGTTCGTAAATACCATGATGTCCTGAAACTTGCTCTTGCCCCTGTAGAGGACCTTCTCGACCTCATAGCTGTAAGCGATATCGACAAACGGCACGTGCTCGGTGAACTTGACCATCCCTGCGCCTCCTATATGATGATGGTCTTCGGGATCGAAAACCCGTTGAACTCCGATGCGTACGAGATCGTGTACGCGCCGGCCGAGAGTATCAGGACGAGGCAGCCTAGCTCCGGCCCCGCGAGCGTGCAGTCCTCGGTTATGACGTCGAAGCTGTCGCAGCTCGGCCCTCCGAGCGTGCAGTCGACGTTTCGGATCTGCTGGCCGATGTTCTCGACGAGGTAGCTGTACCTGATGCCGCCCACGCTCTCCATCAGGCCGTTGAAGACGCCTACGTCGATGTAGACCCACTGCCTCTCGCCGCGCATGGCCTTGCCGTGTATGGTCGAGACGAATACGCCCGCGTCGCCGACCATCCCGCGTCCGGGCTCGATATAGACCTCGACGCCCTCCGGGAACTGCTCGGCGATGACGCTGTCGATGTTGCGCTCGATCTCCTCGATCCCGACGACGCTCTTGGTGTAAGTAACCGGATAGCCGCCGCCGATGTTGAGGATGCGCATGTGGATGCCGCGCTCCGCTGCCAGGTCCCAAAGCGAGCGGGCCTTCTGGATCGCGGTGTTCCAGCTGTACTTGTTCAGGCACTGCGAGCCGACGTGGAAGGTGATGCCTATGGGGTTCAGCCCCTTGTTGCGCGCGTACTCCAGAATCGGGATGGCCTGGTCAGGCTCGACGCCGAACTTCTTGCTCAACGGCCACTCGCTGCCCTCGTTCGGCACGGTGAGGCGGAGGTATACGTTCGCCCCCGGCGCATGGGCCGCCATCTTGTCGACCTCGGCGTAGCTGTCGTAAGAGAAGAACGTCACGCCGTATTCCGTGGCCTTCTTTATGAACTTGACGGACTTGACCGGGTTGCTCGTGATGATGCGCTCGGGCGCGACGCCCAGGGTCTCGAGCAGGCGCAGCTCGCCGTCCGAGGCGATCTCGAACCCCAGGCCCATCGCGTCGATGAGCTTCAGGGTCTCGATGTCCGGGTTGGCCTTGACCGCGTAGAAGACGCGGGAGTTGCGGATCTTCGAACCTATCAGTTTGGCCTTGGCGCGCACCTGGTCGCCGTCCAGGAGCAGAAACGGGGTCTCGAAGCCTCCGGCGTCAAGGTACTTCAGGACCTTGAACATCGTGGCCTTCGAGACTATCTCGGTGTGAATCTTCTCAAGCTTGAATGCGCGGGTCTTTGCCATCAGCCCTCCGGTGCCAGTTAGTCGGGAACTGCGAATTATAATACAAACCGCCCCGCAGTTGGAAACGCGCCCCAAAGGGGCTGTCTCAGGATCAACCTTGCAGCGGGTCCTATAAAAAAACCTCGCCCGTGTGCTGTTGGGGCGAGGCATGTCCTTGGAAAAATGGCTCCCGGGGAGGGATTCGAACCCCCGACAGGGTGATTAACAGTCACCTGCTCTGCCGGCTGAGCTACCCGGGAATGGTACAGTCTGATTTTATATCAAAACGGCGTTTTCTTTGTCAAACAAGGCAGTTACGCCCGTGGTGTATAATGGTATACCGATGAGGGGACACTGGCGCTATATCCTGGTCGCTTTGTGCGCGGCCCTGACCGCGATTCTCGCGTATTCGTCCTGGCGCGCATCGGTCGCCCACGGCTGGGCCGGGCGGAGCGTAAGGCAGCCCCCCGCCTCGGTCAGCCTCATGCACAGCCCCTTCTACATGGAGGTCCCGGTCCTCCCCGTGACGGTAGGCACGATGCGCCATGTCTCGTCGGTGACTCCCCTTGGCCGCGGCCGGGTGATGGCCGCGTGGTACGAGGGCTCGGCCGAGGGCGCCCCGGACGTCACTATCGACTCGGCCACCTACGACGAGCACACCCTGCTGTGGGGCCCGCCGGTGCGGATAGTCACCGCGAGCTCGGCCTCGCACGAGCTCGGCAGGTACGTCCGCAAGCTCGGCAACTCGCTCGTGTTCAAGGACTCCCACGGCAGGCTCTGGCTGTTCTTCGCGACTACGTCCTTTGGAGGCTGGTCGGACTGCTCTTTAAACTACAAGGTCTCCTCCGACGACGGCGAGACATGGGGCCGTGCGAGGCAGCTCGTCACCAGCCCGTTTCTTAATATCTCCACGAACGTCAAGAACAAGCCGGTCGAGCTCGACGACGGCTCGCTCCTGCTTCCTGCATACCAGGAGCTGATAACGAAGCACTCGCTGATCGTGCGCATAACCCCACAAGACGCGTGGGCCGACGAAGTCTCGGTAGAGGTCAGGAAGCTCACGCGCGAACAAAGCGCGATCCAGCCCTCGCTGATCAACGGCGCGGGGCAGGAGCTGGTCGCCTATATGCGCAACATGAAAAAGGGCCAGATGCTGGTGGCCGAAAGCCACGACCTCGGGCGGATCTGGAACAGCGTCACCGAATCCCCGCTGCCGAGCCCGAACTCCGGCGCGGACGTCATAGCGCGGCCCGACGGCTCGTACCTCGCCGCTTTGAACTGGAGCAAGGCCGACCGCCGGAATCTCAAGCTCGCGGTCTCATATGACAAGGGCAGGACCTGGGTGATAGCCAAGACTCTGGAGCAATCCCCCAGCGGCGAGTTTTCCTATCCCTTCATCACGCGCTCCGAGACCGGGCTTTACCATATCACCTACACCTACGACCGAAAGACGATCAAGCACGTCTCGTTCAACGACGACTGGCTGAACCTGAAGCTCGACGAGGCCAAAAAGTGAGCGCGTACTTCCCGCTCGTCACCCCGGCCCTGCTCTCGGCGCTCGCCGCTATCTGGATATTGCAGAGCCTCATGCACGCGAGGCGGCCGGGCCGGGCTCTGATAATCTGCATAGGCGCGGCGGCCGCCGCGGCATCGCTGGTTCCCGTGCGCGGGCTCTCGGCCGCCGATCTTATCCTCTCGGTCAACCCGGTGTTCTCGATAGGCTCGCTGGCCGGGGCGCTGATGCTGCTATGGCGCATGCTCGGCCTGAGGCTGCCGCTGTCGCGGGGCGAGGTCACTGCCTTCGCTTATTTCGGCGTCGCGTTCCCTGTGCTGCTCTACGCCTCGTACCTCGGCCTGATCGGGCCGGACATCTACGCGATGGGCTTCACGTTCTCGATCTGGTTCGTGTTCGTCGGCGCGTCAGCGGCCGGGCTTTTCTGGACCGGGGGGAGGCTCGGGTTCGTGCCGCTAGCGGCGCTCGGGGCGTATAGCCTGAGGCTCCTGCCCTCGGACAACCTGTTTGATTACCTCGTCGACGTCCCGCTGATGATAGGCTGCGCGGCATACCTGGGCAGCCTGCACATGCGGAAAACGCGGCGCTGAAACAGTTATACTCCTGCGCCCATGAGACCGCTACAGGACATTGACCGCACGACCAGGGCCGCGCTGATCGCGGCCGTATGCCTCGTGGCGGTATATTTCGTGAACATGGGGCTCCCGGCGGTATGGAACCCCAACGAGGCCTTCTATGCCGAGGCCCCGCGCGAGATGGCGGCCAGAGGCGACTTGCTGACCCCGTACTTCAACTACGAGCCGCGGTTCCAGAAGCCCCCGCTGATGTACTGGCTCGTCTACGCGGCCCAGCGCGCGATCGGGGACAACGAGGCCGCTCCGCGCATGGTCTCGGCCGTCGCGGCCGCGGCCGGGGTGCTGATAACGTATCTGCTGTCGATCAGGATGCTCGGACGGAGGCGCCCGGCGCTCATAGCGGCCGCGCTCGTGGCCGGGGCCCTGGACTACAACACCGCGGCGCGGTTCGGCTCTCCGGAGATGCTGATTACCGTGCTCACAATAGCCGCCACCGGGGCGTTTTATGAGGCGTACTCCTCAGAGGCCCCGCGGCTGAAGCGCGCGTGGTATGCGATAGCATACGGGGTTGCGGCCTTCGCGACGCTCGCCAAGGGCCCTATCGGCCTGCTGCTCCCGCTGCTGGTCATGGTAGTGATGATCATCGCGGACCGCAGGTGGCGGGAGCTCAGGTTCATCGTCTCTCCGATGGGCATCGCGGTCTATGCCCTGATCGCGCTGCCGTGGTATCTCCTGATGGCCGACACTTACGGCCGCGATTTCACCTCGGTCGCGTTTGGGGAGAACATAGGGAGGTTCATGGAGCGAAAGAGCGGGACCTCGTCGCCGTTATTTTATTTCGGCTCGGTCCCGGCGAGCTTCCTACCGGGCTCGTTTCTTATGCTCGGCGCGCTTGCGTGGGCCGCGCTCAACCGCTCCGAGGCATGGCGCAAATTGCGCTTCCCGATCCTGTGGGCCGCGTCCGTGTTCGTGTTTTTCAGCCTCTCGCACTCCAAGCTCCCGACGTACGTCTATTCGCTGTTTACGCCGCTTGCGGTCATCACGGCGTCGTGGGCCGATGGCGCGCTCGAGGGCGGCAGTTGGCGGCGCGCGATGTCATGGCTAGCGGCGCTCACCTGCCTGGTCGTCCTGGGCGGGGTTATCTGGCTAAGTTACATGCTCCCGGGCGATGGCGCGGCAGGCACTATCGGGCTCGCCGCGCTCGCGCTGATCTGCGGCTATGCGCTGTACGGGGCGCTCAAGTACCGGCCGGCCGCCTGCATCTCGGCAGTATTCGCCGCCACCGTAGTGCTCTATCTCGTATTTACGGTCTCGGTGCTTCCGAAGATCGAGGCCCACCGCGAGTACCGCTCCCTCGGCGCCGCGATAGAGGCCGCCGATCCCGCAATCACGCGCGAGCTCTTCGCCTGCGGCATATATCAGGAGAGCTTCACCTATTACGCCGATCGCCGCGTCGTGCACGTAAAGCGCGCGGAGCTGCAGGAGCGGATAGATACGCGAGAGCCCACCCTGGCGCTCGTGGATCAGAAGACCTACGAGGCCATCGACCGGCCGGGCATGAAGGTGCTCTGGCGAGGCAAGCTGTACCGCCACTCGGAGTCGCAGTTCATCGTATACCTCGAGGCGCTGAAGGCCGGCGAGCTCGATGACTTCGTGCTCGTTGGGATTGACTGAATAAAATCCTTGTGCTAATGTTTATACACGGCGATGGAGTTCGCCTTTAACCGTCCGAAGCCGGACTGATGACTCCTACTCTCGGGATTGCGAGGGCGGGAGTTTTTTTATGCCCGGAAAGGAATAAGGAAAATTGAGCTCCGGAAAACCTGGTCCGCACATGGCCTCCGATTACGACCGCCTGAAAAACACGCTCATAAGATATATCGGCGAGATGAGCGGCGTTGAGGCGTTGCGCGGCGGCGCTTGCGAGGAGTTGCGGAAAAAGATCGAGGCCAATACATTCAATCTCGTGGTGGTCGGGCAGTTCAAGCGGGGCAAGACGAGCCTTATCAATGCCCTGCTCGGCTCCGGAATCCTCCCTGTTGCGGTCGTCCCGCTCACATCCGTCGTGACCGTCATCGAGTATGGGGACGCACTTCGGATCACGGTGCATTTCAATGACGGCAGGGTCTCCGGGATCAAGCCTGAGTGTCTGCCTGAATATGTCACGGAGCGGGGCAACCCGAGGAACGAGAAGGGCGTCTCCGAAGTGACAATCACATACCCGTCGCCTTTCCTTGCGGGCGGGGTGCGGTTGATCGACACGCCGGGGGTGGGTTCTGTTTACCAGCACAACACGGATATCGCATATCAGTATCTCCCCAACTCCGACGCCGCGCTCTTTGTCATGTCCGTGGACCAGCCGCTGGGCAAGGCTGAAATTGATTTTCTCAAGGACGTCGGGGAATTTTCTCGCAGGATATTTTTCCTCCTCAACAAGGCCGACTATTTCAGCGCCAGCGACCTGCGCGAGTCAATCGAGTTTTCAGAGAGGGTGCTGAAAGACGCAATAGGGACGGACGCGCGGATCTTTCCAGTCTCGGCGAAGCTTGCGCTCGAGGGAGTGCTCTCCGGTGACAGCGAGCTTATGGCCCGGAGCCATCTTCCGCAGTTTTCCGGGGCGCTGAGCAAATTCCTAATGGAAGAAAAGGGAAAGATACTGCTGCTTTCGGTGACTGGCAACCTCCTGCGCCTGATCTCTCAGGCCCGGTTTGAGCTGGAGCTTGAGGTTAAGGCCCTTGCGACGCCGGCGGATGAACTCAGGCAAAGGGTGCGGCTTTTTGAAAAGAAAAAGACAGAGGTCTTGACCGAAAAGGAAGACTTCACCCTGCTGCTCGACGGCGAGGTGAAGAAGATCATCGGCAACGTCCTTGAAGAAGACCTCAAGACATTCAGGCGGGAGTTGACGCCGGCGCTCTCGGCAACCCTTGAAAACAGCTACGCCGAACGCCGGGGCCTGTCCCTGAAAGAACTCCGGCAGCAGATGGAGGGCCAGGTAATCTCCGAGGTCATCGGGGCGTTCAGGGTTTGGCGTAGGGGCGAGGGCGAAAAGCTCGCGAAGGTGTTCGATGCGGGTTGCAAGCGTTTCATCATGAAAATCGACGATGCCGTCGACTCCCTGCTCAGATACTCTTCGGAGCTTTTTGACGTCCCTCTGGATATAGTGAAGGCGGAGGCTGTCTGGTCGACGAAGGCGAGGTTCTACCGTGAATACAGGGAACAGCCGGGGGGCATAGCGACCGTAGCGTCATCGCTGACCCTGCTTCTGCCGAAGTTTGTCGGCGAAAGGATAATCCACAACAAGATGAAGGAATACCTCCAGCGTGTGATCGACCTGCAATCAGCCAGGTCGGGGTATGACTTCGAGCAACGGCTTGAGAAGAGCAAGCTCGATTTCAGGTGGGAGATGCTCCGGCGGATCGAGGCGACCATTGAAGGGATAGGCGCGGCAATAGAAAAAGGCATGGCGCTCAGGGCAAAAGGCGAGACGGAGGCCTCCGAAAGGAGCGCCGAACTCTCGAAAGCACTGACCCGTATCGACGGCATCGCGGAAGGGCTGACAGACTTGAAGGAAGCTATCGCCATAAGCGCTCCGGGCTGATGCGCGATCTTGACATGGTTGGGAAAGGATACATAAGATAACGGAATGAAGATTGACGGGTTCGAGACCGGCCGGTTAGGGGGCGTGATCCATGTGGACTAAGCTCATACTGATCGCTGTCGCCGGGACGGTCGGCACCCTGTGCCGCTACTGGGTCTCGGGGCTGACGTACGATATCATGGGCTCGAGGTTCGCCTACGGGACGCTCGCGGTCAACGTCATCGGCTGCCTGCTGTTCGGAGTGGTCTGGTCGCTCTCGGAGGAGCGCATGGCGCTTTCGACCCTCACGCGCACCGTACTGCTCGCGGGCTTCATGGGGGCCTTCACGACGTTTTCGACCTTCGCCTTCGAGACGATGAACTACGTAAAGGACAGCCAGTATATGCTGGCGTTTGCAAATATCGCCTCAAACTGCGTGCTCGGCTTCGGGGCGATCGTCTCGGGCGCGTGGATCGCCAGGCTGCTATAGGAAAGGGGGCCGCATGAAGCTTCCGGAGGAATCAGAGCTCTTAAGGGTATTCATCGGCGAGCAGGACAAGTACGAGGGCAAACCGCTCTATGAGGCCATAGTCGAGGAGGCCCGGCGGCGCGGCCTTGGCGGGGCGACCGTCCTGCGCGGCATACTCGGCTACGGGGCCAAGAGCCGGATGCACAGCGCGAAGCTCCTCAGGCTCTCCGAGGACCTCCCGATAGTGGTCGAGATCGTCGACTCGTCCGAGAGGATCGAGGGCTTCCTGCCGGAGATAGACCGCATGATGGGCGAGGGGCTCATCACGATAGAGCGCGCGAAGGTCCTGATATACAGGGCCGGCCCGCAATAGGCCGGGGCCCTCACGCACCGCTTCGAAGGAGGCGTTAAGCCCGTGGCCACCCGCGGCCTGGGCCGCAATGTCATAGTATCGGGTTTCGTGAGCCTGCTGATGGACGCGAGCTCCGAGATGATCTACCCGCTCGTGCCTATCTTCCTGAGCTCGGCCCTCGGCGTCAGCAAATCCGTAATCGGCCTTATCGAGGGCATCGCCGAGGCCACGGCCGGGATATTGAAGTCATATTCAGGCTGGCTCTCGGACCGCACGGCAAGGCGCAAGGCGCTGATGATAGCCGGGTACTCGATCTCTACCCTGAGCCGCCCCATACTCGCACTGGCGGGCGCGTGGCACCAGGTGCTGGCCTCGCGGTTTCTAGACCGCACGGGCAAGGGCATCCGGGGCGCGCCGCGCGACGCCCTCATCGCCGAATCGACGGATCACCAGCAGATGGGCCGCGCGTTCGGGTTCCACAGGATGATGGACACGGTGGGGGCGGGCATCGGCCCCCTGATCGCAAGTGCGATACTCGCCGCTTCAGCGAGCAACTACCGGCTGGTCTTCTGGTGCTCGATCATCCCCGGAGCGCTCGCGGTGCTGACGATTATTTTCTTCATCAGGGAGACGCCACACAAACCGGGCTCGGCGCACGCGGAGCCCCCGCGCCTGAGCCTGGGGGCGTTCGGTTTCAGGTACAAGGCGTTCCTGTTCGTGGCCACGGTCTTCATGATCGGCAATTCCAGCGACGCCTTCCTGATACTCAAGGCGAGCGCCGTGGGGGTGCCGGTCGCGGCAATCCCGATAGTCTATTTCTGCTTCAACATGGTCTATGCGCTCACGGCGATGCCGGCCGGGCTGCTCGCTGACCGCATCGGGGCCGAGCGCGTGATACTGGCGGGGTTTCTGCTATTCGCTGCGGTCTATTTCGGGTTCGGCCTGGCGTCCACGTCAGCGCAGGTATGGGCGCTGTTCATGGCCTATGGCGTGTTCATGGGGATTACGGAGGGCATACACAAGGCATACATCGCGCAGCTGGCCCCGGCGCGGCAGAAGGCCACGGCCTTCGGCCTCTATAACATGTTCACGGGCTTCGCGCTGCTGCCTGCGAGCCTCATGGCCGGGTGGCTCTGGGACAGCACCGGGCCGAGGGCCACGTTCTGGCTCGGCACGGCCACGGCCCTCGTAGCGGCGACCCTGTTCGCGCTGCTGTGCCTGATGCCAGGGCAGATCAAGAGGGAAAGCTAGCGCGGAGCCGCACCCATGCGGCCTCTAAAGGAAAAGGGGCTATGCCCCCGGCCCCGCCCCCAGGCCGAATACGTCGTGCAGCACGCGCACCGCAAGCTCGGTGTATTTGAGGTCGATTACGCACGAGACCTTGATCTCCGAGGTCCCGATCATCAGTATGTTGATGTTGTTGGCCGCGAGCGTCTCGAACATCTTGGCCGCGACGCCGGAGTGCGACTTCATGCCGACGCCGACTATCGAGACCTTCGAGATGTCCTCGCGCATGCTGACCTTCCGTGCGCCGAACTCCTTTGCGAAGCCCTCGCCTATGGCTATGGCCTTCTTGGCGTCGGTCTTCGGGACGGTGAAGGAGATGTCCGCGGTGCTGCCGTCGGGGCTGATGTTCTGGACGATCATGTCGACGACTATCGAGGCGTTTGCGATGTCCGTGAAAAGCTTTGCCGCGATGCCCGGCTTGTCCGGCACGCCGATGAGCGTGACCTTGGCCTGGTTTTTGTCATACGCTATGCCCGAGACTACCACCTGTTCCATTTCCTCGTCCTCCCGAACGACGTACGTCCCCTCGTTGTAGTTGAAGCTCGAGCGGACGACAAGGTTCACGTTATGCTTCTTGGCGAACTCCACCGAGCGCGCTTGCAGGACCTTGGCCCCGAGGCTCGCGAGCTCCAGCATCTCGTCATATGATATGCGGCCGATCTTCCGGGCGTCCGGCACCACGTTGGGGTCGGTGGTGTAGACGCCGTCGACGTCGGTGTATATCTCGCACACGATCCGCGTTCATCGCGGCCGCTACAGCGACCGCCGTCAGGTCCGAGCCCCCGCGCCCGAGCGTCGTGACGTCCGACTCCTCGGTGATCCCCTGAAACCCGGCAAGCACGCAGACGTACCCGCGCTTGACCGCGTCGATCATCCGATTGGCCGTGATGCGCTCGATGCGGGCCTTGGTGTGCACGTTGTCCGTGAAGATCCCGGCCTGCCTGCCTGTGAAGGACATCGACTTAAGCCCCGTGTCCGAGATCGCCATGGCGGTGAGCGCGGCGCTTATGCGCTCCCCCGAAGACAGCAGCATGTCCATCTCCCTGCCCTCGGGGTTCAGGGTGAACTGGCTGGCCATGTTTATCATCCGGTCGGTCTCGCCTGACATGGCCGATACGACGACCACGACCTGGTGGCCCTGATCGGCGTATTTCTTGACGCGCTCGGCCACGGCCTTGATGCGCTCGACGCTCCCCACCGAGGTGCCGCCGTATTTCTGAACCACTAGCACGTTATCGGTCCCCTCCCTTCATGGTCCCTGTGATGAGCAGGTCCATGAGTTCATGCCCGTGTTCTATCTTAACGCTGCCCGCAAGGCCAGCGATGTTCTCGTCATATACGGCGGTCGCATTGTGGAGCTTAAGCGCGCTGTCAAAGAGGATGAACGGCACCGGCTCGGGCGTGTGCGTGCGGACCTCTATGGGTGTGGGGTGGTCCGGCAGCACGAGTATGCGGTAGTCGTCGAAGGCGCGCATCCCGCGCAGCACCGTGCCGAGCACGAGGGCGTCGAAGTCCTCTATCGCCTTGATCTTGTCCTTGAGCCTGCCCATGTGCCCGGCCTCGTCCGGGGCCTCGACGTGGATGTACACGAAGTCCACCTTCTCCAAAGCCTCCAGAGAGTACTCGGCCTTGCCGACGTAGTTCGTGTCGATATACCCGGTGACGTCCGGGACGTTTAAGACCTCGAGCCCGGCGTATATCCCGAGCCCCTTCGTGAGGTCCACGGCCGAGACTATCGCGCCCTCGATCCCGTACTTATCCTTGAACTTCGGCATGTCCGGCTTCCTGCCCTGTCCCCAGAGCCATATGCTGTTTGCGATGCCCTTGCCCTCGGCCTGCCGCTTGTGGTTGACGGGATGCTGCGAGAGCACGTCGACCGAGCGGCGCATGAGCGTGGTCAGAAACTCACCGCCCGGCCCGGCCGGCAGGTAGTCCGTGATCTCCTTGCCCGTGATGTCATGGGGGGGCGTGCACTCGGCGGCGGCCTCTCCGCCGCGCCAGATCATCAGGTGGCGGTAGCTCACGCCCGGGTAGAACTTAAGCGCGTCGGAGCCGAGGGCCTTATCGACCGCGTGGATCAGGTCGGCCGCCTCGGGCGTCGAGATATGCCCGGCGCTGTAGTCTTCCATGAACGCGCGCGTCTGGACCTTGTCGTACCGCAGCGTGACGAGGTTGCAGCGGTATGCCACGTCGTCTCTGCCCACGTCGATGCCGATGCTCGCGGCCTCCAGCGGAGCGCGGCCGGAGTAATACAGGCGCGGGTCGTAGCCCATGATGCTAAGGTTGGCGACGTCGGAGCCCGGGTGCATGCCTTCGGGCACCGTGCGGACCATGCCCAGCGTGCTCTCCTTTGCGAGCTTGTCCATGTTGGGCGTGAATGCGGCCTGAAGCGGCGTCTTTCCGCCCAGCTCCGCCATAGGCCTGTCGGCCATCCCGTCGCCCACGATCACAACGTATTTCATGCCTGACCCTCGCGCTTAATTCGATTTAAAAGCCGATGCTGCCATAAGCCGATATTTTACTCCAAGATGCCAATAAATTAAAGCGGAGGGGGGCTTACTTCTGGCTGGTCTTGAGGAGGCCCTTGAGCTCGTCGACGAACTCGTTGATGTCCTTAAACTCGCGGTATACCGATGCGAACCGCACGTAGGCGACCTTGTCGAGGTCCCGCAGGCAGTTCATCACCTCTTCGCCTATCGCGGTGCAGGGGATCTCCTTCAGGCCCATCGACAGCAGCTTGCGCTCTATCGAGTCGACGACCTTCTCCCTGTCCTCCATGCCGATAGGCCGCTTCTCGCAGGCCTTCTCCAGTCCGTGGAGGATCTTCTGGCGGTCGAACGGCTCGCGCCGGCTGTCTTTTTTCACGACCATCGGCAGGACGTCCTCGACGCGCTCGTATGAGGTGAAGCGGCGCTCGCACTTGAGGCACTCGCGGCGGCGGCGGATGACGTCGCCGTCCTTGCTCGCGCGCGAGTCGATGACCCTGTCCTCAGTGTGCTTGCAGAAGGGACATCTCACTGCCAGGACCTATCTCGAGACAGGTTCACTGGTATATCGGGAACTTCTCGCAGAGGTCCCGGGTGCGCGTGCGCAGGTCGCAGAGCGCGGAATCGTTGCCGCGCAGCCCGAGCGCCAGGTCGATGATACTGGCTATCTCGACCATCTCGGCCTCGCCCATCCCGCGCGTCGTGACGCACGGAGTGCCGATGCGTATGCCGCTGGTGACGGCCGGGGGGCGGGTGTCGTATGGGACGGCGTTTTTGTTCAGCGTGACCCCGGCCTGGCCCAGCGCCTGCTCGGCCTCCTTGCCGGTGGTGTTTTTGTTGCTCAAATCGATGAGCATCAGGTGGTTGTCCGTCCCGCCGGAGATGATCTGGTAGTCCTTGGCCTTCAGCTCCGAGGCCAGCCGCGCCGCGTTTCGGACGACCTGCGCCTGGTACTCCTTGAACTCGGGGGTCAGCGCCTCTTTGAACGCTACGGCCTTGGCCGCTATGACGTGCATGAGCGGGCCGCCCTGTATGCCGGGGAATATGGCCTTGTCGATGCCGCGGGCGTACTTTTCCTTGCACATGATAAGCCCTCCGCGCGGGCCGCGCAGGGTCTTGTGCGTGGTGGAGGTAACGAAATCAGCGTGCGGAAACGGCGAGGGGTGCAGCCCGGCCGCCACAAGCCCGGCGATGTGCGCGATGTCGGCCATAAGGTATGCCCCGGCCTCCTCCGCGATCTCGCCGAAGGCCTTGAAATCCAGTATCCGCGAGTATGCGCTCGCCCCGACCACGATCATCGCGGGGGCGTGCTCGGCCGCCATGCGGCGGACCTCGTCGTAGTCGATGAAGCCCTCGCGGTTTACGCCGTATGACGCGCTCTTGAAGATCGAGCCCGAGAAGTTCACCTTCGCGCCGTGCGTCAGGTGCCCGCCGTGGCTCAGGCTCATGCCGAGTATCGTATCGCCGGGCTTAAGCACCGAGAGGTAGACGGCCATGTTGGCCTGGCTCCCGGAGTGGGGCTGCACGTTAACGTGTTCGGCGTTGAACATCTCCTTCGCGCGCTCTATCGCGAGGCCCTCGATGACGTCGGAGTACTCGCAGCCGCCGTAGTAGCGCTTAAGCGGGTAGCCCTCGGCGTACTTGTTGGTGAAGACCGAGCCCTGCGCCTCCAATACGGCGCGGCTTGCGTAGTTTTCCGAGGCGATCAGCAGGACCTCGTCCTGCTCGCGGCGGGTTTCGTTTTGTATCGCGTCGTAGACCTGCGGGTCGCTTTGGTTGAGGCTGTCCATCAACATGGTGGGATTAACGGTTCCTTTCTTCTATACCGCGGAGCTTCTCTAATCGCATTAAATGGCGTCCGCCCTCAAACGGGGTCTCGAACCAGACCTTCGTGATCTCCTCGGCCATGACGGGGCCGATCATCCGCCCGCCGAGCACGAGTATGTTAGCGTCGTTGTGGAGGCGGCTCAGGCGGGCCGAGAGCGGCTCGCTGCACAGCGCGGCGCGCACTCCGGGCACGCGGTTGGCTACGATCGACATCCCGATCCCGGTGCCGCAGATCAGCACCCCGCGGTCGGCCTCTGCGGTGGCCACCGCGCGCGCGACGCGCTCGCCGAAGTCCGGGTAGTCCACCGACTGGGGCCCGGCAGCGCCGAAGTCCAGCACCTCTGCGCCCGAGCGCTTCAGATAGGCGCTGATCAGCTCCTTGAGCTCAAATCCCGCATGGTCAGATCCGATAGCGATTTTCATATGGCAGTCTCCAAAAATGGATTTCGTATACGAATTGTATAGAACGGGATTATTTCAAGTCAACAGGACGCGCTGCCACGGGCAGCCTTCCCCTGAGGACGCGTCTCGTTATAATTGCCACAGAGCCGCCAAGCACAGTGCCGTAAACCGCGCCTGCAAGCACGTCTCCGGGGTAATGGACGCCGACGTACGGCCTTGAGTACGCCACCGCTACGGCCACCGCCAGGAGACCGTGACGCCAGCGGCTCCGGGAAAACACGTAAAACGGGGCAACGAACGCGAAGCTGTTGGCCGCATGGTTTGAGGGCATCGAAAAGCTATGGGTGCGGTGCACGAGCAGGCGGACGCCTTGGAGCACGTTTTCAGGCCGGACGCGCTGGATCTGGTCCTTGATCAGATGTGCGGTCCAGTCCCCGAGCCCGAACGAGACGAGCGCGACCCCGAAAGGCACGAGGCTCGGCAGGCGCTCTGCGCGGTAGATCATCAGATAGACCCCGAGGAAGAGCAGGACGTTGTAGTTCGTGATGAAGACCATCACGGGGTCGAGGGCCGGGACGCTGAGCGTCTGGTTGATTAAGACAAAGGCCGAGGCGTCAAGCGCGTTGAGGTTCATCTAACATTATCCGTATCTTCTCTCTCAGCTCGTCGATCCTGAAAGGTTTCTCGAGGAAGTCCCGGTCGTTGTAGATCTCGGGGAACGAGCCGCTGATAAACAGCATCCGGGCCTCGGGGGCGAGTTCGCGTATGCGGTCGAGCATCTGCTCGGTGTTGAGCTTCCCCAAATTCATATCCAGTATCAGGAGGTCCGGCGGGCGGCTCATCGAGCCCAAGGCCTGCATGAAACTCTCCATGTCCCCGGTGGTCACGATCTCGTAGCCGACCCTCTCGAGGGCGCGCTCGATCGTCTTTAGGATCAGGGGCTCGTCGTCGACCACAAGGATTTTTCTCCGCATAGTCTTTATAATTTACCATGAATTCCGCTGCGGGTGTCTTTGATGTCTTCGCTTGACTGGTCGATAATCGCGGTCTATATGCTCGCGAGCCTGCTCGTGGGCGTGTACTTCACGAAGCGCGCCTCGTCGAGCCTGAGCGAGTTTTTCGTCTCGGGCCGTAACATCCCGTGGTGGCTTGCCGGGACCTCGATGGTCGCGACCTCCTTCTCGGCCGACACGCCGCTTTACGTCACAGGCCTCGTGCGGAGCCATGGCATATACGAAAACTGGCAGTGGTGGTGCTTCATACTTTCGGGCATGCTGGCCGTCTCGTTCTTCGCGCGGCTGTGGAGCCGCGCCGGGGTGCTCACGGACGTAGAGCTCATAGACATCCGGTATTCCGGCCGCTCGGCCTCGGTGCTGCGCGGGTTCAAGGCCGTCTACTTCTCGTGCGTCATCCACACGATCATCAAGGCCCAGATCATACTGGCGATGGCCAAGATCATGGACGTCACGCTCGGCTGGGGCAAGTGGCCGAGCATACTCGTCTCAAGCGGCGTGACGCTTTGCTACTCCACGCTCTCGGGGTTCTGGGGCGTCGTGCTCACGGACTTCATGCAGTTTACGATAGCGATGACCGGAGCGATAGTGCTCGCGGTAGTCTCGGTCCACCGCGCCGGGGGCGTCGGGGCGATAAAGGCCCAGCTCCCGCCCGACGTGCTCAGCTTCTTCCCGCCGGGTGAGTTCCTGGGCACCGCGTTTATGACGTTTCTGGGGTACATCGGCCTGAGCTGGTGGAGCAAGTACTCCTCCGACGGCGGGGGCGTGGTCGTGCAGCGCATAACGTCCTGCCGCTCGGAGCGCGACGGCCTGATCGCGACGCTGTACTTCAACATCACGAACTACGCGTTGCGCACCTGGCCCTGGGTGCTCGCGGCCCTGGCCTCGATGGTACTCTATTCCACCTGCGCCGACAACGAGGCGATCTACCCGCGCATGGTCGTGGACCTGATGCCAACCGGCCTGAAGGGCCTGATGGTCGCGTCGTTCTTCGCCGCGTTCATGTCCTCCCTGGCGACGTATCTGAACCTCTCGTCCGCGTACTTCGTAAACGACTTCTACCGCCCGTTCATCAAGCCGGGGATGACAGACAGACACTACATCACGGTCTCGCGCATCTCGACGCTCGTGCTCGCGGCGATCACCGCATACGTCACCTCGCAGGTCGAGTCGATAGTCGGGGTATTCAAGTTCCTGATCGCGTTCGGCTCCGGCACCGGGCTTGTGTACATCGTCCGCTGGTTTTGGTGGCGCGTTAACGCCTGGAGCGAGATCTCGGCGATGCTCGCCTCGACATTCGCTACTATCTATGCCTACAAGTTCACCGAGCTTGCGTACTACGGCAAGCTCTCGTTCATCATCGGCGTCTCGACGTCCGTCTGGGTCGCCGTGACGCTGCTGACCAAGCCGGTCGAGCGTGCGAAGCTCGAGTCGTTCGTGCGGCATATCCGCCCTGCCGGTCGCGGATGGGCCACGGTGCGTCACGGTATGGTTGACCTGCCGCAGGCCGAGAGCTTCAGGGGAGCGCTCTATGAATGGATCAGCGGGAGCCTTTTTCTCGTCGCGATCACGCTTGGCATAGGCAAGCTGCTCCTGGGATATTACCTCTCGGGGGCCATCTGGGCCGCGATAGCCGCGATCTCGGGCGCAGCCACCTGGAGGTCGATCAACAGCGTCCGCCGCGTCAGCCGCCCTTGATTATTCTCCTTGATAATCTGGGGGGGCTTGAATTACGCTTATATAGCGAATTTGAAGGAGGCATTCCATGAACATAAAGGCATTCGTTCACGAGAGGGCGCTTGAGGCCAAGAAGGGCGCGCGCGCCCTGGGCCGCGCGTCCGAGAACCAGAAGAACGTCGCGCTTCAGCTCATGGCGCGCGGCCTGCGCGCCAACGCCCAGATCCTGATGGCCGAAAACGCCAAGGACATCGAGTTCGCGCGCGCCAAGGGCCTCTCGGCCGCGATGATCGACCGCCTCGCCCTAAACGACGCGCGCATCGGCGACATGGCCGAGGGCATCGAGCAGATCGTCCGCCTGCCGGACCCCGTGGGCTCGGTCACGGGGATGTGGAAGCGGCCAAACGGCATGTCCGTAGGCCGCATGCGCGTGCCGATAGGCGTGATAGGGATAATCTACGAATCCCGGCCCAACGTCACCGCGGACGCGACCGCGCTGTGCCTGAAGGCCGGAAACTCCGTGCTCCTGCGCGGCGGCTCTGAGGCGATCAACTCAAACCGCGCGATTGTGGACATCCTGCGCGCCTCGATAGCAGAGGCCGGTCTGCACGAGGGCGCCGTAACGTTCATCGACACGCCTGATCGCGACGCGATCACCGAGATGGTCAAGCTCGAGGGCATCGTGGACCTCGTGATCCCGCGCGGCGGCGAGGGCCTCATCCGCGCCGTCACCGAGCACGCCCGCGTCCCCGTGCTCAAGCACTACAAGGGCGTCTGCCACATATTCGTCGACCGCGACGCTGACACCGAGATGGCGATAAAGGTATGCCTCAACGCAAAAGCCCAGCGCCCCGCGACATGTAACGCGATGGAGACCCTGCTCGTCGACGAGCCGATAGCAAAGACGTTCTTACCTGCCATAGCCAACGCGATGGCCGAGAAGAACGTGAAGATGAAGGGCGACCCCCGCACGCGCGAGATACTCCCCGAGCTCGAGGCCGCGACGGACAAGGACTTCCATACCGAATACAACGACTATGTCCTGAACATCCGCGTCGTCAGCGGCATCGACGAGGCCATGGAGCATATCGCGGAGTTCGGCTCCGCACACACCGAGTCGATAATAACGCGCGACTACGCAAAGGGCATGCGCTTCATCCGCGAGGTCGACTCCGCCGCGGTGATGATAAACGCGTCTACCCGCTTTAGTGATGGATTTGAGTTCGGCCTGGGGGCCGAGATCGGGATAGCCACGGACAAGATCCACGCCAGAGGGCCGATGGGGCTGGAAGAGCTAACCTGCATGAAGTTTATCGTACTGGGGGACGGACAGATTAGAACGTAATTAGCGCGGGTGTTCGCTTTTAAAAACGCCCCCTTGACTTATAGGTTAATGATATATGATTATATATGCTCTATTATTTCAACTACGGAGGGGAGTGAGAACTGGATGCCGGTAATTAAAGTACTCGAAGGGGATTCCCTCGAGGGCGCCCTCAAGAAATTCAAACGTCAGTGCGAGAAAGAGGGCATTCTCTCGGAAGTCAAGAAAAGGGAACATTTCGAGAAGCCGAGCATAAAGAAGAAAAAGAAGACCATCGCGGCGCGGAAAAAGGCCTCAAAGAAATTCCGCTCGTCGTAGGTCTCCCTTTTCCTCTGAGGGTTTCCTCACTCCTGCGCCATAACCACTCAGCATCCACCGGGCCTTTGCGCCCCGGAGGCCGCCAATGATGAGGCTCAGCGAACTTTACAGGAAAGCCATTGCCGCAGGGATCGAAAACGACCCCAGAGGCAAGGACGGCGTTGCTCGCGCTCTCGACAGACGCAAGAAGGACTTCGACTCGCTCAAGGAGGACGAACGCGAGACGTTCGACCAAGAGAGCCTGACGAACCCTTACGCGGACTCGCGCATACTTTTCGGCACGGGCGACGAGGAGATCTCTACCGCGCTCGTGGGCATAGACATCGAGGTCGGGGAGGTCATGCTCGCCGACGCCCTGCGCCTCAGGGGTAACGGGCCCGACATGATGATAGCCCACCACCCCGAGGGCCGCCCCTACGCAAACCTCTACGAGGTCATGGGCATGCAGTCGGAGATCATGGGCCGCTTCGGCGTCCCGATCAGCGCGGCCGAGGACCTTATGGAAAAGCGGATCAGGGACGTCGAGCGCAAGCTCATGCCCGCCAACCACTCTCGCGCGGTCGACGCGGCCCGGCTCCTGGGCATCCCGTTTATGTGCCTGCACACCCCGGCCGACAACATGGTCGCGACATACCTGCAGCGCCTCTTCGACGATAAGTCGCCCGATACTATCGGCGACCTGCTCGACCTGCTGAAGGCGATCCCCGAATACCGCTCCGCCGCGAAGTTCGGCACCGGGCCCAAGCTGTTCGCCGGGGCCAAGAAGCGCACCGCCGGGAAGGTCTTCGTCGACATGACCGGGGGCACCGGGGGGCCTGAGAAGATATTTGAAAGCATCGCCTCAGGCGGCATCAACACGATAGTCGGCATGCACATCGGCGAGGAGCACCGCAAAGAGGCCGAGAAGCACCACCTCAACGTCGTCATCGCCGGACACATCGCGAGCGACACCCTCGGCGTCAACCTCCTGCTGGATGAGGTCATGCGCACGGCACCGATCAGGGTGATCGAGTGCTCCGGCTTCGAACGCGTAAGCCGCACTTAACCGCCCCGGGGGGCTCGGCTCCATCCCATGCAGAACGACTCCACCGTCGAAGAGATCAAGAGCCGCCTCGACATCGTCGACGTGGTATCGGAGTACGTCAACCTCAAGAAGGCCGGCAACCGGTATAAGGGCCTCTGCCCGTTCCACGGCGAGAAGACCCCCTCGTTCATCGTAAGCCCCGACCGCCAGATGTTCCACTGCTTCGGCTGCCAGAGCGGGGGCGACCTCATCACGTTCGTGATGAAGAAAGAGGGCATAGAGTTCCGCGAAGCGGTCGAGATGCTCGCGCGCCGCGCCGGGGTCGAGATCAAGCGCGCCTACCAGAAACCCGGCGAGCAGGGCCTGAACGAGTCTGTCTACGCGATGCAGAAAGAGGCGCTCGCGTACTTTAGCGAAAACCTGAGCAAATCCACCGAGGCAATGTCTTATATAACGGGGCGCGCGCTCACGGACGAGACCGTCGCCGCCTTCTCGCTGGGCTATGCGCCCGATGGCTGGCATGGTCTTCTGGACCGCCTCCGCCGCAAGAAATTCAAGGAGCAGATCATCATCCAGAGCGGCCTCGTGGTAGCTGGCGCGAAGGGCCCGTACGACATGTTCCGCCACAGGGTTATGTTCCCGATCATGGGCCTGCGCGGGGAGCCGGTAGCGTTCGGAGGCCGCGTGATGGGCGAGGGCGAGCCCAAATACTTGAATTCCCCCGAGACCCCTATATTCAAAAAGGGCGAAACCCTGTATGCTCTTAACATGGCACGCGAGGAGATCAGGCGCGCGAACTCCGCGATAGTGGTCGAGGGGTACATGGACGCGATAGCCTGCCATCAGGGCGGGATCAATAACGTCGTCGCCCCGCTCGGTACGGCGCTTACGCAGGGCCACGTCGAGCGCCTCAGAAGGCTCGCCGAGACCCTGGTGCTGCTCTTTGACGGCGACCGTGCCGGGATTGCCGCGGCCCGCCGCTCGATGGGGCTCGCGCTCGAGGGCGGCCTGAAGGTCAAGGTCCTGATGCTCCCCGGAGGCGACGACCCGGACGGCATTATCAAAAAGCAGGGGGCCGAACATTTAAAGGGGCTCATAGATAACGCATCCTCTCCGGTCGGGTTCCTGATCGAGACGTCGACCCATAAGGGCAGCGAGGCCGCGCGTGAAGCCTTAGACGTGCTGGGCCACGTGTCGGACGCCCTGGCGATAGACGACCTGATACGCGAGCTCGCCGAGCTTACAGGCACGCGCGAGCAGAGCATACGCGAGGAGCTTCGCAAGCTCAGGCGCAGCACCGCGGCGCACCACGAGACCGCGAAGCGGCCCGCAGCAGCACCCCAAAGGCGCAGCTTCACGGACGAGGAGTCCCTGCTGCTTGCGGCCGCGCTCACGCACCCCGAGCTGCTGGGCCGGATACTAGGCGGGTGCTCGGTCGAGGAGTTCCGCGACCCCCAGGTCCGCGAGGCGATGTCGCGCCTCTCGGGGGGCTGGATCTTCTCGGCGGAGACCGCGCCGGAGGAGCTCCAGGGCTTCATATCGAGGCTGCTTATAAATTCGGGCTTGGAAGATAGCGAAGATATTGCTACAATAGTCGAGGACTGCCTCAATAAGATGAGGCTGCGCCGCACCATGGCCGAGATAAGGCTGATTGAGGAAGGGATAAAAAATGCAGCGGCCTCGGGAGACGACGCCACACTTGACAGCCTCCTTCGCCGCAGGCAGCAGATCATGACCGAAAAGGTAAGCGAATGAAAAGGTTTGACGAACCGCAAGAGACATACGACTCCGACGCGATCGAAGACCCCGAGGCCCCTGCCGAGGAGGAAGAGGTCGCGGTACCCCTGCCCTACGAGGGCGAGTACGAGCCGGTAAAGGTCTACCTGAGGGAGATGGCCCACCGCCCTCTGCTTACGCGCGAGGGCGAGGTCAGGATCGCGCGCAAGATCGAAAAGAGCCGCAAGGAACTGACCTGCGTGGTCTTCCTGCGCCCGCTGACGCTCAAGAAGCTCCTCGCATTAGGCGAGCGCGTCGAGCGCGGCGAGGCCCCGATCGGCGATGTCGTCATCGGCGTCGACGAGACCTCAGACGAGGACATGACCGAGGAGCGCGGCAAGCTATATAAAGATACGGTCCGCGCAGGCAAGCTCATGGAGGCCTACCAGAAGGCCGCAAAGAAGCTCGCCGCCTCGCGCGCCAAAAGCCCTTCGACCAAGTCCGTGGATGCGGCCAAGGCCGCGCTCCTTGAGGGCATCAAGGCGCTGAGCCTCAAAGAAGAGGTCGTGATGAGCTTCTCCGAGGACCTCAAGAAAGAGATCATCGCGGCCCTGGACACCGAGGCCGACATCAAGGGCCTGACCAGGCGGCTCGTGTCGGCCCGCATCAAGCCCGGTACGCTCAAGTCCGTACCGGCCGGGATCAAGTCGGCCGAGACTCGCGCGGCCGCGGCCCGGTACATCGAGTGCCGCCGCCTTCTGGGTGAGATGTGCGCATCGCTGGACCTCGCCCCATCGGAGCTGAGGGACGCCCTCGGCGCGATCGAGACCGAGGAGTTCAACCTGCAGGACGCCAAGCGCGAGCTGATCGAGGCCAACCTGCGGCTCGTCATCAGCATAGCCAAGCGCCACATGGGCAAGGGCCTGAGCCTGTCGGACCTCATACAGGAGGGCAACATCGGGCTGATGCGCGCGGTCGAGAAGTTCGAGTACGCGCGCGGGTATAAGTTTTCGACCTACGCCACCTGGTGGATCAGGCAGTCCATCACGCGCGCGCTGGCGGACCAGTCGCGCACGATCCGCATCCCGGTGCACATGGTCGAGACGATAAACCGCATCATACGCATCTCGCGCGAGATATTCCAGGAGCTCGGCGCGGAGCCCACGCCCGAGCAGATCGCGGCCCGCCTGCACCTGCCAGTGGAGAAGGTCAAGGGCATCCAGAAGATCACGCGGGAGCCCATATCGCTCGAGACGCCCGTAGGCGAGGACGAGGACAGCAGCCTCGGGGATTTCATCGAGGACAAGTCGCACGCCTCGCCCCTTCAGGAGGCGATCAACGAGGACCTCTGCAACAAGGTCCAGAAGCTATTGAACTCGCTTAACGACAAAGAGGCGATGGTCCTGCGCCGCCGGTTCGGGATTGGCGACGACTCGCCGCTGACGCTGGAGGAGATAGGGCAGGAGTTTGAGGTTACGCGGGAGCGCATCAGGCAGATCGAGGTGAAGGCGCTCAAGAAATTAAAACATCCCTCAAGAAGTCGCTGGCTCAAGGACTTCCTGGATAGCAACTAAAACAAGGGAATTCCTCGACAGCAACCACGTCCTTTTCAAAGCGCTCCAAATCGCTTGATACGTCGTTGGGCTTCAAAGACTCGCCCTCTATGTACGCCCAAGTACACCATCGGGCGGTCTTCTTGCCCTGCCTAGTCTGAAAACGATTTGGCGCGCCTCCGGGGGCGCGGAGGCCAACGGAAGCCCCCCGGTCCCCCCGAGGTCAAAGTCATTGATATGATATGAGATGAGCGCTTTGCGCGAATAAGTGAGCGACGCGAATAGGGAGAGGGGCCAGTCGGCCCCCTAGGCGCGGCCGAGGAGTTTTACGAATTCGGAATAGAGTGCGGGGGCGTAGTTTTCGTTCTCGCTGGAGATGACCTTGAGGGCGTAGTACGCAGAGAGCGCCTTTCTGTACGGCCTGCTGGTCGTGATGGCGTCATAGGTATCGACCATCGAGGCGATCCTCCCCATGTCGTGGAGGTCCGCGCCGCTGAGCCTGAACGGGTAGCCCTTGCCTGAGAGCTTTTCGTGGTGCTGCAAGACCGGGATGTAAGCGCCCTCCGGGATGTCGCCGTATCCGTTTAGGATGTCACGCCCGTACAGCACGTGCTTTTTTATCTCCTTATACTCTTGTATGGTCAGGCGGCTTGGCTTGTTCAGTATCTCTACCGGCACCATGACCTTGCCGATGTCGTGCAGGATGCAGCCCATGCCCAGCTCGAAGAGCTCGCCCTGCCCGAGTCCGATCGCGTTTCCGAGGCTGATCGAGAGGGCCGCGACGTTGACCGAATGCACGTACGTATAGGTGTCCTGCGCGTTGAGGCTCAGCAGTCCGGCGAAGGCGCCCTGGCTGCTCGTGATGAGCGCCAGCATTTCCTGCACCGTGTCCTCGACGCACTTTTTCACCAGCCTGCCGTCTCGGTACGAGCCGAGGATCTCGCGCACGCGCACCTTCGCGGTCTCGCGGGTGACGGCCGCGGCCATCTTTTGGTCGTTGCCGCTTTGGCGGAGGCGGCGCGCTATATAGTCCTGATACCTCTGGATGTCCTCCTGGACGATGACGAACTCACCGTGGGCCTGGAGGTCCCGCTCGGTGACCGCAGCCTCTGAGCCGCGCTCGACCATCAGGAGCGGGGCGTAGAAAAACCCCCGTTTTACGAGTATCGAGAAATCCACCCTGGTCCCGGCCGAGAGCAGCTCGCGCGAGATAGGATAATGGATCTCCTTGTCCCGGTTATAGCGGCTGAACTCCTTCTGGGTATAGAAAATAATCCCGCCCGGCCCGTGGCGCAGCGAGTCGCTGTAAAGCAGGTAGGCCTCCTCGTCATCCTTCCTGATGAAGGCCGTTAGCGAGCCGCCGAACTTGACGGCCTTGCTCAGCGGGGCCGAGTACTCCGAGCCCTTCTCGATGGTGAGCTCCCTGCCCGAGCCTGAGTTGCGGAACACGTCAAACGGCAGCACCGTGCCGGGCTTGAGCGACGAGAGGCTTACGGCCATGAACTCCCCGTCATCCGGCTGGGCTGCGGCCGAAGGCCCGGGGGCGGGCGGGTCGTCGATGCCGCGCTCGGTGTCGATATACAGCTGCCCGATCTTCGCGCTGCGGAGCTTCTCTATGGTCTCGCGGCCTGACACGAGAAAACTGTGGCTGAAAAACGGCGTCTCGATCCATGCGCGTCCGAGCCCGCAGACGTACATCCCGACCCTGAGTTCGTCAATGCTGATTAGCTTCTTCACCGTCCTCCGTGATCCGGACCGGATGCGCACCCGGCCGCTATGGCGTCCGCCTTATGTCAGGCACCCCGCATATGCCCTCAAGGTGCCGCTGAAGCTCAAGCTCGTCCAACGGCTTGTCCAGCAGCCTGCCGCTTGCGACCTCCAGCGCCCTGTGCCTGATAGCGCCATCCATATGAGTGGTCATGAATATCACCGGCACGCCGTAGGCCTCCTGGATCCGCTCAGCCACCTCGATGTCGTCATGCCCGCCGGTGCGCGAGATGTTCAGGAGCACCGCGTGCGGCTCCAGGCGCTTGATCTGCAGCAGCGCCTCAAGCGGGGTGTCCATCTTCGCGATGACGTGGTAGCCCATCGCGGAGACCGTCTCCTCTATCAGCATCGACAGGAGCCTGTTGTCCTCGACTATCAGGACCTTTTTCATCGCGATGAACTCCCCGCCCCTCTGTTGCCGCCATGACATTTGCATACTGTCCAACTCAGCCGGTTACGCAATTACACGCCCTTGTAACATTTTTTTACACATAACCGAATAATTTTACTCCCATCCGTGCGGTTAATCAATTCGGTAATTCTACTGAGCGTAATCCTAATTATTGGGGTGGCGGCGTCAGGGAAAACTATTCAGGATAGAACTTGTCCGGTTTAAATATTGATATTTATTCCCCTAAAACGATGCATTTGGAGTAGATAATTTCACCTACTATTTTCTCATTACGGGATATTAGATATCTTGAATTTGATACTATAAAGGGTGATGCGCGCGTGAACCCCGCAATTAATCGTTTAATTGCAATGGGCTTGAGGGCTCGCAGCGAATTCACGCCGCTGAGTTTCGGATCCGACTATATCATACTGTAATCATTGATTAATTCTCGTAAGCCAGGTAAGATAAATTCATGGGGTATGGGGGAGGCGTTGTCACGTGCCAGGGCGGTCAGCGAATCGCCTATCAAGAAAGCTCCGGCAGGGGGCCGGCGGTCGTATTCGTGCATGGCAACCCGGTCTCGGGCGAATGCTTCCGATATCAGCTCGACAGCCCGCTTGGCGGACAATACCGCATGATCGCGCTTGACCTGCCTGGGTACGGCAGGAGTGAGCCGGCTCGCGACCCGGACGAGACCAACACCGCCAAAGGGTACACAACGCTGCTTGCATCGTTTTGCGAGGCCATGGGGATCAAGGACGCGGTGTTCGTCGGCTGGAGCCTCGGAGGACATTTACTGCTTGAGGCGACTGACCTGTTGCCCAGCCGCGGCTACTTTATTGTCGCCGCGCCGCCACTGTCAGGTCTGCAGGATTTCGGGCCGGCGTTTCTGACGACCAAGGCCCTTGAACTCGTTTGGAAGAAAGACTTCGCTCCGGGGGATTTCGACCCTATGCTCGATATCTTCATCGGACCCGGCCACGAAGAGGCTTCCATGCTGCTTAAAGACGACATGCAGCGGTCCGACGGGCGGGCGAGACGGGCGTTTTTCATGAGCCTGCCGAAGGGCTGGTACCGCGACGAGCGCCGGGCGGTCGAAGAACTCCGCGTGCCGATAGCATTTGTTCATGGCTCCGGTGACAAGCTGGTAAATCTTGCCTATATTGAATCGCTGCGGATACCGACCCTCTGGCGCGGGCGCGTGCAGGTGATCGAGGGCGCGACGCATACGCCCCACATGGAGCAGCCGGGCCGCTTCAACCTCATACTGAATGAGTTCCTCGACTCCATATATGGCCAAACTCAGCGGGCTTAACAAGCTTGTAGCCGATATCAAGGAGCGCGCCGTTTATCTCCTTGACCGTGAGACATATATCGAATCCATCTTCGACCGCATCAAGAAGGACATAGCGTTTGTCCCGATCACCGTCACCGGGGTCTCCGGCACCGGGTATGACCTCAAGGGCATAATGTGCGGTTATCCCCCGAAGTACCTCGCAATCTACCTGAACAAAAACCATGCAAAACTGGATTTCTACCGTGACCATATTGCTGCCGCAAAAAAACTCGGGTACGCGACAAAGTTTTCTGATGACATGGCCCATAACTATCCCGAGGACTATGATGAGCGTTTTAAACCATTCGGGTTTCAGTGCGGCATGGAGACGGTATTCTGCGATCAGTCCGGCAATGTTATCGGTGTCTGGGGCGCATTAAAGAGCGCTGAGGTTGTCTTTGCGGAAGATGAAATGTCAGCCGTGCGCCAGATTGCGCCATTTATATTTTATGCCTTTCAGCGCTACCGCTGGCTAGTAGAGGCGGACTTCTTCACAGTGGTCTGCTATGACGAGTTCCCGTTAGGGATCGTCACCTCGGATCGTGCGGGGAACATCACATACCTAAACGAGGCCGCCAGGCAGCTTATAGGGAGCACGGGCAGGCAGGCCCACAGCGTTCTTCCAGCACGCTTTATGGAGCAGATGCGGCTATTGGATGAGGTCCCTAAACATTATAGTGAGCCATGCCTGATATTCCAGGAGATCGAGGCGTACGTCCCGCCGTACGGGGTGACGGTCTGCTACAGGTTCGATGAGGACTTCGGAGGAAGATACTTGCCGGTCAAGGGCAGCGGCTGGGTGTTTTTCATCGACTCAAGGAAAAAGGACATGGCCCAGAAGGCCCTGATCTCTCAGCGCGAGCTCGAGGTAATCCGCCTCATCGGCCGGGGGCTTCAGGATAAGGAGATCGCCTTCGAGCTCGGCATCGCCGAGAAGACCGTCCAGACCTACATCCAGAGCCTGTTTGCAAAGCTCGAGACACACAACCGCACCGAGGCCGCCGTGAAGGCGATCAAGCTCGGGCTGCTTTAAAGAAAGAGAGCGCGATGGGACCCAGGGCCTCCAGCCGGACAGACCTGCTCGCGCAGCTGGTGCGCGACATCAAGGAGCGCTCCATATACCTTCTGGACCGCGAGACCTACATCGAATCCATCTTCGAGCGGATCAAGCAGGATATCGCATTCACCCCGATCTGCGTCACGGGGGTCTCGGGCACGGGATACGACTTCAGGGGCATTTTCTGCGGCTTCCCCCCTGAGTTTCTGACCGGATACGTCAATAAAGACCACGCGAACATGCCCTTATACAAAGACCACGTCGCGGCCGCCCAAAAGTTCGGGTATGCGACAAAGATCTTCAACGACGTCGAGAAAAACTACCCCGTGGACTACGATGAGTTATACAAGCCGTTTGGTTTCCTGTGCGGCTTCGAAACCGTATTCTGCAGCGAGTCAGGGGTCCAGACAGGGATAGTCGGCGGGATAAGAGCCGATGCGCCGAGGTCATCCGATCAGGAAATGCTGGCGATTAGCAGGATCTCACCCTATGTCTTTTATAGCTTCCTCCGTTATCGCTGGCTGCTCGGCACGGACTTCTTCACGGTGTCTTGCTTCGACGCATTCCCGTTCGGGATCATCACCTCCGACGACGAGGGTAAGATCACGTTCATCAACGAGACCGCCAGGAGGGTGATAAAAGGAATCGACGGCAGCGTGCCGGCCTCGCTCCCGATGCCGCTCATGGAGCAGATCCGTCGGCTTAAGACCGTCCCGCGGCATGACGACACCAAACCCTGCCTTATATTTCAGGAGATCGAGGCCTACGCGCCGCCATACGGGATGGCGATATGCTACAGGTTCGACGAGACGCACGGCGGCCAGTACCTGCCGGTGAAGGGCAGCGGCTGGGTGTCCCTGATCGACTCAAGGAAAAAGGATGGCGATGCGAGGGCGCACCTCACCAGGCGCGAGCTCGAGGTCATCAGGCGCCTGGCCCAGGGCCTGCAGGACAAGGAGATTGCATTCGAGCTCGGCATCGCCGAAAGGACCGTCCAGACCTACATCCAGAGCCTGTTTGCCAAACTCAACACCCAAAACCGCACCGAGGCCGCGGTGAAGGCGATCAGGCTCGGGCTGCTTTAAACGCGGCCCCTTCGCGGCCCGCCATCGCCGGCTGGCGCCCCGAGGTACTCTTTGATATAATCGGCTATGTCCTACCGCAGCCTGTTTAGCGCGCTCATTCTGCTCGGCGTGGGCGGCTTCATGCTCCACTACCGCATACACCCTTTCCTGGTGGCCGACAAGGCAACGGGCTCGGTAACTTTCGACGGCACGAAACTCATCGCATCTGTGGCGGGCCTCACGGACGTCTTCGTCGTGACGCTGCTTTTTACGTCCAGAAAGACCGCGATCTACGGGTATCTCCTAAACGGCATGCTCGTCATCCTCGGCACCATATTGATGACACACTTCAGCATCGCTTATTTCATCGCAAAGGGCATCCCGCCCGGCGGGCCGATCCTCAACTCGATGCTGCCTGACATAGGCATCGCCTGGGCGGATTTTCTGGTCGGCCGCGCGCTATACGAAAAGATGGTCGGGGCGCAGTAACGCCCCTACAGCAGCAATAGCGAGACCGCCACGGCCACGGCCACGATGACAAGGATGTCCACCTTCCTCACTAACGCGGCGAAGGCAGCGGCGGCGATCAAGACCCGCAAGATATCCCAGTGCACGGTCTGACTGAACTTAACGGTCACAAAAAATAGCAGCCCGACGAACGAGGCGAGTATTCCCCTCGTCGCCCTCTGAAATACCGCGGAGGCCTTAAGCCGGTCCATCACCGGGGTCATCGTTATCACCATCAAAAACGATGGGGTAAAGACCGAGACGGTCGCAACGAGCGCGCCCGCGGCGCCATGGACCATATACCCGACGAAGGCCGAGGTGATGACTATCGGCCCCGGCGTCACCTGCCCGAGCGCGATGCCGTCCATGAACGTCCGCTGGTCCATCCAGCCCCTCACGCCTACGACCTCGTGCAGCATCAGCGGCAGAGAGGCGAACCCGCCGCCGAATGCGAAGAGGTCCACCTTGATCATCACGGACGCGAGCTCGAAGAGCCGTTCATTAATTGCGTATAACGCAAGCAGCGCCAACAGCAGACCCGCAAGGACCGCGATCATCCGCCTGAAGCCAATACCGCCGGCCCTGCCCTCGTCACTCGCGGCAATCCCCTCTGTCCTGTAAAGCAACGCGCTTGCGAGGGCCGCCCCGGCGATCACCACAAACGGGCTCACTCCGGCCAGAAATAGCCCTGAGGCAGCAGCAGCGAATAGCGCGTCGCGGTATGATTTAAACGTGCTCCTGCCGAATGTCAGCGTCGCGTTCGCGACGATCGCGACGACCACGACCTGTAGCCCGCTGAAGACCGATACCACGGAGGGGACCTCGTGATACGCGGCATAGAGCACCGAGAGCGCCACGATCAGTACGAACGCGGGCAGCCCGAATCCGATGTAAGCCGCGAGCGCACCGGGTATCCCTCCGGCCCTGAGCCCGACATACGCGGCCGTCTGCATCGCGGTCGCACCCGGCACGGACTGAGCCAGCACCACGCCGTCTTTGAACGTCTCCTCGTCGAGCCAGGCGTGGCGGCCCACGGACATCTCCTTGATGTACGCGACCATCGCGGGCCCCCCGAATGCCGTGAGCCCGAGCCTCAGGAAGGAAAGGAAGAGCCTGCCAGGCATGACTTTATTGATGGGAGCCATAAACCAATGATAAGGTTATCCGGGATGATTAGCAAGGCGAACGGTTATGGACAAACAAAAAAGCCGCCCCGTGGTTCGGAGCGGCTTGAGATATATGCCATGTTATGTAAGGGGTGCCCATGGCACCCCGTGGCTGCCTTTAATGAGAGGTGCCTATGGCACCTAGGACATCAGCAGGCGAAGGGCCTTGAGGCGCGAGGGGTGTTTCAATTTACGAAGCGCCTTCGCTTCGATCTGACGGACGCGCTCGCGGGTGATCGAGAGGTAGCGGCCGACCTCCTCGAGCGTATGGTCGCGGTCGGCTCCGATGCCGAAGCGCATCTTGATGACCTTCTCTTCCTTGGGCGAGAGGGTGCGGAGCACGCGCTGAAGCTGCTCGGAGCTCTCGATGCGCTCGGCGTCCGAATACGGAGACGGGCTGACCTTGTCGCCGATGAAGTCCTCAAGCTCGGTGTCCTCGTCCCCTATCGGGGTCTGAAGCGCGATCGGGTCCTGTATGGCGCGGAAGACCTCCTCGACCTTCTTTGAGGGCACGGCGAGCTTCTTTGCGATCTCCTCGTTGTCCGGCTCCTTGCCGAGCTGGTGCGTGAGCTCGCGCGCGGCCTTGGTAACGCGGTTATAGAACTCCATCATGTGCACGGGCACGCGGATGGTCTTCGTCTGGTCGATAAGCGCGCGCGTGATGGCCTGCCTGATCCACCACGTCGCGTAGGTGCTGAACTTGAAACCCTTCTCGTACTTGAACTTGTCCACTGCCTTCATCAGGCCGATGTTGCCTTCCTGTATGAGGTCCAATAGTGGCAGGCCGCGGCCGACGTAGTTTTTTGCGATGTTGACGACGAGGCGCAGGTTACGGGTGATGAGCTCGTTTTTGGCGGTCTCCATCATCTCGCGCACCTTGCTCAGGCGGACCCAGTCCTCGCGGATCTGGTCCATCTTGAGGCCGGTCTCCTGCTCGACGCGCTTGTATTCCTTCTGGACTTCCTTCAGCAGGGCGTCGGCCTTCTTGACGTTCTTGCCGAGCTTCTTTTTGTCGGCGACGGACTTCCTGAGGGCCTTGACATTGCCGAAGCGCTCGATCTTGCGGTCCTGCTCGGCCACGCGGGCCATGATCGCCTCGAGGCGCTGGTAGCTGAAAGCGATCGCGAGGATGTCCTTGTCCTCGTCGGCGTCCGCTGCGGCCTCCTCGGCGCCCTCCTCGGTCCCTATGACCTCGGTCGGCTCCGGGTGCTCGTAGATGGCCATCTTGCCGAGGATGCCCTTCATGATCTCGCGGCCCTCTTCGAGCTGCTTGGCGAGGTGGGTCTCCTCGTCCTTGGTCAGGATCGAGATGTTGCCCATCGAGTGGAAATAGGCCTGGACGAGGTCCTCGGTCTTCTCGTACTCGGTGACCTCCTCCTCTTCCTCAGGCTCCTCCTCGGGGACGAGGGTGTCGTCGTCGACGACCTTGATGCCGAGCTCATGGAGGAGCTCCATGAGGTCTTCCATCTCGTCCGGGGAAAAGAACTCGGCCGGAAGGGCCTCGTTGATCTCGTCATAGGTGAGCACGCCACGGCGTTTGCCGATGTCGATGATCTCTTCGAAGATGTCTTTTTCTCTCATGCCCGCGTTGTTTCCGTCCTAGCGATCAGGGCTGCCGGAGTGGCCGGCGCACAAACAAAAACCGGCATGCCGCACGTCTCCCCTCGGCACGCCTTCCCTTCAGGCATCCGGCCCGAAGCAGGGGACACCTTACATCATACATGAAAACGGAGTTTTTTCAACCCCCATCCCCGCACCGGTCAGAGATGGATGCCTTTTTGTTCCATAAAAACAGAGGGAGTGGAAAAATGGATCAAGCCTCACGGTCTATTAGTACTGGTAAGCTGCGCCTTGCGGCATTATACTCCCAGCCTATCGACGTAGTGGTCTACTACGGACCTTCAGGGGACTTGCGTCCCGGGAGATCTAATCTTGGGGCGGGCTTCACGCTTATATGCTTTCAGCGTTTATCCCATCCGGACACAGCTACCCGGCAATGCCACTGGCATGACAACCGGAACACTGGAGGTCCGTCCATCCCGGTCCTCTCGTACTAAGGACAGATCCCCTCAAATCTCCTGCGCCTGCAACAGATAGGGACCGAACTGTCTCACGACGTTCTGAACCCAACTCTCGTACCGCTTTAATCGGCGAACAGCCGAACCCTTGGGACCTGCTTCAGCCCCAGGATGCGATGAGTCGACATCGAGGTGCCAAACCGCGTCGTCGATGTGAACTCTTGGACGCGATAAGCCTGTTATCCCCGGCGTACCTTTTATCCGTTGAGCGATGGCCCTTCCACTCGGAACCACCGGATCACTAAGCCCTGGTTTCCCACCTGCTCGACTTGTCAGTCTCACAGTCAAGCCTCCTTATGCCTTTGCACTCAGCGGCTGGTTTCCGTCCAGCCTGAGGAGACCTTTGGACGCCTCCGTTACTCTTTGGGAGGCGACCGCCCCAGTCAAACTACCCGCCAGACAGTGTCCCTTCCCCGGATAACGGGGACAGGTTAGAGTCTCAATAAGGTAAGGGTGGTATTTCAACGTCGGCTCCACGAAGACTAGCGTCCCCGCTTCAGTGCCTCCCACCTATCCTACACATACATCACCAAAACTCACTGCCAAGCTATAGTAAAGGTGCACAGGGTCTTTCCGTCTAGTTGCAGGTAACCGGCGTCTTCACCGGTATCTCAAGTTCGCCGAGCCCCTCGCCGAGACAGCGCCCAGATCGTTACGCCATTCGTGCAGGTCGGAACTTACCCGACAAGGAATTTCGCTACCTTAGGACCGTTATAGTTACGGCCGCCGTTTACCGGGGCTTCGATTCAGAGCTTCGCCTTGCGGCTGACCCCTCCTGTTAACCTTCCGGCACCGGGCAGGCGTCAGTGCCTATACATCCACTTCCGTGTTAGCAGGCACCTGTGTTTTTGATAAACAGTCGCCTGGGCCTCTTCACTGCGCCCACCTTGCGGTGGGACCCCTTCTCCCGAAGTTACGGGGTTATTTTGCCGAGTTCCTTAGCGAGGGTTAACTCGATCGCCTTAGTATCTTCTACTCACCTACCAGTGTCGGTTTGCGGTACGGTCATCCATGTGACTCCCTACGAGGATTTTCTAGTCAGCGTGGAATCGCCCGAGTTCGGTTTTTACGCCTTCCCCGTCACGCTTCAGCCTTAACGTGGAGTGGATTTCCCTGCCCCACAGCCTTTGCGCTTGGACCTGAACCATCACCAGGCCCGGACTATCCTCCTGCGTCCCCCCTTCAGTCAAACGCCACACAGACGGTGCAGGAATATTAACCTGCTATCCATCGGCTACGCCCTTCGGCCTCGTCTTAGGACCGACTAACCCTGGGCGGATTTACCTACCCCAGGAAACCTTAGGTTTACGGCGTGCTGACTTTTCATCAGCATTTACGCTACTTATGCCGGCATAATCCCTTCTGTAACCTCCACGATGGCTCGCGCCACCGCTTCACGGGCGAACAGAATGCTCCCCTACCACGCGATTTGACTCGCGTCCGCGTCTTCGGTGTATGGCTTGAGCCCCGTTGGATTTTCGGCGCAGCGTCGCTTGACCAGTGAGCTATTACGCTTTCTTTAAATGGTGGCTGCTTCTAAGCCAACATCCTGGCTGTCTGTGCAACGCCACATCCTTTACCACTTAGCCACATCTTAGGGACCTTAGACGGCGGTCTTGGGCTGTTTCCCTCTCGACTACGAATCTTAGCACCCGCAGTCTCACTCCCGGTTAATGGCTGCGCAGTATTCGAGGTTTGGTTGGGTTTGGTAGGCGGTGAAGCCCCCTAGCCCATCCAGTGCCCTACCCCTGCGCAGATTCGACCGAGGCTGTACCTAAATACATTTCGGGGAGAACCAGCTATCACTAGGTTTGATTGGCCTTTCACCCCTATCCACAGTTCATCCGAGCTTTTTGCAACAAACATCAGTTCGGGCCTCCATGAGGTTTTACCCTCACTTCACCCTGACCATGGATAGATCACCTAGCTTCGGGTCTACTTGCACCGACTATATCGCCCTGTTCAGACTCGGTTTCCCTTCGGCTCCGTCTCTTAAAGACTTAACCTCGCCGATGCAAGTAACTCGCCGGCTCATTAATCAAAAGGCACACCGTCACGGGTTTTTAACGCCCGCTCCGATTGCTTGTAAGCATACGGTTTCAGGTTCTATTTCACTCCCCTCGCCGGGGTTCTTTTCACCTTTCCCTCACGGTACTGGTTCACTATCGGTCATCGGGTGATCTTTAGCCTTGGAGGGTGGTCCCCCCAGTTTCCCACAGGATTTCACGTGCCCTGTGGTACTCAGGATTCCGCTTCGCCACATCCCACATTTCGCCTACAGGACTGTCACCTTCTCCGGCGGGGCTTTCCATCCCCTTCAACTATATGGTCTGCATGCTACTCACGCGGTCCTACAACCCCCCACACTCCACAAATTCCACACAACCACGCCTGCTCCGCAGGCTCGCTCCTCGTCCAATCCACCATCGTCCCTTGCCGACACGCAGCCAGCTGACGCAAGCTTACGGCCCGTTCTCACAGGCTCGCCACTACTGGTGAAAAGAGGTGATTGTGCGCGCGGTTGATTCCTCTTACCGCCTCACAACCTTGGGAGTCCCGCGCGCTAATCAAACTCGTCGCGGGTCGTGTGTAATTTGTGGAATGCAGGGTTTGGGCTAGTCCCCGTTCGCTCGCCGCTACTAGGGGAATCTCGTTTGATTTCTTTTCCTCCGGGTACTGAGATGTTTCACTTCCCCGGGTTCGCTTCCTCCGCCCTATGTATTCAGGCGGCGATGACTGGACTTTACTCCAGCCGGGTTTCCCCATTCGGACTCCCATGGATCAAAGCTCGCTCGCAACTCCCCATGGATTTTCGCAGCCTGCCGCGTCCTTCTTCGCTCTCCGATGCCAAGGCATCCACCGTATGCCCTTTGTATCTTGACCCTTATTCTTCTTCCCTCTGTTTTCAAAGAACAAAAAGACGTCCCTATAAGACATCTATTAAAACTACGCAGTAGGCATCACAGTCGGTGTTTCTTGGTTTTCGCCGGATGTGTCGGGACATGAAGACCCGAAGTCATTCCTTAGAAAGGAGGTGATCCAGCCGCAGGTTCCCCTACGGCTACCTTGTTACGACTTCACCCCAATCACCGGCCATACCTTCGACGGCTGCCTCCTTGCGGTTAGCCCGCCGGCTTCGGGTACAACAGACTTTCGTGGTGTGACGGGCGGTGTGTACAAGGCCCGGGAACGTATTCACCGCGGCATAGCTGATCCGCGATTACTAGAGATTCCACGTTCACGGAGTCGAGTTGCAGACTCCGATCCCAACTGAGACGAACTTTGGGGATTGGCTCCACCTCGCGGTCTCGCTTCCCTCTGTATCCGCCATTGTAGCACGTGTGTAGCCCTGGACATAAGGGCCATGATGACTTGACGTCGTCCCCACCTTCCTCCGGCTCGTCGCCGGCAGTTTCCTCAGAGATCCCATTGCTGGGCAACAGAGGATGGGGGTTGCGCTCGTTGCGGGACTTAACCCAACACCTCACGGCACGAGCTGACGACAGCCATGCAGCACCTGTGCTGGCTCCCGTATTGCTACGGGTCGTCGGCCTTTCGGCTCCCTACCACCAGCATGTCAAACCCAGGTAAGGTTCTTCGCGTTGCGTCGAATTAAACCACATGCTCCACCTCTTGTGCGGGCCCCCGTCAATTCCTTTGAGTTTCAACCTTGCGGCCGTACTCCCCAGGCGGAGTATTTAATGGTTTCCCTGCGGCACTGAACCCTCGCGGGCCCAACACCTAATACTCACCGTTTAGGGCGTGGACTACCAGGGTATCTAATCCTGTTTGCTACCCACGCTTTCGCGCCTCAGCGTCAGTCAAGCACCAGAGGGCCGCCTTCGCCACCGGCCTTCCTCCCGATATCTACGCATTTCACTGCTACACCGGGAATTCCGCCCTCCCCTTACTGACTCAAGCAAAGCAGTTTCCAATGCAGTTTTGGGGTTAAGCCCCAAGATTCCACATTAGACTTGCCCTGCCGCCTACGCGCCCTTTAAGCCCAGTAATTCCGAACAACGCTTGCCACCTCTGTCTTACCGCGGCTGCTGGCACAGAGTTAGCCGTGGCTTATTCGCTTGGTACCATCATCATTTTCCCAAGCAAAAGGAGTTTACAACCCGAAGGCCTTCGTCCTCCACGCGGCGTCGCTGCGTCAGGGTTTCCCCCATTGCGCAAAATTCCCCACTGCTGCCTCCCGTAGGAGTCTGGACCGTGTCTCAGTTCCAGTGTGGCCGTTCATCCTCTCAGACCGGCTACCCGTCTCCGGCTTGGTGGGCCATTACCCCGCCAACTACCTGATAGGCCGCAGGCCCATCTCGAAGTGAATTGCTCCTTTTCTCACTGATATCCCAATCCGTGAGCTTATGCGGTATTAGCACCCGTTTCCGTGTGTTATCCCCCGCTTCGAGGTAGGTTGCCTACGTGTTACTCACCCGTGCGCCACTATCCCATAAGAGGGACCTGACCGCCCACCAGCTCGGCTCGCTCAAAAAAGCAAACCGCACCGCGGGCCGCCCGGTCCCCCTTATGGAACCGTTCGACTTGCATGTGTTAGGCACGCCGCCAGCGTTCGTTCTGAGCCAGGATCAAACTCTCAAAGTTTTTCCTGCAAAACTTAATGACTGGATGCCTACTGCTGTAGTTTTCAAAGAGCATCCGCCCCGCCAACGCGGGAACGAATATGAAGCCCAAAAGAGAATGGGGCGATCACGCTTGTAAAGAACAACCGGAATTTAAGGCGACACAAGCCGTCAGACTTAGTCTGCTCTCTTCCGAACAACTGCATACATTATCCATGAACCAGGGTATATATGTCAAGCGGGGTAGATTAATTCACAACCTATTGAAAATTCAGAGCTTTTCCAGCATGTTAGCCCTTCAGTGAGATAAAGGGCCTCCGGCCCCGCCAATGTACCTCGGCCGGGGTCTCAAGAAACGCGGTCATGGCCCTCGACGTGAGCGCATCGCGGGTCGGGGCCGCGAGGTGGACGCGCCCGGCCCGCAGAAGGAGCGCATGGGTGAAGGCCGGAGTGATCTCCTCGGCGCGGTGAGTGACGTATATCATCACGGGCGCGTGCTTTGCGTTCGCGATGGATTCTATAGCGCGGAGCAGCCCCTCGCGGCTGATGATGTCCAGCCCCTCGCAGGGCTCATCGAGTATGAGTATGCCTGGCCTTCCGGCCAGCGCGCGTGCGACCAGCACGCGCTGGCGCTCGCCCTGCGAGAGCGTTGAGTATGGCCGATCCGCGGTCTTTCCCGCTCCGAGAGATCGAAGCGTCGCCCTCGCATGCCTTATATCGCGCGGCTCGGGCGTGTCGTAGAGGCCGATCGTCGCATAGATGCCGCTTAGCACTATCTCAAGCGCGGTCTCGCCGCCATAGAGCCGCTCCTGAAGCGCGGAGCTCACAAACCCGATTCGCCGCCTTACCTCGCGCCAGTCGGCCTGTCCGAACTCATCTCCCAGTATGCTTAGCGTGCCCGAAGAAGGCGGGATATATCCGCAGATGAGCTTTAAAAGCGAGGTCTTCCCTGAGCCGTTAAGCCCGAGCAGCGCCCAGTGCTCACCGGGACTGATACGCCACGAGATGGCGTCGAGTATCCGGCGGCCGGACTCGATCCATGTGACCTCTTTTAGCTCGATGACGGGCGGCATGGGAGATAATATATCATGCCGGGCAGGAATATAGTCCGTTATAGCACGCGTCTCGGCTTTACAAACAGCGGGGCAGGGATACATAATATTTCCGATGGAACTTGTACTTAAGACCGAGATGCCGGATATCGGGACGCCCAGGCGCGGGAAAGTCCGCGATATCTATGACCTCGGCGAGCACCTGCTGCTCGTGGTCACGGACCGCCTCTCGGCCTTCGACGTCGTGCTCCCGGACGGCATCCCCAACAAGGGCAGGATCCTGACCGCGATCTCGGTCTTCTGGTTTAGGCAGATGGAGGAGATCGTAAGAAACCACATCGTCGCAACCGATGTGCGCGATTTCCCCAAGAACCTCCAGAAATACTCCGAGATGCTGGAAGGCCGAAGCCTGCTCGTGAAGAAGGCCAAGGTAGTCCCGATAGAGTGCATCGTGCGCGGGTATCTCTCCGGCAGCGGCTGGCAGTCGTACAAGAAGGACGGCACGGTATGCGGCATCGCGCTTCCGCGCGGGCTCAAGGAATCCGGCAAGCTCCCCCAGCCGATCTTCACCCCCTCGACCAAGGCCGAGGAGGGCCACGACGAGAACATCTCCTTCGGCGAGGTAGTGATGTCGATGGGCGAGGAGGCCGCATCGAAATTGCGCGAGCTGAGCCTGCGCGTATACGGCAGGGCCAGAGAGATCGCGGAGCACAAGGGCATCATCGTAGCTGACACGAAGTTCGAGTTCGGCACGCACAACGGCCAGCTCATACTGATAGACGAGATACTCACGCCGGACTCCTCGCGCTTCTGGTCCGCGAGCGGGTACAAGCCCGGCCGTGCCCAGGACAGCTACGACAAGCAGATCGTCCGCGACTACCTGCTTACGCTCGACTGGAACAAGCAGTATCCCGGCCCGGAGCTCCCGCCCGAGATCATAGAGAAGACCGCTCGCAGGTATCAGGAGATCCTGAACATCCTCACCTCGTAGGGGCCGACTGGCCCCCCTCTGTTATAATCAAACAATGGCTCAAAACGTAATATCGGTCGAGCACCTCTCCAAGCGTTTCGGCGGGATCACCGCGGTCGACGACGTCTCGTTCAATGTCGAGGAGGGCACGATATTCGGCTTCCTCGGCCCAAACGGCGCGGGCAAGACCACGACGATCAACATCCTCTGCACCCTGCTTGCGCCGACCTCCGGGAGCGCCTCGATAGACGGCCACGACTGCATGCAGGAGCCATCGCAGGTGCGCAGGTCCATCGGGATCGTGTTTCAGGACACGACACTCGATAAGGACCTGACCGCATACGAGAACCTCGCGTTTCACGCATATCTGTACGGGGTGCCCCGGCGCGAGATCAAGGAGCGCGTGGGCGATGCGCTGGGGTTCGTGCAGCTCCAGGACCGCCGCGACGACTTAGTAAAGAAGTTCTCGGGCGGCATGAAGCGAAGGCTCGAGATCGCGCGGGGGATGATCCACCGGCCGCGCGTATTATTCCTCGACGAGCCGACGCTCGGATTGGACCCCCAGAGCCGCGCGAACCTCTGGGAGTTCATCACCGAGCTTCCCGCGCGCCACAGGATGACCGTGTTCATGACCACGCATTACATGGAAGAGGCCGAGGTCTGCAACCGCATCGCGATCATCGACAAGGGCAGGATCGTGCTGGAGGGCTCGCCGGACGAGCTGAAGAAGTCCATCGGGGGCGACGTCGTATACCTGCGCGCCGCGGACAACGCCGAGGCGGTAAAGACATTAGCCGCGCTTAAGATCGAGGGCGAACTCAGGGGCAAGGACATATACATCAAGGCCCAGCGCGGCGACCGCTGTATCCCCGAGCTCATCCGGGCGCTGGGGGATTCCGTCATATCGATACGGCTGGAGCGGCCCACGCTAAACGACGTCTTCCTCGCGCATACCGGCAAGGCGATCAGGGACGAGGAACAAAACGGGATGGACAACATAAAGGGCGAGGTCAGGGCATACAGGAGGCGCACGGGTGGCGGGTAACGTGTCGGAGCTGAGGGTCGTATACGTCCTCGTCGCGCGCGAGTTCAAGAAGTTCGTCCGCGAGCGGAGCCGCCTTGTCGCATCGCTCGCCCGTCCGCTCATATGGCTGTTTCTCGTAGGCGCGGGGATGAGCAGGCTCGTTGGCACGGTGCAGGGCGTCACTTACACGCAGTTCATGTTCCCCGGCATACTGGGGATGACGATACTGTTTAGCTCTATCTTCTCCTCGATCTCGATAATCTGGGACAAGGAGTTCGGGTTTATGAAGGAGATACTCGTTGCGCCGGTCTCGCGCGTATCGGTCGTCGTCGGCAAGGCCTTAAGCGGCACGGTCGTCTCGACTATCCAGGCGCTGATCATCCTGATGCTGTTTCCGTTTTTAGGGATCTCGCTCAGCCCGCTTACGGTCATAGAGGTAGTGCTGCTGTGCATGCTCGTCTCGTTCTGCATCTCGGCCTTCGGGATCGTGCTCGCGACGTTTTATGACAGCTACGAGAGCTTCAGCGTGATCATGAACTTCATCGTGATGCCGATGTTCTTCCTCTCGGGGGCGATGTACCCGCTAAAACTCCTGCCGGCGCCGCTTCGCCTAGCGACCACGATCAACCCGCTCACTTACGGGGTCGACGGCCTGAAGCACCTGATAACGCCGGTGGCCTCAGGCCCGATGGCTCCGGACATCCCGTTCTGGGTCGACCTGCTCGTGATGGCGGTCTCGACGCTCGCGTTCGTCGCGCTCTCGGCCAAACTTTTCGAACGGAAGGGATAGCGCAATGCTCAACAAACTCATAGCCCTGATGATGATGCTGGCGTTCGTCGCAGCGTGCGCGCCGACGAAGCCGCCGCGCGAGCCGAAGGTCGCGGTGGTGCTCGGAGGCGGCGCGGCGCGCGGGTTTGCGCACATAGGGGTGCTGAAGGTGCTGGAGGCCCGGAAGGTCCCTATCGATCTGATCGTGGGGACGAGCGCCGGGAGCTTCGCCGGAGGGCTCTACGCATACGGCATAAGCGCATACGACCTCCAGAAGATGGCGCTCGGCATGCAGCGCTCGCAACTCGCCGAGTTCTCGATCTTCGGCTCCGGCGGCATAGTCAAGGGCGATCTGATAGAGAAGTATTTTAACAAGGCCGTCAACAACACCCCGATAGAGCGCTTCAGGATACCTTTCGCCGCGGTGGCCACGGACATCCAGACCGGCGAGGAGCACGTCTTTACGAGCGGAGACGCCGGGGCCGCCGTCAGGGCAAGCTGCGCGATCCCCGGCATATACCCGCCCGCGCCCGTCGGGGGCCGTCTGTACGTGGACGGCGGCGTGGTGAGCCCCGTAGCGGTGGACGCCGCACGCAGGCTCGGGGCCGACGTAGTTATCGCGGTGGACATCTCGCCGGACCGTGACGCCGCGAAGCCGACCGGCATGGTCGATACGATACTCCAGTCGATAGGCATCATGTACTCGAGGCTTTCGGCCGGGCAGCTCAGCCGCGCGGACGTCGTGATCAGGCCGGACGTCGGGAACATACCGTCTTCGGACTTCACGAGGCGCAACGAGGCGATACTCGAAGGCGAGAGGGCCGCGACGAATGCGCTGCCGCTGATATCAAACGCGATCTCGGCCTTCAGGGCGCGCCGGCGCTAGGCGGGCTGTCTTAAGGGAGTTGCGGCGGAGTGCTATTTGTATATGAAGATGTACTCGTTCTTGTTTGCGAGGCCGAAGTTTTCGCGCGCATTTTTCTCGACGTAGAACTCGTCCGTCTTTAGCTCGCCGATATCGGAGCGGAGGCGCGAGTTGTCTTTGTTTATCGAAGCCAGCTCGTGCTCGATCTGGATCTTGTTGCGCTTGAGGTCGGAGTACCTGATGATCCCCATGTCCCCGAAAAACGCGGCGCTCGCCAGGTATATAAGCACGAGGAGCAGGACGGTGAGGATCACGTAATCACGCGTCCTGAGCTCCGAGGCCACCTGCCCGCGTAGCGTAGTCATCGGATATTATACAACGCCCCGCGGCCTAAAAACACGGCCGCCTCCATGAGCTCCTCCTCGATGGCGAGGAGGCGGTTGTATTTGGCGACCCTCTCGCTCCGGGCGAGCGACCCCGTCTTGATCTGCCCGGTGTTGCAGGCGACGGCGAGGTCGGCGATAGTCGTGTCCTCGGTCTCGCCCGAGCGGTGCGAGATCACGCAGGTATACCCGGCGCGCGTGGCCATCCCTATCGCGTCGAGGGTCTCCGTGAGCGTGCCGATCTGGTTGAGCTTGATAAGGATGGAGTTGGCTATGCCTTCCTTGATGCCCTTGCGAAGTATGGCGGTGTTAGTGACGAAGATATCGTCGCCCACGAGCTGGACCTTCTTGCCGAGGGCCTTAGTCAGCGCCTTCCAGCCCTTCCAGTCGCCCTCGGCGAGGCCGTCCTCGATCGAGAGGATCGGGTAGTTGGCAGCAATCTTCTCGTAGTACTTTATCATCTCGGCCGAGGTGAGCCTCTTGCCCTCGAAGGAATACTTGCCGTCGTCGCCTATGAGCTCGGAGGCCGCAGCGTCAATGGCGAGGAATACGTCCTTGCCCGGCACATACCCGGCCTTCTCGATGGCCTCGATGATGAGCTTTAGAGCCTCTTCGTGGGATTTGAGGTTCGGCGCGAAGCCTCCCTCGTCGCCGACCGAGGTCGAGTGCTTCTTGTCGTGCAGGATGCCTTTGAGCGTGTGGAACACCTCGGCCCCGGCGCGCAGGGCCTCGGCGAAGCTCGGCATCCCGGCCGGCATGATCATGAACTCCTGTATGTCGAGGTTGTTGTCGGCGTGTGCGCCGCCGTTCAGGATGTTCATCATCGGCGTCGGGAGGGCCTTTGCGTTGGCGCCGCCGATGTAGCGGTAAAGCGGGAGCCCGGCCTCCTCGGCCGATGCCTTTGCGACCGCGAGCGAGACGCCGAGGATCGCGTTAGCCCCGAGGCGGCCCTTGTTTTCGGTGCCGTCGAGCTGGCACATCAGGTTGTCTATGTATGCCTGCTCGGTCGATTCGAGCCCGACGAGCTTGGGGCCGATCTCATCGATCACGTTATTGACCGCGGTCATAACGCCCTTGCCCTGGTATCTGGAGTCCTTGTCGCGCAGCTCGAGCGCCTCGCGCTTGCCGGTGGAGGCCCCGGAGGGCACCGCGGCCACACCCATCTCGCCCTCGGACAGCACGACCTCGACCTCCACGGTCGGGTTTCCCCTCGAATCCAGAATCTCCCTCGCGTGAACGTCTATGATCTCGCCCATTATAAAACATCCCCTTCCGGTGTATGCCGTATTAAGCTGGTATGTATTGTCTCACAACGGCCTCGGCCTTTTCAAGATTAAAAGGGCGGCCGAGCAGCTCGGCGCGGTTGTTGACCTGCCCTATCGTAGTGCCGGCGAGTATCGAGAGCTGGTGGCATTTCTCGGCGAACCCCGCACGCCCGGCCGCGTTGCCCGAAAGCGTGCGCAGGTCTCCAAAGTACGTCGCGATCTCCTTGAGGTCGTCGTAGCGCAGCAGGCGGAACGTCTCGGCCTCGAAGCGCTTCATCAAGGCCTCGAGCGTGCCGCACTCGCCCTTGTCAGCGCATGCGGTGAGCACGCGCTTCAGCACGTAGAGGTCCTCTCTAAGCCGCGTGGACTGTTCGGTCTTGGTCACGAAGTCGTCGAATATGTCCTCTCCCCTGAGCTCGGGCCGCCATATCTGGGCGACCTGGATCAGACACTGCTCGGTGAGGTTTCTAAGTATCCCTGCGCTGTTTTCGACCCGGCTGCGGATCTGGTGCAGGCTGCGCTTTTCGAAGATCCCCCTGAGCTCGGCGCGGTATACGCGGCGCAGCTCCATCGTGTACTGGTAGTGCACCGAGCTTAGGACCTCGGCGAGTTCCGGGCCCGCTGCCGCTGCGTTTTGCGTATACGAGAGAAAGTGCAGGAGCTCAGAGCGCAGCATCATCAGTATGAGTATCGAGGCATGAAGCGATACTGTCCTCTGCGGGAGGCGCTCGTTCGTGTGGCCCAAAAAGCGCAGTATCCTAAATAGATAGACGAAGATCAGCGATGCGGTGTTTCGGAGCCTCCGGTCCGCTATCGTGCGGACGATCGCCGCGATCTCGTGGTTCTCGATGCGGTCGAGCGCGGGGTCTATCTCCTGCCTGAACGGGTTGAAGTAAACGTTCTCCCGGATCTCGCGCGTGATCAGCTCCCCAAGGTTCGCAAACGACGTGTGCGGGATGTTCTTGGTCTTGAGCAGGTCCATGAGCACTCCGTTTATGTTCGCAAAAGAGTCATAGAGAAGAAACAGCCCCTGCTCCATCGTGTCCTGCTTGTAGAACGCCCCGCGCATCGCGTCGCGCTTCTGTGGCGAGGCGATAGAGCTCTCGGTGAACTTCATGAACTGATAGGCGTTCTTGCTGCCCTGCGGGATCACGGCGTCGAGTATCGCCAGCACGCGGAAGATGACGTCCTTAGCGGCGTTAAGCTCCCTGAGGTAATTGCGGTCGGCCGCGGTCTTGGGCTCGGCGCCCTCGGGGGAGAAGAAGCGGTCGAGGGAGCGCAGCAGGACGTCGAGCTCGGAAAAGAGGCCGGGGTGCTGGTGCCGGGAACGCTCGGCCCAGCCCTCCAGCCTCTTGTCGATCTTATTGTTTGGGTTTGTGGATCGCGGCTCCATGGACGTCCTCGGCCGCCTCCATTAGTCCTTCTGAGAGCGTGGGGTGCGCGTGGATCGTCTCGGCGATGTCCGCAGCCTTCAGGCCCATGTGGATGCCGAGCGCGGCCTCGTGGATGATGTCGGCCGCGTGCGCGCCGATGATGTGCGCGCCCAAGAGCTTGTCCGTCGAGGCGTCCGCAACGAGCTTGAAGAACCCGGATATCTCGCCCATCGCGTGGGCCTTGCCGAGCGCGCGGTACTGGAAATGCCCGGTCTTGACCTTGATCCCGCGCTCCTCGGCCTGAAACTCGCGCAGCCCGACGGAGGCGATCTCCGGTGAGGTGAATATCGCGGCCGCCACGCACGAGAGGTCCATGCGCTTGTCGCCGCCCATCAGGTTGGTCGCCGCGACGAGCCCGCCGGTTGAGGCCGTATGCGCGAGCATGATCCCGCCGCTTACGTCGCCGATGGCGTATATGCCCGGCACGTTCGTCTGCATGTGGTCGTCCACTGTGATAGAGCCGCGGGCGCCCTGCGCCACGCCTGCCGCATCGAGCCCGAGGTTCTCGGAGTTCAGCGACCTTCCGATAGAGACGAGCATCTTCTCGGCTACCAGTTCCTTGCCGTCGCTGAGCATCGCATGGACGCCGTCGGCCTCGATCGTGACCTTCTGCGCGCCCACTCCGGTAAGGAGCTTTATCTTCTTTTTCTTTAGCTCCTTGGCCATGGTCTCGGAGATCTCCATGTCCTCGGTGGCTATGCACCTTGGCAGCATCTCGACCATCGTGACCTCGGTGCCGAGTTCGCGCAGGATGCAGCCCCACTCGCAGCCGATGACTCCGGCGCCGACGATGAGGATGCTCTTTGGGATCTCGGTGAGCTTCAGGCGCGTCGTCGCTGCTAAGTATGTTCTTGCCGTCGAAGGGGAACGTCGGGATGCGGGCCGGGCGGGAGCCGGTAGCGATGATAGTCTTTTCGGTGTCGAGCTTCTCGATACCGCCGTCTTTCTTCGTGACCTCTATCGTATTGGGGCTCGTGAGCTTGCCCCTGCCCTCGATGAGCGTGACGCCCCAGCTTTTAAACAGGCCGCGTATGCCCTTGACCTGCACGTCGACGACCTTGTTCTTGCGGTCCATGATCTTCTGGAGGTTCGGCGTGAGCGTGCCGCTGAACTCGATGCCGAAGTCGGCTATGTTCTTCGCCTGGTGGAACGCCTCGACGGAAGCAAGCAGGGCCTTCGTCGGTATGCAGCCGCGGTTCAGGCAGGTCCCGCCGACCTCGGTGTCCTCTATGACTGTTACCTGTGCGCCGAGCTGTGCGGCCTTAAGCGCGGCGACGTATCCTCCGGGGCCTGCCCCGATTACGGTCAGCCTCATTTGGACTCTTCCGCCACGAGCTTCTCATAGTCGGAGGCGTCAAGCAGGTTGGCGAGTTCGCCCTCGTTGCTGAGCTCGATGACCGCGATCCAGCCCTTGCCGTACGGGTCCTCGTTGATGATCTCGGGCGTGTCGCCGAGGTCCTCGTTGACCTCGATGATCGTCCCGCTGGCCGGGGCTATTATGGACGAGGTGGCCTTCGTCGACTCGACCTCGGAGAACTCCGTGTTGGCCTCTATGTTCGTGTCCACCTCGGGCACGTCGAGGTAGACGATGTCGCCGAGGGACTGCTGCGCGTAGTGGGTGATTCCGATGGTCCCCTTCTTGCCGGAGACACGTATCCACGTGTGCTCTTTGTGGTACTTCAGGTCGTCAGGATACATTTTTTACTTACCTCCCAATTGGTCTTGAAATGCCGGTATAGAGCACTATAGCCTAAACCAGATAAAATATCAACCGCCTACGCGCCCTTGGCGTATAGGGCCTTAAGTCTGGCGAGTTTACTAAGCGCGTCCTCGCCCGAGAGCCCCGTGAGGTCGAGCTTCGCAAGCTCCTGCTCTATGGGGTCGGCCTCCTGCCCGAAGAGGTCGAGCTGGCGGATGTTCTTTGAGGCGTACTCCCCGCGCTGGCGCTTCTCTAAACGTTCAAGCACAGCCCTGGCGGCCGTGAGCACCTCGGCCGGGAGCCCGGCGAGCCTTGCCACCTGTATGCCGTAGCTCTTGTCCGCCGGGCCGGGCTCGATCTTCCTAAGGAATATGATCTCCTCGCCCCACTCGCGCACCGCTATGTTGAGGTTGCGCACGCCTTCAACTATATGCGCGAGTTCCGTAAGCTCGTTATAGTGGGTGGCGAAGAGCGTGCGCGCGCCTATAGTGGATGCTATGTGTTCGGCCGCGGCCCACGCGATGCTGATCCCGTCAAAGGTGCTCGTGCCGCGCCCTACCTCGTCGAGTATGACGAGGCTCCGCGCCGTGGCGTTATTTAGTATATTCGCGGTCTCTATCATCTCGACCATGAAGGTGCTCTGGCCCTTGGTAAGAAAATCGGAGGCCCCGATGCGCGTGAATATGCGATCCACGATGCCTATGCGCGCGGCCTCGGCAGGCACTCCGCCGCCGATCTGGGCCATCAGGACCGCGAGCGCGACCTGCCTCATGTACGTGGACTTCCCGGCCATGTTCGGGCCGGTTATCACGAGCACGCGCGCCGATTCCATGTCCATCTGCGTGTCATTCGGGATGAACCGCTCGCCCAATGACAAGCGCTCGAGCACGGGGTGGCGGCCGTTTTGTATCTCTATCGCCTCGCCCTCGTCGACCGTGGGCATCACATAATTATGCCGCTTGGCCGATACGGCGAGCGATACGAGGAAATCCGCCTGCGCCACCGAGGCCGCCGCGTCGAGCAGCGCGGGCACCGAGGCCCGGCACTTGTCGAGCACCTCGGTAAACAGCCTGTATTCGATGGCCTTGATCCGCTCCTCCGCGCCGAGGACCTTCTCCTCGTATTCCTTGAGCTCCGGCGTGATGAACCGCTCGCCGCTTACGAGCGTCTGCTTTCTGATATACCGCTCCGGCACCTGCGGGAGGTTCGGCTTCGTGACCTCGATGTAATAGCCGAATACCCGGTTGAACCCGACCTTCAGCGAGTTGATCCCGGTGGCCTTCCTCTCCTCGGTCTCGATGCGCGCTATAACGTCCTTGGCGGTTACGGAGATCGAGCGGAGCTCGTCGAGTTCGGCGTTATGGCCCTCGCGGATGATGCCGCCCTCCCGAAGCGGTATCGGCGGGTGGTCGACTATCGCCTTGCCGACTAGCTCGCGCATGGAGGTGAAATCCGGGATGCCCTTACGGAGATCCTTAAGGAACTGATCCGGCGCGGCATCGAGTGCGGCCGCGATATCGGGAAGGTAGGATACCGAGAGCTTGAGCGCGACGAGGTCACGCGCGTTGGCCGCCCCGGAGGCGATGCGCTGCGCGAGCCGCTCGATGTCCTGTATGTTGCGGAAACCCTTCCTCAGCGCGTCCGAGAGCTCGTAGTCCTCTATGATCTGGCTCACAGCGCCCTGCCGTCTCTTTATCTGATCGGCATTGATCAGAGGCCTGACCACCGCGCTGCGCATAAGCCTGCCGCCCATCGGGGTCAGCGTCTCGTCGAGCGCCCAGAGCAGGCTGCCCTCGTGGCCGCCGTCTTTTAAGGTGCGCAGGAGTTCGAGGTTGCGCTGCGTCTGGGAGTCGAGGAACATATAGTCAGCCTGATTAAGCGGCGTAAGCTTCCGAAACCCGAGCGCGCCGCGCTGGGCCTCGCTCAGATACCCAAGCAGCGCCCCGGCGGCGGAGATCGCGGCGCGCATCCCCTCGCAGCCGAAACCCTCGAGCGAACTGACGCGGAAGTACTGCAAGAGCGTGCGGTAGGCGTCCGGGTAGTCGAACTTCCAGTCGCTTACCGGTGAGATGTGGTAGCCATCGAGCGCCTCGGAGTAGTGGATGTCGCCGCCGAGGCCCTCCATCACCAGGACCTCGGACGGGGCGAGCCTCGCAAGCTCGTCCTCAAGCGGGCGTGAGGTCTCGTATACGATGAACTCGCCAGTCGACACGTCCGCCGCGGCGATGCCGTGGCCCTCCCCTGCCGGATAAAAAGCGAGCGCGTAGTTGTTCTCCTTCGGCGACTCGGGCGTGTGGGTGCCGGGCGTGATGACGCGGATGACCTCGCGCCTGACGATGCCCTTGGCGTCCTTGGGGTCCTCGACCTGCTCGCATACCGCGACCTTGTGGCCCGCGTGTATGAGCTTGGCTATGTAGCCCTCGGCAGCGAAGTACGGTATGCCGCACATCGGCACCGGGTGCTCCTTGTTTTTGTCTCTCGAGGTGAGCGCGATCTGCAGGACCTTAGATGCGACCTTAGCATCGTCGCCGAACATCTCGTAGAAATCCCCGAGCCTAAACAGCAGGATAGCGTCGCGGTGGCGCTCCTTGATCTCATTGTACTGCTTCATCAAAGGGGTTGAGTTCTGCTCAGGCATAGTGGAGCAATTATACTATTTCGGGCGTTATCTTTAAAGCGCTCCAAATCGCTTGATACGTCGTTGGGCATCGAAGACTCGCCCTCTATGTACGTCTCAGTACACCATCGGGCGGTCTTCTCGTCCTGCCTTGTCTGAAGCCGATTTGGGCGCGCTTTCGGGGGGCAAGTAAAAATGGCGCCCCCCGCGCCCCCAAGGTCAACGGCTTTGATTTGAATGCGCGGTACGTAAACTGGTTTTCTATCTGTTAAGATATCCGATGCGTAGAGCCACTGAGATAAAATACCCCGAGATAGGGATATGCGGTTTTTCATGCAGGCTCTGTCCCCGGTATCATACCGAAGGGAAAGAAAAGTGCGAGGGGTGCAAGAGCAAGTCCCGCGTGGCGATAGGATGCCCATTCATAACCTGTGCGGTTAAGGAAAAGGGGATCGCGTTTTGCTGGGACTGCGACGAGAGCGGGGCCTGTGAGAGATGGAAGAAGCACCGAGAAAAAGCAAAACAGCATGATACGTTCAGGTGCTGCCAGACGCTCGAAGCCGACCTGGCCCTAATAGATGAGATCGGCATCAAGAAATTCGAGAGAGATCAGCAGGCGAAGGAGCAGATGCTCAATGAGATGCTGCGCAGCTTTGACGAGGGCCGCTCGAAGGTTTATTACTGCATCGCGGCCGCGGTCCTTTCGGTCGACGAGCTGATCGAGGCGATGACCAGGGCGAGGGTGGAAGCCTACAGGTGCGAGGTGCGAAGGAAATCCTCGATCCTCCATGCGATCCTCGATGAGATCGCAAGTAGAAAAGGTTATTCATTAAAACTGAGGGTTTAATTAAAGCGCTCCAAATCGCTTGATACTGCGTCACGTCTCGCAGCCCGATCCTCAACGTATGTCCATATACGCCTCCGGTCGGTCTGCTCGTCATTCCTAGTCTGAAGACGATTTGGCCGCGCTTTCGGGGGTTAGACGCGGCACAGCCGCTGGACCCCCGCGCCCCCAAGGTCAACGGCTTATATAAATAGTTGCTCGCGCGTACACGATTTATAGAATCATCCCATTTTGATTCAATTATTCTGACTTCCTTTTTAACAAGTATGCCAATCCAGTTCTTGGTAGAAACCATCCTTGATGGTTAAAAACATACATATTACTCTTAATGTTTTTGGAATATTCCTTTGGTTCAATACCGCCCACAAATGTTTGAATTTGATATGCATCGGGATAAATAATAGTGAAATTAATGTTTTTGGACGGGTGAGTCATCGCCCATGTAAAAAATCTGTCTTTTCGTATGCTATAAATCGTGGACATTTGAACTTCAATTTTGTCGCTTTCAGGCAGTAATTCCTTAAGTCTGACAATATAACCACTTTCATGTTCTGTATTTGAAAAGAAATCTTTATCCAAAGTCTCTTTTGTGAGCGTTATCCTCCCTTCTATACATCTATCTTTACAAGAATTAGAGCAGTTGTTCTGGTTACTATTTGGGCATATAAGTATTACAACGATATCAATAATTTCCTCAAATTCGCCGTGTTCATAAAGCCACCTCACATCTTCTTGAATCTTGCTGCCTAGTTTTCTGCAAATATATGAGATGGAATCAGTCACTACAAAAAAATCTGGATTGCTGTCATGTTCTTTAATTACCATGGCTGTATTTACATTTTCCCTATAAGGTTTACCGATATAATCCTCAATTCGCTTCTGAAAATATTGCAAAAAAGAACCTTCTCTGTCTATATCCGTATTCTTGTATTTTGCTTTTAGAGTAGAAATTTGCAAAGAAGATAGCTCCTCTTCGCTCAGACTATTCAGGTACGTGCGATCAATAACCGTTTCTTTAACGCGATCCTGGAAATAATTTCTCCAGTCTGGCAACTGAAGGATAAGAGCTACAATTCCCAAGGCTATTAGACCTACTGAAATATTTATGAATAAATTTTCGGCCACCATTGATTTGTCTGTAGAGAAAATGCTTTCAGTTACATACAGCATCAGTGTTCCTATTAGCACCCATATGAATCCCCAAACGTATATTAATTTACTATCCAATTTCATTCGATAAGTGTAACTTTATTTAGCATTAAATACAATAGATTTAAAATGACAAGACGGGTAATAGTGATAGGTCCATTCTTTTGCGGAGGCAATTTGCGAAAACGGTATTATTCAATTGTCCAATTTCGGTCATTCCTTATTTTTGTCTTCTGGTTGCCCCCACCACGACACCCCGGAATGTAAAGGTTACGCTCTTACCGGACAGTATCAGGCTGGAAAAAGCAGGCGGCAGCCAGCCCTTCCATCGGTTAGAATGTTTCACCACAAAACACAGACCGAAGGAGGAAGGGCATGACTGCCAAAGAAAAGATATCACAAGGGAGGCTTTCAATGCTTCAGCTGGCCGAGAGGCTCAGGAACGTGTCGGAGGCCTGTCGCCGCCGGGGGGTGAGCCGCAGCCAGTTTTACGAGTACAAGCGGGCGTTTCAGGAGCAGGGGTTTGCGGGGCTCGCGGACCTTCCGCCGATAGCGCGTAGCTGTCCCCACAAGACGCCTGAGGAGGCCCGCAAGCGAGTGATCGAGATGAGCCTTGCTCACCCCCGGTGGGGGAAGCAGCGCATCTTCGAGCACCTGCTTCTGGAGGGCATATTGGTGCGTCCCTCAACTGTGTATCGCATCCAGGTTCGCGAGGGGCTGGAGTCGAAGGCCAAGCGCATCCTCCGGCTTGAGCAGGAGGCTAACGGCAAGGAGATCGAGCTAACGGAGGAGCAGGTCAAGCTCATCGAGCGGGCCAATCCGTGCTTCAGGGAAAGGCATGTGGAGAGCGCATATCCGGGCTATCTGCTCAGCCAGGACACCTTCACGGTGGGCAAGCTCAAGGGCATCGGGACCGTGTATCTGCAGGCCGTGGTGGACACGTACGGCTCTTATGCCTTCGGCAAGCTGTACACGTCGAAGAGGCCCGAGACGGCGGCCGACGTGCTCTACGACCGCGTGCTGCCGTTTTACGAGGACCATGGCATCAGGGTCCAGCATGTCCTGACGGACAACGGCTCGGAGTACTGCGGCAAGCTGCTGCGGCATCCGTACGAGCTGTTTCTGGCGCTTCACGACATCGCGCATCGAAGGACGAAGGTGGCGACACCGAGGACAAACGGATTCGTGGAGCGGTTTAATCGCACCATCCTGGACGAGTTCTTCTCGGAGACGTTCAGGTACCGGTTCTACGCATCGCTCGATGAGCTGCAGTATGACCTCGACCGGTGGCTGCACCACTACAACAACGAGCGCCCTCACAAGGGCTATCGCAACATGGGCAGACGGCCAATAGAAACTATCGAGCTGGGCAAAAAGCTAAGACAGAAAGCTGAGGAGGAGGCCGCCTGATCAGTGCGACCGATGAGATGGAAAACTGTCCGGAGAGCACTGGACTTTTACACCCCGGAACTGACTCCTAGGAACTGGTTCCTAGGAACTGGTTCCCAGGAACCAGTTCCCATTGACGCGTTCCGCCTGTCCGTTCTATCATCGCGCATGATATACAGACAGATTATATTAGCGAGGCCGGAGATCGTTAGGGCGCATGAAAAACCACTCACTCAATATATCGCGCAAAATTCTTTTGAGTGCGCGAAAAACGTTTCTGAACGCCTAAACACGGAGATGCGGAGAAAGCGCTTATTTTCCGCATGGTTGGACTGTTTTTTCTCGGTTCATTTGAACGCTCTAAAAAAAAATACGCGCGGCCGCGCGCGATAAGTATGTATATAACTAAGGCACCGGGCGCGGGTCTAACTAAGCCGTTGACCGCTCGCACGATCATGCAGGGGAAACATAAAGCGCGAGAAATCGACTTCAGACAAGGAACGACGAGCAGACCGCCCGGAGGCGTACTGTGACGTACGTTGAGGACGAGGCTGCGAGTCGTGACGCGGTATCAAGCGATTTCGCGCGCTTTCATCCCTTGACAAAAACTTACCAGAATTAGTATAATACTGCTCGTCGGCAATCGGTTGCCGACGAAAAGGAACCATATGCCCGTCCTGATACTGAAGAACATAGCCTCCGAAGGCCCCGGCACAATCGCCGAGCACCTCGACGCGCACGGGCTTAGGTATAAGGTCCTCGAGGCGGAGCAGGTCACTGCCTCGACTTCGCTTGACGGGTATGATACACTCGTTGTGCTCGGCGGCCCGATGGGGGTATATGAGCTGGACCGCCACCCGCACATGCGCGAGGGAATCAGGCTGATGCAGGAGGCTTCGGCCAAGGGTTTGAAGGTTCTGGGCGTTTGCCTCGGCGCGCAGATGCTCGCGCACGCGCTCGGCGCAAGGGTATACAAGGGCCATGGCGAGGAGGCCGGTTGGCTTTCGGTCACTTCCACCGGGGAAGGCCGGAGTGACTCGGCCTTCGGCGCGCTCACCGAGGGTTACGAGAGCCCTGAATTTCACGGTGCTCCAGTGGCACGGCGACACGTTCGACCTGCCGCCAGGCGCGGTGAGACTCGCGTCGTCGGCGGAGTACCCAAACCAGGCGTTCGTGCACGGGGGCGGCTGCTATGCGCTCCAGTTTCATATAGAGGTGACGCCCGGGATCGTAGAGCGGTGGTTTAAGGGACGGCCGGACCATGCGAGCATCATGGATGCGACCGCAAAAGCCTATGCCGGGTGCAGGGCGCGGGCCGAGAGGTTTTATTCGAGATTCTTCGGATGACGTATCGTCGTCCGTTAAAAATTGAGACTCATTCACTTTAAGGAGGATGGCATGACGCCAAAACAGGTACTGGAATTAGCCAAGAAGAACAAAGCGGTGATGGTGGACCTGAAGTTCATAGACTTCCCGGGTCTGTGGCAGCATTTCTCGGTCCCGATCACCGAGCTGAAGGAATCCAATTTCACCGAGGGCTTCGGCTTTGACGGCTCCTCGATCCGCGGCTGGCAGGCGATCCACGCCTCCGACATGCTGATCCTCCCGGACCCGACCACCGTGATGATGGACCCGTTCCGTCAGTATCCCACGCTCTCGATGATCTGCAACATCATCGACCCCGTGACCAAAGAGCCCTACACGCGCGACCCGCGCTTCATCGCCCAGAAGGCCGAGAAGTACCTCAAGAGCACCGGCATCGCCGACACCTGCTACTTCGGCCCCGAGGCCGAGTTCTTCATCTTCGACGACGTCCGCTTCGACCAGAACGCCCACAGCGGCTTCTACTTCGTCGATAGCGAAGAGGGCATCTGGAACTCCGGCTCGGACGAGATGCCGAACCTCGGCTACAAGCCCCGCCACAAGGAGGGCTACTTCCCCGTGCCGCCGACCGACAAGCTCGAAGACCTGCGCACCGAGATGGTAGTCCAGATGCAGGCCTGCGGCATCGACGTCGAGGCCCAGCACCATGAGGTCGCCACCGGCGGACAGTGCGAGATCGACATGCGCTTCTCGCCCCTGGTCAACATGGCCGACAAGCTCATGCTCTTTAAGTACATCATCAAGAACGTCGCGTACTCCCACGACAAGACCGCCACGTTCATGCCGAAGCCCCTCTTCGGGGACAACGGCTCGGGCATGCACTGCCACCAGAGCCTCTGGAAGAACGGCAAGCCGCTCTTCGCGGGCGGCGAGTACGCCGGCCTGAGCGAGATGGCGATCCACTACATCGGCGGCATACTCAAGCACGCCAAGTCGCTCGCCGCGATCACGAACCCGACCACGAACTCCTACAAGAGGCTCGTGCCGGGCTACGAGGCCCCGGTGAACCTCGCATACTCCGCGCGCAACCGCTCGGCCTCGATCCGCATCCCGATGTACTCCGCATCGCCGAAGGCCAAGCGCGTCGAGGTCCGCTTCCCCGACCCGTCCTGCAACGGCTACCTCGCGTTCGCCGCGATGCTGATGGCCGGCCTCGACGGCATCGAGAACAAGATCAAGCCCGGCTCGCCGCTCGACAAGGACATCTACGAGATGCCGGCCGAGGAGCTCGCCAAGGTGCCGCAGATGCCCGGCTCGCTCGATGAGGCGCTCGACAACCTCGAGAAGGACCACAAGTACCTGCTCAAGGGCAACGTCTTTACAGAGGACGCCCTCAGCAAGTGGATGGAATACAAGCGCAAGAGCGAGGTCGACGCTGTACGGCTCCGCCCGCATCCCTACGAGTTCTACCTGTACTACGACATCTAGGCCGCGAAAACGCCTCGCACAGATTCGCGCATACGACGGGCCCCCAGAGATGGGGGCCCGGTTCTTATTTAAACCCTGGCACTCACCGTGATAAAATAAGCTCAGAGGAGGGCTGACAATGAGGCTCATGGCGATCACAGTCCTATGCTGCATATCCACGCCTTGCTTTGCGTCGAACCCGGCGGCCGACACGCAGTTCGCCGTCAACCTCCCGTCGATCAGCCGCCGGCGATCAACCGCCCTACGATCAACCAGCCTACGATCAGCCAGCCGACCATCGTCCAGCCGACGATCAACCAGCCGACGATCAATCAGCCGACCATCAACCAGCCAACTATCGATCAGCCGGTCGTTACCCAGCCTACGATCACACAGCCGGTCGTGACCGAGCCTACCATCACCCAGCCGGTCGTCACCGAGCCTGCCATCACCCCGCCGGCCGTCACCGAGCCCACTCCCACCCAGCCGGTCGTCACCGAGCCCGCGGTCACCCCGCCTGTCGTTACACAGCCGCCCGTCACCCAGCCCACGGGTACGCCGCCGGACATCAGCCAGCCGGCCGTTACCGAGCCTGACGTCATACTGCCCTGACAGCCGGCAGGCCCTGCATGATCGGGGCGCTTTTATTGCGTTTGCGCACCGTAAAAACATTGACAAAAACGCGCCCCCGATGCTAATGTAACAAACTCTTAGGGGAGGCAGTTGCGCATCCAATTTATCAGGACAACATATCAGGAGGGGAATTTCATGGACAAAGGTTTTAAGGTTATTTTCGGGCTCATGCTCGCTCTGTTGCTTTGCATGCTCCCGCTCTGCGCGCTGGCCGCCGATACCGGCGACGCCGGCACGAAACAGGAAGCCGCATCTGCACCGGCAGCGACCGAAGCGGCACCGGCGGCTCCAGAGGCCGCACAGGCTCCGGCAGCACCTGCAGCTCCCGATGTCGCGGCTGAGGCCCCGGCCGATGACGAGGAGCCGGCCGTCCCGCCGGTCACGCTCGGTTTCGTCCTCTCCGGCCTGCTGATCGGCGGAGCGATAGGATGGGTCCTGCAGCGCGGCAGGTTCTGCATGAACTCCGCATTCCGCGACGCCATCTTCATCCAGGACCTCACTTACATGCGCGCCTACATCCTCGCGCTCGTCATCGCGATAGTCGGCGCCAACGTCCTTAACGACATGGGCTATATCCACATGGTCCCGCAGCCCTTCTGGTTCATCGCCGACATCCTGGGCGGGTTCGTCTTCGGCCTGGGCATAGTGCTCGCCGGAGGCTGCGGCTCGGGCATCTGGTACCGCGCCGGCGAGGGCCAGATGGCCTCGTTCGTCGCGATCCTCGGGTTCTTCCTCGGCATCTCCTCGATGTCGCACGGGATGTTCCAGCCGTTCTACAAGCTGCTGCGCGGCATCCGCATCCTGAACGTATCGTCCGTGGACGCCGACGGCGACCCGGTCTCGCTCGCGCCGACGCTCTTTAACGTCATCGACCCGCACCAGGGCATGGCCGTCAAGTGGGGCGTGATCGCGGTATGCGTGATCGCCGGCCTGATCTTCGTATACAAGGGCAAGCCCTTCGCGTTCACCAAGTCCAAGGGCTACTTCTGGTCCGCCACCGGCGTGATGCTCGGCATCATCGCGATAGCGGCCTTCTGGGCCTCGCAGAAGTTCGGCGGCGTAGCCTCGGGCCTGACCTTCACGACCCCGTCTCGTGACCTCTTCCTCACGATCACGACCGCGAGCGCGCAGCCGCAGCCCCCGTTCGTGGGCTACAAGCTCTGGAACATGCTCGTTACCTGGCCGGTCTTCTTCATCATCGGCGTGCCGCTCGGCGCGTTCCATGAGCGCAAGGGAGCTTAAGGAGTTCGTCTGGAAGGCCCCGAACGGCAAGGAGCTTGTCACGGTATTCATGGGCAGCCTGATGATGGGCGTCGGCGCTCAGATCGCCGGCGGCTGCAACATGGGACAGGGCATCACCGGCGTGGCCTCGCTCTCGATCGGCTCGATAGTCGCTACGATCGCGATCATACTGGGCAACTGGACTATGGTGTACTTCAAGTTCATCAAGCCGATGCAGGACATGGACCTCGACTAACCTTTGTACTTTAAAAAGGGGAGGCCAACCGGCCTCCCCTTTTTTTATGGGGCCTTTTTGAAAGCGCTCCAAATCGCTTGATACTGCGTTGGGCTTCAAAGACTCGCCCTCCATGTACGTCACAGTACACCATCGGGCGGTCTTCTCGCCCTGCCTTGTCTGAAGACGATTTGGGCGCGCTTTCGGGGGGCACGGACGAAGGACGCCCCCCGCGCCCCACAAGGTCAACGGCTTAGTTATATACATAGTTATCGCGCGCGGCCGCGCGTATTTTTTTAGGGCGTTCAAATGAAAAAACAAAACGCATCTCAACCTCGCGGATTTCATCGCTATTTCTCGTCCCCGGTGTTTAGGCGTTCAGAAACGTTTTCATCTGGATCGGATGGTTTCTCATGCGGCGTCTGCTCCTTTTCGAGCGCGGCGGCCTTGTCCAGCAGTATCGCTATCGAGACTATCACCTGCTGGAGCGGGGAGGTGGTTATCTTGTAGCTCCGTATCTGCTCAAGCATCTCGTCAGCCATCAGCATGCACCGCGCGCTGAACTTCCTCCGCAAGCCGCGCGCAAGCGGTGTCGGGTCGTCGGCCCTGTCCACGACGATGTTGTGCACCGTCCCGATGCTTATATCGAGCTTGTCCGCGACCTCGCGGTACGAGAGTCCCGCCTCCACCATCGCCCTTGCCATGTCTCTCTTTACTGCATCTGTCTTTTTCATGCGCGATGATAGAACGGAAAAGCGGAACGCGTCCATGGGAACCGATTCCTGGGAACTGGTTCCTAGGAACCAGTTCCTATTGACCAGTTCCGGGGAGATGTGGTATGGGAGGGGGCGCTTCGGGCACTATTCTAAAGACACCCAAGCCGCTGGGCGTAGACTATTTGTAGACGTTGCCCCTGAAATCGACCACGTCGACGAAAAGGATTTTGGACTCGGTGTTGACCCTGAAGATGACCCTGATTTTGCCTTTACGGATGCGATAATGTCCCGCCCAGTCACCCTTTAGTTTCTTGACCGAGATGTTGACGTTCAATCCGGTGAGCTTGCGCACGAAGTCACGGAGGGCATCACGAATCTCTTCCTCGACGCCTTGCTCTCCGATGAAGTTGTCGGCGCGCTTTGAGTACTCGACCGTCCAGCTCACAGGACGAGTTTTTCTATGCGGACGCGCTTCTTTTCGGGCTTTCCGTAGCGCGCGCTGATGTCGGCCATCTCTCGTTCCGAGACGTCCGGCGACAGCATCAGCCGCACCTTGGCGAACTCCTCGTCAATGGCCTCCTTGACGGACTGCTTTATTATGCTCCTCAGTTCTTCGGTGTCTACGGTAGGCATGCGCTGCCCTCCTTCGTACTTTTTACTTTAGCATAAAATCTAAGTGCAACACTTATAGATAAATAGAATAGTCACCTATACGCTTTATTCCCGTGAAACTGCTATCTTCTGAGCAATAAGGCGCAGAAATGTTCCAGTGAAGTATATGTAGAATTCAACCAAGTCCTCCGGTAATTCAATCTTTTCATTATTAGCATCTCGTTTTCCATGCCGTGATGACATCCCATGTGCTATTTTGCAGTAATGTTTTACTACTGCTCCCAAGTCTCCGTTCAACTGTAACTTCTTTACTAATTCCTCTGCTAAATTATCTAAAGTTCTGTCCTTGCCTATATATGTTTTCGCAAGGCTTTCAAGAGCGCTAAATGAATTTGTCATGGCATCACCGTATTGTTTAGAGGCGTAATGTTTTAAAGCGAGATCAAAAGATTGGCTAGCTTCGGGATAGCCTTTTAACCATGATCGTGATTCCTCGATAAGAGTTCTATCAAGCGTCTCATCGCCGCTTCTGTAAAACATGCCCTCACTCCACCTAACACCCAAATCACAGGTTGATAAAGATAGCGCAACATTCACAGTATGATTGATATAATTAGTAATTCCCACATTCTTATTTTGACAATAATTATGAATTACAACAATTAGTTCTTGTGTTCTAATGAAATCGTCTTTAGTTAGTTCTCGGAAATGCGGGAAAATTAGTCTTTCAATACCAATGCTGATTTGATCATCAGCATTGATTCCTAAACCAAAGCATACGCCCCTAAAGATCTCTTCATAATAAGGATTCTTTTTGAAATAATCAAAAATGCTCTGGTTTATTCTTTGTACAAATCTATTTTGTTCTTCCTGAATTGAGATCTCTATATTCATTTCTTTATAAAACTTACTTAGCATCAGATCACCTCGTAATACAAAGTTTGTAATTATAGTAACCTGGCGGGATGTCTCTCACCGCCAGGCTTGATATCACTCTTGCGCTTTACTACTTTTTCTTTTTCTTTTTGTCTGTCGCCTGAGTAAGAGCGGAACCTGAGATCGACTGAATCTCCTTATTAGTCGATTTGCTAGGGTCTTTAAGTGCCTTTGCCGCTTTAGAAGCGACGGCTTTAGATGTCTTTTCGTTCGCCATGCCTGTATACCGCCTTTCTTTATCTTTCGCGCATCTAGCCTATGTAACGTCCCACCAAAGCAGCTATCAAATTAAGCCGTTGACCACGGGGTGCGGGGGCCAGCGGCGGAGCCGTGACCAACCCCGCAAAGCGCAACCAAATCGTCTTCAGATAAGGAAGGGCGAACGGACCGCGCGGAGGCGTATCCGTACATACGTTGAGCACGAGGCCGCGAGCCCTGACGCAGTATCAAGCGATTTGGGGCGCTTTCACCCTCACCCTATCCACACTTGGTGAATCCGCAGTTGTGGCAGACTGCACAGCCGCCTTCGTGTTCGACCGTGCCGCCGCACTCCGGGCACATGCCGATGAGCATGATCTCGTCCGAGGGCTTCGAGATGCCGCCGCCGCTCGCCCCTGCCTTGGCCTTGCGCTCTATCGCGGCCTGCCGCGCGATGGGTGAGTATTGCTCGAGGCACTTCGCTATCGCGTCCGCGCACGACAGAATCCTGCCGCCGCTCTGCCACGAAGGCTGGTGGCACGATACGCCCTTTAGCTGCTTGACGATCTCCTCAGGCGCGAGGTTCGAGCGTAGCCCCAGCGATATAAGCCTGCCCATCGCCTCGGCCTGGCTCGATGCGCACCCGCCGCTCTTGCCCATCGAGGTGAAGACCTCAAACACGTTGCCGTCCTCGTCCTCGTTTATGGTGATATAGATATTGCCGCAGCCGGTCTTCATCCGCCGGGTCGAGCCGATCAGTACGTCCGGCCTCTTTCTGGGCGTGATCTTGCCTCGGCCCTGCTCGGCCTCCTGCTCCGCGGGCGTCGCGTTCTTGCCCGAGCTTCCGGTCGAGAGCACCTGCTCGTCGCGCGAGCCGTCGCGGTACACGGTCAGCCCCTTGCAGCCCATGCGGTACGCAAGCAGGTAGACGTCCTCGACGTCCTTCGGAGTGGCGGAATTGGCGAAGTTCACGGTCTTCGATACCGCGTTGTCGACGAACCGCTGGAAAGCGGCCTGCATGCTCACGTGCTCCACCGGCGTGATATCGTGCGCGGTGACGAACAGCCGCTTTACGTCCTCCGGGATCTCCTCGAACTCGTGTATGCTCCCGCTCTCCGCGATCTGCTCCATGAGCTCGCGGCTCCAGAAGCCGCGCTTCTTCGCGACCTCCTCAAACAGCGGGTGCACCTCGATGAGCTTCGTCCCCTCCATCACGGTGCGCACGTAGCTGACCGCAAACAGCGGCTCGACGCCGGACGAGCAGTTGGCGATGATCGAGAGCGTCCCGGTGGGGGCTATGGTCGTGACCGTGGCGTTGCGCACGCGCTTTTTGCTGGCTGCGTATACGCTATGCGCAAAGTTCGGGAACGCGCCACGCTCCTTCGTAAGCGCTATAGTGGCCTCGCGGCCCTCGCGCTGGATAAAGCCCATCACGTCCTCGGCGACGCGCACCGCCTCGGCCGAGTTGTAAGGCACGCCTAGCATGATGAGCATGTCCGCCCAGCCCATTACGCCGAGGCCGATCTTGCGGTTGGCACGCGTGATCTCAGAGATGCTGTCCAGCGGATACTTGTTTACGTCGATCACGTTATCGAGGAAGTGCACGGCCTCGTGCGTGGTGCGCTTCAGCGTCGGCCAGTCGATCTCCCAGGTGCCGTCCTCGCGCCGCGTGAGCATGCGCGAGAGGTTGATCGAGCCCAGGTTGCATGACTCAAACGGCAGCAGCGGCTGCTCGCCGCAGGGGTTCGTAGACTCTATCGCGCCGAGCTCCGGCGTCGGGTTTGAGCTGTTTATGCGGTCTATGAACACGATGCCCGGCTCGCCGTTTTTCCAGGCGTTCTCGACTATGAGGTTGAAGACCTCGCGCGCCTTCGGGCGGGCCGTGACCTGTCCTGTGCGCGGGTTTCTGAGCGCGTACTCGCCGTCCTGCTCCACGGCCCTCATGAACTCGTCCGTGAGCGCGACCGAGATATTGAAGTTATTGAGCTTCTTGTTCTCCTGCTTGCACTTGATGAAGTTGATGATGTCCGGGTGGTCGACCGAGAGCATCCCCATGTTCGCGCCGCGGCGCGTGCCGCCCTGCTTTACGGCCTCGGTCGCGGTGTCAAACACGGTCATGAACGATATCGGCCCGGACGAGATGCCCTTGGTCGAACCTACGACGTCCCCGGAGGGACGCAGGCGCGAGAAACTGAACCCCGTACCGCCGCCGGACTTGTGTATGATAGCGGCGTTTTTGACCGCGTCGAAGATCGACTCCATCGAGTCGCCGACAGGAAGCACGAAGCACGCGCTCAGCTGCCCAAGCTTGCGCCCGGCGTTCATTAAAGTCGGACTGTTCGGCAGGAACTCAAGCGAGGTCATCATATCGTAGAACGCGCGGGCGGTCTCGCGGACCTGCTCGGGCGCGCCACCGTAGTTGGCGTCGGCCGCGGCGATGCTCCCGGCCACGCGCTCGAACAGCTGCTCCGGCGTCTCTGTGTGCGCGCCGTTTTCGTCCTTGGCGAGGTAGCGTTTCTCGAGGACCTTTAGTGAGTTCGGGCTCAACGCCAATGCACCGCTGCCTCTGGTAACTGAATCCATTATGAATCCCCCTTATGGAATATAAAAAAACTTTGCTTCATCTGATCGCTTATTCGGGCTCCGGGCCCGGAAGGTTGGCTGCGGCCCGCAGGTGCATCGCAAGCTCGCCGACCACGTCGTCGCTCTCGAGCGGGCAACGCGGGGTGCAGATATTCTCGCAGTTGATGCAGGAAAACCAGTCCTGCACGCCCCTGCAATCCGTCATGCGCCTGCTCTCCCTCCAGTACGCCATCGCCCCCAACTCTCCTTATATAATACCATGAAACGCCACCGGCGCAAGGGCCACAGATTGTGTCCATAGCCTCAAAGTGCATCATTTAACCACAAGATCTTGTGGTATGTCAAGAAAATAAAACAGCCCCGAAAAAGGGGCTGTAACAGGCCGGTATCAAAGCAGATTTTGGGGCCGACTGGCCCCCTTCCCTATTCGCGGCGACGAGTCGCCGCTTACTATTAATCAAAGCCGTTGACCTTGTGGGGCGCGGGGGGCTACGTTATCCTCTCCCCCCGAAAGCGCGCCCAAATCGGCTTCAGACAAGGCAGGGCAAGAAGACCGCCCGATGGTGTACTGTGACGTACATAGAGGGCGAGTCTTTGATGCCCAACGACGTATCAAGCGATTTGGAGCGCTTTTAGAAAGCGGGCCGACTAGGTGGTGTAGTGCGCGTTGATCTTGATGTAGCCCTCGGTCAGGTCGCAGGTGAGGACGCGGGTTTTGGCCTTGCCCATGCCGAGGTTAATGCGTATGCGGACTTCCTTCTTATCGAGTTCCGGGCGCGCATCTGCCTCGCGGCCTGTGCTGAGCCCGGCCTTGGCGACCTGCACTCGGCCGATAAATATGGCGACGCGGGCCTCATCCATGCGGATGCCGCTTGATCCGAGCGTGGACATGATGCGGCCCCAGTTGGGGTCCTTGCCATAGATCGCGGTCTTGACGAGCGGCGAGTTTCCGAGCTTGAGCGCGGCGGCCTTGGCCTCGGCCTCGTTATGCGCGCCCTCGATCTCGAAGACGACGAGCTTGGTCGCGCCCTCGCCGTCTTGCGCAACCTGCGTAGCCAGGGTCTCGCAGACCTCGAATACGACCTCCGCGAACTTCTTGTACTCGGCCGAGCCAAGCTTGACTGGCGCATTGCCGGCCATCCCGTTTGCGAGGATGATGAGGCTGTCGTTCGTCGACTGGTCCCCATCGACCGTGACGCGGTTGAAGGTATACTCGGTCGCCTCTTTAAGCGCGGCCTTAAGCGCGGGCAGCTCTACCGCAAGGTCGGTCATGACGTAGCCTAGCATCGTGGCCATGTTCGGGGCGATCATACCCGATCCCTTCGCCGCGGCCGATACCGTCCCGGTCTTCGTGCCGATCTTTATCTTTTTGGATACGAACTTCGGGAACGTATCGGTCGTCATTATCGCGCGCGCGAGGTCTTCCAAGGACGCCTTGCCCAGCTTGTCTACGAGGGGGCCGATGGCCTTGCGCACGCGCGCCATAGGCATCGGCACGCCGATCACTCCGGTGGAGGATACGAGCACCCCGGCGTCCGTGATGCCGAGCGCCAGCGCGGTGAGCGCGGCGGTCTCGACCGCGTCGTCCATGCCCTGCGCCCCGGTGCACGCGTTGGCGTTGCCGCTGTTGACGACTATCGCGCGGGCCGTGCCCTTGCGCGTGCGCTTGATGTCCAGTACGACAGGGGCAGCCTTGACCTTGTTCGTGGTATAGACGGCCGCGAGCGCGGCGTCACATTCGGAATATATCAGGGCCAGGTCCTTGCGCCCCGGCCGCTTGATCGCGGCCTCGACCGTAGAGCACTGGAATCCCTTGGGCAGCATCATGGATTTGTCAGACATTTATCTATTTCTTTCCGCACGCCGCGACAAATTCGAGCGCAGCGAGAATTTACCGCGCTCGTTTACGGGCATGCCGCGGCCGCCTCAAGCGCCATCGTCTCGGGGTATCCCATCACGAGGTTCATGCACTGCACGGCCTGCCCCGATGCGCCCTTCACCAGGTTGTCGATCACCGAGACGACGATGACCGTGCTCGTACGCTCGTTAAGCGTAAAGCCGATGTCGCAGCGGTTCGTGCCCTTCACGGCGTTGATGTTCGGAAACGTCCCGGCCGGGTGCACGCGGACGAACGGCTCCTTTGCGTATGCCTTTGCGTAGAGCGCGATGATATCGTCCAGCTCGGCGCGCTTCTTGAGGCGCCCGTAAATGGTCGAGAGCATGCCGCGGTTTATCGGCAGCAGGTGAGGGGTGAAGTTTATCGCCACCGGGCGCTTTACGATCAGGGCCAGCTCCTGTTCGATCTCCGGGGTATGGCGGTGCGAGGCGACGGCGTATGCCTTGAACCCCTCGTTGACCTCGCAAAACGAGAGCGCCACGTCCGACTTGCGCCCGGCGCCCGAGGTGCCGCTCTTGGAGTCGATGACCAGCGTGCCGGTGTCGACAGCGTCGTCTTTCAAAAGCGGATACAGCCCCAGCAGCACGCTGGTAGGGTAACAGCCCGGAAGCGCGATCAGCGGCGAGGCCGCGATCTTCTTTCTGTGGATCTCGGGCAGGCCGTAGACCGCCTTTTCAAGCGTCTTTGGATAATTATGCGGAGTCTTGTACCATTGCTCGTAGACGAGCGGGTTTTTCAGCCGGTAGTCGGCTGAGAGGTCCAGGACCTTCTTGCCCTTCTTATAGAAAAAATCGACCGCCTCCTGCGAGGCCGCGTGCGGCAGGGCCATGAAAAACAGGTCGGCCTTCTTAAGCAGCGTCTTTTTGTCCAGCGGCTCGTATTTGAGGTGGGCGTACTGCGGCAGGTGGGGGAACAGGTCGACCGGGCTCTTCCCGGCGGACTGCTCCGACGTGACGGCCGTAACCTCGACCTTGGGGTGCCCCAGTAGGATGCGCAGCAGTTCAGCCCCCGTATACCCGCTTCCGCCGCATATGGCAACCTTGAGCTTAGCCACCCTCTGAACACCTCCAAAAAAAAGATTAAGCGGCAGACCCTGGTGGGCCTGCCGCTATAGTATACCCGAAAATTCGGCCCGTGTTAACGCTTCGAGAACTGGAACCTGGCGCGTGCGCCCTTCTGGCCGTACTTCTTTCTTTCGACGGCCCTGGGGTCGCGCGTGAGGAAGCCCTCTTTTTTGAGCTTGTCACGCATCTCTCCGTCGACCTTCAGGAGCGCGCGCGATATGCCGTGCCTGAGAGCACCGGCCTGCCCCGAGGGGCCGCCGCCTGTGATCTTGGCGCGGATGTCAAAGCGGTCGCTCGTCCCGGTAAGCTCCAGGGGCTGGCGTATCATCATCCGAAGCGTCGGCCTCGGGAAATAGTCCTCGAACGTCCTCTTGTTGATCGTAATGGCCCCTTTGCCGGAGGTCATAACCACGCTTGCGATGGAGGTCTTCCTCCTGCCGGTGGCTGAATAGCTCACTTCTGCCGCCATAATCCGTTAACTCCTCGTCATATCCAGAAGCTCTGGCTTCTGGGCTTTATGGGGATGTTCGTCCCCCTTGTAGACTTTCAGCTTCTTGAGGATCTGCCTGCCGAGGCGTCCCTTGGGGAGCATCCCCCATACCGCCTCGCGGATGATCTCCTCGGGCTTCGTCTTCATCCTGTCGCCGGCGGTCTCGGACTTGATCCCGCCCGGATAGTTGGTGTGCCACTCGTAGACCTTGTCCTCGAGCTTGTTGCCCGTGAGCTTGATCTTCTCGCAGTTGACGACTATGACGAAGTCTCCTGCGTCAGCGTTAGGCGTGAAAATCGGCTTGGCCTTGCCCCTCAGACATACCGCTATCTGCGTGGCAAGCCTGCCCAGCACCTGTTCGTTGGCGTCAACCACGTACCATTTGCGATCCACATCTGTCGTATGTGCGAATTCTGTTTTCATCGTCCACCCTCTAATGCCGTTTAATAAGAGCCTATATAGTAATGAAACCCCCAATGTAATGTCAACTCGCCACGGGGAAAGCGCGCGAAAGTTCCGGGATACTGCGTCACTGGCTCGGAAATCCGTCCTCGACGTATGTCCATATACGACTTCGGACGTTTTCCTCGCCGTTCCTTGTCTGCCGAAATTTCGCGCACTTTCAGCGTATCCCATGCGCACGCGAAAACTTTAAATATGCCGTTGACCCTCCCAATCATGACGTTGGCCTTGTGGGGCGCGGGGGGCGTCCGCTGTCCGTGCCCCCCGAAAGCGCGCCCAAATCGTCTTCAGACAAGGCAGGGCGAGAAGACCGCCCGATGGTGTACTGTGACGTACATAGAGGGCGAGTCTTCGATGCCCAACGCAGTATCAAGCGATTTGGAGCGCTTTTTTACTTTCTCTTAAATATGCCCCGCTCACTCCAGAGCCAGAAAAGACTGCGCAACCCGCTGAACGCTGCTCGAACTTCATGGAACGATCTGACTTTTAACGCCCGCCTTATCAAATATGAAGGACGTGAATAAAATCGTTTGAACGCTATTTGCCTGAGTTCCGCGATCTGTTCTCTCGTCATCGTGTGCGGTACAAACGCCGCGCCCTGATAGGTGTAGTCGTCCAGCTCCCCCGATACCGTGCCCAGCTCATGCCGCCGGTCGTAAAGGTCGGTCCCCGGAAACGGGGTGATCGCATGGAAGTTCGCGATGTCCGGATCCAGCTCGCACGCGAACTCTATCGTCTGGAGCCCCTCTTCGTATGTCTCGCCGGGTATGCCGAACAGAAACGGGGTCAGGACCGTAAGCCCTACCCTCTTCGCCGCTGCCACTGCCTTCCGCGTCTGCTCCGTGGTGATCCCCTTCCTGATAGCGTTGAGGTTTTTCTGGACACCGCTTTCGGCCCCGAAGAGTATCGCCCAGCAGCCTGCCTCCTTAAAGGCCTTCAACAGCGGCTCATCGACCTGATTGACGCAGGCCGAGGCGAACCAGGTGAAGTCCAGCCCCCGGCGCTTGATCTCCTGAACGAGCGCCATCGCCCGGCCGTAGTCCGCCGCGAGCGTATCGTCTATGAACTTGATCTCGCGGTATCCCTGCTTAAGGACGAGCTCGATCTCCTCGATAACGTTCGGGATGCTCCTGTACCTGACCCCGTGGCTGCGTTCGCGGTCGATCTGGAAGCAATAGAGGCACCGCCTGTTGCAGCCCCGCGAGGTTATCATCACAGCGACCGGCTTTCGCATGTATGTCGCCGGGGGCGGCAGGTATCTGGCCGCATCGCCCAGCAGATCGCGCGCCGGAAACGGGATCGAATCCAGATCGGTGCAGAACGGCCGGAGGCCGTTATCCACTATAGCGCCGTCTTTAGCGCGGTACGCAAGCCCGAGCACTCCGGCAAGGTCATGGCCCTGCCCTAGCCTCTCGGCGAGTTCGGCCATAGTCTGCTCGGCCTCGCCGGTTGCGACCGCGTCTATCGCACCTGCATTGGGGTCGCTGAGGCATGCTGACTTTAGCGCAACAGGATAAGGCCCCCCGACAACTACAAAGACATCGTCGAGGGCGGCCTTGACCGCGGCCGCGGTGCGCATAGCGCGGGGCCATCCGAACGCGGTGCTATATAGCCCCATGAGCGAGGGTTTGAATTCCTTGATCCGGGCCAGCACGTCGTCATTAGAGAGGAAGGCACCGTTTAGGAACCTCACCTCGTGACCCGCCCGAAGCAGGCTAGAAGCGACGTAGAGCGTCCCGAGCGGCTGCCAGTAGTTGATCTGCGATCCGGCGGTCTTGGACGAGAAGATATCGGCGGGCGTCCAGGACGGGACGACAAGGGCGCACCTCATAGGGATGGCGCAAGCAAGCTTAGCCCTAGCAGCAATGGCAGCCGGACCCGCTTCCAAGCACGGTCCACCGTCCGTCCTGGCGGAGCGTCTGGACCTGCAGGCCGCTCATCTTCATGAACGCCTTGACGCGCGCGGCCTCGGCCTGGTCCGAGACGATGACCTCCACCGCTTCGGTGTCGCACTTGGCGCGGATGGCGCCCTGCAGCGAGCGCATGATATCCTGCGATGAGAGTGAACGGCCGTCTATAGTCATGCCTTATATTATCAACCCCACGCGATATTTTGCCATACGCCTCACGGAATTGCTAAGATAACATGCATATCGCACTCGAAAGGAACCGGCATTGGACATATCGGTCGTCATCCCCGTGTATAACGAAGAGGAAAACGTCTCGGAGCTCCACGAGAGGCTCAGCGCGGCCCTGCGCGGCACCGGCCAAAGCTACGAGATCATCTTCGTCGACGACGGGAGCACCGACCGGACGCTCCGCATAATCGAGGACCTGCACGCGGCCGACCCCCATGTCGTAGTCCTCGGGATGAGGCGCAACTTCGGGCAGACCGCGGCCTTCACGGCCGGTTTCGACTACTCGCGTGGCGAGGTCGTGGTCACCATGGACGGCGATCTGCAGAACGACCCCATGGACATCCCGCGCCTGGTCGAGATGGCGAAGGAATACGACATCGTAAGCGGCTGGCGCAAGCAGCGCAAGGACAAGTTCATCACGCGCCGCCTGCCCTCGATGGCCGCCAACTGGCTCATAAGCAAGGTCACGGGCGTGCACCTGCACGACTACGGCTGCTCCCTGAAGGCATATCGCCGCGAGGTAGTGAAAAATTTAAACCTCTACGGCGAGATGCACCGCTTCATCCCGGCCGTCGCCAACTGGTTCGGCGTCACCGTAGGCGAGGTCGAGGTCACGCACCACCCCCGCACGCGCGGCGTCTCCAAATACGGCATCGGGCGCACCTTCAGGGTGTTTCTGGACCTTATAACGATAAAGTTCCTCCAGAGCTTCTCGACCAAACCGATACAGTTCTTCGGCCTGGGCGGGCTGATACTCGGCGCCTCGGGGATGCTGATATCGCTGTATCTCACGTTTGACAAGTTCGTGCGCGGAAACCCGATAGGCAACCGCCCGCTGCTGCTGCTGGGCGCGCTGCTGATCATCGTCGGCATTCAGCTGATCGGCATGGGCCTGCTTGGCGAGATGCTCGTGCGCATATACCACGAGAGCCAGCGGAAGCCGATCTATTATCTAAAGAAGACCCTCGGGGTCATCAATAAAAGCCTCAGGAGCGAAGAATAAAAAAGCTCCTCCTGCTGATAGTGAAGCTCGCCGTAAGCGGCGGGGCGCTCTATCTGATCTTCTCCAAGGCCGGGATCGACAAGGTATTCTCAAGCCTGCGGGCCATAAACCCGTGGGCCTTCGTCTTCGCGGTCGTCACTTACGTCTTCGCCACGCTCGTCTCGTCGTTTCGCTGGCAGATGCTCCTGCCCGAGCGGTTCGGCATCAGGCGGCTCTTCCCGCTTTACCTGCTCGGGTCGTTCTTCAATACCTTTCTGCCGGGCCTCGTCGGCGGCGACGCGGTGAAGATCTATTACCTCTACAAACAGACCGGCAAGGGCACGCAGGCCCTGTCGTCCGTGTTCATGGACCGGTTCGTCGGGTTCACGTCCCTTATGGGCCTCGGCATCGTCGCGTATCCCTTCGGGTTTAGCTATTTCAGGGGCTCGTGGATCGAGTGGGTGCTCCCGCTGATCGTGCTTGCGGCCGTGCTTTCCAGCCTCCTGATATTCGGCCTGAGGATAGGCCAGAGGCTGAAGGTCCTGAGTTCGGTATACGACTACTTCCACTCGTACCTGAGGAAGCCCGGCGTGATCGCCAAGACGCTGGCGCTCTCACTCGTCGTGCAGCTCTCGATCATATTCTCGGTCTATGTGCTGTCGCTGGGGCTTGGGATGCACGTGCCTTTCATCCTGTTTCTGGCCTTCATACCGATAATCACGACCGTAGCGACTCTGCCGGTCTCGATCTCCGGGATCGGGCTTAGGGAGGGCGCGACGGTGCTGCTGCTTGGATCGGCCGGCGTGGAGCCCGCGATGGCGACCGCGCTCTCGTTTTCGATGTTTCTGGCCACTGCCATAGGGGGCCTGCCGGGGCTATATGAATACCTCAGGAACAAAGACCGCAAGATACCTCATAACTAGCCTCGCCATCGCGCTTGCGATGCTGCTTGCGGCCGCTCCGGCTTACGCCCGCCAGTTCGAGGAGCAATGGATGGGCATCTACGAGAAGTCCGCGAAGGTAGGCTTCACCCACCACGTGCTCAAGCGGGAGATTTACGGCTACTCGCTCGAAGAGACCGCAGAGCTGCGCCTTGCGATGATGGGCGCGAAAAAGAAGATGCGCATAGACTGCTCTGCGAGGCTCGACGACAAGATGCGCGCCATAGACTTTAAGGTAACGGTCACGGCCGACGTCCCTATGCGCATTACCGGCAACGTTGCAGACGGCAAGGTGGCCCTGACGGTTGATTCAGGCGGCGTGAGCCGCACGCAGCAGCTCGTCCTGAACGAGTCTCCTCTTATATCGACCTCCGTGCTCCCGCTTGAGGGCATGCTGGAGCCCGGGGCGCGGTTCCGCTTTCCGCTGCTGGACCCCGCGACCGCGGCACAAGGCACGCTCGAACTCGTGGTCGTCGGGCCCGAGGGCATAAGGGTGATGGGTGAATCAGTCGATGCCATGCGGCTCGAGGGCAGCACTCTGGGCTCAAAGACCGTGCTCTGGGCCACTAAGGACGGCGAGATCGTCAAGGAGGAATCCATGGGACTCACGTTTATCAAAGAGCCCCGGTCTCAGGCGGTATCGGATACCGGGGCAACGGCCGACCTCATCACGGATTTGTCCATACCGTTTAACCTGCGCCTCGATCCCGGCGTCTCATACCTAAAGCTGCGGCTCCGCGGCATCGAACTGTCACGGTATGACCTCCAGGGCGGCGGCCAGACCCTCCACGGGGATATCCTCGAGATAGCGCGCATGGAGATCCCGGCAGGCGGCGACTCCAACCCGCCCGCGCAGCGCACAGGCTCGGACCCTCTGTTCGTAGAGGACAACGATCCGGCTATCCGCTCCCGAGCGGCCGAGATCACCGCCGGGGCCTCTGACCGGACCGAACGCGCCAGGCTCATATACGAGTGGGTCTACAGGAACGTCAGGAAGGCCCCGACCGTGAGCATCCCGCGGGCCTCGGACGTCCTGCGCACGATGCAGGGCGACTGCAACGAGCACACGGTGCTGTATACCGCGCTTGCGCGCTCGGCCGGAGTCCCGACGCGGATGGCCCTCGGGCTGGTCTATCAGGGTGGAAGGTTTTATTACCACGCGTGGCCCGAAGTCTACATCGACGGCTGGGTGCCGGTGGACCCGACGCTCGGGCAGTTTCCGGCCGACGCCTCGCACATCAGGCTCATAAACGGGGGGCTCGACCGGCAGGCCATGATAGCCCCGGCTATGGGCAGCCTCACCCTCGAAGGCATCGAGTCCCGCTAGGGGGTGCCACGGGCACCTTTCCCTATTCGCTTCGCTCACTTATTCGCAGGGCCCCTGCCCCGCTCATTATTTATTAATGCCGTTGACCTTGGGGGCGCGGGGGGCGACCTTCTTCCGTGCCCCCCGAAAGCGCGCCCAAATCGGCTTCAGACAAGGCAGGGCCGCGGATTGTAATGTGAAGTGCAACACCTGTGAAAGAAAAAGCCCATCGTCATCCTGTTCTGTTAGAGTCAAGTACCAACCAGACGAAACAGAGAGGGAGGGACGATGGGCTACAGTCATTTTAGCATTGATGAGCGGGAGGGCATCGCAAGGATGCGTTATGCGGGGGTGAGCATACGTGAGATCGGGCGCCAGCTTGGCCGCTCGCCATCGAGCGTGAGCCGGGAGCTGCGGCGCAACACGAAGAAGTCTTTCTATGGCGCGCACGCCGCAACCGTGCTCTATGTCCGCCGAAGGCATTTTGCGAGCAGACGCCTGAAGCGCTGGCCGGACGGCCTGATCGGCTATGCGATGGCGGGACTTTGCAGGCGTTGGTCGCCGGAGCAGGTGTCGGGCCGCCTTAAGCTTGACCATCCACATAGCACAGAGATGCGGATATCCTTTGCCACGCTATACAGATGGATACGGCAGGACAGGGCGATGGGGGGCTCGATGCATCGCATGCTGAGGCGTAAGGGAAGGAGCTACAGAAAAGCCCGGGGGCCTGAGACCAGGGGCCGGTTCAATGGGGCGTTGAGCATCAGGCAGCGCCCCGAGATCGTGGTCCGGAAGGGACGCTTCGGGGATTGGGAGGCGGATACCGTCTACGGGTTCGACGGGAAAACGTGCATCGCAACGTTTAACGAGCGCAAGAGCCTCTACCTTATATCGAGGAAGATGCCGAGGCCCGGCTCGGAGGCGTTGAGGGAGGCCGCCGTATCGGCGCTGGGAGGCCTGCGGCAGGGCATGCGTATGACCATGACCGTGGACAGGGGCAGCGAGTTTGCATGCTACAGGGACTTAAAATACATGATGGGGATCGACGTATACTTCGCCGACCCCTATTGCTCATGGCAGCGCGGCCAGAACGAAAACCTCAACGGGCTGCTGCGGCAGTACTTTCCGAAGGGGATCGACTTCAACACAGTAACGCAGGAGCAGCTGGATCGCGTCGTTGATGAGATTAACAACAGACCAAGAAAAACGCTGGACTACAGGGCACCCGCCGAGGTTGCGGCAAATGCGCGCCTGTTGCACTTGGCTTGACAATCCACTGCGAGAAGACCGCCCGATGGTGTACTGAGACGTACATAGAGGGCGCGTCTTCGCAGCCCAACGCAGTATCAAGCGATTTGGAGCGCTTTAAATAAGCAGTCGACTGGCTGTTACTTACTTCTGCGGCGCGTAGAAGATCACCGAGTTCCCGTCATGGAGCGCCCAGTACAGGGCCTGCGCGTCCTTGGCGTTAAGGGTGATCTGGACCACCCTGACGGGCTCTTTCTTCACGGTCTTCCAAAGTGTCAGCACCGGCATATAGGCGTACCACCCTGCCTTGCGGGCCAGCGAAAGGGCCTTCTGCCCCGCCCCAACGGGCTCGGGCCGGACGACCAGGCTGATGCCCTTTTCGAATTTAATGCTGTAAGAGGCGGGCATGTCCCTGAGTTCGAGGGCATTGACCTCGAACGCGGATGCGTTAGGCGCGGGCGCTGCGTTTTTCAGCACCGGGGGCTGAGTGGTCGCGCCCGGCACCGGCTCGTCGTCAGAGGAGATTTCCTCACGCTTTCTCACTATCGGCACGGACTTCCCGATCAGCTCTCTGGCCTCGATCTCCGGGGTCCTGCCCCAGAACCTCTTGCCCAGAATCGCGATCTCCTTCAGCGCTATGCCCCGCGCCTTGAAGTAGACCTTGTTCGCATCCAGGTCCACGATGAAATATATGTCGGGTTTCATCGCGAGCGCAAGCTCGGCCTGAAGCAGCCTGTTTTCAGAGTAAGCGTCGGCCGCGGCCCTGGCCGGCGCCGCGCAGATGAACAGCGCGAGCGCGGCTGCGAGCGCGGAGACAATCATATATATGGCTTTCATCTTCATCGCCTTTTCCTAGAATATGTATACATGGGTCCCGAGCGGCGACGCCTTAAACAGCGCCTCCAGGTCTTCATCGCCCATACGGACGCAGCCGTGGGTTACGTTTCGCCCCAGGAGCCTGGTATAGAGCGTACCATGCATGAAGAAACCGTTTCCTATCCCCAGGGCATAGTCGCCGAGAACGCCAGCCTCGGCCCTGTCCTTGTAATCCTTCGGGGCCGACTCGCCTTCTTCGACGAACGCCCAGTTGGGCTTGATCCAGACCGGTTCGCGGGCCTTGGACTTTACGGTGAACTCGCCTCTAGGGGTGTCGAAGGTCCATTTCTTGCCGGTCGCGGGGTCTTCGAGCACGTTTCCGTTGCCGCTTGAGACGATGCATTCGCGCACGACGTCGCTGCCGTTTCTGATATAAAGCCGGCTGCCGCCGGTATCGATCACTATGTAGACGCCCTTGGGCGCAAGCGCGCGGAGCTTCGCCTCAAGCTTCGTATTCGCCGCCATTAGGGCTGCTGGGTCTTTCGGCTTCTCCGAGACAGCCTCAGTATGCCTGCCGCTGCGGATAGAGACGATATACCCGGCCGCCTCGACCAGCACGAACAGCGAGAAGACCGCTATGAGAGCCCATTTCAAAGCCTTCACGGATTATATGCCCTCCATCTTTGAGCAAAGCGCCGGGTCCATGCCCGTCACGCCCACTATAGTCACCGGCGTGCCTACCCCAACCAGCCTATATAGGTCGTCCAGGTCGTTGTTGTCGAGCGCAATGCAGCCGTATGTCATGCTGTCGTCGCCGCCTCCGTGTATCTCGACCAGCCCGCCGATGCCGGCCGAGCGCCCGATCACGCCCCGGCGCTTGGCCGAGGCGAACCTGGCGCGGTCATCTTCGTTGGGATAGTTGATGAGCATGGCCTTGTAGTACCTGCTCCGGGGGTTCTTTTTCGTTATGTAGTACCTGCCCTCGGGGGTCGCCATGTCCCCGGAGTGGAGCTTGTCCGAGGCGCCGTTGCGCCCGATGCCGACGCGGAAGGTCTTGTATGGCCTTCCGGCCTTATAAAGGATGAGTCTGCGGTCAAGCTTACTGATAATGATAGCATATGAGCCTTTGGCGGAGGAGGCAGCGACCGTCTCGTCCACCTGGCGCTTCCACTGATTGATGTGGGAGACGTCGACATAGCGCTTCAGGAGGGGCACGACCGAGCACTTCGCGAAATCGATGAGCACGCCGGCCTCCGAGAGCGCCTTGTCGGCCTTGTCGAAGGCATAGTTCGCGTTGTAGCCCCTGGCCTCCTTGATCAATATCTCGGCCTTGGTGATGTTGCGGCTCGACAGGCGCTTTTCGTTGAGCATCGAGCTGAGCTCGTCCACGCGCCGGAGCGAATCCTCTACCTCGGCAATGCGCGACGCGACGAGCGCCTCGCGCTGGGCCTTGAGGCTCTTGAGCCTTCCCATGAGCGCGTCACCGTCGGTGATGACGTTAGCGAATTCCGCAGTGACAGCCTTGTAGCTTATCAGGATCGGGAGCTTGGCGGACTCCCTGGCGAAGTCCTCGCGCGCCTTATCGAGGCGTGCCGTGTATTCGGAATACTCAAGGGGGATGTGGAGTTTTGCGCCCTCCCTCCAGAGGTTGAGGTCCTGAGCTCTGGCTTGCTCAACCTCTGGAGGTGCGGGCGGGGTGCTGCAGCCCATGAGGGCCAGCAGTACCGTCAATGCCAGCAAACTTCTAATCAGGTCCCGTATCACGAAACCGTCGGCTTCCCGTCAATGCTCCTTACTTCGCTGCCTTCTTGGCCTTCTTGGCGGCCTTCTTGGCGGCCTTCGGGGCTGCTACCTTCTTCTTGGCCATCGCCTCGGTGATCTGGGCGGAGATGGCTGCGGCCTTGTCGGAGACGGCCTTGGCCTTCTCGAGCGCGCCGAAGTAGTCACCGTTGTCGATCATGCCCTGGATCTGCGGGAGCGACTCGTCGATACCGGCCATATCAGCCTTCATGGCCTCGATGTCCTGCGTGGTGCCTTTGCCCTTGGGGGCCTTTGCAAGAAGAGCCTTCGCGTCGGCAGCGGCGGTCTTGGCCGCGTCGAGAGCTGCCATTGCATCCTGCTTCGCCTTCTCCTTCTTAGCCGGGAGGGCGGCCTTCACTGCATCTGAATCAGCCTTGACCTTGGCGAGCATGCCCTTGGCCTTGTCGTAGTTCTTGAAGAACTTCTCGTCCTGGACCTTCACTTCGGCGTTGGCTGCTGCGAGGTCGTCGTTGAGCTTCTTGGTCTCCTCGGGGGAGTACTTGTCGCCCTGGTCTGCAACGACTGCTGCTACTGCTGCCTTGGTGTCATTCATCTCCTGGGTGGGCTGCTTGGCGCAACCGGCCAGAAACGCTATGGCAAGGATACCTACGAGAAGAAATTTTGCTACATGCTTCATTCCTGATCTCTCCTTTTTCCTTTATCCAGCATGCCTTGTGCATGCGGCACTTCTTCCCGAGAACCTTCAAGGAAAGTTTACGGGATTCATTTTCTGCGTCAATTATACATCAAAACCTGAGGCGTCAACTAAAAATTTATCGCAATCGGGCCGGGCTTATCAGCTCGCTTATCGTCGGGTGATTCCCCTCCTCCGGCCGTGGCGGTTGAGATTACTCTCGCCCCTGTCACCGGGTCCCGTCCGAAAAGCGTCCTTCCGCCTCTCCAATCGCCTCCTTTCTCACCTGGCCGGCCCTCTTTATGTCACTCCCGCCATTTCTACGCATGGCGCCGAGCCCCGACCCGTCAATCCGGATCGAAAACCTTCCAGCAAGGTTAAGGCAACAAAGACTATAGCTCTCCACACATGGATAAGTCAAGTAAGATTTTAAATCCGATTTCAAATATTTCTGGAGGGGCAGATCTCCGCTAACACGCACTCCGAATGGCGCGGGGTCTTGGCCGCGCATACCGCGCGTCCGTGCGAGATCAGCATGAGCGACAATGCGGCCCAGTCCTTGCGCGGGACGCTCGCCATGAGGTCGCGCTCGACCTTCACCGGATCGGTGTTGGCGCTGAGCACGAGCCTCCCTGCGAGCCTCAGGACATGCGTGTCCACCGCTATCCCCTCGACGACGCCGAAGGCCTCCGAAAGCACGATGTTCGCGGTCTTTCGCGCCACCCCGGGCAGCGTTATGAGTTCGGCCATCGTGCGCGGCACCTCGCCCCCGAACTCCGAGACGATCTTGCGCGCCGAGGCCTGTATGTTCTTCGCCTTGTTCCTGAAGAAATTAACGCTGCCCACCGCGGCCTCGAGTTCGGCTATTGGTGCCCCGGCATAGTCCTTTATATCGCGGTACCTCGCAAACAGCGCAGGGGTGAGCTTGTTGACCTGCACGTCGGTGCTCTGGGCCGAGAGTATCGTGGCCACGAGAAGTTCGAAGGGGGTTTTATAGTGCAGCGCGCACTTCAGTACCGGGTATTGTTTTCTAAGGAGGGCGATGATCTTTGATACGCGCTTCTTGTCGTCCATAAGGAGAAGCCTAGCACTATTTGATCAGGAACTCCAGCAGGGCCTTCTGCGAATGGAGCCTGTTTTCGGCCTGGTCGAAGACCGCGCTCCGGGGGCCGTCCATGACCTCGTCCGTGATCTCCTCGCCCCTGTGGGCCGGAAGGCAGTGCATCACTATCGCATCCGGCGCGGCCGCCGAGAGGAGCGCCGCGTTGATCTGGTATGGGGCGAAGATCTTCCTGCGCTCCGCGGCCTCGTCCTCCATGCCCATGCTCACCCATACGTCGGTATAGAGCACGTCGGCGCCTTTCGCGGCCTCCATGGGGTCGCGCGTAAGCCTGACCTTGCCCTCGGCCTCGGCGCGCTTCAGTATGCCGGGGTTGGGCTCGTATCCTGCCGGGCACGCAAGCGTAAGTTCCATGCCGCCCATCACCGCGGCCTCGATCAGAGAGTGCGCGACGTTGTTGCCGTCGCCGATGTATGCGAGCCTGACGCCCTGGAGGCGGCCCTTGCGCTCGATTATCGTCTGCATGTCGCCCAGGGCCTGGCAGGGATGGTGCATGTCCGAAAGGCCGTTTATCACCGGCACGGTCGCGTGTGAGGCGATCTCCTGCACCCTCGAGTGCTCGTAGGTGCGGATGACGATGGCATGGAGGTATCTTGAGAGTATGGCCGCGGTATCCGAGAGCGTCTCGCCCCGGCCCATCTGGCTCTGTCCGGAGTTTATGAACACGGCCTGCCCGCCGAGCTGGTATATGCCGGTCTCGAACGATACGCGCGTCCGTGTGGAGCTCTTCTCGAATATCAGCCCCACGCTCTTGCCGATCAGGGGGCAGCTCGACTTGTCCGCGCCTGACTTAAGCGCGGCGGCGCGCCCAAGCAGGGCCGCCATCTCGGCAGGCGTAATGTCCCTTAATGTAAGGAAGTCCCTCTTCATCGCCGCTACGAGACCCGCTCCATCACTTCTTCGAGTATCTCGGCCATCTGCTCGATATCCTTGGGCTGCACGATCAGCGGGGGCATGAAGCGCAGGACGTTGCCCGAGGCGCAATTAATCAGCAGCCCGTGCTCCAGGCAAGCCTTCACTATCGGGCCGCACTCGTGCGTGAGTTCCATCCCAACCAGCAGGCCCATCCCGCGCACCTCGACCACGACGCTCGAGAACTCCTCCTTCATCTTCAGGAGCCTCTCTTTGAGCAGCGCGCCCATGCGGGTGCACTGGTCCAGCAGCAGCCCGCTGTCGAGGATAGTCTCGAGCGTGGCCACGGCCGCGGCGCACGCCAGCGGGTTTCCGCCGAACGTCGATGCGTGGTCTCCGGGCTTGAACGCCTGGCTGACCTTCTCGGTCGCGACCATCGCGCCTATCGGCATGCCGCCGCCGAGCCCCTTGGCAAGCGTCATGATGTCCGGCGTTATGCCGAAGTGCTCGTATGCGAAGAGCTTCCCGGTGCGTCCCATGCCGGTCTGGACCTCGTCGAGTATCAGCAGGACGCCGTGCTCGTCACAGAGGCGGCGTACGTTTTTAAGGTAATCGGGGGCCGGGATGCGCACCCCTGATTCGCCCTGTATCGGCTCGAGCAGCACCGCGCAGGTATGCCTGTCGATGGCCTTCTCGATCGCGGGGACGTCGTTAAACGGGACATTCACGAAGCCCGGCAGCATCGGCTCGAACCCCTTGTGGAACTTCTCCTGCCCGGTGGCCGAGAGAGCGCCGTACGTCCGGCCGTGGAACGAGCCCTTAGCGGTGATGATCGTGTGGCGGTCCTTGCCCAGGTGCTCGACCGCGTATTTGCGCGCGAGCTTGATCGCGGCCTCGTTGGCCTCGGCCCCGGAGTTGCAGAAAAACGCCTTCGAGGCGAAGGAGTTCTCGACGAGCATCTTGGCGAGCTTCACCTGAGGCTCTATATGGTAGAGGTTCGAGACGTGCAGCAGGCGCTGGGCCTGCTTCTGGATCGCGACGACGACGTTGGGGTGGCAGTGGCCCAAGACGTTGGTAGCTATGCCGCCTACGAAGTCCAGGTACTCCTTGCCCTCCGGGTTCCAGACCGTCAGTCCCCGGCCCTTGCGTATCACAAGGGGGAAGCGGCCATAGGTGTTCATGACGTAAGCCGCCGATTCTTCTATAATCCGCTTGGTTTCCATGGGAAATTTAATGATACCCAAGCTTAAACCCTAAAATCAAATGTGAAACCGCGCTGACAGAGAAAGGAGGGGGTGCAAAATATGCATAAAATATGAAGGCGGAACCGCTCCCCACTTGATGAAACCGTGGGCATAGCTTTATAATTAGAATATGAAACTAAGACAGGACTTGAGTACCGGAGTTAAGGGCCGCGGGGGCTTCACGCTCGTGGAGCTGCTCGTAGTTATGGTAATAATCGGGCTTCTGGCCGCGCTCGTCGGGCCCAAGCTCTTCCCGAAGGTCGGCACGAGCAAGCTCGCCGCTGCAAAGGCCCAGATCGAACTGTTGGGCCACGCACTAGACCAGATGAGGCTCGACACAGGCCGCTACCCCACCACCCAGGAGGGGCTGGCCTCGCTGCAGAGCAACCCGAACATGCCCAACTGGGCCGGGCCGTACCTGCCCAAGGCGGTGCCGAATGACCCCTGGGGGAAGCCGTATATCTACGTCTGCCCCGGCACGCACGGCGAATACGACATGTCCTCTTACGGACGTGACGGACAGCAGGGCGGAGAAGGGGAAGATAAGGACACCAACAGCTGGGAGTGAGCGGAAGCTTTACCCGCTCACGTCACCTTCTTTAAAGCGCGCCAAATCGCTTGATACGTCGTTGGGCTTCAAAGACTCGCCCTCTATGTACGTCCAAGTACACCATCGGGCGGTCTTCTCGCCCTGCCTTGTCTGAAGACGATTTGGGCGCGCTTTCGGGGGTTAGACGCGGCACAGCCGCTGGACCCCCGCTCCCCCGTGGAATAGATTTGATCGGAACTTATACATGGCGGGTGTGGTCGGGATGTTGGTTAGCCCGATAGTTTCATTTAAGATAGACACAATACGGATCGGCTAATATGCCTACGGCTACCACTTTTCTGTACCGTGATTTTATTTTTCCTAAAGGGTTATTCAAATCTTGCTTAACCGCGCACAAGGTTGAAGCCCCCTGATAGATCCTTATTGGGTTGTCTTTATCGCGAAAGTCAGTATAATTCCACAAGTCAATCGTCATGTCAACAAGCTCTAATTGATTGAACACTAGGGCATAAGAAGTAGTATCAATTTTTCCCGTAACAGGGCTTAACCCTTTAGGAAATGGCTCCCAATGCAACGAATCTTTTGAATATTCATATGCAAAAACAGAATGCTTTGTTGGGACAGCGCCTTGTTTAGTTGCTGCTTCAATGAAAAAACAAGGACATGGCTGAAATATGCTTTTAGCCATATTGCAAATGCTCTGAACCATGATAGGTTTTGCCTGATGCGATTTAATAAGCCAGTAACTCAAACCGACAGTGTTTATATCGGTTATCTTGCGCAGAAAAATATCATTCATGGATTCGCTAGCATGTTGCCCGATGATACTGATAACAGCATGCTTTGTGTTTTCAAGGTTAATCATTTCCACCCCTAACAGAATACCTAAGAAGGCATAATATATTTGACGTATTATATCCTCTCATATTGCTTATGCCTTTGTCTCAATAACATTTGAAATCCACGGGGGAGCGGGGGTGCAGCGGCTGGGCGGTTTTTAGGAGAGGTGCCCGTGGCACCCCCCGAAAGCGCGCCCAAATCGTCTTCAGACAAGGCAGGGCAAGAAGACCGCCCGATGGTGTACTGAGACGTACATAGAGGGCGAGTCTTTGATGCCCAACGCAGTATCAAGCGATTTGGAGCGCTTTGAAGAAGGGAACGCGCTACGTGCGCTTCCAGCGTCTATGTATCCAAAGCCAGTCCGCAGGGTTAGAACTAACGTACTCCTCGATATACCTCGTTAACTTTTGCGTATCTTCGACCTCGTCGCCGCTAAGTTCGGTCTCCGGGTTTATGCGTATGACATAGCCTTCGGGCGTGCGGTACATGAACCCCGCGAGAATCGCAGCGCCGGTCTTCCTCGCAAGCAGCGCGGGCGTCTTCGTGGTCCATGCCGGAGCGCCCAGGAAGTCCACGAGCACGCCCTCTTCCGGTATCACCGACTGGTCTATGAGCACGCCCACCGCGTCGCCCTTTTTGAGTATCGTGATGAACTTCTTGAGCGCCCCGGATTTATAGATAACGCCAGAGCCGTACTTCTCTCTCGCCTTGATTATGAAATTGTTGACATAAGGGTTGCTCTGCCTGCGCGCCACGCCGTGGAACCGGCCGATCTTCGAGGCCACGCACAGCACCATCAGTTCCCAGTTGCCGCAGTGGCCGCCGACGAAGATCACGCCCCTGCCCTTATCGAGCGCGGCCTGGTAATGATCGAGCCCCTCGACCCTGACCGACTTAACGATGCGGTCCCCGAGCCCGTAGTAGACCTTCACGAGCTCGGCCAGCGAGCGGCCCATGTTGCGGAAATTCTGCCGGATGATCGCACGGGCGGTCTGGTCCGTCTTGATAGCGCCGCGCCTGATCGCGGCATCGAGGTTTGATATTGCTATGCGCCGCCGCGAGCCCCAGAGCAGGAACGTCAACCCGCCAATGGCCTCTCCGGCCCTGAGCGCAAGCCCCTTCGGCAGGATGGCAAGCGGCAGCGTGAGCGCGATAAGCAGGGCTGTCAGCGGCAGGTGTCGCATCCGCCTCCGCCAGTTGAACTCTTGTCGCTTTTCTCCTCGCCTTCGTCCTTCGCCGGCTTCATCGCCTCGGTGATCTGCGTCAGGCGTTTCATCACGAGGTTGTTGATCGTGCCCTCGGGGTACTCGCCGTTTTCGTCGGCCACCCCGGCGGGCACGCCGGTGATGATCTCGAGCCCCTCCTCCATCCTGTTGATGGAGTGTATCTTGAACTTGCCCTCGGCCACCGCAGCGACGACGTCTTTTTTGAGCATGAGGTTGCGGACGTTGCGTGCGGGTATGATGACGCCGTGCGTGCCGTCGAGGCCGCGCGCGGCGCAGAGGTCGAAGAAGCCCTCGATCTTCTCGTTGACGCCGCCTATGGGCTGGACCTCGCCGCCCTGGTCCATCGAGCCTGTGATAGCGAAGGACTGCTTTATAGGCACGCCGCTGAGGCTGCTTAAAAGGACGATGAGCTCGGCGCAGGTCGCGCTGTCGCCCTCGATCATGTCATATAGCTGCTCGAAGGTGATCGAGGCCGAGAGGGTGATCGGCTTTTTGTAGGCGTAGCGGCTGCCGAGGTAGTTGCTAATGATGAGGATCGCCTTTTCGTGTATCTTGCCGCTCATCTTGGTCTCGCGCTCGATGTTTACGACCCCGGCCTTCCCGGCGAAGGTCTTGGCCGTGATGCGCGAGGGCTTCCCGAACATGTAGTCGCCCATCCCCATCACCGCGAGCCCGTTGATCTGCCCGACGATGCCTCCGGAGGTCGGCAGTATGAGCGTGTCGTCCTCCATCATCTCCTGTATGCGCTCCGAGATGCGGCTGCTGCGGTAGACCTTCTCCCTGATCGCGGTCTCGACGTGCTCGTCCGATACAGCCTCCCGGCCGGCCTTCCTGGCCCAGTAGTGCGATTCGCGCACGATGTCCGCGATCTCGCTGAACTGTGACGAGAGCTTCCGCTGGTCGGACGCGAGACGCGAGCCGAACTCCACAACGCGCGCCACCCCTCCGGGGTCGAACGGCAGCAGCCCCTCCTCCTTGCCCTTGGAGGCTATGAACTCCGCGTACCGCGTGATCGAGCCCTCCGAGCGCTTCATCGTGCTGTCGAAGTCGGCCTTGACCTTGAACAGCTCGCGGTATTCCTCGTCGAGGGAGTAGAGCATGTAGTACAGGTACGGCGTGCCTATGAGTATGACCTTGATATGCAGCGGCACGGCTTCGGGCTTGAGGGTCGCGGTGGACATGAGCCTGTACTGCTCCCAGACGTCCTCGATCCTTATCTCGCGGTTGCGGATCGAGCGCTTCAGGCCCTCGTAGGCGAAGATGTTCTTAAGCAGGTCCATCGCGTCTATGACGAGATAGCCGCCGTTCGCCTTATGCAGCGAGCCGGCCTTGATCATCGTGAAGTCCGTCACGGCCATGCCGTACTGGAACTTGTGCTCCACGCGGCCGAATATGTTGTAGTAGGTCGGGTTTGACTCGAACACGCACGGCGCGCCCGTGGTCTCGGCGTTGTTTACGAGCACGTTTACCACATAGCGCGCGAAGCTCGGCTCGGCCTTCTGCGGCCTCAGAAACGGCAGCGGAGAGGGCTGCTCCGCCTCCTCGCCCTTGAACTCGTCGAGGTGCTCGAGGATGTCCTCGCGGACCTCGCCGAGGTATGCGGTGATCTTCGGGTAGTCGGAGAACCTCGCCGCTATCTCCTCGATGTAGTGGCCGATCGAGCCCATCGCGGCGTCGCGCTCGATCTTGTTGAGGCGCTCCTTCAGTGACTTCTCGGCCGTGCGCATCGAGCGGACGATATCGTCGAGCTTCTCCTGGAGGGCCTTGCCGATCTCCTCTATGCGCTTTTTGTGCTCCGCGTCGAGCTTCTCGAACTCCTCCTCTGTGAGCGGCTCACCGGCCGGGGTCATCGGAACGATGAACAGCCCGGCCGCGGTCTTGCGGATCGTGAAGCCCTTGGCCTTGGCCTCCTCTTCGAGACCGACCAGCTGCTCGCGCTGGTATTTCTGAAACTCCTCGATAGCCGCGCTCCGTGTCTTTTCGTACTCCTTCGTGTCGAAGATCTTGGGCAGTTCGGCGCGGAGGGATTTTATGAGTTCCTCCATGTCCTTATGGAACTCGACGGCCCTGCCGGCCTTGAGCGAGACAGCGTTCGGCACGTCCGGGTCCTTGAAGTTGAATACATAGCACCAGTCGTCCGGGATCGGCTCGGATGCGGCCTGCGCGGCCAGCAGGGTCTTGATCGTCGTCATCTTGCCGGTGCCGTTCTCGCCGAGCATGAATATGTTAAACCCAGTGCTGTCGAGGCTCAGCCCGAAGTCCAGCGAGCGCATCGCGCGCTCCTGCCCGATGGTGTCGAAGTGCGGCGTGAGGTCGTTCGTGGTCAGGAACTTCAGGCAGTCAGTGTCTGCAACGCGCGTAGAGTTGCTCCGGCTTCAGTGTCTCCAAGGTCGTAAGCCCTCCAATATCCGTGTAATATTGCCCGCATCATGCCCGCGGATGATTTTTATTATATACCCTTTTAAGCCGCTCCACAGTAACTTTTGTATATATCTGAGTGGTCGAAATATCCGAGTGTCCGAGCATCTTCTGGACCGATCTGAGGTCCGCCCCGCCCTCTATCAGATGGGTCGCGAACGAGTGCCTGAGCACGTGCGGGGACAGCTCCACACCGGCCCGCTTTCCGCGCACCTTCAGGGCCTGCCAGAACCTCTGGCGGGTCATCGGCCTGCCCAGGCCGGTGAGGAAGAGGTAGTCCGAGCGGAGGTCCTTTAGGAGCTTCGGCCTGAGTTCCTCGACATACCGCCGCACCTTAAGGAGAGCGCGTTCGTGAGCCGGGACGATCCGGTCCTTCGAGCCCTTGCCCGTGATCTTCATGAACCCGGCCGTGAAATCCACGTTCGAGAGCTTCAGCGAGACAAGCTCGCTGACTCGGAGCCCGGAGGAGTACAGGAGTTCGACCATCGCCTCGTCGCGCATCCCGAGGCCGCCCTGCGAGTCTGCGGCCAGAAGCGCGCTTACCTCGTTGAAGCTCAGGGCCTTGGGCACGGTCTGCCATTTCTTTGGGGAGGGCATGTTCTCGGTCGGGTCTTCAGTGATGCGCCCCTGCAGGAGCAGATACCTGCACAGCCCGCGAATGGACGAGAGCATGCGCGCTGAGCTTGCGGCCGAGATCCCCGCCGCGTGGAGCGAAGCCATGAACTCGGCGACGTCGTCCTTGCCGAACCCGGCAAGCCGCGCGCCCCGGCCTTCCAGAAACAGGGCCAGCTTCCCGAGGTCTGCCGAGTATGCGGTCACGGTGTTTCTGGAGAGCCCCTTTTCTATCGCGAGGTACGCGGAGAACTCCCTAAGCACCGGCATGCGCATGTCCCTCTATGCCTGACTGCCCGCGCAGGGCCGCGTATACCCTGTCCGCGAGAAGCTGCAAGTTCACGGTGTCCTCGCGGTTATACGTCACCAGAGTCTTGAGCGCATCTCTGTAGCCGTCGAGGTGCCGGTTCCATAGCAGCACCGCTGCATACCCGTCCATGCCATCGACCTCGGCCGGCCGCGAGATGCCGATAGTCTTCTCTACGGCCTTGAGCCCGCCCGAGAGCCCGACCTTCTTTCCGGCAAAGCAGAGGTCGAAGTGCGGGAGGTCCAGTTCGAGCGCTGGCATAGTCCTGGCGAGAAACGGCATATCGAACACCGTGCCGAAGAAAGTCACGAGGCACTTGACGCCCTTTAGCGCCTCCATGAGGTTGGCCGCTGTGAGATCGCGGCCACGGATGAATGCCTTGTATCCATCGTACGTCGAGATGCCGACCATCGTGGGGTAGCCGCCTGCGTCCGGCGCGAGCCCGTTGGTCTCTATGTCCAGAAACGCCGCGTCCTCGCGGAACTCGCCATAGAGCCTCCAGTGCTCGCGCGTCTTGAGCGCGGCCCTGAAGTACGCCGCATCGCGCAGCGCAAGCCTCTCCGTGGCCTCGGTCAGAGCGGCGTCCATCGCGGCCTTGCGCCCCGCGGATACCGACCTGATCGACGGCCTTCGGATGAAGTCCTCCCATGTGAGGACGCCCTCGGCCCAGAGCCTCCGCTCGGTCTTCTGGCCCATCCCGTCGAGGTGGATGAAGGTGTTTCGGATCATGGTTATATTATAACCGAGGCGGCGGGCAGGAACGTCAATGCGATCACGCGCGTTTGGACGCCTTGCGCGGCTTTACTGGGGCCGGGGGGGCCGAGGGTCCCTTCTCCTTTATAGCGCGGAGTCTGTCGCGGAGAATTGTTGCGCGCTCGAAGTCCAGCACGCGGGCGGCCTCGCGCATCTCGGCCTCTAAGGCATCTATACTTGCGGCGTCCTCGCCATAATATGCCGGCTCCTGCCTGGCAGCAAGCGGTATGCCGGGGTAGTCGGCCTCGTAGATCGAGCCGAGGATGTCCTTGATGTGGCTGCGCACGGTCTCGGGGGTGATCTTGTTTTCCCTGTTGTACCGGAGCTGTATCGCGCGCCGCCGCTCGGTCTCGTCCATCGCGCGCTGCATCGAGCCGGTGATCACGTCGGCATAGAGTATGACCTTGCCGTTGATGTTCCGGGCGGCGCGTCCGGCGGTCTGGATCAGCGAGCGCTCCGAGCGCAGGAACCCCTCCTTGTCCGCGTCGAATATCGCAACGAGCGATACCTCCGGCAGGTCGAGCCCCTCTCTGAGCAGGTTGACGCCCACCAGGACGTCGAACTCCCCCAGGCGGAGGTCGCGTATGATCTTGACTCGCTCCATCGTGTCGATGTCCGAGTGCAGGTACTGTGCGCGCACCCCAAGCGTGGTGTAATAGTTCGTGAGGTCCTCGGCCATCTTCTTGGTCAGCGTCGTAATCAGCACGCGCTCCCCGACGGCCGCGCGCAGGCGTATCTCGCCGAGCAGGTTATCGACCTGCCCCGAGACCGGGCGGATGACCATCTCGGGGTCGATCAGGCCCGTAGGCCGGATGATCTGCTCTACGATGCGGCCGCCGGCCTTCTCGCGCTCGTACACCGCCGGTGTGGCCGAGACGTATACCGCCTGCCTGACGCGGGACTGGAACTCATGGAACTGAAGCGGCCTGTTGTCGAGCGCCGAGGGCAGCCGGAACCCGAAGTCTATGAGCGTGGATTTGCGCGAGCGGTCGCCTTCGTACATCCCGCCGATCTGCGGCACCGTGGCGTGCGACTCGTCGATCACCGTAAGGAAATCCTCCGGGAAGTAGTCGATCAGCGTCGAGGGAGGAGCGCCGGGCATCCGGCCGCTCAGGTGGCGCGTGTAGTTTTCTATCCCGTGGCAGTATCCGAACTCGCGGAGCATCTCGACGTCAAAGAGCGTGCGCTGCTCGATCCTCTGGGCCTCTACCGCGCGGCCCATCGTGTTGAAGTACTCCACCCGCTCCTTCATCTCGCCAATGATGGCCGAGATCGCGCCGTCGATCTTCTCCTTGGGCGTGATCCAGTGCGTGTTCGGAAAGAGCGCGAAAGAGCTCAGCGCGCGCGTGGTCGTGCCGGTCCTGGCATCGAACTCCACGAGGCGGTCCACGTCGTCTCCGAAGAACTCTATGCGGATCGCGCGGTCGACCGAGAACGACGGGAAGACCTCGAGCACGTCGCCGCGCACCCGCACCCGGCCGCGCTTGAACTCCGCGTCCGTGCGCTGGTATTGCATATCGACCATGCGCCGCAGCAGGGCGTCGCGCTTGGCGTGCATGCCCTCCTCGATCACGAGGTGCATGGCCATGTAGTCCTGCGGCGAGCCTATGCCGTATATGCACGAGACCGAGGCCACCACTATGACGTCGCGCCGCTCGAGCACCGCGCGCGTGGCGGAGTGGCGCAGGCGGTCGATGTCGTCGTTGACCATCGCGTCCTTCTCGATGAAGGTGTCGGTCGTCGGCAGGTAGGCCTCGGGCTGGTAGTAGTCGTAGTAGCTCACGAAGAACTCGACCGCGTTTTCCGGGAAGAGCTCCCTGAACTCGCCATATAGCTGGGCGGCCAGGGTCTTGTTGTGCGCGATCACGAGGACAGGCCGGTCGAGCGACTCGATCACCTTCGCTATCGTGAAGGTCTTGCCCGATCCGGTGACGCCGAGCAGCACCTGGTGCGGGGCGCCGGCGCGGCAGCCCTCGACTAGGCTGCGTATCGCAGCGGGCTGGTCGCCCCTCGGCTCGAAGTCGGTCGATACGCGGAAGATGCCCATTTGAACCTATCTCAAAATCGCTTCTGGCCGAAAGAGGCTGAAATCGCGGGATACTGCGTCGCACAAGCAAAAATCGTCCTCAATGTAGCGCTGCTACACCTGCGTCCGATTTTTCCTCTTCTCCTTGTCTGCCGCAATTTCCTCTCTCTTTCGCCTCAGAATCAATTTTGAGACAGGTTTTCAGCTTACTTTGGCTCGTCTTTTTTGAGGAGCTTGCACTGGACGCTTTCGAGTGGTGACTTCTCCGCTCGCCACAGGCGTATCCTGGGGTTCGTCTTTGAGGAGCTTGTACTCTATGCTGTCCACGAGCGCCTGGTATGAGGCGTCGATGATGTTTTCCGAGACGCCTACCGTGTTCCACTTGCGGAAGCCGTCCCCCGATTCCACGAGCACGCGCACGCGGGCGGTCGTGCCCACGCCGGCAGTCAGCACGCGGACCTTGTAGTCGATGAGTTCGACCTCCGAGAGCTCCGGGTAGTAAACCACGAGGGCCTTCCTGAGCGCGCTGTCAAGCGCGTTTACCGGGCCGTTGCCCACCGCCGCCATGTGCTGGACCGCGCCGTCCGGGGTCCTGACCATTATCGTCGCCTCGTTAAGCGGCGTCTCGCCCTCGTCGTGCTTCTCGATGATCACCCTGAAGCCTATCAGCTCGAAGAACCTGCGGTGCAGGCCGAGGGCCTTCTTCATCAGCAGCTCGAAGGAGGCCTCCGCGCCCTCGAACTGAAAACCCTCGTTCTCGAGGCGCTTGAGCTCGGTGACGATCGAGTGCACGGCCGGGCTCGATGCGTCCGGGATCTCGATGCCGCACTCCGCGGCCTTCCTGAGGATATTGCTCTTCCCGGCGAGGTCCGAGACCAGTATGCGCTGCGAGTTGCCGACGAGCTCCGGCTTCATGTGCTCGTACATCTCCGAGGAGCGCATGACCGCGCTGACGTGCATCCCGGCCTTGTGTGCGAACGCGCTGTCGCCGACGAACGGCTGGCGCTTGAAGTGGCGGACGTTCGCGATCTCGTTGATGAAGCGCGACGCCTCGCGGAGCCGTCCAAGCTGGACGTCCCTCAGGCAGCGGTAACCGAGTTTTATCTGCAGGTTCGGGATGATCGAACACAGGTTCGCGTTGCCCGTGCGCTCGCCAAGGCCGTTGATCGTGCCTTGGACGTGCCCGGCGCCCGCGAGCACCGCCTCGACCGAACTCGCAACGGCGCAGTCGGAGTCGTTGTGCGCGTGGATGCCGGCGGGCGCATTCGTCGACTTGATCACGGCCTTGGTAATGCGCGCGATATCGTGAGTGAGCACGCCGCCGTTGGTGTCGCACAGGACGAGGCAGCAGGCCCCGGCGTCGCGCGCGGCCGCGAGGCACCTGAGCGCGTATTTCTCGTTGCGCAGATACCCGTCGAAGAAATGCTCGGCGTCGAAGAAGACCTTGTCGACGCGCTTTGCGAGGTAAGCGACCGAGTCGGCGATGATGTCCACGCCCTCGTCGAGGCTCACGCGCAGGGCGTTTTTCACGTGGAAGTCCCAGGTCTTGCCGAAGATCGTAACGGCCGCCGTGCCCGTATCGAGCAGGGCCTTCATCGTCTTGTCCTTGGCGGGCCTTATGCCGGGCCGGTGCGTGCTGCCGAACGAGGTGAGGACGGCATTTTTCAGTTTCAGCTCGCGGGCCTTGCGGAAGAACTCCTCGTCGCGCGGGTTGGCGCCGGGGTATCCGCCCTCTATGTAATGGACGCCGAGCTCGTCGAGCTTCTCGGCGATGCGCAGCTTGTCCTCGACCGAGAACGATATGTCCTCGGCCTGTGCCCCGTCGCGGAGCGTCGTGTCGTATATCTCAATCTTTTTCATCTTAGTTCCTTGGCTTTTTCATCATAGTTCCTTGGCTTTTTCATCAGAGCTCTTTGGCGTCTCCATTTGAGTTCTCCGGCTTCTTCATATGCGTCTTTTAATTTACCACACCTCAGCGGGGGAGTGCGTAACGCCTGCCGCTCAGAACCCGCCGGGTATTGCAGAGAGCGAGCGGATGAAGTGGTCCACCAGCACCGGGTTGAAGTCCTTGCCCGAGGAGTCCTTCAGCATGCCGAGGATGGCAGGCATCTCAAGCGGCCTCCTGTACGGCCTCTCGGTGCGCAGGGCGTCGAAGAAGTCCGCGATGGCTATGATCTGGCTGACAGGGTGCTGCCTCCTGCCGTGCAGCCTCGTGTTGGGATACCCCGTGCCGTCGAACTTCATATGGTGCTCAAACGCGCCCACGAACGCGAGCCTCGGGACCTCGGGCAGGGAGGCGAGGTACTGGGCCCCGAAGACCGTGTGTTTTTTCATCTCGTCCCATTCCCCGGCGTCGAGCTTCGAGTCCTTCTCGAGGATCTTCTTGTCGACGAAGACCTTGCCGATATCGTGCATGAGCCCTGCCACGCCCACGTCCTGCAGCACCTCGTCGTCCACGCCGATCGTCTCGGCGATGAACATCGAGAGCACGGTGACGTTCGCCGAGTGCGCGTAAGTATAGTCGCTGTGCGCCCTGATCGGCTGGACTATCCGCAGGACGTTCTCCTGGCGGCGGAGCACCGAGAGGAACCCGATCACGATCTCCTCGATCCCCACGATGTCGATGGACCCGAAGTGCGAGACGCTGGAGTGCAGGGCCTTAATGCGTTCCGCCCCGGCGCTGATGACCGCGGCAGGGTCGCTGCCGCCCGCGGCGTTGAACCTGATCTCGAGGCTCCCGACGGCTATGTGGGGCAGGTTCGCCTTCGGAGAGCCCTTAGCGGCGAGGCCGGCGATGCACTCGACCAGCTCCGGCGCGGTGACGCCCTGATGGAAGACTAACTGCTGGATGCCCTTGCGCCGCATCCTGCCGATGAAATTTACGGCGTGGAGGCCCTTGGACTTGACCTTCCTGCCGTTTACGAGCAGGGCCTCGCCGAGCACCGTCAAGCCGAGCTGGCCCTCGTCGTACATTCCCTCGATCAGGCCGACGGCCTTGGCGCACTGGGCCAGCACGACCTCGTGCTCTTTCGAGTACAAAGAGCAGCTCGTGATCGCGGTGGCGACGGCGGATATCAGCTCAAGCCCCCTGTCGCTCATGGCCTCTCACCTTTCGGGGCTTCCCGCTTCGGTGCCACGTGGACCGATGCCATCAGGGCGGCGCTGATCTTCCGTATGTTTTCGTCCCTCACGCCAAGCCCGTATTCGACGAACCGGGCTATGCTCGGGGGCGGGTAATGCTGGAGGGTTTTGAATATCTCGAGCCTCAGCTCCTCGTGCGCGGCCTTAAACAGCATCGGCTGCCGCCTGCAGATCTCGAGCATCCCTTCCAGCACTGACGGCTCCCCGATCTCAGCAAGCGCCCTGACCGCCGCGCGCTTCTCCTCGGCCGCAGAGTTGGAGGCGACGACGCCCATCAGCAGGGGCACTACGACGCGGACCTTAAAGGCCCCGGCCTGCCTCATCGCGTGCAGGCGGGTCTCGCTGTCCGGCGAATCGAGGCAGAGCTTCAGGTATAGCGGCCCCTCCTTCGGGGAGAGCTTGAGCATGTACTTGACGGCCTCTTCCGCGACCCTGTGGTCAGGGTGCTTGGCGAACCTGCGCACGTGCTCGACCGAGGAGCCGCTGTCGCACTCGGTGAGGATTACCAGCATGTTGCGGAGCACGAACCAGCGGTCGTCCTTGAGCTTCTTAAGCGCGGCCGGTACCGCTGCCTCGCGGAACTCCGAGATCGTCGAGATCAGGAATTTCCTCCGGCTCGGGTCCTGCTCGTCAAGCAGCGCGTCCATCAGCGGATGGATCATCGGGGTGCCGAGCGAGAGCGAGAGGCGTGCGCTCTCTTCGCGGCGCAGCCTGCCCCATAGGCGTATCGAGCCGACCGTCTGTTCGAGGAACTCCTCGCTATGGAAGAACAGCTCTAGCAGGGCCGCCGCCTCGTCCATGAACGCGCTCTCGGCCGCCTGGGCCCAGAACGCCTCGATGATGCGATAGGCCTCGTCGAACCTCCCGGTCCCGACGAAGTCCTCGGCCATGGCGGTGAGCTTTTCGGCGAAGGTTAGGTAGTTGGACTTGGACATCGTCTCGCCCGACGCGAGCTCGAGCATGATGTCCGTAAATATGCTGTCGACGGACGAAGGCCGCATCCGCGCGGCCATCGCTGAGAGTTCGGCGGACTCCGTGACGCCGGGGCGGCGCGACGCTGCGCCCTTGAGCATCCCCGCGTACTCGGAACCCACGTAAGCCCTGAAGTAGTCCTCGGTGAACATCCCGGCCACCTCGTCCTCCATCTCTATGTCGTGCACGACGGCCGAGCCCTTCAGCAGGGTATCGAACTCGAAGGGCCTGGTGTTGCCGGCCTCGGTGAACTTGCTGAAGATGTTCTTCAGGGACTCCGGGAGCACCGAGGTCTGTTCTCCGAACGTTTCGACGAGCTTCTTGAAGGCCTCCGGGGTGAGTTCGGCGAGGGTCTTCTCGGTCTCGGCCATGTCCACGGTCAGGTGGTTGAAAGTCCGCGAGAGGAACTCGCCCTTGAGCTTGGGGTTCAGGCGGTCGACCAGCGTCATGAGCTTGCCCATGGCCTCGGGACTCAGCTTGGTCTCGCCCTTCTTCGTCAGGTACGAGGCTATGACCTTGTCGTATGCAGCCGAGCGATTGGACTCGTCAGACTCGGCTGACTCCGCGGCCTCCGCGCTACCGGCCGGGGATGCTGCATCACCGGCTCCGGCGCCGAATGCGGCCGCGTTGATGGCGTCGGCCACCTCCTCGGGCGGTGCGCCCAGTATCGCGTCGGACGCATCGTCCGTGCTGAGGCTGCCGGTCAGCAGGCCGTGGAGGTAGTCCTGCCATATGGCCTCGGAGGTCTTTCCGTCGGTGCTATAACGGCCCTCGACAAAGGCGAAGTGCGCGTAATTGATAGGCTCGATCCTGATGTGCGTGATGCCCCGTTCGGAGGCCGCGGCGGCGAGTTCACGGCCGGCGGGGCTGTCGGCGCAGGTGAGGAGCTCATGAAAACCGGTCAGCTCGTCGCGGCTCATGCCCTTAAAGAAGGTGATCGAGGCGATGCCGTGCTCATGGAACGAGAGGGCGCATTCGCGGAAGACGGGGTGGGTGCGGTCGAGCATCCGGCGGTCCACGACCAGGGCGTCGTGCGCGATGCCAAGGGAGATCTCGCTCCTCATCTCGAAGAGTTTCAGGAACAGTTCCCTCGCGCGCTCTATGGAAGCCGCTATGATGCCATGGCCCGAGGGATAGATGCCCACGTTGCGGCGCGAGATATTAAACTCTATGATCGCCTCGGAAAGCAGCTTCGCATCGAGCGGCAACGGCTCGCCGGGCTTGCCCGCGTCGGGCTGCCTGGAAGTGTCTTTGTCGTTATCGCCCATATCTTGTCTCTATGGCCCTTCCGCGTGCGCGATTCATTGGTTCGCGGGAGAATTCAGCGAGTCTCTGTATATTGCCTTGTAACAATCCGAGTCCCTGAAGCTGTCGAAGCAGTCCTCCGACTCCAGCCGGTCCCAGTCGGTGAAGCCGCGCTGCACGGCCTTTCCGAGCCATTGGCAGGCGCCGGCCCCGTCTCCGCTCAAGGCGGCATACTCGGCCGACGTCACCATCATGAGCGGGTCTGCGGGCGTTATCCTCTGGGCCTCCCGAAGCGGCGGGCCCGCCATCTCGAATTGCCCGGAGCGGATATAGGCCATAGCGAGGTTCGTATAAGCCGGGCCGAAGGCCGGGTCGAGGCCTATCGCGGTCTTGAGGTCCGCTATAGCCTCGTCGTACATCCCGAGTTCGTCGTATGCCGCGCCGCGCTGGGAATAAGGCCAGGCGAACTTGGGGTCGATAGCTATCGCCTCGCTCGTAAGGTTCAGCACGACATCCCATTCGCCCCAATAGCCGGAGGCGGCCTCGGAGCTCAGCGAGATCGCCCGCTCGCGGGGCGTGGCGCAGCCGGCGAGCGAGAGCACCATGACCAATGCAGCCATATGCCTTATTTGCCGAACCCTCTTCATAGCGTTAGATTGCCCCCGCTATTTCTCGAGCCGCACGCGGAGCTTGATCTGCTCCAGCACAGATGCGACATGCTCACACCGCTCGCGCGGGCCCGAAAAGCATACTGCCTCTCCGGCCGTGTGCACCTTCCAGGCGATCTCCGCGGCCTGATCGGTAGTGCATCCCGTGGCCTTGACAAGCTGCACGATCACCTCGTCGAACGTGTGGTGCTCGTCGTTGAGCAGCACCACGTTCCAGGGCTCGATGACGAACGTCGAATACCCCGTTTCTGGCAGCACCTGCGTACTCATCCAATATGATACCACCATCCGAAGCGGGTGGTAAAATATAAACATGGCGATCGAAGCGGCGGCGCGCAGGGCCAAGAGCATACTGAGCAAGTCCGGCATCCCGGGTGTGCAGTACGTCATCAACCCCTATGTCGGGTGCGAGCACGCCTGCGTATACTGCTACGCCAGTGGATTGTCAAGCCAAGTGCAACAGGCGCGCATTTGCCGCAACCTCGGCGGGTGCCCTGTAGTCCAGCGTTTTTCTTGGTCTGTTGTTAATCTCATCAACGACGCGATCCAGCTGCTCCTGCGTTACTGTGTTGAAGTCGATCCCCTTCGGAAAGTACTGCCGCAGCAGCCCGTTGAGGTTTTCGTTCTGGCCGCGCTGCCATGAGCAATAGGGGTTGGCGAAGTATACGTCGATCCCCATCATGTATTTTAAGTCCCTGTAGCATGCAAACTCGCTGCCCCTGTCCACGGTCATGGTCATACGCATGCCCTGCCGCAGGCCTCCCAGCGCCGATACGGCGGCCTCCCTCAACGCCTCCGAGCCGGGCCTCGGCATCTTCCTCGATATAAGGTAGAGGCTCTTGCGCTCGTTAAACGTTGCGATGCACGTTTTCCCGTCGAACCCGTAGACGGTATCCGCCTCCCAATCCCCGAAGCGTCCCTTCCGGACCACGATCTCGGGGCGCTGCCTGATGCTCAACGCCCCATTGAACCGGCCCCTGGTCTCAGGCCCCCGGGCTTTTCTGTAGCTCCTTCCCTTACGCCTCAGCATGCGATGCATCGAGCCCCCCATCGCCCTGTCCTGCCGTATCCATCTGTATAGCGTGGCAAAGGATATCCGCATCTCTGTGCTATGTGGATGGTCAAGCTTAAGGCGGCCCGACACCTGCTCCGGCGACCAACGCCTGCAAAGTCCCGCCATCGCATAGCCGATCAGGCCGTCCGGCCAGCGCTTCAGGCGTCTGCTCGCAAAATGCCTTCGGCGGACATAGAGCACGGTTGCGGCGTGCGCGCCATAGAAAGACTTCTTCGTGTTGCGCCGCAGCTCCCGGCTCACGCTCGATGGCGAGCGGCCAAGCTGGCGCCCGATCTCACGTATGCTCACCCCCGCATAACGCATCCTTGCGATGCCCTCCCGCTCATCAATGCTAAAATGACTGTAGCCCATCGTCCCTCCCTCTCTGTTTCGTCTGGTTGGTACTTGACTCTAACAGAACAGGATGACGATGGGCTTTTTCTTTCACAGGTGTTGCACTTCACATTACAATCCGCGCCGCGTTCATGGCCCGCTACAGCGGCCACGAGGAGCCATGGGGCACGTTCGTCGACGCCAAGGAAAACGCCCCGGAACTCCTCGAGCGCGCGCTTAGAAAGACTAAACCGGGCCGTGTTATGCTCTCGTCCGTGACCGACTGCTACCAGCCCGCAGAGCACAAGTGGCGGCTGACGCGGCAGTGCATCGAGATCCTTCTAGCACACGGCGTCGGGGTGGACATCCTCACGAAGTCCCCGCTCGTGCTCAGGGACATGGACCTGTTCATAAATGCCGCGCCGGGGCTGGTCGAGGTCGGGATGACGGTCACTACGGATGACGACCGCATCAGGGCCGCGTTCGAACCCAAGGCGCCTGCTATCAGGTCCCGCGTAAAAGCCCTGAGGCGGCTGCACGAGGCCGGGGTCCGCACGTACGCCTTCGTCGGCCCGATCCTCCCGATGGACCCGGAGGCGCTGGCCGGGATGCTCGCCGGGACGGTCGACTCGGTGCTCGTCGACAGGATGAACTACCCCGGCAAGAGCGAGGCGGTCTACCGCAGGCTCGGGCAGCAGAGGTGGCTTCAAAAAGCGGTCATGGACGATGCAGGACGGAGGTTCGGGGCCGCGCTTAAGAAGCTCAGCGCCGCACAGCAGGAGTTCTGCTTTTAAGCTCTTGGGCTATCCGCGCGGCAAGCAGCGAGAGCGTCTCGTCTCTGGCGCCCATCACTATATACCCGTCCCACTTGCCAGCATGGCCAACTCGCCCAATCAGCTCATCGCGCGACTGTATGACCTCGACCGATCCGCCTCGGGCCTTGATTCCCTCCGCCAGCGCATCGCTCGATATGTCGCGCGCCACGGTGCCCCCGGCGTAGAAGATCGGCAGGAGCACGAGGTGGTCGGCGGGCCTGAGCCCGCTTGCGAACTCCTCGATGTAGCCCTCCTTCATCAGGCGCGTGGGCGCGAAGCCGTGGGGCTGGAATATATAGCAAATGCTCTCGCGCACCCCGCGGGCCGCGGCCATCAGGGCCGAGATCTTGTGCGGGTTGTGCGCGTAGTCGTCGATCACGAGGTATCGGCCTTCGTCGAGGTGGCGCTCGAACCGGCGGCCGATCCCCAGAAAACTCTCGCATGAGGCAGCGATGGCCTTGGCATCGAGGCCCAGCTCCGAGAGCAGCGCGATCACCGGAAGCGCGTTTTGCACGTTATACCGCCCAGGGGACGAGAGCCGGCAACGCTGGCCGTTGACCGTAAACTCCGAGCCGAACGGCCTGAGCACGAGGTCGCGGGCCTGATAACGCGACGCCGCGTCTATCGAGAATCCGACCGCATCGGCGGGCGCTATAGCGGCCAGCCGGGCGTCGTCCGCATTGATGACCTTCAGCCCGCGCGTCCTTGCAAGCAGGGTCGAAAACATAGCCGCGGTCTCGTCTATGGAATGGTGGTCGAGGTCGAGGTTCAGGACTATCGTGTGCTCCGGCGCGTAGTGCACGATGCTCCCGTCGGACTCGCAGGCCTCGATCACGAGCGTGTCAGACTTGCCGGTGATGAAGTTCCCGGCGTGCGAGCCGTCCTGAAACTGTAGCACCCTCCCCCCGCCGATGAAGTTCGGCTTGAGCCCCAACTCTCGCATCGCGTATGCGAGCATGCCGGAGACCGTGGACTTCCCGCTGGTGCCTGCAACAGCTATGGTGCGATGTGCCGAGACGAGTTCGGCGAGCTGTTCCGGGCGCGTCACAACGCGGATGCCCAGGGCATGGGCCCTCACGAGTTCGGGGTTATCCGGCTCGACAGCGGTGCTCGTGACGAGCAGGTCCAGGTCCCCGGCCACGCCGCTTCCGTCCTGTGGATACATGGCCGCACCGAGTGTGATCAGGGCCTGCCTGGCCGGGTGGGCGGGATTGGCGTCAAACGCGCGGTCCGAGCCGCTTATGCTGTGGCCGGCCTCGGCCATGAATCCGGCTATGGCCGACACCCCGCTTCCGCCTATGCCCGAGAAATGGATCTTCATATGGTTATCGCCTAGTCAGTATAACGCGCGCGTGTGCGCGCGCGTTTTTTTATAGTGTTCAAGTGAACGGAGAAAAAACAGTCCAACCCACCGGATTTCATCGTTTTTTCGAACCCGCCCGTGTTCATGCGTTCAGAAACGGTTTCCGCGCCGCCCACCGGCTTCAGCCCCGTTTCCCGCGTCCTTAAAATGAGCATATCAGCCTCATATGGTATTGAAGCATAACGATATCTGAAAAAGCGATATACCATGGTTTATATATAAACCGAAGTTTATAAGAAAAATTGATCCCCGTGCGTTTTCTATTAACTTCCGGTTAACTTTAGTTAGTAAGGTGGTACCTTGCGCTGGGCTGGTTCGCAGGAACCGGGCTGCAAAGGACACCGTGGATAGGCGCTGGAAAATAGTGCTCATCAAGAGGGACGACATGAAAAAAGGCTCCGGGTCATAGCCTTTGTCACCGGCGGGAGTGCCAAGGCATATGGCTGAGAGAAGGCGGGGGCTAACTCCCAAGATGATAGACGGTGAAGCGAGGATTACTGTACAGCCTTGCGCTAAGTAGATACCTCTCGCAACATTAATTCACCTTAGGCCGTCTTGATATAATATCATCTATGGCTGGCATGCCTTCGCAATATGAGCTGCCGCTTGTATTGCATTGGTCACGGCAGATTGGAAATGCCGTGCTTTATCTTGAAGAGGAAGTAGCGCTCGTACCAAACCTTCATCCACTTAGCCCATATGGCCTTCCTTAGCGTGATCTCCTGCCTCGGAGGCAGCAGCGGCCTTGCGCTCATGTACGCGGCCGTGTTGCCCATGTCCATGATGCATACCACGTCCATCTCATAGGCGCCCGCGGCCTGCCCCATTACATCCGACGTTATCGCGGCAGCCACGGTCTTTGCCATACGCACGGCCATGTATCCGGTCTTAGGCACTCCGGTGGGCACTGGCGTCGGTTCCGGCGGGGCGATGGCGACCGCGACGCCGATTGTGAATATATTTTTGAACTTCTTGTGCCTCAGGTTCTCATCGACAGGGATAAAGCCCCTCGGATTGCCTAGGTGGGCGACAGCGGGCACGCCCTTCATCGCCGGGGCGAACATCGTAAGCCTGGAGGGTATTTTCGTGCCGTCTTTGAGCCGCACCTCTTCCGGGGCGAACTCCTCGACCGCCTGGTTTGCTAGCGTCTTGATGTCCCTCTGCGCAAACTCGTCCTCAAGCCATCTGCGCGAGACCCGAACCCTCCGATGCCGAAATGCCCGATATACGGCTCGCTCGTGACGAACTGAATCGGGACCTTATGCCTGATGCCGCGCCTTCTGAGTTCGGCGTCTATCTCAAATGCATACTCATATGCCGGGCCAAAGCAACTGACCCCCTGCACCGACCCCACTACAACTGGGCCGGGGGATTCCAGGAAGCGCTCCCAGGCCTTATGCGCGTGCTCCGCCTGCCCGAGGGTGAAGATGCACTCCGTGCTGCCGCTGCCGGGGACGAACCCGGGTATCTCACTGAAGGCGAGCTCAGGGCCGGTCGAGATCACGAGGTAGTCATATGGCACCTCGCCTGACGTGGTCAATACCTTTGAGGCGTCAGCGTCTATGCCCTTCGCCTCGGTGTGCATGAAGGCGATCCCCCTGGATTCGAGGATGCCCTTGAGGGGCAGCGTAATGTCGCCGGCCTTCCTCCACCCCATCGCGACCCACGGAAGCGAGGGGATGAAGATGAAACGGTCTGAGTCGGATATGACCGTGATCTCGGCCTTCCTGCCGAGAAGCCTCTTTAACTCGAACGCCGCGGTCAACCCGCCAAACGAGCCGCCTATGATCGCTATCCTTGGCATGGGGGATACCTCCCGTTACTTATCAATAAAGCCCGGTTATGTTTTCATGGGCGTCCATCAGCTCGACGAGCGCGCCGTAGCTTATCGCCTCGACGGACTGGCATTTATCGATCCCCCGCATCCTCATGTCCTCGTCAATGGCGTATGCCTTTGCCAGTTTGATGCCTTTTAACCGGTCCTTGACCGCGTGATAGACGGCAGCCTGGAGAAAAACCACCTCGGCCTTCGCCTCGGAGGCGATCTGCAAGGCCCGGCGCGCCTCGGCCGTCTCGGGTGAGGATTTGACCAGTATCAGCATGAGGTCTCCCTTTTTTTAAAATATCATCGTTAAGCCGGACTCGCCGACTATGCGCGCCACACCGGCGCTGTCCGTCGTCTTTACGCCGGGCACGAGGTCTTCGATGCCCATGCAGCATTCGGCAAGCGACGCCTCATCGACGACGACCTCCGCGCCCATGTCTATGCAGTCGGCTATCCCCTCCGAGAGCGACTGATAGGGGGTGCCCGCGACATCCTGCGCCTTGATCGCCGCGAACGCGCCGCCGTCGAGCAGGATAAGCGTGACATCGACATCGTTCGTTAGCCCGCCAAGGGCATGCCTCACGGCCTCGGCCGCATCGGCGGTGCCATATGGCGGCCGCCTGAGAATAAAGCTGACCTTCATGTTCGCCCCCTCATGCGCCGAGATTCAGGAATATGGGTTCGCTCTTGATGGTATCGAAGAGCCTCGCTAAAGAACTAAGCTCCCCGCCCTCTATCGAATCCTCAGCCGCAAGACCGCGGCTGTTCAGGCAGCCCGTTCATATGTCCACCTTCATGCCCCGCCCGACGAGATCGACGAGCGCGGCCTGCGACTGCGGGACCTGCCCTTTTACCAGTGAAAACACACCGTCACCTGAGGCCACGAGACGCACCTTGCGCCCCTTTGAGAGCGCCGCGTTCGCGAGCCTGATGATCGTATGCGTGTTCTCGTAGCTATACGGCGTCGTGGACAGGAACAAAACCAGTTCACGGCTCATGCCGCCCACCTCCTGTTCGCTGCGGTCATTGTCATGAGTCCTCCTTTCGTTGTCAGTTCTTCCTGTCTCCAGGGTACTTGCCTTTTTTGGTAACCGGACAGCACGCCGGGGCGGGAAGCAGACTCTCATACTTCGTGTGCATGAGGTTCAGCATGTCCGGGATGAGCGGTTCCCTGAGGAAATAGCACCTGAGCCTGCCGTCCATGTAGTGGTCGATAATCCCGCAGTTGCGCAGCACGGTGAGGTGCTGTGAGATGTTCGGCTGCTTGATTTCAAGAAAGTCCGCAAAGTCGCTTACGCACTTCACTCCCTTGGCCAGTTCATCTAGTATCATGATCCGCACCGGGTGGGCAATCGCCTTGAGGATATCCACCTTGCGGCTGAAATCCGCATCCTCCTTGAAACCCGCCGGGCAGGCTAAAGCTTCTGACATGGTTTCCTCCCTTGACGCTTATATTCAAATTTACGCATACTTGCATATAATTGTCAAGCCACTCTCAATGTCCTGACGGTTAGCTAACGTTACCGCATCCGAATAGCGCAGGCACCAATTCCGGCTTTGCAGCTGAAGGGGAAGGCTTCTCTCATCGCCGCCCGGGACATCCCGGATCGAAACCATATCGGCATTTGAGGGGTGTTTTTAAGCGCAAAACCTTGCCGGGCAAGGATTTGAGGATACGGAGGAGGTGGGATTCGACACGACCTGGGGCGCACCGGTATTGGGTTTGCGGGCGGCTCCAGAACGAGTCCAGAACGAAGCCGATTGTAGCTAATTTTGTATACGTCGCCTAAAGCCAGTCTTGAGTAGCATGGCCATAGCGGCGACCTTGGAGTTCAATGAGTTCATGGACTCACTTGACGACCTGAGGAATCAAATCTGACCATTGGCTTCGGGGTTAGGTTTGTCTCGGACTGGATCGAACACCCGATACGCAAGCAATTTCACTCGATCGTTGAAGAGGAACCACAGCAGCGCATATCCCCATACGAACGCGGCCCAGCCCCATCCGATCGGAGTCATAAACAATCCGTAAACCGCTATAATCGTGGCCACGGTCTGAGTGCCGAGCACGGCTACTAACAAAATCAGCGCTGGACGATTAGACCAGAACGGACCGCGCGTGCGCGTCAGGAATATAGTCAGATGTCCAGCCACGGACAGTTTTAAATACATCAGCGTCTGGATATGTGCGCGGTCGAGATGAAAGACCCGCTCGCCGAGATAAAACAGACCAAAGGCGGAGACGACCCCGATGACACCCAGCACCGTCGAGACCCCGAGCACCATGCGCATGTTCCATGCCTCGGGCTTGTCCTTGTATACTACATTGTCATATGCTATGGACAGTACAGCCCCGTCATTGAGAAGCGCCAGCATCACGATCATCACCGCCGTCAATGGGTAAAAGTTGAATACCAGTATCGCCAGCGTCATGAACAGCAGCACGCGCAGGGTCTCGCCGATGCGGTAGATCGCGTAACTGTTCAGTCGCTGAAAAATTTTACGGCTCTCCTTTATCGCGTCGATTATCACCGTCAGGCCGGGCGGCATCAGCACGATGGATGCCGCTGCGCGCGCCGCGTCCGTAGCGCCCGAGACCGCGATGCCGCAGTCGGCTTTCTTCAGCGCCGGGGCGTCATTGACCCCGTCACCCGTCATGCCGACGATGTGGCCGCGCTGCTGAAGGACGTCTACGATATGGAACTTGTGCTCGGGGAACACCTGCGCGAAACCGTCCGCTTTCTCAATGGCCTCCCCCATCTCCGCCGTTTCATGCTGCTTCGAGTCGCCCAGGCCGCTGGCATCGAGGATATTCGCGCCAAGTCCCAGTTTTTCGGCTGTCTCGCGCGCGATGGCAAGCGCGTCGCCCGTTAGCATCTTGATTTTCACGCCTATCTTCCGCGCGGTCGAGATCGTCTCTTTGGCCTCGTCCCTTGGCGGGTCGAACAGGGGCAACACTCCGAGAATAAGCCATTTACCCTGCGCGTCTGCGCGCGCCACTCCGAGCGCGCGGAAACCTCGCGTTGCGAACTCGTTGACCGCATTATCGACTGCATCCTTCACCTGCGCGGCATTAGCCGAGAGTTCCAAAATCACCTGCGGCGCGCCCTTGGTCACCTTGAACTCCACCCCGTCCTTGCCCTTGACGGTGGCCTCGGTGCGCTTATGCACTGAGTCGAACGGCTGGAAGTGTGTGACCTCGTATGCCTTTAGTGCCTTAATGTCCTTCATGCCGCCTAGCACGGCAAGGTCGATGGTGTCTTTGTTTTCCGCGCGCGAGCAAAGCGCGGCGCTCAGGATGACCTGCTCGGGTTCGATGCCCTCCACGCTGAATGGATCGCCCAGCGTCAGCTTGTTCTGCGTCAGGGTGCCGGTCTTGTCCGCGCACAGTATGTCCACGCCCGCCAGTTCCTCAATAGCCGCCAGCCGGGTTACGATGACTTCTTTCTTGGCCAGCAGGTGCGCACCGACTGCCATTGTGACCGACAGGACAGTTGGCATCGCCACAGGGATCGCAGCCACGGTCAGCACCAGCGCAAACTGAAGCGTGGTGAGGAGGTGGTCGCCACGAAATAGCGCGACCGCGATAATTATCGCCACCAGCGCCACCGCGAGGATGATCAGGTAATTGCCGATCTTCAACACAGCACGCTGGAAGTGGCTGGCGGTTTGAGCCCCCTGCACTAATTGCGCGGTCTTGCCGAAGTAGGTATTTGAACCCGTGCCATATACGAGCGCTTCGATCTCGCCCTGACGGATGATCGAGCCTGAAAACACCGCCTCGCCAGCCTTGCGCACGGCGGGCAGTGACTCTCCGGTAAGCGCGGACTGGTCCACTTCAACCTCGTCACCTTCGAGCAATCGCGCATCAGCCGGTACAATATCGCCCAGTCGCAGACGAATGACGTCGCCAGGAACAAGTTCGCGCGCCTCGGGGTTGACCCATTTTCCATCGCGCTTCACCCGGGCCTTGATCGCCAGCTTTGCCTTCAAGGCGGCGATGGCGTTGCCCGCCTGATGTTCTTCCCAGAATCCAACCACGGCGTTGGCCGCGAGCAATAGGAGGATGATGCCAAAGTCCGGCCAATGTTTGTCCACCGCCGACAGGATCACCGCAGCCTCGATCATCCACGGGATCGGACCCCAAAAATAGGAGAGGAATTTCAGGAACGGATTGACTCTCTTTTCCTCTATCTCGTTAGGACCGTATTTGGTCAGCCGCTTAGCTGCCTCGGCTTGCGTGAGGCCGTCAGACGACGAGCCCAGTTTCTTGAGCACTTCAGGCATGGGCATCGACTTCAAATCGTCCGCCGCAATGGGCGTCGCTTCCGGCTTCGCTCCCGGTTTGGAATTGGGCGCCTTGGGCTGATCGGTATCGGGCTTCATTTGGTCTCCTTTAGCGCTGCCACAGAATGTGGGCCTCTTCCAGGGGAACCGCGAAGCTGCTGTCGAGGCATGGTATCACCCTGGGCGTGTAATCCGCAGCTGGCCTGTCTGCAGATACATCCGAGCCGTATATATAGCCTCCATCTTCCAGCCGTCGTCCTTGTCGCATCACTTGCAGCATCGCCGGACCTCCATTTGTTCCATCAGAGTAAAGCTCCACGCGCACCGCCTTTGGATCCAAGTCGCCGAGAGAAAGGCGGACCTCGAATACGTGGAGCCCGTCACGGGTCTCCACCTTAGTCTCGCCGAACTTGATCGCACCCCATTTTTGCTCTATTTCATATCGCCAATCGACCATCTGCCTGCCCTTGGCCCCTTTGTTTTCAACTCGCTTCAGATAGTTCGCGGCAGCCGGGAGGTAGTGTTGTTCGGTGTATTCTCTCACCGCGCGGTTGGCCGAGAAGCGCGGTGTCAGCCGCGCCATGCTCTCCCGCATCCGGCCTACCCATGCAGTGGGGATGCCCTGTGCATCGCGGGTGTAATATTCGGGCACGACCTCGCGTTCGAGCAGATCATAGAGCGCGTTGGCTTCGACAGCGTCCCATGCGGGATCGTCGCCATGCTCCTGGAAGTCTCCCAATGCCCAACCGATCTCGGGCGAATAGGCCTCCGCCCACCAGCCGTCGAGTTCCGAGAGGTTTATGCCGCCGTTTACAAGCACCTTCATACCGCTGGTGCCACAGGCCTCCCAGGGACGTCGAGGTGTGTTGATCCAGACATCGACGCCCTGCACAAGGCACTCGCTCAGAAGCATGTTGTAATCGCTGAGGAAGATCACATGGGGGCGCACCTCTGGCAGATTGATGAACTGCGTCCACTGTCTTATCAAATCCTGCCCTGATTGGTCCGCCGGATGTGCCTTACCGGCGATGACGAGTTGGACGGGGCGCTGAGGATTGGTCAAAAGGCGAAGCAGACGCTCAGGGTCGTGCAGCAGCATGTTGGGTCGCTTGTAAGTGGCGAAGCGGCGCGCAAAGCCCAAGGTCAGCGCGTCGGGGTCGAACATATGTCTTGCCTCTTCCACGGCAGCGGACGATGCACCCGAGGAAGCCAGTTGCGCGCTCACCCGTCCGCGGACGTAATCCACAAAAACCCTGCTCGCGTCGATGCGGAACTGCCAGAGCCTAGCGTCAGAGACTCGGCGGATATCATGCTCCAAGTTTTCAGTTGTCCCCAGCCAGCGGTCTTTTCCACAGGTCTCGGTCCAAAGATCGTCTGCCGCTGCGGAGTCCCAGGTCGGCATGTGAACCCCGTTCGTTACGTGGCCTACGGGAACTTCGTCTTCGGGCCAGTGCGGAAAGAGCGGCGAAAAGAGGTTTCGGCTCACCTTCCCGTGCAACTGGCTCACGCCATTGACCGACCCGCTTCCGTGAATCGCGAGATAGGCCATGTTGAAGCTCTCAGCCTGATCGTTCGGGTTCTGGCGGCCGAGCGCCAATAGGTCATTGATCTTGATCCCAAGCTTCTGCTCGGCATACCCGCCGAGGTATTGCTCTATGAGGGTCGGGGCAAAACGGTCAAAACCAACAGATACTGCCGTGTGCGTGGTGAAGAGGTTACCCGCTCGCGTAACGGCAAGTGCGACATCGAACGGCTGGCCCGTCTCCTGCATGAAAGAGTGGGCTCGCTCCAGCACGGCAAAGGCCGCATGGCCTTCGTTGAGATGACAGACCTCGGGCTTAAGGCCGAGCATGTTGAGCAACCGCCACCCGCCGATCCCGAGCACCACCTCCTGTTTGAGGCGCAACTCAATCCCAGCGCCGTAAAGCTCGCTGGTAATCCCCCGATGAATGGGGAAGTTCGCCACGTCATTGCTGTCCAGAAGATAGAGCTTCACCCTGCCGACCTGGACCTGCCATGCGCGCAGCCAGACCGAGTAGCCGGGCAGGGCGATCTCCACCCGCAACCACTCGCCGTCAGGCAGGCGCAACGGCGTTATGGGTAATTGGCCGGGATCGTTATAAGGATAAATGGCCTGTTGTGCCCCGTCGCGATCAATCACCTGCCTGAAATAGCCCTGTTGGTAGAGCAGCCCCACGCCGATAACAGGCACGCCCAGATCGCTGGCGGCCTTGAGCTGATCTCCGGCCACATTTCCAAGCCCCCCCGAATAGATCGGAAGCGCCTCGCTTAGCATGAATTCCATGCTGAAATATGCAATGCAGCTCAGCGGTGACTGGGGATGGTCCTGCTGAAACCATGCAGGGGATTTCGCAGCCTGACGCCTGGCCTGTACAAGATCATTTATCTTCTTTCGGAAGACCGGATCGGTCAGAACGTCCTGGACCTTTTGCCGGGAAACGGTTTGAAGGACATCCCATGGATGATGAGTCAGTTCCCACAGCCTCGGATCGAGCGTCCGCCACACTTCGTCCGTAGAGTGATTCCATGACCAGCGCATATCCAGGGCCAGCTCGACCAGAGAATCGAAACCGTTTATGTCCGTTGGCAAAAGGCTGTGAACTGTTTTGATTACAGGGGGTTGTTCATTCATGGCTTCTCTGAATCGCGCGCAGCCAGGGTATCGTTGACGATGGCTTGGGCTTCCTGCAGGATGAGGCGCAGATGCTCCTTGCCTAGAAAGCTCTCTGCATATATTTTGTAGATGTCCTCGGTCCCTGACGGACGCGCCGCGAACCATCCGCTTTCCGCGATTACTTTCAGCCCGCCTATGGACGCACCGTTGCCCGGCGCATGGGTGAGTATGGTCAAGATCTTCTCCCCAGCCAACTCTGCGGTCTTAACCTGCTGGGGTGAAAGCCGCCCGAGCATCGCCTTTTGCTCACGCGTGGCCGGGGCCTCGACCCTGTCGTATTGCGGCTCACCAAACTCACCGATTAGTTCGCGGTATAGTTCGCCGGGATCGCGCCCCATACGGGCCGTGATCTCTGTAGCGAGCAACGACGGGATGAACCCGTCCTTGTCGGTCGTCCAGACGCTGCCATCGCGGCGGACAAACGACGCTCCAGCGCTCTCTTCACCGCCGAAGCCGAGTGAGCCGTCCAGCAGGCCGTCGACGAACCACTTAAAGCCGACCGGCACCTCGTAAAGCCTCCGTCCCAGCCTGGCCGTTACGCGGTCGATCATCTGGCTGCTCACCACGGTCTTGCCGACAGCTGCGTCTTTGCGCCACTCGGGCCGGTGCGGGAAGAGATATGAGATCGCGACTGAGAGGTAATGGTTCGGCGGCATAAGGCCTTCGCTTTTGGTGACGATCCCGTGCCGGTCGTGGTCAGCGTCGCAGGCACAGGTGATATCGAAGCGATCCTTCAGGTCGATCAATCCCTTCATTACATAAGGCGATGAGGGATCCATGCGGATCTGACCGTCCCAGTCTACCGTCATAAACCGGAAAGTCGGATCAACCGAATCGTTGACAACAGTGAGGTCGAGGCCATAGCGCTCGGCAATCGGCCCCCAGTAGTGTACCCCGGAACCGCCCAGCGGATCGACTCCAATGCTGATCTTAGCACTGCGGATGACGTCCATGTCGATCACATTGCCAAGGTCAGCAACGTAAGTGTTGAGGTAGTCGTGCCTGTGCGTAGTGGTTGCGCGAAGGGCAAGCTCCACCGGAATCCTCTTAACCCCTTGAAGACCGTTTTCGAGAAATTCGTTCGCCTTCGCTTCGATCCACGCTGTGACGGCGCTCTCCGCAGGCCCTCCGCTTGGAGGGTTGTATTTAAATCCCCCATCTTGGGGCGGGTTGTGCGAGGGCGTTATCACGATGCCGTCGGCGAAAGAGGTCTTGCGCCCCCGGTTATATGTGAGAATCGCATGTGATATGACGGGTGTAGGGGTGTATTCATCTGCCTCTGAAAGCATGACCTCGACCCCGTTGGCGGCCAGCACCTCCAACGCGCTTGCATGGGCCGGAACTGATAGCGCGTGCGTGTCCATGCCCAAGTACAGCGGACCGCCGATTTTCTGCTGCCTGCGGTACAGACATATCGCCTGTGTGATGGCGAGGATGTGCCACTCGTTGAAAGTGTTATCAAAAGACGAGCCGCGATGTCCCGATGTGCCAAAGGATACCCTCTGCCACGGCACCGAAGGGTCAGGCACCCCGGTATAATAGGCTGCGATAAGTTTGGGTACATTTACCAGCATCGCCGGGGCGGCATGTTTCCCAGCAAGGGGGCTTATTCCCATAGTTCTCTCTTTATCTGACCTGATGATGTATTGTTTTATTAGGCATCCTCCAGATCATCATGATATGCCCGGCTCCGCTTATACAGGCTTTGTATGATGCACCTAGGATTCGACGGCTTTTGTGTTTTCGATAATTCGCCTGGCGTTGACCCTTTACTCAAACAACTCCAGATATTCCCCGTAGCCTTCCTTTTCGAGGTCTTCCTTTGATACAAACCTCAGGGCCGCGGAGTTCATGCAATACCTGTCGCCTGTAGGCTCAGGACCATCCTTGAACAGGTGACCGAGGTGAGATCCGGCATGAGCGCTCTTGACCTCTGTCCTGTCCTTAAAGAAGCTTGAATCGTCACTCAGGACGATGTTGCTATATTCTAGCGCCTCGGTGAAGCTCGGCCATCCGGTGCCGGAATCATACTTATCCAGAGAGCTGAACAGCGGCTCCCCGGAGACGATGTCCACGTATATGCCCTCGCGCTTGTTGTCCGCGTATTCGTTGTCGAACGCAGGCTCTGTCTCATTCTTCTGCGTGACCTCGTATTGCAGGGCGGTGAGCCTTGATTTGAGTTCCCCGTCCGAGGGCTTCACAGCGTCCATCCATTTTCTATGCGGACGCTCCGGGTGCGCCTCGGCACCCCACGTCTGCCTGATGAACAGATCACGTCCGGAGTTCTGCCGGTAGGCCTTATACTTTGCCCTGTTCTGCTTGTGGTAACCCTGATGAACACCCTCGGCTGGATAAAACTTCCCTGCTGGCAGTATCTCGGTGACAATCTCGTCGAGGAACCTTCCTGATTGCTGAAGCGCGGTCATTGATTGCTCGGCCATTGCTTTCTGCTCAGGCGAGTGATAGAAAATCGCGGTACGATACTGAGGCCCACGGTTCGTGAACTGACCGTCGGGGTCGGTGGGGTCGATCTGCCGCCAGAAGACCGCAAGCAGTCTCTCGTATGTCACCAGCGAGGGGTCAAAGGTAATCTCTACGGCCTCAAAATGCCCTGTAGCCCCGCCTGAAACCTCATCGTAGGTGGGGTTCTCCTTTGTGCCGCCCGTATACCCGGTGATTATCTGTTTAACGCCGTTGATGTGCTCAAACGGCGGCACCATGCACCAAAAGCATCCCCCGGCAAACGTAGCCCTCTCATACCGGTCCTCATTATTACTGGCCATTTTGAAGTACCTCCTTGATTTAGCCTCATCTTAGTGCAACATGCGGGAAAGGTCAAGGAGGATAAGAGCTTTCACGTCTCGCAATTAATACAATTCGTTAAACTTCACCGTGCTGGATACTGATGGAAATTTTGACTTGTGGTTCCTTCACTGTATTTTTGCCTACGCTGACCCTAATGGCGGATTCGGGGATGCCGTATTCCTTGCTCAGAAGCGTCGAAACCGCGTTGAGCCTTTCCCGGGATAAACTCATCCCCCGTGCACGCGAAAACGAGGCCTCAGGGAAGGGTTGAGCAACCGAAGGCTCTGCGCATCAACGAGTTATGGTCGATGGACTTTGTCAGCGATGCCCTGAGTAACGGCAGGCGTATACGCTTGCTGCCAATCATTGATACGTACACGAGAGAATGTCTCAGGATCGAGGTGGACACTTCAATCGGAGGCCAGAGGGTCGCAGAAGCCTTAAGCCGTGTAGGAGCTATGCGGGGCTTGCCAGACCATATCAGGGTTGATAATGGCCCGGAGTTCATCAGCAATGCACTTGATGCCTGGGCCTATGAGAGATGGATTAAGCTACAGTTTAAACGGCCAGGCAAGCCTGTTGACAATGCTTTCATGGAGAGCTTCAATGGCAAGCTGCGTGACGAGTGCCTTAATCAGAACTGGTTTCTGAGCCTCGATCATGCAAGGCGGGTTGTTGAAGAGTGGCGCATAGAATATAACCAAGAGCGGCCACACAGTTGCTTGGGTAATCTGACACCGGATCAGTTCAGGATGGAACAGGGAAAAGAGTTGGCATTTTCTAACTCATAGTGGAACAATGAATGGAGATAGGTCCCCTTTCCCCAAGAGGGAAGGTCCCTTTTCTTATACACACAATCTCCCCCAAAAGCATCCTTGATGCGTGTGCGTTTGAAGATAGCTCCAGAACGAGATTCTGGGGGTGGTTTCAGGCGCAAACCCTTGCCGGGCAAAGATTTGAGGATACGGAGGAGGTGGGATTCGAACCCACGGTAGGGTCACCCCTACAACGGTTTTCAAGACCGCCGCCTTAAACCGCTCAGCCACCCCTCCAAGGGTACGGCATCAAGTATGAAGAAATATGATGCGGTATAAAAAGGGGACCGTGTCCCCCAATGGGTGAAAAACAGCGCGGCCAGCCGTTAACATAAGCCGACCGCGCCGATACTTTTACCGTTCACCCCGCGCTAATATGCAGCGCGTCCGTTATAAAAAAGGGGCCGTGGCCCCCTAGGCCGTCTGGCGCTTGACGAGCAGCGGCGTCTCGCCGCGCTCGACCACGTCCTCGGCTATCACGCACTCGGTGATGCTCTTGTCAGAGGGTATCTCGTACATCACGTCGAGCATCGTCTCCTCTAACACCGCACGGAGCCCGCGCGCGCCGCCCTTGCGTTTCAAGGCCTTCTTGGCGACGGACCTGAGCGCGCCCTCGGTGAAGCGGAGCCTCACGTTGTCGAGCATGAACAGCTTCTGGTACTGCTTGACCAGCGCGTTTTTGGGCTCGCTGAGTATCTGCACGAGCTGAGACTCGTCGAGGTCGTCGAGTGTGGCGACGACCGGCATCCTGCCGACGAATTCCGGGATCATGCCGTACTTGATCAGGTCCTGGGGCTCGACCATCGAGAGCAGCTCGCTGGCCTTGCGGTTCTTGCGGCCCTTCAGGTCCGCGCCGAACCCGACGACCTTCTTGCCCGTGCGCTGCCCTACGACGTCCTCCATCCCCGTAAACGCCCCGCCGCATATAAATAGGATGTTGGTCGTGTTTATCTGGATGTATTCCTGCTGCGGGTGTTTCCTGCCGCCCTGCGGCGGGATGTTGGCCACGGTGCCCTCGATGAGCTTCAGCAGGGCCTGCTGCACGCCCTCGCCCGAGACGTCACGCGTTATTGATGGATTGTCGGACTTTCTTGAGATCTTGTCGATCTCGTCTATGTAGATGATCCCCCGCTGCGCGCGCTCGACGTCATACTCTGCCGATTGCAGGAGCTTGAGGATGATGTTCTCGACGTCCTCGCCGACATATCCGGCCTCGGTGAGCGTCGTGGCGTCCGCGATAGTAAACGGCACGTCAAGGATGCGCGCCAGCGTCTGGGCGAGCAGGGTCTTGCCGGTGCCGGTGGGGCCCACGAGCAGGATGTTGCTTTTCTGGAGCTCTATGTTGTCGCTGTCGTTTTGCGAGTATATGCGCTTGAAGTGGTTATAGACCGCGACCGAGAGGATCTTCTTCGCGCGCTCCTGGCCGATGACGTACTCGTCGAGAAACTTCTTTATCTCCTTCGGAGCGGGGAGCTTCTGTATGACGTCGCCCTTGATCTCCTCGTGGAGTTCATCGGCGATGATGTCGTTGCAGAGGCCGACGCACTCGTCGCAGATATAGACCGAGGGGCCAGCTATGAGCTTCTTGACGTCCTCTTGCGTCCGTCCGCAAAAGGAGCACTTAAACTGCTGGTCTTCCTTTTTCGCCATTTCTATATAAATCCTTTCGAAGAAAGTGCCTAGCGGGCGCGGCCTAGGCCTTGTCCTTGACGTTCGATATGACCTCGTCCACACATCCGTAGGCCTTGGCCTCTTCGGCCGTCATGAAGTAGTCGCGGTCCGTGTCGACCTCGATCTTCGAGAGGTCCTGGCCCGTGTGGCGCTGGATGATCCGGTTAATTGTGTCACGCGTCTTCAGTATCTCTTTTGCATGTATCTCGATTTCGGTGGCCTGGCCCTTGAACCCGCCCATCGGCTGGTGGATCATGACCTTCGAGTTCGGGAGCGAGAAGCGCTTGCCCTTCGTGCCGGCCATAAGCAGTATCGCGCCCATGCTCGCGGCCTGCCCGATGCAGTAGGTGCAGATGTCGGGCTTGACGAACTGCATCGTATCGTAAATAGCCAGCCCGGCCGAGACGAGCCCGCCGGGGGAGTTGACGTATATGTGGATGTCCTTCTCCGGGTCCTCGGTCTGCAGGAACAGGAGCTGCGCGATCACTATGTTGGCGACGTTGTCGTCTATGCCGGTGCCGATGAAGACGATGCGGTCCTTAAGGAGGCGCGAGAAGATGTCATACGAGCGCTCGGTGCGCCCGGTCTGTTCGATTACGAACGGGATAATGCTCATGCCGTTGTCTCCTCCTGCATCTCGACCTGCTGGACCTTCTCGATGACCAGGTCGAGGACCTTGTCTTCCAAAACCCCGTGGCGCAGGCCGTCGAGGTTGCCGTCCCTGGATATATAGTACTTCATGACGTTCTCGGGCGATAGCCTCATCTCGGACGCTATGGCCATGACCCGCTCCCGCAGCTCTGGTTCCGTGACCTCGACTTTCTCGCGCTCCCCTATGATCTGCAGGAGCATCGATGCGCGGACGTTGCGCTCGGCCGGGCCGCTGAAATCGGCGCGCAGGGCCTCGATAGGGTCGTCCTTGCGGCCGCTCATCCGGGCGTTGTCGATCAGGGACTCCATTTCGCGCTGGACCAGCGTCTCGGGCACCTCGAACGTATGGAGATCGAGGAGCTTCTTCATCGCCTCGGCCTTCATCACGCGGCGCGAGGTCCTCTCGCGCGCCTCGCCGAGCCTCTCGCGCACCTTCTGCCTGAGCGCCTCCAGGCTGTCGAGACCGAGGTCCTTGGCGAACTCGTCGTCCAGCTCAGGCATGACCGGGCTCTTGACCTCTTTTACGGTCACGTCAACCCTGCGCGTCTGTCCGGCCAGTTCCTTTGTGTGATGGTCGGCCGGGTATGTCACCTCGACCGTGGCCTTGTCGCCCTTCTTGAGCCCCTTGATCTTCTCGTAAAACCCGAGCGGCATCGTCTCGGCGCCGACGCGGAACGCCTCGTCCTTGTGGGAGTCTCCGCCCTCGCGCTCGTCGTAGTCGATCAGCACAAGGTCGTTATCCCTGGCCGGGGCGTCGGAGGGCTCGAACTGCGCCCGCTCGTCCCTGATGCGTACGAGCGTCTCGTCGATGTCCTTTTCGTCCACATCGGCCGAGAGCCGCCTTACCGTAATGCCCTCGAAGGATATGTCCCCGACCTCCGGCCGGAACTCGACCGTGAAGGTGATCGTCATAGGGCTGTTGCGTTTGAAGTCCATGCCGCCCTCGATCACGGGCTCGGTCACAGGCGTGATGCCAGCCTCTGTGAGCGCCTCGGAGTAAAAGCGCGGGATGACCTTCTCCATCACCTCGCCCTCTATCTCTTTGCTGAAGCGTTTCTCGATCATCGCAAGCGGGGCCTTGCCGGGCCTGAAGCCGGGCAGCCGCGTCTTGGCCCTGATTTCGGTCACGGCCTTCTGGAACTCGGCCTCAAATGCCTCGGCCGGGATCTCAAACGTGATGCGCTTCTTCGTCTTGGTTATTTCTTCAGTATTCTTTAGCATAATCATTTAGCTTAATCAATAGGAAAACTCTTTGTCAAAGGGTGCCACGGGCACCTCTCCCTATTCGAGGCGCGGAAGGCGCCTCTCACTCCGGGGCCTGACGGGCAGATTCAGGGGGACAGCCGTGTCCCGCTAATTCAGCGGACAGTCGTCGACATTCAGCCGCCAAAAAAGAGGGGGCCTTTTCAGGCCCCCCCGGCAAGTCGCTTGCGAACAGTAACCACTATTTGTGGGTGTGGCAGTCCCTGCAGATCTTGGAGCTGGTGATAACGTCCTGCTCGGACATGTCAGCAGGATTGAGACCCCTCATGAACTCCACGTGCGGCGAGCTGCCGTTGTGAACGTCATGACAGGTGGCGCACTGCATCGTGCCGCCGAAGAGAGGATACAGAACCTGGATTCCGTCCGCCTCGCCGTCAACCTTACCACCGGTAACAACGATGTTGACGTCAGTGTCGGAACCAGCCCTCAGAGTCGGGTACGTGAAGTCAACCGGATGGTCGTCCGCGAGGGTCGTGCCAAGGTTGGCTGCGCCGTTGTCTGAAGTGTTCGTCTGGGTCAGATCCGGGAAGGCACCCAGAGAGCCGTCAGCTGCCGTGCGGATGAACGAGTTGGAAGCAACTGCGGTCGTACCGTCATGACAACCCAGGCAAAGCAGGGTGTACCTTGCATCCTCGCCAGTGTCCGTGCCTACAGTGTAGCCATCGGCATGCGTTGCGTAATCCAGCGTAGCGGTATTCGCATAGACCGGATAGTTGTGAGCCGCCGCATTGATGTTCCACAGCAGGGTGTTGGTCACGCCGTTTGAGGTCGCGCCGCGGTGAGGATGGTGACAGAACACGCAGACCTGTGAGGTCATCTCAGTAGGTCCTGCAGTGATCCTGTTGGCCAGGGCGGTCCCAGGAAGGGCGATGTAACGCATGTCGTGCTTGGAGCTTACAACCGACGCCATAGCAACGCCAGCGATGACCATGCTAATCGCAAGGGCTAAAATTATTGTCTTTTTCATAGTTTTCACCTCCTTTCCATCTGGATTTAGAACCTTAACCGCATAAACGAGTGCAATAGGCGTGCCATGATCATGGCAGAGAGAAATACGCTCTATTTAAAAGACAATTCCTTCATGCAATATTCATATTGTCATTTTATGTCACTATAAATCCGCTAAACAGATGGGCTATATAGCCCATGATGTGTGATTTGCCACAGCCCCCGGTCGAGATATCAGACCTTGCCGCGGTCCTTGAAGCGCAACCCCCGGGGCGCGGACGGTTCAAAAAATCCCGGTATGGAGGTTCGAGACGAAACCAACCCCGAAAAACAGGCATCCTACTCCGACCAGCGATACGATCGCGAGCCACGCTGCGCGCTTGCCGCGCCAGCCCATCGTTATGCGCAGATGCAGGTTCAGGCCGTATATCAGCCATGATATCAGCGACCAGGTCTCGACCGGGTCCCACCCCCAGTATCTGCCCCAGAGGCTGCGAGCCCATATCGCCCCGCATACTATCGTGACGGCCATAGCGAAAAATCCGAATAGTATGAGCCTCAGCGAGAGTTCGTCAAGCACCTTTAGCTCGGGCAGGCGGCTCAGGACGCCCTTGCTTGAGCGGGTCTTCAGCAGATACATCCCCCCTGTGGCGAACGCGGTCACGAAAGAGCCGAACGCGAACCACGCAAACAGCACGTGTATATACAGCCAGGGACTCCTGTACGGGGGCTCAAGCGGCCTCAGCACGCCGCCGGTCTGCACCCCGTTGCCGAGTATCAACAGCGCAAGCGGGAGCACCGCCACCCCGAAGGCCTTGGCCGGCGGAAACACCCTCGACATGATTATATAGGTGAGCATCATGACCCAAGTGCCCATAAGGGCGTTTTCGTACGTTGCCATCACCGGCGGGTGGCCGGTCACTATCCAGCGCGCGGCTATCGCCGCGGTATGAAACCCGAAACCCAGCAGCGATGCCGCATAGCCCCACCTCTGGTGCTTTTCCTTCTTGAATACCAGGCCGGAGAGATACAGCAGAAAGCCGGCGCCGTATATCGAGATGGAAACCCATACGAACACGGCCTCATATGTACCCATCGCTATTTATTCCTTTCCCGGTCAAACAGCTCGGCGGTCTCGATGACTTCCTTTTCGAGAAACGCCGGATAGTATCGCGAATAGCCCCTGATGAGCACCTTGCTGCCGCCTCCGGCCTCTCTGAACTCAAACTCTATCCTGCGCTCGTTGCTCAGGAACCTCACCAGAAGCCCGGGGATGCCGAAGAGCGAGCCTATCAGGACTACGACCATCCCGAACTCCTTTGTGACCATGAAACCGCCCCAGTTGCGGAGCTCGGGGAAACTGAACCTCATACCCTCAAACTCGCCCTCCTCGCCGGGCTTAAGCAGGAACCCTTTATGGAGCGCCTTTCCGTCACGGTAAAGCTTGATGAGGAGCACCGGGTTTTTGGCCTCATTGCCCCTGCTCATGAGATTGCCCCCCTCGCGGTCAAAGTCAGGGAAAAACATCAGGTACATCGACATGCCCGGCCCTAGGACGCCGGCAGGCTCCATCATGCCTTTATCGTAGTCGAGCTTGAAGCACGCGTGCATCAGCGTTTCGTCCCCGGACTCTGCGTTAACGCACGGGGAATATCCGTACTGCGTCAGCGCGAACTGAAATCCATCGTAATATGCCGGCTTATTGACCAGCACCGGGCCTTCCCAGTCGCCGATCTTGAGCGTGCCCCCGAAGTCCACGTTATAGAAGCCTTCATAATACTTGCCCCAGAGCCCGCTTGCCGTGATCTGTACGTCGGGCAGCTGGCGCGCTCCCGCGCCGTCGGCCACATCGCGCAGCGACTGCTCCGTTATCCCGTCCGTGAGGACTACAGAGGCGGTAATGGACGTCAGCGCCGTTATGGGCGCGGCAAGGAATACGCAAATGAGCCCGACGTGAAACAATATGGACCCGAGGAATCCAAGCGCGATGCCCTGCTGGGCCTGCACCCCGCCGCCGTCCTCGGCATACTGCCAGCCCTTTTCAGACAGGCGGCCAAGCACCGTGCGCCGCGCCTCGTCCACCGGCATGTCAGAGCTGACTTCCTTTGAGAACGAAAACGCCTTCTCCTTCTCAAATTCAGTCTTCCTGAGCCTCATCCACTGCAGGATGCGCAGCACGGTGCAGGTGAGCGTCGAGAGGAACAGGAACGCGGAGAGCCCTATAAACGGCCAGCTCTTTACCAGCTCGTCGGTGGACAGGTATTTTGAAAGCTCGTAGAGGTAGGGTTTATCGGCCTTGAGCTGTTCCCACCCCGCCGGGGATGAAATCGTGAACTTGTTGGGGAAATAAGTCGAGCCCAGCAGCGCAGCCACCATCACGGCCAGCAGCACCACCGCGAGCTTCCGCGAACTCAGCAATCGTATGAGCCGGTTCATGCGTTATTATAACGATTCGCAGCGGCGTGCGCCACCGGGGGTGCGGCTAAGCCCCTGTCTCTCTGCCAACTATATCTATAATCTATCGCCCGATGAGTCTGCGGGCGGCAGCCGATTGTGCCTCGTCCGAATCCCAATATGCGCATAGCCGCGCCGCACCCTCGGGGGCGTCTGACAGTATATACGGGCTTCCGAACGAGACCACCGCGCGTATCATCAGGCCGAGCGCGCTTAGCTCGCGCCCTATCCAGCCGGACTCTCCGCCCTTCCATGCCCTCACGGGCGAGAATATCGCGGCTATCACGTCCGCGTCCGGCGGCACGCTTAGCGTCCCATCGCCTGAATACCGGGTGACCTCGAGCCCGCCCAGCGTTTCGCCCAATGCCGCGGCGAACGCGGCTCCCTTCTCCGGCTCGCCGGAGTCGTTGAATATGACCAGATGGGGCCGGGCCATCCGCCCGGGCGTGCCTTCGAGCCTGATCGCAAGCCCCGTAATCCTCCGGCTGAGCGCGGGGTCGAAAGACGGCGCGGCAACTGGCCCAGCAAGCCTTATCGAGCTTCTGAACGCATCGAGCCTGCGGGCATCGAACTCCGGGTCATGCGGTGAGAGTTCCTTAATGAGCCGCTCCGGATCGTCCGGGTGCAGGAGGATGTCCACCCCGGCGCGCAGCGCCATCAGAGAGGCGTCGGCCTGAGAGTATCCGCCTATGCCGCCCATGTTCATCGCGTCCGTAATCAGCATGCCCCGGTATCCCATCTTGTCCCTAAGATAACCGACCGCTCGCCTTGAAAGAGAGACCGGCGTGCCTTCGGGGTCGAGCGCCGGGACGCTCAGGTGCGCGAGCATCAGCATCGGGACGCCTGTCGCGCGGCGGAAGGGCACGAGTTCGGCCGACTCCAGATCTTCGAGCGTTTTATTGATGACCGGAAGCCCGATGTGCGAGTCGGTCTCTGTGTCCCCGTGGCCGGGGAAGTGCTTGCCGCACGCGGCGATGCCGCGAGAGCCGAAGGCGCGGATCATGCGGAGCGCGGCGTCAGAGACGGTCTCGGCGTCCTCGCCGAAGGCGCGCGTGCAGATGATCGGGTTGCGCGGGTTGGTGTTTATATCGAGCACCGGGGCGAAGACCGTATTGATCCCGGCATATGCGGCCTCGTCCGCCATCTGCTCAAACGCCGCGTCCATGAGCCCCGGCTCGAGCTTTCCTGCTCGGGCCACCGCCATCGCCGGAGGGAAGACCGTCCCGCCGCGGAGCTGCTGCCCAAGGCCCTGCTCGAGGTCCGAGCCGATGATCAGCGGCACCGGGGCCGCGGACTGTAACTCCAGTATGCCCTCGCGCACCTCGCCGAGCTCTCCGCCGAATACGATGAACCCGGCTATGCCCTCGCGCACCAGAGCAAGAAGGCGCGGCATCTCGCGCCCGATATCCGCCCCGTTTAGGCGGGGCATGAGGAATTGGGCAATACCCATGATGTATTATATGTGATTGCGCAAATTCGGAGGTCAACCGCAGCGATGGGATTTTTCGACAGGCTTAAAGAAGGGCTAAAAAAGACCCGGCAGACTCTCTCAAGCCGGATAGACTCCATATTCAAGGCCGACTTCGCGGTCGACGAGACGAGCCTCGAGGAACTCGAAGAGATCCTCCTGGCCTCGGACGTAGGCGTTGCGGCCACCACCGATATAGTCTCGCACATCCGCGAGCGCGAGGACGAGATACGCCGGACAGGCGGCATCCGCGAGGCCATAAAGCAGGAGATGCTCCGCATCCTCGGCAATGCGCACCCGCTCGTGAGCTTCGGCCAGAAGCCTTTTGTGATCCTCACGGTCGGGGTAAACGGCACCGGAAAGACGACCACGATAGGGAAGCTCGCGAGCCGCTTCGCCTCCGAGGGCCATTCGGTCGTCCTGGGCGCGGCGGATACGTTCCGAGCGGCCGCCATAGAGCAGCTCGAGATATGGGCCAAGCGCTCGGGGGCCGAGATCGTTAAGCACCAAAGCGGTTCGGACCCGGCCGCTGTAGCGTTTGACGCGGTCGAGGCCGCACGCGCTCGCGGCGCTGACGTCGTCTTGATCGACACAGCCGGGAGGCTTCATACGAAGTCCTCTCTGATGGAGGAACTCCGAAAGGTCCGGCGCGTCATAACGAAGGCCATGCCGGACGCCCCTCAGGAGGTCCTGCTCGTGCTGGACGCGACGACCGGGCAAAACGCGATGCGCCAGGCCGAGCTCTTCCATGAGGCCGCCGGGGTAACCGGCATCGCGCTTACCAAGCTCGACGGGACAGCCAAAGGCGGCATCGTATTCGCGATCCGCAAGGAACTCGGCATCCCGGTGCGTCTGATCGGGATCGGCGAGAAGATCGACGATCTCAGGGACTTCAACCCTAAAGAGTTCGTCGACGCCCTCTTCGAATAGAACCAACGTGTTAAAATAAATCTTATGATAGCGATAGTCGATTACGGGATGGGCAACCTGCGCAGCGTCGAGAAGGCGCTACAGCGCGTAGGGGCCGAGGTACGGGTCGTCTCGACGCCAAAGGCGCTCGATGACGCCGCGGCTATCGTGCTTCCGGGCGTGGGCGCTTTTGGGGACTGCATGCGCCACTTGGGAGAACTCGGCCTCATAGACGCGATCAAGGGCAACATCGCCAAGGGCAAGCCTTTTCTGGGCATATGCCTCGGGCTTCAGGCACTGTTTACCGACAGCGAGGAGTTCGGGAGCACGCAGGGCCTCGACGTCTTCAAGGGCCACGTCCCGAGGTTCCCCGACAACATGGGGCTCAAGGTCCCGCACATGGGCTGGAACTCGATCAATATTAAGCGTCCCGCCCCGATACTCTCCGGGATACCTGACGGCTCGTTCGTCTATTTCGTGCACTCATATTATGTCGCGCCCGAGGACGCCTCGATAGTCGCCACAACCACGGACTACGGGATCGAGTTTACCTCGATGATCTGGAAGGACAACGTCTTCGCCACACAGTTTCACCCAGAGAAGTCCCAGGCCGTGGGGCTTTCCATTCTCAAAGGCTTCAAAGACTTTGTCGCGAAAAGCTAAATAGCGCCTCGTGCGTCCAGCCTGCGTTTTCGTGTAAAATACCTTTTTTGAATCAATCCCCTCAGGAGGAATCATGCCGGTACTCGCAGACAGGGTTAAGCATCTCCCACCGTATCTTTTCGCGCGCATAGATGAGATGAAGCGCGAGGCGCTGGGCAGGGGCGTGGACCTCATAGACCTTAGCATCGGGGACCCGGACATCCCGACCCCGGCGCATATCGTAAAAGCGATGCAGAAGGCCGTAGAGAACCCGGAGCACCACCGCTACCCCTCATCAAACGGCATGTTCAGCTTCAGGCAGGCCGTGGCCGACTGGTACGCGCGGCGCTTTAACGTGCCGCTCAGGGCAGAGGGCGAGGTCGTCTCGCTGATCGGGTCCAAGGAAGGCGTGGGACACCTGCCCCTGGCGTTCGTGAATCCGGGAGACGTCGTGCTCGTACCCTCGCCGGGCTATCCGGTCTATAACATCGGCACGCTGTTCGCGGGCGGCGAGAGCCACTTCATGCCGCTTCGGGATGAGAACGATTTTCTCCCGGACTTCAAGGCCATCCCCGAGGACGTACTCAAGCGCGCGCGGCTCATGTGGATCAATTACCCCAACAACCCGACCGCGGCCTCGGCAGGGCGCGGGTTTTTCGAGGAGGCTATTGCGGTGGCAAAGAAGTACGACATCATCGTTTGCCACGATGCGGCTTATTCCGAGGTTTATTTCGACGGCAAGCGGCCGATGAGTTTCCTCGAGGTGCCGGGCGCGATGGAGGTCGGCATCGAGATGCACTCGCTTAGCAAGACTTACAACATGACCGGCTGGCGCATTGGGTATGCGGTCGGCAACCGCGAGATCATCGCAGGGCTCGCGAAGATAAAGTCCAACATCGACTCCGGCGCGTTTCAGGCCGTGCAGGAGGCCGCGATAGTGGCGCTTGGCACCGGCGAGGACGTGCTCGGCGAGATCCGCGCGACCTATCAGGCCCGCCGCGACGCGCTCTATGAAGGGCTTATCTCGGCCGGGATGACGATGCGTAAGCCCGAGGCCACTTTTTACCTCTGGGCCCGCGTCCCCAAGGGCTTCGACTCCTCGACCTTCGCCACGCACGTGCTCGAGAAGGCCGGGGTCCTGATCACGCCCGGCAACGGCTTCGGCGACCCCGGCGAGGGCTATGTCCGCTTCGCGCTCACCGTCCCGGTGGCCCGGATCAAAGAGGCAGCCGAGCGGATCAAAAACTCGCTTTAATTAGTACCTGTCGCGGAGGCGGAGAGGGAGACCTCTCCGTCTCCGTTTTTTATTTATAGCGCTTGTCATGGGCACTGCGCGCTCCCATGTCCGCGTGAGTTTCATGATAGATATATTTGGTTCTCTCGGCCCGCTGGCGTTCAAGATGGCTATTGCATGCCTTCATACTTTCAGGCCCTTTTGAGAAGGCAGGAGCCCTTTGGGCCAGCAAAGGGCTCCTCCTGCTGGGCGCGGGAGCGCATAGCATCCCGCTTAGATTAAACCTCTTCAGTAAAAACGCTAAATGAATTCAGAACCGTGGGAGCTGCGCGCTCCCACACCCGCGCCAACTTTTGGGCCGCCAAAAGTTGGATAAAAACTCGCCGCTTAAAAAAATCAACCCTTCGGGACGCTCACTACCTTCGCGGCCTTCGACCCGTTGACAACTCGCCATCCATGGCTCGGACAGGTCAACGGGTATCCATTCCCCGAAGCCGCTTCAGTCGTTAGCTTTGATTTTCAATGCGGCGGCTTACCAGTTCGTGCGCGATCAAATGATTCCGAAACAGGCAGCCTACGGTTACGCATTTTCAAGATTGACAGGCTCATAATAGATGATTAGAATCTCTCATGCAGAATGAAATGATTTTAAAAGCCATTCAGGAAAAAGAATGGGATTTTGGCAACAATGTCTTGTATGATCTCTGCTCAAAATATCCCTATCACAAAAAAGACGATATAATTATAGCGAAGGTTTGGCTGATTGGGCGAGCATACGCCGCAGCCATTGAAAGAAGAAAAATCAAAGATAAATATAACAATGATGATTTCTATACATATAAAGTGGCGTCTTCTATCAGAAAATCTGAACTCGATATTCGTCTCAAAGCGATTATAAGAACAAGCTTGTCCGATGAATCGATAGATAATATATTGCTCATTCATAAGTATTTGTGTGATTTATTTTATAGCCTGACGGGGCACCACAATAGATCGTTAAGCTCAAAATATTTACATTTCCATTGTCCCAACTTATTCTTCATTTATGATTCTCGTGCCGTTAGCGCACTCAGCAAGTTAATCTCCACTGTACCCAAAGAATATAAGGATCATTTGAATAATAAAGTTGATACCCAATACGCCACATTTTTCTTAAAAGCGTATGCTCAAAAGCTTGAATTCGAGGAACAACTATCACAGAAGCTGACACCCAGAGATTTCGATAAGATACTCATCAAAGAAGCAAACAATAACCTCGCAAACAAAAAACAATAATTCACCCCCTCATTCAGCAAAAAACTATGTATAAATCCTCTGTATTCAAGAACGGTGAGCTTTATAATTTTAATTCCATCCCTTTATGCGCTATTATTCCATATGCCCATCGCATACATCGGGATAGGATCGAACCTCGGTGACCGCGAGGAAAACGTCAGGCGTGCGGTCGAGCTTCTAGGCCAGCGCGCGGGGCTGATAACCGCAAGCTCCTCGCTATTTGAGACCGAGCCATGGGGCGTGGCCGACCAGCCGCGGTTCATCAACGCCGCCTGCGGGCTCGAGACCTCGCTCTCGCCTCACGAACTCCTTGTTGCGCTGCGCGCCATAGAGCTTGAGATGGGCCGCGACCGCTGCACCGAGCAGCGCTGGGGCCCTCGCGTGATCGACCTCGACATCCTGCTATATGGGGACCTCGTCCTCGACACGCCGGAGCTTACCATCCCACATCCCCGGATGCACGAGCGCATATTCGTACTGGCCCCGATGGCAGAGATCGCGCCCGAGACCACTCACCCGGTGCTCGGCCTCTGCATGGCCGACCTGCTGGGGACGCTCGCCTAAGCGTAAATCGGCGTATTTGCTGTATTTGCCGCCCTCATAATATTGCATACACCATAGTGCTGTGTTATACTTCGGAAAACTCTTCGGGGAGGTCAGATCGGTTGAAAGCGCTTGTTTTAAGCGGCGGCAGGGGCACGAGGCTCAGGCCCCTCACGCACACCACCGCAAAGCAGCTCATCCCGGTCGCCAACAAGCCTATTATCCACTACGTGCTCGACGCGATAGTGGCCGCAGGAATTAGCGAGATCGGCGTAATCATCGCCCCCGAGACCGGCGCTGACGTGCGCGCCGCGCTCCAAGACGGAAGCCGCTGGGGCGCGAAGATCACGTTCATCGAGCAGGATGCCCCGATGGGGCTTGCGCACGCCGTAAAGACCGCGCGGCCGTTTCTCGGGGACTCACCGTTCGTGATGTACCTGGGCGACAACCTCATCGGATCGGGCATCAAAAGATTCGTCGAGGAGTTCGAGGCCGAGCCGACCGAGGCCGTGATACTGCTTAAGGCCGTCTCGGAGCCGCAGCGCTTCGGCGTGGCCGAGGTGGACGCGCAGGGCGCGGTGGTGAGGCTTATAGAGAAGCCGGCCGAGCCGCCGTCCAATCTGGCGCTCGTAGGCGTCTACGTGTTCTCGGCTGCGATACACAAGGCCATTGACAACATAAAGCCCTCCGCGCGCGGCGAGCTTGAGATCACAGACGCGATACAGCAGCTGATCACCAGTGGCATGAAGGTCCGAAGCCACATCCTCGATTCATGGTGGCTCGACACCGGCAAGAAGGACGATATGCTGGAGGCCAACCGCGTCGTGCTCGACGAGATGCTCACCACCGACATCAAGGGCCGCATAGACGCCGGCAGCAAGGTGCTCGGGCGCGTTTGTATCGGCGCGGGCTCGCTGATTGAAAACAGCGAGGTCCGGGGCCCCGCCATCATAGGCTCGGGCACGGTCGTGCGCGACACCTTCGTGGGCCCGTATACGAGCATAGGGGACGACTGCCTGCTGGAGCGCACCTCGGTCGAGTTCTCGGTGATACTCGACGGCTCGAAGGTCACGGACATAGAGCGCCTCGAAGAGAGCCTGGTAGGCAAGAAATCCACTATCTCCAGGGGCAAGGGCGCCAACAAGGCCCTGCGCGTGCATATAGGGGACGACTCGGAGGTCACGATCTAAGATGTTTATAGACGGACCAATCGAGGGCGTCGTGATAAGCCCCCTTAAGTTCATAACCGACGGGCGAGGCTGGCTGACCGAGATATTCCGAGAGGACACGGCAGGGGCGCTTATGCCCGTAATGGGCTACGTCTCGATGACCCTGCCGGGCACCGCGCGCGGCCCTCACGAGCACGTGCATCAGACCGACCGCTTCGTATTCATGTCCTCCGAGTTCAGGCTCGTACTGTGGGACCGGCGGGAGGGCTCGGCAACCTATAACCACCGCATGGTCAGCCTCTGCGGGGAGCGCAATCCATGTTCCGTGGTCATCCCGCCGGGCGTGGTGCACGCATATAAAAACATCGGCCAGGCCGAAGGCGCTGTGCATAATTTCCCCAACCGCCTGTTTGCCGGCCGGGACCGCAAAGAGCCCATCGACGAGATACGCTACGAAAACGATCCGGATACGATCTATAAGGTGGACGCATGAGGCTTCTGGTCACGGGCGCTGAGGGACAGGTCGGACGCGAGATCGTAAAGCATGGCGGCACGCTCGGCCACGACGTTATAGCCGCCGGACGCGCTGATCTGAATATCGCTGACTACGCCAGCGTCTCGGCCCGCTTCAGGCATATCCGGCCCGATGCGGTCATCAACTGCGCGGCATATAACAACGTCGACGGCGCGGAAGCGGACTGGCAGACAGCATACATGGCCAACGCTATCGGGGTTAGAAATCTCGCAAACGCCGCACGCGAAGCAAACGCCATGGTAGTGCACTACAGCACGGACTTCGTATTCGACGGCAACGCGTCAAGTCCCTATACCATAGCGGATACGCCCTCCCCGCTCAACCGCTACGCCAAGAGCAAGCTCTTGGGCGAGCGCCTGCTTCGGGACCACTGCGAGAGGTTCTTCCTCATACGCACGAGCTGGGTCTTCGGGCAGGGGAAATTCTCGTTCCCTCTAAAGGTGCTCGGCTGGGCCGCCGCGAACCGCAAGCTCCGCGTCTCTGACGATCAGGTATCGAGCCCCTCATACTCGGTGGACCTTGCAGAGGCGACATTAAGGCTCGTCGCCACCGGCAACTTCGGGCTTTATCACATGACCAACTCCGGCTCGGCGAGCCGATATGAGTGGACGGCCCACATACTTAAGTGCATCGGCTGGGACGGCGTTCTGGAGCGAGGCAAGAGCGCCGAGTTTCCGACCCCGGCACGGCGGCCAGCGTACTCGGTACTCGACAATTTTCCGCTTGAGCATGCAATCGGCACCCCGATGCCCGCGTGGCAGGACGCGACCGAGAGGTTTCTCAGAGAGGCCGCATCGCGATGAAACTGCTCGTCACCGGCGCGGCCGGGTTCATAGGCGCGAACTTCGTGCGAATGCTTCTTGGCCGCGATACAAAGATATTCGTGCTCGACAAGCTCACGTATGCCGGTGACCGCGCCCGGCTCAAGTCCTGCATGGCGGCCATCACGTTTATCGAGGCCGACATATGCTCGAAGCGGGCCGTGGCCGAGGTCTTCAAAAAGGGCATCGATACAGTCGTGCACTTCGCGGCCGAGTCCCACGTGGACAACTCGATCAAAAACCCCTACCCATTCGAGCGCTCGAACGTCCGCGGAACGCTCACGCTCCTCGACGCGGCGCGCAGGCACGGGGTCAGCCGCTTCGTGCATATCTCGACCGACGAGGTATATGGCGCTCTCGGCAGCCGCGGCAGTTTCAAGGAGACATCAGCCATCAACCCGAGCAGCCCTTATTCGGCCAGCAAGGCTGCGGCGGACCAGTTCGTCAGGGCATACCACCACACGTACGGCCTCCCGGCCGTAATCGTCCGGCCGTCGAATAACTACGGCCCGTGGCAGTATCCGGAGAAGCTCATCCCGGTGGTCATACACAGGGCGCTCTCAAACAAGCCGATCCCCGTCTATGCGGCAGGCCTCAACGTGCGCGAGTGGCTGTACGTCGAGGACTGCGCGCGTGGCGTCCTAAGCGTACTTGAGCGCGGCCGGGCCGGAGAGGCATACAACATCGGCAGCGGCGAGGAGCGCAGGAACATCGAGGTCGTGAGGGCCATACTTGCGCTGCTCGATAAGCCGGAGTCCCTGATCGAGTTCGTCGGCGACAGGCCGGGCCACGACTTCCGTTACAGCCTCGACGCCTCAAAGGCGAAGGCCGAGACCGGCTGGCGTGCGTCCGTAACGTTCGAGCAGGGCATCGAGCGCACGGTCAGGTGGTATGTGGACAATCAGAGGTGGTGGCGGCAGCACGCCAAGTGACCCGCCGCGCAATCATACGGATAAAACAGGAGGAGCGCTAATATGGCGGTAAAGAGACTCGGCATCATTACGAGCGGCGGCGACTGCGGCGGCTTAAACGCGGTCATTAAGGGCGTGTCGAAGATGGCCGCATCGATGGGCATCGAGACTTTCATCATACCAAACGGCTACGCGGGCCTTTATAACATGCTCGACATGGAAAAACTGACCCAGATGACCCCCGAGCGGCTGAGCCTGATCGAGGCCTCGGTCGCGGGCTCCGAGGCAGGCCACTCGCGAGTCAAGATCAAGAAGATCGACGACCCGAACAAGTACCAGCGCATCAAGGACGGACTCAAAAAATTCGGCATCGACGGCCTCATCATCAGCGGCGGCGACGACACAGGGAGCGTCACGGTGGACCTGGGCGGACAGGGCATATCCTGCGTGCACGTCCCCAAGACGATGGACCTCGACCTGCAGTCCTACAGCGTCGGCGGCGACTCGGCGATCAACCGCGTGGCCGTCATGGTCCGCGACCTCAAGACCACAGGCATGAGCCACAACCGCATCCTCGTCATCGAGGTCTTCGGCCGGTACGCCGGGCATACAGCGTACAGGGGCGGCATTGGCGCCGAGGCGGACTGCATCCTGCTGCCCGAGGTCCCGGTGGACTTCGACGCGGTCTACTCGCATATGAAGTCGCTTTATATGAGCCGCATCCGCGCAAGCGACGTAAGGGCCGGGACGTACACTATAGTCGCCGCCGAGGGCATGAAGGACATAAGGGGCGAAAACATCTCGGACGACTCGGTCGAACGCGATGCCTTCGGCCACGTCAAGCTCTCCGGCGCCGGGAAGTACGTGCGCAAGCAGCTGGAGGCGCGCATGAAGCCTGACCCCGAGGTCAAGCAGTTCATGAAGGACGTGGGCATGTTCGTCCCCGGCGTATACGAAAGCCCCGAGATTCGCGAGGTCACCCCTGGGCACCTCGTGCGCTCGGGCGCGAGCTCAGCTTATGACGTGGTCTTCGGCCTCGAGGCCGGAGCGGCAGCGGTCAAGCTCATGACCTCAGGGATAAACGGCGTTACCGTAGTCGACGTCAGGGGCAACGAGATCTTCTACCAGAGCACGAGCGAGGTCATAAAGCAGCGCTACGTAGACCTCGACGAGATATCGCTGTATGAGGCGCTCGGCGTCTGCTTCGGCCGCAAGGCTGTCGAGTATAAGCCGGTCTTCAGCGAGCTCAAGGGCAAGATCGAAAGACACTTCTAGCATAGTGAAAACACCGAGGCCTCCGGAGGGATCGTCCCGCCGGAGGCCTCGGTGTTTTTAATCGGGGTTACTTCGCCGCGGGCTGAGCGGCTGCCGGGGTGGCAGGCTCTGCTGCTTCTTCGGACTTGATTGTCTGATTGTGCTCGGCACGTTCCTCTGCATCGGACTGGCGCAGGACCTTATCGTCGCCGCCGGTTAAGAAAGCCTTCTCGACGACCCTTATCTTGTTCTTATATCGTTCGGTCAGGTCGTCCGCGCTTTCCTGATCCCTGATCACATGCGGCGTAATCATTATGAGGAGTTCCGTTTTGTCCTTTTTTATGTGTTCATGGTTCATCAGCAGATGTCCGATAATCGGAATCCTGCTCAGAAACGGTATACCGGAATTGGACTGGTTGACCTGGTTGTCTATTATGCCACCGATGAACAGCGTATGGCCGTCGCCCACAACCGCATTGGTCTTGGCGTCGCGTTTATTGAAGGCCGTAAAGTCATTTCCCGATATTTTGGTCGGAGAATCGGCCACACTGCTTGATTCCACGTATATGCTTAGAGAGACGTTGCCCTTTTCGGTTATGTGCGGCGTGATCTTAAGGATCGTGCCGATGTCTCTGTAATCTATCTGACCGGAGGAGACCAGCGTCGGGTTGGCAACGGTCGTATCGAGCGACTGCGTCTGGTTGAGGCCGGTAGCAACGGGCACAGAGCTGCCGATCGTGATCTCGGCATCTTTGTTGTCGACAGCGAGGATCAACGGGCTTGCGACGATATTGAATTTGCTCGAACCCTCGACAAAGGATAGGATGGACTGGAAGGCAGCGTCGTCGATCACGCCCGAGACCAGCGATGAGAATCCTGTGAAGGAGCTGATGCCCACAGAGCCAGGCGTGCCAAAGGTGGCACCTGGGGATCCGAATTGATTGCCATGGCTGTTTTTCACTAGCCATTCAAGCCCGAAGTTCAACTCGTCTGAGAGCGTGAGTTCGGCGATCATGACCTCCATCAGGACCTGTTTTGGCGGGAGGTCCAGCTGCCTCAGCAGGTCAAGGAGCGCGACGTAGTCCTTGGGTGAGCACTTGATGATCAGAGCGTTTATGTCCTCGTATGCGGTGATCGAGATGCCCTCGGCATTGACGCTCGTGATCTGCGCCTGCGTGGCGGCTGGTGTTATCGGCATCCGGGCGGCCGGAGTGCGCGCCGGGAATGTCGAGGGAGGCCTCAAAGCACTTACCGGCGAGGTCGAGGGCTTCTCGGCGCCCTTCTCGCTTGTGAGCACGGACTTCAGCACGTCGGCGAGTTTCTTGGCCTCTCCGTTTACGACGTCATATACATAGGTCCTTGGGGACTCGGTCGCGATGTCAGCGACGTCGATGGCCTCGATGATCTTCATCAGTCGCGCTATGGTTGGGGGCAACGCGGTTATTATTAGCATGTTCGTGGGCTCGTAGACCACGATATTCGCCCCGCGGGGGAGGAAACCCGCAAGGGTAGCCTCCGTGTCCTTGGCCTTGATGTGCTCAAGCGGCACGAGTTGCGTTACGAACGTCGAGTCGAGCTCGAGCTTCAGCTCCTTGCCGCCCTCAACCCCTACGCTTTGGGTCTTTGCGGAATCTATCGGAACGATCTTGTAGAAGGGTCCGTCTTTGATCGCTGTCAGGCCGTTTAATTCCAATATGCTCTGGAATACCGGGAAGAGCTCGGAGACCGGGATCTTCTTATACGACTGTATGGTGATGTTTCCGGTAACGCCGGGGGAGACCACATAGTTGATGTTCAGCAGTTCGCCGAAGCTGGCTATGATGGTCTTGATGTCCGTGTTGTCGAAATTGAGGACTATGTATTTTTCTTCCTTTTCTTGAGTGATGCGTATAGGTTCGACTCGCGATGTCTGAGTGGCGGCCTGCGCGGACTTTGGCTTAGGCAGGACCGGCGGGAGCTTGAAGGTCTCGGGCACCGCCATCTGGGGCTCGGGTTTTACAGCTTTTTGCGCGGCGCACGAGAGCGCGGACAGCGCGAGCGCCAGAGCTAAAACGGCCATGATGGCGCGCCTCATCTGGAGGGCGTCCCGTCTGTGATGTCTTTCTTGTCTTTCACGGTCCTTATCTTCTCCATCGTGAGCGAGATGGGCTTCCCGTCCCACATTAGATCGACATCCTTCTTTGTAACGTCGAGCACCCTGATCTCATCGATGGTATCTCCCTTGCGCGCCTCGCGGGGCGCGGTGCCGTTTATCGCGAGATACGCGACAAGTTCCCCGTATTGATTGAGTATTATACCACTAAGATCGATCTTTGGCTGCTCCTTCTCCTTGACCGCGGCCGCGGCAGCCGCGGGCTGGGCCTTTTCCGAAGCCTTTACCGGCTCGGCCCTGTCCGGGTCGAAGAGGTTGTGCTGGACGATCTCCTCGCCCCAGCCGACTTCGGAGTTCGCCAGGGCCTCGCGGCCGGCCTCGGGGGTTTCCGCGGTCTGGCCCATCGAGGCTAGGGGCTCGAAATACAGCCCGTTTCGGACGAAGTTAGCCCCGAGCACGCCGGCACCGGCCAGCAGCAGCAGGACTATCGCCAGTTTCCTTATCATGGCTTCATGAGCCCCGAGAGCTGCATGCGCACCCTCAAGACGCCTTCTTGCGAGGTGGTGACGTTCATGTTGTCGATCGCCGATGAAGTCCTCGCCGGCCGCAAGCTGTCGCAGGAAGGCGCTGAACGTCTCGATGTCCCCGCGCATCTCGACGAAGATCGGCAGGGTTATGTAGCCCCTGGCCGTGACGCTCTGGAGCTGCCTGATCGCAAAAATCCGCATGCCCGTGCCCTGCGCGATGTCCTGCACCCGGGCCTGCAGCGCCGCAAACCCAAGCGAGGGGTCTGACTGCGGTATGATCTTCGATTCGCTCTTTTGCAGGTCCTCCAGCGCGGCCTTGATCTCGGAGCCGGCCTTCAGGGTGCGCTGGATAAACGCCTTCCTCTTGACGTAAGTTGCGTGGTTGACCACGAGCGTCTCGTGAAGCGCGGCGCGCTCGGTGTCGAGCTTGTCGGCCAGGAGCATGGCCCCGACGACGACCGCAAGGGCCACCAGCAGCACGAGCCTCGTGCGGCTCATTGGGCGACCTCCATCCTGATGGAGAACCTCTCGAGGCCCTCGCGCAGCAGCACGGGGGCGGTGATCTCGACGTGCTTGAAGGCCCCTGAGTGCTCGAGCGGCCCTATGATATCAGCGGTCCTCTCGGCGTAGCCCTCGATCTCGACCCTGCCCTTGCCGTCTATATTGAGCGAGACCAGCCATGCGCTATCGGGCAGCGCAGTGCTGAGGTCCCTTATGTACCCGATCTTCCTGTTGCTGCGGGCCACGAACTCCTGGAGGAAGCGGCGCTTGTCCAGGATCGTCTCGCTCTCCTTCCTGGTCTGCAGGAGTTCGTGCGAGGCCTTCTCCATGTCCTGGAGCGAGGCATTCACGCCGTCGAGGGCCCGTTTCTCCTTATAGTAGGCCACGACCGAGGTGGTGAGGTACAGCAGCACGCAGAGCGCCGCGAGCCCGGCCGCCACGTATGGGAACAGGTCCAGCCTTCTAGGGGCGAGGGCCTCGGGTATGAAGTTCAGCCTGATGGGTTTGCGCCTGAGGTCCGAAGCGGCAACGAGTGAGGCGAGGTCGTATGAAACCGAAGCCGGGGTAAGCCCTGCAAACGGCGCGAGGTCCGGGATCCCGCTGACATAGAGCCCCTTGAATGCCGCCGCATGCTCGGTCGCCTTGGCCACTGCCTCATCCAACGAGTGGGCAGACAAAAATAGAACAGGCTTTCCGGCGTCGAGCCCTATGATATGGAATCCCTCCCCGACGCGCTGTACGAACAGCGAGTGGCGGGCATCGCGGATCGAGAGGAGCTCGTTGAGCGCCTCTATCTGGGCGCAGCGCACCGAATGGAGCTTAAGCCCCGTCTCCTCGACGCACTCGGCGAGCCACGCCAGCCGGTCGCGCTTAATCGCGAAGATGAGGTTCGTCGATGAAGCCCCGGATGTGCTTAGGGTCATAAAATCGTAGCGGTATTCCTCTGGCGGCAGCGGCAGCTGGGTCTCGAGTTCGAAGGCGAGGGCGTTTGCGATATCCTCGCGGCCCTTAAACGGCAGCTCCACGATCCGCGCTGCGAACAGCCCCAGCTCCAGGCCGACCGAAAATCCGCTTATCCCGTGTTCGGCCTTAAGGGCCAGAAGTACCTCGCGAATGAACGCGGGATGTTCCACTGGGTCGGCGGGCAGGGCGTATTCCTCGGATTTAACATGCGAGAGCATGCCGATGGACCGCGACATCACGGATACCCCGAGCTTGAGGCCCTCGATGTTAAGCCCCGCTGTTTTCAACGTCTTCCCTCCAGTATACGGGCGTTGCCTTGTACACGTCCTTATTGTCCTTGGAGGCCTCGCGCTTGACGACTGCCGTTATGCGCACGGTCTGGGCGCTCATCGGCATCGTGGTCGCGACATCGATCCTGAAAAACGACGAGGTGGTCTTTGCCGGGATGCGCAAGCCTCCTGGCAGCGACTTCAGGGGGCGGTGCCCTATGATGCCGTCTATCTCGACCGCGCTGAGGCCAAGCGCGCTCAGCAGGTCTTCGGATACGGTGTTGACGTTTATCGAGCCGTCGCCCCATGTCGTCAGCAGCGGGTAGAGCCCGGGGTTGCGGTCGCTGCCGTATACGTAACCGGGCGTGAACCCTTTGATCAGCAGCAACTCCTGCGGGGTCTCAAGCCTGCCGGGCTTTGTCTTGTACCCGAATGGCTCGTAGTAGTCGTCCTCGGCGCCGGAGGGACGCGGTATATCGTCATTGTCCATCCAGTCCGCGAGAGAGTCCATCATGGTGGCCACCTCGTCCGTCGGCGCCCCGGTGTATTCGAGGAGCTTCGTCATCGTGGCCGCGTTAATGTTGTTGACGTTCAGGCGGGATTCCTCGTCCGTGATGTTCAGCACTACCTTGGCGCCCTCTACCTCGCGCTCGCCGCTGATGGGCGGGTGCTCATCGTCGACGTGCAGGTTGCCATCCTCGTCCATATAGTCATACGCCCTCTCGCTGTCTGCGAGCAGGTAATTTACGGCCTCCTCGTATACTGACTCGGCGAGGTAATAAGCCCTGGTGTCCTCCTTGAAATTCCGCGCCCCGGCCGAACCAGCGCGGGTGGAGAGGGAGAAATTAAGCGCGACCACCGAGAGCATGACGAGCGCCCACATGGCCATCAGCAGTACCACGCCCCGTTCATTGTTACGCATAGGTCACTCTCATGACCTCGTCGACCGTGGTGAGACCCGAGCGTATCTTCTCGAGGCCGTCCTCGCGCAGCGTGCGCATGCCGAGCTTCACGGCCTCGTTCTTGATCTCGCTTGCGTTGGCCTTGGCCATGATGAGTTCCTTGATCTCGGCGTCCACCATGAGGATTTCGAATATGCCCACGCGGCCCTTGTAGCCCGTGTGCATGCAGTTGTCGCAGCCCTCGCCGCGCCAGACCGTCTTGACGCCCTCGCCGAGCACCGCTGTCAGGTCTTCGGGCACAGGGTGCTCGCTCCTGCAGTTGGGGCAGAGGCGGCGCACGAGCCTCTGGGCCACGACCCCTATCAGGGTCGAACTCACGAGGTAGTGCTCCACGCCCATGTCGATGAGGCGCGCGATCGCGCTGGCGGCGTCGTTGGTGTGAAGCGTGCTGAACAGCAGGTGCCCGGTAAGCGAGGCGTGTATGGAGATGGAGGCGGTCTCGAGGTCCCTGATCTCGCCGACCATGATCACGTCCGGGTCCTGCCGGACGATCGAGCGCAGCCCGTTTGCGAACGTCAGCCCGATCTTCGTCCGCACCTGGATCTGGTTTATGCCCTTGAGTATGTACTCCACAGGCTCCTCGATAGTGATGATCTTCTTTTCAGAGGAGTTGATCTTCTCAAGCGATGCGTAAAGCGTGGTGGTCTTGCCCGCGCCCGTGGGCCCGGTGATCAGTATCATGCCGTATGGCTTCTTGATCATCTCGGCGTATTTGCCGAGGAGCATTTCGTCATAGCCGAGGTCTTCGAGCGTGATCGTCTTGGCGTCCTTGTCGAGGAGCCTCATGACTATGCTCTCGCCGTATATGGTCGGGAGGGTCGAGACGCGCATGTCGAGTTCGCGGCCGCCGAAGCGCCCCCTCATGCGGCCGTCCTGCGGCAATCTTCGCTCTGCGATGTTCATGTTCGAAAGGAGCTTTATCCTCGACGAGAGGGCCGCCTGCATTTTTATGGGCAGGGTCTCGCGCTCGTAGAGGATGCCGTCTATACGGTAGCGGATGCGCACGGAGGTCTCGGAGGGCTCGACGTGTATGTCGCTGGCGCGCTCCAGCGTCGCGCGCTCGATGACGTGATTGACCAGGCTTATTATGCCCTTCTCCTGCGCCAGGTCCTTCAGGTGACTGACTTCGCCGTCGACCTCCATGGACATGTCTTTCTCGTCCACGTCCTCCAGGAGCTTCTGCATAACAGTCTCCTGGGAACTCTGGAGCCTCTGGAGGGCGTCGGCTATGGCGGTGCGGGTGGACATGAGCGTCCTGATACCCAGATCGTATGAAGCTCGCAGGCTCTCGATGCACGCCGAATCAGTGGGGTCCGAGACCGCCACCGTTAACGTGGAGCCCTCGACCGAGACAGGAAGCACCGAGTTTCGGCGCAGGAACTCGAATGACACCCTCTCAAGCGGCATATGCTCGGGGATCATCTCCTCCGTGAGCATCGGGATGCCGAACTGCCTGGACAGGCCCTCGGCGAGCTGCTGCTCGGTGAGCGACATGCCCTGTAGGACCTCGCCCAGGCGCCGCGTCTCACCCGGAGCGTTGCGCAGCTCGAGCGCGCGCTGGAGTTCGGAATCGGTGATGTGGCCGTGCCCGAGGAGGATCTCGCCGATGCGCGGACGCGAGGAGGCCGCCGCAGCAAGAGGCGTAATTTGAGTCTTTATGCCTTTTTGGTCCGCCATTGTCTATATATGTATGGACACAATAGTCCAATATCTATTATAAGCATAAATACTGGGGTTTGGAAAGACGCAGGCGGGTCACGAACCCCTTTTCTCAGGGCGCGCTGCCCCCTTATCCCCCGACTGCCGTTATACCCCTTATCCTACGAAGGCCGGAGGCCGGGGTAATCAGGGGGTAATCCTGGGCATCGAACTCAGGAGGTATTTGAGGTCTTCGTCCTCGAAGCTCACCCCGGCGCCCAGGTACGGGCCTCCGGTGCGGGAGTTAAACGGGTTGTCATAGCCCCCGGAGACGAAGATGTTCTTAAACACGAAAAGGTCCGCACCGACGCGCACGTGAGGGTTCGTGGACCTGTATTCGTGCTCGCTGAAGTCCCAGGCGTCGGCCGAGACCTTAAGCTTGTCGTTCAGGAAAAACTGGTCGGCGCCGGCCCCGAATGAGTTTTGTTTTAAACCCAGCCGCAAGGCCGTATTGTCATATCGCTTGGCGAACTGGGCCGTGAATGTAACGTCGGAGGTGGTCTTTTTAACTCGCGAGACGACACCGTCCTTCCTCCTTATTGTCGTAGTGGAAATGCCCAGCGGGTCGCTCGAAACGCCCAATACGTAATATTTGTCGGGCACCGGCTGGAGCGTGACGTAGAAGTTCCCCTGGGAGTCCTTGAGTTTGCTCAGGTACAGCCCGTCCATCCTGACGAACGTATGGAAGCGGTTGACGCTGGTCAGCATGTACTGCAGGCTGTCCACGGTGTTGGTGATCGAGTTATAGAGCTTGGTGTCGTTGATCAGTTTGCCGATGGTGCCCTGGCCGCTGTCGACCTTGTTGGCGATATCGTTTGCGGTGCCGAAGAACGTTGAGATGCCCGTCGAGGTGTTGGCCACTATGGGCTCGGCCTTGTTCATGACGGTCTTGAGCGCGATGGAGGCCTCGCTGAGCTGTTTGATGAGTTCCGGGGTCTCGGCCTTCAGGTTCGCCGAGAACGCGTCGAAGTTGTTTATCGTGTTGGTGAGGGCGTAGCGGTTCTCCGTAGCCAGCGAATCTAGGGTGGTCGCCAGGTGGTCGATCTTCGAGATAACCGAGCTGATGCCGCCTTTGTTGGACGAGAGGGTGCCGCGCAGGTCCTCGGTAATGTATTTCATGTTCTCGATCGTCTCACGGAGGTTCTCTTTCAGCTGGGGCTGGTTGAGGTCCGAGATCAGACCCATCAGGTTGGCCGAGGCGGACGTCAGGTTGCGCACAAGGTCATCAATGTCCGCCATCTCGTGCGCGGCAGGGATGTAGTCGCCGTCTTTGAGCAGCGGGAGCCTGGAGCCCACATTGATTTCGAGGTATTTGTCCCCCAGCAGGCCGGAAGAGCGTATGTAAGCGGAGGCGTCGGAGTAAATTTTGATGTCCTTATTGATGCGCAGGGTGAGCTTTGCGCGGCCGTCATCTAGGCTGATCTTCTCGACCATCCCGGCATCGACACCGGCGATCTTGATGCGGCTCTTCTCGTCGAGCCCACCGGTGTTATTGAATATCACGTAAAGCCTGTAGCCGCTCTTCCCCCCGAACATGAACCCCCCGACCTTGAACGTCATCAGGGCGAGGACGGCGATGACCGCGACCGCGAACAGCCCTACCGCCATATCCGCGCGCGCACCTTTCATAAACCTGCCCCCTGAACCTTGATCGGCCCGGCCGAACTCCCGGTTACGAACTGCAGCACGTATGGGTCATCGGAGGCGCGGATCTCCTCAGGCGTGCCGGCAGCTACGATCTTTCCGTTGTAGAGCATGGCTATGCGGTCCGCGATTTTATAGGCGCTGTGCATATCATGCGTAATTGTAACAGATGTCACGCCGAGTGTCATCTTCATCTCTACTATCAGGTCGTTTATCGCGTCGGCCATGATAGGGTCGAGCCCTGTGGTGGGTTCGTCGTACAGAAGGATCTTCGGGCCGTGCGCTATCGCGCGGGCGAGCCCGACGCGTTTTTTCATGCCCCCGGAGAGCTCCGAGGGCATGAGGTCCTCGACGCCCACGAGCCCTACGAGGCGCAGCTTCTCCGTGGCTATAGCGCGTATCTCGGAGGCCTTCATCCTGCGCTCCTGCATGTAGACGAACCCTACGTTTTCCCATACGCGCAGCGAATCGAAGAGCGCGGCGCCCTGGAAAAGCATACCGAACTTGCGCCTGACGCCCTGGAGGGCCTTGCCGTCCATCGCGGTGACGTCCTCTCCGTCTACGAGCACGCGGCCCGCATCCGGTTTGAGGATGCCTATGATGTGCTTGATCAGCACGCTCTTGCCGCTGCCGCTGCCGCCGATGACGACCATGCTCTGGCCGTCCTCTACCCGAAGGTCGACTCCCTCGAGCACCTTCTTGTCCCCGAATGCCTTATATAGCCCCTCGACCTCGATCATATATCCATGAGCCTCAGAACAGCCAGGCCGACAGGAAGTAGTCGGATATCAGTATGGTCATGAACGAGACAACGACCGCTCCGGTCGTGGCCTTGCCTACGCCCTCGGCCCCGCCCTCGGAATAAAACCCCCTGTAGCAGCATACGATCGAGAGCGCGGCGCCGAAAAACGCTGCCTTCAGCAGCCCGTTATAGATGTCCTCCATCTTCATGATGTCCCAGGTGCGGTTCCAGTACTGGGCAGGGCTTGAGTTGAACAGCCCCACCGTGATCGCGTAGCCGCCAAGGATGCCGATAATGTCGGCAAGCACGCTCAGGGCCGGGAGCATAATCACCCCCGCGATGAACCGCGGGACGATCAGATATTTGACCGGGTTGGTGGCGAGCGTCTCGAGGGCGTCGATCTGCTCGGTCACCCTCATGGTGCCGAGTTCGGCGGCCATCGCAGCACCGGCGCGGCCTGTCACGATAAGCCCCGTGAGCACCGGGCCCATCTCGCGAGTCATCGAGAGCGCGACGACCGAGCCCACGAGGGATTCGGCCCCGAAGCGCTTGAAACCCGTATAGGACTGCAGAGCGAGCACCATGCCCGTAAATACGCCCGTTATCAGCACCACAGGGACGGACTTCACGCCGACCTCGTATAACTGGCTCATTATCAGCCTTATCTGATACGGAGGCGTGACGATCTGGCGCAAGGTATCGAGCAGCAGCCTGAGCACGCTGCCGAATACGCGCGTGAAGCTTATAAGCATGCGTCCTATATAACCGATGAAGTTCATGCTATGCCTCGCCGCCGTTTACGAACCTGCGACTCGCGAGCCGCCCAAACCGGAGCAATATCTCATAGGGGATCGTCCCGGCCTCGGCGGCGAGTTCCTCGGCCGTGATGCCCTCATCCCCCGATCGGCCCATCAAGACCGCATCCGAGAATTCGTCGACCTCCCCGGCTTCGGTTACGTCCGCGACCGCGAGGTCCATGCATACGCGCCCGAGAATCGGGGCGCGCTTCCCATTAACCAGCACAGCCGAGCGGTTCGATGCCCATCGCCCGAGGCCGTCCGCGTATCCTGCGGCCACGACCGCGGCAAGCGTATCGCGGCCGGTGATGAACGTGCCTCCGTAGCTCACCGGCCTGCCCTTGGGTATGCGGCGGAGCCTCAGCACGGGGGCGGTCAGGCTCATAACGGGCTTGATGCCATCGGGCATCGCCACCCCGGGCTCAAACGGGGAACAGCCGTACAGCGCGATACCGGGCCGGATGGCATCAAAGCGCGACTCGGACGAGCTGAGCGCTGCCGCGCTGTTCGCGATATGGCACGCGGGAGATATCCCTTTTCTCATCAGCCCTTCTCTAACCTCGTTAAATTTCTTGAGCTGCTCGAGCGAGAAGTCCCTGTCGGCCATGTCGGCATTGGCGAAATGGCTCATGAGCCCTGATATCCGCAGGCCCCGGAGCGAGGCGGTCTCGTATATCCCCGAGGGGTCCTCAAAACCCATGCGGCTCATGCCGGTATCGAGCTTTACGTGTATGTCCAGCGTCGTACCCCGGCGCGTCGCGGCATCCGAGAGCATGAGGGCCGTCTTTATGTCATGCACGACCGGGGTGAGGCCGTATTCGAAGTACTCCTCCGGGCCGGTGCGGTCAAACAGGACGATGACGGGTCCGCTTATGCCGGATTCGCGCAGTTGCAGCGCCTCGTGCAGAAACGCAACGGCAAGCGCCTCTGCCCCCGCACGCTGAAACGCCCGGCCCAGCTCGACGGCCCCGTGGCCGTATGCGTCGGCCTTGACGACAGCGATCACGGGCGTCCCGCCCGCGGCTCTCCTGACAGCAGCCAGGTTGCGCCCGGCGGCGGCGAGGTCGATCTCGGCTGTGAGCCCTCTACGCACCCTTCTCGTCTTTCTTCGCTTCTTCTTTTTCTTTGCCCTCTACCTTGGGCTTCGGCGTCACGTCTATCTCGTCCTCGCCCGCGGCGGCCTTTTTGAAATTGCGGATCGCGGAGCCCAGGCCCTTGCCGAGCTCGGGCAGCTTCGCCCCGCCGAAGATTACGAGCACAATAAGCAGTATGACCAACAAATGCGGCAGACTAAAAAAATCCATCTCCAATGCCTCCTTGCCGGTGAGTGCTCGGCGCTACGCGCGATCCGCTGTTGGATTCAGGTTCGCTTCCAGGTCCTCCGGGGTGTTGATGTTGACGAAGGACTTCCCCTCCGGGTCCAGCGCGCGGACCTCGGCGTCGCTTATGTATCGCGTCTCGATCGAGCCAAGCAGCCTGAGCATCGATCCGCTGCCCTCGCCCAGCACGCCCTGCCCGATCGCGCGCAAGGCGGACGCCGCGTATATGCCGGGCATGGGCTCGACCCAGCCGCCGCGCATGCAGACGGTCGCGTCGAGCGCGGCATGCTTCAGTAAATATTCTAGCAGGTTTTCGCCGATGTAGGGCATGTCGCTTGAGAGCGCGAGCACTCGGCCCGCGCCGGACCACCTCAAGGCCGAGAATATCCCCGAGATCGGCCCGCGCGAGGGTACGGTGTCTCCGATCATCGGCAGGCCATAGCGGAAGTAAAGCTCGGGCATGTTGGTGCTGATGATAACCCTTCCGGTGAGTTTCGCGAGCATGGCCGCCTGCCGTTCGATGATCGTCAGGCCGTCGATTCGGATCAGGCCCTTCGGATACGGAAACCTGGTGTTCCGCCCGCCGGCAAGTATGACGCCAAGCGTGCCATTGCTCACTTGCGCCTCCAGTGGCCGCTCCGGCCGCCTTTTTTCTCAAGCAGCATGACGTCCGTGATCCTCATCCCGCGTTCCGCGGCCTTGCACATGTCATAGACCGTGAGCGCCGCTGCGGACGCGGCCATGAGAGCCTCCATCTCAACTCCTGTAGGCCCGGTGGCAGCCGCGGTCGCGGTGATATCGACCGATGGGCCCTCGGGGTTGGGGATAAGCTCTACCTGAACCGAACTCAGCGCTATCGGGTGACAAAGCGGGATCAGCTCGGGCGTCCGCTTGGCGGCCATGATCCCGGCGATCCGGGAGACAGCGAGCACGTCGCCCTTCTCGATACGGCCCTCGGAGATCAGCGCGAGTGTTGCGGGCTCCATGAACACGCGGGCGGATGCGGTGGCCTCGCGCATGGTTGGGGGCTTGGCGGATACGTCGACCATGCGGGCCTCGCCCTTTTCGTTAAGGTGGGTGAGCCTTCCTGGGCGCGCCATGGTTATTAGCGCGCCTCTACTTGATTGAGGACAGTTTCTTGCGCGCGGTCTCGGCAAGTTTGTTCTTGGGGAACTTCTCGATCAGCGCACCCAGGATGCCGCGCGCGGCCTTCTTGTCCCCGAGTTCCAGAAATGCGTATGCCTGCTTGAGCATCGCGTCCGGGGCCTTGGGGCTGTCGGGATACTTCTGGATCACATCTTCGTAGGAAAGTATAGCGTCGTCATAGGACTTCTCTGCAAAGAGCGTCTCGCCGATCCAGAACTGTGCGTTCGAGACCAGCTTGTTGTCGGGGGCCTGCTTGATGAAATCCTTGAACCCCTGGCGCGCCTCGGGGTACTGCTTGCCGTTGAACGCCTTAAGGGCCTTGTCATACAGGAGCTTGGGGTCCTCTTTCGGCTGAGCGGCGGCCGGCTGGGGCTTGAGCGCCTCGTCGTAAATCGCGACCTTGCCCTTGATCGTTGCGAGGTCGGCCTCGATCGCATCGAGACGGGTCTTGAGTTCCGAGATCGAGGCTGTCGGATCGACTGTGTGACCCTCAGTGGCCTCGACCTTGCTCTTAAGGACCTCGACCTCGGCCGCCGTCTGCTTTATCGACTGGTCGATCCCGTACTTGCTCTCCTCGACCTTGCCGTTTATCTCCTGGAACTGCTGGGTAAGGTCGTTTACGCGCTCAAGCAGCGAGGTCTGGCTCTCGCCAAGCGCCGAGACGGTGTCCTTGTCCGGCAGATCCTTGAGCTTGGCCTCAAGCGCGGAGGCGGACTTAGAAAGCGCGTCGACCCTCAACGCGAGTGCATCGTTGCTGCGTTTTAGCTCGACCGTCGAGGCGCGGATGTCGTTTATGTCGGCCCTCATCTCCTCCTGCGCCTGGCAGGCCGCAAGCAAAACGAGGGCGAGGGCCCCAAGCAGGAGCCCCTTCATCCGCATCTTCGTCATTAATGCGCTCCGCCGATGACCGTGAAGTGGTCGCGCCGGTTCTTCGTCCAGCAGGCCTCATCGTGCTCGGTGCAGATCGGCCTTTCCTCGCCGTAGCTGACGGTCTTGATGCGGGCCGAGGCCACTCCGGTCGATACCAGATACTCCTTTGCCGCGCGGGCGCGCCTGTCGCCGAGGGCGAGGTTATACTCGTTCGTGCCGCGTTCGTCGCAGTTTCCCTCGACCTGGAGCTTCGCGGCCTTGTTTGCCTTGAGCCATGCGCCGAGGTCCTTCAGCGTGGGCTTATCGGTGTCGAGTATCGCGTACTTGTTGTAATCAAAATGGATATCGCCGAACATGTCCTTGGCCTTCTCTGCAGCCCTCTGGGCCTCGGCGGCCTCGCGTTCGGCCTTCTGTGCGTCCGTGGCCTTCTGAGCCTCGGCTGCCTTTTGGGCCTCGGCTGCCTTTTGGGCCTCAGCTGCCTTCTGGGCCTCGGACGTAGCGGTCTCCTCGGAGGACTTCACAACGGCTTTCTTCTCGGCGCAGCCATAAGCCGAGAGCATCAACATCAGCGCAATGAGGATAGCAAGGATTTTTTTCATGAATCCACCTCCAGGGTTTAATTTAATTATCTATCTTCCAGACCACCGGGGCGACGATGCAGACTCCCCGGGGTAAGATATTTTCTTTGCGCCCGAGCCGTCGGCCCTCATAACATAGACGGCCTTCGGCCCTTCGCGGTCGGAGGTGAAGGCGATGAACCTGCCGTCCGGCGAGAAGGTCGGGTCCTCGTTGTTGCCCCTGTCCGTGAGCCTGACCGGCTTCGAGCCGTCGGAGTTCATGACGAATATCTGGTTTTTGCCCTCAAACCGGCCGCTGAATGCTATCTTGTCCCCCCTTGGAGACCAGACGGGCGAAGTGTTATAACTGCCCGTAAACGTCAGCCTCGCGCTATTATATCCTAATCTGTCCATACTGTAAACCTGAGGGACGCCGCTGCGGTCAGAGACGTACGCTATGGTGCCTCCGTCGGGGGATACGGATGGCGTGACCTCTATGCCGCGGTCAGTGGTAAGGCGCGATGCGAGCTTCGATTTCAGGCTGTACACATAGATATCGGCGGTGCCCATCATCGATGACGAGAGCGTGAACTCGTCGCCACTCGGGAAGAAGTCCCCGGCGATGCAGATGCCGTCAGTGGAGTAGACCGCGCTCTCCTGGGCCGTCCTGAGGTCATACATATAGATGCCCCACGTGCCGGAGCGGTTGGCAGAGAATATGAGCTTCGTCCCGTCAGGGGCCCAGTGCGGCGAGACCAGCATCTGCGAGGGCTTCCCTGCCTGCCGCACGTTCTTGCCGTCCCAGTCGCAGATGCGCAGGGACTTGCTCCCTGACCTCCCAGCGACGTAGGCCAGCTGTGAGGTGAAGGCAGCGTGCTCCCCGGTGATCTTTTCATATATGTCGGCCGCGGCCTGATGCCCTACGGGCCTCATGCCGCGCTGGTCGGCCCTGTAGAGCTTCTGCATCAGCACGCGGTCTTCGAGCACGTCGTATAGGTATACCGTGACTGTCCCGTCCTTGACGAACCCCTTGACCACGGCCTCGACGCCAAGCGCCGACCATCGGGCCGCCGAGAAGCCCTCCTCGGGCCGCTCGGAACACTTAAGAGGGTCGGCCACCGAAAACAGGCCGGTATATAGCAGGTCGTCGGCGATCACGGAGGATACCTCTACCCCGCCCTGCCCGGCGAGCGGCTGCACCGCTATCGGCATCACGCGCGGCGCTGCCACGACGTCTATGTAAACCTTTGCCTCGGCCGCGCTGGTAAAGCAAAGGGCGACGAGAAGTGCCAATACGATCTTATGCAATCTATTTATCATCTGGGGAAAACCTCACTCCTAACTCAAACGGTGCATACGGCGGAGGCGCGACCGGGCTTGCCTTGGCTATGGCCCTGAGCGCCGAGCGATCGAATATCGCATTGCCGGATGTCCGCTCGATGCGGTTAACGATAATTCGTCCGTCTGCCTGCACCGTGACCGATACGGTAGCCTCCATGCCCGCCATCTGCCCAAGGTCCGGATAGACCCATGCGCGCTTTATCTTGTCGTTGACCTTTGAGGTGTACTCATCGAGCGTACGTTCGGCCCGCGAGCTGTCCACTACTGCGTGTTCCGCATCGGCCTTTACCGAGGCCGACTGCCTTATGTTCTCAAAACGCTTCTTCGACTTGAGCTCCGCGATCCGCTTCGCGGCGTCCTTCTCCTCGGCCTTTTGCCTTGCGATCTCCTGAATCCGCTGCGCGGCGCGCACTTCCTCGGACAGCCGCTTCTCCATGGCCTTGAGCTTCTGGGCCGCATAGACCATCGCGCTCTTCGATACGGTTGGGGGCTGTTCAAGCGGCTCCAGCTTCTTCTCCTCGGCCTGTGGTTTTGTCTCGGGCTTCAGCTGGGCCCTGGCGGGCTCGGCGGCGCGCCGAGGCATCGCGTCAACGAGGTTCACCGTGTATACCGAGGCGTTTATATGCACGTCCGACTGTTTCAGGATGAAAAGCGCCAGAAAAAAGAATGCCGCATGAACAAACGCCGAGATAACCGTAGCCCAGTATAGGCCGTTGCCTCTCATCGCAGGGCTTGCTTTGGCTCCGTCACCATGCCGAGGCGCTCGAGACCGGCGCTCTTGATCTCCCCCATTACCTCGGCCACCACGCCGTAGGACACGTCCTTGTCAGCCCGCAGGAAGACATTCGGCTGGCCGGCCTTCATCGCTTGCAGTTTCCTTCCGAGCTGTTCGATAGTAACCGTGCTGCCGTCTAGCTCGATGGCGCCCTGCTTAGTGATCGTGATATCTATGCGCTGCTCCTCGGGGAGCGCCTTGCCCTTGGCCTCCGGGAGGTTGACGTCCAGGCCCTGGCGCATCAGCGGGGCCGTGACCATGAAGATAATCAGGAGCACGAGCATGACGTCTACGAAAGGCGTGACGTTGATCTCGGACATCAGCCCGCGGCCGCGCTCCGTCCTCACAGGCTATGCACCCGGCGAAAGGAGGTCGAGGATCTCCTCCGAGAAGTCCTGCGTTTCCACCACGACCTGTCTTATGCGCCCGACGTAGTAGTTGTAAGCGACGACCGCCGGTATTGCCGCGGCCAGGCCGACGGCGGTGGTGATCAGGGCCTCGGCTATGCCCGGTGCGACAACCGCGAGTGAGGCCGAGCCTGACGCCCCGATGCCCCTGAAGGCGTCCATGATGCCCCATACGGTGCCGAAGAGCCCGATAAAGGGCGTGGTCGAGCCGGTGGTGGCCAGGAAACTCAGGTAGCGCTCGAGCTTCTCGATCTCGAGGGTCTCAAAGCGGTGCAACATGCGGCGGGTCTCCTGCCGGTCGCGGCCTGAGAAATCGGCATAGACCGCCCGGAAGACATTGCTCATCGGCCCGGTATGGAGGTCTTCGGCGTTGGCCGAGAGGCGCTCGAGACGGTGCGTAGCGCGGAACGCGGAGTAGAACGACTCGTTTTCCCTGCGGGCGCGCAAGAGATAAAAAAACTTGTAGAAGATAATAGCCCAGGAAATCACCGAGAACGTCAGGAGCACCAGCAGTATGAACTTGACTACCGGACCGGCATTGAGCACGGTCTCAATGAACGTGTTCTGCATCTTCTGATTCTATTTAATCGCTCCGCCAAATGTCAATTTAAGCGGATATCACTTTAACAGCAGCTTGCGGACGTCGCCGACGCGGAGCGTGATGCGGTTTCCGTCGAGGTATTCCAGGTACGGCAGGGCATACTTGCGCGAGGTGCCCAGCAGGTCGCGGAACTCGGCCACAGTCATATCGGCCTTTGCTCCGAAATGTGCGCGCAGAGCGGCGAGCATCCTGTCATAGTATTCGCGGGAGAGATAGACCTCACCCGATATGCGCACGACCGAGCCTTCTTTATGCATGAGCTTTAGCACGTCCTCGATCCGGCGCTCGGTCTTCCCTGACGCGGCGGCGAGTTCTGCCGGGGTGCGCGGCTGAAAGCCGTCATGCAGGAGCATGGCCGAGATCTCGTCGCGCTCCGCCGAGGAGGCGGCCGCGCTGAAGCTCTTTAGCCTTAGGGTGTCCTTCTCGACCACCACGTCAACGGCTGTCGCGAGCAGCTCGGCAAAGACGCGGCCGTCCTCGATGCGCAGCGCGGTGCGGAGTTCTTCCTTCGGCATGCCAGGCTTGAGCGGATTTTTTTCATGATAATCCTTGAGCCGGGCAGCGGCCGCATCCCTGAAGGCCGATACCGCCTCGGCGTGCATCAGCAGGTCTCCGAGGCGTACGATGATCTTTTTTGCGGCCAGCGAGTCAATCGAGGCCGAGACGGCCGGAATCTCGGAATTTATCCAGCCCTCGATCGTCCTGCTTCCAATGCCTTGAAGCCCGGCACGCCGGACCTTGACCGCGATCTTTTCGGTAAGCGTTCCGGTCTCGAACACCGCGAGGTCATCGCGCCCCTCGCTCCTCTTGCGGCGCGGGGGCGTGGGGTCCAGGACCTCGCCGCCTCCGATGGTCTCTACCGGCGAGAACCTCCTGATGATGAACCTGTCTCCGCTTTGCGATACCACCGGGACGTCGAGCCTGAGCTGGCAGAAGACGGACTCGCCCGGCTCGATGTGGTCGCGGTCATGGAGCACGACCCTTGCAACGGCCTCGCTAGTGCCGATATGCAGGTGAACCGTCTTGCGGTTTTTAAGAGGTGGGGCCTCGGGGAGGAGCGAGATCTTCGCGTCCAGGACTCGGGTGGGCTGAAGCCTCCCGGCCGCGGCCAGCGTGTCGCCGCGCCTGACGGATTCCTTCTCTATCCCCTGGAGGTTGACAGCTACGCGCTGCCCTGCATAGGCAGTGCGGACCTGCCTGCCGTGGCTCTGGAGGCCGCGCACCTTGGCCTCGGCCCCTTCCGGCAGGATGTCTAGCGCGTCCTCGACCGAGACGGTGCCGGATACCGCCGTGCCGGTCACGACCGTGCCGAACCCCTTAAGGGTGAATACGCGGTCTACAGGCAGCCTGAAGATCCCGCGCGTGGGCTTGGGCTGCACCGCTAGCGCGAGGGCGTGGATCTTCTCTTTAAGCTCAACGAGCCCCTCGCCTGTCTTGGCGGATACCGGGACGATCTCGGCCCCCTCCAGAAACGATCCTCGAACGAACCTGCGCACCTCGTCCTGCACGAGTGCGAGCCATTCGGGCTCGACCATGTCCGTCTTGGTTATGACTACTATGCCGGACTTGATTCTGAGGAGGTCGCAGATATGCAGGTGCTCGCGGCTCTGGGGCATGACGCCCTCGTCGGCCGCAATTACCAGCAGGACGATATCTATGCCCCCGGCGCCGGCAAGCATGTTGCGGACGAGCTTTTCGTGGCCCGGCACGTCTACGATGCCTATAGAGAGCCCGTCGGGGTATGCCAGGTCCGCAAACCCGAGGTCTATCGTGATACCGCGCTCTTTCTCTTCCTTCAGGCGGTCGGGGTCGGTGCCGGTCAGGGCCTTGACGAGGGTGCTCTTGCCGTGGTCTATATGCCCGGCGGTGCCTAGGATTACATAGCGCATATGCCGGATTATACATCATCGCGCGCCGGGCTCACTTGGAATGGGCCGGGGTTATTTTGTAGAATTAAGGTTATGCGACATCCTGCCGAAAATTCGTTCCGTTTAACTGCGCTCATTGCTTTGATGCTCGCGCTGCCGCTCGTCTCAGGATGCATATTCCGGCCCAGCAAGCTTAATTTCAGACCGATTGATCCCGAGACCGTCGTGGCGCCCATCGTCGTATCGGACGTCCCGGCCGAGCAGAGGCAGAAGATACTCGACGCCGTAAAGCTTCGTAACGAGACGGTCGAGAAGGACCAGGAATGGATCAGGCGGGCGTATTCCGGGCTCATGGTCAAGAGGCTCAATAACGTTTCGCCTAATGACTACGCGAGCTACGGCAAATACCTCGATAACGGCTCGGTCTATATCATCGTCCACCCTGCTTTCTTTCCGTTTTTCCATACGCTTAAGCGCCTGACGCCCAGGATCCCGAACGTCAAGACCGCCGCACAGCTCCCAAAGCTCAACGTGGTCGAGAAGTTCCTCGCAATGAAACCGCGGGACGAGTTCATGGCCGTGCTCCAGGCGCAGGAGCGCAGGACGCGCGATTTCCTGGAGTTCAAGTCGACGCAGGGCAAGCTGATCATCGTCGTCATCCCGAGGAATTATTCTAAGTATAAGGGCTATGTCTACCGCCAGGGCCCGAACGAGTACATGCGTTATCTAAACGAGGTCACAAACGGCTCGGACTCGGTGCTGTTCATCGAGAGCCGCTCTCCGAACCGCGGGTATGCGACCGAGGATGACGGCGCGCTGCTAATGGATTTTCTGGCCGCGATCCGGGCCACGAACGTATACATCACCGGCGGGTACGTCGGCAGGTGCCTCGATGACTTTTATGTGTCGCTCACCAAGGCCTATGGCAGCTCGAGCATATACGTGATCCCGGAGCTCTCGGACGTATCGCCAGTGGACATGAACAACCAGATCGCCTATGACCTGCTGGACGGCGCGGGCGGACTCAAGGCCGAGGTTCAGAGGATGATCCTCGAGCAGGACCTCCTCGGCATTAAGCAGGTCAAGCCGCAGATAAAAGACCTGCCGCCTCTGAACAATGAAAACGATGAGGACGAGTAAGAGGCCGCAGCAATACGCCACGCCCGGGGCCCGCGAGGTTTGCATTTCTATGGGCTCCTATGTTAGTGTTTGCTAACATGACCAAACGCTCCGCTCTCTGGAATGTCATCGTAGTATTGCTCGTTGCCTCGCTAGGCGCCGGGGGCTATCTCATGTTCAGAAGCGGCAAGTCCGAGCCCATCTTCAAGACCGAACCCGCGTCGCGCGGCGATATCGAGGCTGTAGTCACCGCGACAGGCAATGTCAATTCCGTGATCATGGTCTCTGTCGGCACGCAGGTCTCGGGCACGATCCAGAAGATATACGCCGACTACAACACGGTGGTCAAGCAGGGGCAGCTCATCGCCCAGATAGACCCCACGCTATACCAGGCCCAGCTCGACCAGAACAAGGCGGCCCTCGTATCCGCGCGCGCCAATCTGCTGAAGGCAATAGCCACGCAGAAAGACGCCGAGCGCACGCTGGGCCGCAACAAACTTATGGTGGACGCCGGGCTGATAGCGCAGGCCGATTATGACGCCGCCGCGCTCGCAAACGATACCGCGGCAACTCAGGTCGAGGCCGCGAAGGGCCAGGTCAGCCAGGCCCAGGCGTCTGTCGCCACGGCGTCGGCCAACCTCAGATACACGCGAATCGTCTCGCCGGTGGACGGCATCGTCATCGCCCGCAACGTCGATGCCGGCCAGACCGTGGCCGCGAGCTTCCAGACCCCCACACTCTACAGCATCGCGCACGACCTGACCAAGATGGAGGTCGACAGCAACGTGGCAGAGGCCGACATAGGCCGCGTCGAGGCCGGGCAGGACGTGGAGTTCACGGTCGACGCATACCCGGATAAGGTCTTCCACGGGACGATATACGAGGTCAGAAACGCCCCGCTCGTCGTCCAAAACGTAGTCACGTATAATGCCGTGGTGCATGTGGACAACCCCGACCTCAAACTAAAGCCCGGCATGACCGCCAACGTGACGATCAAGGTCATGCAAAAGACCGGCGTCATCAGGCTTCCCAACGCGGCGCTCCGTTATGCGCCGAGCAAACCCGCCCAGCCGCAGGGCGGCGGCAAGCCGGTACGCGGTGCAGGCAAGGCCGTCTGGGTGCTCCGCGACGGCAAGGCCTTGCGCGTGCCTGTCACGCTCGGGATCAGTGATTCGAGGTTTACCGAGCTCCTGACCGGAGACGTGAAGGAAGGCGACCAGCTAATCGTAGAGGAGAAGTTGCAGGGCAAGCCGGACTCCGCCGCGCCACGATTACCCAGGGGATTCTAGATGCCGATCATAGACGTCCGCGATCTCATCAAGGTATATGACGTCGGCGAGGGCGGGCTACCCGCGCTTCAGGACGTCACGGTCGGGATCGAGCGCGGCGAGTTCACCGCGATCATGGGCCCGTCCGGCTCCGGCAAGTCCACCTTCATGAACATAATCGGGTGCCTCGATACGCCGACTAGCGGCACGTACCTGCTTGAGGGCATCGACGTGGGCGACCTCGGCCGTGACGAGCTTGCCAGCATCCGCAACAAGAAGATCGGGTTCGTGTTTCAGGGGTTTAACCTCCTAGCCCGCACCTCGGCCCTCGAGAACGTCGAACTCCCGCTTCTGTACGCCGACGGCATCCCGGCGCACGAAAGGCACGATCTGGCCAGGGAGGCCCTCAACCGCGTAGGCCTGGGCGACCGCATCCACCACCATCCCAACCAGCTTTCGGGCGGCCAGCAGCAGCGGGTGGCGATAGCGAGGTCGCTCGTCAACTCGCCCCCGATAATCATGGCCGACGAGCCTACCGGAAACCTCGACACCAAGACCAGCGTTGAAATCATGGGCCTCTTTGACCGCCTGAACGCCGAGAGCAATATCACGGTCATCCTCGTCACTCACGAGCCGGACATCGCGGCGCGCTGCCGCAGGGTGATTAGGTTTAGAGACGGCCGCCTGATCGAAGACGAGACGGTGAGGTAACCGGCCATGGTGAACATTTCCTCCGCGTTTAAGATCTCGCTAAGGGCGATCAGGATCAACAAGATGCGCTCGGCGCTTACGCTGCTGGGGATAATCATCGGCGTCGGTGCGGTCATAGCGATGATAGCGCTCGGAAGCGGCGCAAGCAAGCGCATCGCCGACCAGATAGCCACGATGGGCAGCAACCTGCTGATCATCATCCCTGGCACGACCACGGCGGGCGGCGTGCGCATGGGCGCGGGCTCGCAGTCGACGCTCACGAGCTTCGACGCCGACGCGATAATGCGCGACTGTCCGGCCGTGCTCTATGCAGCGCCGCACTACGGCAAGGTCGCCCAGATCGTATACGGAAACCAGAACTGGTCCACAGGCGTCAGCGGCACGACGCCCAATATGCTGCTGGTCCGGGACTGGGACCTCGCCTCCGGGCGGCCGTTTACGGACGAGGAGGTCAGAAACTCCAGCAAGGTCGCGATACTCGGCCAGACCGTGGCGGAGAACCTCTTTGGGGATTCCGACCCGGTGGGGCAGTCGATCCGGATCGCCAACAGGCCGTTTCTCGTCATCGGTGTGCTCGCCGAAAAGGGCCAGTCCGCCAACGGCAGCGACCAGGACGACACCATAATGGTCCCGGTCACGGTCGCGCAAAAGATGCTCTTCGGCACGACCTTCCCGGGCATGGTGAACATCATCATGATCAAGGCCAGGGGCCCGGAGGAACTCGGGCCGGCGCAGGACCAGATCACCGCGCTGCTAAGGCAGCGCCACCACATATCCAACAGGCAGGACGACGACTTCACCGTCCGCAACCTCTCGCAGCTCATGGAGACCGCGCAGAAGTCCTCGCAGACCATGACGCTCCTGCTGGGCGCTATAGCCTCGGTATCGCTCCTGGTGGGCGGCATCGGGATCATGAACATCATGCTGGTTTCGGTTACGGAGCGCACGCGCGAGATCGGCATACGCATGGCGGTCGGCGCGCGGACATGGGACATCAGGATGCAGTTTCTGGTCGAGGCCGTGATCCTCTCGCTCATGGGCGGGCTGATGGGGATACTGCTCGGTGTCGGGGGCTCGATGCTCGTGTCGTCCTTTACCGGATGGGCCACTATCGTATCGCCCTTCTCGGTCATACTTGCGTTCGGGTTCTCGGGGCTCGTAGGGGTGTTCTTCGGGTTCTATCCGGCCTGGAAGGCCTCGCTGCTGAATCCGATACAGGCCCTCAGATACGAATAGCCTTTGACAAACCTGCCGCCCTTTATTTAACATCCTTGACTATGCTGTTTCAAGAGATGATCCTGAGGCTCAACCGCTACTGGTCGGACTACGGCTGCGCGCTGATGCAGTCATACGACAGCGAGGTAGGCGCCGGGACTTTCCATCCGGCTACGTTCTTCCGCGTGCTGGGGCCCGAGCCTTGGGCCGCCGCATACGTGCAGCCCTCGCGCAGGCCGACCGACGGCAGGTATGGAGAGAACCCCAACCGCCTCCAGCACTACTACCAGTATCAGGTCGTGATAAAACCCTCGCAGATCGACAGCCAGGAGATCTATTTAAAAAGTCTCGCGGAGATCGGCATCGAAGCGGCGAAGCACGACATCCGCTTTGTCGAGGACGACTGGGAATCCCCGACCCTCGGCGCATGGGGGCTCGGGTGGGAGGTCTGGCTCGACGGGATGGAGATCACGCAGTTTACGTACTTCCAGCAGGTCGGCGGCATAGACCTCAAGCCGGTAACGGTCGAGATCACTTACGGGTTAGAGCGCATTGCGATGTACCTTCAAGGCGTAAGCAGCGTCTACGACCTGCAGTGGTCGAAGCACCTCAAATACGGCGACGTACACCATATGACCGAGGTCGAGGGCTCGAAGTACAACTTCGACCTGTCGGACCCGGACGTCCTGATGCGCCAGTTCGAGACCTACGAAAGCGAGTGCAAGCGGCTTATCAAGGCCGGTTTAGTCACCCCGGCGTACGAGTGCTGCCTTAAGTGCTCGCACCACTTCAACCTCTTAGACGCGCGCGGGGCGATCTCCGTTACCGAGCGCACGGGATATATAGCGCGCGTGCGCACCGTGGCGCGGATGTGCGCCGAGGCCTTCCACAAGCAGCGCGAGGAGATGAATCATCCGCTCCTGCACGGGGGTTGGGGCAGTGTCTAAGAGCATCCTTCTGGAGATAGGCGTCGAGGAGGTCCCGGCCAGGTTCATACCCCCGGCGCTCCGCATGCTGCGCGAGCTCGCTGAGGCAGGGCTAAAGGACGCAGCGCTAACGTTCGGCGAGATACAGACATACGCCACGCCGCGCCGTATGGCGGTGATAATACAGGATGTCCCACAGATGCAGCCCGACCGCGTGCGCGAGGCGTTCGGCCCCCCGAAGAGGGCCGCGTTCACCCTGGACGGCAAACCTACCAAGGCCGCCGAGGGCTTCGCCCGTACATCTGGCGTCGAAATGTCGAGGCTCATCGTCAAGACCAGGGACAAGGGCGAGTATGTCGTCGCGGTGATCGAGGACAAGGGCCGCCCGACGCCGGATGTCCTGCCCGAGCTTCTAAAGAAGATCGTGACCTCGCTGCACTTCCCGAAGTCCATGCGCTGGGGCGACGGGACGATGAAGTTCGTCCGGCCCATACACTGGATCGCTGCGCTCTATGGCGCTGATACCGTAACTTTCGGACTTGAAGGCCTTACCAGCGGCCGCACCAGCCGGGGCCACAGGTTCCTGAGCCCCGAGGAGTTCTCGTTTACTGATGCGGATACCTATGCAGCGGAACTAGCGGCACGCTCGGTCGTCGTGGACAAGGCCGAAAGGGAGCGCATGATCGCCGAGGGCGCAAGGGAGCTGGCCCGGAGCGTCGGCGGCACGCTCGTCGAGGACGAGGAGCTTCTCTCGATCGTGTCCTGTCTCGTCGAGTCCCCGGTGCCCGTTATGGGCACGTTCTCGGCCGAGTACCTTGAATTGCCTGACGAACTCCTGACCGCCGTGATGCGCGGACACCAGAAATATTTCTCGATAGCGGACGCTGGCGGCAAGCTGCTAAACCACTTCATCATCACGAGCAACACCAAAGTGGAGAACGCCGAGACCGTGCGCAGCGGCGCACACCGCGTCATAAAGGCCCGCTTCGACGACGCGAGGTTCTACTTCAAGGACGACCTCCGCCACCCGCTGCACGGCAGGCGCGAGGAGCTCCGCAAGGTCACGTTCCAGGACAAGCTCGGCTCGGTATATGACAAGCTAGTGCGCATGGAGAAATTGGCGGGCTCTCTGGCTGATCTAATCTGCCCGGACAAGAAAGCCAGCGCACAGCGCGCAGCCTCGATATCGAAGTGCGATCTCATAAGCGGCGTCGTGCGCGAGTTCCCGGAGCTTCAGGGCATCATGGGGATGTACTACGCCGAAGAAGAAGGCAGGGACGTCGCTCTCGCGCTCAAGGAGCAGTATATGCCGCTTGGCTCGGGGGCAAAGGTGCCCGAGACCGATCTTGGCGCTGTTGTGAGCCTCGCTGACAGGATGGATAACATCGCGGCGTTTTTCTCGATAGGGCTTAAGCCGACGGGTTCCGAGGACCCCTTCGCTCTTAGGCGCCACAGCCTCGCGGTCATCGCGATATTGATGGAGCGGGGCTATCCGGTCACGCTTGGCGAGATGACCGCCATCGCGCTTAAGGGGCTCAATAAGGCGCCTGCCTCGACCGGGGCCGATATACGCGCGTTCTTCGAGCAGAGGTTCGAGCCGCTTCTGGGTTCAATGGGATATTCATACGATGTCGTGCAGTCGGTGCTCCCGTTTGTTACGACGCAACCGCTATCGACGCTCAGGGCGCGCTGCGATGCGGTCACGGCCTTCAAGCGCGAGGCGTGGTATACGCCGTTTCTGATCGCGATAAAACGGGCCCGCAACATCATCCCCGGCCACGCGCTGCCGCCTGTGGACGAGTCGTTTTTCCAGACCCATGAGGAGCGCGCGCTATATAAGGCTTATGGCGTGGCATACTCGGATGCCTTGGAGAAGGGCGCCCGTGGCGCCTTCAGCGAGGCTCTGCTTGCGATGAGACCGATCACCGAGCCGATAAATACGTTCTTCGAAAAAGTCCTCGTGATGGACAAAGACGAGTCCGTGCGCGACAACCGCCTCGCTCTGCTAAGCGCGATATGGGCCATGGCCTCGGCCGCGGCGGACATCTCGAAACTTCAGGAATAGATAGCCTCCCTACGCCTCATCCTGTAAACTATCACCATGTTTTTCAAAGGCATGCATAGGCCAGGCCTCGGCGCGCTCGAAGTCCTAAAGTACATAGGCCCCGGCCTGCTCGTCACGGTGGGGTTCATCGACCCGGGCAACTGGGCCTCGAACATCGCGGCCGGATCGCGCTTCGGGTACTCGATGCTCTGGATGGTCACGCTCTCGACCTACATGCTCTTCGTCCTGCAGCACAATGCCGCACACCTCGGCATCGCCACCGGCCTCTGTCTGGCCGAGGCCAGCACCAAGACCTTCAGCCGGCCCGTAAGCCGCGTGTTTCTGCTAAGCGCGGTCGCGGCTTCGGTCTCTACGGCGCTGGCCGAGGTCCTTGGGACCGCGATAGGGCTTAATATGCTCTTCGGCATGCCGCTTGGAATTGGATCGGGCCTGACCGTCGCGGTTGGCGCTTGGATGCTGCTTAGCAGCGGATACCGCCTGATCGAGCGCTGGATAATAGGGTTCGTCTCGCTCGTGGGCATCGCCTTTCTGTTTGAACTCGCGATAGTGAAGCTTAACTGGGGAGCGGCCGCGTTAAGCTGGGTCACGCCCTCGATCCCGGCCGGTTCGATCCCGATAATGATGAGCGTGCTAGGCGCGGTCGTGATGCCGCACAACCTCTTCCTGCACTCCGAGATCATCCAAAGCAGGCAGTGGAACCTGGCAGGCGAGGACGTGATCCGCCGTCAGCTGAAGTTCGAGTTCACGGACACGCTGTTTGCGATGCTTCTTGGCTGGGCCATCAACAGCGCGATGATACTGGTCGCGGCGGCCGTGTTTTTTACGAACCACATAGAGGTGACCGAGCTTCAGCAGGCGCAGGAGACGCTGCGGCCGCTCCTCGGCGCTCCGGCCTCGACCGTATTCGCGCTCGCGCTCATATTCGCCGGGTTCTCGTCCTCGATCACGGCCGGGCTGGCCGGCGGGAGCATATTCGCAGGGATGTACATGGAGCCCTTCGACATCAGGGACAGCCACTCGAAGGCAGGGGTGCTCATCACCCTGATCGGCGCGCTCGGGGCGATATTCCTCCTTCGCGACCCCTTCACCGGGATCATCTGGAGCCAGATAGCGCTGAGCATACAGCTGCCCTGGACCGCTATAGCGCTCGTCTGGCTGACGTCGTCGAAGGCCGTCATGGGCAAGTTCGCCAACCGCGCGCCTACGAAGGCCACGCTCTGGGCGATAGTCGCTGTCGTGATAGCGCTAAACGTGCTCTTGCTTGCCGACCTCCTGCGGGGGTAGCCTTCGCTGCCCCCCTTTTGTTAATAATTATTCCCATTTTGCCGAAATGTGAGTTGTATCACAGCAATTACACTCAACTTGCTATAGGATTGGTGTGTCAGGGGTGTGCACAAAAACGCCTGGCAAGGAGATCGCCTGCGATGAAAATCAAATCAGCCGCATTGATCGCGATTATGCTTTCGGCCTTCCTATGCATATCGGGCGGCCTCGCCTTTGCCGACACGCTGAACTCCCAGTTTTTCGGCTCTGACACGAACGCCATCCAGGTCATAAGCGGCACCCCTTATGACATGGATGATCCCGCGTGGATCTCAAACTGGGATATAAACAAAGACTCATTCGCATACAAGGTGATGTCCGGTCTCTTCATGCTCGGATACCAGACCGAGATGGGCTACAACTACGGCAGCGGCCAGCAGTTGCGTGTTATAAAGGCGTTTCAGGCCAATAACGGCCTCGCGATTTCAAACTCGCTCGACAGCACATGTCTGGCCGCGATGGACGCCCAGCTGGCCGTGCGCGAGGCTATGCTTGCCCCGCTTGCCCCGGATTTCCCGCTTTATGACCACATGCAGCCCCTGCACCCAAACGATATCTCAAGAGACACACTCGCAGTGATCTATTCCCTCCCGATCTCGGTCATGCCCGAGTCGCTGCACATGTCGGCATACGAAACCGTGCAGTGCATCGCGGGGCAGTGCGACGGTTTCATCCAAAACTCGGCCGCAGTGGAGCTCTCCTCATGGCCGGTCCCGATCGATATGGCCTCGGACTACAGGTTCGTCGGCGCGTACTTCGACCCCCTCGTCAATAACAGCCGGATGCCGAGCGCCGCGGTGCACGTTGGCACCGTAGTCCATGAATACGGCCACTACCTCGACGGCTTCATGAAGTGGGCAAAAGACGGCCTTCAGCCGCATATCGGCCTGATAAACACCACAGGGTTTTACAGCATCGGGTATGACCTTTCGAACAGCACCACGGGCGGCTGCTACGCGCGGCGCAGCGCAAGCCCTATGGACTGGATAACGAAGTACGCCTATAACCCGGGCTACGACGGATGCACCGGAAACATGGGGCCCCAGCTTGAGGACTGGGCGGATTCCTTCCACGTATATATAACGGCAGGCAGGGATTTCAGGGCTGCGGCGCTCGAAAGCCCGATGATCGCGCAACGGTACGACTGGCTCAAGGTCAACGTATTTGACGGCACGGAGTACGACACTGACCTGCCCGGTGACATATCGAGCGGCTGCAACGACGTCCACGGCACCGAGGCGGCCCTCCCCGGATACATGCACTGCGACGACAGCTACATATGGGACTTCACGCTCCCGATGCTGGCTGGAGGCGCCGAGGAGGACACCCCGGATGGCTTCGCCTTCGCAGCAACTACAAACGCCGCCACGAGCGCGCTTGTCGCGTCAGATCCCATCACAGTAAACGGGATCTCGGTCGCGGCCCCGATCACGGTCATCGGCGGCGAGTATTCAGTCAACGCTGGCGGGTTTACCGATGTCACCGGCTGGGTGCAGGACGGCGACTCGGTCAGGGTCAGGCTCCATACTCCGGCATCTTATTCCAGCGTCGCGGCCGCAACTCTGATGATCGGCGGCGTGAGCGGGACGTTCAGCGCGACTACCCTCGCCCTGGCCCCGCCTGCCATCGGCGGGACTCCGGCCACGGCCGTGACCACGGGGGACGGATACAGTTTTACACCGACCGCGACCGATGCCGCGAGTTTCGGCATACTTAATGAACCCGCGTGGGCGGACTTCGATACGGCCAACGGCGCACTTAGCGGCACACCGGAGAGCGCAGGCTCGTACAGCGGCATCATTATAACCGCTTTCAACAGCGCGGGCTCGGCGTCTCTCCCCGAATTCTCGATCACGGTCCTGATAGCCCCGCCCATGATCAGCGGGACGCCGGCATCGAGCGCGACCGTCGGGGATTCATACAGCTTCACCCCATCATCAAGCAACGCCACAAGTTTCTCGATCCTTAACAAGCCCGCATGGGCGGATTTCAATACTACGGATGGCACATTAAGCGGAATCGCAACCCCTGCAGGGCTCTATAACGGAATAATCTTGCGCGCGATAAACGGCAGCGGCTCGGCGCTGCTCCCGGTCTTTTCGATCACGGTCACACCGCCAGCGCCAACTATAAGCGGCACACCGCCAACCGGTGCGGCCATAGGAGTGCCCTACGCCTTCACGCCGGTCGCGACAAACGCAGCGAGCTTCTCGATCACAGGCAGCGTGCCGCCGGGCCTGATCTTCAATACGACAACCGGCACGCTGGACGGAACGCCCATCACCGCAGGCACTTACTCCGGAATCACTATAACCGCAAGCAACGGAAGCGCCACGGCCGCGCTGCCCGCGTTCACGATAACCGTATCCACGCCTATCGGAGGCTTCGTCCCGGCAGCCCCGATGCTATCGGCCCGTCAGCTTCACACCGCCACGCTGCTCCCAGACGGCAGGGTCCTGGTCACCGGAGGATACGCTGACAACGGCCTGCTGTCGAGCGCGGAGCTTTACGACCCGGCCGCGGACACCTGGAGCCCAGCCGCGCCGATGCTCGCCGAGCGCGCCGACCACTCTGCAACGCTCCTTAAAAACGGCAAGGTGCTGATCGCAAGCGGCTCGGACATGAGCGGCGAGGTCTACGACCCGGCAACCGGCAGCTGGAGCGCCACCGGACCTATGTCGGACATGCACGGGGGGCCTGCCGCGGCATTGCTCGCAAACGGCAAAGTGCTCGTTGCGGGCGGGATGAACTGGGACGGCTCGACCAACACCGCCGAGCTGTTCAATCCCGCTGACAATACCTGGAGCACTATCGACCCCATGCTGGACTATCGTTACAAGCCCGCTGTCGCCACGCTCCCCGATGGCAGAGTGCTGATCGCGGGCGGCTACGGCTGGGAAGGCCCGCTTGCAAGCGCCGAGATATTCGATCCGGCAGACAACTCATGGAGCGCTGCCGGGACGATGACGGACGCGCGTTACGTAGCCACCGCCGCATTACTGCCGGACGGCAAGGTTCTGGTCGCCGGAGGCTTTAACCAGAGCGATGCGCTCGCCACTGCGGAGATATATGACCCAGCCGAAAACTCATGGAGCCAGGCGGAGACGATGTACACCGGCCGGTACGGCCAGGGCGCCACGCTTGTTCAGGGGAAGGTACTGGTCTCGGGCGGGGGCAACGGCTATGACTCATACAGAAGCGCCGAACTCTATGACCCGTCATCTAAAGGGTGGCAGTTCGCAGGCCCGATGCAGGACGCCCGGTCCTTCCAGACCTCCACGCTACTTAATGACGGCAGGGTCCTCGTTGCGGGCGGCACCGCAGCGATTGACTCTCTATCGAGCGCGGAACTGTACGAGCATCATGACCTTACCGTAGACATCACTGGCTCTGGCAGCGTCTCTCCGGATAAAGGCGCGATCGAGTGGTCGGGCTCGACCGGTACGGCATTTTACGCCTCCGGCTCGACCGTGACACTCACCGCTACACCCGGCGCAGGATTCGTATTTACCGGGTGGACGGGCTGCAGCAGCCCCGTTGGAAGCACATGCCCGATACTGATCAGCGGCGCAAAGACTGTCAGCGCCGCATTCGCGACGAACGCCCCGCCAGTGACCACGGCCTCAACAGCAGGCTATACATTTGGCACATGGAGCATTTCCAATTCCATTAACGTGACGCTCTCGGCAGCCGACGGGGCAGGTCCTGGGATCGCGGCGGGATATCCCAAGTACTGCATGGACTTAACTAATACATGCTCTCCCAGCACGAGCTATACCGCGGCCATTAAGGTGAATTGCGCCGCAGGGACCACATGCACTCAGTACGTCCGCTATCAGTCAAAAGATACAATCGGCAATACCGAGGCAATTAAGAACGCCATCGTAAAGCAGGACCTTCAAGCCCCTGTAAGCGCGCCGTCCGCCACGGGTTATACGTTTGGCGCATGGAGCATGTCCAATTCGATCAGCGTGGCGCTCTCGGCTACGGATGGCGCGGGCGGCTCGGGGCTTGCGGCGGGATATCCGAAGTACTGCGTGGATGCGGCCAACACGTGCGCGACTGCCATTAGCTATACGACTGCGATAAAGGTAAATTGCGCTGCCGGAACTAATTGCACCCAGTACGTCCGCTATCAGTCAAAGGACAAGGCCGGCAACGCCGAGGGGCTGAAGGGCGTCGTCGTAAAACAGGACGTTCAAGCGCCTGTGAGTATCGCAGCCGCCTCGGGCTATACTTTTGGCGCATGGAGCATTTCCAATTCCATTAACGTGACGCTCTCGGCAGCCGACGGGGCGGGCTCGGGGCTTGCGGCGGGATATCCGAAGTACTGCGTGGATGCGGCCAACACATGCACGCCTGCCACTAGCTATACGGCTGCGGTTAAGGTAAATTGCGCCGCAGGGACCACATGCACTCAGTACTTCCGCTATCAGTCAAAGGACAAGGCCGGCAACTCCGAGGCAGTAAAGAGCGCTGCGGTCAGGCAGGACGTGGGCGCGAAACCTGTCACGGCGGCCTCGGCGGCCGGCTATACGTTCGGCACTTGGAGCATGTCTAATTCGATAAGCGTGACGCTCTCGGCAGCAGACGGTTCGGGGATTGCTACAGGGTATCCCAAATACTGCGTGGATAAGACGAACACCTGCGCACCTGCCACTAGCTATGTCGCCGGGGCGATCAAGGCAACCTGCGCCGCCTACAGCGCGTGCATGCAATACGTCCGCTATCAGTCGCGAGATAACGCGGGCAACGTCGAGGCCGTAAGGAGCTCTGTGGTGAAGCAAGACCTTCAGGCCCCCGGTACAACGCCAACCGCAGCGGGCTACACGTTCGGCACATGGAGCATATCAAGCTCGATAAGCGTGACGCTTATATCTTCAGATGGCGCGGGCTCGGGCATCGCGGCAGGATTCCCGAAGTACTGCGTGGATAAGGCCAACACCTGCACTCCGGGCGCGAGCTACTCCACGGCGTTTAAGGTCAATTGCGCCGCAGGGACTGCCTGCACCCAGTACATCCGGTATCAGACAAAGGACAAGCTCGGCAACACCACTACTGTAAAGAGCGCCACGGTAAAGCAGGACGTGGGTGCAAAACCGGTCACGACGGCCTCGGCGGCCGGCTATACGTTCGGCGCGTTGAGCTCATCTAACTCAATAAGCGTGACGCTCACAGCGACAGACGGTTCGGGCTCAGGGATCGCTACAGGATTCCCCAAATACTGCGTGGATAAGGCAAATGCCTGCACACCGGCAACGAGCTACTCTACTGCGTTTAAGGTAAATTGCGCCTCGGGGAGCACGTGTACGCAGTACGTCCGGTATCAGTCAAAGGACAAGGCCGGCAACACCGAGGGGGTGAAGACCTCAACGGTTAAGCAGAAAACGGCCTCTGCAAGCGGGATGAGCAACAACACGCAGCCGTAGGCAATGAAATCGCAGAAGCCTGAGTCATGCAATCTCTCGACGCGTACTGCGCCAACGTCGGCACATGGTCCACGCGGTGCCCGGCGGGACACGGCGAAAAGCATCGGCAGGAACATAGTGCTGACGGTTACAAAAAACACCCCAAGCGGCTCAACGGCTCTCGTCTCATGACGGAGCCCTTGGGCCTCGTCTCCTTCCGCCTATTATCAAGCTCTCCCAGCCAAGCCTCACTCGCGCCGTTGACAAAAAACCTGCCTGCCGCTTAATATAATTGGCGTACAATGGGTTTAATAAAGTGCTTTTTCGTTGACCTTGTGCTCACGGGTGGGCGCATTGATCGGGGGACGCGTTGACTGAAATCGAGCTAAATAAACTCCTTGACCGCATCGAGGATATGGAATCCCGCATCGCCGGGATGTATGACGTGCTCAGAGAGAATTTCAAAGCCGACCCTGAGGCCGCCTCGTTTTTCTACCGCATGAACATGGACGAGATCGCGCACCGCGACGTCGTCAGGTTCCAGAAGCGCCTGGTCAGAAACTCGCGCCTCAACTTCGACAACGTAACCGTCACCCTTGGCAATATCGACACCGTGCTTGGTCTCGTGGCTTCCGCAAAGATGCCGGGCATCTCGCTTGGGGAGGCATTCGGGGCCTGTCTCGAGATCGACCGCAACCCCGCAGCGGTCTATTACGTCACCGCGATCGCACAGGTCAGTGGAGACCTCTCGGCCATGATGGGGAACCTCGGCGGAAAGTACGTGGAGCACTACAGGGAACTTGAGCAGTTCATCGCATCGCGCGGAATCGCAGTCCCTGCGGGACTCGCTCAATCGCTCATGGACCTTGGGGTGAAACCCGAGGAACTAAAACCTGAGCCCGAGGCCGTCGATAGCATGGCCCTCCGTCCCGAAGGCACGGCCGAGACGCCTGCCGCACGCAAGGGCCATATACTGATAGTCGAGGACAGCCTATTCACGCGCACGTTCCTGTTTGATATCCTCTCGGCCGCTGGCCATCATGTCGACATCGCCACCGACGGCATCGAGGCAGCCAACGTGCTATTTAACACCCAATACCCGTTCGACCTCGTAATCTCCGATATAAACATGCCGAACATGGACGGCTTCAAGCTGATGGAAGTCATCAGCCAGCGTAAGATGGACCTGCCGTTTATCATCCTAACCTCACGCACCGCGGACGAGGACGTCGTCAGGGCCCGGAACCTCGGGGCAGTGGACTACCTAAGAAAACCGGTAAAACCGGAGGTCATACTCTTCAGCGTCAACTCTTTTCTTTACGGAGCGTCCCGGGCGACTGCCTGAGGCCAGGTCCAGCCCCAACGCGTGCCGCAACCCCAGCCGCGCCGGTTGAACGCCCAGGCGTATTATTGTATAGTTAGCCTATGAATATCACTGGCACCCTGAAGAAAATGCCCATCAAGATGATCGCCGTCCTTATTGTCCTCGCCCTCGCAGGCGGCCTCGCGTACTATCTGCTGCATAACAACAAGGTCACTGCGCTGCATGCAACCGGGGTCGTTGACGGCCCTGAGGTTAACCTGTCGTCGAAGGTCGCGGGCAAGGTATCGTGGATGTGCTGCAGGGAAGGCGACACGGTAAAGGCCGGACAGCGCGCGATCACGCTCGAGAGCCTGGACTTGCAGGCCTCAGTCGATCAGGCCGCGGCAGGGGTCGAGCGTGCTAACGCTGACATCGCTGCGGCCGGGGCGTCCGCCGAGGCCGCGCGCGCCAATATCTCCGGGGCAGAGGCCGACATGAAAAGCGCCTCGGCAAACATGGACAAGGCCCGCGCACAGATGGAGGAATCGAAGCGAGAATCCGAGCGGGCCGATAAGCTCCTCAGCAGCGGGTTCATATCTCAAGAGTCGCGCGACCAGTCCGTCACCGCGTATAAGGCGGACACGGCTTCGTACGATTCTGCAAAGGAGCAGCTGAACTCCGCCGCTTCGAGGAAGAACGCCTCGGAAAGCCAGCTTAAGGCCGCTCTCGGCCAGCTGAACTCATCGAGGGCCGCGCTAAGGGAGGCCGGGGCGAACCTCGCCTTCAACCGCTCGAAGCTCGGCGACACGATAATCAACGCCCCTATCGACGGCGTAGTCATATTCAAATCCGTAGAGGCGGGCGAGACCGTAAGTCCCGGCGTAACGATGATGACCCTAGTGGACCTCGGCGGCCTATATGCCCGCGTGGACATAGACGAGTCGCGCATAGCCGAGATAAAGCTCCACGCCCCGGCCGTGATCACGGTCGACGGGCTGCCGGGGCGCACCTTCAGCGGCAGGGTCAGCGAGATAGGCAGGTACGCGGAGTTCGCGACACAGCGCGACGTGCTGAGGGGCAGGGAGGACATCAAGACCTTCCGCGTCAAGGTCCGGCTCGATGACAGCGGCGGCATCCTGAAGCCCGGCATGACGGTCGACGTCGCGTTCCCGGCCGGACACTGAGGCCCGGCCGCCATGGGAAAGGCCATCACGGTATCTGAGCTTACCATGAAGTTCGGCGAAATGACCGCCGTGGACCACGTGAGCTTCGACGTCGACGAGGGCGAGTTCTTCGGGTTCCTAGGCCCGAACGGGGCGGGCAAGACGACCCTCATCAGGATGCTCAATACCCTGCGCAGGCCCACGAGCGGCAAGGCCACGGTCGCAGGCTTTGACGTGGCCCAGGAGCCGGCAGAGGTCCGCAAGCGCATCGGAGTGGTGCCGCAGGCGATGACCAGCGACCTCGACCTCACGGGCTACGAGAACATGGACCTCTACGGCCGGTTCTACGGCATACGCAAAAAAGAGCGGACCGAACGCGTTAAGTACCTGCTTGAGATGGTCGGCCTGACGCAGCGCGCGAACGACTTGGTCGTGACCTACTCGGGCGGCATGCGCCGAAGGCTCGAGATCGCGCGCGTGCTGGTGCACAGGCCCGCCATGCTGTTTCTCGACGAGCCCACCATCGGACTGGACCCCCAGGCCAGGCACGTCGTCTGGGACTTCCTGAGGGAACTCATCAAGGGCGACTCGATGACGATATTCCTCACGACCCATTACCTCGATGAGGCCGAGACGCTGTGCGGAAGGGTCGCGATCATCGACGCGGGCAAGATCATCGCGATGGGCAGCCCGGCGGAGCTTAAGGCCAACATACCAGGCAACGACATCATATCGCTTACGGTCACGGACCCCTCGGAGGCTCTCGCAGGCGAGATCGGGAAGCTCGAGTTCGTGCACAGCGTCAAGGCAGAGGACGACGCGCTGAGGGTATACGTCGAAAACGGCGCGAAGAACCTGCCGATGCTCATCGACGCAGTGAGAAAGGCCGGCAACACCGTGCTTTCGGCCTCGCTGCACGAGCAGTCCCTTGAGGACGTATTCATCCACTACACAGGCAAGTCCATACGTCAGGAAGAGGTCAGGAAGTTCAACGTCCTGGCCGGCGCGGGCATACCGCAGGGCTTCGGGAGATGATGACAAGGCTGCTGGCCGTCGTCGAGCGGGACCTCAAGAAGTTCAAGCGTAACCCGGTCGTCCTCGGCATGAGCGTCCTTATGCCGATCATATATCTGCTAATCCTGGGCAACTCGTTTCAGGGGAAGCTGGTGGGCCTCCCGATAGTCATCGTGGACAACGACTCGGGGCCGTCGGCCAAGCGTGTCATAGAAAACCTTCACGCTATCGCGGCCGGGCCGCGGACTTTCACACTCCTGGGCGATTCGGACGAGCAGCGGGCAGTCGACGGCGTAAAAAACGGGACATACAAGGCGGCGCTCGTCATACCCAGGGACTTCAGCAAAAAGGTCGCGCTCACATCCAGGCCGGAGGTCGGGCTGTTCCTCGACAACACGGACGCCATATCCTCCGAGATGATCCGCAACCTCGTAAACGCCGCGCTGCAATCGATACAGGCCGAGTACGTGCCTATAAGGGAGGTCACGAACACAGTGCTCCTGCGTGACATCAACCTGTACCCCAAGGTGGACTATTACCAGTCCCTCGTGCCAGGCGTAGTAATCATGGCGATATTCCTGGGCACCCTGACCACCGGGGTGTTCAACCTCGTAATGGACCGTTTTATGGGCACGGACGAGAGCTACCTGCTGACGCCGCTGACGAAGGCGCATATCGTGAGCGGCCTGATCATCAGCGGGCTTTCGGTCACGCTCGTCACCGCTACGTTCATACTCGTAGTGAGCATGCTCCTGACCGGCATACCGCTGGCCCACGGGTTTACGCACTTCCTGCCGCTTTTTATCGTGATGGTGCTCACAACGCTCTGCCTCCTGAGCCTGATGTTCGTCATGCTCGGCAGGGTCAACCACCCGAGGATCGTCGGCGTGCTGAGCGGTTTTTTGAACGTGATACTGTTTTTCCCGAGCGGCTCGGTCTATCCGATAGCGAGCTTCCCGCCATGGCTCAAGGCGTTTGCCAAGGTAAACCCCGAGGCCTACGCGGTCGACGCGTTTAAGGCGGTGCTGTTCAGGGATGCTGGGCTATTGGGCATATCCGGCGATATATTTTTTCTTGCCGGATTCACCACCATAATGCTGACGCTGTCGATCCTGACCTTCAAGCGCACGCTCTAACCCATATAAAATACGGCCCCGCACTTCCATGCGGGGCCGTATCATCCGCTAACTAAATGTGATGGCCTGCCGGGCTTACCTCGACTTCCAGAGGAAGGCGTGAGGCCATTTTGAGGAGTCGGCGGCAGCGGTAAATCCGGTATGGCAGACGCTGCACGCGCTCTTCCTGCCGCCCCCGTGCTCATGGGCGAACTCCGAGGCGCCGCCTCCACCGCGCGAGGTCCTATGGCAGACCTTGCAGTCGCCTATCGTCCTGGCCGCACTCTGGTACTGCTTGGCCTGGTAGTTGTCGGACTTCTGGCTTGACGGGACCATGGCGTGCGGGCTCCCGTGGCAGGCCGAACAGAACAGGTTGCCGTGTCCGCGCGAGTTGCGGTAGAGGGCGTCACCGGTATCGACCTGGCTTGAGACGTTATGGCAGGTATAGCATTTGGGCTCGCCGCTCCAGGGTATGCGGCCGGCCTCGATGCTCGAGGCCACGTCGCTCATCTGGCCGTGGCAGGTCGTGCAGTTGCCGTCCGCGGCGGTATGGGCGAGGCTGCGGCTGCACTTCGTGGTCTCACCGGGGTGGCAGTCATAGCAGGCCGCCCCCCTGTCGGCGTGAGAGCTGTGGATCGCGTCCGAGAGGTAGATGCCCGCCGCGCCCTCGTCGGTCTGGCCCAGGATGGGGTCGCCATGGCAGCCGGCGCAGATTACAGGCTTGCTGTTCATCAGGTCTGTGCCGTGCAGGGCGTCATGCTTGGCGAGGATATCGTTGAAAGCGTCGGCCCCGTGGCACTTGGCGCAGTTGATCTCGTCCGAGGTCGGGATGGTCGCCTTGGTCTTGGCGATGACCTTGCCGCTTGCGTCCTTGACCGTTATATTGGCGACCTGATAGGGGTTCCATTTAAGCTTCTTGTCGAGGACCGGCGTCACTGGTATCCCGTTTGCGACATAGTAGTCGCCCTTGGCTAGCATCCCGCCCGAGAGCCCGTTGTTGACCGTCGGGTCCGTGAGGTTAAGGCCCTTGTCATGCGGGAGCGTTATCCCGAACAGAGCCTGCATGTTGTCCCAGAACTGGCCGTAGCTGCGCTTGCCGTATGAATAGGTATTCCCGGCGATGCTATAACTGACCGAGATCCCGCTGTTGACTATCGTGGGGGGGTTGCCGCGCTTGACGACCTGAACGTAAAGGCTGTTATACGGAGGCAGGATCACGGCAGTGTCGTAAGTGGGGTTCAGGCAATGCATCCCGAGGTCGTTCCAGGCGAACACAACGTATGGTTTCTTGGCCGCGCCGATCTTCTTGGACCCGACGTCGTCATCCGCAAACGCCATCCCGAATGACCAGAACAATAATGCGATTGCCGCGAGCGAGACTATTAAGCCTTTCCGCATTGTGCCTCCTGTTGGTTTTGTGAAACAGTTCGCCCTGAACAGGGCCGCTTCAGTTTAGATTGTTCGAAATATTTTAACACCTGAATATGAATAATCTGTGAACCGGGCCGCGCAATCGCGGGAACCGGCACGCCTATGCGATGCAACGTATTCCGCACAGGGGCTTCGGCGAAAAAAACACGGCCCCGCACATCCATGCGGGGCCGTGTAGCGGTGCGGCGTGGCTATATGTTTGTGCTTATCTCGACTTCCAGAGGAAGTTATGCGGCCACTTGGTGGTGTCGCGCGCTGACTTGTAGCCGGTGTGACAAACGTTGCAGGCGCTCTTGTTGCTGCCGCCATGCTCCTCGGCGAACTCAGAGGCGCTGCCGCCGCCGCGCGAGGTCTGGTGGCAGACCCTGCAGTCACCGATCGTGTAGGCTGCGCTCTGGTCCTGTATGGCCTGATAGTTATCCGAGGCCTTGCTAGTGGGGACCATGGCATGCGGGCTTCCGTGGCAAGCCGAGCAGAACATATTGCCGTGGCCGCGTGAGTTGCGGTAGAGGGCATCGCCGGTGTCGACCTGGCTTGCGACGTTGTGGCAGGTATAGCACTTGGGCTCGCCGGCCCAGGGGGTGCGCGTGCCGTTTAGAATGCTGCCGCCGACGTCGCTCATCTGGCCGTGGCAGGTCGTGCAGTTGCCGTCAGGTGCGGTGTGGGCGAGGCTCCTGCTGCACTGCGTCTTGTCCCCCGGGTGGCAGTCATAACAGGCTGCGCCCCTGTCGGCGTGTGAGCTGTGTATCGCCGCGGAGAGGTAGATGCCCGCCGCGCCCGTGTCGGTCTGGCCGAGAATCGGATCGCCGTGGCAGCCGGCGCATATGACCGGCTTGCTGTTCATCAGGTCGGTGCCGTGCATCGCGTCATGCTTGGTGAGGATATCGTCGAACGGGTCGGCCCCGTGGCACTTCGAGCAGCTGATCTCGTCCGAGACCGGGATGGTGGCCTGCGTCCTGGCGATGACCGTACCGGAGCTGTTCTTGACCGTGATATTCGCTACCTGGTAGGGGTTCCAGGCACCCTTGTCCGAGACCGGAGAGACGGGTATGCCGTTGGCGACGTAATAGTCAGGCTTCGCAAGCATCTTTCCCGAAAGACCGTTATTGACGGTCGGGTCCGTCAGGTTAAGCCCCTTGTTTTTGGGCAGCGATATGCCGAACAGCTCCATCATATTGTCCCAAAACTGGCCGTAGCTGCGCTTGCCGTAGGTATACGTATTGCCGGCGATGCTGTACGAGACGGAGATCCCGCTGTTGACAATCATGGGCGGGTTGCCGCGCTTCACGACCTGTACGTAGAGGTTGTTATACGGAGGCAGGATAACCGCCTTGTCGTAAGTGGGGTTCATGCAGTGCATGCCGAGGTCGTTCCAGGAGAACACGACATATGCGCTTGATGCCGCGCCGATCGTCTTTGCACTCACGCCGTCGCCACCGTCATCCGCATGCGCCACCGCACCCATGCCGAATGACAGGGCGAATAACACGGCCAGCGCTGCTATGCCCGCTGAATATTTCCTCATACTCTTAACGCCTCCTTTATATTTGGTTGAACTCGTTTCACGTCCTTGAGAAAAAAACTGTCATATTTGGGAAACGCCCCTAATCGTCTTATCCCCTCCCTTCGATCCGGAGTTTTCGTTGCCATGTTCGTGAAGGCGCAACTGTACCTCAGCCATCACGCACATCGGATCGGCTCCCTCCCCTAGAGGCAGCCAAAAAAAGAAAAACCGCCAGAGTACGCTTCCCTCTGGCGGCCCGGCTGACATGGAACGGGAACCGCGTCCCCGTTGTTTAGTCCCGTTGCTCTGCGCCCCGGGGTTTCCCCTCGGTTTGCTCTGAGCAGAGTATTTATACTGTTTCGATTTTTCGCATGTATAGTAACATGCTCAATGTGAATATCCTGTGAAATGGACCGGCATTCCGGGATAAAAAATGGAGGCAACGGGATTGTGGATTAAGCCTTTGATTGAAACACCCACAAACATGGCCCAGCGCATGGATGCGGAAGGCAATTGATTTTGTTATTTCGGAAGCTGACTACGCAAAAAAATCTTTCAGAAGTACGTACAGGCGGTCTTCGCCGAGCCTTAAATGGCCGTCCAGTTTCATCTGGTCGATCACGCGCGTGACGGTCTCGCGCGTCAGGCCGGTCATCTCGGCCATCTCCTGGTGGGTCAGGCGTGAGTTGATCAGCACTCCCTCCGGGAGCTGTGTGCCGCGCTCCGCGGCGAGCTTTCCGAGCATCATCCTGATCCGCTCGCAGGCGTCCCGCTGCTGGAGTATCTCATGCGTGCGCCAGGCCTCGCGGAGGCGGGAGCACATCAGGCGGAGAAAATAGGAGAGCACCTTCCGGTCGGCCATAAGGATCTCGTGAAAATCACGCTTCGCTATGAGCGCAACAATGGAGTCTCTTGCGGCCGTGACCGTGGCCGGGGCGGTCCGGCCGTCGATCAGAGCGAGTTCCCCGAAGGACTCGCCAGCGCCGTGTATGGCGAGGATAGTCTCGCGGCCGTCATCGAGGGTGCGTGAGGCCTTCACCTCACCTTCGACTACAGCGTACATATACTCGTTCGTGTCGGTCTCGTTTAAGATCGCGGTCCCACGCTGGAACCTCTCGATCCTGACGCGGTGGCCGATCCGCTGGAATTCGTCGTCGGTGAGGGCGGAGAAAAAACCCACGACCTTGAGCTTTAACGCTGCGTCCTTATCCATCCACCCCCCTGAGCATCAAATACTATAACATGCCAGCCTAAGCCTTGCCGGGACCGGCCTCAGACAGGCGCTTGTCGTCTGCGCAGAGGGAGGCTGATCAAAAAAAAGGGGCCCTGTAAAAGGGCCCCTCGGGTTTCGCGATCGCAGGCTTTATACGGCTTAGTGCTCCGCCTTGTTCCCGAGCTTCGGGACGATAGGGATGAAGAAACTGATGATGTAAAGCAGCAAAAACGGCGTGGCGATGACCGCGAGCGCCCCAACGACGCCCTCCTTCAGGGTCTCCCAGCTGCGGGGGATGATCGGCAGGACGTAGTCCATGTACCCGGCGAAGCTCAGCGAGAACGACTGGCCGCCGATGACGACGTTCCAGCGCATCATGAACACGCCAAACAGGATCATGAGGAGCGCGGCCATCGTGCGCTTGAGTGAGATCTTGCCGGGGAGGATCAGCAGGACGAAGGGTATCAGGTCGCCGACCGTGTACTGCAGGATGAAGATCTTTACGAAGTCCCTCTGGAATATGACCGTGCTGAGGATGTTCCAGCTCTTGACGGCGGTATAGCCGCGGAAAACGAGGTCCAGCAGCTCAAGCGTGATCGCAGCGATCAGGAACGCGAGGAGATATTTCCTGGTATCGGCTATCGTCTTGCGCTGTGTATCCCTCAGCTGGAGCGCGACCTCTTTGTGGTTGGGCTCGTTGCGGTGGCGGTGCCGCGCGATCTCGAGCACGCAGGTGTAGACGAACATGCAAAGCGCGATGCCCGAGACGATAGCGGAGACGATGAAGATGACCGGCATCAGCGGCGTCATCCACAGCGCGTTGGCCTTGACCGAGCCGAAGATGAACCCGGCATACCCGTGCAGGAAGCACGCGACCGGGATGCCGATGGCGGCCAGCAGACTGACCGCCTTGTGGTCTGCGTGTATCGCATCTTCTGAGACGTCCCAGGCGCCGAGGGTCAGGATTGAGTATACCTTGCCTCTGAACGCGTCGAAGCCCGATGCCTTGGAAAGCCTCTTGGCCTCCTCGACGAAGAACTTCCTGTAAACGAACCAGATCTCGGAGGCCACTATGGCCCCATAGGTGCTGAACACGATGCCGAACGCAGCGATGGCCGAGGTGAAGTGAGGCGTGAAGAAGACCTCGACCCCGCGGAAGGGGTGTTGCAGGTGCAGCTCCAGCGGCATCATGGCCACCGGCAGGAGCGCGAAGCTGAACGCGAGCGAGAAAGAGGCTATTCCCTTGAGCTCCTCGCGGCCGAAGACATGGTAGAGCGACGAGAGCACGAACGCCCCGGCCACGAGACCGGTCATGTAAGGGTACATGACGATCTGTATGCTCCAGACGATGAACTCGTTGGGATATACGAACAGCTCTTTTACGGTCCAGAGGGAGCCGTGTACTTCTGTAATAGTATTGGGGTCGATCACCGGATCCTCCAATCAAGCCCGCGGTAGAAGGCCTGAGGCCCAGTTCCGAACTCTTCCTTGAGTACCTGCACGCGCTCCTCCATAATGATCTTCGTCACGGGGTCGTTGGGGTCTTTCAAGTTGCCGATGTCCCTGGCACCGAACGGGCAGGCATCCACGCAAGCGGGCTTCATGCCCTTGGAGATGCGATGGTAGCACCACGTGCACTTCTCGGCCGTCCCGTAGATGGGGTTGAAGAACCTCACGCCGTAGGGGCAGGCCTCGATGCAGTAGCCGCAGCCGATACACCAGGTGCGGTCGACCAGGACTATGCCCTCGGCGGTCTGGTAGGTCGCGCCGACCGGGCAGACCTGCACGCAGGCGGGCTTGTCGCACTGGTTGCAGAGCTTGGGGACGAAGATCGTCTTGGAGACATCGGCCTCGGCCACGGTCGCCTTGGGGAAGTCCTCGCCCTGGTCTATCTTTGGATCGGTGAACCCGTCGCGGCCGGCCATCGGCGAGTCTGCCAGCACCTCGCCGTCTTTCTTGACGACGTACCGCTCGACCCACGTGCGCGAGGCCGGGATATTCCAGGGTATCTCGTTTTCCAGCTTGCAGGCCTTGACGCACATGCCGCAGCCGACGCACTTGTACGTGTCGACGAGGAAGCCGTAGCGCAAGTCCTTGCTCGGGGGCTCGGACGCATGCACCCCTTTAATCCCTGTCAGAGAGGCCGCGCCGAGCGCCGCCGCCCCGATACACGCATTCTTTATGAAATTTCTTCTCGTTATCATCATGGCACCTATATCACGGGGGAATGCGGGTTATGACAGCTGACACACTCCGCGCCCGGGTTATGCTGAGAGTCGTCTATGCCCCGGATTCCGGCCCTTCCGGAACCCACGTCCACGAGCTTGGCGTGGCAACGCAGGCACAGGGAGCGGGCCTTGTCGATGGCCAGCTTCGGCGGGTTATCCGGGTGCTGCAACGCGGGCCCATGGCAGTCCTGGCAGGGGATGATCACGTGCGGCGAGGCAGCGATTTGATCTGCCTTGTCCGAGTGGCACCCCTTGCAATAATCCTTCTGGGCATACTTGGAAGTGAAGTCCTTCCATTCCTGCTCGTTGCCCAGCCTGTGCCAGCCGAAGCGGTATCCCCTGGCCTGGATACCGAAATCCTTCGGCACATAAATCGCCCTTGCGATGAGTATCACGGCGATCAGTGCGACGACGACATACAGTGGACGGTATATATGGTTTTTCATTTCATTTTGAGTTTAGCACAAAAAGTCTTGACAAGCAAAGTGGCCCCTAAAGTTACAGTTTCATCTCTCCGAAACCGTTGCAAAGCGTTCATATCCATAGCGTCCGGGCTTCTTTTATGCCCTCGAGCACCTGAGCGGTGCTGCCGCGATATCCGACTTTCAGGGCCTCCTCGAACCCATAATGCTTGAGGCAGGTGCCGCAGGAGAACACCTCGACTCCGGCCTCTTCGATGGCCTTAAGCAGGGGGACGAACTCCTCGTCCACGGTAGTCAGCCTCACCCCGGCGTTCATGAAAAATACCGCACGCGGATATGCGGCCGTGGCCTTCATGGTCTCGAAGAAACCCTTCATCAGCACGCGGCCGATATCGGGGTCGCGCCCCATGACATCCGAGGTCACAACTATGAACAGCGCGTTTTCGACAGCAGAGTCTCTCACATTCCCGGCCCCTTCAGGCTTGTCGCATCCCATTTCAATGGCCTCCCCGGCCCTGTTATCAAGGCCTTCACATCGATATTAGCAATTCTTGCAATAGACAAGTCAAATAGCCTAAAATAATGGAGCGCACCCATATGAATCGAGAAAGGCTATAAGGACATGGACATCGGCAAGCTGGTCTCGTTCGTTGCGGTATTCAACAACAGGAGCTTCACGAAGGCCGCGGCCGAACTCGGCCTGAGCCAGCCCACGATCAGCGAACACATCAAGGGCCTCGAGGACGAACTCGGCTGCAACCTGTTTGACAGGCTCAACCGCAACATCGTCCCGACGCGCGAGGCCGAAGGCATCTACCGCAAGGTCATCAGGATCATCCAGGAGGCCGAGGCCCTTAAGGACACCGCCGAGAGGATGTCCGGGAGCATCTCGGGGACGATACTCGTCGGCGCAAGCACGATACCGGGGACGTACATCATCCCGGTGCTGTTCCAGAGGTTCAGGGCCCTGCACCCGGAGGTCTCGATCGAGGTGCGCATCGGCGACTCGCAGCAGGTGGCCCAGTGGGTGCAGGGCAACGAGATAATGATGGGCTGCGTGGGGGCGGTCATGGAGCCCGAACGCCTGAATTACGAGCCGTTTGCGGACGACGAGATGATACTGGTCGCCTCGCCCGGCCTGCTCAGGAAAAAGAAGATCGCGCTTAGGGCGATCGCCGGGCTCCCGTTCGTCATAAGGGAGCGCGGCTCGGGGACGCGGAAGATCATGGAGCGGTTCCTCGAATCCCACGGCATAGCCCCGCGCTCGCTTCAGGTCGCGGCCATACTGGGCTCGACCGAGTGCATAAAGCAGGCCGTGAAGTCAGCGATGGGCGTGAGCTTCATCTCCAGGGTAGCGGTACAGGATGAATTGGAGTATGGTGCGCTCGTTGAGATCCCGATACACGGCGCGACGCTCAAGAGGGAGTTTTATGTCTCGACGCATAAAAAGCGGGCTCTGCCGCCCAAATATTCCGCGTTCAGGGATTTCCTGAAGGGGACGCGGTCCCTCACCTAGAGACTCGTACCAAGGCGCTCACGGCCGGGTTCGTATACCTGCCGAACAAAAAACCGGGAGCGTACCGCCGGGTCCCACCCCCATATCTCTGCGGCACGCCCCCGGTATTTTCAGCCGTTAAATTTTATCCGCGCCCTATCTTCCACTCGAATGTTCGGCAACGCCTATGCGCATGATTGCGCGCTGAAGTGCGAGTTCCGCGCGGCGGAAGTCGACATTGTCGTTCTTTGCGATCCGCTCCTCGGCCCTCTTCTTGGCCTCGGCCGCGCGCGCCACGTCGATGGATGACGCGTTCTCGGCGCTGTCTGCCAGGACGATGATCTTCTCGGAGCCGACCTCGGCGAATCCGGTGCTCACGAAAAACCACTCGGTCGCACTGCCCTTGCGGGCTGAGAGCTCGCCCACGCGGAGCGAGGTGAGCATCGGGGCATGGCCCGGGTATACGCCGAAGTCGCCCTCGGTGCCGGATGCCCCCACTTCCTCGACCGGCTCGCTGTATATCGTGCCGTACGGGGTCACTATCTCAAGCTGTATGGTTTCAGCCACGTTTCACTATCCTCCGTAAGCCTTCTTATGCGCGCTTCCAGCCAAGCTCTAAGCCTTTTTCCTCGACCTCTTCGATCGTGCCGGTCATGTAGAAGGCCTGCTCGGGCATGTCGTCGTACTTGCCGTCACATATTGCCTTGAAGCCCTTGATGCTGTCTTCGAGCTTGACGTACTTGCCCGGGCGTCCGGTGAAGACCTCGGCCACGCTGAACGGCTGGCTGAGGAACCTCTGGATCTTCCTGGCGCGCGAGACGGTGAGTTTATCGTCCTCGGAGAGCTCTTCCATACCGAGGATCGCGATGATGTCCTGGAGCTCTTTGTACCGCTGAAGTATGATCTGGACGCGGCGCGCGACACCGTAGTGCTCGTCGCCGATGACCTTGGGGTCAAGGATGCGGCTTGTCGAGTCCAGCGGGTCAACGGCCGGGTAGATGCCGAGCTCGGAGATCTGCCTGGAGAGGACGACCGTGCCGTCAAGGTGCGTGAAGGCGGTCGCGACGGCCGGGTCCGTCAGGTCGTCGGCAGGCACGTAGATGGCCTGCATCGAGGTGATGGCGCCCTTCTTGGTGGTCGTGATGCGCTCCTGGAGCGATCCCATGTCGGTTGCGAGGTTCGGCTGGTAGCCGACGGCCGAAGGCATACGCCCGAGGAGGGCCGAGACCTCGGCGCCCGCGAGCGTGAAGCGGAATATGTTGTCGATGAAGATAAGGACGTCCTGGCCCTCGTCGCGGAAATGCTCGGCCTCGGTAAGCGCGGTAAGCGCGACGCGAAGCCTCGCCCCCGGGGGCTCGTTCATCTGGCCGTAGATCAGCGCGACCTTCGAGAGAACTCCGGACTCCTTCATCTCGCGATAAAGGTCGTTGCCCTCACGTGTGCGCTCGCCCACGCCGGCGAAGCACGACACGCCGCCGTGCTTCATGGCGATGTTATGGATCATCTCCATGATAACGACGGTCTTGCCGACTCCGGCGCCGCCGAACATGCCCATCTTGCCGCCCTTGACGAACGGTACGAGGAGGTCGAACACCTTGACGCCGGTCTCGAAGACCTCGGTGACGGGGCTCTGCTCGGTGAACTCCGGGGCGACCTTATGGATCGAGGAACGCTTGTCGCTCTTGATCGGGCCGAGCATGTCCACCGGCTCGCCGATGACGTTGATGATGCGGCCGAGCGTGCCCTCGCCGACCGGGACCAGGATAGGAGATCCGGTATCGACCGCGGGCATGCCGCGGACCAGGCCGTCGGTGACGCTCATGGCGATGGTGCGGACCTTGTTGTCGCCGAGGTGAGAGGCCACTTCGAGCGTTAGGTCGATGTCGGGGATGCCCTTTGAGGTATCGCCCTTCTGTTCGATTTTGATCGCGTTGAGTATCTCAGGCAGCTTCTCGTCGAACTCGAGGTCGACGACCGCTCCGATGACCTGCGATACCCTGCCGGTGTTCTGTCCCATCTACATTACCTCCGTGTATTTCTCATCACTTCTTAATTGCTCTTTTCATCGGCCCGGGCATCCTGCCCCGGACCGCCCTACTGCTTGAGTGCCTCCACGCCGCCGACGATGTCCATGAGGTCCGCGGTGATGCCGGCCTGGCGCGCCTTGTTGTATTTGAGCGAGAGCTTGTCGATCATCTCGGTGGAGCTCTTCGTCGCGTTCTCCATGGCGGCCATGCGGGCGGCCTCCTCGGAAGTCTGCGACTCAAGAAGCGCACTGAAGACCTGTATCTCTATGTTCTTCGGAAGCAGGAACTCAAGCAGCACGTCCTCCTGGGGCTCATAGATGAAATCAGCGCCGCCGCCTTCCGCGGGGGCCTCGCCCTCTTCTATCGATGCGGGGAGGAACTTCACCGAGGTCGGTATCTGCTGCACTACGTTTTTGAACTTGTTATAGATGACCACGACCTCGTCGACCTCGCCAGAGACGTAGCCCTGGATCATCGAGGTCGCGACGAGCTTCGCGTTTTCGTAGCTCACTCGGCCCGAAAAACCGGTCCATGAGTTCTTAAGCTTTATGCCGCGCCGCCTGTAGAAGTCAGCGGCCTTCTTGCCCACGGTGCTGATCTGGACGTTCTCGACGCCCTGCGTCTTCATTTCGGCCATGACCCTGGTCGCGAGCTTCATTACGTTGGTGTTAAACGCGCTGCAGAGGCCGCGGTCGCTTGTAAGGACGATCACCTCGACGTTCTTGCGCGGCCGCTCTATCAGCAGCGGGCTGGATTCCTTGTCAGCCCCGCGTGCGAGGCTCTTTATGACCTCGTCCATCTTCGTTGCGTAAGGCCTCATCTCGAGCATCCGGCCCTGCACCCTCTTGAGCTTCGAGGCCGAGACCATCTTCATGGCCTTCGTGATCTGCCGTGTGCTCGTTACCGCCTTGATGCGCCGTTTTATGTCGCGTAGAGTTGCCATCTATGCCCCTAGGCCTGGAAGCCTTTCTTGAATTCCTTTATCGCCTCGCTGAGTTTTGCCTTGAGATCCTCGTCGACTGCCTTCTTCTCACGGATCGCCGTGCGGAGGTCTTCCTTCTTGTCCTTGAAGAACCTGAGGAGCTCGGCCTGGAAGCGCTTTACGGTCTCAAGCGGTATCTCGTCTAGAGCGCCCTGGGTGGCCGAGAAAAGCTCGATGATCTGATCTTCGACGGGAAGCGGCAGGTACTGGTCCTGCTTGAGGACCTCGACCATGCGCCTGCCGCGCTCGATCTGCGCCAGCGTGGACTTGTCCAGGTCTGAGCCGAACTGAGCGAATGCCGCCATCTCGCGGAACTGGGCGAGGTCAAGGCGGAGCGTACCGGCCACCTGCTTCATGGCCTTGGTCTGCGCCGCGCCGCCGACTCGGCTGACCGAGAGGCCGACGTTAACCGCGGGGCGGACACCGGCATAGAAGAGCTCGGGCTCGAGGTATATCTGGCCGTCCGTGATAGAGATGACGTTCGTCGGGATATAGCCCGAGACGTCGCCGGCCTGGGTCTCGATGATCGGCAGGGCGGTAAGAGAGCCGCCGCCGCGCGCCTCGGAGAGCTTCGACGACCTCTCCAGCAGGCGGGAGTGTAAGTAGAATACGTCGCCGGGGAATGCCTCACGCCCGGGGGGACGCCTGAGCAGGAGCGAGAGCTGCCTGTATGCGGCGGCCTGCTTGCTGAGGTCATCATACACGATGAGGGCGTGCTGGCCCTTGTCGCGGAAATACTCGCCAAGCGCGCACCCGGTGTAGGGCGCGATGTACTGAAGCGGCGCGGGCTCGGAGGCCGAGGCGTTTACGATGATCGTATGGGCCATGGCGCCGCTCTCTTCGAGCAGCTTCATGGTGCGGACGATGTTGGCGCGCTTCTGGCCGATCGCGACGTATATGCAGACGACGTCGCCGCCCTTCTGGTTTATGATTGCGTCGACCGCGATGGCGGTCTTGCCGGTCTGGCGGTCGCCGATGATCAGCTCGCGCTGGCCGCGGCCGATCGGGATCATCGCGTCGATGGCCTTAAGCCCGGTCTGCATCGGCTGGTTGACCGGCGAGCGCTCGATGATGCCGGGCGCGACGACGTCGACGATGCGGGTCTCGGTCGTGTTGAGCGGCCCCTTGCCGTCGATCGGCTGGCCGATTGCGTTAACGACGCGGCCGAGCAGCTGCGGGCCCACGGGCACGGACATGATCCTGCCGGTGCGCTTGACTACGTCGCCCTCGCCGACCAGCGAGTCCTCGCCGAAGAGAACCGCGCCTACCGTGTCCTCCTCGAGGTTCAGCGCCATGCCGAATACACCGTTCGGGAACTCCAGCAGCTCCATGGCCATGCACTTGTCCAAGCCGTAGAGCCGTGCGATGCCGTCGCCGACCGAGATGACAGTGCCAACCTCGCTGACGTCGACCCGCTTTTCGAAGTCCATGATCTGTTTTCTGAGCAACGCGCTAATTTCTTCGACCTTAATGTCCATTCGTTATCACCCCTTTAGAAGCTCATCCCGAAGGATTCTCAGTTGTCCCTTTACGGTGCCGTCGTACATCGTGCTGCCGACCTTAACGAGCACTCCGCCCAGCAGCGACGGGTCCGTGGCGTATTCGATATCGACATCCCTGCCTGTCATATTTTTAAGCGCGACCGTGAGGCGTGCGCCGTACTCGGTGCCAATCGCGGCCGGGGTCACTACGGTGGCCTTCACCACGCTCTTGCTCTCGGCGTACATCGCGCTGGCCTTGGCGGTGATTATTGCAAGCCCGTGCGCCGCGCCCTTATCGCCCAGGAATTTGAGGAACTTTACGGTCTCGGCCTGCATACCGAGCTTCGCGGCCACGGCCGCGAGCGCTTCGGCGCGCTCCTTCTCGGTGAAGATCGGGCTGAGCATCAGCCGCCGGAACTCCGGGGCCTTCTCCATCAGGTCGCGCGCGGCCTCGAGGTCCTTGAGGGCCTTGGGCGCGGCGTCCATCCCGACGGCGTTAAGGTACATCTTGGCGTACTTGCGTGCGTGCTTTACGGGCTTCAATTCCTGCCCTCCATCTTAACGAGCGCCTCTTCGAGGAGCGACTTGCGCTCCTTTTCCGAGAGCTTCTCGGATATGTGCTTCTCGACCAGGTCCATCGTCGTGCGTACGGCCTCGTCGCGGATGGCGTCCTTGGCGCGCTTGACCTCGAAATCGATATTGGCCTTGGCCTGCTCCAGGATGCGGGCGCTCAGCGCCTTGCCGTCCTCGATGAGCTGGGTCGCGCTCGCGCTCGCCGGAGGCCTTGGAGGCGGCGATCATCTCGGCGACCTCGCTGTCGACGGTCTTTAAGCGGTCCTTCACCTCGTCGAGTGCTTTCTGGGCTAGTTCGCGGGCCTAGCGGGCCTCGTCGAGGCTCTTCTTGATCGTCGCGGTGCGCTCGGCGAGGTAGCTGGCCAGGGGCTTCTTGCCGAAGTAGACGAGGGCCACGACCAGTATCGCGAAGTTCAGGATCTGCCAGACGTACACCATTATCTCGCGCCGCCCTCCTCGGCGCCTTCGGCCGCAAACGCGGTCTTGGCCGCCACGAGCGTGAGCGTAGAGGCGAAGCCGTAAGCCATATACTTTATGTTTTCTCTCTTTATCATTGCAGTTAGACTCCCGCGACCTTGAGCGAAATCTCGGCCGAGAGCTTCACGACCTCGCCCTGCAGGGCCTGGCGGGCCTTGGCTGCATCGGACTCGATCTCGGCGCGTGCGCGCTCGATCGTCGCCGCGGCCTGCTTTGCGGCCTCGGCCATCTGGGCGCGCTGGTTGTCGAGGCCCTCGGACTTGAGCGCCTCGAACTCCTTCCGGGCCTGTTTGCCTGCCTCGGCGAACCGGCTCCTCATACCCGCTATGGCTGATTCCTTCTCGGCTTCCATCGTGCGCGCGTTGTCCATAAAACCCTTTGTGGAGGCCTCGCGCTCCTTGAAAGTTCCGAGCAGGGGCTGGAAGAGGATTTTATTCAGGACAAAGAGCAGGACGAGGAAGTTCGCGAGCAGGACAAAAAACCAATGATTGAATTCCAGCATTGTTCTCCCCTTCGATAAAAACCTGCGTAGAGTACGCGGTATCGCCGCAAAGACGTGTTGAGAGTATCACAGCGCCGCAAGCTGAGTCAAGGGAAATCAGGCCTTTTATCGGTCGATTAAAACTATAAATAGAAACCCGGCCCGTCTGGCATGGGCAAAGGCCCCGGCGCGTTATGATAAACTCTATCGCATGATACGCATGGACGGCAAGCTCCTGAAACACATCACCTCGATCAGGCGCGACGTGCACCGCAACCCCGAGCTGGGATACAAGGAAGCGCGCACGTCAGCCCTCATCAAGGCGGAACTCGGGCGCCTCGGCATCGGCGCCGGGGCCGTGGCCCAAACCGGCGTGGTGGGGCGGTTTGGGGATGCGGGGAAAGGCGTCCCGGCGATAGCGCTGCGCGCGGACATCGACGCGCTTCCCATAGTGGAGGCAACGGGGCTTGCTTTCGCATCCCGATACAGGGGAGTGATGCACGCGTGCGGTCACGACGGACATATTGCGATAGTCCTCGGCGCGGCTGCATTGCTTATAAAGAACCCCGCTCGCTGCCGCACGGTGCTGATGTTTCAGCCGGCGGAGGAAAGCGAGGGCGGCGCTCAGGCGCTCATACGCGACGGCGCGATGGACGGCGTGGACATGGTCTTCGGCGGCCACCTTGAGCCGAACCTGCCCACCGGGGTGATCGCTCTCAGGCACGGCATCGAGAGCGCATACACCGACGCGCTCCATATAAGCATTCAGGGCAAGGGCGGCCATGCCGCGCGACCCCATGAGGCGCTCGACGCGGTATACGCCGCAAGCTCGCTCGTCGTGGCGCTGCAGGGCGTGATATCGCGCGGGGCCGACCCGCTCGAACCCTCGGTGCTCACGATAGGAAGCCTCCATGCCGGGACTGCGCACAACATCATCGCCGAAAAGGCGTACCTAGAAGGCACCTTAAGGACGACCGACGCCGAGACCCGGCGTGAGCTTCTTAAGCGGATCAAGGACACGGTGCGTGCCGTCGCGGCCCAGCACAGAGTGAAAACCGACCTGAAGGTGATCGAGGGCTACCCGCCCACCGTAAACTCCGAAGACGGATTCGAAATCGCCATGGATACAGCGAGAGAGCTGGTCGGGCCGCGCAACGTCAGGGTGATCCCGAAGCCCAGCATGGGCGGGGAGGACTTCGCGTATTACCTCCACGAGGCCCCCGGGTGCTTCGTGCGCATCGGAGCGGCCAAGAAGGGCGCGGGCCTGCTGCTGGGCCACAGCCCCACGTTCGATTTCGACGAGGCCGCGCTTAAGATCGGGGCCGAGTATTACGCAAGCCTCGTGCACGCGGCCACAAGGAGGCTGTCAGCAAAATGAACCGGCCCGAGACGCTCAAACTCCTTGAGTTCCCGAGGGTGCTTCACGCGATCTCGGAATACGCGCACTCGCCCGCCACGCGCGAGGCGATCTCGAATATCACGCCAATGTCAGAGCGCCTCCCGATCTCGGAGCGCCACGCCCTCATCGACGAGGTCCGCAGGGTCTCGGATAGGGGCGCCCCGCTCGGGCTCGGATCGTTCGAGGACATCAGGCCGCTGCTGGATCGGCTCAGGCCGGTGGGCTCGGTGCTCGAGCCGATGGAGCTGCTGGCGGTGCTCTCGGCGCTTTGGGCGATGGAGCACACGTTTGAGGACTATAAGCCCGACGAATCGACGCCGAGGCTCGCCTCCATAGCGGAGCGGCTGACCGGCTTTCCGGCCCTTCGGCGCACGATCACGCGCACCGTCGGCGGCGAGGGCGAGATCCTGGATTCGGCATCGATCACGCTGCGCGAGCTGAGAGTCAGGCTCCGCGCGCTACAGAAAAAGATCACCCGGCGCCTGGAGGAAATAGTCCGCGACGCCGACTACACGCCGTTTATCCAGGACGACTTCATCACGACGCGCTCGGGGAGATGGGTTATACCTGTGCGCATGGACGCCAAGGGACAGGTCAAGGGCGTCGTGCATGACGTATCTCGCACCGGCGAGACCGCGTTCGTCGAGCCGCTCGAGATAATAGGACTGAGCAACGAGCTTGAGAACCTCTCGGCCGAGGAGAAGGCCGAGGTGATACGCATCCTTAAGGCGATAAGCAAATCGCTCAGAGAGGCCCTGCCGGAAATCGAGCCCCAGTTTGGGGAACTCGTGCATATCGACATGATCGCCTCGATAGCCGCGCTGGCCCAGAGGCTCAGGATGACCTCCCCCGAGCTTAACGCCGAGGGGAGGCTCAAGCTCAGCGGAGCGCGCCACCCGCTATTGATGATGCTGCTTGGCAGGGAAGTCGTCCCGCTGGATCTGGAACTCTCCGAGGAGGCCGGGGGCCGGGCGTTGGTGATCACCGGCCCGAACGCCGGGGGCAAGACCATAGCGATCAAGGCGGCCGGGCTCCTGACCCTGATGGCGCTCTCGGGCATGCCGGTGCCCGGCGGGGACGGCTCGAGCTATCCTGTGCTCGAAGGCGTGCTCGCTGACATCGGAGACGAGCAGTCGATCGAGGCGAGCCTCTCGACCTTCGCCGGGCATATAGGAAACCTCGCGAGGATATTGAATGCGGCCGGGCCGTCGACGCTCGTGCTGATGGACGAACTCGGCACCGGGACCGATCCGGCCGAGGGCGCGGCGCTCGGCTGCGCGATCATGCGCGAACTCCTGCGCCGCGGCGCGATGGTGCTCGTTACTACGCACCTGGTCGACATCGTGGGGTTCGTCGAGCGCGAATCAGGGATGCGCAACGCCTCGATGGAGTTCGATCCCGAGCGCCATGTCCCATTGTACCGCCTCAAACTCGGCGAGCCCGGCCAGAGCTACGCGCTTGAGGCGGCCGCGCGCTACGGCCTGCCCGCGCATATAGTGGATGAGGCGCGCGAGCTCATGGGCCCTATACGCGCCGAGTTCCAATCGCTCGTATCGGACATGAAGCGCAAGCGCATGGCATATGAAGAGGAACTCCGCAAGGCAGAGACTTTGCGCGTCCAGGCCGAGCGCGACCGCGCGGCCTTAAGCGAGCGGCTCGCCCGCATCGAGCACGAGCGCAAGCTCGCGGTCAAAAACGCGCTCGAGGAGGCCAGGGAGCTGATAGCCAAGGCCAGCCGCGAGGCACACGAGATACTGGAAGAGGTCAGGCGCGAGAAGAAGCGCGCACCTCTGAAGGCGCTTGAGGCTGCGCGCGCAGATATAGACAAAAAAATCGACGCGATCGAGCCCGAAAACCGCTCTTTAAAGATTGATTCCCTTAAAGCTGGCGACGCGGTGTTCGTGAAGTCCATCGGGGCGGATGCGGCGGTGCTCAGGGTCAACCGCAGCCAGGGGCGCGTCACGATAAAGCACGGCAACAAGGAACTCGAACTCCCGGCGTCATACCTCTCGCCCCCGCGCGGCGCACCGAGGCAGGCGGAGGTGAGCGCGCCCGTGGAGGAGGCCGCCCCGCGCGAGATCAAGCTTATAGGCAGGCGCGTGGACGAGGCCCTCGAACTGCTGGAAGCGTTCCTCAACCGCGCGTCTCTCGCGGGTGTGGAGGAGGTGCGCGTGATCCATGGCATCGGCACCGGGGCGCTTAGGCGTGCGGTGCAGGAATTCCTCTCGTCGCACCCTGCGGTCGAGGGATTCAGGCCCGGAGAGCGCGAAGAGGGCGGGGCCGGGGCCACGGTAGCGAAACTGCGCTAAAAAGCGCGCTGGATAACGAAATCTATTGACTTTTCCTCCCTTTAAAGAATAGTTTAGTTATGCCGTGACATATCAGGGGGAGGGGATCAAACCGTCATGAGAAGAATCCTAACGCTTGCCATCGTGTTGTTATTTACCGCGTCTCTTGCATGGGGGGCGGATTTCGGCTCGCTCATGTCCGAGGGCAAGGCAGCGCTCGCTTCCAAAGACTACTCGCACGCAGAGAAGGCGTTCCGCTCTGCGCTGGCCGAAAACCCGTATAGCGCAGAGGCCGAGCTCTACCTCGGCATCACGCTCAGCCGCAAGGGCGACAAGTCACAGTACAAGGAGGCCACCAGCCACCTCAAGCGCGCGCTCGCGGCCTCGCCCATGGACCCCGTGACGAACTTCGAACTCGGAATGGTCTTCTACAGGCGCGCGGTGCCCTCCGAGGCCAGGGACTTCTTCGAAAACGTGCTTGAGTTCGCGCCCGGAGGCGAGCTGGCGCGCATGGCACAAGACCAGCTCAGGATCATGCAGGAGGAAGGGGCGGCCCCCGGAGGGACTGTCAGCGAGGCCCGGAAGCGCTGGGCGCTGGCGTTTTCTACCGGCGTGCAGTACGACTCCAACGTCGCGCTCAAGGGGCACGGCTCGAGCCTCCCGGATGACATCCGCCAGCAGTACGACTGGCGGAGCGTCTATTCGTTCGCAGGCGAGTATAACTTCCTGAAGGCAGGGCCCGCCACGGGCAGCATAGGTTACTCTTTCTACCAGAACGAGAACGCGGTGCTCAAGGAATACGACGTCCAGGCCCAGACCGCACGCATAGGCTTCGGGTTCGAGCCGTCGAAGTTATTGAAGACCGCGCTCATCGGCTCGTATGAGTTCAGCACGATGGGCGGGGACATGTTCAGCGAGACCCGAAGTGCGCTCGCCTCGGCCACGATCAACGAGGGCCGCGGCCTCTCGACCGAGTTCGACGCCAAATACTCCAACGAGTCGTACTATAACGTCATAGTGCAGCAGCAGAACCGCGGCATGAGCGGCGAGGGATGGTCGGGCAGCATTTCGCAGGCGTTCCCGATAGGGCCGCTGGTCAAGGCGAGGCTCGGGTTTGAGTACGAGGACTTCGACGCGCGCGCTGACTGGGAATCGTACGACATGTGCAAGGGCTTCGCGGTCCTAAACGCATCGCTGCCCTGGAAGATCACCGTAATCGGCTCCGGGGACTTCTCGGCCAGAGACTACCGCTTCCAGCGGGAGCCCACCACGGGCAGGCACCGCAGGGAATTCGAGAGCGCCTACTCGGTAGCGGTCAGAAGGCCGATACTGAACTGGCTGAGCGCTGAGGCGGGGGTCACATACGTCTACAACGATTCCAACGTATCATTCTATACATATGACAGGACGGTCACGAGCGTCCTGCTGAAAGCGAGGTTCTAGCACGCCATGAGGAAAACCGCATACGCATTGGCGTTTTTGATCGCGCTCGCGGCGGCCTCCGCGGCATGGGCCGCGCCCGCACCGAGCGCCGAGGTCGGCTCGATTGTAAACCTCAAGGGCAGCGCTACAATAGAGCGCGCCGGACAGAGGCTCGACGCAAAGCTTAACGACAGGCTCCAGCTCCAGGACACGGTCACAACCGGGGCCGGGGCGCGCGCCAAGATGCTGTTTTTAGACGAGAGCATCCTTACGCTCGCGCCGAACTCGAAGGTGAGCGTTAAGGAGTTCGTATACGGCCGCGAGGGCGGCGGGATCACGATCTTCAACCTGATAGAGGGCAAGATGCGCACCGTCGTGGGCAAGAACCGCTTCGAGGTCCATACCTCGACGACAATAGCGGCGGCGCGCGGCACGGTCATAGAGTTCGAGGTCGGCATGCTTAATGGCAAGCCCTTCACGCGCATAACGTGCCTCGAGGGCACGGTCGAGATCCGGAGCACCGACCCCTCGATACCCGGCTCGATATTCCTCAATGCCGGCGAGGAGGTCATGATCATAGCCGGAGAGCCGCTTCCGAGCCCCGTGCCGGCCGGATCCGGCGGCAGCAGTGGCGGAGGCGCTGAGGGCGCTGAGGGCGGCATGAGCGGCGTGATACTTTATGACGACCTCGCGGGCGCAAGCGGCGAGCCGCCGGTCCTGCAGGCCCCGACGTCCGGCATAACGCCGCCGGTGGCGCCGGGCACTCCGGTGCCCGTAAAGATAAAGATCAATATCCCAAGATAAAAAGAGGTGACCTCCATGGACAGATATAAATTCGCACTCCTCGCGGCCCTGCTCGGGCTGCTCATGATAGCGGGCTGCACGGGCGGGGGATCGGGATCATCGTCATCGTCGTCGCATTTTTCGGGCAGCGCGAGCGTATCGATCAACCTCAAGGGGCTGCCCAAGTCGGCCGAGGCAGCGCTGGCGGGCTCGGCCGGGATGAAGGCGGCGGTCGGCGGGGGCCCGTCTTTTCTTAACTCGGTGAGCCTGACCATCAGCGGCAGCGACATGAGCACGCTGTCCGCCAGCGCCGACATCAACGGAGCCACCTCGGTGACGCTCACCATGGACGTCCCGGCCGGCAACAGCCGCGTGTTTCATGTCGACCTCCTCGATGCGTTTGGACACCCGCTTTACTCCGGGAGCGCGACGGCCGACATACTGACCGCCTCGGTCAGCCTGAACATCTCGATTCAGGACCTGATAGCGAAGATGTTCAATGATTTTGCGGCAGTATCCAAGGCCAAAAGCCCGTCGCTTACAGACTCGGACATCGACGGATTCTTTCTCGCGAATGCGACCTCCTTCGGCGTCCACGACGGGTATTCCCGCGACGACATCTTCAATGCCGATTCCACGCTCATTTCGTCCGGCCTGATCCAGCACTTTATATCGAAGTTTAACGCCCCGGGCCGCGCGCTGACCCAGGTAACCGGAGTCACGATCACCGATCAGACCTTCGACGGCATGTATGACGTATCAATCATAGCCCATTTAGACGACGGGTCTTATTACCCCATGAGTTACAGGCTCATATATGACATCTCTGCCTACAGCGGTGCGGGCGGCTGGGTGTTTATAGGCAACGGGTTTCACTCGGACGTCTATCTCTTTGCGTATAACGAGGAGCACATCGACGCCGACAACAACGTCTCGTTCGGCGGCGGCGTTAAGATCAACGCGGAAGACCCTGGTCAGTTCGGCATCGTCAGCATCTGCGTTACAGGCCCCGGAGTCGCCAGCGAGTGCGCCGAGATGGACCCCAGCGGTAACCCGTTTTTCCTAAGCTCCGGGAGCGACGCTCTGATAATAAACGACGCCACGCTCGCGGCTATCCCGGACGCATCGGCCTATACGGTGGACGTCTGGTATGCCACTTACGCCACCGACACCTATGAGTCCAAGGACGTCGCCATACCGTACACCGCGAAGCAGTCCACCGCACTCACCTCATCGGACTTCGCCACGCTAGTCAATTCAACGGCTGACGCGAACCCGCCGGCCGGACATTATTTCAGCTCGGGGCCGCCCACGCCGATGAGCTTTTTCTATACGATGCCATCGTATACTCCTGCCAACGCCGAGATGGAGATATTCTATACCGGTAATTTTTCTGGACACTTATACGACTTTAGGGCGGACGTGACGCCGGATTCCACGCGCGTAGATCTGCCGACCAACCTCGATTACGACACCGGCGGCGGCTATGGACTCGGCTCGCAATTCCGTGCCAGAACCACGGACTCGAAGTTCAGGATATTCAGGATGATATGGGACTACGTCTTTAATTCGTAGGGGATGATGCCTGATACGGGCCGCCGGATTCGTCCGGCGGCCTTTTTCTTTTAGCGTTCTTTGAGTTTGGCCTCGTCCCAGAGGGCGTCCATCTCCTCAAGGGTCATGTCATCGAGCGAGCGGCCCTCCGACTCGGCGTGCTCCTCGATATGACGGAAGCGTCCGATGAAGCGGCTGATCGTCTTTCTGAGGGCGTGCTCGGGATTGACGTCCACGAACCGCGCGACGTTTACGAGCGCGAAGAATATGTCCCCGAGTTCGTCCTCGACCGCCTCGGCGTCCTCGGGCTTCTTTAGCGCCTCGCGGAACTCGCCGAGTTCCTCTTCGAGCTTGCCGAGCGCGCCGTCGATGTGCGGCCAGTCGAACCCGGCGCGCGCCGCACGGCTTTGGAGCCTGTGGGCGCGCAGGAGCGCTGGCATCGAGGAAGGCACGCCCTCGAGGATCGAGGTCCTGCCCTTGCCCTCTTCCTTCTTCCGGGTCTCCCACTGGCCCAGGACCTCCTCGGCCGTATCGTACCGGGCGTCGCCGAACACGTGCGGGTGGCGGTGGCGCATCTTTTGGGATATGTCGCCGATCACGTCGTCGAGCGTGAACTCGCCGCGCTCCTCGGCGATGCGGGAGTGAAACACGATCTGAAAGAGCAGGTCGCCGAGTTCTTCGCGTATGGCCGGGGTGTCGTCGGCCTCGAGCGCCTCCAAAAGCTCGTAGCTCTCCTCGACCAGATAAGGCAGCAGGGTGCGGCGAGTCTGTTTCTTGTCCCACGGGCAGCGCTCACGGAGCGCCACCATTATCTCACGAAGCTCGTCAATTCCCATGGGGGATATGATACATTATTATTTCCTCGCCGGGACCGGGCACGTTGCACCGGGGCGGCTCTCCTGTCCCTGGCATACGGTAGAGCGAAGCTCGCTTGAGAGCCTCTCTGATAGTTGAAATCCCTTGAGTTCCGCTTGAAGCTCCTCGCAGCTGCCGCTTCCGCCTAGGTATCCGTTTATCCTCGTCGCCGGAGTCGAGAACAGCCACTGGGGGCCGAGCTTCGCCGAGAGCTCAGCCTCGAACTCTCCGAACATGCGGAGGTCGTGCTTCTGGTGGTAGTCCTCGGCCTGCGTGAAGGTGCGGAGCGGCTCGACGCGCGTCGTGACCTTCCTGCCGCCAACCGAGAGCCTGCCGAACTCGCGTTCTATCGCGGCCCGCTGGGCCTCGCCGGAGTAAAAGACGATGTTTTGGTACTGCCTCGAATACGGCTGGGAGAACGGGTCGTGGCCCTCGATGAAGACTCGAAGCAGGGCCTCGTAGCTAATCACCGAGGGGTCGTAGAGCACTTGGAGGCTCTCGCTGTGGTCGCCGATGTCGTGGTATGTGGGCGAGGAGGTCGTTCCTCCCGCATAGCCCGCGCGGGTTGAGATAACGCCCTTAAGGCTCCCGAACCGGGAGTCGGTGCCCCAGAATCAGCCGATAGCGAACGTGGCGAGAGCACTTCCGGCCGGGCGGTGGGAGGTGAATATCGCGGCATCGGTGACAGGTTCTTTCCCTGACATGGACATGCCCTCCGCGGTCATGAATTCAGCGGCCATGAGCGCGACGGCTATCGCGCCCGCCACCAGCAGTAATCCAGTGTATAAACCCTTGCCGCTCGCCATCGGGGCCTCCATCCATACGAAGATGATTGTTATGCGGCCTTACCCCTCCGTGCTGATGCTGTATACGGTCCGCGTCGGGTACGCGAACTCTATCCCCCTGGCGCGGAACTCGCGAAGCAGCGCGATATTAAACGCCTGCAGCGCGTCCATATATTTATTATAGTCGTTTCCCGCCACCTGAAACACGATCTCGTAATCGAGGCTCGAGGCGCTGAGGCTCTTCAGATGGCAGCGCTCGAACTGCGCTGAATCGATCCCGCTGACCACGGACTGGACTATCGAGGGTATGGCCGAGACGAGCGGCTCGGGGGTCTGGTACGTCACGCCGACCGTGACCTGCACCCCCCGCCCCTGGAGCTTCGAGAGGTTCCTGAGCCGCGAGCCGGTGAGGTCCTTGTTAGGCACGATGAGCTGCTCGCCGCTCTGGCTCCTGAGGCGCGTGGTCTTTATCCCTATGTGCTCGACCGCCCCGCTGAACTCCCCGACCATGATCACCTCGCCTATATAAAACGGCCGGTCCAGCATGATCGCGAAGTAGCTGAAGAGGTCCCCGAGTATCGCCTGCGCGGCGAGCGCCACGGCCACGCCCCCTATGCCGAGCCCCGCCACCACGGCCGAGACCCTGAAGCCGAGGTTATCGAGCAGGAACACAGTCGCGGATACCCAGATCAGGGCCCGCGCAAACGGCATGAGCCTCCGAATGCTCTCTTTGCGCGCAGGGTCGTGCGCGCCCCAGAAGTGCTCGAAATACGCGGTGAGTATCGCACTTAACAGCCGTGCGCCTACGTAGGTGAAGATCGAGACGCCCAGCAGCCATATGCCGCGCTCGACCTTGGGGTGCAGCTTCAGGTGCTGGACCGATAGGTAAAACAGGACGAAAAACAAAACCGGCAACACAGCCCGGTCTATGAGCCCAACGAGGACGTCGTCCACCTTCGTCTCGGTCGCGGCGGCGCGCGCCCTCGCCCGCCTGAGCACTATCGACTCGAAGAGCTTTATCAGGAGCGCACCGCCCAGAAGAATGCCCAGGCTTATGGCATACTGCCCCACCGTGTTTCCGAACACGATCAGTCCGAAGATATCATCCTGCACTACGCGCTGTCCTCCATTTTGGATTCGCGTTTCCAGAGCCTATGTTAAATTATAGATGGGATGGGCGCAATTTGATAGCACACGAGGGAGGCCTATGAAGGCTTTATATTTCGATTGTTTCTCGGGCATCAGCGGGGACATGTGCCTTGGGGCGCTCGCGGACGCCGGTGGGGGGCTAGCCCCCATTAAACGAGAGTTGGTAAAACTGGGCATCGCTGGCTATTCGATCGGCTCGCGGCGTGTCTCGCGCTCGGGCATCGACGCCCTCTCGGTGCGCGTAGGATTGAAAGGCAAGGAGCCAGCGCGCAGATGGGCCGGGATCAGATCGATCATCACTCGCTCGGGCCTGTCTAGTGCGGTGAAGGAACGCTCGCTTGCGTGCTTCAGGCGGCTGTTCGAGGCAGAGGCCAAGGTCCATGGCGGGCAGTACGATGACGTCCACCTGCACGAGCTCGGGGCCACGGACGCGCTCGTGGACATCGTGGGCACGATGGTCGCGATAGAGCTGCTGGCTGTCGAGCGCGTATACGCTTCGGCCATAAATGTCGGCTCAGGTACGGTGCGCGCCGCGCACGGCGTGCTCCCTGTGCCAGCCCCGGCGACCGCCGAAGTCTTAAAGGAAAAGAACATCCCGGTATATTCCTGCGGCCCGGCATTCGAGCTTACGACGCCGACCGGGGCCGCGATAGTCGCGACGGTATCGAGCGGCTTCGGCCAGATGCCGGCGATGGCGATAGGCTCGATAGGCTACGGAGCCGGAGGGCGGGACACCGAGGGCCACCCTAACGTTTTACGGGCCATGGTGGGCGAGGTCTCGGCTGTGACCTCCACCGATGATTCCGTCACAGTGGTCGAAGCTACGATTGACGATATGAGCCCGCAGGTATACGGATACGCGATAGAGAGGCTGCTCGCGGCCGGGGCGCTCGATGCGTGGCTTGCGCCCGTGATAATGAAAAAGTCCCGGCCGGGCGTGGTGCTCACGGTGCTGTGCACGGAAGAGGCGCGGCCCGCCGTGATCGAGACGCTATTTAAAGAGACGACCACGATAGGCGTGCGCCACCACAGGGCAGGGCGCACGGTGCTCGACCGCAGGATCGAGGAGGCGGCCACGCCATGGGGCAAGGTGAGGGTCAAGGTATCGAGTATGGGCGCAGAGGTCGTGCAGCGTACCCCGGAGTATGAGGACTGCGCCGCGCTGGCGCGGAACTCAGGCATTCCGCTACTCGACGTTATCGAGGCCGCGAAGAAGTCTCAGAAGAAGCGCTAGCCGACGAGCGCCGCGCCCTTTGCGCGGGCCTCACCAAGTGCGGTGGGGTGCGTGAGTATATCGCCCTTCCCGTCTATGCCGACGAAGCCGAGGGACTCGTGCTTTTCGACCCCGATAGAGCGGAAAAACGCGGTCGCCGAGGTCTCGCAGCACCTGATCCCCGATTCGCGCTTAAGCCCGCCGACCACCAGCAGCAGCCCCCGGCAGCCGTCCTTCACGGACTTGCGACCGAGGAGGTACTTCTCGCACCAGAGCGCCTGGCAGCGGTCCATCATCGCCTTTATCTGGGCCGAGAGCGCCATGAAGTAGATCGGGCTTGCGAGTATAATGCGGTCTGCCGTGCGTATGGCGTCGTATATCGCGTCCATGTCGTCGCGCATCACGCAGATGCCGGTCTTGTCGCAGCCGCCGCAGTTCTGGCAGGCCCTGATATTCATATCGTTGAGCCTGAATACGGTGACAGCGCCCCCCGCGCCCTCTATCGCGGCGTCGAGGAGCAGCTCGGTGTTGCCGCCGGTGCGCGGGCTGCCGTTTAGGGCTATGACCTTCATACGCTTAGTATAGCTCGATATTATCGCTTGCGCATAGCCCCGGTGCGCGGGCTGCCGTTTAGGGCTATGACCTTCATACGCTTAGTATAGCTCGATATTATCGCTTGCGCATAGCCCCGGCGTGCGGGATAATGTGGGTATTACACCCATAGGAGGATCAACAGATGAAGAAAGTCCTGATAGCGCTTATCGCCGCCGCCTGCCTTGCCGGGGTGGCCTACGCAGCCGGCACGCATGAGGAAAAGACCGTTACCGCCTCTGTCAACGCCCAGGGCGTACAGGTCGTGGACGTACTCGGCGGGGAGTACTTCTTCGACCCCGACCGCATAATCGTGAAGGTGAACGTCCCGGTCGAGCTCCACGTGAAGAAGACCAAGGGCTTTGTGCCGCACGATATAATGATGGAGTCGCCCGAGGCCGGGATGAAGTTCAAGGAGGCGATCTCGTCGGATGGCTCGGTCATCAAGTTCACGCCGACCAAGACCGGCACCTACCCGTTTTATTGCGACAAGAAGCTCCTGTTCTTCGAGAGCCACCGCGAGAAGGGCATGGAGGGCAAGATAGAGGTCGTGCAGTAAGATAGAGGCCTGACCGCGGATAAAAACATCCCCCCTGCGGACAGGGGGGATGTATCAGGCGCGGCAGTTGCGGGCGCTGCCTACTTGGCGAGGCCGCCCGAGAAATAGATCACGGGGAACGTGCGATTTAGAGTTTTGCTCTTGAAGTTCTTCATAGGCATGCCGGGCTGAAACGACGCGACCTTGCCCTTCGTAACCTTGGCCTCGGGGACCGCGACCCAGACCTTCTCGCCCTTGACGTCGATCTGGGCATAGGTGTAGCCGCCGCTGTTGACCGTGTCAAGGACCTTGCCGCTGAGGTTGTTGCTGTCAACCGCGAATGCCATCGAGACCGTGAGCATTAACGCGCATGCCGCCAGTGCCAATACCGTAAAAATCCGCTTCATTTTTTGTTCGCTCCTTGCCGTTATTTGACGTTAATAAGCCTCTGGTATTATAACACGCGGCCGGGTTATATTAAAAAAGTGAGAAAGTTAAGGATTACCGCACTCATATCCCTCATCCTCATCACCCCGGCCCTGGCCCAAGCCTTCATGCCCGACGCCGATATCCAGGCCCGGCAGGCCGCGATGAGCAACTCCCCTCTAAATCAACGGATCGCATACTGGGCCGGAGAGTTCATCGGCACCCCCTATGACACCGACCCCATGGGCGCATACGTAACCCGCAATGCGATAGTGGCGGACGACCACGTGGACTGCATGTACCTGACGTTCAGGGCCGCGGAGCTCGCGCTCTCGGATTCCCCGGCCGGGGCCGTAAACGCCGCGCTTCGGATGAGGTTTCCCGGACAGGGCCGCCTCGACCCTCAAGGCAAGGTGCTCAATTACGCGGAACGGTTCCAGTACGGCGAGGACATGCTCAGAAGCGGCAGGTGGGGCGAAGATATCACGACCGCCCTCGGCGCGCCGTTTGTAGGATACAAGGGCAGCCGCGGGATTAAGACCGTCCCGGTCATCATGTCAGCCAGCATTCCAAAGATCATCCCCAAACTCAGGGACGGGGACATCATATATTTCGTCAAGGACGCCTCGAGGCGCAAGGCAGGGGAGATAGTCGGCCATATCGGGATCATCAAGCGCGAGGGAGGCGTGGCCTATATGATCCATGCCTCGGGTTCGAAGGGCTCCGGGGGCGAGGTCAAGAAGGTGGTTTTCGCGGACTACGCGGCCGGGATGCCCTTTGTGGGCGTCATGGTCGGCAGGCTGCCTTAAAAAAGCTCCGGGCGCAACTGTCCCTTCCCTGATATAAGGCTTTTCACTTGAGAGGTACGAGTAATCGGCTGGCCAGACCGGGCGGTTCTCTAAAATCTTTTTGCCATCGGCTGCAATGGGGCCGACGGGCTGCCCGGGGTGCTTGAGCGCGCTACTTGTTCCTGCGGGAGAACTTCATCTTCTTCCTGAGCTTGCGGTGCTTGTGCTTGCTCATCTTCTTCTTGCGCCACTTTACGACACTACCCACCAGATCACCTCCTCGCAATATTGATTAACGCGGGACCGTCTCCCGCGCGGTTGAGCTTTTTTTCATGCCCTTCGCCTGGTCCATGAACGCCTCCAGCACGATGGCGTTGGCCGGAGACGCTGTTCCGTCGTACGGCACGCTTATCGACGGGATGCCGTAGCGCCTGCTTATGCCCCTCATCAGGGCGGTCACTATAGTGCCCGGCATGCACCCGAAGGGCATCGCGTTTACGATCCCCGAGGCCCCGCGCTCGCAGAGGTCGACGGCCTTGCCGATGCTCAGCACGGTCTCGCCCTCGAAGGAATCGTGGACATAGGGGGCGGCCTTTCTGAGAATGTCCCCCGTACCCGGCTCGTGGAGCGTCCTTAAGAACCCCTCGAACGCGCCGCTGTAACGGCGCTCGACGTAATGCTTGTACTTCCTTTTCACGAAAGTGTCTATGATAACAGAGACGTCCCGCTTTATCAAGGCCTGCCGCATCGCCATCTGATTTATGTAATAAATCCACTCCTCGACCGGCGAAAGCCATGCCTCGCCGCCCAAGCTCTCGATCTTTCTGACCAGGTCCTCGTTGGAGAACCGGTTGCTGCGGACGAATATCTCGCCGATCACGCCGATCAGGGGGCGGGGCTCGCCCGTGCGCGGCACCGCGACGAAATCGCGCCTCATGTCTCTGAGCACGCCTTCGACGCCGCCCCGGCCTGAGCGCAGGGCCGCATACAGCCGCTTTAAGTAATCCCCATAGAGTGCGTCGGACGCTCCGGTTTCGCGTTCGTACGGGCGTGTCTCGCGCAGGCATTTGCCCAGGAGCTCCATGGCCACGATGCCATGCCAGGAGTGCTTTACGAAGTCCTTGCCGATGACGCCGAGCGTGGCATAGAGGGTATCGTCCTGCACGGGGGCGAAGACCGGGACGTCCGCCATCCCTATCGATTCGAGCACCTGCTTGTGAAATACGTTATACTGCCCGAACCTGCACGGCCCGGAGCCGGACGGCATGAAAAACGCTGACTGCTCGGGCCTGAATCCCGGGTCGGTTGCGGCCCGCACCATATCGCCTGTAGTCACCGCGCAGGGATAGCACTCCTTGCCGGAGACGTGCCGCATGCCCAACTCGACCGAGCGGCTGTCGCTCTCGGGCAGGACCTCGGCGCGGCCCCCGGCGCGTTCGAACGCGGCGGCGAGCGCCCAGGCGTGGTCTGACATATTGGGGATATAGATCGTCCTGCCGCCGATGCCCGAGGGCTCGGCCCCTCTCCTGACAGGCAATACGGCAACCGGCTTTGGAGCGGCCCGCCTCTGTCCGTCGATGCTGTCGAGGAAGGCCTCGCAGCGCGTGATCGCACCTGCGTCGGCGCTGTGCTCGTCGATCTCGAGGTGCAGGTACGGTTTGTCCATCAGCTCCCTGGCGAAATACTTGAGTATGAAAGAGTCCGGGCCGCACAGGAAGCTGCCGATGAAGATCGGATAGAGGTGCTCGTGGCCCGCCACGAACCGCGCGGCGCGCAGCACGCGCTGCCCCGACCTCCAGTACATGTCAGGCCAGTCGTCGCTGAGGCGGATATCGTCTATCGGGAGCATGTCCATCGGGATCGAGAGCACCCCGAGTGTCGCGAGCTTCTCCGGCACGCCGAGGTTCATCCCGCGGTCCAGCGCGTTATACGCCCGGCCGATCACGACCACCGCGCGGCCGGCAAGCGATTCAAGCGCGATCCGCCCGCGCTCGAGCAGCGCCTGCCTGAAGGCTTCCTGCGAGCGTTCGGCCGCGGTCACGGCGCGTTTTATCGCCCCTTTGCCGCGCCCGAGCCCGGCCTCTCTAAACGCCCGGCCGAGTTCCCTGATCATGTATTCCTGGCCGCGCGCGACATCGACCACCGGGGTGACCGTGCGCAGCCCCTCGACCGCCGTGCGCGCGACATAGGGGATAGTCTGGGTGTGCGGGCAGGCCTGGCCGCTTGCGAACTCCTCGCTCGCGGTATTCATGTTGATGAAGCTCGGCAGAATGACCGCATCGACCCCGGAGTTCTTGAGCTGCCGGACATGCCCGAGCGCGACCTTCACCGGGAAACAGGCCTCCGAGAGCACGGTCTCGAGCCCGAGGTCCACCACGCTGCGGTTCGTGTGCGGCGAAAGTACCGCATCAAACCCAAGCTCCTCAAGCAGCGTGGCCCAATAGGGCAGCATCTCCTCGAAATAGAATATGCGCGGGACTCCGACCGTGGGCCGGGACCCTTTGGGCGGCCTGACATACGAGGCCATCAGCTCTTCCCTGAACGCGAAGAGGTCCGGGGGCCCGGAGGCGCGTTTCTTGCGGATGTCGTATTTCTCGCACCTGCCGCCGTAGAACAGCTTTTCCTGGTGTCCCTCGACCTGCACGCGGTTGATCTCGCAGAGGTTCTCGCAGCCCCGGCACTCAAACGACGAGACCGTATAGGGGCGGCTCGAGTACTCGAAGCCCTTAAACGAAGAGCGCCCGGCAGAGTTGTCCCGCGCGTTGCGCTGGGCGATGAGCGCCATGCCTATCGCGCCGGTGACGTCGTGGTTCGGCGGGACGGTGACGGTCTCTCCGGTGTATTTCTCGAACGCGGCGACCACGGATTTGTTAAACGCGACGCCGCCCTGAAAGAAGATCCGCTTGCCTATCGCGCGGCCGGCGACTACGCGGTTTATGTAGTTTTGGACGATTGAGTACGAAAGCCCGGCCAGGAGGTCCGGGGTCGCGGTGCCGGTTTGGAGATTAGCCATCAGCGAGTTTTCCATGAACACGGTGCAGCGCTCGCCGAGCTTGCAGGGGTTATCCGATGAAAACGCGGCGTCCTGAAACTCGCCCTTGATCGAGATGCCGAGCTTCTCGGCCTGCTCCTCCAAAAACGATCCCGTGCCTGCGGCGCAGGCCTTGTTCATCTCGAAGTCCACGATCACGCCGTCTCTAAGCGATATGAACTTCGAGTCCTGCCCGCCGATCTCGAAGATCGTATCCACGGTGGGGTCGATGTGCGCGGCCGCGGTGGCCTGGGCGGTGATCTCGTTTTTGACGATGTCGGCCCCGACGTAGTCCGCTATCATGTACCGGCCCGATCCCGTGGTGCCGACGCCGCGGATATTGACCTTGCCCCCAACCTCGGCGGCTATCTCGGCGAGTCCCCGGCTTACGGCCTCGATCGGCCGGCCGGCGGTCATCAGGTAGCGCTTGGCGAGCAGGCGGCCTTCGGCGTCTGTCACCGCGAGGTTCGTGCTGATCGAGCCGATATCTATGCCCATATAGGCGTCAGGCTGACCGGCCTTCGGCGGGTGCATGACCGAAAGGTCCGGGTCGAGGTGGCGGGCCTTAAACCCGTCGCCAACGGATATCAGCGGCGCGTGGCCCTCGCGCGCAGTGTGGCCTTCGTCGATGTAGCGCTCGAGAGCGCTGAGGTCGATGGCGCGGGCGGTGCCCTCCTCGATGCCCTTCAGCGCTGCGCCGATCGCGCCCGTAAGCGCGAACTCCTCGGGCACGAACAGCTCCTCGAGGCCGAATATCTCCCTGAAGGCGCGCACCATGCCCACATTGGCGGCGACCCCGCCCTGAAACGCCACGGGAGCCGCGACCGTGCGGCCGCGCGCGATCGAGCCCTTGAAGTTGCGGGCCACCGCGAAGCACAGCCCGGCCACGATATCGTGAACCGGAGTGGCGATCTGCTGGAGGTGGATCATGTCGCTTTTGGCGAACACGCTGCACCGCCCGGCTATGCGGGGCGGCTTTTTGCACTGAAGCGAGAGCTCGCCGAGCTCCTCCACCCGGAGCCTGAGCCGCTCGGCCTGCTGGTCCAGGAACGAGCCGGTGCCAGCGGCGCAGACCGAGTTCATCGCGAAGTCCCTGACCCCGGCCTCGCCAAGCAGGATGAGCTTCGAGTCCTCGCCCCCCATCTCGATCACGGTGCGGACGTGGGGATAGAGCCGCCTCGCGGCATAGGACTGGGCGACGATCTCGTTTATGGGCTCCAGCCCCAGCACGGAGGATATGAGCCGCCCGGCGGAACCTGTGACGGACACGAGGCACTCTGAAGCGGAGCTGAACTCCCTGAGCACCGAGAGCGCCACAGGCAGGGGATGTCCCCTGTGCAGGACATAGGTCGACCTCACCCTGCTTCCGGAGGGATCCAGCACAACGGCCTTTACGCTTACGGAGCCGGCATCAAGCCCTAAGTAATTCAACGCACCCCCACCCCTTATATACGTATATGACATAAATATATCACATATCGCGCCGGACGTCACCTGGGCCGCCTTGACTCGGGGGCGGAAGTTTAATTAAAATGGATCAGTGTACAAGCTCAATAAATCCATCCTGGCTGTAAGCCTTGCCATCCTCGCGGCGATGATCGTCGGCTGCGCGGCCCCGCGCAAACCGATGGACCTCTCCGGCTACGTATGGCCGAAGCCCCCCGAGCCCGCGAAGATAAAGCTCCTCAAAACCATCACCACTGACCTCGACGTATCGAGCAACAGCAACTTCGACGCCATGTTCGGCGATGATTACACGTTCAGGTTCGCCAAGCCGCACGGCATCGCAGCCGACGACAAGGGGAACATCTACGTCTCCGACATCCAGCTCCATAAGGTGGCTGTCATCAACCTGCAGAAAAACACGCTCGACTTCCTGGCGCATCCATACGGCTGGAAGACCCCCATGTCGATCGCGGTCGACCTCACAAACAGGCTGATCGCCGTGGCGGACGCCGGGGCCGGCTCGGTATATATCTTCGACCTGGACAGCTCCAAGCTCAAGTACATTACGGCGAAAGGCAAGCTTAGAAACCCCGTAGGGGTGGCGCTCGACCCGGTGCGCAAGCTCATGTACGTGAGCGACTCGAAGCTGGAGGGGATTTTCATATTCGACGATAAAGGCGAATACGTGGGACAGCTCGCCTCAGGGGGCATCGATGTAGGCCAGATCCATTTTCCGACCGGCATCGCGCTGGATAAGGACGGCAACGTCTACGTCGTCGACACGATGAACTTCAGGATACAGGTGATAAGCCCCGACGGCAAGACCTCGCGCGCATTCAGCCAGCACGGCGACACCCCGGGGAGCGTGGCCAGGCCGAAGGGCATCGCCATAAGCGACGACGGGTATGTCTTCATCACGGACGCCGCGTTCGGCAATTTCCAGATATTCGACTCCAAGGGCCTCGTCTATCTCTTCGTCGGCGCGACCGGCAGCAGCCTCGGGACGTTCCGGATCCCGGAGGACATCTTCGTTGACCACAACGACAAGGTCTACGTCGCGGACAGCGTAAACGGAAGGGTCCAGATCTTCCAGTACCTTTCGGACCGCTACAAGCAGGCACACCCCGACGATCCGGCCCTGCATCCGGCCGAAAAACCCGCCGACACCCCCACGGCAAAAGGTCCCAAAGACAAGCAGCCCGCAAAATAGCGCCTGTCAAGAGATTGCTTCCGGCCTCAAGAGACTGAAATCGCGGGATACGGCGGCTTATAAGGTTCACCCCTCCGCTTCACCCAGGGCACTCGACCGCCATGGACTCATCGCTCCGGGAGAAAACCGTCACCGCCTTAGAAGCGCTATTCGGCGGGACTCTGCTCCAGCGCCTCGAGGTATTCCTTGAATTTCTCCGGCAGCAGCCACTTGATGCCGAGCTTGTCGGCCCACTTCACCGCCCCCTGGTCGGCGCTTACGAGCGTGGCGTCCAGTTCGCGCGCGAGCAGGATCAGGTCCACGTCCTCGCGGCTGTCGATGATCCCCTCCCTGAGCGCCTCGCGGTACTTCCGCCGCAGGTCCTTGATCACCTCGTCCACGCCGCCCTTTAAGGCCGCGCCGCGCACCGCGGTCTCGGCCACGCGCAGGCCGCGGTTGATGCGCTCCCTGATCTCCTCGATGAGCTCGTATATGAACGCGGCCGGGGTCATGAGTTCGTACCGCTGCGGGGACTTCTGTATCAGGTGGATCAGGAGCGCCGCGGGCAGCCGCCCGCGCTCGACGAAGTTCATGAGTTCCTCAAACACGGAGGGGGGCATGTAAAACTCCACCGAGGGTATGCGCGAGGCGAGCTCCAGAAACCTGGTGATCGCCTCGGTCGGGTTCTCCCCAAGGCTGGCCCTCACGTCGGGGTTGACGAAGAGGCTCGTGTCCAGGACGACTCGCAGCCGGCTAGAGCTTGCAGGAGACATTGAACTTGAACTTGTAGGTGTTCCATCCGCCGCAGTTGGCGCAGCGGCCGGACCACTCCTGCGCCACGGTGCCGCAGGCGGAGCAGCAGTAGGGCACCAGGATGGCGCGTTTGAAGTCGAGGGACTTCTTGAACTCCTCCACGGCGCGCTCGCACTGGCCGCGCCTGAGGTGGAGCTGCCCCATCAGGGTCGAGAACTCCGGGAACGGCTGCGGCATATCGAGCGCGGACATGATCGAGAAGGCGTCGTCGATCATCTCGAGCCTGTAGTAGAGCTTCGCGAGGAAGAACTTGAGCATGTCGTTTTTTGGGTCGCGCGCTATGGCGGCCCTGTATGTCTTGATAAGCCGGGCGGGCTCGCCGAGGTTTATCAGCATGTCTTCGAGCCGAGCCAGTATGATGTGCGACGAGGTCTGCTCGTAGCCCTTCTCCAGGAACTCCACGGCCTCCTCCGGCTCGGGCTCGGACAGAAACAGCCCCTCGGCCGCGCCCAGGTAAGCCGGGATGAAGTCCTTGTCGTCCTTGAGTATGGCCTTGAAGCCCTTCATCGCCTTCTCGACGTCGCCGCGCTCAAGGTGCTCGCGGCTGACCTCGTAGCGGTAGCCCAGAAGCAGGGCCTGCTCGACCGAGCGCTGGTGGCCGTCGTGCTCGTAGCGGACGATCTGCTTTTGAAGGTCCATGACGTCTTCCCACCGGCCCTGGGCCTCGAGGATCGAGCGCTTCCGGTGGTGGGCGTTGAGGTTGTCGGGGTCTATCTCGAGGATCTCCTCGATATACCGGATCGCGTCGACGGTGCGGTGGAGCTTCTCGTTGGCGGTCACTATGCTGAAAAGCACCTCGAGGCTCCGCGGGGAGATCGCAAGCGCCCTGCGGTAGCACTCGAGCGCGGCCTGGTACTCCTTGCGCCTGAGCTCCAGGTCGCCGAGCCTCAGGAGCGCCCCGGTGTGCTCCGGGTCCTCCTTGAGTATGCCCTCTAAAGCGGCGCGCGCCTCGGCCTCGTCCTCGGCAAGCATCGCGTTCATGGCCTTGGAGTAGCGGTTGTCTATGCGCTCCTCGCGCTTGCGGTTGCGCTGGAACTGGTAGGTGAGCAGGAACCTCCGCGTGTCGCGCACGACGAACATGACGAACATCAGCAGCGCGCCCACCGCCGAGGACATCAGTATCAGGCCGGGCTTCGAGACCTCGTAGGTCTTGTCAAAAGGGACGTTTATGTCCGTGGTGCCGTGGTTGTAGGCGGCCAGGAGACCGAACGCCCCGAGCACGATTATGAATATCAGCAGGACGAGCTTGGCCATCTCAGTGATGATACCTCATGCCGCGGATTATGGTGCATGCCCTGTAGAGCTGCTCCGTAAACAGCAGCCGGGCCATCTCGTGGGTGAGCGTCATTTGCGAGAGAGAGATCGTATCGCCAGCGCCCTTGCGCACCTCGTCGCTCACGCCGTAGGCCCCTCCCAGGACGAAGTCCACCGAGGGGTGCTTGCCCAGGTATGAGGCGAGCTCGGGGGAGCTCAGCTGGCGGCCCCGCTCGTCGAGCAGGACGTAGCCGCCGGACTTCCCGGCAATACGCCTGCCCTCGCGCGCAAGGCCCTCGGCGCTCAGCCCGCCGCTTGCGCCCTTCTCTTCCCTTATCTCCACGACCTCGACCTCGGCGTACGGGCCGAGCCTCTCGAGGTAGTCGTCAATGCCTTTTTTCAGATACGCCTCCCGTGTCTTTCCCACCCACAGCAGCCTTATCCTTAGCTTCCTCAACCGCGACCTCCGGGGCGTCGAGCCAGAGCTTCTCGAGCTCGTAGTGCTCGCGGGTTTCCCTGTCAAACACATGCACGACGACGTCGCCGTAATCGATCAGCACCCAGTGGGCGTGCTGCCTGCCTTCGATCCCTATCGGCCTGAGCCTGTGGGCGGTCTTCATGCCCTGCTCGATGTGGTCCACGAGCGCCCCGGCGTGGGTGACGTTATCGGCCGAGCAGATCACGAAGTAATCGGTGAAATACACGAGACCGGACATATCTAGAACGACTACCGATGAGGCCTTCTTATCCAGGGCTATACGGGCAATTTCAATCGCGCGCCGCCTGCTTGCGTCCTTGCGTTTTAACGGCAATCTGTCTTCCCTTCGCGCCTTGTCGTCTGGTCCTCCCTGAGCATAGGCAAATAAAGCTTCTCAGTTATTATATATAACTCAACGTCGCGTGGCAACAGATACCTTATGCTCCTGCCCTCCCTGAGGGCCGAGCGTATCGCGGTGGACGAGACCGGCAGGGCATCCATCCGGAGCATTATGACCGAGCCCCCGCCCATAACGCTGACCTCGGCCTCCCCGGTCTCACCCCGGTCAAGCGCCCGGAGCGCGTGCGCGTCGCCGATGTACGGCGAGCCCTTAAGCGCGGCCTCGAACCCGAGCGGCGGGCGGCCGAGCACGACGAAGCGCGCCATATTCAGGAGCCGCCTGGGCTCGCGCCACCTCGGGAGCTCGGCGAACGCCTCGGAGCCGATGATGAAATACAGCTCCCAGTCCGGGTGTCCGGCCGAGATGGTCTCGAGCGTCTCGATGAGATAGGAGGTCCCGGGCCTGTTGCACTCGACGCCGGAGACCTCGAAAAAAGGATTGCCCGCCACCGCGAGAGTTACCATCTCGAGACGGTGGCGGGCATCAGCGAGTTCGCCGGATTTAAGGGGAGGCGTGCCGGCGGGCACGAACAGCACCCGCTCCAGGGCAAGCCGCTCCCGTACTTCTTCGGCGGCCCTCAGGTGGCCGTAATGGACCGGGTTGAAGGTCCCGCCGAGGATGCCTATTTTCATAGGCCCATTTTTTTGAGAGCCTCCTCGGCCGTGCGGCCCTGAGCGGGGGCGTCCTCGGGCAGGTATAGCATCACGCCGCCCCTGACGGGACGGATGACGATCTTGCCCTCGGATGCGAGCTTGGTCGTGTTCACTATCGGATCCTCGCCGGGATAATAGGCTTTGAAGGCCTCGTTAAAGCCGGAATAGACGGTATGGATACCCTTGTACCCCTCTTTCCTGAGCCCTACGATAGCCTGTCTGATGAACTCCTCTTTCGAGAGTTTTTCTTCTCCCATAGGATTCCCCTTTCACCCCCTGTTTTAATATGCATAACGCCACATGTATACTATTCGTGTAAATATACTATACTTTCAGCCATTAATCAATAAAAAAGAATACGCTCAGCTACAGGAGGGACTATGCATACCTATGACATCATAAAGAAGAAACGCGACGGCGGCGAACTCTCCCATGAGGAGATAGCCTTCATCATAGGCGGCATCGCCACGGGCCTGGTGCCGGACTACCAGGCCTCGGCGTTCCTGATGGCCGTATTCCTGCGCGGCATGACCGACCCCGAGACGGTCGCGATGACAGAGGCGATGGTGCGCTCCGGGCGGACGCTGGAATTCGGCGACGCCGCAACGCCGATAGTGGACAAGCACTCGACCGGCGGCGTCGGTGACAAGACGAGCATAATACTCGCCCCGCTGATGGCCGCGATGGGCACGAAGGTGCCGATGATAGCCGGGCGCGGGCTCGGGCATACCGGCGGGACTATCGACAAGCTGCACGCGATCCCCGGCTTCAGGACCGACCTTAGCGCGGATGAGTTCTCGGCCATAGTGGGCGATATAGGGGTGGCGATAGCCGAGCAGGGCCCGGAGATAGCCCCGGCCGACCGCGTGCTCTACCGCCTCAGGGACGTGACCGCCACGGTGGAGTCGATCCCGCTCATAGCGTCCAGCATCATGTCCAAGAAGCTCTCGGAGGGCTTGAGAGGCCTCGTGCTGGACGTCAAGGTCGGCTCCGGGGCGTTTACGAAGGACCTGCAATCGGCCCGCTCCCTCGCCCACACGATGGTCAAGATCGGCAACGCGATGGGCGTGCGAACGGTCGCGGTGATAACGGACATGGACCAGCCGCTGGGGCGCACGGTCGGCAACTCGCTCGAGATCAAGGAGGCCATAAGCGCGCTTAAGGGCAAGGGCGCACCGGACCTGATGGAGGTCACGCTGATCCTCGCGGCCTCGATGCTAAGCCTCTCCGACGCGATCACGGAGGAGTGCCCCACCGCGAGGCTCACGGATTTCACGACCAGAGGCTACAAGCACGAGGCGATGGAATTCATAGAAAAAGGCGACGCGCTTAAGAAGTTCCTGGAGATGGTCGACGCGCAGGGCGGAGATGTGGACGCGGTGATGGGGCGCTCGGCGCTCCCGGGCGCGGCCTTCACGAAGGTCGTCCCCGCGCCGAGGGACGGCATACTCAGGGCGCTGGACGCCGAGGCCGTGGGCACGGCCGCAAGGCTGCTGGGGGCCGGCCGCATGAGGGCCGAAGACGAGATAGACCTGGCGGCCGGCATCGTGATAAACCGCAAGGTCGGAGAGACGGTGCGCGAGGGCGAGCCGCTGGCGATACTGCACTACAACGACGGCGCGGCCTTAGCGGAGGCCGAGGAGGCCTTCGTCTCGGGCATCGAGATCGGAGAGCGCGAGAAGCCGCCGCGCCCGGCCGTCATCGAGTCGATATCTTAGCGCGCGTTACTGGAGCCCGAGGCGTATGGCCTTCATGGCCGCCTCGGTCCGGTTTTCGGTGTTGAGCTTCTTGTATATCTTCTGCACGAAGGCCTGCACGGTCTTCTCGGAGATGTTAAGCGCAAGCGCGATCTCCTTGTCCTGCAGGCCGCGGCCTATGCACCTTATGACCTCCAGTTCGCGTTTCGTCAATAGGGACTTCTCCCGCTCGTCCTTGTGGCAGGGGTTCAGCAGGTACACCCAGCCCGAGCCGCTGACAGGGAGGCGGCCGTTGCCATGGGCCTCATCGAACCTGTAGGCGGTAACGCCTCCGATAGGGGGCTTGTAGGCCTCGAGTTCCCTGAAGTTAAACGTATGCTTATCGGCGGAGTTCGAGGCCGCCTCAAGCCTGCCTGACACCCCCAGCAGCGGCATCGGGACCGTATCGCCCTCCTTGGATTTAAGCAGAAACCTCGCGGCATCGTTTTGGTATGTTACGCGTCCGGAGTCGTCGGTGATAAGCATACCGTACATCAGCTCGTCGTGGCGGATCACGCCGAAAAAATCGAGCGCGACCAGCCAGCGGTAGCGCCTGAACGCGAAAAACACGTAAGGCGCAATGTCCTGGATGAGCTCCTTTTCCGCATCGCTGAAATCGGGGCCCGTCTCCCTGCTGAGGGTATATGCCCCGATCACCGAGCCGGCGGCATCGCTGAAGACGATCTTCGCCCCGCAGGTCAGGCCGAAGGGCTTGTAGAGTTCGTCAAATATGGGCTTGGCGTTCTTTTCGGCGTCGTTGAAAAACATGCAGTGGTAGCCGTGTCGCCTGGCCCCGTCAAAAAGGTCCTTATAGACCGCGAGCTTACCGTGGTCGTTGTTGAAAAAAGCGTTGACGCGCTCGGGCGAAAAACCGAGGAGGATCCCGCCGCAGAGGTCGAGCCCCGTATCGGAGGCATGGACCACGGCCGTAACGGCGCACCCGAGCGAGGTCTTCAAGTGGCGCATGATGGATTCGGTGAAGGACTCGCGGTCCATGAGGCAGATGCTGCGCCGCTTGATCTCGCGGCCGAGTTTCCGCAGGTTGTTGCGTCCCTTGCCCTCAGACATGCGCCGCACCCCTAGTACAAGCGCATTTAAACACATCCATTAGACAGCACAGACCTCCGCGACAGATTACTGTTTTCATTGATCTCCCCCAATGATAGCATTGAACCGATCCGATAATTTAACACACAGCATAGGTTCGACATCCAGAGCGCGCCGCACACTGATGCTTGCAGGCTAACTCAAAAAATTCATCTACGCCAACACCAATAATGCTTATGTTATTTATAACTAATTCATTATATCATACAACCATAATATGAATTTTAGGCCGATGCTTTACTATAGCCGGTTGTGTCTATGTAAGTATAATTACCTAGTTGCCTTCCTGCTTGCATTCACTTAACATCTAAGCGTAGGCAGGGAGGGAGCAATGCAATGGCGCCGGTAAAGGTTCTCATAATCGAAGACCAGTCCATCATCGCGATGGACATACAGAGCGCCCTTCAGCGCGCCGGCTATGACGTGGTCGGCATAGCCGCGAACCGCCAGGACGCGGCGGCCCTCCTGGAGCAGACGCGTCCGGACGCCATGGTGCTGGACATATCGTTTGACCGCAACAAACTGAGCCTCGCCAGGAGCCTCACCGAAACCCACAGCGTGCCAGTCGTCCTGATAGCGGACACGATGGATGCTTACGCCATGCGCGAGGCCTCAAGCATCGCATCGAGCGGCCTGCTGATCAAGCCCTTCGAAACGCCGCAGCTCATCGAGGCCCTAACCCAGACCATCGGCGGCAACCCGATCCCATAGCTTCAGACGTAGATGCTGATGCGCCTGACCGGCATGCGGCCCTCTGCCACCGGGCGTTCGGCCAGCGCTGGAGCAGGGCTTGTGAGGGCCGCTGGCTGAGGCTTCCGGGCCGGGGCGGCCGGTGCCGCCTGACGCGAAGACCTTATCATCGCCAACAGCTCCTCGCGCGCGGCCGATGCGCCGACTCTGTCAATGGACATATCTCGATCCCTCCTTGCAACCCCAGTGATGCAAGATGGATGCCCAGACGTAACAGGCCGTAATTAAATGCTTTTTCAGCTTCTGATATCCCGCCGGAGCATGCTGTCATGACACAAGCGCCAAAAAACCGTCGGTCGATATGGCCGCCCCTGAGACAGACACCAACTACCTGCGCCTGGAGCCGGCCTCGGGTATGCTCACGCGAAAAACCGCGCCCTCGCCGGGCTTGCTCATGACCGTAACGGTGCCGCCGAGGATATCGAGCAGCTCGCGCACTATCGAGAGCCCGACGCCGGTGCCGCTCGAGGCCGAGCCCTTGTAGAAGCGCTTGAACAGCAGCGGGATCTCCTCGGCCGGGATACCGGGGCCGGTGTCCCTGACCTCGATGGAGAAGCCCCCGGACTCCGCGCCCCACGAGACCGAGACGCCTCCGGCCGCGGTGTGCTGGGCTGCGTTGTTAAGGAGGTTCCGGAGGATTATCTCGAGCTTGTCGGCATCGGTGCGCACGACGAGCGCCGGGCCCGCAAGCTCCAGGCTCAGGCCCTTGCGCTCGAAGATCAGGCCCAGAGACTGGGCGATGCCCTCGAGCATGCCCCGCAAGTTGACCGAATCGACCGAGGGCTGCTTGAATATGCTCGCCTCGGCGCGCGTGATCTCCTCGATGCCCTCGACGAGCCTCACGAGCCGGTGGACCTCGCCGGAGAGCGTATCTATCGTCTCGCGGTCCGGCTCGATCACGCCGTCCGAGATCGCCTCGATCTGGGCGCGCATGACCGTAAGCGGCGTGCGGAGTTCGTGCGCGATATTCGACGTGAGCCGCTTCCTGATCGCCTCCTCGCGCTCGAGGCTCTCGACCATGTGGTCGAAGCTCTTGCCGAGTTCCTCGATCTCGTCCCCGCTCGACGGAGGCCTGATGCGCACCGAGAAATCCCCGGAAGCGACGCGCGACGCGGCCTCTCTGAGCCTTCTGAGCGGCCGCGTGATGTACGCCACCAGCATCAGCGCCAGGAATACCGCACCGCCCCCCGCGATCAGGAACGAGAAGTTCTGAAACTCGTTCTCGCGGCGCTTGAACGTGTCTTCCTTCTTGGCTTGAAGCCCGTGCTTCCGAAGCGGCCTGATCTTGAGCGTCCCGATCTCGACCCCGCCGGAGAAAAGCGGGTAGTCCTCGAACTCCCCGGCCGGAGAGTTGAGCTCAACTATCGCGTTGACCCTCCGCCAGAGCGCGGGCGTGATGTCCTGGAGCGAGTCCCTGGTGGTCAGCATCACGTGGCCGCCCTCGTCGAGCACCTCGACGCCGAAACCGAGCATCGCGGCCCAGCGCACCGAGTCGACCAGCTCCTCGCGGTCCCACGTGCCGTCCTCTTTGCGGCAGCCCTCGACGGCCGCCAGGACGAGGTAGAGCTCGTCCTCGACGACGCTGCGCGAGTATTCCTCGAAGTCGTCGATTATCTTGTAGTGGAAGATGAGGTTCGACAGCAGGGCCATGAGGATGACGGCCAGGAAGGCTACGAAAAGCTTAGTCCTCATCCCGCGTGCCGATGAACTTGTAGCCCATGCCGTAGACGGTCTTGATGAAGCGCGGCGAGCGCGAGTCCTCCTCGATCTTGTGGCGGAGGTTCTTGACGTGCGCGTCTATGGTGCGCTCGTAGCCCTCGAAGTCATAGCCCTGCACGAGGTTCACGAGCTGAAGCCGCCCCAGGACGGCCTGCGGCCTGTCGGCCAGGCACTGGAGTATCTTGAACTCGGTCGGGGTCAGCGTGATCGGGCAGCCGTCGACCAGCACCTCGTGGTTCTCGACGTTGATAACCAGCGCCCCGCCGTTGAACTTCATCGTGTGCTGAGGCTTCTTCGTGCGCCTCAGGTGCGCCTCTACGCGCGCGACCAGCTCGCGCGGGCTGAAGGGCTTCACAACGTAGTCGTCCGCGCCCATGCCCAGGCCCTTGACGCGGTCGTCCTCGGCGCTCTTGGCCGTGAGCATGATGATCGGCACTTGCGAGTGCTCGCGCACGAGGCGGCATATCTCCTCGCCGTCCATGTCCGGGAGCATCAGGTCAAGCAAGATGAGGTCGAACTTCTCCTTCAGGAGCGAGACCGCGCGCGCGCCTGTAGCGGCATGCACGACCTCGAAGCCGGCGCGCTCGAGATAGGCCTTGGTAACGTCGGCGATCTTCTGTTCGTCCTCGACTACCAGGATTCTTCCCTTGTCAGCCATAACTAACAGTATACCCTCACAACGCCCCACCGCTCAACAAGCTTTTTTTCAAAGCGCTCCAAATCGCTTGATACTGCGTTGGGCTTCGAAGACTCGCCCTCTATGTACGTCACAGTACACCATCGGGCGGTCTTCTCGCCCTGCCTTGTCTGAAGCCGATTTGGGCGCGCTTTCGGGGGGAAAGAAGGGGGCCAGTCGGCCCCGCCCCCCGCGCCCCACGAGGTCAACGGCTTTCTTTGACCTGCATCCGTAGCCTTAGTTATATACATACTTACCGCGCGCGGCCGCGCGTATTTTTTTAGAGCGTTCAAATGAACGAAGAAAACAGCTTCTAACCATGCGGATTTCATCGCTTTTTTGCGACCTCCGTGTTTAGGCGTTCAGAAACGTTTTTCGCGCCGCCCATCGGCATCCTTCCGCGTTTTCAGCACCTTCAAATATGAGCATATCAGCCTCATGCAGTATTGAAGCACAACGAAATAAAAAATGCGATAACCTACGGTTTATATATAAACCGAAGGTTGATAGGAAAAATGAAGGGTCATGCGTTTTCTATTAACTTCCGATTAACTGTGGTTAATGAAGAGGGCCGCCTGCATCGAAATTCGTAAAAAGTATAGCTGTCCCGGTTCTCCCATTTTCTTATCTCCCAATAGCTCTTTCTAACAAAAACCGAAAAGGGATCGCTATTTCAGCATATGTGAAACCTTTTGATTGAGCTGTTTGGATGCCATGAGTATGACTATAATTTGCTTCTTTTTCGAACGTCAGCATAGATTGGGGATATACTTCAATAACATCTGCCTCCAACAAATCTCCAGCATTCAGATTGGAGGTCTTTTTGATCTTATATCTTTTTGGGATTAGTTCCTCTATAACTTCTGATTTTACATGTGTCGAACATTTGTATTTACATAATGTCATACCTCCTATTTGAACAAGAGAGTGGAATATTTGTTTGCGAGTATATACTGATACTCTTTCGCCTTCGATTGAAGCGCCTTGGGCAATTAGCTTAACCATACAGATTTTTCGTCAGCGAACTGCTGTCGATAGCAGCAATCTCTTCACTAATATTGGTTGAAAAAAGCTCATCAATTTCATTCCCAGAAAACTCTCTGAGTTCATAGCCTATTCTGTTGACAATTCCTATAATTATATTAATATCTTCTTTGTTGGCAAGAGGATGTATATCAACAACATACTTATTGGAGGATTCCGCGAGTTCTTTATGGAAACTTTCTTGTGATATCTGATCTTCCAAGAGCTGTTGATATAATTCAAGGAAATTTGTTTTTTTCAGCAAATTTCTTATAGCGGTTACATAGTAGTCTTCTGTGCGCGTCAAGTTGCTTAAGACAGTGAAATACTTTGTCCTAAAAGTTCGCTCTGGAAATTTAAAGCTAAATTGGTTATGTGGATTCTCTATAGAAAATGTCCAGATATTTTCATGCTCATTGTTTTCAGTGTTTGAGAGCGCCATATTAGGAGAGTCAGACATTATAAGTACCTCTTTGTGTCTTCGATAAGCTTTATGAAAAAATCTGGAGATTGATCAATGTCAACGTAATTTTTGAAATGGTAATTAAAATCTACCTTAAAGGTATCTGCGATGATTTCGATTTTTAAATTTAATGTATATTTCTCGGTGTCTTGTTTTAATGTCAAGCCATTCATTGCGAGCTTTTCATAATCTTGTTTTTGCTTTTTTATCCAATCACCTAAATTAGACTTTGCATTAACAGGTAACAAATAGTCCACATTGAATCCAATTGCTTTTATCGGGGTTTGAGGAAGAATGTCTAAAATCTTTATGAAAAGCTTAAAACATAAAAGTATGTTGTCATTGTTAATTTCGTCTGAATTTCCAATAACTAAGGCCAATTCGTTTTCTTTAGGAAAAATTTGCACTCCCATTATTTTATAGCCGATCTCTATATCGTCTGGATTAAAAAGTAAATTTATCTCACGAATACCTTCGGGCACAGTAAAATTCTTGCTAATCCAAGCTGGTGAAAAAATTCTTCTGTTCCAGTTGCCAGGAACCTTAATATTTATTTGATTTAATTTTATCTCAGTTTCCATAGATTCTTATAATACTCTTGAATGGCCTATGATGTCAAAATAAACCTTAGTTGCTTTGCGTGGCATCAAATAATAATATGCTGGGGCGCTCTAATCAATGCCGTTGACCGCTCGCACGATCCCGCATCAGCCACTTAAAGCGCGATAAATCGCGTCAGACTAGGAAGGGCGAGAAGACCGCCCGACGGTGTACTGAGACGTACTCCGAGGGCGCGTCTTTGAAGGCCTGACAACGTATCACGCGTATTTAACGCGACTTTGGATTGAAAACGATTTAGTGGATGTCGTCCGGCGTGTTGGGCGTGCGATCCGGCCCTGCGGAGAAGATGGTGAATCCCTGCGCGGTCGCTTGATATACATACGGCGTCCCCCACGGGTCAGTGCCTTCTATCGCCGCCGGGTACGAGCCGCTCATGCGCTGCTGCATTTCGACAGAGGTGCGAATGCGGTCTATCTGCGTTGCGGCCTTAAACGCCCGCACGTCACCGGTGGCCCAGACGAGCGCCACGCTTATGGCCAGCGATACCGCCAGCATCAGGGCGAGGATGAGCGTGAGCTGCGGCACCGGGGGCGGCGGGATGTAGATGCGCACCGCCGCGACCGACTGCGCGGTAATCGCCTCTTTCTTGGCGGCCCTGCCCTTCTGTATGAGCCCCAGCAGCAGCATCGAGACGTTGAAGCTGTCTATGCCTGTGAGGTCCGCGATAGTGCCGACGTCGTTTGCGCCGTCGACGAACGCGAGTATGCGCTGCTCCTCGTCCGTGACCTCGGCATCGGGGTTCTCCCTCTGGACGAATACGGTATCGACGTTTATCATGTCCCCGAGCTGGGTCCATTCGTCAAGGAGGCGCAGGCCCTCCATCAGGACGTGCTGCGTATCGAGGCTCACCGAGAGCTCCTGGTCCACGGGCACGGCCTGCGCGGTGAAGTCGTACCGGCCCTCCTTCCAGGTGAAGAGCTGGTTTACTGCCTCGGTGATCTGAAACGAGAGCACGCCCTTGATGTCCTCGGGCGTGGCGCGGCCGTCGGCGATGAGTATCTCTCCGAGGCGCATGCCCGAGTCCTTCTGCCGTTCGATGGCCTGCTCGAGCGAGTCCTCGGTTATGATCCCGCGCGATACCAGCACCCGGCCCAGGCGCCCCGCGACGTCGCGCTTCTGGCTCTCGGCCGCGACTATCTGGCCCTCGTTGAACATCAGCCGGATCTTGTCGGACTTGCCCGCGATCGTGAGCACCCCGGTCTTCCGCTGGAAGTGCAGGAGCTGCAATATGTCGGCGAGGCTGAACTCCCTGAGCGATCCCTCTAGAGCCATCCGATTTCGAGCCTCCGGTTTACGGACATGAATGACAACAGATACAGCAGGCCGCCGCGGCCGCCAGGGGCGGCGTGAGCCAGAGGTGGGTCAGCCCCGCGAGGCCGACCGTGAAGATGGGGTCGGCCGCGAGTATGGCCGCGAATACCAGAAACAGGAACCCGGTGAGGTAGAGGAAACCCTCCAAGAGCTTCCCGGCGAATATCTGGGCGATGCCCGGCGGGGCGAACGAGAGCGCCTTCAGGCGGTCGCGCATCTTGTCCTTGATGCGCATGGACGAGAGCATGCGCGCCACCTTGGCCCTCGGGCTGGTGTCGTCGAACTCCGCAAGCAGCCTGTGGCACGAGGCGCACTTGCCGGCATAGTTCCTCGTCGGCGCGCAGCGCTCGCAGAGCACCTTGCCGCAGTTCGTGCAGCGGCCCGCAAGCCCGATGCCCGAAAACAGGAGCACCGTGAATATCACGGCCAGCACCCCGGCCCCGGCCATCGCGGCCTTGCCGCCCAGCGGGTAGAGCGAGGCCGCATTAGTGGCGTTATGCGCGATGTAGTCCTCGAGTTCGGCGTGGGTGAAGACCGAGTCCATGACGGTCCGGTTCGGGTTTTTGGATGCGATGGAGTTGAAGGCCGACACCACCTGGGCGTCAAGCGCCGCGGCCTCGGCGTAGAACTTGTCGCCCGAGGCGTAATCGAAAAGCGCGCGCGAGGCCATGGCCAGGTTATAGGCCGAGACGACGGTCTTTGAGCTATCGTACGCCTTCTGGTATGAGTCGCGCGCCTCGGCGAAGCGGCCGGCGGCGAATTGCGCGTTGCCGAGGTTTATCAGCGCCCGGCCGTCATCGGGCGTCTCGGCAAGCAGCTTGCGGAATACCGCGACCGAGTCCTCTATGCGGCCGTCGCGCCTGAGCGCCAGGCCGTAAGCGAACCTCGACATGTAGTCGTCGTGCCCCGCAAGCACGCCTATGGCGTAGCGGTTGGTCGAGCCCTCGTTGACGCCGACTATCGCGGCCATCCGGGGCATGCTGGCGGTGTACGCGTCATCGAGCGGGCCCTGGAGCGCGGGCAGCGCTACCGCGAAGACCGCCGCCAGATAGAACACCGCCACGCCCTTGCGCGCATACAGGCAGACGGTCATAAGCGCAGCGAGCAGCACGAGGGCCGGCCCCAGGGGCGAAAACGGGAGCATCAGGGCAGGCAGGATGAGGCGCACGCGTTTTTCGTTGATATCGTGCATCAAAAGCGGCAGGTCGACCGTAAGCCTGATCGCGATCAGCCCCGCGAGGCCGAGCATGACGGCGGCCACGAGGGCTTGCAGCGCGCTTGCGCGCAGGCTCATCGACCACCAGAAGCTGTGCTTGTAGGCCTCGCCGGCCGCGATCAGCTCGCTTAGCGACTCAAACGCGTCAGGCAGGGCCGCCAGCGCGAGCCGCAAATGCACGGCCGGGAGGTCCGGGCTTATCGCTGCCGCATCGGCGAGCAGCCGCGCCGCGTCCCCGCCGTGGGCCTCGGAGGCCTGCTGCATCAGCACGCGGCTTTCGTAGCTGTCCGTCGAGAGGCCGCGGTCCAGGAGCTTGTCGAGGTAGCCCGGGGCCGGCTGCGCCCAGGAGAATGAGACGGCAAGTATCAGCGCGGCGCATAGCGCACCGGCCAGAAGGATGAGGCTAGACTTTGCTGCCGATCCTGCTTTCGGTCCCGGCAAGAAGCCTCCGAATGTTTTCATGGTGTCTCGCCACAAGCAGTGCGGTCAGGACGCACGCCACAGCGATCTTGATGCCCCCATACCCAAGACCCCACGCGACCAACGGCAGGGCGGCGAACGAGACCAGCGCCCCGAGTGACGAATACCTGAATACCAATGCCACAATAAGCCAGATAACTATAGTAAGGATACCAGCCCCCGGTAAGTAAATCAATATGACCCCGAGGCTGGTCGCAACGCCCTTGCCCCCCCGGAAGCCCAAAAACGCCGGGAAGTCGTGGCCGAGCACCGCGAGCACCCCGAGAGCTCCCTGAAGCGCCTCGCTCGCTCCAAACGCGCGGCCTAAGGCCACCGCCGCCGTGCCCTTTGCGATATCGCCCAGCAGCGTCAGGGCGGCCACCGTCTTTCCGGCGCCGCGAAGCGCGTTGGTCGCGCCGATGTTGCCGCTGCCGACCGCACGCAGGTCCACGCCCTTCATGCGCGAAAATATCAGGCCGAACGGGATCCCCCCGACCAGATAGGCCATCACGGCACAGCAACGCCTCCTTGACGCCGATCACCGAACGTCGCCCTGCCCTGTTCTCTGCGGCGAGCCTGCGCCAGAACGCGACGATATACTGCACCCCGGAGATGACCCCGAGCACGACCGATACCCATATCGCGGCTATGCCGAGGTCGAAGAAATCGATCCCGATAACGTCCCAGCCGAGTATCAGGCATATCACGGCCGTGATCTGCGCGCCGACCTTGAGCTTGCCGCCCATCTCGGCCTTTATCACTATGTCCTTCGCGAGCGCCACGCCCCGAAGCGCGGTGATCAGAAACTCCCTGACGGTTATGATGACCGCCGGGAGCACCGAGAGCCTCCCCATGTCCACGAGCAGGAACAGGGCCGAGATCACCAGGAACTTGTCCGCGATAGGGTCGATGATGATCCCGAAGGTCGTGATCTGCCCCTTTCTGCGCGCGAGGTATCCGTCGAGGAAGTCCGTGACCGAGGCCAGGGCGAATATCGCCGCGCCGAGCACGTTATAGTCGGGCGTGACGTAGATGAAAAGCGGTATGATGACGATGCGGCTGAGGCTCAGGACGGTCGGGAGGTTAAGCCTTGCTATAGCCATCGATGATGCCCTGCCAGAGCCCCCTGGCCTTGAGGATCAGGTCCGTGACCTCGCGCACCGCCCCTCCGCCGCCGGGCGCATCGGTGACGAACATCGCGTGCTCCTTGGCCTCGACGACCGCGTCGGCCACGCAGACCGGCAGCCCCACGCGCACGAGTATCGGTATGTCCACGACGTCGTCGCCTATGAACGCGACCTCCTCGTCGCTAAGCGAGTAGCGGTCGCGCATCGCCTCGTAGACCTCGGCCTTCTTAAACACGCGCTGGTGGACCTCTTTAATGCCGAGCTCGCGCGCGCGGTGCGCGACGACGCGCGAGTTGCGCCCGGTGATGAGCGCCACGGTGATGCCGGCGCGCTGGACGAGCTTTATGCCGTGGCCGTCGCGGACATGGAATTTCTTTATCTCGTTGCCGAAGTCGTCGAGTATGATCCCGCCGTCCGTGAGCACGCCGTCGACGTCGAGGATGAGCATGCGCACCTTCGCGGCGGCCTCGAGCACGGCCGCGGTATGGCTCACGCGATGCCCTCCTTGAGGATGTCGTGGATGTGGATGACGCCTACGGGGTAGCCGCTTTCGTTAAGCGCTACGAGCGCGGTGATGGCGTGGGCCTCCATGCGCGCAAGCGCGGCCGCGGCGAGTTCGTCCTCGCTGATCGTCCTCGGGCTTTTGCCCATGATGTCCTGCGCCGTGAGGTCAAACAGCTTGCCCCCGTGGGTCTCTATCGCGCGGCGGAGGTCGCCGTCCGTGATGACGCCAAGCAGCGCGCCGCTTTGGTCGACCACGGTCGTCAGGCCGAGCCGCTTCGTCGATATCTCGATCAGGGCGTGGCGCATCGGCATCGTGGGCGAGACGCGCGGCATCGCGTCCTTGGCGTGCATCAGGTCAGAGACCCGGATGAGCAGTTTCTTGCCGAGCGCGCCTCTAGGGTGAAACGCCGCGAAGTCCTCCTCGCTAAACCCGCTCTTTAAAAGCAGCGCCACGGCCAGCGCGTCGCCCATCGCGAGCGCTGCGGTAGTCGATGCCGTAGGCACGATCCCGAGCGGGCAGGCCTCCTTAGAGACCGCGACGTCGAGGTGCACGTCCGACGCGCGCCCGAGCACGCTCTCCGCGTTTCCGGTCATCGAGATCAGCCCGACGCCGAAGCGTTTGAGCGTGGGCAGGATGTTTACGATCTCCTCGGTCGAGCCGCTGTTGGATATCGCGAGCACGATGTCCTCGCGCGTGACCATCCCGAGGTCCCCGTGCGAGGCCTCGGCCGGGTGCAGGAAGAACGAGGGCGTGCCGGTCGAGGCCAGCGTGGCCGCGACCTTCTGCCCGACCAGCCCGGACTTGCCCATGCCGGTCACGATCAGGCGCCCCTTTGAGGCCGCGATCATATCGACCGCGCGTGAGAAGTCCTGGGTAATCCTCCCGGCCATATCGCGCAGCGCGTCGGCCTCGGTCAGTATCACGTTTCGGGCCTCGGCGGCCGCGTCGATCTCTTTTTTCTTCATGATCCGCTCATCGCTCTTTTCTTTTCATAATCCGCCCCGCCTCACTATCGCGTGTATGTCGCGCGCGACCTCGAGCATCGCGCGCACGTCAGAGAGCGGGAGCACCGTCGTCTTGTCCGACAGCGCGCGCTCGGGCTCCGGGTGGACCTCTATAAACAGCCCGTCTATCCCCGCGCCGCATGCCGCGCGCATCAGCGGCGCGGCGTACTGCCGCTCGCCTCCGGTAAACGTGCCCTGAGCACCCGGAAGCTGCAAGCTGTGCGTGAGGTCGAATATCACCGGATACCCGTACGTGCGCATCAGGGCCACGCCCTTGAAGTCCACGACGAGGTTCCCGTACCCAAACGTAGTCCCGCGCTCGGTGAGCATGATATTTTCGTTGCCGGTAGAGCGGGCCTTCTCGATGATGTTCTGGACGTCCCAGGGCGCAAGGAACTGGCCCTTCTTGATATTGACCGGCTTGCCTGTCTTTGCGGCCGCGACTATCAGGTCAGTCTGGCGGCACAGGAACGCCGGGATCTGCAGCGCGTCGAGCACCTTGGCCGCGCGCAGTGGCCTCCTCGGGGGTGTGCACGTCGCTTAAGACCGGCACGCCGAGCGCGTCTTTTATCTCTTTGAGCATCGCGAGCCCGGCCTCGATGCCGGGGCCGCGGGGGGACGATGACCGAGCTTCGGTTGGCCTTGTCGTATGAACTCTTAAACACGAACGGCAGTCCAAGTGAGGCGCAAATGTCGCGCATCTCGGCTGCGGTCTGCATCATCGTCTCTTTGTCTTCGATCACGCAGGGCCCGGCGATGACCAGCAAGGGGCCACGGGCCCCGATTTCGACACCGCCTATGCTCACCTTGCGCGTCATCGCTACTTGCCTTCTCCGTCCGGGAAAGAGCGAGCGGCGCTCGCGTATCGCGGCCGCGATGAAGCCCTTAAACAGCGGGTGCGGGTCTGTAGGGCGGCTCTTGAACTCGGGGTGGAACTGGCAGCCTAGGAACCAGGGATGGTTCTCGATCTCGACGATCTCGACCAGCTCCCCGTCAGGGCTCGTCCCGGTAAACCGCATACCGTGCTGGCTCAGAAGCGCGCGGTAGGCGTTGTTGAACTCGTAGCGGTGGCGGTGGCGCTCGCTGAGTTCGCGCACGCCATAGGCCTCAAACGCGTGCGAGCCCTCGATCAGGTTGCAGGGGTATGCGCCTAATCTCATCGTCCCGCCCATGTCGCTCTCGACGTTGCGGCGCTCGGTGCGCTGCGAGCGGTAGTCAAACCACTTCTCCATCAGGTATATAACCGGGGCCGGGGTCTTGGGGTCGAACTCCGTGGAGTTCGCACCTGTCAGCCCGCAGAGGTCGCGCGCGTATTCCACCACGGCGCACTGCATCCCGAGGCAAATCCCGAAAAACGGGATGCGCTTCTCGCGCGCGTACCTTGATCGCCTGTATCTTGCCCTCGATGCCCCTGTACCCGAACCCTCCGGGCACGAGTATGCCGTCGGTCTCGGCCAGGAACTTCTCCGGGCCGTGGGCCTCGATCTCCTCGGAGTCGACCCACGTGATATTGACCCTCGCGTCGTTGGCGATGCCGCCGTGCATGAGCGCCTCATTGAGGCTCTTGTATGCGTCCTTCAGGCCGACGTACTTGCCGACTATCGAGATCGTGACCTCGGTCTTCGGCTCCTTGACCGCATGGACTATCCGCTTCCATACCGATATGTCCGGCTCGCGCTGGTCTATCTGGAGCTTGCGGCATATCAGCCGCTCGATGCCCTCGCTCGTGCAGCACGAGCGGTATCTCGTATATGTTCTCGACGTCGTGGGCCGAGATCACCGCGTCCTCGTCTATGTTGCAGTGCAGGGCGAGCTTTTTCTTTACGCCCGGCGGTATCGGCCTCTCGGAGCGGCATATGAGCACGTCCGGCTGTATGCCGATCTCTCTGAGCGCCTTGACGCTGTGCTGCGAGGGTTTCGTTTTAAGCTCGCCCGATGTCGCCATGAACGGGACGAGCGTCAGGTGCATATAGAGCACGTTTTCGCGGCCGACGTCGTAGCGCATCTGGCGTATGGCCTCAAGAAACGGCAGGCTCTCGATGTCGCCTACGGTGCCGCCGATCTCGACTATGAGGACGTCGTTGAGGCCGACGGCCGACTTGATCGCCTCCTTGATCGCGTCCGTGATGTGCGGGATGATCTGGACGGTCTCGCCGAGGTAGTCGCCCCTGCGCTCTTTGGTTATGACGCTGTAGTAGATCTTCCCGGTCGTATAGTTGTTGGCCTGGGTGGCGCGGGCATGGGTGAAGCGCTCGTAATGGCCGAGGTCGAGGTCGGTCTCGGCCCCGTCGTCCAGGACGTATACCTCGCCGTGCTGAAACGGGCTCAGCGTTCCGGGGTCGACGTTGATGTACGGGTCGAGCTTCTGAATCGTGACGTGCAGGCCCTTGCTCTCTAAAAGCGCGCCCGTGGCAGCCGCGGCGATGCCCTTCCCCAGCGATGAGAGCACCCCTCCGGTTACGAAGATGAACTTAGGCATTTCCCCACCCTCTCCAGATCCTCGGGCGTATCGACCCCGATCGTCTCATAATCCGTAATCGCTACCTTGATGCGCATCCCGTGCTCGAGCGCGCGGAGCTGTTCGAGCTTCTCTATAAGTTCCAGTGGCGATGGCGCAAGCCTAGATAATTCAAGCAGAGCCCCCCGCCTGTAGCTGTATATTCCAATATGCTGATATAGCGCCCCGCCCGAGCCGACCTGATCCAGCGAGGCCCAGCGGTCGCGGTCATACGGTATCGGCGCGCGAGAGAAATACAGCGCGAAACCATCTGGCCCCAACCGCGGCCTTGACCACGTTGGGGTCGCGCATCATCGCGGCATCGGTAATCCTGCGAGCGAGCGTGCCGATATCCGCGGCCCGGTCGTCTTCGAGCAACGAGATGGCCGCATCGATGATCTCGGGCCTTATCATCGGCTCGTCGCCCTGGACGTTGACAATTATATCATAGGCGCTGCCGGCCGCCGCCTCGGCAACGCGGTCGGTGCCGGAGGCGTGCGACGCCGCCGTCATGACCGCCCTGCCGCCGAACGCGGCCACCGCGTCGTATATGCGCTGATCGTCGGTCGCGACAACTACGGAAGACGCGCGAGAGGCTAGAGCGGAGCGCTCGTAGACGTGCTGGATCATCGGCTTGCCCGCGAGGGGTGCGAGGGGCTTTCCCGGAAACCGGGTCGAGGAGTACCGAGCAGGGATAACAACCAGCGCCGACATCGGGTCTTATTATAAGGGAAAACAGGCACGGGATTTAACAGGGGGCCCCCTCGCATATGCCGTGATATAATCGAAACATCCAAACCTCAAGGGGGACGCAGCTCGATGAGACAGACGATCATCAACCTTCCGCAGTCCGAGATGCCGCGCCAGTGGTATAACATCGCGGCCGACATGCCAAACCCGGTCCAGCCGCCGCTGCACCCCGGCACTCACAAGCCGATAGGCCCGGAGGACTTAAGCGCGATCTTCCCGATGTCCCTGATCGAGCAGGAGGTCAGCACGCAGCGCTGGATCGACATCCCCGAGGAGGTCCTCGACATCTACACCCTCTGGCGGCCCTCGCCGATGTACCGCGCGCACAGGCTCGAGGCCGCGCTCGGCACCCCGGCCAAGATTTACTACAAATACGAGGGCGTGAGCCCGGCCGGGAGCCACAAGCCCAACACCTCGGTCCCGCAGGCCTACTACAACAAGCAGGCCGGGATCAAGCGCATCGCGACCGAGACCGGCGCGGGGCAGTGGGGCTCGGCGCTCGCGCTGGCCGGGCAAGATGTTCGGCATCGAGATCATGGTCTATATGGTCAAGGTCAGCTATAACCAGAAGCCTTACCGCCGCATAGCGATGGAGACCTGGGGCGCGAAGGTCATCCCGAGCCCGTCGGACACCACGAACGCAGGGCGCAAGATACTGGCCGAGGACCCAAACAGCCAGGGCAGCCTGGGCATCGCGATCTCGGAGGCCGTCGAGGACGCCGCGAGCAGGCCGGATACGAACTATGCCCTCGGCTCGGTGCTCAACCACGTGGTGCTGCACCAGACCATTATCGGGCAGGAGGCGAAGAAGCAGCTCGCGCTCGTGGGCGACTACCCGGACATCGTGATCGGCTGCTGCGGCGGCGGGAGCAACCTCGGCGGCATCGGCTTCCCGTTTCTGCAAGACAAGATCAACGGCAAGAAGCTGCGCGTGATCGCGGTCGAGCCCGTAAGCTGCCCCACGCTCACCAAGGGCGAGTTCCGGTATGACTTCGGCGACTCGATCGGCATGACGCCGCTGATGATGATGTACACGCTGGGCCACGACTTCATGCCCCCCGGCATCCACGCCGGAGGGCTCAGATACCACGCGGACTCGCCGCTCGTCTGCCAGCTCCACAAAGACGGCCTGATCGAGGCGAGGGCGTACGGCCAGAACGCGGTCTTCGAGGCCGCGCTTCAGTTCGCGAACACCGAGGGGATCATACCCGCCCCGGAGAGCTCGCACGCGATCCGCGCCGCGATAGACGAGGCCTTGGCTGCCAAGGAAGAGGGCAAGCAAAAGACGATACTGTTCAACCTGAGCGGACATGGGTATCTCGACCTCATGGCCTATGCCGATTATATGGCGGGGAAGCTGGTGGACTATGAGTATCCGGAAGAGAAGATCAAGGAGTCGCTGGCCAAGCTGCCCAAGATATAGATATAGCTCAGCCTACAAAGGGCCGGGATTTTCTCCCGGCCCTTTTTTTGTTGCCTTCTTCAAAGCGCTCCAAATCGCTTGATACTGCGTTGGGCTGCGAAGACGCGCCCTCTATGTACGTCTCAGTACACCATCGGGCGGTCTTCTCGCCCTGCCTTGTCTGAAGACGATTTGGGCGCGCTTTCGGGGGGAGAGGATAACGGAGCCCCCCGCGCCCCCGTTGAAGGGGTTTGATTGGATAGAGCCGTTCCTATTTTCTACTCGAGTGGACTGCTGAACAGTCTTTTGTTGGCCGGAATTATCTGTCTTTCTTCCCTTGGTTACATTTTCGACAGAGTGTTTGAAGATTAGTAAGGCTATTTTCTCCACCTCTTGCGACGGGGAATTTGTGGTCAACCTCTAGTTCAACGTTGTGATCATTGGATGGGCTTGCACCGCACTTTGCACAACTATAGTTGTCGCGCTTCAATACAGCCCATCTATCTTTCAACGGGATTGTTGTACGGGTTGGTTCATTAGGCTTACCTTTGAGCAGTTGCTCTCTTGAGATTCTTCCAGAGTGAAACTCTTCAAGTGCTTCGCATGCGGCACGCACGCTACCCCAGTGATTCTTGTATGGAGACTCGGAAATTCTCTCCCCACAGGTTGAGAGTTGCCTCTTGCCAGGCGGATAACCCAACTTCCTCCAAATGTTTTCTATATTGTCAATGAGCGTTTCGGGCGAATACTTTCTTTCTCGACCTCCAGCGATTCCAATGAGTGTCAGTGCCTTTTTCCATGAACCGAAGCGATCGCTTATTGTGTCAGAATGAGGCCGTTTTCCGGGGAGTGCATTGTATTGTATGGACGTAAAGTAACCCTCACCAAGCGTCTCAGCAGCAGACTGCAATGCGATCATAAGATCGTCGTCGCTAAGGCGAGTGCGCTTTGCGTTCAAATCGAAGTGAAATTCGTCAGTGACCATCTTTCCGATTTTACCTCTCACCAACCACATTTAATACAGGAAATAGGGCCGCCTTGTTCTCCGCATTATGCCCACGCCGAGGGCGGTCAACTCAGGACAGGATGCTCTCCACCGAAACGTCCTCGTCGATCTCGTCCCAATGTATGCCGATGCCCCTGCCGATTAGCCTCCAATTGGCGCGCTGGGCCTCGGACGCGTCGCGGAGCCTTGGGAACCACTCAAGCGGGACGCCTATCTCCCTGCCGTCGAGCAGGCGCACATGGAGCTTGTCCGCGTCGAACCAGACCGCGCTGGCCATGGGTTCAGCCGATTTTGCGGTTGAGGTGCTCATTCCATTTCTCCTTCATCATCTCGACGTTGTCCGCGACGATAATCCGTATTTCCCCGAGTTCTTTACTATTATACCCTATGGATTTTGCAAGAGAAAGTTGCGATAGCCAGAACTTGGCGTAATCATCGCCTGATTCGACATGTATGTGCGGCGGTTCACCGCCCTCCTTGCTGAAAAAGAAAAACCTGTACTTCCCGACTCTGAGCACATTGGGCATGCACAAATTATAAATAATTCCACAAAAGAAAGGTTCTGTGGGAAAATAGGGCGGAGCCCGATTTCTGATGTGGGAGAGCTCTGAGCTTGCGGTATGGGTTATGCCTTTGTCCACCCTGCCATTAGCATAAGCAGCTATCGCATTTAAGCCAATCTTTTCCGTTGCAAAGAGCCCTTAATTAACAGTAGTTAGTCGAAAGTTAATAGAAAACGCACGGACCTTATTTTTTTCGGTGGATATAAACCAAAGTTTGGTGGTCTTTGGTGTATAGTGGTGGCATGAGTAAGATAAGAGCATTTTTGATGGGCGGGGCGGGGGAAGCAAGAGGTTGCGCCGGGTGTTCGGATAGATCGGCAAATCTCACGCTTTTTATCCGAACATCCGAACAGCGCCGGACTCAGAAAAACGATGTTTTCCATAGGATTATCCGCTTATTTGCCTCAAACATCCGAACACATAAAATAAAACGCGCGCGCGGTATGCGTATATATGCGTATGACCGGCCCTCAAATCATGCCGTTGACCACGAGGCGCGGGGGGCGTCCGTCATCCTCGCCCCCCGAAAGCGCGCCCAGATCGTCTTCAGACAAGGCAGGGCAAGAAGACCGCCCGATGGTGTACTGTGACGTACATAGAGGGCGAGTCTTCGATGCCCAACGAAGTATCAAGCGATTTGGAGCGCTTTAACACTCACCGTTTGCCCGCGTTTATGCGCAAATGATATGATTTCTGACGATGGATAAGTTTGTTATCGAGGGCGGGGTTAAATTAAAGGGCTCGGTCGAGATCGGCGGCTCGAAGAACGCCGCGCTCCCGGCGCTTACGGCCGCCCTGCTCGCCCGCGGCAAAAGCCGCCTTAAGCGCGTCCCGCGGCTGATGGATATTAGCACTATGGGCAGGCTTCTGGGCAACATGGGCTGCGGGTTTACGCACGAAGACGGCGTGGCAGAGATAGATACCGGCGCGGTCGGCAACTTCGAGGCCCCGTATGAACTCGTAAAGACGATGCGCGCGTCCGTGCTCGTATTGGGCCCGCTGGTCGCGAGATACGGACGAGCACGGGTATCGCTACCCGGCGGCTGCGCGATAGGCGCGAGGCCGATTAACCTGCACCTGATGGGACTGGAAAAGATGGGCGCGAAGATCACGCTCGAGGGCGGGTATGTCTCTGCAAAGGCCAAGCGCCTCCACGGGGCAAGGATATACTTCGACGTACCGACCGTCACCGGCACCGAGAATCTGATGATGGCCGCAGCGCTCGCCAAAGGCACCACCGTGCTGGAGAACTCGGCCATGGAGCCGGAGGTCATATACACAGCCGCGCTGCTTCGCTCGATGGGCGCGAAGATCACCGGCGCGGGCACGAGCGTCATAGAGATCAGCGGCGTCGATGAGCTTAAGCCCTTTGACCACACCGTGATCCCGGACCGCATCGAGGCGGGCACGTTCATGGCAGCGGCCGCGATAACCGGCGGCGAGGTAACGCTCCGTGGGATCGAGGACGCGCCCGATGACGCGGTGATGCTGAAGTTCATGGAGGCCGGGGTGAAGCTCAAGCCCACGGCCACCGGACTCCGCGTGAAGGGGCCGGATTGCCTGACCGCGTGCGACATCTCGACCCGGCCCTACCCCGGGTTCCCGACCGACATGCAGGCCCAGTTCATGGCGCTCATGTGCATCGCGGACGGCACGAGCGTGATAAGCGAAAACATATTCGAGAACCGTTTTATGCACGTGGCAGAGCTTCAGCGCATGGGCGCGGACATCAGCCTCAACGGGCATATCGCGACCGTGCGCGGCGTGGCCGAACTCACCGGCGCGGACGTTATGGCCACGGACCTCCGCGCAAGCGCATCATTAGTAGTCGCAGCCCTCGCGGCCAAGGGGCGCAGCAATGTCCACCGCATATACCACCTCGACCGGGGATACGAATCCATGGAACTTAAACTTCAAGCCCTAGGGGCTGTGGTTTCCAGAGAAAAGGAATCCGCGTAAGCACCCGTAATTTATTGTCAGATCATCAGCTCCGCTTTATCGACTTTCGGCCCCGCCATATGATTCAATACGGAATGAGGCTAACACGCTCAATAATTCATCCAACTGAGCAGTTGACCTTCGGGGTGCGGGGGGCGTTCTTTGCAGTGCCCCCCGAAAGCGCGCCCAAATCGTCTTCAGACAAGGCAGGGCGAGAAGACCGCCCGATGGTGTACTGTGACGTACATAGAGGGCGAGTCTTTGATGCCCAACGCAGTATCAAGCGATTTGGAGCGCTTTCTAAAAGCCATGGATGAGATAACCGAGATAACCCCTCCCCGCCCCCTGGCCGAGCTCCCGCACAGGCCGGGCGTGTATCTCTTCAAAGCCTCCGGCGAGCACGTGATCTACGTCGGCAAGGCCAAGGACCTCCGCGCCAGAGTGGGCTCATACTTCCGCGCATCGTCCGGTCTCGACGCGCGCAAGCAAACGATGGTGCGCACCATACGCGACATGAGCTTCATCGTCACTGACAACGAGCTTGAAGCCCTGGCGCTCGAGGCCAACCTCATCAAGCAGTACCGCCCGAAATATAACGTCATACTCCGTGACGACAAGAACTACCCGTACCTGCGGATCGATCCAAAGGAGGCCTGGCCCAAGCTCGACGTCGTCCGCCGCATAAAGCGCGACGGCGCTGTATACTTCGGCCCTTACGTCCCGGCCTCGGCGATGTACGAGGCCCTGCGGTTCATCCGCCGGACGTTCGGCATCCGGCCATGCCGTTACAGGCTGGAGAGACCGATGCGCCCCTGCATCCAGCACCAGATGGGCCGCTGCCCCGCGCCCTGCGCCGGACTGATCGACCGCGACATTTACATGCGCTCGGTAGAGGACACGATCCTGTTCCTGCGCGGCAAGAAGACCGAGCTCATGGACGAGCTCGAGGCGCGGATGCTCGCGCTCTCGGAGGAACAGCGGTACGAGGACGCGGCCGAGGTCAGAGACAGCATCCGCGCGCTGCGCGCGGCGTTCGAGTCCCAGAAGGTCGTGGCCCCGGAGCTAGGCGACGCGGACGTTTTAGGGTTAACCCGCGATGGCGGCGACGCGGCCTGCTCGGTCTTCTTCATCCGCGAGGGCATAATGATCGGGGCCAAGAACTTCTATCTTAAGGGCATGGGCGGGGTCGATGAGGCCGAGCTGATGCACGGGGTGCTAGAATCGCTGTATTCCGGTGTTTTAGTCCCGCCGCCCGCCGTGTACGCTACCGCGGAGCCGGAGGCCGCCGAAGAGCTCGAGCAATGGCTCGGAGGGCTTCGTGGAGGCCGCGTCCACCTCATGACACCCAAGCGCGGCAAGAAGCACGACCTGCTGCACATGGCCGAGGAAAACGCGCGGGTCGAGCTCTCGCGCCGCCGGATGGAGTGCTCGGACGAGATGCTTAATGAGGTCGGACGGAAGCTCGGCCTTGACCACGCGCCGCGCAGCATCGGCGCGTTTGACATCTCGAACCTCTCGGGCTCGGAGCCGGTCGGGGCGTTCATACTCTGGGAGGACGGGCGGTTTAAAAAGGACGGCTACCGGCTCGTCAAGATCAGGGAGGTCGAGGGCGTCGACGACTACGCGATGATGCAGGAGGCGATCCGCCGCGTGCTTAAGGACATCGAACTCCCAGAGGTAGTCGTGATCGACGGCGGGGCCGGCCACCTGATGGCCGCCTTAGAGGCGGTCGAGGGACTCAAGCTGGAGCATCCGCCGCACGTCGTCTCGCTCGCCAAGGACCCGGACCGCATATACCTGCCCTGCGGCGGAGAGCAGGTCGGGATCACGGACCCGAGCCCTTCGTCGCTGCTCCTGCGCCGCATCCGCGACGAGGTCCACCGCTCCGCGATCACGTTTCACCGGAGCCTGCGCGCCAAGCGGCAGGTGCGCTCTCCGCTTGAGGGCATCAAGGGCATAGGCTCAAAGCGGAGGGTCGAACTCTTAAAACGCTTCGCGAGCTATGACGAGATGCGCGAGGCCACCGAGGAGGAGATCGCGGCCACGCCGGGGATGAACCTCGCCGCCGCGCGCGCGGTTAAAGAGGCACTGGGTGAGGGGTAGATGGTTTTTTGAAAGCGCCCCAAATCGCTTGATACTGCGTCACAACTCGCGGCCTCGTCCTCGACGTATGTCTATATACGCCTCCGGGCGGTCCGCTCGTTGTTCCTTGTCTGAAGACGATTTGGGCGCGCTTTCGGGGGGAGAGAATAAAAAAGCCCCCCGCACCCCACAAGGTCAAAGGCTTTAATAAGAGATGAGCGCTATGGCGCGAATAGTGAGAGGGGTCCATGACCCCGCGAATAGTGAGATGGGCCAGTCGGCCCCCCGCAAGGTCAACGGCTTTATTTCTGGTGGCAGCGCACACAGCGGGGGTCCTTTGAGCGGTTGCGCTTGGCCTCGTCCGTGAACTTAACGTCCGTGCGCGAGGCGTGGCACGCCTCGCAGCCCTTGAACCCAAGCGCCTCGTGCATGGCCCTCATCTTCGGGTCCTTGCTGTGGCACTCGGTGCAGACGAACCCCCCGGCCGATGCAACGCCGCCGCAGAGAGCTATGCATACTATGAGCGCTATGAAGGCCGTCCTCCTGGATTAATTGTAGCGCCTCCTTTAGAGAAATTCCCTGATCCCGGTCATATAAAGCTTGACTTAGCACATGATGCGTGATAATTTAGATGGAAATGAATTCTATTTGCACCGAACGGTATGAGGCGATGCTCAGGCAGGGCGGGCTCAAGGTCACGCCGAAGCGCAAGGCCGTGCTCGGGCTCTTCCTCAGGGAGAACCGGTGCATGGGGCCGCACGAGGTGCGCGAGGGCCTGATCAAGGAGATCCCCACGCTCGGGCTGCCTACGGTATACCGCATACTTGAAGAGCTTAAGGAGCTAGGCGCGCTGATGCCGGTGCCCTCGCGCGAACTCACCTACATGCTCTGCCGCATGCCTGAGGAGCACCACCATCACCACTTCGTCTGCCAGCGCTGCCGGAAGGTCGAGGAGGTCGAGTACTGCAACTTCGCGGAGGTCGAGAGGTTCATCGAGAAGCACCTGAAGGGCGAGGTCAAGAGCCACTCCCTGCACATAGAGGGGCTCTGCTCGCAATGCAGGCGATAGGGATCGGGAGGGGAATGAATTGACAAGGAAGGCGTTAAGCATGTTGCTCGCGGCGGTCATGCTGCTTATGGCTGCCGGGGCCGCGATGGCGGACGATGTAAGCAGCAAAGCGCCGGCAGACCCGGGCGAGGGCGGCAAGGAGGCGGTCGCCGCGCCGGAGGAGACGACCACCTCGGCTGACGCGTCCGTAAGCTACATGAGCCGGTACGTCTCGCGCGGAGAGGTCTTAAGCCGCAGTGGCGTGGTCCAGCCCTCGATAGACTTCGACTACCATGGTTTTAACATGAACGTCTGGGCGAATTACGACACCGGCCGCCATCTGAGCGAGGTCACCGAGACCGACCTGACGCTTAAATACACCTATACGCTCAAGGCCCTCACGATGAGCGCGGGCTACAGCTACCTGGGATTCAAGGACGCCAACACCGAGGAGGCCTTCGTCTCGGCCTCATACGACACGATACTCACCCCGACGCTCACGTACTATCAGGACCTCAGGCTCGGCAAGGGCGGCGGGTTTATGATACTCGGCTTGAGCCAGCAGAGCCCTGAGCTCTGGCGCGGCATTACCGTGGGCGGCTGCGCCTCGGCCGGGTTTAACTTCAAAAACGCGACCATGGGGGTCAACCAGGACGGCAAGCGGTTTAACGGGCCGTACTACGGCGAGCTCGGCGCCAACGTGAGCATACCGGCGACGAAGGCCATAACGATAGTGCCCTCGATAATGTACGACTTCCCGCTGAGCAAGGACGCGAGTTACGCGATCAGCGACGCGCGCATGGCAGTGGGCGACGGCGGCGACAGCCACGTGCTCTGGGGCGGCGTGACCGTTTCGGTCGGGTTCTGACCGGAGATGAAGGCGAAGATACTTGCGCTGACCGCGCTTATGGCGTTCATGACGGCCGGAAACGCGATGGCCGGGCAGCTCTCCGCGGTGGCCTCGTTCCTGCCGATAGCGATATTCGCCGAGAACGTCTCGGGCGGGCTGATGAAGGTCAGCCTGCTCGTGCCGCCCGGCGAGGACGTCCATGAGTTCAGCCTCAGGCCGCAGGACATCAAGCGGCTCGATCAGGCCGGGCTCATACTCCTAAACGGCGCCGGGCTCGAGGACGTGATGATGAGGCCCTTCGGCCGCAGGGAGCGCATCGTGGACACCTCGGCCGGGGTCAGGCTCATCGGCACGGGCAGCGCCACGAACCCTCACGTCTGGATGGACCCCCGCCGTGCGATGCAGCAGGTGCGCAACATAGAGGCCGCGATGGCGAAGGCCGACCCGGTAAACGCGGACGCATACAGGCGCAACGCCGAGGGTTATATCAGAAGCCTCACCGCGCTCGATGCCGAGATAGAAAAGGGCCTCCGGCCCCTTGCCAACCGCAACATAGTGACGTACCATGCATTTATGGCATATTTCGCCGAGCGCTACGGGCTCGATGCATTCTCCCTGAGCGGCCCGACCGGCGATGCGCCGCTGCCGGCCAGCATGGCCAGGCTCCATGACATGGCGAGGAGGAAGGCCGTAGCCGCGGTTTTCATGGAAGAGGGGTTCCCTCCGGCCGAGATGGAGAAGCTCAGCCGCGACGTCGGGGTGCGCATGTGCGGCATCTCGTCGCTTGAGCTGGGCAGGGATGAACCCGGTTATTATGAGGAGGCCATGCACAGAAACCTGAAGACCATCCTTGAGTGCGCCAGATGAGCCCGGACGTCCTAAGGGCTGACGGGGTCACCGCCGGATATGGCGAGCGCGCGGTGCTAAACGGCGTCACGTTCGCGCTCGGCCCGGGCGAGGTCATGGCCGTGATCGGCCCCAACGGCTCGGGCAAGACCACGCTGCTTAAGGCCATGCTCCGGATGCTGCCGCTCAAGGCAGGGAGCTTCGAGTACTTCGGCCACAAAAGGCTCGCGCCCAGCGAGGCCGAGCGCAGGGTCGCATACATCCCGCAGCGCCTTGAGTTCGACCGCAGCTTCCCGATCACGCTCAGGGAGATGCTCGCCCTGAGCGCGCCGGACGCTGACATGGGGAAATACCTCGACCTGCTGGAGCTGCGCCCGCTGCTTGGCCGCCGCGTGGGAGAGCTCTCGGGCGGGCAGATGCAGCGCGCGCTGCTCGCGTACGCGGTCACGAAGGAGCCCGGCCTGCTCGTGATGGACGAGCCGACGAGCTGGGTCGACACGCGCGGCGCGGACTGCATCATCTGCATCATCGAGGAGTTCCGCAAGAAAGGCATCGCCATCGTTGTCGTATCGCACGACTTCCACTCCCTGCGGCCGGTCTCGACCCACGTGCTCGGGCTCGGGGGCGAGGGCCACTGGTTCTTCATGCCTGCCGGTGCGCCGGAGCTCGACGCAAGCGTGGCCGGGCTCTCCGGGAGCACGCACCACGTAGGCGGCAAGTGCATCCTGCATGTCGCAGGCTGCTCGCAGACGGATGGGGGCTGCAACTGTGGGCATTGAGGCGCTGGACTACGGCTTCATGCGCTCGGCGCTCCTTGCTGGCGTCATCCTCGGGGCGTTGTTTTCGCTCATGGGCATATTCGTGGTCACGCGCGGGATGTCGTTTTTTTCGGACTTCATCGCCCACTCCGCGATCCTGGGCGCGGCGCTCGCGCTGATGCTGAACGCCGACCCCGCTTTATTTCTGATCCCCTACAGCCTCGTGATGGCCTTCACCGTGGCGGCCGTATGGAACTCCTTCAGCCTCTCGCGAGACACCGTGCTCGGGGTATTTTACGGCGGGGCGGTGGCCGCCGGCATCATCATCATCTCGGTCAAGGGGATCGGGCAGGCCACGCTCATGCAGTTTCTCTTCGGCGACATACTCCTGATCGGCACGCGCGACATCCTGCTTTCGGCCGGGCTGCTTGCGGCGTTCGCGGTATTCCTCGCCATGAACATGCGGCGGCTCTTGAAGGCCTCGTTCCTGCCGGAGATCGCGCAGGCCGAGGGCGTCCCGGTGCGCGCATACGACTACGTCCTGATCGGGTTCATCGCGCTTGCCATCGCGCTGAGCATCAAGCTCATCGGCGTGATACTCGCAAACGCGATGGTCGTGATACCTGCCGCGTCGGCCAAGCTCCTGAGCCGCAGTTTCAGGCAGTTTACGGTGATCGCGCCGGTAGTGGGCATAACCTCGTTCGGCGCGGGCATCCTCTCCTCATACTACCTCAACATCCCCTCGGGCCCGGCGGTCATAGGCACCGCGTTCGGGATCTTCGCGGTCTCGCTCGTCATCGGCAGGCTAAGGGGCTGACGTGCCCCTCTTATCCAGTAAACCCTCTGTGCTAAAATAGTTTACAATGCGCAGGGTGGCGATCACAGGTATGGGCGCGGTAAGCCCGCTGGGTTCCACAGCGGCCGCCTCGTGGGAGGCCGCCATGATCGGCGGACGCGGCGGGCGCGAGGCGCTCTCAATCGACGCATCCGGTTGCCTCACTCCCAAAGAAGCCCTGCGGCTCGACAGGTTCGTGCAGTATGCGCTCGCTGCCGCGTCGCAGGCTATCGGCGGCTCCGGGCTCCCCTCCGATGCCCTGCGTGAGGCGGACGTGATCGTGGGCTCGGCGCGCGGTGGCATCGCAACGCTCGAGGCCGCATGCGCCACAAGGCCAGGCGCGTACACGATGTCCGCATCGGCCGTCGGGATGGCGGCATCGTACATCGCGATAAGGTTCGGCATAACCGGCCGGACGCTCGGCGTCTCCAACGCATGCTCCTCGGGGCTCTACGCCATAGGCGAGGCGTACGAGGCGATCCGGCGCGGCAGGTGCGAGATCGCGATAGCCGGAGGGGCCGAGGCCCCGGTATGCGGGCTCGCCATAGCGGGATATGGCCGGGCCGGTGTGCTCTCGAAAATCGGCATCGTCAGGCCGTTCGATAAGGGACGCGACGGGTTTACGCTCGCTGACGGCGCGGCGGTCATGGTGCTGGAGGACTACGATAAAGCGCGCGGGCGCGGCGCGCAAATATGCGCGGAGGTCATCGGCTTCGGCGCATCCTCGGACGCCTCGCACGAAACCGCCCCGAGCGCCGCGGGCCAGGCCCTCGCGATGGGCCGCGCGCTGCGCGATGCAGGCATCGCTCCAGGGGATGTCTCGGCGGTATTCGCTCATGCGGCCGCGACTCGCCTGGGCGACCTCTCCGAGGCCAGCGCGCTCGCCGGGGTCTTCAAGGGCCGCGTCCCGCCGGTCTGCGCGCTTAAGTCGATGACAGGCCACATGCTCGGCGCGTCCGGCGCGTTCGAGGCCGTGATGGCCGTGATGGCGCTTCGCGCGGGAATGCTCCCGCCGACCCCCACGCTCGCGGATAGCGAGTTCCCCTCGATACCGTGCTCCGCGGCTGCGCAAGCGGTCGATGGCCGCATCGCACTTTGTTGCTCGTTCGGGTTCGGGGGGGCTAACGCCTCGGCGCTCATTGCGATATAATTGGGCATGAGGTGCGAGAGATGCCGCATGCCGGGCTGATGAAGGAACGCGATATGGGCCCAGTGGAAGGGCCGCTCCTGCGCGCGCGGCTCCATATCCGGGGCGGCAAGAGGCGCCTACGGCAGGGCAAGCACGAGGCCGGGATAGTGACGCTCGGCGACGCGCTCTCGGCCGCGATAGAGTACGCGCTCGACCTGCACTCAAATGAGATCCCCAACCAGCCGTTCGACTACGAGCAGGCCGCATACGATGTCCTCGTCAGCACCGGGATACTCAGCGGGAGATTCGACTATGACGCGTTTCAGTGCCTTGTCGAGGACGCGCTCGCGGGGAGCGTGGACGCCAGCGCCCTCCCTGCCCGCATCGCCGCGCTAGATGCGCTTATGACCGAGCTCGGTATCATGCCATTTGACGAGGCCGCACTCCCGCCCGAGAACCCGGATACGTTTTAGGGGGCAGCGCCCCCTCGCTCCTATTCGCGGGGCAAAAGCCCCTCTCACTTTTCATATCAATGCCACTGACCTTGGGGGCTTGGGGGCGCGGGGGCTTCGCTACTCCCCGCAAAGCGCGCCCAAATCGGCTTCAGACAAGGGGCCGACTGGCCCTTTCTTCAGGAGAGGTGCCCGAGGAACCCCGATGGTGTACTTGGGCGTACATAGAGGGCGAGTCTTCGATGCCCAACGCAGTATCAAGCGATTTGGTGCGCTTTCGCACCCCTCAGTCGCCCTCAAACTCCGTCAGCGCGAACATCTTGTACTTCTTGGCCTTGATCCTCTTGGCGCCGCCCACGTCCGGCAGGTCGACGATGAAGAGCATCTCGACGATCCTGCCGCCGAGCTTCTCGATCAGCGCGGCCGAGGCCAGCGCGGTCCCGCCGGTGGCGAGCAGGTCGTCTACGAGCAGGACCCGCTGGCCCTTCTTGATCGCGTCCTTATGGATCTCAATAGTGTCGGTGCCATACTCAAGCTGGTACTCCTGCTGCACGGTCTTGGCCGGGAGCTTCCCCTTTTTCCTTATGGGAACAAACCCCTTGCCCAAGGTATATGCCAACGCGCCGCCCATGATGAACCCGCGGCTCTCGATCCCGACGATCACGTCGAACTGTAGCCTGGCCTCGATCACGTGCTGCGTGATGGTGTCGATCATCAGGCGGAACCCGACAGGGTCCTTAATGAGCGTCGTGATATCCCTAAACATGATCCCCTTCTTGGGGTAGTGCGGCACGGTGCGAATCTTCGATTTTATCGGCATTGCATCCTCTTTCTCAGTGGCCGCCGGAGCAGCAGCGGGTATCGGTTATGTGCGGCAGGGCCTTCACTAACAGTTTGCGCACGTTTTCCGCGTTGCGGTTCATCGTGCCCAGCACCATCTCCCAGGTCACGGGCTCCTCGTTTTCCTTCCAGCAGTCGTAGTCCGTGGACATCGCGATGGACTGGTAGCATATCCCGGCCTCACGCGCCAGAGAGACCTCGGGCACCGTGGACATGTTGATCACGTCCGCGCCCCACTGCCGGAACATGTGCGACTCTGCGCGCGTCGAGAACCTCGGGCCCTCAATCGTGATCACGGTGCCCTGCCTGTGATGGCGGAGCTTCAGCAACTTTGCGCAGTCGATGAGGATCTTCCTGAGCGCGGCGCAGAACGGGTCCGCCATCGGGGTGTGCACGACCTTGTTTTTGTCGAAGAACGTAAGCGCCCGGAGCTTCGTGTGGTCGATGAACTGGTCCGGGAAGACGAGGTCTCCGGGTTTGATCTTCTCCCGTAGCGAGCCGACGGCAGTGGTCGCGAGTATGTGCGTGACCCCCTCGGCCTGAAGCGCGCTGATGTTGGCGCGGAAGTTCACGCCGGTCGGGTAGATCGAGTGGTCCTTGCCGTGGCGCGCCAGTATTACGACCGCCACGCCGCCAATCGTCCCTATGGAGAGGTTCGACGAGGGCGCGCCCCAGGGGGTCTTGACGGCCTTATCCTTCTTGTCTTTTAGCAGTTTCGGATCGTCCATGCCGGAACCGCCAATAATGCCCACCTTTATCGCCAAGTTAATAGCCTCCTGTGAACTGGAATGTACCGTTAATTAAAGCAAGCTTCTCTGGTAATGTCAACGCTTCCTCTTTCAAAGCGCACCAAATCGCTTGATACTTCGTTGACTTCGAAGCCTCGCCCTCCATGTGCGTCACTGTACACCATCGGGGTGCCACGGGCACCTCGCCTAAAAGACTGGGGCCAACCGTCCCCCTTGTCTGAAGCCGATTGCGGCTCGCTTTCGGGGGTTAACGCGGCTCCGCCGCCGACCCCCCGCGCCCCCAATGAAAAAAGTGATAACCTACGGTTTATATATAAACCGAGGTTCATAGGAAAAATTGATGCGCGTGAATTTTTTGGTTAACTATAGTTAGTGAAAAGAGGCCAAATTTTGTTGGTATGATTGGGCCATGTTATAATCATGCATGAAGCTGCTCAAGGAAAATAAGCAAATTTGCTACTGCTTCGGATATACGGAATCCGATATCGAGGCCGATGTTATTGCCAATAATGGCGAATCTTCTATCCTAAACAGAATAAAAGCCGAGAAACAGAAAGGTGCCTGTCACTGTCACCTTACTAATCCTCTCGGAAAGTGATGTCTTGGAGACGTCCACCGTGTAGTGGACATGGCAAGAAGGAAAATTAACTCTTCCGGATAATAGCGTTTACCTCACCCCCGTTCTCTGAAATTATATAGGGAATAACAGTACAGCCTATTTATTTGAAATGATGAACTCCTATTGACACACTTCCACGGGGCGGCAGCAATTAGGCCGCTCTAATCAATGCCGTTGACCACTCGCGCGATCAGGCAGGGGCCACACTAAAGCGCGATAAATCGTCTTGAGGCTAGAATCGGCGAGGAAAACGTCCGACGGTGTACTTAGGCGTACATCGAGGACGGATTTCCGACGCCGCGACAACGCATCAAGCGATTTAGCTCGGCTTTAGAACCGCCCCCTTAAGAGTTGAGCTTTTTAAGAACCCAGGCGAAATTGTCGCCTAAGTTGCGCATGGTTTCGATGCCTTCCTGGTCCGCGCTGAACTCTCCGGGGTTCCTCCCTTCGCCGAGGTTCCAGTACGACGAGCCCGGCATGACCATCTGGGCCTGCAGGAAGAAGAAGTTCATAGAGCTGAGCACGGAGGTCGCCCCGGCCCTGCGCTCGACCGCGATAGAAGCGCCTACCTTGCCCTTGAACATCCAGCCGTTTGCGCGCGAGACCATCCCGGCCCGCTCGATTAACGCCTTCATCCCGGCCGACATGTCCGCGAAGTACGTGGGCGAGCCCAGCAGTATGCCGTCTGAGGCGAGCATCGCCTCGATGCAGTCGTTAACGATATCGCCCTTCACCGCGCAGCGCCTGTCCTTGCTCTCGAAGCACTTAAAGCACCCTATGCAGCCCTGCGGCGCCCTGCCCGCAAGCTCGATCATCCGGGTCTCGATGCCCTCGGCGTTTAGCCGCTCGAATACGGTATTTATCATCGTTGCGGTGTTGCCGCCCTTGCGGCTGCTTCCGTTGATCGCTATAACCTTCATATTAATTCCTCCTTGGAATATGTCCGATTTTCGCACCAACGCTGGATAAAGTCAATGCCGTTGACCGCTCGCACGATTAGGCAGTTGAAATTTAAAGCGCGATAAAGCGCGTCAGACAAGGAAGGGCGAGGAGACCGCCCGACGGTGTACTGAGACGTACTCCGAGGGCGCGTCTTTGAAGCCCTGACGCAGTATCACGCGAGTTTAGCGCGCTTTGAAAGAGGGGGCGATTATCGATTACGTATCTTCTCGGATGGCACTTATGATGCGGGTAGTCGAGTAACCTTCGAGCATTGGGACGATTACGGTGCGGCCTGCGAATTCCCTGCCCACTACCTGCTCGACCGCGTAATTGCCGCCCTTGACGAGCACCTCCGGCCTGAGCGCCCGCAGTATATTCTCCGGCGTCTCCTCGTCGAAGACCACGACGTAGTCCACGAACTCCAGTCCCGCCAATAGCTCCACGCGGTCCTCCTCGGTATTGACAGGGCGGCCCTCGCCCTTCAATGAGCGCACCGAGCGGTCGGAGTTGATCCCCACCACGAGCACGTCGCCGAGCTTCTTGGCCTCCCTCAGGAGCGAGACATGCCCCCTGTGCAGTATATCGAAGCAGCCGTTCGTGAATACGATCTTGTCCCCGCCGCGCCGGTGCTCCGCGGCGCGCGAGATCAGACGCTCGAGCGTCATGCGCTTTCTGCTCGCGCCGCGCGCCGAGTCCATGAGTTCTTCGTACTCGATAGGCGCGGTGCCGGACTTCCCGACCACTATAGCGGCGGCCTTGTTCGATAGCTTCACCGCGTGGGGCATGTCGATGCCGGATGCCAGAGCTACGGCGAGCGTTGCGACCACGGTATCCCCCGCGCCGGAGACGTCGAAGACCTCGCGCGCCTCGACCGGGACGTGCAGGCAGCCGCCGTCCGGGCTCAGGAGCGTCATCCCGCGCTCGGATCTCGTGACCAGCAGGGTCTTAAGCCCGAAGCGAGTTATGGCGTCGCGCCCGGCGGCATCGACCGTCGCGTCCTCGTTCTTGAGTTCCACGCCCATGACGCGCCCGAGCTCCTTGAGGTTCGGGGTCACTATGGTCGCCCCGGCGTACTTCATCCAGTCCGTGCCCTTGGGGTCGACGATAGAGGGTATGGCCCGTCTGTTAGCCGCTGCTATGAGCCGGGCGGTGAGTTCGGGGGTGCATACGCCCTTGCCGTAGTCGGAGATCACGAGCACGCCAGCGCCGGCCATGAGCGCCTCGGCCGCGGCCGCGATGCCCTCGGTAGAGGCGTCGTCTATCGGGGCGACCTCCTCGAAGTCGAGGCGGATCATCTGCTGGCGGTCGCCTATGACGCGGACCTTGGTGGTCGTCGGGAGCCCGGCGTCGATGAGCGTGTGGTCGATCTTGCGCTCGCCGAGCATGCGCTCCAGGTCAGCGCGCCCGGCGTCCCGGCCTGCCGCACAGACGAGGTGGGCGCGGGCCCTCAGGTGCACTACATTGTTGGCGACGTTGGCGCAGCCCCCAGGGGCGAGCACGGTGCGGCCTACCTCGACTATAGGCACCGGGGCCTCGGGCGAGAGCCTTCTGACGCGTCCGATCAGGTACTTGTCGACCATCGCGTCGCCAACGACGATCACCGATGCGGCCTTAAAATCAGTCTCGCTCATAGCAATAAAATAACATAAGTGGGAGCCCGATTGGCCCCCTTCCCTTTCCGTCATCATGTAATATGTCCCATGTGGGTACTGGTATCGCTCATATGCGCCCTGACGCTCGCGCTCTCGGACGCCGCGGCAAAGGAGGCGATGCGCCGCGGGGCGGACGACCTCGCGGCTGGCTGGCTCAGGCTGCTGTTTTCGGCCCCGGTGCTCGCGGTGTTGCTAGTAGTGATCAAATGGCCGCAGGTTGACAGGACGTTCTACCTCGCGGTGGCCGCAGCGCTGCCGTTTGAGTTCGCGGCCTACTACCTGTACAACAAGGCGCTGCAGATCTCGCCCATCGGGATCACGACGCCGTTTCAGGCCCTCACCCCGGTATTCCTGATAGGGGTCGGCTACGTCATCACCGGCGAGACCATAAGCTCCGCGATGGGGCTTGGGGGGATCGGGCTGATCGCGGCCGGGGGCTACGTGCTGAACATCGGCAGGGCCGGGGGGCTCCTGGGCCCGTTTAGGGCGATAGGGCGCGAGCGCGGCATCTGGATGATGATCGGCGTGGCCGCGCTATACAGCGTGACCGCCTCGCTGTGCAAGGTCGCGATCCTGCATTCGAGCGGGGTCTTCTTCGGCTCGGCCTACTACATCGTGCTGGCTGCGATATACGCGCCGCTGGGCGTCGCGGGCATGAGGAGGCGCGGCATCCCAGCCCCACAGGTGCATGGGCGGTACGTCTGGCTGCTCGTGATCTCCGGCGTGTTGATGGCCGTGATGTGCGTGACCAACATGATCGCGTTTGAGATGGCCAAGGTCGCGTACGTCGTATCGGTCAAGCGCACGAGCCTGCTTATGAGCGTGGTGCTCGGCAGGCTGGTCTTCCACGAGGGGGAGTTCAGGGAACGCATCCTCGGGGCGCTGATGATGTTCGCGGGGTTCGTGCTCATAGTTATGGCACCCTAGCAGGAGAGATCAACGATATTATTATAGAGATGAGCGCTATGGCGCGAATAGTGAGAGGGGTCCGTGACCCCGCGAATAGGGAAGGGGGCCAGTCGGCCCCCCGTGGCGCCCCCTTGCAAAGGACCCCCGGTTTCCGGTAGAGTTAAATTAGGTCGAAAGGAGGCCACGCTTATGTTCGAAGGATTGCTGCAGCCGATGCACCTGCTCGTGATACTCGCCATAGTGCTGTTGATTTTCGGCCCCGGAAAACTCCCGGAACTGGGCTCCGGCCTGGGTAAGAGCATCAGGGAGTTCAAGAAGGCGATCAAGGACGACCCAGAGGCCGACGCCAAGCGCATAGAGACCGACAGCAAAGAGGTCAAACCCTCCTAGTGGCTGCTCCTTCGGTGGCTTCCCCTCTGACATGAACCTGAAATGCAAACATTGCGAGGCCGAGGTCTCGCTCCGGTTCGGCTGAAGCTCGACGTACTTCCGCTGCACGGGATGCGGCAGATCATACCCCCTATCGGATTACCTGGATGAGATCGACGAGGAGACCTGGGCGAAGATATCCATGCGCTCCTGCAACCGGGCATAAAACGCGCCCGCGCTGATAAAGAAAAGGCGAACCGCCTTTTTACGGGCGGCCCGCCTTTTATCTTTTTATCCGGTAAATTACTTCTTGTGGCACTTCGCGCAGTTGGTCTTCTGCTCGAACGCGGTCTTGCCGTCGTGGCAGGTACCGCAGTACTTGCCCGGCTGGTGCGGGGCCTTCATGCCAAGCGGACCCTTCTTCATCTGGAAGATTCCGGGATGGCAGTCGGCGCACTTCTTGCCAGCGTTAGCGTGAACCGTGCCGTCGAATATTACTTTTCCCATCGGGGACTCGAACTCTACGGTCTTCCCGGGCGGGACGGCAAAAGCGGTCGCCACGAACGCAAGGGCGATGATGAGCGTAAGGAGAATGGTTGCCTTCTTCATTGTTGTATTCACCCCCTTTCGTTAACGGATTTTGCCTTTGATGATCTATTATGCCTCAAACTCAGCACAACAATCTAATCATAAAGAAAATCCCCCTGTCAAGGGGGGCGACAGTATCCATCTAATCATATTAAGCTCTCCGTGTCAAGGGATATGCCTCCGGAGCCCTCACGGCCCCTCAGTACCCATGCCTGTCAAGCAGCTCAGATACGCGCCGCTTGTAGTCCCGCTCCGTGATATCGCCGCGCAGAAAGCGGTCTTTGAGGGCGCGCAGTTCGGCCCTGAGCCCGTCTGCGGAAGGCGCGGTCCCGAGCGGCCCCGAGAGGTTGTCGATGCGGCGGGCGAGCTTCGCGGTCTCCCTAAGCGATGCGGCCTCGCTCTTAAGCTCCGAGAGCGTGAGCTTTAGCATCGCGTTTCCGTACCAGTGGGCGTAGTCCGGGCTTTGGTGGAAGGCGGACTTGAACATCGTGGGGTAATAGAACCTCGCGAGCCTGAAGTACAGGGCCTCGGCCCCCGAGAGGTTCTCATAGATCATCTGGGGCCCGAGGACGAGGGACTTGCCCTCGAGCGGGTGCGGCGGGCGGTCAGCCGGGCTCGGCACGAGCAGGCCCTCCGCGGCAAGCGCGGCCACTATGTCGTGGGCCTCGTTGACGAGTCCCTGCCCTTGCAGGGCTATCTTGTCCGCGTCCTCGAGGCTCCGCCTCGCGAACGATCCGGCATGGCAGGTCTCGCACCTCTTGAGCATCGTCTCGCGCTCGGCGGCGCAGGTCTCGCGGCCGGTCGCGATGCCCTCGCTGACGTTATGGCTCCCGCCGGCCATATGGCAGGTCACACAGGTCGGGGCCTCGGCCCCGGGCGTTTTGGCTGCGTAGAGCACGCCGTGCACCGAGGCGGACCACGCCTCGTACTGCGGGTGATCCGGGCCCATATGGCAGATGCCGCAGGTGCGGGGATCGCTCGCGGTCCGCAAGTCGGTCGAGTGCTTGGTGTGGCAGGCGTCACAGCCGGTCTCTACGCGGTGGCATGCGCCGCAGCCCTGCCGCTGCATCTCGGGGCTCTGGGCCAGAAACATCGCGCACGAGGTCTCGACATAGGGCACGTCAGTACCGGCCTTGTGGCAGAGCGCGCAGCTTCGCTTCTGGGCTGGCGTCTCCGGGCTTCGGCGCGTGCAGCCCCGGCCGGATCTGAGCCCCATCGCGTGCTTGCCGAGCCCCTGCGATGCGAGCTGTTTTTCGTGGCACGCCCCGCACTTCGCGCTATCGACCTTCGCGCGGCCCGCGTGAGCTGCTTCCCTGTCGGTGCCGTGGCAGTCCGCGCAGCCGACGGAGGCCCCAAAGTGCGCGCTCGCCCGCCAGATGGCGACGACCGCCGGGGTCTTCTCTTCATGGCACTTCAGGCACGGATCGGCCGCGTATGCGGTCGCCGAGAAGGCGAGTATCAGAGCGAGGGCCAGCAGCCTCATCGCGCCCCGCCCGCTTCTATCAGCTTTAGCCGCCTCGCGCGGTACTCGTCCGCACCTATCAGTCCGTCCATCAGCAGGCCCTTGAGCTTCAGGATCTTAGCCTTCGCCTCGGGGCCTACGGCAGGGCCAATAGGAGGCTTCGCGTCCAGCTGCGTGATCTCGCCGGTATCCGTATTGAGGCTTAGATACCGCCCGGCCACGGCCCCGATCTGAAACGCGACGGCGCTGCCGTCGGGGCTCCATGTGGCCTCTGGCGATATGCCGAGCTCGTCAGAGCGGCCGAGTTCGCGAAATTTGCCCGTAAGGTAATCGACCGCGATGAAGCTCATGTGGGGCGGAATGTTCGGCGGGACGACAAAGTCCACGAGCAGGGCATCGGTAGCGGTCGGCGATGCGCCGGCCCAGCCCCTGTATGCCGAGGGCTTGAACCTGCGGCCGTAACCTATGCGGCTTTCGGAGTAGACCTTCTTAAGCTCGCCCGAGGCGACGTCAAGCGTATAGAGCGCGTAGTCCACGTCCATGCCGATCCGCTCGGGGGTGAAGGACTGCCAATAGACCAACAGGAGGCCGGGCCTCATAGATGTCATGATACCGGTCGCGGGAACGGCGATAGGGATGCGCTTATCTCCGACGAGCACCACGGTAGCTTTACTGTCACCGCAGAGGGAGTAGGTACCTGTGGCGTCGGAAATCTCTGAACGGCAATCAGCCGCCCAAGTACGGGGAGGCTGCAGAACAGCACACGGCTATAATTAGCAGATGGATCAGGGTTCGTTCATATAGTCAATAGTATAATAATTACCGCAAGCCTCCTTCAATGACATAGTCATACGGATTTGAAAGCGCTCCAAATCGCTTGATACGTCGTTGGGCTGCGAAGACTCGCCCTCTATGTACGTCACAGTACACCATCGGGCGGTCTTCTCGCCCTGCCTTGTCTGAAGCCGATTTGGGCGCGCTTTCGGGGGGCACGGACGAAGGAGGCCCCCCGCGCCCCACGTGGTCAACGGCATGTTCGGATGTCCGCGCTTAGGTATAGTTACGCATTCCGCGCGCATGCGCGCGCGTTTTTGCCGATTCTGTTCGGATGTCGGGCGTAAAAACGAGGCTAACATATTGGAATCGTTAAATTGTTTGCGAGTCTCATGTTCGGATGTTCGGATAAAAAGCGCGGTTTTTGGCCCATTATCCGAACAGGCGGCGAGACCAGATCGCTTCGCCGTCCCGCTTATAAAATATGTGCATATAATGCTCATGAAATCAATATACACCAAGAACCACCAAACTTTGGTTTATATCTGGCAAATTATTTTGTAGGCGTGCGTTTTCTACTAACTTTCGACTAACTATAGTTAATAAATAGGGGCATTCGCTTTAAATTCTCTGGCATACTCAATGCGGTTGTGGTATCTTTGGAGCATGATGCGCAATGGGATGATGACTGGCTTGCGCCATTTAAAGGGCAATAGAAAAATAGACCCGTCACCTTTTGTTATGAAATCTCTCATAGCTTTGGTGTTCATGTTTCTTGCAACAGGTGTGTCACTTGGACAGGATGAAGTGTTTAATATTGTTGCTGATAATTACCTTGCTGAGCTACAACAAACCAAGACGCCTGTTTTTTATACAGCATGTGCAACAGCTTCGGGCAAAGCGGTATTAATTTTCAGCCTTAACGGAAGAAAGAGCATGATTTTTGATTTTCGTCGGGGAAGAGCCGTAAATGCTGCTAAAGTTGATATAGTAAATTCAAGCGTCATATTAGATATCGCGAACACGCAAGGCGGCGTATATACATATACTGTTCTTGAGAATTACGCAAAGGATCTTAGTCATCAGCCCTTTACACTTGCGCTGCCTATTGATGTCAAAGATATATTTAAAGCAACGCCTTCCGTTTTTTGTACAGATAAGCCTCCAAGCTACTAACTTAAATAATGGGGGGCTGTTCTATTTAATTCGGCGTAGCCCTTTCTAATCAAGCCGTTGACCTTGTGGGGCGCGGGGGGCTTCCGTTATCCTCTCCCCCCGAAAGCGCGCCCAAATCGTCTTCAGACAAGGCAGGGCGAGAAGAACGCCCGACGACGTACTGATACGTACTTCGAGGGCGAGTCTTTGAAGCCCAAACGCAGCATCAAGCGATTTCGCACGCTTTGCGGGGGTTAGGCGCGGCGCAGCAGACGGGGAATGAGAATCAGGTTGAGAGGTTCCGGTAGTTTGGCCATATGCTTGAAATGTAATCTTTCCCGTAGCGGCCGGCCATGAAATCATACGTATCGCCGTAAAAGTCAAAAACTCTTTTTCGAATGCTTTCATCGATCTGAAAGCTGGTTTTCGACGCATTTTTGCGCTTATTGAAATTCGGTTGCACGAAAGGCACTGACAATAAATCCGTAATCTCTTCCATGGTTGACGGGTTAAAAAGATTCTCATAAAAATTATAGTAAATGTCTTTGGCGGGAAATACGCTCTCCAAGTTATTCATTGTCCTTTCGTACCGCGTAAGATACTGAAAATCTCTCGTGGAATACACCTTGATAAGCGAGGCGTTTTCATCATCCGTCAGGTCCAATCTCATCTGTTTTCTCCGCATTTTCATGGCTGATATGCAGCGCTCGACCGGGTCCCTCATTATAAATACGGCCTTCACGTCAAACCCTCTTGATTCGGCCCCGTTTTTAATGATCCCATAAACTTCCGACGACAGACCGGCATATTCCGGCGTGATATCCCCTGTAAAAGTAAATTCATCCGACGAGTTGACTTTTTTAGCGAAATAGTCGAAATATCTGTTGATATCGCTCTGGAATAATTTACGGAGCCTGATTTCCAGCAAGCGCCTGCGCAGGGATTTTTCTGACTTTCTTATGAGTGCGCTGGCATACTCGGTTGTCCTGTGACGGTAACGCTCATACTCAGGCAGGTAGAGGGCGTCGAATATATGGTACTCTTTTGTGAACCCCATATTGGAGCTCGGGTGCTTTGAAAGATAATTATGCAACCATGTTGTGCCGCCTTTTTGGCAGCCGACTCCGAGTATGAAGATTTTTTTCATGATTAACTTCACCGCGCCTTCCGAGACCTGATAATCTTTTGCATTGAAGCACAGAGCGTTTTAATTTACCATCATAGTAATATGCTGACCGCTATTGCAAGTTAAGGGGCGTGCGTTTTCTACTAACTTTGGATTAACTATGGCCAATGAAGGGGCAAACCCTCACGCAAACGAGACGTGATTAGAGGGCGAGTCCCGCTTGGTAAAATTGAAGCCCAACGACGTATCAAGCGATTTGGCTCGCTTTGAAAAAGCGGCCACCCCTTGATTGTTGGGCGGTGCGCGTGATATGTTTCAGTTTATGCGCACAGCCTAAACTGTAAGGAGAATATTCATATGAAGGTAGTGCTTGCCTATTCAGGTGGCTTGGATACGTCCGTGATATTAAGGTGGCTCCAGGAAGTCTACAACGCCGAGATCGTCGCGTTCTGCGCCGACCTGGGCCAGAAGGAAAACCTCGCCGCGATCAAGGCCAAGGCCCTCAGGATGGGCTGCACAAAGGCGGTCGTCGAGGACATAACAGAGGAGTTCGTCTCGGAGTACGTATTCCCGATGCTCCGCGCCAACGCGGTATACGAGGGCGGATACCTGATGGGCACCTCTATAGCCCGCCCCCTGATCGCGAAGCGCCAGATCGAGATCGCGCGCGCCGTCGGCGCGGACGCTGTCTCGCACGGCGCGACCGGCAAGGGCAACGATCAGGTGCGGTTTGAGCTCACATATTACGCGCTAGAGCCGGGCATTAAGGTGATCGCGCCGTGGCGCGAATGGGACCTGAACTCCCGCGAGTCGCTTATAGATTACGCCAAGAAGCACGGCATCGCGGTGCCGGTCACGAAGAAAAAGCCTTATTCCACGGACATGAACCTGTTTCACCTAAGCTACGAGGGCGGCATACTCGAAGACCCGTGGGCCGAGCCCCCGGCGGATATGTACACCCTGATGGTCGCGCCCGAGAAGGCCCCCAACAAGCCCGAGTACCTCGAGATCGGCTACGAGAAGGGAAATCCCGTTAGCGTAAACGGCAAGAAGCTATCACCAGCTAAATTATTGGCCGCGCTCAACGGCATCGCGGGCAGAAACGGCGTCGGGCGGCTCGACATGGTCGAAAACCGGTATGTCGGGATGAAGTCGCGCGGGGTATACGAGACGCCCGGAGGGACGGTGCTGCACGCGGCGCACCGCGCGGTGGAGTCGATCACGCTGGACCGTGAGACGCTGCACCTGCGCGACTCCCTGATCCCCCGCTACGCCGAGATGGTCTACTACGGCTACTGGTTCGCGCCCGAGCGCGAGGCGCTTCAGACGATGATGGACAAGATACAGGAAGGCGTCACCGGAACCGCCAGGCTCAAGCTATATAAGGGCGGCCTGAGCGTGGTCGGGAGGAAGTCTCCGGTCACGCTCTATCACAGCGGTTTCGCGACCTTCGAGAAGGATTCGGTCTATAAGCAGGCCGATGCCGAGGGCTTTATACGCCTAAACTCGCTCAGGCTTCGCATACGCAGCCTGAGCAAGGGTAAGGGAAAAGGGGCGAAGTAGCCCCGGTTATGCTCGCCGAGCGCACGTTTGAGCTTGCGGCGCTGGGGGCGGTGGCCTCCGTGGGGCCGGTGACGATCCGGAGGCTGCTTAGCGCGTTCGGCGGCGATCCAAAGGCCGTGCTTCGGGCCGATGCGCGGCAGCTTGCGGGCATCGAAGGCGTATCTGAGCGCCGCGCCGAGTTCATCGCGGCCTTCAACGGCGCGGACGAGCTCAAGAGAAAGATAGACGCGCTGCTTAAAAGCGGCGTCGCGCTGATCAGCCACGAAGATGAGGGCTACCCCGAGGCGCTCAGGCTGGCCCTCGGGCCTGACGCCCCGCTCGTGCTCTATATCAAGGGCTCGCTGATCCCCGAAGACAAGTACTCAATCGCGGTCGTCGGCTCGCGCAATTGTTCCAATTACGGGCTGCAGGTCGCGGACTCGATAGCTCGCGACCTCGGCCGCGCCGGGATAACCGTGATAAGCGGCCTGGCGCGCGGGATCGACACCGTCTCCCACAAGGCCGCTATAGTGGTCGGGGGCCGCACGGTCGGCGTGCTCGGATGCGGCATAGACGTCGCGTACCCTGCCGAGAACCGGGGGCTGATCGAGCGCATGGCCAAGGCCGACGGCGCGGTCGTAAGCGAGTTCCCGCCGGGGATGCCCCCTTTAAAGGAGAACTTCCCCCGGCGCAACCGGATCATCAGCGCGCTCTCGCTTGGGGTGCTGGTTGTCGAGGCAGCCGAGCGCAGCGGGGCGCTGATCACCGCGCGGTTCGCGCTAGAGCAGGGCAAGGAGGTATTCGCGGTGCCCGGAAGCGTGATTTCACCCACATCCGGGGGTACGAACCTGCTTATAAAGGACGGGGCGCACCCGGCCGGGAAGGCCGAGGACATACTATTCGAGCTGGCCCCAGTGCTCCGGGGTTTTATAAAATCCGACAGAACGTGTAATATATCACTCTCCGAAGACGAGGACGGCCTCTGTAAAGCGATGTCCCGCGAGCCCAAGCACATAGACGATATATCGCGGGGTGCGGGGCTTGAGCCGGCAAGGGCGCTTGGGCTGCTTCTGTCTCTGGAGCTTAAGGGCGCGGTTCGGCAGATGCCGGGCAAGATGTTTTACCTGACATAAGGGGGGCTCGGTATGGCCCGCGGCTTTGACAAGGTCTCATATAACATCGAAGACTACATGGACCCGGAGGAGCTGGACGGTTTCCGTTCGGCCCTGGCCTCGATGCTGATCGACACCACCGAGCTCGACGCCGAGTTCGTCTACTCGCTGGTGTTTTCCTCGGGCCGCCGGATAGTCTGGCATTGAAGATCAAGTAAAAAAGGAGTTCTAAAAATACACTTATGGGCTCTTCACTCGTAATCGTAGAATCCCCGGCCAAGGCCAAGACGATCAACAAGATCCTGGGCAAGGACTTCAAGGTCCTGGCCTCGGTCGGCCATGTCATGGACCTCCCCGAAAAATCCATCGGCGTGGACGTGGAAAACGGCTTCAAGCCCGAGTACATAGTGATCCCGGCCAAGGACAAGGTCATACGCGAACTGAAGTCCGCCGCGAAGTCGGCCGACCACGTATACCTCGCAACCGACCCTGACCGCGAAGGCGAGGCGATAGCGTTTCACATAGCCACGCAGATATCCGGGACCAAGGGCATCGAGGGCAAGATCTCCCGCGTGACCTTCAACGAGATCACGCCGAAGGTCGTCCGCGCCGCGATGGAGCATCCCCGCGAGGTCGACATAAACCGCGTAAACGCCCAGCAGGCGCGCCGCATACTCGACCGCCTCGTGGGGTATAACCTTAGCCCGCTTCTGTGGCGCAAGGTGCGCCGCGGCCTGAGTGCCGGGCGCGTCCAGTCGGTCGCGGTCCGGCTCGTGGTCGACCGCGAGCGTGAGATACAGGCGTTCAATACCGAAGAGTACTGGTCGATCACCGCGAGGCTGCTCGGTCCGAAGGCCCCTGAGTTCAGCGCCAAGCTGCACAGCTACGGCGGCGTCCCGGTAATCAAGCGCGAGGAGGGCGGCGAGTCGCGCACCTTCCTGATCCGCGACGAGGCCACCGCGCGCCGCATCACGGACGAGATCACCGCAGGCAATTTTACGCTTAGCAAGATCGAGCGCCAGAAGCGCCGCCGCTCGCCGATGCCCCCGTTTATAACCAGCACGCTCCAGCAGGAGGCCTCCAGAAAGCTCAGCTTCGCGGCGCGCAGGATCATGTCGCTCGCGCAGGAGCTCTACGAGGGCGTCGAGCTAGGCGCGGAGGGCTCGCACGGCCTCATCACCTACATGCGAACCGACTCGGTGCGCGTATCTACCGAGGCGCAGGAATGGGCGCGCGAGGTCATAGCGAAGACCTTCGGGCCGGACTACGTCCCCGAGGCCCCGCCGATATACAAGAGCAAGGCGTCCGCTCAGGAGGGCCACGAGGCCATCCGCCCGACGGATATGGCATACGACCCGAAGTCCGTAAAGCCATACCTCTCCAGAGACCAGATGAAGCTCTACACCCTGATCTGGAACCGTTTTATGGCAAGCCAGATGAAGCCGGCCGAGCTCGAGCAGACGACGTTTGAGATCGGCTGCGGCACCGCAGCGCCGTCAGTGATGCGCGCCGCGGGCACGGTCGTAAAGTTTCCGGGCTTCATGGCCCTTTACATGGAGACGAAGGAAGAGGCCGCCCCGCAGGACGAACCGGCCGAGCCCGAGGAGGCAGTGCTGCCCGCTCTTAACGAGGGCGACGCGCTCGCGATGAAGTCTATCGATCCGAAGCAGAGCTTTACCACGCCCCCGCCGCGCTACACCGAGGCCACGCTTATAAAGACGCTCGAGGACAAGGGCATCGGCCGGCCGAGCACGTACGCCGCAATACTTTCAACCATCGCCGACCGCAAATACGCCCAGAAGCTGGAAGGAAAGTTCTCGCCGACCGAGCTTGGGATGATCGTGAACGACTACCTCGTCGAGAAGTTCCCCGAGCTCCTCGATATGGGATTTACCGCCAAGATGGAAGACCAGCTCGACGGGATCGAGGAGGGGAAGGCCGAGTGGGTCGGGGTCGTCGGCGAGTTCTACGCCCCGTTTAAGAAGGACCTGACCGAGGCCGCCGAGGCCACCGGCAAGGTCAAGCCCGAGGACATCGCGACCGAGGAGGTCTGCGAGAAGTGCGGAAAGCCGATGGTCATCCGCTGGGGGCGTCATGGACGCTTCCTGGCCTGCTCAGGCTATCCCGACTGCAAGAACTCGCGCCCGCTCGAGGGCGACAAGCCCCAGCAGGCCGACGTCCCCACGGACGAGGTCTGCGACAAGTGCGGCGCGCCGATGGTGATAAAGACCGGGAGGTTCGGCAGGTTTCTGGCCTGCACGAAATACCCCGACTGCAAGGGGACGCGCCCGATCCCGACCGGGGTCAAGTGCCCTAAAGACGGCGGGGACCTGATCGAGCGCCGGACGAAAAAGGGAAAACCCTTCTGGAGCTGCTCGAATTACCCCAAGTGCGATTTCGCGACATGGAGCCGCCCCATAGCGGAGCCCTGCCCCAAGTGCAAGGCCCCGCTGATGAGCGTCACGCGCAACAAGGCCGGCGATACGTCAAGGCATGCCTCGACAAGGAGTGCGGCCACAAGGAAGTCGTCAAGGAACAGGCAACGTAGCCCGTGAAGACCCTGGCCCTGGCAGCCGCGCTTTCGTTTTCGGCCATGGCCGCCCCGGGCCCCGCCTCGGCAGGCTCCGGCATATGGGATCTTACGATGACGATGACCGGCGAGGGCGCGGGCAGCCACGTGATTAAGGTCTCAAAGTGCCTGTGCAGCCATGACGTCATCCGCATCGACGACGACGCGAAGTGCTCGGTGACGTACAAGGTCGTCTCGGGCGATACGGTCAGATGGGCCGAGCGGTGCCGTGACGGGGTCGAGAGCAAGGGCATGCTCGTATACGATGGCGAGGCCGTAAACGGCGAGATGACGCTCAGCGTGATGGACGCTAATTCCAGGCCCGACAGGATCAACCAGCGCATCGAGGGCAGGCGCACAGGAAGGTGCAGGTAACACATGGCTGACGAGGACCTGATAGAGAAGGCTCACGGGCTGTACGACGCGATGGAGAAGGCCTACGACGCGGTTGCGGCCCACTACGGCTTCAGCTGCGAGGGCTGCAAGGATAACTGCTGCGTGCAGAGGTTCTTCCACTACACGCACATCGAATACATGATGCTCAAAGAGGGCATGACCCACGCCGACCCCCAGCTCCGCGAGCGCATCTTCGGCCGCGCAAACATGGTCGTCAGCGCGTACATGAAGGAACTGGAGGCCGGTGAACTCCTGCCTCTGATGTGCCCCGTAAACGAGGGCGGCGATTGCATGCTCTACGAGCACCGTCCGATGACCTGCCGCCTGCACGGGATGCCGTTTCAGGCCCCATCCAGAGAGGGCGAGCAGCTCGGCGAGGGCTGCGCGCGCTTTACGGCCCTGCACCCCGAGCCCGACATCAGGCTGGAGCGCGGCCTGTTCTACCCCGAGATGGCGAAGCTCGAGATGGAATGCCGCATGCGCATCGGCGCCGGTGGCGGCAGGTACTCAAAGACCACGGCCGAGATGCTGATGGAAATGTCCGGAGACTTCGAGCCGCCGGAATCCGAAGACGCAGAACCGCAAGAAGACTAACCCACAGCAGCTATGGCGTCTATACTCATAGACGGCTATAACCTGATCGGCACCCAGCACCGCGACATCGCGGCCGCGCGCGAACGCCTGATCTCTGAACTGATCGAGTACCGAAAGCTCAAGGGCCACGACGTGACGGTCGTCTTCGACGGCTGGCGCGAAGGCATGGGCCCTGAGCACCGCGAGGTCAAGGGCGGTGTGGTCATCATCTATTCACCCCTTGGCGAGCGCGCGGACGAGGTCATCAAGCGCATCGTCTCTGCCCCCCGTGCCGGAGAGCCCCCGATAGTCATCACCTCGGACCGCGAGGTGCAGGCCCACGCATGGGGCCAGGGCGCGGTCGCGATAGACAGCGAGACGTTCGACCGCAGGATGCACTCCGCTATGGCGGGGGGCGGCTCGGAGGAGGACGGCGACGATGACGATTACGATTCCCCGCGCAAGGGCAACCCGCACAAGGCATCCAAGAAACAGCGCATGCTCGAGCGCGCCCTAAACAAGCTCTAGGTCATGGGCCTGTTCCCCGTAAGCGCCGAGAAAGAGGCCGCGCTGCTTGCGCGCATGGCCGAACTCGGCATCCGCGACGAGGACATCGAGGAGACCTTCATACGCTCCGGCGGCCACGGTGGCCAGAACGTCAACAAGGTCTCGACCTGCGTGCAGTTGCGCCACATCCCGACCGGGCTCGAGGTCAAGTGCCAGCTCACGCGCACACAGGCCCTGAACCGCTACCACGCCCGCCAGATCCTGATAAAGAAGCTCGACACGCTCCTGCGCGGCGCGGCGTCCGAGCAGCAGCAGAAGATCGAGAAGCTCCGCCGCCAGAAGCGCAAGCGCTCGAAGCGCGCCAAGGAGAAGGTCCTCGAGGCCAAACACCGCACCGCCGAGAAAAAAACCATGCGCTCCAGGGTCGAGGCGGAGTGATCAATCCGGGGTGCTGACGCTCTGCGGGCCGCCGGCCCGGAACCTCCCCTTCAGGCTCAGAAACCTCCTCTCCAGCAGGAAGTATGACAGCGAGGCCGCGGCGATGCTGAGCGAGGCCTTCAGCGGAAGGCCGATAAGGGGCCTCGCGTCCGGCATTAAATGCTCGATCGCGTGATAGACGGGGAAGTGGATCAGATAGATGCCGTATGAGATCTTTCCGATGAACACCAGGGGTTTAAGGGAGAGGGGCTTTTTTATTATGCTGTGGCGGCCCGCGACAAGGTCCAGGATGATCAGGGCCGAAGCGCCCGCGGCCAAGGCATACCCGACCCTGCCCATCCACGGGCTCCTCCACGTGATCGAATAGATGATGGCAAGCAGCGTGGCGACCGAGGCGGGTGCGAGGACCCGGCCCAACAGCCTGCTGCCGGACCCCGAGACCTCGCCGCCGAGCGCCCTGACGCCATAGCTGAGCGCGGAGCCCAGCACGAGCCCGTCCATGTGCGTGTCGAGGCCGAAATATATCCTCGGAGCGCTGTACGTGCCGACCATGCCGTAGCGGTACAATGCAAGCGCGGCGGCCAGGCTCAAAAGAGCCGCCCCCTTCGCAAGCGGCCTGCTGTAGAGCCGCTCCAGGCCGACGATCACCCATGGCCAGAGCAGGTAATACTGCTCCTCGGCCGAGAGCGACCAGGTGTGCGTGAGGCCCGAGAGTTTGGCATCGTAAAGCGCCCTGGCCCAATTCGAGGTATACGTGAGCGAATACGCCAGCTCCTGCCCCGGGAAATGCCCCTCGATAATAACGGACCAAAGGGCGAACAATCCGCAGGTCAGCAGCAGGCACGGCATGAGGCGCAGGGCCCGCCTGATATAAAAGTTCCTCAGCCCGATGCGCCCGAACCGTTGCGCCTCGGCGCTCAGGATCGAAGTGATAAGGAATCCGCTCAGGACGAAGAAGACGTCCACGCCGACCCCTCCGCTGCGCGGAAACGACAGTTCGGCATGTCCCGCCAAAACAATCATTACGGCGACGGCCCGCAGCCCGTCGAGGCTTATCCAGTATTCTTTGTCCATTTATGGCCGGTATGTGAGCGCGTCGCCTAGGTCCAGTGAGATATCGACTCGGAGCTTATATACAGTGATCTCATCATACGTCCAGCGCAGGCTCTCCGTCAATTGCGCAGCGGGCGGCACTTCATCAGGGGGCCCCGCCCCTTGCATTAGGGTTGCCCGTATGGATATGATTAATCCGGTCATGAGGGGATGCGGGAGACATATGGGGAGGCTGTCGTTTATCGTGTTGTGTATCGTGGCCTCCCTCGCCCTCTGCGCCCCTGAGCTTCTTGCCGAGTCCGAGTCCGGCGGCGCTCACAAGACCGCTCCATCGAGCGTCCTCAACCCCCAGCCCTTGAGCGAGCCCCAGGACTACTCCCCGGCCCTCGCCCCGACCGAGACCAGGCCGCCGGACCCCTATTACAGCGGGATGGTGTTCGTCCGCGGCGGGTGCTTCGAGATGGGCGACGTCTATGGCATAGGCCGCGAGAGCGAAAGGCCCAGCCACAAGGTCTGCGTCTCGGATTTTTCGATCGGCCGCTACGAGGTGACGCAGAGGCAGTGGCGCGAGGTGATGGGCGATAACCCGTCGGCCTTCTCCGACTGCGGCGATGACTGCCCGGTGGAGAACGTAAGCTTCAACGACGCCCAGGAGTTCCTCAGGAGGATCAACCGCACTACCGGCAACGGCCCCAACACGCCTATCGGCTCCCGACCGAGGCGGAGTGGGAATACGCGGCCAGAGGCCGCGGCAACAAGGAAAAATTCGCCGGGGCAGGCATACACGGGGACATCGACTCATTCGCCTGGTACTGGGAGAACTCCTCGTCCGCAACGCACCCGGTCGGGCAGAAAAAACCCAACGGGCTGGGGCTGTATGACATGACCGGCAACGTATCGGAATGGGTGTGGGACTGGTACGAACGCGGCTATTACACCAAGGCGACCATGTATGACCCCAGAGGCCCGCTTCATCGGGCACTGACCGCCTCTACAGGGGCGGCTCCTGGGCCAGCCCCGCGAAAGACGCGCGCACGACCAGCCGCCTGTGGATGAGCCCTGACGACAGAACCGGGATGGTGGGACTGCGGCTCGCGAAGTGATGCGTTTATCGCCGGCTGGCAAACGAGGGGGGACTAGGCGTATACGCTCAGGAGCGAGCCTGCGAAGGTCTTTTTCATCTCGACCGGCTTGCCGCGCCAGTCGTAGATCAGCTGCTTGGCCGCAGCCCCGAGGCTGCTGGGTCTGCCCTGCGCCGACGTCGTGCCCTCCGGCTGTCCCTGCGCGTCCTCGACCCAGACGCCGTCCTGGTTGGTAAGGTCGATTACGCCGTCTTTGGTGGTGCGGCCGCGCTGGAACTCTCCGGTCTCGGCGGGGATCGATGCCGGGCTCGGCGCGCGGACGCAGCCGTGGCCTGGGCAGACATCTCAAGCAGACCTGTAGCCGACCCCTCGATCTCCAAAATATACTACCCCCAAGGACAGAAGATCACGGACCTGATGGATTTAAGTCTATCAGAACGCAGCGGGAAAATCACCTAAAAAATTACGAGGCACTTAAGCGATTCTCCGGCCACGGCCGTGATGCGGTATGCCTCGGCCGTCCGCTCAAGCGCAAAGCGGTGCGTGACAACCATCTCCGCGCGCACAGCCCCGCGCTCTATCAGCCCTAGCGCGGCGCGCGTCTCGGCCGGCCCGGTCGAGTATGACGTGACGAGGCTTACGTCCCTGAAATAAAGCTCGTTGGGGTCGAGCGTGATCTTCTCGCCCGGCCTGACAGGGGTGAACATCACGACCGTCCCGCCCGGCGCGGCGCAACTCAATCCATCTTCGAGCGCACCGGCGCTGTTCGGCCCGACTATCACGATATCAGCCATCCGGCCCGAGGTCAGCTCCCTGAGCGCCTCTGGAGTCGGCATCTTCGAGGCGTCGATCACGTCCGTGGCCCCGAGCTGCAGCGCCTTGGCAAGCCGGTACGGCACCATGTCGGCACCTATGATGCGCCCGGCTCCGAGGGCCTTAAACGCGAGCAGGTGCAGCATGCCCATCACCCCAAGGCCGATCACGAGCACGGTGTCCCCGGCCGTGCGCTCCCGAGCGTCCGATGGACTTCATCACGCACCCCAGAGGCTCTACGAGCGTGCCGTCCTCGAAGCTCACGCCGTCGGGGAGCTTCAGGGTGTCGTTAGCGAGGTTGATCGCAGGGATAAGGATATACTCGGCCATACCGCCGGGGACGATCCGCGTAGCGCGCCATGTGGGGCACTGCACGGTATCGCCGCGAAGGCAGTGGCGGCAGCTGCCGCACGGGGCGTGGTGGTGCACCGCGACTCGGTCTCCGGGCTTAAACGCGCTCACTCCGGGGCCGACTTGCACGATCTCGCCCGAGGGCTCGTGGCCGAGCACTAGCGGGGCCTTCCGCTCGATGTACCAGGGCATGACGTCGCCCGAGCATATCCCCGAGGCGCGCGTGCGCAGGAGGGCCTCGCCTTCTCCGGGCACGGGTATCGGCATTTCTTCGATTCGGATGTCAGTGAAAGAGTAGAGGCGGGCGACCTTCATTTACGGAATTATCGCGTACTTGATGCCTTGTCCCTTGGCGAGCTTGTCAAAGGCCTTGCCGAGTTCGTTGAGGGGATAGCGGCCCGAGATCAGCGCGGAAGTCTTCATCCGCCCGCTGGCGAGGAGCTTAAACGCGCGCCGCACGTCGGCCGGGGTGAAGTGAAACACGCCGCGCAGCGTGATCTCGTCATAATGCAGGCGGTGCGCGTCGTACGTGACGGAGGTTCCTGTGGGGCAGCCCCCGAAGAGGGTTAGCGTCCCGCCGCGCCTGACATGCGCGACCGCGGACTGCCAGACGTCCGGCCTGCCGGTGCACTCAAAGGCGTAGTCCGCGCCTATGCCGCCGGTGAGCTTCTTGACCGCCTCGGCGATGCCCTTTGAATCGCACGCGACGTCCGCGCCGAGCTCCACGGCCATCGCGAGCCGCTCCTTGTGCGGGTCTGCGATGATGACCTTCGCGCCCACGGCCTTAAGCAGCATCAGGTGGATGAGCCCTATCGGGCCCGCGCCCACGATCACCGCGCTCATGCCCTTGCGGATGCCGAGCGGCGAGATACCGTGCACGACGCACGCGACCGGCTCAAGCAGCGCGGCCTCCTCGAACCCGAGCGTCGAGGGCTTGTGAAATACGTTTTGCTTGACGATGGCCGCAGGCAGCAGGACGTATTCGGCGAACGCGCCCATGACCTTCGTCTTCATTATGTTTTCGCAGAGGTTGTAGATGCGCTTCTTGCAGTACGGGCACTTCAGGCACGGCGCGCTGTGCGCGGCCATGATCTCGTCGCCCTCGCGGAAGTTCCGCACGCCGCGGCCCTTCTTCACGACCGTCCCGGAGAACTCGTGGCCGAACGGGCCGGGCATCGGGATGATCGGGTGTCCGCGCTGGTATGCCTTCAGGTCGGTGCCGCAGGTAAGGGCTGCGCGCACCTTGATTAAAAGCTCTCCGTCGGCGGGCGCAGGCAGGGGGATGTCGGTGAGTTCGATCTTTCCGGGCTTCATCAGCAGGCACTGTCGCATAGGCTATATCAGCTCGATGCGGCCGCCGAAGACCTGTCCGACGATGGCGGCTAGGATGAAGACAGGTATGTACCTCAGGTCGAGCTCGGACCTTAGGCGGCTGACGATTATCACCGGTATCGTGGCGTGCACGCAGAGGAACCAGTTGAGCGAGAGCTTGCGGGTCTTCGTCCTCAGATAGCCCATCGGCACGTTCAGTATGAACGCGAACGAGAACAGGGCCACTATCAGTGCCAGTCGGGCGTAGAAATCCATAACAACTAGTATACCACGAGTTTCACTTAAACCTGCTTGTTGGCTTCTCTGAAAGCGCTCCAAATCGCTTGATACTGCGTTGGGCTTCAAAGACTCGCCCTCCATGTACGTCACAGTACACCATCGGGCGGTCTTCTCGCCCTGCCTTGTCTGAAGCCGATTTGGGCGCGCTTTCGGGGGGCACGGCCGAAGGACGCCCCCCGCGCCCCACAAGGTCAACGGCATTAGTTTGAAGCCCCCGTAGCATCATCCCTTAAAATGTGCGAGAATAATCCTACCAAGGAGGACTATACATGAAGGTTATAGCTATCAACGGAAGCTCGCGCAAGGGCGGCAACACCGCGACGATGATAAACACGGTATTCGAGCGGTTAAGCGTCAATGGCATAGAGACAGAACTGCTGGAACTCGCGGGCCGGGCTCCGGGCGGCTGCATAGGATGTTTTAAGTGCTTCGAGCACAAGGACAAACGCTGCGCCGTAAAGGGCGACATCGTAAACGAGTGCATAGAGGCGATGCTCTCCGCGGACGGCATAATACTAGGGTCGCCCTCTTACTTCGCGGACATGTCGGCCGGTATGAAGGCGTTAATCGAACGGGCCGGGATGGTCTCGCGCGCCAACGACTGGATGTTCAAGGGCAAGGTCGGCGCGTCGATATGCGCGGAGCGCAGGGCCGGTGCCACGACCGTGCTTAGTTCGATGAACTTCTTCTTCCTGCAGGCTCAGATGGTGATGCCGGGCTCGTCGTACTGGAACATCGGCGTGGGCAGGAATCCCGGCGAGGTCTCCAATGACACGGAAGGCATCGAAACGATGCGCAATCTGGGCGACAATTTCGCGTGGGTCTTGAAGAAGCTGAATTCGTAGGCTTTTTTAAAGCGCGCTAAAGTCGCGTGATACTGCGTCATGGCTTCAAAGACGCGCCCTCGGAGTACGCCCAAGTACACCGTCGGGCGGTTTTCTCGCCCTTCCTTGTCTGACGCGCTTTATCGCGCTTTAGTTTAACTTCTGTCTAATCGTGCGAACGGTCAACGGCATGATTAGATAATCTTCAGTCGCTTTTTCTAATTTTTGATACTTGATGGCAATGTTACACGTGATAAATCAACGGTGCAAATATTCACTTATCGCATAAATCCCAACCCTGATGTCGAGTGCGACTATAAAAATTGTAAAAGGAAGTGTTATCACAAACCAAACTGTCTTTGGTTTAATCATGCAAATCAACCCGGGTATCATGCCTGATAAGCAAAACATCACGTATTGCCAAGTATATGGAAGATTAACAAGCGCTGCTGGCATGTATGTACCATAGCCAAAAAAAGTCGCAAAACCCATAAGCATGAGTTATTTCCTCAAATAACTGTGATTTAAAAAATATCTTCAGCGAGGATAGATTGATTGTTCCAATCGACATAATTATGGATGACTGGCTCTCATAGAAGCAGGATAATTTCTTCCGCTGCGCTAATTAATAACATGCTTCAAAGATACCACAACCGCCTAGAGTATTCCAGATATTTATCACAGTGGTTTCCGCCCTCATTAACCACAGTTAATCGAAAGTTAATAGAAAACGCACGGGGGACAATTTTTCCTATGAACTTCGGTTTATATATAAACCATAGGTTATCGCATTTTTCATTTCGATGTGCTTCAATACGGGATGAGGCTGATATGCTCATTTTGATGGCGCTGAAAGTAACGACAGTGACCGATGGACAGAGTGAAAACTGTTTCTGAACGCATGAACACGGAGGTCGCCAAAAAGCAATGAAATTCCGCAGGGTTAAAGCTTGTTTTGTTTGTTCATTTGAACGCTCTAAAAAAAATGCGCGCGCACGCGCGCGGAATGCATAACTATACCTAAGCCGCGCATCCGAACGTGCCTCAAATCAAAGCCGTTGACCTCGTGGGGCGCGGGGGGCGAACTTCTTCCGTGCCCCCCGAAAGCGCGCCCAAATCGTCTTCAGACAAGGCAGGGCGAGAAGACCGCCCGATGGTGTACTGTGACGTACATAGAGGGCGAGTCTTTGAAGCCCAACGCAGTATCAAGCGATTTGGCGCGCTTTCATCTGTGCGCGACCTTGAAATGCCAAGGGGTTGTAAGCGATAATTGGAGTTCAATTTAAACCAAAAGATGGAGGGTTATTCACCATGGCTTATAACGTAACTTTGATACCGGGTGATGGAGTAGGTCCGGAGATTGCATCAGCTACTAGAATGGTCCTCGACGCGACCGGCGTGGTTTTCAACTGGGAAGTGCAGGAGGCCGGCGAGGACGTCTTCAAGGCCGAAGGCAACCCCATGCCGGACCGCGTGATCGAGTCGATCAGGCGCAACAAGCTCGCTATCAAGGGCCCTGTCACCACCCCTGTCGGCACCGGCTTCAGGAGCGTAAACGTGACATTGCGCCAGGCGCTGGATTTGTATAGCTGCCTGCGGCCGTGCCGGAGCTTCAAGGGCGCGCGCACGCGGTACGAGGACATCGACATCGTGATCGTGCGCGAGAACACCGAGGACCTCTACGCCGGGATCGAATTCCAGAAGGGCACGCCCGGAGCGCTCGGCCTGATCGATTACGTCAAGAACGCATCGGGGAAGGTCATCTCCGAGGACAGCGGCATCAGTATCAAACCCATTTCAGTGCATTGCACCGAGCGCATAGTCCGCTTCGCGTTTGAGTACGCGCGCCGCAACAAGCGCAAGAAGGTCACGGCTGTGCACAAGGCCAACATCATGAAGCACTCAGACGGGCTGTTTCTGGAGGTCGCGCGCGAGGTCGCGAAGAACTACCCTGACATCGAGTTTGAGGACCGCATCATAGACAACATGTGCATGCAGCTCGTGCAGAAGCCGGAGCTGTACGACGTCCTCGTGCTGCCGAACCTCTACGGCGACATCGTCTCGGACCTCGCGGCCGGTCTGATCGGCGGGCTCGGGCTTGCGCCGGGGGCCAACATAGGGGATAATATGGCTGTGTTCGAGCCAACGCACGGAAGCGCGCCCAAGTATAAGGGCCTCAACAAGATGAACCCCTTCGGGATGATGCTCAGCGGCGTCATGATGCTGCGCCACATAGGCGAGATGCAGGCCGCGGCGAGGATGGAAGGCGCGATAGCCGCTGTCATCGCCGAGGGCAAAGACGTGACATACGACATGAAGCCCATGCCCGACGACCCGACCGCGGTATCGACCACCCGCGTGGCCGAGGCCGTGATCGGGAAGATGAAACAGGAGTGACCACGGAACCTCCCGGTATTTATTCGTTTCTGGCGATCGCCGCCTGCCTTGTGGCGGTCGCGGTCTTTAGCGGCATCGAGAGCGCGTTTATCGCCGCAAACCGCATCCGCATCCGCGGGCTCGCGGACAAGGGCAACCCCGCCGCGCAGGCGGTGCTCGCGATACTCGAGCAGCTTACGCGCATATTCGGCGTGGTTACGCTCTCGCAGAGCCTGTTTACGGTGCTCGCCTCCTCGCTTGCGGCAGCGATAGCGATCCAGTACGTGGGCAAGCAGTGGGGCATCTTCGCCTCGACCGCCGTCCTGACGTTCATCACAGTCGTCTTCGCGGAGCTGATCCCCAAGACCATCGGCGTGACGCACGCCGACCGCTACGCGCTGAAGATAGCGCGCGCCTTTCAGTTTTACATAAAGCTCATAACCCCCCTGGTCTGGATATTCGACGCCACGGCCGGGCTCTTCCTGCGCGCGGTGGGGCTGAAGGTGCGCCACGGCGCGCCGAACGTCACCGAGGAGGAGATCCGCACGATGATCAACCTCGGCGAGGAGACGGGCAACATCGAGGAGGACGAAAAAAAGCTCCTGCACCGCGTATTCGAGTTCGGCGACACGGAGGTCTCTGAGATGATGGTCCCGCGCACCGAGATGAAGGTCGTCGAGGAGAGCGCTACCGTGCACGACGCGATAGCCCTCGTGCGCGAGCACGGGTATTCGCGCTACCCCGTGATACACGAGTCCATCGACAACGTGACCGGCATCCTCTATATCAAGGACCTCATCAAGATCATGGCCGGCTCGGACATCGAGGACCACACGGTCTCGAAGTTCATGCGCGAGGCCTACTACATCCCGGAAAGCAAGATGGCCACCGAGCTGCTGGACGAGATGCAGAAGCGCAAGTTCCATATCGCGGTGGTCGTGGACGAGTACGGCGGCACGGCCGGGCTCGTGACGCTCGAGGACATCATGGAGGAGATCGTCGGCGGCCTGCAGGACGAGTTCGAGGCTATCGAGGCCCAGAAGGACGTCGAGATCATCGACGAGCACACGTTCATCGTCGCCGGGCAGACCGCGCTTGACGAGTTCAACGACCTCGTCGGGGCGGACATAAGCAGCGAGGACTTCAACACCATCGGCGGGCTCGTCTTCGGGATGTTCGGCCGGCTGCCGAAGGTCGGGGAGCAGATACGGTTCCATGACCTGAAGTTCCTGGTCATGGAGATGGAGGAGCGCAAGATCCTGAAGCTGAAGGTGACGAAGCTCTAGGGGGCGCCACGGGCGACTCTCTCTGCTACCGCAGCCAGCGCTGCAGGGCGGCCCTGACCTCCCGCGCGAACTTGTCTATGTCGAATGCCTTATGGATATACCCGTCCGCTCCGGCTGCGTAGGCCGCGTTCCTGTCGGAGTCCAGCACGGAGTTCGTCAATATGACCACCTTGATATCCCTGAGGCGCTCGTCGGCGCGCATCCTAAGCACGGTGTCGATGCCGCTCATACCGAGCATCTTGAGGTCGAGCATTACGAGCGCGGGCGGCTCGCCGCCCCTTCGGAGCGCATCGAGCGCGGCCTCCCCGCAGTCGACCGTCTCGACCCTCAGCTCCAGGCCCGCCCTCGAGATCGCGATCCGCGTCATCTCCAGGTCGGCCGGGTCGTCGTCGGCTACCAGTATCTTATGTGCTGTCAGCGGCCCCATCGCTCAATCCAGCGTGAAGAAGAACGTGGCTCCCTTGCCGGGCTCGCCCTCGGCCCAGATCTTTCCGCCGTGGCTCCGGATGATCCGCTCCACTATGCTGAGGCCTATCCCCGTGCCCTCGAACTCATCGGCGGAATGCAGGCGCTGAAACGGCCTGAACAGCTTGCCCGCATACTCCTGGTCAAAGCCCGCGCCGTTGTCCCTGACATAGTACACGGTCTTGCCATCCTTGATTTCAGCGCCGAACTCAATCGTGGCGCCCTCGGTCTTCGAGGTGAACTTCCAGGCATTGCCGAGCAGGTTTGCAAGCAGGATATCGGCCAGCCCGGGGTCGGCCGAGACCAGCATGCCATCCTGAATGCTCGCCTCCACGCGCCTGCCGGGCTCAGCGGCCCGCAGCCCTTCGATGATCGCCGATGCCCGCTTGCCCATGTCAAGCCCGATGCGGCTGACCTCCTGCCGGGATATGTGCGAGAGGTACAGGAGGCCCTCGATCAGCCTGCTCATCTTTTCCGAGGCGCCGTAGATCCGCGCCATATGGCCCCTGGCCTGGGGGTCGAGCTGCGCGGCGCAGTCCTGGGTCAGGATCTTTATGAACCCCGAGATCGTCCGCAGCGGCGCGCGCAGGTCGTGCGAGACCGAGTAGATGAAGGATTCCATCTCCCTGTTCATCGCCTCGAGTTCCACGTTGCGCAGGGCAAGGTCCCCGCTCATCCTCAGCATGGCCTCCTCGGTCTTCTTTCGCTCGGTGATGTCCAGGACCTGCGACATGACCGATTTCATCTTCCCGGCGGCGTCCGGCATCACGGTGTTGTACCACGTGCAGTGGATCACCCTGCGGTCCTTCGTGTAATTGCGGTTGGTCGAGACGACATGCCTCGATACGCCGTCCGTGAGCTTCTCCATAGTATTTCGCACGATGGGGAGGTCGTCTTCGAGGATCATATGCAGGTCCATTATCGGCCTGCCGACGGTCTCGGCCGCGCTCCAGCCGAAGATATTTTCGGCCTCGCCCGCCCAGCGCGTCACTATGAAACCGGCGTCCCACTCGACGACCGCAAGCGGCGTGTTCTCGACGTGATACCGCAGCCGCTGCTCGCTCTCGCGCAGGGCCTCCTCGGCCAGCTTGCGCTCGGTGACATTGTCGAATATCGCGACGAAGTGCTCCTTCTTCGGGCTGTAGACAGTGATATCGAGCCATATGCCCAGAGCGTCCAGATAGACCTCGAACCGCTCGGCCTTGCCCGTCGCGGCGACCCTGCCATACGTCTCGATAAGGGCCGGGCTCGATTGCCGTATGCCGGGGATCACCTCGCTGACCCGCTTGCCGGCCGCATCTCTCAGTCCGGTAAGGGTCTCGAAGGCCGGGTTCACCTCGAGGTATATGAAGTCGGCCGGGACGCCGCCTTCATATGTCATCTGGCAGTATGCGTAGCCGTTTGGCATGTTTTCAAACAGCGAGCGGTAGTGTTCCCGGCTCTCGATTAACTCCGACTCCGCCCGCATGTGACCGCTGATATCGTTGAAGATGATCGCGACATGCCTGTCCTTGGGCCTGCCGACCCGGTATGCCGAGACATCGTACCAGCGGTTAAGCGCCCGGGCCTCGTCCGTAAAGCGTGCCGGCTCGCCCGTCAGCGCGATCCTCCCGTATATCTCAAACCAGTGGGCCTCGTGAGCAGGGGCAAGCTCGCGCATCAGCCTCCCCTCGGCATCATGCAGCCCGGTCTGCCTCTCAAACGCCGCATTTACCTTAAGGAATCGGTAATCGACCGGCCTTTCCCGCTGGTCGAAGATTACCTCGACGATGCAGAAACCCTCGTTCATGCTGTCAAAGAGGTCGCGGTACTGCTCCTCTTTCTCCTGAACAGCCGCGTTCGCGAATTCGAGCCGCGCGTTTTGCGCCCGCAGCCGCCCGGTCATCTTGATGACCGCATGCACCACCGAGGCTATCACGACGATGTTCGTTACGTGCATCAGCCAGCGGACCGGTCTGTCATATTCGCTCGGGGAGATCACTGGCAAGACCCAAAAAGTGTTGTACGCGGCCATGCCGATAAAGGTCGCGGCCATGAGCCAGAGCAGCCGCACGTCCTTGTGCCACAGGCACAATAGCAGCGGAAGGCCGAATGATAGCGGGATAAACTGCCCGCGGAACACAAACAGCAGCACATAGGCCACGAGCGCGGTCGAGGCAAGATAAATTGCCAGCGAGACGGCCAGCGATGGCCTCCCGCCGCCATTTGAGGCGGCCTGCGTCTTCACGGCATCGTCCATTTGGTCTCCCGATAGAGCGGCAACGCGCGGCGGTGCAATATTGTTTCAAGTGCAATCTTGAAGGTTAAGCAAGATTCTATCATGTTTGTTTCTCATTTGAAATAGTTTTTTTTACAGGGAGCTGCCGGGCCCCCTGTATGACAAGGCTCATAGCGTGAGGATACCCCCCCTGTGCGATAATATCACCATGAAGTCCGACCCCGCATACACCGGCATCCGCCTGCGCGCGATGAGGCGCATCGTGCAGCTGTGGTTCGTCGCGCTCTCTGTCTGGATCGGCTGGGTGCTCTACCGCTTCGTCGCTCAGTTCAGCCATCCCGGCTCCCCTGTGCTCGAGCGGCCCTCGGGTGTGGACGCCTTCCTGCCGATCAGCGGGCTGATGTCGCTGAAGGTATGGCTCGTCTCGGGGGAGATCGAGCCGCTGCACCCGGCGGCGCTCATTGTGTTCGTCGCGGCCATAGCGGTGAGCCTTATCCTCAGAAAATCGTTCTGCGGCTGGATATGCCCGGTGGGTACGGTATCGGAGTGGTGCTGGAAGCTCGGCCGCAAGCTCATCGGCCGCAACCCGGCGCTCCCGCAGAGCGCGGACATCGCGCTAAGGAGCATAAAATACTTCCTCATGTTCGCGTTTATCTTCCTGATCTGGATCGTCATGAGCGCGACCATACTCCTGCTTTTTTTCATGGGCGATTACTACAAGACCGCCGACGTGCGGATGCTTGAGTTCTTCACCGGCATATCGGCCACCGCGCTTGGCGTGATAGCCCTGATCGCCGCGCTCTCGGTCGTTTACAAAAACTTCTGGTGCCGCTATCTCTGCCCCTATGGCGCGCTGCTGGGGCTCCTGGGGCTCCTAAGCCCGTTTAAGGTCAGCCGCGACCCCGCGAGATGCACCGGCTGCCGCTCATGCACCGCCGCGTGCCCCTCGCTGATCGAGGTCCACGACGAGACAGAGGTCAACTCCCCGGAGTGCACGGGCTGCCTTACCTGCGTGAGCCGCTGCCCCGAGCAGGGCGCGCTTCAGCTCTCGGTGCGGGTGGGCAGGTTCCGGCGCCGCGGCCGCTGGCTCGGCCTCGCGTTTCCGGCGCTCGTCGTGCTCGTGTTTTACCTCATCATAGCCATAGGGGCCGCGACCGGCCACTGGCAGTCGCAGATACCCTTCGAGGAATACCAGCGCATCCTCGGGGGGCCGGCTGCCCCCTCCCTTGTAAATGCGCCGGCTGGCCCCTCTCTCGTAAATACGCCGGCTGGCCCCTCCCCATAACGGCCCCGCATTGGGCGCGGAGATCAGTTTTCTGGTAAACTAGTATCGTAGTTTCGATACTGCTTAACCGGGCGACCGCCCCGAAGGAGGACTCACATGAAAATCAGAACGATCGTCTTTATGCTTCTCACCGCCTTATCGCTCGCGGGCTTCGCGGCCCCGGCCTTCGCGGCCGACGCGCTGCGCCCATACGTGCTTGCCTCAAGCGGGCCGGGCACTGTAGCAGCAAAGCTGCCCGAGGTAAAGGCCGCGCTCGTACGCGAGGGGTTTCAGGTCGCAGGGGAGTACGCGCCTTACAAGGGCGCGCACTTGCTCGCGGTGACCAGCGACGCGCTTAAGCGTGCCGCGGCCCGCTCCGAGAGCGGCGGTTACGGCGCTGTCGTGCGCATATCGCTCACCGAGACCCCGGCCGGGCTTCAGATCGCATACACCAACCCGCTTTACTACGCGCAGGCCTACCGCATGCAAGACAGCCTGACCGACGTGTCCTCGGCGCTGCAGAAGGCCCTCGGCGCAAAGACCGCGTTCGGCTCCGAAGACGGCATCCCCGCCTCGGACCTCCGCAAATACCACTACATGGTCATGATGCCGTACTTCACCGACCAGGTCAGGCTCGCCTCGTTCGGCTCTCAGGACGCCGCGCTGAAGTCCGTCGAGGCCGGCCTCAGCTCGGGTACGTCAGGCGTCTCGAAGGTCTACAGGATCGACATCCCCGGCAAGAGCGAGTCGGTCTTCGGCGTCTCGATCACCAGGGGCGACGGCGCGGACGCCGCGATCATGAAGGTCATCGACACCGCGGAACTCAAGCACACCGCCCACCTGCCCTACGAGATGCTCGTCAGAGACGGCGCAGTCTATATGCTTCACGGCAAGTTCCGCATCGCCCTTGACTTCCCGGACCTCACGATGGGCACGTTCATGAAGATCTCCGGCGCGCCCGGCGCAATAGAAGACAGCCTCAAACAGGCAGCCACCAACAAGTAGGGGTGCCACGGGCACCTCTACATATTCGCATGGCATAAACCATGCTCACCTAGAAAGGGGGCCCCTGCCCCCTTTCCTTTTTATATAGCTCTAATCAATGCCTTTGACCTCGTGGGGCGCGGGGGGCGTCTTGTGACGTACATAGAGGGCGAGTCTTCGATGCCCAACGCAGTATCAAGCGATTTGGAGCGCTTTGAAGAAGGTCACTTCTTATCTGGGCGTACTCCGAGGGCGAGTCTTTGATGCCCAACGACGTATCAAGCGATTTGGCGCGCTTTGAAGAAGGTCACTTCTTATCTGGGCGTACTCCGAGGGCGAGTCTTCGATGCCCAACAACGTATCAAACGATTTGGAGCGCTTTGAAAAAATGCTCTTATTTCACCCGCAGACTCACTCTCGCCTTTCGGAGTTTCCTCTCCGGCAGGTACGACGATTTCGCTTCTCGCAGTGTGGCCTTGTCCAGATCCTGTTCGAGGTTCATGTAGGTGTAGAACTCCGGCAGTATCGAGGCGAAGTTGTTGAATATGTACTGGTATATCCCCTTGAACTTCGTGCGCGCCTTGGCGAAGTGCAGCACGAACGTGTCGCGCGTGACCTCCTCGCCGATGATGAAGCCGGCCGGCTCGCCCTCGGCGTAGTATATCCCGCCGCACAGCACTAGCTGCTCGTAGAGCCCGATGGCCTCAAGGCACGCGCCGAAGTCCGACTCCTCGTCCCCCAAGCCTGAGTTGGCGAGCCAGTCGCGCAAGACGAGCTCCGCGTCGCCGAGGCGGTCGTTCGTAAGCGGGAGGGCCTCGTGGCGGTATGAGGACGTGAACTGCTTAAGCAGGTTCCGCTTGTTGTGCAGGCGGCGCCCGGCGTAAGAGCTCATCTTCTCGGTCAGGTAGATATAGTCCGAGTCCCCTTCGTTGAACTCCACGTTGAAGCGCTCCGGGGGGAACAGCCCGAGCCTGTCTTCGGGCACCGGGTATATGAAGTCGCAGCAGTCCATCATCCCGGCGAGGTACTCGATGTCCATCTCGCGGATATCCGCCGTGGGCATCAGATGGGTGCGGCCGTCATACGTCCGGCCCCGTATCAGGATATCGCGGTCGGTCACGACCTCGTAGGCGTGCGCCTGCCGGAACAGGTACAGGTTCGAGAAGCAGTACTCAGACAAAGGGGTGCCCACGCCCTTGAGGCGCGCCCATAGCAGCTCTTTATGGCCGAGGCCAAGTGGTTCGGACGTCATGCGAAAAGCATACCTTAACTCGCGCGCTTCTGACAACCAGCCCGATCGATTGCCGGAAGGAAAGGGGCCAGTCGGCCCCTAGAGCTTGAACCGCCTGACCAGCTGCTGCAGTTCGGCCGAGAGCCTCGCGAGCTCCGATGCCGACTGCGCGACCTCCGAAGACGTGACCGAATTCTGGTTCGATATCGTCGATATGTGGTCGATGTCCCCGCTGATCTGCTCCGATACGCTCGACATCTCCTCCGTGGAGGTGGCGACCGAGACTACGACGCCCCGCAGTTCGTCCACCGTGGCAACGATCCCGTCTATGGCGGTCCCGGCCTCGACGGAGTACCGCACGCCGGTCTCGACGCGCCGCGTGCCGTCATCCATCGCCCGGACCGCTTCGCCCACCTCGCGCTGTATCGCGTCTATCATCCCGCCGATCTCGGAGGTTGCCTTTGCGGTGCGCTCGGCGAGCTTCCTGACCTCGTCGGCCACGACCGCGAAGCCGCGCCCCTGCTCCCCGGCGCGCGCGGCCTCGATTGCGGCGTTAAGCGCGAGCAGGTTCGTCTGGTCGGCGATGTCCTTGATGACCTGGACTATATCCCCTATCTGCTTGGAGCGCTCTCCGAGGCTGGTTATCATCCGGGCCGAGGCGTTTACGGTGTCGGCTATGGCCTTGACCTCGCCTATGGACTTGCCGACGACGTCGCCGCTCGAGCGGGCCTTGGAGGTGGCCTCCTCGGCCGAGGTTGCCATGTGCGAGGCGCTCTGGGCTATGTCTATTACGGTCTGCGACATCTGGGCCGCGGCCGTCGCGATCTGGGTGACGCTCGAGTTCTCCTGCTCGAGGCCCCGGTTCATCTGCTCCGAGCCAGCGCTGAGCTGGTTGCTGGCCGAGGCCACGCTGTCTGCCGCGCGCGTCACCTCGGTCACGAGCACGCGCAGATGGCCCGCCATCGCGCCCATGGCCTCTAGCAGCTTTCCGGTCTCGTCCTCCGAGTTGGAGCTGATCTCTACGGCCATGTTGCCGCCGGCGAGTTCGTTGAGCACTGCCACGGCATCCTGCATCGGCTTCGTTATCCGCCGCGAGATGACGAGCGCGAGCACCAGGGTTATGACCAGCGGCACGGAGGACATCAGTATGATCTTCAGCACGAACGAGACGAGCGCGCTCTTGACGTCGTCTATGTACACCCCCGAGCCGACGACCCAGCCCCAGGGCTGGTAGAGGATGACGTAGGAGGCCTTGGCCACGGGCCTGGCGCTCCCCGGACGGGGCCATTCATAGTCCACGAACCCCTCGCCCTTTTCCTTCGCCACGCGCACGAACTCCCGGAAGAGGTACTTCCCGTTGGGGTCCTTCATGTCATAGACGGACTTCCCGTCGAGCTCGGGCTTGATCGGGTGCATCACGATTACGGCGTCGAGGTCGTTGATCCAGAAGTAGTCGTCATTGTTATACCTGAGCCCCTTGATGGCCTGCTTGGCGCGTTCCTTGGCGTCATCGAGGCTCATCTGCCCGGCCTTGGCGCGCGCGTCGTAGTCCGCGATGATGCCGATAGCGGTCTGGACGAGGTTTCTGAGGGCGTTTTTCTTCTGCTCCATCATGTTGCCGTAAAGGAACATCTGCAGGCCGCCCAGGATCGTCAGGATGCAGAAGAAACTTATGAATATGGAAAAAGCTAGTATCTTTGTGCGGATGCTCCAGTCGTGAATCCTCTTCATAATATAATGCCCCCGCTTAACGGCAATTTAACGCATCGCGGTAGTATAACCAATTGACAGGGTTGCTTCAATTAAAAAATTAACCGCGGCCGGTGTATAATTTTTGGATGAAGCGCATCGCTATAACCATGGGCGAGCCCGGAGGCATCGGGCCTGAGGTAGCGGTCAGGGCGGCCCTGACGGCCCGGGACGCCGATACGGTGCTCGTCGGCTCGGCAGAGGTCTTCCGCGAGGCCGCCTCCATGCTCGGCGAGCCCATGAAGATCCCGATAGTCGATACCGGCATGGCTGAATTTACTAAGGGCGCACCCTCGGCCGGAGGCGGCTCGGCCGCATACGAGGCCATCAGGCGCGCGGCCTCGATGGCACTCGCGGGCGAGGTCTCGGCAGTGGTCACCGCGCCCATATCCAAAGAGGCCCTCCGGATGGCCGGGCTCCCGTGGCCGGGGCATACCGAGATGCTCGCTGAACTGACCCGCGCAACCGATTTCGGGATGATGCTGATAGGGGGCGGGCTAAGAGTGGTGCTCGTCACGATACACCGCGCGCTCAGGGACGTCCCGGAGCTCATAACCAAAGAGAGCGTCCTGCGCACGATCAGGCTCGCGGCCCGCGCCGCGAGGATGCTGTCCATAGACGCCCCGCGCATCGCGGTGGCCGCGCTTAACCCGCACGCGGGCGAGGCCGGGATGTTCGGCTCGGAGGAGCGCGAGCAGATCGCCCCGGCGATAGAGCTTGCGCGCACCGAGGGCATCCCGTGCACCGGCCCCTACCCGCCCGATACGGTATTTTTCCGCGCCCACCGCGGCGAGTTCGACCTCGTCGTATGCATGTATCACGACCAGGGCCTTATCCCGCTTAAGCTCGTGGGGTTCGAGCAGGGGGTCAATGTCACGGTCGGCCTGCCGATCATACGCACCTCGCCGGACCACGGCACCGCGTACGACATCGCATGGCAGGGCAAGGCCGACCCGGCGAGCATGAACGAGGCCGTCAGGCTCGCGCTGGACCTGCATCTGCCGTAACATGTCATTCACGCTCCGAGACGTAGTGCCCTGGGGCCGGTCTTTCGACGAGTACGCGGCGATGTTCGCGCTCTCCGCCCGTGACCTCTCTTTGCGCATCCTCGATATCGGGGGCGGGCCATCGAGCTTCACCGCCACGCTCTGCCGCGCGGGAGGCCGCGCGGCCTCGGCCGACCCGATCTACGCCTTCAGCGCAAAAGAAATCCGCGGCAGGATCGACGAGGCGCGCGTGCAGGTCATCGGGCAGACGCGCGCCAACCTGCGCGATTACGTCTGGGACGAACGCATCCCATCGCTCGATGCGCTCATAAGGCTCCGCACCGATGCTATGGACGAGTTTCTGGCCGACTACGACGAAGGCGGGGCGCGTGGCCGGTACGTTGCGGCGGCCCTTCCGTCGCTGCCGTTTGAGGCCGGGGAGTTCGGCCTCGCTCTGTGCTCGCACTTCCTGTTTCTGTACAGCGAACGCCTCTCGCTGGAATTTCACGTCGCGTCCCTGATCGAGATTTTGAGGGTCGCGGCGGAGGCGAGGGTATTCCCGCTGCTGGAATTAGGCGGCAAGAGGTCGAGGCACCTCGACGGGGTCATCGCCGCGCTTGGCGCGGGCGGGCTCTCCTGTACGGTCGAGAGAGTGCCCTACGAGTTTCAGAAAGGCGCGTTTCAGATGCTCAAAGTCACAAGGCCATAGGGGCCCCTTGCAACAGGGCCCCGGGAAGTTCCCCCTTAATTTACCAATCAATTTCAAGATGGATTTAGTACAATAAACCCATGACGCTGAGAAGGAAACTGCTCGTAACGTTTTCCGCCGGTGCGGCGCTTGCGACCGCGCTCGTATTTTTCAGCCTCGCGCAGATCGGGAAGATCGACCGCGAGATATACACGCTCGAACTCTCCGACACCGTCCGCAACACCGCGCTGGAGCTGCGCCGCCACGAGAAGAACTTCTTCCTCTACCGCAGGCAGAGCGACCTCAGCGCGGTCGAGGCCACGCTCGCCGAGCTTGAGGCCGCGCTATCAAAAAGCGAGGAGCAGCGGTTCCGCGCGATATCTTTAAAGACGGCCGAGTACCATACGCTGTTTGGCGAGATCGTCACCCTGGCCTCGACGATACACGTCGCGCTGGACAGCCTGAAGCGCCAGAGCCCCGGCGAGATCCCGCTGATCGAGTACGTCGAGGGCACGTTCCTCGAAGACCCGCCGGCCTCCGCGCACGTCCTTCAGCTCCGGCTCGGCCTCTCGGACGCGGACCCCGCCGTGCGCCTTAGCGACGCCCTCGGCAGCAAGGTCCAGCAGCTGCGCAAGATAGGCGAGACGCTCCTGTCGCTCACGAACGAGTTCGACCGCGCCTCGCGCGCCGAGGCCGAGGGCGCGGTCTTCCGCACGCGGATCGCCGCGCGCATCTTCCTCCCCACCTTCCTCGCCCTCGGCATCGGGGCCTCGCTGCTGATGGGCCGCAGCATCGCCCGGAGGCTCGCGGAGCTCGCGCGCCAGATTGAGAAGACCAGCAAGGGCTTTAATATCGCCTCCGGCTCGGACGAGGCCGCAAAGGCGCCTGGGGACCGCGACGAGATCGACGTGATAATCCGCAAGTACCGCCAGATGGAGTCGCAGCTCGCCGAGCACGAAGAGGCGCTCCTTCAAAGCAAGAAGCTCTCGGCCATCGGCACGCTTGCCTCCGGGGTGGCGCACGAGCTCAACAACCCTCTGAACAACATCTACACGACCGCGCAGCGGCTCAACAAAAAGATCGACCTCGAGAGCGACCCCGTCCTGAAAAAGGGCCTGCAGGACATCTTCGGCCAGACGCTGCGGGTCAAGAAGATCGTAGGCGACCTGCTGGAGTTCGCACGCACCCGTGCGCCGCACCTCGAGGACATCGAGCTCGAGGCCCTCATCCGCACCTCGTATAACTACATCGTAAACTCCATGGACGTCCGGGAGGTGGAGTTCGCGCTCATGGTCGCCCCTGAGGCGCCCCGCTGCATCCATGCCGACCCGACGCAGATGGAACAGGTCTTCATCAACCTGTTTACGAACGCGGTCGAGGCCATGGGGGGCCGCGGCTCGATCACCGTGACGGTCGAACCGGCCGGGGACCGCGTGAGCGTGGAGGTGGCCAACAGCGGCCGCGGCATCCCGGACAAGCTACTGGAGCGCATATTCGAGCCGTTCTACAGCACCAAGGACAAGGGCACCGGGCTCGGTCTGGCCGTCGTTTACAGTATAATAACCAAGCACGGCGGCGAGATCCGCGCCGCGAGCGCCGAGGAGGAGGGGACGATCTTCACGATCACCCTGCCCGGTGCCACGATGGAGGACGACCGCAAGGCATGAGGATTCTGGTAGCCGAAGACGAGGACATCACGCGCGACAACATCATCGAGTCCCTCGCCGAGGAGGGCCACTCGGCCACGGGCGCGCGCGACGGCCGCGAGGCCACAGAGGCGCTCGAGCGCGAGCGGTTCGACCTGCTGATCACGGACCTCAAGATGCCGGGCCTCGGCGGCATGGAGCTGCTTGAGGATGCGCGCGCCAAATGGCCCGAGATGCTCGCCATCGTCATCACCGGCTACGGCAGCGTGAGCTCCGCGGTGGAGGCCATGCGCAAGGGCGCGGCCGACTACATCACCAAGCCCTTCGACCTGGACGACCTCGCCGTGCGCGTCCGCAAGATAGAGGAGCGCAACGCCCTAAGGAAAGAAAACATCGCGCTTAAGACCTACTTCAATTTCGAAAACGACATCAATATGGTCGCGGCCAGCCCCGGCATGAAGCACATCGTTAAGACCATAGAGCAGATCAGGGACTCGCAGTTCAATGTCCTGCTCACGGGCGAGACCGGCGTGGGCAAGGGGCTCGTCGCCCGCACCATACACTTCACCGGCCCGCGCAGGGACAAGCCGTTCCTCGCGGTCAACTGCGCCACGTTCACCGAGGAGCTGCTCGCGAGCGAGCTTTTCGGTTACGAGCGCGGCGCGTTTACCGGGGCGGTCAACGCCAAGCCCGGCCTGATCGAGGTCGCCGACACCGGCACGCTGTTTCTGGACGAGATCTCCGAGATGTCCCCGGCGCTTCAGGCCAAGCTCCTGCGCGTGCTCGAAGACTGCGAGTTCATGCGCGTCGGCGGCACCAGGGCGATGAGGGCCGACGTGCGGTTCATCGCAGCGACAAACCAGAACATCAAGCAGCTCATCGCCGAGCGCGGGTTCCGCGCGGACCTCTACTACCGCCTCAACACGATGGAGATCTTCATCCCGCCGCTAAGGGAGCGCACCGAGGACATCGACCCGCTGTGCAGGTTCTTCCTAAAAAAACACCTGCCAAAGTACAGCAAGAAGATCACGGCCATCTCTGAAGATGCGATGCGCGTGCTGATGGGCTATACGTTTCCGGGTAACGTGCGCGAGCTCGAAAACATCGTCGAGCGCGCGATCATCGTCGAGCAGGGGCCGCAGATAACCCCGTCGAGCCTGCCGCAGGGCATCACGATGCACCGGGTCGAGACCTTCCGCGCGGACGAGATCAAGCCGGTCGATACGGTAGTGAAGGAGTATGCCGAGAAGGTCGTGAAATCGTTAGGCGGCAACCGCACGAGAGCGGCGGAAATACTCGGCATATCCCGTACGTCACTCTGGAAAATCCTTAAAGGAGAGTAAACTCATTCGCTGCTCATTGGAAAGTCGCACCAAATCGCTTCATACTGCGTCATCCGAAAATCTCCCTCGGAGTACGTCTCAGTACACCTGCGGGGGTCACGGGCCCCTCCTTTAAAGTAAAAGGTGCCCGTGGCACCCCTTGTCTGAAGACGATTTCTCGCGCTTTAAGTTTCATCTGCGTAACCGTGCGAGCGGTCAACGGCATTGATTAAAAGATGAGCGCAGTGGCGCGAATAGTGAGAGGGGTCAATGACCCCGCGAATAGGGAGAGGTGCCCGTGGCACCCCCTCAGGGCGATGTGACCGTGAGGGTTGCCGTGCTCAGGGCGCCGAGGGAGTCCGATACGGTGAGCGTAACCATGGTGGGCTCGGTAGCCTGATTGGGGTCCGCGATGAAGCTCGTTATCCCGTCCGGGAGCGTCCCGGGGGAGTTTAGAAGCACGCTGTCGGAAAATACCGTAAAGGGCGGCGTGCCGCCGCTGACCCTAAAGAGGACGTCGTCACCCAGGTCGGAGTCCGGGTTGTTGATGCCTGTGACCGTAGCCGCGGGCGGATATATCGAAAGCGGGCAGGCCGAGAACTTGCCAAGGTTGAACGCGAAGCTCCCGACCGCGCTCCATGAGGTGCCGTAAAGGTCCTCGCCCGAAAACCTGTACCTCGCGGTGTACGAATACGCCGCCCCGGAGTTCGCCAGGGCCGCCCTTAGCGCAAGCTTATCGGACGAACCGATGAATGAGACTGGGAATTCGCTTGCGGGCAGCGTGCGGCTGTCCGAAAATACGCCGCCGTTTATGACCGGCGCGCCGTGCGTCAGAGGCGTGAACGTGACGCGGTAGCTCTCGGTCGTGAGCGTGTTTGAGGGCAGGGAGGAGTTGATGAGGTCGGCCGTAAGCGTGGCCGAGGCGGTCTCACCCTCGTCAGAGCAGTAGTCCACGTTGACGGAGCCGGGCACCACGCTCGCGGTCACGACCGTGCCGGTGTCGCTCGAGCCGCCGTTGCCGCCACCGCCGCCGGAGCCCGCACCCCCGCCGCCGCAGGAAATTGCGAGCAGACATGCAACCACAATGCTCAGGAATTTCATCCGATAATATAGCATAGCGCGTTGGCGATCTGGAAGGGGCAGTTGCACCCTTCCCCTACCGCAAGCGTGATAAATAACTAACGTGCAAGCGGGCGGGGGGCCACAGGCCCCTTCCCTTGCTGCAAGCGTGATAAGCGGGGGGCTGAACGTGCAAGCGGGCCGGGGGGCGACTGCCCCCTTCCCCTACCGCAAGCGTGATAAATAACGTGCAAGCGGGCCGGGGGGCCACAGGCCCTTCTCTTGCTGCAAGCGTGATAAGCGGGGGGCTGAACGTGCAAGCGGGCCGGGGCGCTTACGCGCGACCCGGCCCGCAGGTTTTGGACTGGAGTCTTACTTCTGGCGCTTCCTGAGACGCCGCCTTATCAGCGGGGCCGCTCCGGCGGCGGCGATCATGCCGAAGCCGAACAGCGGGTACTGGACGCCGTATACGATGGGCGTCAGGGCCATGCGCGTGGCCGTCCTGAGCGCCTCGTGCTGTGATATGAAGTCCGCTATGGGCGGCGAGTTGCGGTAGTAGAACGCTACGAACTCGCGGCCTGCCGGGTTCGTTAGCAGATACCTGTCGCGGAACACGCGCAGCGCCATGACGTGCGGGTCAAGGTAGCTCCCGTACGCAGCCGTGGCTATGAAGCACGCCTCTTTCCCGCCGCTACTGCTGCCTCCGCCGCCACCGCCACCGCCGCCGCCGCCACCACCGCCGCCAGAAGGTGCACCGGTGATCGTGACGCTGAATTGACTGGCTGGCATGGGCAGCTATTGCGTCAGTCACCATTACTGTGAAATTGTTCGTGCCATTCGCTGTAGGTGTGCCGCTGATCACGCCGCTTGAGCCTTCGATTGAAAGACCGTTAGGTAGCGTGCCCGAGCTTATGCTGAAAGTATAGGGGATAACCCCACCGCTAGCCACAACAGTGCCAGTATAGGTCGTGTTCTACGTACCGGTTGGGACGGATGATGAGGCTACGTTGATGAGATCGGACTTGCGGTGCCCGAGATCAGCGAGCCGGTGAACTGGAGCACTGTTGTGCCGCCGTCGCTGTTGATCGTGAGCGATGCCGCTGTAGATTGGGGCCGACCGGCCGGGCTGAAACTGCACGCCTATGGTGGTGTAGCTCACCGGCGAGGATCATTGTCGGGATCGTGCTCGTCGATATTAAACGGCACTGGCGCTGTTGGCCACTCCGACATTTACGATTGCGCTCGCCCGTAAAGGTTCCGTATGTTAAGGGGGCGTTGCCGTTATTGTATATCCTGATGACGAAACGTAACGGGCGGCCCCGTTTACGAGCCCGCCGAAGTCGTGTGACTGCGTATAAAGCGGCACGCAGGGGTGGCGTTGTCCGCCACAACGAGGTTCGGTGCGGTTGAGCCACTCCAAAGGTTGGCGTACAAGTCCGACTGCCCGGTCGGTGAGCCCGGAAGCGAGGCGTTGCGGCCGTCCTTCCAGCCTACCAGGAACTTCTGTGACTCCGTGTCGTCGCGAACGAGAGGGCCGGTTGGGACTGGTTGCTCGTATTCGTGGTCAAGAATGAAGTTCGCACCCGAGAGCGTATCGCTCGAGTCTATGAATTGGCCGTATACGTCCATGTTCGAGGGGTTGACCGAGAGATTGCGGCCGTCCTCCCAGATCACGAAGAACCTGTCATTGCTGGATTCGTAAGCAACCTTCGGGTTGGTCTGGTTGCCCTGCGCGGTAGAGATCGAGAGGCGTGAAGCTCAGCGGACTAATGGTCATAGTCTACAAACTCGCCATAGATATCTCTGTTAGTTGAAGCAGCTTCCCAAACAACGAGCAGCCTGTCGACCGCTGGCGCGAAGGACGGATTATAGAAATTAGTAGAATCCGGCGTAAGGGCCAGATCAGTAACGAGCCCAAGAGTGTCCTTCCTGAGATAGATATTCCTGTAGGTATCCGCGTCGCTCGTTGTGAACGTAGGGCCGGTTTCCGTCCATTTCCAACTGTCGGTCCCAGCTGTCATAAGTGCCAGCGAACTTGACTGTGTATGTAACTGCTTTCTTCTTGCCCGACCACATAATGATAGGGACGCCGTCTGTGGGGTGGAAACCTATCCTCGGAGAGGACTCGCTGCCCATGAGCGTCGTAATTTTATAACGGTCTGCCTGCTTTTGATGTCGCGGAGCAGCTGTCTGTATATGTGGGCCGTCAGTAATGACAAGCGAGCTGAAATTGGCCCTTGGAAGGTCACCATTGCCGTCTGGCAGCTCTATGTCTGAGGACGATTGAGCACCGCGTAGCGCACCATGATATTGTCTGCCGTGGCAGCCCTGAGATACTTCTCAGGGAACAATGCGAATTCGGTGCACACATCTGTTACATACAAATACTGATAGTCGGCGTCCGTGCTCTCCTGCCATGCCACCATGAACTTGGACTTTACAGTGTTGTAAGTAACCGACGGCGTATGCTGGGCCTGGTAGGTCGTGGTGTTTGTGACGGTGCCGGTCAAAGCGTTTGTGATACCGCTGCCGTCAATCGGTTCTAGATATGTTTCGTCCTGGTCAGCAGTATAAGCCGAGGTTACCGGGAAGTTGGCGCCCTCGCCGCTTGTCCCGGTCAGGCCGTCGACGAACTGGCCGCTATATCTGGGAATAGCCGTTTCTGCTGTCTCCCATACGACGAGGAACTTGTGCGTATCCGCTGTTATAGCAACTGCGGGGTGGACCTGGTCGGCCGTTGAAGCGTCGTCCGAGATAATGAAAGGGTCCATCGATACGGAATTGTCGAGGCCGTTAACCAGAGCGCCGTATATGTCGCTGTTCGAGATGCACCTAATCTGTTGTCGGTCCATACGATGAAATACTGCGGGTGTTTCGTGTCATAGGCGACGTCCGGCTCGGACTGGTCGCCCGCAGCGTTCGTGATGAGGAGGTCGGACGCTGAGTTGACGAGGCCCTGGATACCGATCTTGCCCAGCGACGCGGAGCTGACCGCAGCCGAGGAGCCGCCCGACGAGGCGCTGTTGCCCGAGCCGCCGCAGCCCGTGAAAACAGCCGCCATCAGCGAGGGCATTAGCAGGAGCATCAGTATGCCTATGAATGAAGCGTTCTTGCGTATCATTTCAGTTGTCCCCTCATCACGATAGGTCTGTAAGTGCCGGGCAGCTGTCCGGCCACGTAGCTATTACGGCGCTCGCGCGCGCTTGTGCCACCTGTGGTGCCGCTGCACCCGCCGATGCCATGATCCGACGCCGGCATTACCTGCTGGCCGTGCGGTTGACGATGGTCGGCGTTATGAATATCAGCAGCTCCGTCTGGTTGTTGATCGTCCCTCTCGTCTTGAAAAGCCAGCCGAGGAACGGTATATTGTGCAGGTACGGAATGCCGCCCTCGGTATCCTCGTTCTTCTGCTTGTAGATGCCGCCCAGTACGAGCGTCTCGCCGTCGCGGATCAGGGCGCTGGTCTCAACGTTCTGTGTGTTGATGGCGGGCGCCGAGGCCCCCTGCACCGTCGTAGGCGAGTCGTTCTTGGCCTTGATCTTCATCTTGATTATCCCGTTGGGCTGTATCTCAGGCGTCACCTCGAGGCTCAGCGTGGCGCTGACGAACTGCGTCTGCGTGCCGTTTGAGCTGACTGTCTGGTACGGTATCTGCGCGCCCTGCTCGATCTTGGCCGCATGGCCGTCCATCGTCAGCACCTTGGGGTTGGCGAGGCTCCTCGCCTCGTCGACCGACTCGAGCGCCTGTATGGACAGGTTGGCTTTAAAGGTCTCGGTATATCCGATTGACAGGACCCCTCCGGGGCCGCCGATGTTGACGTTTGGCCCCGCAGGCACTACCGGCGTATTCACCGAAACGTCATACGAGGACGCGTCATGTATGAAGCTGAAGTTGTCGTTCGTGGCGTTGCCGCCCCAGGCTACGCCGAGCGTGCGGTTAAGCGAGCTGTCGACCTCGACCATGCGGGCCTCGATCATGACCTGCAACTTGCCGTGCTCGGGGGTATCCCAGTAGGGCCGCTCCTCGTTTATGATCCTGTTGATGACGTCCTCTGTGTCGTTGACGATCAGGGTGTTCGTGCGCGGGTCGATGCGGGACTTGCCGCGGTCGCTGAACACGCTGGCCTCCTTGAGCTTGGCCTGGAAGTCGGCGGCCTCGATATAGTCGAGGTGTACGGTCGCCTGCACGATATCGGCGGCCTTCGCTGAGGCCTCCTGCAGCTTGCGCGCATCTTCCTTCTGTTCCGTGAAGACCTTGGTAGGCGCGATGGTGAGTATGTTGCCGTCAATGGAATCTCCGAGCCCGGAGAGCTTGAGGATTATGTCCAGGGCCTGGTCCCAAGGCACGTTGAGGAGCTTGAGGGTTATCTTGCCCTTCACGTCTGGGTGTATGACGACGTTCAGCCCGGCCACCTCGCCTATGAACCTGAAGATCGGCACTATGTCGGCATCCTGGAAATCCAGGGAGATAATCTTGCCGGTGTATTTCGCGTGAGGCGCCTTGAGTTCCTCTGTGGGGGCGGCTGTGCCGGTGACGACCTCGGTGCCTTCGGCGGCCTCACTGGCCGTGGCGGCTGACCTGCCGGCCGAGGAGCTCTTGAACGTCAGGACGACCGAGTTGCCCACCGACGCGACGTCAAACCTGCTGTCGCGGTCCAGATCCAGTATGAGCCTCGGGCTGCCCTCGTAGAGGCCCTTGCGTATGCCGAGCACCGGAGGGACGGCCTTCATCGGGACCATCGCGGACATCTTGATGCCGGGGAAGTCGAGGATGACCTTCCCGCCCATGGCGTACACTTGGGGCGTGATAGCTCCGTCGCCCTGGATTACAAGGTTCAGCGTGTCTCCAGCGCCGGGCTCAAACCTGATGCTGGTGACCTCGCCCGCTGGCGCGGATGCCGCCGGGGCGGTCTCTTGCGCCGGTGCCGCCGGTGCAGCCTCTGCCGCCGGGGCCTTGGGCTCCTCGGCCTTCACCACGCGGAGCCTGAGCGTGTTGCCCGTGCGCTCGGCCACGAGGTCAGAGGGCGAATCCATCGAGACCTCGACGCGGGTCATGAGCTTCGGCGTATTGATCACGGTGAACTTGGCCTCGGTGATCCCGCCCTTGCTGGATGCGGCGCTGGCGGCGACATTGCCGAGCCCGACGCCGGGGATCTCGACCACCGCAGTGAAGGGGTCGCCCGGCTTGTAGATCGTGTACGAATCTGAGTAGGGGTTGTTCATCGCGAGGGTGAGAGCGCCATCGGAAAACGCATAGCCGGTGATGAGCGTCTCCTGCTTCTCGGCGGTTTTCATCTGGCCCGTGGCGCAGGCGGAAAGCGCGAGCGCCATAAGCATCAGCATAAATATCAGTCTGGGAACCCTCGTGCTCATTACCCCTCCTCTTTATGGAGCATGATGATCGTGTCCTGCGGTTTCATCTGACCCCGGAAGTCTCGGAGCATTTCGCGGACGACGATCCTGTCCTTTAGTATCTTGTAAACTTTGCCGCCGTGTATGCCAAGCGGCATCCCCTCGCGCACCGTGTAGAACTTGCCGTCAGGCAGGCGCATTAGCGCGTAACTCATCTTAGCGTCCCATATTATCGCAACAAGGCCGTTTTCTATCTGGTGCAGGTCGTAGCTCTCGAGCGGCGAGCCCGCATTGAGCTTCTTGGATTCGCGGGCGTGCTTTGCGGCCTTCACTATCGAGAGGAAGGGGTCGCGCACGCCCTCGGAGTTATAAGGCGTGACCTCGGGCAGCGGCGCTGCGGCGACGGTCCGGCCCGGGGCTGGAGCGCTGGCCGCTGCGGGTGCGGCTGCGGGTGCGGCGGGAGCGGGCATACCGGCTGCGAAGGCCGCGGGGCCGGCAAGCGCGAGCGCAAGCATGATGGCCAGCTTAATCGCTATGCGTGGGATCATTTCTTCTCCCCCGGATTCGCCGCAGGCGCTTTGGCCGCAGGCGCATTCGTCACGCCCGCCTTCTCGCCGGTGTCTGTGAGGCCGCCCGACGCGACGGCCGTATACGTGTTCGCCGTGAACGAAATGTTGAGGCGGACGCTGTCGCCCACCATCGCGGGCGAGCTGAGCTTCAGGTCCGCGACATTGACTATGCGGTCCAGCGAGGTCAGGCTCGAAAAGAAGTGCCCGAGCTGATGGTACGAGCCCTTGAACTCGATGCCCACCGGGATCTCGTACACAATGCCGCTGGGGTGGGTCTTGCGCGCAGCGGGCTTCCAGCTGAGTATCTCAAGCCCGTTTTCGATGCCGAGGTCCGAGACCTGCTTTAGAAGCACCGATATCTCCCTCTCTTCCGGGAGCTGCTTCTGGAGCTCTATCAGCCTCTGCTTGAGGATCTCGTTTTGCTTGATCAGGTCTTCGAGCCTGTCGGCCATGCTCTGGCTCTTTGAGATCTCGGCCTCCTGGGCCGCTATCTGCCCCCTGAGGGTGGCGATCGTCTTTTTGTTCGGCACGACCGAGAGGAATAGGAACGCGCCGATCAGGATGGCCGAGGGGAGGACCGCTATAGCGACCCTCGCCGCCTTCGGGATGGCGTTGAAATCGATATTCAGTTTCAGGTTTTTAAGGTTCGGAGCCATGTTTTCAGCCCGCCTTCATCTTGATGATAAGCTTGAAGATGTATACGTCGACCCCGTCTTGCTTGTTCATGTGGGTCTCCTGAAGCACCGCGTCGCCGAGCATCTGCGAGCCCTTCAGGCTCTGGATGAAGGCCACGATGTCAGAGTTCGAAAAACCCGCGCCCTCGATCTCGATCGAATCGCCCTTCATCGTGAGCGAGTTAAACCATATGCCCTCGGTGAGGTACTTGTTGATCTCGGTAAGCAGCCTGACCGGAATGCTCTGGTTGGCCCGGAGCTTCTCGATCAGCTGCTTTTTGGCGGTGAACGCCTTGTTGAGGGCCTCGAAGTTGCTCACCGCCTTTATGCGCTCCTTGAGGTCCGCGAGCTTCTTGTCGTTTGCGGCCTTCTGGGCGTTCAGGGCCGAGATCCTGGACTTCATAAAATATGCGGTATAGGCCGTCCCGGCCGCCGAGAGCACCAGGATCAGCACCGCCCAGACGACGAACGAGGGGACCGGCTTGGCCTTTTTCTTCCGTTTGGTCGGGATCAGGTTGATACGGATCATCATCTGTCGCCGGCCCTCCTGATCGCGAGCCCCACCGCCACGGCCGCTATGCAGCCGGTCTCCTCGATGGAGGACAAGTCGAACCTCGCGGGTATGTGGATGTTCTTAAACGGCTCGGAGCGCCTGACCTGTATGCCCATGTGGTTGCTGAGCTGGTCTGCAAAGCCCTTCACGAGCGCCCCGCCGCCTGAGAGTATGACCTCGTTGATCTCCTCGTGGAAGGCCGTGCTCCTGAAATAGTCCAGCGAACGGCTGATCTCGGCTATGAGGTCCTCGGAAGCGGAAGCGAGGGCCTGCTCGGCCTCGGCCTCGACCACGCCATCTACAGCGCCGCCGCGCTTTACGCGCTCGGCGTTCTCAAACGTGATGCCGAGGGCCTTCTGAAGCGCCTCGCTCTGCAGGTTGCCGCCGATGGAGGCGTCGCGCGTAAATACGGTCTCGCCGCCCTTCAAGACGTTTATGTTGATCGTATTGGCCCCGATGTTGACCAGCGCCACGTTGCGGTTCGGCTCGACCTCGTAGTTGATCTCGTACATGTTGCCGAGCGCGAATGCGTTGACGTCGACGACCACGGGCGAGAGGCCCGCGTCGCGCACGACGTTGATGTATTCATTAATGATGTCCTTCTTGACCGCGACGATGATGACGTCCATCTGTCCGGGCTCGTCCCTCGGGCCGATGATCTGGAAATCGATGTTGACGTCGTCGATGTCGAAGGGCACGTACTGCTCGGCCTCGAACCTGATCGACTCGCTCAGTTCCTCGTCGGTCATCTCCGGCAGCGTGATGCGCTTTATGATGACGAAGGAGTTTCCGGCAATGCCCAGCGCGACGTTCTTGGCTCGCACCTTGGCCTTCCTTACTATCTCCTTTATCGAATCCGCAAGGCGCATGGAGTCGATGACCGAGCCCTCGACGATGATGTCAGGCGGCAGGTGCATGACCTCGAACGCATCGAGCTCATAGCCGCCCTTGCGCTCGCGCAGCTGCACGAGCTTTATGTTGCTCGACCCGATGTCGAGACCTATGGTGTCCTTAGATCCGAAAAACATAACGTTTATGGTTTAACAGATCTAAACGGCATTGTCAAGTATTTTTTTGAGATAAATCGGCCTCTTGCGTTTTGAACCATTACAAACTGCTTCATGTCTTGCCCCCCAAATTGAACATTCTCTGCATTTTTACCAGCCCGCCGGAGCATACGCCTATGCCGATCAGCGCGCCATCTGGGGATTTGATTCTTAGAAGCCCCCCATCGCGGAAACCCGCGCAAGCACTAACTCTTACAGCTCCCCCGTTTAAGGCCCGCTTCAGATCGGGTCCCTCCACTGCAAACTCGCTCAATTGTAACAGAGCATTATCTATAGTGCAAGAAGAAAATGGCTTCGATAAAATTTCCTCCGGCCGTGCCGCATCCTCGGCCCTGAAGCGGCCTACTCTCAGCCTTCTTAGTCCGGTCATGTGCGCAAGGCATCCGAGCGCCGTTCCGATGTCGTCTATGAGCGAGCGGATATAAGTGCCCTTGCCGCATTCGACGAGGATGGACGCATGCGGCGGATCGAACGAAGCAAGCTCAAGCCGCGTGATCTCGACCTCGCGCTCCGGGACCTCGAGCTCGATCCCCTTGCGCGCGAGCTTGTACAGCGGAGTTCCCTTAACCTTTATGGCAGAGTACATCGGAGGGCGCTGCATGATGCGGCCGCGAAAACGCCCGAGCACAGCGAGCACAGCGTCTTTCATCACGCACGAGAAATCGGCCGTTGCGATCACGCGGCCCTCGGAGTCATAGGTGTCGGTGCGCGTGCCGAACTTCAGCTCAGCCGAGTATTCCTTGTCCGCGTCGGTCACGAGAGACGCGATCTTCGTGGCCTCGCCCGTGCAAATGACGAGCACGCCGGTGGCGAGCGGGTCGAGCGTGCCGCAGTGGCCGGCCTTCTTAACCTTGAGGATGCGCTTGACGAGCGTGACGGCGTCTTGAGAGGTGATGCCGCGCGGCTTGTCGAGATTCACCAGGATATCCATGGGGATGATTATATTTGAATCCGTCTGAAAATAGCTTCCGGCAGCGCAGGCGCGTTATCTGATGTACTTGCCCGAGGGGCCGTGATATATGAAGTGCCCCATTATGATGATCCCCTTCTCCTCCCAGTCGGCCGGCATCGGCCAGTACGGGGCAGCGTCCCGCACCGCGCGCAGCGCGGCCTCGTCGAGGTCCGGGAACCCCGAGGTCCGCGCAAGCCTGACTTTGCCGAGCGTCCCGTCGCGGTTGATCGTGAACTCTATCTCCAGGTCGCCGGATATGCCTCGCTCCGCGGCCTCGCGCGGGTAGTCCCAGATGCCCTCGATGCGCGCCTTGAGCCTGCGCATGTAGTCGCGGTATTTAAACTCGTCGGTCGTGATCCCGATCTTTTTCTGGTCCTCCACCTTGCGCTCGACCCGCTCGGCATACTGATCTATGACCGCGGGGTCCACGAGCCTCGCCTCCTCGTGAGCGGCCCCGCGCGAGGGCTGCGGGATGTCCGAGAAGTCGATCTTCGGGCGCGCGGCCCCTCGCCTGACCGCACCCTCGGGCCTCGATGGGGCCAGAGCGTCAGGAGGAAACGGCATTGGGGCGGGGGCGGGGGCAACTGCCCCCCTCCTTAAGGTCCCGCCCGGCGCGGGCGCCGAAGGCAAAGGGATTGCCGGTATAGGGGCCGCGGGGCGCGGCATAGGCCTGCTATGCGGAGGCATGGCAGGCGCGGCCCTTCGCGCCGGAACCGCTGGCACAGGCGCGGGCTTAGGACTGGGAGCGTCCAGAAGGCGCACGATCATGGAATCCGAGGGGTTATGGACAGCCTCGTGCGCAAGCTGTGTTATGAGCACGAGCGCCAGCGCATGCGCCACAAGCGAGGCCGCGACGAACCATGCGAAGGGTCCGCGCAGGGGGTTATATCTTTCTAAGTATATTTGCATACCATCGCAGCCCGCGCCCGTTTAGAAGGCGCTTGTCAGTCCATATGCCGAGGGCGAAGCTCATCACCTCGGGCCTCTCAAACAGCCTCACGAACTTCTCCATCCTGTCGTCGGAGCGCAGGAACCAGCCGCGCAGCATGCGCATCAGGCCGAAGGTCATGCCGAACTCGGCCTTCCATTGCCTCTCGTATTTTTCCGGCCGTCCCCCTGCCACGCAGTTCGCGGCGAGCGCGCCGGAGCGCATGGCATAGTATATCCCCTCGAAGGTAAGCGGCATCACGTGCCCGGCCGCGTCGCCCGCAAAAAGTATCCCGCCGTGCCTGAGCGGCACCGCACCGGAGCGCCACCTGGGTATCCTGTATACCCTCGCGCCCTCCATGGGATCATCGGCAGCCCCGAGCCTGCGCAGGAACGCGGCCATGCGGCCGCGCAGCTCCCGGCCCTCGGCGCATCCCGTGCCCAGCGATACGCCATCGCGGGCCGGGAATACCCAGGAGTAAAACCCCGGCGCATGCCCCATCCCGAACCAGAACTCGCAGGCATCGCTCCGGCCCGCGGGGAGCGCGGCGGTTTTGATGTTCATCGTATATACCGCATCCGCCCGGCCTATGCCGATAGCCGCCCTTGAGTTTACGCCGTCCGTGGCTATCACGTGATCGGCCTCTATGGAGAACGCCTCGCCCCCGGGGCTTAGAAGCTCTGCCACGGTGGTCCTGCCTTTATCTGCGAACCTCATGAATTGCGCCTCGACGACCCTCGCGCCAGCGGCCTCGGCGATCCCCCGCAGCGCGGCGTCAAACGTGCCGCGCTCGACTATCGCAACGACATCGGCCTCAGGGAGTTTTGTCACCGCGGTATGGCCCGAGGGGGCCACTAGCCGGAATTCGCGCACCGTGCGCGCGGCGAGCGAGGCCGGTATCCCGAGCGGGCCGAACGCGCTCAGGGGCATCCCGCCGCCGCAGGGCTTTTTAAATGCGAGGTCCTTCTCCACCAGCACGGTCTCTATGCCCGAGGCCGCAAGCACCCGGCTGGCCGAGGTCCCGGCCGGACCGCCTCCGATCACGAGCGCGCGGGTCCTTAGAGTGCGCAGGTCAGCCCCTGACTGTCAGCACCGGGCAAGGCGAGTTGCGCACGACCTTCGAGGCAGTGCTCCCAAACAGCAGCCTGTCCAGTCCATGCCTTCCGTGCGTCCCGATCACTATCATCCCGGCCCCCTGGTCGACCGCGTATTTTATTACGTCGTCGTTGGGCAAGCCGCGCACTATCGCGCCCTCGACGTCCGGGTACTCGGCCTTGAGGGCCGCGACCACGCGGTCGAGGTCCTTGCGCGCCGCCGTCTCCATCGCCTCGTAGAGCGTGTCGGTGTCGATGTGCGATATGTTCCAGCCCGCGGTGCGCGCGATGTCGAACACGACGTTTAGGACGATGAGCTTCGCGCTACAGCACTTTGCCATCTCGACCGCGTAGCGGCCTGCTGCCTCCGAGCCCTCGGTGAAGTCCGTGGCGTAGACGATCTTGTCAAGCTTCATGGCGCCTCTCACTCCTCTCTCAGGTACCCCGCCGCTGCCTCGGGCGAGGTCTCGACCGCATAGAAACCCGAACTCCACTCAAGCCCCGTGAACTTGCGGAGCCTGGGCATGACGGTTATGTGCCAGTGGTAATCGTCCCCCAGCGTGTGCCAGTAGTTGCGGCGGGGGATGCGGTTCGGGCTGTTGTGGATGACGTAGCTGTATGACGGCCCGCCGAGCACGCGGCGGAACCTCCCGAGGGCCCATGACATCAGGCGGCCGAGGTCGGCCGTCTCCTCGGGCGTAATGTCCTTAAACGCACAGGAGTGGCGCTTGGGCATCACCCAGAACTCGAACGAATAGCGCGGGGCGAACGGGGCGAACGCGACGAAGTGCGCGCTCTCGCGGATTATGCGGGTCTTGTTGCGGAGTTCCTCGGTCAGGACGTCGCAGAATATGCAGCGGTCCTTGTACGAGTAGTACTGCTTCGCGCCGTCGAGCTCGGCCTTCACGCGCAGCGGGATGATCGGCGCGGCGACGATCCGCGAGTGCGGGTGGTCGAGCAGGCCGCCCTGGTGCGTGACCGAGTTTTTCGAGACCATGACGTAGCGCGCCCGCTCGTCGGCCTCGAGCGCCTCGACGCGCATGCGGTGCACGCCGAAGATGCGGGCCATGTGCTCCCCGCCGAGGTCCTCGGAGCAGGTGGTGTGCCCGGGGCTCTCGACCACGACCTCGTCACGCCCGAGCGCGCTCATCTCGTCATACATCCCGTGGCCCTTGCGGCTGAGCTCGCCGTCGTCCTGAAAGAGCCCGACAGGGCTCTTGTACACCTTTATGCGCCATCCGGGGTTTTCCTCCACGGGCGAGGGGAGGTCGAGTATCGGGGTGGAGTCGAAGGCCGAGCATACCGGGCATTCCCCTGCCGATGCAGGGCTGGATGACGGGGGCTCGTGGCCCTCGGTGCCGTATGCCTCGGGCCCTATGGAGTCCTTCAATACCACGACCCAGCGCGATACTATCGGGTCTTTTCTGAGTTCATGCATTCACATGGCCCTCGTACATGAGCCTGAGCCCCCTAAGGGCAAGCACAGGGTCCGTTGTTACCCCGGCGCCGAGGTGCGGGCTGACCAGCCCGGCATAGCCTCCGGTGGCCTCGGTGCGGAACGCCCGGCCCCGCTTTCGGCCGACCTCGTCTATTATGCGCATAACCGCGCCGGCGCTGCCGATAATGATACCAGAAAGCATCGCGGAGGCGGTATCGCGCCCGAGCGCGTCGTCCGTGGCGCGGGGCTCGATCTCGGGCAGCGCGGCCGTGCCGCTTCCAAGCGCCCGGAGCATCAGGCCCGGCCCCGGTAGGATAGCGCCGCCCAGAAACACCTGCCCCTCGTCCACGAAGTTCACCGTCGTAGCGGTCCCGAAATCCACGACCGCCACCGGGCCCCCTCCCCTGTCATATGCCGCCCGCGCCACCGCGATGCGGTCCACCCCGAGCAGTTCGGGGCTCTCGAGGTCTATCCTCATCGGCGCGGCGTGCGCGTATGAAGCCATAAACGGCATCGTGCCGGTAGCAATCCCGGCCCCCTCGGCAACGACGCCCGTAAGCGCAGGCACGACCGAGCCGATCACCACCTGTGGGCCTTCCGCCCCGTGCTCCTTCATCAGCGCTTTTATCCGCTCGGCATACCATGACGACGAGAGCAGTTCCGCCGCGTCTACCCTATCGGAATGCAGGAGCTCGGCGCCATGGAAGAACCCCAGCCTGATCGAGGAGTTGCCTATGATGATAGCGACCAGCATATCAGGCTGCCCCGCCTATCGTCACGTCGCCCGAACTAAGCGCGTGCTTCGCGCCGTCCGGCGTGACGAGCACGAGCCTTCCGAGGCGGTCTATATCGCTCGCGATGCCGCTAATCGCGCCCTGCGGCCCGAGCACCGTGACCTTGCGCCCGAGCGTGCCGCACAGCAGCCGCCAGCGCGCCATGATCGCGTCCGGCCCGAAGCAGGTATAAGAGTCGAGTTCGTTTGATAGGGCATCGAGTATGGCCGAGGCCAGGGCGGTCCGCGTGAACTTCCTGCGGGACTCCAGCCAGAGCGAGGTAGCGCTCTGGCGTATCGAGGCGGGCATCGCGGCGCGCCTGGTGCTTGCGTTGATGCCGAAGCCTGCCACGGCGTACAGCACCGCGCCGGGCTCGGTGCGCATCTCGATCAGGAGGCCGCCGAGTTTCTTGTCGTTCACCATAAGGTCGTTGGGCCACTTGAGCGTGACCTCGATCCCGGTGGCCTTACGCAAGGCCTCGGCAGCGGCAAGTGAGCAGATATATGTCAGTATCGGGGCGTCCTCGGGGAAGATCGCCGGGCGCAGAATTACGCTCATCAGGAGCCCCGCGCCGGGGGCCGAGATCCACGGCCTCCCGCGCCTGCCCCGGCCGTGCGCTTGTGAGTCCGCGACCACGGCCGTGCCATGCGCCGCGCCCTCCGAGGCCAGCCCCATCGCCACGTCGTTGGTCGATTCGGTCTTATCCAGGCATATGACTTCGCGCCCTATAGGGCCGCTCACCGAGGCCATGATCCCCTCGGCGCTGAGTTCCGGCATGCCGATGAGCCTGTAGCCCTCGCCTCGCGCGCCCTCGATTGAAAAGCCCCGCTCGCGGAGCGCCGAGATCTGCTTCCAGAGCGCAGCGCGCGTGACGCCGAGCTTGCGGGCCATAAGCTCGCCCGAGAGCGCATCGGACGCAAGCAGCGAGCGAACTAACGCGGTCCCCCGGCTGCCGGCGGGTTTATTACTCTTGCGGGAGGATGACGACATCGATCTTGCCCTTCAGCGCGGCGGCGAAGCGTTTGGCATCGTCCGGCGTGCCGGTGAGCGTGCCGTAGTGCATCGGCACCGCGACCTTCGGCTTGATATCGAGCGCGGCGAGCGCGGCCTCCTCGGCCGTCATCGTATACGTCCCGCCCACGGGCAGCAGCGCTATGTCGCACCTGATCGACTTCATCTCAGGGATGCGGTCCGTGTCCCCGGCTATGTATATGCGCCTGTCGCCCGCGCTGAATATGTAACCGACCCATTTATTCGCCTGCGGGTGGAACTTCTTGCCGATGTTGTACGCGGGGACGGCCTCGATCGAGACGCCCCCGACTACCAGCTTATCGCCGGGGCGGACGGTCTTTACGTTGCCCGAGAGCTTCGCCGCGCAGTCCGCTACCGTGACGATCACGGTATTGCTCTTCTGGATGCGCGCCACGTCCTCCGGGGAGCAGTGGTCGTAGTGCTCGTGGGTGATCAGGATGATGTCGGCCGCATCGCCGTGTTTGAGCCTGAAGGGGTCGGTGTATATGACCTTCCCTCCGGAGGTGATCTTAAACGTATCGTGCCCGAGCCAGTGTATGTCTTTCATCAAGGCCGCCGTACCCCCTTCGCCCGCCCATGCCGCCTGCGCGGCGAGGGCGAGGATGATCAAAATTATGGCGCAAATGTGCCTCATGCGTATGCCTCTGTATTCAGCCCAGCCATACCGAAACTATACCGCAGAACTCCGGGACGCGCAATCAGCCCAGGTAAGCCAGCGGGTTTGCGCGCACCGCGCGCGCGACGGCCGAGCCGGGTATGCCCATCATTATCAGCCTCCTGACGCCCTCGCCGAGCGTTATGTTGCTGCCCTGCAGGACGCCCTCGCGCAGGTGCGGCCCAATCACCGAGTCCGAGACCGCTATTATGCGGTCCCTGGGCTTCAGGGCGAACACCATGCGCACGACCTCGGCCGATACGTGCTCGCCGTCCGCGATGAGCTCGACGTAGAGTTCGGGGTCCGTAAGCGCGAGGCCGACCAGTCCGGGCTCGCGGTGGTGCAGGGGCCTCATCGCGTTAAACAGGTGCGTGACCCCGGTGGCCCCGGCCTTCTTGCCGTCCAGCGCCTGGCGGTATGTCGCGTCGGTGTGGCCCATGTTCACGCGGATGCCGAGGTTCGAGGCGGCCTCGATTATTTTCAGCGCCCCGGGGAGCTCCGGGGCAATCGTGATGATGCGGATGATGTCATCAAAGCCGTCAACGAGCCGCCTGAAATCCATCATGTGCGGGCGGACGATCAGGCTGTCCTTATCGAGGGCGCCCTGGCGCGCGGGGTTCAGAAACGGGCCCTCGAGGTGCACGCCCAGTATGCGGGCGCTTCCGGGCTCGGCCCCGCGGGCCATCGCAGCGCGCACCTCGCCCATCGCCCGGTGCATCTCGGCGACAGGGGCCGGGTATACCGTCGGCAGGAAAGCGGCCAGCCCGGCGCGCCCCAGGCTGCGGGACATCGCGAGGATGTCGCGCTCGCCGCCGCGCGTGTCGTGTTTGCCCGTGCCGTGCACGTGCAGGTCTATTGCCCCGGCCCTCACAGCTCTTATAATAACAGCTTTTTACATTCCGGAAATCGTGATAGTATTTGTCATGGAAGAGCGTGAGCGGCACGGTTTTCGCTGGAGCGACCTGGGCGACATACGCCTGGGGAGGCCTAACCTCGGCCAGCTGACCGACGTCGCGGTCTACCGCCTGATGCAGTACACCCTGCGAAGCGTCCTTATATCAAAATACGGCCCCGAGGCCGCCGGCGATATCCTCTACGAGGCCGGCCGGCTGGCCGGGACGCAGTTCTGCCTCAACGTCCTGGACACCGGGCTGGACTTCGACCGCTTCATGGCCGACTTCCACCAGAAGATGCTCGACCTCAATATAGGGGTGCTCCGCGTCGAGAAGGCCGACCTCGAGAAGATGGAATGCGTACTCACGATGGAGGAGGACCTCGACTGCTCGGGCCTGCCCGTGACGGACGAGACCGTCTGTGACTACGACGAGGGCTTCCTCTCCGGCGTCCTGGGCTGCTACACCGGCAGGGAGTTTAAGGTGAGAGAGGTCGATTGCTGGGCCTCTGGAGAGAGGATATGCCGGTTCAGCGCGAAGGCCAGCCAGGCATGACGCAGGCCGACGTATCGGCCGTCGCGGGGCTGAACGAGGCGGTCGAGATGCTCCTTGCGGGCCAGCCGCCGCCGCGCCTCGATGCAGCCAGATGCGACGACGAGGGACTCTCGCGCCTTCATGCCTCGATAGACAGGCTCCTGCGCGCGTTTAACGAGTCCAACGAGTTCATCGCCTCGCTCTCGAAGGGCAACCTCGACGCGGACCCTCCGGCCCGCAACTTCCTTGTCTCGCGGTTCAAGCAGCTTCACGCCAACCTCAGGCACCTCACCTGGCAGACGCAGCAGATAGCCAAGGGGGACCTGAGCCAGAGGGTCACGTTCCTCGGGGAGTTCTCGGCCGCCTTTAACGCGATGATAGAGTCGCTGCGCGAAAAGCGGCTGGTCGAGGAGGAACTCGAACGCCAGGCCACGACGGACACGCTCACGGGAATATATAACAGACTCAAGTTCTCCGAGGTCCTCTCGGCCGAGATCGGCAGGGCCGAGCGCTACGGCGCGCCGCTCTCTCTGGTCATGCTGGACATCGACCACTTCAAGGAGGTCAACGACGCCTATGGCCACCAGGCGGGCGACAGCGTGCTGAGGGAGCTGGCGCGGCTCATCAGCGCGAACATAAGAAACTACGATTCCTTCGCGCGCTGGGGCGGCGAGGAGTTCATGCTGCTTGCGCCGAACGACTCGCTGGAAAACGCCGCCGCACTGGCCGGAAAACTCCGCGCGATCGTCCAGGAAAGCGCGTTTGAGGGGGCGGGCCGCGTGACCTGCAGCTTCGGGGTCGCCGCCTACAGAGCGGGCGATACGCTTGAGAGCTTTACCGGACGGGCCGACGAGGCCCTCTACAAGGCCAAGTCCGGCGGCAGGAACAGGGTGGAGGCCGAGTCCGGGGTTGTGAGTTAGACATCGCGGGGTAATAAAAGCATGGACTTCAAAGACAGAGCGTTTTCTTATCTGCTGAAGATCAGGTCCTCATACCTCCTGCTGATTTCCTTAGGCCTGACCATATTCCTCGTCGAGATAGTCGTAGCCCCGCTGTGCGTATTCTTCCACGGCAGGGTCACCCCTGACTTTATGATAACCGGCTTCGTCACGGCCGCGCTGGTTGGGACGCTTGTGTTTTCCCTCTTTATAATGCTCCTTGAACGGCTGCGCGAGTCCGGCCGCGCGCTCGCCGACAGCGAGGGGCATCTGAGCTCGATCACCTCGGTGCTCGGCGAGGGGGTCTACGTCGTTAGCGCTGAGGGCCTCCTTACGTTTATGAACCCCGAGGCCGAACGCATCCTCGGATGGCAGGCCTCGGAACTGCTCGGCAGGAACTTCCATGACACCGTACACTTTCAATGCGCTGACGGCTGGAAGGTGTTCCAATCCGAGTGCCCGATACACAAGCTGGTGCAGGCCGCCAGACCGTGCCGCATCGATGAGGAGACCTTCACGCGCAAAGATGGCGTAATGGTGCCTGTCTCGATAGTCGCGACCCCCATAATACAAGGCGGGGCCGTGGTGGCGTCCGTAGCCGCGTTTTCGGACATCTCCGAAAGCAAGAGAACCAAGGACGCCCTGAAGCGCCAGCTGCGGTTTCTTGAAACTCTCTTAAGCACGATCCCGGTGGCGGTTTTCTACAAGGACTCGGAGGGCCGGTACCTGGGGTGCAACGAGGAGTTCTCGAGGGTCATGGGAGTCACGTCCGCCGAGGTCGCGGGCAAGACCGTCTTTGACCTGTGGCCGGGCGAGCTCTCGCGCACCTACCACCAGCACGACATGGAGCTCCTGAAAAATCCGGCCCATCAGGTCTATGACTTCAAGGTGAACTCACATTCGGGCGAGACCCTCGACGTGGTCTATAATAAGAACGTCTTCATGGACGAAAACGGGCGTGTTGGGGGCATAATCGGCACCTTCATGGACATCACCGAGCGCAAGCGGGCGCAGGACTCGCTGCAGTACGTAAACAGGATACTCGAACGCCAGGCCACGACGGACGTCCTCACCGGCGTCTGCAACAGGCTGAAGTTCTCCGAGGTCCTCCTGAGCGAGATAAGCCGCGCGCGGCGCTACGGCACGCCGCTGTCGCTGATCATGCTGGACATCGACCGCTTCAAGGCGGTCAACGATACCTACGGCCACCAGATCGGTGACAGCGTGCTGAGGGAGCTGGCGCGGCTCGTGAGCGCAAACAAGAGGCTGCCGGATACCTTCGCGCGCTGGGGAGGGGAGGAATTTATGCTGCTTGCGCCGGACACCCCGCGCCAGGGCGCGCTCGTCATGGCAGGGAAGCTCTGCGCCCTGATCGGCGAGAGCGAATTCGAGGGCGCCGGGCGCGTGACATGCAGCTTCGGGGTCGCGGAGTTCGGGCCCGGCGACTCGCTCGAAAGCTTCACAAATCGGGCCGACGAGACCCTGTACAGGGCCAAGACCAACGGCAGAAACAGGGTGGAGGCCGACACCCGGGAGGCATCATCATGATCTGCGATACCATCGACAGGCTGTCGCTGCACCTCACCGAGCGCGAGGACCGCGCGGTGACCGAGTTCATCCTGACCCTCACGTCCGCCACGCCCCAAGGCGAATACGAGATCCGGGGCCGCGAGATCTACGCAAGCGTATCGAACTATGAGACCAAGCCCAGGGACGAGGCATACCCCGAGGCCCACCTCGTATACACCGACGTGCAGCTGCTGCTCGCGGGCGCCGAGGCCATCGAGTGGTTCACATTATACAGGCTCGAGGAGCGCACCCCGTATGACGCGACACGCGATATAGCGTTTTACGAACGGCCCGATGTCCCCGAAGGCATCGTCACGCTCAGGCCCGGCCTCTTCGCGCTCTTCGCTCCAAGCGACGGCCACATGCCGCAGCTCATCTCGGGCGGCCCCGGCCAGGTAACCAAGGTAGTCATCAAACTCAGGAGGTAGACACCCATGGACGCTATCGAGTGCATCAAAGGCAGGTGGAGCGTACGGAAGTTCAGGCCCGACCCAGTACCTCGCGCGACCCTCGAGGCCATTGTAGAGGCCGCGCTCAGAAGCCCGTCATACAAAAACACCCAGCCCTGGGAGGCCATCATACTAAGCGGCGCGGCCAAGGAGGCGTTAAGCGCGCGGCTCGTCGAGGCCCTTGCCGCCGGGTTTCCGCCCACCCCCGACATCCCGGCCGCCACTTCGTGGCCCGCGGTCAACCAGACCCGCATCGACGCCCTGTTTAGCAGGCGCGGCATAAACGCCTCGGACCCCGATCTCGCGCGCAAGTCGAAGGAGGCCAACTTCAGGTTCTACGGCGCCCCGCACGGGATATACCTTTTTCAGGACTCGGCCCTCGGCGCGTGGTCTCTCTTCGACATGGGCCTGTTCGCCCAAACCCTGATGCTCGCCGCATTCGCCCACGGCGTGGGCTCGGTCCCGCAGGCATTCCTGACCGACTACTCGGCCATCGTGAAAGAGGTCCTCGGCATCGACGCCTCAAAGCGGCTCTGCCTCGGGCTCTCGGTCGGGTACGCGGACATGGGGCACCCCATGAACCAGTTCCGCACCGAACGGGCACCGCTTGGCGAAATTATGAAGTGGATGGAATGAAAGCGCGCCAAAGTCGCGTGATACGTTGTCACGGCTTCGGAAATCCGTCCTCGAAGTACGTCTCAGTACGTCGTCGGACGTTTTCCTCGCCGTTCCTAGTCTGACGCGATTTATCGCGCTTTGCGAAGTGCGCGGCCCAACCGCTGCCTCCGCGCCTCGCGGTCAACGGCTTTTAGAAGATGGGCCAGTCGGCCCCCCGTGGCGCCTTGACAACTGTTGGGGCTGAACGGTTAAACTACGGTTTCTTATCGGGAGGACGGGCAGTTAGCTCAGCCGGTAGAGCAGTAGCCTGAAAAGCTACGTGTCCGCAGTTCGATTCTGCGACTGCCCACCATCCCACCCCCCTACGCGTCCCTACCCCCGTTCGGCGTAAATGGAAAGGGTGCCCGTGGCGCCCTAAAACAAGGTTCCGTTTCGGTAATCCTCGAAGGCCTTTTCGATCTCGGCCCAGGTGTTCATGACAAATGGGCCGCCGCGCGCGATAGGCTCCCTGTTGGGCACTCCGGCCACGAAGAGCAGCCCGGCCTCCGCTATGGCCTTTAGCTCGACGCGGTCTCCGGGGCCGAGCCTCGCAAGCACGCGTTCCGGGACCTCCTCGCCGCACACGCTGACGGTCCCGCTGTGGACGTAGAAAAACCCTTCCATCCCGGCCGGAAGGTTGTGGCTGAACGTAGCGCCAGCGCCGAGCCTTACGTCGAAGTAATCGGTCCTGACCCAGTTTGAGGCCGGGCCTTCGAGGCCGCCGTACCGGCCCGAGATGATCTGCACTCGCACGCCGCCGGACTCGGAGACCTTCATGTCGGCCGGCGCGATGTGCTGGTATCGGGGCGGGACCATCTTGTGCCTGCGCGGGAGGCTCAGCCAGAGCTGATAGCCCCATACGCCGTCCGGGGACTCCGGCATCTCGCTATGCAGGATGCCGCCCCCGGCGGTCATCCACTGCGTGCATCCGGCGGTGAGGAGCCCGCCGCCGCCCCTTGAGTCGCGGTGGCGGAACGCGCCGTGGATCATGTATGTGATCGTCTCGATGCCGCGGTGCGGATGGGTCGGGAACCCCAGGACGTAGTCGTCGGGGTCATCGCTTCGGATCTCGTCCAGCAGGACGAACGGGTCTACGTGGTCGAGCGAGCGGGTGCCGATTATGCGGTTGATCCTGACGCCAGCGCCGTCCGTGACCATCACTCCGCGGTGCGCCGAGGCGACCGGGCAGATCGCGCTTTCCATCGCCGTGACCTCCTGCTATGCGGGGGAGAGGTGCCCGTGGCACCCCTAGAGGGTTTTTATCAGGTCTTCGACGCGGATGGCCGGGAGGCTCATGAGGTTCAGGGTGCCGCGCGCGCCGAGTTCCACGATCATGCGCATCACGGTCTCGTTGTCGAGGCACTCGATTACGCTCGCGAAGTCATAGGGCCCCAGCAGCGCGTACTGCTCCACCACCTTTACGCCCATCTTTTCGAGTTCCTTGTTGACGGCCAGTATGCGTTCGGGGTTCTTCTGTATCGTCTTGCGGCCCTCTTCGGTAAGGTTGCTCAGCACCAGATAGCGTCCCATAGCCCGTCACCTCCGGATCCCAGCCACGCGTTAGGTTGTGATATTTCTCGCCAACGTGTTCCCTGAGTGAAGTCTACCGCGAGTTCCGGGAGCTGTCAATGGGACCGGATGGCCCCTTTCCCTATTCGCGTGGCCATCTGGCCACGCTCACTTTTCCAGGCGGCACAGTGGCTTTCAATAGCCCACGAGGGCCAAGGGGGCGGAGCCACCTGAAGGAGGGGGGCCAGTCGGCCCCAAGCGATTTGGCGCGCTTTCACTTGGCCCCTTGACCGAAATGTGACCGATAGGTAGCATAGTATGATGTCCGCACGGGTGTTCATAATCATATTGGCCCTGCTTGCCGCGCCTTGGCTGCTCGGCTGCCGCGGCCCGGCGCAGGTAGCGAAGCCCGGGTCGTATTCGATCGATTACCTCGACAGGCACGCAAACGCGTTTAAGGGGCTTACGCCCGGCGCGTTGAAGACGATGAAGGTCGGACTGATACATGCCAGATACCACTACGTCAAGGCGATGGGCGAGATGGACAAGGCAAGGTCCGAGGCGATTGACGAGCGGGCCAAGACCTTCGGCGCGCGTTTTCGGGGCAACATCGCTCAGACGCTCAGGAGGGCCTCGGTCTTCGCGCTCATAGACAGCAAGCTCACGGTAATCCCCCCCATCGCGCTTCAGAGGACCGGCAGGGGCAAGGGGGGCAAGTTCCTGATGCTCGAGCTCCCGGAGCCGGGCGTGCCGAAGGTCGCGGCCTTCGTGGAGGCCAACTCCCTGGACGCCGCTCTGACGGTGGACGGCTCGACCGAATACATAATGTTTAAAAAGAAATACATGATGTTGCTCAGGCTCGACTGGATAATGTATGACGCAAACGGGGCCGTGCTCTACAACGTGACGACGTACAGGAGCGCCCCGGCCCAAAACCCGGTATTTACGGCCCAGACCGCCGAGGCGCTCTCGCGGCTGGCCAGGGACGGGACGGCCGAATTCGCCTCGTCGCTTCGCGCGGTGGCCGAGGGCAAGGCGGCCGACTGAGCCTGCAAGGCTGCAAATTTCGCTTTGCGGCCGGCCGGATATTGATGTATAATTAGAGGTCACAGTTGATCACAAGCTGAATAACGCGTTATTGGTGCGCACGCACAAGGAGGATTTCAAAGTGATTAAGGTAATGGTATTCATCGACGGCACCTGGCTCTACCTCAACACCTCAAAGCTCGCAACCGAACAGGACCAGGAGTACCACATCGACTACGGCCTGCTGCCCAAGGTGCTCGGGGCGAAGGTCAGCGAGTACATGAGCATCCCGGATCTGGACATAGTGCGCACGCACCTCTTCGGGAGCATCGCGGCCAACCACAACGTGCTGGACGACGACGCGGTGCAGCGGCGGCAGGACTTCTTCGACCGCCTGCGCGAGGAATACAACTACGAGGTCGAGATCTTCCCGATAAACTTCCACGGCAGGCGGCTCAAGAAGAAGGACCGGCCCGAGAGCGACGAGTTCGAGCCCAAGGAGAAGTGCGTGGACATCGCGCTTGCGACCTCGCTGCTCTTTAACGCCGCGATAGACGCCTTCGACCTCGCGATAGTGGTCATCGGGGACCGCGACTACGTCCCGGTGCTCCAGAGCGTCCGCAGGATCGGGAAGCGCATCGTGATAGCGAGCATCAAAAACAGCTGCCCCCCGGAGTACTCAGACCCGCTTGACCCAAAGCGCGTCAAGGACACCTCGATCATATGGATCAACGACATCATCCCGGACATCGAGCTTAAGTACGAGCGGCGGCAGCTGGACTGCCAGTCGCCGCTGCATGTCGGGGAGCGCAAGGAATGGACGACCTTCAGGCCCCGCCGCGGGATGCCGTTTTTCTGCGACGACTGCCGTAAACGGTTCAGCGAGCAGAAGGCCGCGACCCACCGCGACCTCGCACAGACCGCAGTCGCCACCCCGTCAGGCGAGGCCGACGAGGACGAGGACATGGCCGGCAACATCATCAAGGACCCCGAGGGCGCGGCCCTCTCGGGCGAGATCTGCGACAAGAAGATCGAGAAGGGCTACGGGTTCATCAACGCCGACAACGGGCGGCAGTACTTCTTCCACCTCTCGGACCTCGAGGACATACGCTGGGACGTGGTCGACATAGGCACGCGCGTCACGTTCCAGATCAAGAAGGAGCCCTCGGAGGGCAAGGCCGGCGCGGCCGGAAAGGTCAGAGCGGCGTAGGGGGCAGCGCCCCCCGGCAAATATTCGCGCTATGCGCTCACCTACAAAGGGGGCCGACTAGCCCCCTTAACTATTCGCTTCGCTCATTTACAAAGGGGCCCCTACTTGGCATTTGCATAGCTCGCTATGGTCATGGGAGCAGAACATCCGTATCTCATTGCCATGGTTTTGCTTCAGTTCCCTGAGCCTGAACTGGTTATGCACCCTAGCCTTGTGGTCGCTCTGCATCAGGCCCTGATACATGCTCAGGCCGAGCGTGCAGGATGGCTTATCAAGTGACATTTCGGCATTGAAAAAATACGCGTCCCCGCAATCCAGCACCCACTTGTCCGAGACCTTTACCGCAACACCGCAATGCCCCTCGGTATGCCCGCGCAAGGGGACCAGCAAGACCTCGGTTTCAGCGTTATCTATGGCGCGCACCGCCTCGAACCCAAACCACTTCTCGCCATCAACCGCATGTGTCTTCCATTTGGGGCTATGAGCCCAGTGGGATGGATGGTACCGAAACCTGTCCCGAAACGATCTGGCTGCCATCGCCGCGCCATGTTCGGGGCCCGAGACATGGACCTCCGCGTGCGGGAAATCCGGCAGCCCTCCGGCATGGTCGAGGTCCAGGTGGGTCAAGACAATATGCCGGACGTCATCGGTGCTGAAGCCAAGCCTTCTGACCTGCTCGGCCGCTGTCTCGGCCATGCTCAGCCTGGGCCTGATGACCGTGCGGAATATATGGCCTAGGCCCTCGGGATGGTTCAGGTCCTGCGATCCGAGCCCGGTATCGACCAGGATCAACTTATCGCCGGTCTCTATCAGCAGGCAATGGCAGACCATCTCGCCGAGCGAGAACAGCCCTCCCCTGCCGTTTACGAGCCTTGCGCTCAAGGGGCAGAGCGTCGCGCAGTTCAGGTGATGGATTCTCAATCAGGATACCTCGTGGATGTCGCGGGATGGACTGCCGTCGGGGAGACGCTAAGGAAGCGGATACGGCTACCGCGCCGCACGCCGCTTCATATGCCGAAGCGCGGCCCTTATCATGCCCTCGACCCATTCGGGCGCGCCCAAGGCGTGCAGGTGGGTGTAGGTCGCGACGACGTTTTTATAAACGATCCCGTCGCGGCCCGCGCTGATGCCGCCCCCGCGCTTGTTGCGGTAGGCATACCGGCTGCCCTTGGGAATAGAGCCCGGATTGACCGCGGAGTAATGAAACTCGTGGCCGTGCAGCACTGTGCCTTTTTTGAGAAACGGGTTGGCCCCGGCCACGCTCACGACCGTATAGCCGTGCGCCGCCGGGCGCGCGTGCATCTCAAACTCCAGCGGCAGGACGCCGCTCATCTCGTACCTCCTGCCTCCCACGGTCAGGCCCGAGCCGAGGTACATAAGCCCCCCGCACTCGGCATAGACCGGCAGGCCGTCCTCGACCGCATCGCGCAGGCCAGCCCTGAAATTCTTGTTCTTGGAAAGGCCAACCGAGTGGGTCTCGGGGAAGCCGCCGCCGATATACAGCGCGTCGATCGGGGGGAGGCGCTTCATCGTAAGCGCGCTAAGTTCGACGACCTCGGCCCCGGCGCGGCGGAGCTCCTCGACGTTCTCGGGGTAATAGAACTGAAACGCGCTGTCTCGGATCACGCCGATGCGCGGGGCAGCCACGGGCTGTTTAAATTGCACAGGGGCATCAGCAGGCTTAGTAACGATGCGCGGCGCGCTCGATGCGATCTCGATTATCCGGCCGACGTCGGCGTGCGTCTCGATCAGGCGCGCGAGCGCCTCGATGGCCTCGGAGACCTCGGGGTACTCGTCGCGCGGGGTGAGGCCCATATGGCGTTCCGGCAGGCCAATAGACGCCATCCGGGGTATCGCCCCGAGCACAGGCACCCCGGTAAGGGACTCTATCGACTGGCGCGTGATGCGCTCGTGCCTGGCCCCGGCGATATTATTTAGCACGACGCCCCCGAGCTGAAGCCCTCGCTCGAGCGTCTTTGAGCCGAGCACGAGCGCGGCCATGCTGCGGGTGGCCTTCGTGCAGTCGAGGATGAGCACGACCGGGCTTTTTATCAGGCGGGCGAGCGTCGAGGTGCTCAGCGTGCCCTCGGCGTCCATGCCGTCAAACAGGCCGCGGTTGCCCTCGATCACCGCGATGTCCGCACCCTGGGAATGCGAGACGAAGGAATAGAGGGCGCGGGGCTCGCCTATCAGGAAGGGGTCGAGGTTGTAGCAGGGCGACGATGCGGCCGAGCTCAGCCAGCCGGCGTCGATGTAGTCCGGGCCCTTCTTGAACGCGGCGACCCGCATCCCGCGCAGGCGGAGCGCGGCGATGAGGCCGATAGAAAGGGTAGTCTTTCCCGAGCCTCCCCTGAGCCCGGCAACGACTACCCTTGGTATTGCGGTATGTATGGTAATGCCTTTCCTTTTATGCATTGGGCGATTTCGCCCTGCTGCGCGCTTCCAGGCGTTAGCCGCCCGGGGCGGGTGCTACTTGATCATGCCCTTCTCCCTGAGATACTCATCGCTGGGGATCTCAACGGAGCTGGCGCCGCCGCCGTAGGAATACATGAGGCGGCCTATGTCGATCATCTCGCGCATGTTCTTCTTTACGTCGTCGGCCGTGTAGGTGCCGTCAGCGGACATGCCCTTGATGATATCTTTCTCTTTGAGTTTCTTCTTGCCCTTGGCGGCCTGGACGAAAGCAAAAATCTTCTCTTTCAGCTCGTCATTGCTCATAGGTTGCCTCCGTTTATTGTGTGTGTGCGGATGGTTAACGGGCGGCGGCCTTGATGGGCCGCCGCCCGCATAACGATGCGCTGTCTTAGTACTTAAACGCGGCTGAGGTCCTCATCGTCTCCCTCATGAAGGTGAAGTCGTCGATGTGCTGGAAAGTGAACTCGATGCCGGTCAGGGAGAAGAAGCGCTCCCAGCCGATGCGGTCGATCCACTCGCCGACGCGCTCGTGCTTCAGCGCGTTGGCGGCGTAGGTGTCAAGGATGTTGCGGACGGCCTTGACGACGGACGGCCAGCGCGGCGGCTCGTTCTTGATGTACGGGATCGCGAGCTTCGAGAACATCGGGCCCTTGCGGAGCGAACCGATCTTGCCGCCGACGACGATGGCGACGCCATCGAACTCGGGGTTGTGGATGTCGATCGGCGGGCAGACGGTGAAGCAGTTGCCGCAGTACATGCACTTCTCGGGGTTGATCTTCACGGACTTCTTGGCCGGGTCCGGGCTGATGGCGCGGGTCGGGCACGCGGAGATCGTGGTCGGGGTCTCGCACATGTTCTTTACGAGGTCGTGGTTGATGACAGGGACTTTCCTGTGCACCGCGACGACCGCGATGTCGGAGCAGTGGACCGCGCCGCACATGTTGACGCAGCACGCGACCGCAAGGCGCACCTTGGCCGGGAGCGTCTTGTGGGTGAAGTAGTCGGCCACGTCGTCCATGATGCACTTGACCAGGCCCGATGCGTCGGTGCACGCGCTGTGGCAGTGCACCCAGCCCTGGGTGTGCACAACGTTGGAGATGCGGTCGCCGATGCCGCCGAGGAGGTACTTCCTGCTCTTGAGGTCGGCCTTCAGCGGCTCGACGTTCTTCTCGTCGGAGATGAGGAACTCGACGTTGTTGCGGGTGGTCCAGCGGATGTATCCGCCGGTGTACTTGTCGGCGAGGTCAAGGAGCTCGCGGATCGTTACGGTGGACATGATCCTGGGCGATGCGACGCGAACGGTCCAGATCTTGTCGCCGCTGTTTGCGACGTGCACCATCGTGCCGCCGTCAATCTCCTCGTGGTACTTCCAGTCGCCGTAGTTCTTCGCGATTACCGGAGGAAGAAACTTCGAGTAATGCGGGGGTCCGACGTCTGTCTGCCTTTTAGCCGTGGTAGCCATGCAAATCCTCCTATATGAATTGGTATTTTATGTATTAGTACTTCGTGAGGTCTTCTTCGCTCCAGAAGAAGAACGGGTCCTTGCGCGGGGCCTTGACCTGCTGCGGCATCGGCGGTATGCCGATGAACTCCAGCATGCTCCTCATGCCCTCTACCTCGATGACTTCGCCGATGCGCTCGCGCGGCTTGGCGTGCTCATCCCACCACTCGATGATCTTCTTGATCAGGTCCTCGAGTTCGGTGTAGGGCTTCTCGGCCTTCATAAACGGCACGATGACCCAGCTTAAGAGCGAGCCGACGACGATCGGGGCCTTGGAGCCCACGAGGATCGAACAGCCCTTCTCGCCGGTGGCCTTGAGGGCCTTGGTCATCTTGGTGATGCAGTGCATGCAGCGCGAGCACTCCTTGTCGTTGATCGTCATGGTCTTGCCGTCATAGCTCATGCAGCTCGTCGGGCACATGTCGATGATCTCGGCCTTGATGTTCATGCCCTTCTTGGCATAGTCCGCCACGGCGGCCTGGTCGACGGCGATGGTGCCCTTCCAGGTGCCGATGATGGAGCAGTCGGAACGAGCTATCGAGGCCACGCAGTCAACCGCGCAGCCGGCGACCTTGATCTTGAACTTGTAGGGGAAGGAAGGCCTGTGCATCTCGTCCTGGAACACCTGGGTGAAGTGGTTGCAGATGTCCATGGTGTCGATGTTGGCCCACTCGCAGCGGGACTTTCCGAGACAGCAGCTCGGGGTCCTCATGGCGGAGCCTGAGCTCCCGAGGTCCCATCCGCGCGAGGAGTACTCGGCGAAGATGTCTTCGAGGGCGTCGGTCTTGGTGCCGAGGAGCACGAGGTCACCGGTGGAGCCGTGCATGTTCGTGAGGCCCGAGCCGTACTTGTCCCATATGTCGCAGATCTCGCGAAGTGCGGCGCTGGTGTAGTAGAAACCGCTGGGCTGGTTGATACGGACGGTATGGAAATGTGCAACGCCGGGGAACTCCTCGCCGAGCGAGGAATACCTGCCGATGACGCCTCCGCCGTAGCCGAGGACGCCGACGATGCCACCGTGCTTCCAGTAGCCGCGCTTCGTCCTGTAGGACTTCTCGAGCTGGCCAAGCTCATCGTTGGCCGCCTCGTTAGTCTTCGCGGCCTTTTTGATCTCGGTCACGAAGCTCGGCCAGGGCCCCTTTTCCAGTTCGTCCAGAAGAGGCGTGTCGTACTTCTTCATTCGATCCTCCTTATGAGTTGTTTGCATTATCTGTGCGGGGAAAATGCGTTTAAGCCTAATATACCTAGCGCGCGGCGGTCAAATAAATTATATTAATGGATAGATGATTGATCCTAATAGACAGCCAGCCCCCGGCGTTTGCGGGGGTTTTTGCGTCCCGGCGGGTTATCTGATATGATCGGGCTGAGGGCAGAAACGCCCGGACTTGAACCGAACCGCGTACAGGAGGCAGCCATGGCCAAGACCGCATTCGCCGCCATAATGGAGGATTTCTTCCCGGCCCTGACCGAGGGGCTCGACGCATCGCACAAGTCGCTGCAGAGGTTCGACGCCCCCCTGATCGCCGGGGCGAGGGCCAGGCTCGACGAGATGCAGGGCGGGCTTCACATGCTCGTCGAGGCCCTGGTCAAGGACGTCAGGAAGGACCCCAACGTGGCCTGCCTGATCCCGACCGTCACGCGGCTAGAGCAGATGCTCAGATATATGGTGCGCATCGAGGCGGCCATCGCGGCCAAGCATTCGGGCCAGATACTGTTCAGCGACAAGGCATATAAGGAACTCGGCTACCTCATGGAGCGCCTCAGGGACATAATCGTGCATACGAAGGACTACGTGCTGACCGGCTCGGCCCTGGGGGCGCTGCACGTCATCAGGACCGAGACGGTCGTCGAGAAGGCGGCCGACGACGCGGCCACGGCGCACGAGGACCGGCTGATCGAGGGGCTGTGCCTGCCGGTCGCGTCGGGGTTGTTCATTGAGATGCTGGACTGTATCAAGTCGATAGCGTGGTATGCCAGAGAGATCGCGGAAACCAAATGTCCATAGGGAACGCTCTCTGAAAGCGCGCTAAAGTCGCGTGATACGTTGTCACCGCTCGGAAATCCGTCCTCGATGTACGTCTCAGTACACCGTCGGACGTTTTCCTCGCAGGCTCCTAGTCTGACACGATTTATCGCGCTTTGCGGGGTTAATAGCGGCCCAGCCGCTGGACCCCGCACCCCGAGGTCAAAGGCTTGATTAGAAGCGCCTGACGGCCATCTGTTATAATTCAACTAAGGAGGTGCGCGATGCTCAGGCACTTTACCCTTGAATACTGGATGGACGACACATGGTACGTGGGCAGGCTCAAAGAGGTCCCCGGCGTATTCACGCAGGGCGAGAGCCTCGACGAACTCGAAAACAACATCAGGGAGGTCTACCAGCTCCTGATGGATGACGAAGAAGCCCCGCCGGTAGGGGCCGTCGAGCGCAAGGAGATAGGCGTAGAGGTTTGAAGCGCGGAGAACTGATCCGGGAGTTGCTGGATAAAGGCTGCGTGCTTAAGAGGCATGGCGCGAACCATGACATTTATCTGAACCCCACCAATGGCCGCAAGGCCCCTATCCCAAGACATGCGGAAATCAAAAACACGCTTTGCGACCTTATCAGGAGGCAACTCGGGGCCTGCTGAGGGGGTTAAGTGCGGCCCAGCCGCTGGACCCCGCACCCCAAGGTCAACGGCTTGTTTGAGTTATCTGTGTAGGGGACTTTGAATCGTCTATTCTGTTGTCATTACGCGTTTACGTTTATAGAATAGCCAGCAGCCCAAATAAATCAACAGTCCAAACGAAAGTGAGTTTAAGATTTTAACGCCAGTATCAATGATAACAAGGCGCGTAGCTGCCTGCTCCTTAGAAAGCTGATGAGAAACAACCGGCCCATAAATCCAACCTTTACGCGCAACACTAAGCAAGGGCTGGATTATCGGCCTGATCGGTAACGATATCAGTATCACTGGCAGCTTCCATCTGGATATTTGTTCGTCGATATTATTCCGCATTGCCTGAAGGCGATCATTGATCTCATTATCTGAAGACGAAGTGTTTCCAGTGGATTCTTTCAACATATTAGCAACTGACTGGCCGGCAATGGATCCAACTTGAATTGCTATGTAATGCCCGACAAGAGAGGTTATGATGAAATGAAGTATTGTGAACGAGACGGCAACAATGAGGAGAACATGACGTTTAGGCGTAGTTCCTGTCATTTCCCGAACCTTGGCAGTTTCATGTGCCAAGGATACCACAACCCCATTGCGCATGCCAGAGAATTTTAAGCACCCCGCCGCCTTGCACACTCATAACTTTTAATCTATGCCGTTGACCACAGGGGAGCGGGGGTCCAGCGGCGGAGCCGCGACCAACCCCCGAAAGCGCGCCCAAATCGTCTTCAGACAAGGAAGGGCGAGAAGACCGCCCGATGGTGTACTGAGACGTACATAGAGGGCGAGTCTTTTATGCCCAACGACGTATCAAGCGATTTGGAGCGCTTTGAAAAGAGGGCTACGGCAGCTTATTTGGAAATCTCCGGGCGGAGTGGAGTATGCGAAGTATCTGGACAGCCTCGCCCTTGACCCTATAGGCAATAATATATGGAGGCAGGACCAGTTCACGCGTGCCGAACACCCGGCCCGTACGGCCTGAAGCGGGATGCTCGGCAAGTTGCCTTATGGCCTCCATGACCTTCCGGGCCTCGGTGGCGGCGGCTGAGGGATTATCAGCGGCAATGTAGTCAATGAGCTGTTCCATGTCATCCGCCGCGCTAGTAAGCCACTGAACCCTCACTTACGCTTTCCGGTGGCGATGATCTTCTTATTGACCCTTGACTCCACTTCTGCGTGTGACAGGAAGACGGCTTTTTTAGAGTCAGCCTCGCGCACCGCGTCGCTAATGGCGCTTACCTGCCATTCCTGCACATCGAGGTAATCCTCTATTGCCCGGCCCGCGATGTAGGCCTTCGTCCTGTCCGTGGATCGGGCCAGACGCTCGAGCCTGTCCTTTACGTCTGATGGAATCCTGACGGTCATCGTGGTGGTCTGTGGCATGGCTTGTGCCTCCTTGTGTACATTATATCACATAAGAACACAAACCGTTGACCTTATGGAAGCGGGGGTCCAGCGGCGGAGCCGCGACCAACCCCCGAAAGCGCGCCCAAATCGTCTTCAGACAAGGCAGGGCGAGAAGACCGCCCGATGGTGTACTGTGACGTACATAGAGGGCGAGTCTTCGATGCCCAACGACGTATCAAGCGATTCGGAGCGCTTTAAAAACAGGTAAGTGATAAGACAAACCATTCAATACTATTTTGTCAGGGTTAGAAGCACACTCTCGGTCTGTTTAATCAGCTTATATTTAAAGTTCGTCGATTCCGCCACATTCACGTCCAGCGGGAAGCCGTTATAGTAGAGCATGTAAAGCGAGCTGTGCACCCTGTCGAGCAGGTCGAGTATGGCCTCGATCTCTCCAACTGCGGCACCGCTTGCCAGTTCGCCCTCCTTGCCCAGAAATTTCAGATCCCGCTGCGCCGAAAACTCATCCCTGATTTCCCGGTAGTTCTTGTCGAAGATATCGGTACAGGACTCGATCTGTTTTTCGAGCAGCATGATGTCGTCCTCAGATGCAGGCTCCTCGGGGATGTCTCGCAAGATATTCACGAGGACGTCCGGCGACAGGTCCTTTGACTTCCTTTTTCTAAGCTCTGCTTTCGAAAAGATTTCCCTGTGCAGGCGGCAGGTCTTTAAAAGCTCGCCAATGGAGAAATCCTTTTGCCTTCTGGTGAATATCCTGCTAAGGGTGCCGATCAGGTTATCGCGGGCTGCGTTCAATACGCTCTGCCAGAAAAAACCGTTCCTGTAGAGCTCTGCGTATATCTTGTCGTTTTTGAGGATCAGCCCATGGATCGTCTTTTGCAAGTAGTAGCAGTCTTCGGCCGATGAAACCTCTGCCCTGAAAAGCGAGAGCTTCTTTTCAAAGTCCTGGCATATGGCATCCAAATCGGTCATGGTAATAAAGTATAAAACAACCAATAGAAAAGTTACAGCGACAATGTTCAATGTGAAGAGGGCCGGTCGGCCCCAAGCGATTTGGAGCGCTTTGAAAAAGGAAAAACAAGGGGGCCAGAGTCGGCCCCCTTGTTTGATGCTAGCGGTGGTGAGCTACGACTAGTCCTCAGCTCCTAATGCGATATATTCGCGAACTTTTTGTCCCGCAAACTTCTTCTCCGCCTCCTTGTCAGGGGCGATCAGCGAGGCGAATATGCCTATGAGGAACGCGGCGGTCATCGAGAAGATGGCCGGGTTGCGGTACGGGAAGATCGCCTTGGGCATGGCCTTCTTGGCCTCGGTGGTCAATGATAACGCTTCGTCCTTGGCCGCCTTTGTATCGGCGTCAGCCTTGGCGATGAGTGCGGTCGCGTCGGCCTTCTGCTTATCGATCGCGGCCATCTTTGTCTTGGCCTCAGCCTCTGCCTTTGTGGACTTCTTCATCGTCTTGGCGCCCTTTGCTGCCGGTGCCGCGGGGGCCATCATCGCGGCCATGTCCTTGTCCGCCTGCTCGACCGCCGCCTTGGCGGAAGCGGTCTGCTTCTCGATATCCGCGACCTTGGCCTTCATTGCGGCGTCGATGCCAGCGACATTCTTGCCGACCGCCGCCACGTCTGCCTTGTGTATGACCTCGACCCAGACCGTGGGGCTCAGGAAGATCATCCCGGCCGCGAGCACGAGGCCGGTGATGATGCTCAGGACCGCCCCGGCGGTAGTGAACTTCTTCCAGAGGATCGACATCAGGAGGGCCGGGAAGTTCGCGCTGCATGCCACCGCAAACGCAAGGCCGACCATGAACGCGACGTTCTGGCCCTTAAACAGTATCGCAAGCGCCATGGCCGTGATGCCGAGCAGCACGGTCGCGCCCTTGGCCACGCGCACCTCGTCACGCTCGGAGGCCTCGCCGCGCCTGATCACGCCGACGTAAAGGTCGTGCGAGAGCGCGGATGCCCCGGCGAGCGTCAGGCCCGAGACGACCGCGAGGATCGTCGCGAACGCGACGGCCGCGAGGAAGCCCAAGGAATACGTTGCCGCCCAAGACCTCGGCCAGCAGCGGTGCCGGCCATGTTGCCCCCGGCGTCGATGCCCATGATGAACTTCTGGCCGACGAGCACCGCCGCGCCAAAGCCGATCGTCACGGTGAGGATGTAGAAATACCCGATGAACCCGGTTGCGTAGAACACGGACTTGCGCGCGGCCTTGGCGTCAGGCACGGTGTAGAACCTCATGAGGATGTGCGGGAGCCCGGCCGTGCCGAACATCAGCGCGAGGCCCAGAGAGAAGGCCTCAAGCGGGCTTGAGATCAGGCCGCCGGGCTCGAGGAACTTGTTGGTGTAGAGCTTCTCGGCCTGCCCGAAGAGGTTTGCGTAGCTGAAGTCGAACTTCGAGAGCGTCAGGAATACGAGCAGGGTCGCGCCGCCCAAGGAGCAGCCCGGCCTTGATGATCTGGACCCACGTCGTGGCGATCATGCCTCCGAACAGGACGTAGGAGATCATCAGTATGCCTACGGCTATGACCGCGACCTCAAACGGGAGACCGAACATGAGCTTCACGAGCGTCCCGGCGCCGACCATCTGTGCGATCAGGTAGAAAAGCACCGTCACGAGCGAGCCCGCGGCGGCCGCGCCCCGGATCGGGCGCTGCTTCAGGCGGTAGGCCACGACGTCCGAAAACGTGTACTTGCCGAGGTTCCTAAGCGGCTCGGAGATCAGGAACATGATGACCGGCCAGCCTACGAGCCAGCCGACGGAGTAAATCAGGCCGTCATAGCCCTTGAGCGAGACGAGCCCGGCGATGCCCAGAAACGAGGCGGCGCTCATGTAGTCTCCCGCGAGCGCGAGGCCGTTCTGGAAACCGGTGACCGAGCGTCCGGCGGCGTAGAAGTCCTTGGTCGTGCGCGTGCGCTTCGCGGCCCAGTAGGTTATTACGAGAGTGGCGGCGACGAAGGCAAGGAAGAACATTATCGAGACCGGATTGGCCGTGCCAATCGACGTCTGTGCGGCTGCGCCCATCGCGTTACCCTCCTATCTTCTCCCGGATCGCTTTGACCCGGGCGTCGTATTTGCTGTTAGCCCACCAGATATAGATCCCGGTGAATACCCATGAGAGCGCTATAACCCCAACGGCTATCGGGATGCCGATCGTCATGGCCTTGCCCGGCGTCAGCTTCTGGGAGAGGTACTCCCTGTTGTACGCGATGAGGGCCACGAACCCGAAATAAAGCACGAGCTCGAGGATCGTAAGTATCCACGATACCGTGCCCCTCGTCACTACGATTTCCTTGAAATCAGGGTCATCCATGATTTCCTGAGTCGTCTTCTTTGTCGTCATTGAACTTCCTCCCTTTCACTATTTCTACGGTGATCAAACCCCGACGGTTAACTTCACTGCATGCTGCCCCTCGCACACCTCCCCTTCCCGGAGCCGGCCATCCAGCCGCGCCCGAACCCTTCGGTTTATGTGATACAAAAAAACCTTGACCGTTTCCCTATACGATCATGAACTTGTAGCGGTCCATGATCTCCTGCTGCACGCGGCCTATAAGCGAATAGGCCTGCTTGAGCTGCTTTAGAGCGAACTGCCCCATCTCCTCGGGCCTGACGAAGTTGTCCGGCTGGAGCCCGGCCTGTATCGCGCGGTGCTGGTGCAGGATGCGCTGCATCATCGTGAGCTCGAAGGCCTGCTCGAGCTCGTCGCCATAGGTGTCGATGATCGAGTGCCTGCCGCGGAGCGCGTGCAATGCGCTCGACCGTGGAGTGGCCCTCGGTCTTGAGCTCCAGGCTCAGCAGCCTGACGATATCGATTACGAGGGCCGAGCCCTTGATCTTGAGGTTCAACGTGCCCTTGGGCGTATTTTCCAGCTTTAGCGCCCCGAAGATCGTCACGGGCGGGGCGTTTTTGGTGATCACGTTGGCCATAGCGCCCAGGAATATGCGCTTGTCCTCTATAGCGTGGTGCAGGTGCTCGCGCAGTGAGGCGGCAAGCGAGAGGTCGCCGCCTATGCCGCGGAAGTCGAAGAATATCAGCGAGGAGAGCACGGCCTCGGGCGTCGGGGTCTCGATCCAGTCCGTGAAGGACCGCTTCCACTGACTAAGCGGACGCCGCCATTTCGGATTAGTCGCCATGTACCCGGCCGGGCAGGGCGGGAACCCTATGCGGCTCGAGCGTCTCGGCCATCGCCTCGGCGAGCGCCTCGAAGTACTCCTCGCAGCGGCCGGCCTCGGCCTCGGACGAGGGGTCGGCGTAGATGATCCCGTTGTCCTGGTCGGTGCGGAAGGTCTGCTCTTTGCGGCCCTCGCTGCCGAAGGCTATCCAGCAGTAGGGCACGGGCGGCCGGCCCAGGCGGGCCTCGGCCTGCTCCAGCGCCAAGTATCACGAGGCGGTCGTTCATCTCGGCGATGATGCGCGTGATGCTCGTGGCGCGCGCGCCGTCGCGGGCAAGCAGCCCGACGAGCTGCTCTATCCCGCGCGATGCGGTCACCGCGGTGCGGGCCCGGAGCTGGGCCTCCATCTCCTTGAGTATCGCAAGCGGAGAGACGCCCTGCAGGAGCATGAAGTCGTGGTTCGTCACCACGCCTTTTAACTCCCCGTGCTCCAAGACGACGACATGGTGGACGTTATAGCGGATCATCCGAAGCAGGGCCTCGTAGCAGTACTCGGAGGCCTCGGCCTTCACGACAATCGAGGTCATAACCGACGTGATGCGCTCCTCAGGGCTACGGCGGCGAGCGAGCACCTTGTCCCTGAGGTCGCGGTCCGTGACGATGCCGACCGGTGCGCCCCCGGCGTCGAGCACGACAAGCGAGCTGATGCCGTGCTCCGACATCATAGCTGCGGCCTCGCCTACCGTCACGGACTCGCGCGCCGTGACCGCCTCGCGCGTGAGTATCTCGCCCGACGGTCGTGATGAACAGGAGCTTCTCGCCGCCCATCAGGGCGTTGCCCTCATGGCGCGCTCGCTCGGCCGCTGCCTCGTATACCGCCTGTCCCTTGGCGGTCAGATAGCTCAGGCAGCGAGGGCTTCTCGCTCAGGACAGCAAACACGTCCTCCATGGGTATCATGCAGCAGACCGTGGGCTCGGTCGCTATGGCCTTTACCTTGCGGTACTCCTCGTGCAGGCTCTGGATGAAGCCGAAGTTGTCGCCGGGGCCGAGGACGTCCACAGGGATGAGCTCACCGTTCTGGCCTACGAGATAGCGCTTGATCGCGCCGGACTGTACGACGCGCAGGTTGCCTACGACCGACTCGTCAGCGGCCGGGACCTCCTCGCCTATTGCGTATTGCTCGGCCTCCATGCCCCGGCAGAGCCGCTTGAGCATCCCGCGCTCCATGAACCTGAAGGGCGGCATCTCCCCGATGTTTTCGCACATATCGTGCTGCTCTTTAGGCATCAGCAACTCAGAGCCCCGGATGAATGTAACGTAACCATGCGATAAACCAAGCAAATAGGCTGCCAGAGGGCTATCCATTGATTTTAAAGGAATATTTGGGGAGGGCAATCAGCTTATGTTACAAATCGTAATGTCCGCCGGGGATGGGGTAACATCAATGGCTTATTGGGAAAGCGCAGTTAACCCGCTGCGGGCGACTGTGATTCTCATTATCACTGCGCGGATATCCTGCCGGATTCGGTTGGTTCGAACTCTCTGCCGGCCTCACTCATAAACTTTGGTTAATCGTAAGTTAGTTGAAAACGCACGGGCATCAATTTTTACTATCAACTTCGGTTTATATATAAACCAAAGTATCGCATTGTTTGTTGTATAGTGGTGCTATGAGCAAGATAATCGCATATCCAATGGGCGGGGCAACGAATGAAGCGGGCATCGACGCGTTTTCGGAGGCAGGGTCGAAAACCGCGCGAATTATTCGAACATCCGAACAGCGCCGGACTCGGAAAAACGATGTTTTCCAGGGGCTTATCCGCGTATTTGCCTCAAACATCCGAACACATAAAATAAAACGCGCGCGCGCGGTATGCGTAACTATACCTAAGCGCGAGCATCCGAACACACCTTTGACCTTGTGGGGCGCGGGGGGCGACCTTCTTCCGTGCCCCCCGAAAGCGCGCCCAAATCGGCTTCAGACTAGGCAGGGCGAGAAGACCGCCCGATGGTGTACTTGGGCGTACATAGAGGGCGAGTCTTCAATGCCCAACGCAGTATCAAGCGATTTGGAGCGCTTTGAAGAAAGCCTCGCGATAGGATAAAATACCCGATGATGACTATTCCCCCATATAGTACGACCGGCATCGGCACCCTCCCCGTGAAAGATCCCGTACAGGCCGCCGAGTTCTGCCTGAAGAGCTTCGACATACCGTTCTGGCCGCAGCTGCCCGCGGTATCGTTCAGAGAGCAGATGATCCCGCAGTACAGCGAGGGCATGCCCTCGCTCCGCAGCGACGAGTCGAAGGGCTCGGTCTGGGTCGAGCGCGACGAGGAGCAGATCGCGCGCTTTCACGAGAACTGCGGCGAGGGGGCCAGGATAGCGATATCGCGCGACCACGCGCAGGGGCTCTATGCCTTTTTGGACCTTATAAAGACGCGGCGGTTCGATTTCCTGAAGGGCCACGTCACCGGGCCGCTGACCTTCACGCTGGGGCTTACGGACCGCGAGGGCCGGGCGATATACTTTGACGAGGAACTCAGGGAGATCGCGCTGATGCTGCTTCAGGCCAAGGCCCGCTGGCAGATCGAGGCCCTCGGGCGGCATGCCTCGCAGGTCATCATCTTCATCGACGAGCCAATAGTCTCGGCGCTCGGGAGCACCGCTTACATGGGCGTGGAAGAGGCGGAGACGGTCAGGCTGATAAGCTCGCTTTCGGAGGCGATAAAGAAGGCCGGAGGCATCCCGGCCATCCACTGCTGCGGCCGCGCGGACTGGGGCATGCTGCTTTCGACGGGGATCTCGATACTGAACTTCGACGCCTACGGCTACGGCGACACGCTCGCGATATATCCTGATGAGATCACCGGGTTTTTAAAGGGCGGGGGGTACCTGGCCTGGGGCATAGTGCCGACGACCGAGGCTATCGACTCGGAGGACCCGGACTCGATCCGCAGGATATTCGACGAACGCATGGGAGCGCTCAGCCGCAAGGTGCCTGAGTCGCTGCTCCGCGAGCGCATCCTGCTTACGCCCTCGTGCGGCACAGGCTCGCTGAGCGTCGCGCAGTCGCTCAAGGCCTTTCAGATCCTGATGCGGCTCCGGGAGTCGCTGGGCTGATGCCACGCCGGGGGCTGCTCATAACGCTTGAGGGCATCGAGGGCGCGGGGAAATCGACCCAGGCCCGGAGGCTCGTGGAGGCGCTCTTGGCCGAGGGCATCAAGGCGGTGCATACGGTCAGAGCCGGGCGGCACGCCGATAGGCCGCGAGATCAGGGCGGTGCTGTTAAATCCTGCTCATGGGGCGATGGACCCGGTCGCAGAACTGCTGCTGTACGCGGCCGCCCGGAGGCAGCACGTCGAGGAGCTGATAAGCCCGGCGCTCGGGCGCGGCGAGGTAGTGGTCTCGGACAGGTTCTCGGACTCGACGCTCGCGTATCAGGGCCATGCGAGGGGGCTCGATGCGGCGCTGATAGCCGAGGTCGACCGCATAGCGACCGGTGGGCTCAGGCCGGACCTCACGATACTTCTGGACATGGCGCCGGAGGCTGGCACCGCCAGGAACCGGGCGGCCGGGAAGCACGACCGTTTCGAGGCCGAGCCGCTGGAGTTTCACCGCAAGGTGCGCGAGGGGTTTCTGCATATCATGGAGTCCGAGCCCGCGCGCGTCAGACGCGTGGATGCCTCCGCTAACCCGGATGAGGTCGCCGCCTCGATCCTGGCCCTCGTCAGGGGGCTGATTAGTAATTTATAGTGAGCAGGTTCATCCTGACCGCGACGTCCTTGCTTCCGAAGGTCATCCTCTGGTCGTCAGGGAGCACCACAGGCATCGCCAGCTTCATCTGGCCGCTGTCGACCGTCATAAGGGCGCTGCGGCCGGTGTAATGATAGATCAGTCCAACCAGCGTGCCGACTGCCGCGCCGCCGAGTATCATCGGCGCCATCGCATCCATGCGGCCGATCTGGTTGATGCCGCCGCCGACAAGCGCGCCGAGGAGAAAGCCTCCTGCCAGCTCGCGATAGATATCATGGGATTCCTGCACCTCGACCCTGCGGACCGCGGGCTTGTTTATCTCTCCGCCACCGGGCTCGACCGCGCCTCCGACAGGGGCGAGAGGAGCGATCGGGGGGGAGTCTCATCGGCCGCGAACGCGATGGCCGGGATCATGATGACAAAGGCAAGCAACAACGCAACGACTCTTTGAACCATGAGGCACCTCTTTCCATGCAGAAAAAAGATTCATACGCCCCCGCTATCAACGCGCCCGCAGTATCCGGTACAGGCGCGATTCACTATTTTACAGGTTTTGCCCTTTATTTTGAAACTGGAGGGCGCCACGTGGGACCGGAAGGCCCATTCCGCTCACAAGGAACGGCGAGAGGGTAATTGTAATGGGAAGCCGCGATAGCGCCTCGGTCAGACGCGCAGAGGCCCTGTTCTTCGAGGGTGTCCGCAGGATGCAGGCGGGCGATGACGCCGGCGCAGAAGACCGCTTCAGCAAGGCGGTGCGGATCGCGCCGGAGCTTGCCGAGGCCCATGCCAACCTGGGCTATCTCCTGGGCAAGCGGGGCATGACGGATGCCGCAGAGGCAGGGTATCGGCGTTCCATCGAGCTTGACCCCACGAACCCGCAAACCCACCTAAACCTCGGGGCCCTGCTCGCGCTGAATAAACGCTTCAGCGAGGCAGAGGCGGCATACAGGCAGGCTATCGCGCTCGGCCCTGCCTCATCGGGCGCGGGCTGGTCGAACCTCGGGGTGCTGTATGCCTGCATGAAGCGCGAGGACGATGCCGAGAGTTGTTTTCGCACAGCCCTGCAGCTCGATGAGTCATACGCGAAGGCCCGCTACAACCTGAGCTATCTTCTGCTTAGACAGGGCAGGTTCGAGGAAGGCTGGCGCTGCCTTGAGGCCCGCGACTGGTATGCGGCCCTGGCCGCACGCATGCGCTGCCCGCGCTGGCGGGGCGAGTCCCTCACCGGAAAATCCATACTCATCGGCATCGAGGCCGGCCACGGGGACATGATCCAGTTTAGCCGGTATGCGGCAGTGCTCAGGGGGCGGGGGGCGGCATCGGTCACGATCCTCTGCCACCCGGCCCTGAAGGCGCTGTTTGAGACGCTCGATGGCGTGGACGCCGTTATCGCACTGGACGAGCATATCCCGGAATCGGGCTGGGACTTCTGGAGCCCGCCGCTGAGCATCCCATATTATTGCGATACGCGCATCGATACTATCCCGGCGGCAATCCCCTATCTGCATGCCACAGCCGAGCGCATCGCAAAGTGGCAGCCGATGGTCCCTTCGCACGGGCTCCGGGCCGGGCTGGTATGGAAGGGCAACCCGAGGTTCGAAAACGACGCGGAGCGGTCCCTGCCGACGCTTCGGCTGCTTGCGCCCCTATGGACCGTATCCGGCGTGAGTTTCATCAGCCTCCAAAAGGGAGGCGGCGAGGATGAGGCCGCAAGGCTGCGCGATGAGCAGCCCCTCGTCGAGCTTGGGTCGAAGCTGGGCGACTTCGCGGATACCGCCGCCGTGGTGGCGAACCTCGATCTGGTCATCTGTGTCGATACGGCAGTCGCGCATCTGGCCGGTGCGATGGGGAAACCGTGCTGGGTCCTGCTGCCTGCATACATGGCTGACTGGCGCTGGCTCACGGACCGTGAGGATTCGCCGTGGTATCCGGGAACCATGCGGCTTTTCCACCAGTCTTCAATGGGGGACTGGACACAAGTCATCGCCGATGTCACCACAGCCCTTCTGAACTTGTCGGCGGCTGGGCGATAAAAGCATAGGAGGAGGGGCCGGTCGGCCCCCCAGTCGGCCCCCCGTTGATTATGGCCGGTGTTTGCGATTAATATACATGACCAACCAACGGGAGGTGTTTTCGTTTATGAAAAGGATACTCGCATCGATTTGCGCTCTGCTTTGCACGCCCGCCGCGCTATGGGCGATGGGGCAGGCGCCGCAGCAGGCCGGGGGCGCTCCTCAGGGCGGGACGGCGAACTCGCTAATGAGCTTCCTGCCCCTCGTAGTGATCTTCGTTATCTTCTACTTCCTGCTCATCAGGCCGCAGCAGAAGCGGGCCAAGGAACACAAGGCCATGCTCGAGACCCTGAAGAAGGGCGACAAGGTCATGACCTCAAGCGGGATATTCGGCCTCGTCGAGCAGGTCGGCGCAAGGACCATCACGGTCAAGGTCGCCGAGAACGTCAAGATCAAGTTCGAGCGGAGCGCAATTGCAGCAATCAGAACAGACGCAGACGAAGACTAGCCCCGGCGGCGCGCCGGAGGCAACGGCGCACCTGCCGGGCATAGACGACCTCAGGCGGTATGAGAAGACCCGCCAGTATATCGCGATGGCCGACGCGTACCTCGAGGGCATCGGGTATACCGAGCACGGCTACCGCCACGTGGACATAGTCTCGAAGACCGCTCAGCACATACTCAAGGTCCTGGGCTACAGCGCGCGCGACGCCGAGCTCGCCGCCTGCGCCGGGATGCTCCATGACACCGGCAACATGACAGGCCGGGCCCAGCACCACCGCTTCGGCGCGATGATCGCCAAGGAGCTGATGGGAGAGCTCGGTTTTTCGATGCCCGAAATCGGGCGGGTGATGACCGCCATCGTCATGCACGAGGAGGACGAGGGCATCGTCAAGCCTGACCCGGTCGCCGCGGCCCTCCTGATAGCTGACAAATCCGACGTGCACCGCAGCCGCGTGCGCGCCCTCTCGGCCATCGAAGAGGACATCCACGACCGCGTAAACTACGCGGCCACGAAAAGCGACCTCACCGTGGACCCCGAGCTGCGCACCATCACCCTGTCGCTCATGATCGACATGCGCATCACGCGCGTGATCGAGTACTTCGAGATCTTCCTTACGCGCATGACCGGCTGCCGCCGCGCCGCGCTCGCCCTCAACGCGGAGTTCCAGCTGTTCATAAACGACACGCGCATGGCCTAGCGGGCAGCGCCCCCCAGCAAATATTCGAGGTGCAAATCGCACCTCTCACTTAAAAGGGGCCGATAGGCCCCTTTCCTTTTTAGCTAAACTCTCATCAATGCCGTTGACCTTGTGGGGCGCTGGAGGCGTCCTTCGTCCATGCCCCCCGAAAGCGCGCCCAAATCGGCTTCAGACAAGGGGGCCGGTTGGCCCCTCTCCTTGGAAAGAGGTGCCCGTGGCACCCCGATGGTGTACTTGGGCGTACATAGAGGGCGCGGCTTCGATGACCAACGCAGTATCAAGCGATTTGGAGCGCTTTCAAAGAGGTATCACAAAAGAGTTATAAGGTATCGTTTGAGTGCCTCTAGCGCCCGGCCCCGGTGCGACATCGAGTCTTTTTCAGCGGCCGACATCTCGGCAAAAGTGCGGGTGTGGCCTTCGGGGAAAAACACCGGGTCGTAACCAAACCCGTTGGAGCCACGGGGCGCTGTGCCTATCCGGCCCTCGACCCTGCCCTCGAACGTGATGGCCTGTGCGCCCGGCACAGCGAGCGCGATGACGCACACGAACCTCGCGGTACGATGGTCGTATGGCACGCCCTGCAGCTCTTTGAGCAGCTTTTGCAGGTTGGTTGCGTCCGTTGCGCCCTCGCCGGAGTACCGGGCCGAGTATACGCCGGGCTCGCCGCCGAGGGCGTCGACGGCAAGGCCGGAGTCGTCCGCAAGCGCGGCCTCTGCGGTATGCTCCATGATAGAGAGCGCCTTTTTGACCGCATTGCCCCTGAAGTCCGGTGCGTCCTCCACTACCTCGGGGCAGCCCGGGCAATCGTCCAGCGAGAGCAGTTGCACACCGGTGCCTTCGAGGATGCGGGCTATCTCCTCGACCTTCTTACGGTTGCGTGTGGCTACGACGATCCGCACAGCTGGCGGATCAGAAATCGTTCTGGTTGAAGTTGTTTATCCAGAAGACCTCGGCCCCGGTGTTGGCAGCCCCCGAGCCCCCGACGAGCGTGCCCGCCCTGCCGACAGCACATGCGATGAACGCCTGTCCGGCGAGCGTGCCTCCGCCGACACATGACGGAAGGCCGGTGGCGTCGCACTTGCCGTAGCCTTTGTTGGGTACCGGCGGGTTGTCGGTCGGGCAGCTCACAACCGCGTAGTCGAATTTCAGGTCACGGGGGTTGCCGGGCTGAAACCCGGTGAGCCCGGCTCCTCCGGAGGACTGGAGCATCTGGAGCTTGGTGTCGGTGACGTTATAGTTATATACCGTGCCGTCGGGCGGGTCCAGATATTTCCCGCTCTCGGCGTAGCGCTGCTCGAGCAGGACGCGGAGGCTCTGGAGGTTGGCGTATGCCTCCTGGTTTGCGCCCTTCTTCTGCTGGCCGAGGTAAGCGGGGATGGCAATGGCCGCGAGTATGCCTATGATCGCTATGACGATGAGGAGTTCAATCAGGGTGAAGCCCTTTGAGTGTTTCATCTATACGCGCGTCCCCCTATAAAAAAGCGGGGCAGGGTACGATACCCCTGCCCCGTAAGGTTGTTTGTAGATAAGAGACTAGTTGCTCCCGACGACCGGGAACACCGTGACTTCGCCCTTCTTGCCGGTACCGTCATCGTCGACCATCAGGACGCGCATCGAGCCGGCGGTCGCATCGTAGCCGACAACGCAGGTGCCAGCGTCGGCATCTGTTACGGTGTATGGAGCGGCCGTAGTATCGACTCCGTCGTGTAAAATGCACCTACCGGGATCGTACGGGCTGACCTCCATGAGGCCGGCGAACGCACCGCCATCGGCTATCGGGGCGGTGGCATCGAGGTCGCCAGCGGCGAGGGTGCCGCAGGCCTGGGCATGGAGTCCCAAAGCGATGCCCATCACGCCGTGCGGGTCAGCGCCCCCGCCGACGGTGCCGTATGTGCCCGTAGTAACGATCGCCGAATACTTGGCCGTACAGGCGGGACCTTGTACGCCGGTCCCGGTCGTGTCGACAGTCTGCCTGTTAATGTTCGCGTAACAGGCCTGAGTGGACGGGTCTACGTTAAGAACGAAAACGTCAAGGGTGTTGGCCGAAGTGACCAGCGCGGATGCGGCCTTCGCGGTGTTGGAGCAGGTGGATTCGAGCGCGCGGGCCTTGGCCTTCTTCTGCTGGCCGAGGTATGCCGGGATAGCGATAGCGGCGAGAATGCCGATGATCGCCACGACGATGAGGAGCTCGATCAGGGTAAAACCCTTGCGCTCCCTTACTTTGTTAACCATCTTGAACATGCTGCCTCCTTTTGAGGAATTTGGATTTTTATGAACCTGCGCCACAGGTGGGTTTGAGCTTCCAGTCAGTCCCCCGCCTGATACCAGAGCCTGCTTCTTAAGACCACCCCCTTTGCGTATACTTGCGCTATCTATATTGCTGAATTTTACGCCTTATCACCCTCCCCGGTCTTTCCGGTCCGGTCAGTATAGTACAAGTTCCATGCCATTGAACTTAACAGAAATCAGCTTTAAAATCAAGGAAAAGTTTTTCGCTCGGTCCTGTAACTGACAAATTATGTCACATTCATTGTATTTTTTTGTCATGATCGGGAAATAACGCCAGCATTACCATGCCATGAACAGCCGCCTGAGGTTCGCCCATTCCATTTTCGCGGAACTCGCCGGCTGTACAAGATAATCCCCGTAAGCGCGCACCGAGATGCGGCCGGACGCGGCCTCCTCTATGCGCACCGCGCCGTCCAGCGGGGGATACAGCACGCGCGCACCTGCCAGCCTGTCCTCGATCGGTTCCCGGATCTTGGCGTTTACCACTACGAAGCCCGGGTCGACCGCATCGAGGAACGCGTCCGTCTCTGAATTGACATGCCCGTGGTGCGGGGCCTTGAGCACGAGCGAGTGGAGCCGGTCAGGCCCTATAGAGAGCATGTCCCCCAGCGCATCGTCCTCGGTGTCGCCCCCAAACATCACCGAGAGCGCCCCTGTATGAAGCCTGAGCACGAGGGAGTGGTCGTTCGTATCGCTGTTGTCGTCGCGGGCGGCGGCCTCATACCCCACGGGCGGGTGAAACACGCTGAATTCCGCGCCACCCGTAGAACTGATCACGTCGCCCCGGCTGAGGCCCCTGATGCGCGCGGTCCTGAGGACCGCATCGGGGTATTGGAGCATCCCGTTGTCCCATATCTCGTCCACCCCGAATGCCTCGGCAAGGTATCCCGTCCCGCCGCAGTGGTCGACGTGGCCGTGGCTCAGGGCCAGGGCGTCGATATGCCCGATGCCCCGCCATCTGAGGTACCGCCCGACCTCGCGGCCTGTGCGGCCCGTGTCCACGACCACGGTATCGCGCGCCGTCTCGATGACAGCCGCGTCGGCCTGCCCGGCGTCCAGAAACGTGACGCTCATGCGCGGCGCCGGAGCCAGGGCCGCGAATGCCGCGAGGCAGAGCCCGGAGCCAAGCGCATACAGCCATGCGCGTGGCCTGAACCGCGTGGCCCACGCCGCGACGAACCCGGCATAATACAGCCCTATGGCTATGGGCGGGATGTTCGGCACCCGGAGCGCCCCGTACTTGAGCGTCCCCATCCAGAGCGTGGCGTCCAGGCTCCACCTGGCCACCAGCCCAAGGAGGTCCGACAGGGGAAACCAGCCGGTCAGCAGATAGGCAATCGAGCCGAACAGGGCCAGCGGGACCATCAGCATGCCCATCAGGGGGTCTATTAACAGGTTCGCCACCGGCGAGACGACCGAGAAGTTATGGAAGTGGTATGCGGTAAGCGGCGCGGTGCCGAGCACCGCCGCGACCCCGACTATGAGCATGTCCCTGAGCTTGATTGTCGCGCGCCCCGCCCAGTGGATCCCGGTCTCTCCGGGTTCGACCGGTTCTCTGTCTTTTATGAACATGCATATAAACAACACCGCAAGAAACGAGAGCTCGAACGAGAGTGAGCCTAGTTCGGATGGGTCCCACAGCACGATCAGCGAGGCCGCGAGCAGGAGCATGTTGAGCCAGTCCCCCCGGCGGCCCAGAAACAGCCCGAATATCGTAAGCCCGACCATCATGACCGATCTCAGGGCCGGGACGCTCGCCCCGCTCAGGCCCAGATAAAACGCCAGCGCCGGGAGCGTGAGCAGGGCCGCGGCCTGCCTGACCGAGACGTATAGCGCCATGCGCTCCAGGGCCCGTCCAGGAAGGAGCCTCATCCCCTGAAGCGACATGAAATAGAGCACCCCGATCAGGAGCCCGAAGTGCGAGCCCGAGATGCTGAGCATGTGCGCGAGCCCGGAGTTTGAGAACGCCGCGCGCACCGCCGGGCTCATCAGGCCCCTGCCGCTCGTCGTAACCGAGCTTAGGAGCGCGGCCTCGTCCGCCGCGTAGCGCGTCTCGAAGTATCGGTCTATGCGCTCGCGCATCCTGCCGAAGGCGAGCCCCACCCCGCCGGGGTCGGGCAGCTCCAGCTCGCGCTCGCCATGCACCAGCGCGTATGGCTTGCGGTCAAGCTCGCCGGGGTTGAGCCTCGCGGCGGGGCCGTGGATCTCAAGTGCCATCTCATGCCAGCGGCCCATGTCATACCTCCGCTCACCGAGCACCTGCACAGGCGCGCTTAAGAGCCCCTCGGGCCTGACGGCGCGGAACTCCTGCGAGTATCCGGTCATGCGCCGCGCGGCCGGCGAGACGAAATACCCCTCGACCCTGCACCGGCCTGTCCCCGAACTCGACCCTCGGGCCGGGTGACTGCAACTGAATGAATCCTATGATGAGGCCGAGCGCCATGAACGCAAGCGCGGCGTACCGGCGGTGTCTGATCAGGTATATCGCGGCGAGGGTGACGAGGATCGCTATCGAGAACGGAAACCACTGTGCGGCCCACGGGGACGCTCCCCCGGCAAGCAGGCACAGAAGCGGGGTCACGACATCTTGTCCTTTATGACCTTTGCTATCGAATCGGCAAGCGCATCAATCTGCTTTTTGCTTTTGCCCTCGAGCATAACGCGTATCTTGTGCTCGGTGCCGGAGGCGCGCACGAGCACGCGGCCCGAGCTGCCCATCCCGGCCTCGGCCTTCTTGATCGCGGCGTCGATCTCGGGGTGCTCCGAGAGGTGCTCCTTCTTTTTTACCGGCACGTTGATGAGCACCTGCGGGTATGTCTTTATCGCGCCCGGCAAGTTCCGAGAGCGGCCTGCCGCGCATCTTCATCAGGTGCAGGACGTGCAGGGCGGTGATCGGGCCGTCGCCGGTCGTGTTGTAGTCGAAAAACACGATATGCCCCGACTGCTCCCCTCCGAGGTTATACCCGCCCGAGATCATGCGCTCGGTAACGTAGCGGTCGCCGACCCTCGTGCGGATTAATCGTATTCCGTTTTGTTCAAGATAGCGTTCCAGCCCGAGGTTGCTCATGACCGTAGCCACTACCGTATCGCCCTTTAGCCTGCCCTGCGCCTTCATCTCGACGGCCCACATCCCGAGTATGCGGTCGCCGTCCACGGCCCGTCCGCGCTCGTCCACGAATAAAGTGCGGTCCGCGTCGCCGTCGTGGGCCACTCCCACATGGGCCTTGTGGAGCTTGACGGCACGGGCGAGCCCCTCAAGGTGCTGGGAGCCGCAGCCGGCATTGATGTTGACGCCGTCGGGCTTGTCGTTGATCGAGATGACCTCGGCCCCGAGTTCGCGCAGGACCCATGGCGTGACCTTGTACGCCGCGCCGTTTGCACAGTCAACGACCACGCGCAGCCCCTCGAGCGTCATGCCCTTGGGCACGGTGGATTTCACGTACTCGATGTACCGCCCGGTCGCGTCCTCGAGCCTGTAGGCGCGCCCTATCGCGTCTCCGGTGGGGCGGCCCCCCATCAGGGCCTCGTCGTCGAGTACGAGGGCCTCGATCCGCGCCTCTACATCGTCCGGGAGCTTGAAGCCCTCCGGGGAGAATATCTTGATCCCGTTATCCTCAAACGGGTTGTGCGAGGCCGATATCACTATGCCGGCATCGAGCCGCAGCGCGCGCGTGAGGTACGCGATGCCGGGCGTGGGCACGGGGCCCACGAGCGTGACGTCCATGCCCATCGAGCAGAGGCCGGACGTCAGCGCGCTCTCTATCATATAGCCCGAACGCCGGGTGTCCTTGCCGATGATGACCATGTTGCGGCCCTTGGGCCGCCTCAGCACTCGTCCGGCCGCGATCCCGACCCTGAGCACGGTCTCGGGGCTCATCGGCTGGTGGTTTACGCGGCCCCTTATCCCGTCCGTGCCGAAGAGCCTCATCTGCCGGTTTCCTTTTTGGCGATCCTCACGATGACCCTCACGTTGCGGACCGATGTCTTGACGCCCTCGGCCGGTATGTCGAGCGCCACGCGCTCGGCCACGCTGCCCGAGGCGAGCGTGATGTCCACCGGGCGGGCCTTGATCTCCTTCATGGGTTTCACGACCGACTGCGGCCCCTCGATCTCGACCTTGGCCGGGGTGACCACTACGCTCGTGACCTCATAGCCGGGGATCGGCTCGCCGGTGACCACGGCATCGACCGGCAGGGTCTTTTTCAGGACGGCCTCGAGCTCGACCTTGACCTGCGAGGGGTTGACCATCACGACGGAGACCTCGGGAGGGCTCTTGATGTCCGAGGGGGAGATGTTTATGGCGTTGACCCCGCTTCTGGCGTCGCTGAGGGTGACGTATGCCTTTATGTCGCCGCTCTTGACCGCGGTCACGGCGCTCTCGGCCCCGCGCAGGTGCACGGTCACGTTCATGTTGTTGGCCTCCTTGACCTGAAGGCCGACCGGCACGTCCCTGAAGATCAGCGGGACCTCCATCAGGACCTCCGTGCGGCCCTTGGACATCACGAAGACCCAGAGCGTCAGGGCCAGGAGTACGGAAGCTATCTTAAGCCAGATGTTCTTCGTCATTTCCGGGCCGCCTTCTTGTCGGCGAACAGGTCGCGCAGGACGTCGCGCAGCGTGCCCATGTCGAGGTGCGTGGTGAGCTCTCCGTCCATGGCCATCGAGATGCCGCCGGTCTCCTCCGAGACGATCAGCACGACCGCGTCGGTCTCCTCGGTTATGCCGAGCGCGGCGCGGTGGCGGGTGCCCATCGTGGAGCTGAGGTTTCCGGCCACCGCGAGCGGCAGGAAGCACCCGGCCGCGACCACGCGGTTGCCCCTGATCACGACCGCGCCGTCGTGTATCGGAGAGGTCGGGTGGAAAATACTCATCAGCAGCTCGCGCGAGACCTTTGCGTCAAGCTGCGTGCCGAGCTCCACGAAGTCCTGGAGCCTCGTCTCGCGCTCTATCACGATCAAGCCCCCGATCTTGCGGTCCGCAAGCGATATGACGGCCTTGACGATCTCTTCGAGCCCCTTGAGCTCCTCGGCCGAGGCGAAGGCCTGCAGGAACGAGGTCTGGCCCATGTGCGCCAGCGCGCGCCTGATCTCGGGCTGGAAGATCACGATCATGGCTATGATGATATAGCCCAAAAACCCGTGCAGGAGCCAGTCCAGCGTGTGGAGCGGCACCATCTTGGCGACGATCGAGGCCACCAGCAGCACCGAGCAGCCCGATCAGCATCTCGGCGGCCTTCGTGCCGCGGATGATCAGCAGCAGGCGGTAGAGGATCGCGGCCACGAGCGCGATGTCGAGCGCGTCGCGCCAGCCGATGTGCATCAGCGTGTCGATCATCTCCACCGGGGGCGTCCTCTCATCTGTATCCGCTCATTCATCTATATCCGTTCATTCAGCCAGTCGGCTGGGTCGACGTCGATGATGCCGCCCTTGCCGTCGGCGTATACCACGCGCCCTATGCGGGCGTTGAGGATCATGCGCTTGCACATCATGCACGGGGCCGAGTCGCACTCGGCATCGGCATCGTCCGCGCCGTTAATGTATATCACCGAGCCGTTCATCTCGAGCATGGAGGCGCGGATAATCGCGTTGGCCTCGGCATGGACGCTGTGGCACAGTTCGTAGCGCTCGCCGTGCGGCACTTGCAGCTCCTTGCGGGTGCATACGCCTGCCGTAAGGCAGTCGGTCATGCCGCGCGGTGCGCCGTTATACCCGGTGCTCACGATGCTGTTGTCCTTGGTGATGACCGCGCCGTAGCGGCGGCGGAAGCACGTGGCGCGCCTCGAGACCTCGCGCGCGATGTTCAGGAAATACCTGTCCCAGCCCGGACGCTCCGCGATTTTGGCTTTCTTCTTCATAAGGCTATTATTCTAACAAAATACCGCGCCGCGTGCAGGGGGCCCCCCGGGGGCCATCCGGCGCAACGGTATTTAACCGCACTCAGCGCCGTACAAGCGGGGGCGGAAGCTCGCGCCGCGCGGCCCTGGCGGCCTCGTTCTTCAGGCCGAGTTTAAGGTAAAGCTCCTCGAGGCTCCGCCATGCGGCGGCGCGGCGCGGCTCGCCTGCAAGCTCACGCCGGGCCTGCTCCACGCCCTGCAGATACGCGTTGGCCTTGGGCCGGGAATCCAGGCGTATGACGGCCGCGTTTTCGGGGGTGTCCTTCAGATATACGTTCGCGACATCGTCCTGGTAGACGAGATACCAATGCGCGCTTTGAAGCAGCGCGTCCACTATCGGGAACCGCTCGCCCGATACCGGGCTCATGGCCGGCACGACGATCACGTCGAGGCCGTAGGCGTCGAGCGTCGCGCTCCACTGGGGCTCGCCCATCACGTCCGTCCCGTCGGCCCAGAGTATCTTGTCGTAAGCCTCGTCCATCGCCTCCGTGATGCCCTCGACGCGCATCAGCTGCCGCTTCTCCGGGGAGCATCCAGTAGAGATACCCCGTCCAGCCGTGGTAGACAAACAGATCGCCCCCGGTCTGCGCCGTCCCCAGGAACTCCACCGCCCCGCGCGGGAACTCCGGGCTGGCATCGAGGCTTATCACCGGGTGGGCGAGGATGAACCATGCGGCCAGCACCGCGCCCAAGACCGCGGGCCCCATGAACTTCGAGAGGCGGCGTCCGTCGATTTCAAGTGCGCCGGAGACCTGCGCGGCCGCAAGCGGCAGGAGCATCGCCGGATAGGGCATGAACCGCAGCGACCGAAGCGACAGGGCGCTGAACATTATCAGCAGCAGTGCGTGCTCGGCCTGCATGCTGCGGTGCTTGCGGCCATGCCAGAGCCCGAGCGCGACCATCAGGAGCGAGCCCCAGTAAGCGGGGTAATACTCGCCCATCGCCCGCGCCGCCACAAGCGGGGGCAGGTTTTCCTGGAGGCTCTCGCTATAGCCGGTCGGGCTGAAGACCTGCGCCCATACCAGGCGCGCCAGCCCCGGGATATCGACCCCGTAAAACAGCATCAGCAGCACGGGCAGCACTAGCACGACGCCGAGCGATACGGCCCTCGACGGCGGAGCGGTCCTTGTGGCCGCCCTCCATGCCGCGACGGCGAAGTAGACACAGGCGGCCGCGTAGCCGAGCAGGAACCCGGCATGCACGTTGGCCCAGACGAGGAGCATCAGGCCCAGGAGGACGGCGGGCCAAAGCCCGCCTCGAACGCGGTGCCGTTCAAGCAGCAGCACGCAGAGCGGGAATAGCAGGAAGGTGAAGAGCTGCGGCCTCTCGTTGGGGAAGGACATAAACAGCGCGGCAGGGAAAAACAGCAGCAACAGCGAGGCGTACCGCCCCGCCCCCCCGCGCCTCATCCACGCATAGAGCAGCCACAGCAGCAGCACGTACGCCGTGGCCCTGAACAGGACTATCCCCGCGGCCCCGCCCCCCAGGCGCCAGATATCATAAAGGAGCCACTGGCCGGCCCATTCGGTGGGTATTGGTATATGGGAGGGTATGCCCTTGAGGGCAATTTGCTGCCCGGCCCTCAGGTGCCAGAAGAAATCGCCCTCTACGATGGGGCCGAGATAAAACAGCGCGCAGGCGGCAATAAACGCAGCTGGGAGTATCCTGTCAAACAGGGGGCCCAAGCGCATGCCGATGGCCCCGCTGTCTCCCGTCGCCCCCAACCGCGCGCCTGCGGGGGCGGCCTTAGTGCCCCATCTCCTTGAGACGCTGCAGCGCCGGGGCTGCCAAGTCGGGGAACCTCGAATAGATCGCCTTGGCCTCGTCGTACTTGCCGAGCAGGAACAGGCTGTCGGCCTTGGCGAAGTTGTAGACCGGGCTGGTGGGGTTGCCCCTCAAAAACATGTTCTCGAGGTCGATGATCTCGGTGAAGACCGCGTTTTTGTCGATGCTGTACTTGTCTATCAGGTCCTTGTTCATCGGCACGTCGCGTATGAACAGGGCGCTGTTGTTGCCCAGGAAGATAAGCTTCCAGTTCGGGTTTTCCGCGAGGGCCGGGGCGAGCTGGATGATATGGCCGGATTCGCGGTATATGACCGGTATCGCGACGAAGTTGATCCCGTAGACGTCAAGCTGCTGGTCCCATCCGGGCGCGGTCTTCAGGATGCTGTCCGCGGTGCGGTTGACCAGGTCGTCCAGCGCCCGGCCGTCGATGAACACGCGGTAGTCGGGATAGAGGCTCCAGATGAGGAACCCGCCCCATGTGTAGTAGTTGTACATCGGGCCGGGTATCTTGTTCTGCTCGATGAACTGCGCGAGGTCAAACGGGTACCACGGGCTTATCCATTGGTCGGTGGCCTTGAAGTTGGGCTTCAGCGAGATGCCGGCCTCCTTCATATAAGTCATGAAGCCGACCGCGAGGATGACCATAGAGGCGTATGCCCCGAGCCTCAGCGATACCCACAGCTTGCCGGGCAGGTCCTTGATCTCCGAGAGGTCCTTGCCGATATAAAACGGCACCACCGCCAGGGCGAACATCAGTATCCTCGCGTGCTGCTCGGCCATGAACGCTATCAGGCTGAAGACGAGCAGCTGCGCCAGCTCGACCCTGCGGCGCAGGATGAACTTCAGCAGCATCAGGGCGATCGCGATCACGACCATCGCCCAGTAGTACCTAAGCCACGTATAGCCCAGGTCGTGGTAGAAGAAACTCAGCGGGCGGAACTCCAGCACGATGTTCTCGACCCACTGGCCGCTGGCCGCCGACTGTCCGCCGACCATCCCGGAGGTGACCTTCGCCAGGTCGCGCTGGAGCATGTCGATCCCGCCGAACATATATGACAGGAACAGGTATGGACCGTTAGGGGTCAGCATCGTGGCGGCTATCGAGCCTATGCCCGCTGCGTAGAAGGCCCTGCCCCTCTGGAAATTGATCTTTTTGCGCACCTTTCGATAAAGCTCGACCGCGAATTCCGAGCCCAGATATATGCCTATCACGGCCACGCCGATGACGTAGCCTCCGTGGATGTTGGCCCAGAGCGCCATTGCCAGAGGCAGCAGCCAGTAAGAGAAGTCCATCCCAGGCTTGAGGCTCTTTTCGCGCACGCGCTCGATCAGGACCAGCACGAGCGCTATCAGCCCGAACGACAGCCCCTGCGGACGCTCAAAGGAGTAAAATATCTGGTATCCGTATATGTACAGCGGGAAGAACGTGACAGCCGAGGCCCGCAGATGGCCGACCCCCCTGCTTATGAGCCACAGATAGACTATCAGCATCGGCATCAGCACGAGCAGGTTTCGGAACATCCCCAGCCCCGGCAGCCCGAAAAATCTGAATACCTCGTAGAATATCACCTGCCCGAGCCACTGAGATCGCATCCCCAGGAGCTTGTCGTGGTCCATCGGGACTACGGTGGTGTAGGCGAAGGGGTCGACGCTCGGCACCTCCCAGTGGGTGACGATGTACTCGCCTGTCTTCAGGTGCCACCAGATGTCCGGGTCGTTGAGCGGGAAATTGAGCATGGCCCCGTACATGAACATGAAAATCGCAAGCGGCAGCAGCCACCACAGGAGCACCGTGCGGTGTTCGGATATCCATGGCATGATATTTTTCATAACGGGTATTATATCATCCCGCCGGTCATTTTTCCTTCTCCCCGGCCTGTGGCAGCCTGCCGTAGGAGTCGTCGAACCGCATTATGTCGTCCTCGCCCAGGTACTCGCCGCTCTGTATCTCGATGATCCGCAGCGGTATCATGCCGGTATTCTCGAGCCGGTGCCTGACCGTGGGCGGTATGTAGGTGCTCTCGTTTCGGTGCACGAAGAACGTCTCCTCGCCGCGCTGCACCAGGGCCGAGCCGGCCACTACTATCCAGTGCTCGCTCCGGTGGTTGTGCATCTGGAGGCTCAGCTTGCACTTGGGCTTGACGTATATGTGCTTGATCTTGTAGGAAGAGCCGTGCTCGAGCACCGAGAAATACCCCCAGGGCCTCTCCTCGATGGCGGGTGAAAGGTATTCGCCCTTGCCTTCCTTCTTGAGCAGGCCGACCAGCTCCTTGACCTGCTGGACCTTGTCCTTGGGCGCGATCAGCGTGGCGTCGACGGTGTCGACCACTACGGTGTCCTTAAGCCCGATGGCCGCGATCAGCTTTCCGCCAGCGAAGAATATCGATCCCTCGCAGCCCATCTCTGTCACGTTGCCGATCTTGACGTTTCCGGCCGCGTCGCGTTCCAGCACGTCTTCAAGCGCGTTCCAGCTCCCGATGTCAGACCACGCGAACCCTGCCTCGACGACCGCGACGCGCGTGGACTTCTCCATCACGCCGTAGTCTATGGAGTCCTCGGGCAGCTTCGGGTAGGCCTTCTTGAGCGCCTCGGTCTCGCCGTCGGTGTCAAAGGACTTCGAGAGTGCGCTCATCGCCTTGTGGAGCTCCGGCATGTGGGCCGCGAACTCCTCTATCATGTCCTTGGCCCGGAACAGGAACATCCCGGCGTTCCAGTAATACGAGCCGTCCTTGAGGTACTGCGCCGCGGTCTTGTGGTCGGGCTTCTCGACGAACCTCTCGACCAGATACGCGCCCCCGGGGCCCAGGGGCTTGCCGCGCTTGATATAGCCGTATGCGGTCTCGGCCCTTGACGGGACCACCCCAAAGGTGACGAGCCTGCCCTTGGCCGCGACCGGGATAGCCTCCCTCATCGTATCGCGGAACTTCCCGGGCTCGGCGATATGGTGGTCGGAGGGCAGCACGAGTATCATCGCCCGGCGGTCGCGCTTGAAGATCTTATAGGTCGCGAGCGCTATGGCCGGGGCGGTGTTGCGGCCCTCGGGCTCCACTATGACCTCGGCCTCGCCTATCTGGTCGCGCACCTGCCAGCTGACGAGGTCGCGCTGCGCGGCGGTCGTCACGAAGGTGATCCGCGAGGGCGAGACCTCCTCGCCCAGACGGTGTATGGTGTCTTGAAGGAGCGTGCGCTCCCCGACGATCTTCAGAAACTGCTTCGGGAACGTCTCGCGGCTGAGGGGCCAAAAGCGGGTCCCCTTCCCTCCGGCCATGATGACCACGTAGATACCAGAAAGCCCTTCTGCCTCAGCCGGAGCCATCGGCCCTCCCTGTCTTGTTGCGGCGGACCCTGCCGCCCGGGTTCAGGCCGAACAGCTCCAGCGCCCTGATGCGCCACGGGAGCCGGATGGCCTCGCTCACAATCGCTCCGTGCATCTTCGACACGCCCCTGAGACGCTCGGTGAACACTATCGGTATCTCTATCACGCGCAGGCCGCTGCGCCAGACGTAGTACGCCATCTCGATCTGAAACGCGTAGCCCTCGGAGCGTATCGCGTCGAGGTCCAGCAGCATCAGCGCCTCGCGGCTGTAAGCGCGAAACCCGCTCGTCATGTCCGAAAGCGGGGACTTCAGCAGATACGCCGCGTAGAAGTTGCCGAACCTCGAAAGCAGCAGCCGCTTGAAGTTCCAGCCGACCACGCTGATGATCCCGCCCACGTACCGCGAGCCGATCACGAGCCCCACGTTGCCGTGGACCTCGGCGAGGAAGCGCGGCAGGTCCTCCGGCCTGTGCGAGAGGTCCGAGTCCATCTCGACCATGACGCCGTAGTCGCGCTCGAGCCCCCACTTGAATCCGGCTATGTACGCGGTGCCGAGCCCGAGCTTCCCCGGCCTCTCGAGCATGTGCACGCGCCTTGAGCGCTCCATCCACCGGCGGGCGACGTCGCGCGTGCCGTCGGTGGAATTGTCGTCGACGACCAGGACGTCGCAGATGTCCATGGCGAGGAGCTTTTCGAGCACCACCGGCAAGTTCTCGACCTCATTATATGTAGGTAGCACCACCAACGTCCGCATAACAAAGTATATTAGCAGAAATCCGATCCCTTGGGGTCAACGGCATTGATTGAAAGTGAGCGCTGCCCCCATATACAATAGGAAGGACTTGCCGAATCATGGTCGGGCATCTGCGTGGGGAGGGGGGAACAGTTGCGACAGCGCTTCTTGCCATGTCTGATCTGCGTATCGCTGCTGCTCGCGGCCCCGCTTGCGGCCGCGGCCGGGACGCTGACCATAAACACTGCGAACGACCCGCCGAACTCAACGCAATCGCACGCCGGCATCGCCGACAGGACCGTCGCCGAGGCGTGCCGGAGGCTGGGCATCGGCGTGAGGCTGGTGTCGCTGCCCTCGGAGCGCGCGTTGATTAACGTCGACAAGGGGATCGATGACGGCATCTACGCGCGCATCGCGGGCATGCAGATGTCATACCCGAACCTCGTCATGGTCCCGGAGCCGGTAACGGCCTTCGAGTTCGTCGCGGTCTCAAGGCAGGCGGACCTGCCGATCAGCGGGTGGGCCTCGCTCGAGCCATACGACGTCGCATTCATCAGGGGCTGGCAGCTGCCCGAGGTCAACCTCAAGAAGGCCAAGTCCATTACAAAAGTCTCGGACGACCCGCTGCTATTCAGGCTCCTCGTCACGGGCAGGGTGGACGTGATCGTATACGACAGGAGGCAGGCCGAGTACCTGATCCGCAAAAACGGGTATACCGGCCTGCACATATACGAGCCCCCGATCGAGACGCGGGATATGTATCTGTACCTCAACAAGAGGCACGCCGCGCTCGTCCCCCGGATAGCCGGGGCGATCAGGCAGATGAAAAAAGACGGCACATACCGGCGCATCCTCGCCGGGGCGATCAAGGCCGAATGATGCGCATAAACACCCGCTCGATAGCCTACAGGCTCCTGCTGAAGATATTCACCTTCAGCCTCGCCGCGACCCTGCTCGTCTCGGCCCTGCAGCTCTATATCAACTACCGTGAGGAGGCCGGGACCATCGACAGGCTGCTGCAGCGGGTGCAGGACCAAAACCTGCCCTCTATCGCCCTTAGCCTCTGGGTCATGGACACCGACCTTCTGAAATCGCAGCTCGAGGGCATAGTCCACAATACAAACCTCACCGGGGCAGCGGTATACGTCGACGGCAGGAAGCTCGTCGAGGCCACCGAGGGCCACGCCTCGGCGCTTAAATCGCGCGAGTACCCGATCTATTTCCTCCACGACGGCAGGGAGATCAACCTCGGCACGCTCAGGGTCGACGCGAATCTGGAGATGTTCAGCCCGGCCAGGATATGGGAGCACGCCAAGTACCGCGTGGCGTTTCAGGCGCTCCTGATCTTCGGCATTTCGCTGTTCTGCTTCATGGTGATAAAGCGAAACGTCACCTCGCCGCTGGAGCGCATGGCCGGCCAGCTCACCGGCAGGGACGAGGACGGCCACGGGATCACCTGCATCGACCTCAAGCGGAAGCACTCGGCCGAGGGCGACGAGCTTGACGTGCTCTGCTCGACGATCAACTCTCTGTCGGAGAGCGTATCGCGCACCTTCTCGCACCTCGAGCGCGAACTCGCGATCAACCGCGCCCTGAGCGAGCTCTCCAGGGCCTGCCTCGGCGAGACCACGCTTGGCGAGGTATCGGAGGCCACGCTCTTGCACGCAAAGCTGCTGGCCGGGGCCGGCCACGGCTTCGTATCGGTCATCGACAGGCGCACGGGGCAGAACGTCGCCTACACGCTGGAGAAGATGCTGTCCGGCATCCCGGAGTCCGGCGACCGCAGGTACGCGTTCAGCCCCGACGCCGAGGGCAGGTTCCCCGGCCTCTGGGGCCATGTCCTCAACACGAAAAAATCGCTCTTCACGAACGACGCGGCAGGCCACGAGGGCTCCTCCGGCCGCCTGCCCGAGGGCCACGTTGCGATCCAAAGCTTCCTCTCGGTGCCTGTCCTGCACGGCGGCGAGCTGATCGGGCAGATAGCGCTCGCCAACGCACATGAGGGCTTCACGCCCGAGGCGCTCTCGGCCATCGAGCGCGTCGCGGACGTCTTCGCGCTCGCGATCATGAAGGTCACGGCCGAGGGCGCGATCCTCGGCTCTCTAAGGGAGAAGGAGGTCCTGCTCCGGGAGATCCACCACCGGGTCAAGAACAACATGGCCATCATCTCCTCGCTCCTGAAGCTGCAGGCCTCGTACGTCAAGGACGAAAACGACCGGACGATGTTTCGCGAGAGCCAGAGCCGCATCCGCTCGATGGCGCTCGTGCACGAGAGGCTCTACCAGAGCGCGGACTTCACCCGCATAGACCTCCAGGACTACGTCTCGGCGCTCGTGCGGAACGTCAAGGCGACCTTCGGCCCCCGCAGCATGGTCCGCACCAGCGTCGAGGTCGAGCAGATAGACCTCGACATCGACCTCCTGATACCGTGCGGGCTGCTGATAAACGAACTCCTGACGAACGCCTTCAAGTACGCCTTCGAGGGCGTCGAGCACCAGCGCGAGGTCTCGGTCGAGATCCGACGGACCTCTGAGGAGATGATCTCGGTGACGGTCGCGGACAACGGAAACGGGCTGCCGGAGGGCTTCGGGCGAGTGAGGGCCGGGGGGCTCGGGCTGAAGCTCGTCGAGATACTGGCCGAACAGCTCAGGGGCACTTTCTCGATCGAAGACAAGGGGGGGGCGGCGTTTACCATCACCTTCCCCGACAACCTGAAACTTTCGCGCAAATAACTCCCCTTTTCAAAGCGCTCCAAATCGCTTGATACGTCGTTGGGCATCGAAGACTCGCCCTCTATGTACGTCACAGTACACCATCGGGCGGTCTTCTCGCAGTGGATTGTCAAGCCAAGTGCAACAGGCGCGCATTTGCCGCAACCTCGGCGGGTGCCCTGTAGTCCAGCGTTTTTCTTGGTCTGTTGTTAATCTCATCAACGACGCGATCCAGCTGCTCCTGCGTTACTGTGTTGAAGTCGATCCCCTTCGGAAAGTACTGCCGCAGCAGCCCGTTGAGGTTTTCGTTCTGGCCGCGCTGCCATGAGCAATAGGGGTCGGCGAAGTATACGTCGATCCCCATCATGTATTTTAAGTCCCTGTAGCATGCAAACTCGCTGCCCCTGTCCACGGTCATGGTCATACGCATGCCCTGCCGCAGGCCTCCCAGCGCCGATACGGCGGCCTCCCTCAACGCCTCCGAGCCGGGCCTCGGCATCTTCCTCGATATAAGGTAGAGGCTCTTGCGCTCGTTAAACGTTGCGATGCACGTTTTCCCGTCGAACCCGTAGACGGTATCCGCCTCCCAATCCCCGAAGCGTCCCTTCCGGACCACGATCTCGGGGCGCTGCCTGATGCTCAACGCCCCATTGAACCGGCCCCTGGTCTCAGGCCCCCGGGCTTTTCTGTAGCTCCTTCCCTTACGCCTCAGCATGCGATGCATCGAGCCCCCCATCGCCCTGTCCTGCCGTATCCATCTGTATAGCGTGGCAAAGGATATCCGCATCTCTGTGCTATGTGGATGGTCAAGCTTAAGGCGGCCCGACACCTGCTCCGGCGACCAACGCCTGCAAAGTCCCGCCATCGCATAGCCGATCAGGCCGTCCGGCCAGCGCTTCAGGCGTCTGCTCGCAAAATGCCTTCGGCGGACATAGAGCACGGTTGCGGCGTGCGCGCCATAGAAAGACTTCTTCGTGTTGCGCCGCAGCTCCCGGCTCACGCTCGATGGCGAGCGGCCAAGCTGGCGCCCGATCTCACGTATGCTCACCCCCGCATAACGCATCCTTGCGATGCCCTCCCGCTCATCAATGCTAAAATGACTGTAGCCCATCGTCCCTCCCTCTCTGTTTCGTCTGGTTGGTACTTGACTCTAACAGAACAGGATGACGATGGGCTTTTTCTTTCACAGGTGTTGCACTTCACATTACAATCCGCGGCCCTGCCTTGTCTGAAGCCGATTTGGCCGCGCTTTCGGGGGGCACGGAAAAAGGTCGCCCCCCGCGCCCCCAAGGTCAACGGCATGATTAGAGCGGTCAACGGCTTAGTTATATATGTACTTACTGCGCACGGCCGCGCGTATTTTTTTAGAGCGTTCAAATGAACGAAGAAAACATGATCTAACACAGCGGAATTCATCGCTTTTTCTCGACCCCCGTGTTCAGGCGTTCAGAAACGTTTTCCGCGTATCCCATCGGCTCCGGCCGCCCTTTCCGCGCTCTCAAAAATACCCATCCGAGCATCATCACGTATTGAAGCATACCCCGGCGCAAATGTCGATCCAACTACGGTTTATATTAATAACAGAGGTTTGTAAAAAAGTGCGGCCCTCGAAAATATTTATAAACAGCGGTTAATGATAAGGGGAAACCGTGCCAGTTCAATGAAAATATATTGGCAACCCTGCTTCAAGTTGCGTTAACATATCCCCACGATGAACGCGCTATATTTCGGCGACAACCTCCAAGTGCTCCGGGACGAGATAAAGGACGAGTCCGTCGACCTCGTATACCTCGACCCGCCGTTTAACAGCTCGGCCACCTACAACGTCCTGTTTAAGTCCCCCAAGGGCCACGAGAGCCATGCCCAGATAGAGGCCTTCGAGGACACGTGGCACTGGGGCCATCAGGCCGAGGCCGAGTTCGCCCAGATCATCCATGGCCGCAACACCAATGTCGCCGAGATGATTCAGGCCCTGCGCCGCTTCCTCGGCGAAAACGACATGATGGCCTACCTTACCATGATGGCTAACCGCCTGATCGAACTCCACCGCGTGCTCAAGCCTACCGGAAGCCTTTATCTCCACTGCGACCCCACCGCAAGCCATTACCTCAAGATCGTGCTGGACGGTGTGTTTGGGAAAGAGAATTTCAGAAATGAGATAATATGGAAACGCTCAGACCCCAAAGGGCACGCCTTTACTCGCTTTCCTTCTACTCATGATGTAATTCTGTTTTACTCAAAAAGCAGTAATACGATATGGAATACTCAGTTTTCTTCTTATGATACCGACTATTTGGATAGCCACTATTCTAATGTCGATCCAGAATCAGGCAGACGATACACTTTAAGCGATTGCACAAATCCAAACAAAAATCGTCCTAACTTGACATACGAATGGAATGGAATAATGAAAGTTTGGCGTTGGACTAAAGAGAGAATGCAGCATAATCATGACGAGGGCCGCTTGGTTTATACAAGTTCAGGGATGCCAAGATATAAGCGGTATCTAGATGAGATGAAAGGCACTACTGTCACGACAATTTGGGATGACATACCCTTTATAAACTCACAGGCACAAGAGCGCCTTGGCTATCCAACCCAAAAACCCCTTGCCCTGCTTGAGCGCATCCTCAAGGCCTCTTCCAACGAGGGTGATGTGGTGCTCGATCCGTTCTGCGGATGCGGCACCGCGATCCACGCGGCCGAGAAGCTGAATCGCAAGTGGATAGGCATAGACGTTACGCACCTCGCTATCTCGCTCATAGAGAAGCGGATGAAGGACGCGTTCCCCGGCATCAAGTTCGAGATACACGGCACGCCCAAGGACTATGACGGAGCGCGCAATCTCGCCGAGCGCGACAAGTACCAGTTCCAATGGTGGGCCTGCTCTCTCGTCGGCGCTATCCCGTATCAGGGCAAGAAGAAGGGCGCTGACAGCGGCATCGACGGGATCATCTACTTCCATGAAGACCAGAAGACGACCGGAAAGATCATAGTCTCGGTCAAGGGCGGCGAGAACGTCTCGGTCGCTATGGTGCGCGACCTCGTAGGCGTGATCGAGCGCGACAAGGCCCAGATAGGGCTGTTCGTCACGCTCGCCGAAAAAACCAAGCCCATGGAGGTCGAGGCCACGAAGGCCGGGTATTACCTCTCTGAGCTGACTGGCCGGAGCTTCCCCAAGATCCAGATCCTTACGATACAGGGTCTGTTAGATGGGACCGAGAGGCCGGTCTATCCCGACCTCGGGGCCGGGGGGCTGACCTTCAAACAGGCGGCCAAGGAAACGAAGACGACGCAGAAAGATTTGTTCAAGCAGTAGGCGGCGCGATGAAGGGACCGGTTACGGGCGTCAATGGCCGAAACAATCTGGGCAAGACTGTCCTTATGGCCGCGTCCCTGGATGGGCTTGCCGATACCGTACAAAAGTTTATTTCCAGTGGCGCTGACGTGAATGCCGCCGACAATTTCGGGAAGACGGCCTTGATGTGCGCATCAGTCATGGAGCATCCTGACGTTGTACGTATCCTGATAGAAAACGGCGCTGACGTGAATGCCGCGGACACGGATGGTGGAACTGCCCTGATGTTGGCAGCAGCGGTTGGGGACATCGCAATTATGCAGGCTCTTATATCAAATGGTGCCGACGTGAATGCCAAGAATTGCGATGGTGAAACATCTTTAAGTTTGGCGTGCTTTGCCGGGCATCCTGAAGTTGTCCAGGCCCTCATATCAAAAGGCACTGATCTGGAAGCCAAGAATAGAGTTGGTAACACCGCATTATTTATGGCGGTCGGCATGGGGAAACATGACATCGTATTGGCTCTCATATCAGGCGGCGCTGATGTAAATACAAAATCGAAAACGGGCACGACCGCATTAATGATGGCGTCCTCAATGGCATATGCGGAGATTGCGGAAACTCTCCTCTCAAATGGCGCTGATGTAAATGCCTCGAACGATTATGGGATAACCGCCTGGATGCTGGCATCGACTATGGGAGCAGCTGAAACCGCACGGTTTCTGATATCAAAAGGCGCTGATCCGCACGCGCGATAACCAATCAATGCCGTTGACCACCGGGGCGCGGGGGGCGACCTTCTTCCGTGCCCCCGAAAGCGCGCCCAAATCGTCTTCAGGCAAGGGGGGCCGGTTGGCCCCTCTCCTTGGAAAGAGGTGCCCGTGGCACCCCGATGGTGTACTGAGACGTACATGGAGGGCGAGTCTTTGAAGCCCAACGCAGTATCAAGCGATTTGGGCGCGCTTTCAAAAAAGAAACAAAAAAGAATATGAATATCTACTGAACTACCCCATACGAATTAACCTTCGGCTCGATCCCCCGCTTGTACGACGACAGCACGAAGTCCCTGTAATCAGGTTTGGACTTTCTGTTTCTGGCTATAAGCGCCCTGATGATATCAAGGCTTATCTGCTGCTTTTCGCCGATCTCCGTCAAAACCTCCAACGCCGACCTGTTATTATACGCCTCGTTTCTGTACGGCCTCGGCGATATCAGGGCATCATAAACATCGCAGGCCGCTATTATTTCCGTCATGAAATTGTCCAGCCTCTTGCCGGAGGGCTTGCCGGAGCCGTCCCGGCGTTCATGGTGGTCTCTGGCGACTATGGGCGCGAGGTGCCCGAAGTCTCCGATATAATATCCGAGCAGCACATACCCGGCCAGAGAATGGTTGTCGATCATGCCCTTCTCCTCAGCGGTGAGGGGCGCGACCTTTTTCAGCACGCCTATCGGAACGCACGTCTTCCCTATATCGTGCGCAGGTCCCGTGGCCGTCAGCATTATGCGGGCCTCCTTGTCCGGGACAAGGTCTTTCGCCAGGAGCGTGGATACCGCGAACACGAGGAGGAAATGCCTGTAGCTGTACGGGTCACGCGCGATAAAATAGTCGAGAGATTCCAGCACCTCGATGGAAAGCCGCACCTCGCGCATCTCATCCAGCAGCAAGGAGATGTCGTCTTCCTCACGAAAGAGGTTATTGTAGGGATATGAGCACAAGAAAGTAAGGAGGTTCTCCTCGACATTATTGTGCTCCATAAGGGGGAACGTCTTGACCCCGGATGCCTTTTTCCCGGATGAGAGCCCGTCAAGCACAGAATCCGAGAGCGCTGTCCCGGCAGGCAACAACAGTTTGCCATCGATGGTCACAACATCATGCGTGAGCTTCACGGCAAATCCCCCATTGCGGGTATTATACACCGGTGGGGCCTTATGCTCAAGTTATAATTAATAGGCCGGACCCAACGTGCTGAGCGCCCGATATTCACTGGGGTGCCACGGGTGCCACGGGCACCTCTCACTATTCGCGGGGTCATGGACCCCTTTCACTATTCGCGCCACAGCGCTCATCTCTAGTTAAAGCCGTTGACCTCATGGGGCGCGGGGGGCGTCCTTCGTCCGTGCCCCCCGAAAGCGCGCCCAAATCGTCTTCAGACAAGGGGCCGACTGGCCCTTTCCTTCAGGAGAGGTGCCCGTGGCACCCCTATGGTGTACTTGGGCGTACATAGAGGGCGAGTCTTCAATGCCCAACGCAGTATCAAGCGATTTGGAGCGCTTTGAAAAAAGAAAACGGGGGAGGGCTGAAAAGCCCTCCCCCGTTGATCGCTAGCTAATAGCGGTTACTTACGCGGCGTCCTCTTCGGGTGCGCCATCGCCCCCGGTGCCACCATCGCCGCCGCCGTCGTTGTCCCCGCCGCCGCCCAACTCGGGCAGCGAGAAGAACTCGCGCTTGACGTAGGTGTTTTTGTACACCGGCATCCCGGTGCCCGCGGGTATCACGCGGCCCATGATGACGTTCTCCTTAAGCCCGCGCAGCTCGTCGACCTGCCCGTTGATAGCGGCCTCGGTCAGAACGCGCGTGGTCTCCTGGAAGCTCGCGGCCGAGACGAAGCTGTCGGTCGTGAGCGAGGCCTTCGTGATGCCCAGGAGAAGCGGCTTGCCGACGGCAAGCTGCCCGCCCGCGCGCCTGACCTTCTCGTTGGCCTCCTGAAACGCGACGCGGTCTATCTGGTCGCCGATCAGGTACTCGGTGTCCCCCGGGTCCTCGACGCGCACCTTCTTCATCATCTGCCTGACGATGACCTCGATGTGCTTGTCGTTGATCGAGACGCCCTGCAGCCGGTATACCTTCTGGACCTCGTCGACCAGGTAGCGCTGAAGCTCCTTGGGGCCGAGGATGTCCAGTATCGCGTGCGGGTTTACGGAGCCGTCCATCAGGGCCTCGCCCGCCTTGACCCAGTCGCCCTCGTGCACGCTGACGTGCTTGCCCTTGGGGATGAGGTACTCGCGGGTCTCGGTGCCGCCCTGGACTGCCACGCAGCGCATGCCCTTCTGTGAGGGGCGGAAGACCACGACGCCGTCGATCTCGGAGACTATGGCGTGCTCCTTGGGCCTACGCGCCTCGAACAGCTCGGCCACGCGCGGCAGGCCGCCGGTGATGTCCTTGGTCTTCGTGGTCTCGCGCGGGATCTTGGCCAGCACGTCGCCGGGCGCCACTATCGCGCCCTTGTCGACCATGATGTGCGCCCCTGCCGGGAGCTGATAGCGCGCGGCGCTTCCGGTGGAGGGCAGCTTCTGGGTCGAGCGGCCGTGCTCGTCCTTGATCGAGATACGGGGCTTGAGGTCGCCGGGGTAGTCGATGATGACCTTGTGAGACATGCCGGTCGTCTCGTCGACCTCCTCCTTGACCGTCACGCCCTCGATGATGTCCCCGAGCGCGACCTTGCCGCCGACCTCGGTGAGGATCGGGCTGGCGTAGGGGTCCCACTCGAGCATCTTCGCGCCGACCTCTATGCGGTCGCCGTCGCTGAAGAAGAGCTTGGCGCCGTACACGACGGAGTATTTTTCCTTCTCGCGGCCCTTGCTGTCGACGACCGCGATAGAGCCGTTTCTGTTCATCACGACGAGCGTGCCCTGGCGGTCGCGGACCGTGTTGATGCCCAGGAACTTGACTATGCCCGCGTGCTTGGTCATGAGCACCGTCTGCTCGACGACCTTCGACGCCGTTCCGCCGATATGGAACGTGCGCATCGTAAGCTGCGTGCCGGGCTCGCCGATGGACTGAGCCGCGATGATGCCCACGGCCTCGCCGATCTCGATCTCCTCCCCGCGCGCCAGGTCGCGGCCGTAGCAGTGGCCGCATATCCCGAACTTCGACTGGCAGGTGAGCACCGAGCGGATCTTCACGCGGTCCACGCCGGCGTCGATGACCTTCTGGACGAGCTCGTCCGTGAGTTCGACGTTCTTGTCCACGACCAGTTCCTTGTTGATCGGGTCTTTTATCTTCTCTACCGTGTAACGGCCGAGCAGGCGCTCCTCGAGGTGCTGGATGACCTCGCCGCCCTCGACGAGCGAGCTTACGGTGATGCCCTCGCCCACGCCGCAGTCGACCTCGGTCACGATCACGTCCTGTGCGACGTCGACGAGGCGGCGCGTGAGGTAACCGGAGTTCGCGGTCTTAAGGGCGGTGTCCGCGAGACCCTTTCTGGCGCCGTGCGTCGAGATGAAATACTGTAGCGGGCTCAGGCCCTCTCTGAAGTTTGCCGTGATCGGGGTCTCGATGATCTCGCCCGAGGGCTTGGCCATGAGGCCTCGCATGCCGGCCAGCTGGCGGAGCTGTGCGGCCGAGCCGCGCGCCCCGGAGTCGGCCATCATGAAGATGCTGTTAAACGACCGGCGCTCCTTGAGCTCCTCGGCCGTGAGCTCCTCGCCCTCTTCCGAGCCGAGCTCCTTCATCATCTCCTCGGCGACCTTCTCGGTCACGTTGGCCCAGATGTCGATGGCCTTGTTGTACCGCTCGCCGTTCGTGATCAGGCCCTCGGAGTACTGGCGGTTGATCTCGATGACCTCGGTCTCGGCCGCGTGGATGAGCTCGGGCTTCTTCGAGGGGACGCGCATGTCGGTGATGCAGATCGATATGCCGGAGTCCTTGGCGTACTCAAACCCGATCTTCTCGAGCTTGTCCAGGAACAGCACGGTCGCGCGCCGCCCGCAGAACTTGAAGGAATAGTCGATGAGCCTCGCCAGCTCCTTCTTCGTCAGCTCGCGGTTGACCATGTCAAACGGCATGCCCTCGGGCATGATGTCGCTGAATATCACGCGGCCGCAGGAGGTCTCGTATATCTTGCCGCCGATGCGGGCCTTGATCTTCGTGTGCAGCTCGACGACCTCGGCCTCGTAGGCGGAGATCACCTCGGCCACGTTCCTGAAGGCCTTGCCCTCGCCCTTGCCGCCGTTTTTCTCCTTCGTCAGGTAGTAGACGCCGAGGACCATGTCCTGCGTCGGGGTGACGATGGGCTTGCCGTTGGCCGGGGAGAGCAGGTTGTTGATGCTCATCATCAGCGTGCGCGCCTCGACCTGCGACTCTATCGAGAGCGGGACGTGCACGGCCATCTGGTCGCCGTCGAAGTCCGCGTTAAACGCGGTGCAGACCAGCGGGTGCAGCTTGATCGCCTTGCCCTCGACCAGGATCGGGTCGAAGGCCTGGATGCCCAGGCGGTGCAGGGTAGGTGCGCGGTTAAGCAGCACCGGGTGCTCCGAGATCACCTCGTCGAGCAGGTCCCATACCTCCGGGACCTCGCGCTCGACCAGCTTCTTGGCCTGCTTGATCGTGGTCGCGAAACCCTTCTCCTCAAGCTTGCTGAAGATCATCGGCTTGAACAGCTCAAGCGCCATCTTCTTGGGCAGGCCGCACTGGTGGAGCTTTAACTCAGGGCCGACGACGATGACCGAACGGCCTGAGTAGTCGACGCGCTTGCCAAGCAGGTTCTGCCTGAAGCGGCCCTGCTTGCCCTTGATCATGTCGCTTAGGGACTTAAGCGGCCGCTTGGTCGCGGCCTTGAGCACGCGCGAGCGGCGGCCGTTGTCAAACAGCGCGTCGACGGCCTCCTGGAGCATGCGCTTTTCGTTTTTGATGATGACGCTCGGGGCCTTTAAGTCCATAAGCCTTTTTAAGCGGTTGTTGCGGTTGATCACGCGGCGGTAGAGGTCGTTGAGGTCGCTCGTCGCGAACCTCCCGCCCTCCAGAGGCACGAGCGGGCGCAGGTCCGGCGGTAGCACCGGCACGACGTCCATGATCATCCACTCGGGCTTGTTCTCTGAGAGCCTGAACGCCTCCACTACCTTAAGCCGCTTCGTCAGCTTCTTTTTGACGCCGAGGCTCTGGGCCTCGCGTATGTCGGTCTTGAGCGTTGCGGCGAGCTCCTCGAGGTCGACGACCTTAAGGAGTTCGCGTATAGCCTCGGCGCCCATCCCGCCCTTGAACTTCGAGCCGTAATCGTCGACTGCCTTCTTGTACTCCTCCTCGTTGAGCAGCTCGCGGTACTTAAGCGGCGTCTCGCCGGGGTCGACCACGACGTAGCTCTCGAAATAGAGCACGCGCTCGAGCTGCCGCATGGTCATGTCCAGCAGGGTGCCGATGCGCGAGGGCACGCCCTTTAAAAACCATATGTGCGCCACCGGGGTGGCGAGCTCAATGTGGCCGAGCCTCTGGCGGCGGACCTTGGACTGTATGACCTCCACGCCGCACTTGTCGCATACCACGCCGCGGTGCTTCATGCGCTTGTACTTGCCGCATATGCACTCCCAGTCCTTGATGGGGCCGAAGATCTTGGCGCAGAACAGGCCGTCGCGCTCGGGCTTGAACGTGCGGTAGTTGATCGTCTCGGGCTTTTTCACCTCGCCAAACGACCATTCCCTGATCTTCTCCGGGGAGGCCAGCTTGATCCTTATCGCCTCGAAATCCGTAGGATTCTTGGGCTTCTGAAACATCGAGTATACCGCAGGAGTTTCTGTCAAGCTATTCATTCCCCCTTCTTCTTCTCAAGGAGTTCGACGTCGAGCCCGAGGCTCTGGAGCTCCTTGATTAATACGTGGAACGATTCCGGTATGCCGGGCTCGAAACTCGGCTCGCCCTTGACGATCGCCTCATAGGCCTTTGCGCGCCCTGCGATGTCGTCGCTCTTGACGGTCAAAAACTCCTGGAGCGTATGCGCCGCCCCGTACGCCTCGAGCGCCCAGACTTCCATCTCTCCGAGCCTCTGGCCGCCGAACTGCGCCTTGCCACCCAGCGGCTGCTGCGTGACCAGCGAATACGGGCCGATCGAGCGTGCGTGCAGCTTGTCGTCGACGAGGTGGTGTAGCTTGAGCATATAGGTGTAGCCGACCGTGACCGGGCGCTGGAACTTCTTTCCGGTGCGGCCGTCAAAGAGGACCATCTGGCCGTTCTTGGGCAGGCCGGCCTTCTTCAGCAGCTCCCTGATCTCGGGCTCCTTGGCGCCCTCGAATACCGGGGTGGCGACCTTGTAGCCCATCGCCTTGGCAGCGAGGCCCAGGTGGGCTTCGAGTATCTGCCCCACGTTCATGCGCGACGGGACGCCCAGGGGGTTTAGAACCACGTCCACGGGCGTGCCGTCTTCGAGGAACGGCATATCCTCCACCGGCAGCACGACCGAGACGACGCCCTTGTTGCCGTGGCGTCCGGCCATCTTGTCGCCGGGCTGTATCTTGCGCTTCATCGAGATGAAGACGCGGACACTCTTGATTACGCCCGGCGGCAGTTCGTCGCCTTTCTTGATGATCTCGATCTTGTCGTCGTAGCGCTTCTCGAGCTGCTTGAGGTATGCGGTCGTCTCGGCCGCCGTGGCGACGAGGCGCTCCTGCATGCCCGTGTCCGCGAGCTTGATGCGCGTGAGGTGCTCGTCATGGACGTCCTTGACCGACTCTTCGGTGATCTTCTTGCCCTTCTTAAGCAGCACGGTCTTCGACTTCGGGGGCGTGAAGTCCTCCGATACGGTCTGCCCCACCAGGAGGCGGCGTATCTTGAGGGCCTTCTCCTGCTTGCGCAGGCGCTGCTCCTCCTCGAGGTCGCGCGTAAGGCGCGCAAGCTCGTCTTCCTCGATCTCGCGGGCGCGGGCGTCCTTCTTGACCCCCTTGCGCGTCAGCACGCGGGCGTCGATCACGACTCCCTCGATCCCCGGCGGGACGTACAGGCAGCTCTCCTTGACCTCCTCGGCCTTCTCGCCGAATATCGCGCGCAGGAGCTTTTCCTCCGGCGTGAGCTGCGTCTCGCCCTTGGGCGTGACCTTGCCTACGAGTATGTCGCCGGGCTTGACCTCGGCCCCTATGCGGATGATGCCGCTCTCGTCGAGGTTCCTGAGGGCCTCCTCGCCGACGTTTGGGATGTCCCTCGTGATTTCCTCGGGGCCGAGCTTGGTCTCGCGGCACTCGAGCTCGAACTCCTCGATATGGATCGAGGTGAAGACGTCCTCGCTCACGAGGCGCCGGCTCAGGAGTATCGCGTCCTCAAAGTTATAGCCGCCCCACGGCATGTAGGCCACGAGGACGTTCTTGCCGAGCGCGAGCTCGCCGCCGTCGGTCGATGAACCGTCGGCGAGGAGGTCGCCCGTTTTCACTTTCTGTCCCACGACCACGCGCGGCTTCTGGTTGATGACCGTCGCCTGGTTGGACCTCTGGTACTTGATGAGATGGTTTATGTCCACGCCGCCGTCGTCGTTGCGCAGGACGATGCGCTGCGCGTCGAGGCTCTCGACGGTGCCGTCATGGGCGGCAAGCACGGTGGAGCCGGAGTACCTGGCGACTGCCTCCTCCATCCCGGTGCCCACGATGGGGGCGTCGCTTTGAAGGAGCGGCACGGCCTGGCGCTGCATGTTAGAGCCCATCAGGGCGCGGTTGGCGTCGTCGTTTTCCAGGAAAGGGATCAGCGCGGCCGAGACGCCGACGATCTGCTTTGGCGAGACGTCCATGTACTGGATGTCGTTGGGGCCGACGATGCGGAAGTCGCCCCCGACGCGGGCCGTGACGGTCTCTCCCACGAGGTAACCCTTCTTGTCAATCGGATGCGTGGCCTCGGCGATGATGAACTTCTCGCCGTCGATTGCGGTGAGGTAATCTATCTTGTTGGTGACATGGCCCTTCTCGACCCTGCGGTAGGGGACCTCGATGAACCCGTAGTCGTTGACCTTCGCGTATGAGGCCAGCGAGGTGATAAGACCAATATTCGGTCCTTCCGGGGTCTCGACCGGGCATATGCGGCCGTAGTGGGTCGTGTGCACGTCGCGGACCTCGAACCCCGCGCGCTCGCGCGTCAGGCCGCCCGGGCCGAGGGCCGAAAGGCGCCTCTTGTGGGTGATCTCGCTTAAGGGGTTCGTCTGGTCCATGAACTGGCTGAGCTGGCTCGATCCGAAGAACTCCTTTACGGAGGCCATCACCGGCTTGGCGTTGACGAGGTCGTGGGGCATGGCCTCGTCGAGCTCGGTGAGCGTCATCTTCTCCTTGATCGCGCGCTCCATGCGCACGAGCCCGATGCGGAACTGGTTTTCCAGCAGCTCGCCGATGCTGCGGACGCGCCTGTTGCCCAGGTGGTCGATGTCGTCGACCTCGCCGCGGCCGGTGCGGAGGCTCAGCAGGTAGCGGACGATCTCTACGATGTCCTTGTCCGTGAGGACCTTGGTCTCGAGCCCTATGTCGAGCCCCAGGCGCTTGTTGATCTTGAGCCTGCCCACGGGGGAGAGGTCATAGCGCTTCGGGTCGAAGAACAGCCCAGAGAACAGCTCCTTGGCCGCATTGAGCGTCGGAGGCTCGCCGGGGCGGAGCTTTTTGTATATCTCCACCAGGGCCTCGTCGCTGCGCGTGACCTTGTCCGTGATGAGCGTGTCGCGCAGCGCGGGCAGGTAGTTGTTGTTGTCGATGAATAGAAGGCTTAAAGACGGGATCTTGAGCGTGAGTATCTTTTCGAGGGCGTCCTCGCCGATCGGCTCGTTGCTCTCGACGATGACCTCGCCGGTCTCCGGGTCGATGATGTCCGACAGCGTGACGCGGCCGATCACCTCGGCGCGCTCCATCGGTATCTCGGCAACGCCTGCGGCCTCGAGCCTCTTGATCACGCCGCGGGAGATCTTGCCCCCCTCCTTGACCACGGGCTCGGTCTGGTCCTTGATGTACAGCGGGTCCTTGACCTTCATGCCCACGAGCACCTTGCTGACCGGGCGGGTGAAGCCCGTGCGGCTGACCTTGACGCTCTCTATCGGGTAGAAGGTGCGCAGCAGGTCCTCGTTGGAATAGCCGAGGGCCTTCAGCACGATCGTGGCCGGGAGCTTCTTGCGGCGGTCGATGCGGACGTAGAGTATGTCCTTCGTGTCGAACTCGAAATCGAGCCACGAGCCGCGGGCCGGTATGACGCGCGCAGAGTACAGCAGGCGGCCGCTGACCTGGGTCTTGCCCTTGTCGTGGCTGAAGAACACGCCGGGGGAGCGGTGCAGCTGGCTTACGATGACGCGCTCGGTGCCGTTGACGACGAACGTGCCGTTGACGGTCATCAGCGGCATCTCGCCTATGTAGACCTCCTGCTCCTTTGACTCCTTGAGCCTGCGCTCGCCCTTCTCGACGGTCTCCCAGAGGTTGAGCTTCACCTTGACCCTCAGGGGGGCCGAGTAGTTCAGGCCCTTCCTCAGGCACTCAGGGACGTTGAGCTTCGGCTCGCCGACCGTGTACTCGATGAACTCTATCGAGGCTGTCTCGTTATAATCGGTTATCGGAAATACGCTCTTGAAGGCGGCCTGAAGACCGGCGTCCTGCCGGTCTTCAGGGTGTATGTCCTTCTGCAGGAAAACCTCGAAAGAGCGCGTCTGGATCTCGATAAGGTTCGGCACGTCCAATATCGCGCCGACCTTGCCGAAATCGTATCTCTGCTCTGCGGCATTTGCCATATTTACCCCTTGCCCTCCGGTTGTTTGTTAACAACTTAACCACACGGCAATGACGGGCCGCTACTTAACCTCTACTACCGCCCCCTGCGCCTCGAGCTTGGCCTTGATGTCGGCCGCCTCTTCCTTCGACACGCCGGTCTTGACGGCCTTCGGCGCGCCGTCGACGAGGTCCTTGGCTTCCTTGAGACCGAGGTTCGTCAGCTCGCGCACTACCTTGATGACCTGGATCTTCTTGTCGCCGGCGGAGGAGAGGATGACGTCAAACGCGGTCTTCTCCTCGGCTGCCGGGGCTGCCGCGCCCGCTGCGGCCGGTGCCGCTGCCGCGGCCGGGGCCGCTGCGGTGACGCCGTAACGGTCCTCGAACTCCTTGATGAACTCCGACATCTCGATGATCGTCATCTTGTCGATGAACTCAAATACCTGATCTTTGGTGCAAGACATTTATGTGTCCTCCTGAGGCTGTATTTCGTTAGTCGTATAATCGCCATTCCGGCATCCGCAAGGCGGACTACTCGGCGGCGCGCTTGTCCTTGAGGGCCGTCATCGCGTACGCAAAACGCGTGACCGTGGCCGAAAGCAGCTGTGCCATCTTGGTGGCCGGAGCCTGCATCGTACCGGCCAGGATGCTGAGCAGAACCGGCCTCGTCGGCAGGCTCGCGATCTTCTTGATGTTGCCCGTATCGCAGAACATCCCGTCGACTACGCCGCACTTGACCACGTACTTCTCGTTCTTCTTTGCGTACTCGAGCGCCTCGCGCACGACCGTCACCGCGTCGTCGTAACCGATGGCCACGCCGAGCGGGCCCTTGAATGAAGCCTTCGCGGACTCCACCGAGGTCCCTTCCGATGCGATGCGGGCGATCGTGTTCTTGACGACCTTGTACTCTATGCCGAGCGCGCGGTACTTGTCGCGCAGTTCGCTCACCTCGGCCACGGTCATGCCCTTGTACTCGGCCAGGACTATGCCCTTGGCGCGCGAAAACTTCTCCTTAAGCGAATCGAGGTCCGCTTTTTTCTCTACCCTGTTTTTCAGAACCATCCTCCTTTCCCGTCTGAGACGCGGGAAAGCAGCGTCTCGGCAGGCCGCCCCTGAACTTCCGGCAATTAAAGGTGGGGTTCACCGGATGCCCCGGCCCCACCCGCCTGCTGTCTCTGACTCAGTATTTGTATAACGCCCGGCCAGGCCGGACGGCGATACTCGCGAAACGACAAAATCCACCCGGTCCCGCCGGGGGGATTTTTTGCAGAGGCCCGATCCGGTACCCCGCCAACTTGTAGGGCTGGTGTCTGTTGCGCTCACCTTGCCCCTGCCGCTACAGCTTATATGAAAAACCCTGGCCCCCTCGCAGGGGCGGCGGGTTATTTCTCCGATACGCTTGAGAGGTCGACCTTGATGCCGGGGCCCATGGTCGATGAGATCGAAAACTTCTTCATGTACCTGCCCTTGCTCGTGGCCGGCTTGGCCTTGACGAGGGCGCTTACGACCGAGCGGGTGTTCTCCTCGAGCGCGGCCTCGCTGAACGAGCACTTTCCGACCATGACGTGGATGATCCCGCCCTTCTCGACGCGGAAGTCGACCTTGCCGGCCTTGATCTCTTTCACGGCCTTGCCGACGTCCATCGTGACGGTGCCGAGCTTGGGGTTCGGCATAAGGCCTCTAGGGCCCAGGATCTTGCCGATCTTGCCTACGGTGCCCATCATGTCGGGGGTCGCGACCGCGCTGTCAAACTCCATCCAGCCGCCCTTTATCTTCTCGACGAGGTCGTCGCCGCCGACAAAGTCCGCGCCGGCCGCCTCGGCCTCTTTCTCTTTTTCGCCCTTGGCGAAGACGAGCACGCGGACGGTCTTGCCGGTGCCGTGCGGAAGCTGCACGGTGCCGCGGACCATCTGGTCTGACTTCTTGGGGTCAACGCCCAGGTTGATCGCCAGATCGACGGTCTCGTCGAACTTGGCGCACTTGGCCTTCTTTACGAGCGCGACGGCCTCAGCAAGCGGATATTCGCGCGCGCGGTCCACGAGCTTTAAAGATTCGGCAAGCTTCTTGCCTAGTTTAGCCATTATTTTAGCTCTCCCGCAATCTCCATTCCCAAATCAGGCGTTAACTTTGTCGGCTTCGCTGCGCGGCTCCTCTCCGTACTATCAGTACTGTCTCGTCGCCGCTCGCTTGCCTTCGCGTTTCCATCCTGATTTATGAATGGAGAATATATTGACATCCCCCCAGGGGGATGGTAATGATTAATCTGCGACCTGTATGCCCATCGAGCGCGCGGTGCCTACGATCGTCCTCATCGCGGCCTCGACGCTCTTGGTGTTGAGGTCCGGGAGCTTGGTCTCGGCCATGGCGCGCACCTGCTCGGTCTTGATCGTCCCGGCGCTCTCCTTGCCGGCCTTGCCCGATCCCTTCGCGACGCCGGCGGCCTTCTTCACGAGCTGCGAGGCCGGCGGGGTCTTGAGGATGAACGTGAAGCTGCGGTCGTTATAGATCGTCATCAGCACCGGCACGATGGTGTCGCCCATCTGCCCGGTCTGGGAGTTGAACGCCTTGCAGAACTCCATTATGTTGACGCCGTGAGGGCCGAGCGCCGGGCCTATCGGCGGGGCCGGGTTGGCCTTGCCAGCCGGTATCTGAAGCTTTACGAGCGCCTGAACTTCCTTCTTAGCCATCTGTTTCAATGCCTCCTATTCTGTCACGGGGCGAGGGAGCGCCCCGAGGTGCGTAAAGCTAAACCTTCTCTACCTGGAAGAAATTAAGGTCCACCGGCGTCTGGCGGCTGAAGATGCTGACCATGACGCGGAGCCTCGCGTGCTCCATGTCCACGTCCTCGACCACTCCGGTGAAGTTCGTAAACGGCCCGTCGGTGATGCGCACCTGCTCGCCCTGCTCGAACTGGGTCTTGACCTTGGCCTTGGGGCCGCGCTCGAGCTGAAGGAGTATCTGCTGGATCTCGTCCTCCGAGACCGGCACGGGCTTCATGCCGCCCACGAACCCCGTAACGCGCGGGGTGTTCCGCACCAGGTGCCAGGTCTCGTCGTCCAGGACCATCTCCATGAGTATGTAGCCGGGGTAGAACTTCTTCTCGGCCTCTTTCTTCTTGCCGCCCCGGACTTCCATGACCTTCTCGCTCGGGATAAGTATGCGGCCGACCCGGTCCTGCAGGCCGTCCTTGACCGCCTTCTCCTCTATGGAGAGCTTAACCTTGGCCTCGAACCCCGAATACGTGTGCACGACATACCAGTTCATCTCGGAGTTCCCTTTCTACTGCAGCAATGCCCGGACGATCTTCGAGAGCCCGAGGTCTATGACCCCGAGGTAGACCGATACGATCAGCACCGCGATGATCACCACCCACGTGGAGCCTATCAGCTCCTCGCGGTTCGGGTAGACGACCTTCTTGGCCTCCACCTTGACTTCCTTCATAAACTGCTTCGCGTTATCGAGCATGTTTTTTCCGATGGCAGGCCAGGAGGGATTCGAACCCCCAACACTCGGATTTGGAGTCCGACGCTCTAGCCGTTAGAGCTACTGGCCTTATCACGACTATGCCTTCGTCTCCTTATGCGGCGTGTGTTTCCTGCAGTGCTTGCAGTACTTGCTGCGTTCGAGCTTCTCGGTCGTGTTCTTCTTGTTCTTCATCGTCGAGTAGTTACGGTTCTTGCACTCGCCGCACTGCAGAAGGATGATTATTCTCATTTTATTATCTCCGTTACGACCCCTGCGCCGACCGTCCTGCCGCCCTCGCGGATGGCGAAACGGACTTCCTTTTCCATTGCTATCGGGGCGATCATCTCCACTCTCATGCTCACGTTGTCGCCCGGCATCACCATCTCAACGCCCTCGGGCAGCTCTACGATGCCCGTAACGTCCGTCGTCCTGAAATAAAACTGCGGCCTGTAGCCCTTGAAAAACGGCGTGTGCCGCCCGCCCTCTTCCTTCGTCAATATGTAGACCTCGGCCTTGAACGTCGTGTGCGGCGTGATCGAGCCCGGCTTCGCAAGCACCTGCCCGCGCTCCACGTCCTCTTTGCCTATGCCCCTAAGCAGCACGCCCACGTTGTCTCCGGCGCGCCCCTCGTCCAGCAGCTTCCGGAACATCTCCACCCCGGTCGCGGTCGTCTTCTTCGTATCAGAGATGCCGACGATCTCCACTTCCTCGCCGACCTTGATGATGCCCCTCTCGATGCGGCCCGTCACCACCGTCCCTCTGCCCGAGATGCTGAACACGTCCTCTATCGGCATCAGGAACGGCTTGTCTATCGGCCGCTCGGGAACCGGTATGTACTTGTCTATCGCGGCCACCAGCTCGTAGATGCACTGGTACTCCGGCGCCGCCGGGTCCTGGCTCGTGCACTCCAGCGCCTTAAGCGCGCTGCCCCTGATCACCGGGATGTCATCGCCGGGAAACTGGTACTTGCTCAGAAGCTCCCTGACCTCAAGCTCAACCAGGTCCAGAAGCTCCGGGTCGTCCACCATGTCCACCTTGTTCATGAACACCACGATGTACGGCACCCCGACCTGGCGCGCAAGCAGGATGTGCTCCCTCGTCTGCGGCATCGGGCCGTCTGCGGCCGAGACCACCAGGATCGCGCCGTCCATCTGCGCCGCCCCCGTGATCATGTTCTTTACGTAGTCGGCGTGGCCCGGACAGTCAACGTGCGCGTAGTGCCGCGTCTCGCTCTCGTACTCCACGTGCGCCGTCGCGATCGTTATACCCCTGGCCTTCTCCTCCGGGGCGTTGTCGATCGAGTCGAACGAACGGAAATTCGCCATGCCCCTGATCGCCGACGCCTTCGTGATCGCCGCCGTCAGCGACGTCTTGCCGTGGTCGACGTGGCCTATCGTGCCCACGTTAACGTGCGGTTTCGTCCTCTCGTACTTCGCCTTCGCCATAGTGCGTCACCTCCGGTGGCCTTGCTATATCTTTTATATTAAATCCCTTAACCGTCTGATAAAGCCCATGACCGGAATCGAACCGGTGACCTCATCCTTACCAAGGATGTGCTCTGCCGACTGAGCCACATGGGCACATTAAAACCGACGTCCAGAGCGGGAAACGGGATTCGAACCCGCGACCCTCAGCTTGGAAGGCTGACGCTCTACCACTGAGCTACTCCCGCGTTATCGCCGTCCCGTACTGCAACTCACCGCTCTAACTCCGCGCCCTGCCCGGCCCCGCTGCACCGGTGCGATGGTGGAGGGGGAAGGATTCGAACCTTCGTAGGCTACGCCAACGGGTTTACAGCCCGTCCCCTTTGGCCACTCGGGTACCCCTCCTATGCGCGGCCACTTCAACGTAAATTAAAAAAGCCGCCCTCTAAGAGCGCCCCGGACAGCACGAGCTGGAGCCACCGAGAGGAATCGAACCCCCGACCCGCTGATTACAAATCAGCTGCTCTGGCCGTCTGAGCTACGGTGGCTTCGATAGGGCGCAACTCACCCTACGCGACCCCGAAACAATAATTATAGGCATCCGCCACAAAAATATCAAGCGGGGGGCCGACTGGCCCCTTTTCCTATTCGCCCAAAGCGCTCACTTATGAGCAGGTCCCCCGCCCCGCTCACTATTAATTAATGCCCTTGACCTTGGGGGGCCGGGGGGCGTCAGTTGGCCTCCACACCCCCGAAAGCGCGAGAAATCGTGCAGACTAGGAAGGGCGATAAAACCGCCCGATGGTGTACTGTGATGTACATGGAGGGCGAGTTTTTGAGAACTGACGACGTATCACGCGAGTTTCCCGCGCTTTGAAAAAGGTCAAATTTGCCTATCTAAGGATCTATACTGTATTGCTTCCGCTACGTGCGGTGTCTGGATGTCCGGGGAGCCTTCCAGGTCGGCAATGGTGCGGGATACCTTAAGGATGCGTGCATAGGCTCGGGCCGACAGCCCCAGCCGCTCGTGCGCAAGTTCCAGTATCCGGCGGCCGTCCTCCCCGATCTCGCAGAACTTCTTTATTAATCGGGTTCCCATCTGGGCGTTGCAATATAGCTTGTGAGGGCCGAGCCGAACGCGCTGGGCCTCGCGCGCGGCCTCTACGCGGCCGCGGATCACGTCCGAGGTATCGCCCGAGCGGTCAGCGGCGAGCGCCTGGTACTTCACGGCCGGGACGTCGATATGGATGTCTATGCGGTCGAGCAATGGGCCGGATACTCGGGCGCGGTATCTATGTATCTGCCCGGCGGTGCATGCGCACGGTCGTCGGTCGTCGCCCCAAAACCCGCACGGGCATGGGTTCATAGCCGCGACGAGCATGAACGAGGCAGGAAAAGTTAATGAGCCCGTGGCGCGCGATATCGTGACCTCGCCGTTCTCCAGAGGCTGGCGCAGGCCCTCGAGCACCGAGCGCTTGAACTCCGGCAGCTCGTCCAGAAACAGCACTCCATTGTGCGCCAGGCTCACCTCGCCGGGGCGGGGCACCGTGCCGCCGCCAACGAGCGCGACGTCCGAGATCGTATGGTGCGGGCTCCGAAACGGCCTGACTGAGACGAGCGGCTCGCCGGAGCGCAGCGTGCCGGCGACGCTATGGATGCGGGTGCTTTCTATCGCCTCGCCAAACGAGATCGGGGACATGATCGTCGGGAGCCTTCGTGCGATCATCGTCTTGCCGGAGCCCGGGGGGCCGATCATCAGCATGTTATGCCCGCCGGCTACAGCGACCTCTACCGCGCGCTTGACATGCTCCTGGCCCTTGATGTCAGAGAAATCGTCCTCGTATGAGGCGGATACCAGCCGGTCGCGCATGTGGGCGGACGACTCGGGCGCGAGGGTTAGCGTGCCGCGCAGGAAGTCTATCACCTCTGAGAGCGTGGCCGCGCCGATTACCTCGACGCCCTCTACGACCGCTGCCTCAGGGGCGTTCTCAGCCGGCAGCACGACGCGCCAGCCAAGCCGCTTGGCGGCTATCGCGACGCTCAGTGAGCCACGCACCGGCTTGACCCTGCCGTCGAGCGAGAGCTCCCCGAGGAACATCGCGCCCGCGAGTGCACTTTTCGGGAATACGCCCTCTGCCGCCGCAAGGCCGAGCGCTATAGGGAGGTCGAACGCGGAGCCCTCTTTCTTTAGGTCCGCGGGGGCGAGGTTGATCGTGACCGGCTTGAGCGGGAACTGGAATCCGATGTTCTTGAGCGCCGCGCGCACGCGGTCGCGGCTCTCCTTGACCGCCGCATCCGGAAGCCCGACTATCGAGAAATGCGGCAGCCCCCGCGTGGCGACGTCGACCTCGACCTCGACGCAATGCGCCTCAATCCCCACCAACGCCGCGCTGTAAGCCATCGCTAACATAGGTTGATTATATTGTCCACAACCACCACTTTGCAATGGATCTTCTATTAAAGCGCGCCAAATCGCTTGGGGCCGACTGGCCCTCTCCTTTCAAGGCTCGGAAATCCGTCCTCAATGTACGTCACAGTACACCCTCGGGGGTCACTGACCCCTCCTGTTAAGGTAAGGGGCAGTCGGCCCCTTGTCTGAAGACGATTTGGGCGCGCTTTCGAGGCAGGGTGGGAAGAGGGCAATCGGAAGGCCGAACTCTCAATGCAATTCTCGATGATGCGGAAACTGGAAACACACCTATTATTCCTGTATCGTTGACATAACAGGCATAACGCTATAGTATTTTCATAAGTCAGGGTAGAGATTTTTCTATCACCTCAACAAAAGAAGGAGGAGTGAAGCTCCCCGTGGCAAGCCACGGGGCATCCGTGGCGCAGCTATAAGTCCAGCTGCGCAGGCAATTGCTTCTCTGCTCTGTGGCCGCGTATGTATTTGCGGATCATTTCCGAGGTCAAGCTGTCCCCGACTGTCCGCGCAAAGTACCCATCCTCCCACAGCTCACCCTTCCATAGTCTTTGCCTCAGCGATGGGTATTGCTTGAACAGCTCACGGGCGCTGATACTTTTCAGGGTTCTGACCACCACCCCTATCGAGTACCGTGGCGGGAACGATAGAAATATATGCACATGGTCCTCCGCCACTTCCATCTCCACTATCTCATATTCATACTCTTCAGCTATCTCCCTGAAAAGTTCCGCGCACCGCTCGCGCATGTAACTTTGCGCGAACAGTCTCTTGCGATACTTAGGACACCATACCAGATGGTACCCGGTGTCATATACAGCGTGACTCGTCCTGCGTAACCCCATGCCTCATGATAGCCCGCAATTGCCTCGGCGGGAAAGGGGGACTTCCAGCCCCCCTTACATCCCCCCGGCAGGGATGCCATTCATCCCCGTGGCAAGCCACGGGGCATACTGGCATGGTTTTCGTTAAGCAATATGAAGAAATTCTGGGCTATAACGCTATCAATGATACTGGTCCTGGCAATGGCACTTGTTGTCGGTTGCCAGAACCAGGAGGCGCCTGCGCATGCGCCGGGAGTACAAGGAGCACCGGGAGCACCAGGAGCACCGGGAGCGCCGGGAGCACAAGGTGCGCCGGGAACACCTGCGCCAGCACCTGAGCCAGCACCTATGCCGGGAGCGCCGGGAGCACCAGGAGCACCGGGAGCGCCGGGAGCGCCGGGAGCGCCGGGAGCACCGGGAGCGCCTGCGCCTGAAGCACCACAACGCTAAATTAGTTTTTTACCCGTGACGTCTTTCGAAAAGAGGGAGGGCCTTCCAAGGGCCTTTCCTCTTTTTTTCTGGTACGGGAGGTTTACTCCATATAAAATTAATTAGGGGCAGAGCCAATTTATCGAAAGCGCGAGACTACATAAAAACTGTTGACCGCCTAGGAAGCGGGAAAATCGCCTGGAGTGAGCGGTGCTTGTCACTGCGAATAGGAGCGAGGGGGCGCTGCCCCCTTAGCGCGCTTTAGTATTCGAGCCCGTAGGCGCGTGCTAATTTGATATCATCGTCGGGATTGCGGCCGGTGGTGGTTAAGTAGTCTCCGGTGATCAACCCGTCCGCTCCCGCGAGGAAGACCATCGAGTTGAACTCCCAGAGGCTCTGTAATCGCCCGCCCGCGAGGCGCACCTCAGAGTCCGGGATCAGGAACCTAAACAGGCTCACGACCTTCAGGGCCTCGAACGGCGCTAGCGGCTTACGCTCGCCAAGCGGTGTGCCCTCAATAGGGTGCAGAAAGTTTATCGGCACGGAGTCGGCCTTGAGCCTCCGGGCCTCCAAGGCCATCTCTATGCGATCGGCCCACGACTCGCCCATCCCCACGATTCCGCCAGAGCATAGCGAGAGACCGGCTTGGTGCACCGCGTCTATCGTGCGGAGCTTGTCTTCGTAACTATGCGTCGAGCATATGCGCGGGAAGTACTCAGGCGAGGTCTCGATGTTGTGGTGGTAGCGGTGAAGGCCAGCATCCCTGAGCGCCACGAGCTCCTCTACCGGCAGCATCCCGAGCGAGGCGCACGGGCTCAGGCCGATGGCCCGTATGGCGCTGATCATCTTAAGTATGCGCTGAAACTCATCGGCAGAAGGCCGCGCCCCGCTTATGACGATAGAGAACCTTCGGGCCCCAGAGGCGCGGGCCTCTTCGGCCTTTCTGAGCACGGTCGCCTCGTCCATCAGCGGGTGAGTTATGATCGCTGTCTTCGAGGCGGAGGACTGGGCGCAGTAGGCGCAGTCCTCGGGGCACGCCCCGGTCTTCGCGCTCACGATCGCGCAGAGGTCGGCCTTGCGGCCGCGCCGGGCCTCGCGTATCGCCCCGCCAAGCGCGAGCATCTCAAAGAGCGCGGGCATCTCGACGGACGCGAGGAAACGCCCCTCGTCGCGGCCCAGGTGTTCTCCCTTGGATGCCCTCCTGGCAAGCTCGCGTATTCGCCCTGTCATGCTAGTGCCTCATCCTGAACTCTCTGAATTCGCCGGTAGGCTCGGACCACTGAAGCTCGATATCGTCGACGCGCGCATACGGTGGGCCCTGACGGCACTCCGCGATGAACGCCTCGAGCTTATCGCGCCCGCCCTCGGCCACGGCCTCGACCCTGCCGTCAGGCAGGTTGCGCACCCACCCGCGCACCCCGAGCCTGTGGGCCGCGTCCTCGGCGGTCGCGCGGTAGAACACGCCCTGCACCCGGCCGCTTATAAGCATATGCACGCGGCTGGCCTTCATACCCCGCCCGCCGGGAGCGTTATCGTAAATACCGTGCCTACCGGCTCGCGGCGGGCCGCCGATATGCTGCCGCGGTGCATCGTGATCGCACGGTGCGCTATCGCAAGCCCAAGCCCGGTGCCCTTCTCCTTGGTGGTAAAAAATGGCAGAAAAACCTTCTCGCTGACCTCCGGCGGTATGCCGCAGCCGGTGTCGGCGATGCGGAGCGTGACCCTGCCGTCATCCTGCCTGCCGCTTATCGCGATCTCGCGGGGATCGGGCCCAAGGGCCTCGACCGCGTTTTGGATGACGTTCCAGACCGCCTGCCTGAGCATAGTCTCGTCGGCCCGAACGCGGAGCCCCGTACCGGGCAGGTCGAATTTTACTGTTACGTCCGGCGGCGCGGCAGCGTTTGCGGCCTCGCGCACGAGCGCTCCGAGGTCAAGCTCCTGCGGGTCGAGCGTCCGGGGGCGGGCGAAGCTCAGGAAGTCCGCGATGATCGCGTCCATCAGGCTTACCTCGCGCAGCGCCGCCTCGACCTGAGACTTGATGGCCGGGTCGCCGCGCTTCTCAATCAGTTGCATATATCCGGCGATCACGCCTAGCGGGTTTCTGAGTTCGTGCGCGATCCCGGCAGCGACCTCGCCCAGGCTTTCCAATCTCCGCCGCAGCTCGGCCTGCGACTGGTATGCCTTTAGCTCCGTGACGTCCGTCAGCACCATCAGGCGGCCGAGCGCCCCGCCTCCGCGCGCGTCCGTAAGCGGGGCAACGCCGTATCCCAGCCACTTGAGCCGCCCCGACGGCGAGCGGTACTGAAGCTCGCCGCGCTCGACCGGCTCGACCGCGGCCCCGAGCACATCGGTTATTCCCATCCCGGCAAGCGACTCCGCCGGCCGCTCTATCATCCGGGCCGCGGCCGCGTTGGCCTTGACTATCGCGCCACTTGCGTCGAGGCTGATGACCCCGGAGGGCACGCTTTGAAGGATGCTCTCGTTATAGCCCTCTATGGTGCTTGCCTTGTCCTCGGCCGCCGCGCGCAGGGCCTCGAGCTCACGCTCCTTCTCCTTGAGCTTCGCTACGAGTTCGTGGAAGGTATCGACCACAAAGCCGACCTCGCCGGGGCCGCCGGTACGGTCAGAGGAATGGAGCTTGCGGGCCATCCCGACGAAGGAATAGACGATGAGCGCAAGCAGGGCCACGGCCACCGCACCGGTCAGGATGATCAGGCCATGAATGCCTTCCATCGCTATTGCTCAGGCCACCAGAGCCTGAGGAGTTCGCCGCCCCAGAGGATCGAGACCAGCGCGCCCAAGGCCAGAAACGGCCCGAACGGCAGCACCATCCGGGGGCCGTGCTTGCGCGCCTTCATCACCGAGATGCCGATTATAGAACCCGTCAAGCTCCCTATAAACGTGGTCAGCAGCACGCCCCGCCATCCTGTGAGCGCGCCGACGAGCGCCATCAGCTTTATGTCCCCGCCGCCCATCGCGTCCTGCTTAAATATCAGGCTCCCGGCCCATGCCACGAAATAAAAAAGCCCGAAGCCTGTCGCGGCCCCGATCAGCGAGTGCTTCCAGCCCAGCAGCGCCATGCGGTCGAAGGGGTCCGGGAGGATGAACGCCCCGGCCAGAAACGCGATTATCACTCCCGGCACCGTGATCTCGTCAGGGATGATCTGGTGGTCCAGGTCGATGAACGTCACGACGACCATCGCCGATGCGAAGGCGAGGTATACCGGCAGGTGCCAGCCCATCCCGGTGCGGAGGTATATCAGCACGAATAGCGCGGCGTTCAGGGCCTCGACGAGCGGGTAGCGCATAGAGATATGCACGCCGCACTTCCGGCAGCGGCCGCGCAGGATCAGGTAGCTCAGCACGGGGATGTTGTCCAGCGCGCTGATCGGGGTGGCGCAGGAGGGGCATGCCGAGCGCGGCGTGACTATGGACTTGCCAAGCGGCATGCGGTAGATGCAGACGTTGAGGAACGAGCCCACTACGAGCCCGGCCAGCGCGAGCGCCGTGATCACGAACGCTGGGTCGGAATATACCTGCATTAATCTATGCGGCCCAAATCCGAGGCGCGGCGCTTGATATCGTTGAGTTCGCGCTCCACGCCGTCAAGCTCGGATACGGTACGGCGGACCGCGTCGTCCTGCATGTACTCGGGGTGGCGGGTGCGGAGCTCGAATACGCGCTCCCCTACGGCCTTCAGGAGATCGGCCTTGCGGAGCTCCAGCTCGCGGGCCTCGCGCATGAGCTTCATCATCGCGATCTCGACCCCGAGCCGCGCGTTTACGGTGCTCGAAAACCACTTGAGCCTCTCTATCCCGTTATCGAAGCTGAGCTTTATCTTATCGAGCATATCGTCTCCCTTTATATTTTAACCCTGATAAACCGCGACATTGCTCCCGAACGAAAACGAGCGAAGCGAAATTTCGTTCGGAACCCTATCCGGTTTTATACAGCTCCATCCGGCCCTGCCACAACGCCTCGGCCGCGGCCCTTATGGCCGGGTGGGCTGAAAGCTCCGGGTCGGCCGCCATCAGGGCAAACGCCTCATCTCGCGCGGGCTCCACCAGCAGGGCGTCCCTGACGAGGTGCGCGACTCGCAGCTCCGGCATGCCTGACTGTCTCACTCCGGCGAACTCGCCCGGGCCCCGGATGTCGAGGTCGGCCTCGGCTATCTTGAAGCCGTCGGTCGTGGCCACCATCGACTCGAGCCTGCGGCGGGCCTTCTCGCCGGGCTCTCCGTATGAGAGCATCACGCATCTTGAGGCCCTCCGGCCGCGCCCTACGCGGCCACGAAGCTGATGGAGCTGCGCGAGCCCGAACCGCTCGGCGTGCACTATGACCATCAGCGAGGCGTTAGGGACGTCCACGCCTACCTCTATGACGGTCGTAGCAACCAGTATGTCGATCTCCCCGGCCTTAAACGCGGCCATCGAGGCCTCGCGCTCCTCCGGCCTCATCCTGCCGTGTATGAGGCTTACCCGGAATTTGGGGAAGAGCCTTTTTAAGCCCTCGAACCCCTCCTCCGCGCTCTTAAGCGCGGGCCGTATCGCGTCGGGCTCGTCCTCTTGTTCCTCTATGACAGGGTACACCACATATACCTGTCCCCCGGCGCTGACTTCGCGCTCAATCTCCTTATATACCATAGCCTTATCGGTCTCGGAATACAAGAGGGTGCTAACCGGCGTCCGGCCGGGCGGGAGGCCGCGCATCACGCTCAGGTCGAGGTCGCCATAGAGCGTCAGGGCGAGCGTGCGCGGGATCGGGGTGGCGGTCATGATGAGTATGTCCGGGGTTTGCCGGCCCTTCTGCCTGAGCACCGCGCGCTGCATCACGCCAAAGCGGTGCTGCTCGTCTATCACCGCGAGGCCCAGGGCCTTGAACTGCACGCCCTCCTGTATCAAGGCGTGCGTGCCGACTATGATGTCCGCCTCGCCGGAGGCGATCCCGGCAAGCTCTGCCTTTCGCTTGCGGCCGCCCTGCAGCAGCCGCACACGCAGGCCGAGGGACTCGCATATGGCATGGATGTTTATGAAGTGCTGCCCGGCCAGTATCTCGGTCGGGGCCATGAGGCAGGCCTGATACCCGCACTCGACCGCGCCGAGCATCGCGATCAGGGCCACTATCGTCTTGCCCGAGCCGACGTCGCCCTGTATCAGGCGGTGCATCGGGTGGGGGCCCCGCATGTCGCGTTCGATATCGGCGATAGCATGCTCCTGGGCTGAGGTGAGCTTAAACGGGAGCGAGGCGCGGAGCCGTCCTGCAAGCTCGCCTTTTGGGTTGAACGCGATCCCGGTCACGTGCGCGGTGTCGCGTTTGATAGCCGCAACGCCTATCTCGAAGAAAAACAGCTCGTGGAATGACAGGCTGCGCTGCTCGGGCGTGGCCCAGTCGTTAAGCTTCGCGAGGCTCGTGCCCTCGGGCGGGAAGTGACAGGCGCGTATCGCGGACTTAAGTGGCGTCAGGCCGTGGCGGGCCCGGATATCATCAGGCAGGGGGTCTTCTACGAGGTCGAGGTATTGTTCGATGACGCGAGAGAGGATCGTGCGCAGGAGCCTGACGCTCAGGCCCTCGGTCACGCCGTATACCGGCACGATGCGCGCGGTATGGACGTGTGTATCGGCATCAGGCTCGCCCTCGCCTATGACCTCGTATTCAGGGGTGACGAGTTCGAGGCCCCATGCGGTGGCCTTTACGGTGCCGCTGAGGGTGACCTTCATCCCGCGCGTAAAGTTCTTCTCTAAAAACGGCTGGTTGAACCACTTGGCCTTGACCACGCCGGTGCCGTCAGTGACCGCGACCTCGAGGATGCTGCTGGTCCCGCGGCCCCTGCCCTTGAACTTGAAGGCGTTTTGCCTGAGGGCCTTGAGGCTGACGTCCGCGACCGTGCCGGTGATGGACTGCAGCTCGCCCGGCGTAAGCGAGCCTATCGGGGAGCTCGCGGCGCGGTCTTCGTATCTGGCCGGGAAGTAGTAGAGTGCGTCGCGGACGGTCATGACCCCAAGGCGGCCGAGCAGCGAGGCGGTCTTGGGGCCTACGCCCTTGATGAAGCGTACCGGGAGCGCTAAAGCGGGAGCGTCATTCGGCGGCTGCATCGTCGGGCGCCGATGCTTCTTCTGAGGCGGGCTCATCTTCGGAGGCTACCGCGGACTCCTCGGCAGCACGCTCCTCGGCGGCATCCTCCTCGGCGATAGCCTCGTCGTCATCCGCCTCGGCCTTCGCGGCCGCCGCGCCGGGCTCGGCCTCGTCGGTCTTCATCTTGGAGTATTCCGTCTCGCTGAGGATGTCGATGTCCCATCCGGTGAGCTTCATCGCGAGGCGGACGTTCTGGCCCTTCTTGCCTATGGCTATCGAGAGCATCTGGTCGCTGACGACGACCATCGCGGTCTTGTCCTCCTCGACGATGCCGACGCGCTCGATAGTGGCCGGGCTCAGGGCGCGGGCTATGAGCATGCGCAGGTCGTCCGTCCAGGGGATGATGTCTATGCGCTCGCCGCGGAGCTCGCGGACGATGCTCTGCACTCGCGTGCCCTTCATCCCGACGCAGGCCCCGACGGGGTCGACCGAGTTGTTGGTCGAGTATACCGCGATCTTCGTGCGTTCCCCGGGCTCGCGGACGATGCTCTTGATGATCACGAGGCCGTCGTTGATCTCGGGGACTTCCATCTTGAAGAGCGCGGTGATGAAGTTCGAATCCGTGCGCGAGAGCATTATAAGCGGCCCCTTCGCCGAGTCCTTGATGCTCGTGATATAGGCGCGGATATGGTCGCCGCGCTTGAGGTTCTCGCCCGGGAGGGTCTCCTTGATCGGGAGCATAGCGTCGGTCTTGCCGACGTTGACGTAGTAGAAGCCCTTCTCCTTGCGCATGACCGAGCCGCTGACGACCTGCCCGATCTTGTCCTTGAACTCGTTGAATATGACGCCGCGCTCGGCCTCGCGCACGCGCTGGAATATGACCTGTTTGGTCGTCTGCGCGGCGATGCGGCCGAAGTCCGTGAACTCGAGGTTAAAGCTGATCTCGTCGCCGACCGTTGCGTCGGGCTTTATCTTGCGGGCCTCGACGAGCGATATCTCGAGCTCGGGGTTCAGCGGGTCGGTCTCGATTACGAGCCTCGTCTCGAACAGGCGAATCTGGCCCGAGGGCTCGATCTTGAGGAAGACGTTTTCGCGGCCGCCGTACTTCTTGCGCACGGCCGTGACGAGCGCGCCCTCGATGGCCTCGATGAGGACCTCGCGGGATATGCCCTTTTCCCTGCTTAGCTGATCTATGACATAAAAAATCTCTTTCGCCATCATATCTCCACCTCGAGCCTTGCCTTGGAGATGTCCCCAAATTCAACGGTTACAGAGCCCTCGGCCGTGTAGAGCGTTATCTTCTCGCCCTCGACGGCCGCGATCCTGCCGACCAGCACGCCCCCCTTGACCGGGGCGGTACCCTTCATCACCAGACGCGCGAGCTTGCCCACGCTCTTTTTGTAAGTCTCGATCCGCTTAAGCGGCCGGTCGAGCCCCGGAGATGAGACCTCCAAGGCGTATGTGCCCTTAATCGGGTCCTCCACGTCGAGCGCCGCGCTGAGGTCGTTGCTCATGGCCTCGCAGTCGCCGAGCGTCACCGTGCCGCCGGGCCGGTCGATCACGACCCGCAGCTTCTTGTGGCGGCCCTGGCCGATGAGTTCGATCTCGTCGAGTTCAAGGCCCAGCCCCGATGCGGCATCCTTCGCCAGAGCGACAATCTTTTCTTCCATCATGCCCATAAAACACAAAGAGTGGGGCGTCCCACTCTTAATTTAAAATTTGCGGCCCGGTCTATGTACGAATTTAATATACCATTTCAGGGGCTAAAAATCAACGCGCGCGCCCCGCGAGCGTGATATAATACGAGCCAGCAGGCCGGCAATACACAGAGAGGCGGGACGCGCGCTATGCCTTCGTTCTATTACGCTGACATGTACTTTGAAGGCGGCTTCGGCCCGGCCGTCAGGGGCGTCATCGAGGGGATGACCGCCTCCGGCAGCCGCTTCAAGCGCGCCACGCTCCAGGAGAGCCCCGAGAGCAAGACCCACCATTCGTTCTCCGGAGAGTCGAACCTCGCCGGGTTCGTCGACCTCGCCGGGGCGTACATCGAAAACATGCTCGCCCGCGGCGCCACCCGCATACCCTTCCCGGCCTGGGGCCGCATAACGTTCGAGCACGACTTCGAGCTCGACGAAAACGACCTCGAGGACGTCGTGGCAGAGGAGGCCGAGTCCAGGACCGGGGCTATGGACATCGGGATCAGCTTCGTCTATACCCAGGAGACGGGCCGCACCCAGGCCACGATCTCGCTCTGGGAGGACTACCTGCTCTCCGGCGCCGGGCCGCATGCGATCCACGTCCGCAACATGACGCTCCTGCTTAGGGTGATCGAGTCGGTCTACGACTCCAGCCAGCCGGTCTTCGGCGTGCTGAACAGCGAGCTGCACATCTCGATAGACCGCTCGTACGAGAAGCTCAGTCGCCACGAACTCCCGGACGGCAACGACTATGTCCTGGTCGGCCGGCGGCTGCTTAGGGACCTCGACGTGGACAAGCTCCGCGAACAGGGGCTTCCGTATAAGGTCCTCTCCGACGGCGGGGTGCTGATCCAGTTCAACCACAAGTGGGCCTAGTCTTAAGCGCGCTAAATACGCGTGATACGTTGTCAGGCCTTCAAAGACGCGCCCTCGGAGTACGTCTCAGTACACCGTCGGGCGGTCTTCTCGCCCTTCCTAGTCTGACGCGCTTTATCGCGCTTTAATGTATCCCATGCCTAACCGTGCGAGCGGTCGACGGCATTAATTAATAAGGGGCTCCGAAGAGCCCCTTTGAGTTTCGTGTGAGTGCTGCACTGGCAGCGCGAATAGAAGAGGGGTCAGTCGACCCCTATGCCCCCATGCCGCGCTTGTTCTCTTCTTCCCTGGTGTATTTCGAATAGAGGATCTCCCACTCCGGGCTGCCCTCCGGGACGTGCTTGCTAAGCGACTCGATCTTCTTGCGCGCCGCGGCGTCGATATCGCCGCCTATGCGGAGCTGCTCCTGTATGGCCTTCTTCATGGCCTTCCTGACTACGCCCTCCTCCTCGGTGATGTCGAAGAGGTCGCGGTCGAGGAGGGCCTTCAGGATCACGTGCGTCATGTGCGTGATCTTTTCGTCAGAGAGTGTCGCCATAGCTATATGACCAGGTTCCTCTCTTTAACGAGTTTCTGCTTCGTCAGGTCGAACAGCTTGCGGTAGTCGAGCCTCCCGCGGTTGATGTCGAAGTCGAACTTCAGGAGCATCTGCCGGACCTCCTCGTTGAGCCTGTCCTCGGCCGAGAGCTCGGTGTAGATGAGCTCCTCGATCGCCTTCAGGACCACGTCGGGCTTCATGTCCTCGGTGATGAGCTTCTCTTTGACAAGCGTGTCGACTATGCGCCTGGCCATCGGCGCTATCCATTCCTTCGGGATGCGCATTCCCCTATTTCTCGATGAACGAGATGAGCGCGATGTTGCGCGCGCGCTTGACCGCGGTCTGGACCTCGCGCTGGTGGCAGGCGCACGCGCCGGTCATCCTGCGGGGCAGGATCTTGCCGCGCTCGGTGATATGGGCGCGCAGGGTCTTCATGTCCTTATAGTCGATAAACGGGATCTTCTCCGCGCAGAACCTGCAGAACTTTTTCCTTCTCTGAAAACGCCTTGGTTGCATGACTTCTCCTTGTTATATTAAAACGGTTCGATATCGGTTATTTCGTCCGGGGGCGGGGCTGACTGCTCCGAGCCCGCGCCGCGGCTGCTGTCGTCCTCTCTTGCCAAGGAACCTCACCGAGTCGGCAACGACCTCCATACGCCTCTTCTGCTGGCCGTCCTGGCCTTCCCACTTGCGCTCGCGCAGGCGGCCTTCGACCAGGGCTTGCCGGCCCTTCGAGAGGTACTGGCTCACGACCTCGCCCTGCTTGCCCCATACGACGACGTCCATGAAGAGCGACTTCCTCCCTGGATTCGTCCTTGGACTTGATGCGCGAGTTGACCGCGAGGGTGAAGGAGGCCACCGCGGTGCCCTGCGGCGTGTAGCGCAGCTCCGGGTCCTTCGTGAGGTTGCCTATCAGGATGATCTTGTTGTACACGCTAAACAGTCGCCTCAGGGGCCGACTGGCCCTCTCCTGCCGGGGCCGACTCTGCAGGTGCCGCCACTGCCTCTGCTACAGGGGCCGGTGCGGGCGCCGCTGCCGCGGCTGCTGCCGCTGCCGCCGCTGTCTTGATCGAGTTCAGGACGTGCTCGGCCTGCTTCTTCTCGAGCTTCACGATCATCTGCTTGACCACGGACTCGAACACGCGGTAGAACGACTCGATAGCGGTCGATGCGGTCGAGGGTCCCCTGAAAGTGAAGAGCACATAGTGGCCGTGGGAGTTCTTGTTGATCTCATAGGCGAGCTTGCGGCGGCCCCAGTCGTCGACCTTGAGGATCTCGGCGCCGGCTGCGGTGAGCTGGTCGCGGACCTTCTGGATCGCGGCTGCCAGGGCCTCTTCGGAGAGGCTGACATTGAAGATAACTACGTTCTCGTAAATATTCACTTACACCTCCTTGTGGATTCCCAGCCCAAAAGACCGGGAAGCCGCCGCCCCGAGGGGACTAGCGGCAAAGAGCTAAATTTATAGCACAAGTACAGCCTCCCATTTCAAGGGGAACCGCCTTTGAAAGCGCGCCAAATCGCTTGATACGTCGTCACCATTTGAAAATAACCCTCCAGAGTACGTCTCAGTACACTTGCGGGCTATTTTCAAATGCTTCCTAGTCTGAAGACGATTTTTCGCGCTCCCGGGGGTGGGGAGGCCAACGTCGGATCCCCCCAGACCCCCCAAGGTCAAAAGCATGTTCTGATGTCCGCGCTTAGGTATAGTTACGCATTCCGCGCGCGTGCGCGCGCGTTTTTGCCGGTTCCGTTCGGATGTTTGGGACAATACTGGGCGTAACATTGCGTATTTATTCATTTTATCAGCGCTGCCTTGTTCGGATGTTCGGATAAATAACGCGTTTTTGGGCCCATTATCCGAACAAGCGGCGCGGCATCCCGCCGCCCTCTCCCCGCCCATCAGATATGATCCTATCTTACTCATCGCACCACTATACACCAAAGAACACCAAACTTTGGTTCATATATAAACCGTAGTTCATAGGAAAAATTCAGGCTCGTGCGTTTTCTACTAACTTACGACTAACTCTGGTTAATGGGGGCCATTTTCTATGCGTGTTTAACCTTCCTTACAGATTCGAGGCGCACCACAAGCTTGGCGTCCAGGGCATCGGCTATTCTTATCAGGGTAGAAATCTTCGGGACCCCGTGAGTCAGCCCCTCGATGCGGGCGATGGTGGACTGGGGCATCCCTGCCTTCTGTGCAACCTCAGCCTGTGTCATCTTCAGTTTCATGCGCTGCTCTAGCAGGCTCTTGGCAAGCTCGTACTCAGGCCGGAGCCTGTCGAACTCCGCCTTGACCGCCTTATCCTTCAGAAGCTCTTTTCTATGGCTCTTGTAGTTCATGTCCGCCTCCTTAGGTAATCATGCATCCGCATCTGGGCTATATCCAGTTCGGCTTGAGGAGTCTTCTGTGTCTTCTTCGTGAACCCATGCAACAGGACAAGCCTCTTGCCCGTGAAGACGAAATAGAGGACCCTGTGGATATTAGCCTTGTCCTTTATCCGTATCTCAAACAGCTTCTTCTTGCCTGTAATCGGCTTGACGTATGGCTCTTTAACAAGGATGCCGTACTCCTCCAGCAAATCAGCGATGAAGATGTACTTTGCCTTGCTCTCAGGGGAAAGGGAATCCAAGAAGTCCTTGATAGGGCACTTGCCGTTCTCCGTGGCATAGTATTCTATTTCCCAAGCCATGATGGATTATAGCACGAATGCTATAATCGGGGGCCACGGGCGCTTCAACTTCGATTAACCGGGATTAATACGTGCTTGCCCATACAGGATATATGTTGTATAATGTGAGATGTCAGGCAAGCAGTTGATAAAGCTCTTGATCGAGCAGGGCTGGCGGCTGGACAGGATCGAGGGAAGCCACCATATCATGGTGAAGGGCGAGAGGACGCTATCCGTCCCCGTGCATGGCAGCAGTGATCTGGGCAAGGGATTGCTTAATGCCTTGATGAAGCAGGGAGGTCTGAAATGAACGTAAGTTATCCGGCAAGGATTAAATACATCGCGGCTGACAAGTCCTATCTCGTCGAGTTTCCCGATCTTCCGGGATGCCTGACCGAGGGACACACGCTGGATGAGGCCCTGCTTAACGCGCGGGAGGCCCTGACCGGATACCTAGCCTCGGTATTCGAGCGTAACGTCAGGATACCAGAGCCCTCGCACCAAAAGGGCAGGGACATCCACATGGTCGAGCCCGAGGCCGAAGTAGCGGTGCCGATATACCTGCGCAAGATGCGGGAGGCGCGAAAACTCACCCAGAGCGACGTTGCGAAGGTGCTCGGGATTTCGTACCAGTCGTACCAGCGGCTTGAAAGGCCGGGCAAGGGCAACCCCACGCTAAAGACCCTCGAACGCCTCGCAAAGGTCTTCGACCGGGAACTCCACCTAGACTTCGCATAGGGGGCCGACTGGCCCCCTTTCCTATTCGCAGGGCTGACGCCCCGCTCACTGCCGGGATGGGAAACGGGCATAGTCCCTATATCCCTGCGTTGGGCAGATTGTTTTTAAATTATTCAGGCCATTAAATACATCACGTAAAGCTCCCTATAAAACCAACTACTTTTTGCATAATAGCGCCCATTCTCTTGGCGGGCGATCTTGGGTTCCATGTTTTTCAATAAAACATGCTTCCAAACAAAAGCTGCCAGCCAGAATAACAAAGGAAGGAAAAACCAGCCTGAAACTGCTAGAGATCCAATAAACAATGTATCCCAAACGCTTGAATCGTTGCCTATATACGTCGGCCAAATTGAAAGCGAAATAGCCAAGGTTATTATTATTCCATAGGAGTTTAATGTCTCAGGTTTTGAAAAAAAGTTTTCTTTAGTCCCATCATCCAAAATTTCAAAATCCAAGCGTCCCCTAAACAGTTCTCTAAATTTATGCAGATTATATGACCACAATTTAAACAGCAAAAAGAGTCCGCTTAACGCTAACAGACTGCACAAGAAGCGCTTTTTGTCATCTGCAAAGTTGCCTAACTAACAAATCTTAGCAATGCCTAATCCGGTGTTTATCAGAATCATAAAGATTGCGGTCCAATATGTCGGGTTGAATTGATCAGGCATATAACAATCAATTTCAAGTGAGGCCTTATTGTCATCTGATATGAATTTTTTCTTATCTGTTGGGTCATGAGCCAACCGTATCAAAGGGGCCGTATCGAACCAATTCTGTACTCCATACATATTTTTTTCAATTTTTGCCATTCTTGTCTGTATATATCTAAAAAGAAATCCATGCGATATGACGTATTCGCCGATAAGCCAAAGCACAATATTGCCGACGATGGAAATCGCAACGATAGACAACCAATTATTTGATGATTTAGAACCAAGCAAGAACTTATAGCCTGTCCCTATAGCGGCAATGGCTGCGAGGAAGTACCATTTAACTGTAAGCATCTGATCGCTGATCTTATTAAGGTTTCCGACCATCCCTCCATAGTCGATTCTCATGAATTCGGCTTGCATTTCATCGAACTTACTCATCAATCCCCCATGGTCTGACTCATTATACGGATCTTCTTGCCACTATTAGGTTATATTTGCGCTGATGAGATGTCAACAAAAAACAACGGGTGGAAATATACTATAGCAACATTCCCTACTTACTCTTGGAAAGCTGATGAGCAGTGCCTTGGCCCTGCGAATAGGGAGGGGTGACTATGTCACCTGGGAAGAAAGAGTCGGGGCGAGAGGATTCGAACCTCCGACCTCACGGTCCCGAACCGTGCGCGCTACCAGACTGCGCTACGCCCCGAATTGAAAAAACGAGTTGATATAATAAACATCGCTACATTCAACAGTCAAGCGGACGCGCCCGGCCCATCTAATCAAAGCCGTTGACCACGGGGGCGCGGGGGCTACTCTACTCCCCGCAAAGCGCGCCCAAATCGTCTTCAGACTAGGCAGGGCGAGAAGACCGCCCGATGGTGTACTGTGACGTACATAGAGGGCGAGTCTTTGATGCCCAACGACGTATCAAGCGATTTGGTGCGCTTTCACACTAGCGAACGATGATGAGTGCTTGCTCCCCGAGTATGGTCGTCGCGATCGAGTAGCGCGTCGCTGCCATCCCCTCCGACACATCCTCGCCCGGAATCCGATCCTTCGGCGGGCTGATGTCGACCGCCTTGCCCTTGCGCGCGAGGACGGCCATCACGTTGCCGCAGACGATATTGCAGAACTCTCGCACGCCGTCTCGGAGTTCCTCCTCGGTGGCGGTGTCCGCCCCGATGAATACCGCCGCTATCCGCTTGGACAGCTCGCGCGTGGTGCACAGGACATACTCGACCTTGATGTCGCCCGAAAACATTATCGAGACGGCCGAGAAGCTCGAGGCCGGGACGACCCCGTCCGGCTCGCCCTGGCCCACCTTGGCCTCGATGTGCGCGACGCGCTGGAACATCTTTATCGTCATGTCAATGGCCGCGCGCACGGCCTCGTTGCCGGTGGACTCGGCGGCCTTGTCCTGGGCGTATGCCTTCTGGTCCTCGTGAAACGCGATCAGCTCGCGCTCGATGACGTCCGCGGTGAGGATGCCCTTTCGGACAAAGGCCTCGCCGATCATTATATGGTCGTTTTTCTGCATCACGAGGAGCTCCTCCAGCCGGGTACGGCTCAGCATGCCCATCAGGACCGCGAGCTCGCCGATGCGCATGTCGGTGCGCTTCTGCTCCTCGTTGAGGCGCACGAGCTGCTCGGCCGAAAGGTAGCCCTTGGTAACGGCGTAATCGCCGAGTTTGAGGTTCTTGGATTCCTGGTACGACACCGCATCCAGCAACTGGTCGCGGCCGATTATGCCGCGCTCAAGAAGGAACTGTCCGAAGAATTTGACCGCCATCTGATATGCTCTCCCTCCGCATCGGGTTAGTCCCCCCTACGCGAGCCCCTTCATAACGTCGATCACCTTGGCCGGATCAAAGGGCTTGGATATCACGCTTTTGGCCCCGAACCTGAGCGCCTCGACGACCTTCTCCCCGACGCCCCCGGCCGAGGATATGACGACGATGCTCGCCTCTTTGTCCAGCGACGTGATCGCGCGGATGGCCTGCAGGCCGTCCATCTCCGGCATCACGAGGTCCATCAGGACCAGGTCGGGCTTCAGAGCGGTGAACTGCTTTATGCCCTCGATGCCGTTTTGCGCGCGGCCTACGACCTCGAAATCCCCCGAGCCCTCGACTATCGCCGCGAGCTGCTTTGCGACCAGGGCGCTGTCGTCCACTATTAGAACCCGCTTCTTGCTCATCACCGCTCCTTGGCCGTCATATAGGGATTTGTGATAACTTTTATTAAGCTGTCTGTTAATTTACTATTTCCACGCCTCCCTGTCAATGGGGGGCAGCGCCCCCCGGCAAATATTCGCGGGGCCACGGGCCCCTCTCACTATTCGCGCCAGAGCGCTCATCTCCAATCATGCCTTTGACCTTGTGGGGCACGGGGGGCGTCCGTTGTCCGTGCCCCCCGAAAGCGCGCCCAAATCGTCTTCAGACAAGGCAGGGCGACTGGCCCTTTCTTCAGGAGAGGTGCCCGTGGCACCCCGATGGTGTACTTGGGCGTACATAGAGGGCGAGTCTTCGATGCCCAACGCAGTATCAAGCGATTTGGTGCGCTTTGAAAATGACAGCGCTGCCAGTGCTTTTGATATACTAGATGTTAGGCAGAAACGTTGCCTGAAGGAGGTTTCATATGAATAATCTAAAGACTATGGTCCTGCTGGTGGGCCTTACGGTGTTCCTGGTGTTCGTGGGCGGTGCATTGGGCGGCCGCGGCGGCATGACCATCGCGCTGGTGATCGCGTTCGGCATGAACATGGTCTCCTACTGGTTCAGCGACAAGATCGTGCTCAGGATGTACCATGCCAAGGAAGTCACCGAGACCGACGCGCCCGAGCTGTTCTCTACCGTGCGCCGCCTCGCGATCGAAGGCCCAGCTCCCGATGCCGAAGGTCTACATCATCGACGAGGACCAGCCCAACGCCTTCGCCACGGGCCGCAACCCCGAGCACGCGGCCGTCGCGGTAACGACCGGCATAATGCGGATACTGAGCCCCGAGGAGCTCTCGGGCGTCATAGGCCACGAGCTCGGGCACGTACGCAACCGCGACATCCTGATCTCGACCATAGCGGCCACTATAGCCGGCGCGATCAGCTATCTGGCGCAGATGGCCCAGTGGGCCGCGATATTCGGCGGCGGCCGCCGCGACGACGGCGAGGGCGGAAGCCCGATAGCCGCGATAGTGATGATGATCGTCGCCCCGATAGCCGCTATGCTCATACAGATGGCGATCTCGCGCTCGCGCGAGTACCAGGCCGATATCGCAGGGGCCGAGCTGGCCGGCAACCCGAGGTTCCTCTCCGGCGCGCTCCGCAAGCTCGACATGGCCTCAAAGCGCATCCCGATGGACGCGGCCACGCCCGCGACCTCGCACATGTTCATCGTCAATCCATTAACCGGCGGCGGCCTGAGAAAGCTGTTCAGCACGCATCCCCCGATCGAGGAGCGCATCGACCGCCTGGAACACATGTGATTGAGTGGGGCCGGTCGGCCCCATTTAGGATATAATCATCAGATGGACGCCAGCCGGGACGCCAAAAAGATTCTGATCGTCGAGGACGAGGAAGACCTCGTGCGGCTCGTCTCGTACAACCTCAAACGCGAGGGGTACAAGGTGCTCGAGGCCTATGACGGCACCGATGTGCAGCGCACCGTGCGCGCCGGGAAGCCCGACTTGGTGCTCCTGGACCTCATGCTCCCAGGCGTAAGCGGCCTCGAACTCTGCCGCAGGCTCAAGGCCGACAGCTCGACCAAGTCCATCCCGATCATCATGCTCACCGCCAAGGGCGAGGAGCTCGACAAGGTGCTCGGGCTCGAGCTCGGCGCGGACGATTACATCACCAAGCCCTTCGGCGTAAACGAACTCATGGCGCGCATCCGGGCGGTGCTCAGGCGCGCGACCCCCGAGGAGCCGGCCGCCGAAAACGTCCTCTCGGTCGGGGACCTGACGATCACAAAGGACGCCTGCTCGGTCACGAAGGCCGGGCGGGCGCTGACGCTCAGCGCCACGGAATACCGGATACTGCTGTATCTCGCCGAGCGGCGCGGGCGGGTCTTCTCGCGCGACCGCCTGCTGGACGCGCTCTGGGGCAACGAGTCGCACGTCGAGCCCCGCACGGTGGACGTGCATATCCGCAAGCTCCGCTCTCAGATCGAGGACGACCCCTCGGCCCCGCGCTACCTGCTCACGAAGCGCGGCCTCGGCTACCTGATCACGGACGAGGAGCCATGAGCAGGGGGATCTTCGGCCGGATACTCTGGCTGCACATCGCGTTTTTCGCGGTAGCGGTGCTCTTCAGCGAGCTTTACATCACCTCTGTGATACACGGCTCCTACGTCTCTGACATCACCTCCGAGCTCTCGGCCCGCATCAACCTGATAGAGAACGATGTCTCGTTCGACGGCGGGCTGCGGTACGACGGGCTATGCCGGAGGGTCAAGGCGCTAAGCGGGGCGCGCATGACCGTGATCGCGGACTCGGGCGAGGTCCTGGGGGACTCCGACGCCGAGTCGCTTAAGATGGAAAACCACCGCGACAGGATCGAGGTGATGAGGGCGCGCGAGGCCGGGCTGGGCTCATCGATCCGCCACAGCCACACGCTGGGCGTCGACCTGCTGTACGTCGCCAAGCGCACCGCGGGCGGGGGCTCGACGCCGGGGTTCATCAGGCTCGCGGTGCCGCTCGTGCAGGTCGACCGCGCCATCAACTCCATCAGGCTCAAGATCGTCCTGACGGTGCTCGCGGTCCTGCTCTTCACGCTTGCGCTCTCGGAGTATTTCGTCAACCTGCTGAGGCGCTACCTCAAGCGGATAAGCGAGTTTTCCCACTCGCTGGCGCAGGGCGCGACCGGGCAGCAGATGTACTTCGAGGGCGCGGCCGAGTTTGAGGGCATCACGGACGACCTCAACTCGATGTCCAAGCGCCTGCATGAGGCCTTCGCGCAGAGCGAGTCGGAGCGCATGCGGCTGGGCGTGATACTTCAAAGCGTCCCGGACTCGCTCCTGATCCTCGGGGCAAGGGGGACGATACGGCTTGCGAGCGCCTCGGCCTCGGAGTTCTTCCACGGCCTGCCCCTCATCGGCAGACAGTATCTGGAGGTGCTCAGAAACCACGAGGTCGCCGCGCTCGTCGACGCCGCGAAGGCATCCGGCGAGCTGATCACGGAAGAGCTCAAGGTGGACGAGCGCTACATGCTCGTGCGCATCGCCCCGCTGCGGTTCGGATTGCCGGAAGGCGAGCCCGATGGCGCGGTGATGATACTGCACGACATCACCAAGGAGCGGCAGCTCGAGGAGGTCAGGAAGGACTTCATCGCGAACGTCTCGCACGAGCTCAAGACCCCGATCTCGGCCATCCGGGGGTTCAGCGAGACCCTGCTGGGCGGCGCGCTCGACGACCGCGAAAACGCGGTCTCGTTCCTCGAGACGATACACTCGCACGCAGAGCGCATGAACAGCCTGATAGACGACCTCATGACGATATCCCGCATAGAGCTCGGGGTCATAAGGATAGAGAAAGGCCCGGTGCAGCTCGATGGGGCCATAAGGAGCGTCACCGCCTTGCTTGACGCCCGCGCCGAGGCCAAGGGGATTACTCTCCAGAGCTCGGTCAGCCCCGGCCTGGCCGAGATCTCGGCCGACAAAAACCGGCTCATCCAGATACTTACGAACCTCGCGGAAAACGCGATCAAGTTCACTGACAGGGGTTCGGTCACCATAGGCTCGGAGATAAGCGGCGGCGAGAGGTATATCTTCGTCCGCGACACCGGCATCGGGGTCCCGCAGAAGTTCATCCCGCGGCTCGGCGAGAGGTTCTTCCGGGTCGATCCCGGCCGCTCGCGCAAGATGGGCGGCACCGGGCTCGGGCTGTCCATCGTCAAGCACCTCGTGCGCGCCCACGGCTGGCATATGCGCGTCGAGAGCGCCGAGGGCCGCGGCACAACGGTCAAAATCATCATCTAGCTCCCCTCACTCCGAAGACGCCCGGGATTTACGACGTGGGCGGATTATGGTTTAATGTAACAATGCGCCTCTTAAAAACGATCTTGCTGATGGCCTGCCTCGCGATGGCCGCGGCATGCCCGGCCAAGCCTAACGGCCCGGTGCAGGGATACGTCGAGGGCGAGTACCTCTATATGGCGTCTGAGACCTCCGGGACGCTCCGCGAGCTGGACGTCAGCCGCGGAGATCAGGTCCGCTCCGGGGGGCTTCTGTACGTGCTTGACGACACGCCGGAACGGACCGCGCGCGACGAGGCGGCCGAGCGCGTGTCGCAGGCGCACTCCGGCCTCGTGGACTTAACGAAGGGCCTCCGGCCGACCGAGATAGCCTCGCTGGAGGCACAGCTGATGCAGGCGCGCGCAGCGCTCGTGCTTGCTGAAAAGGATTTCGCCAGGCAGCAGGAGCTTAGCCGCGCCGGGTTTAACGCCGCGCAGGACGTGGACGTCGCGCGCTCGGCGCGCGACCAGGACCGCGAGCGCGTGGCCCAGATAGAGTCGGACCTCAAGACCGCGAGGCTCGGGGCGCGCACGGACCAGATAGCGGCCGGGGCGGCCTCGGAACGGAGCCTGCGGGCGGCCGAGGCCCGCGCTGAATACGACCTCGGCCAGAGCCGCCTGTCCGCCCCGCAGGACGCGCTCGTCTTCGACACCCTCTACCGCCCCGGCGAGTGGGTCGCGGCAGGCAGGCCGGTCGTCGTGCTCCTGCCGCCTTCGAACGTCAAGGTGCGCGCCTTCGTGCCCGAGCCCCGCATAGCCGCACTCCAGCCGGGCGAGACCGTGCAAGTCAGGATCGACGGGGATAAGGCTCCCATCCCCGGCAGGATAAGCTTTATCTCCCCGAGCGCCGAGTACACCCCCCCGGTCATCTACAGCCGCGAGACGCGAAGCAAGCTCGTCTTCATGATCGAGGTAGTCTTCGGCCCCGAGCTTTCGGCCCGGATGCATCCCGGCCAGCCCGTGGATGTATACCTGCCGTAGCAGGCCCCTGCGATGGATAGCGAATATGCCATAGACGTGCGTGGCATGACCAAGAGCTTCGGGGGGCTCGTCGCGGTTGACGGCGTGAGCCTGCGCGTGCGGCCCGGCGAAATATGCGGTTTCCTCGGCCCAAACGGCAGCGGCAAGACGACCTTCATACGCATGCTCTGCGGCCTGCTGCAGCCGGACCGCGGCGAGGGCGTCTGCCTCGGCCATGACGTCATCACCGAGAGCGCGGCGATAAAGCTCAGGGTCGGGTACATGACCCAGCGCTTCAGCTTCTGGGAGGACCTGAGCATCTCAGAGAACCTCGACTTCGTCGCGCGGATGTACGGCATAACGAACCGCAAAGACGCGGTCAATCAGAGCCTCGCGCGGCTCGGGCTCGAGGCCCGCAGAAACCAGCTCGCAGGGCAGCTCTCCGGGGGCTGGAAGCAGCGGCTCGCGCTTGCGGCGTGCATGATACACAACCCGAGCCTCCTGCTGCTGGACGAGCCTACGGCGGGCGTAGACCCGAGGGCCCGGCGCGAGTTCTGGGACGAGATACACGCGCTCGCGGCCGGGGGGCTTACGTTTCTGATCGCGACCCATTACATGGACGAGGCCGAGCGCTGCCACAGGCTCGCGTTCATCCTAAACGGCAGGCTGCTGACCGAGGGCACGACCGCGGACCTCATAGAGCACGCGGGGCTCGTCACCTGGGCCGTGAGCGGCCCCGAGCTGAGGGAGCTCGCGCTGAGCCTCAAGGCGGCAGCCGGGGTCGAGCAGGCGGTCGCGTTCGGCGGCACGCTGCACGTCAGCGGCCCCGACCCCGCGGCGCTCGAGGCCGCGATCGCCCCGTATAAGGCCGACGCCCGCTACCAGTGGAGCCGCATACCCTCCGGGCTCGAGGACGCGTTTATACATTTCATGGAGAGCGAGGGGCGGCAATGAGGCTCGTGGGCCGTGAGTTCTCGTTCGGGCGGTTCTGGGCGATGGTCGTCAAGGAGTTCATCCAGATGCGCCGCGACCGCCTGACGTTCGTGATGATAATCGGGATACCGCTTTTGCAGCTCATGCTCTTCGGGTTCGCCATAAACGAGGACCCCAGGCACCTGCCTGCCGCGGTCGTCAGCTCTGACAACGGGCCGCTCGGCCGGACGCTGCTTTACGCGATGCGCAACAGCGGGTACTTCGAGTTCGTCAGGCTGATCAGCACCGAGCAGGAGGCCGAAGAGGCGCTTGCGCGAGGCGAGGTGCAGTTCGTGGTCAACATACCGCAGGACTTCACGCGCGATCTGCTGCGCGGCGCGCGGCCGGTGCTCCTGGTCGAGGCCGACGCGACCGACCCGGGCTCGACCGGCAACGCGCTCGCGACCCTCGGCACGCTGATGCGCACGGCCGTGGCCGACGACCTCAAGGGCGCGCTTTCGTACCTCGCCCCCCAGGACGACCCGGTCGAGATCAGGGTGCATGCGAAATATAACCCCGAGGCGATCACGCAGTACAACATAGTGCCGGGCCTGATGGGCGTCGTGCTCACGATGACGATGGTCCTGATCACGGCCATAGCCATAACGCGCGAGATCGAGACCGGGACGATGGAAAACCTGCTCACCATGCCGACGCGGCCTCTGGAGGTGCTGATAGGCAAGATCGTGCCTTACGTGCTCGTCGGGTACCTGCAAGTCGGGCTGATCCTGCTGGCGGCGATCTTCGTCTTCAACGTCCCGATAGAGGGGAGCATAGCGCTGCTGCTGGTCCTTACCGTCCTTTTCATATTTGCGAACCTCGCGGTCGGGGTGACGTTTTCGACCCTCGCCACGAACCAGCGGCAGGCGATGCAGATGGGCATGTTCTTCTTCCTTCCCAACATCCTGCTGTCGGGCTTCATGTTCCCTTTCAGGGGGATGCCGCTCTGGGCGCAGGCGATAGGCAATATCTTCCCGCTTACGCATTATCTGAGGATAACGCGCGCGATACTGCTTAAGGGCGACGGGTTTGTTGACGTATCGGGCCAGCTCTGGCCGATAGCGCTTTTTACGGTTATAGTTCTTGCCATCGGGGTCAAGCGCTACCGCCGCACGCTGGATTGATAAATGCATGTACCGGCCCGAGTCGGCCCTGATAGTATTCATACGGCAATAGGGCCGGATTGCCAGCCCCAAAATGAGAGGGACCCGTGGCCCCTTAACCAAAATTTAACATCCGCTTCATAAGGTGATAACATTCGTTTCATATACTAATCTCATGGTTGATGAACGCAAACCGAATCCCAAGGAGGTTGTATGAAGACGAATTTTTTTGCCTTGATGGCGCTGGCGCTGTGCCTGTGCTTCTCTGGCATCGCATCGGCCGACGAGACGATAAACGGCGCCGGGGCCACTTTCCCCTACCCGGTCTACTCGGCGTGGGCCTTTGATTACGGCAAGGCCACCGGGGTGAAGCTCAACTACCAGCCGATCGGCTCCGGCGGCGGCCAGAGGCAGATCGCGGACCGCACGGTGGAGTTCGGCGCCTCCGACGCACCGCTTACCCCCGAGGCACTCAAGAAAAACAACGAGATGCAGTTTCCCGCCGTTATGGGCGGCGTGGTGCCGGTAGTGAACCTCGAGGGCGTCAAGACCGGGCAGTTCAAGTTCGACCAGCAGACCCTCTGCGGCGTATTCCTCGGCGACATCTCCAAGTGGAACGACCCGGCCATAGCGAAGCTCAACCCCGGCCTCAACCTGCCTGACGACGAGATCGGCGTGGTGCACCGTTCGGACGGATCGGGCACGACCGCGATATTCACCAGCTACCTAAGCCAGGTCTGCCCCAAGTGGAAAGAGAAGGTCGGCTCCGGCACTGCCGTCAACTGGCCGGTCGGCATCGGCGGCAAGGGCAACGAGGGCGTGGCGAACTACGTCAAGAGGATGAAGCACTCGGTCGGGTTCGTGGAGTTCGCCTATGCGATGCAGAACAAGATCTCGTACACCCTGCTTAAGAACAAGGCCGGCAACTTCGTGAAGCCGAGCTTCGAGAGCTTCGGGGACGCGGCCGCCAGCGCGGACTTCGACCCCAGGAAGGACTTCTACCTCTGGCTCGTCGACGCGCCCGGCAAGGACGCCTGGGGCATCGCCGGGGCGACGTTCATAATCCTCGCCAAGGACAGGCCCGAGGCGAACAAGAAGGTGACGAAGTTCTATGATTGGGCGTTCAAAAACGGCGACGCCAAGGCGAAGGAGCTAGTATACGTCCCGCTGCCGGCCTCGCTGAAGGACAAGATCAGGGCATACTGGAAGTCCCAGGGCATATAATACGACGAAGGGGCGGGGACCGCCGCGGTCTCCGCCCCTTTGATTGCGGATATGAACAAAACCAAAAAAGGTTCGAGCTACGAGAAGAACGTCGACAGGGCCGTGGCCGTCCTCACGGGGGCCGCGGCCTCGACCATACTCGTCCTGATCGTCGGCATCTTCGTCTCGCTGCTCATCGAGTCAAGGCTCGCGATCGGCAAGTTCGGGATCTTCGGGTTCATAACCGGCATGCAATGGAACCCGGTGACCGAGGTCTTCGGCGCGGCCACCTCCATCTACGGGACGGTCGTCACTACAGTCCTCTCGCTCGTCATCGCGGTGCCGCTCGCGCTCGGGATCGCGGTATTCATCACCGAGATCGCCCCCTCGCGCCTCAAAGGCCCGATAGGCGTGGCCATTGAGCTCCTGGCCTCGATCCCCAGCATCATATACGGCATGTGGGGGCTGTTCACGCTCTCCCCAATCATGGGAGATCACGTCGAGCCGTTTTTAAAGAAGGCCACCGCGAGCATCCCCCTCGTGCACGTATTGTTTCAGGGCACTCCGATGGGCATAGACCTGCTGACCGCGAGCCTGATCCTGAGCATCATGATCATCCCGTTTGCGGCCAGCATCTCCCGCGATGCCTTCATGCTCACGCCGTCCATATTGAAAGAGTCCGCGTACTCCGTGGGCGCTACGAAGTGGGAGGTCGTAAAGGACGTCATAATACCTTACTCGAAGACCGGGGTGATGGGCGGGATAGTGCTCTCGCTCGGACGCGCTCTGGGCGAGACGATGGCCGTCGCCTTCGTCCTGGGCAACAGCCACCGCATCTCGGCCTCGCTTCTGGATTCCGCATCGACTATCACCGTAACGCTCGCCAACGAGTTCACCGAGGCCGCGGGCGACATGTACCTCTCGTCTCTGTTCTTTTTGGGGCTCGTGCTGTTCGCTATAAGCTTCGCGGTGCTGGGGGCTGCAAGGCTCCTGTTGCACAAGGCGCAGTCGGGGGCCGGGGCGTGATCAGGCGGAGCGCGATAAGGAAGGCCACGAACCTCGCGGCGCTCGTGCTTTGCGGCGCGGCCGCGGCGGCCGGGCTTTTCTGGCTTCTATTCATACTGTTTGACGTGATACGCCACGGCGCCTCTGCCTTAAACGGCGCGCTGTTCCTCTCAGACCCCGTTCCGGCCGGTGTCGAGGGCGGAGGGCTCCGAAACGCCTTCGTCGGCCACCTGATGCTCACGTTCTTCGCGGTCGTGATCGGCGTGCCGGTCGGGCTTTTGGGCGGGACGTTCCTGGCCGAGTACGCCCGCGGCAAACGGATCTCTGGTATCATAAGCACGATGTCCGACATCATGATCAGCGTGCCGTCGATCATCGTAGGGACGTTTATATATGCCGTGATGGTCAGGCCGATGGGCCACTTCAGCGGCTGGGCCGGCGCGGTGGCGCTCGCCGTAATCATGGTGCCGGTCGTGATAAAGACGACCGAGAACATGCTGGGCCTCGTGCCCTGGACGCTCCGCGAGGCCGCCTTCGCGCTCGGAGCGCCGTACTACAAGGTTATCATGGACATCGTATTCCGGAGCGCGGCGCGCGGCGTGCTTACGGGCGTGCTGCTCTCTATTGCGCGCGTCGTGGGCGAGACCGCGCCGCTTTTATTTACGTCGTTTAATAACTCGTACTTCACGCTTAAGATGAACGGCCCGGTGCCGTCTCTGACGGTCGCGATCTTCCAGTACGCGATGGGACCTTACGATAACTGGCACGCGCAGGCATGGGCCGCGTCGATGGTGATAACCGTATTCGTGCTCGGCCTGACGGTCATGGGCAGACTTTTCATACGCTGGAGGTTCAGGTAGTGTCAGCCGAGACGAAGATCGAGGTCAAGGGGCTTGATTTCCATTACGCGGGAGGCAACCACGCGCTTAAGGAAATCAACCTCACGGTGCGCAAAAACGGGGTGACCGCCCTGATCGGGCCCTCGGGCTGCGGGAAGACCACGCTCCTGAGATGCTTCAACCGCATGCACGACCTCTACCCCGGCAACAAGTACGAGGGCGAGATCATCCTCGACGGGAAAAATCTGCTCGCCCGCGAGGTGGACCTCATCGAGCTTCGAAGCCGCATAGGCATGGTCTTCCAGAAGCCGACGCCGTTTCCGATGAGCATTTACGAGAACGTCGCGTACGGCCTGAGGCTCAAGGGCCTGGGGGGCCGCTCGGAGCTTGCCGGCCGCGTCGAGCGCGCCCTGCGCCACGCCGCTTTGTGGGACGAGGTCAAGGACAAGCTCAGAGACAGCGCCAACGACCTTTCGGGCGGGCAGCAGCAGAGGCTCGTCATCGCCAGGGCGCTGGCCGTGGAGCCGGAGGTCCTGCTCTTTGACGAGCCGACCTCGGCGCTCGACCCGATCTCGACCTCGAAGATCGAGGAGCTGGCCGTGGAGCTCAAGCGCGAGGTCACGATCATCATCGTCACGCACAACATGCAGCAGGCCGCGCGCATCTCGGACTGGACCGGCTTCATGATGCTCGGCAGCCTGATCGAGTTCGGGGAGACGGGCATGATGTTTACGGCCCCCACTGAGAAGCTCACGGAGGACTATATCACGGGGAGGTTCGGCTGATGGCGATATTCGACGACGAGCTGGCACGGCTCAAAGACAGGATCCTGCGGATGGGCTCGATGGTCGAGGAATCGGTCAAGCTCTCGGTGCAGGCGCTCGTCGAGCGCGACAACGCGCTCGCGATCCGCGTGATAGACAACGACCACTCTCTAAACGCGCTCGACGTCGAGATCGACGAGGAGTGCATAAGGCTGATCGCGCTGATGCAGCCCAAGGGCGCGGACCTGCGGCTCATCACGATGGCCATGAAGATCACGACCGACCTCGAACGCATGGGCGACCTCTCGGTCAACATAGCCGAGCGCGCGCTCGAGCTCAACGAGGAGCCGCTGCTTAAGCCCTACATCGACGTGCCGCGCATGAGCCAGGTCGCGCAGGGGATGACCCGCGACGCCCTGAACGCCTTCGTCCAGAAGGACCGGCGGCTCGCGCGCGACGTCATCCAGCGCGACGACGAGGTCGACGAGCTCAAGCACCTCGTACTGCACGAACTCGCGACGTACATGATAAAGGACCCCTCCAACGTGACGAGGGCCATGAAGATCAGCTTCGTCGCGCAGTACCTCGAGCGCATCGCGGACCACGCCACTAATATCGCCGAGATGGTGCTGTATCTCATCGACGGCAAGATAATCCGTCACATGGCGCCCCCCGCGATAGAATAAGAGCAGTAGGTGCGATTTCTTCAAAGCGCGCCAAATCGCTTGATACTGCGTTGGTCTTCGAAGACTCGCCCTCCATGTACGTCCAAGTACACCATCGGGCGGTCTTCTCGCCCTGCCTTGTCTGAAGACGATTTGGGCGCGCTTTCGGGGGTGTGGAGTCCAACGGAAGCCCCCCGAGCCCCCCAAGGTCAACGGCATTATTTTAGAGATGAGCGCTATGCGCGAATAGTGAGAAGGGCCCGTGGCCCCGCGAATAGTTGCGGGGGGCGCAGCCTCCGGGGTTATGCCCGCAGGAGCTTTGAGAGGAAAAGCGGGCAGCCGTCGTGGTCCTCGCTGGCGCAGAGCCCCTGGTGCGGGGACTGTGCCGGGCGGAGCACTGTGAGCGCGGCCTGGCAGCGGTCGGTCTCGAAGCTGCAATACGGGCAGTATGCGGACTGGGTGATCGGGAGCTTCCTATCGAGCGTAAACATTTCTCATCCCTCCTTTTGTCATTATTAATTGTAGCGCCCCAGCCATTAAGCCAGCGTGTAGCCGCCGTTAAGCTTCGGTTAAACCTTGTTGAAAGCTCTCCAAGGCCAAAGGCTTTGATTGGAAGTGAGCGAAGCGAATAGTGAGAGGGGGCCGTGGCCCCGCGAATAGAGGGAGGTGCCCGTGGCACCCTTGCAAAGAAATGCAGTATCGACTATCCTCAATAGATGAAGTACGTGCTGATAGCGGACCTCGACGAGGCCGAGGAGTTCGACGACGGGCTATACGGGGTGCGCGTGCGCTACACCGAACCCGGCGAGGGGGAGCCGCTCATAGAGATGTTCTCCGAGGGGGACATCTACAAAATACGCAAACGGAGGCCGCCGCAGGCCGACTCCATAGCGATGGCCGACGACTGGTTCTTCTGGCGCTCGACGACGAATCCGGCGGCGACCCTGGGCTACGTATTTAAAGACTGAGCCCCGCTACGGGGCAGTCGTGAACTTCCAGGTGTAGGGGCCGTCCAGATCGCTTCCGTCATCGAACTGTACGCCGCTTCCGAGAGTGACCTGGTATGTCGTACCGTTCTCCAGTGAAGCGCCCGGCGTAAACCGCACGTTATTAACGCTGTTAATTATCACTGATCCAACGACTGAGTTTCCGATATCCGCTCCGGAGTTGACGAGCATCGTAAAGTTGCTCTCTGATATCGTCGAGGCCTTTATGGGATCCGTGAAGGTCACGCTGATGGTGGGGGCGGGGTCCCAAGCGATGCCGTTGCTCAGGTTTGCAGGGTCGACGCTCAGGACGCCGGGGATCGAGACGCAGGCTGAATTGCTCTTCTTGGACTGCACGCCACTTGCGTTATATGACGAGACCTCGTAGCAGTAAAGCTGGCCTGCGGTGAGCCCGGTGTCGTCGTAGAAAGGGCTGTTGACGATGCTGTTATCTATGCTGTTGTCTATGGCGTTGCCGATGTCGAAGGAATCTATCTCGACGTATGCCCCTGACCCCCCATCCGAGCGGTATATGTCATATCCGGCCGAGACGCCGCTTATCGGGGCCTTCCACTTCAGGTGCACAGAGCTTGAGGACGTGGCCTTGGCCGTGAGGTCGGAGGGCGGGTCCTCGCTCAGGGAATTGTACGACATGTGAGAGAGTTTGCCGCAGGCCGCGAGCGCGGCCGGAATGAGCAGGGCGGTGCAGATCAGCTTAAACAGTCTCCGTGCGGTCATGCTCGAATCCTCCATGGATGAGGCCGCTTATTGGGCGGTAAGGCTCTCGGTGCGGAGCCGCCTGAAGACGTCCACCACGCCCGGGGTGGACTTGAGTTCCCCCATCGTCTCGGCCGTGCGCTCGGGCACGAGAGTGCGCACTATGTACCTGCCGTCCGAGAGGGTGCCCAGGACGGTCACGCCCTTGGACCTGAGTATCTCGGCTGCCTTCTCGGCGGCCACTCCGGGGCCGAAGCTGACCACGAGTTCGCCGTCGATGTAAAGGTCGTCATCCCCGGAGATCTCCGTGCGCTTGTGTGAGGTCAGGCCCTCGAGCTCCCTGGAGTCCCTGATGATGTGCGGGGTCAGGAAGACGAGGAGGTTGGTCTTCGTGTGCTCCTTCGAACTGTTTTTGAAAAGCCAGCCCAGCAGCGGTATGTCGCCCAGCAGCGGCACCTTGGTAATCGTATCGTTTACCTTGTCCTGCATGAGCCCGCCGATCACGACGGTCTGGCCGTCGCGGACCACGACGTCCGTCTTGGTCGAGCGCTTGGTCGTGGTGGGGCCGACCGTAGTGATGATCGAGACGAGGTTGTTCGACGAGATGTTCTCGAGGGCCGAGATCTCCTGGTAGATGTCGAGCTTGACGTAGTCGCCCTCGGTGATCTGGGGCGTGAGCTTAAGCGTGATGCCGACGTCCTTGCGCTCTATGTAGTTTGAGACGACGCCGGAATTCACGGTATTGACGTTGTTTTGGGTGATGAACGGGACGTTCTCGCCGACGATGATCTCGGCCTCGGCGTTGTCGGACGTGAGGATCTGGGGCGTGGAGAGGACGTTTACGGCCGAGCTGAAGATGCTCGCGCTAAATAGCGCGGCATAGCCCGGCACCGAGAGCGTCCCGGTAGTGCCGTCGGGGTTTGTCACCGGCACCGAGAAGAAATTACCGAGCCCGCCGACGGTCGCGCCCGAAAGCCCGCTCAGGATCGCGCTGACGGCGGTGGCGTCTATCGTGCCGACGCCGCCGACCACTATCGGGGCGCGCTTGCTGTCGAGGGCGGTCGCCCGCCACTCGGTGCCGAGGTCGCGGGTCTTGTCGACCGAGGCCTCCACTACCATGGCCTCGACGTACACCTGCCGCCTGCGGCGGTCGAGCTTCTTTATCACCTGCACGAGGCTCGCGTAGTCCGAGGGCGAGGCTATGATTATCAGGGAGTTCGAGGCCTTATCCGGCGTGATGCTCATTCCCGAGGCGGACTCAAACGGCGAGCGCGTCGGCTGGGCGGCCTGGATGGACTGAATCCCAGGCTGCTGCTTCGAGGCGGCCTCCTGCGAGACCTTCCTGATGTTTTCGAGCACCTTGGCGATGTCCTCGGCCGCGGCGTTCTCCAGGAAATACACGTTTATCGCGCCCTGCGTGGAGTCGGCCTTGACGTCGAGGCGCGCGACCAGGCGCTTCATGCCCTCCTTGGCCGAGCGGTCGCCGAACAGTACGACCGCGTTGAGCCTGCGGTCGGCCACCGCGCGTGCGGGCTGCTGCTCCGGGCCCCGTCTGGCCGCCGAGCGCGAGAGCCCGTCGTTAAGCGTAGCGGCCACGGCCTCGGCCCCGGCGTTTTGCAGGAACACGACGTCCGGCTCCTCGCTCTGGGCCGGCAGGTCGATGCTCTCGACGAGCTTCAGGACCTTGTCGACGACCATCCCTGAATCCACTACCAGCAGCAGGTTCCCCGGGCCGAAGGACGATATGTGCCCGGACTTCGATACGACCGGCTGGAGGAACTTCAGGGCGTCGTCGGCCGATATGTACGTCAGGCTTATGAGCCGCGCGACCGTATTGTCGTCCATCGGGATCGTCTTGTCCGGCGCGAGCAGGTCGACGCCGGACTGCTTGGCCTCGGCCGCGGGCACGATCTTGTATGCGTCCACGCCGGTAGGCACGAGCGCGTAGCCCTTTAATCTCAGGACCGAGACGAAGAGCTTGAAGGCGTCGTCGGGGCTGATCTTCGTGGGGGCGATGATCGTGATCTTGCCGGTCACGCGGTCGTCGAACATGAAGTTCTTGCCCGTGACGTCGCTTACGAACTTGGCGACGTTCGCGATCTCGACGTTCGAGAGGTTAAACGTGACCCCGCCCTCCGGGCCGGCGGCATAGAGGTGCGCCGAGCCTGCGCCCATTACGAGCGCGGCGGCGATCAGCAGGGTTATAAGTGTGTTGCGCAGCATATAAGCCATTAATTCTTCACCTATTGGACCGAATAAGTCAAGGTCATGTTCGCTCCGCCGCGCACGATGTCGAGCGCCACGCGGTCGAGGCCCTTAAGCGCGGTGAAGGCCTGCAGGGCGCTTTCCGTGTCCGATATCTCAAACTCGTTGACCCGAAGCAGCACGTCGCCGTTTTTGAGCCCGAGCTTTTGGTATATCCCGCCCGGCCTGATCTCGCGCAGTATGAAGCCGTGCTGGGACGCGCCCTCCATGTTCGGGACCATCCGGGCGTCGGTCATCAGTTTTTGGGGGTTCTCCAGCGACTCGCGGAGCGCCTCCCTATCGACGCTGAACGCGTTGTCCGAGGTGCGCCGCGCGAACTCTCCGCGCCCGCCAGCGGGTTTAATTGCCTCCGGTGCTGAGACCGGCATCGCCGAGTCCTCGATGAGCTTGAGCTCGACGTCCTTCCCCCCGGAGGTGATTATTACCTTATAGGGGTATACCGCCTTTAACCTGCCTACGCCGGGTATCTCGCGGCCGGCCCTATAGACGTCCTGAGGGATGCTCGGCGAACTCAGCATCGCGTATCCGCGCCCCCCGGGCCAGGCGATGATGCCCACGACCTTCACCTCGAGCGCGGACTGCGCCGCACCGGTCTTGGCGGTGATGCGCTCTAGCTTGCCGCCGGGGATGCCGAAGGGGTTGCCCTGCTCGACGGCCGAGGCGTAGGACTCGAAGGGCTTGGCCCCCTCATGGGCTGCGGCCTTGGCGGGTGCCGCCGGGGGCGGGCTCGACGCGGCCCGCCGCAGCGAGACCGTGTCGCGCACGACGAGCAGGGCGGCGAGCACGAGCGCCACGCCGAGCACGGCGTTGAGCGCGAGCATCCTGCCGGGGCTCAGATAACGCATAACAGACATAACTCAAACAATAGCAGAGGGTATCGTGTATTGTCTAGGGGCGGGGCGCCTTGTAATTTTAAAGGCTGCGGCGGAAAATGGTATAAAACGCCTCTTTGAATTTCTCCATCATCGGCCGCCTCCGCCACCGTTCGATATCCAGCCTTAAGGACTGCGCCGCATCGTCCTCGAAGATACGCCTCATCTCGAGCGCGAACCCCTCGCCGAATATCCCGGCGTTGCCCTCGTCGTTCCACCTCAGAGACCTGAAGTCGAGGTTCGACGAGCCGACGACGCACCACTGGCCGTCGAATATGTACGCCTTGGCGTGCAGCATCGTGCCCCCGTATTCGTATATCTCGACGCCGAGCTTCAGCAGGTGCGTGAAGAACGACCGCCCGGCGTAGTACGCGGCCGGGACGTCGCTCCGGCCGGGCACGAGCAGGCGCACCCTCACCCCGCGGCGCACCGCGAGTTCGAGTTCGTGCATCATCCAGAGGCTCGGCGTGAAGTACGCGGTAGTAAGCCATATGTCATGCCCGGCCTCGCCGATCGAGTGGTAAAGCACCTTGCGCATCCTGCGGCGGCCCTTGACCGAGTGCGCGAAGAGCGGGAGCACCGGGAGCATCGTGCACTCGTCGAGTTCCGCCTCGGGCGGGGCCGGGTCGGTGATGTCCTGCCCGCCGCTGCGCTTCCACGCGGTGCTGAAGGTCCGCCGCATGTTGAGCGCGGCCGGGCCGTGGATGAATATCGCGGTGTCGCGCCACGAGCCCGCGGATGCCGCGCCCAGGCCGGTATGGTACTCGTCCGCGATATTGAAGCCCCCGATGAGGGCCGTGCGGCCGTCGATCACGACGAGCTTGCGGTGGTCGCGCCTGATATAGAGGATCGGCGAGGCCCACCGGAAGGGCCTCGACGGCACGAGCCTCGACGCCCGAGGATCTCAGATCTTCCCAGAACGCGCGGCGGGTGTAGAACGAGCCCATATGGTCGTAGAGCAGATAGACCTTCACGCCCGCAGCCGCGCGCTCCTTTAGGATCGACGCCAGCTCGCGTCCGGTCGCGTCGTCGCGGAAGATGTAAAACTGAAGGCATATGTTGCGCCTTGCAGAGCGCACGGCCTCAAACAGCCTCCCGAAGACCGACTCCCCGCGCACCAGGACCTCGACCGAGTTTCCGTTGATGAACGGCCGGCCGCAGGCGGCCTCTATGCCCTCGCGCGTTATAGCCACTGTGCCTGATTTTACCCTAACGCAGACGCGCGCGTGTTAAAATTCGCGATGAGATCCGGCTCGGGCAGGGGAGGCGCGGCGCTTGTCTGCATAGCGGGCATAGCGGCCTATCTCGCGCTCTACCGCCTGAGGGCCATCGACGACAACCGCCTCGCCCCGTGGGACTGGCTGATGGGGCCGGACGACCTCTGGCGGCTGCTCGGCCTTGCCGCAGCCTCGATGGCCGCGGCCCTCGGGCTCGGATCGAGACGCCTCCCCTCGCCGCGAACTCAGGCGATACTGACATTCTGCGTCTCGGCGCTGCTCTGGCACACGCCCGAGACGATAGTGGACGCCGCGCGTTACTTCACACAGGCCAAGCACCTCGAACTCTACGGGGCGCTCGCGTTCCTTCGCGACTGGGGCGGCCCCACTCTTGGAGGCATGGACCGACCTGCCCCTGATCCCCTTCCTCTACGGGCTGCTCTTTAAGATCTTTGGCGAGCACAGGCTGCTGGCCGACATACTGAACTCCGCGTTCCTCTCCGGCTCGGTATGGCTCGTTGCATCTACGGGCAGGAGGCTCTGGGACGAGGAGACAGGCCGCGCAGCCGGGCTCATGCTGATCGCGATGCCTCTGGTATGGGCGCAGGCCCCGCTGATGCTCGTCGACATGGGCAGCATGTTCTTCCTCGCGCTCGCGGCATACCTGTTCATCCTGGCGGTAGAGCGCGGCCGCGTGCGGCGCATCCTTGCGGCGGGGGCAGCCATAGCCGCCTCTGCGCTCAGCAAATACTCGCTCTGGCCGATGCTCTCGGTGCTCGGCGTGATACTGCTTGCATATGCAATCAAGCGCGGCAGGCCGCAGGCGATGCGGGGGCTGATCGCGATAGCGGCGGGGATCGCGATGCTCGGCCTAGCGCTCTGGCCGATGCGGGATGTAGTCGCCTCGCAGATCGCGTTTCTGCGTGAGTATCAGGGGCCGGGCCTAAGCCGCTGGGGCGAGTCGTTCACCTCGACGTTCCTGTTTCAGATACACCCGTTCGTGACGCTCGCGGCGCTTTGCTCCCTCGCGGTCGCGCTAAAGAGGCGCGACGCGCGTTACCTCATCGCGCTCTGGCTGCCGCTTCTGGCCGTCGCGTTCCAGATAAAGCGCTCGCGCTACCTGATGCCCGCGCTGCCCTCATTCGCGCTGATGGCCGCATACGGGCTCTCGGCCATCAGTGGGCAGCGGGCGATGCGGACGGCCGCCCTCGGGGCCGCGCTTGCCTCCGTAGCGCTGGTGCTCGCGTTTTACGTCCCGTTACTGGACCGCTACGATACCGTGAACCTAAGAGACGCGGCCAGGTTCATCGACAGTCTGCCAGGCGATGCGGTCGAGGTCGTCACGCTGCCCCAGAGCGAGAGCGAGATAAACCCGGCGGTCTCGGTGCCTCTGCTGGATCTGTACCTAAACAAACCGATCCACTACGCCTATGACGTCAGGCGCACGGTCCCGGACGACGTGCTTGCGACCTCCGCGCTCCGCTTCACCTGGCGCTACCGAAACCCGTCATACTACGCCGCGCCCGCGCCCGAAAGCCGGGTATACGCGGTGATCTCCGACGGCCTCACGCCGCTGCCGCAGCCGCCGGAGGGATTCACGCTCAGGCGCGAGTTCTCCGTCTCGACCGGAGAGTTCTATTACCGGCCGTTCGTATGGATATATTCGCGATAGCCGCCCGAGACGGGGTATAATTAACTCAACGATATGCGAACCAGGATACCCGTAGAAGATCTGCGCATAGGGATGTTCCTTGACGGGATAGACATGTCCTGGTTCAAGACGCCTTTTTTAAGCCACAAGTTCCATATCCGCAACGAGGAGCAGCTCCAGGCTATCAGGGACGCCGGGATCGAGTACGTCTTCGTCCGCGAGGACCTCGACGAGTCCGAGGCCGCAAAGGAGCAGCAGGCCCCTCCCCCGCCCGCACCCAACACCCGGCGAGTCGAGGAGCGCATAATCACGCCCGAGGAGTTCAAGCGGTATTCGCACGAGAAGGAGGAGCGCCTCCAGATCGAGAAGGGCACCCTGCAGCGCGGCAGCGCGGTCGATTTCTCGCTGTACAGCAAGCACGACATCGATATCGCGCCCATAGCGGTCTACTCCGGCCGCGATATCGAGCTCACCGGCGAGATCCTCGATGCGCCCGGCGAGCTCCTGATAGACATCAAGGACATCGCCCGCTACCGCGAGTACCTAAAGCAGCTCGGATCGCATACCGGCACGGGCAAGGACGCCCAGCGCGTGAAAAACGCGATCATCAAGGAAAACACCAAGATCGTAGTCAAGGAGCTCCTGACCGACCCCAGGAGCGGCAACACCGTCGAGCTTTGCAAGGACGCGGTCGGGGACCTGATCGCCTCGATACACGACAGCGGCGGCCTGACCACCAGCATCCTCACCCTGAACAAATACGACTATTACACTTACGCCCACTCCGTCGAGGTCAGCGTCCTGACGCTCGCGCTCGCGATGGCCATGGGCATGGACCGGGAGCGCGAGCTCATGCCGCTGGGGATCGGCTCGCTGCTGCACGACATCGGCAAGAGCGAGGTGCCGCCCGAGATACTCAACAAGCCGGGCAAGCTCACGGAAGACGAGTTCCGCATCATGAAGGCCCATGTCCAGAAGGGCTTGAAACTCGTCCGCATGAAGCGCGACATGCCGCCGGAGTCCTTCTACCCCCTGATGGAGCACCACGAGAAGCTCTCCGGCGTGGGCTATCCCTTCGGCCTCAAGGGCGAGGCGATCCACCTGACGGGCCGCATAACCGCGATCGCGGACACCTATGACGCGATCACGACCGCGCGGCCCTACCAGTCGCCGATGAGCCCCTATAAGGCCCTGAGCATCATCCAGAACCAGCCGGACAACTACGACATGGAAAGTTTTAAGTTCTTCGTAAAGATGCTCGGTAACAACCTTGAGGAGATCCGAAAGGGCGTCGAGGCCCAAGCCTGACCCGCAATCCGCCCGGGCATGCCTTCCAGCCTCGGCGCGGTCTCCTCAAAGGCGCATCCGCGCCGCCTCAAGTTCTAACAATAACCATCAAGCATCCCTGAGGCGCTTGTCGAACACCTTCCTGAAATGGTGGCCGTAGATCGCAAGCGTAATGGCCTGTGACATCTGCGCGGGACGGTGCGACATCGTCCAAAACAGGAGCCTCCAGTATTGGAACCGCTCTTTTCCGGTCAGCCCGAGCACTACGGCGGCCTTGAAGAACGCGCCCATGTAGTTGGGCCGGATCCTGAACGCCTTATATTTCCTCTTGGGCGGGTGGTATTCCTTCATGAACGTCCTGAGCCTCTTATAGTAGTGCCGGGGCGAATACAGTGTGCCGATGACCTTCTTGTAGCCGGTGGCAAGGAGCTCCGGGTCCATCTTCGTGATGAAGTTCGTCGAGAGGTCGGTGTTGTCGCCCGAGGTCTCGGCCAGCAGCCTGTGTTCCTGCTTGAGCCTCTCGTATAGCCGCGTGCGCGGCAGCGCGTTAAGAATTCCGACCATGGCCGTGACCACGCCGCTTGCCTGGATGAATTTTATCTGGGTATCGAAGATCGTATGGGGATCGCTGTCGAACCCGACGATAAAGCCCCCCTGCACCTCGATGCCGGCATTCTGGATCTTCCTGACGCTCGCAAGCAGGTCGCGGTTCTTGTTCTGCTGCTTGCTGCACTCCGCGAGGCTCTGCTCGTGCGGGGTCTCGATGCCGACGAATACCATGTCGAACCCGGCGCGCACCATAAGGCGCATAAGGTCCTCGTGGTCCGAGAGCTCTATGGAAGCCTGCGTATTGAAGCCGAAAGGGTGGCCTCGGCTGTCCATCCATTCGATGATGGCCGGGAGCACGTCCTCCTTGAGCTTCTTCTTGTTCCCGATGAAGTTGTCGTCGACGAAGAAGACCTGCCCCCTGAACCCCGAGCGGTAGACGCTCTCGAGCTCGGCGACGATCTGCCCGCTGTCCTTCGTGCGCGGGGTGCGGCCGCAAAGCAGCGTGATGTCGCAAAACTCGCAGTTAAACGGGCAGCCGCGCGAGTACTGGATATTGACCGAGGCGTAGTGCCTCACCTTGATTTGCCGCCAAAGCGGGATGGGAGTCGTCCGCAGGTCGGCCCACTGGTCGGTCGTATAAACGCGCTTGGCAGCACCGTTTGCGAGGTCTTCGAGAAACCGGGGCAGCGTGAGCTCGGCCTCGTTCAAGACCAGGTGGTCGACGTCCTCGAAGGCCTCGTATTCCGTCGTAAAAAGCGGCCCCCCGGCGACGACCCTGACCCCGGCGGCCTTGCACCTCGCGATCACTGCCTTGACCGAGGCCTTCTGCACGGACATCGCGCTTATCAGGACGAGGTCCGCCCACCTGAGATCATCGTCGCGCAGCGCCTTTACGTTCATGTCCACCAGCCGCTTCTCCCAGGCGCCGGGGAGCATCGCCGCGACGGTCAGCAGCCCCAGCGGCGGGCTGCTCGCCTTTCTGTGGATGAACTTCAGGGCGTACCTGAAGCTCCAGAAGGTGTCGGGGAATTCCGGGTATACGAGCAGGGCCCTGATGGGCGATACTGAGGCTTGTGAAGGGTCCGTTGCGGGTGATGGATTTAGCGGCTTCTCGTCCCTGATAAGTGACCGGATCTTGCTTGACATGTACTCTCTTTTTCCTTGAACCTGCGTCGTTGCTTGCTATGAGTCTGCGCTTCGGAATCAGGCCGTGGCGGGCGCTGATGTCTATATTAATTGTAGCACACGCGCGGCCGGCCGCAACCCTGCCCCGGCTGATACGCCGTCCGGCATGGGCGGGAGGGCGCGGCTTGCGGCCTGCAGCATATTAGTGGGGCTAATCCCTTCACAAGTTTTTCATATTGCGCATGCTATGATAAGCGCAAGAAATCGAAACAGTAAAATAGACTCTGCTCAGAGCTAACCTCGGGAAACCGCGGGGCGCAGAGCAACGGGACTAACGAGCGGGAAGCATCCCGTTTCATGTCAGCCGGGCCGCCAGAGGGAAACCTACTCTGGCGGTTTTTTATTTCCCCTCCCTTCAGGAGGGGCACAGCGGAGGTGCGCGATGGGCCATAGGGAGAGGTGCGTCCTTGTGCATACGGGCAAACAAAAAGCCATCCAAAATGAAAGGAGGCTCGGGAGACGACATCGCCTAACCAAGCAATGACGCCAGTTGCCGTCATCTTCGTATTATGCCGAACCAAACTAAAAGGAGCGTATTAATGCAAAGAAGTTTAATTATCCTGTGCTGCATCTTAGGGATTGCAGCATTTGGATTCATGGCATCGGACGCCAGCGCACAGTCGACCTATTTCGCGACGTACTGCACGAGCTGCCACGCGGCATCGCCGTCTACCTGCAACGGCTGCCACTCGCACGGTACCCACTCTAACAGCACAAAAAACGTAATTAACGTAGCCGGGACCACCTCCAAGGCCAGTTACGCCCCCGGAGAGCTCGTAAACGTAACGCTCACCGGCGGCTACAGGACCGGTTGGATCCGCGGCCTCCTCTTTGACCAAAACGGCGTGGAGCTTGCCCGCAGCACCGGCACCGCAAGCGGCGGCATGGGTGGCGGACCCGGCTACCCCATAGTTCTGAACTCGCCTGCGCCTTCGACTCCGGGCACTTACACCTGGAAGGTCGCGTGGTACGGCAACCAGTACGACGCCTCATCCAGCATATTCGGAGCCGGCTGGACGCCTGATCCGAACAACCCAAACCATGGAATGGAAGTCGTCAGCGCAAACTCGTTCACGGTCGTGGCCATGGTAGATACGATGGCACCGACGATGACCGGCTTCAGCATACCTGCCACCTCGTCCTCGCTCACCGTACCGATCTCAAGCATGATGGCCACCGACGACACGGCCGTCACCGGATACCTCGTAAACGAGTCCGCGACCGCACCGCTTGCTACTGTGGCAGGATGGTCGGCTAGCGCTCCCGCGAGCTATACGTTTAGCACCGCAGGGACCAAAACCCTCTATGCATGGGCCAAGGACGCCGCGGGCAACGTATCTTCCTCGATGAGCGCTTCAGTTACGATAACGCTTCCCGATACGATGGCACCGACGATGACCGGCTTCAGCATACCGGCCACCTCGTCCTCGCTCACCGTACCGATCTCAAGCATGATGGCCACCGACAACACGGCGTCACCGGCTACATGGTGACCGAGTCCTCGACCAAGCCGCTTGCTACCGTGGCAGGATGGTCGGCTAGCGCTCCCGCGAGCTATACGTTTAGCACCGCAGGGACCAAAACCCTCTATGCATGGGCTAAGGACGCAGCGGGCAACGTATCCGCCTCGATGAGCGCTTCAGTTACGATAACGATCTCGGACACGGTAGCCCCTTCCGCACCCACAGGGCTCACGGCCTCGACGGCCACCAATTCGGTCAAGCTCACCTGGAACGCGTCTTCTGACAACGTAGGCGTGACCGGATACCTGATCCTCCGTGACGGCGCGCAGATAGGCACCTCGGCCGCGGCCGGTTACACGGACATGACGGTCGCCGCATCGACCACCTATAACTACACCGTTGAAGCCACCGACGCTGCCGGCAACGTATCGGCGCCCAGCAACACCGCGACGGTCACGACCCAGGCAGGCGGCGCTGCCACCGGAGTAAGCGGCAGCTTCTCGCTCGACCTCTTCGGATGGCAATCGTCTCAGGACAATTTCTGGGACAAGCTGTATAACCTCGGGCTCGACGGTCAGGGCAACTTCACCTACTCACAGGTGGGCTCATCCGACGACGGCTCCTCGACCGGCACCGGCACGGTCAGCCTGACCGATGAAGGGCTCCTGTACTTTGACGCTCTCGACGGCATCGCGGCCCCGTCCTCGGACGGAAAGGTCCTTGCGTGGGCTGACTCCTCAGAGACCGCGGACAACTCCCTGAGCATCGGGCTGGGGTTCGCGAAGCCCACCACGCGCATGAGCAATGCCACGCTCAAGGGCAAGTACCTGCTGGGCGGCGTCACCACGGTGGAAAACAGCACCGGTCAGACGACGGCGAAGGCTTACCTGTATAACATGACGTTCAAGGGCGACGGCACCATGACCTACAGCGCCGTCAGCAGCACGAGCGGCACCGGTGACGACTCCGGCTCCAGGACCGCATCGAGGGATACCAGCGTGACCAGTACTAAGATATATTCGGGCAAGTATTCGGTCTCGCGCAGCGGCTCAGTCTCGATGACGATAAATAATATGAACCTTAAGGGCTCGGTCAAGGACGGCGGCAGGCTCATCAGCCTTGTGCAGCCCGGCTCCAGCCTTAAGGACGGCATCGCCGTCGGTATCCCGGTCTCGACCGGCATGAGTTCAGCCTCCCTTTCCGGCGGCTATGCGGTGGCCCAGACGGTACTTACGGGCAGCTCCGCGTGGACCGGCATCAGCAGGATGGACTTCGACGGCAACGGCAACTTCTCGGCCCAGGACCTCTACAGCAGCGACGGGCAGCCGTACGCGGCTGGCGGGACCTACCGGGTCGCGGCCGGCGGACAGCTTACGATGTCCACCGGAGACAGCGGCATGATCAGCCCCGACGAGCAGGTTTTCATGTCCGTAGACAGGGGAAACCCTGACGGCTCTATCGGACTGCGAATCGGCGTAAAAGAGTAAGAGCAAAAGTTTTTAACCCATCCAGGCGGGGCCCTCCTCATACCCCCCCCGCCTGGATGGGCCCCCCCATAAGCCACCTTAAAGAGGCGGATCGGGGGTTCACAAAATAATCATATTTCATATGCGCCCGCTTCACAGCGTTTTCATATTTTGGTGCTATCCTATATGCACAAGATCGAAGGCATCAAGGACTCTGCTCAGAGCAAACCGCGGGAAACCCCGGGGCGCAGAGCAACGGGACTAACGAACGGAGCGCATCCCGTTTCATGTCAGCCGGGCCGCCAGAGGAAACATGGCTCTGGCGGTTTTTTATTTCCCCCTCCCTTCAGAAGGGGGCACAGCGGAGGTGCGCAATGGGGCATAAGGAGAGTTGCGTCCCGGCGCATGCGGACCGAGAACAAGCGAACTAAAACGAAAGGGGGCAAGAGAGACGACACCGTGCGATCAAGCAAAGACGCTGCCTGCCGTCATCTTCGTATTATGCCTGAACAACCAAAAAGGAGAGTACCAATGCAAAAAAGTTTAATAATCCTCTGCTGTATCCTGGGCTTCGCGGCGTTTGGATTCATGCCGTCGAACGCCAGTGCTGAATCGAGCTATTTCGCTGCAAACTGCACAAGCTGCCACGCCGCATCGCCCACTACCTGTAACGGCTGCCACTCGCACGGCACGCACTCTAACAGCAACAAAAACGTCATTAACATAACCGGTACGACCTCCAAGGCCACGTACGCCCCCGGCGAGTCCGTGAGCGTAACAATGACCGGCGGCTACCGGACCGGCTGGATCCGCGGCCTCCTCCTTGACCAAAACGGCGTCGAGCTTGCCCGCAGCACCGGCGCGATGAGCGGCGGTATGGGCGGCGGCATGGGCTATCCCATAGTCCTGAACTCGCCCGCGCCTTCGACCCCGGGCACTTACACCTGGAAGGTCGCGTGGTACGGCAACCAGTACGACGCCTCATCCAGCGTATTCGGCACGGGCTGGACGCCTGACCCGAACAACCCCAACCATGGGATGGAAGTCGTATCGACCAATTCGTTCACGGTTTCCGCAGGCGGCGCGACGACCGATACCACGCCACCGACGATCACCGGCTTCAGCATGCCGGCCATGTCATCCTCGATGACGATGATGATCACGAGCTTCACGGCCACCGATAACGTCGGCGTGACCGGATACATGGTGACCACTTCCGCTACCGCGCCGCTCGCTAACGCGGCCGGCTGGTCGGCCACCGCTCCCACGAGCTACATGGCCGGCTCCGCGGGCGCCAATACCATGTATGCATGGGCCAAGGACGCGGCCGGTAACGTCTCTAGCCCGGCAAGCGCCTCGGTGAACGTAAGCGTCTCGGTTACCGACACCACGCCGCCGTCCGCACCCTCCGGGCTCACGGCATCGGTGATGGCCAATTCGGTCAAGCTCATCTGGGGCGCGTCCTCCGATAACGTTGGCGTGACCGGATACAAGGTCTTCCGCGACGGCACGCAGATAGGCTCTACGGCCATGACCAGCTACACGGATATGGCGATCGCGCCTACGACCACCTATAACTACACCGTCGAGGCAGCCGACGCGGCCGGCAACGTATCGGCCGCGAGCAATACCGCCACGGCGACGACCCTGGCCGGAGGCACAGGCGGCACAGGCGGAACGGGTCCTGCCGGCAACTACGTCTTCGGGATGTTCGGCTGGCGTTCATCCGGCCAGCCCTTCTGGGACCAGATGTACAACCTCGGCATCGACAGCCAGGGCAACTTCAGCGGCAACCCCATGGGCTCGGGCTCATCCATGGGCATGGGCAACAGGATGACCGGCATGGTCACCACGACCGCCGAAGGGCTTATGTCCTTTGGAACAACCGGCGGCATGTCCGCGCAGTCAGCTGACGGCAACGCCATGGCATGGGCCGACACCTCGACGGCCGGGGACAACGCCCTGAGCATCGGCCTCGGGTTCAGGGCCTCCGGCCACATGGGCAGGTCCAAGCTTAAGGGAACGTATGTCATAGGCGGCGTGGCGATGACGGCCACCGGCACAGGCCAGGTCACCTCGACCCCGTTCCTCGTGAACATCCAGTTTAAGGGCAACGGCAGGATGTCCTACCGTAACGCTGGCACCACCGGAGGCAACACCGACGGCGGCGAAGGCGCACCGGGCAACGGCATGGCCAAGTCCGGCAGGTACCAGGTCGCGAACAACGGCAAGGTTACGATGAAGGTCAACGGCATGCAGCTGCAGGGCTTCGCGAGGTCCGACGGCGCCGTTCTGAGCCTCGTGCAGGTCGGCAACTCAGGCCGGAAGACCGGCATGGCCATCGGCGTCTCGACCTCCAGCGGGCTTAATGCTGGATCGATGGCCGGCGACTATACGGTCGCGCAGACGGCGATCACCGGAGACCTCGCATGGACCGGCGTCAGCGCGATGACCTTCGACGGCAGCGGCAATTTCTCTGCCCAGGACCTCTACAGCAGCGACGGGCAGCCATACGCCAGCGGCGGTACCTACACGATGGGCACCGGCGGACAGCTGACGATGTCCACGGGCGACAGCGGCATGCTCAGCCCCGACGCGCAGGTTTTCATGTCCATGGACAACGGGGCCACCGACGGCACGATCAGGCTTATGGTAGGCGTCAGGCAGTAACATAGTATCCACCCATCGGGGCTGGATCTCCAAGTCCCGCCCCGATGGGCTCCCTCCTGACACGCTCAGGTTCGGACAAAAAAGAATCCCCCTGATCTGTTTGGGATCAGGGGGATTTTTATGGTGGACGGTAAGGGGGTCGAACCCTCGACCTCGGCGTTGCGAACGCCGCGCTCTCCCAACTGAGCTAACCGCCCTAGGGCAAAGATAATTTTACCATACGGGCTGCGCGCCCTACAAACGCCCGGGCCTGGCCTTTCTAATACCGTTTCTCTTTTTTGACGACCTTGCCTATGATCGCGAAGTCGCCCTTCCTGACCTCCTCGTCCTCGTACCTGGGGTTTAAGGGGTGCAGGACCCACCTCTGGCCGTATTTCTTGAGCTGCTTGAAGGTGGCCTCGCCCCTCGGGTTTTTGACCACGACATAGTCGTTCGGCGTGGCCTCGATATGAGGGTTCACGACGATGATCTCGCCGTCCTTGAACTCCGGGTCCATCGAATCCCCCGTCACGCGAAGCGCGAAGACGTTTCTGCCCCGGACGTCGCTCTCTATCCACTCGTCCGAGTCGCCGGGCTCGAAGACGTCGCAGACCTCGCGCCACTTACCGGCCGTCACCCATGAGACCACGGGGATCGGCGCCGGGGAGGCCATCCGCGCCGGCTCGACGTTGGAGCGGCTGCGCCTGATCTCGGCGAGCATGCCCTCGACCGTCTCGCCCAGCGCTGAGAGTATGTTTACGATGATGTCGAAGGAGGCCCCGCGCTGGCCCTTCTCTATATAGATGATATGGGCGTCCGAGACCCCGACGAGTTCGGCCAGCCTGCGCGCGGTGAGGTTTTTCTCTATCCTCTTTCTCTTAATGAATCCGCCGATCCGCTTCATGTCGGTGGCCTTTATCTTCACCATGCATTAACTATAGTTTATAGAAAAGCAATTGTCAAGCCCTTTTTACTAACTAAAGTTAAGTATTACCCTTGACAGTAGTAAAATGAGAGGTATAAACTAACAATAGTTAGCGAAAGGAGGTGCGGACATGCAATTCAGCCCCGAGAGGATGTCGGTGAGGCGAAGGCGGTTGGGAAAGACGCAGGTGCGCCTTTCCAAGGAAATCGGCCTCAGCCAGGTCTCTATATCGGCCTTGGAGAAGGGAAAGAAAGAGCCGCGCGCAAACACCCTGGCCAAGCTCGCCAGGGCGCTTGAGTGCCCGACCGATTATTTCTTCGTATAACCATTAACTATTGTTAGGAAAATGATAGAGAAACGGACAACCACATTGGCGCATCGCGAATCGAACGAAACCGGGCGGCGGGCCGGCGGGAGCGGGCTGTTCTCCGGGGACGTGGGAAGGATCGCGGAGATCGCGGGGCCGGAGGCCGCGCTCAGGATCGCCAAGGCCTTAAAGGGCACGATGATCTACATCAACAGCCTCGAGGGCCTGTTTCGCGAAGCGCGCAATGCCGCCATCCGCAAGGACCACCGCGGCGGGATGTGCCCGCGCAGGCTGGCAGCGAAGTACGGGCTGAGCAACCGAGCGGTGCGCAAGATCCTCGGCAGCCCCGGCGAGAAGCTCGACAGGAGGCTCGCAGCAATCGTCGCCCGCGTGGGCAGGGCCTATAACAACGCACAGGGCGGCGAATAGACGGCAGCCACCGGGCTCTCACTATCTTTTTGAATGGGGCTCTCAGGACAATAAAAAACCGAAGGGTCGCGGTGCTGATCTGCGGCTCGTCTGTCGGGACCTCCGACGTAGGCCGCGGCCCTTCGGGTGCGCTCTGTGTTGCGCTCCCTGTCTCTGATTAAATCTTAGCACCAACCCGCCCCCCTGTCAAGGTGCGGGGGCCGATTGGCCCCCTTCCCAATTCACGCCACAGCGCTCATCTCTAATCAATGCCGTTGACCTTGGGGGGCGGGGTCCAGCGGCTGGGCCGCGTCTAACCCCGCAAAGCGCGATAAATCGCGTCAGACTAGGAACGGCGAGGAAAACGTACCGAGGCGTACTATGACGTACGTTGAGGACGGATTTCCGAGCCGTGACAACGTATCACGCGACTTTAGCGCGCTTTCAAAAAGCGCCCTTTCACCGCGCAAGTTTCTTATTGGTCATCTCGTGGATGAAGTCCACCCACCGGCGGAAGAACTCATTGCGGTGTGACCTCCACCGGTTCTGCGGCGCGGCCAGCGAGAGGTTCACGGGCGCACCGACGTCCTGGCGTCCGCGCTCGGCGTCCCTCCGGTATTCGTCGACAAGCCTCATGGCGCGGTATTCCGGGTGGCCGAGGTGCGCGAGCAGCTTTCCGTCGCCGCTTTCAAATATCGTATAGCCGCTCTCCGGCGCGTGCGCCAGCAGGCTGACCTCGCCGCGCGAGGCCGCGGCCTCCATCGTTGCGTCGTCCACCCCGGCGTGGCGGCTCTGAGGGCACCAGAACACGTCGTCCTGGTCGCACATAATCGGGTGCTCGGGGTCGAGGTTGCGGGTCTCGAAGACGCCGAAAAGCTTGCGCGGATAGCGTATCTTCTCGATCCCCATCATATTGGCCAGGGCGAGCCCGCCCCAGCACATCCCCAGCACGCTCTGCGAATTGATCTGGCAGTGCTCCAAGATGCCGAGCAGCTCGCGCCAGTAAAAGACCTGCTCGAAGTCCATGTCCTCCACGGGCGCGCCGGTCAGCAGCAGGCCGTCTATAGGGCCGCGGGAGATAGCCTCGTCGAAGATAGACGTACCGACGCCTCAGGTGCTCGTGGTCGGAGCTCCGGTACTGGTGCTCCCGAAGCCTGATCCATACAGGTTCGATCTGGAGCACCGAGCGGCCGAGCGCGTACAGCAGGCTGAACTCGTACGTCTCGGCCTGCGGCATGATGTTCAGTATCCCGATGCGCAGCGCGCGGATGTCCTCCCTCATCGCCTCGTCGAGGTCGACGCACTGGATGTGGTGGCTCTGGAGCATCGGCTTGATGCCGAGCCCCTGCTGGAGGACTAGCGCCACCTATACGCCCGCGAGCGCATCGTCAAGCGCTCCGATGATGTCGTCTATGTGCTCGATGCCGATGGAGAGCCTGATCAGGTCGGGGGTGAGCCCGCCGGAGAGCTTCTGGGCGTCGGTGAGCTGCGAGTGCGAGGTGCTGGCCGGGTGCAGAATCAGGCTCTTGGCGTCGCCCACGTTGGCGAGGTGCGAAAACAGCTCGATGCTGTCTATGACCTTCACCGCCGCGTCATACCCGCCCTTAAGCCCGGTGACGACCATGCCCCCGTAGCCGCGCTTCAGGTACCGGCTCGCGGTGGCGTATGCCGGATCGCTTGGGAGGCCCGGATGGCGCACCCACGCGACCTTCGGGTGAGAGCTCAGGTGTTTGGCCACAGCGAGCGCGTTTTGGCAGTGGCGCTCCATCCGAAGCGACAGGGTCTCGGTGCCCTGCAGGAAGATCCAGGAGTTGTCGGGCGCTATGCAGGCCCCGAGGTTCCTAAGCGGCACGGTGCGCACGCGTAACGCGAACGCTATGGGCGCGAGCGCCGGAGGGAGGTCCTGCGCCCACCGCAGGCCGTGGTAATTCGGATCGGGCCGCGTAAAGAGCGGGTGCCGCCCCCCGGCCCAGTTGAACGTTCCGGCGTCGGTCACGCTCCCGCCTATGGCGGTGCCGTGGCCCCCGATCCACTTCGAGAGCGAGTTGACCACGATGTCCGCGCCGTGCTCGATAGTCCTAAGCAGGTATGGCGTCGTAAACGTCGCGTCCACGATCAGCGGCAGGCCGTTTCGGTGCGCGACCCCGGCGATAGCGGCGACGTCCGTGAAATCCAGCACGGGGTTGCCTATAGTCTCGATGAAGATTGCGCGAGTCCGCTCCGTGATCGCGGCCTCGAAGCTCGCCGGGTCTCTCTGGTCCACGAACGTGGTCTTGATCCCGAGCGATGGCAGTATCGAGTCGAACTGCGTGATAGTGCCGCCGTAGAGGTTCGAGGCCGATACTATCTCGTCTCCGGCCTCCGCGATGGTTATGACCGCATAGAATATCGCGGCCGTGCCCGATGCCAGCGCGACCGAGGCCGCGCCGCCCTCAAGCGCGCTTATGCGCTCCTCAAGGATCGCGGTCGTCGGGTTAGTGAGCCTCGTATAGAGGTTCCCGAGCTCCCGAAGCGCAAAGAGGTTCGCCGCGTGCTCGGTGTTCTTAAAGACGTATGAGGTCGTCCTGTGGATCGGCACCGCACGCGATAGCGTGGTCGGGTCCGGCACCTGCCCGGCATGCAGGGCCTGAGTCTCGAAGCGATACGCCTTGTCTTTCATCTGCCCGTCACCCCCGTTAGGATGGATTATAAGAAATTATTATCTATCTATACATATAATACCAGATCAGGGTTGGCGGGCTCAAAATGGAGCCACAATACATAAATGTTATAATAATTACCGTTATGAACAAGCAGATGCTCGCGATACTGAAGGTCCTAAACCAGCACCCCGAGGCGATCGTAGGCTCGCGGGAGCTATCGAGGCAGCTGACGCTCCTCGGGGTCGAGCTTACGGAGCGCACGGTGCGCTACCACATGAAGATGCTCGACGAGCGCGGCTTCACGAGGGTCTTCGGCAAGGAAGGCCGCCAGATCACCGAGAAGGGCCGCGAGGAGCTCAGAAACGCGGTCGTCTCGGACCGTGTGGGGTTCATCATAAGCAAGATCGAGAACCTCGCGTTTCAGACGACGTTCGACCTCGACCGCCGCGAGGGCAAGGTCATCCTCAACGTGACGCTTTTCCCCGCGCGCGACGTCAAGGCCGCGATCAAGGTAATGGGCCGCGTCTTCGGCTCGCCCTATATAATGTCCGACAAGCTGATCCTCGTCCGCGAGGGCGACCAGATCGGCGACACTGTGGTGCCGGAGGGCATGGTCGCCATAGGCACTGTATGCAGCGTCACGATCAACGGCGTCTTCCTCAAAAACGGGATCCCTGTCGTCTCGCGCTTCGGCGGCGTGATCGAGGTCGACGAGGGCAGGCCTTCGCGCTTCACCGCGATACTGAGCTACGACGGCTCCTCGATAGACCCGCTTGTGCTGTTCATCCGGGGGCGGATGACCTCGGTCGGCTCGGCCGTCACCGAGGGCCGGGGCAAGATCCTCGGGAGCTTTCGCGAGATACCGGTCATGAGCCTCGCCGCCGCGCAGGACGTGCAGCGCCGTCTCGCCGAAATCGGCATAGGCGGGATACTCACGATGGGCAACCCCAACCAGCCGCTTCTGGAGATGCCGGTCGGGATGGACCGCGCGGGGATGGTTATCGTGGGCGGGCTCAACCCTGTGGCCGCGCTTGAGGAATCCGGGATACACACCGAGAGCACGGCGATGGCCGTGCTCTATGACTACGAGCGGCTCACCCCGTTTAGCGAGCTTGGCGCAAGGGAATCCTCACGCCGCGTCCGCGCCTGACGTTACCGTAACCTCGTCGCCAAGCCCAAGCCCCAGCGCGGCCACCGCATCCCCAAGATAGACGAATACCTCGAGCCTTCCCTCGCTGTTTAGCAGCGCATGCGGCTTCCCGTCCGTGGCGTCCGAGTAGTGCTTTACCATGCCGACGGCCCTGCCCTTGACCGTGACCACAATCTCCGAGCCCTCGATATCGCGTGCCCTGATGTTCGTGATCGCGTTTCCGAAGCGGTCGATCATCACGATCTCGCCGGTCGTCACGCCTCCGCGCCGGACGGGCACGGGCAGCTCGATCAGAACCGGGCAGCCGGCCTCAGGCCCGAGTTCCCATGGCTCGATGCCCTTAGAAAGCCATGCCGCGACAGGGGCATAGATGTCCCGGCCATGAAACGTGCTGCCGCGCACCGGCAGGAGGTACTTGCTGCTCGTGATCTCCCACAGCCGCGTGGCGTTCGGGTGCTCGGTGATCGGCACGGTGAACGTCCCGTTATCCGGGCCTATGAAGAAGTGCTCCCCGGCCTGCACGCAAAGGGGCCGCCTCAGGCCGGAGCCCACGTCCGGGTCGATCACGCAGACGAAGATCGTCCCCTTCGGGAAGTAGCGGTACGAGTCACCGAGCACGAGCGCGGCGCGGCGTATGTCCTGCGGCGGGATCTCGTGCGTAATATCCATGACGTTCGCACCGGCGTTGATCCCGGCTATGATGCCCTTCAATATCCCTGCGAAGGGGTCGCGCGTCCCGAAGTCCGTCAGCAGTGCGATCAAGTCGTCACCTCCAGCGCGCCTATGAGTTCGCGCACGTCCCCGATGCCCTTGGCCTGCAGATACCCTTCGATCTCCTCGACGACCCTCACAGCCGACATCGGCTCGATAAAATTGGCGGTCCCGACCGCGACCGCCGTCGCGCCGCATAGCATGAACTCCAGCGCCTCGCGGCCGCTGGTTATCCCGCCCATCCCGATAATCGGGATCTTCACGGTCGATGCGGCCTCCCATACCATGCGGAGCGCCACGGGCCGAATGGCCGGGCCGGAGAGCCCGCCTACGACGTTCGCTAAAACCGGCCGGCGCGCGTCGAGGTCCACCGCGAGTCCGGGCAGGGTGTTGATGAGCGAGATCGCGTCAGCGCCCTCCGCCTCCGCCACGCGCGCCCCCGGCCGGATGTCCCCGACCGCCGGTGAGAGCTTCACTATAAGCGCGGCGTGCCTGACCTCCGCGCGCACCTTGGCGATGAGCCTCGCGAGCATGCGCAGGTCCGAGCAGAAGACCTGCCCGCCCTTCTTAACGTTCGGGCACGAGACGTTAAGCTCGATGCCGTCAAGACCGGCATCGTCTAGCGCACGCGCGAGCTTTGTGAATTCCGCAGGCGTGCCTCCGAGTATGTTCGCGATCGCCAAGGTATCGAACTGCCTGATGAATGGGAGCTTCTCTTTAAGAAACCTTTTAAGCCCGACGTTTTGGAGCCCTATGGAGTTGAGCATCCCGCACGGCGTCTCGTACAGCCGCGGCGGAGGGTTCCCCTCCCTGGGATTGACCGATATGCCCTTCATCACTACCGCGCCCAGGCGGGCGAGGTCGAAGAACTCCGAGAACTCCTCCCCGTACCCAAACGTGCCTGATGCGGTCATGACCGGATTTTTAAGCTCCATCGGGCCGATCTTCACCCGCATGTTCACACTCGCCCGCATGTTCACATTATCACCTCATCGAGCGGGAACACCGGGCCCTCCTTGCAGACGCGCTTGTATCCGTGCGCTGTCTTGCAGACGCAGCCCATGCACGCCCCGATGCCGCATGCCATGAACTCCTCGAGCGATACCACGCCCGCGAGCCCGCGAGCCTTCGCAAAGGCCTGCACCGCGTCAACCAGCCCGCGCGGGCCGCAGGCATAAATCATCGTCGAGGGAGCGAGATCGAGAGAGCCGAGGACGTCGATCACGTTTCCGTGGGCGCCGCATGAGCCGTCCTCGGTGCAGGTATGGACCTCGCGTGCGGCCGCCGTTATATCCTCGACCATCAGGAGCTCGGCAAGGCTCCGCGCGCCGTATACCACGCGGCATTTCTTCTTAAGCTGCATGATGAGCGGGTAGACCGAGGCTATGGCCGTGCCCCCGGCTATGATCAGCGGGTCAGAGCCGCGACGTGGCGCGGGGTAGCCGTTGCCGAGCGGCCCGAGCACCGGGATCACCGCGCCGGGCTTAAGCGTGCTTAGCAGGCGCGTCCCGCGGCCGCGCACCGCATAGAGTATGCGTATGATTCCGCCCTCATACCCGAACATGCAAAACGGACGCTTCAAAAGCGGGTCGTACCCGTCGCCCACGCCGAGCATATAAAACTGTCCGGCCCTGGGCTCGGGTGCCTCCGAGAGCGATTTCAGCGAGAGCACGAACTGGCCGGGGCTGACCTGCCTCTGTCCCGTGACCTCGGCCTGAAACGAGCGCGATTCCATCAGTCGTATGCTATGCCCATGATCTCGTATTCGATAGTCTTTGCCGGGGCCTTTATGATCGCGCTGTCGCCGATGGTCTTGCCGATTAAGGCCTTCCCCACCGGGGAGGTCAGAGAGATGCTGCCTTTCTTTAGGTCCGCCTCCTCGCTGCCGACTATCCTGAAGACGTACTCCACGTCGCTTGCGAGGTCGAGCACCGTGACGCGCGCGCCGAAGGCGACCTTGTCGTGGTTGACCTGCGAGGCGTCGATGACCTGCGCGCGCGCGAGCTTGTCTTGCAGCTCCTGTATGCGGCCCTCCATGAAACTCTGCTTCTCCTTGGCCGCGTGGTACTCCGCGTTCTCGGAGAGGTCGCCGTGAGCGCGCGCCTCGGCGATGGCCCGCACGTTGGCCGGCCGGTCGACCTTCAGCAGGCGTTCGAGCTCCACCTGCATGGCTTTATGTCCCTCGGGCGTCATTGGAACCCGTTCCATACGCTGTCCTCCTTAATCCAGGCTGATCGTTAAGACACATCTAATTTACCACTTTCCGCGATCTCAAATGAAGCGGCCCGGCGCGGCTGGCGTTAACGCGGCCGCATGCGCTGTGTTAAACTCTGGTTAATGGCCATCTATCTCATAGACGGCAACTCCTACGTATACCGCGCATACTACGCGATACGCGGTCTCACGGACTCGCAAGGCCGCCCCACCGGAGCGATATTAGGCTTTACGAACATGCTTTTAAAGATCATCCGCGAGCGCAGGCCCGAGGCCGTGATCGTCGCCTTCGACACCCCGCACCCGACCGAACGCCACCTCCTGTTCGAAGACTACAAGGCCCAGCGCCCGGAGACCCCGGACGACCTTATCGCGCAGGTCCCGCATATCAAGCAGATCATAAGCGCGATGGGCATACGCACGTTCGAGATGCCAGGATACGAGGCCGACGACGTGCTGGCCACGCTCGCGGACGAGGCGGTCCGCCACGGCTCGGACGCCTTTATCGTCACGAGCGACAAGGACATGATGCAGCTCGTCGGGCCGCACATCAGAGTCTACGACCCGATGAAGGACATCGAATTAGACAGCCGCGCGGTCGAGGATAAGATAGGCGTGCCTCCAAAGCGCGTCACCGAGTACATGGCGCTCGTCGGCGACGCCTCGGACAACATCCCCGGCGTCAAGGGCATAGGCGAGAAGACCGCCCGCGAGCTGCTGGCCGAGTTTCACAGCCTTGATGAGATGCTCGCTCACCCCGAGCGCATAAAGCGCGAGCGCACTAGGACGCTCATCGTCGAGGGCCGGGAGAGCATGAGGCTGAGCCAGCAGCTTGCCGAGATCAACCACAAGGTCCCGCTCGACCTCAAGAAGGATACCTTCAAGCTCCTCCCCCCGCGCTGGCACGAGCTCGCCGGGATATTCCGCGAGCTCGGATTTACCTCGCTCATGAAGCTCATCCCCCGCGAAGAAGAGGGGCCGCTGGCCCCCGGAAGTATAAGGCGATATTAAGCGAGGCCGAGCTTGAGAAATTCCTCTCGTCGATAAAGGGCGAGGTCGCGCTCGATACCGAGACCACAGGGCTCGACCCGATGAGGGCCTCTCTTGTGGGGTTCTCGCTATGCGCCGAAAAGGGCCATGCGGTATACGTCCCGCTCGCCCACGAGGGCCTAGAAGGCCAGATCCCGGCGCATGACGCGCTTAAGCTTCTCGGCCGCGTGATGTCCGACCGGCATATCACGAAGATCGGCCATAACATCAAGTTTGACATGATCGTGCTGAACTCAGCGGGCGTCACGCTGCGCGGCCCGCTGTTCGATACGATGGTCGCCTCCAGCCTCCTTAACCCAAACCGCGCCGAGCACTCCCTCGAGAGCGTCGGGCTCGAGCACCTCGGCCGCGCGAAAAGGCCTTATAAGGAAGTCGCGGGCGGCAATCGGGGGTTCGAGCACGTCTCGCTCGAAGATGCGGTGCCGTATGCCGCCGAGGACGCGGAGCTCGCGTTCTCGCTTAAGGCCGCGATGCTGCCGCTGATGGACGCGCAGGGGTTGGCGGTCGTGTTTAACGAGATCGAGATGCCGCTCGTGCCGGTGCTCGTCAATATCGAGACCGCCGGGGTGAAGGTCGCGCCCGATGTGCTCCACGGCATAGGCCGCGAACTCGAGCGAGAGCTCGAATCCCTCAAGGGCAGGATATACTTCATCGCCGGGGGCGAGTTCAACATTAACTCCCCCAAGCAGCTGGGCGAGGTGCTCTTTGATCGCCTCGGGCTCAAGCCCGGGAAGAAGAAAAAGACCGGGTACTCCACCGACATGGCAGTGCTCGAGGAGCTCGCGAAGACACATGAGCTCCCGGCCGAGGTGCTTTCATGGCGCACCTTAAGCAAGCTAAAAAACACATACGTCGACGTCCTGCCCGGCCTGATAAACCCGGCCACGGGCCGCGTGCATACCTCGTTCAATCAGGCCTCGACCGCGACCGGCAGGCTATCGAGCTCGGAGCCGAATCTCCAGAACATCCCGATCCGCGGCGACTGGGGCAGGCGCATCAGGGAGGCCTTTATAGCCGAGGGAGGCAGCCTGCTCATCTCGGCCGACTACAGCCAGATCGAGCTAAGGATACTGGCGCACCTGAGCTGCGACGCCACGCTCAAGGAGGCCTTCGCACACGGCGCGGACGTCCATGCCAAGACCGCCTCCGAGATATTCGGCGTCCCTGCCTCGCGCGTGACGGCCGATATGAGGCGCGCAGCAAAGACCGTGAACTTCGGCGTGATTTACGGCCAGACCGCATACGGCCTCTCAGAGGGCCTCGGCATCTCGCGGCAGGAGGCGGACGACTACATAAAGCGGTACTTCGAGCGCCACCCCGGAGTGCGCGAGTACATCGACCGCACGATAGCCGAGGCGCGCGAACGCGGGTATGTCACGACGATAGCCGGGCGCCGCCGCCCTGTGCCGGAGCTTAAAAGCTCTAACGCATCGACCCGTCAGGCAGGTGAGCGGCTCGCGGTGAACACGCCGGTGCAGGGCTCGGCAGCGGAGGTCATAAAGATCGCGATGATCAACCTCGACAGGCGGATTAAGAAAGAGCACCTCTCGGGCCGCATGATCCTTCAAGTGCATGACGAACTCTTGTGCGAGTCGCCGAAGGACGAGGCGCATAAGCTGGCGGAGCTGGTGCGCGAGGAGATGGAGGGCGCGGTGGAAATGAGCGTGCCGATAAAGGTTGATCTGGGAATCGGCCCGAACTGGGCCAAGGCCCACTAGAAAGCGCTGCAAATTCTCGCTGCGCTTGAATTTGCAGCGGCACAACTCAGAAAAAATTCCAGACCGGCCCCTCTCTCTCTCTCTTACGGCCTTCTGCCCTCGTAAGCGACCGCGCGCGCATGGTGCGGGTACTGTTTCTCGCGCTCCCTGAACTCCCTCGGGTGTATGACCCTCCTGCCCCCGATATCGCCGATGCCCATGTCCGCGTGCAGCATCTCGTGGTAGAGCACATAGCCCACGTAGTATGAAGGCACGTCCCGCCGGTCGAGCATGGAGTTGATGCGTATCGTGTTGGCGGCCGGGGAATAGCTCCCGAGCGTACGCCGCCTGACGCGGCCCTTCACGCCATGGCCCCAGGTCACGCCGCAGCGGAGCCTGCCCTGGAACATCTCGGCGTTGATCTCATCGAACATCTCCGAGAGGTCGTGGTAGCGTCCCTCGGTATGCATCGCGACGCGCCTCGGCGCGGGCTGTCCGATCAGGTGCTCGTTGCCCTTGACGAACCTCCAGAAAAGCGGGGTCCGGCCCTTGCGGCATTTTATGTACTGCCCGACCTCCTCGATCACCTCGGAGGGGGCTGTGAGAAACATCCTGTGCAGCCGCACCTCCGGCACGCCCTCGCGCCCCGGTCTCAGAGACAGCAGGCTCCGGACGTTCTCGGTCAGGACCAAAGAGAGCTGCCTGCCGTATACGCGCTCGAGCGCGGCCCTTATCGCATCCGGGCCCTCGTATGACTGGAAGGGAAGCCCGAGCTGAAGCTGGAGCATCACACCCCCATCGCGAGCCGCCGTATAAGCGGCTCCGGAAGTCCGCGTTCGCGCATCCTGCGCTTGCACTCGGCTATGTCGTACGAGACGCGTACGACCTCGGCATGCCCGGCGCCCATCAGGACGTATGCGGCGCGCGGGTCGCCGTCGCGGGGCTGCCCGACGCTCCCTGCGTTGATGACATACCTCGAACCCTCGGCGAACGCGACGGCCTTCTGGTGTGTGAACAACCGGCCGTCGGCCCTGAGTTCGACGATGAACGGGGCGTGAGTGTGGCCGACCATGCAGATGCGCTCTATAAAACTGTTCGCGACAGAGGCGACCGACGGCGCGCCGGTGAGGTAGTACCACATCCCGGGCTCGTCGGGGGAGGCGTGCACCAACAGCACGTCCTCGACGGATGCGGTAAGGCGCATCGAGTGCAGCACGGCGATATTGCTCGAGTCGAGCTCGTTGCGCGTCCAGTCGACGACCTCGGCCGCGTAGCGGTTAAAGCGCGCGGCCTCCTCGGCCCTGAGCACCGCGGCGTCGTGGTTGCCGAGCACCATCACCGAGGCCGTATGGAAAAGCAGGTCCACGCACTCGTTGGGGTCGGGGCCGTATCCGACCGCGTCGCCCAGAAACCAGAACCGCCCGGCCCCGCGCGACCGCGCGTCATCGAGCACCGAGGTCAGCGCGGAGAGGTTTGAATGGACGTCGGAGAGCACCGCGGTCAGGATGGCGGCGCCGCTCATTACCTGTTCCTGTTGGCGATCCTGTCAAGGATGCCGTTGATGAATGGGGCGGAATCCTGCGAAGAAAATTTCTTGGCTACCTCGAGGGCCTCGTTGATCGCGACCTTCGGAGGGATGTCCGGGGCGAACATCAGCTCGTAGGCCCCGGCGCGCAGGATGTTGCGGTCCACAGCGGCCATGCGGCTCATCTCCCAGTGTTCGGCCGCGGCCGATATCGCGGCGTCGATCTCCGCGAGGTGCCCTAGCGTGCCCACTACGATCGAGCGCGCGAAGGCCTTCACCGAGTCGTCCTCGTCCTTGTCGGCCCAGAAACTCTCGTAGTCGATATCGACGCCAGGGGCGAAATCGTGCTGGAAAAGCAGCTGCAGGGCGTACTCGCGTGCCCTCCTGCGCTTCATAGGCGCGGGCCGCCCGTCAGCCTAGCTTCTTGAAGAGCTGTGCCATCTCGATCGCGGTGACCGCGGAGTCCCAGCCCTTGTTGCCGCTCTTGGTGCCAGCGCGCTCGACCGCCTGCTCTATCGTGTCGGTCGTGAGCACGCCGAACGCCACAGGGACCGAGTGCTCGAGGCTCACTGCGGCTATGCCCTTGGAGACCTCGGAGGCTATATAGTCGAAGTGTGGCGTGGCGCCGCGTATCACCGTGCCCAGGCATATGATGGCGTCGTACCTGCCGGTCGCGGCGAGCTTCTTCGCGGCTATCGGGATCTCGAACGCGCCGGGGACCTTCACTACCTCGATCTCCTCGCCCTTGGCCCCGTGGCGCACGAGGGCGTCCTCGGCCCCTTCCAGGAGCCTCGAGGTGATGAAATCGTTAAACCTGCTGACGACTATGCCGAACCTCAGGCCCTTGGCCTGCAGGTCGCCCTGTATTACCTTCATCCGATCAGCCCTCCTTGAATTCAGCAATTGATTTTACGATATTTGCGGCGCGGGGTCAATGCGGGGCCGCGGCCCCTCCAGATCGAAAAACCGTTTGGCGTACAAGAGCGGCGGGGCTCTCTAGAGCCTGACCTCTACGAGCGCGTCTTCGCGCAGCGCCCTGAGCCAGTCGCGGTACGCCGCACTGAAGCGCTCGGCCTCGAGCATCTGCCGGGCCGTGCGTACGTCCTCGAGCTTTATGATGTGCACGCCCATCGAGCTTTGGAAGGGGCGGCTCACGTCGCCGGGCTTGAGGTCCTGCACCGCGTGCTTGAATTCGTCCGAGAGCTTGCTCTCGTGTATATAGCCCATGTCGCCGCCGTTTTCGGCGATGGCGCTCTCTGAGTACTTGGCCGAGAGTTCGCGGAAGTTCGCCCCGCCGTTGGCCTCGGCCATGAACTTGGCGATCTTCTGTTTGGTCTCCTCGACGTTGTCCTCGGTCGGAAGCTTGAAGTAGGCCTGCGTGATATGGTAAAACTTGCCGTCCGCGGGCAGGTTGCTGGCCTTTAGATAGTCCTTCACGTCCTCGTCCGTAACCTTCACGTTGCGCCTGACCTCGCGGTCTACGAGCCTCGAGATGGTCATCTGCTCTGTGATGCTCTTGCGGTACGTGTCCTTGGTGTAGCCGGCGTCCTTGAGCTCCGATTCGAACTGCCCGGGGGTGAGGTTGTTTTTCTTGCGAATGCCGTCTATGGCCTCGTCGATCTCGTCCTCCGCGGGCGTGATGCCGAGTTTCTTCGCGCTCTGCATCTGAAGGCGGTTGTTGATCATCGCATCCAGGTAGACGCCCTCGCGGGACTTCAGGAAGGCGAGCCTGTCTTTGTCGCTCATCGCGGAGAGGGCCTTGCCGAACTCGCTATCCATGGCTGCATACAGCTCGCTCCACGTTATGACCTCCTTATTGACGACCGCGACGACGCGGTCAAGGAGGATGCTGTCGTCCGCGGCGGCCTGCCGCGGCAGGAGCGCGGCCGCGCACAGCGCGAGCATGAGCAGCAGGACGCCCCTAATTGCTGTTGATGACAATTTTCGCACTTCCCTTGCGAGCGGCAAGCCATGACATGACGCTCTGGTTTTTAAGCTGTGTTGCGAGCATGCCGCGCAGCTCGCCCCTGGCCTCGTCGAACGTCTTGGGCCTGGGCGGGTTGTGCTGCTTGAGGCGTATCAGGTAAAAGCCGCTCCTGCCCTTCACCGGCCCGGTCCAGCCGCCTGGGGCCAGCGCGCTGACCGCCTTGGCGGCCTCAGGGTCGAAAAACGACGGCGCGATCTCGCCGTACCCGCTCACGGTCGCGGCGTTGTCCCTCTTGTATGCGTCGGCAACCTTGTCAAACCCGCTTGCCTTTACCTTCGCGGCGGCCCTGGCGGCCGAGGCCTCGTCCTTAAACTCCATGAAGCGTATCGTGACCGTCTCGGGCATCATCATCGGCTTCGGGAGCTTCATGTAGACGTCCCTGAGCATCCCGTCCGTAATCGACGCGTCGTTATAAAGCGTCTGGGTGAACATCGAGGCCAGTATGCGGTCCCGGAGGATATCCTGGTATTGCTTCTCGGTGAGCCCGGCGTCCCTGAGCGACTGGGCGAACTTCTCGGCGCCCGCAGAACTGCTCTCGGCGTCCATATGGACCTTGAGGTCGGAATCCGTGACAGAGAGGCCCTTCTCCTTCGCGCCCTCGGCCAGCAGCCTGTTGGCGACGTACTGGTTGAGGACCGCGGTGCGCATCGCGGACTCGTTGACATTGGCGGCGGCGTGTTGGGCTATATGGCCCCTCATCCCCCATTTGACGGCGGCCTCGGGTATAGCGACCCCGTCGACCGTGGCGGCTGTCTTGCCGGACTGCTGCCTGACCGAGCATGCAACTGCGGCCACGATGAGCAGTGCAGCCATAAACGCGATTGTGATCTTCCTCAATGCCATACCTCCCGATGCGGTTTGAGCGCCTTGATATGAATCAGCAGATGCGCGGAAGCTGCTCGCCCTGGAGCATGTCTAGGAGCCTTGAGCCGCCCAGCGTCGTCCTGAGCGCCACGGCCCCTGCAGGCGCGGCCTTAACCACGCCGATCTGCACCGCGAGCCTCCCCTCGGGGAACTCCCGCATGCGCGCTATGTGATATTCTGCCATATCGGCCCTTACCACGGCAACGAGTACGCCCTCGCAGGCCACGTAGAGGGGGTCGAGCCCGAGTAGCTCGCACGCACCGGTGACCTGCCGGAGCACCGGGACGTTGCCCTCCCAGAGCTCTATGGCCAGGCCGGAGGCCTCCGTAAATTCCTTAAGCGTGGTCGCGAGCCCGCCGCGCGTGGGGTCGCGCATCACGCGCACGCTGGGCGCGTCGCCCTCGAGCATCGCCCGCACCATCGGCCATAGCGGGGCGCAGTCGCTCCGGAGCCTGGGCTCGAAGTGCAGCCCGCTCCTGCTTGCCATCACGGACATCCCGTGGCTCCCTATCGGGCCGCTCACGACTACCGCGTCCCCGGCCGAGATGGCCTCGACCGAAAGCGCAACGTCCTCCGATACGACGCCGACGCCGGAGGTGTTGATGAAGAGCCCGTCGGCCTTCCCGCGCTCGACGACCTTCGTGTCCCCGGCCACGATGCGAACTTCGGCCTTTTGCGCGGCCGCGGCCATGTCGTCGGCTATGCGTGTAAGGTCGCGAAGCGGGAAGCCCTCCTCGATCACGAACCCGGCGGTGAGGTAAAGCGGCCGCGCCCCGGAGACCGCCAGGTCGTTGACGGTGCCGTTTACCGCGAGGTCCCCGATCGAGCCGCCCTCGAAGAACAAGGGCGAGACGACGTATGAGTCGGTCGTATACGCGAGCCGCCCGCTATGCGGGAAGTCCAGCAGCGCGGCGTCCGTGACCTGCGTTATCCCGAAGCGCGAGCCGAAGCAGGTGCGGATGAGTTCGTGCATAAGCCGCCCCCCGCTTCCGTGGCCTAGAAGTATGCGTTCGTCTGAGTTCACTTGTATCCGTAGCCCCCGTATTTATAGTATGCCGCGCAACTGCCCTCGGCGCTAACCATGCACGGCCCGACAGGACGCTCCGGGGTGCAGCCCTTCCCAAAGAGCGGGCAGTCCGGGGGGAGCATGATGCCCCTAAGCACGCTGCCGCAGGAGCAGCCCTTGGGGTCAGGCCTCGCCTCGACCACGACCTCCCCAAGTGCCGTGCGCGCGTCGCGGTGGGCGTATTCCGGCTTAAGCACGAGCCCGCTTAGGGGCAGCACGCCTATGCCGCGCCACTCGGCGTCCGCCGCGTCGAAGCAGCGGTTGATCGTCTCGACGGCCTTCGGGTTTCCCCCCTCACGCACGACCTTCTTATACTGTATCGCGATCCGGGGCGCTCCGCCCTCTATCTGCATCAGTATCATAAGGATGCCCTCAAGGATGTCCAGCGCGCTAAAGCCGGTCGCAACGCCCGGTATGCCGTAATCCGCGCTCAGGAACCGGTACGGGATTGTGCCTGTAATGGTGCAGACATGGCCCGGCAGGATGAAGCCGTCGACCTTGAGCCCCGGGGTCCCGACCAGGGCGCGCAGCGCCGGGGGGACGAGCTTGTGCACCGGGAGGATATAGAGATTGCCAACGCCGGTGCGGTCTGCCTCGATCAGCGTTGCCGCAACGAGCGGCGAGGTCGTCTCAAACCCGGTCGCGAAGAACAGGACCGTCTTTTGCGGCTCGGCCTTCGCGATGCGCAGGGCCTCAAGCGGAGAGTACACGACGCGGACGTCAGCGCCGCGCGCCTTAGCCTCCATGAGCGAGCGCTCGGAGCCCGGCACCCGCATCATGTCTCCGAACGTAGCGAGCACAACAGAAGGCAGCGCGGCATACGCAAGCGCGGTGTCGATGTCGCGCGTCGCGGTGACGCATACCGGGCAGCCCGGCCCGCTCAGAAGCGTGATGCCTTCCTGGGGCAGGAGGCTCCGTATTCCGTGGCGGAAGATCGCGACCGTGTGCGTGCCGCAGACCTCCATCAGGTTAAGCGGGCGGCCTATCTTGGCGCTGAGCGTGGCGATCGCCCGGCTGAGCTGCCCGGCCGCCCTTATCTGTTCGTCAGGGAGCAAGTTGTTTTAAAACCTCCCGTGCAATGTACGCTTGACCGAGTGAAATTCCCCCGTCGTTTAACGGCACGCGCTCGTTGATATGGACCTCGATCCCGAGGGCCTCAAGCCCCTCGCGCACTCCGTCTAGGAGCAGCGGATTTTGAAAGCTCCCGCCGCTAAGCGCGGCCCACCTTAAATCGCGCGAGCCATAAATCCGGCCGCCCAGCGCGACCACGGCATCGATTACGGTGCGGTGAAATCTGGCCGCGATCTCGTCCCGGCCCATATGTGAAAGTCTATCATTAATTATACCGGCTATAGCCGTTGAAAAATCCAGGATCGCCGGGGCGCTGCCGGTTATGGAGTATGGATATGGCCCATGCGGCCTGCCCCATGCGCGCATCGCGGCCGCTGTGAGCGCTATCGGGGCCTCGCCCTCGAAGGTGTTGCGGTCGCATACGCCCGAAAGCGCGGCCACGGCATCGAAGAGCCTGCCAGTTCCGGAGCTGGGGATCGCGATGGCGCAGACCGTAAGCACGTTACGCACCAGCGTCTCTCCGTAGCGGTCCATATACCCGAGCCTCTGAAGCAGCGGGATCGTCGCGGCCTCGTCCCTACCGCTAGATTGGTGCATATAGCTCACCGCCATCCGCCAGGGCTCGCGAACGGCGGTATCCCCGCCCGGAAGCGGGACGGGCAGCAGATGCCCGGCGCGCTCAAACATCGCCCCGTCCGTGACCAGAAACTCGCCGCCCCATAGCGTGCCGTCTGTGCCATAGCCAGCGCCGTCCAGCACTATGCCGAGGCCGCGTCCGCCAAGTCCGTGCTCGGCCATCACCGAGGCTACGTGGCTGTGGTGGTGCTGCACCGCGATGGGCCTTAGCTTCTGCCTGAGCGCCCATCTGGTGCTCAGGTATCCGGGGTGCAGGTCATGGCCGAGAGCGACAGGGGCGGCCCCGTAAGCGGCCTTGAGATTGCGGAGCGTCTCTTCGAAGAACTCGAGCGTCTCTATATTTTCCATGTCCCCGATGTGCTGGCTCACTACGGCCATCCGGCCGGCCGTGAGCGCGAGGGTGTTTTTGAGCTCGGCGCCCGCGGCCAGGACGTCCGGGCCGCCCTCGCGCAGCATTATCGGCGAGGGCACGAACCCGCGCGCCCGCCTGAGCATCAAGGTCTCTCCCCGCCCGGTCACGCGCACGACCGAGTCGTCGCAGCGCATGAATATCTGGCGGTCATGCAGCAAGAAGGCATCGCATATCCCGCCGAGCCTTGAGACCGCATCTTCGTTGTCTATGACTATAGGCTCTTCAGCGAGGTTGGCGCTCGTCATCACGAGGACTGGTATCCGCTCCAGCAGCAGGTGGTGCAGCGGCGCGTACGGGAGCATGAAGCCCAGATAGGGCGCGCCTGGGGCGACCGCTTCTGGCAGCGGGGACGGGGTCCCCCTCTTTAGCAATACAATCGGGCGGGCAGCGCTCAGCAGTACCCCGGCCTCTGCATCGCTTACCTCGCAATGGCCGCGTATCGTCTCGATATCGCGGGCCATGAGCGCGAAGGGCTTGTTGCTCCGGCGCTTGCGCTCGCGTAATGTGCGCACCGCGCCGGGGTTCATCGCGTCGCAGGCGAGGTGAAACCCACCGATGCCCTTGACCGCGACGATGCGCCCCTCCTGGAGCATGCACACCGCCTCTTCCAGCGCGTCCCCGGCAATTTTCACCAGCCCTCCATGGCCTTCGGGCTGTGGCCCGCCGGGCATTAATGTCAGGCGCGGGCCGCATGCGGGGCATGCGTTGGGCTCGGCGTGAAACCTGCGGGAGGAGGGGTCGCGGTACTCGGCCTCGCACTCCGCGCACATCAAAAATCCTGACATCGTCGTATTGGGCCGGTCGTAGGGGATGCGCACCGTGATGCTGTATCGCGGGCCGCAGTCGGTGCAGTTGATAAACGGATACCGGTATCGTCTGTCAGCCGGGTCGTTGAACTCCGCGATGCATGCCGGGCACGTCGCGGTATCAGGCGGCACGAGCGCGAAGGCCTGCGCCTTCACGCTGTCTCTTATCTCAAAACTTTCCGCATTTTGAAGCGGTATATCCGCTGCCTCGATAGACTCGATTCTCGCAAGCGGAGGCATGACCTCTCTCAGGGCTTTTTCAAACCCCGCAACCACCCTGCCCTCGACCTCGATCACGACGCCGTCCTCGGTGTTAGCGATGAATCCCGAAAGACCGAGCCCGGTTGCGAGGCTGTGCACGCGCGGCCTCATCCCGACGCCCTGCACCGTGCCTCTGACCGTAAGCCGCAGCCGCTTCGTGCCGTCCGTGCCCATCCAGAATTCTATCATACGCGCGCGGCCCTGCAATGTAGAAGCGGGCCGGCCGCCCCGGTAGCCTCCCGCCGCAATTACCGTATATAATCATGGATGTCCAAGACCGCTCTTATAACAGGCGCCGGGGGGCAGGACGGGGCGTTCCTCGCCCGGCTGCTGCTTGAGAAGGGCTACCGCGTCGTCGGCACCCTGATGCCCGGCCGCGACGGCACGCCGGGGCTGATTGCCCTCGGCATTAAAGAGCGCGTGACGCTCCGCAGCCTCGACATCACGGATGCGGATGCGCTCGAGAGGCTCATTGCCGATACCGCCCCTGACGAGGTCTATAACCTCGCGGCGCAAAGCAGCGTCGCCCGCTCGTTCGAGGACCCCGTAGGCACGATCCGCGTAAATGCGCTCGGCGCGACGGCGCTTATGGAAGCGACGAGAAAACACTCTCCCCATGCCCGGTTCTTTAACGCATCCTCAGGGGACATGTTCGGCAACATCAGGGGGCGCAGGGACGAGGGCACCGGGTTTAGTCCCCTTAGCCCGTATGCCGCATCGAAGCTCATGGCGCATCGCATGGCCGGGATATACAGGCGCTCGCACGGGCTGTTCGTCTGCTCGGGCATACTCTTCCCGCACGAGTCCAGGCTCAGGCCAGAGGAGTTCGTCACGCGCAAGATCACGCGCGCCGCGGCCGAGTTCTCGCGCGGCGCGCGCACCGGGCCGCTGGTGCTCGGCAACCTCTCGGCCCGCCGCGACTGGGGCTATGCCCCTGAGTACGTCGAGGCGGCCTGGGAGATGCTGCAAGCCGCAGCGCCCGACGACTACGTGATCGCCACCGGAGAATCGCATAGCGTGCGCGAGTTCGTGGAGGCGGCGTTTCAGGAGGCGGGCTTCACGCTCGGATGGGAGGGCTCCGGGATCGGCGAACGCGGGATCGACGCCGCGACCGGCAAGGCGCTGGTCTCGGTCGACGCGCGTTTCATGCGGCCCTCGGACATAGACGACCTCACCGGAGACCCGTCGAAGGCGCGTGCCGTGCTGGGCTGGTCCGCCCGCACCCGCTTTCATGCGCTCGTCTCTTTGATGGTGCGCTTCGAGATCGAGAGCGCGGCCTGAGGATCCTGCACCTGATATACGACCATCCCTCCAACCCGTGGGTCGGCGGCGGCGGCGCGGTGCGCGTGCTCGAGCTTAACCGCCGCCTGGCAGGCCGAGGCCACGAGGTCACGGTCGTAAGCGGCTCATACCCCGGCGCGCGTGACTACACCGAGGGCAGGCTCTCATACAAGTTCGTCGGCCCTTCGTCCGGATACGTGGCGAGCACGTTCGGGTTCGCTGCGGCGGGCGCGGCCTTCGTGCTGAGGCACGGCCGCGAGTTTGACATAGTGGTCGAGGACTTCGCCCCCTGGAACCCGGTATTCTCCCGGCTGCTCTCGGGGCGTCCCTCGGTGCTGCACCTAAACCACATAGAGGGCCGGGGCATACTGAGACGCAAGGGCATGCTCGCGGGGCTGCCGTTTTTCCTGCTCGAGTCCGTCTACCCTCGCATGTTCCGCCACGTCACGGCGCTCTCGGAAGGCACGCGCCGGAAGATCGGGCGCAGCGACGTCGCCGTAATACCCGCCGGCATCAACGCCGATACGATCCTCGCCAGCCCGGCTCCGGAGGAGGACTTCATACTCTACGTAGGCCGGCTGGCTATTGCGAACAAGGGACTCGACACCCTGATCGGCGCGATGCGGCTGCTGGCGCAACCAGCAAAACTCGTGATCGCCGGGCGCGGCCCTGATGAACATAAGCTAAAGGAAATGGCGAAAGGGCTCGATATAGAGTTCAGGGGCTTCGTGGACGAGGCCCAAAAGCTCGACCTGATGAGGCGGGCTAAACTGTTCGTGCTGCCTTCGAGGTTCGAGGGCTGGGGCATAGTCGTGCTCGAGGCCGCGGCCTGCGGCCGCCCTGTAATCGTAAGCGACATCCCGGAGCTCTGCTTCGCGCTCGAGGGGGGCTTCGGGCTCGCGTTTAAGACGGGCGACGCCCAAGACTGCGCCGCGAAACTCTCGGCCGCGCTATCGGATGCCGCCTCGCGCCTTCGCATGGGAGTGAGCGCGCTTAAGTACGTGCAGGGATACACATGGGAGCGGATCTCGGAGGATTACGAGGCCCTGCTTCTGCGCATACTGAAGGAGGGCCGGTGAGCTTCAAGCGGATCATAACCATGCCGGTTTATGGCATCGGCGACATGCTGATGGCGACCCCCGCGCTGCGCAACATCAAGGAGCGGCTCGGGGCTCGCGTGGTCTGCCTCCACATGTTCGGCTCGACGCGCGACGTCATGATCGGCAACCCTCACGTAGACGAAAACCACCTCTTCCCGTTCCTCACGCGGCCGAAGATGGAGGGGATCAGGTTTCTGCTTAAGTTCCGGGGCCGGGGCTTCGATGCCTCGATAAACCTCTATCCCTCCAACCGGCGGGACTACAACCTCTCGGCGATGCTAGTAGGCGCGCCGGTGCGGATCGGCCACAGGTATGCGCTGCGCGACGTCCGCGAGCTGAACTTCCTGAAAAACCGGACGCTCCGCGAGGACGACTCGCTGCATAACGTGCAGGAAAACCTGCGGCTGCTCCGGTTCCTCGGCATCGAGGACCCCGAGCCTTACCCGCTTGGCATATATCTAAGCGACGAGGAGCGGGCATGGGCCGACGGGTGGGCTGACGGCCACGGCCTGGGCGGGCGCGTGCTGTTCGGGTTTCATCCCGGCAGCAGCCTGTTTAAGGAGCACGCCAAAAAACGCTGGCCCAGGGAGAAATACGCCGCACTGATACACGAGCTCTCGGGAGCGGCCGGGGATGCCGCGTTTCTGCTCTTCGGCGGCCCGGAGGAAGACCCGCTCAAACATGAGATAATCCAGCTTGCAGGGCTTGGGGCGGGGCGCGTGATCGCGGTGAGCACCGCATCCATCCGTCAGAGCGCGGCGCTCATGGGCCTGTGCCGCGTCTTCGTCACCAACGACTCGGGGCTTATGCACCTGGCGGCTGCGCTGAGCGTTCCGACCGTCGCGCTCTTTGGCCCAACCAACCCGCAGTGGCTGGCGCCCTGGCGCACCCCCAGCCGCGTCCTGCGCATGCCGGGCTGCCCCCCGTGCTTCCGCTACTCGCCGATACCGCAGAGATGCCGCCGCGGAGAGGACTTCGCGTGCCTGGCCGCGATGGACGTCAAGACCGTGCTTGGCGCAGCGATGGAACTGCTTGAGGGCAAGGGTGAGATATCAGGCGGGGCTTAGCCCTGCGCGCCTGAGCCGCCGCGCGATGCGTCCTTCGTAACTGGCTTTCCCATCTCGATCACGTAGACCTCGATGTTCCGCACGCCCCAGCGTTTGGCCTCGTCGTATGAGTCCATGAAAAGGTCAATGTGGTTTTCCTGGACGTCGCTGCCGCGGTCGGCCACGACGGCCTCGCCGTAGCCGGGCACGTAGATGCGCGTGCCGGGCGGGAAGAAGTCCCAGTCGGCCGCAATGCGGCCCCGCCTGGCCATCTTGCCCGATGCGGTCGCGCCGTCCTCGAGCCACTCGGGGCGGTTGATCGATATGGCATCACGGGAGTACGCGGTGATCTTGCAGTAGACCTTGCGGACGAGATCGCGCTGCAGGCTGTAGCTTTCGTTGTCCGCCCTGAGGTCCGCGACCTCGCGCGTGAGGGACTCGGCCTGCCGCAGGCTCTGGAGGGAGTGGTGAAGGTACCCGCCGGTCCACCCGACTACAAGCACCAAGACCACCGTTATGATTCGTTGTCTCAGCATACGTTTTGAACCGGAACTGACTTGATCTTTAAAACTTAACCTGAAATATACCACACTTTTGCCTCTGAGCGCAAGCAAAAGCATACATTTGATGGGAACCGGCCATCTAGCAAACCGGGCCGGGCGGTGGTATATTATGATGAAAGCAAGGAGGAGAGATGAACGCGAGGCTTATAGCCATTATAATGTGCTGCCTGCTGGCGCTCGTTGCGTGCAAGCGCGGCAAGACGGCGATCACGAACGCTCCGCCGGCCATCGAAAACACCGTCTCCGCAACGCCCCCAGCGGCCCCTCCCCCGGCACCTTTGCCCGAGGTTACGACAGCCCCGGAGCAGGCCCCTGCCGTGGAGCCCGCACCCGCTTTAGAGCAGGTCCCCGAGGGCGAAGCCGCTGTGAGCGACGAGTACGCGATCCCGCCTATACCGGAGGAAGAGCCGGTATATGAAGTCCCTCCGCCACCGCCGCCACCGTTCGATTTTCCCGAGCCGCCCCCGGTCGTCGAGTACGAGGAGACATATGTTTATTTCGTCCCGGACGTCGACGGCCTGTTTTTCTATGAGGGGTGGTGGTACCGGCCGTATGAGCACAGGTGGTACCGCTCGCATGCATACTCAGGCCCATGGGACTACGTGCGCTTCGGCATGATGCCTCGGCCGGTGATGACGATGCCGCACGATTACCGCAGGCGGGCCTTCACAGGAGAGCGCATAGGGGAACGCGACATGCTCGAGCACTGGCGCACCTGGGAACATGAGCGGAGATGGGACCGTCCGAGGCACGGGGGCGGGCAGCCGCCGCAGCCCGAGCGGCCTAAACGCGAGTTCCAACCGCAACAGCCACAGAAGATTCAGCCCCAGCCGCTAGAGCAACCCAAGCGGATCAGGCGCGAGGTTCAGCCTCAGCAGGCGCAGCCCCAGCCGCTAGAGCAGCCCAAGCGGATAAGGCGCGAGGTTCAGCCTCAGCAGGCGCAGCCCCAGCCGCTAGAGCAGCCCAAGCGGATCAGGCGCGAGGTTCAGCCTCAGCAGGCGCAGCCCCAGCCGCTAGAGCAGCCCAAGCGGATCAGGCGTGAGGTTCAGCCTCAGCAGGTGCAGCCGAGGCATGAGGGTGAGGATCAGAGGCAGCAGCACGGGCCGCGCGGGATAGCAAATATGCCGCGCTGAAGAAGCGGCTCACATCCTATTTGGAAATAAAAAAAAGGCGGGCCCTTGCGGGTCCGCCTTTTTGGTTTGTGCGAAACTTAGATCTTGACGATGTCCTGAGCCTTGAGGCCCTTGTCGCCGTTTACGATCTCGAAGCTGACGCGATCGCCTTCGTTAAGGGTCTTGAAGCCGTCGCCCTTGATCGCTGAAAAATGCGCGAAAACGTCGGTGCCATTGTCCTCGGTGATGAAGCCGAAACCCTTGGACTCGTTGAACCACTTTACAGTGCCGTTTGCCATGTGAATGTTCTCCTTTCTTCTCTGATATTGTGCTAAGGAGAACTTCTACTGAAACCGCATAGCTTGGTGTACTCTGTGGTGTTCCTTAAAAATACTCCTGCAACTAGTTTTGAGTATGGCATAAGCAATCCCATAAAAGCAAGAGGGTGCCACGGGGGGTCACGGACCCCTCTTCCCCAACGGCAATCGGCAATTACAACCCACCCGCCTTAAGTAGCCCGCCCACGCTTTTTATGCCGCTCTCGGGCAGGAACGCCAGCAGCCGCTGAAAGAGCTGCGCGGTGACGAACGCGTCGAGCAGGGCGTTGTGCGCCTGGCCCCCCGGCTCGATCCCGTAGTGGCGAGCCATGGTAAAGAGGTTCTGATCGAGGCACCAGCCGCCGAAGTGGCGGCTTAGCGAAGAGCCGCGCGCGAGGAGCCATGCGTGCAGGAGCGCGGTGTCTACCGCACGACTCTGAAGCGGGAGGCAGAAGTGCCGCCGCATCGCCCGGCTTACGAACGTCACGTCTATCTCGGCGAAGTGCCCGACGAGCACCGCGTCCCCGGCATAGTCGAGGAACTCCGCGAGCGCGTCTTTGGGCTCCATCGCTGAAGAGGCGAGCTCGTCGGGCGTGATCTCGTGTATGCAGACGCTCTCGCCGCGAAGCTCGGTCTCGGGCCGGACGAGCCGATAAAACTCGGTCGAGGCCAGTATCGCCCCGCCGCGCATCCTGATCGCGCCTATCGAGACTATCGAGTCGTTTTTGTACGACAGCCCGGTGAGCTCGGTGTCGAAGACCACGAACTCGGCCTCCTCGAGCGCTAAGTCGGGCCGGAGGCGCTTGTTCGCGCCCCTGTGGCGGCGGAGCGCCTCGGGCATGTCGGCTGAGCCGGTGCCGAACAGGCATGCCAGGGGGCGCGGGAGTATCATCCTACTGGGGTCTTTCTACAGCTTCGCGCTTCTCGATCAGGGCGTAGATCTTCGTCAGCATCTGGAACGACTCCTTGAGCGTCTGGCGCTCGAACGCGGAGAGCGCCTCGGGGTTTACGAACTCGTCCGGCTCGTAGCCCTTCTCGATCTGGCTGAGCTGTAAATGCACGGCGAGCGTCATCAGGTAGTCGAAGGCGTGCTGGAGGTTCTCGGCCTCCTCGAACTTGTAGCGGTCCCGAAGCGTAGCGAGCCGGCGGGTGGTCGAGTAGTCGCGCACGTCGTAATGAAACGCGAAGAGCCGGGCCACGTCCGCTATCGGACGGACGCCCTTGTCGTACAGGTCGAGCTCGTTTCGGTGCTCGCCGGACTTCTCGACCACGAACTTTCCGAAGAACCCAAGGGGCGGCCTGTTAGAGAGCGTAAGCTCCGAGGCGTGGTCGATGAACTTCGGGCTCGACGAGCCGAGGCTGAACGACGCGGCCCTGAGCTGCTCCACGCGCGCCTCGTCGCCGTGTATGGCCCTGATATCAAACAGCGCGAGGTCAGGGGAGTTCTGCCCGGGATCGGTTATCCGCTTCGCAAACCGCACGGTCCAGTCCGCGAGGCTCAGGACGTTTTCGGACCTCAGGCGGTCGGTGCACGAGCGTATGCCGCACGCAATCAGCCCCGCGCCGAGCTCGTCAGTGAAGCCCTCGAAGTACTTGCACGTCTCCCTGACGAGCGAGAGGTTGGGGCTGTCGGCGAATATGATCGCGAGGCGGACGTCGAGGCCGAGCGTGAGTTCGCGCCTGCCGCCCGCGCCGATCATCGCCACGGTGTATGGCAGCGGAGCGGGCCCGAGCTTGCGCTCGGCGAACTCTATCAGCCGGATCAGGAGCTTCTCGATGACCTCGGTTATAAGCCCCGTGACGTTCGCCGCGCGCGCGCCCTCGCGCATCAGGTTTGAGACGTTCTTGTATAGCTTGGGCACCACGCCCGCAAGCTCGTCCACGCCCTTCATGTCGTCCATCTCCTTGACGAGCGCCGTGGGGGCCGAGCCCTGCAGGACCATGAAGTCGTGGTTCGTGACTATCCCCTTGAACCTGCCTGCCTCGACCACTATTATATGGTGGATCTTGTGGCGGATCATGCGAAGCAGGGCCTCAAAACAGTTCTCCTCGGCGTTTACTGTGATAAGCGGCGCGCTCATTATCGAGCTGACAGGGTCGCCGATAGAACGCCCCGAGGCCACGACCTTGGCCCGCAAGTCGCGGTCGGTGATGATACCGGCAGGCTCGCCCGAGGGGCCTGTCACGATCAGCGAGCTGATGCGCTCAGCGGACATCAGCCGCGCGGCGTCCTGTATCGAGGCGGTCCCGGCCGTGGTCATCGGGGCCTTCTTGAGGATGAGCCCGACCGGGGTGATGAAGAGCTGCCGGTCCACGTCGCCCAGGCCGGTCATGTTGCGCCTGGTCTCGTCGTATGTCTTGTCGATGAAATTTAAAAAAAACGAGCGCATGAAAAACTCGTTGACCTCGGAGTTTTTCTGGAGCACCTTAAAGACCTTATCGCGCGGGATGAGGTAGCAGATCGTATCCTCGACCGCGAGCACGTTCGCCCTCGAGCGGTCCGCGCCGACGACCGAGAGGAACCCGAACTGCTCGCCCTCGCCCCTGAAGTCGATATCTAACTCCTCGCCGGTCTCGGATGAGACGAAGACCTTGACCCCGCCTTTTTTTATGATCCTCAGAAAATCGCTCGGCGGGCCGTCCTGCACGAGAATCTTCGTCCCCCTGGGATAGAACTCTATCGCTATGTCATCGGCGATAAGGTCGAGCTCCGAATCCTTGAGAAAGTGAAATGGCGGCGTGGCCTTCAGAAACCTGATTATGTCGGCCTTGATCACGGCTGGCGCTCCTCGGGGGCACCCTGGGTTTGGCGCCTGAGCAGGCCCCACTTGCGGCGTTTCTCCCACAGGGTCTTTCTGGTGATGCCGAGGCGGTCCGCGAGTTCCTGCTCGCTGTAGCGCGCCTGGAAGCCCTGCACGAACGTGCGGGCGTATTCGTCTATCGAGAGTTCGCGCTCCAGCGAGAGCTCCGAGAGGGCCTCTTCGCGCGCCCTCATACCGACCGGCAGGTGCTCGAGCGTGATCTCCTCGCCGCCCGAGATCAGCGTTGCGCGCTCGATCACGTTTTGGAGTTCTCGTATATTTCCCGGCCAGGCATAGGCTCGCATCGCCTGCATCGCCTCCGGCGAGAGGCGCTTGGGGGGCCGCCCGCCCTCGGCCGCGAACTTCGCTACGAAGTGCAAGGCCAGCGCGGGGATGTCGTCGCGCCTCTCCCTCAGCGGCGGGAGCCTGAGGCCGATCACGTTTATCCTGTAGTAGAGGTCCTCCCTGAACCGGCCGGTAGCCACCGCCTCCTTCAGGTCGCGGTTGGTGGCCGTGATCAGGCGGATGTTGATCTTGCGCGACTTCGTGCTCCCCACGCTGCGGATCTCCTGGTCCTCCAATATGCGCAGGAGCTTGACCTGTATCGATAGCGGTATGTCGCCGATCTCGTCGAGGAACACAGTGCCCCCGTCGGCCTCCTCGAGCAGGCCCAGTTTCGTACTAAGCGCGCCGGTGAAGGCCCCCTTGATATGTCCGAACAGTTCGCTCTCAAGCAGGGTCTCGGGGATGGCCGAACAGTTGATCGGCAGAAACTGCATATCGCGCCGCTGGCTCGCGCCGTGTATGACTCGCGCGAAGAGCTCCTTGCCGGTGCCGGTCTCGCCGTATAAAAGCACATTACTACGGGAGTCCGCGACCATGCGGACCTCGTCGATCACCCCAAGCAGGGCTGGGTCGCGACCTATGATGCTCGAGTAGTCGGCGGCGGGGACGTACTGTTTTTTGAGCAAGGCGTTCTCGCGGCGCAGGGCCTGCTGCGTCACGGCGTTTCGGACGACCTGTTTGATCTCGTTGTGCATGATCGGCTTGATGATATAGTCAAACGCCCCGGCGCGCAGCGCCTTAACCGCGGTCTCCAAGGAGGCGTATGCGGTCATCACTATGAAGGCCTGATCGGGCGAGTACTCGCGTATGAAGCCCATCATCTCGATGCCGTCCATGCCCGGCAAAATAATGTCAGACACGATGACGTCGTAGGGCCCGTCTTTGGCCATCGCCAGGCCCTCCTCGGCCGAGGCCGCGGCGTCCACGAAGAAGCCCTCGCGCTGGAACAGGCGCTTGAGGGATTCCTTTAAAGTCTCTTCGTCCTCGACTATGAGCATGGTTTTAGACACAGGTTAAATGAGTTCCCCCTTTGCCGCAGGAAGCGTTATGACGAAGCTCGCCCCGCGCTGCCTCCCGGGGCGGACCGAGATCGTGCCGCCGTGGTCTTTTATTATACTGTAACTGATGCTGAGGCCAAGGCCGGTGCCGCGCGCCGGGCCCTTGGTGCTGAAAAACGGGTCGAATATCTTGTCCATCACGGCCTCGTCGATCCCCTTGCCGGTGTCGGCGAACTCGACCTCGACGCCGCCCGGGGCCGAGGGGTGCAGCGTGACCGTCAGGTCGCCGCCATCGGGCATCGCGTCGCTGGCGTTGAGGAATAAATTGAGGAATACCTGCTGCATCTGGTCCGTGTCGACCACGACCGGGGGCACCGGGGAGAGGTTGACGTGCAGGTTGATCTTCCTGAAGTTCTTGTCGTAGCGCACGAGGCGCATCGTGGTCTCGAGCACGACCGCGAGGTCCGCCGGGGCCTTCTCGCGCGGGTGCAGGCGGGCGAAGTCCCCGAGGCTCCGGACGATCCGCGCTATGCGGTCGACGTGGTGGTGGATCGTATCGAGCGATTCGCCGACGAAGGGCGTCGTGTCCTCCGCGATCATCTCCTGCACGAGCGACGATATGGAGGCCAGCGGGTTTCCGATCTCGTGCGAGACGCCTGCCGCGAGCCTGCCGATGCTGGCGTGCTTGGTCGTGCGAAACAGCTCCTCCTCGATCTTGCGCTTCTCGGTGATGTCCTCGACCACGACCACGCGGCCCTGCCTGCCGCCCATCAGCCTCGTGACATAGACCGAGAGCACCTTGCCCGGAGAGGAGCATACGAGCCCGCCCTCGCGCTCTATGCCGCCCGAGGGGCCGATGAGCTCCGGCATCAGGGGGCGGAGCAGCCGGTCGGCGTGCAGCCCCATCGCGTCGTTTCTGTCCGTGCCGGTGATGCGCCTCATCGTGCCGTTCCAGTAGGTGACGCGCGACGAGGTGTCGACCGTGGCCACCCCCAGCGGTATGCTCTCGATGATGTTTTCGGAGAATTCCTTTAAAAACGCGAGCTGGCGGTTCGTCTCGGCCAGTTCCTGCCGCGAGAGCCTCAGCGTGCGCGTCATCTGGCGTATGCTCTCGAGCACCGCGGCGCGCTCCTCGGTCGTCTGCGCGAGGTGGTCTTCGAGCACGAGGGCCGCGATAGGGGAGCCAAGCGCGCCGGAGAGCACGCGGCGGGCCTCCTCGCGCAGCTTCATCATGGCGGTGGAGTCCACGGCCTTCGGGTCGATCCCCTCCCGGTCCATGAACTCCTCGATCACGCGCTGGGCCTCCGGCCGGCCGATGAACTGGCCTATCGCATCGCTGATGTCGTCGACGGTATTTTTTGCGTGCAGCACCGTCGGCGAGAAAGACTCCACAAACAGCAGGGCCTGGCGTTCTTCCGATTCGTCGCGGCGCGTCAGGAGCGATATTCCCACGAATAGCGTGATGTTCACCGAGAGGCCCCAGAACAATGAGTGGCTCCAGCGGTCCAACCCGGTCATGCCCATGAAGGCCAGCGGGTTGAGGTGCTCGGAGCCCATCAAGTAGGCCACGATCCCGCCTGGGGCTACCACGCCGGACTTCACCATCGCAGGCAGCAGGAGCATGTAAAGCCATACGACGAACCCGCCGAGCACGCCGGCCATCGCGCCCCAGCGGTTGCCGCGCTTCCAGTAGAGCCCGAAGAATACTGCCGGGGCGAATATCGTCACGGCCTCGAAGGACTTAAGCCCCATGTCCACGAGCGAGTAGAACTCCCCTATATTCACCGCGATAACGTACCCGGCGAATACGAACAGGAATATCACGACGCGCTTTATGTTGATCAGCACCGTCGGGAAATCGTCCAGCCGTTCGAAGCGGTAGCGGAACATAAACGGCGTTATCAGGTTGTTCATCACCATGTTGCTGATAGCGAGCGACTCGACTATCAGCATCCCGGTCGCGGCGGAAAATCCCCCGAGAAACACGAGCAGCGTGATCATGGCATTGCCCTGCGACATCGGGATCGAGAGCACGAAGGAGTCGGCGGCCTTCGGGTCGCCGCCCAGCAGCAGCCCGCCGAACGCAATCGGGAGCACGAAGACGTTTATCAGCAGGAGATAGAGCGGGAACATCCACATCGCCTTTAAGATGTGGCGCTCGTCGTGGTTTTCGACCACCGCGACATGGAACTGCCGGGGCAGGAACATGATCGCCATCATCGACATGAACATCAGCGAGGCCCACTCGGAATACCCGGTGGCCGATCCCTCGCCGAGCCGCAGCAGCGAATGCCACTGGCTCTGCCCGATGCGGCCCAGGATGTCCCCGAAACCGTTAAACAGGCCGTATGTCACATATATCCCAACCGCCAGAAACGCCGCGAGCTTGATTACCGACTCCAGCGCAACCGCGAAGACGAGCCCCTCGTGCTTCTCGCGCAGGCCGAGCCTCCGCGCGCCGAAGATCATCGCGAATATCCCGACCATTACCGTCAGTAACATGCCCGAGGCCGCGCCCTCGCGCGGCTCGCCCGAGAGGATCGTAAAGGTCGTGATGATCGCCTTGATCTGCAGGCCGAGGTACGGAGAGATGCCGACCGCGGCGACGACCGTCACGAGCGCCGAGAGCAGCAGCGAGTTGCCGTATCTGGAGCCTATGAAGTCCGAGATCGTGGTGATCCGGTTTTCGCGGCATATGGTCACGATCTTGCGGAGCACAACCCACCACAGCGCGGCCATCAGCGTGGGGCCTAGATACGTCGTCAGAAACGAGAGCCCGGAGGTGGCGGCCTTGCCCACGCTGCCATAGAACGTCCAGGAAGTGCAGTAAACCGCCATCGAGAGCGAGTAGACGTAGGGGTTCGCGACGATGCTGCGGCCGCTGGCCTTCTTCATCTCGGCCAGATAGGCCGCTGCGAACAGGAGCGTGAGATACCCGGCCGTGATCATGAAGAGGTGCCAGCCCTGAAACATGCTCAGCCCTTCCGCGAGGCTATGCGGCTGGAGAGGAACCCGAGCGCGGCGATGAAGACGCCCCAGCACGCAAAAAGGCTTACCGGCAGCGAGTCGCGGAATATCAGGAGCGCGGGCCAGTCGAAAAGGACCAGCCCGAACGCGAACAAGAAAATAAACAGCTCTCTACCGGCCATTTAAAATTGTACAGTTACGCGTCGACCCTAATCAAGGGGAGATTGCTTCTACAAAGCGCGTCAAATCGCTTGATACTGCGTTGGGCTTCAAAGACTCGCCCTCTATGTACGTCACAGTACACCATCGGGGTGCCACGGGCACCTCTTTCCAAGGAGAGGGGCCAACCGGCCCCCTTGTCTGAAGACGATTTGGGCGCGCTTTAATGTTGCCTATGCCTAATCGCGCGAGCGGTCAACGGCTTTAATTAGAGCGGGTATGGGTCGCTCGCCCCCTTGCGGAGCGATTCGACGAGGCTCGCGTCCATGCGGCCGACGTGCTGCCTCAGCCAGTCGGCCAGGAGCCGGTTGATCTCGACCGAGAGCTCATAGGACGCGTTGGAGCGGTCGGGCCGCAGGCAGCCAAGGTCCGCCCGGAGCCTCGCGAGCTCGTCCCTGAAGCGCTCGTGCTCTGTTAAATGGCGGTCTATCTCATTGCGGTCGATTCGCGCCATGCACAGCTCTTCGTATGAAAGGCCCTCGGCCGCGTGCCTTTCGAGTTCAGAGACGACGCCCCGCACGACATACTTGCAGAGCCCCTCTCGGATCGCAGCCGCGAACCCGGCGCTGATCTCGGCCAGCGCGGATGCGCGCCTCCCGATCACCCGGGCGGCCAGCGAATCCGCGGGGTTAAGCGCCATGCATGTATCGGTCATTGCATACCTCCGGATTCCAATACGCGGTTATCGGCCTTCATGCCCCGCCGAAGCGGGCATCGCTCGGGCATCGACTCGCAGAAATACAGTCTGTAAAGCGGCGTCACGCCCATGCCCTTGACGCACCGCCTCACGCCCTTCTGATAATCGGCGCACTGGCCCGTGCCAATGCTCTTCTGTCTTTCTTTGTCCATAATTGACTTTACAACACGGGCCGTTCAGGCATGATGAAGCGGGGGTTAAGTTTTGGTTAAAGCCGTTGACCACGGGGGCGCGGGGGTCCAGCGGCGGAGCCGCGACCAACCCCCGAAAGCGCGCCCAAATCGGCTTCAGACTAGGAGCGGCGAGGAAAACGTCCGACGGTGTACTTGGGCGTACATCGAGGACGGATTTCCGAGGCCGCGACAACGTATCAAGCGATTTGGTGCGCTTTGAAAAAGGTTACCGAACCCTACTTCCCGTTCGTGCAGGGCCCGACGTAGTGCCCCCGCATGTCACTCTGCATCTTCATCTCCTGCTGGGCTCCGGCGAAGCTCGTCTCCATCGTCCCGTAGAAGCTCGTCCCGTTTTCGTACGTCATCTTGCCGTTGCTCTGGACCTTGCCGCCCTGCGGGTTATCGCAGGTCATCTTCCATGCCACGGTATTGCCGCTTATGTTGAGGCTGTCGATCTTGCAGTTGCTGTTCTTGTTCGCTGGCACGGGGTTGTCGGACTTCATGCACTGCTTGACGGTGCTGGTCTGCGAGCCCATGGCCATCCCCTCCATCGTCATCGTAGAGGTGATCTCCCACATCCCGTCCTTGAAATTGGCCTTGTCCTGCGCGGACGCACCGGCTGCGGACAGGACCGCTGCGGCTAAAATGATGGCGCCTATAAGGGATATCCTGCAGTTCATTTCTCGTGTCTCCTTTAAGGGATAATATACCAGATTCCGGCCTGCTGAGTTAAGCCGCTCACTCAACAAAAAAGCCGCCCCCTTGCGGGAGCGGCCGTAGAGCGGCTGATTAAGCTATTTCTTGCTGGGCGGCATCGGGCAGCAACCTTTATTGCCCTTACCTGAGGGGCCGACCGGCCCCGTGCTCGCGCCTCAGGTCGGCACTCCCATCTTCCTGAGCACGACCCTCATCGCGATGTACACGCCCACGACTAAGAGAATCGTTACGAGGTCGTTGGTATTCAGCTCTAGGCTTCCTTCTTGGCGGCGGGCTTGGCGGCGGCCTCGCGGATGCTCTCGAAGTCTACGAACTCGAGCACGGCCATCTCGGAGCAGTCGTTGACGCGCACGCGGGTCTTGATGATGCGCAGGTAGCCGCCCGGACGGTCCATGAGGCGCGGCGCGATCTCGTCAAACAGCTTTACCATGAGCTTGCGGTTCGGGATCGATGCCATTACGGTGCGCTTCGCGTGAAGGTCGCCGCGCTTGCCCAGCGTGATGAGGCGCTCGGCGATCTTGCGGGTCTCGCGTGCCTTCGAGACCGTGGTCTCGATCCTCTGGTGCTCGAACAGGCTCGAGACGAGGCACCTCAGCAGGGCCTTCCTCTGGTTGGCCGTCCTGTGGAACAGCTTTCCGGCCACTTTATGACGCATTGGTTTTCTCCTTGTATTTTTCGAGGGCTTCGCGGTCCACGCGCATCCCGAAGTCCAGGCCCATGCCGTTGATGATCTCCTTGATCTCGTTTAACGACTTGCGGCCGAAGTTCTTGGTGCGGAGCATCTCGTTTTCGCTCTTCTCGACGAGGTCGGCGATGGTCTTTATGTCGGCGTTCTTGAGGCAGTTGTGGGCGCGCACGGAGAGCTCGAGCTCCTCGACGCTCTTAAGCAGGTTCTCGTTGAAGATCGCCTCCTGGTGCATGCCCTTCGAGACGAGCATATCGGGCTCCGCGCCCTCCTCGCCGTGCTCGAACACGAAAAATCCCATGTGCTCGATGATGATCGATGCGGCCTGAGAGATCGCGGCCTTCGGGGTTATGGCCCCGTTGGTCCAGACCTCCAGGATGAGCTTGTCGAAGTCGGTGGAGCGGCCGACGCGGGCCTTCTCGACCGTGAAATTGACCTTCTTGACCGGGCTGTAGTTGCTGTCGATCGGGATGACGCCGACGGGGTACTCCTCGTCCATGTTGAACTCGGCCTCGACGTACCCGGTGCCCTTCTCGATGTAGAGCTCGCCTTCGAAGACCGAGCCCTTGTCCACGGTGGCGACATGGCGTTCGGGGTTAAGGAGCCTCACGGCCTGGTCGAGCTGGAAGTCCGCGCCGGTGACGACGGCCGGGCCCTTGACCTTTACGGTCGCGGTCCTGGAGCGCGCCAGCCCGTCCATCGCGAACTCGAGGCCCTTGACGTTGAGGATTATGTCGACCGCGTCCTCCTTCACGCCCGGTATCGGGGTGAACTCGTGCATGACGCTGCCGAAGCGCACAGCGGTGACCGCCGCGCCCTCTATTGAGGAGAGCAGAACCCTCCTGAGGCTGTTGCCTATAGTTATGCCGAAGCCGCGCTCGAGCGGCTCGGCAATGAGCTTGCCGTATGTGTCCGTGAGGGTATCCTCATCGAACCTCATCTTCTCGGGAAGCTGGAATCCCCGTTTTTTCAGGTCCATCAAAGACCTCCTTGAAGAAACTTTCTATGTATTCTCGTATCTTATCTAAAAACGCCAGCCGCAGCGCGGCGGGCGGTCGTGTCATGCTTAGCGCGAATATAGCTCGACGATCAGCTGTTCGTTGGCCGGCAATGCGATCTCCTCGCGCGTGGGCAGGTGGATGACCTTGCCCGTAAACTGGGCGGCGTTGACCTCGACCCACGCTGGCAGGCCGCGGTGGCCGGCCTTCGCGATGCTGTCGCCAACCGACGCGAGCTTCTTGCCGGTCTCGCTCAGAGTGACGACGTCACCGGAGCGGACGATGTACGAGGGTATCGTGACGCGCACGCCGTTTACGATGAAGAAGCCGTGGCCCACCAGCTGGCGGCCCTGGCGGCGGTTGGCCGCAAAGCCCATGCGGAACACTACGTTGTCGAGCCTGAGCTCCAGGAGCTGGAGCAGGACCTCGCCCGTGACGCCCTTCTTGCCCTCGGCGATGAAGAAGTACTTCTTAAACTGCTTCTCCAGGACGCTGTAGCTGTTGCGCACCTTCTGCTTCTCGCGCAGCTGTATGCCATAGTCGGAGAGCTTCCCGCGCCTCTGGCCATGCTGCCCGGGCGGGTACTTGCGGCGCTCCACAGCGCATTTCTCGGTAAAACACCTGTCGCCCTTGAGGAAGAGCTTCTCGCCCTCGCGGCGGCACTGCCTGCATATGGCTTCTCTATATCTTGCCATGGCTACACCCTTCTCCTTTTAGGCGGGCGGCAGCCGTTATGGGGAACGGGGGTGACGTCCTTGATCATCGTGACCTCAAGCCCCGCGGCCTGAAGCGCGCGGATCGCGCTTTCGCGGCCGGAGCCCGGACCCTTGATGTATACGTCGACCTGCCTCATGCCGTGCTCGGTCGCGCGCTTGGCGGCGGCGTCGGCCGCCATCTGGGCCGCGTAGAGCGTGCCCTTGCGGGAGCCCTTAAAGCCCATCTGTCCGGCGCTGCACCATGAGACGACATTGCCCATCGGGTCGGTTATCGACACGATGGTGTTATTGAACGACGCCTGTATGTGGGCCGAGCCCGTGGCGATGTTCTTCTTCTCGCGCTTCCCCTTGCTGCTTTTCTTCTTTACTGTCATCTACCGTCCCTCATTTTATTTCTTCTTGCCCGTGACGACCTTGCGCGGCCCCTTGCGGGTGCGTGCGTTGGTCTTGGTCCGCTGCCCGCGTACCGGGAGGCCGCTGCGGTGCCTGAGCCCGCGGTAGCAACCTATGTCCATAAGGCGCTTAACGTCGTTCGCGAGCTCGCGGCGCTTGTCGCCCTCGACCTTGTGGTCGCGCTCGATGATCGTACGTATCTTCAGGATCTGGTCGTCCGTGAGGTCCTTGACCCTGATGTTTGTATCTATGCCGGACTCGGTGAGGATCTTGAGCGAGGCCGTGCGGCCTATGCCGTATATCCTCGTAAGCCCGATCTCGACGCGCTCGTTCTTGGGTAAATCAACGCCCGCGATTCTGGCCATAGTGTTTGCCTGTCTCCCTTTCTATCCCTGACGCTGCTTGTGGCGCGCGTTTTCGCAAATCACGCGCACGACACCCTTGCGCTTGATCACCTTGCATTTGGGGCATATTGCCTTAACCGACGAACGTACCTTCATCTGCCGTCTCCTTCTACTTGTACCTGTATGTTATCCGCCCCTTGGTGAGGTCATAAGGGGACATTTCCACTAAAACGCTGTCGCCCGGCAGGATCTTGATGAAGTTCATCCTCATCTTGCCGGATATGTATGCCAGTATCACCTGCCCGCTCTCAAGCTCGACCTTGAACTGCGCGTTCGGCAGGGTCTCTACGATCGTACCGTTAAGCTCTATTGTGTCTTCTTTTGACATTTAACCGCTAATTATATATAAATTAATACCTTTCCGTCAAGATAGGCGCATTTCACGCGCCCCTTATTACAGCTCGGCCCGTACACTCCCAGGCCTCGCTGGCGCAGCCCGGCTGCCCATCGCTGAAACATCATCCACCGCAAACTTAACGCCCGGCGCCGCCACCCATGGCCCGCATACAGCCCGCTGCGCCGTGGTCAGGCCCTCGCCGCGACCCTCGTAAGTATCACCGGCTCGTCCGCGGTTATGGCCACGGTGTGCTCGAAGTGGGCCGAGAGGCTCCCATCGACGGTCACCGCCGTCCAGCCGTCCTCTAGCACCTTGACCTCGCTGCGGCCGGCGTTGACCATCGGCTCTATCGCGATCGTCATGCCGCGCTTGAGCCTCGGCCCCCGGCCCGGCAGGCCGTAATTCGGGACCTGCGGGTCCTCGTGCATCGATTTGCCGATGCCGTGCCCCACGAAGCTCCGGACCACGGAGAACCCGTGCGCCTCGACGTAGGACTGCACTGCGTGCGAGATGTCCGAGACTCGCCCTCCGTCGCGCGCCATCTTTATGCCTGCGTAAAGCGACTCCTCCGTGACCCTCATGAGCTTCTGGGCCTCGGGGGATATCGCGCCCACCGCCACCGTTATCGCGGAATCGCCGAAGTAGCCCTTGTAGTTGACCCCAAGGTCGATCCCTATTATGTCGCCTTCTTTAAGCCTCGTCCGCTCGGAGGGGATGCCGTGTATGACCTCGGAGTTGACCGACGCGCATATGCATGCCGGGTATCCCCGGTAGCCCTTGAAGGCCGGTACTCCCCCGCGGCGGAGTATCCCGTCGCTGGCGATCCGCTCAAGGTCCGCGGTCGTGATCCCAGGGGCCACGGCCCCTCTTAATTCTTCGAGGACCTCGGCCGTGATCTCACAGGCCTCGGCCATCCGCTTGATTTCGTCTTCGGACTTGACGAATATCATCAGTCCGCGAGCGACCCCGCTGAGGCGGCCATAGCGCGTTGCATGCCGGGGCTACCTTCTGCCCTTGACGCGACCCCTCTTGAGGAAGCCCTCGTAAGAGCGCGTCACCAAGTGGGTCTCGACCTGCGAGACCGTGTCAAGCGCCACGCCGACTACGATCAGGAGCGAGGTGCCGCCGAAATAAAACGGCACGTTGAATTTCTTTATGAGTATCTCCGGCAGGATGCAGACGACCGCCAGGTACACGGCGCCGACGAACGTGAGCCTCGAGAGCACGTGGTATATATAGTCGACCGTCTTCTGGCCCGGCCTGATGCCGGGGATGAAGCCGCCCTGCTTCTTGAGGTTGTCGGCGACGTCCACCGGGTTGAAGACGACCGCGGTGTAGAAGTATGCGAAGAAAAATATCATGCTGACATATAAAAGCGTGTGCAGGATCGTGCCGGGGCTCAGTTCCCTGGCGATGCCCTGGACCCACGGGATCGCGATGAACCCCGCGATAGTGGCCGGGAACATGATGATCGAGCTTGCGAAGATCGGGGGTATGACGCCCGAGGTGTTGATCTTAAGCGGCAGGTGGCTGCTCTGCCCGCCGTAGACCTTGTTGCCCACGACGCGCTTTGCGTACTGCACGGGGATTTTGCGCTGCCCGCGCTCGATGAACACGATCACGCCGATTACGGCGACCATCAGGGCGATGATCAGGAGCACCAGAAACAGCGAGATCTCGCCCGCCGTCATGAGCTGGTAAGTGCTGACTATCGCGGCCGGGAACCGGGCCACGATGCCCGCGAATATTATCAGGGATATGCCGTTGCCGATGCCGCGCTCGGTGATCTGCTCCCCGAGCCACATTATGAATGCCGTCCCGGACGTGAGGGTGAGCATCGTCATCAGCCTGAAGCCCCAGCCCGGCGCCGAGATGAACTGGCCGTTGGCCATGCCCTCGAGCCCGACCGCGATGCCCATCGACTGGATTACGCTTATAAGGACCGTGCCGTATCTGGTGTATTTGATAATCTTCTTGCGGCCGGCCTCGCCCTCCTTCGAGAGCTTCTGGATGGAGGGGACGACGACCGTCAGCAGCTGCAGGATGATCGAGGCGCTGATGTAAGGCATGATGCCCAGGGCGAAGATCGTGACCCTCGAGAGGGCGCCGCCCGAGAACATATCGAAGAACCCCATGATCGCCCCGCCCCGCGAGAGGAGGAACTTCGAGAGCTCCTCGCCGTTGATGCCCGGCGTAGGGATGTGCGCGCCTATGCGGTACACGGCCAGCAGGGCAAACGTGAAGAGGAGCCGGTTTTTGAGTTCCGGTATCTTAAATATGTTCTGGAACCGGTCGATGAGATTCAACTATATGACCTCGGCGCTTCCGCCAGCGTTCTTGATCTTCTCGGCGGCCGAGGCGCTGAAGGCGCTGGCCCTGACCGTTACGGCGCGGCTCAGCGTGCCGGTGCCCAAAACCTTGAGCCCGTCCAGGAGGCTCTTGAGCATGCCCTTCTGGATGAGCGTCTCGGGGTCGACGACCGTCAGGCCGCTCCGCTCGATGTCCGAGAGGTTGATGATCGCGAGCTCGGTGCCGAAGGTGCTCGTGAAGCCGCGCTTCGGGAGGCGGCGCTGCATCGGCATCTGCCCGCCCTCGAACCCCGGCGGTATGCTGCCGCCCGAGCGGGCCTTCTGTCCCTTGTGGCCCTTGCACGAGGTCTTGCCGTGGCCGGAGCCGAAGCCCCGCCCTACGCGCTTCGGTGCTTTATTGCTTCCCTTTGCAGGCTTTATATCAGTTATGTTCACTGTCTGCGTTCTCCCGTAATTTTAAAAAACTAGGCCTTTTCGGCCGGTGCGGCCGCCGGAGCCGCCGCAACTGCTACTGCTGCTGCCTCTTCGCCCTCGCCCCTGCCCCTGAGCTTCAGGACTGCCTCGGGGTCGCGGAGCTTCATGAGCCCGTCGAGGGTGGCGCGCACGGTGTTGAAGGGGTTGTGGCCCCCGAGGCTCTTGGCCACGACGTCCTGCAGGCCGCTGACCTCGAATATCGCGCGGACCGCGCCGCCTGCGATTATGCCGGTGCCCTTGACGGCCGGGTTGATAATCACAATGCCTGCGCTGTATTTTCCTATCGTCTGGTGGGGGACAGTGCCCTCCCTCAGGGGGAATTTCAAGAGCGACTTGCGGGCCTGTTCGACGGCCTTCCTGATGGCCTCGGGCACTTCGGTCGCCTTGCCCTTGCCCATCCCTACCGTGCCTGCGCCGTCTCCGACCACTACCAGCGCGCTGAAGGAGAACCTCCGGCCGCCCTTGACGACCTTGGCAACCCTGTTAATGAAAACCACCTTGTCCTTTAGCGTCAGCCCTTCGGGGTCGATCTTTCCCACTACGCCTCCTGTTTTTGTCCCAGTGATCATCGTCTAGAAATCCAGCCCGGCCTCGCGGGCTGCGTCGGCCAGGGCCTTGATCCTGCCATGGTACGGATAGCCGCCGCGGTCGAACACTACCTTCTTGATCCCGGCGGCGAGCGCCTTCTTGCCTATCAGCTCGCCCGCGCGCTTGGCGGCCGCGACGTTGCCCTTGTGGCCCTTATAGTCCCCGGTGAACTCCTTCGCGACGGTCGATGCCGCCACGAGGGTGCTGCCCTTGGTGTCGTCGATTATCTGTGCGTAAATGTTCGAGGCGGTCCTGTAGACGCAAAGGCGCGGCCTCTCGGGGTCGCCCTTCACCTTCTTGCGGAGCCTGTCGTGCCGCCTCTGGCGGGATATGTCAATCTTGGAAGCCACTTTGTTTTCTACGCCTCCTGTTTATAATTACTTCTTCGAAGACTTGCCGGCTTTGAGCTTGATGCGCTCGCCCTGGTTCCTGATGCCCTTGCCCTTGTACGCATCGGGCGGCCTGAGGGACCGCAAGTCCGCGACCGTCTGCCCGAGCTTCTGCTTGTCGATGCCGTTTAGCGTGATCGTGGTCTGCTTCTTGTCGACCTCGGCCGTGACGCCGTCGGGGAGGTTAAACTCCACCGGGTGCGAAAAGCCGAGCGCGAGGTTAAGCTTGCCGGGGACGGCCGTGGCGCGAAGCCCGACGCCTACCAGCTCCATCACCCTCTGGTAGCCGGCCGATACGCCGAGGACCATGTTGTTAAGAAGGCTCCTTGAAAGCCCGTGCAGAGCGCGGACCTGCTTCGTCTCGTCGGCGCGCTCGACCGTCATGACCCCGGCGTCGACCTTGACGCTCAGGCGCTCGGGGTGCTCCCACGAGAGGGAGCCCTTAGGGCCCTTCACGGAGATGTTGCGGCCGTCGATCTTTATGTCCACGCCCTTGGGCAGCTCTATCGGTTTCTTGCCTATCCTTGACATGTCGTCTCCCTTACCAGACCGTGCAGATGAGCTCGCCGCCCACGTTTTCGGTCTTGCAGGTGCGGTCGCTCAGGACGCCGCGGGGGGTCGAGAGGATCGATATGCCGACGCCGCCCTGGACCTTCGGGATCTCCTTGCAGCCGACGTAGACGCGGCGGCCGCCCTTGCTGATCTTCTTAAGCCCGCTGATCACGCATGTCTCTTCGACGTACTTGAGGTTCACCCTGAGGATGCCCTGCTTCTTGTACTTGATTATCTTGTAGGCGCGGATAAAGCCCTCTTCCTTCAGGATCTTGGCGATCTCCAGCTTCATCCTCGACGCCGGTATGTCGACCTTGTCGGCCTTCATGCGCGCCGCGTTCCTGATCCTAGTAAGCATGTCCGCGATCGTATCGCTCCACATAGTCTATGCCACCCCTACCAGCTTGATTTCGTTACGCCCGGTATCTGTCCCTTAAGGGCCAGATTGCGGAAGCAGATCCTGCAAATACCGAACTTCCGCATGTAGCCCCTCGGTCTCCCGCAGAGCCTGCACCTGTTCGACGCCCGAACCCCGAACTTGGGTTCACGACTCGCCTTGATCATCATGCACTTCTTGGCCACAGTCCGTACTCCTTCAGTTTACGAAAGGCATTCCCATGTGAGTCAGGAGCGCCCTCGCCTCTTGGTCCGTCCTCGCGGACGTGCATATCACGACGTCCATGCCATGGACGAGTTCGACCTTATCGGGATTGATCTCCGGAAACAGGAACTGCTCCTTGAGCCCAAGGGCGTAGTTGCCGTTGCCGTCGAAGGACTTCCTGGGTATGCCGCGGAAGTCCCTGATGCGCGGAAGCGCGAGGCTGATGAGCCTGTCGAGGAACTCGTACATCCGCGCCCCGCGGAGCGTCACCATGCAGCCGATCGGCAGCCCTTTTCTGAGCTTGAAACCGGCGATCGCCTTCTTGGCCTTCGTGACCACGGGCTTCTGCCCGGTTATGGCGGCCAGCTCCTTCTGCACGGCGTCGAGGAGCTTTACGTTCTGCACGGCCTCGCCGAGGCCCACGTTGAGCACTATCTTCTGTATGCGCGGCACCTGCATCGGGCTCTTGTAGCCGAACTCGGTCTGGAGCGCCGGGACTGCCGCGCTCACGTATTTCTCTTTCATCCTTGGAGTTGCCATCAGCGGTCCATGACCTCCTTGCACTTCATGCAGACGCGCACCTTGCGGCCGTCGCCGAGTTCCAGGTTGCCGATGCGGGTGGGCTTGTCGCACTTGGGGCATACCAGCCTCACGTTTGAGACGTGCACCGGTGCCTCCTTCTCGATAATCCCGCCCTGCTGGTTGATCTGGTTGGGCTTCATGTGCTTCTTTATGATGTTGATCTTCTCGATCAGCACGCGCCCCTTTGTGACCTGCAGCACGCGGCCCTTCTTGCCCTTCTCCCTGCCGGTCGTGACTACGACCGTGTCTTCTTTCTTAAGCCCCAGTCCCATGCTACAGAACCTCCGGCGCAAGTGATATGATCTTCATGAATTCCTTCCAGCGCAGCTCTCTGGCCACGGGGCCGAATATGCGGGTGCCGACAGGCTCGCGGTCGGCGGTTACGAGCACGACGGCGTTGTTGTCGAACCTTATGTAGGAGCCGTCCGCCCTGCGGGTCTCCTTGCGCGTGCGCACCACGACGGCCTTGGCCTTGGCGCCCTTCTTCACGGTGCCGTCCGGATCGGCCTCTTTGACCGACACCACTATGATGTCCCCGAGGCGGGCGTAACGCTTGCGCGAGCCCCCCAGGACCTTGATGCACATTACCTTCTTTGCGCCGGAATTATCGGCGACGTCAAGCCTGCTCATCTGTTGGATCATGGCCTGGCTATCCCCTCTCTATTATCTTCAGGACTACCCACCGCTTTTCCTTGCTGAGCGGCCTTGATTCCACTATCGAGACCGTATCGCCGGCCTTGCACTCGTTGCCCTCGTCGTGGGCCTTGAGCTTTATCAGCCTCTTGACGATCTTCTTGTAAGCCGGGTGCTGGTAGAGCCTTGAGACGCCCACCACTACCGTCTTGTCCATCTTGTCGCTGAGGACTTTCCCAGTGTATTCCTTCTTGGCCATCTCTATCTCAGCCCTTCCCCTTGCTCGCGTTTGCGGTGACGGCGGTCAGCACCCTGGCGATGTCCTTGCGTACGGCGCGGATGCGCATCGGGTTCTGGATCTCGCCAGTCGACCTCTGGAATCTCAGGTTGAACAGCTCCCTGCGGAGGTCATTTTCCTTCTCGGCGAGGGCCTCGGGCGAGAGGTCCTTAAGCTCTGCTGCTTTCATTGTCTCTAGCCCTCCCTCTTTATTATTCTGGTCCTGATCGGCAGCTTGTATGTCGCCAGGCGCAGGGCTTCGAGCGATATGTCCTCGGAGGCCCCGGCCATCTCGTACATTATGCGTCCGGGCCTGACGACCGCCACCCAGTACTCCGGGGCGCCCTTGCCCTTGCCCATACGGGTCTCGGCAGGCTTCTTGGTGATCGGCTTGTCCGGGAATATCCGGATCCAGACCTTGCATCCTCGCTTGACGTGGCGGTTGATCGCGATACGCGCGGCCTCTATCTGGCGGCTGGTCACCCATCCGGGCTCCATGGCCTTTATGCCGAACTCGCCGTAAGACATCTCGGCGCCGGTGTAGGCCTTGCCGTTCATGTTGCCCTTCATCATCTTGCGGAACTTGACCTTCTTTGGCATCAACATGGCGAACTATACCCCCACGGCGGTGCTGCCCTCGGGCAGGATGTCGCCGTTGTAGATCCATACCTTCACGCCGATGACCCCGTACGTCGTGCGCGCCTCGCCGAAGCCGTAGTCTATGTCGGCGCGGAAGGTGTGCAGGGGCACGCGGCCCTCGCGGTACCACTCGGTGCGCGCTATCTCGGCCCCGGCCAGGCGGCCTGAGCACATGACCTTGATGCCCTGGGCGCCGAAACGCTGGGCAGATGCGACGGCCTTCTTCATGGCGCGGCGGAACGCGACGCGCTTCTCAAGCTGCATCGCTATGTTCTCGGCCACGAGCTGCGCGTCGATCTCGGGCTTCCTGACTTCCTTTATGTCCACGGCGACTTCCTTGCCCGTGTATGCCTCGATCTCCTTGCGGAGCTTCTCGGCCTCGGCGCCCTTCTTGCCGATCACGATGCCCGGCCTCGCCGTGAATATCGCCACGCGGACCTTCTGGCCCATGCGCTCGACGTCGATCTTGCTGACGCCGGCGTGGTAAAGCCTCCGCTTGATGTATTTGCGAATGTTGAAGTCCTCGACCAGGAAATTGGCGAAGTCCTTTTTCGCAAACCAGCGGGAGTCCCACGTGCGGGTTATGCCCTAATCTGTTTCCTATCGGATGCGTCTTCTGCCCCAAGGCTAGATCTCCTCTCCCTGTTCGCGCTATTCGGAAAGCTGAAGCGTTATGTGCGATGTCCGCTTTTTGATGACGGTCGCGCGGCCCATGGCCCGCGGCATCATCCGCTTCATCGAAGGGCCGCAGTCGACGAACACGGCCGATATGCGGAGCCCTTCGGCGTCCACGGTCTTTTTGTTCTCCGCGTTGCTCATGGCGGACTTAAGGACCTTCTCCAGCAGCCTGGCGGCCCTGTACGGCATGAACCTTAGCGAGAGCATCGCCTCGCCGGCGTGCTTGCCCCTGATGAGGTCCGCGACCCTGCGGGCCTTCCTGGGGGTCACCCGCGCATATTTATGTATCGCCTTAGAGAGCACGGTTACTTCCCTTTCTTCTCGGAGCCCGCGTGACCCTCTGAACGTGCGGGTCGGCGAGAACTCCCCGAGCTTATGCCCGACCATGTTCTCGGTCACATAGACCGGTATGAATTTCTTGCCGTTGTGGACGGCGAATGTAAGGCCGATGAAGTCCGGCAACACGGTGGAGCGGCGCGACCACGTCTTGATGATCTTCTTCTCACCGGACTCGACCATCTTGGTGGCCTTCTTCATGACCTTCTCGTCCACGAACGGACCTTTTTTTAGAGACCTAGGCACCTTGGAAAACCCTCCTTACTTCTTTCTTCTCTTGACTATGAACTGGTCGGTCCGCTTGTTCTTGCGGGTCCTGACTCCCTCGGGCTTGCCCCAGGGCGAGCACGGCGGACGTCCGCCGGAGCTCTTGCCCTCGCCGCCGCCCAGAGGGTGGTCGACGGGGTTCATGACGACGCCCCTGACGTGCGGCCTGTGACCTTTATAGCGCGTGCGTCCGGCCTTGCCGAGCGATATGTTCTCGTACTCGGCGTTGCCGACCTGTCCGACAGTCGCCTTGCACTCGACGGGGACCTTGCGGACCTCGCCGGAGCCGAGCTTGACCTGCGCCCACGTGCCTTCCTTGGCCACGAGCTGTGCGCTCGTGCCCGCGGCGCGTGCTATCTTGGCCCCGCCGTTGGGGCGGAGCTCGATGTTATGTATGAACGTGCCGAGTGGCATCTCGCTTAAGCGGGAGCGAGTTTCCCGGCCTTGATCTCGCAGCCGGGGCCCGAAAGCACCGTGTCGCCCACGCCGAGCCCGACCGGGGCGAGTATGTAGCGCTTCTCGCCGTCGGCGTAGTTCAGCAGAGCGATGCGCGCCGAGCGGTTCGGGTCGTACTCGATCGTCGCGACCTTGGCCGGTATGCCGGCCTTGTCGCGCTTGAAGTCAACGATACGGTATGCGGGGCTGGTGCCGCCGCCACGGAACCTGACGGTGATGCGGCCGGTGTTGCAGCGGCCGCCGGTCCTTCTTGTTGGGGACGCAAAGCGGCGCGTACGGCTTGTCGGTCGTTACCTCCGAGAAGTCCGACGCAAGACTGGAACCTTCTGCCTGGTGATGTCGGTTTAAATTTCCTTACGCCCATCTCTATGCACCCTCTATGAATTCGAGCTTTTCGCCCGGCTTAAGCGTTATGATGGCCTTCTTTGACCTGGCCGTCTTGCCCGTGAACTTCCCGTATCTCTTGTCCCTCGGGCGGACGTTAATGGTCGCCACGCCTTCGACCTTGACCTTGAAGATAGCCTCGACGGCCTGCTTTATCTCCTGCTTGTTCGCGCCCGTAGCGACCGATACGAGGACCTTGTTGTCGGTCTCCTTCATCTGGGTGCCCTTCTCGGTAAACAGCGGGCCCTTTATCACGTCGTATACGCTCTTCATGCCTGCACCCCTGCTTCCAGCGCCTCGACGGCGGCCTTCGTGACGACCATCTTGCGGGGGGCCATCACGTCGTATGCGTTAAGCTCGCCGGCCGAGCGCACCGTCAGCCCCGGTATGTTGCGGGCCGACAGAAGAAGGTTCTTGTCCGCCTTGTCGACGACCATGAGTATGCTCACGACCCCGTTAAGTCCGAGCCCGCTTAGCACCTCGATGACGCTCTTCGTCTTTGGGGCGTCGACCGCGATGGAGTCCACCACGACGATGTCACCGGCGTTGAGCCGCTCGGAGAGGGCCGCGTAAAGGGCCTGCTTGCGCTGCCTCTTGGGCATCTCGTACGAATAGTCCCTGGGCTGGGGGCCGAACATCGTGCCGCCGCCGCGCCATATCGGGGAACGGCTGCTGCCGCTTCGGGCGCGCCCGGTGCCCTTCTGCTTCCAGGGCTTCTTGCCGCCGCCGCTTACGAGGCCCTTGGTCTTCGTGGCGTGGGTGCCCTGCCTCTGGTTGGCCAGGAAATTTATGACCGAGCCGTGCACGAGCGAGCCCTTGCCGAGAAGCCCGAAGCGCTCGTCGCTTACGGTCATCCTGCCGGCGTCCTGATTCTTTTTATCTTTTATGACGATCTCAGGCATGTCCCCTCTAACCGTCCTTCCTGATTTCGACGATCGCGCCCTGCGAGCCCGCCACCGCACCCCGGATGAGGATGAGGTTCTGGTCCGGCCTGACGTCGACGATCTTAAGGTTTTTCACCGTCACGGTGTCGCATCCCATGTGGCCGGCCATCTTCTGCCCGAGCCATACCCTCGAGGGATACGAGCTCGCGCCGATGGAGCCGGGGGCGCGGTTGAACATCGAACCGTGGCCGCCGGGGCCGCCCCTGAAGTTGTGACGCTTCATGACGCCCTGGAAACCCTTGCCTATCGAGGTCGAGGTGACGTCAACCATGTCGCCCTTCTGGAACCTCTCGACGGTGAGCGCATCGCCCTGGGCGAGGCCCTCCATCTTGAACTCCACGAGCTTGCGGTAGGGTTTTAAGCCGCGCTTCTTGAAAGTCCCGAGCGCGGGCTTGTTCATGCGGCTCTCCCTCTTCTCCTCGAAGAACCCGATCTGGACGGCCTCGTAGCCGTCCTTGACCTTGGTCTTCACCTGAACGACACAGCCTGGCTGCGCCTCGATAACGGTCACCGGTACCACAGTGCCGTCCTCGGCGAATATCTGGGTCATGCCCAGTTTCTTTCCCACTATGCCGGTCACAGCTTGATCTCCACATCCACCCCGGCCGCCAGCTCGAGCTTCATCAGCGCGTCGACGGTCTGGGAGGTGGCATCATAGATGTCTATAAGCCGCTTGTGGGTGCGGATCTCGAACTGCTCGCGAGATTTCTTGTCCACGTGCGGCGAGCGGAGGATCGTATACTTGTTGATGCGCGTCGGAAGCGGTACCGGCCCTCCGATGCGCGCCCCGGTCCTGTGGGCCGTCTCCACGATCTCCTTGACCGACTGGTCGAGGACCCTATGGTCGTAAGCCCTAAGTTTTATGCGTATCTTTTCGTTCATCCGCCTTCTTCTTCGCTTACTTTATTATCTCTGTTACGACACCAGCGCCGACCGTACGGCCGCCCTCGCGGATGGCGAAACGGACTTCCTTTTCCATTGCTATCGGGGCGATCATCTCCACTCTCATGCTCACGTTGTCGCCCGGCATCACCATCTCAACGCCCTCGGGCAGCTCTACGATGCCCGTAACGTCCGTCGTCCTGAAATAAAACTGCGGCCTGTATCCCTTGAAAAACGGCGTGTGCCGCCCGCCCTCTTCCTTCGTCAATATGTAGACCTCGGCCTTGAACGTCGTGTGCGGCGTGATCGAGCCCGGCTTCGCAAGCACCTGCCCGCGCTCCACGTCCTCTTTGCCTATGCCCCTAAGCAGCACGCCCACGTTGTCTCCGGCGCGCCCCTCGTCCAGCAGCTTCCGGAACATCTCCACCCCGGTCGCGGTCGTCTTCTTCGTATCAGAGATGCCGACGATCTCCACTTCCTCGCCAACCTTGATGATCCCGCGCTCGATGCGGCCCGTCACCACCGTCCCTCTGCCCGAGATGCTGAACACGTCCTCTATCGGCATCAGGAACGGCTTGTCGATCGGCCGCTCGGGAACCGGTATGTACTTGTCTATCGCGGCCACCAGCTCGTAGATGCACTGGTACTCCGGCGCCGCCGGGTCCTGGCTCGTGCACTCCAGCGCCTTAAGCGCGCTGCCCCTGATCACCGGGATGTCATCGCCGGGAAACTGGTACTTGCTCAGAAGCTCCCTGACCTCAAGCTCAACCAGGTCCAGAAGCTCCGGGTCGTCCACCATGTCCACCTTGTTCATGAACACCACGATGTACGGCACCCCGACCTGGCGCGCAAGCAGGATGTGCTCCCTCGTCTGCGGCATCGGGCCGTCTGCGGCCGAGACCACCAGGATCGCGCCGTCCATCTGCGCCGCCCCCGTGATCATGTTCTTTACGTAGTCGGCGTGGCCCGGACAGTCAACGTGCGCGTAGTGCCGCGTCTCGCTCTCGTACTCCACGTGCGCCGTCGCGATCGTTATACCCCTGGCCTTCTCCTCCGGGGCGTTGTCGATCGAGTCGAACGAACGGAAATTCGCCATGCCCCTGATCGCCGACGCCTTCGTGATCGCCGCCGTCAGCGACGTCTTGCCGTGGTCGACGTGGCCTATCGTGCCCACGTTAACGTGCGGTTTCGTCCTCTCGTACTTCGCCTTCGCCATAGTAACAGTCCTCCTGTTATATGCCTGCCGGGGCTAGTCGCCCTTGGCCTTGGCTATAATCCCTTCGGAAATTGCTTTTGGCACTTCTTCGTAGTGCGCAAACTGCATCGTATACGTCGCGCGGCCCTGGGTCTTCGACCTCAAATCAGTGGCGTAACCAAACATCTCGCTGAGCGGGACCGTGGACTTGATAACCTGCGCGTTGCCGCGCTGGTCCATCTGCTGTATCTTGCCGCGGCGGGAGTTCAGGTCGCCGATGACGTCGCCCATGTAGCTCTCGGGCGTGACGACCTCGACGTTCATGATCGGCTCCATGATGACCGGCTTGGCCTTGCGCGCTCCCTCTTTGAACGCCATCGAGCCCGCGACCTTGAAGGCCATCTCGGAGGAGTCGACCTCGTGGAACGAGCCGTCGATCAGCTCGACCTCGACGTCCACGACCGGGTATCCCGCCAGGACGCCGGTGTTGAGCGCCTCGGCTATGCCCTTCTCGACGGCCGGCACGTATTCGCGCGGCACGCTGCCGCCGACTGTCTTGTTCTTGAACACGAAGCCCGCGCCGACCTCGGAGGGGCCGATCGTTATGACGACGTGGCCGTACTGGCCGCGGCCGCCCGACTGGCGTACGAACTTCCCTTCGGCCTCGGCCTTCGTGCGGAGCGTCTCGCGGTATGCGACCTGGGGCTTGCCGACGTTGGCGCCGACCTTGAACTCACGGAGCAGCCTGTCGACGATGATCTCGAGGTGCAGCTCGCCCATTCCTGCGATAAGAGTCTGCGCGGTCTCCTCGTTTACGGATATGCGGAACGAGGGGTCTTCCTGCGCGAGCTTCTGGAGCGCGTGTCCGAGCTTGTCCTGGTCGACCTTGGTCTTGGGCTCTATGGCTACCGAGATGACCGGGTCGGGGAACTCCATGCGCTCGAGTATGACCGTGTCCTTGAGGTCGCAGAGCGTGTCGCCCGTAAGCGTGCTCTTGAGCCCGACCACGGCCGCGATGTCGCCGGCCTTGACCTCGGTGATCTCCTCGCGCTTGTTGGCGTGCATGCGAAGCAGACGCCCTACGCGCTCCTTGGTGTCCTTGGTCGAGTTGTAGACATAAGAACCGGCGCTCATCACGCCGGAGTATACGCGGATATATGTGAGCTGCCCGACGAACGGGTCGGTCGCTATCTTGAAGGCCAGGGCGCTGAACGGCTCCTTGTCGCTTGCGCTCCTAAGGACGGTCTCGCCCTTTTCGCCTATGCCCTCGACGGGCGGGATGTCAAGCGGGGAGGGCAGGTAGTCGACGATCGCGTCGAGGAGCTGCTGCACGCCCTTGTTCTTAAACGCGGTGCCGCAGACGACCGGTGTGAGCTTCATCGAGATGCAGCCCTTCCTGAGCGCGGCCTTGATCTCTTCCTCCGAGACGGCCTCGCCCTCGAGAAACTTGGCCATGATGTTCTCGTCCACGTCGGAGAGGGCCTCCAGCATCTTCTCGCGGTACTTGAAGCGCCGCGGGCATGCACTCCTCGGGGATGTCGCCGATCTCGAACTGGGAGCCGAGCTTCTCGTCGTTGAAGAATATGCCCTTCATCGTCACGAGGTCCACCGGGCCGCGGAAGTTCTCCTCCGCGCCTATCGGGATCTGGATCGCGACCGGGTTTGCGCCCGAGGCGGTCGATCATCGAGTTGAGGCACATGAAGTAATCCGCGCCCACGCGGTCCATCTTGTTCATGAACGCGATGCGCGGCACGTTGTACTTGTCGGCCTGGCGCCATACGGTCTCGCTCTGGGGCTCGACGCCGCTTACGGCGTCGAACGCCGCGACAGCGCCGTCCAGGACGCGCAGGGAACGCTCGACCTCGATCGTGAAGTCCACGTGGCCGGGCGTGTCTATTATATTGATGCGGTTGTCTTTCCAGAAACACGTCGTTGCGGCCGAGGTGATCGTGATGCCGCGCTCCTGCTCCTGCACCATCCAGTCCATGACGGCCGTGCCTTCGTGGACCTCGCCGATCTTGTACGTCACACCCGTGTAATAGAGGATGCGCTCGGTCGTGGTGGTCTTGCCGGCGTCGATGTGCGCCATGATCCCGATGTTGCGGGTGTTTTTAAGCGCCTGATCCACTTCAACCATTTCTGCCTACCACCTGTAGTGCGCGAACGCCTTGTTGGCGTCGGCCATTCTATGGGTGTCTTCGCGCTTCTTGACAGAAGAGCCGGTGTTGTTGAACGCGTCGATGAGCTCGCCAGCGAGCTTCTTGCTCATGGTCTTCTCGGCGCGTGCGCGCGAGTAGGTGATGAGCCACCTGAAGGCCAGCGCGGTGCGCCTCGTGGGCCTGATCTCGACCGGTACCTGGTAGGTCGCGCCGCCGACGCGGCGGGGCTTGACCTCGATCGCGGGCTTGACGTTGTCAAGGGCGGTCTTGAAGGACTTAAGCGGGTCTCCGCCGGTCTTCTCGGCCAGGGCGTCCAGGGCGTCGTAGCATATGGCCTCGGCCGTGGCGCGCTTGCCGTCTTCCATCATTATGTTGATGAACTTGCTGACGACCACGCTTCCGAACTTCGGATCGGGCAGTATCTCTCTCTTGGCGACTACTCTTCTTCTTGGCATTACTTGGGCCTCTTCGCTCCGTACTTCGACCTGCCCCTGCGACGGTTGGCAACGCCGGACGCGTCGAGGGTGCCTCGGATTATGTGATAGCGCACGCCGGGAAGGTCCTTGACCTTGCCGCCGCGGATCATTACTATGGAGTGCTCCTGGAGATTGTGACCGACGCCAGGGATGTATGCGGTGACTTCTATCTGGTTGGTGAGGCGGAGACGGGCTACTTTGCGGAGGGCCGAGTTGGGCTTCTTCGGAGTCGTGGTGTAGACCCTGAGACAGACCCCGCGCTTCTGGGGACAATCCTTCATGGCCGGGCTCTTGGTCTTAACCGTGACCGCTTTCCTGCCGTACTTTACAAGCTGTGATATCGTAGGCACTGTCTTGCCATCCTCCTTGGGTGAAGCCCGTTTGTCAAATGTTCCACTCCGCCCAGTCAGCGGAGCAAAGAACGATACTAACAGAAATTAATAATCCCTGTCAAGGGGGCCATGAGGCCCTCTTACTAAAGGCCAACTGGCCCTTCTCCAGCTAACGTAATACGCCCCGTTAAGTGGAGGGTAACTATACCTAAAGATAAAGAAAAAAAGCAAGGGGCTAAGGCGGCTTCGGGGCTTTTTAAATCAGGGTAGCGCGTATCCGGGCGGAACTGGCGGCTTTTTCTTTTTCTTTTTGAGGTATTGATCGAGGAAGACATACAGGGTGTGGCCCGCGACTTTCTCGACCCCCGAGCCATGCAACATCGCGATTTCGTGGCATAAAGTGTAAATCTCGGTCTCATGGAGCTTGCTTATCTTCCGGGCCAGCAGGAGTTCTTTCGAGAACGGCACCGCGTCGATGCTCGTCTTTGAGATCGCCCTGCGCGCCCTGTAGTCCTCGAGGTAGTGGATGACCATGCTATGAGGCCCGCTAAGATACGGCGTCAGCGGAAGCTGAATCACCATCGCGATCTCGTTGAGGAGCCTAAGCACGATGCTGTCAGGCTCAAGCTCCGATATGTATGCATGGATAAGCATGTGTTTTATGGTTTATTCAGGACATCGTCGTGCGGGCCGATTCGACGCAAGAGATAATGCGGAGAGGCATTGCAAGTCCTTTTTGAATGAATCGGCGATGCTACCCTCATGCCTAAAGATCAGCTAAAAATTCATCGACCGACGAAAACGATTTCACCCTTCCCGCCGCAATGTCCGCATCGGCCTCTTTTTCGGCCTTCTCCCAATCGAACCCCTTAAAATACGGCGGCAGCGTCAGGGCATACTTCACAAGCTCGAACACAGCGGTCTTGTCATCGCTTATGTGCGCCCGCTCCCTGAATGCCGCGATGCCCTTAAATACATCGTCAGGTATCTCAAGCGTTATCTTGTGCCCGGCCTTCATGTCTAAGCCTACCATAGGGCCGCCATCCTCCGCAAACAAAAGGGGGGCAGCGCCCCCGGGCTCCTATTCGCGGACAAGACCCCGCTCACCAAGGGACTCCGTCCCCTGAAAACCCTTCACAACCGCGTGGGGTATAATAGGGAGCATGAGCAACAAATGCGCCGCTGGGTATGATTGGTGTGGACAAGAGAATATCCCTGTCAACAATAATTGTGGTGGTAATCACTACTGTATTTATCATGCGCCAAGGGAGTATAAACAAGAGAAATCTATTGGGATATTCAATCGAAATGTTTTTCAAAAACTCGAAAACGCCATGCTAAATAATACGTTATGCGAATTTGACGGTACTGTTTTCCCGGGCGATATAGATTTCTCTTACAAGAAACTTCCTTCTGTAAGCTTCGGTCAAGCCAAGTTTGCTGAGAACGCTAATTTCAGAGAGGCCAAGTTCGGTGTGTATGGTAACTTTAGTGAGGCCACGTTCGGCAAAAATGCTAACTTCTTTGCGGCCATATTCGGCGAGAACACTGACTTTATTGGAACCAAGTTCGACGAAAATGCTGACTTCAGTTTCGCTAAGTTCGGAGGAAGTGTTTACTTTAATTATGCTAAATTCGGCGAGGACGCTGATTTCAGAGAGGCAGAGTTCAAAGGCCACGTTGATTTAGGCGCTAAATTCAAGAGAGTTCATTTCCTCGGAGATACCTTCCTTGGCGAGGCGGATCTCAACGGACTTACAGTTGACGAAGAGGTGAGGTTTAAAGGAGTAGATTTCAAGCATGTTCTTCTCGATGGAGCAGAGATGGACAAGATGCGGTTTGAGCACTGCTCGTGGGATGACAAAACTGACAAAGGTCGCCTAGTAATCAGTGATGAGCCAAGGTTAATTAAATACAACAACGACAAACAGATTAAACAAGCAGAGGAGATTTATAGGACGCTGAAACAGAGGCATAAGGAGATGCACAATGAAGGCATGGCCGGACTATTCCATGCCAGTGAAAAACTTATGCTCACCAAACGGACGCGTCTGATGAATCCTCCTGAGGGAATAAAGCGCTCAAGCAAGATATGGTGGTCTCTCAAGAAATACTTTGATATGAGTACGCTTTCGCTCTATAACTTGTCAAGCGGATACGGGGGAAACCCCTTTCGTGCTGCCTTGGCCTTGCTTATTATTTTTGTTATATCCTTGATGGCTTTCGGCTGTGTAGGCATAGAGCATACGGTTTCTCATCAGCCTGCACTAATTACCTTATCAACAGTTACAGCTGCGGCTTTAGAGTTTCTGACACTCCAGCGCGAGCCCCTCTACACGATTGCAGCCACAAATCCCTTTGGACGCATTGTAAGGGTTTTCTTCTTCCTCCTCGTCTACGCACAAACCCTCCTTTTCGTCTTCGCCCTGCGAAACCGCCTCAGACGATAGCAGAACTCCTCATATCACTAACCAAAGTTAGTCGAAAACGCACGGGCGGAAACTTTATTTTCAAACATATAAACCTGTGTTTATAAATGCTATCGACTTCCGGTATGGCGCTGTGATTCAATACGGCATGGTGCATGTGAGGACATATTTGGAGGGTCGAAGCGGCAACGAAACGGGACTGCGCCGGGCGTTTGACGGCATCCGAACAAACGGCCTGATTCTGGGGCAAAACATCCGAACATCCGAACAAGGGCAAATCAATAAAACATTGTTTTCCGCATGGTTAGTCCCGTTTTTGTCTTCGACATCCGAACAAAAATGGCAAAAACGCGCGCGCACGCGCGCGATGTGCGTAACTATACCTAAGCGAGCGCATCCGAACATGCCTTTTCCAGTCATGCCGTTGACCGCTCGCACGATTATGCATGAGAACCTTAAAGTGCGAGAAATCGTCTTCAGACAAGGAACGGCGAGGAAAACGTCCGATGGTGTACTTGCGCGTACATAGAGGGCGAGTCTTTGAAGCCCAACGACGTATCAAGCGATTTGGCGCGCTTTGAAGAAAGCGAACGGTGTAAAATATAAGCTTATGTCCGAGAAGAAATTCATGGCCTTGGAGTATAGGGACTTCCGCCTCTTCTGGATGGGCCAGACGATCAGCGTCACCGGCACCTGGATGCATTCCACGGCCCAGGGCTGGCTCGTCTATTCGCTTACGCGCTCGCCCTACTGGCTGGGCGTCGTGGCGGCCTGCTCGTCGCTGCCGGTGCTGCTGCTCTCGCTCTTTGGCGGCGTGGCGGCCGACAGGCTCCCGAAGCGCAATCTGCTATTAGTGACGCAGGCGCTCTCGATCGTGCCGGCGGTAGCGGTCGGCATTCTAACGAGCCTCGGGGTGGTGCAGGTCTGGCAGGTGATATGCCTGGCACTGCTGTTCGGGACGCTGAACGCATTCGACATCCCGGCGCGGCAGTCGTTCATGGCCGAGATGGTCACGAAGAACCACCTGATGAACGCGATAGCGCTGAACTCGGCCTCATTCAACGCGGCGCGCATGGTAGGGCCGATGATCGCGGGGCTCGCGATAAGCTATATGGGCGTTGCGGCCTGCTTTTACCTTAACGCGCTGAGCTTCGTGCCCGTGGTGATCGCGCTCTGGATGATAAAGACGAGCGGCGAGCCGCACGTCTCGGGCAGAAGCGTGCTGGGGGAGATCGCTGACGGCCTGCGGTTTATGCGCGGTGAGCCCGCGATATGGAAGACCGTGCTCGTGATCAGCGCGTTCAGCCTCTTTGGGATGCCGTTTTCCGCGATGCTGCCGGTGATGGCCGAGGAGGTCCTGGGCGTCGGGGCCAAGGGGTTTGGGTTTATGGCCTCGGCATTGGGGGCCGGGGCGTTTCTGGCCGCGGTGACGCTGGCGCTGGCCGGGCAGATGAAGGACACGCGGCGGACGATGTCGATTGCGGCGCTCGTCTTCCCGGTGGCGCTGTTTGCGTTTGCGTCATCGACGCGCTACGCGCTTTCGCTCTGCGCGCTGGTCGTGGCCGGGTTTGCGGTCGTGAGCTTCATGGCGCTTGCGAACACGACGATACAGGTCAATACGCCGGACAATATGCGCGGCCGGATGATGAGCGTATTCGCGCTCACCTTCCTGGGCATGGCGCCGTTAGGCAACTACGTGATGGGCACGGCCGCTGACTCGATAGGCACCGTTCAGGCGCTGCATATAGCCTCGGCGGTATGCTTCGTCTCGTCGGGGATCATAATGTGGGGGATACGCAGCGGAGGGAGAGTGAGCGGATGAGGGTGCTGGCTATAGAGACGTCGAGCACGCTTGGGGGCGTGGCGATAATGGACAGCGAGGCGGGCCTCCTTGGCGAGAGCCGGTTAAACGTCAAGGCCGTATCGCACTCCGAGCGGCTGATGGCCGAGGTCGACACGGTGCTGGGCCGCTGCGGGCTCACGCTTGGGGATATCGGCTGCCTCGTGGCGGCGGTCGGGCCGGGCTCGTTCACGGGGCTGCGCATCGGGATAGCGACGGTCAAGGGCATAGCGTTTGCGACCGGCGCGCGCGTGGTCGGGGTCTCGTCGCTCGAGGCGCTGGCCTGGGGAGCGGCAGAAAGCGCTCTGGTATGCCCTACGTTTGACGCCCGGCGCAAAGAGGTCTACGCAGCGGTCTATCGCGTATCGCCGGGCGGCCTGGAGCGCGTGATCGGCGAGGCCGCGTATGCGCCCGGGGCGCTCGCGACCAAGCTCGCGGGGCTCGGCGCGACGGTGGTGCTGGCCGGAGAGGGCAGCGCTTATATACAGGGATGTATTTGAGTCCGCGCTGGGCGGCAGGGCCGTATACGCGCCCCCGCACCGGACGGTGCCCTCGCCCTCGGCGCTCGCGCACCTGGGGCTGATGCGGGCGATGGCCGGGGAGTTCACTGACGGCGAGCGTCTCGCCCCGGCGTACATAAGGAAGTCCGAGGCGGAGCTGAGGCTCGGTGAATAGCCTGAGCGTTCAGTGGCTCGACGGGGCGCTGCTCGGCGAGGTCATGGGGATCGAGGCCGCGGTATTCCATATGCCATGGACCGAGTGGATGTTCCGAGACGAACTCGGGCGGGCCGAGTCGGTCTGCCTCGCGGCGCTCTCGGACGGGGAGCTGGCGGGCTATGCGGTATGCCGGGTGGTCGCCGTCGAGGAGGCCGAGATCTTGAGGATAGCGGTATCGCCCAGGGCGCGGAGGCGCGGCATTGGATCGGCGCTGATGAGGGCCATGATGGACGAACTCCGGGCGCGCGGCGTAAAGACGGTGCACCTCGAGGTGCGGGAATCCAACGGCGCGGCGCGGGCGCTATACGGCTCGCACGGGTTTAGGGAGACGGGCAGGAGGGTATCTTATTACGATGCCCCGCCAGAGGATGCTGTATTGATGGGATCCAGCCTTGTTACCCCCTGATGCGATATGCAGCTGCCTTGTTCCACCGCGGGACCGCCTCCCCCAAGGCGGCCATGCGGGCTTTTTCCTAAGCTCCGTTGCCCTCGGAGAGCTTCACGATGTCCTTCAGCATGCCCATGAAGCTCTCTTTGAGCTTCTTGCGCTTGAGCCTGCGGTAGTACATGATGAGCTTGATCTCGTCGTCGCTGAGGTTGGAGTAAGCGGCGCTTGCCTGAGCGGCCTTCGCGGTCCTGTTCTGCTCGATGAAGGCCGTGACCGGCACGCTGAAGATGTCGGCTATCTGAAGCAGCCTCGGCACGCTGAGCTTGCTTGCGCCCTTCTCGTACTTCTGAACCTGCTGGTAGGAAACCCCGAGCTTGTCGGCGAGCTTCATCTGAGACATGCCGGCCGACTTCCTCATCTGCCTGATGAGAGATCCAAGATCCTTTTCCATTCTTCCACCTTTCCGTTTAACTTTCTATTAGATTAATGAAACCACAACCCCGTGTCTACAAGCCTCAGGTTGTTGGATTTGAACTCCCGCAACCAGCGGTACGCATTAAAAACAATATTTACAATTTTTATAATTGTAAATATATAATATATAACAATCGCGATTTTTGTCAAGCGACGGCAGGCCACAACCGGGCGGGCTGCTCGCCGGGCCGGGGCCGGGACCTGTAAGGGGAATGCAAATCGATTTGGCGACGCAGCAATTGCTATAATCCAGAATGTCCACCGGAGACACATTACGCGCCGAGCTGACCGGCCTCCTGGAGCGCAACGAGCTGGCGGCCCTCGCCGCCCTCGGGGTGAAGCGCCACGCGGTCGTGCGGACGCTGATAGGGCTCACCTACGACCTCACGGACGTCAGGAGCTGGCGCGCGATCGAGGCCCTGGGGCTGATCTCGGCCGGGCTCGGCCCGGAGCGCGCGCGGGCGCTCATCCAGCGCCTGCTGTGGATGATGCGCGAGGAGTCGGGCTCAAACGCATGGACCGCCGGGCAGATCATAGGCGAGATCGTCAGCCGCAACCCCGGGCCGCTTAAGGACATCGCGCCGATAGTCGTATCGTTTCACGACGAGCCGGTGCTGCGGACGGGCGCGCTGTGGAGCCTCTACCGCATCGGCTCGGTGAGGCCGGACCTGGTAGCGGAGTTCGCCCCGGTTGCCGAGGAATACCTCGCCGACCCCTCGCCGCTCGTGCGGGCGCTATCAGTGATGGCCCTCCGCGCGCTCAAGGCCGGGGCGGATGCGCTCGGGCGGGCCCGGCCCGACGAGACCCCGGTCCGCATATACCGCGGCGGGGCCTTTCAGGACACCACCGTAGGGAAACTCGCCCGGGAGGGCGAATAGCCGAAAATACTTTTTTTCAGTCCGCACCCAGCCCCTGAAACCGCCAGCCAGTTGCATCCCCTGCCACTTTGGTTATATATTATTTTACCCGGCACCCCATCCGATTGGTTGCTATCCATTGGGCAGGCATCGGATAATTGCACGCCGGGGCTGCATCTTGTGGCAAGGCATCGGCATATACACATCCGGGGGAGGGAACAACGGTGCGTCTGAGGGTCCTTATCGCGTCTTGCGTCGTGCTGGCGCTGTGCTCCGCGTCGTTTGCGTCCGAGGCCGTGGTCAGGGAGTTCAGGCTCCGCTACCTCAGGCCCACGGACGAACTCATCATGACCGTCCGCGACCTGCTCGGCCCCGGCGGCAAGGCCGACCTGATCAAGGCCCTGAACCTCATCGTGGTCCGAGACGACGAGGACGGCGTCCGCCGTGTGGGGCAGATGCTCGAGCGCATAGACGTGATGCCCGCGCAGGTCTCGATCGAGGCCCGCATCGTCGAGGTCAATACCGGCCGCTCGAGGGAACTCGGCGTGAAGTGGAGCGCGCTTAATACCGACGTATCCGGCAACGTGCTCGGCTCCTACGGCGCGGTCAGGGAAGGCGGCGCGGTCACGCTGCCCGCGCTGACCAATTCGGGCGGCGCGTTCACCTTCGGGGTGATAACGAACAAGCTCTCCCTGGACTTGCAGCTGCAGGCGCTCGAGAGCACGGACGCGGCCCACGTGCTGTCGAGCCCCCATATCGTCGTGCTCGAGAACGAGCCGGCCGTGATCTCAAGCGGCACCGAGCTCGTGCTCCCGACGACCAGCGGCACCGTGATCCTCAACGGGCACAACGGCGCGCAAGGCGCCGGGGCGCAGTACTTCTCGGCGATGATAGAGCTCGGCGTCACGCCCAGGCTGGTCGAGGGAGGCCGCATAGCGCTGGACATCAACACCCGGCGCGAGGAGTTCGACTACACGCGCACGGTAGACGGCTTCCCCCCGAAGACCACCCGCAGCGCCAGCACCCGCCTTATGGTCCGCGACGGCGAGACCGTGGTCATTGGCGGCATCTATACGAAGAGCAACTCCAACGCCGAGGACCGCGTCCCCCTGCTCGGGCGCATACCCGTCCTGGGCTGGCTTTTCAAGCACAGGGCGGACGACGTGGCCCAGAGCGAACTGATGATCTTCCTCACCCCGATGAAAGTGGCTGAGACAGGGAGTATAATTAGGGGCACGGTCCCCCCTTCCAGCGGGGACTCCGTCCCCCCGACGCCCGTGCGGGCGGCCTCGGGGGCGAAGCACCAAGGTAATTGGGCACCGGCCCCGGGAGGATCGATCATGCTTGCAGGGGCGCTCTGGTCGATATTCAAGGTTAATCTGGGAGTCAAGTCCACAGAGCGCGTGCTCGTGTTCGTGGATAAGCCCTCGGCGCGCGAGACCGTGCCGCCGGCAGAGATGCCAAGGCGCGAGCGGCTGCGCGACATAGCGCGGCTTGCGGCCGAGGCCGGGCGCACGATAGCCCGCGAGGTCTCGTACGTCGAGTACCCCGCAACGGGCACCCACGGCAAGGAGCCCCCCAGAAAGCTCTGGGAGGCCGCGTTCGGCCCGCTGACCGTAGCCGCGCTCGACGAGGCAGGGCTGCTCAAGCCGCTCATCGCCAAGAGGCTCATGCCCGGGCGCATGGCCGAGGCCGAGGGCATAATCCGGCACCACCGCCACCACGCCGTGGCCGCAGTCGTCGCGCTCTCGAACTACTCGACCAGCCACACCTCGTTCCGCTCGATGCTCTGCGGGCTTTGCGGCACGCGCTTCGCGAGCATGCCGCTGTTTGACCCCATGATGTTTGAAGGCGCTATGGCCGTCGACTGGCGCGGCCTCGAGTCGCGCACAAGGGAGATCGCAAGGCGTGTGCGCGGCGGCCTGCTCGGTGCGCATCACGACTCCGCAGGGCACTGACATATCGTTTTCGATCAAAGGCAGGCGCGTGCTCGAGGACGCCGGGAACCTGAGACGTGCCGGGGCCTTCGGGAACCTCCCGGCCGGAGAGGTATTTCTAGCACCCGTCGAGGGCACCGCGAACGGACGCATGGTGCTGCTTTGGGCCCCCACGCGCAAGCTCGCCTCGCCGGTGACTCTCACGATTAAAGACGGCTCGGTCGAGCGCATAGACGGCGACGAGCCCTTTGTCGCGGAACTCGCCGGGCGGCTCGAGACCACGCCCCTAAACCGCAACATAGCCGAGCTCGGCATCGGGACGAACGACCGCGCGACAAGGCCTGACAACATCCTTGAGTCCGAGAAGATACTCGGTACGGTCCACATAGCCCTCGGCGACAACCACTCCTTCGGGGGCCACGTGCGCACCCCGTTTCATCAGGATTTCGTCTTCTTCCAGCCGACGGTCACGGTCACGGGCCCATCGGGGGACAAGAGCATCCTGCTTAAAAAGGGAACGCTCACGTGAGTGCGGAATTCATAGTCGTGCTCGTGACCGCGCCGGACGAGGCCGTGGCCGCCGCGATAGCGCAAGCGCTGGTCGGGGAGTCCCTCGCCGCATGCGTAAACATCGTGCCGGCCCTGCGCTCGATCTACCGCTGGCAGGGCAGGGTCGAGGACGAGCGCGAGGTCCTGATGCTTATCAAGACCCGCCAGGAGATGTATGTTCAGGTGGAAGGCCGGGTGAAGGCCCTGCACCCATACAGCGTGCCGGAGGTCATCGCGCTTCCGATAGCGGAGGGCTCGGCGGAGTACCTGGCCTGGATAGCGCAGGGGAGCGGGGGCAGATGATAAGTTTCTTCACTATGTACATGCTCCTTTACGGGGGCATGAACCTTGCGTTCGTGATGAAGCTGCGAGAGGCATACTCGCCCGGCCTGGTCTCGGCCTCGCTCATCGGGGCCTGGTGCACGCTGATGGTCGCCTCGCCGATGCTGGTCCACACGTTTGAGGGCCGGGGGCACGACGGGGCCGCGAGCGTGACCGCGTATTTAAGCTACACCTGGATGGGCCTGATACTCGTATTTTTCAGCATCGCGGTCCTCTTTGACGGCTACAGGCTCGCGGTGCATGGGGCGAAGGCGCTCTCCCTGCTGCCAGCAGCATGGCACTGGACGCTCCCGGCGCGCGCCGCGTTTCTGATCCCTGCGGTCTCGGCCGCCATATTAAACGTTTACGGGTTTTATGCGGCCTGGGACATCCAGCCCAAGCATATCGAGGTCCATACCGCGAAGCTCACCGTGCCTCGAATGCGCGTCGTGCAGATCTCGGACGTGCACCTGGGGCTGATGATCGGACAGGGGAAGCTAGCGAAGATACTCTCTATCGTGCGCGAGGCCTCGCCTGACGTCTTCATATCGACGGGGGACCTCATCGACGGCGGCAAGAACAATATCTCGGCGGACATGGCCCCGCTGGCCTCGGTCACGGCGCGCTACGCGAAGTTCGCGATCACCGGCAACCACGAGATGTACGCGGGGATCGAAAACGCGATAGAGTTCACGGAGGGCGCGGGGTTTCGGATGCTCAGAGACGAGGTTGCCAACATACCCGGGACCGGGCTTTCGGTGATCGGGATCGACTACAGGCGCGCCGGATGGGACGCGATGCCGAGGCCGGAGATCAGAAAGACGCCATTTTCGGAGGCCGGGCTTATCAGGACCGCCCCGCCCGATGCGTTCAGGCTCGTCCTAAAGCACGTGCCGATCGTGGATCAGGCGAACGTCGGGACGTTCGACCTGCAGCTCTCGGGCCATACGCACGGCGGGCAGATCTACCCTTTTTACATCCCGGTGCGGATGGTATTTAAGTACATCGCGGGGCTGTATGACCTCGGCCAGGGCTCGCTGCTGTACGTGAGCCGGGGCACCGGGACATGGGGGCCGTCGGTGCGCATCCTCTCGCCGCCGGAGGTCACGGTCATAGATATAGTACGAAAATGAAAGCGCGCTAAAGTCGCGTGATACGTTGTCACGGCTCGGAAATCCGTCCTCGGAGTACGTCACAGTACACCGTCGGACGTTTTCCTCTCCGCTCCTAGTCTGACGCGATTTATCGCACTTTGCGAAGTGCGCGGCACAGCCGCTGCCTCCGCGCCTCAAGGTCAACGGCTTGCATTAGACCTCGAAGGCATCCTTTATGTGCTGCACCTCGCTGCGCCACCACCCTCTGGTAACGATGCTCACGACGTCAAACCTCACCGCCGGCATCGGGCCGCGGGTGGATTTGATGTAGCTGACCGCGACATCGCGGAGCTTCCGCTGCTTACGCGGTCCCACCGCCTCCTCCGGCTCCCCGAAGCCCCGCCCCGAGCGCGTCTTGACCTCTACGAACACAACCGTATCGCCGTCAAGGGCGATCAGGTCTATCTCGCCCATCGGGCAGCGATAGTTGCGCCTGATGATCCGGTAGCCGAGCGATCTTAGGTGGCGCGCGGCGATGCGCTCGCCCCTATCGCCAAGGATCAGCCGCAGCATCATCGAGCCTCCTTAAGAGCACTGGTATCTCTTCGACCGCGCCAATGTCCTTCTGACAGAGCGCGCGCAGGGCCTCGCGGATCGGCTCGAAGCCCTCCCACATCCCCCGAAGCTCGGTCCCCAGCCTCTCGCGCAGGGCGTCGCCCGCGGGATCCCAGTCCGTAAGCAGCATGACCTCAGTGTAGCGACCGGCAATCTCCTCGGAAAATTCGTACAGCGACCGGCCCCTGTTTAGCGTGATGATTTCGCCCTGAAGCCCGAGTGAGCGCAGCGCGGAGGCGTCGTTCTTGCCCTCGACTATGACCGGGACGAACTCATTGAGCTCGATCAGCCTGTCAAGCACCTCCCTGATCCGCTCGGCGCGCTCGGCCTCGGGCGTCAGCGGCAGCTTGTGGTTTCGCTCCTCGTCCATCGATAATATTAACAGCACGGGGGCAGGATTACCAATTACTAATTTAGTAGATTTTAGTAGAAAATTAGTAATTGAGGTTCTAACTTCCACAACTACTTGTTTTTTAAGGAACTACTAACTTATTACTAAAATCTACTAAATTAGTATTTCTCCCTTGACCTTGGCATCGCCTTCATGTAATACTAAAACCAATTAAATTAGTTTTTATAGTCAGGAGGGAGTATGAAACTTCCAGAGCGGCCGCCGAGATGGACAGAATATGTATCGGGGAAGATATTGGATACCCCTGCTCTGGACTCTCTGATAGCTAGGGCAAACAGCGATTATTTGTACTGGGACGATTTTAAATATAAACCGATACCAGAAGGGTTTTCACCCGAGGAATCTTGGGCAAGACTTAAAATCGACCGAGCACCCAACAGGCAACATATTAGTTTCTCAGGTGACGTATCGTTCAGTTATATAGTCACTCCAGCTATGGCAGAAAACCTCCACCTCATCGACCGCAATGCTGGAGGGATTGTACTCACAGAGGACGCGGAATCCCTTCGTGCTGAGCGAGAGAGATATATGATCCGCTCGCTTGCAGAGGAGGCAATAGCCTCAAGCCAGATCGAGGGTGCAGTGACTACGCGCACGGCAGCAAAGGAAATGCTGCGCTCGGGCCGAGATCCAAAGGACTATGGCGAGCGCATGATCTTCAACAATTACAAGACCATCGAATTGATCACGAGAATGAAGGGAGAGTCACTGAGCATTGAACTCATAAACCAGCTCCATGCCGAGATATCTCGTGGGACACTCGATGACCCCTCGTGGGAGGGCCGCCTGAGGACAGAGCAAAATGAGGTCCATGACATAGAGGACCACGTCGTATTATATACCCCGCCTCGGCCCGATGCGGTGCCGGACGCAATGCGGAGACTATGTAATTTCGCCAATGATGACAGCAACTCCGGAGGGTTCGTTCACCCAGCAATTAAGGGGATCATACTGCATTTCTGGCTCGTGTGGATTCACCCGTATATGGACGGGAATGGCCGCGTTGCGCGGGCGCTGTTTTATTGGTATATGCTCAGGCAGCGGTACTGGCTTTTTAAGTATCTGGCCATCTCTGACGCCATCAAACGCAAGCGCATTCAATATTATAAATCGCTCCTCTACTCCGAAGCTGACGACAATGACATGACCTATTTTGTGCACTTCAACCTCGGCGCTATACGCGAAGCTGTCAATGACATGAACGAATACATCGACCGCAAGGAGCGCGAAAAGCGCGAAGCGTCAGTGTTCTTGAGCCGCTACCCCACGCTGAACACACGCCAAAGGGCCTTGCTTGCGAGCGCCATTGATAATCCCAATGAAGTCTATGACTTCACGACGCATTCTCGCGTGCACGGAGTTGTCTACCAGTCCGGCCGAAACGACCTGCTCGGTCTTCAGGCCTTGGGCCTGCTTGTGATGCGCAAGTCGGGCAATAAGATGCTGTTTTATCCCGTGGAGAATCTGAGGGAAAAACTTACGTCGCGTGACAAATAACTCGTCGGTTTGACAGCCATGCCCCGGTGTGCGCACAATATAGGACAACCCTATGACACGGAGGTGCGCCTATGCCGATATACGAATACGTCTGCGACGACTGCAATAAGACCTTCTCGGTCCTGAGGCTCAGCAGCGCTCCGGCCGAGACCGCGTGCACCGTTTGCGGCTCCAAGAACGTCCGCAAGCTTATCAGCGCGTTTTGCTGCTCGGACAGCGGCAGCGGAGGCGGCAGCGGCCATGGCGGCGGGTTTGGCAGCGGCGGCGGTGGCGGCTGAGGCGTCTCGCGCGGCTGCGGCTGCTGAGCGTGACTCGGCCCGGACAAAAAATCCTTGACATCCATTTGCATCAATCAATACAATCTAGACAGGTGAAAATCAGCGGAGAGTGCGGACGCCGCCTCTCCGCCTTCTTTACGAAAGGCACGGGTGACTGAGCAGATGGCTACGGCTGGAAAGGTCCTGCTTGCGGACGACAGCGTCACGATCCAGAAGATCGTGGACATCGTCCTTAGCGAGAAGGGGTATGAGGTCAGGTCGGTCAACACCGGCGAGGACGCCCTGCTCGCCATGGAGGGATTCGGCCCCGACATCGTGCTCGCGGACGTCCATATGCCTGGCATGAGCGGGTATCAGCTCACCGAGCACATCCGCCAGCACCCGGCAACGAAGTCCCTCCCGGTGATCCTGCTCGCCGGGGCCTTCGAGCCCCTCGACCTGCAGCTTGCGGACAAGTCCGGCGCGGACGGCCACATAATTAAACCCTTCGAGGCCGCGGAACTCGCCTCGAAGATCGAGGCGCTGCTTAAGCGCGCCGCGCCTCAGCCCGCAAAACCCATACTGTTAGACACAGAGGAACTCCTCGACTTCTCGGACATCATGGCCGAGGCCGAGAAACCGGCCGAGGCCGCTGAGCCTGAGGCCGAGGCGGAGGCCGAGGAGCGCTTCGATTTCATATTCCCTTACGTGGCGGAGCCGGTCGAGGCCGCGGCCACCGCGCCGACATCCGAGGAGCTGTTAACCGCCGAGATCGAGGAGCCGGCCGAGGCTGGTTGAGCTGGCCGAGGCCATAGAGGCCGCCGAGGTCTCGGAGGTCGCGCCGCCTTCGGTTACCGTGCAGGTCGCCGAGGCGGATATCGAGGCTGCCGTGCGCTCCGCGCTCGAGGCTAAGCTCTCCGCGCTCGACGCCGATGCCATCGTAAACGCAGCCGTAGAGGCAAAGCTCGCCGCGCTCGACGCCGATGCTATCGTGAGCGCAGCCGTCGAGGCTAAGCTCTCCGCGCTCGACGCCGATGCCATCGTAAGCGCGGCCGTAGAGACTAAGCTCGCCACGCTCGACGCCGATACCATCGTAAGCGCGTCCGTCGAGGGCAAGCTCGCCTCCATGGATATCGAGGCCGCACTCACACGCGCGCTGGACGCCCGGATCGAGGCGATCGTCGCCTCCTCGGACATAAAAGAGATCATCCGCGAGGCCGTAGCGCCCGCGATAAATGAAAAGATCGAGAAGATCCTCTGGGAGCTCATGCCCGATATGCTCGAACGCATGCTCCAGGATGCCATAAGAGACACCGTCGCCCCGCTTAGGAAAGAGGTCGAAAACGTCATCTGGGACACCGTCCCGGAGATCGCCGAAACCCTAATCAAGCAGGAGATCGACAGCATCCGCGCAGGGAACTGACTCGCCCGCAGGCCACATGACTGAATTCCCGAAGAACTTCGAACCCAAGGACGCTGAAGCCCGCATCTACGCCCGCTGGCGGAGCCTCGGGCTGTTTAAGCCCGAGATCAACCCCGGCGGCAAGCCCTACACCATCGTCATCCCGCCGCCCAACGTCACGGGCCAGCTCCATATGGGCCATGCGCTGAACTCCACGATACAGGACGCGCTCGTCCGCTGGAGGCGCATGCACGGCGACGCCGCGCTCTGGATACCCGGCACCGACCACGCGGGCATCGCGACCCAGAACGTCGTCGAGCGCAAGCTCGCGGCCGACGGGGTCGACCGCCACACGCTCGGCAGGGAAAAGTTCATCGAGAAGGTCTGGGAGTGGAGGAAAGAGTACGGGGGGCGGATCATCCACCAGCTTCACAGCCTCGGCTGCTCGTGCGACTGGGACCGGGAACGCTTCACGATGGACGAGGGCCTGTCCGCTGCGGTGCGCGAGGTCTTCGTGCGCCTCTACGAAGAGGGCCTGATATACCGCGCCAAGAGGCTCGTAAACTGGTGCCCGCGCTGCCGCACCGCGCTTAGCGACCTGGAGGTCGAGCACGAGGACCACGAGGGCACGCTTACGTACATCGACTACCCGCTCAGCGAGGGCAAGGGGCACGTCACGGTCGCGACCACGCGGCCCGAGACGATGCTCGGCGATACCGGCGTCGCGGTCAATCCCGAAGACGAGCGGTACAGCCACCTGATCGGAAAGACGCTCGACCTCCCGCTTGCCGGGCGCAAAATTCCCATAGTCGCCGACAGCGCGGTCGATCCGAAATTCGGCACCGGCGCGGTCAAGGTCACGCCCGCGCACGACTTCAACGACGAGGCGATAGGCCAGCGCCACGGGCTCGCCTCGATCACGATTATCGGCGAGGACGGCACGATGACCGCGGAGGCGGGCATAGAGTTCAAGGGCCTCGACCGCTACGAATGCAGAAAGAAGGTCGTCGAGGAGCTCGCGCGCATGGGCCACTTGGGCCGCCAGGAAAAGCACATGCACGCGGTGGGGCACTGCTACCGCTGCAAGACCGTGTGCGAGCCGTACGCCACGCCGCAGTGGTTCGTTCGCGTCGCGCCGCTTGCCGAGCAGGCGCTGGAAGCCGTCCGCGACGGGCGCATACGCATACTGCCCGAGGGCTGGAAGAACAGCTACTACTCCTGGATGGAGAACATCCGCGACTGGTGCATCACGCGCCAGATATGGTGGGGCCACCGCGTCCCGGTCTGGTACTGCGACGCCTGCGGCGGGCACACGGTGCCCTCTCTTGGCGACGCGCAGACCGACCCGACCAAGTGTACGCACTGCGGAAGCTCCGAGATCCACCAGGACCCGGACGTGCTCGATACCTGGTTTTGCTCGGCCCTATGGCCGTTCAGCACGCTTGGCTGGCCTGACAAAACGCCTGAGCTTAGCGCGCACTATCCGACGGACGTCCTCGTCACCGCGTTTGATATCCTGTTTTTCTGGGTCGCGCGCATGATCATGATGGGCATGAAGTTCATGGGCGAGGTGCCGTTTAAGGACGTATACATCCACGCCCTCGTCCGAGACGAAGAGGGCCAGAAGATGAGCAAATCCAAGGGCAACGTCATAGACCCGCTCATCATGATCGACAAGTTCGGCACCGACGCCTTCCGGTTCACGCTCGCGGCGTTCGCGGCCCAAGGCCGCGACGTGCGGTTTAGCGAAGACCGCGTGCTTGGGTACCGGAGCTTCATCAACAAGCTCTGGAACGCGACCCGGTTTATCATGATGAACCTCGGCGGGGACTATGTCCCTCCCACTGAAGCAGAACTCCACGACCGCGTAATGGCGCGCCGGGCCTCGGCAACTCTGGCCCAGAGGTGGATACTGAGCCGCCTGACGCAGGCGACCGATGAGGTCGAAAACGGGCTGGCCGATTACCGCTTCAACGACGCTGCGGGCGCCGCATACCAGTTCACCTGGCATGAGTTCTGCGACTGGTACATCGAGATCGCGAAGGTCGAGATGGATGATTCCACGAAGGACGTCCTGCTTTATACATTAGAGACCGTGCTGCGCCTCCTGCACCCGTTCATGCCGTTTGTGACCGAGGAGCTCTGGCAGGGGATACCCGTAAAGCAGGCCAAGGCCAGCATCATGGTCGCGCCGTTTCCGGTCGCGGAGGGCCGCGACATCGAGGCCGAGGCCGCGATGAACATGCTCATGGACGCGATCACCGGCATCCGCAACGTCCGGGGCGAGCTAGACGTATCACCCAAGGAGATCCTCGACACGACGATCAAGGCCAGCGCACCGGCGACCGCGATATTACAGAATAACATTGCGCTCTTAGAACGCCTCTCTCGCGCCTCTATAAAGTCCCTTGGCCCGGACGCGGTCAAGCCCGAGGGCGCCTATACCTCGGTGAAGGACCAGATCGAGGTCTATGTCGTGCTGGTGCGAAGCGAGATGGACATCGAGGCCGAGCGCGAGCGCCTCAACAAGGAGCTCAAGAAGGTCGACGAGGAGATGCAGAAGGTCAGCGCGAAGCTCTCGCGCGAGGACTTCGTCAGCCGCGCGCCTCAGGCCGTGGTCGAGAAGGAGCGCGCGAAACTTGCCGAGTGCAAGTCCAAATTCGACAAGCTCACCGAAGGGCTCGCTAAGCTCAAGGGTTCACCGAAATAATCATGGCGCACGGCTCAAAGAGGCAGAAGCAGAAATCCATAAGCACCCTGATCTACGAGGCGCTCAGGGAAGACGTCGGCACCGGGGACATCACCTCCGTAGCGACGATCCCGCCCGAGAGCGTGTCCGAGGGAGCGCTCATCGCCAAGGCCCCGCTCGTCGTCGCCGGGCTCCCGTTCGTCGAGGAGACGTTCAAGCAGGTCGACCCCTCGATAGAGTTTTCGGCCCTCGTCTGCGACGGCGAGCTCGTGCTCAACCGTGGGGTCATAGCCCGTGTGCGCGGCCTCACGCGCGGCCTGCTGATGGGCGAGCGCGTGGCGCTCAATATCCTTCAGCACCTCTCGGGCATAGCCACGCTTACGAGCATGTTCGTGGGCGAGGTCGCGGGCACTGATGCTCGCATACTCGATACCAGAAAGACCCTGCCCCAGCTGCGCGAGATGGAGAAATATGCCGTGCGGATGGGCGGCGGGGTCAACCACCGCATGGGGCTCTATGACGGGATACTGATCAAGGACAACCACATCGCCGGGGCCGGAGGGATCACGCGCGCGGTGCGCAAGGCGCAGGCGATGAGGCCCGAGGCTATGCCGGTAGAGGTCGAGTGCGAGACGCTCGACCAGGTTCGCGAGACGCTCGATGCGGGCGCGGATATCATCATGCTCGATAACATGACGGTCGGGATGATGGCTGAGGCGGTCTCACTCATCGCCGGACGCGCGAAAACCGAGGCCTCGGGCAACGTCTCGCTCGATAACGTCCGCGAGATCGCGCTGACCGGAGTGGATTTCATATCGGTAGGCGCGCTCACCCATTCAGCCCCCGCCGCCGATATAAGTATGAGGTTTGGTTCTTAGCGCTTTGGTGGAAAGCCGCGCTAAATACGCGTGATACGTTGTCACGGCTTCGGAAATCCGTCCTCGAAGTACGTCTCAGTACGTCGTCGGACGTTTTCCTCGCCGTTCCTAGTCTGACGCGATTTATCGCGCTTTAAGTGTTGCCCTTGCGTAATCGTGCGAGCGGTCAACGGCATTGTTCAAACGATTTCGCGCGCTTTCCCCTTTTGACAACGAATTTCCCTGCATGTGATAATATTGGCTGTGGAACTGTTCCGTCTGACCATACATGACCTGCGCGAGCTGCTCGACAAGCGCGAGGTCTCGGCGGCCGAGGTGCTCGAATCGGTCGAAGGCCGCATAGACGCGGTCGAGAGCCGCATTGGCGCATACGTCACGCGCACTCCGGAGATCGCCTCGTCGATGACCGGTGCGTCCGGCCCTCTGGCGGGCATACCGATAGCGATCAAGGACAACATGTGCATCAAGGGCGTGCGAACCACGTGCTCCTCGAAGATACTCGAAAACTTCATCCCGCCATACGACAGCACCGTCACCGAAAAGCTCGCGCAAGCGGGCTATGTGCTATTGGGCAAGACGAACCTCGACGAGTTCGCGATGGGCTCATCTACCGAGAACTCGGCGTTTCACCCCACTCGCAACCCCTGGGACACCGAGCGCGTGCCGGGCGGCTCGAGCGGCGGATCGGCCGCGGCGGTCGCGGCGGATGAGTGCATCGCGGCGCTCGGCTCCGACACCGGAGGCTCGATCCGGCAGCCCGCGGCGTTCTGCGGCGTAGTCGGGCTCAAGCCCACGTACGGCCGCGTATCGCGCTTCGGGCTCGTCGCGTTCGCATCTTCGCTCGACCAGATAGGCCCGATCACCAAGGACGTGTGCGACGCCGCGATCATGCTTAAGATCATCTCCGGCCAGGACGAGCGCGACTCTACGAGCGCGCCTCTCGACGTCCCGAACTACACCGCCGCACTTGGGCCACGGGATCAAGGGCCTGAAGGTCGGCGTAGCGAAGGAATACAGCGTACCGGGCATGGACCGCGAGGTCGAGGCCGCGTTTAAGGCCGCACTCAAGACGCTTGCCTCCCTCGGGGCCGAGATCAGTCGAGGTCTCGCTCCCGCATACCGACTACGCGGTGCCGACATATTACATCCTCGCCACGTCAGAGGCCTCATCGAACCTCGCGCGGTATGACGGCGTGAAGTACGGCCGTCGAGCCGAGGGCGCGAAGGATCTGATGGAGATGTATCTAAAGTCGCGTGCAGAAGGTTTTGGCGCCGAGGTCAAGCGCCGGATCATGCTCGGCACGTACGCCCTATCGTCCGGGTATTACGACGCCTACTACATCAAGGCGCAGTCCGCGCGCACGCTGATAAAGCGCGACTTCGACGAGGCGTTTGCGAAGCGTCGATGTCATCGCCACCCCAACCGCGCCGGAGGTCGCATTCAAGGCGGGTGAGAAGACCGACGACCCGCTGAAGATGTACCTCTCGGACATATTCACTATATCTGTGAACCTCGCCGGAGTGCCTGGGATATCGCTGCCGTGCGGGTTCAGCGAGGCCGGGCTTCCTATCGGGCTACAGCTCATAGGCCGGAACTTCGACGAGGCGCGGCTGCTTCAGGCCGCGTACGCATACGAGCAGGCCGCGGGCTGGCGCAAGCAAAAGAGGCCCGCGCTATGAGCACACAGTACGAGGCCGTCATAGGGCTTGAGGTCCATGCGCAGATGCGCACGAATACCAAGATATTCTGCGGCTGCTCGACGAAATTCGGCCAGGGGCCGAACTCCCAGACCTGCCCGATATGCATAGGCATGCCCGGAGTGCTCCCCGTGCTGAACCGCACCGCGCTTGAGTTCGCGATCCGCTCGGGCCTCGCCACGGGCTGCACCATCGCGCCATACAGCCGCTTCGCGCGCAAGAACTACTTCTACCCGGATCTGCCGAAGGGCTACCAGATCAGCCAGTACGAACAGCCGATCTGCGAGCACGGCCACCTCGACGTCATGATCGAGGGCAAGCTCCGCCGCATCGGGATCACGCGCATCCACATGGAAGAGGACGCCGGGAAGAACATCCACGAGGGCGCGGGGCAATACAGCTTTGTGGATTTAAACCGCACCGGCGTGCCGCTTATGGAAATAGTCTCGGAGCCGGACATGCGCACCCCCGCCGAGGCGGCGGAGTACATGCGCAAGCTTAGAAGCCTGCTAAGGTACATCGGCGTCTGCGACGGCAACATGGAGGAAGGCTCGCTTCGCTGCGACGCGAACGTATCGGTCCGCCCTATAGGGCAGACCACGCTCGGCGTCAAGGTCGAGGTCAAGAACATCAACTCGTTCAGGTTCGTCGAGAAGGCGATAGAGTACGAGATCAGGCGCCAGATCAAGTCGGTCAAAGAAGGCGGTACGATAGTGCAGGAGACCCGGCTTTGGGACTCCGGCGCGAACGTCACGGTCTCGATGCGCTCGAAGGAGGAGGCCCATGACTACCGCTACTTCCCCGAGCCGGACCTCGTGCCGATCACGACGACGCCGGAGCGCATAGAGGCGATACGCGCCACGCTGCCGGAGCTTCCGGATGCGAAGGTGGCGCGGTATACCTCAGCGATGGGCCTGCCGGACTACGACGCGTGGCTGCTGACGAACGAGCGGGCGACGGCCGAGTGGTTCGAGGCCGCTGTCGCAGCCGGGGCGCAGCCCAAGGCCGCCAGCAACTGGATCATGGGCGAACTGATGCGCATGCTCAACGAGACCAACACCGCTATCGAGGACTGCCCGATGAAACCCGCCGCGCTTGCGGGGCTCCTGAAGCTCATAGACTCCGGCACGATCAACGCCAAGATCGCAAAGGGCGTATTCAGCGAGATGTTCACCTCGGGCAGGGACGCCGAGGCAATAGTGAAGGAAAAGGGCCTCGTGCAGGTGAGCGACACCGGGGAGATCGAGCGCATAGTCGACGAGGTGCTGGCCGCCAACCCCAAAGAGGTCGAGCGCTACCGGGGCGGTGACGAAAAGCTGCTGGGGTTCTTCGTCGGGCAGCTCATGAAGCTTACCAAGGGCAAGGCCAACCCCAAGACAGTAAACGAGATACTTTCGCGCAAGCTAAAGCAGCCCTGACAGCGCGTCCGATGCAGTCATCCCCCGCCCGCGGCAAGGATCAGATCAGCCAGTTCATTACCTTCGTCAAGGCCGTCGCGATCCTTCAGATCGTATTTTGGCATTTTGAGGATGCGAGGTATTTTGAGGGGTTCGATGCAAGGCCGACGCTTCAGCAGATATCCTCGATGATATTTTCGCATGACTTCTCCGAAAGCGTCGCAGGGCTTATCTCGGCGTTTACGCACAATGTGGGGATCGCTGTCAGCGCATTTTTCATGGCGAGCGGGTACGGCCTTTATCTGAGCTATCTGAAGAAGCGGCCTTCGTGGGCCGGGTTCTACAAAAAGAGGGCGATCCGGGTCCTGCCGCTTTATTGGGCGGCCGTGATCGCCGTATACTTCTGGCGCACCTTCAGGTCTTATTCGGACCTGAAGGGGTTGTTCAGCGCCATGCTGCTGCTACAGAATTTCACGCCGGACTATCTCGATTACGGTGCGCTGTGGTTCGTCGGAGTCCTGGTCTGGTTCTATATCGCGTTTCCGCTGTTCGTAAAGGCGTTCTCGCACGATGCCTCGAAGTGGGCGCTGGTCATCCTGTCGCTTGCGGCCAACTACCTGGCGGCAAAGGCGCTCGATGCGGCAGGCGTCGCATTTTCAGGGAAGCTCCCGTTTGAATATCTGCCTTATTTCACGTTCGGGATGCTGACGGCCGATTGGGTATTCCACGACAGGAAGATTTTGGCGGTATTGTTTTCACTCAGGGGGTGGGCGGCCATCTCGGTGGCCCTCGCCGCGTCGCTGGCGGCCCGGCAATACCTTACCGTAACGCTCGACATCTCGGCGTTTCAGTCGATAGCGTATTTCTTCGTGCTGTATATCCCCTCGACGCTCATCAACAGGTTCGGCCCGGCCAGGCGCGCGGTCTCGTTTATCGCATATGCCTCATTCATCACATTCCTCTTTCATCAGGTGATCTCACAGGTGCTCTATTACGAGGCCACCAGGCTGCGGCTGGTCGGGCTTGTCTCAATCGGTAACGGGCCGCTACGCTGGAGCTCCTCGGGCGAGCTCTCCGCGTTCATGGTCATATGCTGCGTTGCGGTAATATCGCTCTCGTACGCCGTGCAGGCCTCTTACGACAGGTTAATTGCTAAAACGCCGCTGCTCCCCTGACAGGGAGAAAACCCTCCGGTCTCAGCCGCGCCTCCGCTTATACGTCTGCGTATCCGGCGGGAACTCGCGCGGGCCGCGAGGGCCGAAATGATAATCCCTTACGAGCTTTATATACCCGGCCGCGACCTTCCGGAACGATTTGAAGGTTAAGGCCTTCGACTCGCCCGTATCGCGCACGCCGAGCCTCACCGGGACCTCGGCGTACAGGCAGCCCATCCTGGCCAGGCGGATGATGACGTCGCTTTGGAAGAAGAACGAATCGGTCCTGCTGGGGAGCGTCCGCAGGATGCTCTTCCTGTACATGATCGTACCGTTCGTGTAGTTAAACCCCGTCCCGAAGGTGAGGTTGATCACGAGGAGGTAAAGCCGCGAGAGGGCGCGGCGCGAGCGCGGCCTGACCTCTGGGTTGAAGACGAACGGCACCACCATGTCCACGTGCTCCAGCAGCGGGTAGTACCTGAGAATCTCCCAGGGGTCGCTCTCGTTGTCGCCCGGCAACCAGAACACGGCCTCGCCGCGCGCGAGGTCGACGCCCTCCCAAAACGATCCGCCCACGCCGTGCGGCCTCTCGTGCGTGATCGTCCTTAAGCGGGGATCTCCGGCATACTTTTCCGCCACTACAGCGCCGGTGGCGTCCGTGCTGCCGTCGTTTACGAAGACGACCTCGCCGTCGATCCCGAAGTCCTTGAGTGCCTGCAAGGCGTTGCCTATCGCGGCCAGGACGTTGCGCTCCTCGTTGAGCGCGGAGATGATGACCGAGACCCCGGCCATCCCCTTACGTCCGGCCCTTCATCAGGGCCTCGACCGTGGGGAAGCGCGAGAGGTCCGTGTGCGGCAGAAACAGCGCGGACATGTACTCGTCCATGAACCCGCGCGAGACGCTGAGCTCCATGTAAGTCATCTTCGATGCGATCTGCTCGGACTCCTCCCGCAGCTCGGATGAGAGCAGGCCCAGGTACGCCCCGGCTATCGAGGTGTTGCCCAAAAACCGGAACCGCTCGCGCGGCAAGTCAGGGAGCATGCCGAGGATGATCGCGCGCTCGATGTTGAGGTAATTGCCGAACCCCCCGGCGATGTATACGCGCTCGATCATGTCCATCGTGAAGCCGACCTCCGCAAGCAGCAGCCCGACGCCCGCGTATATCGCGGCCTTTGCGCGCAGGATGTTCTCTATGTCGGGTTCGGTGAGCGCGACCGTAACGCCGCCCTGCTCGTAGAACGCGTACTCCACGCCCTCGGAGCCCTCCCTGATACGGGATGGTGCGGCCTCGCGGATGAGCTTGCCGCGCTGGTCTATGACGCCCGAGAGGTACATCTCGGAGATCGCGTCTATCATGCCCGAGCCGCAGATGCCGCGCGGCAGCGTGCCGCCTATGACCGTGAAGGACGGCTCCTTCGTCGCCGGGTCGATGCGAATGGACTCTATCGCGCCCTCCGTGGCGCGCATGCCGTGGCGTATGCCGCTGCCCTCGAAGCACGGCCCGGCCGAGCAGGCCGCGGTCATCAGCCAGTCGCGGTTGCCTACGGCGATCTCGCCGTTCGTGCCGATGTCCATAAACAGCGCGATCTCCTCGCTGCGGTTTAACTTCGACGCCAGCACGCCCGCGACGATGTCGCCGCCCACGTAGCTTGCGATGCACGGGAAGGTATAGACCGGGGCCTGCGGGTTGATCCGGAGCGCTGCCGTGCCCTGCGCGCCATACCGGGAAGGAATTGAGCGTGGGTATGTAGGGCTCCTCGCGTATGTATCCGGGGTCGAGGCCCCAAAACAGGTGCGCCATCGTCGTGTTGCCGGCTATCGTGGCGCTCTCGATCTCGGAGGGGGCGATGCCCTGCCGCTCGCAGATCGAGCCTATGATGTCGTTGATGTCGTCCGTGACGGCAAGCCTCAGCTCCTCTAGCCCTCCGCCCTCCGTGGCGTGCACGATGCGCGTGATGACGTCGTCGCCGTGGCGGATCTGGGAGTTATACGTAAGGCCCATATCGAGGATGGCCCCCGAGGCCACGTTGACGAGGTATACGACCACGGTCGTCGTGCCGATGTCCACGGCTATCCCGTAGCGGCAGCAGTCCTTGCGCGGGGATATGTAGATCGCCTCGGGCGGAGTCCCGGTGAGGCCGAGGGTAAAGCTCCATCTGGGCTCGCGCATCGCGGCCGCCAGGCGCGCTATGAAGCCGTGCGAGAACCTGACGCCCGTGATCCCGATTTCCTCCAGGGCGCGCTTCAGGCGCTCGAGGTCCCCGATATTGTCGTTGATGTTCGGGGGAGGGAGCTCAAGGTCGACCGTGCGCACTATCGGGCTTATCGTGCCGCCGAGCTCTCGCAGAAGCCCGAGCATGTCCTCGGTGCGCGAGGTCGCGATCTTGTCCCCGATGACGAGGCGCGAGCTCTCGGGGATGTCTATCAGGAGGTCTTCGGTCGCGGGGAAGCTCGAACAGGCGAGCACCAGCCCCGAGGCGCGCTCCTCGGGCGTGAGCTTGCCGAGGTTGCGGCAGCCGGCGGAGCCTTCCATCACCCGCACCCGGCACTTGCCGCAGGTGGCCTTGCCGCCGCATGAGGCGGTCAGGTATATGCCGTGGCGCCGAAGCGCCCCGAGCACGCTTTCGCCCGCGCTGGTGAATATCGTCTTCCCGGTCGTGAGCCTAATCTGCATGATGGGGGGTATTTTATAACATTTCAGGCCGGCCGCGCCGGGAATCTATTGCGGGCCAGACCGGCTGAAGGGATTTGTGACGGTTTTAGAGCGGGCCCGTTGTATTGCCGAACGCCTCGGGGGTCTGCGAGCCGAGCTCCCTCTTGGAGGTGGCCTCGGTGACATCGGCCGAGAGCTTGTGCAGGAAGGCGGGCAGGTCATCCTCGGGCTTGCGCGCCATGAGGTCGCGGATCAGGAAGTACGAGAACATGCGGTGGCGTTTCTCGGCATATATGTTTGCGGACTGCTCCGGGCGGCAGGCCGTGACGAGCGTGATGACGGCCGGGTCAGCCGGAGGCCGGACCTTGAGGGCCCGGTTGCGGCGTACGCCCTTCATGACGGCCACGCGGTCCGTGTTTCCGCCAACGCCCGCGTCCAGAAACGCGATTATGCGCGCGGGCTTGGACTCGAGCATCTTGTCGAATATCGAGTCTAGCGCGAGGCGGCCTACGGCAGTGGCGTCGTCGGGCGAGAGGTCGACCGGCAGGAGGTAGATGCGGTCGCCCCCGGACTCTTCCCTCACGGCATGGCCGCTGTAATAGAAGTAAATCGTGTCCCCAGGCTTGACCTTGGCGGCGAGCTCCGAGGTCAGCGAGCCGATAGCTTCGGAGGTCGCCTGCCGGTCCGCGAGCGCCAGGACATGGTCCCGCCTTATCCCGAACGCCTTTTGCGCGGCATCGAGGAGGTAGGTGTAGCTCCTGTCAGCAAACAGTATGCGGTCGGCCTTAAGGTAGCTCTCGATCCCGATAGCCACGAGCCAGCGGTCGGGCGACTGGGCCCGCGGTTCGCCGTCCCTGATCGCGGTCACGAGGTCCTCGGTGAAGCCCTCCGGGGTGACGTCGTCCGAATAGCCGGGCACGACGACCTGGGAGTGGTAGGGGTCCAGGAGGTTCGGGTCCTGCAGGGCGAACTCGGCCGCATCGCGGTCGGTGTACGCGAGGGTCTTGAAGTTGAACTTCGTATCGAGGGCGACTATTGTCTTCTCCGAGTCCGGTATAACGGCGGAATAGGTCTTCGGGCCTGAGTACAGCCGGGCGCTGCGGACCGAGACGCCCTGGGGGCTGACCGCGAACTCGAAAAGCGGCGTCGGGGGCGCGGCCGAGGACTTCACGGCCGAGGCCTCCCCGGCCGACATCGGGAACCTGAGCCTGATCTCATAGAGCGCGCTGTTGGCGGCGAACGTGACCATCAGCGCCCCGTCCTCGTACGCGGAATCCTTGACGAAAACGCCCTCCATCGCCTCGTTGATGCTCGAGCGGGCGAACTCGACGTATTTGTTCTCGGCGTTGCGCTTCTTGGCCTCCTGCTCCGCGTTTATGGAGGCGATCTCCCTCTGGTATGCGTCCCTTATGCCGGCAATCGTCGAGTTGCGCCTCTCCACGGCGGTGCGGAACTGTTCCTGAAGCCGCTGCAGGCGGAATTCGCGCTGCTCGGGCATGACGCCGGTGGCTGCCCCCGGGTCCTCGAAGTCGCCTTCGAGGTCCTGGTCCTCATCCTGCTGCGGCTGTGAGTCCGAGTCGGACTGGTCCTCGAGGCCGGCCGGGACCGGGATGGCCGGCCGCCTAATCGCCTGGGGTATCGCCCGCCTCCTGGCCGCGCTCGCGCGGGGCGCGAGGTAAGCGTCCATCCGCGACTGGACGTCCTGGGCCACGGTCACGAAGGGCTGGGCGTCGATGATGCGGCCGACCGAAGGCGGCAGCGCCTCGACGACGACCGAATGCCGCCACCGCTCGGCGAAATCCTCAGGCGGCATCGAGGCCGAGAGCTCGCGGTAAAACATGATCGAGCCTGAGGACCTGAGGCGCGTCTCAAGCCTCGAGAGGGCGCTGTCGAGCGCGGCCTCGAGTTGGTTGCGGTAGTCCGACTCCTCGGCGCCGCCGACCTGGGTCCGGCCGTTGCAGTATAGCGGCCAGTCCTCGATGCGCTCCTCGATCACGGAGGCCGAATGCGAGACGACCGGCGTCCCGTCCGGCATGGCCAGCACGAGCGACATCGTGACCAGCGCCCTTATCGGGTAGGTCTCGCTCTCGCACCTGATGAATTTCCTGATCTTGTCGTTTTCCGTCCTTATGTCGATGTCCTGGGGGATAAGGGCCAGGTATCCGGGTTTCAGGTCCGAGATGTCGGGGACGAATATCACGTCCGAAAACATGTGGGGCACGCGCTTGCGGAGGTCGCGCATGATCATCGCGCCGGCGTTGAGCGAGTATTGATAGTCCACGGCGCCCATGTCATGGTCGGTATCCAATGCGGTGTGGATGAACGATGCCCCGTTATACACGACGGCAACCTTAAGCGGAATGGGCGGAAGGCCGGAATTAGCGGCTGCGGAGGCGGGACTCGTCCCTTCGGAGGCGCAGCCCCATAAAACGCAGGCGAACAGCAGCAGCAGAGCGGTCAAGGCGGTCTTTTTTCTCAGCATGTCACTTAATTGATCATATCCAGCCGGACATCGAAAAAGCAACCCGGAGCGCGTCTCACCGCCGGCCCTGTTGCCGGTCCTCGCCCGCCAGATCCGGCCGTCCCATCCCGGCATAGGCCTCGGCGCGGCCCTCCAGAAACGCGCGGTCGCCGGGCCGCAGCGCGAGCGCCTTCGTGAAGGCATCGGCCGCCCGGGCGTAATCCGCCCGCTTCAGCCACGCATCCCCGAGCATGCCCCAGGCCCCGGCATTGCCGGGCCGCAGCGCGACGGCCCGCCTGAGGTCCTGGATCGCGCGGTCCCACTCGGCCAGAGCGGAATACGCCACGGCGCGCTTGATGTAATAGATGTCATAAGAGTCCTTTATCCGTATCGCGGCCGAGTAATCGATCGCGGCCTTTTCGTACTCGCCGCCGGACATCAGGGCGTCGGCCCTGGCCGCATAGAGCCAGGACAGCCTCGGGGAGTTCGTGACCGTCTCGATCTCGATCTTAACCGCGTCGTCAAGGAGGGCGAGCGCCTCGGCCGTCCTGCCCCCGGCCATCGCCGAGAGGCCCAGTTCGGCATAGGGCTGCGCGTCGTTAGGATAGAGCTCTCGGCTGTGCTCCCAGAGCGTCTCGCCCGTGCGCCATACGCGTATCTGGACGACGCAGAGCACGCAGAGCGCGCCAACCAGCGCCGCGGCCGCCATGCGGGACTTGCGCCCGCGCCAGCCATATGCCGCTATAACTCCAAGTGGCCCGAGCAGCGCGATGTACATGTACCGGTCCGCCGCTGCCGCAAGCCCGGTGGGGATGAGCCCGAGCACGGGCAGGAGGGTCACGATGAAAAACGCCCAGCCCGCGATGACCGCCGGGAACTTCCTCCTCGTCAGCAGTGCCGCGAGGCTCACGGCGAGCACCGCGACAGCCGCGCCGACATGTCCGGCGTTGACCGTGGAGCCCCCCATCGGCTGGGGATAGAACGCCGAGAGCCCTACCGGGGCCGCGGTCTTGGCCATGTAATGCCCGAGCGCCCGTACCGCGTCCAGAAGCCTGAAGCCCCAGCCAGGCGGCGTCATGCCCGAAAGCGCGTCTTTGTACGCGGCATACGCCACCGCGCCCGAGGCGAGGCCCAGCAGCGCAAACGGGGCCTTCTCGACCAGGATCATGCGCCAAGGGCCGCGCCTGAGCGGATAGCGGTCGAGTATCAGGAGCGCGACCGGGAGCGTGGCGGCCATCGGCTGGCTCATGAGCGCGAGGGCGAAAGACGCGAGGCTCGCCAGATATAGAAATGGGTTGCGCCGCCCGGTGTATTTCAGGTATATAAGCGCAGAGCCGAGCCACAACGCGGCCGACAGCAGCACCTTGCGCCCTGATATCCATGCCACTGATTCTACGAGCGCCGGGTGCGAGGCGAACATCAGCCCGGCTATCAGCGCCCCGGCATAGCCGCCCTCCCGGGCATCAGTGCGTGCCGCACGGATCAGAGCGCCAAACAGCAGGGTCACGAGAAACGCGTTAAGGCTATGGATGAGCGCCGAGGTGAGGTGATACCCCTGCGGGTTAGCGCCCCAGAGGGCATGGTCAATCCTGAAGGAGATCCAGGTGAGCGGCTGCCAGGCCGAGAGCTCGAAGGTGGAGAAGGCCCAGCGGGCGAACTCCGCGGGGGGGAGCGCCATCGCGGGGTTGTCCCTGACGTACGCGTAGTCGTTCGGGACTATGAACGCCCCGCCCAGGGATGCGCTATAGAGCGCGAAGGCCAAAGCCGCGGCAGCGAGCGCGCACAGCAGCAGGCGGCCGCGTGTGATGTCCCCTCCGGCGGTCAACCCTCGGCGAGCCCCCTGCCGCCCGCCGAAAATATGCGGCTCCTCGCGAGGCCCAATTTGTTGAGCCTGTAGAGGGCCGAGGTCCAGAGCACGCCTATCCCGTACTTCACGCTCCGCCTGAAGCTGATCGACGAGGCCTCGGGGAAGTACTTCGTCGGGCATGAGACCTCGCCCACGGAAAACCCGAAGTACATCGCCTGGGCGAGCATCTGGTTGTCGAAGATGAAGTCGTCGGAGTTCTCGCCCAGGGGGAGAGATTCGAGCAGCCGCCGGGAGAAGGCCCTGTAGCCGGTGTGGTACTCCGAGAGCTTCTTGCCTAATATCAGATTCTGGATGAGCGTCAGGATGCGGTTGGCGACGTACTTGTAAAGCGGCATCCCGCCCTGAAGCGCGCCCTCCGAGAGCACGCGCGAGCCCAGGACGATATCATACTGCCCCACGGCGACCAGCGAGGCCATCGCGACGAGCAGGCGGGGCGTGTACTGGTAGTCCGGGTGGAGCATGACGACCACGTCAGCGCCGCGGCCGAGCGCCTCGCGGTAGCAGGTCTTCTGGTTGCCGCCGTAGCCCAGGTTGCGGGGGTGCACTATGGTATGGAGGTCAAGCCGTCTGGAGACCTCCGCGGTGCGGTCGCTGCTTGCGTCGTCCACGACGATGACCTCGTCTATGTACTCGCGCGGCACCTCGCGGCAGGTCATCTCGAGCGTGCGCTCAGCGTTATAGGCCGGCATCACGACTATGACCTTCTTGCCGTGGATCATTTGTAGCTGCCCTTGTCCTCTTCGGCCTCGTTGACGTCCGGCGGGGGCGGGATCTCCTTGCACCTGACGTACTTGAGCTTGAAAAACCGCGTGCATTTGTTGCACGAGGTGCAGTCCGCGGCCTCTTTGCCCTCGTCGCGCATGAGCACCGGGAGCAGGGGCTCGCGGATGAGCGGACGGCTCATCCCGACCATATCACAGGCGCCTGAGCTTATGACGTCCTCCATCACGGCGCGCGAGCGCATCCCGCCCGTAAGTATGATCGGCACGGTCGAGGCCTGCTTGAACGCCCACGATGCGGCCCGGAAGTATGCCTCGTCGCCGGGCTTGCTGATGCCGGGGCGGATCGTCGGGGTCTCGCTCTCGCGCATGCCGCCGCTGAGCTCGATTGCGGCGACGCCGATCGGCCCGAGCCTCTGCGCTATGCGGCCAGCCTCCTCCGGCTCGAGCCCGCCGGGTACCATGTCGGCCGCGTTCATCTTAACCAGAAGAGGGAAATTCCAGCCCACGGTCTCGGTGACGGCCTTTACGACCTCCTCGATGAAGTGGAACCTCCGCTCCTCGTCCCCGCCCCAGTAGTCGTCGCGGCGGTTCGTGTGCGGCGAGAGGAAGCTGCTTATCAGATACCCGTGCGCGGCGTGCAACTCGACCGCGTCGAACCCGGCGTACTGCGCCCTCCAGGCCGCGTCCGCGAAGGCCTCGACCATCTCCCAGATCTCCGGCACTGTCATCTCGCGCGGGGTCGAGCGCGTCGACGGGTCGTATACCGCCGAGGGCGCGAGGCTGTCCTCCCCGCCGAGCATCCTCGGAGAACATTGACGCCCCCCGTGCGCTATCTGAAGCGCGATCCGGCCGTCGATGTCGTGCACGGCCTCGGTGAGCCGCTTCAGGCCGTCGGTGTATATGTCGCTGTGGGCGCAGAGCATCTTTGGGATCATGCGCCCCGAGACGTGCACGAGCGCCGCGCCGGTGATGATCAGGCCCGCGCCCCCGGTTGCGAGGTCCTCGTAGAGGTCGACGAGCGAGTCCGTGACAAAGCCGTTTTCGTCCGCGCGCTTTTCGTAAGTCGCGGCGCGCACGATCCGGTTTTCGAGCCTCAGGGGCCCTATATTTACAGGCTCAAACAGCATCCCCAATTTACAATCTCCCCGCTTATGTAGTTTTTATATTAAAATAATGCTCCCTGCAGCAAGCTGCAGGTACCCTACAAAACGGGGGTGCAGGATGGCAGTTATGCCCCCTGCCCAGGCGCATGGCAATACGCCATGCGCGCGGAGCCCCGTTCGAAATACGAGTGGAGCGAGAATTCCGAACGCAATATATTATATGACAGGCGGCGATACAATTGCCGCGCTATCGACCGCGGCCGGCGAGGGTGCGATCGCGATAGTGCGCCTGAGCGGCCCGCGCGCGGTCGAGATCGCGGACGCCGCGTTCCGGCCCGAGGGCGCCCTCAGCCACGCCGCGAGCCACACCATCCACCACGGCCATATCGTCGAGGACGGTGGCCCGCTCGACGAGGTGCTGGTCTCGGTGATGCTTGCCCCCCGCACCTACACGCGGGAGGATATAGTCGAGATCAACTGCCACGGCGGGATCGCGCCTACGGCGGACGTGCTGGGGCTGATGCTGCGGCTCGGGGCGCGCATGGCCGAGCCGGGGGAGTTCACGCGCCGCGCCTTCCTGAGCGGAAGGATCGACCTGATACAGGCCGAGGCCACGCTCGACGTGATACGCGCCAGGACGTCCGCTGCCGGGCGCATCGCGCTTGAGCAGCTATCTGGACGGCTGTCGAAGCGGATACATGCGATGCGCGATTCTCTCCTGCGCGCCTGTGCGCATATCGAGGCACACATAGACTTCCCGGAAGACGGGATCGCGCCCGGCGCGCTTGCGGAGATCGCGGGCTCGATGGCGGATATCGAGGCCGAGTGCCGCGCACTCTCCGAGAGCTGCGCCGAGGGCAGGCTTTACCGCGAAGGGCTTAAGGTCGCGATAGTGGGCAGGCCGAACGTCGGGAAGTCGTCTCTGCTAAACGCGCTGATCGGGCGCGACCGCGCTATCGTCACGCCCGATCCGGGCACGACGCGTGACGTGATCGAGGAGCAGATAGCGATACGCGGGCTGCCGGTGCGCATCATGGACACCGCCGGGATGCGCGAGGCCCACGAGATGGCCGAGCGGGAGGGGGTCAGCCGGAGCCTCCGCGCGTTAGAGGACGCGGATATCAGCCTCGCGGTGCTCGACGCCTCGGTGGCGGTCACGGACGAAGACCGCGTCGTGCTCGCGCGCGTCGCCGCAAGGCCGCATATAGTCGTGCTCAACAAGACGGACATCGCATGCATCCCGGAGGTCGGCGGCATCCGGGTCTCGGCGCTCACCACAGAGGGGATCGACCGGCTCCGCGACGCGGTATACGCCAAATGCACAGGCACCCAGACCGAGGGCGTGGTCGTAAGCAACCTCAGGCACAAAGAGGCATTAGACATCGCGGCTCAAAGGCTAGGCGCGGCTCAGGCCGCTATGAGCGAGGGCGCGCCGCTTGAGGTCGTGGCGATAGATGCGCGCGACGCGCTCGACAGCCTCGGCCGCATCATCGGCGCAGTAGGGGTCGATGACATACTGGATATAATCTTCCGCGAGTTCTGCATAGGAAAATAAGGGGGGCCAGTTGGCCCCTTCCCATAAAACCAATGACCGTCCCTTGATATTACTGAGGAAAGCAGGCATAGAACATGGAATGCAGAGTGGACATAAACCTTAAGGGCTGCACCTGCACTTATCCCTGCGAGCGGCGGGGCAAGTGCTGCGAGTGCGTCAGGCATCACAGGGAAAACGGGGAGATACCGGGCTGCTTCTTCAGCGCCGAGGCCGAGCGCACCTACGACCGCAGCATCGCGAATATCATCCGCAATTCCGGAAAATAAAAGGGGCTGTTTAAAAAGGCTCCTGCGATGAGTCCGGGCTGAAAAACTCAGCGATCTCAGCGAGGCTCTTCGTGCGCTTGGCGGGCGGCAGGGACTTCAGGAACTCCTTGCCGTAATTGCGCGTGGCGATCCTTGAATCCAGTATCGCCACGACTCCGCGATCCGTGCCGTTTCGGATCAGCCGCCCGAAGCCCTGCTTGAGCATGATCGCGGCCTCCGGCACTGAGTAGTGGTAAAACGGGTCCTTGCCCTCGGCCTCTAACCGCTCCAAACGGGCCTGTATTACAGGGTCGTCCGGCACCGCGAACGGGAGCCGCGTGATTATCACGCACCTTAGCGCGTCGCCCGGCACGTCCACGCCCTGCCAAAACGTATACGTCCCGAAGAGCGCGGCGCTCTTGCTCTCCCTGAACTCCTCTATCAGCGCATAGCTGTCCTTATCGCCCTGCCTGAGGATCTCTATGTCCTCGACCGAAACGGCATCGTACGCGCGGTTCAAAAGCCCGTGGCTCGTAAACAGCACGAGCACGCCGCCGCGCACTATCGAGATTATCTCGCCGATGCGCTTGATCACCGCCAGCTCATAGGCCGGGCTCTGGGGGCCGGGCAGCTCGGGGTCGACGTAAAGCAGGGCCTGCCGCTCGTACTCAAACGGCGAGCCGATCAGGAGTTCCCTGGCCTCGTCAAGCCCCAGCCTCTCCTTCGTGTACTTGAAATTCCCGCCCGTAGAGAGCGTGGCCGAGGTGAATATCGCGCTTCCAAGGGGCTCGAATACGCGCATCCCGGCCACGTCGACCGGGGTGGCCACGAGCCGGGTATACCGGCCGGAGCGCTCGGCCCAGTAGACGTGGTCCTCGAACGAGAGGTTCACGAGCCCGTCTGCCGCGACCGCCATGGCCTTGAGCTTAAGCGCGGTGGCGTTTAAATCCTTGCGGTCCTCGTCCTCAGCAGGAGCGCTCCGCGAGCGCCTCGATCTCGTGCTGGATGCGGGCTATCGGCTTCGAGAGCGTGTCTTCCATGAACCCGCCCTCTCTAAAGCGCACCGTCCCGCGCCCCACATGGCGCTCGAGCTCCGCGAAGAAGCCGTCCGATGCGGTGCGCGCTATGTTGACGAGCGAGCCTAAATGAGCCACCTCGGAGCTCGCGAGCCAGCGCATCCGCGTGAGCACGCCTTTGCCCTGCGGGCTGATCACGGAGTTGAGCACGTAGCGCAAGCGCATGTTCGAGAGCTCGACCGAGAGGTAGCTGGCAGCGACGTCCTCAAGCTCGTGGGCCTCGTCGAATACGACGTGCTCGAACTCCGGCAGGAGGTTTCCGCCCGTGGCGAGATGTCCGAAGAACAGGTGGTGGTTTATGACGAGGAGATTGCTTCGGCGCTCGCGCTCGCGCGCGCGCTGGTGGAAGCAGCGTTTGGCGAACCGGCAGTCGCGGCCCATGCACGAGTCGCCCTCGCGGCATACCGTGTGCCAGAGCGCCCCTCCGGTGCCCTCCCTGATCCCGTCGTCCGTGGTGCGCGCCCAGGACATCAGGCGGTCGAACTCCAGCGCGTCGCTCTCAAACAGGCCGAAGTTTCTGGCCTGCTCCAATCTTCGGAGACAGAGGTAGTTTTCGCTGCCGACACATAATGCTGTGCGCAGCCCCGGATATAGCCGCTCGGCCAGCAGAGGGATGTCCTTGACGAAGAGCTGCCGCTGGAGCGCCTTGGTGTAAGTAGAGACGACCGCGCGGGTGTCCTCCTCTATGATCGTCTCGATCAGGGGGATCAGGTACGCGAGGCTCTTTCCGGTGCCGGTGCCGGCCTCGACTATGAGGCGGCCACGGCGGTGCAGCGTCTCGAGCACCGCGTCGGCCATCTTCTCCTGGCTCGTGCGGTGCTCGTAGCCCCGAAGGTGGGGCTTGAGCAGGGCCTCAAGATTCAAGCAGATCCTTAGCGGGGGCTGCGGCTTCAGACATCGGAGTGGACTCGCGGAGCAGTTCGATCTTGCGCATCGGCCGCTCGAGCATATTCGTCCGCGTGCTCGAGATGTTCTCGTACTCGCGCCGCGCCTCGTCTATGCGCTTGCCGAGTATCTCGAAACGGTCCTTGTACGCGGTCCACTGCTTGTTGAAATCGCCGAGCAGACGCAGTATCTCGGACGCCGTACGCTCCAGCGAAAAATTGCTCACGGCCTGCCTCACGACCGCAAGCACCGCGTATAGCGTAAACGGCGAGCAGAGGATGACCTTCTTTGAAAGCGCCTCGTCCATGAGCTGGGGCGCGGACTCGTTTAAAAATCCGTAGACCTGCTCGTTGGGGATGAAGACGAGCACGTAGTCCACGGTGTCGGCGTCGATATACTCGCGGCCCGTTACGTCGCGGATCATGACGCGCGCGCTCTTGATAAGCTCCTCGCGGTGGTGGCGCTTGTCTATATCAGTGGTGGCCTCGAGGTAATGCACGTAGTGGTCCATCGGAAACTTGACGTCCATGTTGATGCGCATCTCGTTGGGGAGCAGGAAGGTATAGTCCGGCCGCGTGCGCGCGGTGTCGAGTGTTTTTTGCTTGATGTAGTTTATGCCCTCGATCATCCCGACGAGCTTGATGATGTCCTCGGCCATGCGCTCGCCCCACTCGCCGCGCTTGCGCGAGCTCGCAAGCGTCCGCCGCAGGTGTTCGGTAGTCTCGGAGAGCTTCAACGTCGCCTCGGCGTGCTTCTTGACCTCGCCCGAGACCTCGACCATCCGGCGCGAGCCCTCGGCCGAGAGCTCCTCGATGCGCTTCTGCATATCGGCCATCCGGCGGGCCATGCCCTCGACGCTCTGGTCTATAAGCTCCTTCTTGCCTTCGAGCTCCTTCGCGCCCATATCGGTCTGGGCCGAGAGGGACTTGGCCGCGAGCTTGAGGAATTCCTCGGAGTTGCGCGTCAGGGCCTCTAAAGAGAGCACGCCGAAGCGCTCCTTGAGTTTCTCCTCCATCGCGTCGATCAGGGCGCGCTCCTTGACCATCGCCTCCCCTGCGTCCTCGAGCCGGGTCTCGGCCTCGGCGCGGCCGCGCTCTTCCTTCAGCAGGTTCTGCCTCAGGGTCTCGCACTCGCCGGAGCGCGCGTCGAGCGTGCGGCGCAGCTCCTCGGCAATGGCTGCGGAGGCCGCTTGAGTGGCATTAGAGTCCGCGAGCTTCGCCTCGACCTCAGAGAGCCGACGCGCGTAAATCGTGGACGTCCGCCATGCGGCCGCGAAAAATCCGAGCGCGGCCCCGCTTAATACCCCGATTAAAAGTCCGATATACAGGAGTTCCATGGGAGAAATTATAACTCAGGGGCGACTGCCCCTTCCATCAGGGGTCACGGACCCCTCTCTTTCAGGGGGCTCTGCCCCCTAGCCCCCGGAAGCTACTTTGCGGCTGGCGCGGGGGCCGCAGGAGCTGCGGCGGGCTCGGTCTTGAGCGTGAAACTCAGTTGCATCGTGGCCGTGCCGCCCCGGCCGTCGGAGGCCGTGACGACTATCGGCACCGTCGTGTTCGTAAGCCCCTCGGGCACGTCCCACCGGAGCGCCCCGGTCCCGGCGTCCACGCTCATGCCCGGCTGCGGGTCCTGAACGCCGTAGGTGATCTTGTCCCCGTCGGGGTCGGTGGCCCTTATCTGGTACGTCAGAACCCTGCCGTCGAATTCATAGTCGTATTTCGCCTCGATCCTGGGCGGGAAGTTGAGGATCGAGCGGCGGAGGCTCACGCTCTGGCCCTTGAGTTCGCCGTCCGAGGGCGTCACCGTGACCACGAACTCGGTGCCGGTTTTGTTGGCCTCCCTCGGGAGGCCCTTGGTGCTGCTCACGACCTTGCCGTCCATGACCCACTCGTATTCGAACGTCACGGGGTCGCCGTCGGCGTCAGTGGCCTCGGCGTCGACCCAGATGTCCGCATCGGTGTTCGCGCCCTCGGGCAGCAGCATCAGCTTGACGATCTGCGGGGCGGAGTCCAGTATCACCACCGCATTGGATTGGTATTCCTTCGAGTCCACGGTAGCGGCCGCGGTGACGGTGTCGCCCTTCTTGGCCCCGTCGCGCGAGGGGTCAAACCCCTTCGGGTCGAAGGTCGGCACGGGCTTGCCGTTGACGGACCACGCGATGCTGGCCTTCGAGAGGTCGAACCCCGTGGCCGAGGGCGTTATGACAGTCGTGACAAATGGCTTATCCGGGGCGATGGAAAGCCCGGCCTGGGCCGCCGGAGCCGCTTGCGCGGGGGCGGCGGCTGAGTTGCCAGCCGCGGCGGGCGCGTTCGCAGGGGCCTCGGGGGCCTTCTTGCTGCACCCAAGCGCAAGGGACAGCAGCATCGCTATGACGATCACTCGCCTCATCGGGGTATTATAATCCAAACGCGCCATCATGCGTGGGCCGGGCTCAGTACTGGTAGAGCATCGAGACGCGCGCCCGCTCGCTGGGGTTTGACTGGTTGATCGCCGCCACCTCGATCATGTACATGTAGGGCCGCGACGGGACGGCGAGATCGCCGGGGCTGGCGGCCACGACCCCGTTTTTCCTGAGTCCCAGGTCGGGGGCCGAGTTGCCGGCAACGGTATTGATGATCTTGGCGTATACGTCAAAGCTCGGCGCGCCGCCCGTCGTATAGTGGAAGTCATAGCTGCTCTGCGATACGTTGAAGTCCGCGTCACAGCCGACCGGCCAGTTTGCGGTATTGCTGTACATCTTGGCCTGCCAGCAGCCGCTGGCGGTAGTCATCAGGGGATTCGGGGTGAAACCCGCCCCGGGGAGGACGTAGTGGTGACCCGTGTCGGTGATGTCGAACCTCTGGCCTATGATGTCCGAGGCCACGCCCGTGACCGCCTCGCCCGCGTCAAGCGCGCTCTCGTAGCGCTTCTCTATGCCGGTCATGCGGGAGTTCACGCTTATGATGTATAGCAGCGTGGCGGTCACCGCGAGCGCTATGGTCGCTATCATGAGGACCAGTATCAGGGCCACGCCCCGTTCGTTTCCCAGCGGGGCGGCGCCACGTCCGCCTTTATCCGTCCTTCTCATTTTATTTGTCACCTCAACATGACCGGCTTTTCAACCAGCCGGTCGATTTTCCATCTGAAGTTCTGCCATCTGGGGTCCATTGCAGAGAGGTCCAGCGTGCCGCTCAGGCCCATCTCGTCGACGTTTATGACCGGGTTGGAGTCGATGGCCGGGGTCGATGGGTCAGTGTCAAAAGTGAATTTCGGGTCGAACGTGCCCTCGTGCCTGACGACATAAACGCGCACCTCGCGCACATAGCTGCGTATGGCCGCGGCGTCATATCCGCTTGTGAGGGTGTTCGCGTCGTATGTGATTATCCCGTTGCCGGTCAGGTCGAGGCCGTAAATCACCTTGAAGTCCGCAACGCACTCCTCGATCGGCATCTCGTCGGCCTGCGTGGTGTCCTGGCCCTCGAACCAGTAGTCGCCGTCCTTCTGGTCGAGCACTGTCTTGACGAGCACGCCGGTGCCGGGATTTGCGAGGTTCGTGCGGTCAGTGGGCGGATGGGCGGTATCGAAGCCTGCCTGGCCCGGGCCCGGATTTAGGTCGCTGTTGTGGGCGCACCTCTCGGGCACGTTCCGGTACGAGATGTAGTAGTCAGCCCTGTTAAACGGGAAGCGGAGCGCGCTGAGCGCCTCGGGCGTCGAGGCCGGTCCCCTGGAGTCTATGCCGTATACGAGGCGCGTGATATTGGGGTTGTCCAGCCCGGCCATGTTCGAGGCAAACGGGGTGCTGGCCGATACGAGCGTCATGCTCGTTGAGGTTTCGGTCGGGTCTGGCGACAGCACGATCGCCAAGTCGCTGGCCCCGGCGACACAGGTATTGTTCGGGACCGTATTAGGGCAGAGGTTGTCCGACGGCGTATTGTACACGCCGGTAGTCCCGTCGGTGTAGAGCATGTGGAATTTCCCGGCCGCGCGGTTAATGGCGGCCTTGGCGGACTTGATGGCCAGCAAATCGGAATTGTTCGGCCCGGCGTTTGTCTTGCTCGCCACGGCGCGCGGGGCGCCGTTGGGGGCGTCGTTGAGGTCGCTTGGCTTGGATGGGAGCAGTGCGTTATGGTCGTACATGAACTGGTCCGCGTCGGAAGCCTCCGCATACGGGAAGCCCGCGAGCGTCGTGGTCGTCGAGGCATCGCCCCACGGCAGGCCGTATCCGGCCGCGTGGAGGTCGCGCCTGAGGACCTCGAGGCCCAGCATGCTTGAGATGTTCGTCTCGGTGACGCGGGCCTGCTGCTTGAACTGGATGACCAGCGAGCCGAGCGTCTGGGTCGCTGCGTACAGCACGAACATCGTGATCAGCATCACGACGAGCAGCTCCACGAGCGTGAAGCCGCGGGCGCCGGCCGCCCTCCGCGCCAGAGCGCGTTTCGGGGCCGTCGATATCTCTCCCGGCATGTTTGTCATTACTGGCTCCTCACGGCGCTCAGCAGGTGGGAGTAGCACTGGTCGCCTGTCAGGTCGGCATGCTTGCACGCCCCGCTGCCCTGCCCCCTCCACTGCCACTCGACCAGCGTGTTGATGAGCCATACCTCCCCGGAGGTCGCTTCGGAGGCCGCGCCTCCCAGGGGGTTCGCGACCAGCCCGTTGGTGAGGTTCGGCGCCACATTGTTGGTTATGTAATAACTCACCCTGTAGTTCCTCACCGTCTCGACGACCGGCTGCCCCGAGGGGGTGGCGAACGCGGTTGGGGCCGTTATGTTTGAGAGCGAGATGTTACGCATGTTGCTCATGCGCTCCCCGGCGAGGCGCACGGCCTGGTCCTGCAGGGCGGCCTTCATGTTCACGTCGAGCGTGAGGGTTACGACCTGCACCAGCGCGAGCGCCACGAACAGCAGTATCACCATCGAGATCAGGACCTCGATGAGCGTCATGCCCCGCCTTCCGCGGGTAGCGACAAGGTCTATCTTATTTGACATCGCAGTGTTGTCCGTCCCATAGGTTGTTTGCCGGGTTGATGCGGCCGAGCCCAACGTTTACCTGCGTGGGGGTGATTACCACGCAGTCGATATCCGGGTATACCTTGCGGTCGGTCGTCGAGTCAGCGCACTCGCCGGTGAACCAGCACTCGCCGGGGTAGTCCACCTTGAGGATGATCCCGGGGACCCACGTGCCGTCCGGCAGTTGCGTGCCCGTGATCAGCGTGCCGCCGGTGTCGACGAGCATGCCGCGCGGGCTGAAGTCGACCTCGGTCACGGGCACGCCGCCCGCCTTGAACTCCAGGTTGTTGAGCACGTATTTGGTAGCGGGGGTGCTTACGGTGCCGGGGACGACGTTCTTGGGGAAACCGGCCATGATCACGGCCCCGCCCGCATCGGCGCCTGTCCCGCTGCATATGAGGTTGTTGTTCGTGTCCCTGTTGACGTAGTACGTGGCATAGAGGTTCGCCTGCGCGCCGGGCGTGTTCAGGAAGAAGCAGTGGGTGGTCGAGTCCGAGACCGCGGACATGCGGACGTCCATCACCGCGGCCTGGAGGTCGCGCGTGAAGGACTCGACCCTGTGGCGCCCGATCCAGCCCGCGTAGTTCCATGCCGCTATCACGAGCAGCAGCCCGATGATCGAGACCACGATCATCAGCTCGACGAGCGTGAAGCCCGCCTTGCCGCGCCCTGCCCAGCGGGCATGCCTGACCGCTTCACGCGTGCGCCACGGCGCTCTCATGCCCATACAGTCCTCCCCACCGCTATTATCATACACGGCCCGGCGCTCTATTCCTAGAGCGCCCGCCGGTTTTACAATAACCGCTCATCGCTTTTACCGTACCCGCTCATCGCTCTATCTGGTGAATGATGCGCTTCACCGGCGGCGGCGAGCCGAGTATCGAGAGGCCCTGCGCGTTTGGCGGAGCGCCGACCATCGCCCCGGACCTTCGGCCGTAGCTGTTGCTCGCGCCCTTGTCCACAAAAGTCTTTGAGAGGTCCATCTGCTGTATCGCTCCGGTCGAGACCTGTATTATCGCGGTGCCCGCGATCCCGGCAGGCAAGCCGCCGGTGTCGTACTTCACGGCCCAGAGGTATGTCGTGCCGTCGAGCTTGCACATCGAGGTCTGCGGGATATACGTCGTGAAGTAGACGAACCCGGCCGTCGTGGCCAGCGGGTCGGTGATGTCGCGTTCCGCGCCCGTGGAGTTGGCCATGAGGTTTATGTACCAGCCGTTTGTATTGAGCGTGGCCTGGGAGTTGGTGTCCGTCATGTTAGTCAGGCTCCCGGTAGCAGGGGCGGTTGCCCTCTGGCCGCCGGTGTCTGTCGTGCAGACCGAGTTCCAGATGCCCGAAACGGTCAGGGACGCAAAGTTAACCAGGCACGGGTCCGAGATCCCGTAGAGCTTGCGCGGGGAGGTCAGGTCGTCCGCCGTCGCCGTGTTCTTGAAGAAGAACCTCCCGGTGCCGAAATACAGCCACATCCTGTTGTTGCGCGTATCGAGGAGCTTGGCCGGGGCGACCGTCACCGGGCCCGTGCCGTCGATGACCGTGCTCCATATCCAATTCGCGGGATGGTAGTCTTCGTTGGTGATGAGCCTGCCTACGCCCCCGTCGGTCCACGTGGTCGCGCCGCCCGATGTGACCGCCTTGGTGTAACCGACGTACAGGACGTCGTCGGAGTAGTTGACGTTCAGGTCTATCGTGACGTTGACCATGGAGCTCGCGAAGGCATTGGCGATGTTGGTGTCAATCGTGCGCAGGAGCGCGCCCGTCTTGAGGTCCAGGACGAACAGCTGCATGTGCTGGTCCGACTGGCCCATGAACTGGTGGTTTGTGGTATCTATCGGCCCGGTCGGGCCCGATCCGATGACCACAAACCAGTTGCCGTTCGTGGAGTCCGGCGAGCCGGTGGGCGAGCTGGCAATGCGCACTATCGCAGGGCCTGAGGATGAGAAGCCCAGGGCGGGGTCCTTGAACTCCCACATCAGGGTCGGGTTGTAGGGGTCGGTCACGTCAAGTGCGAAGTAAGACGAGTAGCCGACGCTGGTGCCGGAGACGCCGTCGACCGTCGCCGTAAGGGGCGCCTTCACGCAGCCTCCGGTGCCGCAGGTGCCGCCGTTGTCGCGGCACGCCCCGCCCAGGCGGAAGCCCCCTATCAGTATGGTGCGCCAGCTCATATTATTACGCGCGCTGTCCGGAGTGTTTCCGATGATGCTCGCGTCAAAGACGTACGGCGCGAGGTCCACGTTCGTGTTGTGGCAGTACGTAGGCTCGGCCATGAGCCTCAGGTAGGGCAGCGAGTTAAGCGGGATGTAGGCCCAGAGCTCCTTGCCCGGGTACTTGCTGGCCACGAGGTCCCCGGCGACGATCTCCGAGGCCGGCACGGTGAGTTCCGCGACCTCGTGGGGGTCCGAGGCGGTGTAGTCCACCCCGGCCAGCATGAGCTTGCCGAGCTTGAAGGCGTGGAGCATCCCGTCGTTGGCCCCGGTGAAGACAGTCCCGCGGTTGAGGTACCGCCGCTGGTCGTCAGGCCCGTATATGGGGCACCCGCCAGTGCATGCCACCGGACAGATGGAAGCCGCGCTGTTTATTATGCACGAATCCTGCACGAACTGGCCGTACGTCTTGTCCCCATACAGCGAGTCATAGTTGTGCATCTTGAACCGTGACTGTATCTTCGGCGTCGAGGATATGATGTCTCCGAGCTTCCACTCGTTGACCTCGTTGACCGTCGTGGTAAGCTGCGTGCCGCCGTCGGGGCTGTTAAAGAGCATGACCTGCACGTCGTCGTTCGTGTTGCCGTTGCTGTTGAGGTCTATGTCGGCGGTGCGGGTGCGCCAGTCGAGCGTCCCTGGCGACTGGTAGTCCGTGCTGATGAGGTAGCCCCTTGTCCAGTCGATGATGTCGCCGGTGGTGTCGTACGTCCCGTTTATGAACGACGGGGCGTTGATGAACGGGCTCAGGAGGTTTTTGGACGCGGTGGAGTTGTCGAAGGCTATCAGGCCGCTTGGGTTGGCCAGGCTGCCGGTTCCGTTGGTCACGTCATAGGTCCAGATAGTGCGCGGCTCGGTGTCGAGGTTGCGCATCCACAGGAGCTTGCCCGCCTCCCAGAGCGACTTGATGTTCGTGAACTCCACGGTCGGGGCGTAGGAGTCGATGTTGCCGACGCCCAGCGAGTCTATGCCGCGGAGCGCGTAGGTCTTGTTAGAGTCGCTGTTGAAGAACATCGTGATTATGTAGTCCTTCGTGAGGTTGAGCTTCATATTCTGATCGGTGTCCTCGCGGATGGTGCTCGTGTTGAAGTAGGGGTCGACGTAATACCAGAGGTTCTGCAGCACGCCGGACCAGCTTATCTCGGTCGAGGCGAAGCGGCGGCGCGGGAAGTAAATGGCCTGCAGCAGGTTTGCGCCCGAGCCCTCGCCCGAGGCGAGCACCGATGCCGCAGTGCCTGAAGATGCGCGGTTAAGGATACTGTTAAACGCGGCGACCAGCGAGCTTTCGAGCTGGTTGGGGTTCTGTACGAGGAAATACGTATCCGGCGTGCCCTTTACCCTCGTGTCCCATTCGCCCTCATCCGGCACGCCGTTGCCGTTGAGGTCCACAAACCCGCCGTACTTCGCGGCGTACCACATCGGGTCGTGCAGGGTCTGGGCCCCGCCGGTCCCCTGGGTGAACGTGTTCTGCCATGAGCAGCCTGTGCCTGTCGGGCTCGTGGTGACGTCGCATTTTTGGGGAGGGCCGCTGCCATCGTTTACGTAGGTGTTGGTTATATACTGTCCGTCCGCTGTCGTGCCGGTTATGATGAAACCTGTATCGAGGTTATACGGCGTGGAGTTGCCCTCCACGTCCACGTATGTCCAGACCGTCTTGGCAGCGGCGTCCGCATAGAAGTGCAGGATGCCGTCTGCGTCCTGGTCGTAGTCACCGCCCTGCTGCGAGTCCTCCCAATAGATATGTATGTCGCCCTCGACGTCGCCCGCCTTGCAGGCTACGCCCATGTACGGATAATTCCCCCATTTAGCGTAGTTATAAGGGTTGGGGGCGGTGCCGTTCCACGTCAGCCCGTGGGCAGGGTCGCAAGTCTTATATGAATTGATATGAAAGTCCACTATGGTGCAGGGCCGTCCAGGCCCGGAGTGGAGGGTCGAGTCGAAGCATGACGGCACGATCGTTACGCTGTTCGTAAGCAGGCTTATCTGCGGCAGGCCGCTGCTGAGGGCCACGGAGTACGTGACCATGTTCTGCGAACCGTCCTGATTGGAGATGCCCACGGAGCCTGTCCTGAGGTCGTTTGTGTTCGCGTAGTAAGCCACGGCCGGGAGGTAGAAGCTGCCCTCGGTGCCGGAGTCGTTGGGGCACTGGCCGCGCACCTGCGCCAGGTTTGTTATGGTCTTGGCCGTGCACTGCCGGTCGTTCGATGAGCCTGATTCGCCCACGAAGAACGTCCCGCCGTTATACATTCCCTCGTTGCCGCCTATGATGTTTGCGAACCCGGACGCGCCGCCCTTATTCAGAAAGTCAGGGGTGTCGCCCGCGATGTTCCCGAAACCGCTGTACCCGCCCGGCACCTGGTCGGAGTCGTAGCTCGGGTAAGGCTCGCTAAGGATGAGGTTGAACGCCTGCTCGCAGGGCTGCGAGTATTTTTGTTGGAATGGGTCCACGTTCTTGTTCCATGACTCCTGGGGCAGGGGCAGGCCTAGATCCGGGTTGCTGGAGGTGTAATAGTCAGTGGTGTTGGGGTAAATCCCCATGAAGTAGCGCATGGCCTCGTATTCCATCTCGCCAAGGGGGTTGCCCCACGTGACGCACTGCCCGTCGTTGAAATCCGAACGCCCCCATTTGCAGGAAAATGTATTGTTGTAAGTCCCCGGGTCCGTGGCGTCGGAGTAGTTATACCCTATGATGTCGATTCCGCTTCGTTTGCCGTTGCCGCCGCCCTTGTTGCCCAGTGTAGTGATCAGGCCGGTGTTGGTGCCCGTAAACGTCCCATATGACTGGTTTATGTCGCCGCTGCTGTACATGTCGGTAATCTTCGAGCGCAGAATGCCGCCGGACTTGTTCAGCTTGTAGCTTCCGGTTATGAGCCCGAAGTGCATCGTGCCGTCCTCGCCATAAGACTCCAGCAGGCCGGAGGGCTTATAGTCGCCCTTGGGATAGAGCCTGCAGCGCTCCGTGCCGAGCAGCGGCTTGCCATCAGAACCGTTTCCGGGCTGGCACGCGGCTATGTGGACTGTGTAGTCGCCGATCTTGTTGCCCTGGGGGACATATGGGGAGGGCGGCGAGTATGCGTAACTTGCCGGGTTCGGCCAGTTTATGACCTCCGGCGAACTGGTGCCATAAGGGCCGCTGGTATCAAGCGTGCCCATGTCTCTCATCGTGACCTCGTCGAACATCCCGGTGATGTTGGTGGTACTGGTCACGTTATGCACCGCGAGGTATATCCGCGTGCTGTTTGATATGGCCTTGAACCTGTGCTGGTGGAACGTCCACGCGGCGTTGTCCCAGTAAAAATCGCTGTAGTCATGCCCGCCGAAGATCCATGGGGTGGAGCCTGTATCGTCTCTTGCTTCCGCATAACCGGCATGGGCTGCCGTCCCGTTCTTGTAATAGTATTCGAGCTGATAATAGTGGCCGGCAACAGTAGTGACCGTCTCCTCAAGCCGGGCGTCGTCGTTCGCGTTTGGCGTGCTGAGGACCACCGAAGCGCCGGAGGAGCCGACATAGTCGGAAGTGGAATATGAAATGTCAGAAGCGTTAGTAGTGCCGTAAGGCCCCCAGTCGCCGCCGGAGGCAGTATCGTGAAGGGTACTATTAAAAGTGGACCTTATGACGTTGCTCGGCGCCGCGGGCTTGTTGGCCTCACCCTGATACGCGCACTGCCAGCGCTCGGAGGTCGCCCAGCGCGGGAAGCCGTAGAATCCGGGGGAATTGTAATACCCGTCCGGGTTTGGTATGCCCCCGCGCGCGATGCGCACCCAGGGCGGGGCCGTTAACGAGCCGATGGTGGCGCTGCACATGTTGAGGGTGTTGTCAGGGTCCCAGCAGTTTTTGGGGTTATAGGCGTCGGAGCCAGCGCTGGCGTCAAACGCGGTGTAGTCATGCAGCATCCCGCTGCCCGTGACGTTATAGTTGACGTCGTACTGGCAGTCGTTGAATACCTTGTTGAAGCTGTGGGAGTCCTGAGGCAGGAACGCGCGCTCCAGGATCGCCCCGCTGGTGTTGCCTTCGCTAAAGCGGTAGCCGCCATAGAGGGTCTTGCGCATGACGTCCAGCCGGGTCATCGTGGCCCAGTTCAGGAAATTGCCGGACCACTCGCCCAGCGCAGCGTCGTTGCGCGCGCCGCCGCCGCAGATCTTGGTTGAGGTCGAGCGCACGGGTTTGTACGTCGTGTTTGTGGAGTCATAGGTGTAGCACTTGTAGGGGTCAAAATACCCGTAGTAGTCGATTGAGGGCTTAAAGGTTATATCAGGCAGACCGTCGCCGTCGAGGTCCGAATAATCACTGTACGCCTTCTTCCAGAGCTTCTGGTCCTTCTCGACCGTGAGCATGACCATCGGGGGCACCGAGCCGCTGCCGATCAGCGCGGGGTTGGTGCAGTAATCGTTGCTGTTATAGACGGCCGAGGCCTGCTTCGGCGCGGCGCCCTGAAACAGGAACGCCGTGAACAGCGCCAGTATCAGTATCAGAACCTCGGCCACGCCCTCGCGCTTCCTTGCCCTCTTGCTCATCTGCGCACCCCTTCTTCTGGAGGGCCCTTTACGGCCCGGTTAGTCAGTCACGCTATCTTCACGGGTCACGAACGCCCCCCGGTCACTACAGTATAGTATAGAAGCAACCGGCGTGCCACAAAAATCCGCTTTATATACGCGGGAGCGTCAGCAGGAGTGTGTAACCCGCTACACAGCGTTGGGTAACCCGTTACACAGTTCATATTAATTTTTCACGCCGGTTTGATGTAAAATGAGACCGCCATGGAAAAAATCCATATCCTGATAGCGGAGGACGAAAAATCGCTCCAGGATACCTACGACTGCTTCCTCAGCGGCTACGTATTCGAGAAGCGGTTCGTCGCCAACGGCAAGGAACTCCTCGAGGCCTACGGCGAGCAGAAGCCCGATCTCATGCTGCTTGACAGCATCATGCCGGTCATGACCGGTTATGCCGCGCTCAAGACGATCCGCACGTTCTTCGGCGACCGCGCGACCCCGGCCATCATCCTGACCTCGCTGTCAAAGAGCGACGACGTGATGGACTTCGTAAAAATAGGCATCAGCGGATACCTGATCAAGCCCATCAACCCGCACGAGCTCGGCGCGCAGGTGCTCAAATACTTCGCGCGCGTCAACCCGGCGCGTGCGGTCGAGGCCATGGAGCTCCATCAGGAGACCCTCCCCGGTGGCGCGAGGAGTGCGAGCAAAGGCGTACATATCCCGCTCCGACTGAGGCCGACCCGCTCGTCCCTTAAGGGGCCGGCTGGCCCCTTCAATATTCACGCTCCGCGCTCACCTATTCGCTCCGCGCATTAAATCAATGCCGTTAACCGCTCGCACGATTAAGCGCAAGCTGCGCTAAAGCGCGATAAATCGCGTCGGCAAGGAAAACGTCCGACGGTGTACTGTGACGTACTCCGAGGACGGATTTCCGAAGCCCTGACGCAGTATCACGCGACTTTAGTGCGACTTTTAAAATCTACCTAGTCAAGTGACGATATTTTATCCTGTGCGGCGTGATCTCGTTTACGCCTAGCCGCGCCTTAAGGTCGGCCTCGTACTCCGAGTAGTTCCCGTCAAACCATACGACCTTGCTATCGCCCTCGAACGCCAGCATGTGCGTGGCGATGCGGTCCAGAAACCAGCGGTCGTGGCTGATCACCACCGCGCAGCCGCCGAAGTTCAGGAGCGCCTCTTCGAGCGCGCGCAGGGTGTTGACGTCGAGGTCGTTCGTCGGCTCGTCTAACAATATGACGTTCGCCCCGGACTTCAGCAGCTTCGCCAGGTGCACGCGGTTGCGCTCGCCGCCCGACAGCATCCCGACCTTCTTCTGCTGCGAGGTGCCCGAGAAGTTGAACTTCCCGACATAGGAGCGCGCATTGATCTCGCGCGAGCCCATCTTTATCATGTCATAGCCGCCCGAGATCTCGTCATACACGCTCTTGTCCGCGCTCAGGCCCTCGCGGCTCTGGTCCACGTACGCGAGCGTCACGGTCTCGCCGACCTTGAGCGTGCCCGCGTCCGGCTCCTCGGCCCCGGTGATCATCCTAAATAGCGTGGTCTTGCCCGCGCCGTTTGGGCCGATCACGCCGACTATGCCGCCCGGCGGGAGCATGAACGATACGTTCTCCATAAGGATGTTCTCGCCGTATGACTTCGTGACGCCCTCGGCGTCTATTACGGTTTTCCCTAGCCTCGGGCCGGGAGGGATGTAGATCTCAAGGTCCTCGGCGCGCTTCTCCGCCTCCTGCCCGAGCAGGGCCTCGTATGAGCTGATGCGGGCCTTGCCCTTTGCGTGGCGGCCCTTGGGGGACATCCGTATCCACTCAAGCTCCCTATCGAGAGTCTTACGCCGCTGCGATTCCTGCTTCTCCTCGTTGGCGAGGCGGGCCTCTTTCTGCTCCAGCCACGAGGAATAATTCCCCTTCCACGGGATGCCCTCGCCGCGGTCTAGCTCGAGTATCCATCCCGCGACGTTATCGAGGAAGTAGCGGTCGTGCGTCACCGCGATGACCGTACCGGCGTAAGCCTTCAAGTGGTGCTCGAGCCACGCCACGGTCTCGGCGTCGAGGTGGTTGGTGGGCTCGTCCAGCAACAGTATGTCGGGCTTCTGCAGCAGCAGCCTGCATAGCGCGACGCGCCTGCGCTCGCCGCCGCTAAGGACGTTAACGTTCATCGCGCCGTCCGGGCATCCGAGCGCGTCCATCGCCATCTCAAGCTGCGAGTCGAGGTCCCACGCGTCAAGGTGGTCGAGCTGCTCCTGCACCTCGCCCTGCCTCTTTAACAGCTTTTCCATCTCGTCATCCGACATCGGCTCGGCGAATTTCTCGTTTATCTGGTTAAACTCGTTTACGAGATCGACCGTGGCCTGCACGCCCTCCTCAACGACCTGCCGCACGGTCTTCTCCGAGCTCAGGAGCGGCTCCTGCTCGAGGTATCCGACGGTGTATCCGGGCGAGAGCACAGCGGTGCCCTCAAACTCCTTCTCGACCCCGGCCATGATCTTCAGAAGCGTGCTCTTGCCCGAGCCGTTCAGCCCGAGCACGCCGATCTTGGCACCGTAGAAATACGAGAGCGAGATGTCCTTGATTATGGGCTTGCGGTCGTAGAGCTTGCTGACCCGCACCATGGAATAAATAATCTTATTAGGCTCAACTGTAGCCATTAGGGACACCTACCTTTAGTTTTATTGAACCACCATTTAACCTTAAAGCGGCCTCATCTGGCAAGCGTCCCTTTCGATCAAAGCGCTCCAAATCGCTTGATACGTCGTTGGGCATCGAAGACTCGCCCTCTATGTACGTCACAGTACACCATCGGGGTGCCACGGGCACCTCTCCTGAAGAAAGGGCCAGTCGGCCCCTTGTCTGAATACGATTTGGGCGCGCTTTCGGGGGGCACGGACGAAGGACGCCCCCCGCGCCCCACGAGGTCAAAGGCATGTTCTGATGTCCGCGCTTAGGTATAGTTATGCATTCCGCGCGCGTGCGCGCGCGTTTTTGCCGATTCTGTTCGGATGTCGGGCGCAAAACCGGTGATAACTCTGCGGAAAATATTGATTCTCCTAGTTCCCCGTGTTCGGATGTTCGGATATTTTTGGCTCTTTTCAGCCCTTTATCCGAACAAGTGCGGAACCCTCTAACCCCGCCTGCGCTACCCATCAGATATGATCCTAAACTGCTCATAGAACCAATATACACTAAAGAATGCCAAACTTTGGTTTATATATAAACCGAAGCTTATAGAAAAAATTCATGCCCGTGCGTTTTCTATTAACTTACGATTAACTATGGTTAATAAATGAGGCCGATTGCCACGTAAATGCTATACTTAATAAGACGCACCCGCCATCAACAATATACCTTTGGCCGGAACATTCAGTGAGGCAAACGAAATGACAAAAAACGGACTGCTTGAGATTAAAGCGCCGAAGGCCGAGGCCGCCCTCTGGGCCAGGCTGAAGGAAACAGACCTGAATGGTTACAGGTTCAGCCGCGAATACGGCGTCGGGCAGCTGGTCGTTGATTTCTATTGCCCCAAGCTCAGGCTGGTGGTCGAGATCGAGGGCGCGAAGGGCCCGGACAAGAAGCGTCAGGCGATCATCGAGGGCTACGGGATCAGGTTTTTAAGCTGCACGCAGACAGACGTGCTTTCAGGCATTGATGGCGTGATGGCGAGGATCAGCGCGGAAATCACGGCAGTGCCGGCAATACGATACTGACCCTCCTAAGCCCGCGCACCGAGTTCGAGATATAGACCGCATCCGCGGCCTTGAGGTCGTCCAGGGTGATCACACGCTCGGTACACCTGCCCTCTTCAAGCAGCACGCGCCGCATCACGCCAGCGAGCAGACCGCACCCGACCGGTGGGGTATAGAGCATGCCCTCGATCTCGACATACACGTTCGATATCGCGCCCTCGGTCAGCTCGCCCTCCTCATTTAAAAACAGCACGTCCGCATGGCCTTCCGCAGAGCACCTCTTGAACTCCGCATCATAAAGCGCGCGGTTTGTGGTCTTGTGATACAGGAAGACATCTTTTCTCGATGTGCGAAGCGGCGAGATCGCGACGGTATCCGAAGCGGTATCAACCAGCCCGGCCGCATTAACATCGGAGCGGCCATCGCTATCGAGCGTGAGCCTCACGCGGTATCGCAGATTCGCATCGAACGCGGATGCGGCATCATCTAGCGCCCGCCTGACTCCATCCTCACTCAGCGGAATCTCGAAGTACGAGGCCGAGGCGGCCAGCCTCTCCATATGCAGCGCCAGCCGCTTATATCCGCCCCGCTCCCAGAGCATCGTCTCAATCAGTTTAAATGGCGCAACCGGGGGCGAGGTCAGAAACGCGGCCTTAAGCACGCACTCCTCGTACTCCGCCGCGATCCCGGAGTCCGCGACTATCCCGCTTCCCACGCCCATCCGGCCACGTCCGCCGCTTAGCTCTATAGTCCGTATCGGTACGTTAAACGCGGCCTCGCGGCCGCCCGGCGCGATGAACCCTATCGCCCCGGTGTATACCCCGCGCTGCCCGTCCTCCAGCTCGCGTATGATCTCCATGGCCCTGATCTTCGGCGCGCCGGTCACCGAGCCCGAAGGATAGATGCAGCGCATGATCTCTGACCATTTAACGTCCGGCCTGAGCTCGGCCGTGACCGTGCTCGTCATCTGAAGCAGGCTCTCGTACCGCTCGACGTCAAAGAGACTCGCAACACGCACCCCGCCCGTGCGGCTGATGCGGCCGAGGTCGTTGCGCATCAGGTCGACGATCATCACGTTCTCGGCGCGGTTCTTGGGATCGGCGGCGAGGTACGTTGCCTGCGCGGCGTCCTCTGCCGCGGTGCGGCCACGGGGTGCGGTGCCCTTCATCGGCCTTACTGTCACTATGTCGCCGCTTCGCCTTAAAAACAGCTCCGGCGAGAGAGATAGCACCTCTCCGCCTTTATCCGTGCGGATGAACGCGGCGTATGCCACGGTCTGCTTTCTCTTGAGTGCGTCATAAAGGGCATATGCCGAGCCCGTAAAATCAAAAGCGTACCCGGTCGTGAAGTCCACCTGGTAGACGTCCCCGGCAGCGATATAGTCTTTCACCCGCCCTATGCGCTCGGCGTACCGCGCCGCGTCCATCTCAAGCGCGAGGTTTGTGATAGCGTAATCCCCTTGCTCAACCTCACCCGATGCGAACACCGCAGCGTCTCCCGCAATTTGACCCGTTACGTGGTCGTACTTGGTGGCACCGCTGTATACCCCGAGCCATAGGAGAGGGCCCGTGGCGAGGAGAGGGCCCGTGGCCCCTTCCATGCAGAGCCCCGCCTCGTAAGTGATGTACCCCGCGATCCAGCGCTCCCGCGAGAGCCGGTCGATCTCCGTAAGCGCGCGGGCCACGCCCTCGCAGTCATGAGCGGTAAGGACTTTCTCCGGCTCTCGAAAGACATAGCTGGTGCGGTTCTGCGCATCCGGCCTGAGGGACTCCAGGACGACCAGCCCGCGCCCGTCGCGCGCGAGCATGGGATCTATCCGCGGAAGGTTGTACATCGTAAGCCGATTAAACCAGATGAGGCGCGGCAATAGCAAGGCCCGGTAAACGGGCCATCCGGCCGCATCCAAAAGCACCGCATCGGGCTGCTCCCCATACGCGAGCCGTCTTGTCCGCGTCAAACCAGCAAAATAAGTCAAACTATTGACATTGGCAAAATGTTTATTCTAGGCTATATCCTATGGACCAACGGGGAGAGGGCCGTTACCCAATGCTTACGGGCGAATCGCGTCAAATGATGCAGGTCTTCGATTTGATCCGCAAGGTCGCGGCCTCCGATACCACCGTTATTATCTATGGCGAGAGCGGCACCGGCAAGGAGCGCGTAGCCAAGACGATCCACCAAAACGGCGACCGCGCACCCAAACCATTCGTCCCTGTCAACTGCGCCGCGATCCCCGAAAACCTCCTCGAAAGCGAGCTGTTCGGCCACGAGAAGGGCGCGTTTACGGGCGCCATAGCGATGAGGCCGGGCAGGTTCGAACTCGCAAGCGGGGGCACGATATTCCTCGACGAGATCGGGGAGCTGCACCCGACGCTGCAGGTCAAGCTCCTGCGCGTGCTTCAGGAGCGGCAGTTCGAGCGCGTTGGCGGGACCAAGACGATCTCGGTCGACGTCCGAATACTCGCCGCGACGAACCGCGATTTGGAGGCCGCGACGCGCACCGGGGCGTTCCGCGAGGACCTCTACTACCGCCTCAACGTCATCCCGATGCACCTGCCGCCGCTGCGGCTGAGGCAAAATGACATACCGCTGCTGGTGCAGGAGTTCGTTACCGGTTTCTCCAAAAAACGGGGCCGCGAGGTCGAGGTCTCGCAGGAGGTCGTCGAGAAGCTGCAAGTCTACCACTGGCCCGGCAACGTGCGCGAGCTCGAAAACACGATAGAGCGCATGGTGACCCTCTGTAACGACGACTCCATCACGATGCAGGACATCCCCCCGCGCGTCCTGGGCGCGCCGGAGCCCTCGATGATCTCTACCGCGCCCGCCGCGCCCGCGGCCGAGGACGGCCCGAGGTTCTCATATGCCGAGCCCCGGCCTGACTTCCTCTTCCCGCTCCCGGAAGGCGGGGTGAACCTTAATGACCTGATGGATGAGATCGAGAGGCATATGATCACCGTTGCCCTCAAACGGGTAGGCGGGGTCAAGAGCAAGGCGGCGTCGCTTCTAGGATTAAATCGCACGACATTGATTGAAAAGATTAAGAAGAAGAATATAACTTATTAATTAACGAAAGCTGCTTTGCGAATCCTCCACTTTCCTCAAGCGCGCCAAATACGCGTGATACTGCGTCAGGGCTTCAAAAATCCGCCCTCTATGTACGTCACAGTACACCATCGGGGGTCACGGACCCCCTCCTGTTAAAGAAAAGTGCCCGTGGCACCCTTGTCTGACGCGATTTCTCGCACTTTCGGTTGAAACTAGCCGCGTTCGCGTGTCAGAGCTTAATGTGATCGTCAAAAACCCGACTTCACTCAAGGAGATAAAAGCATTCAAAATCAGTACCTTTGAGCCCGGCATGAGTGTTGCAAGTAAATCAGCGCGATGAGAGCGTTTCTTACAGCGATCATAATCTTGATGGCCTCGGCCGCTATGGCGGCGGACACCGCGCCGCCCTCGATCTTCGCGCCTATCGTCAAGCCTGCGGGCCCGTCCGGGGCCGAGAGGCCATCCCCGGCGCAAACACCCGGAAACTATGCGCCCTACGACAGACCCGCGTCCACCGCTCCTTCACCCGGAAACTATGAGCCTTACGAGAGGCACGCATACTCAGAACCGCAGGCCGCCCCGGCGGCCGAGGCCCCGAAGTTCGACATCGACTACTCGATAGATCTCGCGATATCCAACCCTACGCTGAAGCTCGCGTTCCTGCATATCAAAAACGGCAACCCTAATGAGGCCGCGAAGGACCTGGCCGCATACAGGCCGCCCACGAACCCATACCCGCCGCTTAACTTCATGCAGGGCCTCCTGTACCGCAGCCAGGGCCGCATGTTCGACGCGGTAGACTCATTCAGGGGCGCCTACGTGCTGAGCGCCGACCAGAAGCTCAAGGAACTCGCGCTGTTCGAGCGCAGCCGGACGTACCTCGCGCTCAAGCACCATATCGAGGCGCGCGCGGACTTCATGATATTCCTAAAGAGCTTCCCGAACTCCAAGCTATCCGAGGAGGCCCACCTCGGGCTCGGGCAGGCCCTGATGGGCCTGAAGCTCTACGGCGAGGCGATCCCGAGCTTCCAGCAGGCCGGGCAGTCCGCGGCAGCCGGATTCGGCGAGGCCGAGGCGCTCGGCCGCATGGGCAGGTTCGACGAGGCCGAACGCGCGTTCCGCGAGGCCCAGACGAAGTACCCGAGGTACTTGCAACAGTCCGCCGACGCGCGCTACATGTACGGCGAGACGCTCAGGCAGCAGGGGAAGCTCTTCGACGCACGCCAGATGCTGAAGGATATCCAGTCCGGCCCGGACAGGGAGCGCGCCGCGCTCGGCCTGGCGAGGATCGCCTCCGCCGAGGGCCGCGACGACGAGGCGATAAGCGGCCTTGAGGCCTTGAAGTCCTCCCAGACGCGCCAGATCGCGGTCTCGGCGCTCCTTGAGCTCGCGGCCATACAGGCCCGCACCGGGCGGCTCACCGAGGCCCGCGCCACGCTCGAGGAGATCCGCTCGAAGTTCCCCTACGGCAAGGAATACGATGCCGCGATACTCGGCCTGGCCCGCATCGACGAGGCCGAGGGCAAGCAGAAGGACGCCATGGGCCACCTCCGCGAGCTGGTCATGAGGTTTCAGCCCGAGGCCAAGGCCGTCGACGAATACGAGAACATCTTAAAGGCATACCTGAAGGCCGGTGACGACGAAGACCTGAAGTCCACCTGGGCCGCCATAAAGAAATGGATGCTCGACACCAAGCGCGAGGCAACGCTCCTGGACATCGCCTTCAGGCTCAAGAAGCTCGGCGAGCCGTATCTCGACACCCTGCAGTGGGTCGAGGAAAACGGCTCGCGCGAGGGCCGCACGCGCGCGCTGGCCGAACTCGTCAACCACTATACCGCGACCGGGGACTTCCAGAGGGCGAGGACCTACCTCGACCGCCTAAAGACGCTCCAGGGCGCGAAGGGCCCTGACGTCCAGCGGGCCGACGCCGCGATACTGTTCGCCGAGCACGACCTCAAGGGCGCGACCTCGCGCATACTCTCGATCAAAAATCCTACGGAGGACGACCTCCTCCTGCTCGGGCAGTCATATAAGGGCTCATCCGACCCCGCGAAGGCCGCAGCTTATTTCGAGCGCGCGGTGAATTCTGCTAACGATCCCTCAGCGGCCGTGCTGCTCTCGCTCGCGGACATGCTCTACGACCTAGGGCAGAGGCAGAAATCCCTCAGCTTCTACGAGGAAGCGCACGCCAGGGACGCGACGAACGAATGGGCTACATACAGGATGGCGGTCATGAGCAGCGGCCCGGACCAGGAGGAGCTTTTTAAGCTCATAAGCCCCGGAAGCTCGATCATAGGCAAGATGGCCGCTGCGCGGCTCAGGGAAATCCAGATAGAAAAGGCGCTCGAAGGCAGATGACACAGGCGATAAAAGAGGCCATGTCCGAAGGGCAGATCACCGAGGAGCTCAAAAAGATGCAGAGGCTCCACGAGGCATTCACTCAGTTCACCTCGGCCTCGAAGGCGCTCGAGCAGTCGTATGCGGACCTCAAGGGCCGCGTGCGGTATCTCACCGACGAGCTCGGCGAGAAAAACCGCGCGCTCGCCGGGGCGCTCGCCCAGACCGAGGAGGCCAAGGACTACCTGGGCGGCATACTGGAGAGCCTCTCGGAGGCGATCATAGTGGTCGACACGGCCGGCACGGTCACGATGGCCAACGCCGCCTCCGGCCGGATGCTGGGCATGAGCACCGAAGGCATAGTCGGCGCGGGGTTTGCGTCATTGGGCATCCCGGAGGACGCCGATGAGGCATGGCTTGCGGCCTCGAGGCTCGACGTCATAGTCTCGCGCTCCGCGATCACGGACGCCGAGGGCATGACGCGCGGGCATGTCGTGCTCCTGCAGGACATCACGCGGCTCAAGGAGCTTGAGGCCGCCCAGGAGCGCAACCACCGCCTGATAGCGATGGGCGAGATGGCCGCGAAGATAGTACACGAGATCCGAAGCCCGCTGTGCAGCATCGAGCTATATGCCAGCATGCTCGCGCGCGACCTGGGCGGCACGCCTAACGCCGAGATGGCCGAGGGCATATCCTCGGGCATCAGGAGCCTCAACAACGTGCTTACGAACATGCTGTTTTTCGCCAAGCCCCGGAAGGCCGCGCTGCGCCCCTCCGAGGTCTGCCGCGCGATAGAGCCCACGGTATACCTGCTAAAGCCAATGGCCGCAAGCCACGGCCTTACGATCGCCTTCTCGGGCGGCCCGGGCGTGCTGGCGCTGTTTGACCTCGAACTGATAAAGCAGGTCCTGATGAACATAATCCTAAACGCGATACAGGCCGCGCCGAGCGGCTCGGAGGTAGCCGTCACCTGCTCCGAGCGCGGGGGGGCGGCCGTGATCGAGGTGCATGACGACGGCCCCGGCATCAGCCGCGAGGACGCCGGGCGCATATTCGACCCGTTTTTCAGCACGAAGGATCGGGGCACCGGGCTCGGGCTCGCGATCTCGGCTCGCATCATGGAGGCGCACCGCGGAACGATCAGGGTGGAGAGCGGCCCCGGCCGTGGTACCAGCTTCCTGCTAAGCCTGCCACAATTAGAAGCGGAGGGACAGAGGGCATGACGACAACGACGAATCCTATACTGGTGGTGGACGACGACCCGCAGATGCGCTCGGCGCTTAAAGAAGCCGTGCAGCGCATGGGCTTTGAGGCCGTGCTCGCCGAGGACGGACGCGAGGCCATGCAAAGGCTCGCGGCCTCGGAGTTCTCGATGGTCATAACGGACATGAAGATGCCCCGCATGGGAGGGCTCGAGCTGTTAAAGGAAATCCGCGCCCGCGCCGGGAAGCTCCCGGTGCTGATCATCACCGGCTACGCCACGGTAGAGAACGCCGTGGAGGCGATGAAGGAAGGCGCGGTTGAGTACCTGCTGAAACCCTTCTCCTACGACACGCTCACGGCCTCGGTCGGCTCGGTGATGGAGCGCTACACGGGCGACCGCGAGATCCTCACGCAAAGCCCGCGCATGGAGCGCGTCCTTGGCATGGCCGAGGAGGTCAGCCGCACCGACACGACCGTGCTCGTCACCGGCGAGAGCGGCACGGGCAAGGAACTCGTCGCGCGCCTGATACACCGCATGAGCCCGCGCCGCGAGCGACCGTTTGTCGCAGTCAACTGCGCGGCGATCCCCGAAACCCTGATGGAGAGCGAGCTGTTCGGGTTCGAAAAAGGCGCGTTTACGGGCGCTATCGAGCGCAAGCAGGGCAAGTTCGAGCTCGCCGACGGCGGGACGGTGCTCCTGGACGAGATCGGCGAGATGCCGATGACGCTGCAAGCCAAGCTCCTGCGCGTGCTGCAGGAGCGCGAGGTGGACCGCGTCGGATCGAGCAAGCCCGTGCCGGTCGACATCCGCATCGTCGCAACCACGAACCGCGACCTATCGAAAGAATGCGCCGAGGGCAGGTTCCGAGAGGACCTTTTCTACCGCCTGAGCGTCGTGCCTCTTACGCTCCCGCCGCTTCGTGAGCGGCCTGAGGACGTCGAACTGCTGGCAGCCCACTTCCTGAAGAAATTCTCGGCCTCGATGGGCAAGCCCGTAGAGTCGATCAGCGAGGGCGCGATGCAGGCGCTGCTTCGCCGCCCGTGGCGCGGAAACGTGCGCGAGCTGGAAAACGCGCTTCAGCGCGCGGTGCTCCTAAACCACTCCGGCGTCATAGAGGCCGACGACTTCATGGTCGAGACCGGAGGGGCGGCCGCCCCGGCGGCCGGCCAGCTGGGCGGCAGCCTCCGCGAGATCGAAAAAGAGGTCATACTGCGCACGCTTACCGAGTGCGACGGCAACAAGACAACCGCCGCCCGCAGGCTCGGCGTGACCGTGCGGACGATACGCAATAAACTGGCGGAATACGGGGGAAACTTTTCCTGAAGACGGACGCGCTGACGGGATTTTGACGTGGCGAGAGCCAAGGAGACAACAGGGTGAGGAAAATTATCTTTATAATCAACGTTATCTGTCCGGCGAAAGCTGGCACGCTTATTGTTAATAACGAGGCGATATGAGCAATCCGACAGGCATAGAGGCGATGGGCGACAAGGGGTTCGAGACGATGCACAAGATCCTGCGCGTCGCGCAGTTCAGGCAGAAGGTGCTGTCTTCCAACATAGCCAACGCGGACACGCCGGGCTACCGCTCTAAGGACATCGCGAGCTTCGGCGCCGAACTCGGCAAGGAGAGCGCGAGGCTCCAGATGGCCGCGACGGAGCCGGGCCACATAACGCCCAAGTCCAGCATCCCCGAGGCCGTGGACCTGAAGGTTCAGGACACCGAGCCCTGGGACGACCAGAACAACGTGGAACTCGACGTCGAGGTCTCGAAGATGACCGAGAACTCCCTGCTGTACGAGACCGGGGTGCGGCTCATCTCAACGCGTATCAACGAATTCAACCAGGCAGTAAAGGGAAGGTAGATAAGCTATGGACTCCAATTTCGACGTGCTCAGGGTAAGCGCCAGCGGGCTGTACGCCCAGCGGGCGAGGATGAACCTCATCGCATCGAACATGGCCAACGCCCACACCACGCGCACCGAGGAGGGCGGCCCCTACCGCAGGCAGGACATCGTCTTCACCTCCACGCCGATGGGCAAGGACCCCAAAGACGGCATAAGCGGCGTGGCCGTAAGCGAAGTAGTGCAGGACCAAAGCCCGTTTAAGGCGGTCGTCGACCCCGGCAACCCGGACGCGGACGAAAACGGCGTCGTGCAGATGCCGAACGTCGACCCGCTGGCCGAGATGGTCAACATGATGATGGCCTCGCGCGCATACGAGGCCAACGTCTCTACGTTTAACATATCAAAGGGCATGTTCAAGTCGGCCCTTCAGATAGGGAAGTAACGGGAGGGCCGCAGGATGTCAGGTTTCCACATAGGTCCGCTCTCAGGGACGAACTCGATAAGCCCGCAGATGACGAAGCCCTCCTCATCGGCCGCTGCGCCGGAGGAGGGGGCATTCTCCAAGGCCATGGACACGGCGCTCGGCAAGGTCAACGACGCCAATAACGAGGCCGAGAAGGCGGTTGAGAACCTCACGAAGGGCGGCGACGTAACCGAGACGATGCTCGCTATGGAGCAGGCCGACATGTCGTTTCAGGTGATGCTCGAGGTGCGTAACCAGCTCGTCTCGGCATACCAGGAAGTCATGCGGATGCAGGTATAAGGAGAACTCCAAATGGCAAACCTGACAGAGACGATAACGAACCTCCCGGCCCGCAAGAAGGGCGCGCTCCTGGCCGCCCTGGCCCTGGGGGTCGTGGCGATGGTCCTGGTGTTCGCATGGGCCCAGAGGCCCGACTACAGCCTGCTGTTTACAAACCTCTCGGCCGAGGACTCCGGGCAGATAGCCCAGAAGCTCCAGGAGATGAAGGTCCCGTACAAGGCCACCGAGGGCGGCATCATGGTGCCCAAGGACAAGGTCTACGAGCTGCGCATGCAGATGGCCGCTGCGGGGCTGCCGCAGGGCGGCTCTGTCGGCTTCGAGCTCTTCGACAAGGTCGAGTTCGGGACCACGGATTTCGTCCAGAAGCTCAATTACCGCCGCGCGCTCCAGGGCGAGCTGCAGCGCACGATAGGCGCCCTTACCGAGGTCGACCGAGCACGCGTGCAGGTCTCGATCCCCGAGCGCTCGCTGTTTCAGTCCGACAAGTTCAAGCCCAAGGCCTCGGTGCTCGTCAAGCTCCGCCCCGGCAGGCGCCTCTCGGAGGACAGCGTGCAGGGCATCGTGCACCTCGTCTCCAGCAGCGTGGAGGGCATGGACCCCCGCGACGTGACCGTCGTGGACTCAAACGGGGCGATGCTCACCAAGGTCGCGGACGACAGCACAGGGCTCAGCAGCACGCAGCTGGACTATCAAAAGACCGTCGAGAAGGAACTGCAAGAGCGCATCGTCTCGATCCTCGAGCCGGTGGTCGGCCAGGGCAAGGTCAAGGCCCAGGTCGCAGCGACCATAGACTTCACGCACCGCGAGTCGACCGAGGAGAAGTACGACCCCGAGGGTCAGGTCGTGCGCAGCGAGCAGCACAGCACCGAGAAGTCCGAGTCCACGGGCCGCGGCGGAGTGCCCGGCGTGAGCTCAAACGTGCCGGGCAAGACCGCCACCGCGCAGCCCTCGAGCTCCAACTCCAACACCAATAACCAGAACGAGACGATCAACTACGAGATCACGAAGGTCGTAAGCCATACGACGGACGCAGCCGCACAGGTCAAGCGCATCACGGCCGCGGTCATCGTCGACGGCGTATACGACAAGAAGACCGGCACCTATGCCCCGCGCAAGGACGAGGACATCCGCAACTACGAGAACCTCGTAAAGAAGGCCATCGGGTTCTCGCTGGAGCGCAACGACGAGGTCAGCGTCGCGAACATGCCGTTTGAGGTCACGGCCGAGGAGATCCCGGTCGAGAAGCGCGACTATGCGGCGCTCGGGATGCAGGCGCTTAAGTACCTCGCCCCGTTTATAGTGGTAATCCTGTTTTTCCTGATGGTGCTCCGCCCGATCATGCGCGCCCTCACCGGGCCGCGCGAGACCGAAGGCGGCGCCCAGATCAGGGCGCTCGCCGCCGCACAGGCCCAGCAGTCGCTGTCTCTCGAGCCGATACTGCCGGAGCTCGAGTCCGAGACCCGCACGCGCGGCGTCAAGGGACAGGTGCTCGACTGGGTCGAGAAGAACCCGAAGAAGACCGCCGACCTCATACGCGGCTGGCTCGAAGAGAAGAAATAGGCTAATATAATGAGACAGGGCATAATGTCGGAAGGCACGGGGGCCGCGTAAATGTTAACCGGGTATGAGAAGGCCGCCATATTCCTCAGGACTATCGGCGAGGACCGCGCCGCGGAGGTCCTGAAGTCCCTCGCGATGGACGAGATCAGCCGCATCAGCTCGTACATGAGCAAGGTAGGCTCCGTGGGCAAGGCCGACATCGACATGGTCTTCAACGAGGCCTCCAGCCGCATCACGACCGGGGAGCTGCAGCCCGTCGGGCAGGACTACATCCGCCGCATACTGGAGAAGGTCCTGGGCCCCGACCGCGCCGACCGCGTGCTGGCCCTGATCGAGTCCGAGAGCCCGATCGAGTCGCTGCAGGACGTCGACCCCAAGACGCTCGCGAACTTCCTGACGACCGAACACCCCCAGACCGTCGCGCTCGCCCTGTGCCTGCTCGAACCGCCGCAGGCCGCCGAGGTCCTGGTCAACCTCCCCGACACCATGAGGGCCGACGTAGCGATGCGCGTGGCAGTGACCGAACGCATCCCGACGCACGCCATCGAGGAACTCGAGGAGGCGCTGAAGGGGCTGGAACTCACGAGGGGCTCCGGCACCAAGGTCGGAGGCATAAAGACCGTGGCCGAGATCCTAAACTCGGTCGAACGCACGACGGAGCAGATGATACTTGAAAACATCGACGAGCACGACACCGCGCTCGCGGACTCGATACGCCAGCTCATGTTCGTGTTCGAAGACCTCATAAACGTCGACGACAAGGGCATACAGTCGGTGCTGAAGGAAGTGAGCACCGACGACCTCTCGCTCGCGCTCAAGACGTCGAGCGAGACGCTGAAGGACAAGATCTTCAAGAACATGTCCTCGCGCGCCGCCACGATCCTCAAAGAGGAGATGGAGGTGCGCGGCCCCGTGCGCGTATCGGAGGTCGAGAAGGCGCAGCAGAACATCGTCAAGGTCGCCCGCCGCCTCGAGGAGGAGGGCCGCATCATCCTCGGCGGCAAGGGTGGAGAGCAACTCGTATGACGAACTCCATAGCACATGCTCCCGTTTGCTCGACGCCTCGGAGAGCAACTCGTATGATGAACTCCATAGCACATGCACCCGCTTGCTCGACGCCTCGGAGAGCAACTCGTATGAGCGGGCTCCGATAGATGATGAGGACCGCATCGAGCATAAAGGGCACCGCAGAGAGCGGCTCGCTTTTCAGGAGCAAGGTGCTGAAGGATACGGGACAGCCTGTCTTCGGGATGCCGCATTTGGAGGGCAGGATCAAGGGCGAGGAGCTAAGGAAGCCCGCAGGCCCCACGCCCGCCGAGCACATCGCAGCCATTGAGAAAGAGGGCTATCGGAAGGGGTACGCCGCAGGGGAGCGGGCGGGGCTCGAGGTCGGGCAGCAGAAGGCCGCCGCGCTGCTCCAGCGCCTGCAGCACACGCTCAACGAACTCATCGACCGGAAAAACAACCTGAGCCGCGAGATCGAGCCCGGGCTGCTTAAGCTCTCCGTGGCGATTGCCCGCAAGGTCATAGCGACCGAGCTGAAGCAGTCCCCCGAGTCCATAGCCGAACTCGTCAAGGCCGCGCTGCGCAAGGTCGAGAAGACCGGGCCGGTCACGATCAAGCTCAACCCGGCCGTGGCCGAGCTCATCCAGAAGATTAAGCCCGAGCTCATGGCGATACACCCCGATATCGTCTTCGACGTCGACCCCTCGGCCTCGGCCACCGGGCCGGTCGTCATCGGTCCGGCCGACGAGGTCGTCACCGAGATCGACGGGCAGATACGCGAGATAGAGCGCGAGCTGGAGGCCATGCATGCCGCTGTGCGACCTTGAGGGCTTCGCGGCCGCGATAGACGCGCTGGAGTGCATGCACGCATACGGCCGCGTGACCGAGATCACCGGCCTGCTGCTGAAGGTCTCGGGCCTGCGCGTGAGCGTCGGCGAGGCCTGCCTCATACACGGCGAGGACGGCGAGCTACCGGTTCCTGCCGAGGTCGTCGGGTTCAAGGACGGCCAGAGCCTCCTGATGGCCATAGGCGATCAGGCTGGGATACGCCCCGGAAGCCGCGTGCAGGCCATCGGCAAGAAATTATCCATCACGGTCGGCCCGTCGCTCGTAGGCCGCGTGCTTGACTACCTCGGCAACCCGATGGACGGCAAGGGGCCGGTCACCGGGGAACAGTACCCGCTTTTCTCATACTCCCCCCACCCGCTGAAGCGCCGCCGCATCCACGACCCCATCGACCTGGGCGTGCGCTCGATCAACGGCCTGCTGACGGTCGGCAAGGGCCAGAGGCTCGGGATCATGTCCGGCTCGGGCGTGGGCAAGAGCGTGCTGATGGGGATGATGTCGAAGTTCACCGCGGCCGACGTAAACGTGATCGGCCTGATCGGCGAGCGCGCCAGGGAGGTGCGCGAGTTCATCGAGCGCGACCTGGGGCCCGAGGGCCTGAAGCGCTCGGTCGTTATCGTATCGACCAGCGAGCAGCCCCCGCTTGCGAAGGTGCGCAGCGCGTTTACCGCGACGAGCGTGGCTGAGTATTTCCGAAGCCAGGGCAAGGACGTCCTGCTGCTGATGGACTCGCTCACCCGCGTCTGCATGGCGCAGCGCGAGATCGGCCTTGCCATCGGCGAGCCCCCTACGGCGAAGGGCTACACGCCCTCGGTCTTCGCCCTGATACCGCGCATACTGGAGCGCGCCGGGACGACCGAGGCCAAGGGCAGCATCACGGGGCTCTATACCGTGCTCGTCGAGGGCGACGACTTCAACGAGCCGATAGCGGACGCGTCGCGCTCGGTGCTCGACGGTCACTTCGTGCTCACGCGCGAGCTGGCGATAGAAAACCACTTCCCCGCAATCGACGTCCTGCAGTCTAAAAGCAGGGTCATGACGGACATCGCAGACCCCAAGCACCTGCAGTTCGCGAACAAGTTTTTAGAGACGCTCGCAAACTACCGCCGCGCCGAGGACCTGATAAACCTTGGCGCTTACAAGAAAGGCTCGAACCCGAAGATCGACTACGCAATCGAGATGATCGAGCCGATGCGCGCCTACCTGCGGCAGGGCATGAACGACCGCAAGGACTTCTCCGACAGCCTCCAAGGGCTCTACCACCTGTTCGAGAAGCAGCCTCAGCCCCATCCGCAGCCGCCGGTGCCCGCGGGCCAGAAGCGATGAGATATAAGCCAATGAGTTACAAGATATGAGACAGAGGATATCGACGCTGACGCGCGTGGCCGAGGTCCGCGAGATCGAGGAGGAGGACAAGGTCGCCGAGGTCCGCCGCGCACGCGCCGTCCTGGAGGACGAGGAGGCCGCGCTGCGGCTGATCGACCGCAGCCTCGATGCCGCGATGAAGCGGCTCTTCGAGGTGCAGTCGGAGCGCACGCTCGACGTCCTTGAGCTCAGTATGCTGTTTGAGTACCGCGAGAGCATGGACCGGAGCCGCGGCCGCCAGAGCGCGGTCGTGGAGGCCGCAACAATCGAGCTCGACTCCAGGCTCGACGCCCTGCTCGAGGCCCACCGCGAGCGCAGGGTCATCGAGACCTACCGCGACCGGCTCCAGAAGCAATTCACCCGCCAGCAGGACATCGAGGAGCAAAAGGGCATGGACGCGCTGTTTATAAGCAGGAGGGCGCTCGCATGAACCGCGCCATATGGCTTGGGGCCCTGATCGCCCTTGGGCTGCTGATCGCGGTGCCGATGTACGGCATCGACAACTCAGCCCAGCCCGCCGGGACGAACTCGCCCGCAGGCGTGTACACCCCGAAACCGTACGCCGCGCAGGATGCGGCCCCCAAGACAGCGGACAAGGACATCGAGGCCCGCCGCGCGGAACTCTCGGCATGGGAGGCCAAGCTCCAGAGCGAGGAGGAGCGCATGGGCGCGATGCGCCGCGACCTCGACAACGAGATCGACAGGTACACGAAGCTCCTGATGAAGATCGAGGCCGCTCTGCAGACGGCCGGGGACCTCAACAACAAAAACACGAAGAAAATCGTTAAGAGCTACGAGGCCATGCAGCCCGAGGATGCCGCGGTGCGCCTGGCCGCGCTCCCTGAAGACCTCGCGGTCAACATACTGCTGGGCATGAACCCCCGCAAGTCGGGCGCGGCGATGGCCGCGATGCCGCCCTTGAAGGTCGCGTCCCTCACCGAACGCATGTCGTCGGTACTTAAGAACCTGCCAGCCGCCGCAGCCGCGATGGCGAATAAGAAACCTTAGCAGGGCACTTAGCAAGTTCTTTCAAAGCGCGCCAAATCGCTTGATACGTCGTTGGGCTTCAAAGACTCGCCCTCTATGTACGTCTCAGTACACCATCGGGCGGTCTTCTTGCCCTGCCTTGTCTGAAGACGATTTGGGCGCGCTTTCGGGGGGCACGGAAGAACGGTCGGCCCCCCGGCCCCGAAGGTCAATGGCAATGTTTGGAATTAAGATGAGCGCTTTCAGCTAAGCGCCTTAACCATATACAAAAGTGAGACATTATTCGATACCGGCTCTTGCCTGATGATCCTGTAGCCGAGCTTCTCGTAGAGGTGGATATTGCGCTCGCTCCTGCTGCCGGTGAATAATTCGTAGCGTTGCGCGTCCGGGAACTCGGCCTCTATCGCCCGCATCAGCCGCGTGCCGATGCCCTGGTTCTGAAAATCGGGATGTACGATCAGCCTGCCGATATGACAGGTGCCGTCATCTAGCGACGCCCTGACCGAGCCTATGATCCTGCCTGACTCGGTCGCCTTCAGGAATACGAGCCTGCCGAACTCCTCCCTGATATCTTCAAGCGTCTGGGTCAGGGGCGGCATGGACCAGTAATCGTATAATATGGCCTGACTCTGAAACGCGAGCTTCTGAAGCTCGAGTATCTCAGCCGCATCCGCTATATCTGCGTGCGATATATCCGGCATGGATACAATTATACGCTTGTTTGACATGCCTTTGAGATAGGCTATATCATAAGCTTTCCACCATGGACATAACGGATACAATCAGACAGATAGCGATATCGGCCATCCCGATACTGATCGCGATCACCTTTCACGAGGTCGCGCACGGGTATGTCGCCAACCGCCTCGGGGACCCCACAGCGAAGATGCTCGGACGCCTGACGCTAAACCCGCTGGCGCACGTAGACCTCGTCGGCACGATCATCCTGCCGATAGCGATGCTGATCCTCAGCGGCGGGAGGTTCATGTTCGGCTACGCCAAGCCCGTGCCGATCAACCCCAATAACTTCAAAAACCCGCACAGCGGCATGGCGATCACGGCCGCGGCCGGGCCGGTCTGCAACATCCTGCTGGCGGTCATAAGCCTGCTGCTCATCAAATTTGTCGTGATCCCTGCCTCTGCGTTCGTATCGCCCGATACCGCAGAGTCGGTGCTTCATCCGCTGAGGCTGATGCTGATCTCTGGCATCACGATGAACCTCGTGCTGGCCTCGTTTAACCTTATCCCGATCCCCCCGCTTGACGGCGGGCGCGTCGCGGTCGGGCTGCTGCCCTACAGCATGGGCCGGCAGCTTGCGAGGCTCGAGCCGTTCGGGTTCATGATCGTGATGCTCCTGATCGCCACGGGCGCAACGAGGTTTCTCATGGCGCCCCTGCTTTATTTCTTCAGCATACTTTTAACCTGGGTTGGAGGTCTATGAAAAAGCGAGTTCTAAGCGGCATGCAGGCAAGCGGCCGCCTTCACGTAGGCAACTGGGTCGGGGCATTGCGCAACTGGGTCAAGCTCCAGGACGAATACGACTGCTACTACTTCGTGGCCGACTGGCATGCGCTCACTACAGGCTACGCCGATCCCTCCGCGCTGGCCGCGAGCACCAAGGACTTGCTTACGAACTTCATCGCTGCCGGGCTCGACCCGGAGCGCTGCACGATATTCCTGCAGTCCCGCGTGCTGGAGCACGCCGAGCTGCACCTGCTTCTGAGCATGATCACCCCGCTTGGATGGCTCGAGCGCGTGCCGACATACAAGGAGAAAAAGGAAAACCTCTCAGACCGCGACCTCTCGATGTACGGCTTCCTCGGATACCCGGTGCTCATGAGCGCGGACATCCTGCTCTACGGCGCGCACTACGTCCCGGTCGGAGTGGACCAGATGCCGCATCTGGAGATCACGCGCGAGATCGCGCGGCGCTTTAACGGGCTGTATAACTCCGACGTGCTGGTCGAGCCCGAGGCCCTGCTCACGAAGTTCCCCAAGGTGCCGGGCCTCGACGGCCGCAAGATGAGCAAGAGCTACGATAACGCGATATACCTTAGCGACACGTCCGATGAGCTCGAAAAAAAGGTGCGCACCATGGCCACCGACCCCGCGCGCATCAGGCGCACGGACAAGGGCGACCCGGAACTCTCCCCGGTATACCAGCTCCATAAGATATTCTCGAGCGAGGCCGAGCTGGCAGAGGTCGCCGAGGGCTGCCGCACCGCCGGGATCGGCTGCATCGACTGCAAGAAGGTGCTGATCAAGAACATGCGCGGGGCACTCTCGCCCCTGTGGGAGCGCCGGGCGCAGATCGCGGGGGATCCCTCGATACTCAGGCGCGCGATAGACATAGGCACCGATAAGGCGAGCATTACGGCACGAGCGACAATGCAGCAGGTAAGGGAAGTAATGGGGTTGAAGGGACTATAGTGGCTATTGAACCGCACCCGGTGCTTTCTTTAAAGCGCTCCAAATCGCTTGATACTTCGTTGGGCTTCAAAGACTCGCCCTCTATGTACGTCACAGTACACCATCGGGCGGTCTTCTTGCCCTGCCTTGTCTGAAGCCGATTTGGGCGCGCTTTCGGGGGGCACGGATAAAGGAGGCCCTCCGCGCCCCACATGGTCAAAGGCATTAATTAAAGTTATTTATAAGGAGGATTAAATAATGGCGCATACGTTTGAACTGAGGACGACGAAGTCAGGGAAGAAGCTGGTATATATAGGGCTCAACCATTTCAGGGAGCACGAGGACGGCGAGATCCAGATCTCTTACGACTGCTTCAGCCCGGCCGAGATGGACACCGAGATCGACCGCCTGATAGAGGAACTTAAGGGCTTTAAGGCGCAGGCCAAGAAACTTTACGCGAAATAAGGAGGGGCCGCCCGGCCCCTCCTTTAACCATAGTTAATCGGAAGTTAGTAGAAAACGCACGGCTATCAATTTTTTCTATCAACTTGGGTTTATATATAAACCGTAGTTTATCGCTTTTTGTCATAGCGTTGTGATTCAATACTGGATGAGGGTTATATGCCCATTTTGAGGTCAGAGAAAGCGGAGCAGAAGGCCGATGGAATGCACGGAAACCGTTTCTGAACGCATGAACATGGAGGCTTTCAAATTAGCCATGGATTCCGCTACCTTGCACTGTTTTTTCTTCGTTCATTTGAACGCTCTAAAAAAATGCGCGCGCACGCGCGCGATAACTATGTATATAACTGAGCCGTTGACCGCTCGCACACTTATGAGATTGAAATTTAAAGCGCGAGAAATCAGCGTCAGACTAGGAATGGCGAGGAAAACGTCCGACGGTGTACTTGAGCGTACTCCGAGGACGGATTTCCGAGCCATGACAACGTATCACGCGATTTCGCGCACTTTGGCAAATGCCACAATGGGGATTACTTATGAGTGAACCCATCCGGGCATACAAAAGAATAAATGGCGAGGGGCTTTTGTTGAAGTTACGAGTATCCCTTCCTGACAGGCCGGGCTCCCTGGCGGGCTTCGCCTCCCTGCTAGCCTCCGCCGGTGGCAACATCGAGTTCTTCCACTACGACCGCTCGGTCGACTCAACGCGCATCGCGGTCGAGGCCGAGTTCGATTCTGCGGACGGCCTCGATGCCCTTATGAAGCAGATCGCCTCGGAGGGCTATGCCGCGGCCTCTGACGAGGAGCCCTCGCTCACGACGGCCGAGGGTGTGTTCGAGATAAGCGTCAAGCTCGAGGACCGCCCCGGATCGCTCGCCGAGTTCGCCGCAGTGCTCAAATCCCATGAGGCCAACATCACCTACATGCTCTATGACGACGAGATCACCCCGGACAGCGCGGACGTCGCGATGGCCGCGCCCTCGCCCCCGGAGATCGACACGATCCTGGACGCCCTGAACCAGCGCGGATATCACTACCGCGTGCTATATCGCGGCGCGGACGGGGACGGCGAGGTCAAGCGCGCCATAGGGCTGAAGCTCACCGAGCGGTTCTTCATCCGCCTGAAGGCCATACTCGGGGCCGAGGACGCCGGGGACGTCCGAAGCCTCGTGCGCTCCTCGGGCGAGCTATACCGCGACCTCGTGGGGTTCTACGAGGAGGCCGGCCGCGACCTCGACGCATCGGAGGTCTTCGAGAAGGTGCTCGCGATGGCCTCGCGCGCACGCGGGCAGGTCGGAGACCGCTTCGTCGCGCAGTGGATGGAGCCGCTCGCGTGCCAGGGCGTCACGGTGGAGGGCATACGCCTGCCCACGAGCGAGAACGTCTACCTCCTGAGCCGCGAGGGCGGCGAGCTGGCCCTGATCGACGCGGGCCACGGCATATATTACGAGGACTTCAAGCGGGCGCTCCGCGAGCGCGGGCATAAGCCCTCGGCGGTCAGGCGCGTGTTCGTCACCCACCCGGACACCGACCACATCGGGATGGCAGGCAGGTTCGAGGCCGAAAACGGCGCGGAGATCTGGATGCACCGCGGCGGCCGCGACGTGATGGAGAGCCTCAACCGCGCCCACGGTACGAGCGGGCGGCTGTTTGAGCTCAACAAGTACTACACGCGCCTGTCTATCCGGATTACGGGGTGCGCCTTCCCGGAGCACCCGGCATACTGGGCGGCTGAAGAGGGCCACCATGTGGCCTTCGGGGGCTTCAAAATCATCGGCCGGTTTGAGTTCGGGCCGCTTGAGTTCGAGGTCATAGAGAGCCGCGGGGGCCATGCGCCGGGGCTGGTGTTCTATCTCTGCCGCGCCTGCGGCTGGGTTTTTACCTCGGACTACCTGATAAACCCCGCCACGCTGATGCCCAGAGACCGCGAGCAGCTCGGGATCTATAAGTACCTGCTTACGAACCCTAACACCGACCCCGCGCTATATAACGAGGAGTCCGGGGCCCTGAGATCGGCGCTCGCCGCTCTCGCGGGGCAAAGGAAGGCCCCCGTGACCGTATTGCCCGGCCACGGAGGCCATTATATCTTATGAAGAGTGGGGCCCAGTCGACCCCGGCACACCTAGTGGGAGGCTATCCCGAATGCGAGCCTCGAGCCGCCGCTGTTTATCGCCTGCGCCAGACTGTGCAGGTCGGCATACTTGGCTGAATATTGCAGCACGCGCTGCGAGCTCGGATCCACATCAACACCGGTCTGAGCGAGCACTACCTGTCTGATCCTCTCAGGGGTGAGTTCAGCCGGGGGAACATTTATCACGGTGAGGTCAGTGCCGATCCCATTGGACGACCTGCTGCCGCCCGGCAGGTATATCGCCCCGGTCGAGAAGTCTATCGCATAGGCGATAAGCCCGGGGATCACGAAGAGTACGACCCCGATGCCGTCAAGAACCGCGACCCCGATGTCCACTGTGCCGCTGCGCTGGCCCCTGCGCTCAGGATAGAGGATCGTTCCGCATGCCGCGAGCTGAAGCAGCAGCACCGCAATCAATGTGAAAACCGTTAGACGCCCCTTCAATGGCCTCAAACTAAACATAAGCCGTTCCTCCTGTGGTTTAGGTTTCTCCCTGCCAAATACTATCATTTCTTACGCGAGGCCGCAACAGGGGTATGGGGAAGGCATTAGATTTTGAGGAGGGAAAGCGTCGGGGGACTGAGCCCCCGACGCTTGTGTAACGAGAAGCCTTTTTCTTTATGGGCCGGTGGTGACGGTGATAAGCTGCAGTGTATCGCCGGACGCCGCGTTTTCCATCTGCACGTTGCCGACGCCTGAGCAGTAGTACATATACCTCTGGGCTGACGGAGCAAGAGGGGTGGTCTCGGAGGTCTTCAGGCAGTTGGCCCACGATCCATACGGCACTGAGACGGACTCGGTGATGCTCATGACCGTGGCCATGTCCTCGGCCATGCCTATGGAGAAGTCCTGCCGATACGCATTGCCCAGCGTGGGGGTGGCCTCCATTACGATGCCCGGCATGGCCCCGCCGACTCCGGCGGTCCATGAGCCTGCGACCCCGACGACGAGGCCGTCGGACATCTGGTTTGCGTTCTTGCCGAAGAGCCAGACGTTACCGGTCGTGTCTTGCGCGAACCATTCGGTGTCATTCTCGGTCATGTTGCCGGCCACGGAGGTCTTGACATCGACCTCGGTGGTTGTGACGCCGAGGATGACGCTCGTGTTGCCGGTCACATTGAACTCCATCTGCTTGAGGCCGCCCGAGGTAGCGCCGTTATACATGAAGGTCGTGCCGGGCACGAGCGGCATGAACGGGTTGGTTACGTCCTGTACGAAATCCGCTGAGTTCATCACCGGGGCATACCCGTAGTTGCCCATCCAGCCGCATTGTGACATTCTGGCGGCCATCTGGCTGTTGCACGCCCGCATCGAATTCTTCTGTGCCGTCGAAGCCTCCTGCTTGCACATGGGCTGGTCAGTCTTGGTGAGGTTCTTGCAATTGGCAAGATCGAGGGCATAGGAACTCTGTGCGTCCAGCTTGCAGGAGGTCATCGCCGCCAGTCCGCTCGGGATGCACGCGTTGGTGCCGCCCATGCCGCCGTTGCCGACATTGCCACCCATGCCGCCCATGCCACCGGTGCCGCCGGTCCCGCCGGTCCCGCCGCCCATGCCGCCCATCGCCATCGCCATCGACGAGGTAGCCGATAAGGCCATTGTCAAGGCAATAAGCAGGGTTAAGACCATCATTGTTTTTCTGTACATCTAAGCTGTCTCCTTGGCACACAGGCCGATTATAAAACCGTTACCCCAAACCTTCCGGGCATGAAAAAAAGCCACAACCCATAACTTAGCGTGATGGAAATCCTTTATCTCATATGAATTCCCATTAAACAGCACAATAATTTTACAAACAATGCAATGAAGAACATATGAAGAAAGCGCAAAAAAGGCGTTCATATACGAAACGCTTCCGCCCCAGCCCCGCGGTCAAGGGCATTATTTATAAGTGAGCGGGTTCCCCCGCCACCTCTCGTGCCGTGGAGAAACCCTGAAATTGGAAAAAGTGTCCATTGCACCCTGCGTGTTAAAATCTTCTTATGGAGTTCGCGGACATAGCGTTCCCCCAGCAGCTTGGGGCGCTTACATATATAGTCCCTCCGGGGCTGCGGATTGAGCCGGGCATGGTGGTGGAGGCCCCGCTTAAGCGCTCGGTCAGCCGCGGCATCGTGCTGAGAGCAGGCTCGGCCCCGGCCGGGATGAAGCTCAGATCTATTCGCTGCGCTGTCGAGGACGCGCCGCTATTAAGCCATGCGACGGTCAGCCTGATAGGATGGCTCGCGGAATACTACATGACCACGGAGGGCATGGTGCTTAAGAGCATCTTCCCGAAGGAGTTCTTCAGGCCGGCCAAGGCGCGCGCGGCTAAGAAGATACGCGCCCATGCCCCTCCGCACTACAGCGCGTTTACGCCGGATAAGGAGGCCGCCCTCGCCCTCGCCTCGATCTCGCAGTACGCAAAGCGCCGCGCTTACAGGACGTATCTGCTCGAGGCCCCATCGGGCGCGTACGAGCACGGGTTTCTGGCCGAGGCCATCGCGGCGGCCGGTGAAGCGGGCCCCGCACTCGTGCTGGCGCCCGACATAGGCCGCGCCGAGCACGTGGCCGAGCTTCTGCGCGGCTCGTTTGAGGGGGTCGTCGCGTACCACAGCGGGCTCTCGGCCGGCAAGCGCTCGGACGCGCTCCGCTCGATGGACGGGGCGCGGGTGGTCGTAGGGAGCAGGCTCGGGGCGTTCGCCCCGGCCGCTGCGCCATCGCTCATAGCGGTGCTCTCGGAGGAGAGCGCGTCATATAAGGACGAGGGCGGCATCAGGTTCAACGCGCGCGACGCGGCCGTGATGCGCGGGTACCTCGAACACATACCGGTGCTCCTGAGCTCGATCTGCCCGTCCCTGGAGTCATACCACAACGCCGAACGCGGGAAGTACGCCCTGGTCGTCCCCAAGAGCCCCGCGCCCAGGCGGCCTGAGGTGAGCCTGCTTCCTACGCGCTCGGCCAGGGGCGGCATCGCGCCGAGGTTGCGCGCGATGGCCGAGGCCGAGATCAGGCGCGGGGGCCGCGTGCTCTTCGTAATCCGGCGCATGGGGTACTCGATGCTCCGGTGCGCGGACTGCGGCCAGATGCCCGAGTGCCCAACCTGCGGCGTGGGGCTTGAGTACACTAAGAGGGCGCGCCGCGCGCTAAGGTGCACGCTTTGCGGCCACGAGGCCGAGCCGCCCGAGACCTGCCCGGCGTGCGGCGGGATCATCGAGCCCGCGGGCGTCGGGCTCGAACGCATAGAGGACGAGCTCGCGGCTCTAAACCCCGTGCACCTCAAGCCCGGCGACGAGCACTCATCGGTCGAGGCGCTGACGGCCTCGGGCCACGGCGTCTTCGCCGTGGGCTCGAAGATGGCGCTAAGGCAGGAGACCGGCGAAGAGGGTTTTAATCTCATTGCGGTACTGAACGCTGATTCGTACATGCACATACCTGACTTCCGCGCCACGGAGCGCGCGTACTGCGACCTCCTGCACGCGGCCGACGCCCTTTCTCCCACCGGCAGGATCGTGCTGCAGAGCCGGTTTTCAGGAGCGCGCATCTTTGGGCACCTCAAGCGGTTCGACCGCGAGGGCTTCTATAAGGAAGAACTGTCCGCCCGCCAGGAGCACGGGTATCCGCCGTTTTGGAAGCTCGCGGTCCTGAGGATAGACCACCCCGAGGCGCTGCCCGAGGTCAGGGGCGCGGAGGTCCTGGGCCCGCTACCAGAGCGCGGCGGGCGGTGGAAGCTGCTCGTCAAGGCCCCGTCGCGCGTGGCGCTGCGCCGCGCGGTCTCCGCCATAGCCACGGCCGCCGGGCCATGCACCATAGACATCGACCCGGCATACGTATGAAGCGGCGCATAGGCGTGCACGTCTCGATAGCGGGCGGGGTCAGCCTCGCCCCGGCGAGGGCCGCCGCGCTCGGCTGCACCTGCATGCAGATCTTCTCGCACAGCCCGCGGCAGTGGGCGCTCGCGCCTGTAAGCCCCGAGGAGGCGGGTACGTTTCGCTCCGAGAGGGCGAAGCTCGACATCTCGCCCGTATACGTGCACGCCTCTTACCTGATTAATATCGCATCCTCAAACGAAGAGCTGCGGATAAAGTCCGTCTCGTTGCTGCGCGAAGAGATGCTGCGGGCCGAGGCCATAGGGGCCGAGTACGTCGTGCTGCACGCCGGGAGCACGCATGACGCCGAGGGCCGCCCTCGCGCCGCGCGGAGCATCAGGGAGGCGATGGCCGGGCTGGCGCTTCGCTCCGGGCTGCTGGTCGAGAACACATCGGGCAAGCGTGGCGACATCGCGACCACCCCGGCCGACCTCGCTGAAATCCTTGATGGCGCACAGGGCGCGGCCGCCGGGGTCTGCATCGACACCTGCCACGCGCACGCCGCCGGGTACGACCTCAGGGCGGGGGGGATAGAGCGGCTCGGCTCGGAACTCGGCAGGAGCGTCGGGCTCTCTCTGATAAGGCTCGTGCACCTCAACGACTCGCGCGCCGCTTCGGGCTCGGGCGCTGACCGCCACGCGGGCATCGGGGAGGGCACGATCGGAATTGATGCCTTGAGGGAAACCATTGCGCACCGGGCTTTCGCGGGCGTGCCGCTGGTGCTCGAGACCCCGAAGGAGGGCGACGGGGACGACCTGCGCAACCTCGCCGCGGCCCGCTCTCTCCTTCGATGATCGTATCCATAATTGAAACGATCGTTACCTTTACCTGATCGTTCTCAATCTGGCTCCTAACGTATTCAATTCAAAATCGTTTCACTTTTAGCATCATCTGTTCTTAAAGTGCACTTTTCTCTTGACAACCCTTTTGCGGTATGTTATCTTAGGCGTAAGGAAGATGCTGAAGAGCCTATTTTCATCATCCACGAGGGCAGAGGTGCTCTCGTTACTGCTCAACAGCCCTGATGAGATGTTCTACATCCGGGAGGTGGCGGGTATCCTCCGAAAAAACCCCTCGGTCATCAAGCGCGAACTCGACAATCTGGAGCAGTCCGGGATCTTGCGCAGCGAGCGCGTCGCGAACCTCAGATATTTCCAGGCCGACATCGAAAGCCCGCTATACGCCGAACTCAAAAACCTGATCACTAAATCGCTCGGCCTGCCGGGCGCCCTGCGCGCCGTGCTGCGCGCGGCCGGCGCCAAGGCGGCCTTCATCTATGGCCCATATGCGGAAGACGACGACGCCCCGGAGGTCACGCTGCTCGTGATGGGGGCGCAGAGCTCACCGGTCCGGGAGTTCAAGGACCTCGAGCGCAAGTTCGGCCGCACGATCACCTGGATCGAGATGGACGAGGAGGAGTACAGGTCGAAGAGGCGTAAGAAGGACCCAATGCTCGCGCGCATAACCGCGGGTAAAAGGATATCCCTTTTGGGCAGGGCTTGAAATTCGGGTTCCCCCATCGTGGGGGGATTGGAAAGGAGGTGACTGACAAATGGCGGTAAAGAAGACGACGACGAAGAAGGCTGCCCCGAAGAAGGCTGCCGCGAAAAAGGCTGCTCCGAAGAAGGCTGCTGTGAAGAAGACTGTGAAGAAGGCAACGAAGAAGAAGTAAACGCTCGGGCTGGGGAAGCGCTTTTTATGACGCTTTCCCCAGCCCTCTCTTTTTTGAGACACTGATATTTTCTGGCTTTGCCCTGTTAAAAATCAACTGCTGCAGCCAGCTTATTGATTTATAATGTTTTTTCTACAGACACCGATCCCCTGAATTGCCTTGAATCGTCTTGAGATTCGCCCCTGGATGCCCCGGGCGGAGGGGGCTCAGGCTATCGCGGCGCGCATCGCGTCGCCCACGCCGGTGACGATCTCCCATGCGTCGCGGGAGCCAAGGAGCGTGTGCAGGAACTTGATGTTCGAGGAGTGCCCCGAACGCGATACGATGAAATGGCCCATGACCGGGAAACCGACTAGCGAGATGTCGCCGACGAAGTCCAGGACCTTGTGGCGGATGAACTCGTCGCGGAACCTGAGGCCCGAGGCGTTCAGCACGCCGGTCTCGCTTAAGAGGATCGCGTTTTCAAGCGAGCCGCCCTTGGCGAGGCCCATGGACTTGAGGTACTCGACGTCCTTCAGAAACCCGAAGGTGCGCGCCGGGGCCAGCTCTTCCATGAACGTCTCGGAGGAGAGGTCAATCGAGAGGCGCTGCTCGCCGACCATGCTATGGTTGAAGGCTATGTGGTAGCTGATCCTGCGGCCCTCGTACGGGACGACCGCGATCTCGGCCTTGCCCTCGCTGAAGTAGACCGGCTTGGTGATCCTGATGTACGGCCTGTTGGAGGCCTGCTTGGCGATCCCCGCCTTGAGTATGCCCTCTGCAAACGCGGTCGAGCTGCCGTCCATGATCGGGACCTCGGGGCCGTTGAGTTCCACCTGCATATTGTCGACCCCGAGCCCGGCCGCGGCGGCCAGCAGGTGCTCGACGGTCTTGATGTTCGCGCCGCCGGAGCTGATCGTGGTCGCAAACGACGTGTCGGATACGGCGGAGAGGGTGGCGCGGATCGTGACTCCCTTGTCGAGCCTGCGGAATACGATTCCCGTATCGCGGGGTGCCGGCCGGAGCCTCATGCTCACCTGCCGGCCGGTGTGAAGCCCCGGCCCCTCAAACGCGATCTCTCCCTTTATGGTCCTCTGAAGTTGCATGATCGGTTTATAGAGTGCAATTGACGTGCCAGAGTGTTCCGCTTGATATTAAAGGATTATTTTCAGGGCGACTGTAGCCAGGAATATTCTAATGTTGCAATTATGCAACAGTCTCAAAGTCTTGTTAGGGCTAGGCGACCTCGCCGCCAACGACCATATCCGGGATGCGGACGGTCGGCATCGCGTCCGATACGGGTACGCCCTGGGAGTCCTTGCCGCAGGTGCCGATAGAGAACCCCAGGTCGGTGCCGACCATGTCTATAGAGCGGAGGATGTCCGGGCCGCTTCCCGTAAGCGTGGCCCCGCGCACGAGCTCCCCGATCCGGCCGCCCTCGATCAGGTAGCCCTCCATCACGTCGAAGACGAACTCGCCGGTGACGGTGTTGACCTGCCCACCGCCCATCTTGCGCACAAACAGCCCGGAGTGCGTCGAGCGCAGGATCTCGTCCGGCGCGGACGCACCGGGCGCTATGAAGGTGTTGGACATGCGCGGGATAGGCCTGCTCTGGTATGACTCGCGCCGTCCGTTTCCGGTCGGTGAAGCTCCATCCCTTTTCGCGCTCAGGCGGTCATACATATATCCGGTGAGCACGCCGTCTTTTACGAGCACGGTGCGCCCTGACGGCGTAGCCTCGTCGTCAAACGCGTATGAGCCCCGGTGGCCGGGGAGCGTTGCGTCGTCTATCACGGTGACCAGCTTCGATGCGACCTGAGCGCCTAGCATGCCCGAGTATTTCGAGAGCCCCTGTCCGGCGAGGTCCGCCTCCAGACCGTGGCCTATGGCCTCGTGGACCATCGTGCCCCCGGCCTCGGACGATATCACTACCGGCATCCGCCCTCCCGGAGCGCGCCGTGCCGAGAGCATCGCGACCGCGCGGCGCGCGGCGCGCTCTGCCGCGGCCTCCAAGGGCTCGCGGCCGAATATCTCAAATCCGGTATGTCCGCCAACTGTGTCATACCCGGTCTGGACGACCCCGCCACGTTCGGCCACTACCTGGACGATCCCGGTCAGCTGCACGCGCTCGTCGTCGACCAGCGCGCCCAGAGAGTTTCCGATGCGCACCGTCTGGACGGAATCGCGGTAGATCACTATGACCTGGCGCACCGCGCTGTCCACCGCACGCGCGGCAGCATCGGCGCTGCGTATAAGCGCCACCTTGCGCTCTATCGGCACGTCCGAGGGATACACCTCTATCGGCATGGCTACCGAGGGCTTGAGCGCGCGGAGGTCTATCGGACGGCCGAATGCCGAGGCGTCCCTGATCGCGCCACGCAGGGTCGAGGCCATCTCGAGGAGCGCCTCAGGCGAGATATCGTTTGAGTAGGCGTACGCGGTGCGCTCGCCAACGAGCACGCGGATGCCGACGCCGGCCTCGGTGCCGGAGAGCACCTTCTCGACGCGGCCGGACTCGAGCTGAAGGAACACAGGCCTCCGCCTCTCGGCGAACACGTCGGCGTAGTCTCCGCCACTTTCAAGCGCGGCCCTGAGCAGCTTCATTATGAGCTCTTGGTCTATCATGCGGTATGGTGTATTATATCGCATGCCGCGCATCGGAGTCATAGGCGGAAGCGGGCTTTATGGGATACCGGGCCTCGAGCTCACCGGCGAGGAGCGCGTGGCCACGCCCTACGGCGAGCCCTCGGCGGCTTATGCCATAGGCAGACTCGGCGAGGCGGAGGTCTGCTTCCTGCCGCGCCACGGGGCCGGACACTCGGTCGCGCCGCATAAGATCAATTATCGCGCGAACCTGCGAGGGTTCAAGGAACTCGGCGTCGAGCGGATAATTGCCATATACGCCACGGGCGGGATCGGAGACGGCCTCACGCCGGGCGATATCGTAGTGCCGGACCAGATACTTGATATGACCGCGGGGGCGCGCGCGGGGACGTTTTATGAAGAGGGCGAGATCGTGCACGTGGACTTCACCGACCCTTACTGCCCGGAGCTGCGAGCCGCGCTCGGTCAGGCCGCGAAGGCGGCCGGGCTCCATGCGCATGACCGGGGCACGTACGTCTGCGTGCAGGGGCCGAGGCTCGAGACGCGCAGCGAGATCGAGTTTTACCGGATGCTCGGCGCCTCGGTGGTCGGGATGACCGGGATGCCGGAGGCCGTGCTCGCGCGGGAGCTCGAGATATGCTTTTCAGGCCTCTGCGTCGTGACGAACTACGCGGCCGGGATATCGGCCCACAGGCTCACGACCGAGGAGGTCCGCTCGACGATGGCCTGGGCGAACGACAGGATCAAGGCCCTGCTCGCGGCCGCGATAGGCGCTGTCCCGCATAGCCGCAGCTGCCCGTGCAAGGACGCGCTCAAAACAGCAAGGATGTAAAAGGGGGGCCGAAGCCCCCCTTATATTAACCCTCTCTGGCTCGACGTCTGCCCCATCCCATTTAGCCTATGGGGCTGTTTCGCCCTCGGTGCCGGTCGGAATCTCCTGCTCGACATCTGTGGGCTCTTCAGCCGGGCCGGCGGGCTCTGCGGGCGAGCCCTTAGGCGCAATGGTCCTCGGGGAGGTTACGCCCTCGAAGCCCGTCTTCTCTGGATTAACATAATCGCTCGGGCCCGACGTAGAACTCTGGTTCATGATAAATCCCATCCCCGTCGGGTGCGTAACGCCCTCCATGCCAGTCATCACGAACCCCGAGAGCTCGGGGTTGCTTTCGAGGTGCGTTGCCGATGCTATGCCCACCATGCCTATTATCATGGCTGCCGCAAGCATGCAAGTAAGTATAAGTCTTTTCATCATAGCCTCCTTGTTGGACTTTTTTTGCTGATAAGGCGTATAACCCTGAAGGTTAAACGGGTGGCTTAGCCTACTGTCTACACACCTCCTTTGCATATAAACGCCTCAACCCGAGGCGCCTCCTCTGATATAAATAGATACCACGAATTAGCAGCTTACGCAATACTGCAGATTGACGCGGGGCGGGGATTATTTTTTGATTCACCGGGCTCGCGAGACCTGGACGCCTTAAGTGACTAAAAATAAAAGGAAAGGGGGGCCGAAGCCCCCCCATATTGCAATCAGCGGGGCAGTCGGCCCCGTGCTTTGGCGCGCTATTGGTCAGCCTTCGATTACGGCGATCCTGTAGTCCTTGCTCCCAAGCCCGAGCCGCTCGGCCTCGTCGATCGTGACCTGCAGGTTGCGCCCGCTGAGCCTGGTGAAAATGTCCTCGCCGGCCTTGATCCCCTTGTCCTCGGCCGCGGACTGCGGGAGCGGCGAGGCCTTGAGTATCATGTCGAGCGTGGCCTGCTCCACGGCTACAGGGTCCCAGGAGGCCATGATCCCCTGGTCCTGCATCACAGGGACGTCGGCGCCGGGCATGCAGTCGCACTCGGGCTGCATCTCGGTCATGAAGTTGATGTACAGCACCTTGCCCGGCTTAAACGTGCTGAGCACGGCCATCGCGGCCTCGGCCAGCCCGCGCAGAAACCGGGTGTCGTCCGCCCCCTCCATCGAAAGCGCGCCGGAGGGGCAGACGCGCGTGCATCTTCCGCACCGCCAGCAGACGTTGGCGTCGTAGGTGAACTCCGTCCGGTCGTCCTTGAACGTTATGCACTCAAGCGGGCAGACCTCCTCGCACTGGTAGCACTGGGTGCAGAGCCCGGCCTCCCAGAGTATCGCCCCGGCGTCCTTGGTGTGCATCGCGCCGCGGCCGCACTTCCAGCCGCAGGTGCGGTGGCCTCCGCTGACGCCGCCCATCGCGAGGTTCTTCATCGTAGCGCCTATGCCCGCGAGTATATGGCCCTTGACGTGGCTCGTCATCACCATCGCCGGGACGTCGTGTATCACCGAGGATACAGCGACCTCCCCCAGGATATCGCCGGCCTTTACCATCAGGTTGTCGTGGCCGTAGAGGCCGTCGGCAAGCACGACAGGCGCTCCGGTCGAGAGGTGGTTTATCCCGTTAGCGTTCGCGACCTCGAGGTAATCGAGCCCCTTGATCCGCACGGTGTCGGTGATGAACGGCTTTGCGCCCGCGCATTTTACGGCCTCGACGACCTTGCGCAGGAACAGCGGCCTGACCGTGCGGTGCGCGCCGTCTGAGCCGAGGTGCGTCTTGATCGCCACCCACTCGCCGCCCTCGATGTGCGCGCCCAAGTCCACAGAGCGGAGCATGGCCTCGAGCCTGCCGGCCATGCTGTCGGAGTATTTCCATTTCTTTACCCGCGCAGAGGCGTACCATACCTTCGAGCTCATAGAGGCTTTCTCCGTTTCTTTCTCGATGACGACCAGATCGCATATGCGGCCCATGAGGCCGCCCCTATCGCGTTTACGGCTGCGCTCTCGGCCGAGAACCCGCCGGAGGCCGGATACGCCTCCCTCGCGCCCTCGAGCAGCAGCCCGAAGGCCGCGGCAAGCCCGGCCGCGACCCACGCGGAATTCCGCCCGCCCAGGTATATGAGCACCGACTTTATCGCCGGGCCGGAGTCATTGACGAGCACGCTCATGATGAGCATCGCGGTTATGGCATACACGATGAAGTGAAATACGAGCTCGGCTGCGTGCCTCGCCTCGGTCATGGGGCCGCCCATCGGCAGGAGCGAGAGGATGATTACCATCAAAAGCCAGAACCCCAGGGTCTTCATTCTGCGGCCTCGCGTAGGCTCTTGTCATAGAGCTCTTTCTTGCTGATGCCGTACTGCACCGCGACCTGCCTGACGGCCTCCTTGCGGCCCATGCCCTTTTTAATAAGCGCGGCGACCTCGGCCACGGCCTCCCCGGCCGAGCCCTCGCCTCCGGGCTCCCCGCGCCTGTGGCCCTCGACCATCACGACGTACTCGCCGGCCACGATCGCGTCGGCCTCAAGGTAGTCGAGTATGCCGCGGAAGGTGTCGCGCACGGTCTCTTCGTGCATCTTCGTGATCTCGCGCGAGAGCACCGCGCGGCGGTCAGCGCCGAAGACCTCTTCCATGTCTATAAGCGAGTCTATTATGCGGTGCGGGGATTCGTAGAACACTAGAGTGCGGGGCTCGAGCACGAGCGCTGCAAGCGCCCTCTGGCGCGGGCCGCGCTTGGCCGGAAGGAACCCGAAGAACGTGAACTCCTCTGTGTTGAGGCCCGAGACCGAGAGCGCGGCCACGAGAGCGGACGGGCCGGGGACCGGGATCACCTCGACGCCCTCCTCGATAGCGCGCCGGACGAGCACCGCCCCTGGGTCCGAGATGCCCGGGGTCCCTGCGTCGCTTACGAGCGCAACGTCGCGGCCCGCGGCGAGGTGAGAGAGCACCTCCTCGGCCTTCGCCTTCTCGCGCTCGCCCCAGTAGCTGACGAGCGGCTTTCCGGTGATGCCCAGGTGGCTCAGGAGCTTCAGCGTATGGCGCGTGTCCTCGGCCGCGATGACATCGGCCTCCTTAAGCGTGCGCACCGCCCGCAGCGTGATGTCCTCGAGGTTCCCAAGCGGGGTCGAGACCACGTAGAGCCTGCCCGCGCCGCCTATATTTTGTGAATATCCCTGTATCGGGACAGCCATACTATGTGGCTCTTTTCTTCGCGGATGATGTCGTCCAGCACCAGGCGGTCGGCGACCGGGAGCGCGCCCTCGAGGCCTATATAATAAAGCAGCGTCTCCTTCTCAAACCCAAGGGCGTAGCCCACGGCCTTAAACGGGTCGTCCATATCGGACATCGAGGGCAGGGCCTTGCCCGCGCCAAGGAAGAATTCGGACTCCACGACCGCGCGGAAGTAGTGCTCGGCCTCGTCCCAGCCCTCGGGGGCGACAGCGGTCTCGGGGATCTTGCCGAGGAGCGCGGTGAAGATCTCGACGTGGGACTTCTCCATCTTCGCAAGCGTGCTGAAGAGCGCGCCCAACTCCGGGATATGCGCGAACTTCCCGAGCATCTGGCTGTAGAATTCAAGCCCGAGCCGCTCGGTCTGGACGGCCATCTCCACTATCTCGCGTATCGAATACTTAGCCATGTGTCATCCCCCTTTGCGGATGTTTTCCATTCGTCCCGTCAGCCGTCATGCCGCGACAAATCCGGGCGGAGCGAGGATCTGCCGCGAGCTTTATTTGCCCCTCATATACTCGCGGAGGCGCCGATCCGCGGCGATCACCTCTTCGGCGTCCTCGCCCTTGATCTCCCACGTATAGTGGCCGTTCGGGTCGCGCTTGATGACTGATGGTCGGCGGCTTCCTGCCGCGCGCCTGCCTGACCTCGGCGTCCTGCCGGAGCTCGAACTTCTCGGGCTCGGCTGCAAGGGCGGCCTGAGCGGAGATCAGCGTTATAAACAGCGCACACGACACAATCGCAGCCGAGCCACGCATTGGGGAGCCCTCCGTAATGTAAACTCCGTCCATTATATCACGCGAAGGGGCCGGCTGGCCCCCTTTCCCTGTTACGGTGCCGGACCGGGGCCCATCTCGTCGTCACGGCTATTGAACTGGAGGCCAGGCCACGCGACCAAGCCCGCGGGCCGGGGAGGAGGAGGACGCGGATTGGGGCGGGGGATCAGGCCTGGCCAAGGAGCTTTACGAACTCCCGGTAGAGTTCCGGGGCGTAGTTCTCGTTCTCGTTGGAGATGACCTTTAGGGCGTAAAACGGCTTCAGGGCCCTCCGATATGGCCTGCTGGCGGTTATGGCGTCATACGTGTCCACCATCGAGGCGATACGACCCATGGCATGTATCTCGTCGCCTTGAAGGTGGTTGGGATAGCCTTTGCCCGAGAGCTTTTCATGGTGCTGCAATATGGGGATGAATGCCCCTTCAGGCATATCTCCAAATTTACGGGCAATATCGTAGCCGAACATAACGTGCTTTTGGATCTCTTTGAATTCCAGCACGGTCAGGCGGTTGGGCTTGTTGAGGATATCTTTGGAAATCTTGACCTTCCCGATGTCGTGCAAGGTGCTGCCCATGCCGAGTTCGCGCAGAGGGCCCTGCCCGAGGCCGAGCGCGTTTCCGAGCCCGAGGGACAGCGCCGAGACGTTCACCGAATGGACATACGTGTAAGTATCCCGTGCATTGAGGCTCATCAGGCTCGCGAAAGCCTTGGGGCTGCTGGTAATGATGGACAGCATTTCCTGCACCGTGTCCTCGACGTTCTTTTTCACCTTCCTGGCGTCTTTGTAGTCGAGAAACATCTCGCGCACCTTTACCTTTGCGGTCTCGCGCGTAACGGCGGCCGCCATCGCGGTATCGCTGCCGCTGTGGTTGAGCCGCCGGGCGATATAGTCCTGGTACTTCTCGATGTCATCCTGCCCTATGACAAGGTCCCCGTAAGCGCTCAAATGCCGTGCGGTAACCTCGGCCTCCATGCCAGGGCCGGCCGCAAGCAGCGGCTCGCAGGAAAACCCCCTCTTCACGAATATCGAAAAGTCCACCTTGTCGCCCGCGGCCAGCATCTCGCGCGAGATGGGATAGTGGGTCTCTTTTTCCTGCGTATAACGTTCGAGTTCCTGCCGGGTATAAGTCACGCTGCCGTCGGGGCCGATACGGAGGGCATCGCAGTATTGGCTGTAGGCCTCCTCGTCTTCGTACCGGATGAACCCGTCTTCCGCGGGGCCAAAGGCGCTCCGGAGCTTCTGCGAGTATTCAGCGCCGTTTGCAATGCACGGCTCCATGCCGGAGGCGGACTCCCTGAACAGATCGAAAGGTATGGCCGTGCCAAATCTTAGAGAAGAGAGCCTTACGGACAGATAGCGGCCCTCCTCCGGGATCGGAGGCGCCGGGGGCGCTGAGATCCCGGCCGCCCCGGGCTCCTCGGCCGAGGCCGCGTCCTCCAATACGTCCAGGCCGCGCTCGGTATCGATATAGAGGAAGTCTATCCGGGCCTTGCGCAGCTTCTCGATGGCCGCACGGTCCGAGACCGCAAAGAAGTGCGTCAGGAAGGGCGTATCTATCCAAGCCTGAGTCAGACCGCACACGTACATGCCGACCCTGAGTTCGTCAATGCTTACAAGCTTTTTCACTTGTCCACGCCCTGGAACTCCGTCCTTAAATTGCGATGGCCCCCATTCCAAAGCGTTATATTGTCCGCGATGAAACCCCCATCCCACCGCGGAGCGCGCGCCGCACAACCACATGCCTTTGTTGCGAACTACCTATAACATTACGCTACTTAAGGCAGCAATGCAATTAGGTAATTCTACTGAGCATCAGGTGGCGGTCATTTGAAGGCCCAAAAACGCGCGCGGTATGAGTAACTATGCCGTTGACCGCGGGGGCTACTCCCCGCAAAGCGCGCCAAATCGTCTTCAGACTAGGGGGCGACTGCCCCTTTTCTTTCGTAGGAGGGGTCCGTGACCCCCGGCGGCGTATATGGACATACGTCAAGGATCGTTTTTCGGACGGCGACAACGTATCAAGCGATTTGGAGCGCTTTCACCGCTGCCCCCTAACAGCAGGAGGGCTTATCGGAGCTGCAGTCGCAGCTGGGCTCCCCTCCCGTGATCATTGCATTGATGAGGGCCGCGGCGCAGCCGACTCCGGTCTCGACCGAGATCGCGCCGGAGGCGCAGTTTTTCATGCAGGCCCCGCACTCCATGCAGAGGTCGCGGTCCGTTATCCGCGCTTTTTTGTCCTCGAGCTCGAAGACTGCGTGGGGGCATACCTCGACGCACCGGCCGCAGCCGGTGCAGCGCTCGGCATCGAGCCCGACGGTCGAAACTCCGGCAAGATATTTCACTTCATGCCTCCGATCCTTGACGCCACGAGGAGCGCGAATGCGCATGCCGTGGCGATTACGTATGGCGGTATCGCGTACCGCAGTTCCTTCTTAACCCCTGACATGCCGGTGTAAGTCGTTGAACCGGTGAACTGCAGCGCCAGGTACGAGCTTGCGGCAGGGAAGAACAGGTAAGCGGCCAGCAGCGGCATGGTGCCCTTGAGGCCGCCATAGGCCGCGAGCGCGGCGGACGTGGTGATAAATCCCATTACGAGTCCCTTTAGTGAGAACGCGCGAAACGGTATCCACGGCAGCAGGGCCGGGGTCAGAAACGCGCCCGAGGCTATGGCCACGAGACCTAGCGCCAAAAACGGCAGCCCGCCCGCGAGCGCAGGCCTAAACAGCAGGCCCTCGGCGTGCGCGCCGAATATCACGAGCACTACTGCCGCAAATAGCGGGTAGCGCTTAAGCGCCGGGTTAAGCTCCATAGGCGTCAGCACCAGGCGGTCCATCAGCGTGAAGCGCACCTTGCGCATCTCCGGGGTCGCGCCTGATTCGAAGTACGCCGGGAGGTCCTCGGCGCGCACGGGGCCGTAGCTCACGTGAAACCCGGTGCGCTTGGAAACCTCCTGCGCCGCAACGCCGACCGCGCCGAGCTGTGGCACGATTATGCGCCTGTGGCCCACGACGTGTTTGAGCCCGGAGCTCTGGATGCGGCCTGCGAGCTCGTCCGTGCCGAACGTGCCCTTGCCCGCGGCGCACCAGACGTTGATCCCCTTGGTGTCGAGCACGAGTATCCAGGCGTCGGCGCCATCGAGCGCGCGGCGCAGCGCGTCGAAGCTGAGCTTGTAGTTCGCCGTGACGACGGTCGGGGAATCGGGCGTTGGGCGGCCGATGGCGTAGAGGCCCGGAACGACTTTATACGCCATCCTGTACGCGCTCGTGCGGCTTCGGAGCGCGCCCAGGAGGTCGGCCCGGCTGAGCTCACCCCCGACCCTCGGGACGAACCCGGCCGGCGTCTCGATATAGTCCGCCACGTATTTCGGCCATGGGCCGGGCGGGGGGCCACTCTGGGCAGCGGGGCGGCCGATGAACTTCAGTTCAATCATATTTAATTATAACTCAGGCTTGATAAAAGCAGCTCCACGGTCGGGGGACAAGGGGGCAGCGCCCCCTGAAGAATAGGTGCCCATGGCACCCAAATGGTAAGATAAATTTATGGAGGATTGCTCATGTGCGAGATAAACGCGTACGTAACTGTCGCAAGCGAGGGCGGCAAGGAGGAGCTGTACCTGGAGGGCGTCGATACCGTGAGGCAGCAGGAGGGCGGGGTGCTCTACATGCGCAACCTCTTTGGCGAGGAGCGCACCTTTAAGGGCACGATAGCCGAGATCTCTTTCAGGAAGGGAAGGATGCTGCTTGTCCCGGCCTGAGACATGGAGACTTATCGAGGACCCACCCGGCGCGGCAGACCATAACATGGCGCTGGATGAGGCGCTCGCGATCAGCGCGGCAGGCGGGCCCCCGACGCTGCGGCTTTACGGCTGGGAACGGGCGGCGGTGAGCCTCGGCAGGTTTCAGCGCATCACGGACATCGACGAGGCCTGCTGCAAGGCCGGGGGTATCCCTGTGGTGCGCCGTCCGACCGGGGGCCGCGCGATCCTGCACGCGGCCGACGAGCTGACGTACGGCTTCACCGCGCCGACTGCCGCGGGCGTATTCTCAGGCGGGCTGTTTCAAAGTTACGCCCTGCTCGGGCGCGCCTTCATGCTCGCGCTTCGCTCCCTCGGCATACCTTGCGAAAGCGAGGGCAGGAAGCGCACGGGCAGGCCGCGCTCCGGCGTATGTTTTGAGTCCGCCTCATATGCCGAGCTCTCGGCCGGGGGGCGCAAGCTCATAGGCTCGGCCCAGAGGCGGCTGTCCGCCGGCTCGATGCTCCAGCAGGGGGCGATCCCGCTTACGCTGGACTATGCGGGCATGTGCCGGGTGTTTCGCTCGGAGGATGCGGATGGGTTCAGGACTTCCATGGCAGGGCTCCGGGAGTTCGCGCCGGGCCTGACGGTTGAGGCGCTTAAGGCTGCTGTGGTGGCGGCGTTTGAAGAGGCGTTTCCAGGGGTCCGGCTCCAGCGGTCTCATCCGTCTGAGCATGAGCTTGATCTTGCGCGGGGCCTGCGTACTGAGCGCTACTCTGACCCGGCGTGGACAGCCGGTGGTAATAGACCAGCACCGCAGCCATGAGCGCGAGGTTCACGTAGCCCTGCACCGCGTATGCGATCACCTGAAACGGTATCGCGACGATGATGCCGAGCACCGGCGAGAGGCTGACCGGGTACCAGACGCCCATCAGCATGACCTGCACGAGCACCATCAAAAAAATCGCCAGGAGCAGCATCCCGAAGCTCTCCGGCCGCTGCCGGATGAAGGACGCGGCGCGGTTCAGGGCGTCGCGCGCCCGCCCGCCCCGCAGCACGAGTTCCGCGATGCCCCACGCCGTAAGCGCAAAGAGGTATATCATCACGAGGATCAGTACGGTGAAGGCCAGAAGCGACATAAGCACCCCTAAAAATACCGAGAGCCGCGTGCCCTTGCTGATGAATATGTCCCAGAGCACCGAGCCCCCTCCGGCCAGAAGGCCCATCACCGCCAGCGCGGCTATGAACAGCAGGCCCACGAGGCTCGTAAGCCAGCCCATCCGCCAAAACAGCACCTTGCCCTCGGTGACGAACTCGCGCACCGTGAGCTTGTTATCGGGGTGCGTGATCGAGAGCCCGAGCACGCCGGCCGAGCCCGCGAGCGTGAATATCCATACCATCGCGGCGAACGTGGAATATAGCAGAAACCCGAAGCCGAACCCGAGCGCGAGGCCCGCGTAGTTCGTCAGGAGCTCGATGGGGTCCTTTACGGTCCCGAGCCAGTCTCCGAGCGCGTCGAGGCGGTTGATGTCAAATCCGAGCACCACTATCGCCGTAGCGATAAAAACCGCGACGACTACTATAAGCCCGACGAAGAGCAGCAGCGACATCGCGAGCTGAAGCACGATGAGGAGCCAGTTTTTATGGGCCTGGCGGAACCCCTCGCGTATCGCGTCGGTCTGTAGCATAACGTTTATATTATCACATGCGGGGGCGGGGGGCCGACTGGCCCCTTCTTAATAAGCCCTTCAGAGGGGGAACGATGCTCCACCCGAGGAGGAGGGGTCCATGACCCCGGCCCCTAGAACTGGCCCCGGAGCACCATGATCCGGTCGCGTTCGGCCCCGGTAGATACGATGTCCGCCGGCACCCCGAGCAGGGCCTCTATGCGGCGGATGTATGCGCGGGCCTGTGCAGGAAGCCCGTCGAACGACCTGGCCCCGGTCGTCGGCTCGGCCCAGCCGGGCATGGTCTCGTATACGGGCTCGCAGCGCTCTAGCAGCGCCGCATCGCGCGGGAATATCTCGGTCGGCTTGCCGTCTAGCTTGTACGAGGTGCAGATCTTGAGTTCCCGAAGCCCGTCAAGTATGTCGAGCTTCGTTATCGCTATCCCGGTCAGGCCGTTTACGCGCACCGCGTGGCGGAGCGCCACGGCGTCAAGCCATCCGCAGCGGCGCGGCCGTCCGGTCGTCGCGCCGAACTCTCCGCCTCGCTGCTGTATCCCGGCCCCCAGATCGTCATGCATCTCTGTAGGAAACGGCCCGTTGCCCACGCGAGTGGTGTATGCCTTCACCACTCCGAGGACGCGGTTAATGCGCGTCGGGCCGACACCGGTGCCGGTGCACGCCCCGCCCGCGGCCGCACTCGAGGATGTGACGAACGGGTATGTCCCGTGGTCTACATCTAAAAGCGTCCCCTGCGCGCCCTCAAACAACACGTTCTTTCCGGCATCGAGCGCGGAGTTGATAAGCACGTCCGTCTCGGCGATATGCCCGCGTAGCCGCTCGGCGCATGTCATGTACTCGTCGTAGACCTTGGCCGGGTCGAAGCCCGGGGCGTCGAAGAGTTTTTCCAGCACGACGTTTACGTGCGCTATCGCGGCATCGAGCTTCTTGCGGAACAGCTCCGGGTACAGCAAGTCGCCCACGCGGATGCCGCAGCGCGAAATTTTATCCGTATATGCAGGGCCTATGCCGCGGCCGGTCGTGCCGATGCTCGCCGCTCCGCGCTTGCGCTCCGCGGCCTGGTCGAGCGCTATATGGTATGGCATGATCAGGTGCGCCGCACAGCTGATAAGCAGGTTTTTGCCGACCGTTATGCCGCGGGCCTCAAGCCCCTTGATCTCCTCTATGAGCGCGTTTGGCTCGACTACCGTGCCGCCGCCTATGATCGATGTCTTTGTCGGATGCAGGATCCCCGACGGTATCAGGTGCAGGATGAACTTCTCGCTGCCTATGACGACGGTATGCCCGGCGTTGTGGCCGCCCTGAAAGCGCGCGACGACCTCGGCCTGCTCGGTGAGCACGTCTACGATCTTGCCCTTTCCCTCATCGCCCCACTGGGCGCCTACTATGACTGCGGAAGACATTTATTTTTTCTCTCTCTTCCCTACCGTCGCGCTACAGGTGGACCTGTTTAACGGAGACGATGTTCGGGAGACGTTTTATCTCCTCGATTAGTTCGGGCGAGGCCGTGGCGTCTATGCTCGCCACCGTTATGGCCCTGCCCCCGGCCGCCTCGCGGCCGAAGTGCATCCGGCTGATATTGACCCCGTAGCGGCCGAGCGTCACGCCGATGTTGCCGATCACGCCGGGCTTGTCGTTGTTGCCCATGATGAGCATTGTCCCCTCGGGGTATATCTCGACCGGAAACGCGTCAACCTTCGTTATGCGGGGCTCGCGCTGGCCGAAGAGCGTGCCCGAAAAGCTGCGCTCCACGCCCGCGGCCTTGATCTTGAGAATCAGCATCGTGTGATAATCCCCTGCCTCGGCGCTGCGGACGTCCTTGACCTCGATGCCGCGCTCCTTTGCGATCATCGGTGCGTTGATGAAGTTCACGGTCTCGTAGAGTATCGGGGTGAGGAAGCCCTTGATCGCCGCGATCTTCACCGGCTCGGGGTTTTGAAGCTCCGCGGCCTCGCCCCTGAACTCAAGCGTGATCTCCCGCGCCCCGCCCTCGACCAGCTGCGAGGCGAAGGTGCCGAGGCTCTCTGCGAGCGCGATGTACGGGCTCAGCTTCGGGGCCTGATCGTGCGGGATCGAGGGGAAGTTCACCGCGTTTCTGATTACGTCGTGCACGAGGTAGTCCACGACCTGCTCGGCCACCGCGACAGCGACGTTCTCCTGAGCCTCGCCGGTCGACGCCCCGAGGTGCGGCGTCGTGACGACGCGCTCGTGGCCTACCAGCGGATTATTCACCGGAGGCTCGACCTCAAGGACGTCAAGCGCCGCCCCGCCGACCTTGCCGGAATTCAGGGCCTCTACCAGGTCGGCCTCGTTTATGATGCCGCCGCGCGCGCAGTTGATGATCCGCACGCCCTGCTTCATCGTCTTTATCGTCTCGCGATTGATCAGGTTTTTGGTCTCGGCCGTCAGCGGCGTATGCACGGTGATGAAATCCGCGCGCCTGAACAGGTCCTCGACCGACACCTTCTCGACGTTCATCGCGGCCGCGGCCTCTTCGCTCAGAAACGGGTCATACGCGAGCACGTCCATGCCCATGCATAGGCAGCGCTTGCCGACCTCGCGGCCTATGTTGCCGAAGCCGACCACGCCGATGGTTTTCTTATACAGCTCGACGCCCATGAACTTCTTCTTTTCCCACTTGCCCGCGGCCATCGAGCCGCTGGCCTGCGGGATCAGGCGCGCCATGCTAAAGAGCATCGCTATCGTGTGCTCGGCCGTCGTGACCGTGTTGCCGCCGGGCGTGTTCATCACGACGATGCCCTTCTTGGTCGCGGCGGCCTTATCCACGTTATCCAATCCGGATCCTGCGCGGCCTATGACCTTCAGGTTCCCGGCCGCCTCGATGATCTCCGCGGTCACCTTCGTCGCGCTTCGGATCACGATGCCGTGGTACTGCCCGATGACGGCCTTCAGCTCCTCGGGCTTCATCCCGACCTTTACGTCGACCTCGAGCCCGGCCTGCCTGAGAATCTGTATGCCGTGTTCCGAGAGGCTGTCGCTTACGAGGACCTTCTTTTTGTTCATCGCGTGAAGATCTCCTCGGCGGCGGCCACGCCGGAGCCGAGCTTGACCTTATAGCCCAAGCCCTTCAAGACCATCTCGAGCCCGGCAAGCGCGGTGATCGTATCGAACATATCGGCGTATCCAAGGTGCGCTATGCGGAATATCTTGCCCTTGAGGTGGTCCTGCCCGCCCGCGCCGGTGATGCCGTACTTCGCGCGCAGGGCCTTGTATATCTCCTGCCCATCTATCCCGTCGGGCGCGCATATAGCGGTGAGCGCGTTTGAGGGCGACTCCTTCGGGAAGAGCTTAAGCCCCATCGCGGCCACACCCGCGCGCATCGCCTCTGCAAGAAGGGCGTGGCGCCTGAATATGTTCTCTAACCCCTCGGCCTGCAGCAGCTTCAGCGCCTCGTTAAGCGCGATGATGAGCGTCACGGACGAGGTGAAGTTCGTCTGGTTCTTAAGGAGGTTTTCCCTCTCCTTTTTAAGATTGAAATAGAAACGCGGTGTCTTCGAGGCCTTGTTGCGCTCCCATGCCTTGTCGGTCGCGCTGATAAACGCGAGGCCGGGCGGGAGCATCAGGCCCTTCTGCGAGCCCGCGACGAGGACGTCTATGCCCCAGTCGGCGGTCCGGATATCGTGGGCGACCAGCCCGCTTATCGCGTCTACGATGAAGAGCGCCTTGGGGTGGTTGCGCATGACCTTAGAGACGCCCTCGACGTCGTGGTACACGCCGGTCGAGGTCTCCGAGGCCTGCATCAGCACCGCGCCGATCGCGGGGTCTGCGGCGAGCGCGGCCGCGACGGCCTCGGGCTTGACCGAGTTGCCCCACTCGACCTTCAGCTCCTCGACGTCCACGCCGTAGGCCTGGCATATCTTCGTCCAGCGCTCGCCGAACTTGCCGCCGTTTACGACGAGCACGCGCTCGCCGGGCGTCAGGAAGTTAGATACGGCCGCGTCCATCGCGCCCGTGCCGGAGCACGAGAGCACCATGACGTCGTCGCTCGTCTGGTACAGCCACTTCAGGCCCTTGCGGGCCGACTCCAGCACCGGGACGAAATCCGGGGAGCGGTGGTGTATGATCGGCAGGGCCATGGCCTGCAAGACTGCCGGCGGCACTGGAGTAGGCCCCGGGGCGTAAAGATAGCTTTTCCTCAACCTCATCCTCCGTCTTTGCCAATGGATTAAAGCGGACTTTTGAGCTTATGAATTTATCATTTAATACGCTGTTTTTTCAAGCGGTCGAACTCCCGCAGCAGGCCTCGGCGGTGTGCTATACTTTTCTCGCGTGCTCGACACATGCACTGCCGGGGGTGGGACATGGCCAGGAAGACCAGGATACTCGTAGTGGACGACAGCCGGGCCATAACCATGTTCGTCAGCGACGCCCTCAGCGAGCATTTCACCGGCGCCGAGGTCTATACCGCCTCGGACGGCGAGGAGGCCCTTCAAATCGCCACTACCCGCCCGCTGGACCTTATTATCTCGGACTGGAACATGCCGCGCATGACCGGCCGCGACCTGCTAGAGAGGGTCAGGCGCGGCGCGGATACCAGCAAGGTGCCATTTATAATGCTCACGGCCAACAGCGACGCCGATAGCGTAACCACGGCGGTATCACTGGGAGTATCGGGCTACCTGCTTAAGCCCTTCACCCCGGAGGTCCTTATCAGGCGCATTACAGCGATCCTCGCAAAGCAGACGCAGCCTATCCCTTAACGCCCCTCTGTCTTAGCGCCTCAAAAAGCACGACCGCAGCGGCCGCAGCGACGTTCAGGCTCTCGGCCCGCCCCGCAAGAGGTATCGAGACCGTCCCCGAGGCCTTGAACTTCGTAATCCCGGATGCGCCGTGCGCCTCGTTTCCGAATACTACAGCGACCGGCGGCCTGAGGTCGGCCTCGTATACCGCCACCCCGCCGCGCGGCTCCGCGATCAATATGCGCATCCCGCCCAGCGCCTCGATGGACTCCAGCCTCACTATCGGCATGCGAAGCGTGGCCCCTGCCGATGCGCGCAGGGCCTTATCTGAGTACGGGTCCGCGGTGCCCGGCAGCACCACCACGCCTCCCGAACCCGCGGCCTCGGCGCTCCGGATGATAGTCCCGACGTTGCCGGGCTCCCCGAGCGCATCGAGCACGACTATGACGGACGCGCGCTCGATATCATCCACCGACCATGCGCGGCTCAAGGTGCAGAGCGCGGCCATGCCCGGCGGGGCCTCGACCCCGGAGATGCGCGCCATCACGTGCTCGGGTATCTCGTACAGGGCGGGTGCGATGCGGCTGGCAGCCTCGATAAGGTCTTGATGGCGCTCCAGGGCGCGGGCCGTGACGAACAGCGGCCCGAGTTCGACGCGGCCGGAGTGGAGCGCGGCCTCAAGCAGGTTTGGACCCTCGACCACGAACGCGCCCCCGGCGCGCTTCGGAAACAGCAGCGGTTTAAGCGCGGGGTTCTTTGCACTCTCGATACGTTTTATATTCATCGGGATATTCTAACAAACAAAGAGGAAGAAGGTGGGATCAGAACCTATCTCAAAATTGATTCTGAGGCGAAAGAGAGAGGAAATCGTGGCAGACAAGGAGGAAAGGGAAAATCGGACGACGGTGTAGCAGCGCTACATCGAGGAACGATTTTTTCTTTACGACGCAGTATCCCGCGATTTCAGCCTCTTTCGGCCAGAAGGGATTTTGAGATAGGTTCAAAAACGCTTTTTGTATTCGAGTTCCTTAAACAGGACGCGCACGGTCGTGCCCCCGGTGCGTTCTATCTCGAACTCGCCCCGGAGCTGCTGTTCGGCCAGTATGGCCATGAGGTCGAGGCCGACCGACACGGAGTTCCGGATGTCGAGGCCCGGAGGCAGGCCCGAGCCGTTGTCCCGGACCTCCAGCAGGAGGCCGCCCCAGTCCTCGCGCCTGAGCGTGATGCAGACCTCGGCCCCGGTGCGGCCATCGCCGAAGGCGTGCTTTAAGGCGTTAGATACGGCCTCGTTCACTATCAGGCCGCAGGGGATCGCGGTCTCGGCCGAGACGGATATAGGCTCGACCTCGAGCTTTATCTCCACGCCCTTGGACTTGCTGCCGGGGAAACTCTGCACCAGGTGGACGGCGAGGTCGCGGACGTATTCATCCATGTTGATGCTGTCGTGAGTGGGCGAGTAAAAGAGCTTTTCGTGTGCAAGGGCCATCGAGCGGATACGGCCCTGCACGTCGCTGAGGGCGTCGGCGACCTCGGGGCTCGCGGCATGGCGTTCCTGCCGCCTTATGATGCTCGAGATGATCTGCATGTTGTTTTTGACCCGGTGGTGTATCTCCAGCAGCAGCGAGTCGCGCGCGGCCAGCGCGCCTTCGGCCTCGGCCTGCGCGGCCCTGAGGTCCGTGATGTCCCTCACCACCTTGATGCCACCGACGATCCTGCCCTCGGAGTCCCTAAGCGGGGTCGTGATCAGCTCGAAATGCTTCGTCCTCTCCTGGGTCTTGATCTCTCGGTAGCCCTTGTGTATGCCGCCGTCGGAGATACTCAGCCGCATCGGGCAGCCTTCGCAGGCCCGGTCGAGGCCCTCGAAGGCCTGATAGCAGAGCTCCCCGATGTGCGAGCCGGTCACGGCCTGCTGGAAGGGGTTTTCGTACATCACGCGGTAATCGAGGTCCTGAATGATGACGCCGACGCCGAGCCCGCCGAGTATCGCCTCGGTCTTGACCTGCTCGTCATGCGCTGCGCGCTGCGCCTCTCCGGCCTCCCCGGCCTTCGTCGCGGTCTTTTCCAGGCGGGCGTACCTCCGCCTGAGCTTAATCAGCTCCGAGCGGAGTTCGTCCTTGCCCATCGCCGAAAGCCCGGCCAGCGGATTCGCGCCCTTTTCCTTTTCCGTACCTGTCTCCCCAACTCCCCCGATGCCCAAAGGATAGCAGGAAACAGGGAGGATTACAATACCGCGGAACCCAAGCCTCGCGGGTTCATGTTATGATAACCCTGTGATGAAGCGATTACTGGCAGCGGCCTTATTCGTCGCGCTCGCGGCGGCCGGATGCAAGGAGCCCGAGGCCGGCCTCGACCACGCGCTGATCGACAGGACATGGATCGCGGCCTACACGCTCACCGATGAGGGCGGGGACGCGGGGCAGGCGGTCCTGGCGCTCGAGAGGCTCAGGATGCGCTGGAAGCTCTTTCTGACCCAAAACCGCGGCATCATCGAGGCTAACCCTGCCTGGAGCAGCGCGGCTGCCGAAGCGGGCGACCTGGCCGAGGCCGCATATGCCGACATAACCGTAAACAGGCTGCACGAGGCCCACAGGAAGCTCGGAAAAATGAGGCTTGCCGCGCACGAGGCGTGGCCCGAGCCCTCGGTGATCGACAGGTACCTGGAGTTCGAAGAGACGCTCGGCCTGCTGTCCTCGGCCGCGGCGGACGGCCAGATAACCGACTCCGAGCTGCAGGGCGTCCGGAGGCTCACGCCCGAGGCTCGCAGCCTCTGGCGCTCGATCGAACTGGCCGACGTTACCCCCCTTGCAGGAGAAAACACCGAGGCATACCACGGCCTGCTGCAGGTCGAGACCGATGCAATCGAGAGGCTCGAGGCCGCATCGGCCTCCGGAGACCGCGCCGCGATCGCGGGCGATATCAGCGAGCTGCGCGGATACTACCTGCGCGCCTTCAAGAGCCTCGGAGACCTAAACGGGCTGAGGTAGCGGCAAGGACCTTGACGCCGGATTTTCTTGTCATCCATGGTTGTACTGTTGTATCATTATGCACTGGGCCAAAGTGACCGGGCATTTACCTTGGGCGAGGGGGTAGGCGATGGGCGAAGAGAAGGCGGCGGCCGCTTCGAGGTACACAGGCCCGCACTTGCGCGGCATCCGCGAACAGCTCGGCCTCGACCTCAAGGAGATGGAGCAGGTCACGAAGGTCCGCTGGATACACTTCGATGCGATCGAGCACGAGCAGTTCCAGAAACTCCCGGCCGAGGTCTTCCTGCGCGGCTACCTGCGCCTGTACGCCCAGCAGCTCGGGCTTGACCCTGCACGCGTCGTGGCCGACTACATGGTCGGATACCGCGCATGGGCCGAGAAAAAAGAACCGCCGAAGCACTGATGGCCCCAAAGGCAGCGAAATACGCAGGCCCGGGGAGAGCCGGGGCCGGAGCGCTCAGTATCGCCTTCCTCGACCCTGACACGCTGCACGAGGCCACACGCGCCCTGGGCCGCATCGGGGCCGATGCCTCGTGCACCTCAGACGCCGCCGAGTTCGTCCGAAGGATCGAGACCAGCCCGCCGGATGCGGTGGTCGTGGACATAACCCTCCTCAACCCCGACCTCCTTGAGGCACTGGAAGGATACAGGGCCAAACACCGGGGGCTGATCTACATGGCCATTGACGCTGACTGCGAGGCCGTGGAACCGACCCCTGAGATCCGCAGGCTCGGCGTCGAGGACTACCTGAAAAAACCGATAGATCCGGCGCGGCTCGTGGCCATGGCCCAGACCAGCCTTGGCCGGCCCCCGACAGGGAGCACGGAGCTCGCCCTGATACCGCCGCTCGTCACGAGGCCGCAGCCGTATTTCATCTTCCGCTCGCCAAAGATGCGCGAGGCGCTCCGCGACCTCGACCGCATAGCCGCATCGCGGCAGGGCGTGCTCATCACCGGAGAGACCGGCACCGGCAAGGAGCTGGTCGCGCGCGCGATACACGTCCTGGGGCATAACGCCGAGGCCCCGTTTGTCGCGATCAACTGCGGCGCGGTCCCGGAGCACCTGATCGAGGACGAGCTGTTCGGCCACGAGCGCGGCGCGTTTACAGGGGCGCACCGCACGAGGCGCGGGAGGTTCGAGGCAGCAGGCCACGGCACGCTGTTTCTGGACGAGATCGGAGACATGCCGCTGCCTCTTCAGGTCAAGCTCCTGCGCGTGCTCGAGGAGCACTCTGTCTACCGCATCGGTGGCGAGAGGCCGATCCCTCTCAGCGCCCGCGTAGTCGCGGCCACACAGGTCGATATCGAGCGTGCGGTCGAGGACAAGCTCTTTCGCGAGGACCTGTACTACAGGCTAAACGTGCTGCGCATCCACATCCCGCCGCTTCGCGAGCGGCCCGAGGACATACCGCTGCTAGCGGTGCATTTCCTCGACCGCGCGCTGCACGAGCAGGGCCGCGCAGCGCCATACCCCGAGCTCTCGCAGGAGACCATCGCGCTGCTTGAGGCGCACCCGTGGAGGGGCAACGTGCGCGAGCTCCGAAACCTAATGGCCCGCGTGGCCACGCTCATGCCGCCTGACGCCGGCCGCGTCCTGCCGCTTCACGTCCAACCGCACCTCGGCGACCGCCGCCAGGCTTATGCCGGTGCAGGAGGGCCCTGGACGTTCCCGGCCGGACCCGGCAATACGATAGCCGAGGTCGAGGCCCGGCTGATCGCCGAAACCCTCAGGCAGGCCGGTGATAACCGCACCCGCGCGGCCCGGATGCTCGGGATCAGCCTCCGCACCCTCCGGCGGAAACTCAACGAGCCCAAAGGTTCACCTCTAGGACAAAATGGCCCATAGGTCATAACGTCCTACCTTCCATACCCGCGCCGATCCTGACTCTCGCACTCATCTAGGACATTATGTCCCATAGCGCCCTACCCATACCAATCAAGCCGGCCAAGAAAGCGTTGTTTTTAAAGTGTATTATCCCTGGCACGTTCCTTGTTATATATAGCGACGTTCAGGCCGTCGGCCTGCGATCATAGAACGAGAGAGGGAAATTAATATGACATGCACAGCGGAACTCACCGAGAAGAAGGAAAGACTCTATAGCCCGGCCGTGGACATCTTCGAGCAGGGCGGCGAGATCGTGCTTCGGGCCGAGATGCCCGGCGTGGACGAAAAATCAGTGGATATCACCATCGAGAAGAACCTGCTCTCGATAGCGGGCAGGGTCGAGCCGGCCGAGCCGCTCGGCGGCTACAAGCTCGTGTACTCGGAGCACGGCGTCGGCAGCTACCGCAGGGATTTTAAGCTCACTGACGAGATCGACCGCGACCGCATCACAGCGTCCGTCCGTAACGGCGTGCTCACGCTCGCGATGCCTAAGGCCGAGGCCGCCAAGGGCCGCAAGATCGAGGTCATGGGGGCGTCCGTCACCTCCAATTAACAACCCGCCCGTACCCACACCCGGATCGGTCCCTCTCTCCCTCACCCCCAGAGGGAGAGAGGGGGCATCCGGTCGCTTATCCCTAATCGCTCGCTTCTTTAAAGCGCTCCAAATCGCTTGATACTGCGTTGGGCATCAAAGACTCGCCCTCGATGTACGTCTCAGTACGTCGTCGGGCGGTCTTCTCGCCCTGCCTTGTCTGAAGACGATTTGGGCGCGCTTTCGGGGGGAGAGGATTGCGGAAGCCCCCCCGCGCCCCACAAGGTCAACGGCACTAATTAGAGTTGACTACAAGACCAATATATGTTTAGAATAAACATATGAGCACAGTGAAGATCAGCCCCAGCGGACAGGTCCGCATACCCAAGGACGTCATGGAGGCGATGAACGCTCAGGCGGGCGACTACCTCGATTTCGTCGTGGGCGAGCGCGGCGTCTCGGTCAAGGCCAAGAAGCTCGTCGATGCGGATCAGGCGTGGTTTTGGCAAAAGGGCTGGCAGGACGCGGAGCGCGAGGCCGAAGAGGACATCAAGGCCGGCAGGGTATCGAAGAAGTTCTCCACCCCCGCTGAAGGGATCGAGCATTTAAAAAAGCTCCGCAAGTCCAGCCGCGCAAAGAAACCCGCTTAGTTCTTCTCTTTATCCAATATCCCATGGTGGCCGATGCTCCTGAACGTCAGCGTGCCGTCTTTTTCTACCTGAAACGTGAATCGGTAATCCATGCTGAGCGAGCCCTCCCAGACCTCAGGGTCGTGCAGGCCCAGCATCTTCTTTACGCGCAGCGAAGGATGCCGCATGTTCACGAGCAGCAGCGGGAGCTTTTTCAAAAACAGCTCCGCCGCATCCTCCGGCAACCGGCCGAATGCCTTCTCGAACCTCGCTGTAAAGCGGTAACTTTTCACCTTATGCCATCTCTTTACCGCACCTACTGCAAAACCTTGAACCCTTCAAGCTTGCCTCACCGCAGTGCCGGCAAAACACTTTACCTGCAACTTCAGTAGCACCTTGCTGCCCATATGATTTCTCGACCTGCTCTTGCACTATTTTGCGAAACTCAAACGGTGAACAAATTGTCTTAAATGGATTGCTTGTTCCACCAGTACCCTTGACTATGATTGTCCCATAATTAAATATACGGCCAAGAATGTCCTGTTCGACATGTATGCCTTCAACTTTCTGAAGAAGCGTTTCAAGAGACTCACGCCTGATAAGCCCGACCTTGATCAATACCCTTTTATTGGTCACCGCAAATTCCGAGGATTTATACGCGATGTAGATAATAACCAGCCATGGGATTCCGATGATCGCAAACACGACTGTCAGTGTCAGCACAATTGGCATGATAAATATCGCCCAGTGAAGCTGAGTTCGATACACAACCCTCTCGCCCGCCATTAGATTGTCATCTATAAAACTCATCTACACCTCCACTTGTATTTGCAATATGATAAGTGCTTAAAGGGTGCATGTCAATCCACGCACAAAACTGTCCTTGCTCTGCATTATCTAGACTGGCATGAACCACATGCAATAACCTGACCGCTATGAATATTTTTTAACGAATGCCGTTGACCTTGGGGTGCGGGGTCCAGCGGGGGCCGACCGGCCCTTTCAATAAAAGCACTTGCCGCGACCAACCCCGGAAAAAGGCATCAAATAAGCCGTTGACCTTGGGGTGCGGGGTCCAGCGGGGGCCGACAGGCCCTTTCAATAAATGCCCTTGCCGCGTCTAACCCCGCAAAGCGGGCCGAAATTAGGCTCAGACTAGGAGCGGCGAGAAGACCGCCCGACGGTGTACTGTGACGTACATCGAGGGCGAGGATTCGAACCGTAACGACGTATCACGCGACTTTAGCGCGCTTTCAAAGAACAAAAAAACCGGCCCCCCTTTCGAGGGGCCGGTTTTGGGTTGCGGATGAAACGCTCTTACTTCCCGAGAAGCGGGACGATGAGGAGCGCCACTATGTTGATGACCTTGATCATCGGGTTGATGGCCGGGCCAGCGGTGTCCTTGTAGGGGTCGCCTACGGTATCACCGGTAACGGATGCCTTGTGGCCGTCTGAGCCCTTCTTGTGCACGACGCCCTTGCTGTCCGTGACGCCGTCTTCAAATGCCTTCTTAGCGTTGTCCCAAGCGCCGCCGCCCGAGGTCATCGCAACCGCCTGGAACAGGCCGGTGACGATAGCGCCGATGAGCATGCCGCCGAGGGCCTTGGGGCCGAGGACGAAGCCAACGAGGATCGGGGCCGCGACCGGGATCAGGGCCGGGATCATCATCTCCTTGAGTGCGGACTGGGTGACGATGTCAACGCACTTGCCGTACTCGGGACGGCCGGTGCCTTCCATGATGCCCTTGATCTCCTTGAACTGACGGCGGACCTCGACGACGACGCCGCCAGCCGCACGGCCGACCGCGAGCATGAGCCTGCCGCCGAAGTAGTAGGGGATCAGGCCGCCGATGAAGAGGCCGGCGATGATGAGCGGGTCGGAGAGGTCAAACGCGACGTTAACGCCACCCTGCCTGCCCGCAAGCTCGCGAGCGTACTCGGCAAAGAGGACGAGAGCGGCCAGTGCGGCGGAGCCGATTGCATAGCCCTTGGTGACGGCCTTGGTGGTGTTGCCGACCGCGTCGAGCGGGTCCGTGATCTCACGGATCTCGTGCGGGAGCTCTGCCATCTCGGCGATGCCGCCTGCGTTGTCAGTGATCGGGCCGTAAGAGTCGATCGCAACGACGATGCCGGTCATCGAGAGCATCGAGACCGCCGAAAGAGCGATTGCGAACAGGCCGCTAAGTATGCCCTCGGGGGTACCGTTGAAGCCGCCGCCAAGGTAGTAAGCACCCATTATAGAGGCTACGATCACGATGGCCGGAAGCGCGGTGGCCTCCATGGACATCGCGAGGCCCGCGATAACGTTGGTGCCGTGGCCGGTGAGGCTGGCCTGAGAGATGATCTGAACCGGCCTGAAGTCCTTGGCCGTATAGTACTCGGTGATCACGACGATGAGGCCCGTAAGCACGAGACCGATGACGGAGATGCCGAAGATGCTCGTAGCGGTGAGGCCGTGCGCATCGACGCCCGGAAGGGCCATGAACCACGTGGTCACGCCATAGAAGGCCGCGGCCGCGAGTATGCCGGAGACGGCGAGGCCCTTGTAGAGTGCGCCCATGATGTTCTGGCTGGAGCTGAGCTTGACGAAGAACGTACCGATGATGGATGCGATGATCGAAACGCCGCCCAGAAGGAGCGGGAACTCGACCCACGGGCTCTCAGAGCCGAATACGGTCCTTGCGAGCAGCATCGCCGCGACGAGCGTGACGGTGTAGGTCTCGTAAAGGTCCGCGGCCATGCCGGCGCAGTCGCCGACGTTGTCACCGACGTTGTCGGCGATGACGGCGGGGTTGCGCGGATCGTCCTCGGGGATGCCTGCCTCGACCTTGCCGACGAGGTCGGCGCCTACGTCAGCGGCCTTGGTGTAAATACCGCCGGCGATACGAGCGAACACGGACATCAGCGAACAGCCGAAGCCCAGGCCGACGAGCGCGTGAAACGCCTGCTCGGGGTTTACCGACTTGGCGATGCCGAAAAACAGCGAGAGCGCCAGGAGGGCGAGGCCGACGACCATGAGGCCGGTGACCGAGCCGCCCTTAAACGCAAGCGTAAGCGCGCTCTGGATGCCCTTGTAGGCGGCCTGCGCGGTGCGGACGTTTGCGCGGACCGAGACCATCATGCCGACATAACCGGCAAGGGCCGAACCAACGGTGCCGATGACGAAGCCGACGGCCGTTAGCGGACCGAGTCCGACTGCGATGAGGATTGTGATAGCGACCGCGACCATCGCGACCGTCTTGTACTCACGCGCCAGGAACGCTGCCGCGCCCTCTGCGACCGCTGCGGAGATCTCCTGCATACGCTTGCTGCCAGCGTCCTGCTTGACGACCCACGCCGCGGTGATCAGCGCATATGCAACGCCGATCGCTCCGCAGACTAAGGCAAAAATCAAAATAGTGCTCATAAGCTTGTACCCCTCCTTAAAATTGATTTGACCATAACCTTATGGTGACCTCCCTGATTCCTGCTCTATTAACTAACCCCCGGCCGTGAGGAACTCCTTGAGATAATGCACCTCGGCCTGGAGCTGACCTACCTGCGTCTTTACCACGTCGCGCATCGAAAGCACGCTGATGATCTTCCCGCTGTCCATCACCGGCAGGTGGCGTATGCCGTGCTGGATCATGATCGACATCGCGTCCTCGATGCTGTCCGTAGCCTGCACCACGATCAGGTTGCGCGTCATGACGTCGCTGATCGGGAAGTTGCCGAGCTTGCCGGCGGCCCAGCACTTGAGCACGTCGCGCTCGGTGAACATCCCGGTCGTGCCGTCGTCGCACATCACGAGCAGCGAGCCTATGTTGCGGTCGACCATCTTCCTGACAGCGTCGGCCACCGTGAGCGAGCCGTCCACGGCGATGACCTCATAGCCCTTTTCCTTGATGATCTCCCTTAGCGTCATGGCCCGTGCCTCCTGGGGATTCCTAGTACTTCCTCTTGGTCATCTTGGCAAACACCATCGCCGTGCCCCTGTAGAGCATGTGCGCCATCTTCGAGTAAGGCGCGTAGAAGAAAAGGAAAAACACCGCGACCAGGTGCGAGAAATAAATCGGGTACGCCACGCCCATGCCCGCGAGCCTCAGCAGCTCGGACATTATGCCCGAGGCCGCGATGTACGTCACTATGCCGATGAAGAGCCAGTCGTAATACCCGCCCATACCCGCCTTCTCGGCGTTGGAGAAGCGGTTCATTATCACGAGGAGGATGCCGAGGGCAAGGGCGATAGCGCCCGCATTGCCGAGGATCTTCATCGGGTCCAGAAGCGAATAGGGCTGCTCCTTGTGGAGGAACCCGAACTCTGTGCCGTAGAGGTACGCCGCAGCGATGGCGGTCGTGATCGCGAGCGCCACGAAGCTGTAGAACACGATCAGGTGTGAGACCGAACGGCTGACCGTCACGTTACACTTCTTGAAGTTCTTGTGGGTGAAGACCTCCGATATAGTCGCGATGACGCCGTCGATCATGAAGCCCTCGGGCTCGGCCGTCTTGCGCATGTCGGCCCAGTAGCGCCTGATGCCCATAAACAGCATTATGACCGCGAAGGCAAACGCGGTGACGAACAGCGGGTCTATCCCCGTCGTGGTCGGGATGAACTTGGCGAATATTATGTTGCCGTCCGGACGCTCGGGGCTGCCTATGTTGATCTTGTTGGCGGTCATGACGCCCAGCAGCAGCACCACGGGGAGCACGAGCAGCAGCAGGAGGTAGCGCGGGTCGTTGACGAGCTTTGAGAGCCACGACGGCGCGGAGTAGTGCTGGATGCTCATCTTGCGGATCGCGTTTAGGACCTCGCCGGGCTTGGCTCCGCGGGGGCAGTGCGCGGTGCAGTCGCTGCACTGGTGGCAGAGCCATATGTCGGGGTTGCGGAAAAGCTCGTCCTTGAGTCCCCACTGCGCGTTTATCATCTCCTTGCGCGGGAAGGGGTGGTCGTCGGGCGTCATGTTGCAGACGACCGAGCACGTGGCGCACTGGAAGCACTTCTTCAGATCGGTGCCCCCGGCCGCTATCACGTCGTTTACGAACTCAAGATCGGGTTTGATTACCTTCTCGCTCATATCTATCTCATTCCTCCTCTAGAAGCTCTTAAAGGGATTCGGGCCGAAGACGTCCTCGATCTTTTTGACGAACTCGTTGATCATCCCCGGCAGCTTGTCGTACTCGTTGATCGCGATCTGCATCATCTGGCAGCGGTCGGCCTCGAGCTGGAGCCTGTTGAGCGTCTCCTGCACCTTGCTGAACCGGACCTGGGCCAGTTCCGAACCCTTGACGAAGTGGCACTGGTAGTTCTCGCCGTACTTGCAGCCTAGCAGCAGCAGCCCGTCGACGCCCTTGCTGAAGGCGTCGGCGACCCAGACGAGGTTCGTCGAGCCCAGGCAGCGCATCGGTATGAACCGGACGCCGGGGTGGATCTCGCTGCCCCTCTTGGCGAGTGCGTCTATCGCCGGGTATGCGTCGTTTTCGCACGCCAGGCAGATGATGCGGAGGCCCTCTTCCGGAACCTCTACGCTCTTGAGCATCGCTCCGACCATGTCGACGCTGTAGTCCTTAAACGACACGATGCGCTCGGGGCATGCGCCCATGCACGTGCCGCAGCGGCGGCAGCGGTTGATCTTGTAAAACGGCGTGCCCTTCTCGTCCTCGTCGATAGCGCCGAAGGGGCATTCCTCAGTGCAGCGTTTGCAGGACGTGCAGCGCTGCATCATCGGGTCGGGGAAGGTCGTGTCCCAAGCCCTCGGGTGCACGGCGATGCCCTGCGCCACGTGCTCGGTGCACTGTATGGCCTTTAGAGCGGCGCCCGCGGCGTCGGCCTCTGCGTCGGCCATCGTGCCGGGCTGGCGGATCGAGCCGGCCGCGTATATGCCCGTGCGGCGCGTCTCGTACTGGAAGCAGATGAAGTTGCTATCGGCAAACCCGTATGCGCCCTCAAGCGACGGGAGCTCCGGGCCCTGTTTGTAAGCAAGGTTTAGGAGGTTCTCGGGGACAGGCGTATTAGCGAGGAACGCTGCCTTGGCGTCGTCGCCCTTGCCTGCCTCGACCTTGAGGTCGTCGAGGTATTTCTGAGAAGGCGCCGTGGCCGGCACTACGCCGATTGCGAGCACCACGAGGTCCGCCTCGACCTTTACGCTGGCTCCGAGCAGCGTGTCCGCTGCCTCGACGTAGAGCTTGCCGCCCTCGGCCGTTATGCCCTTTACGTCACCCTTCGTCAGCATGATGCCGGGGTCGTTCTGCATGTTTTTGTAGAACAGCTCGGTCTGCCCGGGGGTGCGGATGTCGCGGTAGAATATGTACGCCATCGCGTCCTGGGAGGCCTCGCGCACGTACTTGGCCTGCTTCAGCGACGTCGCGCAGCAGAAAGAGGAGCAATAAGGAAGGTGGTTTTCGTCACGCGACCCGGCGCACTGTATGAACGCCACGCGCTTGGCCGTGATCTTTCCGGCCTTCGCCATCTCCTCGAACTCCAGGCTCGTCACTACGCCGGGCAGGCCGTAGCCGAGGTGGGTGAGCTTCGTCGCGTCGTAGGGCTGCCAACCGGCCGCGAGCACTATCGCCCCGGCGCGGAACGTATCGCCGCTCGTGAGCGTCACGTCGAACAGGCCGGGCTGGCCTTCTGTCTTTGCGATCTTCGCTCCGGTGTAGACCTTTATCTTCGGGTTGCCCTGCACGGCCTTTATCTTCTCGATTACCGGGGACTCCTCAAGCGTGTCGTAAGGGGCCTTCCTGGGCGTGGACTTGTAGAGCTTCGCGCCCATGCCGCCCAGCGCGGGCTCTTTCTCCACGAGCACGACCTCGTAGCCCGCGTTTGCGGCCTCGAGGGCCGCGGTGCAGCCTGCCATGCCGCCTCCGACGACCAATATGGTCTTCGAGAGGTCCGGCAGTATGCCGGGCTCGGGCATCTCGCCCTTCTGGCACTTGATGATGCCCATCGTTATATAGTCGGTCGCGATGCCCTGCGGGTGGTAGTACTCCGGCGTCTGGTCAGTCGGCATCGGCTGGCTCCAGGACATGAATTCGCGGATGTTCGTGCGCTCGACGACCGCGCCCGGAAAGTCGAACTCGTCCGTCTTGGCGCGCGGCGAGCATGCGGCGATCAGGATCGTGTTTACGCCCTCGGCCATGTCGGCCTTGACCACGGCCAGCCCCTCGGGGGAGCAGAGCTTGTCCACGCACTTGACCTTCTCGGCCGGGAACTTGGCGTTCTTGGCCGCATCCTTGCCGGCCTTTGCGGTATCGACCATATCGCCGATGCCGCAGCTGTTGCAGATATATACTCCGTAGTTCTTTTCCATTATTATCTCCTCACCAGCGACTGGATGCCTTTGATCGCCGCTCCGGTTGCGTCCTGAACCGAGCGCTGGACGTCCAGCGGGCTCTTGACCGTGCCGACCGAGATCATCCCGGCGGCCTGGCTGGGCTGGGGCGCGAAGCCCTCCTCGGAGTAGTTCGTCGACGGCACCTTCATGGCCGCCCCGCTGGGCTGCATCCCGGTGGCCAGTACGACCATGTCAAACGTCTCCCTGACCTTCTTGCCGGCCATCACGTCCTCATAAGTGAGGGTGACGTTGCCGCCGTCGGCCTCTTCCACGGCCGCGACCTTGCCCTTGACCATCGAGACCTTCGGGTCGGCCTTGACCGTGTTGAGGAACTTCTCGTACCGCCCAGGGGTGCGCAGGTCTATATAGAGTATCTTGACCGTGCTGTCGGGGTACTGTTCGCGCAGGTAAGTGGTCTGCTTCAGCGACGCCATGCAGCAGACGTACGAGCAGTATGCGAGGTGGTTCTCGTCACGCGATCCGGCGCACTGCACGAACGCGACGTTCTTCGCGGGCTTGCCGTCGGAGGGGCGGACGATCTTGCCCTCCGTGGGGCCGTTCAACGCCGCCAGGCGCTCCATCTGCATGTTGGTGATGACGTTCTTGATCTGGCCGCCGCCGAGCAGGTCGAGCTTCTTGACGTCGTAGGGGTTCCAGCCGGTTGCGTTAATGACCGTGCCGACCTTGACGCTCACGGTCTCGGGCTTCATGCCGAGGTCGACCGCGTCGTACTTGCAGGCCTCCTTGCACTTCTGCCCGCAGTCGCCCTTGCAGTTGGCGGTGTCGATCACGTAGCGGAAGGGATACGCCTGCTCGAACGGGATGTACGCGGCCTTGGTCTTGTTCATGCCGAAGTTGAACTCGTTTGAGCGCTCGGCCGGGCAGGCCTTCGCGCACGCGTCGCACGCGGTGCACTTGTCGTTGACCATACGGGGGTTAACCTTTATGGTCACGTCAAAGTTGCCCTCCGCGCCGGAGATCGCCGCGACCTCGGCCATCGTGTAGACGGTCATGCGCGGGTTTTCCTTGATGCGGCGGAAGTTCAGCTCGAGCCCGCAGACCGGCGGGCAGAGCTTGGGGAAATACTTGTTGAGCTGGGCTACCCTGCCGCCCAGATAGGGGTTCTTCTCGACGAGCACGACTTCGTAGCCCGCCTCGGCCATCTCGACGGCCGACGTCAGGCCGCTTATGCCCCCTCCGATAATCAGAACGCGCTGTTCTGCCATTGCTCTAAATCCTCCATGGTGATTAGGTTAAGGGTGCCTCGGGGAGCGGACCGCCCCTCTATCTTAAAGGCAACTGGCCCATTCATTATTATAGGCCAAACTCGCGCCTTCCATCAAAGGCCGCTGCCCCTGACTTTGAGCCACGCTGCCCGCCCGGAACGCCCTTAACCCAACCGTTGTTTTAGGGCACCCGGCGGCCGCTTCCGCGGCCGCCGGGTGTTGATTATCAGGCTTTTTGAGAATTAGTCGATCAGCTGTACGTAAGGCTTCTTGAAGACGGGCCACTCGCCGGTCTTCGGGTCGAACTTCGAGTTGACGAAGCACTTCCAATTCACATCGTCGATCGGAAGGTGGTCGCCCCTGTAGTAGTAGCCGGGGTACCTGGTCTCCTCCCTGAAGAGGATGTGCTTGGCGTGTGCCTCGACCGACCAGATGCGGTGATAGTTCTCCCAAGCCCTCATCAGCTCGTGGAGGTCCTTGGCGCCGGAAAGGAGCGCATCCTCTTTGAGCACGGCGAGGAGCTGCAGGCCTCTCTCGAGCATGGTCTTGGAGGTCATGTACCAGGTCGAGATACCGCCGAAGTACTCGTCGGCGATCTTCTGGAGCCTGGCCTGGACCATCTTCGGCTTGATGTAGTTGGGGTTGATCTCAGGCGCGGTCGAGTAGGTCTTGTACTTCTCGTAGACCTCAAACGGCAGGTAGATCTCGCCCGCAAGCTCGTCGGCGGACTTGCTGACGGTGGGCTTGAAGTCCTTGTTCTCGAGGATGAAGGCGATTGCGCCCTTGCCAACGATACGGCCCTCGGCATGGGAGCCCGAGGAGAACTTGTGGCCTGAGGCGCCGCAGATGTCGCCCATCATGAACATGCCCTTGACGGTGGACTCGCGGTTGCGGCCCCATACCCACTCCTTCGGAGCGATGTCAGCGGGACCGGAGACCCAGAAGCCGGCGCAGCCGGCGTGGGAGCCGAGGAGATAAGGCTCGGTCGGCATGATCTCGGACGGTACCTTGTCGGGCTCGATGTCCATACCGGCCCAGAGGCCGGCCTGACCGATTGCCATGTCAAGGAAGTCTTCCCAAGCTTCGGCCTCGAGGTGCTTGATCTGCTTGGCGTCCATGGTCTTTGCGAGCTCGGCCATGGCGGTGTGGGTGTTCATGTAGATCGGGCCCTTGCCCGCCTTCATGTCCATCATCATCATGTGGTTACGGATGCAGGTGCCGAGCTTCTCGGCATAAGGGCTGTAGAGCTTCTTGGTGTACTCGAAGTTCTCGCCCGTGCAGTAGTCCTCGCCCATGGCGTTGGTGGCCTTGGCCTTGAAGAAGAGGAACCATGCGCCGACCGGGCCGTAGCCGTCCTTGAAGCGGGCGGGCACGAAGCGGTTTTCCATCATGGTGAGCTCGGCGCCGGCCTGTATGCCGAGGGCATAGCCTGAACCGGAGTTCCAAACGGGATACCACGCGCGGCCCTGGCCTTCCTGGTTGGAACGGGGGCGGAATACGTTGACCGCGCCGCCGCAGCCGAGGGCTATGACGTTGGTCCTGAAGATGTATACCTTGTTCTCGCGGACGCTGAAGCCGACCGCGCCTGCGATGCGGTTCTCGACCTTCTCGTCGAGGAGGAGCTTCACGATGAAGACGCGCTCATAGATGTTGTCCATCCCGATGGCGTTCTTCGCGGCCTCGGCGACGATGACCTTGTAGGACTCGCCGTTGATCATGATCTGCCACTTGCCGGAGCGGACCGGCTTGCCGCCGTCCTTGAGCTTCGCTCCGCCTGCGGCGCCGTCAGTGGTGTGGCCTTCGGCGTCCTTCTTCCAGATCGGGAGGCCCCACTCCTCGAACAGCTCGACGCTGTCGTCGACGTGGCGGCCGAGGTCGTAGGTGAGGTCTTCGCGGGTGATGCCCATGAGGTCGCCGCGGACCATGCGGGAGTAGTCAGCCGGGTCCTGCTCGCCCATGTAGGTATTGATGGCGGAAAGGCCCATCGCGACGGCGCCGGAGCGGTCCATGGCGGCCTTGTCAACGAGGGTTATCTTGATGTCGCCCTTGCCGGCCTTCTTGGCTGCATCGGCCCAGCGTTTGGCCTCGAAGGCCGTGCCGCAGGCGGACATGCCGCCGCCGATGATGAGGAGATCGGTGCTTATCTCTACGATCTGCGGCTTGGCGCAGAATGAAAAATTACAGGTCTGTTTTTCCATGTTTTCCGGTCCTCCTTATTTCTTGATGACCGGTAAGGTCTTACCGGCGCCCTGGGTGGTGAAGTAGCCAGGCTTTTCGATGTTGGCCAGGTCGGCCTCGGGAAGCCCCTTGTACGCCTGTACGGAACCCTCGGGGGTGGTGCGGATCGGGAACTTGTACCTCTTTACCTTGCCATTACGGAACTTGATGGTCCACATGATGGAGTCGGTGCCCCTCATCGGGATGACCGATCCCCCGAGCGGAACGAAGTCGGCATAGCCCCTGACCTCGATCGCCTGCTGCGGGCAGATCTTTACGCAGTTGTAGCACTCCCAGCACTGCTCCGGCTCCTGGTTGTAGGCCTTCATGAGATCCCTGTTGAGGGCCATGAGGTCGTTCGGGCAGATGTACTGGCACGCGGTCTTGTCCTGTGCCTTGCAGCCGTCACACTTTTCGGTGATAACAAAACTCGGCATTCCTTGGTGTTCCTCCTTGCTTAAGTTATGCGCCTTATTGGCGCCATTTACGTTCTAGACCCCGGGGCCGGCCGCAGGGTGTTCCCGTCACCCCACGTCCGGGACCGGAGCCCGTTCGTTCTTTAAATTAAACGCCTTCCGAGTACTTGTGGACCTTGATCTCGACCTTCTCGGTAAGTCCCTGGTAGTACTTGCGGAGTATCGCGAGCACCTCGGGGCGGCTGAAGTGATCCGGCACCTCGGTGCCCTCGCTGAGCATCTTGCGGAGCTTCGTGCCGGAGAGCATGAGCCTGTCCTCTTTGCCGTGCGGGCAGGTCCTCATCGAGGCCATGCCTTCGCACTTGTTGCAATAGAACGTCCAGTCGATCTTCATCGCCTGGGTCTCGAGCGCGCCCTTCGGGATCTCGTCGAATATCTTCTGGGCGTCAAACGGGCCGTAGTACTCGCCGACTCCGGCGTGGTCGCGGCCAACAATAAGATGGCTACAGCCGTAGTTCTGCCTGAACAGGGCATGCAGCAGAGCCTCGCGCGGGCCGGCATAACGCATGTCGAGCGGGTAGCCGCCGACCATGACCGTGTCCTTCACGAAGTACTTCTCGGTGAGCACGTCAATAGCCTCCTGGCGGACGTCAGATGGGATATCGCCCGGCTTCAGCTTGCCAAGCAGCATGTGGATGAAGAGGCCGTCGCAGATCTCGACCGCGATCTTGGCGAGGTACTCGTGTGAGCGATGCATGGGGTTGCGCGTCTGGAACGCGGCGACCGTGGACCAGCCCTTGTCCTCGAAGTACTTGCGGGTCTCGGCCGGGCGCTGGTACAGTTCGGGGTATTCCTTCGGGAAGGTGCCCTCTGAGAGGACCTTCACAGGGCCGGCGAGGTTCACGGCCTCCTGCTTCATTACCATCACGACGCCGGGGTGCTCCATCTCGGTCGTCTTATATACCTGCTTGCACTCGTACTCCTTGTCGATCTTGTACTTCTCGGTCACCTTCATGGTGGCCATTATCTCGCCGGACTCCTCAGAGACGAGCGCAACCTCAGAGCCGATCTTGATGCTGTCGGCCTGGCCCTCGGTCGTCGATACGGTGATCGGGATCGGCCAGAAGGTGCCGTCCTTCATCTTGTACTCGGCGCATACGCCCTTCCAGTCGTCATAGCCCATAAAACCGGTCAGCGGCGTGAAGCCGCCGATGCCGAGCATTATGAGGTCGCCGGCCTCGCGCGAGGAGATCCTGACCTGGGTCAGCCCCTTAGCCTTGGCCTTCTCGGCCTCCAGCTCCTTGCCCTCGAGCATCAGGGGCATGAGCTTTTTCAGTTTGCCATGCGGATTAACAAGTGCCATTGAGTCCTCCTTAAATTTTGTTTAAAATGCCTAAGCGCCGATGGCGGCGCACATCTTCTTGAATATGTCGTCTATCGAGCCGGTGCCGGCGACGGACTTCATCTTGCCCTGGGCCTTGTAGTAGCCGGCGAGCGGCGCGGTCTTGTTCTCGTACTCGTCGAGCCTCTTTTTGATCGTCGTCTCGTTGTCGTCGCCGCGCTGGAAGAGCTCGCCGCCGCACTTGTCGCAGACGCCCTCTTTCTTGGGGGGCGTGGAATAGACGTTGTACATCTGGCCGCAGCTCTTGCACGTCCGGCGGCCGGTGAGGCGCTTCATGAGGTCGTCAAGCGGGACGTCGACGCTGATCGCTGCCGTGATCGGCATGCCCAGTTTCGTCAGCAGCGCGTCGAGGGCCTCGGCCTGCTTCGTGTTGCGCGGGAAGCCGTCGAGGATGAACCCGGCCTTGCAGTCAGGCTGCTTGACGCGCTCCTCGACGAGGCCTAAAACGATCGCGTCGGAGACGAACTCGCCCTTGTCCATGATCGCCTTGGCCTCTTTGCCGAGCGGCGTCCCGGCTGCAACGGCAGCCCTGAGCATGTCGCCCGTGGAGATCTGCGGAATCTTGTACTTCTCGATCAAAAGCTTCGCCTGCGTACCTTTGCCGGCACCCGGCGCTCCCAGCAAAACTATTCTCATAATCGCTCTCCCCGCATATTTATTCGTTCGGCGCACTCGGACAACAACTGTCTCCGTAACGGGACAAACCGATTCGTCGAAGTACCCATAGTATAGATTCCATCCGGTTTTTTCAAGGTAAATTTTAAAATTGTAAGATTAAATTTTCTTATAGTTACTAAAAGCCCGGATCATCGTCCGGGGGCGTCCGGCGGCTGAGGGGCCGCCAGGGCGGCGAGTCTGTTGCGGGCCGTATCGAGCGATTCGGCGTAGAGCGGGTCTTGTGCGACGCCGGGGGAATTGACGAATTTCGCATAATATTCAGCGGCTTTGCTCTTAAGGCCGGCCTTCTCGGCGGCCAGGCCGAGGTTGTAGTAGATACGCTTGTCGCGTACGCCGAGGGCCAGCGCCTCGCCGTAGTATTCGAGCGCCGCCCTCGCGTCTCCGGTGCGGAAGCTCAGGTTGCCCAGGTTTACGTACCCCCGCGGGTCGGACGGCATCAGTGAGACGGCGGCCCTCAGCTCCGGGGCCGCCGGGCCGTAATCGCCGCGCTTCATATACTCCACGCCCAGGAAGCCATGGGCGGTCCCGCTTTGAGGATCTGACTGCACCATGCTCCGGCCGAGCGAGAGGTTGTCGTGCCATGCAGGGACGCGCAGCGCGGTGCGGCCGGCAAGCGCGAGGGCTATCAACAGCGCAAGGGCCGTGCCGGTCCGCGGCCAGCGCCTGCCCGCCCCGGCAAGGGCGTACCCCGCGATCGAGCACAGGCCCATCAGCGGGATGTACATGTACCGTTCGGCCACCGGCGCGCTCGGGATCGGGACTATGTTTATGACCGGCAGGAACCCGAGCACCGCCCAGGCCGCACCCCAATAAAGCGGCGCCTGCGCTTGCCCGTCTCCGGCAGGCCGCCTCAATGCAAGCCAGAGAAGCCCGCCGGCTCCGATTACAGCCACAGCCCACTTGAGGTATTCCGGCCCCTGTCCGATCCGGTAAAACGCGTTAAGCCGCACCGGCCAGAAAAACAGCCTGAAGTACTCATAGAGGCTCCGGAGGACCAGGGCCGGACTCGTCGCCCCCCTGCCGCCGGTCAGCAAAAACCCCAGCGCGTTCGTCCGAAGCGCGAGGTAGGCCGCGGTGACAAGGGCGAGCCCCCCGGCAGCGATCAGCGCCTCTTTGGCATGACGCCTCCGCCAGAGCCACCACGGGACGAACAGCAGGAGCGCCCCGCCGGACTCCTTCGAGATGAGCGAGAGGCCGTATAACAGGCTCCCGGGCGCGGCGCACTTCCTAAACCCGCTCCCCCGCTCCATGCGCTGAAACGCGTACGCCGAGCCGAGCATTAAGACCGCGCACAGGAGCGTGTTTCTGCCCCCGGCCAGGAAGCTCACCGGCTCAACCCCGGCCGGATGGACCGCAAAGAGGAGCGCGGTGAAGAAGGCCGCCCGCTCGTCACCCGACGCCCGGCGCAGCAGGAGGAAGAGCAGCAGGACGGCGGCCATGTGCAGCATGAGGTTCTCGGCGTGGTATCCGGCGGGGTTCGCGCCCCAGAGCCGCGAGTCGAGATAGAACGAGAGGTAGGTAAGCGGCCTGTAATACGGGCTCATGCTCTCAGGCAGGGCCGTGTCGCGCTCCAGAAAAATCGCGCCGATGCTCACGCCGCTCCGGCCTAAGTTTTGGCGTATCACGGCATCGTCGTCCCATACGAACCCGCCTCCGAGCGAGCCCAGGTATACGGCAGCCGCCGCAACGAGCAGTACCGCGGCAAGCACCCGTCCCCTAAAGGGGTTATCTTTCAAAAAATCCATGACTGGATATTATACCCCAGCGGTCCGCGGCAGGGGTCTCCCCCCCCACACAAAGGAATCGCATCCGTAAAGCCGGACTGTGAAGGGACGTTCTCCGCGGGGCACTCAAAACGCATAAGGCATCTTTGCGGGTTCAGGTAAATTTATGTCTATCTCCATCATCTCAAAGATGACCGCCCGCTGCCCCGCCGGATTTCCTCATTTCTTCCATATTTCTTCCACATTTGCGCCATATTCGGTTGCTAATATGATCCCAAGGGAATAAATGCCAACCGCGTCCGGCGAATGAATAAACGATGACAGAACCCTTATGGAATAAGATCGCCGAATCGCGGGCCGCCCACGCAATGCTTATCGCGTTTGCCGCGCTGGTGATCTATTCAAACTCGCTGCACGGGCCGATGATCTTCGACGATTTCGACTATGTCGCCTCAAACCCTGCGATCATGAGCCTGCACAACTTTATGGACGCCGCCCTGGGAAGGCAGAAGCTCGCGAACTCTAACCTTATCACGCACTTCCAGGACCGCATCGTCGTATTTGCGACCTTCGCGGCGGACTACGCCGTCCACGGCAACGCCACGCTTGGCTATCACGCGGTCAACCTCGCCATCCATATCGCCGCGGCCCTGACGCTTTACTGGCTCGGGCTCATGCTGTTTCGGTCCTCGGCATCGCCCGGCATCATCGCCTTGTGGGGGGCGCTGCTCTTCACGGTGCACCCGCTGCAGACCGATGCGGTCTCGGACATCTCGCAACGCTTCACATCGCTTGCAGCGCTCTTCTACCTGCTGAGCCTCGCGCTGTACGTGCGCTCGAGGCTGCAAGGCGACCGGAGGCGCTCGATCATGCTCTACGCGCTATCGGCCGTCTGCGTGCTGCTCGCCGCGCGCTCAAAGGAGATCGCCTTCACGCTGCCGGCCGCGATGGTCCTGGTCGAGGTATGCTTCCTCGACGGCCCCCGGGGCCTGAGCCTGAAACGCATCCTCCCATGGACCGCGATCGTGATGATCATACCTGCCACGCTTTTCTTCACGGTCAAGCATGACATAGTGAACGCGGCCAATTTCCGCAATATCTCGTCGTGGGAGTACCTCCTCACCGAGCAGCGCGTGATGCTCACATACATGCGGCTCCTCGTGCTGCCGCTGAACCAAAACGTACAGTACGACTACCCGATTTACGGCTCACTGCTGCAGTGGCAGGTGTTTTTACCGGCCGCGGTCAATCTCTCGCTCATCGCTGCCGCGGGCTATCTCTACCTACGCTCACGCCGTGAGGGCAGCGGCCACCTGCGGTGGGCCTCGTTCGGGATCTTATGGTTTTATCTGACCCTCTCGGTGGAGTCCAGCATCGTGCCGCTGGACGACTTGATCTACGAGCACAGGCTCTACCTGCCGATAGCGGGGTTGGCGCTCGCCCTATCCGCGCTGGGAGTGCGTTTTTACGGGCGGCTCGGAGGCGCCCCCTCCGGGAAGGCGTTTGCGCTCGCGGCCGCGGCCGCGGTGCTTGCGTTATCGCTCGCCACATATAACCGCAATCCCGTCTTCCAGGACCTCGTGGCGTTTTGGACCGACGCGGCCGAGGAAAGCCCGGACAAGCCCCTGGTGCTTCACAACCTTGCCAACGCCTATATCTCGTCCGGCGACCCAGGGCGCGCCATCCCGGTCCTCGAGCACGCCCTGTCGCTCGTACGGCCAGGGCTCCGGCCCGAGGACGACACCAGGGAGAACGTTACAAACAGGGTCCAGATGCTCAACACCCTCGGGGTCGCTTACATGCGCACCGGGGAGGCGCAAAAGGCCATCTCGACGCTCGAAAAGGCGGTCTCCCTTTTCCCGCCTGACATAGAGCGCAAGGGGGCCACTTATCACGACGATGCGGTCTGGCCCCTGTATAATCTGGCGCTCCTGTACAGCGCGACCGGCGACACCGAAAGGTCGGACTCCGCGATCCAGCGCGCTTCCCTGATCGACTCCGATGAGCTGGCAAGGTTGCTGCAGCGACGGAAGTGAAGGGCCGCACCTCCGCGTATTTATTGTAATTACGGCGGCCGTAGCGCTATTATTCACAAGACATGGAATCGGCCGAACCACTCAGCGCGACAGGGAAGCCCGCCTCGGCGCGGCTCGGGCACATCGCGCTGATAGCGCTCGCGGCCGTGCTCGCATATTCAAACACCTTTCACGCCCCCCTCATCGCGGACGACGCCGGCTACATCACCGGCGATCCTGCGATCAATAGCTGGGGCGGCTTCATTGACGCAGCCACCGGAAGGCTTAAACTCACCGGGAACCTTGCCATGCACTTCCAGGACCGTATCGTCGCATTCGCGACCTTCACCCTGAACCACGCCCTCGGGGGCGTGGCCCCGGCCGGGTATCATGTCCTCAACCTCGCCGTGCATATCGCAGCGGCTCTCACCCTGTACTGGCTCGGGCTCATGCTGATTAAAGACCGGGGCGCGGCCCTGCTCTCCGCGCTCCTGTTCGCAGTCCACCCGATCCAGACCGAGGCGGTCACGTACATATCGCAGCGCTTCGCCTCGATGGCCGCGCTTTTCTACCTGCTGGCGCTCGCGCTGTACGTCCGCTCGAGGCTCGAGCCCGGCCGAGGCCGCTCGCTCCGGCTGTACGCGCTCTCGCTCGTATGCGTGCTGCTGGCCGCGCGCTCGAAAGAGACCGCCTTCACGCTGCCGGCGGCGATGGTGCTTATCGATGCCTGCTTCCTCGGTGGGATCAGAAGCGTACGGCCCTCGCGGCTTCTGCCGTGGATCGCGGTCGTGATGGTCATCCCGGCCACGCTGCTTATAAACAGGGGGATGGCCGGGGCCGCGAGCGCGACCTCAGAGATCGGGCGGGCCGCGTACTTCCTGACGTCCGAGCGCGTGCTGCTCACATATATGCGGCTCATAGCATTGCCCGTCAGCCAGAACTTCGGCTACGACTATCCGCTCTATACCTCCCTTCTCCAGTGGCCTGTGCTGGTCGCGGTACTCGTCAACCTGAGCCTGCTTTCTCTAGCCGTCTGGTTTTATAGGAGGCCGTCCGTGACGGCAAGATGGGCCGCGTTCGGGATCGTCTGGTTTTACCTGACGCTCTCGGTGGAGTCGAGCATAGTCCCGCTTGGCGACCTCATCTTCGAGCACAGGCTCTACCTGCCGCTGGCCGGGGTCGCGCTCTCGATATCGGCCATCGCTATGCATAGCACGCACCGCAAGGCCGTAACCGTGGTGGCTGCCGCGGCAGTGCTGGTGCTGATGGCAGCGACCTACGCGCGAAACTCGCTGTATAGCGATCCCGTGGCCTTTTGGGAGGATGCCGCCAGCAAGAGCCCGCAAAAGCTGATAGTGCTGGATGAGCTCGGCCGCGCGCGGCTTGCAGCAGGGGACTACGCCGGGGCCGCCGGGGCGCTTGGGCGCGCGGTCTCGCTCTTCCCGCCCGGCCTGAGCCCCGAGAGCGACGTCAATCTGAACCCGGCAAACAGGGTCCACGTGCTTAACAGCCTCGGGATCGCATATATCCGGGAGGGCGAGACGGACAAGGCGGCCGAGGCCTTCGAGGCCGCGGTATCGCTCTTTCCGCCGGGCATAGAAATCCCCGGCGCGCCATACCACGACGACGCCGTAATACCGCTGTTTAACCTTTGGCTCATGTACAGCCGTGCGGGGGATCCGGCGCGCGCCGGGGAGATGCTGCGCCGCGCGGAGGCCGTAGACCCCGAGGGGCTCGCGCGGCTGATGGGCAAGCGGTAAGGGCCGTCGTTTGCGGAGGCCGATTTTCATGATCTATAATTAACCCCATGCAACGAGTGAGCTTCATCGAACACGAAGGCAGCAAGATCCTCTATCTCGACTTCTCAGCGCACTCGAGGGCATCGAGGAGGTCGCTGAGATCATAGAGAAAGCCAACTCCGCGACAAGCACGGAGCCCAAGGGCTCCGTGCTTATGCTTACGGACTTCACCGGGGGCCTGCACCTCATGCACGAGGCGGCCGAGATGCTCAAGGAATTCCTGCACCATAACGAGTCCCACGTAAAGGCCGGGGCGGTGCTCGGGGTTACGGGATTCATGAAGATCGCCTACAGAGTCGCGCTGAGGGCGTCGGGCAGGGACAACATCAAGCTCTTCGACGACGCGGACGACGCCAAGGACTGGCTCGTCAGCCAGTAGGAGTCAGCGCCCGCACTACTGTCTTGCTTGCTATAAACCGTGCGATAATCGTATTTTAGTCGGATGCGCCTCGGACGCTTTCCAGAGACCCGGCCGTTACATAAACCACGAATTCGGCTCGATCCACCGCGATGGCGGACTGCGGGTCGCGCTCGCGTTTCCGGACGTCTACGACATCGGGATGTCGCACCTCGGCCTGAAGGTCCTCTACCACATAATCAACTCAACCGGGGGCGCAACGGCCGAGCGCGCGTTTCATCCCTGGGTGGATCTCGAGGCCGCGCTGCGCGAGACCGGCGATCCGCTTCGCTCGCTTGAGAGCTCGACCCCTCTGGGCGAGTTCGACATGCTCGGCTTCAGCTTGCAGTACGAGCTCTCGTACACCTCGGTCCTGAGCATGCTGGATCTAAGCGGGATACCGCTTCGCTCCGCCGAGCGCACAGGGGCGCACCCGATAGTGATGGCCGGAGGGCCGTGCACCGTGAACCCCGCGCCGATGGCCCCGTTTATCGACGCCTTCCTGATCGGCGACGGCGAGGACGCGATACTGGAGATCATCGCGGCGCTCAAGGCATGGAAATCAAACGACCGCCCGAACCGCGCCTCCGCGCTTGCCGCGCTCGCTCAGATCCCGGGCGTATACGTGCCCTCCATTCACGACGCCTCGGATACGCGCATCCTGCGCCGCTATGTCGAGAGCCTAGAGGATGCACCATACCCCACGTGCCCTGCGGTACCGTATACGCAGATCGTCCACGACAGGGTGAACATCGAGGTCTCGCGCGGCTGCACGATGGGGTGCCGGTTCTGTCAGGCCGGGATGATCTACCGCCCGCTTCGCGAGCGCTCGCCCGAGAAGGTGCTTGCGCTCGCCGAAGAGACGCTCAAAAACACAGGCTACGAGGAGATATCTTTCACCTCCCTGAGCGCCGGGGACTACAGCGGCCTGCTGCCTCTGCTTAAGGGCATGAACCGCAGGTTCGGCTCGAGCAAGATCGCGCTCTCGCTGCCGTCGCTGCGCGTGAAGGCCGTTAAAGACGAGATCCTTCGCGAGATCAAGGCCGTGAAGAAGACCGGCTTCACTATAGCGCCCGAGGCCGCTACAGCGCGGCTGCGCGCGGTGATCAACAAGGACTTCGAGGCCGAGGACTACGAGGCTGCGCTTGAAAGCCTCTTTAAAAACGGCTGGCTCAACCTCAAGCTATATTACATGGTCGGCCTCCCGACGGAGACCGACGAGGACATAGATGCGATCCCCGCGATGGTGAAGACCGCGCTACAGAGCGCGAAGCGCCACACCGGCAGGTACGTCAACATAAGCGTATCGTTCTCGCCGTTCGTGCCCAAGTCGCACACCCCGTTTCAGTGGTTCGGGATGGCCCCGATGGAGCGCATCGCCGAGGTCCGAACCCGGCTTGAGCGCGAGCTAAGGAAGTTCAACGTCCGCTCGCATGACGAGCGCACGAGCATGCTCGAAGGCGCGTTTGCGCGCGGCGGCTCCCAGATGTCCGGGCTCGTCGAGGCCGCATACCGCGCCGGATCGCGCCTCGACGGCTGGAGCGAGTGCTTCAGCTACGACCGTTGGCTCCGCGCGATGGAGGCGACAGGCGTTGACGCCGCAGTGGTCGCCGGACGCACATTCTCAGACGACGAGCCGCTTCCGTGGGAGCGCATAGATCCGGGCGTGAGCAAGCAGTACCTGCTAAAAGAGAAGGCGCATGCAATTGAAGCGTCCAAGACGCCGAACTGCAACCTTAAATGCACCGGCTGCGGGCTTAAATGCCGCCCCGAGGGCGAGCCGCTGAACCTCGCGCCGTCCGCTGACTCATCATACCCTGCGCGCCAGCAGCCTGGCGACGCGCCGCAGCGCAGGGCGATCCGGGTGCGCGCGCGGTTTACGAAGACCGGCGTGCTCCGCTTCCTCTCGCACCGCGAGCTGATGACGCACATGACCCGCGCGCTTCGCCGCGCCGGGGTGAGGCTCGAGCATACGCAGGGCTTCAGCCCGTCTCCGAAGGTCGCGTTCGGCCCCCCGCTTGGCGTTGGGGTCGCCGGGACCAGTGAGCACTTCGACATGGAGATCATCCCGGTCATACCGCTTGAGGACGTCATGGCCCGCCTGAACGCCCAGCTCGGAGAGGGAGTCCGCGTCATGGAGCTAGTCGCGATATCCATGCAGGAGCCGTCGCTTCAGGGGTTCCTAAACCGCTACGAATACGAGTTCAGCTCGCCTCAAGAGATAGACGCCGCTGCGTTCATGGCGAAGGAAAGCGTGATAGTGAAGCGCGAGAAGGGTCCGGTCGACTTGCGGCCCATGGTCGAGGCGGCCGAGCAGTTGACCCCGAACTCCGTAAGGCTTACACTGTTAGACACCGGCGAGAAGAAGGTCAGGCTCGACGAGATAGCGCTCGCGGTATGCGGGATGTCGGCCGACGAGCTGGATATAACGCGCACCGCGCTTTGGGGCATGGACCGCTCGAAGCGCTGGGCAGGCGCGATGGAAACCCGGAGAAAATAGGGACAAGGTGAACAGGAGCATACTGATAAACATTACTCGCGGCGAGACCCGCGTGGCCCTGCTCGAAGACGGGCAGGTCGCGGAGTGCTACATCGAGCGCGAGAAGGAGCTGAGCCTCGTAGGCAACATCTACAAGGGCCGCGTGGTGAAGATACTCCCCGGCATGCAGAGCGCGTTTGTGGACATTGGGCTCGACAAGTCCGCGTTCCTCTTCGTCGGCGACATCCGCACCGACATACTCGAAGACTACACCGACCTGCTCGACCGCGACCAGGCCGAGGGGCTCGAGCAGCTCCAGAAGCGCCGCCGCCACGAGCTCCACATCGACGAACTCATTCAGGAGGGGCAGGAGCTCCTCGTGCAGGTATCGAAGGACCCGATAGGCGGCAAGGGCGCGCGCGTCACGTCATACGCGACCATACCCGGCCGATACCTCGTCGTGATGCCGAACGTCGATCACGTCGGCATATCGCGCCGGATAGAGTCGGAGGAGGAGCGCGCCCGCCTCAAATCCATAGTCGAGCAGATCAGGCCGGCGGATACGGGGCTGATTATCCGCACGGCGAGCGAGGGCGCGACCGAGGAGGAGCTTCGGAGCGACTTCGGGTTCCTCACCCGGCTGTGGGAGAACATCATCCAGAAAGAGGCCCGCGTCGGCGCGCCGACGCTGCTTTACAGCGACCTCGACATAGTGCTGCGCACCGTGCGCGACATGCTCGGGCAGAGCCTCGACCAGCTCATCATCGACAACGAAAAAGAGTTCCGCGCCCTACGCGACTTCGCCGAGACGTACTTCCCGAAACTCGCCGACCGCATAGAGCTATACGACGGCACGGACCAGATATTCGACTCATTCGGCATAGAGGTCGACCTCGCCCGCGCGCTGGGCAGGCGCGTATGGCTTAAGTCCGGCGGGTATATCGTGCTCGACCAGACCGAGGCCATGACCGTCATAGACGTAAACACCGGCAAGTTCGTGGGCAAGGAAGACCTCGAGGACACGATCCTGCGCACGAACATCGAGGCCGTAAAGGAGATAGCCTGCCAGATCCGGCTTAGAAACCTGGGCGGCATCATCATCGTGGACTTCATCGACATGGAGCGCGCAGAGAACCGCACGCGCGTCCTGAATACCTTCATCGAGGCGATGGCCAGGGACAAGGCCAAAAAGACTATATCGCAGATCTCGGAGCTCGGGCTGGTGCAGATGACCAGAAAGCGCGTCAGAGAGAGCATGGGCCGGATACTCTGCGAGACATGCCCGTACTGCGAGGGCAAGGGGTTCGTGAAATCAGCCGCGACGCTCTGCTACGAGATATTCCGCAAAGTCAGCAAGGCCGCGCAGTCAGGGACGCGGAGCATAGTTATCACCGCGCACCCGGACGTGGCCGAACTGCTCAGCGACGAGGAACGGCAGGGCTTGGAGGAGATCGAGGCGAAGCATAACCTCAAGATCATAGTAACCGCAGACCAGAACTTACACCAAGAGAAGTACGATATCTCCTCACTTTAGCCTGTAATCCTCTTCAAAGCGCGCGAAACTCGCGTGATACGTTGTCACCGTCCGAAAAACGATCCTCGACGTATGTCCATATACGCCTCCGGTCGTTTTTCACCCGGTTCCTAGTCTGACACGATTTCTCGCGCTTTAAATTTCTGATGCATAATCGTGCGAACGGTCAACGGCATTAATTGAAAGTGAGCGGGGCCGCTTGCCCCGCGAATGGGGAATGGGGCCACCCGGCCCCTCATCCCCACCACTGGCGAGCTGTAATTTTCGCCCTGAATGAGTCCGGCCTTTCGATGCGTTCGATGAAGAACAGCGCGCCGTTATAAAGCTCGTTGTCTATCGAGATCGTATCGCCGACATTCAGGTCGAAGTGTTCGTAGAATACCGTGAAATTGACGATCAGGAGCGAGGCCGCACGCTCAAGGAGCATGAGGCCGAGCACGTCCTCTGCGGTGGACTTATCGCGTATCGCCGGGAACCTGAACTCTCTCGTGATTAGACCGAGCCTTTCTATCGAGCCCGCGTCATTGACCGAGGCTATGGACGACCAGCCGCCGCCCTTTGAGTAGACAGCGCCGTAATATGCACGAAGGCTGTTGCCCATATCCTCAAGAGGCACGCGCTTAAACCGGAACATCGCGCCCTCTCCGGCAAGCTCGCCCGCCGATATCGTGCGCACCGGCGCAGGGGCCGCGGATGGCACCGCGTCGAGCCGCCAGAGCCCGCGCGCATATCTGAGCACAGACCTGCACTGTGCGGCCAGTGAGCGCACGAACCCGGACGGCGTGACCTTATCGTTTATCACGAACCCGAAGCGGTAGCCCCCGCTTACGTAGCCCGCGTACGCCGCGTCGGCCGCGGCGAAGGAGGCGCTGTCGATGTCCGTATCCGCAAACCCCATGCGCTCGACCAAAAAGTGGCGCATAATTTTGTCGGGCCGTTCGATCACCGCGCCAGTCTCGTCGCAGCACCAGTCGGCGTCGACCGTGACCTCATCGCCTATGACAGCGCGCGCTGTGGAGCTATACCCCGCCGAGGGGCCGTCGGTCCCGGTGACGTACCTGACCTCCTTTGAGAGCGCATCTACTCTAAGCATCCCGCTTTGCACCGCAACCCTGCTCATCGTGTCCCAGCCCCCGCCCGGGTGCGTGAGTTCAAGCGTGGTGGCATCCCCGGCTCTCACGGTAAAGTCGGCCATGGCCGCGCATTCGCCAGTTGGGGCCGATGCGATCAGCCGCACTACGGAGTCCGTCGCGCCGGTGTTAGCTACAGCGGCGCGGTGGGTCTGCCAGAGAACCGGCCCGAATGAGTCCGCGCTGTACGCGGCCCATGCCAGCCGCTTGCCCTTGGGCTTGAGCGTCGCGGTGCGTTCGATCCCGAGGCCGCGGTACGACAGCATAGAAGGCGCAGGCAGATACGACGAGCTCTTGTCGCCCTCGGCCGGGTTTACGGCCGTAACGGTCTTCTTGATCCCGCTAATCTCCAGTGTGGATGCGCCAGCGCCAGCGAACAGCATGAAGCAGGTCTCCCACGGCCCGCCGTCGTGCGAGAGCCCGACCGCCACCGCCGCGGATGCCTGGACAAGCACGCACTCTGTCGCGAGTACCTCGTCAGTCGCGCTGACCTTGACTAACGCGCGCACGACCGCATCGGACGCGCCGGTATTATGGACGGACGCGCAGTACGCCTGAGACGTGAGCGGGCCCGAGCCTGTAAATGCGACCCACGCCGGGCGAGCGCGTTTCCCTGATATCAAAACCGGGGCCGCGCCACCAGAGGCCATGAGCTCGCGGTGCGAGGCCTCAAGCATCGTTGCGTCCACCGAGCAGGTCGATGCGGCAGAGATATTGCGCTGGGCCGACGCGCTGAGCTGTGCCTCGAACGCGACCACCGCCATGCCCGGCCAGTCCGGGTGCTCGTCGCCCGGGCGGCCCGTGTATGCGCTAAAGCCCGACTGCTGCGCCACGCCGTCGACCACGACGCCGCGTATCGCGGCTATCGGCTCGGGGCTTATCAGATATACGTACTCCGGCCGCAGCTCAAACACCCTGCGCCCCGCCGGGTGCGCCGAGGCCGTCGTGCCATCCGCCCCGCGGGTGAGCCCGCCTAGTGTATTGCCCGTAACCGAAGCCACGAGCATCCGCTCCCCTGCCAGTTGCACCGTAAACGGCGGCGAGGGGAGCGCCGGGGCGTCATCGACCTCAAGTGAGGTCTCGGCCGCGCCGATCCCGGAGGCGAGCCGCATCGCCGCGCCCGATACGATGCATGGCGCAGGGACCCCGTCGACACTCCCGTACCCGACCGGCGGGTATTCACCGGCCGATGCCGGATCGAGCGCGGGATACAGCGAGCGCGAAAGCGGTGCGGGCATCATGCGCTCGTACCCAGCACGCGGATGGAGGGCGTATACGTCCCGATCACGATATAGACCGTGGCCGCCGTGGCCGCGGTCGCGAGCATGCGGATCTCAAACGGCACGGCCGTATTGACGTCAAGGGCGGAGGCCTCGACGATCACGCGGAGGCGCGACTGGGCCTGGCTGGCCCAGCTCTCGGTCTTTGGCGTATTGAGGTCGGTCCAGGCGGCCTGGCCCTTGCCCCTGATCTGCCAGCGCCATGTGACGTTCTGCGTGAGGCTCGAGTAGTGGTCGAAATACAGGTCCGCGTCGATAAAGCTTATCTCCCCGCCGAATCCGGGGTCGATCTCCGAGCGGTAGAACTCCTTGTCCGTAAACGGGGCGGCCAGCGTGATCGTCGAGGTCGACTCGCCAAGCATCAGCCGGACGTCCGATACGTACTGCACGTGGTCAAATGCTATGCCCATTTTTTCCTGCTCCTCCTTGGGGGCCTGTGGCCCCTATCCCTTATCTGTTGTCAGCGGCATAATCGAGCGCGGAGACCGCGCAACTAAAACCCCGCAAGTCGATCTCAGCGGGGGCGTCGAGCGTGCCGGTAAAGAGCGCCACGGGTTCGCCCGACATCCCCGCGTCGTCGATGTACGCCTCGCTGAGCGTGCAGCGGCCGCCCTCAAAGGGGTGCTCGGCCCCGGCCTCGATCAGCCGGCTGAACCCGCGCCAGGGCTCGTTTCGAAACTCGATCGAAAGCGGCGCGTTTAAAGATTCGCTGGTTGGCCGCCTGGCCTCCTCGGCCGGGGTCGTGACCGCGGAGATATAGTCCTCGTACTCCTGCCCGCCCACAGTCACGTTCCGGTCCGAGAGGTACAGCGTCTGGCCGGAGCCCTGAAGGGTAATCTTGACGAGATAGACCGGGCGGACACGGGAGAGCACGTTCATAAGACCTCCCTGAAGTCGAGCGAGAAGCCCCATGCTCCGGGCCCCTGCTCCGCTATCTGGGGCGGCGAGACGATCCGCCCGAATATCCAGGAGCCCTCGTGGTCCCGCATCCAAAACGGATATGCCCCGGCCCATGCGCCATAGAGCGCCTCGATCTCATCGCGCATCGCCGCGCCGCAGCGCGGCACCCGGTAGGTGCGCCGCCTCTTGGGCTGGCCCATCACCAGGAATCTGTCCTCGCCCGAGGAGGTCGTATCGCTTAGCGCGTTAAACTCCGTGTCCATCGCGCCGGAGGGCCGCGCTGGCTGGCGCTCCCACTCGTACGAGCTGCTCAGGAACAGTTCGCCCAGCGAGGGCGCCACCGATGGCGCTGTGACCCTGAACTTCCAGTACCGCGCGGTGAGCGGCGCCCATGACATCTCGATAACTCCGTCAGCGCCGGTCCACTGCGGCGTGGCGGAGATATATGCGACACCGTCGCCTGAGTGGAGCAGGTCGAGCGTCATACCGCCAAGGTTGTGGCCGGAGGGGATCAGGAGGCGGTCTGCGGCCATCGCGCCCGATGCGCCCTGGTCTATCGAGATCTCGAGCGTTCCGGCTGCGCTTGAGCGAAACGCGCGCCCGGTATTGCGGTCGCAGAGGCGGTATAGCGGGTAGTCCGGGTCCTCCGCGCCGGCCGTAAGCGTAACGGTTGAGCTTTCGAGCAGGTTTTGCCATGCCGTGATTATCGCGCTCATAGGGTGGCTGCCCTCCTAAGTTCCGAGCGGTTGGTCCGCCACATCCGCGCAAGCTCCTCATCGAGCGAGCGCGCCAACGAGGCGGCATCCGCGGCAGCCCCGCCCGCCTGGGCGTTGACGTTGATCACCGGCGAGAACGTGACCGGCCCCGGCTGCGCCGGCACATTCGGTTGCCCCTGCGCCGGTGAGCCATCGGTCGCATACTTCACGGTGTATGAGCCCTCGGTCGGGAGCGAGTCCATCTTGTCCTTTATGTACGCGATGCCCTCGGTAAACGGCCTCACCGGAGAGGCCATCGTCTGGTACTCGATGACCACGCTCTTCTCGGTCACGTCCGGTATCGCGCCGATGGCCGAGGCTACCTCGGCCGCACCGTAAAGCGCGCCCGAGACGTCGAGCGTGAGGGTCTTGCTAAGCCCGCTGTCCATCGCCGCGAGCCCGGCGCCGAGCGCGTCGAGCGTCGCCGAGATCGCCTCGATCACCGGGGTCGCGGCGTCCTCGGCCTTGATGTTTATAACCACTTCAGCCATCTGGTTGCCTCCTCTATAGTCTGTCGATCAGCCCTTGCACTGCCTGATCCGGTGCCGGGCCCTCGAGCGCCCGGGTGATGAACTCCCTGCCCTCGATGCCGCGCACGGTCACCGTGCGCACGGGGTGGCTCGCACCCGGCCAGCACAGGGCCTTTTTAATGCGCGCGCTTACGGCATATGCCGCACCGGACGGCCCGTAAAGCCCTGTGCCGTCGTGCACGAACGAGGCATAGGGCGCAGCCGCGTCTATCGAGCCCGACCCAGCGCCGGTTATGAATCCCTCTATCGAGTCCCTAAGGGTGCCGCTGCGGCCAGGGGCGAGCGCCTTTGCCTCTTCGGTCACACTCTCGACTATCGCGCCCAACGCGCCGGTGCCGATCGCGGCCGCGAGCTTGTCCATGTCGCTTTCGATGTTTATCATCCCCTGCCTCCTATCTCGTCCTCGATCAGGGCCAGCAACTCGAGGTCACGCGCCGTCGCGCCCATCAGGCGGAGCACCTCGCCCGCAGGGACTATCCGCTTAAGCCGCCTTATCATCGACCTGAGGGCGACCGCCCGCATGCCGCGCCCCGTTGCCCGAGGGATCGGGCAGCCGCCGCTCTCGCAGTCCGGCCTGACCTGATCCAATGCCTCTATCTCCCGGCATGAAGCGCAGCTCACACCCGGGAAGTCGAGCCGGGCCCGGATGTGAGAGAGGAGTTTTTTGACTCGTCCCTCCGCTGTGCTTCAGCGAGGCGCGCAAGGCTCGTCGCGGCCTCGTTTACGAACCGCCCGAACTCGGCCCAGCGCGCCATAAGGAAGTCGCACCGCTCGGGCGAGTAGGGGTAGTCCTCGCCGCGCATGCTCAGGCCGCGCCAGCCGCGCACCGCCGCCCGGCCCAGCAGCCTGGCAGCCTCGGCCGCATCGATGCCCTCGGCCGGCCGGCCCCCGCTCGAGATGTCCCACGCCCGCCTCAGGCTGCGCTCCCGGATAGACAGGAGCTCGCCGGCCGGGACGTGGCGCACGAGCACCTCGGCGTCCATGAACCTTACCCACACCGCATAGTCGTCGCTCTCCAGGGCCTCGATATCCATCGCCCTATCCGAGCACGTCCGCGCTTTGGCGGTTTACGAGCTCAAGCCCGAAGGGCTCCATGATCCCGTCCATCCCGGAGGAGGCCAGCTCCGTGCCGAGGCATATAAATTCGACCGGGTGCTCGAGCAGGCCGCGCCTGATCGGGAGCTCGACGCCCTTGTACGCGAGGTTCGGGAACGAAAACCTCAGCGCGCGCCGGTATGAGCCCTCGATCACCGCGCCCGTAAACGCGAGGTCGAGCTTCTTGGGCGCGGCCGCGTCCCAGTCCGCGAAGTGCGTGGCCCCGGTGTAGCGCGGGAACGTCAGCGATAGCGTGCAGTCCGGCAGGCCGTCGTTTGAAGGCTCGTCGACCGTATCCGCTCCCGAGCCCAGCGTGCGCACGCCAAGGAGCTTTCTGACGAACTTAAGCGTGAAGGCCGAGGGGTATATCCTGTCGGTATCGGCGAGCGCCGCGCCAAAGCGGGCGTTGCAACGGAACACGGCCTGGCTGAACAGGGTGCGGTTTGATGTCTCAAAATCCGTGACCGCGCTGAACGTCGCTGTGGTGTTGACGGTCGAGCCGGTCGTGCGGTCGTTCGCGATCAGGCTGAACGTGGCCTCGACAGGCTTTCCGGCCTCGCCCTTGATCTGAAACCCGCTGAGCTTCACCGACGCAAACTCGTCGACGTTCACGCCGTTGTTGATCGCGAGCGTGGCAAACAGGCCGTCGAGCGAGCCGTTTAACTTAAGCGTCTGGCCGTAGGCCGCGCTCGTCCCCTGCCGCACCGGAGCCCCTCCGGTTGCGCCCATCGCGAGCGCCAGCAGGAGGTCCAGCCCGTCGTAGCGCAGGTAGGCCTTGAGCTCGCCCTCGACCTTTACCGCACCTGCGTCCGACGAATTCGAAAACAGCGTGCCGAGCGAGTCCTCCGCGAGGGCCTCGCGGGTCTTCTTGATCTCCGACGGAAGGACGAGCACCCCGTCCGCCGCGCCGCACTGAACCGCCGTGCCCCATATCGCGGCCCTCGCGGCCGCCGCCCGAAGCTCGGTCCCTGATGCGCTTATGCCCATTTCTTGTCTCTCCTCGTTACCAGTTGTATTGCGTGTCAAACGCGGTCTGAAACGTAACTCCGTATACAGCCGCGCCGCCCTCGCTCGCTATGAGCGCCACGCGCGAGGGCGCGAGCCGCTCAAGGCCGCTATATCCGAAGTCCTCGTTGGCGAGCGCCGAGAGCACGGATTGCACGAGCCCGTACGCCCCGTTTGCCGATGTGCGCTCGGAGCCGTCGCCGCGCATGCTGCGAGCCGCGACGAGCACCGTAAAGGCGGGCTGCTCGCGGTGCGAGGGGCCGTCTATGGGGCTGAAGCCCGAGCCCCCGTATGAAACGAACGCGGCCGGAAGCGGCACCGTAAGCGAATCTATCCGGTCCGCGATCTGACCGGCCCAGGACTCGACCGTGCGCAGGGCCGGGACATCGCTTTTGAGCTTCGAGATGATCGCGGCCTCTATGTCCCGGAAACTCTGGAGCTGCGCCGGGGCAGAGCCCCGCAACGCCGCCGTGCCGGTCAGCGCCCCGAAGTCATAACTTACCCCGTCGCGGACATCCGCGGCCTGCGGGTAGTCGCAAGTCCCGGCTGCCAGCGTGCCGGTCAGCGCCCCGAAGTCATAACTGACCCCGTCGCGTACGTCCGCAGCCTGCGGGTAGTCGCAAGCCCCGGCTGCCAGCGTGCCGACAAGTCCGCCATGGTCATAACTGACCCCGTCGCGTACGTCCGCGGCCTGCGGGTAGTCGCAAGTCCCGGCTGCCAGCGTGCCGACAAGTCCGCCATGGTCATAACTGACCCCGTCGCGGACATCCGCGGCCTGCGGGTAGTCGCAAGTCTCGGCTGCCAGCGTGCCGGTCAGCGCCCCGAAGTCATAACTGACTCCGTCGCGTACATCCGCGGCCTGCGGGTAATCGCAGGCCGGTGCTTCGTACGTGCCGGTCTGGGCGTTGTGGTCATAGGCCACGCCGCTTCGTACATCCGATGCGGCCGGGAGGTCGATCTGGCCGGTATCGCTGACGTCCACTGCCACGCCTGCACGGACATCGGCCTTTGACGGCACCCTGCAACTGCCGCTTCCGCTATCGACGGCGACGCCGAAGCGCGTGTCGCCTGCGGCCGGGATATAGGCCGTGCCGGTCTTCGTGTTGTGGTCAAACGCCGTTGCGTGGCGCACGTCGGATATCGATGGCAGATCGAGCAGGCCGGTCTTCGTGCCTCCGTCGAAGGCCGTAGCCGCACGCACGTCGGCCACTGCCGGGAGGTTGAGAGTCCCGGCCGTGGCGTCCACGTTCGTCCCGGAGCGCACGTCCGCCGCGGCCGGGATATAGGCCGTGCCGGTCTTTGTATTGTGGTCAAACGCCGTCGCGTGGCGCACGTCGGATATCGAAGGCAGGTCGAGTGTCCCTGTGCTCAGGCCGCCGTTATAACTTACGCCCTCGCGCACGTCCTCAACCGCGGGGTAGTCGCAGCTCCCTCCGCCCGAGTAAGTCCCGGTGTACTGCCCGAGCGCATACGCCACGCCGTTTTTTACGTCGCCTGAGGCCGGATAATCGAGATCGCCCGCTGTGATGCATCCGGGCGCGAAATCCGCCATCTGAGTGCCGTCGCTGTTGAGCTGCGCCTTGAGCCTGATGCTGTTTGCCGGGTCCGTGATCGAGGCGGAGGCAAGCGAGCCGTTGAGGCCGGACTTCGTAAGCCACGAGCCGTTGTACGAGCCGTTATTAAGCGCGTACTGGTACTTTATGTTTCCCGAGCCGCCCTGGGTGTTCTCAAACGCCGCTACCGCCGCGCTCGCATCGAGCGTCTTGCACGGCAACGCTATCCACGGGCTCTCGGCGGTGGGGGAATCGGACGGGCAGAACATGACGCCCCCGTATGCCCCGCTGTTTATCGTGAAGTTGTCAAGCGCGGCGTTCCATGACGCCCCCGATGTCCACCAGCCGTTGAGCGTCACCGCGCCGGAGGACGTCGAGCAGCCGGCATAGGAGTTCTGCTGCACCCATCCGCCTGAGTAATAGTAAACGGTAACCGCAGTCCCGGCGCGCACTATCCTGAGCCTGCCCGATGCGGCTCCGGCGAACGCCGAGCTGGCGGTCGTGTTGGCGCCTCCGTGGCGTATGGTGCTGAAGTACGCAATAGAGGCCGAGTTCGGGCCGTAGGCGTTGAGGTAAAAGTAATTGCCGGCGTCGATGTAGAAGCCGAACTTCATCCCTGCGTCACCGCCGCCGCCAGTGAAGGAGGCGACGTCTATCTGGATGTCGAAGTCGCCCGACAGTATGTTCGGCGTCACCCACGCGCGCGTCTGCTGCGAGCCGGAGCCGGGGTGCGAGATGCCGAGCACGCCGCCTGCTTCCGTGATGGAGCCGGTGGTCGAGAGGCCCCAGTACCCGGATGTCGCCACGCTCCACTGCCCGCCCATCGAGCCGTTCGCGAAGTCGTCCAGCAGGGCGAGCTGCATGCGGCTTGAGTTGCCCGCCAGCAGCAGCTTCGCCGGATCCGAAAGGGCCCAGCCCGAGACGGGCGGGAAGGCTATCGAGATGGACATGCGCTATGCCCCGGCCTTATATGCGTCGTTTACAGGCATTGTGAGCGTCTCCTTCTTTCTTAGAACCCGAGCATCGAGTCGCGGGTGAATGTGTTTTCGTCGTCCGGCCTGTTCGTCTCGGCCGTGCCCGGCTGCCCCGATGAAGCGGGCGTATCGGCGCCCAGCGTGACCGCGCCTTTGGCGATGCCCTCAAGCAGGCGCACCGCGTCTTTGTAGCGGTCCTTGCGGGCCTCCGGCATCTGGGCCACGCGGCGCGAATACAGGTGATAGAGCGCGATGTCCGCCGAGAGCTTTTTTGCGATCTCGGGGACGGGGCTGAGGGGGACGCCGTAGCGCCCCCCACAGTAAGAGTCGATCTCCGCGTCGGCCTGGGCTATGGCCTCGGCGACGACCGCCCCGTCGACCGTACCGGCGCCCGTGTCGTCCGTAAGCTCGATAAGCGTTGCCTCAGGCAGGAGCTTTACGATCTCATCAAGGGTGCTGTAGGGCATCGGGGTCTACCCAAGCCACGGGCTCACGAGGAGCCCGGCGGTATTGAACCAGGGGTTCGTCTCGCCCGAGGCGTCGCGCTCGGCCGTCACGATCGCGCGCGCAGCGCCCTCCAAAGAAGGCGGCACGACGAGCACGCTGGGCGTGATCCCGAGCGGCTTGCCCTCGCTGTCCGTGTACGCCATCATCGCGGCGCGTGCGGCCGAGTAGCTCGCCGCGTCCAGCGTCTGCTTCGATCCGTACGCCAGCTGCCAGAGCCCGAACCCGGCGTTGTCGCGCCTGTCGACGCCATAGACGTACTTCTTGCGCATGAAGACCTGCTCGTCGTCCGGCCGGTCCTTCGAGACGAACTCCACGTCGCGCCTCGACTGGAAGATGAAAGGCTTCAGAGAGCGCGTCGTATCGAGCAGATACCAGGCCGAGCCCGAGCCCCCGCCGGTGTTGCTCACCGTGGCGGAGCCTACCGGGTGGGCGGAGTCGAAGAAGTACTGCCCGTCGTAGCACGCGGTGGAAAACCCGGTGCCCATTAACCCGAATACGAGCGCGTCGGGGTGCATCGCGGCCGAGCGGCCGAGCTCGGCTATGATCGGGCGGTAGATGCCTACCGAGTCGTCCTCGAGGTCGTTGCGGTCGACCTCGATCGTGACCTCCCAGTCCTTGTTGCGGATGCTGTAGCTCTGCAGGTCGAGGTTCCTGACCTGCCGCTCGCCGATCCATTCCCTCATCGACGGGAACGCGCCGAGCCATGCGTAGGTCTCCTCGCGCACGGTCGAGGGCACGACCATCGCCACGCCCTCGTACTGCGGCTTTACCGCGTCGAACGACTCGTTGAATATCGTCCTGAAGCCCTTGTACAGGGCCTGAAGCGCTGACTGGTTGATTATCATATCTGTCCTTTCCTTACTCGAACTTGACCCAGACGCCGTCTGAGTCCACGTCGAAGACTGTTCCGGCTACCGAGCGCGTGCTCGATCCGCTGGTCTTGGCGACCGTCTGGTCGTCGGCGATGTAGCAGCTGGCGCCGATGTCCGCGCGCGTGATCGCGTCCGCGGAGGCGGAGTTGCCGAACCTGAAGACGCCCTTGCGGACGTCGACCGTGATATCCCCGGCCGAGCCGCCGGAGTTATCCGCACGCGCCTCGGCGCGGCCGGCTCCCAAAAGCGTGGTTGCGGCCGCACCCGGGGTGGCGTTGCCGCTTGAATCCCTGGCCACCAGCGACCCGGCGTAGATGAGTTTTGCGGCCGCGACCGGGAGAGTTACGAGCTCGCCGTCACGGCGAGGCGTGTTCCTGTCTGAAGTGAGTGCCATGTGCCGATCCTCCTATTTGCCGTAAAGGCCGAATGCCTCGGCCGATATGCCGAGATGAGCGTTTACCCTTTGCTGGGTCTCGTCCAATGCCTGAACCTTCCTTGCTCCGGCTCTCGGGGCGTCGGCCACCGGGACGACCACCGGGGCCTTGGCCACGAATACGCGGAACCCTTCGGTGTCGCGGGCCGCATAGTCCGTGGCCCACGCCTTCTGCGCGGGCGTGAGCTTGCCTTCGGCCATCGCCTGCTCGACGAGCCCGGCGGACTCTTTGCCGCCAAGCGCGGCCTCGAGCTCGGCCAGGCGCGCGGCTATCGCGGGCAGCTGCTCGTAAGCCTGTCTCATCGCGGCCACGGTGCCCGAAAGCTCCGGGTCCGTCGCGTCCGTCCCGACCCCGAGAGAGTCGAGCACGGACGTGATGCGTGACTTCATCGCCCCTATTGCGGCGATGACCTCCGCCTCCCCTGCAGCCTTATCAAGGCCGAGGGCTTCCATGATCTTTTCCATCTTCTTTCCTCCTCCTTCCTTTTGCGAGTTCACGGCGGCGCGGTTTACGACCGGCACCATGCCGTCTATGGCTGGCTGGTTTGTGAGCGCGGCGTTGATCAGGCGCACCGCGCGGCCGTCAGCGATGCGCTTCATGAACACCGGCGAGAGGTAGCGGTACTCGCGGCCCCTTAGGTACTGAAGCGCGCGCGGGGTCCACTGCACCGAGGCCCAGAGGCCGTCCGCACCCTTATCTATAAGCCGCTTGATCCATCCGGCGGCCGGGGCCTCGGAGCCCCCGAGCGTCTGGTGCTCGTAGTCGATCACCATCTCGTTTTTTCTCGCCTCGAACTCTGAGATGATCTGCCTGATCCCCTCGGCGTCGAGCACGAAGCTGCCCTGCGTGGTCTCGTGGCCGCCAAACGGGATCACCTGGATCTCGGCCGGAGCGCCCTCGATCGCGGCAGAGCGCATTACCAGTGTTTCGTCCATGTCTAGTTGCCTCCTGCGGGTATGCCGAAGCGCTCGCGGATGTGGGCGTCAGGGATCGAGACCCCCATCGCGCTTAAGGTCGAGTAGGTCTCGGCCAGCGTCTTTAGGTCTTCTTCCTCCGCCATAAGGAACCTGAAGCGGGGAAGCGGCGCGCCGGGGCCGAGGTTGAACTCCACGAGCGGCCTGATGATCTGGCTCGTTATCGTGCGCTCGAGCGCGCGGGCGTCGGCCGCGGTGATGTCCTCGCGCACGCCCTCGTGGACTCGCGCGGTGGCGTACGTCCCGCCGGTCTGTTCGGTCGTTAGCGTCTGGCCCAGGACGGCCTTCGAGATCGCGGCGTCGCAGTACTCGGCGAGCCTCTGGTAGAGGTCGGCCGAGCCGCCCTTGCCGGGGCTCTCCAGGAGCTCGATCACCGTGCCCTCGCTTATCACGGCCGCGGCGTCCGCGCCCAAGTTGAAGACCGCGTTTCTGAGCACGCGGCGGTCGGCCTCGGACGCGGACGGGCCGAACTTGCCAATGCGCATCGGCATCGCGTACCGCTCGTTGAAGATCAGCCAGTCCTTGAGCGTGTAATTTTTAAACAGGTACATCCATGCGCACGGCCTGAGCACCCCGGCGCGCTGGGGGCATGAGGTGCGGGACATGTTGGCGTGAACCGCGAACTTAAAGGGCGTGAGCGCCTCGCCGCGAACCGGGTTGGCCTCGGTCAAAAGGCGCGGCTCGCCAGAGGGCAGGCCATCGGGTGCGAGAAAGGAAAAACTCCGCTGGCTTACCGGCCGAAGCGCATTGAGCGCAACGCGGCCAGCATCCGCTCGCCAGATAAGCTCGACCGCAGAGAAACCCTTGCCCACGGCGTCGACTAGAGCGAGGATCGCCTCGTCAAACCCGGCAGCATGCGCAAGCGCGTCCTTAACGAGTGCGGCTGAGATAGCCGCATCCTCGCTCGTGCCTGATGGGGTGACCTCCCACTGAAGCCCGGCCACAGCGAGCTTGCGAGTCTGGAGCACCGCGCCAAGATGCGCGTCCTTTTCCTCCATCTCCTCGTAAAGCTCGATCTGGCGTGAGATGTCCCCGGCGTCGGCCTCGCGGAATATCGCGCTTAAGCGCTCGGGCGTGAGCCCGGACGAGGGGTACGTCGGCCAGCCCAAATGCGGGGCCACCACCACCCCGCCCAATGGCGGGGGGCCGGACCGGCCCTTTCCTGATGAATCTTTAACAGCCATCTTAATACCTCCTTATCCTGATGTGATTTGCCTTATAGCCCCGATGCAAATCGAGCGAAGCGATGATTTGCATCGGCATTTACCAGCAGCCAGCACGGTGCATAGCAGCCTGCCGCGTGCTTATCTGCTCGTATTGGGGCTGAGTCAAGGCCGGGGACTTTGCGGCGTGAAGCGCGAGGGCCAGCGCCCAGAAGCGGTCGGCGTGCTCCGTCGTGCGGCTGGCGTCGAACCGGGCGTTTCCGGCCGAGGTCGTATACCTCCGGACGCTGTGTATGTCGCGCCGGATCGTGGCGTCCTGGGGGATGCGCACGGTGCGGTCCTCAAACGCCCGGCGCGCGGTCACGGCGAGGTCCTCCTTGCTTTGGAGCGTAAACTGCACAGGCTCTACCCGCGTGCCGAACCGCTCGCGGGCCTCCTCGCTTAACTGCGCCCCGATGCCGGTGGAGTCCATGCAACAGCGCTTCACGGCTGGGGATTCGATCAGCGAAAACAGCGTCTCGCGCTGAGAGCTGAATGAGGCATTGCGCAGCTCGCGCACCCCGCGCGTCCAGAGGACGTCGCCCACGCGCTCTAAAATCCATATGACCGTAAGGTCGTGGCTGCGGCCGATATCGACGCCCAGATATAGCTCACCTGTCGTATCTTTTAGCTGCCCGCAGTCCCCTTCACACGAGGCGATCTCATCGAGCGTAATGAGCGCGGTGGCCTCGTCCACGAACTCACACTCGAACTCCTGCGCCCAGCTCTGGGGGTCTCCGATCCCGTCTCTTAGAAGCGGAATATCGACGCACAGGCCGTCGGCCACGGCGTCGTGTATGTTCGTGCGGTGGCGCGAAAACCGCGCATCCGCGTTATACAGCTCATAAAACATATTGAGGCGGCCATTGGGGGTCGAGGTGATGCGCACCTTGTAGCCGCGCGTCACGGTCGGGTACATCGCGCGCCATATCTCGCGCGAATCCTGATGAAAAGCGAACTCGTCCAGATAGACGTTGCCTGAAAACCCGCGCACCGTATCCGGCGAGGCCGGAAGCGAGATGATGCGCGAGCCGTTTAGGAGCTCGACCTCCTCGCGGTTTTCGCGGCTGGCGTCGAGCGAGTCGGCGCTTAAGACATTCAGCACGCGGAGGTGCGAGGAGACCTTCTTCATGACCTCCTTGCTCTGCCGCTCGGAAGACGAGAGTATGAGGTTGTCGCACTTCTCCGCGCGCGCCTCGTCCACGGCCTCCATCGCCACGGCGAAGGACTTGCCGATCTGGCGCGCGGCGAGCCATATCTTCATCGCGGAGCGGTCGTTGACCCATCGGCGCTGGTAGGGCAGGAGTATCAACTTATCGCTCGATCCCATACTCGGTCCTCAAGACCTCGTCCACGCTGCGGCGGGCCTCGCCGGGGTCGCGGCCTTCAGGGCCGGCCTCGTTGGATTTGCGCACGATATCGACGATCATCTTAATCAGCGCGACGTACGCGGTATTGGCCGTGTTGTCGATCTCGGGCGACTTGGTCTTGAAGTGCAGCTCATAAGCGCGTTTTTGCCTCATGAGGGCCCGCACCATGCTTTCCTCGCTCGGGAGGCTCATTCGGAGTCCACCCCGCGCTCGCCGATATGGCCGTCGAGGAGGTCCCAGCCCTCCTTGGTCAGGTACGCAAACTCGATCCTGTACCCGAAACCCGCCTTCTGCTCGACGCGGACGTAGCCGCCCTCGCTGAGGTACGCCAAGTGCGCCCCGAGCACCCGGCCCGGCATGGGATAGCCGAGGTTGTCGAGCGCGAACCTCAGTGCCTTGGTGTCTATCGCCCCGGGGTACTCGGACTTCAGTATCCGAAGCAGGGCGTGGCGGATGCGCCTGTTGCGTGCGGTCTCAGTGTTCAACTTTCTCCTCCTCCTGCTGCTCGCGTGAGTGCTGCTGCTCCTGCGCGATGAACCTCAAAAGCACGAGCATCTCGCGGTGCTCGGAGTTGTCCCGCGTAACGAAGTCCCTGATCGAGGTCGTCAGGCCCTGCATCGCCTCGGCCTGCGCCGCAAGCGCCTCGGCCTGCCTCTCGGAGGCCGCGACCATCCTCATCCCGACGCGGTCTGCGAGCCTGAAAAGCCCGGCCAGTATCATCACGCCGATCAGGAGCCCCGGGCCCCACTCGGCCACGTGCCTCAACGTCTCTGCGTCCATCATATGAGCGTCCCTGCCTGTTTCATATGCATCTCCTTACTGGTTTTCGATCAGGAGCTGAAACTCCTGTTTGTCCCTCATCGCTGTCATGAACGCACCGTAGCCCTGGCTGCTCATCAAGCACCGCCGGGCAACCCGCTATCGTGCCCCACTGGGCCCCTACCAATATGCATCCCTCGGTATCGGCCGGGGTGTTGCCCTTGTGCATGAGGATGTGGCTGCGGCCCGGAACGCCTGTAACCTCGAACGTCTCGCCGAACTTCGGCGATGTCACGCGGCGGGCCGTGTAGCTGCCCGGCGGTATGCACGAGACCTCAGGGGCGTTGTTGCGCCAGGGCCTCTCTAATGTGAGCGCGAGCGGGAGGCCGGCCTCGCCGATCAGGACACCCAGCGAAACATCATCGGTCATGGCTATGCGGCGAAGGCGGATCATAGTGTCCCCTCCAGACAGGCGTCGCAGATCGGGTCGCCCGCAAGGGGGAGACAGACCAGTGACGGCTCAATGCAGCAACGGTGGGCGGCGAACCCCTGATTGCCCTCGCCCTGCGGGGAGGGGGCGGCGGCCCATGAACGGGCCGGTGGGCGCTGCCCATCCGTGACCGGAAAAAGGGCCGCCGCCTTTCGGGGGGTGAGCTCTATCGACTTATCGCGTTTCATCCTGCACCGAGCTTAAAACGGCATGCCGGAACGCGTCCATGGGAACCGGTTCCCAGGAACTGGTTCCTAGGAACCAGTTCCCAGGAGCCAGTTCCGCCCCTCTGCGGATCGGCTCCGGCAAAGGCTTAGCGCGTGAGGGGCGCCACGGGCGCCTTTCCCTTTTTAAAAAATCGTATTTGCCGTTCGACACAAAGAGGCCTATAATGGGCGATGAAGAAGGTCATCGTTTGGGCCGTCGCGATCGTTGCGGTGCTTGCATCCGGAGCGCTTGCGTGGGGCGCGGGCTGGCCGGGGATAAAGATATCGCTCTATGCCAGCGGCCTTAGCTCTCCGACCGATATACAGTCGGCGCGGGATGGTTCCGGGCGGCTGTTCGTGGTCGGGCGCAAGGGCACGGTGCACATAATAAAAGACGGCATGGTGCGGCCTATCCCATTCTTGGACGTATCCGGGCTGATCGCGACGCGGGGGGCTGAGCAGGGCCTGCTCGGGCTGGCGTTTCCTCCCTCGTATGCGTCGAAGCGGTATTTCTACGTGGACTATACGCGCGCCTCGGACGGCGCGGTAGTGGTGGCTAGATACAGAGTCTCGGCCAGCGATCTGAACCTTGCGGACCCGGCGAGCGGCGAGGTGATCTTCACCCAGGCCAAGCCATACCGCAACCACAACGGGGGGCAGATCGTCTTCGGCCCGGACGGATACCTTTATATCGGCATCGGGGATGGGGGCTCTGGAGGCGACCCGCACAGAAACGGCCAGAACCCGCGCGTGCTCCTGGGCAAGCTCCTGCGCATAGACACAGAGGGCGGGAAGAAACCTTACGGCATCCCGCCCGGAAACCCATACGGCACGGAGGTCTGGGCCATAGGGCTCAGAAACCCGTGGAGGTACTCATTCGACCGCGATGCGCTCTATATCGCGGACGTCGGTCAGGACACATACGAGGAGATCGACTACCAGCCATCGAACAAAAGCGCTGCCGGGGCGAATTACGGCTGGAACATAATGGAGGGCGCGAGCTGCTTCGGCGCTCCGGCATGCGACCGCACAGGGCTCGTGATGCCCGTGACGACATACGACCACTCGGCCGGGGACTGCTCGGTCACGGGCGGGTATGCATACACGGGGAAGGACTTCCCCGCGCTTGATGGGATCTACCTCTTCGGGGATTTCTGCTCCGGCCGGATACGCGGGCTCAGGCGGGAGGGCGGCGAGTGGCGCTCGGCGGTGCTCCTGGAGTCACACCTGGCCATCAGCACGTTCGGGCTTGACGAACGCGGGGAGATATACGTTGCTGATTATTCATCCGGAAAGATCTACCGTATCGGGACTAGATGAAAAGGCGCTCATCCTCGAATCGGTTATAATCAGGAACCTATGAGGATCGAGCGCTTAACTGACGCGATCGCGTTTCCGTCCCCGCTGGGGATGGACTGCGCGGCCGGCCCGATAGCGGTCGGAGGCGACCTCTCGCCCAGACGGCTCCTGCTTGCTTACTCGATGGGCATATTCCCGTGGTACGAAGAGGGGATGCCGATACTCTGGTGGTGCCCTGACCCGAGGCTGGTGCTCTTCCCGTGCGAGCTGAAGGTATCGAGGAGCCTGGGGTCTCGCATCAGGCGCGGGCAGTTCACGGTGACGATGGACGAGGATTTCCAGGCCACGATTCGCGCGTGCGCGGCCACGCACACCGAGCGCGACGGCGCCACCTGGATCACCGAGGAGATGATCGCAGCCTACACGCGGCTGGCCGAGATGGGCTATGCGCACTCGGTCGAGGCATGGCGCGAGGGCAACCTCGTGGGCGGGCTCTACGGCATCGCGATGGGCCGGATGTTCTTCGGCGAGTCGATGTTCGCACGCGAGACGGACGCATCGAAGGTAGCGTTCGTCACGCTCGTAAGACTGCTCTACGCCTGGGGGTTCGAGCTGATCGACGCCCAGGTGAGGACCGGGCATCTCGTGAGCCTAGGCGCGCGTGAGATCCCGCTTCGTGAGTTCATCGAGAGGCTGGACGCCGCGCTCGCGCTGCCCGGCAGGCCGGGCTCGTGGAAGGGCGAGCTTTAAAAAAAAGTGTTAAAATAGTCCGATCAGGGGGGACATCCATATGAAGATAAGCGAGCTTAAGTTCGACGCAAGCGGCCTGATACCGGCGATAGTGCAGGAGGCCCGCACCGGCGAGGTCATGATGATGGCCTGGATGAACAAGAAGGCCGTGGCGCTTACGCTCACGACCGGGTACACGCACTTCTGGTCGCGCTCGCGCAAGAAGTACTGGAAAAAGGGCGAGACCTCGGGTTGCCTGCAGGAGGTCAAGGAAGTCCTCTATGACTGTGACTCGGACGTGCTGCTCGTGCAGGTGATCCAGCACGGAGCGGGCGCGTGCCACACGGGCGAGCGCACCTGCTTCTACCGCAAGCTCAACCCGGAGGATACCGATGAGATCCTCAAGGGGGCCGAGTGACGGACTGCATATTCTGCAAGATAGCCGCCGGGAAGATACCGGCCAAACTCGTATACTCCGACGACCTCGCGGTCGCGTTCGACGACATCAACCCGCAGGCCCCGACCCACGTGGTCATCATCCCGCGCAAGCACATCAGCCGCACGCTTGACCTCACGCCCGAAGACAACGCCCTCGTGGGCCACCTCTATCAGGTCGCCAACAAGATCGCTCGCGAGCGCGGAGTGGCCGAGGGCGGCTTCCGCATCGTCACGAACTGCAACCTCGACGCCGGCCAGAGCGTGTGGCACCTGCACCTGCACCTGCTCGGCGGCCGCAAATTCGGCTGGCCCCCCGGCTGAGGGGGCAGCGCCCCCGGGCAAATATTCGTGGCGCTATCGCACCTCTCACCTAAAAGGGGCCATCCGGCCCCTTTCTAATCAAAGCCGTTGACCATGTGGGGCGCGGGGGGCGTCCTTCTTCCGTGCCCCCGAAAGCGCGCCCAAATCGTCTTCAGACTAGGCAGGGCGAGAAGACCGCCCGATGGTGTACTTGGGCGTACATAGAGGGCGAGTATTCGATGCCCAACGAAGTATCAAGCGATTTGGAGCGCTTTCCAAAAAGTTCCCTTACTTTGCTTCTTTTAGCTTCCAGGCAAACTCCGGCGGCAGCCCGCTGGCCACTATGTCCGCACCTACCTTCTCCAGATCGTAAGGCGCGCGCAGGAACTCGTGCTCGATGGAATGTTGCGTGACCGTAATCAGCGCCGCGCACGCGCGCGGGTCGCCGTCCTTGGGCTTGCCGACGCTCCCGGCGTTGATGAAGACCCTGCCGCCGATGTCCCTGCGGTAGGGCTTGTGCGTATGGCCGTAGACCAGCACGTCCGCCCTCGTCTTCTCCGCCATCTCCAAAAAGAACTTATCCGGCCGGTCCTCGTACCAGTAGAGGTTGTTCTTGTGCGGCGAGGCGTGAAAGAGCGCGATGCCCCAGCCCTCGATCGAAAGCGTGATCTCAGCGGGCAGCGAGCGCATGAAGGCCTTGCTCCGCGCCGAGGCATGCTCCTTGGTCCAGCTAAACGACCGCTCCGCGAGCGCGGCCTGCTCAGGGTTCTCGGCCTTGCAGCCGCAGTGCTCGGCGTCATTGCCGACCGTGTCGTCGTAATTGCCCTGCACGCCCTCGATCCCGTGCTCCACTATGAACTCCACGACCTCGTCGACGAACGGGGCGTACCCGCCCATGTCCCCGAGGTGATAGAGCTTCTCGGCGCCGCGAGCGAGCGCGGCCTTGTACGCCGCCTTAAGAGCATCGACGTTTCCGTGTATGTCGCCAAGCACCGCTATCTTCATGGCTGCCTCCCTATGGCGTCCTGATTCCGGTGATCTTGCAGTACGGGCTCGGGAACCATCGCTTCTGCGCATACAGCGCGACGTTTACGAGCGCGATCAGGGCCGGGACCTCGACGAGCGGGCCTATCACGGCCGCGAAGGCCTCGCCGGAGTTGATCCCGAAGACCGAGACCGCAACCGCAATAGCCAGCTCGAAGTTGTTGCTCGCGGCCGTAAACGAGAGCGTCGCGGTCTTCTCATACCCCGCTCCGGCCCTCCGCCCAAGCCAGAACGATACGGCAAACATTACCACGAAATAGACCAGCAGCGGCACCGCGATGCGCAGGACGTCAAGCGGCAACCGGACGATGTAGTTGCCCTTGAGCGTGAACATCACGACTATCGTAAACAGCAGGGCGCAAAGCGTAAGCGGGCTGATGCGCGGTATGAACTCGCCTTCGTACCACTCGCGGCCCTTGAGCCTCAGCAGGACGAGGCGCGTGGCCGCACCGGCGATGAATGGGACTCCGAGGTATACAAACACGCTCCTCGCTATCTCGGCCATCGTCACGCTTACGGCCATGCCCTTGAGCCCGAGCATCGGCGGCAGAACGGTCATGAAAAACCAGGCGTAGACCGAGAAGAACAGGACCTGGAATATCGAGTTGAGCGCGACGAGCGCGGCCGCGTATTGCCGGTCGCCGCAGGCGAGGTCGTTCCATACGATCACCATCGCTATGCACCGCGCGAGGCCTATCATTATGAGCCCGGCCATGTACTCGGGGTATCCGCGCAGGAATATCACGGCGAGCGCGAACATCAGCGCCGGGCCGATCACCCAGTTCTGTATGAGCGAGAGCGCGAGCACGCGGCGGTCTCTGAGCACCTCGCCCATCTCCTCGTAGCGCACCTTCGCAAGCGGCGGGTACATCATCAGGATCAGGCCCGCCGCTATCGGCACGTTCGTCGTCCCCACCTGAAACCTGCCGACGAAGGCCTCCGCGCCGGGCATGAGATAGCCTATCGAGACCCCGGCCGCCATGGCCAGGAATATCCAGAGCGTGAGGTAGCGATCCAAGAATGAGAGCCTTGCCGAAACGGCCATATTATCCCTCCGATACGTTAAATGCTGAAGGCGAGGTAAGCCCCCGCCCCAACAAGTACCGCTCCGCTTGTCTTCCTCAAAAACACCGATAACCCCTTCATGCCCCTGAGGTTGATTATACTCTCGGTCAGCCCTATGGACAGCCCCGCGATGAAGATCAGCGCGCAGTGTCCGACGGCATAGGCAAACAAAAGCGTGCCCCCATAGAGCATGCTCCCCTTGGCCGAGACATATGCAAGTATCACCACAAGCACCGGGGTCGCGCATGGGGATGAGACCGCCCCGGTAAGCAGGCCGAGCAGGAGGGCTCCCGCGATCCCCTTGGCCTTGACCTCGCGCGATCTCTGAAACGGCAGCGGTATGTTGAGTATCCCAAGCAGCTGAAGCCCCATCAGAACCGCGATGGCTGCTATGGCGACCGGGAGGGCGTTGCCCATCAGCGCCAGGAATCTGCCCAGGTATGACGCCGCGATGCCCAACGCCGTGAAGGTTATAGACAGCCCCAGCACGAACACGAACGAATAGAGCGCGGCGCGCTTCCTGTTGCCCCCGGAGTACCCGCCGACATAGCCGATGATCAGAGGGACCGCCGCGAGGACGCACGGGCTGAACGCCGAGACCAGCCCCGCGGCAAAAACCACGATATAGCTTAATGCATATTGGTGCTGGATGGTCTGCTGAAAACCGCCGAGCAGGGCTTCCATTCCGGCCTAACCCTTCACTGTATCAAGGCCGCAGGATATCACTCGCGCCATGGCTATTTCACGCGCCCCTCTATCACAGGCACGATCTCCTCATAGGGAAAGAAGCCCAGATGCCTGTAAAACTCCCTGCCCTGCCCGTCAAGGAAGACCTGTACCGGAATCATGCGCACGCCATAGCGGTTCGCGGCCTGTTGATCCCGCTTCACATCGACAAAGATTACCGCAAGCCGCCCGCCATAGCTCTGCCTCAACCGCTCCATCACGGGCTTCATGTTCTCACATGGAATGCATCCCACAGAGCCGAGCTCAAGCATGACGAGCTTGCCCTCCTGCCTTGCCGTCTTTAGCGCACTGTCCAGGGGGGGAGTGCCCGCCTTGGAACACCCGCAGATACTCAGCATCAGCAGAAGGACTGTTAGCGCTGCCATATAAAACGAGAGCCGTCCAGTGATCCCGCGGCTCATCGCGCCGCCCCGCAGCCACCGGCGCACCTCTTTGCGAGCACCTTTCGGTCATGGGCGATGGTCGCGTCGCCATCGAGCCTTGCCGAGACGAGCCTGAGGAAATCGCGCGCTGTATCGCGCGGCCTCGCGAGGCGGTAATAAGTCCATGTCCCCTGCTTGCGCGACTCGACAAGGCCCGCGGCCTTAAGTATGTTTAGGTGCTTCGATGCGGTCGATTGTCCGAGGCCCAGGACCGCCATGATCTCGCAGACGCAGAGTTCGCCGCCAGCGAGGAGCTTGAGCATCCTCAAGCGCGTGGGATCGGCGACCGCCTTGGCCTGAACTATAAAGTTATCCATATATCGCTCTATCGCAATAGAGTAATATTACCATATCGCCGTTGTCAATCATCCTCTTTTCAAAGCGCTCCAAATCGTTTGATACGTCGTTGGGCTTCAAAGACTCGCCCTCTATGTACGTCCAAGTACACCATCGGGCGGTCTTCTCGCCCTGCCTAGTCTGAAGCCGATTTGGCCGAGCTTTCGGGGGGAGAGAAGGGGGCCAGTCGGCCCCGCCCCCCGCGCCCCACAAGGTCAAAGGCATGTTCGGATGCTCGCGCTTAGGTATAGTTACGCATTCCGCGCGCGTGCGCGCGCGTTTTTGCCGATTCTGTTCGGATGCCGGGCGCAAAACAGGAGCTAACATCTTGAAAAGGCTCATTTGTTTGTCTGCGCACCGTTCGGATGTTCGGATAAAAACCTCTATTTTCGGCCCATCATCCGAACATGCGGCTAGACCTTCAGCCTCCTCGGTTCCGCTCTCCAAACATGACCATATCATGCCCATGCACCACTATACACCAAAAAGCCATATACTTTGGTTTATATATAAACCGAAGCTTATAGAAAAAATTAAGGGTCGTGCGTTTTCTACTAACTTCCGGTCAACTACGGTTAATGAACCGGGCCAGCAGCGGTTCCTAGGGATTCATATATTTTTTAAACCTATAACTATAATTATCATGCAACCTAAATATTTGCTTGACAAGGCCGGGAAACCGGCATATCATTAATCCAGCTTTTCGTTACCTCCCCTAGCTGCTGCCCGTCCCCTAACGGGCAGCAGCAACCCAATCTTAAGACAATCCCTGAAACCGCATTTTGCTTCTATCGGGTTGCCCCTATCCGACCAGCACGGGCCTCAGTTCGAGGTATGCAATGAGTTTTTCAACGTCCGCTCCCGGCCTGACAAAGACGACCCGCCCGCCGCGCCTGCTCCGCAGACGTTTAATATTCAGCAGCCGCACGTACCCGAACCTCCGGGACGCCAGGTATCCGGTCGTGTAGTCAGGGTCGTCCGAGGCGCAGAGTTCAGCGATCACGCCGGGCGCGGAGGCCACCTTCGTGGCCAGCACGAGCGCCTCACGCACGGTCGGCGTATCCAGCTCCCCGAGAGCGGGGCCTATCGACGGGCCAGCCCCGATCCTGCTTGCGCGCACGCCGCGCCCTTGATCCGGCTCGAGCCTGCGGCCTGTCCCGGCGTCGATCAGGGCCGCCCCGCGCATCCTGCCCGGCGCACCGAGCACCCCGAACGCGGCCGATATCGCGGCCTCCGATACGCCGAGGTCGCGGAGCATCCCGGATGCCGAGGCGCGCGCCTCTTTGGGCGTGTGGGTATCGAGCGTGCTGACCTTGAGCGGGGGCAGTTTGCGCGGCCTGCCGGGTATCGGCTCGACCGTGACCGTGACGTGCAGCGCGGCCCCGCGCGGGTGTGAGCGGGCGCGCTCGATGTATCGCGCAGCGGCGGCCGCGACCTCAGCCTCCTTATATATGCCCTCGGCCCCCGAGACGTGCTCGCCCTTGCGGCCCTCGGCCCTCATCCTCACGCTCCATAGCGCCATCCGCGATTATAGCAAAAAACCGGGGCCGGACCCGCAGCGTGCGAGCCCGGCCCCGGCCGGTATGCGTTATGATTGAAACCCTACCTGTCGTAGTCCTTGCTCTTGTAGAAATCACAGCTCATGCAGCTTGCGAGCTTCATCGCGAAGGTGCCCGCGACCTTGCCGTGGCACATAGTGCCCGCGACCTTAGCGCACTTGCGCCCGCCGGACGGAAACGCCGGGCATGGCCCGAATTCAGCCTCGTGCGCGCCGCCCCTCTCTCGCCCGCATTTCTTGAACTCCCAGCAATTCATCGGCATGCGCCCCTACTTGCCTGCCGGCATCGCGGGCTCGTTCATCCCTGAGGGAGCGTTTGTAACGGCGCCGCCACCCTTGATCGGCGGGAGCTGGTCGAGCGCTGCCTGGTTGACCTCGACCTTGTACTTCGACTTCAGGGAGTCCATGTACTTGTCGAACGCCTCTTTCTGCTTGTCCTGCGTCAGGCGCTCCTTGATGAGGCCCTTGACCTTGTCGAACTCTATCGTGCGGGGCTTGCCCTTGCCGTCCGGGGACTGCATCACGAAACTGTCGATGTTCTTGTCATAGAAGTCGCGGACTTCCTTGTCGTCGACCTTCACGGTATCCATGATATTCTTTTCAAGCAGCAGCTCGATGGTCGCGCGCTTCTTGTACTCCTCGAGCCGGTCCTTTATGTCCTGGGAGTCCTGCAGGCCGAGCTTCTTGGCCTCCTGGTAGAGCATATCCTTCTTGATTACCTCTTCGAGCACGGCCTTCAGGCCGCCTTCCTCCGCGAACATCTCGCGGGCCTCGGGCTGCAGGTAGCCGATCTCGCGCTTGAGGTCACCCTCGGTGATCGGCATGCCGTTAATGTTCGCGAGCACCTTGCCCGCATCCTTGGGGCCGGAAGCGCCGGGCACCGCGGCCTTGTTGCACGCCACGAGCGCCACAAATACCAGCAGAAATAAAAACGCCTTTTTCATCAGCATTCTCCTTAGTTGCGAAGATAGTCTTTCTTTATAACATAACCATGCGCTGAAAATAAATCCCGCGCCCGCGGGCCTTGCATTTTCAAGGGCCGGGGGAATATCTTATGGGTATGAGGCGCATTTATTTCGACTATAACGCGACGACCCCTGTGCACCCGGAGGTGCGCGAGGCGATGCTCCAGCCCCTGGGCGGGCTGTTCGGCAACCCCTCGTCCTCGCACTGGGCGGGAAGAGAGGCCGCCTCCGCGCTCGAGGCCGGCCGCGCCAGGTGCGCCTCGCTGATAGGCGCCGCACCCGGCGAGATCGTATTTACGAGCGGGGGCACGGAGGCCGACAACATGGCGCTGCGCGGGGCGCTCAAGGCCCGCCCCGGAGCCCGCCACGCAATCACCTGCTCGGTCGAGCACCCGGCCGTATACAAGACCCTGCGCACGATGGAGGCCGAGGGGCTCTGCGAGCTGACGGTCGTGGGCGTGGACTCAAGCGGCATGGTCGACCCCGAGGACGTGCGGCGCTCTATCAGGCCGGACACCGCTCTTATAAGCATCATGTACGCAAACAACGAGACCGGCAACGTCATGCCCATAGCCGAGATAGCCGCTATGGGCCGCAAGCGGGGAGTGCTCGTGCACACCGACGCGGTGCAGGCAGTGGGCAAGCTGCCCATAGACGCCCATGCGCTCGGCGTCGACATCCTGAGCGCCTCCGGCCACAAGTTCGGCGGCCCCAAGGGCATAGGGTTTCAATTTATCCGCGATGGGCTTGAGTTACCGCCTCTGCTTTATGGCGGCTCGCAGGAGCGCGGCCAGAGGGCGGGCACGGAAAACCTCCCCGGAGTCGTAGGGCTCGGAACGGCCTGCGAGGTCGCGGCCCGCGAGATCGGACAGAAGGCCGAACGCATAGGCGCGCTCCGGGAGAGGCTCGAGCGCGGCATACTCAGGCAGCTTAAAGAGGTGCAGCTCAACGGCCACCCCTCGCGGCGCGCATATAACACCTGCAACATCAGCTTCAACTTCATCGAGGCCGAGGCCCTGCTCACTGTCCTCGATATGTTCGGCATAGCGGTATCTTCCGGCTCGGCCTGCTCGTCCGGCTCGAGCGAGCCCTCACGCGTGCTCACCGCGATGGGGCTCCCCGCGGTATGCTCGCGTGGCGCGGTGCGGTTCAGCCTCGGCCCCGGCAACACCGAGGAGGAGGTCGACTACTGCCTCGGGCTGCTCGTGCCCGCGGTGCAGAGGCTCCAGGCCATGTCGCCGTTTTTCACGAAACATTAAAAACGCGCCGCGGATTCTGTTAAAATTAATCATGCCCGACGCCTCCTTGCATACTGAATTCCTCCCCGCCGAACTCGCCGCTCCGGATGAGGTGGAGCGCCAGATCGCGCTCGCGCTCCAAAGCGCTCTCGTCCACGAGCTGCTCGAGCTGCTGGGCGCGCCGGTCGCGGTGTTAAACCACCAGCGCCAGATCGTGGCCTACAGCCGCGAGTTCCAGAGATACGTAGGCATCGCCGAGCCCTCGGAGCTGCTGGGGATCAGGCCCGGCGAGGCCGTGCACTGCGTATACGCCTCGGTCTGCGCCGGGGGCTGCGGCACGAGCAGCTACTGCGCGACCTGCGGGGCGGCCAACGCGATAGCCGAGAGCCAGGACTCGGGCGCCGCGGTCGAGCACAAATGCCCGATACGCATTAGCGCATCGGACGGGGGAGGCGCGACCTCAGACATCATATTGAACGTCCGCGCCTGCCCGCTTCGGATCGAGGGCTACGAGTTCACCCTCCTGTACATCAGCGACATCACCGACGCCGAGAACAAGACCATGGTCGAGTCGATCTTCTACCACGACGCCTTAAACACCCTGACCGGGATCATCTCCTCTTACAAGATGATCAAGAGGGCCTCGGACGAGGAGAAGCGCGAGCGGCTGCTGGAGATGATCAACCTCCTCTCCACGCAGCTCGTCAAGGACATGAAGGTCCAGCGCGTCCTGTCCGGCACGGGCGGCTCCGGCAGCCCGCTGCTGGAGGTCCGCGCCGTCGAGCTCCGCAGCGTGTTTGCGGACATGCAGGATTACTTCGCGGTCAAGGCCGGGCGGCGCGGCATCGAACTGCTCGCCGAGGGGCCGTTTGATTCGATCAGCCTGAGGACCGACCCGAACCTCCTCTACCGCGTCCTGATGAACATGCTCCTAAACGCACTGGAGGCCTCGGAGGACGACGATACCGTCAGGCTCCGGGCTGGCCGGGAGGCGGACGGGACGCTCAGGATCAGCGTCTGGAACCGAGCCCTGATCCCGCCTCCGGTGGCGCAGCGCATGTTCCAGAGGTTCTACTCGACCAAGCCCGGCGGCGGCAGGGGCATAGGCACGCACTCGATGAAGTACATCGGCGAGAAGCTGCTTGGCGGGAAGGTTTACTTCACGTCCAACCCCCAGGAGGGGACGACGTTTACGATTGAGCTGCCTTCACAACCATAACAGCAATCAGCCCCTCTTTTTAAAGCGCGCCAAATCGCTTGATACGTCGTTGGGCATCAAAGACTCGCCCTCTATGTACGTCACAGTACACCATCGGGGTGCCACGGGCACTTCTCCTAAAAGACAGGGGCCAACCGGCCCCCTTGTCTGAAGACGATTTGGGCGCGCTTTCGGGGGGCACGACAACTGACAGCCCCCCGCACCCCCGTGGTCAAAGGCATTGATTAATGTAAGCGGGGGAGCGGTCCCCTATATTATGTGATATATTTAGGCCATGGGGCGCATCTATGAGATAAAGCAGCCATATGGACAAGATGAAGGCTGATTATGCTCAAGAAATACAAAAACGGCTTCATCGATATAATTAAAGAATATGGCCTCGATCCCAGTGTCTTCATCGGGGAGGAAGTGCAGCACGCGAACCTCGACAGCGTGTTCATCATCAGGGTCGCGGGCACTGAGCTTACCTTCGAGACGAGGAACCTGCCTGACAATCCCGATGGCTTCGACTGCAGGTTCAACCGGTCGCCATCCGCGCGTAACCCCGAGACCGAATCGAGCTATACTCAAGGTACCAGGCCGATCAAGATCATCTACGGTTATTTCAGGAAATGGCTTACGGATTACGCGCTGCCATACATAAGCGATTTATCGGAGCCCGACCTCTGGAGCCAGATCGGCGGCAGCCTTCAGCCAGCGGGCCATCTGTTGATCGGCGATCCAGAGCCCCGGCAGTTCTCGGCCGCGGAAAAGCAGCAGATGAAACTCTCCATGGAAGAGTTCCGGTCGCTAGTCGCAGAGAGATTCGGGCCCTCGGCGGATGCGCTGTCGGTAATCGACGAGAGGCTGTCATACCTGTCAGATGCGGCCGAGAGGCTCAACCGGTTCGATTGGCGCGGGGTCGCGCTATCGAGCCTGATCAGCATCTCGACTGCCTTGTACTTAAATACTCAGGAAGGCAAGGAGCTGTTTGAGATCTTCAAGCATGTCTTCGAAAAGGAAACTCCGCTGTTAAAATAGCGCCACAGGCACCTTTCACTAGAAAAGAGGCCCATGGCGCCACTGGTTCAATTCTGACTGGGATAGACCCCAAAAATGCAAATCGAGTACGTCATGTGATTGGGCGCTATAGCCCGCATGTCGGGCAGGGCGAATGTGGTATCGCCATCTCCGCCGTATGTTGTGCCCAACAGGGAAAAGAGGACATCGTAATCATTGATAAGAAGGATCTGCCCGCTGGCCGGCATCCCGTTTGCCACAGCGCCGGCAGTCAGCAGGATCTCACCCACCGTACACTCTGCCCCGGCACCGGTGGCCGCTTGGTTCGTGTCGGTGCCGAAGCTTGCGGTGCCGATAGTCACCTCGAAGGCGGCAGACTTGTCCGAAGTCCTGAAGACCTTAAGCAGATAGCTCCCATTAGTGATGTCGTCAGGCAGCGTGGCGTTTATCAGGCCGTCTGAATGTGAGACAATAGTCAGCTTCTCGCCACCGAGAAAGACCTTGGGGAAAGCAATGTGATCTGAACCCGGCTCGAACCGCGCGCCGTTGATGAGCATGCTGTGGTTGGTTAAATCTACAGCCACAACGGCTATCGCAGGGGCCTTCTCGGCAAAGGCGGGCATGCAAAAGCAGAACACCGAGAACAATACTAAGGCCGCGGTTATGATCCCCGTTTTGCGAATACCATGTCCCATCTGTTCCCCCTTTTCAGTCGGAATTTGTTGGTTAGATGAGTCTCGACCTTCCGTATAGTCGAAGCTTACACCTTTTTAACCCGTCCGGCTAGGGGGTGCCGGGGGCAGCGCCCCCCGGCAAATGTTCGCGCTACGCGCTCATCTATTCGCTTCGCTCACTTCTTCGCGGGGTTATTCGCTGGCAAAAAAAGGGGGCCAATCGGCCCCCCTCTATGCTGGGTTGCGTGTTAAGCTTTGGCTGATCAGATGGGGCAGTCCAGGCTATTGATACTCAATTGTTGGGCCTCCCATGCAGAAGCACATGCACTCGATATTGGCAACGCCAGAGAAAGCCACGTCCGCGCCACGTTGGATAGTGCACGTCGCGGTATTTGGCACCGCGGCATGCTGTGCACCCGACGTATACCATAAGTAACTGCCTATGGATACAGTTGTGGATGTTACGCTCACGCCATCGTCAGCATACCAATTATTTATTGTCTGCCCGTACAATGTGTAGCCCGACGGACAAGTGCACGTTGCATCCGCGCTCGTCATTCCCCAGGTAACATTCCCACTGGTAGCGGTCACAAAGCGGCCCACGGTTATGGACGTTGCGTTAGTCCCGGTGGCACCTGTCGCGCCTGTTGCGCCTGTTGCGCCTGTTGCGCCGGTAGCTCCGGTGTCACCCTTATCACCCTTGTCGCCCTTAGCCCCTGTATCCCCCGTGTCGCCCTTGTCGCCCTTTGGCCCCTGCAGTCCGGTCGCGCCGATGGTCACCATAAACGTGCCATGCTTGTCCCTTGTCCTTAGGACCTCAAGCAGATAGCTCCCGTCCGTGATGTCATCGGGCAGCGTGGCGTTTATCAGGCCGTCATCATACGAATCAATAGTAAGCTGCTCGCCGCCGAGGAACGCCTTGGGAAAGGCGGGGTGATTTGAGCCGTTCGGTGCGAAGTGAGTGCCGTAGATGGCGATGGTCTTAGCTGAGACGTCCACGTCCGCTATGTAGATAGACGGCTCGGACTCGGCAAAGGCGGGCGCATATAAACAAAATACCGAAATCAATAAGATTATGGCGGTTATGATCCCCGGCCTGCGAATTCCCTGTCCCATCCGTTCCCCCAGTGAGTCAATATTTTTGCGAGCACTCCATATGGCTGAATAGGGCAATAGTTTACACTATTAGTAAAATATTCATTAAGCGGGATGCCACGGGCAGGGGGGCAGCGCCCCCAGGCTCATATTCGCGGGGTCGCGGACCCCTCTCACTATTCGCGCCTTAGCGCTCATTTCTAATTAAGCCGTTGACCTTGGGGGCGCGGGGGGCGGGCCGACTGGCCCCATCCTTTTTCCCCACCCCCGAAAGCGCGCCCAAATCGTCTTCAGACTAGGAATCGTTTGAAAATAGCCCGCAAGTGTACTGAGATGTACTCTGGAGGGCGATTTTCAAATGGTGACGACGTATCAAGCGATTTGGAGCGCTTTGAAAGAGGTTACTTCCCGAATGGGCAAATAGGGTACTTACAGTCGGTGCAATGGAGGCATAAACCGCCATGTCCCATGGCCGCTATCTCGGCGCGAGTGATATGTTCGCCTGAAAGTACGCGGGGCAGGACGAGGTCCAGCACCGTCCGCTTGCTGTACATCCCGCAGGCCGGTATGCCGATCACGGGTATCTCGCCTATGTATGCCACGAGCAGCATCGCGCCCGGCAGCACCGGCGAGCCATATGTCATATCGGTCGCCCCGGCGAGCCTCACGGCATGGCGCGTCACGTCGTCCGGGTCCACGGACATCCCGCCGGTCGTGATTATCAGGTCCGCCCCGGCAGCTATAAGGCCCCTTATCTCGGCGGCTATCCTCTCGGCGTCGTCGGGCGCGAACCTGATCCCGACCATCGAGCCCTGAAACTCAGCTACCTTCTGGGTGATAACCGGGGCGAAGGCGTCCTTGATCCGGCCCTCGAAGACCTCGGTGCCGGTTACAACGAGCCCGGCCTTCGGCGAGCGTATCGGGATGACGCTTACCACGCCGCCCTGTGCCGCGGCCACGGCGCGTCCGACGAGCGCGCGCTCGACGACGAGCGGGATCGCCCTCGTCCCGGCGACCGTGCGGCCCTCTTTGACTATGGTATTAGTATGGAGCGTGGCACACATCACCTCGCCCTGCATGTTGAACTCATAAAGGGCCTGAACATTCACCTTCAATAGCCCGTCGCGGGCCGCGATCAGGTTAATCTTGCCCTCGGAGGGCTCGCCGCTGAGCCTTACGCCCTCGCCGCAAAGCGCGGCCGCGAGCGCGGCGGCGGCCTCGTCCTCGTGCATCATCTCAGGCGGGATAGAGAGGACGTATATCCGTTCCTTACCGAGGCTCTTGAGCTTCTCGACGTCCGACTCGGCAATAACGTGGCCCTTCTTGAACGCCGGGCCCTTGCGCCCGCCGGGTACGATCTCGGTGATGTCATGGCCGAGCACCATCCCGACCGCATCGCCCACAGCGACGGTGCGCTGGACGCCCTTATCTGTATCACACATCCTGCACCTCGTAATACGCATCGCCCGCGCACACGCGGCATAGCGCCTCGCCATACGCGCCGCGCACCTCGCGCGAGTCCTGCACGTGCTCGCCGCATTTAATGCATACCACGCGGCTCAGCGGACGGCCGGGCATGTCGCAGTCGCGGAGCTTAACGCGCACCGGCATGATATCGAATAGCTCCGAGTCGGGCATGACCTTGTAGGCCTCGGCCTGGGCTTTATATTTATCTTCCATGGAGGGAAACAGCTCTTTGGCCTTCTCGCGGGCGTCCTCGCGGCAGAGGACGCGCACGGCCTTGCCGGTATTCAGGTTGACGAACGTCGCGGCCATCTTGCCGTAGTCCATGAACTTCAATGTGCGCTTGCCGAGGCGGCATCCGGTCACGGACTGCACAGCGTCGGCCGCGCAGCGGTCGGTCTCGATATAAACGATGAGGTCTTTGCGCTGTGCCCCGCGCGGGTCGGTTATGCCAATGCGGATGAGGCCCAGCATCGACATCCGCACGCCCAGTATCTGCCCCGGACAGAGGTGGCCGTGAGCCGCCACGGACTCCTCGAGCAATGCCTCGAACGAATCCATTATCGCGGCTACTTTTTAACCATGACCTTGTGGTCTTTTTTCACTGCCGGCTTGTTATCCTTTTTCACCGCGGGGGTGCCAGAGGGCCGCACCGCCGGGGTGTTTTCCTTTTTCACTTCAAGCGATTTTTTCTCTGAACCCATGGCTGCGCCTCCTACAATCCGAGCATTATATCGAGGAGCCTGTCGAGTTCCTCCAAGGAGTAATATTCTATCTCGATAGCCCCGCGCTTCGTCCTGGTATTGTGCTTGAGTCTGACCTTCGTGCCTAGGGCGCGTATGAGCTTCTGCTCGACCTCGGCCGCGTGCGGGTCGGTGGGCGCGGCCTTCTTCGCCCGGGGGGCCGCCCCGGCCACCGGAGGATTCTTTGCCATGCGCTCGGCCTCGCGGACGCTCAGGCCCTTTTTGATGATAACGCGCGCAGCCTCGATCTGGCTTGCCCTGCCCTCGATTGCTAAAATCGCGCGGGCGTGTCCCATCGTGAGCGCGCCGTCGGCCACCAGCGCCTTGATCTCCTCGGGCAGAGAAAGCAGGCGGAGGTAGTTCGCCACCGTGGCGCGCTCCTTGCCGACGCGCGATGCGGCGGCCTCCTGCGTGAGCCCGAACTCCTTGATAAGCCGGTCGAAGGCGGACGCGGTCTCGATAGGGTTCAGGTCCTCGCGCTGGATGTTCTCGATAAGCGCGATCTCCAGTATGTCGGCCGGGTTGTCCTCGCGTATGATCGCCGGGATCTTCTTGAGACCGGCCATCATCGCGGCGCGCGTCCGGCGCTCGCCCGCTATCAGGCTGAACGAGCCGTCAGGCTCGCGCCTGACGAGCACGGGCTGCAGCACCCCGCGCTCCCGAATCGATTCCGAGAGGTCCTTCAGCCGCTCGTCGTTGAAGCTCTTGCGGGGCTGCTCGCGGCCTGCCGCAATGCGAGTGATCTCGATCTCTACTATCTCGCGCCCCTTTTTTTCGGGGATCAGGGCGTCAAGCCCCCGTCCGAGCGCTGCCTTAGCCACCAAGCATCTCCTTTGCAAGCGACAGGTATGCCTGCGCCCCACGGGCGCGGGCGTCGTAGAGGATCGCGGGCTTGCCGTGGCTCGGGGCCTCGGCCAGCGTCACGTTCCTCGGTATAGCGGTGTTGTAGAGCTTCGCCCCGAAGTGTGTTCTCAGCTCCTCCTCGACCTGCCTCGAAAGCGTATTGCGCGGGTCGTACATCGTGCGCACGATGCCCTCGAGTTCGAGCGCTGGGTTGTAAGAGTCGCGGACGAGCGATATAGTGCGCGTAAGCCGCCCCAGGCCCTCCAGCGCGTAGTATTCGCACTGCACCGGGACCATCAGCGAGTCGGCCGCGACCAGGGCGTTCAGCGTCAGGAGCCCGAGCGACGGCGGGCAGTCGATGAATATGAACCGGAACCTGTCTCTGATAGCGGCCAGCCGGTCTTTGAGTATAAGTTCCCTGTCAGGGCGGTCCACGAGCTCCAGCTCCGAGGCGATCAGGTCCACGGTCGAGGGCACGAGCCACAGGCCGTCGACCTCGGTCCGGACCATAGCATCTTCGATCGTAAGTCCCCGGGCGTATACGTCATAGAGCCCGCGCGAGCCGTCGATGACGCCCAACCCGCTCGATGCGTTGCCCTGCGGGTCGCTATCGACGATCAGTATCTCCTGCCCGCCAAGCGCGAGGGAGGCCGCGAGGTTTATCGCGGTCGTGGTCTTGCCCACGCCGCCCTTCTGGTTTGCTATGGCTATGATCTTTCCCATTTTTTATATGCGCAGATGCGTGCTTTATCAGATACGGCGCGCGCGTATGCGTCCATTATTGTATCAGTTTTGGGTGGTTTTTGACCGCGCCCCCTCACGGGGCCGCACCGCTAGGCGGCCGAGTACTCGGACATGAATATATTGAAGTCCCTGACGGAGAAGGCCTTGTGCCTCGTGTCGATCGGGACCTCGTAGGTGCTGTTGAGGATAGTGATGCGCGTGCCCTTGGCGATGAAGCCCGGCACCGCGACCCAGGTCCGCGAGAGTATGCGCCTGTTTTCGTCCACGACCGCGTCTTTGCGCGCCGAGAGCGCTGCGGCCTCCTGGTCGAGCGCCTTGTAGCGCTTGACGTCCTCGGCTATCGCGGCGCGCTTCTCAGGCGGCAGATCGGTGAGCGAGCCCGTGAGCTTGCGGACGGCCTCGATGCCGGTCGTGAGCCGCTCCTTCTCGGTGGCGATCTCGCCAAGCCGCGCATCGGTGCGTATGATCTCCTGAAGCAGGGCCTGGACCTCGCGGGGCCTTACGGTTGCATGCACCGGGCCGCCCTGAGAGTGCGCGGCGCTGAGGTGTACGAGGCCCTGCGCATTTATCCGGGTCGAGGAGACCGGGCCCTCTATGCGCACCGAGCTCCCGGTCGTGAGCGTGGAGTTGCTGACCGTGCCGGTGGCCCTTATGACCCCTCCGGCCTTTACGTCGAGGTACCGCGCGTTTTGGAAGATGACGTTCTGGGCGATGCTGATTGTGGTCGGCTCGTCGGCCGTGCCGAAGGCCGAGCCCCTTATGACTATAGAGCCCTCGCGGCACGCTATCGTCGAGCCCTTCTCGATGTCGCCCATGATGGCGAGCCTCTCGCCCGCCTCGACGTTAATGCCCGCCGGGACGTTGCCGACCACCGAGAGCCTGCCCTTGAATACGATGTCCCGCTTCAGGCGCTCGACCTCTATGTTCTCGCCGGACTTGCCGGTGTAGCCCTCCGGGATCTCGACGTACACGAACTCGACGCCGTGCTTCAGCAGGCGCAGGATATAGCCCTCGACGAGCTCGACGCCCTCGCTCAGCAGAGGCAGGCCGTCATGCGCCTTGGGGTCCATCACCGGGGCGGCCGTGACCATCCCGGACCTTAACTTTTCTGTGCGGACCTTGAGCATCTCCCTTTCGCGGGGCCCGTCCCGGCATTGCCTTCGAGACTGGCCCTAGCCCCTCCCCGCGCGCGGTCAGCCAAAGAGCCGTCTCACCGGGCGAACTTCTTGTGGTATTCGCGGGTGCGCCTCGCGAACTCGCGGCCGAACTCGTAGCATGCCTCCTCGTCCGAAGACGAGGGGGCGGATATTATCTGAAGCCCCGGCTCCATGACCTCGAGCTTGAGCGTCTTTGCGTCGTCGAGGATCTCCTTTATCGCGCCCCCGGCCCAGCCGCAGCTCCCAAACGCCCCTATTATGCGGTTTTTGGGCCTGAGGCCGCGCAGCAGGTCCATGAACTTGCCGACCTCCGGGAATACGGTGTTGTTGAGCGTCGGCGAGCCTATCAGGCAGCCGCGGGCGCGCCACATCTCCTTGGCGGCCTCGCTCGCGGAGGTCGAGCGGAGCTTGAAGACGCGCACGTCCATCCCCTCGGCCTTCACGCCGTCCGATATCGGGCGGGCCATCTTCTCGGTGCTGTGCCACATCGTGTCGTAGATCACGACGACGCGCTCCTCGGCGTACCCCGATGCGATATCTGCGTACGTCTTCATGATCTTGCCGGGGTGGGCGCGCCAGATGACGCCGTGGTCAGGGGCGATCATGTCGATCTCGATCCCGAGCTTCTCGACCTCGTTAAGCTTGCTTAAGATCAGCGAGCCAAACGGCATCAGTATGTTCGCGTAGTAGTCCCAGACCGCGTCTTCGAGCACCTCCATCGAGGAGCAGCCGACGAACTCGTCGTCGAACCGCTGGGCCGAGGCCAGGTGCTGCCCGAAGACGTCCTGGCTTATAAGCAGCCTGTCTTCGGCAACGTAGGTCATCATCGAGTCCGGCCAGTGGAGCATCGGGGTCTCGATGAAGCTAAGCGTCTTGGTCCCGGTCGAGAGCGTATCTCCGGTCTTGACGATGCGGATGTCCCAGCCCGAGATGTCGAACATGCGCGCGAGGCCCTTTTTGGCCTTGTCGGTGCAGTATATGACCGCATCCGGGGCGAGGAGCTTGATGCTCACGAGCCCCCCGGCGTGGTCCGGCTCGATGTGGTTTACGACGATGTTCTTGATCTTCCCGAACTCGGTCAGCCGCCTGATGTTGCGGATCGTGTCGCCGGTGTGCTCGGCGTGCACCGTGTCGACGAGCGTGACGTCCCTATCCATGATCAGGTAGTTGTTGTATGTCGATCCGCGCGGGGTGATGTACCCGTGAAAGTCCCGGATGGCCCAGTCCACGGCCCCGACCCAGAATATGCCCGGCTTAATCTCGACATTCATCATAGAACAAGCCTCCTTATTGGCTATATAACTTATCGGCATATTATAGCAGCATATGAAATCAACGGAGGCAGGGCGGGCAATGCCGGCCCTGACGCGCGGGGGGAGGGGCGGCATCCCCCCGCGCGGCAGGCCGGGATGAACTCGAGGCTTTTTCTTAGAACATCATCGAGACCCCGGTGCTCAGGCGCCAGACCTGCTTCATCTGAAGGTCGTTGACGTACTGGTAAAGCGGCGCCCCGGCCTCGAGCCCTACCGTGAACTTCCCGACCGAATAGCTCAGCCCGAGCGCGCCGTCCACGCTCTGGCCTCCGTAATGGCCCGGGTCGGCGTCCGGCTCCGGCATGTAGGCCATCGACGCGGGGTCCAGCATGCGGTCGACCTGACGGTCATGGCCCCGGATGCGGTCCGTGTCGGTATAGGCAAGGCGCGCCCACGAGGAGAAAGGCCCGAAGACGCGCGCGAGCCAGCCTTGCAGCTTCAGGCTGTCGCCATAGGCCCAGCCGTTTTCGTTCTTGCCGATGTGGTATTTGTACGAGGCCTGCCCGCCCCAGCCCCACTTGCCGTCGGCCGTACCGCCGGCGTACGTGAGCGAGGGCGAGAGGTCATAGGTGCCGGTGCCAAGCTGCATGTCATACGGGGCCCGCATGTACATGCCCATCATCTCGACCTTGCGGTCGATGCTCCCGGTGGGGATGCTCACGCCGAGGCTCCCGGTGAAGGCATCCGTGATCTTCACTATGCCGCGCAGCTCGGTGTCGCCCATCCCGTTGGTGGACATCGGGTCCTGGCGCACCGGCGTCGGCGTCATCATCGGGCCCATGTCCATCAGCATGTCCATCCTGTTGCCGACGTACTGGGCCATCGCCATGAGCGTCAGGCGGTCTGTCACGCCGTACATCACCATCGCCATGTGCATGTCCATGTCCATGTTGGTAGGGATCATCATCTCTTCGTAGTCGGAGCCCCGCTTGAACCCGAGGCGGTGGCGGCCGACATACGAATCTCCGTCCATGAACCCGGACATCTCCATGTGCATGAACTGGTACCCCACCATCCACATCCCGGCCGGGTGCGGGTGGTATATGTCGTCGCCGAACGCGGGCATCGGCGGGCCGTGGCGCATGGGGGCAGGGCCCCCTCCCTCCTCAACCTCTGCTAACGAAGCCACGAGCGCCTCGTCATATGTCGCGACGCGGCCCCCGTGCTCCGTGGCGAACTTCTTAGCGTCATCGGCGCTGGCAAAGGCCCACTTGCCTACAGGGCTCATCACGCCGCGCAGGTTGCCGCCGATCACCCATGAGGCCGCGCGGGCGTCGGTCATCCGGCCGGTATCGTAGTCAGCGACCGTGACCGAGCGGACGGAATGGCCGGAGTTGGCGCGCAGCTCGAGCGCGGCGCAGTGGATGCTGCATAGCTCGAGCACCCTGCCGTCATCGAACGTCACGGTCATGCGGCTCTTTTGGTAGGAAGCGAGGTCCATCCCGCAGTGCATGCAGTCCCCGGCGGCAAGCGCGATGCCACATAACGCGAGTATAAATACGAGCGCGCAGACGAGCGCGAAAAAAGGTCTCTTCATTAGTCCCTCCGATTAATTTTTAGGGTAAGTCCGGGGCGGCGTGAGGGCTAGGCCGGTATCGGAGGGCGCTCGGGGAGATTGGTGAACCCCTCCGAGGGAAGGGGATCGGTCTGGATATGCGATACCGCGGGCCGCACTATTGGGGCACTGCGCGGCATCGCCTGAAGAGCGGCCAGCGGGCCTGTGAACTCCTTTGCGGTCTCGGTGGAGTTGCATCTGCCGATGCCGGGCCTGCCGTCGCAGCAGGAGGCCGCCGCGTGCGTCACGCAGCAGTAGTGGAGCAGCCCGCCTGACTTGCCGCAGCAGCACGAGCGGCCCGAGACAGCGAGGCCGGAGATGCCCACGAGATAGAACCCCGCGAGCAGGCAGAGGATAAGCTTTCTTGCGATGGCCCCCATCAGAAAGCTTAACACGGCCCCGCGCCCCGAAGTCAAGATTTCTGCGCGTTGCGCCCGGCCCCGCATCGGACTATGATTAGGCCATGGACGGCGCGCTCCAGATACGCGGTCTCAAATTCGAGGCTACGGGCCGGATAATCCTCGACGGCCTCGACCTCGATGTCCGCCCCGGCGAGGTCCACGCCCTGCTCGGCGCCAACGGCACCGGCAAGAGCACGCTCTCGGCCCTCGTGATCGGCACCCACGCGCCGACCGCAGGCAGCATCACGCTCGGCGGCACTGACATCACGGCCCTCGCGATACACGAGCGCGCGGCTCTCGGCATAACGCTCGCATGGCAGGAGCCGGTCAGGTTCGAGGGCATCACCGTGGGCCAGTACCTCTCGCTCGGAAAGCTCGGCCCCCGCGCGGATAGCGCGCTGGACCCCTCGGACTGCCTCTCGCTTGCGGGGCTCGACCCGGCGCTGTACCTCGACCGCATGGTCGACGGCTGCTTAAGCGGAGGGGAGCGCAAGCGCATCGAGCTCGCATCGGTGCTGGCGCTCGGGCCGTCCGTCGCGGTGCTCGACGAGCCGGACTCCGGCATCGACATGCTCTCGCTCGAGCGCGTCGAGGGCGTGATACGCGCCTTCAAGCGCTCCGGCGCGGCGGTGCTCCTGATCACTCACCGCGTCGAGGTCGCGCTCATGGCGGATGCGGCATCGCTGCTGTGCTTCGGCCGCATAGTCTGCACCGGCAGCCCCGCAAACGTCGCGGAGTTCTACCGCGAGAAGCGCTGCGTATCCTGCACCGAACCGGTCTGCGTCCATGTCTGACATTGCGCTTATCAACTGCGCGCTCCGCGACTCCGGGGCCGAGGAGCTCGGGGCAGAGGGCGGCCGGTTCGTGCTCGAGGGCATGCAACTGCTCGACGCGACCGAGGTCGAGGGCCTGAGCCTCAAAAGCTGGCAGGCCGGGGATAAATACTATGCCCGCATCACGATAGCCCCCGGCGCTCGGATCGAGCGTCCCGTAAGGCTCTGCATCGGCATGCTCCGCGAGGACGGTGTGCAGCGGCTGGACATCGAGGTCGAGGCCGGGGCGGGCTCATCCGCATCGCTCGTGGCGCACTGCATATTCCCTACCGCGCGCAAGGTGCTGCACGCGATGGACGCCCGCGTGCACGTGGGGCGAGGGGCCATGCTAAACTACGCCGAGCACCACTTCCACGGCCCGTACGGCGGGGCGGAGGTGATCCCGAAGGCGGTCGTCACGATGGATGAGGACTCGCGGTACACCGCGGAGTTCTCGCTCCTGAAAGGACGGGTCGGAAGGCTCGATATCGACTACGAGGTGCATGCGGCGAAGGGCGCGGTAGTCGAGCTGCTCACGCGCGTGATGGGCAGCGCCACGGACGAGATAAAGATCAGGGAGTTCGTATCGCTCGACGGCGCGGGGGCGCGGGGGATCGTGAAGTCCCGCGTAGCGGTCTCGGGCAACGCGCGGGCCGAGGTCACGGGCGGCGCCGTAGGCAACGCGGCCGGGAGCCGGGGCCACGTCGATTGCATCGAGATCGTGCGCGACTCGGCGGTCGCGCGCGCGGTGCCGATAGTCGCGGTCACCCACCCCGAGGCCAAAGTCACGCACGAGGCCGCGATCGGCAGCGTGGACAAGCGGCAGATGGAGACGCTGATGGCGCACGGGCTTAAGCCGGAACAGGCGGTCGACCTCATCATAACAGGGCTGATGGGAGGAGCGGCGGGGTGAAAGCGCTCCAAAGGGTGAAAGCGCGCCAAATCGCTTGATACTGCGTCACGGCTTCGGAAATCCGTCCTCGGAGTACGCTCAAGTACACCGTCGGACGTTTTCCTCACCGTTCCTTGTCTGAAGTCGATTTCTCGCGCTTTAAGCTTCCCCAGCATAATCGCGCGAGCGGTCAACGGCATGTTCTGATGTCCGCGCTTAGGCATAGTTACGCATTTCGCGCGCGTGCGCGCGCGTTTTTGCCTTTTTTGTTCGGATGTTGGGCGCAAAATCGGGCATAACACGCCGGATAATTTGGCTTTTCTGTTTTTCCCTTGTTCGGATGTTCGGATAAAAAACGCGGTATTTGCCGATTTATCCGAACACGCGCGGAACCCTCCAACCTCCCCCGCCCAGCCCATCCAATATGACCATATCTTACTCATTGCACCACTATACAACAAAGAATACCAAACTTTGGTTTATATATAAACCGAAGTTGATAGGAAAAATTGAGGTTCGTGCGTTTTCTATTAACTTACGATTAACTATGGTTAGTGAAAAGGGGAAACAGTTCCGGGGAGGGGGTTCCGGGGGTCTTCCAACCATCCGCCTATGAGTGTTAAACTGTCCCGACATGACAACGCAACCCGTGGTATCCACCCATGCCGCTTAGCTGGAACGAGATAAAGGGCCGCGCGCTCGCGTTCTCGAAGGAATGGGAAGACGAGACATCCGAGGGGGCCGAGGCCCAGACCTTCTGGAACGAATTTTTCAATGTCTTCGGTATCAACCGCCGAAAGGTCGCGAGCTTCGAGAAGCCGGTCAAAAAGGACGACGGCGCAGGTGGTTTTATCGACCTGCTCTGGAAGGGTGTTTTGCTGGTAGAGCACAAATCTCGCGACAAGGACCTCGACCGCGCAAAGCGTCAGGCGTTTGATTACTTTTCCGGTCTAAAGGAGCGCGACCTGCCGCGTTATGTGGTCGTCTCGGACTTCGCGCGTATTAGGCTATATGACCTGGACGAAGACAAGACACACAATTTCCCGCTGACCGAGTTTTACAAGAACGTCCGGCTGTTCGGTTTTATCGCCGGATACCAGACGCGCTCGTTCGGGCAGGAAGACCCCGTGAACATAAAGGCCGCCGAGCGGCTTGGCCGCCTGCACGACCTCCTCAAGGCCACGGGCTACGAGGGCCACCCCCTTGAGATCCTGCTCGTGCGCCTCCTGTTTTGCCTGTTTTCAGATGACACCTCGATATTCGAGCGCAGCCAGTTTCAGGACTATATAGAGCAGCGCACCTCCGAAGACGGCTCAGACCTGGGCATGCACATGGCCCAGTTCTTTCAGGTATTAAACACGCCGGCCGAGAAGCGCCAGCGGAACCTCGACGAGCAGCTCGCCGCTTTCCCATATGTCAACGGCAGGCTGTTTGAGGAGGCCCTGCCGCTCGCGTCATTTGACAGCAAGATGCGCGATAGCCTGCTTGAGTGCTGCGCGCTCGACTGGAGCCGCATAAGCCCCGCCATCTTCGGCTCGCTGTTTCAGTCGATCATGGACGCGAAGGCCCGCCGCAACCTCGGCGCTCACTACACGACCGAGACGAATATCCTAAAGGCCCTCCACCCCCTGTTTATTGATTCCTTGCGGGCCGAGTTCGAGCGGATAAAAAGGAACCAAAAGCTCCTCCTTGAGTTCCACAAAAAACTCGCATCGATCCGCATCCTCGACCCCGCATGTGGATGCGGAAACTTCCTCGTCATCGCATACCGGGAACTCCGCCTGCTTGAGCTTGAGGTGCTTAGGGCGCTTCACAAGGACAAGGCCGATTTCCTGAGCGTGGGCGAGATGATCCGCGTGGACGTGGACCAGTTCTATGGCATCGAGCTAGAGGAGTTCCCGGCCCAGATAGCGCAGGTAGCGATGTGGCTCATGGACCATCAGATGAACCTGCGCGTATCGGAGGAGTTCGGGCAGTACTTCGTCCGGCTCCCGCTTAAGAAGGCCGCGACTATCGTTAATGGAAACGCCCTCCGCATCGACTGGCGCGAGGTCGTGAAGCCTGAGGCGCTTAGTTATATCGTTGGCAACCCGCCGTTTGTGGGCAGACAGTATAGGACTGATGAACAACGGGCGGATATGGATGATATTTTTAGGACTGTGAGAGGTGCCGGGGTTCTTGATTATGTATCATGCTGGTATCGGAAGGCCGCTGCTCATATGGGAGGAAATCACGCCATACGCGCGGCTTTCGTATCGACGAACTCCATTACTCAGGGTGAACAGGTAGGCATTTTGTGGCCAGTGCTCTTTGCATCAGGGGTAAAGATAAACTTTGCTCACAGGACGTTTCAGTGGCAGAGCGAGGCGCGCGGCAAGGCCGCTGTCCATTGTGTGATTATTGGATTTGCGCTTGAGGATGAGCCCGAAAAATGGATATTCGAGTACGAGACTTTAAAATCTGAACCCCACGCTATCAATGCAATCAACATCAATCCCTATCTTGTTGATGCTCCATCAGTTTTTCTTAACAAAAGGCGAGCTCCAATTTGTGGTAATGAACTTAGAATGGCTTTCGGTTCGATGCCTAACGATGGAGGGCATCTTTTACTTTCTACACAAGAAAAAGATGAATTACTTTCAGCGTACCCTGATGCTAAGCGCTGGATACGGCCTCTTTTGGGTAGCGAGGAATTTATCAACAGCAAAGAGCGTTGGTGTTTATGGCTAATAGGGATTTCCCCGGATGTGTTACGCTCCATGCCCGCTATTGTTGAACGAGTTGAAGCTGTTAACCGCGCTAGGCTCAGAAGCACAAGAGCTACAACACAAGCGCTTTCGAATAACCCAACATTGTTTGGAGAAATTCGGCAACCTTTATCAGATTATCTTGCGGTTCCAGAAGTCTCATCCGTGAATCGCCCATTCATCCCCATAGGCTTTTTGTCTTCTGCAACAATTGCCTCAAACAAACTATACACAATTGCTGGGGCTAAAGCGTTTCACTTTGGCGTCTTGTCCTCTACCATGCATATGGCATGGGTTCGTTCGGTATGCGGGAGGCTTAAGAGCGACTATCAATACTCCGCTGGGATAGTCTACAACAACTTTCCGTGGCCGGAGGTTACGGACAAGCAGCGCGAGGCGATAGAAAAGGCCGCGCAAGGAGTCTTGGATGCCCGGCTAAAGTTCCCTGACTCGACACTAGCTGACCTCTATGACCCAATCGCCATGCCGCCTGAACTCCGCAAGGCTCATCAGGCGCTCGACCGCGAGGTGGACAAGGCATATGGCAAGACCTCATTCGCGTCAGAGGCCGAGCGCGTAGCATTTCTGTTTTCGTTGTATCAAAAGCTCACCTCGCTTCTGCCCGAGGATAAACCCAAAAAGGGCAAGAAGCGTCAGTCGCGTTAGCTCATCAATGCCGTTGACCGCTCGCACGATTAGGCAGGGGCCACATTAAAGCACGAGAAATCGTGTCAGACAAGGAAGGGCGAGAAGACCGCCCGGAGTGAGCGGTGCCCGTCACCGCGAATAGGGAAAGGGCCAGTCGGCCCCACGCGAGTTTCGCGCGGCTTTCCACCGGCGTACGATAAAGCTATTTCTTGATGAACGAGCAGCAGTAGTCCGTTACGACGCTCACGCGCAGCTGGAACTTCGAGTTCCCCGCGACGTTGAAGGTTTCGCCGCCCTTGATCCCGCGCCATGCGATCGCTCCGGGCAACATCACCTCTAGCTCGCCTGAGATGATTTCCATGATCTCCGGGTCAGCGGTGCCGAACTCATACTCGCCCGGCAGCATTATGCCCAGCGTCTTTTTCGACCCGTCAGGGAATAAAACCGTCCGGCTCGTCACCCTGCCCTCAAAATACACGTTGGCCTTCTTTATCACCGTTACGCCGCTAAATTCGTCAGCCATCTGAGTTTCCCCCTTCGGAAATGCGCTATGATATCCACGTAACTCTAGCAAAACTGCGGAAGGCGGGGCAAGGGCATAGTGGACATCCTGATCACGGCGGCGCGCGGGCTCGTCCCATACGTAGCGGCCGAGGTTCGCTCGCTCGGCCTCGAGGTCGTCTCCGAGACCGAGACCACGGTCACGCTCCAGGGCGGCGCGCTCGACGTGATGCGCCTGAACCTGACCCTCCGCACCGGCCACCGCGTGCTCGTCCTGCTTAAGCGCGCCGAGATAAACAGCCCGGACGAGCTATACAGCCTCGTACACGGGATCAGGTGGGAGGACCACATGTCCCCTGACGGGTACGTGAGCGTTACCTCCACGGTCGAGCACCCCTCGATCCGCGATTCAAGGTTCGTAAACGTGCGGGCCAAGGACGCGATCGCCGACCGGTTCCGCGAACTCACCGGAAGGCGGCCGGACTCCGGCCCCGAGCTTTCACGCGGCGCGGTCGTGCACGTATACTGGCGCGACGAGGGCTGTGCGATATACCTCGACACCTCCGGCGAGCCTCTGAGCAAGCGCGGGTATAGGAAGATGCCGTTCAAGGCCCCGATGATCGAGACGCTCGCGGCGGCCGTCGTGATGGCCACCGGCTGGCATGGCGAGGGCGCGTTCGTCAATCCAATGACCGGCAGCGGGACGCTCGCGATCGAGGCCGCGCTGATCGCATTGAATCGCCCCTCCGGCCTCCTGCGCGACAACTTCGCGTTCATGCACCTCAAGGGCTTCGACCTCAGCGCATGGCGCACGATGCGCGACGAGGCGCGCGGCGCGAGCTTAAAGACGCTAACAGGCCGCATAATCGCGACCGACCGCGACCCGGCCGCGATAGAGGCCGCTCGCCAGAACGCGCGCACCGCGGGCGTCGAGCACCTGATCGAGTTCGGCGTTTCGGAGTTCGACCAGACCACGGTCCCCGAAGGCGGAGGGGTGGTCGTCCTGAACCCGGAATACGGCCACCGGATGGGCGATGCCGAGGCCCTCGGCCCGGTGTACAAGCGCATCGGGGACTTCTTCAAGCAGCGCTGCACGGGGTATCGCGGCTACGTCTTCACGGGCAATCCAACACTCGGCAAGCGCGTGGGGCTGCGCACCTCGCGGCGGCTCGCGATGTACAACGGCCCGATAGAGTGCCGCCTGCTCGAATACGCGCTCTACTAACACGCACCCTCTATCTGTAAATTTACATTGACTTCGCATCCCCGCCCCGCATAGACTAAGTGCACGGGGAGGGCTCGACATGTCATGCCAGAGGTTGTCCCATGAGGCTTAGAGACATCTCGATCAAGTGGAAGCTCGCCGTGCCCATCATCATCCTCGTCACGCTCGGCGTCACGGTCACCACGCTCGTCACCGGATATCAGACCGAGGCCATCGTCCTGCACGAGGCCGAGCACTCCACGCTCCCCGGATACCGCGACACCGTGCTCAACGCGCTTACGACCATGATGATCGCGGGCAACATGAAGCAGTCCAAGGGCCCGTTCGTCGATCAGATGCGCACGCTGGTCGACCTTCGCGTGATAAGGAGCGAGGTGCTCGACAAGGACTTCGGCAGGGGCGAGGCCTCCGACTACGCCTCCGACGATATAGAGAAGGACGTCATCCAGAGCGGCAAGGAGAAGGTCGTGATCGAGGGCGAGGCCATACGCGGCGTATACCCTTACATCGCGAAGGAAAAGTTCATGGGCAAGAACTGCCTCTCGTGCCACAGCGTCAGCGAGGGCACGGTGCTCGGCGCGGTGAGCATACGCCTGCCGCTGCGCGAGTCGTTCGCCCGGATACGCTCGATGCAGTACCTCTTCGCCCTGCTGGGGCTGCTCGGCGTGGTCGCGATGGCCGTGATCGTCCCCGTGCTCATACATCTGGTACACGCGCCGATCAAGACCCTGATCGCGAAGGTCAGGCGCGTGGGCGAGGGGTATACCGACACCTCGCTGCACATCGAGGGCAAAGACGAGATCGCGCAGATGTCGCAGAGCGTCGACCTGGTCGTCAAGCACTTCTCGCGCATGCTCCACAGCATCATCGAGGCGTCCTCCGGGATACTGCCCGCGGTCAGGAACGTCAAGGAGCACGCCGACGCGACATTGGAAGGCGCGCGCAAGCAGTCCGGCCAGGCGCACATGATCGCGACCGCGGCCGAGGAGATGACCCAGACGATCATCGACATCGCCAGAAACGCGGCAGAGTCCGCCGAGACCTCGACCGAGGCCATGGAAATAGCCGAGGGCGGCAAGCACATCACGGACATCTCGGCCGAGACGATCAAGGAGGTCAACGCCTCGACCGTATCGCTCGCCGATATGATCCAGAAGCAGAGCCAACGTGCGCAGGAGATCGGCAAGATCGTCACCGTTATCAAGGACATCGCGGACCAGACGAACCTGCTGGCGCTCAACGCCGCGATCGAGGCCGCGCGCGCCGGGGACCAGGGCCGCGGCTTCGCGGTCGTGGCCGACGAGGTCAGGAAACTCGCCGAGCGCACGATCAAGGCCACGGCCGAGATCTCGGCCGAGATCGGCACTGTGCAGTCCGAGTCCGCACGCACGGCCGAGTCGATGGCCGAGGCCTCAAAGGGCGTCACGAAGTCCACCGGGCATATACTGAACCTCAAAAACGTCCTCGATACAATCGTCGAGTCGATCAGCAGGGTTAAGGACCAGATCAACCAGATCGCGGTCGCGGTCGAGGAGCAGTCGGCCACCGCCTCTGAGGTCGCCTCTAACATCGAGTCCACATCTAACATATCGCGCGAGCTGGAAGGGCTGTCCGGCAACGTGGCGCAGGAAGTTGAAAAGCTGGCGGAGATCGCGGAAGAGCTGTCGCAGACCACGGCGAACATAAAGACTTAGTTGTCGGTTATAGCGCACGATCATTCCGAGGGGCCGACAGGCCCCTCTTTCTTTTTGAGGGATAGCTTCCCCATCCCCATCAATAGCATCCACGAGCCCACTTAAATAACAAAATAAATCTTGTCATTAGTGTTGACAAAAATAATATAGCCATGATATGATCACAATATATTCATTGTCAGGAGGCTAAGGAGATGAAAAACAAGGTGGGGCAAGCGGTAAGCGGAGAGGACTACTTTGACAGGCCGTCAGAGCAGAATAAAATCATAAGAGCACTAAGGAATGATGCGAATGTGCTGATATCTTCGCCAAGAAGGATAGGCAAGACCTCTATCCTCTTCAAGCTCGTGGACTCTGATATCGAGGGATTCCATTTCTTATATATCATCACTCAATCGATCAAGACCGAAGACGATTTCTACAGACGGCTTTACGAAACCATCATAGATGACGACGCGGTTGCCTCTAGAACCACAAGGATTGGGCATAAGACGAGGGACTTTGTAAGCGCGGCCTTAAACAGGATAAAAGGCGTCAAAGGCGTCGAGATTCGAGAGGGCAAAGGCACTGACTACAGGGAACGATTTTTCAATACCATGCGCACACTGCCTCTTGAAGGCCGAAAAATTGTAATCCTCGTTGACGAATTCACTCAGACCGTTGAGAATATCGTAAGGTCCGGCGGAAAAGAGCAGGCGCTGAGTTTTCTTCAGGCGCTCAGGGAACTCAGGCATGACGAAGCGCTAAGGGATAACCTGCTCTTCGTGTTCACAGGCTCAGTTGGCCTTGAAAACGTCGCAGGCCGCATTGAGGCCTCCGACCTTATATCCGACCTCACGTCCATAAAGGTTGCGCCGTTAAAAGATAAGGAAGCATCCATTCTGCTTGGTCTTCTGCTTGAGGGGCTTGGCCTCCGTGCCGAAGCCCCAAGCATCAGCTATGCGATCAAAAAGATAGAATGGCTGATACCATTCCACCTACAGGCCCTTGTGCAGGAGATCGGCGATTTGGCTGCAGAGGACAGATCGACAAAGGTCACCAAAAAGATGGTCGATCTGGCCTTCGATGGCATGCTTCAGCACCGCAATCACTTCGACCTCTGGCAGAACAGGCTCAAGAAATCCCTGAGCCGCCCTGAATACAAGTTCGCTGAGGAGGTTCTTGACATCATCTCCCGCAAACACTCGCTGTCTACTAATGAGGTGCTCGACCTTGCCGTGAAGCACGACTTGAGGGACGATTATAAACAGGTCATGCGTGTGCTCATCCACGACGGATACATAAACAACAACGACCGCCCGGAGGTCTATCGCTTCAACTCCCCGGTCCTTAGGAGGTGGTGGTATGAAAACTGCGCAAACTAAGATCGCGCATATCTACAACCCCGACAACCAGACGCCAGAGGAACTGATAAACAGCTTTGTCATAAGGTTGAAAGAATTCCGCCAGATATTCGATGACATAAAAAGCTCGAAGATGGAAAACCCAGAGCAGCATTATATTATCCAGGGCGCGAGGGGCACCGGAAAGACCACGCTCCTCCTGCGCATTTACCACGAGATCAAAAGAGGCCCCGGCCTTCAAGCTTGGCTCATCCCGGTGATGTTCCCTGAGGAGCACTATAACATGGGCTCGCTCTGCGACCTGTGGGAGGGCGCGGCGGAAAAGCTCGCGCAGACAGATGGATTCGCGGGGCTTGGCGCACGCTTTGAGGAAGCACGCGGGCATGAACGGTATGACGAGGAGTGCTTCGGCATCCTTGAAGCCGCGCTCAGGGCAAACGGCAAAAAACTCGTGCTGTTCATTGACAACATCGGGGACGTCCTTGACAGGATAGACGAGACCGAGCAGCACAGGTTCCGTGAGATACTGCTTACCTCGCCGGACTTCCGCGTTGTCGGGGCCTCTGCCGGGATGCTTGAGCATACCTATGACTACGGAAAGCCGTTTTTCGAGTTTTTCAAGATGGTGCAGCTTAGGGGGCTGAATCGCACCGAGACCACAGAACTTCTCCTTAAGCTTGCCGAGAACTACAAGAACGAAGCGGTCAAAGAGATAGTGGAGCGCCAGCCCGAACGCATCGAGACCCTCCGAAGGCTTACCGGAGGAATCCCCCGGACGGTGATACTGCTTTTTGAGATACTCGCGGACGACGCATCCGGCGACTCGTTTCGTGATCTTGAAGTCGTACTCGACAGGGTCACCCCTCTTTACAAGCACCGCATGGACGACCTACCGGTGCAGCAGCAGAGGATAGTCGATGCGATGGCCATGCACTGGGACGGCATAAGCACCGGAGAGATCGCAAAGAAAGTACGCCTCGACAGCAAGGCAGTCTCTGCCCAGCTAAATCAGTTATTACGAAGCGGTCTGGTTACAAGGATAAAGACCACTACCAAGAACCACCTTTACATGATCACTGAACGGTTTTTTAATATCTGGTATTTGATGCGTTTTGGGAGGAGGGGTGGGGTAGAGAACCAGAGGGTGAAGTGGCTAGTGAAGTTCCTCTCAGAGTGGTGTAGCAAGGACGAGCTTGTAGAGAGAGCCAACCGCCATATATCGGCGCTTTCAAACGATGGGTTCTATGCCGGGCATGCGTATTATTTCACCGAAGCCCTTGCGCTCGCGGGACTTCCCATGAAAGAACAGCATGAACTCATCACCGCAACAAGGGAGTTCCTTAAAAGTAAGGATGAGGCCCTTGCCAAAGAGCTTATGCAATCTGATATTGAGATATTAAACAAATCAGTAGACCTCCTTGAGGCCAAAGATGTTCAGGGATTCATAGGCCTGCTTGAAAACAATGCCCGGTTAAACGAACTCCCTATTGTTTTATCTGGGCTTGGAATTGCGTACAGCAATCTCGGGGATCTTGAAAAGGCAGAAACACTCTACCTCAAGTCCATTGAAAAAGGAAACGATAAGGCTTCTTACGCCCTCGCAGTTCTTTACTATGATCAGGGCCGGTTTGATAAGGCCGAGACATATTATCTCAGGGCCATAGAAGCAGGAGTTAATGAGGCGTTGAACAACCTAGGAGCCCTTTACCATAAACAGGGCCGGCTTGATGAGGCCGAGTTCTATTACCTCAAGGCTATAGAAAAGGGGACTGACAAGACATTTCTCAACCTCGGAGTCCTTTACTCTGTGCAGGGCCGGTTTGATGAGGCCGAAACTTTTTATCTCAAGGCTATAGAAAAAGGAGATGATAAGGCTTTTAACAGACTCGGTATCCTCTACTCTAAGCAGGGCCGGTTTGCTGAAGCTGAGCCATATTACCTCAAGGCTATAGAAAAAGGCAGCCCAAAAGCATATTCACTGTTATCTTACGCTTACTGGGCACAGAAAAAGGAAAAAGAAAAGGCGCTTGAGTATGCGCTTATGGAGTATGCGGCAGTGGCTAGCTATATGTCTAGGATACCGCTTATTCTTGCATTCATATGGAACAACAGGCTTGAAGAAGCTTTCGAATTATTGAAGGAGCACCTCAGGGACAAAGAAGCGCTGGAGGATAGTCAAACACCTATAATTATTCAGTTCCTGATAGCAAAAGGACAGTACCACTATGTAAAGGGCTTATTCGATGATGAGGCGCTGGGCCTGAAGGACAGGATGAGGCCGGTATACTACGCGCTGATGCACTTCATGGAGGACGAATACCCAAACGAGTACAAGCGCATGGGCGAGGAACTCAGAGAGACCACAGAAGAGGTAATCAAAAATATAGAGGAGTTGGCAAAGCTCTAAAAAAGAAGGGGGGGCCAGTCAGCCCCTTTCCTTGTCAACGTATATTGGAGAGAGGCAGTCGCCCCCGCGTATTTCGCGCAACTGTCAGGAAACCTCTCGTTCGGCAACCTCGACTAAGTTCTTATACTTTTCGTGGATGAGCGTCTGGTCGAACGCATAGCCTTGTTTCAGCATATCCGCCTTTTCCTGTTCGGAAAAATACTGCATAACCGGCATGAAGAAATGCTTGTCCTCCTTCTCGATGTGGCGCGGGTAGAACTCCACGATCAGCCCCATCGCCTCGACGATCTGAGCGAGCGCCTCGGGATCGCCCCCGGCGTAGCTCGCGGTCGCGGCGACGAGCCTCCGAGTCGCGGTCCTGCCGAGCTCGTGCTCGGCGGTCAGCGCGTCCATCATCCCCCTGTGCTCGGCGGTCAGGGGCTTTGTGGCAAGCTCCTTAAAGAGGATGTTTTCCTCTTTGCCGTGGTGGCAGCGGTCCGCGTACGTCTTGATGAAATCCACTATCATGCCGATGCGGCCGGTATCGACCGTGCCGGTGGCCTCTATGCGCCCGAGTTCCGAGACCATCAGGGCGATGGCCCGCTCGATCAGCCTGTGCTCTATCATCAGGGGGCCTATCGGCAGCATAAAAACCTCCTATGTGGAAGGGGGTGCTAATCGCACCCCGGTTACAAATGCAGAAAATAAAGGGGGCCAGTGGCCCCCCTAGTCGGTCATGCGTTCGGCCACGCGGCTCAGGCCCATCACGCGCTCGTCTTCCGAGATCGACATGAGCTTGACGCCCTGCGTGTTGCGGCCGAGCGTCGTGATATCCCCGGCGCGCATACGTATGAGCTTCCCGGCGTTCGAGATCAGGACGATCTCGTCGTCGTCGATAACCTTTATGAGCCCTAAGGCCTTGCCGCCCTTCTCGGTCGTCTTGATCGAGATCACGCCCTTGCCGCCGCGGCCCTGCACCGGGTAGTCCTCGGCGCGCGAGCGCTTGCCCATGCCGCGCTCGGTGATCGTAAGCAGGGTGGTGCGGTCCTCGACCACGTCGGCCGAGACGACCTCGTCGCCCTTCATCAGGCGGATGCCGATGACGCCCCTGGCCACGCGGCCCATCGTGCGCACGTCGTCCTCATGGAACCGGATCGAGAGCCCGTTGCGCGTGCCCATGATGAGGTCGCTCTGCCCGGTCGTGCGGCGCACCGCGATCAGCTCGTCGTCCTCGTCTATGTTCAGGGCGATGATGCCCTTGGTGCGCACGTTTGAATAGTCGATAAGGGGGGTCTTCTTCACGATGCCCTTTTTGGTGAACATCACGAGGTTGCCGCCCTCGGTGAAGTCCTTGACCTGTATCGCGGTCGCCACGCGTTCGCCCTCTGTAAGCTGCAGGAGGTTGATGATCGCCTTGCCCTTCGTGGCGCGGCCGAACTCCGGGATCTGGTATGTCTTGAGCCAGTGCAGGCGGCCCTTGTTCGTGAAGAACATCATGTAGTCGTGCGTCGAGCCTATGTACATCTGCTCGACGAAGTCCTCCTCGCGCGTCTCCATGCCTGTGAGCCCCTTGCCGCCGCGGCGCTGGCTGCGGTACAGCGAGAGCGGGTTGCGCTTTATATACCCGGTATAGGACATCGTGACGACCATCTCTTCTTCCTTGATCATATCCTCGATGTTGATGTCCTGGGCCTCGCCGGTGATCTCGGTGCGGCGCGGGTTTGCGTATTTCTGCTTGATCTCGACAAGCTCGTCGCGGATGATCTTGTCCTTCAGCTCGTCGTTTGCGAGGATCGCCTTCAGTAGCGAGATCGCCTTTATGATCTCGGTGTACTCGGTAATGATCTTGTCGCGCTCGAGCCCGGTCAGGCGCTGGAGCCTCATGTCCAGGATCGCCTGGGCCTGCGGCTGCGAGAGCTTGAAGCGCGTCATCAGCCCGTTACGCGCTGTCTCGGGGTCGGGCGAGGCCTTGATCATCGTGATGATCTCGTCTAGGTTGTCTATCGCGATCTTGAGGCCCTCTAAGATATGCGCGCGCTCCTCGGCTCGCCTGAGGTCGAAGCGCGTGCGGCGGGTGACGACGTCTCTGCGGTGCTCGATGAACAGCACGAGTATCGGGCGGAGCCCCAGGAGCTTCGGCTGCTTGCCGACGAGCGAGAGCATGTTCATGCCGAACGTCTCGCTCATCTGCGTGTGCTTGAACAGGTTGTTGAGGACGACCTGCGCGATCTCGCCGCGCTTGAGCTCTATGACCACGCGCACCGACGCGTCGCGGTCGGATTCATCCCGAATTTCCGAGATGCCCTCGATCTTCTTGGCGCGCACGAGCTCGGCCATCTTCTTTATCATCGAGGACTTGTTGACCTGGTAGGGGATCTCGGTGACGATGATCGTCTCCTGGCCCTTGTGGTCGCGCTCTATCACTGTGCGCGCGCGCATCCGCACGAGCCCGCGGCCGGTCTCGTACCCGTCGCGCAGGCCGGCCGTGCCGCATATGATCCCGCCGGTCGGGAAGTCAGGGCCCTTTATGGCTGTCATTAGCTTTTCTAATGTAACCTTGGGGTCGTCCAGCAGCATCACTAATCCATCAATCAGCTCGCCGAGGTTGTGCGGCGGGATGTTCGTGGCCATGCCTACGGCGATGCCCGCGGCTCCGTTTAAAAGCAGATTCGGGACCTTCGAAGGCAGCACCGCGGGCTCGCTCGTGGTCTCGTCGAAGTTCGGGATGAAGTCCACCGTGTCCTTGTCGATGTCGGCGAGCAGCTCCTCGGCGATCTTCGTAAGCCTGGCCTCGGTATAACGATATGCCGCCGCGCGGTCTCCGTCTATCGAGCCGAAGTTGCCCTGCCCGTCTACGAGCGGGGCGCGCATGTTGAAGTCCTGAGCGAGGCGCACCATCGCGTCATAGACGGCGGTGTCGCCGTGCGGGTGGTATTTCTTTAAGACCTCGCCGACGACGCCGGCGCTCTTGGAGTGCTTCTTGCCCGGCGTCAGCCCCTCTCTAAACATCGCGTACAGTATGCGGCGCTGCACCGGCTTGAGCCCGTCGGTCACGACCGGAAGCGCACGGCCGATGATTACGCTCATCGCGTAGTCGAGATAGGAGACCTTCATCTCCTCTTCTATGCTGGTCATATTCTGAGACATTGGGTCTATTGGCTCCTTATGCAAGATGCGGGTTCAAAAATACCTTTTATTTTACCATATCAGGCGCACGGCGCGCCCTGTTGAGGACACCGCTTAATTGACTCTTAACGCGCTACGGCTATATAATTCGGGTTACTGTTATGCTGGAGCAAAACGAACATACGGAAAGCCGCATGATCAAGATGCGGGAACTCGAAGCCCTCGGCGTCAAGCCGTTCGGCCAGCCGTTTGAGAACCCCGACAGCGCGCGCGACATCAACGTGCGCTACGCCGGGCTCTCTCACGAGGCCCTCGAGGCCGAGAGCGGCCGCTTCACGCTCGCCGGGCGGCTCATCATGGTCCGGAGCTTCGGCAAGGCCGTCTTCGCGCACCTGCAGGACGCCACCGGCCGCCTGCAGATCTACCTCAAGCGCGACATCATGGGCGAGGACGCATTCAAGATCGTCAAGCTCCTGGACCTCGGAGACCTCATAGGCGTCACCGGTAGGCTGTTTAGGACCCGCACGAACGAGCTGACATTAGAGGTCAGCGCGATGAGCTTCCTCGCGAAGGCCCTGCGCCCGCTGCCGGAGAAGTTCCACGGCCTCACGGACACAGAGACCCGCTACCGCCAGCGCTACCTCGACCTCATCGTCAACCCCGACGTCAAGGAGACCTTCCGCCGCCGTTCCGCGATCATCAAGGCTATCCGCGACCACCTCGAGGAGCACGGCTTCATCGAGGTCGAGACGCCGATGATGCAGGCGGTGCCCGGAGGCGCTACGGCGAAGCCGTTTAAGACCCACCATAACGCGCTAGGGATAGACCTCTACCTGCGCATCGCGCCGGAGCTTTACTTGAAACGCCTGCTGGTTGGTGGATTTGAGCGCGTGTTCGAGCTCAACCGCAACTTTAGAAACGAAGGGCTCTCAAAGAAGCATAACCCCGAGTTTACGATGATCGAGTTTTACGCCGCTTACAAGGACTACAACTTCCTTATGGACTTCACCGAGGAGCTTTTCGTCACGATCATGGACAAGGCCATCGGGACTCATATAGTCACTTTCGGCGAGCACACGATAGACTTCACCTCGCCCTGGCCGCGGCTGCCTTTTGAGAAGGCCATGCTCGACAACGGCGTGCCTGCCATGGCGATCACTGACGAGAGGTTCGCGCTAGAGTGGGCGATCCAGCAGGAGCTCGACGTGCCGAAGGGCGCTTCGCACGCCAAGGTGCTCGACGAGATATTCTCGAAGTTCGTCGAGCCGAAGCTCATACAGCCCACGTTCGTCACGGACTACCCGGTCGGGCTCTCGCCGCTTGCGAAGCGCAAGGCCGAGCAGCCGCATCTAGTAGAGCGGTTCGAGCTCTTCGTAGCGGGCTGGGAGGTCGCAAACGCGTTTAGCGAGCTTAATGATCCAATCGACCAGTTCGGGCGGTTTCGCGAGCAGGCGCTTGCGCGCGAGCAGGGCGACGACGAGGCCCTGCGCATGGACGACGACTTCGTCCGCGCGCTTGAGTACGCGATGCCCCCCGCAGCGGGCGAGGGCATCGGGATCGACCGGCTCGTGATGATACTCACCAACTCCCATACGATCAAGGACGTCATACTCTTCCCGCAGCTCAAGCCCGAGATGCACGGCCAGACCGTGCCTACAGGCGCACCGGCGGACACTGACGCTTCGAAGCCTGAAGAGGAAAGGGGTCTCTGACCCCCCGTGACCCAATGGCGCTGCCCTATCAGGCGATAGTCGCATTCAGATACCTCAAGTCCAAGAAGATCCACAAGGCCATCTCGCTGAGCACCGCGATATCCATGGGCGGCGTGACCGTAGGCGTGATGGCGCTCCTGATCGTGCTGGCCGTGATGAGCGGGTTTCAGGAAGACCTCCAAAAGAAGATCCTCGGCGTCACGACCCACCTGGTGGTCATGAGCTTCTCGGGCGATATCCCGGACTACGATAAGGCTATAAAGACCGCATCGACCGAGCCGAACGTCATATCGGCCTCGCCGTTCGTGCTCGGGCAGGCGATGATCGCTGCCGAGGGCCGCGCGCAGGGCGTATACGTCCGGGGCATCGAGCCCGCGGCCGAGATGAAGACGACCGAGCTGGAATCTCACATGAAGCTCGGGTCGCTCGCTGACCTCACCTCAAAACCATCTGCCCCGATAGCCAATGGGGCCGGGCCCCTGCCCGGCATCGTGATAGGCTCGGAGCTTGCGGAGCGGCTCGGCGTAACGCTTGGCGACAGCGTGAAGGTGATCTCACCGTTCGGGGGAGAGGGGCCGATGGGCACGCTGCCGAAGGCTCGGCGGTTCAAGGTTGCGGGGATATTCGAGGTCGGGATGTTCGAGTACGACTCGAACCTCGTGCTCACCGGTATGCCCGAGGCGCAGGAGTTCTTCGAACTTTCGGGCGCTGTGACCGGCATAGAGCTTAAGGTGCGCGACATCTACGACGTAGTGGCCACCGGCGAGGCGATCAACAAGAAGCTCGGATACCCGTACTACACCAAAAACTGGATACAGATGAACCGCAACCTCTTTGCGGCGCTCAAGCTCGAGAAGCTCGCGATGTTCGTGATACTCACGCTCATAGTGCTCGTGGCCGCGTTTAACATCGTCAGCACCCAGATCATGAACGTGATGGAAAAGCAGCGCGAGATAGCGATACTGAAGGCCATGGGCGCCACGCGGCGCGGGATAATGGCGATCTTCATGATACAGGGCTTCCTGATCGGGCTCGTTGGGACGCTGATCGGGCTTGGCGCAGGGCTTACGGTCTGTGTGCTGATGAACAAGTACCACCTCATCAAGCTCCCGCCGGACGTCTATTACCTGAGCTACCTGCCGGCCAAGATCAACGTTGGCGACTTCACGGCGGTTACGGTCTCGGCGCTCGTGATAAGCTTCCTCGCAACCGTATACCCCTCGTGGCAGGCCGCGAAGCTGAATCCGGCGGAGATGCTAAGGTACGAGTAAGGTCGCAGTTCTAAAGCCGCGCTAAATCGCTTCATACTGTGTCACCGCCCGAAAAATAATCCTCGACGTATGTCCATATACGCCTCCGGTTATTTTTCGTCCGGTTCCTTGTCTGAAGTAAAGGGGCAGCCGCCCCCGATTTATCGCGCTTTGGTTATGCCCGTGGGTCAAGCGCGAGCGGTCAACGGCATTGATTAAATTTCTTTGTGAGAGTTTTGCGCTTTTGTTATAATCGGATGCGATGGACAACACCCTCTACTTCGGCGACAACCTCGACATCCTGAGGCGCTACGTCCCGGACGCATCGGCAGACCTGATATACCTCGACCCGCCGTTTAACTCAAAGGCCGACTACAACATACTCTTCAAGGAACCGACCGGCAAGTCCTCGGACGCGCAGATCACCGCGTTTGAGGACACCTGGCACTGGAACGAGGACGCGGAGCGGACGTTTCAGGCGATAGTCGAGGCCGCGCCCGCCAACGTGGTAGAGATGATGCGCGCGTTTAGATCGTTCATCGGGGTAAACGACATGATGGCATATCTCACGATGATGTGCGTGCGGCTTTTGGAACTCAGGCGCGTGCTCAAGGACACAGGGAGCATCTATCTGCATTGTGACCCCACCGCGTCACACTATCTAAAGGTTGTAATGGATACGATATTCGGGAAGAAGAATTTCAGGAATGAGATAGTGTGGAAAAGGACAAGCAGCCATAGTGGATCAAAGAGATGGGGGCCAGTCCATGATGTAATACTTTTCTACGGCAAGGACAGAGAGCCTGTCTGGAATCCTGTATTTGAACAGTATGACGAAACATACATTGAGAATTTTTACAGATATAAAGACAAAGGCGGAGTTTATCGTGTTGGCGATTTAACTGGTGCGGGAACGAGGACAGGTGACTCAGGAAAGCCTTGGAGGGATATAGACCCGACATCCAAAGGACGCCACTGGGCAGTCCCCATGAAAATCCTTAATGAAGTAAAGGGGAAAATTGATTTAGATAAAATGTCAACACAAGAAAAGTTAGATCTTCTGGATAAAAAAGGTTTGGTCTACTGGCCAGCAAAAGACGGCGGAATACCCGGATTGAAAAGATATATAAATGAAGATGCAGGCGTACCGATTAGAGATGTCATAAATGACATCAATCCAATATCCGCACATGCACAGGAACGCCTCGGCTATCCGACGCAGAAGCCGGAGGCGCTTCTGGAGCGCATCATTAAGGCCTCATCGAATGAGGGCGATGTGGTGCTCGACCCGTTCTGCGGCTGCGGCACCACTATCACCGCCGCGCAACGGCTAAACCGCCGCTGGATAGGGATAGACGTCACGCACCTCTCGGTGAACCTCATCAAGTGGCGGCTAAAGCACATGTTCTCGATAGAGCCGGGCAAGGACTATAAGGTCATAGGCGAGCCGGAGGACCTTACGGGCGCGCGGGAGCTTGCGCTTCAGGACCGCTACCAGTTCCAGTGGTGGGCGCTCTCGCTGATAGACGCGCGGCCCTACGGGGACAGGAAGAAGGGCTCGGACACCGGGATCGACGGCTATGTCTACTTCCATGAGGCCAAGGACCAGATATCGCGCGGCATAGTCTCGGTCAAAAGCGGCAAGGTCTCGGTAAAGGACATGCGCGATTTGGGCCATGTGGCCGACCGCGAGAAGGCCGAGTTCGGCATCCTCATCACCTTGGAGCCCCCGACGCGCGATATGACCACCGAGGCCGCGACAAAGGGCTTCTATCACTCGGACATACTCAACTGGGACTTCCCGCGCCTCCAGATACTCACGATAGAGAAGCTCCTCGCCGGAGACCGCCCGAACCTGCCATACCGCGTGGCGGCCTTCAAGCGCGCCGAGGCGGCCGACACCACCCGCAACCTGAAACTCGATTACTGACCCTCCCTCAACAGCTTATCCGCTCATCCACCAACACGATTCTGACATGCGCGGGCAACAAAACCCAACATATAGCCGACAGAGAGACGGGCTAAATAACTATATATTTCAATATGTTACGCCTATTAGCCGGATGCTTGTCAGTAACTATAGTTAATAGACCGCGCGATGTTCCACGTGGAACAATGAGGACACAACAGACAGGCTAAAGGCTGGCGAGAGAGGACGGATTGTTCCACGTGGAACAATCCAGACGAACGACTTGTTGAAGGTGCGCGATCTGAGCAAAGGGGCGGTCGCCCCCTATGTCTAGCCCTGTCCGCCGGGGAGCTTGATCTCGTAGCCCTTGATCTTGCGGTGGAGGTTGCTGCGCTCGATATCGAGCGCCTCGGCGGTCTTGGTAACGTTCCAGCCGTTCTCCGCGAGCTTCCGCCCGATGAACTCGCGCTCGAAGGCGTCGCGCGCGTCCTTGAGCGTGCGTATGCTGAAAAATCCCGGCTCCTCGGCAGATATGACAGGCCCACCGGGCCTGAGCCCCTCCGGGCCGAGCCGTTCGGTGCGGGTCATGATCGCGAGCCGCTCGATAGCGTTCTTGAGCTCCCGGATATTGCCAGGCCAGTCCTGGGTTTCGAGCGCCTTGAGCAGCCCCTCCCCGACCTTCTTCCGGGCCTGGCCGCATTCCGCTGCGGTCAGATCGAGGAAGTGCTCGACCAGCTCCGGGATGTCCTCCTTGCGCTCGCGCAGCGGGGGCAGGTGTATGGGGATCACGTTGATCCTGTAGTAGAGGTCCTCCCTGAACCTGCCCTTGCGGATAAGCTCGACGAGGTCCTTATTCGTGGCCGAAAGGACGCGGACGTCGACCTTGATGTTCTTCGATCCGCCGACGCGCTGGAACTCCTGGGTCTCGAGCACGCGCAGGAGCTTGGCCTGGGTCTGCATTGACATGTCGCCGATCTCGTCCAGAAAGAGCGTCCCGCCGTCAGCAAGCTCGAACTTGCCCTTCTTCGTCTCGAACGCGCCGGTAAAAGAGCCCTTCTCATGGCCGAACAGCTCGCTCTCGATCAGCTCCTCGGGTATCGCGGCGCAGTTTACCTCGATATATGGGCCGGAGGCCCTGGCGCTCATGTCATGGAGCATCCGGGCCACGATCTCCTTGCCGGTGCCGCTCTCGCCCGTTATGAGCACGCGCGCGGAGCTTCTGGCGGCCATCTCGATCTGCTGCCGGATCGAGCGGATGGGGGCCGAGGTCCCAACGAGCTTCATCCCGCGGGAGATTGTCGCACGAAGCGTGAGGTTCTCGCGCGCGAGGCTCTGAAGCGCGAGCGCGTGCTTGGCCGCAAGCACGACGCGCTCCAGCGAAAGCGGCTTTTCTATGAAGTCATGCGCACCGATCTTCGTGGCCTTCACGGCTATCTCTATATTCCCGTGGCCGGAGATCAGTATGACCGGGAGGTCGGGTTTTATCTCCTTGATCCTGCCTAAGGCCTCGATGCCGTCCATCCCGGGGAGCCAGACGTCGAGGAATACGAGGTCGGGCTGCTCATCCTCGATCAGCTTCAGGCCCTCCTCGGCGCTCCCGGCGAGCACGGTGCGGAAGCCCTCGTCCGAGAGGATGTCAGAGAGACTCTCCCTTATGCCCTCTTCGTCGTCAATTATGAGCACCGTCGACATCGCTATGAGCCCCCTTCTTGCATGGCTTAGATCGGTAATTCTATTGTAAATACGCAGCCTTTCGGCTGGTTGTCGTGCACCCAGATGCGGCCCCCGTGCTCCTCGATGATGCGGTGCGAGATCGCAAGCCCAAGCCCGGTGCCTTCCTTCTTGCCGGACTTATAGGGCTGAAACACCCGCTCCTTGTCCTCATCCCGGATGCCCGGGCCGGTATCCGCGACCTCGGTTATCATGGTGCTGCGCTCGGCGTCGGTCCTGAAGCGGAGCACGACCGAGCCCCGCCCCTTCATCGCCTGCGCGGCGTTCTCTATAAGGTTGATCAAGACGCGCTTGAACTGCTCGGGGTCGAGCGCGACGTCCGGCATATCGTCCGGGAGTTCGACGCTCAGCACGAGGCCGTCCGTGTCTTGATACAGCGAGCGCACCTCATCGACGATAGGGCGCAGGCTAGTTAAAATCTTCTTTATTTCCGGCAGTTTACCGAACTTAGAGAACTGGTCGACCAGCCTCTTTAGGGAATGGACCTCCTTGATGATCGCCCTGGTGGCCCGCTCGAACGCGACCGGGAAGTCTTCGTCCTTCCTCTCCCACTTCTTGAGCATGCGCTCGGTCGAGAGCAGGATCGGGGTCAGCGGGTTTTTGATCTCGTGGGCCATAACCTGCGCGACCTCCTGCCACATCAGGGCGCGCTGGGCGCGGACTACGTCCGTGATGTCGTCGATGACGACGAGGATGCCGAGGTGCTCGGCGCCGACGTTTTTAAGCCCGGTAACCGAAACCCGCAGCAGGGCCTGACGGCCTGAGATGTCGGCGTTGACCTCTTTCTCGATTGATTGTAACGTCTTGATATTTATGGATTTTATCATCTCCTGGAGCTCTTCCGAGCGGACGTTGGCCAGAAACGCTGGGTAGAACTTGCCCATCACGTCCCCGGCCTCCGGGATGCCGAATATGCGGCATGCGGCCGCGTTGATCGCAACGACGTTTCCGGCCTCGTCAAGCGAGATGACGCCGCTGTGGATATTAGTGACTATGCTTTCGAGGTTTAAAAATGCGGTGCTCAGGCGCGTGTACGCGCTGTTGAGGGATTCCTTGTCCTGCCGCATCTGGCGCACCATGCGGTTGAACGACTCGGTGAGCTGGCCCATCTCGTCATTGCGGCGCGAGGTCACGGAGACCGAGAGGTTACCGGAGGCTACCTCGTTCGTGGCCGAGGCGAGGTCGCGCACCGGCTCGGCTATCCAGCCCGAGATCTTAAGCGAGAGCCACAGCGACATGAAGATGATCGTGAGCGCGAAGAACCCCATCAGGAGCAGGTAGTTGAGCTTCACCTGAGATTTCCAGGCGTCGGTCTTCGTGTAGTCCTCGTGCGCGTCCATGATCATGCGGACGTACTCGCTCGCGGCCCTGGGGATGAGCTTCCTGACCACGAAGACCACGCCGCCGGCCGGGTCCGGGGCGGCCCCGATCACCATGTCGCCGTCCGGGGAGGAGACTATCTCGGCCCCCTGCTCGCGGCGCTCGAACGCGGCGGCGATCACGCCGGATGCGTCATCGGGGGGCCGGACGAGCCGCTCTATGGCGTACTCTCCGGGCACCGGCTCGCCCTTGAGCGCTACGGAGGCGAAATACCGCGCCAGCCTGCGCTCCTCGGCGTAGTAGTGCTTCGCAAGCTCTATGGATCCGGCGAAGGACTGCCGGACTTGCGGCGTATAGATGCGCTCTATGTAGCGCGTCCCGAGCTGGGTCGATATCAGGAAAAGCAGCGCGGCCGGGATCGCGGCGGTCACGACGAAGAAGACCGTCATCTTCGTCTTGAACTTGTAGCCGAGCACGCGCTCGCGCCGCTCGCGCAGCAGGGCGATAAACGGCTTGACGACCGCGATCAGGATCGCGACCAGTACCAGCACCATCAGGTCCAGCGTGAAGAAAAACACCGCGCGGCCGGCAAGCGTTTCCACGGCAGTGTGCACGAAGGCGACCTCCAGCCCGAGCGCGATTGCGAACAAGCCGAGGACGCAGACAGCCAGGAGCGCGCTCTTTTTGGCGTTCAGCCTCATTTCGCGGCACCCCCGCCTATCGGGAACGGTTGCGAGCGGCCCTCTATGTGGTATTCCTTCTGCGGGACGAAGAAAAACAGCTGGTCTATAAACGGAGGCAGGCGCCGCAGGCGCGACTCGGCCGTGACCTTGACGAAATACTCCCCCGGCTCGAGCTCGCCCACGTGCGTGAGCATGATCTCCGGGATGTTCAGGGCCCAGTTCATCAGGGCGTCGCAGTCCTCGAAGCGGTGCACGCGCTCGCGCGTGCCGGTAAGGGAGGTCGCGACATATTCTTTCTTCACAGGGTCGCAGCGCAGCGTCTGGGTATACTTCGTGCCGAGCACGAACTCGTCCGGCCAGAAGCGCCAGACGCGGAAGAGGTCGATGAATATGTCGATGTCCTTCTGGATGCCCTCGCGGATGTCCTGCTGCTCCTGGGGCTCGAGCCTCACGCCGGCCGCGACGTATATGCCCTGCTGGTCGAGTCGCACCTCGGGGCCTGTAATATTGGCGGCATACGCAAACGACGCGCAAAACAGCAATACGCTCAAAAACGCGCAGATCGCCGCCAGCTTATAAGCAAGGTTTCGCATCCTTTTACACCAATACTTAATATACCATAGGGGGCCGACTGGCCCCTTCCTTGTCTGATACGATTTCGCGCGCTTTCGTGGGATGGAGCTGATTAGATTTGTATCCGCTATGAGCAAAGCGCCGTTCATCATTGAAATACCTACCATCGATTTGATAGCATTAGTGAAGTGCAAACTAATCCAGTTACAACAATAACGGAAATCGCTCCGAAAAGAACAAACGGAACTGCAAATAAACTTCAAGTGACAGACCGAGCATTTCATGACTGGTATCGCTTTGTCCTTTCCTTTCCACCCCATCTTGTTCGTGAATACATAAATAAATTTAATCTCAATCATAAAAGCACAATTCTTGATCCTTTCTGTGGAACAGGGACAACAATTATCGAAGCCAAGTTGAACGGAATACCTAGTATAGGCATCGAAGCCAATCATATGCCCTTCTTTGCTAGTGGTGTTAAGCTGGACTGGGGAATTAATCCTGATGATCTTATCGCATATGCGGAAACGATAGCAGAAGAGGCCAACAGGCTTATAGCTTCTTGGGGCAGAAGAAAATTGCGGTCTCTATCTCAAGAGACCATAAAGCTACTTTTAAAGGACTCCATCAGTCCTCACCCACTGCACAAGACCATTATTCTTTTGGAGCAAATGCACAAACTCCAAGACGAAAGATATAACAGACATGCGTCCCTTGCTCTCGCAAAAGCACTGGTCTTCTCTATAAGCAACCTTCACTTCGGTCCCGAAGTCGGGGTTCATCCCAAGAAGAAACTAGACGCTCCTGTTATAGAATCATGGCTTGATGAAGTCCGGATCATGGCCGATGACCTTCGTTCTGTGAAGAGGGCACAGGTTCCGGCAACCGTCTTCCATGCCGATTCCAGACACTTTGGTGAGGTACTGCAACCTAATTCCATCGATGCCGTTTTCACATCCCCACCATATCCGAACGAGAAAGACTATACTCGCACCACAAGACTAGAATCCGTTCTGCTTGGATTCATCAATAACAAGGCTGAACTTCAAGCACTCAAAAAAGGACTTCTCCGCTCCAATACCCGGAATGTTTACAAAGGAGACGATGATGATAAATGGGTCGAAAAAAATAAGGATATACAGGCTATCGCTAAAGAAATAGAAAATAAAAGAATCGAACTTGGGAAAACATCTGGCTTTGAAAAATTATACGGAAAAGTTACAAAACTGTATTTCGGCGGCATGGCGCGTCACCTTGACGAACTCCGCCCTTTCTTGAAGCCCGGCGCACACCTCGGATATGTCGTAGGGGATCAGGCATCATATCTTCAGGTGATGATACGAACGGGCCAGTTATTGGCTGACATAGCGGTTTCTCAGGGTTATGAACTTATCGGTATCGACTTGTTTCGCACACGAATTGCCACATCTACAAAGAAGCAAATGCGCGAGGAAGTCGTTATTTTAAGATGGCCAGGACCGAGTAAGCTGACTGGCCGACGAAATGGAAAACGAACCGGAGGAACCTATGGCTAAGGGTAAAAATAGATACACTCAGCTTATCGAAAAGATATTTGAACGCCACTACACCGCAATGGCCACGGAAGTCTCTTTCGAAAGAGAAGAGATCGTAAGAACCGCTCAGGAACTGGGTATCGTTCTACCGAAAAATCTTGGCGATATTGTTTACACTTTTCGGTACAGGGCGGCCCTGCCGGATTCCATCCGTAAACTTGCTCCGGAGGGTTTGGAATGGGTCATACGGCCAGTAGGTACCGCCCGTTATGAATTCTCGCTTACCTCGTTGCCACGGATAAACCCCAATGAATTGTTGACAGAGACAAAAATACCGGACGCCACTCCAGGAATCATCATGATGTATGCCTTGAGCGATGAGCAGGCTCTGCTTGCAAAGGTGCGCTATAACAGGCTCATAGACATCTTTACCGGCGTAACTTGTTACGCCTTGCAGAGCCATTTGAGAACGACTGTTGCAGGAATGGGCCAGATTGAGACCGACGAACTTTATATAGGAGTTGATCGGCGCGGGGCTCAATATGTCTTCCCTGTGCAGGCCAAAGGTGGAAAGGATCAGCTAGGAATCGTGCAGATAGAACAGGACTTCGCTATGTGTGCTGCGAAGTTCCCCGCTCTTGTATGTCGACCCATTGCGACGCAATTCATGGAGGACAACTTGATCGCACTATTCGCTTTCGAGGAAGGCAGCAATGGTATCGGCATAGCGACTGAAAAACATTATCGTCTTGTTCCACCGAAGGAAATGACCGCCGAGGATCTTGTGAATTACCGCAATAGCCCTTTTGATAAATAATTGAATGCCAGAAAAGACTAAAAGATTTTTTGTCAAAGACTCCACCGGAATGTAAAAGTCCAGTGCTCTCCGGACAGTTTTCCATCTCATCGGTCGCACTGATCAGGCGGCCTCCTCCTCAGCTTTCTGTCTTAGCTTTTTGCCCAGCTCGATAGTTTCTATTGGCCGTCTGCCCATGTTGCGATAGCCCTTGTGAGGGCGCTCGTTGTTGTAGTGGTGCAGCCACCGGTCGAGGTCATACTGCAGCTCATCGAGCGATGCGTAGAACCGGTACCTGAACGTCTCCGAGAAGAACTCGTCCAGGATGGTGCGATTAAACCGCTCCACGAATCCGTTTGTCCTCGGTGTCGCCACCTTCGTCCTTCGATGCGCGATGTCGTGAAGCGCCAGAAACAGCTCGTACGGATGCCGCAGCAGCTTGCCGCAGTACTCCGAGCCGTTGTCCGTCAGGACATGCTGGACCCTGATGCCATGGTCCTCGTAAAACGGCAGCACGCGGTCGTAGAGCACGTCGGCCGCCGTCTCGGGCCTCTTCGACGTGTACAGCTTGCCGAAGGCATAAGAGCCGTACGTGTCCACCACGGCCTGCAGATACACGGTCCCGATGCCCTTGAGCTTGCCCACCGTGAAGGTGTCCTGGCTGAGCAGATAGCCCGGATATGCGCTCTCCACATGCCTTTCCCTGAAGCACGGATTGGCCCGCTCGATGAGCTTGACCTGCTCCTCCGTTAGCTCGATCTCCTTGCCGTTAGCCTCCTGCTCAAGCCGGAGGATGCGCTTGGCCTTCGACTCCAGCCCCTCGCGAACCTGGATGCGATACACAGTTGAGGGACGCACCAATATGCCCTCCAGAAGCAGGTGCTCGAAGATGCGCTGCTTCCCCCACCGGGGGTGAGCAAGGCTCATCTCGATCACTCGCTTGCGGGCCTCCTCAGGCGTCTTGTGGGGACAGCTACGCGCTATCGGCGGAAGGTCCGCGAGCCCCGCAAACCCCTGCTCCTGAAACGCCCGCTTGTACTCGTAAAACTGGCTGCGGCTCACCCCCCGGCGGCGACAGGCCTCCGACACGTTCCTGAGCCTCTCGGCCAGCTGAAGCATTGAAAGCCTCCCTTGTGATATCTTTTCTTTGGCAGTCATGCCCTTCCTCCTTCGGTCTGTGTTTTGTGGTGAAACATTCTAACCGATGGAAGGGCTGGCTGCCGCCTGCTTTTTCCAGCCTGATACTGTCCGGTAAGAGCGTAACCTTTACACACCGGAACCAACTCCTAGGAACTGGTTCCATGGAACCAGTTCCCATGGCGCAGTTCCGACCGCTTGGTTTATCATCGCGCGTATGGGATATACACAGGCCATATTAGCGAGGGGAGTGGTTGGGCGGGCTAGGCGCTCAGTAGGGAAAATGCGTTTGATTGAGCGGCTTATGATTGCCCGATTTTCGGCCAAAACATCCGAACATCCGAACGCGGGAGATCGCATAAATCCCTTTAAATCCGCCGGATTAGGCTCGCTTTTGCCCCCAATATCCGAACACTCTAAAATAAAACGCGCGCGCGGTATGCGTATGTATGCCTAAGCGCGGACATCAGAACATGCTTTTGACCACGTGGGGCGCGGGGGGCGTCCTTCATCCGTGCCCCCCGAAAGCGCGCCCAAATCGGCTTCAGACAAGGGGCCGACTGGCCCTTTCTTCAGGAGAGGTGCCCGTGGCACCCCGATGGTGTACTGTGACGTACATAGAGGGCGAGTCTTCGATGCCCAACGCAGTATCAAGCGATTTGGAGCGCTTTGGAAAATGGGCGAGAGCGGTGATGAGTGACCAAATGAAAGGGGGGCCTATCGGCCCCCCTGTGGTTTCGTTATACGAGCGAAATCGCGCTAGTTACTTGTTCATCTTCTCGATGAATTCTTTGTTAGTCTTGGTGCTCTTGAGCTTGCCCAGCAGGAACTCCATGCTCTCGACGGTGCTCAGGGGGTTGAGGACCTTGCGCAGGATCCACATCTTATTCAGCGTGTCCTTATCCACGAGGAGCTCTTCCTTGCGCGTGCCCGAGCCGTTGATGTCGATGGACGGGAATATGCGCTTGTCGATGAGCTTGCGGTCGAGGTGGAGCTCCATGTTGCCGGTGCCCTTGAACTCCTCGAATATGACGTCATCCATGCGCGAGCCGGTATCGACGAGCGCGGTGGCGAGGATCGTCAGGCTGCCGCCGCCCTCGATGTTGCGCGCGGTGCCGAAGAAGCGCTTGGGCCTCTGCAGGGCGTTGCTATCGAGGCCGCCCGAGAGGATCTTGCCCGATGCGGGCATCACGGCGTTGTATGCGCGGGCGAGGCGCGTAATCGAGTCAAGCAGGATGCAGACGTCGCGGCCGGTCTCGGTCAGGCGCTTGGCGCGCTCGATGACAATCTCGGCGACCTGCGTGTGGCGATGTGGCGGCTCGTCGAACGTCGAGCTGATGATCTCGGCCCCCGGCACCTGGCGCTTCCAGTCGGTGACCTCCTCGGGCCGCTCGTCGATCAGGAGTATGATCAGGTGCGCGTCGACGTGGTTCTTCTTTATGGCCTTGGCGATGGACTGCAGGAGCACGGTCTTGCCGGTGCGCGGTGCGGCGACGATCAGGCCGCGCTGGCCCATGCCGACGGGGGTGATGAGCTCCATGACGCGGCATGAGAACTCGTCCGCCTCGGTTTCGAGGTTCCACTTCTCGGTCGGGTAATAAGGCGTGAGGTTATCAAACAGCGCGCGGCCCACGGCCTCCTCGGGCGACGAGTGGTTGATCGACTCGACCTTGAGGAGCGCGAAGTACCGCTCGTTCTCCTTCGGGGGCCTGACCTGACCGGTCACGAAGTCCCCGGTGCGGAGGCTGAAGCGCCTGATCTGCGAGGGCGAGACGTAGATGTCGTCCGGCCCGGGCAGGTAGCTGTAGTCCGGCGAGCGCATGAACCCGAACCCGTCGGGGAGGATTTCGAGCACCCCGGCCCCGAACACGTTGCCGCTCTTTTCGACCTGCGCCTGCATGACCGCGAATATGAGGTCCTGCTTGCGGAGGCCGGAGGCGCCCTCGACGTTGAGGTCGGTTGCGAGCTGCGTGAGTTCGGCGATCGTCATCTTGATGAGGTCTGCTATGGATATGTTTGCTACGACGGCCATTTGTGGTCTGCTCCTTTTAGTGCATTTCGCCCGGCTATCAACGAGTGTGGGTTTTAATGCTGGCTTGTTTGTGCCGTATCCCTATTTATATCGCGCTCAGCGCGGCTATCAAATTTTCCGCTGAGGGTGCGCGCTTTCGGGATTACAATCGGCTCTGGGATTCCCCTATTAAACTGAAGGCTGCCATCTACAACTATATTTAAGATACCCTATCTAATCCCCCATGTCAAGGGGGTGGGGGCCGGCTGGCCCCTTTCTCTATTCGCGGGATGAGGACCCGCTCAGGTGCCACGGGCACCTTCTCCTATTCGCGGAGTGTAACCCCGCTCACCGCATAACTCTAATCATGCTTGGGCGTACATAGAGGGCGAGTCTTCGATGCCTAACGACGTATCAAGCGATTTGGTGCGCTTTAACAGCATGTGGGAAAGTGATATACTCGTATATGCATAGCGGTAAGACCAAGATCATCTGCACCATCGGGCCCGCAAGCTCTTCTGCCGCCATGATCGAGCGGCTGATCCGGGCCGGGATGGACGTGGCGCGGCTTAACTTCTCGCACGGCGACCACTCAACGCATACGGAGACCTTCAACACCATCCGCCGCATCGCGGCCAAGCTCAAGCGGCCCATCGCCGTGCTCCAGGACCTCCAAGGGATCAAGATCCGCACCGGCACGGTTATAGGCGGCGAGGTCATGCTCCGCCGCGGCGACGAGGTCACGATCAAGCCCGGCGCGGAACCCTCCGACGGCAAGACGATATACATCACCTATCCGGGCATAGTCCGCGACGGCCGCGAGGGCTGCCGCATCCTTATAGACGACGGCCTGCTCAGGCTCGTCGTGACCGGCAAGGGCCGGGGCTGCCTCACGGCCCGCGTGGTCGAGGGCGGCCCGCTACGAGACCGCAAGGGCGTGAACCTCCCGGACATCGCGGTGCGCCTGCACGCGTTTACGGAGAAGGACCAGCGGGACCTCAGCCTGGGCATCAAGCTCGGCATGGATTACGTCGCGGTTTCGTTCGTCCGGCGCGCGGCTGACATAGAGCTCGTCCGCGCGGCGCTCAGGGCGAAGAAGGCGGACATCCCGCTGATCGCGAAGATAGAGAAGCCCGAGGCGCTCGAGCACATAGACGAGATCATCGCGGCCTCGGACTGCCTGATGGTCGCGCGCGGGGACCTGGGCGTGGAGCTCTCGCCAGAGCGCGTCCCGGTCATACAGAAGATGCTGATCCGGCGGGCCAACGAGGCCGGGGTACCGGTGATCACCGCCACACAGATGCTCGAGTCGATGACCGTGCACACCACGCCCACTAGGGCCGAGGCCAATGACGTCGCTAACGCGGTGCTCGACGGTTCCGACGCGGTGATGCTCTCGGCCGAGACCTCGACCGGCCGCTACCCGGTGAAGGCCGCCTCGATGATGGACAGGATCATACTGGCCACCGAGGGGCAGGGCGATGGCGGGGCCTCCTGCTACAGCGGGCAGGGCTCATACTCCGACGCGGTCGCGGAGGCCGCGGTCACAGCGGCGCGCGATATCAGGGCGCGGTACGTCGTCGCGTTTACGCACTCGGGGTATACCGCGAGGCTTTTAAGCAAGTTCCGCCCCGGAGTGCCGGTCATCGCGTTCTCCCCGTTTGAGGCCGTGGTGCGGAGGATGGCGCTATATTGGGGCGTGGTGCCGATGCTCATGAAGCACCAGCGTTCGACCGACGAACGCTTCCGCGAGATCGAGCGGACGCTCCTGCGCGCCCGGCTCGTGAGGCGCGGGGACTCTATAGTCATCACCGGCAGCGCGCCGATAGGCGGCACGGGCAAGACCAACCTGCTTAAGCTCCACAGGATCGGGTAGGTGAGTACCCGCCACTGGCCCCGCATCCTCTTGCTGCTGCTGATCTGCGCCGCGGCCTATTCCAACACCCTCGACGCATCGTTCCACCTCGACGACCGCGACTACATCCCGGGCAACCCGTGGTTTAAGTCCTTCACGCTATGGCCGGACCCTGCAAAGTTCGACCGCGGCATGATGACGAACTCCAACGTGACCGATACGCTCCGCACGCGGTACGTCGCGTACCTCACGCTCTATGCCAATGTGCTCGCGGACGGGCTTCGCGGGTTTCACCTCGTAAACATCGCGATACATTTCATCAACTCGGTGCTCGTATACCTGCTCGTGCTGCTGATGCTCGCCACGCCGCGCATGAGGGGCTCGACGCTCTCGGCGCATCGCGCCGCCGCGGCCCTGATCGCGGCCGCGCTCTTCGCGGCGCACCCGATCGAGACGCAGGCCGTGACGTACATCTCGCAGCGCTTCACCTCGCTATGTGCGGCGTTCTATCTTGGCTCGCTCGTGGCATATGCCGGATGGAGACTCCGCGGCGGTTTGGCGCGCTACGCGCTTGCCTTAATCTGCGCGGTCTGTGCGATGATGACCAAGGAGATCGCCTTTACGCTGCCGGTGGCGGTCGTGCTCTATGAGGCGGCATTCTTCGAGGGCGGCTGGCGCGAGAGGCTCAGGCCGCTTGCGCCGATCCTGGCCACGATGCTCATCATACCGTTTTGGACCATCGCGGCCTCCGGGGGCTCGATCAGCGCGGCTACCGGCCGTGCGGCCTCCGGCCTCACGAGGGCCGACTACCTTATAACCCAGATCACGGTCGTCCCCGAGTACCTGCGGCTCATCTTCCTCCCGGCCGGCCAGAACATCGACTACGACTGGCCGGTCTACCGCAGCCTGCTCGATACGAGGGTGCTCGCATCCGCGGCCTTCCTGGTACTCCTGCTGGCCGCATCGGTATGGGCATACCGCACCCGGAGGCCGGGGCTGCGGGTCGCGGCATACGGGGTATGGTGGTTCTTCGTCACGCTCTCGGTCGAGTCGAGCGTGTTTCCGCTTAATGACATGATCTTCGAGCACCGGGCATACCTGCCCTCGGCCGGTATCATAATCGCCGTGGTCGCGCTCGGGTTCGAGTTCGTCCGGCCGCGGGCCGTTATGGTCGTCTCTGCGGCGCTCGTTGCCGCGCTCGGCGTGGCGGCATACGAGCGAAACGCGGTCTGGCACGACGAGATCTCGCTTTGGTCCGACGCCGTCAGCAAGTCGCCCCTGAAACGAAGGCCTCACTTCAACCTGAGCATCGCGTACCGTGCCGCCGGGGATAACGCGCGCGCGGATGAGCAATACCGGGCCGCATCCGCCCTGCCGCACGACACGCTCGATACGGGCCCGGCGGCCGCGCAGCCGGAGCAGGCTACAGACAATGACGATGAGATCGTCGAGCACTTCAAGGCGGTGCTCGGGATCAACGCCGACCTCTCGGAGGTGTACGACAAGCTCGGCCGGGCGCACGAGGCCAAGGGCGAGACATACAAGGCCATAGCGATGTACCGCAAGGCCGTGGCCGCGAAGCCGGGGTATGCCCAGGGCCACGCGGACCTCGCCGCGGCGCTCTACGCCGGGGGGCTGACCTCAGAGGCGATCACCGAGCTTAGGGAGGCTATACGCCTTGACCCGCGGCTGGCCGAGGCGCACAACAACTTGGGGATATGCTATATGGAGACCGGGCAGACAGAGGCCGCGATCCGCGAATTCGACGCGGCGCTGGCAATAGACCCGACACTTACCCAGACCAGAGAACTTAGGCAGAAGGCAGAGGCTCAACTCTCTCATCCCCAGTAGGAAAGCGCTCCAAATCGCTTGATACTGCGTTGGGCTTCAAAGACTCGCCCTCTATGTACGCCCAAGTACACCATCGGGCGGTCTTCTCGCCCTGCCTTGTCTGAAGCCGATTTGGGCGCGCTTTCGGGGGTGTGGAAGCCAACTGACGCCCCCCGGGCCCCCCAAGGTCAACGGCATTATTAATAGTTATTGTGCTCGGGGCCGGGACGGCCCTAAGTGAGCGGGGATCTGCCCGCGAATAGGGAGAGGTGCCCGTGGCACCCCGTTGCGCCGAGAATGGGAAAACCGTTAAAATAACGGTTCATGGAGAGCGTACTGAAAAAAGTCGAAAACCTTGCCCTGATGCACGACAAGCTCGATGCCAAGCTGCTCAGGGAAAAGAACATCAAGCTCGGCCTGCGCAACGATGACGGCACGGGGGTGTTCGTCGGCATCACGAGCAAGGGCCAGGTGATCGGCTACGAGCGCGTGATCGGCGGGGACGGCAGCGAGAGCATCCGCGCGATCCCCGGCAAGCTCTACTACTGCGGTTTCGACGTCGAGGAGCTCGTGCGGACGAAGGAGGAGGAGGCCCGTTTCGGCTACGAGGAGACGGTATACCTGCTCCTGACCGGAGAGCTGCCCACGAAGGATGACCTCAAGAGCTTCTCGCGCGAGCTGGGCAAGCGCCGCGCTCTGCCCAAGGAGGCCAAGGGCATCGTATACTGCCGCCCGCAGCACGACGACCAGATGGGCTCGCTGCACACGATAGTCTCGGCTATGCACCTCTTTGACAAAAACCCGAACTCGACGGACCTCAAAGACGTCGTCCGGCAGTGCATCGACCTCATAGCCAAGTTCGGCTCGATCATCGCATATAACTACCTCACGCGCAACCTCGACCAGGGCGAGCGGTGCGGCAAGATCATCGAGCCCGAGGCAGGCATGAGCACGGCCGAGAGCTTCCTCTATATGCTCACCGGCAAGGTGCCCGACCGCGCGACGGCCGAGATGTTCGACACGATGCTGATCTTCCACGCCGAGCACGGCGGGGGCAACAACTCCACGTTCTCAACACGCTGCGTCACCTCCTCGGGGGCCAACACCTACATGGCCATATGCGCCGGGATCGGCTCGCTTTCGGGCCACCTGCACGGAGGGGCGAACGAGGCGGTAGTGCGGATGATGACCGAGATCAAGAAGAAGGTCAGGGACTGGGAGGACGAGGACGAGGCGCGCGCATACCTCGTCTCGATCATGGACAAGAAGGCCGGGGACCGCACCGGGAAGCTCTACGGCATGGGCCACGCGGTCTATACCTGCACGGACCCCAGGGCGGTATTTTTAGAGAAGCGCGCCGGGGAGCTCGCGAGCGCCGCAAACCGCGAGAAGGAGTTCGCGCTGTACCGGATGATAGCCCGGCTCGCGCCGAGCGTGGTGAAGGAAAAGAAGAACAAGATCGTCTGCACCAATGTGGACTTCTACTCGGGGTTCGTCTACGAGTGCATGGGCATCCCGGTGGACCTCTTCACGCCGATCTTCGCGATGGCGCGCGTGGCGGGATGGAGCGCGCACCGCATCGAGGAACTCATACAGGGTAGGATCATCAGGCCTTCATTCTACTCGTCGGTCAAGATCAACAAGCCAGTACCGCCCCTCGCCAAGCGCTGATCCTCTCTAAAGCGCGCCAAATCGCTTGATACGTCGTTGGGGGCTTCAAAGACTCGCCCTCTATGTACGCCCAAGTACACCATCGGGCGGTCTTCTCGCCCTGCCTTGTCTGAAGCCGATTTGGGCGCGCTTTCGGGGGAGAGAATAAAGGAGCCCCCCGCACCCCACAAGGTCAATGGCTTTGATTAAAAGTGAGCGGTGCAGCTCGGCCTCCGTGGTCTGACATGTATAAGATTTGGACACTAGGCCTGCGTATGACGAACCCATATGTAAGATTGGAGGTCTAAACTTACATAAGACAAGCTCATATGTAAAGTTTGGGCGCTAATCTTACATGTGACGAATCCAAATGTAAGATTTCGGAGTAAACAGCGTTACTGTTTGGGCCGTTGCTGCTGCCGCGACTTCTTATGCGTCGGTCACTATCGTGTCCCGTCACTATTAATTAAAATGGTGTCTAAGTAAATCAAAAATAAAATCCCAAACATAATCACCATACGGTATCACTAAAATAACTGATGCGATGATTGAGCCTATGAAGAACGCAATATAAATTGTCTTGCTCTTTAAGGGCGCAATAAAATATTTTGCAAGAAGATAAATAGGCAGCAAGTTTAATAATGCATTAAAGATGGCACCTGTGACAAGATCCTTGCTTATGAAAACTATTGTTATGACAAAATTGATAAACGAGACGATCAAAAATAATATGCAGGAATATAAAACTGATCTGACCACAGAAACACTTTGCTTGCTATTTGGGTTAGGGATAAGTCCTTCTGAAACTAAGCTATTGGTTAGGCTTCTCGAAAGTTCTTTTTTGACATAATAAAGCATCAGCACTAATAAAAAACCAACTACCAATACATATGGAACAAATACACTCAAAGGAATGCTCTGGCTTTCATTCGCTCCAAATTGCAGATTGAATATTCGTATTAATGTCGCCATGGACAAAATTATTGTGGACTGCAATGCCCAAGGTCGAACTGTCCAAAGACCTATCGCAGATGCCAGCGCAGCTAGACCATAAACAAGGGCTAAGAGTTTGGGGACGCTACCATATGATGAATCGAGAAAAATACCGTTACCGATTCCACCAACAGCCAAAAATGCTTGAAGGAAAGCCAAGATTGTAAAACCCCGAGGTCGCTTTATGCGATGGATGATAGGAGCAGATACTCCGTTAGGGTCGTTCATAATAATCTTTCTCCACGCAAGGTCATGCGCAAATCATACCGCAACTGCCCTGTGCATTCCAAGAAGTTTTTCAGTAATGCCTTTGACCTTGGGGGCGCGGGGGTCCAGCGGCGGAGCCGCGACCAACCCCCGAAAGCGCGGCCAAATCGGCTTCAGACAAGGCAGGGCGAGAAGACCGCCCGATGGTGTACTGTGACGTACATAGAGGGCGAGTCTTTGAAGCCCAACGCAGTATCAAGCGATTTGGAGCGCTTTGAAAAAAGAAAGGGGGGCCAAGCGGCCCCCCGATGGTTACAGCAAATAGTGACTAAATTCTCATGGGCATGACTACGCAGCGATACCCCGTGTCGCCCTCTTCCGTCACCAGCGACGGGCTGAGCTGGTCTTTGAGCCCTATCGTGATTTTCTCGGAACTCATTGCCCCAAGCACGTCCATCAGGTAGCGGGCGTTATAGCCTACCGACATCGCCTCGCCCTCGTACTCCACCGGCACCTCGTCGCTGGCCTCGCCCAAATCCGGGTTCGAGGACGCGAGCCTAAGCACGCCGCTCTCTATATCGGCCTTCACCGCATTGGAGCGCTCCTTGCTCATCACCGAGACCCTGCGGAGCGCGCGCAGCACGGCCTCGCGGTTGGCCACTATCGTGCGCGGCGTCTCGGCCGGGATGACCTGCAGGTAGTTGGGGTAAGTCCCGTCGATCATGCGCGCGAGGAACTCGACGTCGCCTATCTGGAACATGATATGGTTGCTCCCAAGCACGATGCGGACCTTGCCGTCCTTGCCGAGGAATTTCCTGAGCTCAGAGGCGGTCTTCCTAGGGACGATGACCTTCTTCTCCTCGGCCGAGGGCGCGGAGGGCAGCGTTCGTTCGATCACGGCCATGCGGTGGCCGTCCGTTCCTACGACCGTGAGCTTCGCGCCCTCTATGTGCATCAGCAGGCCGTTAAGCGTGTAGCGCGTGTCGCTCTCGCCGGCCGAATACAGCGTCTTTTCTATTATCTGAAGCAGCACCGCGCCGTCGAGCTCGAAATCGACGGACTTGTCCATCGCCGGCCATGCCGGGAACTCCTCTGGGCGCGAGACACGCAAGCCTGAACGTGCTCCGGCCGGCCGCGACGCGCAGCCACTGCGAGTCGTCGGACTGAAGCACGAGGTCCGCGTCGATCTCCTTTACGATCTCATAGAGCTTCCGCGCCGGGATGCATAGGCGCCCCTCCTGGTCCGCTGCGGCCTCTATGGGCTCGCGTATAGCGGTCTCGATGTCAGTGGCCGTGATAGAGGAGCCCTTCTTTTTTACGTCGAGGAGGAAGTGGCTCAGTATGGGCATCGTGTTGCGCTTCTCGACAATGTTCTGGATGTTGGCGAGCCGGTCGACCAGCTCCTGCCTTGCGATTTTAAGCTTCATCTCCCCCGAGTCCTCCTCTGAGCGCGGTCATTACGGGGCTATCTTCCCCTTGAGTTTATCGATCATGCGGCCGAAGGATTCGTCCTCGGTCCGCTTCTTCTCCATCTGCTTGCAGGCGTAAATCACGGTGGCGTGGTCCTTGCCCCCGAGCGCCTTGCCGATCTCGCCAAGCGAGGCCCCGGTGAGCTCGCGCGCTGAGGTACATCGCGACCTGCCTCGGCAGCGCTATGTCGCGCGTCCGCCTCTTGGCCTTGATGTCCACGAGCTTCACGCCGTAGAACTCGGCCACTTCCTTTACGACCTCCTCGACCGTGAGCGGCCGGTCGTCGTCCCTGATTATATCCTTTAACACGGTCTTTGCGATATGTAAATCTATCGCGTGGCCGCTCAGCGACGAATAAGCCCCCAGCCGGATGATGCAGCCCTCGAGGTCGCGGACGTTGCTCTTTATCCGCGAGGCGATGTAATAGGCGACCTCGTCGGGCAGGTGCAGGCGGTCGGCCTCGACGCGCCTTTGAATGATCGCGAGCTTCGTCTCCATCTCCGGGCGGCTGGATGTCAGCGACCAGGCCCATCCCGAAGCGCGAGCGCAGGCGGTCCGTGATGGACGTTATCTCCACCGGCGGCCGGTCGCTCGAGATCACGATCTGCTTCTGGCTCTCGTAGAGCACGTTGAAGGTATGGAAGAGCTCGTTCTCGGTCGCCTGCTTGCCCTCGAGCATCTGCACGTCGTCTATCAGCAGGACGTCGAGCTCCCGGTACTTCTCCTTCAGCTCCTCGGTGCGCGCATGGCGTATCGCCGAGACGACCTCGTTCGTGAACTGCTCGACCGGGACGTAATGGACCCTGTAGGAGGGGTGCTTGGCGAGTATCTTGTTGCCGATCGCGGTGATCAGGTGGGTCTTGCCGAGGCCGACCCCGCCATATATGAACAGCGGGTTATATACCCGGCCCGGGGCCTCGGCCGCCTTCAGGGACGCGCCGCGCGCAAACTCGTTGCTCGCACCGCGAACGAAGTTCGCAAACGTGTACTTCGGATTGAGGAATATTCCCTTCTTCGCAAGCGACTGCTGCCTTCGCTCGATCTTCTCGTCCGACTTCCTGAGGTCCTTGTCCTCTTTGTCAGATATATGGAGCCTGACCTCAACCGGAATGCCCGTGAGCTCGCTCAGGACCCGCGGCAGGAACTGGCTATGGTTGTCCTGCACCCATTCCTTGAAGAAGTGGTTCGGGACCTCTACCGTGGCCCTGCCGTCTTTGAGCGCCGTGAGCTTCATGCTCGAAAACCATAGCTCGCATACCGCGTCGCCAAGCTCGGTCCGGGCCGTTTGGAGAAAGCTGTCCCATATCTCTTGGGTGTTCATGTTGTTGACACCTTATAAACAATTGTTAATAAGTCAGGATTGATGAAGTGCCGTATTATAGAATATTCGCGGCGATAAAACCACCGTCCGGGGACAGCGTCCCCCTGCAAATATTCGGGTTGCCGATGGCACCCCTCACTTATGAGCGGGGCCCCTGCCCCACTCATATAAAAACAAGCTGATCTCCGCCCTGTTAACATCCACTGAAGAAACCCCGAAGCAGGAGTGTCAATAATACCTTGATAACCTCATATGTGGAATTTTGTGGATAACCCGGCCGTTAACTGAACATTATCAGGAAGCCTATCTCTTTATAAATAACAGGTGGTTACAAGGTTACCAACATAAATCTTCCCCCTACTACAGCTACTATCTTTTTATACTTACATGTCCTACGGAAAGTCTTACGGAATTGGATATAGATTCAAAGTGAGCAGCGCGAATAGGTGAGCGGGGATTCTCCCCGTGAATATTTGCCAGGGGGCGCTGCCCCCTACTGGAGGACTTCGGCCTCGAAGCGGTAGATCTGGGCATGTTCGCGCCAGGCGTCAGGGGGGAGGCCGGCCTTCTCGGCCAGGTGCTGGAGGTACTCCTCGCGGCTCCAGCCGAACTCGACCGGCACCTGTGGCAGGAGGATGCCGTTATGCTTGTCCTTGACGATGTAGAGGCCGTCGCGGCCGACGACGATATCCTGGGGGTTGCTCACCGGGATCATCGGCGAAAGGATCGAGACCTCGATCTGCATGTCATTGAGCTCAGGCGGGGTCATGGGCTTGAAGCGATTGTCGTGCAGGGCGGCTGCTATCGAGTTTTTGATGATCGACTTATAGAGCGGCATGGTAGGGAATACGGTGCCTATGCATCCCCTGAGGCGTCCCTGCCGGTTGATCGTCACGAAGACGGCCGCGTCGGCGCGCAGGCGGGGCAGCGCGGTCTGGAACTCCAGCTCGTCGCCCTTGAGCACGCCCTCGCTTATAGCGCTTCTGGCCAGCGAGAGGATCTGCTGTTTTTCGTCCGCGGTAAGCGGGGATTTATAGATGCCCATCGAGAGGTATCCGACGACGCTGTCGAGTTTCCCGGTCGTGTCGCCGGAGTTGGCGTACATGAACTTGACGGTCTCGTTGGCGCCCATGCGGCGTGCGGCCTCAAGCGTGATCATTACGGGATAGAGCCCGCAGAGCTCGCCGTTGCCGGAGAAAGCGGTCTGTTCGCACTGGTTGGGAGCGAGAGACTCGATGGACTCGATCATAAAGGCGTCTTTTTTAAGCGCGCTGTCATAGGGGTGGTAGTGCGACATGTCGGAGCTTGCGATGGCGATGGCCCTGGGGTTTTCGGCGAGTATGCGGGCTATCGCGGTGGCCAGGTGGTCGAACATGTTGCGCGTCGGGCGGCCGACGAGCACCGGGACGATCTTGAACTTGCCGAGCACGCTTTGCAGAAACGGGAGCTGGACCTCGAGGGAGTGCTCCTTTGCGTACGCACCGGGCAGGAATGCCACGTCGCTGTATGGGTCTATGAGCGAGCTGGCCAGGGTCTCGTCTATCGGGACGTCGCCAAGGGGGGTCTGAAACGCGCCCTCGGTGTAGACGGAGGCGCCAGTGAACGCCTCGTGGTGGCTCGGGCCGATAAGGACCACGGTGTCGATGTCCGGCGGCAGGTTTTTATACCCGTAGGCGGCGACCTGCCCGGAGTAGGCGTATCCGGCGTGCGGCGTGATCAGGGCCAGCATCCTGCCCTCGTCGGGCTGTCTCGGGCCGGCATGGTCGAGGAAATCTTTGACGGTGCTTCGGAGTTCCGCCGGGTCTGCCGGGTAGAACGCGCCGGCCACGGCCGGCGGTTTCACTTGCGGGGTGCAGGCGGCCGAGACGATTAACGCCAGCAGTACGAGGATGCTACGAAGCCGCATCTAACCCCCATGAAAATGCCGGAAAACTGGCCGGCCGTATTAAAAAAGTTATGATTTCCCCCCGAGTCATATATAATTATAACAAAACCATGACAGAGCGTGACAGGATAGACATAAAGTCCAGGGGAATGGGGGGCGTCATCAACAGCAAGCTCGACCAGGACCTGATGGTCGTGACCGAATACGAGCCAGCCCACTCGGTCGTCGTCAGCAGGCTGTACCGGCAGGGCGAGATCCTGCAGGAGCACCGCGTGGCGTGCAACATCGACCCCGGCGAGACCGCGAAGCTCGAGGAGTTCATCCGGAGGCAGGACGCGGTAGCGGTGCAGGTCTTCAGGGCGGCCCTCGGCACGGGCGGGATGTCCCAGGCCGAGTACATATCTGAGCTCAATGCGCACCTGCGGGCCCGCCGGACCTCGGCCGCTGTCCAGATGCTCAAGGAGGCGATGGCCGTGCACCCCGACGACCCGTTCCTGCTTTCATACTACGGCGTCATGCTCTCGATGGTGGACCGCAAGCATTCGGCCGGCATAGAGATGTGCAAGCGCGCGATCACCGAACTCAAGCGCAGGGTGCCGTTCGGGCTTGAGTACCTCTACCCCACGTTTTACCTCAACCTGGGCCGCGCGCACCTGGCGGCCGGAAAGAGGAGCGAGGCGGCAGCGTATTTCAACAAGGGCCTGCGGTACGAGCCCGAGAACCCGGACCTTATCGCCGAGATCAGCGCGATGGGCAAGAGGCGCCAGCCGCCGATCCCGTTTCTGAAGCGGTCAAACCCGCTCAACAAATACATCGGGAAGCTGACAACGGCTCCTGCCACGAAGGGCGATAGCGAGGGAAAATGAGAGGGACACTGATAGCGGCCATGGCGGCCCTGATCATGCTGGCAGCCTGCGCCACCGCCCCGCATGACGGACGCCGCCCTGTCGTGCTCTTCGACCAGAGCCACGGGGAGCTCTTCCGCATAGAGCGCAACGAGAGGCTCGACCTGGGGACCCTGGCCGGGGTCTTCGTCTCGGAGGGCTACACCGTCAGGGGCACGTACGGCGCGCTCACCGCAGAGCGCCTCGCCGAGCCTGACGTCCTTGTGATGTCGGGGCCGATGAACACCCCAAGCGAGGCCGAGACCGCCAACGTCGACGCGTTTTTAAACCGAGGGGGCACGCTCGTGGTGATGCTGCACGTAGCGCCCTCCGTAAGCGGGCTGCTCGAGCACCTGGGCGTCAAGGCCACGCGGGCCCCGATCACCGAGACCGGCCCGGCCGCGCTCGGCGGCGATGCCCGGAACTTCCGCGCGGTAAGCCTCGCCGCGGGCCACCCGCTGTTTAAGGGCATAGGCGGCTTCGGGCTCTATGGCGTATGGGGGCTTACCCCGGCGCGGCCGGACGCCGTGATCATCGCCAACACCAGCGCGGGGGCGTTCGTGGACGAAAACAATAACGGCAAGCCTGACGCCGGCGAACCGCATGGCCCGATCGGGCTGGTCGCGGAGGGGCATATGGGCAAGGGGCGCTACCTCGTATTCGGCGACGATGCGGTATTTCAAAACGCGTTTATCACAGGGGACAATCTCAAGCTGGCGCACAACCTCGCCAGATGGGGGTCACAGACCCCTTCTCCTTAAAGCAAGGGGCCAACCGGCCCCCTTCTCGGCACCACGGGCAGCCTTTCTTTAAAGCAAGGGGGCCATCCGGCCCCTGGGATCAGGGGGGCTGCGGTTAAATGGCTTCGCTAAGATGCAAGCGCCTGGAGCTCCTTGAGATAGCGCCGGATCCTCTCTGCGTTTTTGCCGATGTCGCTCTTGCCGACCCTGGATACCGAGCGCACGTCTATCCTGCTGCCCCCGTCGGCCGCAGTGATCCTGACCGCGATGTCGTCCTTGAACCCGAACCACAACGTAGTGTCCGTGGCCTCGATCATCCCGAGGGATGGGTCGGTGCCCACGATATCCCATTTGAGCGCCCGCGCGGCCGCAAGCGCGGCCTCATAAGCCCGCCCCGGCGGGAGGGCGAGCAGGAGCGGCTTGACGTAGGGGTAGGCCTTCAGCTGCTGCTCGGCCACGGAGGGTCCTGCGTAGTCCAGCGAGTTCGGGGAGCCTGCCCTCAACTTCCGGATCGCATCGTCGAAGCTCGGGGGGTTTACGGTGTCGGTCGTGATGTCATGGATATACGGAAGGCGTTTTGCGGCCGATGCCATCCGAAGCGGGACGCTCAGGACCGCGACCGCGATGACTACAGCCGCGATCAGCATGACCAGCCCCTTGCTCGATCTCGCGCCTATAAAGCAGCCCCCGAGCGAGACGACCGCCACGGCGGCCTCGGCAAACGCCGCGAACGTGAGTATCTTAAGCCCGATCAGGAACCCCCACCAGCCCCACCTGTTGCCGAGGCCGGAGGCCGTCAGCACCACCGCCATCGCGACCGCCGTCAGCAGGCATGCCAGCGGGAAGATCGAGCCGTTTTTCTGCGCTGCCGGAGTCATTCTCAGATTGTATCACTGTTTTTGGCCGGCGGATACCCGTCCCGTCTCCCCTGACAGGATAATTATTGACATGGCGATGCGGGCGGCCTAGGATTATGGTAGGGCAGACCACGGGGAGGAAGATGGATTCCAGACGGAACAAGGCGGAAGAGGACTTAAAAAGCGCGTTAAACAACGCAGGGCTGACAGCCATCCTTGCCGCTATCGGCGACGCCATCACGATCCAGGGCAGGGATTACAGGATCCTCTACCAAAACCAGGCCGCGATAGACATTATCGGCAACCACGTCGGAGAGTGCTGCTACAAGGCCTATGAAGGCCGCGAGCATATCTGCGAGGGCTGCCCCGTAGCGCTATCTTTCGAGGACGGGGAGACCCACACCTCCGAGCGGTCCGTGCTCACCCCAGGCGGCGCGGTCGTGCTAGAGAATACCGCCTCGGCCTTAAAAGACCCTGAGGGCAATATCATAGCGGGCATCGAGGTCGTAAGAGACATCACCGGGCGCAAGCGGGCCGAGGAGGAGCTGAGGGAGAGCCGGGAGCATTACCGCTCGCTGTTTGAAAACATGCTCAACGGTTACGCTTACTGCCGGATGGTATACGAAGAAGGCGTGCCTGTGGACTTCGTCTACCTGGACGTAAACCCCGCGTTCGAGACCCTGACCGGGCTGTACGAGGTCTGCGGCAAGACCGTCTGCGAGCTGATCCCCGGCATCCGGCAGTCGAGCCCCGAGCTGTTCGAGACCTACGGCAGGGTCGCGATCTCAGGCAAACCGGAGCGGTTTGAGATCTACGTCGAAGCGCTGAGCATATGGTTTGACATCACCGTATACAGCCCCAAGAGGGGGTATTTCGTCGCGGTCTTCGACAATATCACCGAACGCAAGCGCACGCAGGAGGCGCTCAGGAAGAGCGAGGAGTTTAACCGCAGCATCCTGGAGAGCGTCGGGGAGGGGATCATCGTTATCGGCCGGGACTACCGCATAATCGCCGCGAACCGCGCTTTTTGCGAGCAGGCCGGGACCCCGCTTGAGGAGCTCCTCGGCAGGCCGTGCTATATCTGTTCCCACCATATTGACAAGCCATGCAAAGAGCTGGGGATGAAATGCCCGCTGGAAGCGGTCTTCGAGACTGCCGAGCCGCTTACGGCCCTGCACGTCCATCGCGACGGGAAGGGCAACCCCGTCTATCTGGAGATAAGGTCATTTCCGCTCAAGGACGCCTCGGGGAAGGTGACGGCCATCATCGAGGTCATCAATGACATCACAGAGAGCAAAAAGCTCGAGGCCCAGCTCCGCCACTCCCAGAAGATGGAGGCCGTCGGCACGCTGGCGGGCGGCATCGCGCACGACTTCAACAACATGCTCAACGTGATCCTGGGCTACGGCTCGATGGTGATGGACCATCTGGGCGGCGACCAGACCGCGCAAGAGCAGCTAAGAGAGGTGCTCGCCGCCGGGGAGAGGGCGGCGAGGCTCACCAACAGGCTGCTGCTGTTCAGCCGGAAGATGCATGCGGAATTCAAGCCCCTGGACATAAACGAGATGGTGGCCAACATCGCGAAGATGCTCTCGCGGATCATAGGGGAGGACATCAGCCTCGTTACGGACCTCATGGGCTCGCAGGCCATGGTGATGGCCGACCTAGGCCAGATGGAGCAGGTGCTCGTAAACCTCGCGACGAACGCCCGCGACGCGATGCCCGGCGGCGGGACCCTGACGATCAGCACCGAGCTCAGGACGATGGACGCCGGGTTTATCGAGGCCTCCGGCTATGGCGTGCCGGGCGATTATGCGGTCATCTCGGTGACGGACACCGGCGTCGGCATAGAGAAAGAGCGACAGGAGAGGATATTCGACCCCTACTTCACGACCAAGGAGGCCGGGAAGGGCACGGGGCTGGGGCTCTCTATAGCATACGGCATAATAAAACAGCACAACGGGTATATCAAGGTCTACAGCGAACCGGGCAGGGGCACCACGTTTAAGATCTGGCTGCCGGTCATCGAGGCCGCTGAAGCGGAAAAGGCTGTTTCAGCCGAGACGCATTCCCCCGAGGGCGGCTCCGAGACGATACTCATCGCGGAAGACGACGCCTCGATGCGGAAGTTCACCAAGACTGTCCTGGAGTCCTTCGGCTACAGCGTCATTGCGGCCGAGGACGGGCAGGACGCGGTCTCGAAATTCATGGAGAACCGCGACAGGATCGCCCTTGTGGTGCTCGACGTCATCATGCCCAGGAAGGGCGGCAGGGAGGCCGGAGAGATCATAAGGGGTGCAAGCCCCCGGACGAAAATCCTCTTTACGAGCGGGTATTCGATGGGCACGGACAAGATACACGAGCTGACGGACGCGGGCTTCGATTTCATCAGCAAGCCGATCAGGCCGAAGGACTTCCTCAGAAGGGTCAGGGAGATCCTCGACAGATGACAGAGAAGATCCTGATCGTGGACGACGAGAAACCCAACCTCAGGATGCTCATCGCCTGGCTGGCGCCTCTTGGATATGATATAGACATAGCGGACAATGGAGCCGATGCGGTCCGGAAGGCAAGGGACTTCTTGCCCGACCTGATAATCCTCGATATCATGATGCCGGTCATGGACGGCTTCGAGGCGTGCAGGCTCATCAGGGAAGACCCGGACACGAAAAATATACCGGTAATCATGGTGACCGCGCTTAACGACAGGGAGTCCAAGATAAAAGGCCTCTCGGTCTCGGCCAACGATTTCCTCTCAAAGCCGATAGACCAGACCGAGCTGATGATCCGCGTCAGAAACCTCCTTAAGATCAAGGCGTTCGAGGACTTCATGCTCTCGCACAACCAGATACTGGAGCGGCAGGTCCGCGAGAGGACCCTGGAACTTTGGAACATGAGCAACGAGATGGTGCGCAAACTGACCGTGGCCGCGGAGTTCAGGGACACGGACACCGGGGCGCATATATCGCGGATAGGGTTTTATTCCAACAAGATCGCGGAGGCGATGGAGATGCCGGCGGACTTCATCGAGACGATAACCTTCGCAAGCCCGCTGCATGACATAGGCAAGATAGGCATACCCGACAACATACTGCTCAAGCCCGGGCCGCTCAACAGGGTCGAAACCGAGATCATGAGGACTCACCCCACGATAGGGGAAAAGATACTGGCGGGCTCGGCCTATCCCCGCATCCAGATGACCGCCTCGATAGCGCTGAACCACCACGAGCGCTGGGGCGGCGGCGGATACCCGCGGGGGCTGCGCGGGGAGAGGATCCCGCTTGAGGGGAGGATCGTCATGCTCGTCGATCAGTATGACGCGCTTAGGTGCAGCCAGGCCCTATAAACCGGCCTATGACCATGACAAGGCGCTGAGGATCATAACCGTGGGCGACGGCAGGACGATGCCTGAGCACTTCGACCCCGCCGTGCTCAGGGCGTTTAAGGAGATCGCGCCGGTATTTGAGGAGATCTTCGAGCAGCACCAATAGGGGGCCGGGTGCCCCCTTTTCTGTTCGCGGTGCCACACGTGTGCTGCTCAACCTTGCCTTACGCTATACAAGGGGGCGGTTGCCCCTTCTATCACAGCTTGGCCCGCCTGAGCCTGAGCGCGTTTCCGATGACCGAGACCGAGCTGAAGCTCATCGCCGCGGCCGCGATCATAGGGCTCAGGAGGATGCCGAAAAAGGGATATAGCACGCCTGCCGCCACAGGCACGCCCAGGGCGTTGTAGATGAAGGCCCAAAAGAGGTTTTGCCTTATGTTGCGCATCGTCGCCCGGCTCAGCCGCCTTGCCCTGAGGATGCCGCGCAGGTCGCCTTTGACGAGCGTCACGCCCGCGCTCTGCATGGCAACGTCCGTGCCCGTGCCCATCGCGATGCCGACGTGGGCCTGGGCGAGGGCCGGGGCGTCGTTGATCCCGTCGCCCGCCATGGCCACGATCCGGCCTTCGGCCTGCAGGCGCTTTACGATCTCGGCCTTCTGGTCGGGCATTATCTCCGCGACCGTCTCGTCTATGCCGAGCTTTCTCGAGACCGCCTCGGCCGTGGTGCGGCTGTCGCCGGTGAGCATCACTATGCGGACGCCCTCTGCATGAAGCCCCTCTATGGCCTCGGGCGTGGTCGCCTTAATCGGGTTGGCGACGCCAAGGAGCCCTGCCGGTTTGCCGTCCACCGCGAGGAACATAGCGGTCTGGCCCCCGGTGCGCATCGCCTCGGCCTTAGAGGAGAGCTCGCCGGGCGCAATGCCCAGCCCCTCAATGAGCTTCGCGTTGCCGAGCGCGACCTCGCGGCCTTCGACTCCTCCCTTTACGCCCTCCCCGGTTACGGACTCGAAGGACTCCACGCGTGCGGGTTTAATGCCCCGCTCAGCCGCGCCTTTTAGAATGGCAGCACCCAGAGGGTGCTCGCTGCCCTGCTCTAGGCTGGCCGCCAAGCGAAGCACCGTATTTTCGTCAAACCCGGCGGCCGGTGAGACCTCGACGAGCTTCGGCCTTCCCTCGGTCAGCGTGCCTGTCTTGTCCACGACGAGCGTGTCGACCTTCCGCGCGATCTCGACCGCCTCGGCGTCCTTAAAAAGCACCCCCGCCGTCGCGCCCTTGCCCATCGCTACCATGATCGACATAGGCGTTGCGAGCCCCAGCGCGCAGGGGCAGGCTATGATCAGGACCGCGACCGCGTTTATGAGTGCGAAGGCCATCCGGGGCTCGGGGCCGATCCATGCCCAGACAGCGAATGTCAGGGCCGCGGCCGCGATCACTGCCTGCACGAAATACCCGCCTACCGTATCGGCCAGCTTCTGGATCGGGGCCCGGCTCCGCTGCGCCTCGGCCACCATGCGGACGATCTGCGCAAGCAGGGTCTCGGCTCCGACCTTCTCGGCACGCATCACGAGCGAGCCGGTGCCGTTAATCGTGGCGCCGATAATATGGTCGCCTGCTTTCTTCCCCACCGGGATGGGCTCTCCGGTGACCATCGACTCGTCCACCGGGCTTGAGCCCTCGGTGACCACGCCGTCTACAGGCACCTTCTCGCCGGGGCGCACCCGCAGGAGGTCGCCTGGGCTGACGGTATCGAGGGGGACGTCCTCCTCGGAGCCGTCCTTGATGCGGCGGGCGGTCTTGGGCGCGAGGCCCAGGAGGGCCTTGATCGCGGCCCCTGTCCTGCCTCTGGCCATGAGCTCCAGCACCTGCCCGAGCAGGACGAGCGTGACGATGACCGCCGAGGCCTCGAAATACACTTCGACCTCTCCGCCACGGCGGAAGGACTCGGGGAATATGCCTGGCGCTACGGTCGCGGCGACGCTGTAGGCATACCCTACCCCCGTGCCGAGGCCGATAAGCGTGAACATGTTCGGGCTCCGGTTTATGACCGACTGCCAGCCGCGTACGAAAAACGGCCAGCCGCCCCAGAGGACGACCGGCGTGGCAAGGATCAGCTCGATCCATTTCATGAACTCGCGCGGGATGATGTCCTCCAGCACGCCGAGCCCCGGAATGATACCGCTCATCGCGATAAGGAAGACCGGGACCGTAAGCGCTACGCTCGCAATAAACCGGCGCTTCATGTCCGTGAGCTCGGGGTTTTCCACCTCCTCGGGCATGACCGTCTTCGGCTCAAGGGCCATGCCGCAGATCGGGCAGCTTCCGGGCGCGTCGCGTACGACCTCGGGGTGCATCGGGCAGACCCACTCGGTCTTGGCAGCAGGCATCGCCGCGGCAACCGGCTCAAGGGCCATCCCGCACTTGGGGCACGTCCCCGGTTTGTCAGAGCGCACGTCGGTGTGCATCGGGCAGGTGTAGAGCGCAGTGCTTGCGGCTGGCTGCGCCGGGGGTTTTTCGATGGCATAAGATGCCGGGCCCCTGTCGAACTTCTCTTTGCAATTCGGGGAGCAGAAATAATAGGTCGAGCCCTTATACGAGGATGTCCCGGCGGCGTCCTTGTCCTCCATGGCCATCCCGCAGACGGGGTCTGTTACCTTCATGGGCCTATCCGAGGTCCTTTTTTTTCTCCTCGAACTCCTCCTTGGTTATCTCGCCTTTGGCGTAGCGCTTCTTGAGGATATCGAGCGGGCCCTTTGCGCCACCGGCCCCCCGGTTCAACGACACTATGATCCACCGGATCAAAAGCACTACCACAATGATTACCAGCAACCAGAAGGCCAGCATGCCTATCCACCCGAACCATCTCATGTTCATGCCATAATCGCCGTAGCCCATGACCGTCTCCTTTCCAATATATATACACATCCTATCACCATATGCCTGAATGCGTAACTGCATATGCGGGCGGGATGCCTCGATGCACCCGGTTGGCCCCGGCTGATGCGGGGGTGTTATAATTCTTCGATGGGCTTGATCCACAGACATGACCCCCGCCCCGCAAAGGGGGGTGTGGTCCTCGTTATCCTCCTGTTCGTGCTCGTGCCGGCGGTAATCGGCATCGGCATCGGCATGTACTACTCCTTCTCGCGCACGATCCCCTCGATAGCCGAACTGCGGCAGGGCCCGGAGGCCCCCGGCACGAAGGTCTACGCGGACGACGGCACGTTGATAGGGGAGATAAAGCCCTCGCAGGGCGTGTACGTCAAGCTCCAGGACATCTCGCCGCAGATGATAAACGCGGTCGTCGCGGTCGAGGACGAGAGCTTCTGGCGCCACGGGGGCATCGACTACATGGCGATCCTGCGCGCCGCGTTCATAGACATCACGAAGGGCCAGCTCAGGGAGGGCGGCAGCACGATCACGCAGCAGCTGGCCAAGAACACCCTCCTGTCTTCCGAGAAGACCTTCACCCGCAAGATCAAGGAACTCATCCTAGCCCGCCGCATCGAGCAGAGCATGAGCAAGGAGGAGATCCTCGAGTACTACCTAAACAAGGTCTACCTCGGCTCCGGGGCGTACGGGGTGCAGATGGCCGCGCACGCCTACTTCAACAAGGACGCCAAGCGCCTGACGCTGCCCGAGGCCGCGATGATCGCCGGGCTGCTGAAGGCCCCGAGCTCGTTCTCGCCGTTTAACGACATCGAGCGCTCGCGCGCCAGGCAGCAGACCGTCCTGCAGCGCATGGAGGAGGTCGGCTTCATCACCCGCCGCCAGAGGGTCGAGGCCGAGCAGTCGCCGGTCTCGCTCTCGTCGCGCGCCTCCGAGGGCGGCGAGAACAACTATTTCATCGACTACGTAAAGGGCATCGCGCTTAAGGAATACGGCGAGGAAGCGGTCTTCCGCGGCGGCCTGCGCGTCTATACCACGATGGACCGCCGCATGCAGCACGCGGCCGAATCAGCGATCCGTTCCGGCCTGCGCGCGTTCGACAAGCGCCGCGGCTGGCGCGGCCCGATGGGCCACCGCGACCTCAAGTCGCTGGAGGCCAAGGGCAACGTCAAGCCCTCGCTCGTATTCAAAAATCCGGTCCCCGGCGAGATCCTGCGCGGCACGGTCATGAGCGTCAGCGACGGCGCGGCCACGGTGCATACCGAGGCCCTGACCGGACGGCTGGCCGAGAAGGACTGCCAGTGGGCCGAGGCCGTGTTCGACCCGAAGCGCCAGCGGACGGTGCACAAGGGCCGCGTGAGGCTGCGCGAGCTGCTGCACCCCGGCGACGTGATCGAGGTGGCGGTCAAGCTCAACACCCCCGGGCGCGCCGAGTTCAGCCTCGATCAGGAGCCTGACGTCCAGTCCGCGCTCGTCGCGATGGAGCCGGATACAGGCTATATCCGCGCGCTGGTCGGCGGCCCTGACTACTCGAAGAGCCAGTTTAACCGGGCGATAAACGCCTCGCGCCAGGTCGGCTCGGCCTTCAAGCCGGTGATCTACACCTCGGCCATGGAGAGCGGCTCGTTCACCCCGGCAAGCCTGGTCAACGACGAGGAGATCAAGTTTAGAAACCCCGACGGCTCGGTCTGGTCGCCCAAGAACTTCGACGGCAAATACCACGGCCCGACGCGGCTGCGCGAGGCCCTCACGCACTCCGTAAACGTCGTCTCGGTCAGGCTCGTCGAGGCCCTCGGCATAGACCGCGTGCTCGATACCGCCTCGCGCATGGGCGTGCGCACGGCAATGCCCCGCAACTTCACGATCGCGCTCGGCTCGCTGAGCCTCACGCCCCTGGAGCTGACCTCGGTATACGACGTGCTCGCAAACGGCGGGCTCAAGGTCGAGCCGGTCGGCATAAAATACGTCAAGGACGCCTCGGGCAACATCCTGCCGCTGCCGAAGGCCGACCCCGTGCAGGCCGTCGACCCGCAGAGCGCATACCTCGTGGGCTCGATGATGCGCGACGTCGTGCAGTTCGGCACCGGAGGCGCGGCGCGCGCCCTCGGCCGCCCCGTGGCCGGCAAGACCGGCACGACGAACGACTTCAAGGACGCCTGGTTCGTGGGGTTCACGACCGAGATGCTGGCGGCCGTATGGGTCGGGTTTGACGAGATGAAGCCCCTGGGCTCGGCAGAGACCGGAGCAACGGGCGGCGGGGCCGCCGCGCCGATCTGGGTGAACTTCATGCAGAGCGTCCCCTCGCGCGGCAAGCCGGTGGACTTCGATGTCCCCGAGGGCATCGTCACGCGGCAGATCGACCCCGAGACCGGAAAGCTCGCCACGCGCTGGACGCAGGACGCGTATACGGAATACTTCCGCGAGGGCTCCGAGCCGAAGGAAAGCTCGACCACGATATGGCGCACGAGGGAACGCGAGAACCCTCTCACCGCAGCGAACCCGCTCGTTCCCGCGAGCCAGAACCAGCCGAATGTGCCGCCAACTCCGCCCGCCCCGCACACGCCGCCTGTTCCACCCTCACCCCGCTCTCGATAGCTTTCTTCAAAGCGCCCTAAACTTGCGTGATAATGCGCCACCGCTCGAAAATCGTCCCCGGAGCACGCACTAGGCCGCACGCTGCTTGCAAAGGCATGCGGATTGGACTAACATGAGGTGTGGGCACAGTATATTTATTGTTTCATGACCGGAGCGGATAGGTGTTAATCCAGGACGACTATTTCAGGAACATTTTTAACACGGTTCGCGAGGCCATTCTCATACTGGATGAAAACATGAGAGTCCTGTCGGCCAATCGCAGTTTCTTCAAAATCTTCAAGGTGGATTCCGCTAATACGATCGGCTCTCTTTTATACGAACTCGGAAACGGACAATGGGACATCCCGTACCTCCGCGTGCTGCTTGAGGATATCCTCTCGAAGAACGACACGGTCGATGACTACGAAATCGAACATGTTTTTGAGAGCATCGGGCAGAAGACCATGCTCCTTAACGCCTGCAAAATCAGGGAAAAGAAAGACGCGCTGCCGATAATCCTTCTCGCCATCGAGGACATCACCGAGCGCAAGGAGATAGAAAACGGGCTCGAAAAAGCCCGCATAGAGCTGCAGTCGGCTAAAATAACCGTGGACGAAGCGCGCGAATACGCCGTGAACATCATCAATACCGTGCGCGAGCCCTTAATCGCCCTGGACCAGGACCTGAGGGTGGTCTCCGCCAGCCGCTCCTTCTATGAGGTCTTTAAGGTAAACCCCACCGAGACCGTGGGACAGCTTATCTATGACCTCGGCAACAAGCAGTGGGACATCCCGAGCCTGCGGGAGCTGCTGGAGAACATCCTCCCACAGAAGGCCACCTTTGACGACTATGAGGTTGAACACGATTTTTCTGACATCGGCAGGCGCATAATGCTGTTAAACGCCCGGCAGATCAAAAGAGCGTCCGGGAAAGAGCGGATCATCCTTCTCGCCATCGAGGACATCACAGAGCGCAAGCGCCTGGAAGACTTGTTAACAGACTCCGAAGAGCAATACAGGAGAATTTTTGAGACCGCAAGCGACGGGATAGTGCTCCTCGAAAAACACGCGGGGACTATAGTCCATGTGAATCCGGCCACCAAGAAGATGTTGGGCTATTCCGAAGAGGAGTCGGTCGGGAAACAGCTTCAGGAAATCGGCGTGTCGCTGGACACGAGTGACTTCCCGGCGATAATGCAGGCTTTGGGCAAGAGCTCCATTATTAATTACGATGAAGTTTCGATAAAAACCAAGTCAGGGCAAGATATCTTCGCGGACATATACATGGTCGACAGGGCAAGGCTGGCACAATGCAATATTCGCGATGTCACCGATCGGAAGCTGGCCGAGGAAACGCTTAAAAAAGAAAAGACGTTTATTGAAGATGCGCTAAACACACTGAATGACATATTCTTTGTCTTTGATTTGGATGGAAGGTTCATCAGGTGGAATAAGGCAATGAATGAGGTCATAGGCTACACCGACAGCGAAATCGCCCTGATGAAGGTTACTGATTTCTTCCGAAACGATGATATAGTGCGGGTATCCGAGGCCTTTGGGAAGGCGGTTAGCGAAGGCAGCGCCACGCTTGATGCCGCGGTTGTCACTAAAGAGGGTAAGCAGATCCCCCATGAATTCAAAGCCGCACTGCTCAGGGACCATACAGGGAAGCCGATAGGCATAAGCGGCGTAGGCAGAGACCTCACGGAACGCAACAATCTCGAAGAGCAACTTCTCCAGGCCCAGAAGATGGAATCCGTCGGGCTTCTTGCCGGAGGGATCGCGCATGACTTCAACAATATCCTGCAGGCAATCATGGGCTATGGAAGTCTCCTTCAGGCGGACATTAAGAGCGAAGACCCCCTGAGAGAATACGTGGACCTGATACTCACATCGGCAGACAGGGCCGCTGAGATCACATACAGCCTTCTTGCCTTCAGCAGAAAACAGATATTGAATCCCAAGCCTGTAAATATAAACGCCTTGATGCAGCGGTTCGGGAAGTTACTCTCCAGGCTGATCGGCGAGGATATCGAGCTGAGCACGCACTTCGCCGGAAAAGAAGCGATCAGTATGGCGGACGCCGGCCAGATAGAGCAGGTGCTCCTGAACCTTGCGATGAACGCGAGGGATGCCATGCCACACGGAGGACAGCTGACCCTGGACACGCAACTCGTGGAACTGGACGAGACCTTCATTCAAGCCCATGGTTACGGGGAGCCCGGAATGTTTGCGGTCATTTCCGTCTCTGACACAGGCAGCGGGATGGGAAAAGAGACAATGTCCAAGATATTCGAGCCTTTCTTTACTACCAAGGAGGTCGGGAAGGGCACCGGGCTGGGTCTTGCGATGTCATACGGCATAATAAAGCAGCACAACGGTTATATAAACGTATACAGTGAGCCTGAAAAGGGAACTACATTCAGGATATATCTTCCGGCAATCAAATCAACGGAAGAAGTCATTGTCAAAACAGCCGCCGAACCGCTTCCATCGAGAGGGACCGAGACGATACTCGTTGCCGAGGATGACGCCGCATTAAGAAAACTCTTTTCAACCGTACTGCAGTCGTACGGCTACAACGTAATTCTCGCTGAAGACGGAGAGGAAGCAATAAATAAATTCATGGACAACAAAGATAAAATTCAGCTTGTCATGCTTGACATGATAATGCCCAGGAAAAGCGGCAAAGAGGCGTATGACAGCATGATAAACTTGAGGCCCGATCTGAAAGCCCTCTTTTCCAGCGGGTACACCGCGGACAGGATAGAGAAGGACAGTATGTTTAAAGAAGAATTGAATTTTATCATGAAACCGGTATCGCCTAAGGATCTGTTAAAAAAGATAAGAGAAGTCCTGGACAAATGAAATGGGGCTGGCTTCAGTGGTGGGCCTGGGGAGGGAAGTGCCCGCGGCGCCCCGCAGGTGTACTGAGACGCACTCCGGGGGCGCGACTTTGAAGCCTTGAAAGAAAAGGGGCCTTACGGCCCCTTTAAGTGAGCGGCAAGCAGCGAATAGTTGCCAGGTGGCGCGGCCCCCTACTTCATCGAGTGCAGGCCGATCATATTGCCTTCCGGGTCCATGACCAGCGAGATAAACCCGTATTCGCCTATCGAGAACTTGGGCTTATGGACGCTGCCTCCGTGCTCGACCACGCGCGACTCCTCGACCGCGCAGTCCTCGCAGCCGAAGTAGACGACCGTGCTGTTGCCGCCGACCGGAATGCCTTCCATCTTCACCAGCGCGCCTCCGGCGCCGACCTGGTTCATCTCCATCGGAAAGCCCCACATCTGCATGCCGGGCATGTCCATCTTGGTCAGCTTGACCTGAAAGACGTTCTTGTAAAAATGAGTCGCCCTGTCCATGTCCTCCACGTAGATCTCGAACCAGATGACCGGGTTGTGTGTCATTGACGCCTCCTTCGGCACTCGTGAGGATTGTTTGTATCGCAGTAACCGCCTCTTGAGTGAATTCTAGTGGCGATTAAGCGGGCTGTCAAGCCTGATTGCGCCCGGCCTCGTCTTGCACTAAGATCTGTGGATCACACCATCTAAGGAGGCTGGCATGCAGAAGATCGTCCCCAGCGTTCTGGACGAATTGCTGCAAAACAGCGATGCAGCGAAGGCCGAGCGCGTGATGGCGGCCTTGATTAAAATGACCAAGCTCGATATCGCGGCCCTTAAAAGCGCATAAGGGGTGCCACGGGCACCTCTCACTATTCGGGGCCGACTGGCCCTCTCACTAATCGCGCCAAAGCGCTCACCTCTAGCTAATGCCGTTGACCTTGTGGGGCGCGGGGGGCGGGGCCGACTGGCCCCCTTCCTCTCCCCCCGAAAGCGCGCCCAAATCGGCTTCAGACAAGGCAGGGCGAGAAGACCGCCCGATGGTGTACTTGGGCGTACATGGAGGGCGAGTCTTTGAAGCCCAACGAAGTATCAAGCGATTTGGCGCGCTTTGAAAAAGGTAGCGGTTTGCCGATTGCGGTTACGGCTTCTTGACCGGCTTGATCTCGGTCACGTCGTCCAGTTTGGTGCCCAGCGAGATCGTGCCGGTTGAGCCCGTGCGCTGTGCGGGCTTATAGATGCTCGGCTTCGATGCTCCGTCGGCCTCGCCATATGAGGGCGGGCTCTTGGGTTTCTGGAACATGAGCATTATGCTGATGCGGCGGTTGCGGGGGTCGGCCGGGTTTTCGGGTATGAGCGGGTCGGTCGCGGCATATCCCGCAACGCGGGTCAGGCGGTCCGGGCTCATGCCGTCGCGCTCGAGTTCCTTGCGCGCGGCCGAGGCGCGCTCGGTCGAGAGCTCCCAGTTAGTGAACTTCCCCGAGGCGTACGAGAGCGAGTCCGTATGGCCCTCGATCGCGATCTTGTTATTGAGGCCGTTGATGTTGTCCGCGATGACGCGCAGGATGCGCTTTGCGTCCGGCGTGGGCTCGGCGCTTGCGAGCGCGAACATAGGCTTTTTGTCCTTGTCCACGAGCTGTATGCGCACGCCGCCCTCGAAGATGTCGATAATGACCTGGTCTTTGAGTTCCGCGAGCTTACGCTCGATCTCGCGCTTGATCTTCTCCATCAGGGCCTCTTTGCTCTGGTCGAGGGCCTTCTGCTGGAGTTGCTGCTCCATGCTCTGGATGTCCTGCTGCTGGGGAGCGGGGGTCGGAAGCTGGGTCTGGCCCTGCGCCGGGCGGACCTCCTCCTTCCTGCTGCCGAACTCCTCCGGGACCTTCGGGGCCTCGCCCGAGCTCTCGCCGACGAGGCTCATGTTGCCGTCCATCATCGAGCGTTGCCGGACTTCTCGAATATCGCGAAGAACTTGAAGTACTCGGCAAGGCGCGCGCGTTTTTCGGGGGATACCATAGAGAGGAGCCAAAGCAGGAGGAAGAAGGCCATCATGGCCGTGACGAAGTCCGCGTAGGCGACCTTCCAGCTGCCGCCGTGGCCGCCCGCGTGGCCGCGCTTCTTGACCTTCTTGATTATGACCTTCGCGCCCTTCATTTACCACCCATGCCCTGTACGCGGCAACGGCACCAGGTCTGGTTCAGCGAAGTGCCGCTGCAAATCCGAGCGTTGCGAGAACTTGCAGCGCATGATAGGGCACCTACTTCCTTATGGCTTTTTCGAGCTCGTTAAACGAGGGGCGCGAGGAGCCGGGGATCGCGCGCCGTCCGCTCTCGACGGCCATCTGCGGGGCCGAGCCCCCGACGAACGCGACGAGCACGACCTTTATGACCTGCAGGTAGACCTCTTTTTCGTTTGCGGCGTGGGTCATGTTCTGGGACATCGGGCCGACAAAGCCGTAGCACAGCAGGACGCCGAGGAACGTGCCGACCAGCGCCGCGCCGATGCTCTCACCGAGGACCTTCGGGGGCTGGTCGATCTTGCCCATCGTGAGCACGACGCCCATGACCGCGGCGACGATACCGAGGCCGGGCAGGCCGTCGGCCGTTGTCCCAAGGCTGGTTGCCGGGGTCATCTCCTCGTGGTGATGGGCCTCGATGTCGATGTCCATCAGGCTGTCAAGCTCGTGCGGCGGCATGTTGGCCGTGATGATGACCTTGAGGTTGTCGCAGAGGAACTCAAGCGCGTGCTTGTTGTTGAGCACGGTCTTGAACTTCGTGAATATCGCGCTCTTGGTCGGGTTCTCGATGTCGGCTTCGATCGAGATCAGGCCGTCCTTGCGGATTTTGGAGAGTATCAGGCTCAGTAGCGCCAGCAGTTCGAGGTACGCTGACTTGGATATGGCCGAGCCGGTGAATATGCCCTTGAAGTTTCTCAGGATACCGAGCTATGACGTGCTTGGGCGAAGCTATCAGCAGGGCGCCGGTCGCGCCGCCGCCGATGATGAGCAGCTCCTGCGGCTGGAACAGGACCGAGAGGTTGCCGTGCTCCATCAGGTATCCCCCGATGACGCACCCAAGAACCGCTATTATGCCTATTATCGCAAACATGTCGTGTCAGTCCGGCCTTTCATATCGGCGCAAGTCCCCCAGAACTTTAAACAATAACAAGGACATTACGATGTGAGCCGCACGCCGCGCGCGCATGGACGCCTGCCCCCGCGCCGTCACCAAATTATTGCCTGACATGTATTACTATGTCAACCCTTCTGTTTTTGGTCCTGCCCTCAAGCGTTACGTTCGGGGCTATCGGCCTTTGCTCCCCGTAGCCCGCGGCCGAAAACCGCGCGGCCGGCAGGCCGTAGTTCTGGGTCAGGTAGCGCAGGACGTTCGTGGCCCTCATCGTCGAGAGCTCCCAGTTCGAGGGAAAGCGTTCGGTATGGATCGCGACGTCGTCGGTATGGCCCTCGACCGTGACCTCGTTGGGGCGGGCCTCAAAACCGAGGCTACGGCGTCCAGCGCCGGGCGCGCCGAGGCCTTGAGGTCCGCGCTGCCGCTCTCAAACAGCAGCGCGTCGCCGAGCGAGACGATCAGCCCCCGCGTCGTCGCGCCGCAGCGTGATCGAGTCTTTGTCCTTAAGCGGGGCCAGCACCTCCTGAAACTCCCGCTCCAGCCCCGTGACGTCCGGGCTCAGGGGCTTGATGCCCGGTATAAGCGGCGGGGGCTGCTCCGTGACCGGCGGAGCGGTCTGCGAAAACGCGCCGCGCACCGATCCGGCGAACTGCTGCACCTTGCCGACGTCCAGGTGGCTCAGGGCATAGAGTGTCGTGAATACCGCGAACAGGAGCGTCACGAAGTCCGCGTACGAGACCATCCAGCGGTCAGTGTTCTCGCGGTCCTCGCGGCTTCCCCTCCGCCAGCGCCTTCTCACCTGATGCGCTCCTCTTTGGGTACGTGCGCCATGAGGCGGTCCTCCAGGTAACGGGGGTTCATCCCGCCCTGTATGCCCAGGACGCCCTCGATGATCATCTCGCGGTGGCCGAGTTCGAGCTCGAGCAGGTTTAGGAGCTTGCGGTGCAGGGGCAGCAGGACGAGGTTCGCGACCCCGACGCCGTACAGGGTCGAGACGAAGGCCACGGCTATCCCGAGCCCGAGGCGCGTGGGGTCGGCCAGGTTGCGCATGACCTCGATCAGGCCGAGCACCGCGCCCAGTATCCCTATCGTCGGGGCATAGCCCCCGGCGGTCTCGAACACCCGGGTCGCGCGGCGCGAGTCGTCCTCGAAGCTCCGGAGCTCCTGCTCCATCGTCTCTCTGAGGGTGGAGGGCGATATGCCGTCCATCGCCAGCCGCAGGCCCCGGCGCATGAAGGGATCGGCTGATGTTGCCGAATTCCGGCTCCATCGAGAGGAGCCCGGTGCGCCTGACGCGCGCCGCGAAGACGACGAGCTCCGAGACCGTCTCGCGGGTGTCCGGCCGCCGGTCAGAGAACGCACGGCCGAGCGCGCGCAAGGCTTTCATGATATACGGCATCGGGTAGCTGAGCATCGTAGCCCCGAGCGTCCCGCCGAAGACGATCACGGCCGCCGTGAGCTGAAGTATGCCCGCGGTCTTTCCGCCGTCGAGCATATTGCCGAGCACTACCGCAGCAAGGCCGATCAGGAGGCCGAATATCGCGGCCGGGTCCATGGGCTAGTCCTCGACCGGGCCGCGCTGGCCCCGCTTTACGAGATCGCGCTGGCGGTCCATCGCGTAGCGCACGATGAGGTCCTGGATGTTTTCGTCCATGTCCGCGAAGTTCAGCGCGACCTCGAACCTGCCCTGGCCCAGGTCGTTGGCCGTCACCACCCGCGCGCGCGCGACTATGGCCGTCGGGTGGCTCGGTCGGCAGCAGCAGCCGCAGGTCCAGGTAGTCTCCGGCGCGCAGCGGCTCGTCCGTGACGAACCTGATCCCGGTGGCGCTGATGTTGATGCGCTTGTTTTCGGCGCGCGCGAGGCGCTGGCGGCTGATGCCGAGCTGCTCCATCACCGAGGCGAGCCTCGGCGTCGGCCTGCTCGATGAGCTTTATGATCTGCCCGGCGCGATCGGCCTGCTTGGAGAGGGGGTCTTGCGTGACCTCCATGTGGTAGGCCACGATGCTGAGCTTGCTGTTGAGGCCGTGCAGGGCCCGCCAGATGCGCATCTGGGCCGGGTCGTCGAGCTCCTCCGGGAGTTCCAGCTCCGCGCTCTCGAACCCGAAGACCGGGATCACGCGCGAGCGGCCTGACGCGGACTTGCCGCGCGCACTCTTTCTGGCGATAACAGGGAAGTAGTCGTCCACGCGGAAGTACCGGCGCTGCTCGCTCATGACCGGCCTGAGAAACAGCGTGGCGCCGTCTGAGGTCTCGAGGACCTCCGTATGGTAGTCGTCGACGTCGACGCGCAGCACGAGGTCCTGGCCCTTGACAGGGGTGCGGCCGGGGCGGTCCAGCATGCGGAGCGCGAGCTGGGCCTCGCCCTGCGAGACGATGCGGGCCGCGTAGAAGACCTTCTCGTCCGGAAACCGCCACTGCACGGTCGCCTCGGCGTGAAACTTAAGCATATGCTCCCCCCTTAGCCCTCTGCCGCATGGTTATACCCATGAGTTAATATCGACCGAATACGGCTTTCACTTAAGTGCGTCGAGCATCGAGCCAAGCCCTTTGCGGGTATCGAGCAGCAGGGGGTGGATCTCGTACTGCAGCAGATCGGCCAGCGCGCCCCAGTCCTGGCGGCCGAACGCGGCGACCATCTCGCTGAAGTGCACGACGCTCCGGTCCCAGGCCGAAAACGCGTCGCCGGAGGAGAGCCCGAGCCCCAGCGACGAGACGCGCATGTTGCGGACGAGCTCTGCCAGGCTGCCGAGGTCCTCGGCAACTGAGGCCACCATGCCGAGAGTCTCGCGGCCTGGGTTCGTGCGCAGGGCGTTGGCGCATGCCAGCACGCGCCCGGCTATCGAGGCGGCCGCCTCGTCGGATTCCTTGAGGCTTACGGCCAGCGCCTGTTTAAGCTCGGCTTTCTCCATCTCTCACCTCGCAAGTCGTTATTGTATCGCCCCGATATTATAATACATCCCGCTTATGGGCATTATCCCCATTGTGCCGTGAAGTGTATAATACCTGTCATGGTCAGGGTCGGGCTCACAGGAAACTACGGCTCGGGTAAGAGCACGGCGCTTGGGGAATTCAGGCGCGAGGGGGCCTTTACGCTCTCGGCCGACGACGTCGTGGCCTCGCTGCTCGAAGAACCGGAGGTCCTTGCCAAAGTCCGCTCGATCATCGGGCCACAGGCCGTGACGCCGCAGGGAGCGGCCGACAAGTGCGCGATCGCCAAGGCCATATTCGCGGACGACGACGCGCGCGCCCGCCTCGAGGCTTTCCTGCACCCCCTCGTGCTCGAGCGCATCGAGCGCGCTCTCTCGCGTGTGCGCGCCAAGGTAGCGGTCATCGAGGTGCCGCTGCTTTTCGAGGCGGGCATGGCCGGCCGCTTCGACCGCACCGTAGTGGTCGAATCGGGCCATGCGCTGTCGAGCGCGAGGCTCCGCGAGACCGGCATAAGCTCGAGGGCCTCGCTCGCCCGCCGCCGCGCCCAGTGGCCGGAGGCCGAGAAGGTCCGCCGCGCGGACTACGTGCTCGTCAACCGCACCACGCGCGATGCGCTCGCCGCACAGGTCAGCGAACTCATGCCGAGGCTCAGCGCCGCTATGCCCCAGCCAACCGCTGTCATCAGGGGGCTCCGTAACGTGGACCGCACGGCGCGCGGCATGGTCGTCTCGATAGGGAACTTCGACGGGATGCACGCCGGTCACCGCCGCATCATCTCGACCGCCTCGGACATGGCCGGCAGCCTCGACGCCGGCGTGATGGCCCTCACGTTCGACCCCCACCCGATAAAGGTGCTCGCGCCGGAGCGCGACCTCAGACTGCTCTGCACCCCGGAGGACCGCGCGGCGCTCTTGATGCGCGCCGGGGCCGAACGCGTGCTCTTCGTCCCGTTTACGCGCGAGTTCGCCTCGATGGACGCCGAGGAGTTTATCGAGGGCGTCCTCGTAGGGAGGCTCGGCGTGCGCGGCGTCGTGGTCGGGCACGGATACACGTTCGGCAAGGGCAGGAAGGGCAACAACCGAACTGCTGAGGCGGCGCGGCAGGAGGCTCGGGTTTAAGGTGCGCGTCGTGCGCAGCGTCTCGGTCAATGGCGAGAAGGCGAGTTCGAGCCGTGTGCGGAGCCTGCTTAACTGGGGCCGCGTGTGCGAGGCATCGACGCTCCTGGGCCGGGCCTATTCCATACACGGCATCGTCGTGAAGGGCGCGGGCCGGGGCTCATCCGTTCTCGGCATCCCGACCGCGAACATACAGTCGCAAAGCGAACTCGTGCCGAAGAAAGGGCGTTTACGCGGTGCGCGCCGAACTCGACGGAGTGCTCTACGACGCTGCCGCGAACATAGGCGACAACCCGACGTTCAAGGGCGCGGCCCCGAGCCAGGAGGTGCATATCATGGACTTCAAGGGCGACATACTCGGCCGGGAGCTTCGCATGCACTTTATCGACCGCATCCGCGAGGAGCGCGCGTTTTCCTCGGTCGATGCGCTCCGAGCGCAGATACTGGCAGACATTGCAAAAGCGCGCGATATACTACGCGCAAAAGGGCGGCGCTGCACCGCCTTTAACGAACCCTCGTAGAGTCCAACTCCAACTCCGCCGCGATCTCGGCCCTGAGCGCCTGAAGCTCGCGGAGGGACTGGATGAACTTCCTGTAGCCGCGCTTGTCCTTCCGGGGCATCTCCTCCAGCAGCGCGTCGCAGAAAAACCACGTGCACCTGAAGGGCCTCTGCCAGCGCGCGATGCCGCATCCGGTCCGGGTCATGTACCGGCAGGGCTCGGTGTCGTTGGCTTTGCGCGTCGTATCCGGGAGCGGCTCGCCCAGCGCGGAGAGGTACGCGAGGTCCTCGGCCGAATATTCCCCGTGGCGGTCCATGCAGCAGACGCGTTCGCAGCTCGGGCATATGAGCGCGGTGTGGGACTCGATAAACGGGCTTACCGCATCGTAGGCCGCGCGCATCTCCTCGGAGCGGGCGCGCGCGCGTTCAGTCAATGAGCCGCACCGCGCCCTTGCGCACGAGCTTGATCTCCGGGCCGCTGGCGTCCACTATGGTCGAGGGCTCGCCCCCGGCCGTCGTGCCGCCGTCGATCAGGAGGTCCACGCCCCCGGCCATGAAATACCGCATTACCTCGCCGGCCGTGACCGGCGGGTACATCGCGCCTGGGTTGGCGCTCGTAGAGGTGACAGGCACACCGGCCGCCTTGGCAAGCGTCAGCGCGAACGCGCCGCCGGGCATACGCACCGCGACCTTGCGGTTCGCGCTTATGCGCTCGGGCAGGCCGGGCCGCACGGGGAACAGGATCGTAAGTGCGCCGGGCCAGTATACCGAGATCAGCGCCTCGGCCTGCTCGCCGACCTCGGCCGCCACGAGCGCTAAAACGGCCTCGTCGCCCACTATCAGCGGAAACGCCTTCCCGGCCGCGCGGCCCTTCAGCGACGCGAGCTTCTCCAGCGCGGTGACGTTGTCGAACCTGACGCCGAGCCCGTAGAAGGTCTCGGTCGGGTATGCCACGACACCGCCTATCGCGAGCACGCGTACGGCCTCGTCCAGGGCGCGCGGATCCGTGGCGCGCATGATCTTCATCGTAATACCTCCCCTGCGGCAGCTATGATTGTAACCCCCGCCCCGCGGCCGTGGCAAGCGGGCTTGCATTAGAGGCCTTCATAATGATTTCATAATTACTTCAAATGGTCTTCAAAGTTAAATGGTAGGCTTATACCATACAAGGCGGTTCCAGGAGGCTTGATTGAGCAGATACTTCGGAAATAAAAGGATGCTGATTGCCGCGCTGATCGTCGGCCTGCTGTCGATGAGCGGTGCCGCATATGCGTGGTGGGGCGGCGGCCCGGTATGGGGATGGGACGGCGTTCCCTCCCTAAACGATTCCGTAAAAGCCCCCGAGGATGTCCAGAAGGCCCTCGATGCGACCGCACCCCTGCGCCGTGAGATCCACAACAAGTGGTTCGACTACCGCGAGGCCGTAAGAAAAGGCGACCAGAAGCAGGCCGAGGCCATAAGCGCCGAGCTCCAGAAGCTCCGCGCCGAACTCGCCGACAAGCTCGGCATGCCGGCCGGCATGGGCATGGGCAACAGCCCCGTGGGCATGGGCATGGGCCCGATGCACCACAGGATGATGGGCCAGGGCGGCGTCAAGAGCTGCCCCAAGCACCCCGGCGGCGGCCCCGCGATGCTCGGTGGCGCGTATGGCATGTCTCAGGGCGGCCCCAGCGGCTGCCCCCAGCATGAGCGCCATGATGGCTGCGGGATGAGCGGCCAGCGCTATGACAGCGGCTGCGGCAACTGCGGACAGCCCTGCGATAGCGGCTGCGACAACGGCTGCGGCCAGCGCTATGATAGCGGCTGCGGCAACTGCGGACAGCGCTATGAGAGCGGCTGTGACGCACCGCGTCACGGCAACTGCGGCTGCAGGCAATAAGGTCATATAAAAAGTGTGTAAAACTGCTCCATCCCACCCCCCAAGGACAGGGGCAGTATCCAGCCGAAGGCCCGTCCCTTCCCCAACCCTCCGTGGAGGGACGGGCCTCAGGCACCTACCCGCAACAAGGCTGACGCGCCGCACGCTCTCGGGCCTCGCCCTCTTCGTCGTACTTTCGACCGCTTCGGCCGCGATAGCCGGCGACGTCAGCAACACCGTCGTACCCTACGGCGATTACTGCGCCAAGTGCACCCATTACGGCGGTGAGAGCACCGGCGGCGAGGGGTTCAGGCACCCGGTCGTGATGATGTCCCAGCAGGCCGAGGAGGCCCTTATGGCCTATTTCCACGAGCGCGGCATGGGGGTCCAGCACATCCTGGGCGCGGGCCGGTTCATCAGGGCCGACGTCGTGCTCGGCAACAAGGTCATCGACACCGTGATCTTCGACCGCAGGACCGGCCGCATCCGCTCGATCTACTAGCAACCCCCTCTCCCTCCCTCCCAAGGTAACATGCCGTTAGCAAGAGAGGCCAGACGGCCTCTCAGCCCTTTAGCTCGGACGTACAATGCGGGCAGCGCGTCGCCAATACCGGTATGGCCGACAGGCAGTATGCGCAGTCCTTTGTCGCGGGCGGCGGAGGCGCCTCCGAGCGGCGCAGGCGGTTCATCTGGCGCACGAAGAGGAATATCGCGAACGCCACGATCACGAAGTCGATCAGCGTGTTCAAGAACAGGCCGTAGTTCAGCGTCGGTGCCCCGGCGGCCTTGGCCTCGGCGAGCGTGCCATATGACGTGGCCGATAGGTTGATAAACAGGTTCGAGAAATCGACCTTGCCCATCAGCAGGCCGATGGGCGGCATGAGCATGTCGCTCACGAACGAGGTCACGATCTTGCCGAAGGCAGCGCCGATCACGATACCGACGGCCATATCCACGACGTTGCCCCTAACTGCGAACTCTTTAAATTCTTTTAACATCGCTTACCTCCTTCATGCACGGTCTTTCAAAGCGCGCCAAATCGCTTGATACTGCGTTGGGCATCGAAGACTCGCCCTCTATGTACGCCCAAGTACACCATCGGGCGGTCTTCTCGCCCTGCCTTGTCTGAAGTCGATTTGGGCGCGCTTTCGGGGGGAGAGGATGACGGAAGCCCCCCGCACCCCACAAGGTCAACGGCATGATTTGAGGGCCGGTCATAGGTATAGTTATGCATTCCGCGCGCGTGCGCGCGCGTTTTTGCCGTTTTTGTTCGGATGTTGGGCGTAAAATAGTGTGAAACCATGCGAAAAGCCTACATTTTCTTGTTTTGAGGGTGTTCGGATGTTCGGATGTTTTAGCCGGTTTTTCGGGGTTTTGTTCGGATGCGCCAACCGGGCACTCAAAGGCATTTTTCCGGATGCCGTCGAGTGCTTTCCGCGCCCTCCAATATGACCTTATCTGGCCCATTCCGTATTGAAGCACACTCCGCACAAAATGTCGATCCAACTACGGTTTATATATAAACCGAAGCTAATAGGAAAAATTAGAAAACGTGCGTTTTTGATTAACGAAAACCATGCCAGTATGCCCCGTGGCTTGCCACGGGGATGAATGGCATCCCTGCCGGGGGGATGTAAGGGGGGCTGGAAGTCCCCCTTTCCCGCCGAGGCAATTGCGGGCTATCATGAGGCATGGGGTTACGCAGGACGAGTCACGCTGTATATGACACCGGGTACCATCTGGTATGGTGTCCTAAGTATCGCAAGAGACTGTTCGCGCAAAGTTACATGCGCGAGCGGTGCGCGGAACTTTTCAGGGAGATAGCTGAAGAGTATGAATATGAGATAGTGGAGATGGAAGTGGCGGAGGACCATGTGCATATATTTCTATCGTTCCCGCCACGGTACTCGATAGGGGTGGTGGTCAGAACCCTGAAAAGTATCAGCGCCCGTGAGCTGTTCAAGCAATACCCATCGCTGAGGCAAAGACTATGGAAGGGTGAGCTGTGGGAGGATGGGTACTTTGCGCGGACAGTCGGGGACAGCTTGACCTCGGAAATGATCCGCAAATACATACGCGGCCACAGAGCAGAGAAGCAATTGCCTGCGCAGCTGGACTTATAGCTGCGCCACGGATGCCCCGTGGCTTGCCACGGGGAGCTTCACTATGGTTAGTGGAAAGGGGAAGCATATGGCATCTAATGGGCCGACGTTTATAACACAGAGTGCTTCATTTTTTGACACAATGCGATTGTAGTCTGTTAGAATATCTCATGGGATTCCGCATAATAATTATAGCTCGAAATACATGCCGTTAACGTCGATTGAGATATGTGCTGGTGCTGGCGGCCAGGCTTTGGGCTTGGAGGTGGCCGGGTTTGAGCACGCGTGTCTTGTTGAGATTGACCCATCTGCCTGCGCTACACTTAGGCTCAACCGTCCGGGATGGATGGTGCTTGAAGGTGATATTAAGGATTTCAACGCGAAGCACTATGCCGGAGTTGATCTGATTGCCGGGGGTGTTCCTTGTCCGCCATTTTCTAAAGCAGGTAAGCAGCTCGGGGATGAAGATGAGCGGGATTTGTTTCCAGAAGCGATTCGGCTTATTAGCGAATGCCGTCCACGCGCCGTTATGCTTGAAAACGTCCGAGGCTTGCTCGATACTGTCTTTGACGAATATCGGGCGGGCATCGTGAAAGCACTACGCAAGCTTGGCTATTCAACCGAGTGGCGTCTTTTGAATGCCTGTGATTATGGGGTTCCGCAGCTGCGCCCACGCGTGGTTTTTGTTGCATTGCGAAGCGATCTGGCTGATCACTTCAATTGGCCTGAACCATACAAGCTCAATCCGCCTTCTGTTGGGAAAGTTTTATTTGACCTAATGGCAGAGCGTGGCTGGAGAGGCGCTAAATCCTGGAGAGAACGCGCCTGTGACATTGCCCCAACGCTGGTCGGTGGCAGCAAGAAACATGGAGGGCCAGATTTAGGCCCGACGCGTGCAAAACGTGCATGGGCCAGTTTGGGCGTTGATGGCCACGGAATCGCTGACCTTGCGCCTGATCGTGATTTTATAGGTATGCCACGCTTAACGGTGCGGATGGCCGCCCGCATACAAGGCTTTCCAGATGAATGGCAATTTCACGGAAAGAAGACAGCTGCATACCGGCAGGTAGGCAATGCTTTTCCTTCACCGGTAGCGTGCGCTGTAGGATATCAAATAAAGTCCGCAATGGAGTTAGCATCAAAAAGAAAATTGAAGAAGGTGATCTGATGCCTAAAGAATCTTTTATCGCTAAGGCTCGCAAAAAATTCCATGCAAAGCTGTTAGAGTCCGTTTTGACAATTGACGCCCATGGCATTCCCAGCAATGCTGACAAGGATAATAAGCTTTCAGTACGTATCGCCTCTGGAATAGCAGAGAAACTACAAAGTGAAACCGGTAAACGCTTGGCGGGCCAAACAAGCGGGTCTGAGTTTGAAGCAATCACAGCAGATTATATTCAAGAAACCTTTCTTGCTCTTGGCAATATTAGGCCCGGCAGATGGGAAATTCGAAGGATCGGAAATCGAAACCGCCTTGCAATTGCTGAGTTTGAGCAATATAAGCATCTCATAGCGTTAGACAAAGCGGCGAAACATGATCCAGAGCTTGCCGCTTCTTTGGGTAGCGATTACACTATAACACCCGATGTGATCATAATACGCCATCTGCTTGAGGATGATGAAATCAATAAAACTAATATATTGGTTGATGAATCTGTTGCAAGAAAAGCCGATCTGCGAAAGGCAAACGGAGGCAAACCACTTTTGCATGCCTCCATCTCATCCAAATGGACTATCCGCTCCGATAGAAGCCAGAATAGCCGCTCTGAAGCGCTCAATCTTATAAAGAACCGAAAAGGGCATCTGCCGCATATTGTTGTTGTTACCGCAGAGCCTCTTCCCAGCCGGTTATCTTCCATTGCGTTAGGAACTGGCGAAATTGATTGTGTATATCATTTTGCCTTACATGAACTCCAAGAAAGAGTAAATACTCTTCAAAATGAAGAAGCAATGGAGCTTTTAAAAATAATGGTTGAAGGCAAGAGGCTAAAGGATATTTCTGATTTACCTTTAGACCTTGCAGTTTAGCCCTATTTAGCCCAGCAATTACGCCATGCATTAATGACAAGAGGGCTAAGCGTTATGGATAATATCGACCCGCTAAGACGATCACACAATATGCGCCAGATACGTGCAAAAAACACCATGTCTGAGCTGCAAATCCGCCGTATTGTATGGAGACTCGGATATGCTGGATATCGTCTATATAGGGCGGATTTACCGGGGAAACCAGACTTAGCATGGCTCAAAAAGAAAAAGGCTATCTTTATCAATGGCTGCTTTTGGCACGGACATAGCTGCAAGGAAGGAAGAAGAAAACCTAAGTCGAATGTTGATTATTGGATACCCAAAATTCAAAGAAATATCGACCGAGACAGAATAAACGTTAAGCAACTGAAAAAACTTGGATGGCAAGTATTGGTAGTATGGGAATGTCAGTTAATCGATAATGTTCAACTCACTCGCAAAATTAATAAATTTTTTTCCGACGCTGGGAATAAAGCCTGATCTTTCCCACTCCAATTTCACAGAGGCCAAGGCAGCGGCTTGGCCACGTTACCCCCCGAAAACGCGATACATAATCAATGCCGTTGACCGCTCGCACGAGATAATTATCCAATCCCCGCCATCGCTCGGATATAATATGACGAGATTGCGATAGTGGAGGGGAAGCGGTGAAATGACAATCGAGTATTCGCAGCATATCGAGGTGCGGCTCAGGCTCAGGGGGATAGAGCGAGCCTTGCCTGAGAGGATATGTCGCGAAGCAGCGCAGAGATTTCTGGACACCGAGACCAGCCACCGCATCGCAGTGGATAGGGCGGAGCTGTACGGGAAAGTGCGTGACGTCATGGTGGCCTATCGAGAAGAAGACGGCTATGTTAAACTATTAACAATACATCCGCTAAAGGACGGCCAGCTCGAAAACAGGCTGGCCTCCGGAAGATGGAGGGCTATCTGATGGAAGGTTTTGAGGCGCATTACGACGAGGCTGAAGACATACTTTATCTTTCCCGCGAGGGGCATGAGGCCGAGGTGGTCGAGGTCTCGCCTGGCGTAAACATGGAGCTTGACGCCGACGGCAACCTAATAGGGGTGGAAGTCTTCGGAGCCTCAAAGGTCTTTAAGGACATCCTCCTGCCGATGGGCAAAAAGCTTCAGGCGGCGTAAGCCCGCCCCTTACGCGGCCTTCTTCGTCTCCTTAGGCAGGATAAAATAAAAGTTATTGCCATACTGCGTCGGTTCATATCCAACCGTCCCGCCATGTATCTCGATCACGTTTTTGATGAACGCCAGGCCATGTCCCGTGCCGGGCCGGTCAGCCGTATCGCGGCCCCTGTAGCCGACCTCGAAGATCTTTTCGTGCTCGTCCGGGTGCAGGTGCGGGCCGGTCGTGTAGACGTTGTACTTCATCCCGTCCTTGCCGTCGCCAAAGTGGTTCTTGAGGATCTCGTAACCGTATGACATGTACTTCATCGGGTGGCCGTCCTGGACCTCCTGCGTGTACTTAAGCGCGTTGCTGAAGAGGTTGGCGTAGACCTGCGAGAGCAGCCCCACGTCGACGGTGCTGACGGTCTCCTCGTCCGGGATGCCCGATGTCCGCTCGTTGATGTCGATGCCGAGGTTCTGGAATCGCTCGCGGTACTGCTCGATCTGCGGCATCAGGACGTCGCGCTTCATGTTGCAGAGCCGGGTGCGCGGCATCAGCCGTCCGTGCTCGAAGTGGCTGCGCCGCAGCAGCGTCTCCAAAAAGAGACTCATGTTGCGGTAGTGCCGCTCCATGTTGTCGAGCTCCGTGCCGAGCCCCCGGTTGACCTCCTCGATCTCGCCGATCATGCGGCTGAGCTCGGTGGGGGTCGGGCTGCCGCTGTTTACGGCATTCTTCAGGTCTGTCTCGAGCGCGGTGTTCTTCTTGATCTTGGCCTTGAGGTTGCGCAGGTAGAGGCTGTAGACGATGTTCGGCGCGATGATGTTGTGCTCGATGTCGGCCACGAGGTTGCGGATGAACCTCAGGTGCTCGACGTTCTTCTCCACGAGGAAGCGGTTATGGACGTTATACCCTATGCGGTTTGAGTACTTCTCGAAAAACAGGGTGCGCCGCGCGACCTCTCCGGTGAACGGCTCGATCACGAGCGCGCCGATCAGGTCGTCCCTGGTCTGAAACGGGAGCTGGTCGATCAGGGAGTGGTTGCCCCGGATCGGCAGGGCGTATGCGGTCTCGCGGATGAGGGCCGGGGCGATGAGCTTCGATACGGCCAGGGTGTCGGCGTCGCCCTTGCCGTCGGTCGTGGCCGCGAGGTCCAGCGCCACGCCGCCCGCGCCGACGAGGTATAGCCTCGCCTCGACGCCGAAGACGATCTTCGGGATCGCCACGCAGAGGTTTAGCAGCTCCTCCTTGCGGGGCAGCTCCTGCGCGAGGTCGAAGAATATCTTGAAGGCGTTGTTCTCGTCCTCGTCAAAGCCGTAGCGCTCGAAGTCCTGCTGCTTGGCGGCGATGCGCCCCATGATGTATTCGATCGGCTTAAATGTCCTGACGGTGCCTTCCAAGATCTGTCTGTCCCCTGGCGCGGATGTAACGGCGTCTAAATTATAGCAGAAATTATGCCGGCAGTAATGATTGGCGCGGGTTTGTGATGGATAACGGCTGCGGCAGCGCTACGCGTGAAGGGCTAGTCCCCGGGCTCGACGGCCTCGATGCCGCGCCGCCAGACCGAGTCGCCGAACAGCGCCGCGAATTTCTTGAACTTCCCCTGATGCCCGCGGACCATCTCGTTGATGCGCAGCCGCTCGGCCTCCTCGGCCACGGTGTCGTCGACGAGCATGCTCAGGAGCTTGTTGAGCTCGGAGTACTCTAGGTTCACCGCGAAGCGGTAGGCGTCCTCGAGCGTGTGGATGTCCTTTAGGACCTCAGGCGCGCTGAAGCTCAGAAACTGCGTGGCCCTCGCCGCGAGCCCCGCGTCGACCAGGCGGTGCAGGTCATCCTCCGGGATCTGCGTGCGGATCTCGTCGACGATCTCTATGTGCTCCTCCTCGTCCGCGGCCAGGCCGCGCCAGAACTCCGCGATCTCGGGCAGGTGGCGGAACTTCACCGCGAGGCCCTCATAAAACCGCATCGCCTCGCGCTCGGCCCGGTACGAGAGGTCGATCAGGTCGTCGAGCTTCGGGGCCTCGGCCCCGCCGCTTCTCTGCGAAGCCCCCTCGGGCGGGTTACAGTCCATCAGCCCTCACGCTCCAGCGTGGCGGCCTTCTTCGTGACTTCGTCGGCCATGCGCTTCTTGTACGCGCGGAGCTTCTGGGCGAGCCCCTTGTCCGAGCGCGCGATGATCTGTATCGCGAGTATCGCGGCGTTGCGCGCCCCGGCCTTGCCTATCGATACGGTCGCCACGGGCACGCCGGGCGGCATCTGCACGGTTGAGAGCAGGGCGTCCATGCCGTTAAGGGTGGACGAGCTGATCGGCACGCCGATCACGGGGAGGATCGTATTGGCGGCGACGTTCCCTGCCAGGTGCGCGGCCATCCCCGCGCCGCAGATGATCGCGTACGCGCCCTTCTTCTCGGCCTCGGCCACGAGCCTGGCCGCGCGCTCCGGGGTGCGGTGCGCGGAGGCTATCGTGAGCTTGTACGAGATGCCGAAGGACTCGAGCGCCTTCGCTGCCTCCTCCATCACCTGCAAGTCCGAGTCCGAGCCCATCAATATAAGCACCTGCATCTGCCCACCCCCTGTCGCATGTATTGTGTCGTTAACGCCCGATCCAAATCCGAGCGCAGCGAGAATTTGGATCGAACTACCGACCCACGGCCCTGTCAGCGATGTCGCGCCTGTACTGCGCGCCCTCGAATCTTATCTTCCCGACCGCCTCGTACGCCCGCGCCTTCGCCGCGGCGATATCCTCGCCAAGCGCGGTCACGCCTAGCACGCGGCCCCCGGCGGTCACGATCTTCCCGTCGCGGTATCCCGTTCCGGCATGGAATACGACCACGTCCTGCATCGAAGAGGCCGCATCGAGCCCCTCTATCGGGATGCCTTTTTTGTATTCGCCCGGATACCCGGCCGCGGCCATCACGACGCATACCGCGGCCTCCTGACGCCACTTTAGCTCAAGCTCCGCGAGCTTGCCGTCCGTCACCGCGAGGCAGAGATCGACAAAATCCGTCTCCAGGCGCGCCAGTATCGGCTGCGTCTCGGGGTCGCCGAGGCGGCAGTTGAACTCCAGCACAGAGGGCTTTCCATCCTTGACCATGACACCGGCGTACAGCGCGCCCTTATACACGATCCCGTCGTTGCGCATCCCGCGCAGCACAGGGTACATGATCCGCTCCATGATCTCGGTCTCGAGCGCCGGGGTCACGACCGGGGCCGGGCTGTATGCGCCCATCCCCCCGGTGTTCGGGCCCTCATCGCGGTCGAATATGCGCTTGTGGTCTTGTGAGCTCGCCATCGGGACGATCTTGTGGCCGTCCGTAAAGGCGATGAACGAGGCCTCCTCGCCGGTGAGGCACTCCTCGATCACGACGCGCTCGCCGGCCTCGCCGAACGCGCGGTCTTTAAGTATCATGCGTATCGCGTCTATCGCCTCGTCGTACGTCTGGGCCATGATGACGCCCTTGCCCGCGGCGAGGCCGTCGGCCTTTATGACCATCGGGCCGCCCTTGAGGCGGATGTAGTCCTCGGCCTGGGTGTATGAGGTGAAGGTGTTGTATGCGGCGGTCGGAATCCCGTGGCGGCGCATGAAGTCCTTGGCGAAGGCCTTGCTGCTTTCAAGCTGCGCCGCGGCGCGCGTAGGGCCGACTATCCTGCGGCCCTCCTTCTCAAACGCGTCGGCGATGCCCATAGAGAGCGGCACCTCCGGGCCTACTATGGTTAATTCGATCCACTCGTACTTGACGAAGTCCAGAAGCGCGCCGAAGTCCGTGGGCTTGATGTCTATGCATTCCGCGATGGAGGAGATACCGGCGTTTCCGGGAGCGCAGAAGATCTTGTCCACGCTCCGCGAGCGCGAGAGCGCCCAGCAGATCGCGTGCTCCCTGCCCCCTCCGCCAATTACGAGGACCTTCATAGCGGGGTCTTCTCCAGATACGCGCTGATGATCGAGTCGTACCGCGAGGTCGTCGCGAACACCTTCCTGCAAAGCCGGTAGCGTGTCTCACGCGTCGTCGCCCCGCCGTTGGCCTTCATCTCGCTTAATATGGGCGCATAGTCCGCCGGGTCGACCACCACGGTCACGTCCTCGAAGTTCTTGGCGGCCGCGCGCAGCATCGTCGGGCCCCCGATGTCGATGTTCTCTATCGCGTCCTCGAACGTGACCCCCTCTTTAGCGGTGACCTTCTCAAACGGGTAGAGGTTCACTACGACGAGGTCTATCGGGAGGATGCCGTTGGCTGCCATCTCGGCGATGTCCTTCGGGTTTCGGCGCCGCGCGAGCAGGCCGCCATGGACCTTGGGGTGAAGGGTTTTTACGCGGCCGTCCATCATCTCGGGGAAGCCGGTGTGCTCCGATACGTCCTTCACGGGCACTCCGGCCGCCTTGATCGTGCGGCTGGTGCCTCCGGTGGAGAGGATCTCGACGCCCAGCGCGCTTAGTTCGCGGGCGAGCTCGACTACTCCGGTCTTGTCGAAAACGCTGATAACGCAACGCTCAATTCTTGCCATAGCTGGTTATACCCCCGAAGTGAAAAAATGAGCTTTAATGATACCATATTTGAAAGTCGCGCTAAATGCGCGTGATACTGCGTCACGGCACTATTTGACCAAGCGGGCCCAATCCTCAACGTATGTCCATATACGCCTCCGGTTGGCCCGCTCGCCGTTCCTAGTCTGACGCGATTTATCGCGCTTTAAGTTTCCGATGCTTAATCGTGCGAGCGGTCAACGGCATTGATTGAACAACCTACCCGCTATAACACTCCGAAACTTGAAACGCGTGAATGCAAAATATTATAACGCCGTTGACCGCGGGGGCGCGGGGGCTTCTTTACTCCCCGCAAAGCGCGCCCAAATCGTCTTCAGACGAGGCAGGGCGAGAAGACCGCCCGATGGTGTACTTGGGCGTACATAGAGGGCGAGTCTTTGAAGCCCAACGAAGTATCAAGCGATTTGGAGCGCTTTCACGAATAAGCGGGAGCGGTTAATAGGGGGCATAAAAAAGGGGGGCCAGCGGCCCCCCGTAATGTTCCGACCGCGGTCAGCGCGTACTAGTACTCAATCGCCTTAGTGGACCCGACTATGCCCGCCCGTTCCGGCCTGTCAATGATCTGATCCATGTCGATCAGTATGATCAGCCTGTCGTCGAGCTTCGCTATGCCGCGTATGAATTCCGTGCCTATGTCCGAGGCCATGTGCGGTGCGGGCTCGACGGTGTTGGACGGTATGCGCAGGACCTCCGAGACCGCATCGACGACGACCCCGATCGTCAGCCCCTGGATGTCCATTATCATGATGCGGGAGCGCTCGTCCATCTCCTTTTCGCCGAGGCCGAAGCGGCTGCGGAGGTTGACGACCGGGATGACCCTGCCGCGCAGGTTGATGACCCCCTCGACGTATGAGGGCGAGTTCGGGACCTTCGCGACCTCGGTCATGCGGTTGATCTCCTGGACCTTGAGGATGTCGACCGCGTACTCCTCGTTGCCGAGCGTGAAGGTGACGAGCTGCAGTATCTCACCTGCGGTAGTCGTAAGCGCTTCCATGGATGCCTCCTTTTGTCGCCCCCGGGATCTCCCGGTCAAGTCAGATCAGATCGCGTTTATGATCTCGCCCGCGATCTCCTCGATAGATAATACCTTGTCGGCCAGCCCCGCGTCTACAACTGCCTTCGGCATTCCGTAGACGACGCACGACTGCTCGTTCTGGGCGAATATCCTGCCGCCGCTCTTCTTGACCTTCTCGATGCCCTTGAGGCCGTCGTTGCCCATGCCGGTGAGTATCACCGCGAGCGTGCGGCCCGGGTAGCACTCGGCGACCGAGGCCATCAGCGCGTCGACCGACGGGCGGTAGATGAACTCCTCGCGGTCGGTCGTGAGCGTGACCGCGACCTCGATGGCGGTCTGTTTTTTGACCCTCATATGCCCGCCGCCCGGGGCGACGAGGGCGAGGCCCGGCTTGAGGACGTCGCCTTCCTTCGCCTCGCGGACCTCTATCTGGCTGAGCTGGTTTAAGCGCTCGGCGAACGGGCCGGTGAAGTTCGGCGGCATGTGCTGGGCTATGACAATCGGCACCGGGAAGTCCTTGGGAAACCGGGGGATGATCTCCTGCAGGGCCTTAGGCCCGCCGGTGGAGGTGCCTATGGCGAGCACCCCGGCCTTCCTCTCCCCGGTGGCGCGCAGGGTAAGCGGCGTCAGGTCGTGGCGCTCTGCCGTTACGGCGCTTCGGGGGATGCGCGCGAGCTTCTTCGTCGAGAGCTTCTTGATCTTGTCTATCAGGATCTCTTTGATCTTGAGGATGTTGACAGAGAGCTCAGAGAGGTTTTTGGGTATGAAGTCCAGCGCGCCGGCCTCGAGGCACTCGAGCGTGACCTTGGCCCCCTCGTTCGTGAGCGAGCTGACCATGATGACCGGGACCGGGTTTTCGGCCATTATGACCTTAAGCGCGTGCAGGCCGTCCATGCGCGGCATCTCGATGTCCATCGTCACGATGTCGGGCCGCAGGGTCTTGACCTTGGCGATGGCCTCCAGGCCGTCCTTGGCCATGCCGACCACCTGTATCTCGCGGTCGGAGCCGAGCATGCTGCTAAGCGCCGTGCGCATGAAGGCCGAGTCGTCTACTATCAGTACCTTAACCGCCATCAGAAGCCGAATTCCTTGAGCAGGTCCTCGACGTCCGACTGGACCACGATCTCAGGCACCACCACCTCGGCCTCGCCCTCTTCGATCTTGACGCCGAAGGTCGCGATCAGGCTCACCAGCTCGGTCTCGACCGCGTTAACGAGGTCGATGACCTTGCGGATCGTCTGGCCGGTGATGTCCTGAAACTCCTGCGCGACCAGTATGTCGGTGAGGTCCGAGAAAAGCTCGCGGTTGAACCGCTCGAGGTACTGCATCGTCTCGGGCGTGCCGATGACGCTCTGGAGGTGCTTGGTGTACTCGGGCTGCGAGCCGAGGTATTTCTCGACAATGGTCATCGTCTTGTTGGCGGCCTCCTCGGTCTTCTTCATCACGAACTGGAGGTTGTCGACCGCGTTGGGGACGTCCTCGTTGGCCATCATCTTTATGCGGGGGTCGAGCGCCTGGCGGAAGTCGCTTATCGAGTCGTGGAGCTTTCTCGTGACGCGGCCGATCTCGTTATAGAGCTCGCCCTCCTTCTCGGAGGTGTCCGTGACCATCTTAGAGAGCAGGAGGTCGGCCTTCTCGTAGTCGTGCGCCGACATCGTATCGAGCAGGTCGACTATCGTGTTGAGGAGCTTCGAGCGAACGCCTGTCTCGCCGAACTTCTTGTGGAGTATCTCCTTGGCCTCCTGCCCGGCGCTTAGGTGCGCGGGCTCGGGTGCTGGAGATGGCGGCGCAGGCTCGGGCGCCGGGGCAGGCTTGGGCGCTGGCGCGGCAATTGGTGCGGGAGCGGGAGCCGTGACCTGCCGCTCTATCGGCTCGGGCTCGCCCGAGATGACCGGGATCGTATCGATCTCAGAGATGTTTCCGCCCCCGAAGGCGCGCACCTCGTCCTCGTCCACCAGCTTGTCGGTATCGAGCAGTATGACGAGCCGGTCGTCAAACTTCGCCACGCCCTCGACCCGCTCCATGTTGTCGTGCATGAACCCCTCTGGGAGCTCGATGTTGGCCTCGTCGATGTTTATGACGCTCGTGATCTCGTCCACCAGTATCCCGAACGTGCTGCGCTCGGTCGAGAGCACGATGACCTTGGTAGCACGGCTTGCGCCCTCGCCCGAGGAGACCAGCTCCTTGAGGTCCACGACCGGGACGATGCGGCCTCTGAGGTTGATTATGCCCTTCATGTAATATGGGGACTTCGGGAGGCGCGTGATCGAAGGGGTGTTGATGATCTCCCGGACCTTGAGGATCGGTATGGTGTATTCGCTCCTGCCGAGCTTGAAGCCTATGTACTGCTGCATTTTATGAAAAACCTCCAGCGGTTAGTGTGTTTTGATTAAGCCTGACCCGCGAACCTCTTGGCCATGCTCGCGGGGTCGAGGATCAGGACGACCTTGCCGTCTCCGGTGATCGTGGCCCCCTGGATGCCGGTCGAGTCGGTGTCGATGCCGTCGATGGTCTTGATGACGACCTCTTCCTGACCGAGCAGCTCGTCGACCGCAACGCAGAAGCGCTTATCGCCCATCGCTATAACGAGCACGTAGCGGCTGTCCTTCTCCCCGGCTGCGGGAGAGCCAAGGACATCCGTAAGCTCCTTGAGAGGGAAGACCTTGCCGCGTATCGCGAGCACCTTGGAGCCGGTGACGTAGTCGACCTTGTCCTTCGAGACCTTGAGCGTCTCCTCGATGGGCGCCAGAGGGATCGCGTACTGCACGCCCTCGGTGCGCACCATGAGGGCCTGTATTATGGCGAGCGTAAGCGGGATGCTGATGCGAAACGTCGTGCCCACGCCCTTGGTGGTGAATATCTCGACGTAGCCGTTGAGCTTCGAGATGTTCGTCTTGACGACGTCCATCCCCACGCCGCGGCCGCTGAGCTCGGTCGCGACCTCGACGGTCGAGAACCCGGGCAGGAAGACGAATTCCAGGACGTCCTTGTCGGAGGTCTTGGCGGCGTCCTCGGCCGAGAGCAGGCCCCGGTCGACGACCTTCTTCCTTATGCGCTCGACGTCCATGCCCTTGCCGTCGTCGCTGACCTCGATCACGATCTGGTTGCCCTTCTGGTAGGCGCTGATGTCGACGATGCCCTTCTCGGGCTTGCCTGTCTTTAAGCGGGCCTCGCGCTGCTCGAGCCCGTGGTCTATCGCGTTACGGATGATATGCACCATCGGGTCGCCGATGCGCTCGATCACGGTGCGGTCGACCTCGGTCGTCTCGCCGCTTATGAGCAGCTCTACGTCCTTGCCGAGGCTCTGCGAGAGGTCGCGCACGAGGCGCGGAAACTTGCTGAAGACCTTCTTGATCGGCTGCATGCGCATCTTCATGACCGCGAGCTGGATGTCCGAGGTCACGAGGTCGAGGAAGGAGACGGCCTCCTGTAGGCCGTCGACGTGCGTGTCGCCGGAGTACTTGGCGTCGAGGTAGTTGGCGACGTTTAACAGCCGGTTGCGCACGAGCACGATCTCGCCGGTGAGGTTCATGACCTTGTCTATGCGCGTGACGTCGACTCTAAGCGTCTGTGCGTCCTGGGCCACCGCGGGCGGCTGCCCCTGCTGGTGCTGGGGCGCGCCGGGCTTTGGGGCCGCGCCGGGCGTATGCGGGATCTCGGCCTTGGCCGCGGCGCTTTGGGCCGCAGCGGGCTCGAGGTGTTCCCCGGCCTCGGGGATCCCGCTTAAAAGCTCCTCCTCGGCGGTAGGGCCTGGCGCTGCGGCCACATTAATCGTCTGGGGAGGCGGGGTCGCGGCCGGTGAGCCTACGAGCGCGCCGTCGAGCTCCTTGAGCAGGTCAGATACGTCCTCCTCGACGTTGTCGTGGACCTTGATGTGGGTCAGCAGCAGGCGGAGCATGTCGACGCTCTTGAGGATGACGCTGATGATGGAGGTGCTGACCTGCATCTCGTCCTCTCTAAGGCGCTTCATGATGCTCTCGGCCCTGTGGGCCACGTCCACTATCGGCTGAAACCCGAGGAACCCGGCGGCCCCCTTTATGGTGTGCATGCTGCGGAATATGTCGTTGAGGATCTCCTTGTCGGAGGTGCCCTGGGTCTCGAGCTGCACGAAGAGCGGGTCTATCTTCTCCAGAGACTCCATGGCCTCGGTAACGAACTCCTCTATGATCTCTTCCATTCCGTCAGACATCGCCGGTACTCCCCCCCTTCGCGCGGGTTTCAGACTAAGCGTTACAAAAAAGCGGCCGTGATAAAAAGGGCCAGTCGGCCCCTACTGGCCGAGCTTGTCGAAAATCTTGTCCATCTTCTCCTTCAGCGTCTCGGCGGTGAAGGGCTTGACTATGTAGTTGTTGACCCCGGCCTGTATCGCGGCGACGACCTTGTCCTTCTCGGCCTCGGCCGTGACCATCAGCACCGGCAGGTCCTTCAGCTCGGGGTCCGAGCGCAGCTTCTTTAAGAGCCCCAGGCCGTCCATCACCGGCATGTTCCAGTCCGTGACCAGAAACCCGAACCCGCCGCCCTTGAGCTTGTCGTACGCCTCGGCCCCGTTTTCGGCCTCCTCGACGTTCTCGAACCCGAGCTGTTTGAGGATATTCTTGACGATCCTGCGCATGGTCGAGAAATCGTCCACGCAGAGTATCTTCATGTTCATGTTGTAATCCGGCATATCCTATGATCCCCCTTTTGAGAATATCTTTGCGAGAATTTCCTTGATGTTGTCAGAGACCATCGTGGCCGTGACCGGCTTGACGAGATACCCGTCCGCCCCGGCCGAGAACGCCTTCTTGCGCTCCTCCTCGTCGGCCTCGGTCGTGACCATAAGGATCGGTATGTGCCGGACCCTCGGCTCGGCCCTGATCGTCTTGATGAGTTCGAGCCCGTCCATGTAGGGCATGTTGAGGTCCGTCATGACGAGGTTGACGGTCTCCTGCCCGAGCTGCTCCATGGCGTCGAGCCCGTTTTCGGCGAACACGACCTCGTAGCCCTTGCTCTTGAGGTAAAGGCCGAGTATCTTGCGAGTCGTCTTGTCGTCGTCAACAACGAGAATTTTCATGTTCCGCCCGCTGCCCCCTATGCCTTATGATATACCACGACTTTGTTTATCGTCACGGGCTTGAAGGCCCTGGTGACGTTATGCAGGCTCTCGCTGGAGCCGATTATCAGGAAACCGCCCGGCCGCAGGGCGTCGTAGAGCCCGGAGACGACCTTCTGCTTGGCCTTCTCGTCGAAGTAGATCAGGACGTTTCGGCAGAATATCACGTCTACGTTGCGCATCTCCGACATCTGGCGGCGGTCTATCAGGTTGATGTTCTTGAACTTCACCGAGGCCTTCACCGAGGCCGAGAGCAGGTACTCCTGGCCGCGCTGCATGAAGTACTTCTTCATGTACGCCTCCGGCACGTTTCTGATCGAGTACGAGCTGAACACCCCGGTGCGCGCTGAATCCAGCACCTTGGTGCTTATGTCCGAGCCCGAGATGTCGGCCCGCACGTTGGGCCTCCGCTCGCGCATTATCATCGATACCGTGAAGGGCTCCTCGCCGGTGGAGCTCGCCGCGGACCAGACCTTCACGTCCCCGATGGACTTCTTGTCCTCGAGCACGCGCGGCACGATATGGTCTATGAAGACGTCGAACTGCATCGGCTCGCGGAAGAAGTACGTCTCGTTCGTCGTGATCGCATCAAAGAGGCGGGTGCTCTCCTTGCCGCCGGGGGAGAACTTCACGGCGTAGAGGAACTCCTCGAACCCCTTGTAGTTGTTCTCCTCCAGGACCTTCTGGAGCCGGTTTTCGACGAGGTATTTCTTTGCGGCGGGCAGGTATATGCCGCTGTGTTCGTAGATGAAGTCCGTGATCTGCCTGAAGGTGTCGTCCTTCAGCAAGATGAGGCTCATGCAAACTCCAGGGCGCGCTCTATGGCCTCTAGCACCTGGCCTTCGGCCGAGGCGGACTGCTCGCTCAGGGCGCGCATCGCGTCCTCGCCGCCCATGCGCGACAGCGCCTCGACCGCTGCGAGCGCCACGACTGCCTCGGGGTCGGCGATCATCACGGCGAGCGTCCCGATAGTCGAGGGGTCCAGCTTGTCGCCGATGGCCTTGACCGCATAGGCGCGCACCCAGATGTCCGGGTCCGCGAGCATGGCGTTGATCTTATCTGACGAGCGTTCGCTCGCGCCGAGCGCCATCACGGCCGCGCGCCTGATCCCGGCCTCCGGCTCGGCGAGCGCTCGCTCGAGGCGTTCGGTCGCGGCTGCGTCCGAGAGCTTCCCGAGCCCCGCGATGGCAGCGGTCCTGACGCCCGGCTCGCGGTCGTCCGAGAGCGCGAGCAGGGTCGCGAGGTCGTCTGAGTACCTGCCGCACATCTCGCGCAGCAGCGGGGAGAATGCAGGCACAGCCAATCTCACGGCATCGGGGTCTATCAGGCAGATGGCCTTGACGGACTCCTCGAGCACGTCGATATATTCCTTGGGGGATGTGGCGATCTTCAGTAGCGCGTCGTATGCGGGCTTGTACCTGACGCTTCCGAGCGTGCCGATTACGGACTTGCGCACGTGGCCGTCCGCGTCGTGTATGAATTCCACCAGCGCCCCGGCGCTCTCTTCGTCAGCGAGCTTGGCCATGGCCCCGGCGCATGCGCGCCTGACGTCGCGCTTGTCGGCCCTCATGTGGGCGATCAGCGCGGGGACGGCCTCGCGGCTGCCGATGTCACCGAGGAGCTCGGCCGCTATCGTGCGGCCCTTGAACTTTATCCTCTGGTCCTCGAACGCGGAGAGGACCTCGTCCGCGCAGCCCAGCGTGCGGAGGGCGTCGAGGGCCGCGCTCAGGCGCTCCTCGTCCTCGGGCATCGAGGGGTCGAGCGCCCCGGCGGCGTCTATTATCGCGACCGTGGCCGAGCAGTCTCCGAGCGCGACCAGCCCGCGTATGGCTATCAATTTATCGTCCCACCCGCCCTCGTGGACCATCGAGCTGAGGGTGGGCGCGAGCTCCTTCATCTCGGGCCTGAGCCCGATCTGCACGAGGCTCCGCACGAGCGCGCCGCGCTCGTCGCCGTCCTGGGCCCTGTGGACTCCCTCCATCAGCGGCTCTATGGCGGCGTCCGAGCCTATCACCCCGAGCGTCTCTATCGCGGCGTAGCGCGTCGCGACCGATTCGCTTTTGAGCAGCTTGGCTATGGCCGGTACGGACTCCTCGGCGCGCAGCATCCCGAGCGTCTCCAATATCGAGAATATCACCCACTCCTCGTCGCTGCCCAATGCGGCGGCCAGCTCCGGGACCGCGTCCGTGAACTGGAGCGCGCCGAGCGTCTTTGCGGCCGCGGCGCGCACGTTGGCGTTCGGGTCCTCGATGCACGGGATCAGGCGCTCCGGGATCACGTCCTCCCTGATCTCGCCCATCATGTCGAGGGCGAACTTGCGGACGTCGTCGTCCTTGTCCTTCAGGAGGTGGTAGAGCAGCGGCACCGAGACCCGCCCGAGGCTTTGAAGTATGATTATCGCCGTGTTGCGCTGAAGCGCGTCGCCCCTCAGCAGAGGGATGACCATATAGGCCGCGACCTCGCCGCCGATGGAGATGACCGAGCGCATCGCGGCGTCCTGGACGCCGGAGTTCGGGTCGTCGAGGGCGAGTATCAGGGGGTAGAGGGCGCGCTCGTCGGCGTCGGCCAGCTCGAGGGCGGCGTTTCGGCGCCGGGTCTCGTCGTGGCTTGAGAGGTCCCCTATTAGTTTGCTTATAGCCTTGTTAGTCAACATTGTGCCCCCATTTTATCACAAGTATATAAGTATATGTAAGGGTTATGTATCTAATGGGAAAGCCGCGCTAAATGCGCGTGATACGTCGTCACGGCTCGGAAATCCGTCCTCCAGAGTACATCCCAGTACACTTGCGGGGTCTCGGACCCTCTCCTAAAAAGAAAGTGCCCGTGGCACCCTTGTCTGACGCGATTTATCGCGCTTTAGTGTTATCTATGCTTAATCGCGCGGGCGGTCAACGGCATTTATAAGAGGGGCCGGTTGGCCCCTTTCCTTGGGGGCAGAGGTGCCCATGGCACCCCGGAGGAGTACTGAACGTACTCCGAGGGCGCGTCTTTGAAGCACTGACAACGTATCACGCGCATTTAGCGCGGCTTTCAGTAGGGCGGCTTGACAATAAAGGGCACCTCCCTGCATACTTGATATTGAGAATCATTTTCAATAAGGAAGGCGAGGTGAGGCTCAACAGATGGCTTGCCACACGACCGAACGCGGCGAGGCCGAGGTCCGGCGAAACAACAAGGAAGGCTACGGCCGCGTGCTGCTCGTAGGCGCACCCAACGTAGGCAAGAGCGTCCTGTTCGGCCTCCTTACGGGCAAATACGCCACGGTCTCCAACTATCCGGGCACCACGGTCGAGGTCTTCAGCGGCAACCTGACGATAGAGGGCCGGGGGTTTCACCTCGTCGACACGCCGGGCGTCAACAGCCTCCTGCCGATGAGCGAGGACGAGCGCGTGACGCGCGACATCCTGCTCGCCGAGCGGCCGGAGCTGGTCGTGCAGGTAGGCGACACCAAGAACCTCAAGCGCACGCTGGCCCTCACGGTGCAGCTGGCCGAGATGGGCGTCGCGGTCGTGCTCGTCCTTAACATGGCGGACGAGGCCGCCGAGCGCGGCATCGAGATAGACAGAACGGGGCTCTCGAAGCTGCTGGGCATAGAGGTGCTGAGCACCGTGGCCCCGGAGCGCCGCGGCCTGCGCGAGCTGCGCGCGGCCATAGGCCGCTGCCCGTCGGCGGTGCCGCAGATCCCGATCTCGTACCCCGCGCCGCTCGAAGAATACGTGCAGGAGGTCGTGTTCCTCCTGCCGGATACCGGGATCTCGAAGCGCTCGGTCGCGGTGATGGCGCTCTCCGGGGACCGCGCGATCTGGGAGTGGTTAAACCAGCGGCTCTCGCTCTCGGTGCTGCAGGAGATAGAGCGCCTGAGCGTCGAGCTAAACCGCAAGCTAGGCGGACGGCAGGTCGTGGCGATAGTGAACGAGACCCGGATGCGCACGGCCTCGGAGATCGCGGAGCGCCACATAAGCCGCGAGACCGCAAAGCCGGACTCCCCGCTCGCCGCGCTCGGCAGGCTGAGCATCCACCCATTCTGGGGGCTGCCGGTGCTCGCGGTCGTGCTGTACCTGATGTACGAGTTCGTCGGCGTGTTCGGGGCCGGGGTGCTCGTGGACTTCCTCGAGCATACGATCTTCGGAAAGTACCTCAACCCGGCCGTGACCGCGCTGGTCAACGCGGCCGTCCCAACGCAATTTCTAAAGGACATGCTCGTCGGGCAGTACGGCCTGATCACGATGGCCGTCACGTACGCGATAGGCATAGTGCTTCCGATAACGACGACCTTTTTCATAGCGTTTTCGATCCTCGAAGACAGCGGATATCTGCCGCGGCTCGCGATCATGAGCAACAGTACCTTTAAGGTGATGGGCCTAAACGGCAAGGCCGTGCTCCCGATGGTGCTGGGGCTTGGGTGCGGCACTATGGCAGTGATGACGACGCGCATACTCGACACATGGCGCGACCGGATGATCGCCACGTTCCTGCTCGGGCTCGCGGTGCCGTGCTCGGCCCAGCTCGGCGTGATACTGGGCATACTGGGTGGGCTATCGGCCAAGGCGTTTATCATCTGGCTTGGGATACTGATAGGCGTGCTGCTGCTGGGCGGCTGGCTGGCCGCTAAGATAGTAAAGGGCGAGCCCTCGGAGTTTTTCCTCGAGATCCCGCCGATGCGGGTGCCGGTGGCCAAGAACATCGGCATGAAGACCTGGAACCGTGCGATATGGTATCTCAAGGAGGCCGTGCCGCTGTTCATGGCCGGGACGTTCGCGCTCTTCATGCTCGACAAGCTGCAGCTGCTCGCTGTGATACACAAGCTCGGCGCGCCGCTCGTGACCGGGTTTCTCGGGCTGCCGGAGGCAGCGACCGACTCGTTCCTGATCGGGTTTTTCAGGCGCGACTACGGCGCCGCCGGGCTCTACGCGCTTGCGGAAAAGGGGATGCTCGATCCCGTGCAGTCGCTGGTGAGCATCGTCACGATCACGCTGTTCGTGCCGTGCATGGCGCATTTTCTGATGATGATCAAGGAGCGCGGCATGGCCGCGGCCCTGTCGATGACCGGCCTGATACTGCTGGTCGCGCTCGGGGCCGGCGGGCTCCTGAACTGGGCCATCCATACCTTCGGGATAACGATCTAAGGGGGCACGTATGGGCGAAGAAAAGGTAATGGCATGCGCCGGGATCGACAAGGCGCTTTTTGAAGACGAGGTTTTGGAGGAGGTCTGGGAGAAGTCCGAGCAGGGGCCGGTGAGGCTTCAGGACCTGATCGCGACCTTCAAGGACGAGGCCGCGATCATGCGGATGCGCGGCGACGGATATCTTTTGATCGAGGGCGAGACCGTAACCTTCGGCAAGGCGGGCGAGGGCCGCGCGCGCGACATCATCCGCCGCCACAGGCTCGCCGAGCGGCTGTTCGCGGACGTCCTGGACTTGAAGGACTTCGAGCGCGACGCCTGCCTGATCGAGCACGCGATCAGCTCCGAAGTCGAGGGCGCGATATGCACGATGCTCGGCCACCCGCCCACCTGCCCGCACGGCAAGCCGATCCCGCCCGGGAAGTGCTGCACGATGCTCACCAAAAAGATGAAGCCGCTCGTCCAGAGCCTCCGGGACATGGACGTCGGGAAGTCCGCGCGCGTGCAGTTCATCGCCGCCACCGCCCCCGAGAGGCTCGCCTCGATGGGGCTGGTGCCGGGCGCGACCATACGCCTGAGCCAGAAGAGGCCCTCGTACGTGATCATGATCGACGAGACCACGCTGGCTCTCGACGAGGAGATCGCGGCCGGGATATACGTCAGGCAGATATAGCCCGATGTCAGAGCGGTTCAGGGAATTCGTCAAGGCCAGGGGGCTCCGCTATACGGCCGGGCGCGAGGCGATACTGCGCGGCGCGCTCGGGCTTCGGGGGCACTTCGACCCCGAGGACCTGCTCGCGGCCGCGAGGCGGCATTCCAGGGGCGTCTCGACAGCATCCGTATACCGCACGCTGCCGCTCCTGCTTGAGGCTGGCATCATCCAGCCGGTCGAGACCTCCGGCAGGCACTCGAGGTTTGAGCTTGCGATAGGCCGGGGCCACCACGACCACATGCTCTGCACCGGCTGCGGCCGCGTGATAGAGTTCTACTCGCCGGAGCTTGAGAGGCTGCAGGACGAGCTCTGCGCCGAGCGCTCGTTTAAGGGCACCGCGCACACGCTCGAGATCAAGGGGCTGTGCGGGAAGTGCGGGGCCGCTAAGCAGGCGGGGCGTAGCGCTTGAGCGCCGCGTTCAGGCGGATGCGGAGCAGCTCTCCGAACATCGAGGCGGGCGCAGCGACGAGACCCACGCGCGACGAGGGCGAGTTCAGCCAGACGACCGGGACCTCCGCGATCCCGTACCCGAGCCTCCGCGCGATATAGAGCGCCTCGACGTCAAACGCGAAGCCGTCTATGCGCGCAAGCCCGAAGACCCGGCGCGCCGCCTCCGCCCTCATCAGCTTGAACCCGCACTGCGTATCGTGCAGCCCGCCCATCACGAGCGCCCTGACGATGAGGTTGAACGTCCGGCCCATGACCTCGCGGTGCCAGGGCTGGCGGATCATGATCTCGGAGCGCGCGAGCGCGCGAGAGCCTATCGCGAAGTCCGCGCCGCCGTCTATCGCGGGCAGAAGTTTCTTGATCTCCTCTATAGGCGTCGAGAGGTCGGCATCCGTGATGAGGATGAGCTCTCCCCTGGCCTCCATCACGCCCGCGCGCACCGCATGGCCCTTGCCCATGTTGCGGGGCGACTGGATGATGCGCACCGCCGGGAACTTGTAGGTCATACGGCGGACGAACGTCACGGTGTGGTCGGTGCTCCCGTCGTCGACGAGCAGGATCTCGAAGCCTCCCATGCGTCCCCTGAGGAACTCAGAGACCCTCTCTATCGTGGGCGGCACCCGCAGGGCCTCGTTATAGGCCGGTATAACGACGCTCAGAAACTCGGGGCGGGGCGCCATCTGTTCGTCGCTGGTCAATCCGCTCGGCACTCCTTCAAAATTTATAGGCAGAGGAATTTTAACATACATGCGCCTGGGTGAAGGGCCGTGCCCGCTTTACATTTCGGCCGGGGCCGTGTTAGATTGCCCGGATGAAATACGGCGAGCGCGCCATAAAGACCGCCCGGCTCGAGCTCTGGGACAACCCCAGCCCGGACCGCGACTACGAGGTCGACATGAGCTTCCCGGAGTTCACCTGCCTGTGCCCGCGCTCGGGGTATCCGGACTTCGCCACGATCAAGATTGTTTATATCCCGGATAAGAAGATCGTCGAACTCAAGGCCCTGAAGCTATACCTCAACTCCTTCCGCGACCGCAGCATCTCGCACGAGGAGGTGACGAACCTTATCTACGACACGCTCAAAAAGAAACTCAAGCCGCGCGCCCTGGAGGTCACCGGGGACTTCAACCCGAGGGGCAACCTCAAGACGATCATCCGCGTGGGGTCACGGGGGTCACAGACCCCTTCCTCTTAAAGCCTTGCCCTTTGCCGCCTCGATAAACCTCCGCACCTTCTCGTGATCCTTCCTCCCCGGAGCAGACTCGACACCGCTTGCGACGTCCACCGCGTATGGCTGCACCGCAGCCACCGCCTCGGCTACGTTGTCGGGCGTGAGCCCTCCGGCGAGTATGATCGGCCTGTCATGACCTTACCGCCGAGGCCGCGAGCGTCCAGTCGCATTGATCCCGCTTCCGCCGTGGAGGTCGGGCGAGTATGCGTCGAGAAGGAAGCCCGAGACGTCGTATGCCGCGAGCGCGTATACATCGGCGGCCTCGCGCACGCGCGCGGCCTTGATCACCCGTATCCCGCGGCCCATTATCGACGCGCAGACCTCGGGCGTCTCGGCCCCATGGAGCTGCACCGCCCCGAGCCCCGCGATGCGCGCGGTCTCGACCACGGCCTCGGCCGTCTCATCGACGAAGACTCCCACCGTCATAACGAACGGGGGCATGGCCGCTATTATCCGGCCCGCAGCATCGGGTGAAATATATCGCGCGCTCCTGGGGTGGAAGATGAACCCGAGCGCATCGGCCCCGAACGAGACCGCCGCACGCGCGTCCTCGATATTGGTGATCCCGCAGATCTTGACCCTGAGCATTACGCGCCGCCCCGCAGCGCGTCGATCGCACCGGCGATGTCCGGTGCGCGCATCAGGGACGTCCCTACGAGCATCGCGTCCACCCCGGCCGCATCGAGCCGCTGCACGTCCTCGAATGTCGAGATACCGCTCTCGCTCACCATGATCTTATCGCGGGGCACCTCGGAGCGCATCATAAACGTAGTCTCCAGGTCGACCTTCATCGTCTTGAGGTTGCGGTTGTTAACCCCGATGACCGGCATATCGAGCTTAAGGGCGCGCTCGAGCTCATGCATGTCGTGCACCTCATACAGCACGCTCATCCCAAGCTCCGCGGCCATCCGGCGGTACTCGTCCGCCTGCGCGGGATCCAGTATCGCGTCGATCAGCAGGATCGCGTCCGCGCCGAACGCGCGCGCCTCGTATATCTGGTATTCGTCTATTATGAAGTCCTTCCTGAGCGCGGGGAGGCGCGAGTTCGCCTTGACGATCCCTATAAACGCGATATCGCCCATGAAGTGGTCCTCCTCGGTGAGCACCGAGATCGCGTCCGCACGGCCGTCGTATACGCGCGCGATCATCGCCGGGTCGAAGTCAGGCCGTATCAGCCCCTGCGAGGGCGAGGCCTTCTTCACCTCCGCGATCAGGCGCACGCGCGCCCCGCGCCGCCTGATGGCCGCGCTGAAGTCGCGCGCGGCCTCATTCGAGGCGATCAGAGAGCGCAGCTCATGCATAGGCATCTCGGCGCGCCGCGCGGAGAGCCTCTCGCGCCGCTTCGTCACTATGGTATCGAGTATCGGCATATCTCATTGATTCTAAACGAATCCCACGGGCATTGCAAATCGCTTGTTGTCATTTGCCATATTGATGTTTTATTCTAAAAGACAACATTTTCAGGAGGTAACAAACCATGTTTACGATCACTGACACTGCATCCGAGAAGGCGAAAGAGGTCCTCACCACCGAGGGCAAGACCGGCTGGGGCCTGAGGATATTCACCTCCGGCAGCTCCTGCTGCGGCCCGTCTTTCGGCCTCGACCTCGAAGAGAACCCGGCCGAGGGCGACGTCGTCACCGAGCACAACGGCATGAGGGTCTTCGCGGACGCCAACACCCAGGGCCAGCTCAGCGGCAAGGTATTCGACTTCGTCGACAACGGACAGGCGCAGGGCTTCGTCATACGCGACCTGAACCCCAAGGCGTCCTCCTGCTCGAGCGGCAGCTGCGGCAGCTCCTGCCACTGAGATAAGGGAAGGACCATGTTCCCGATAAAGCGGCCACGGAGGCTCAGGCAGAACGCGGTGATCAGGCGCATGGTGCGCGAGACTATCGTCACGCCCGACGACCTGATATACCCGCTCTTCGCCACCTCCGGCAAGGGCATGAGGAAAGAGATTTCCTCCATGCCCGGCTGCTATCAGGAATCGGCCGACATGCTCGTCGAAAACTGCAAGGAGATACATAAGCTCGGCATCCCCTCGGTCCTCCTCTTCGGCATCCCGGATACCAAGGACGCCCTGGGCTCCGGCGCATACGACGACCACGGCGTGGTGCAGGAGGCGATCCGCGCGATCAAGGACGCCGTACCCGAGCTCTACGTCATCACCGACGTCTGCCTCTGCGAGTACACCGAGCACGGCCACTGCGGCGTGATCAAGGACGGCCGCGTGCTCAACGACCCGACGCTCGAGCTCCTGGCGCGCGAGGCCGTGTCCCACGCCAAGGCCGGCGCTGACATGGTCGCCCCGTCCGACATGATGGACGGCCGTGTGGAGGCCATACGCGACGCCCTCGACGACGAGGGCCTTTCCGACACCCCGATCATGAGCTATGCCGCGAAGTACGCCTCTTCGTTCTACGGCCCGTTTAGGGAGGCCGCCGAGTGCGCCCCCCAGTTCGGGGACCGCCGGTCCTACCAGATGGACCCGGCCAACCGCCGCGAGGCGATCCGTGAGGTCGAGCTCGACATCGAGGAGGGGGCGGACATCATCATGGTCAAGCCCGCGCTTTCGTACCTGGACATCATCTCCGAGGTCCGCTCCTCGTTCGACCTGCCGGTGGCCGCATATAACGTGAGCGGCGAGTACTCGCTCGTGAAGGCCGCGGCCGAGCGCGGCTGGGTCGATTATGAGCGCGTGATGATGGAGATACTGATCTCGATCAAGACGGGCCGGGGCGGATCTGATACTCACCTACCACGCCAAAGACGCCGCCAAACTTCTGTAGCTCCTCCAAGCAACCGTCACTTTCTTCAAAGTGCACTAAATACGCGTGATACTGCGTCATGGCTTCAAAGACGCGCCCTCGGAGTACGTCTCAGTACACCGTCGGGGTGCCACGGGCACTTCTCCTAAAAGACAGGGGCCAACCGGCCCCCTTGTCTGAAGCGATTTATCGCGCTTTAAGTTTATATTGCCTAATCGTGCGAGCGGTCAACGGCATTGATAAGAGCAGCCCATCCGCTGCCATCACGCCTCCGTGGTTAATAGCATTAGCTAAACGTGAACGTGGCCGACTGGCCGTGTCATTTGAAACCCAGCGTGATATAATTATCCATGCCGACGGTCATGCGCGAAGGGGCGTATCGTTTTTACTTTTTCAGCCATGAGACGAACGAACCGCCGCATATCCATATTGACCGGGAGAGGTTTTCGGCGAAGTTCTGGCTTGATCCGGTGGGGCTTGCCAAGAACCTCGGCTTCGGCCCGAAGGAGCTAAGGGAGCTGCAGGCCCTGGTCTCCGCAAACCGTTTGAGCTTATTGGAGGCATGGCATGGGTATTTTGGCGCTTCAGGCGGATGAGCGCGCAAAGGACGTCCGGATTGATGAGGAAACGTTGAGCGTGAACCTGATGGACGGTCGCACTATCATAGTGCCCCTTGTCTGGTATCCGAGGCTGCTAAACGCAACGCCGAGCCAGCGAGCCAAGTGGGAGATCAGCGCCGGCGGGTATGGCATCCACTGGCCCGAGATCGACGAAGACCTGAGCACCGAAGGCATGCTGCGCGGCGCACCCGCCCCCCGCCAGAAATAGCAGGACATCAACAAAATGAAAACCTTATTGCCTTCATCAGTCCTATCGTATTATGTCAATTCCTAAGTGGCTAAGCGTTGCAGTAACCACTCAAACTGCCTGGCCTAAAGAAAAGAAAGAAATCAAATATGGAAATCACACTTTTATACTGATGCCGCGTACCAGAGATAACTTTGCGTCTATCCACATTCAGCTTGTTCAAATGACAGACATTGAAGGCTATACGATTATTGATAGGTTTCTTAGCGCATTAAGTTGGAAAGACGACAATCCGGCAATAACTCATTATCATATTGGAAGAAACGGGGCTATTGCGCCCGGATCCTTACCAAAACATCAAATTCCATTCGGAGCCGATCAGATCAATGAATTTCCGAATGAAGTTTACACCATACCTTACGACGCTATGCTTGCTGTTGCCTTGTATCGCGAGGCATTAAGCTTAGAGAACATATCATATAAAATTCTTGGCTATTTTAAAATTTTGAACATTTTTTGGAACGGCAAAACAAGAGACGGAAAAAATGAGCTTGTCGAGGGGTTGCGCTCAACATTGACAGAAATGGAAGACACCGAATGCATTAAAAGAATCACAGAGATTGAGCGAGAAAACGGTGATGCGGCCAACTATCTTTACAAATCCTGTAGATGCGCTGTAGCTCATGCATATTCAGACCCAATCGTCAGACCCGGATGATGCTACTGATGTACGCAGATTATCAAGAGACTTATGGCTTATGAGAAATGTCGCAGCACATCTTATAGCAAAGAACTTTAATCTAAAACAATCAATATACGCATAATTTAATTCCTCGGGGGCACGGGGGTCCAGCGGCTGGGCCACGTCTGCCCCCCCCCCCGAAAGCGCGCCCAAATCGTCTTCAGACAAGGCAGGGCGAGAAGACCGCCCGATGGTGTACTGTGACGTACATAGAGGGCGAGTCTTTGATGCCTAACGCAGTATCAAGCGATTTGGAGCGCTTTCAAAGAGGTAACTTATCCAGCCCTCTGATCGCGACAGTCTTCTCTCGTGCGGCATGTCCCCGTATTATCTCGATGTCACTTTTTCTGATGTGGAGCGCCTTCGACAGCATCTCGATCAGCTCGGCGTTGGCCCTGCCATCCGCCGGGGGGGCGTTGAGGCGCACGCGGAGGGTATCGCCCTTGATCCCCTCGATCCCGGCGTGCGATGCGCGCGGCTGCACGCGCACCCGAAGCGTGATCCCATCCGCCGTCCGGCTCCAGCAGGGCTTTTCCGCCTCGCTCAAGCCTTCTTAGCCCCGATCACGAGCACCGTCTCCTTGAGGTCCTTGTGCCTGATCCGCATAAGCCCCGCGTCCTTCATCCACCCGGCGATCTCGTCCGTGGCGTGGCACCTGCCGGCCGGGGTATTGACGAGCATGTTGACGCTGAACAGCGCGCCAGGAAGCGGACTATCCAGAGTCGCCGAGATCGGGAACTCCTGCACCGCGACCCTGCCGCCGGGGGTTAAAGCCTTGGCGCACTTGGCAAGCAACGCGCCGCATTCTTCGACGCTGAACGCGTGCAGGATCTGGCTTATGAATATCAGGTCATACCCGCGCCCTATGGGGTCTGCATTGAAATCGCCCTCCAAAAACCTGATCCCGCTCCCGCGCGTCACGGTGCGCGCGATGGCCACGGTTTCGGGTATGTCGAATAGCGTCGTGCTGATGCCCTTGCCAGCCATCACTATGCTATAGGTCCCAGGGGCCGCCGCCCAGATCGAGCGCGCGCTTCACGCCCTTGAGCCCGACTGCGCTGAGCACCACGGGGCCTTCCGAAGCGCGAGGTTGTGCATCCCCATGATGAACGAGTGGTGGTCGTGCGCGTGGTGCGCGGGCATGCCGGTGCGGCAGACCTCGTCGAGCCCGGACCAGTTGCGCCGAGGATGTCCGCGTGCTGGATGATATCGCCCTGATACTCAGCCCCGTCCTTAAGCAGCATCCTCGCGGAGTCGGGCGTGAGCGAGTATACCGACTTGGCCTTCTTTATCAGCCCCATCGCGGCAAGCGCGTCGAGCATGATCGCGGCCGCTCGGGGATTCAAGCTCAGCCCCCGGCGACCTCCCCGGCGTCTGCCGGAGTGCGCAGCCGCTCGAACAGCCCCAAGTTTACAGCGCTCATCACCACGCGCGCCCCCTGAAACCCTCCCCATATCCGCCTTAGCTCCACAGCGTCCATCTAAGATTCCTCCTTATATTCGAGTTAGCAGTATTTTAACATCAGCCGCGACAGACGTCCCGATAAATCGTATAATGGACTATGCAGCCCAAGGACCGATACCTGTGCATACACGGGCATTTCTACCAGCCCCCGCGCGAGAACCCGTGGCTCGAGGAGGTCGAAACACAGGACAGCGCCTACCCCTACCACGATTGGAACGAGCGGATAACGGCCGAGTGCTACGGCCCCAACGCGCTCTCGCGCATACTGGACAGCCAGAAGAAGATCAGCCGGATCGTGAGCAACTACTCAAGCATCAGCTTCAATATCGGCCCGACGCTGCTGTCGTGGCTGCAGCTGCACGCCCCCGAGGTCTATGCGCTCATCCTCGAGAGCGACCGCCAGAGCATGGCGCAGCGCTCCGGCCACGGCTCGGCCATGTCTCAGGCCTACAGCCACATGATCATGCCGCTTGCGAACTCCCGGGACAAGCGCACGCAGGTGCTATGGGGGATCGCGGACTTCGAGCGCAGGTTTATGCGCAGGCCGGAGGGCATGTGGCTGCCGGAGACCGCCGTGGACCTCGAGACGCTGGACATCATGGCCGCCGAGGGCATCCTCTTTACGGTGCTCGCCCCGCATCAGGCCAGGCGCGTGCGCCACGCGACGAAGGCCTGGGAGGACGTCTCGGGGGGCAAGGTCGACCCCTCGCGCCCCTACTGGGTGCGGCTGCCCTCGGCCCGGAAGATCGCGGTGTTTTTCTATGACTCGCCGATATCGCACGCGGTCGCGTTCGAGGGCCTGCTAAACAGCGGCGAGGCCTTCTCCTCGAGGCTTCATGGGAGGGTTTTCGGACGCGAGGATCGGCCCCCAGCTCATGCACATAGCGACCGACGGCGAGAGCTACGGCCACCACCACAAGTTCGGCGACATGGCGCTGGCCTACACGATAGGCGAGATACAGAATAAGGGCCTTGCGCGGCTGACGAACTACGGCGAGTTCCTCGAGAAGGTCCCGCCTGTGTACGAGGCCGAGATATTCGAGAACACCTCGTGGAGCTGCAGGCCACGGGGTCGAGCGCTGGAGGTCCGACTGCGGCTGCAGCGCGGGGGGCCACCCCGGATGGCACCAGGAGTGGCGCGCCCCGCTGCGCGCTGCGCTCGACAGGCTCCGCGACGCTTTGATAAAACCCTTCGAGGACGCCGGGGGCATGATATTCAAGGACCCCTGGGCCGCGCGCGACGCCTACGTCTCGGTCGTGCTCGACCGCTCGAAGGTCTCGATAGATGCGTTCCTCGCGACCTACGCCAGCCACGCGCTGGCGGACGACGAGCGCACCTCGGCCCTGTCGCTGATGGAGCTTGCGCGCAACGCGATGCTGATGTATACGAGCTGCGGCTGGTTCTTCGACGAGATCTCCGGGATCGAGTCCGTGCAGATACTCGGGTGCGCCGGCCGCGCGGCGCAGCTCGCCCGCAAATGCTTCGACATCGACCTGGAGCCCGCGCTGATAAAAGACCTCGAGGCCGCGCCGAGCAACCTCGCGGAGTACCGTAACGGCGCCGGGGTATACCGCAGGTTCGTCAAGTTCATCGACCTCCCCAAGGTCTGCGCGCACTTCGCGATCAGCTCGCTCTTTGAGCACTACGAGTCCGAGGCCCGGATATACCACTTCGGCGTCGGCGTCGAGGACTACCGCCACCAGCAGGCCGGACACACCGAGCTGGTCGTCGGCCGCTGCAAGGTCGCCTCCGGCATAACGGGCCGCTCCGACAGGCTGGAGTTCGCCCTGCTGTACCTCGGCAACCAGGACTTCACCTGCGGGGTGCGCGGCGTGGGCGAGGCGGCCGCATACGAGACGATGGCCTCGGAGCTCGCCGAGGCGCTCGAGCGCGGGGCCTTCGCGGACCTCGTCAGGCTCATAGACGGCAACTTCGGGCAGCACCGCTTCACTATCGCAAACCTGTTCAAGGACGAGCAGCGCTCTATTCTTACGACCCTGCTGGCCGAGACCACGCGCGACTTCGAGGACACGAACCGCAGGCTCTACAGCGACAACCACATACTGATGGGGTTTCTCAAGGATTTCCTGATCCCGGTGCCGAAGGCCTTCATGGCCGCGGCCGAGTTCACCCTGAACACCGACCTCAGCCGGCTGCTCGGCGATGGCATAACCGGCGTGGCCGGTCGCGTCCCGGTGATACTGCGCGAGTTCGAGCGCTGGGGCGTGACGCCCGACGCGGTCGGGCTTGAGTTCGCGTTCCGCCTGCGGCTCGGGCGGCTGATGGCGCAGCTCTCCGCAACGCCCAACGATCAGGTCGTGTTCGCGGAGATCGAGGACTGCCTCGCCGCGCTGGAGCTCCTGCCGTTCGAGACGAACCTCTGGCAGGTCCAGAACACCTATTTCCGGATCGCGGGCGATATGCGCGCATCCGAGGACAAGGACTGGCTCAGGCGCTTCGGCGCCCTCGGCGCGAAGCTCGGCTTCAGCCTGGACAAGAGCGGAAAACCCCTCGTCGCGGGGTCATAGACCCCTCTCTCTATTCGCGAGGCCGACTGGCCCCTCTCACTATTCGCGCCTTCGCGCTCATCTCTGAAGACCAACGACGTATCAAGCGATTTGGAGCGCTTTGAAAACATGATACTATCTAGGGAGGAGGATACAAACATGATTGAGCTTATCGCCGGTCTGCCGGATAACGTAGTGGGCGTCGACGCCAAAGGCACGGTCACCGCCGAGGACTACGAAAAAATCCTGATCCCGGCCGTCGAGGCTGCGCTTAAGCGTCACGCGAAGATCAGGATGATCTATCTGATGGGCGGGGAGTTTAGGAACTTCACGCCGGGCGCGATGTTTGACGACGCAAAGATGGGTATGCAGCACCTCAAGGCATATGAAAAGATCGCGTTCGTCACGGACGTCGAATGGATGCTGAACGCTGTGAAGGTCTTCTCGGTGATGATCCCCTGCCCCGTGCAGACATTCGGCAATGATAAGTTGGCGGAAGCGAAGGACTGGCTGCTTAAGTAACGCGGCGAGACGGGTTTGAAAGGAAGAGGAGCCCGTGGCTCCCCCGTGGGGCCTACATCTTGGGTTCTGGCACTCCGGACCGGTCGGCCTTGGGCGCGGAAACGTCGTCGTCAGAATCGGCGTCGAGCGAGTCGTCCACGATGCGGCGAGCGCCTATATAGTGTTTGGAATAGTAGTTGCGGGTGATGTTGTCTATAGTGATCTTGCGCGCAACGGACGAGGCGTGTATGAAGAGGTTGTCCCCCAGGTATATGCCGACGTGCGAGGGGAACTTGGCGTAGGTGTGGAAGAACACGAGGTCGCCGGGGAGGAGGTCGTCTTTAGCCACCTTTTCGCCGACCTTGAACTGTTCGCGCGCGGTGCGCGGCAGGTTCAGGTTCAGGAGCCCGAATACTGTGCGGACGAACGCCGAGCAGTCGATCCCCATAAACGTGTTGCCGCCGAAGCGGTACGGGATGTCGAGCATCTTGTTTGCAAGCAGCAGGACGCGGTTCGTCACGCCCATGGTCTTGATCTCGGGCGAGGCGACCATGACCTTTATCTGGTCGTTCAGGGTCTCGGCGCGCGCTGCCCTCGACTCCTCGCGCCTGACGGTCTGGGTGCCGATGACTATGGTCTTGCGGGGCCTGAGCGCCAGGCGCTTTGCGTGGTTCAGGCGCTTGAGCTCCGTTACGGTGATGCCGTTTTTGCGGGCTATCGATGCGAGGGTGTCGCCCTTCTTTACGGTATAGGTGATGTTTTCGACCACGGTCTCGTCTGCCGCGGCGGCGCCGGAGTCGGCCTCTTCCTCGATCTCGGCCTGCTCGCTGGCCTGGGCCGCTATCTCGTCCGCCAGGTTGCGCTCGGCCCGCGAAGGAGCGCCAGCCCCGGTGAGATCCCTGGCGAGTTCGCGCTCGGCCTGCGAAGGCCCGGCATCTGCGGTGATCTCGCTGGCCAGCTTGCGCTCGGCCTGTGAGGGGGCGGCTGATGCGACCGGGGCCGCCTTGGGCGACTGCTTGGCGCTGGAGGCGGTCTTGGAGTCGGGGATCGTCAGTACGGCGTCGATCTTGAGGCGGTTGGTGCGCATCTTGTTGGCGCGCATGATCTGCTTGACAGTAACGCCGTAGTGCCTCGATATATCGTAGAGGTTATCGCCCTCGGTCACGACGTGCGTGCGGCTGGCCTCGGCCCATGGGGCCAGAAACAGGACTAACACCGTTATGAATATGGCTGTAGCTGTAAACTTTTTCATCATTATTATTGTCCGTTTGGAAACAACGCTCTTACTATAACAGAAGGCGCCATAAAAAGGAAAGGTTTTATCTTGTGTTATCCGGACAGGCCGGCCTCCTGAAACCCCCGGTCCCTGAACACGCAGCTGTCGCACCGGCCGCAGGGCGTGCCCTCGGGCGTAGGATCGTAGCAGCTCCAGGTGAGCGAGTAATCCACGCCGAGGCTGTGGCCCAGGCGGATGATCCCGGCCTTCGTGAGCCTCAGAAGCGGGGCGTGTATCCTGAACCTCCCCCTGCCCTCAACTGCTGTCTTCGTTGCTAGGTTCGCCATGCGCTCGAAGGCCTCGAGGTACTCGGGGCGGCAGTCGGGATACCCGCTGTAGTCCACCGCGTTTGCGCCGATTACGATGTCCCAGGCCCCGAGGACCTCGGCCCATGCGAGGGCGTGGGAGAGGAATATCGTGTTTCGGGCCGGGACGTACGTGACCGGGATCGTGCCCGCCACGGGGCCGCACTTCGGGACCTCGATCGAGGTCGAGGTCAGCGCCGAGCCCCCGATGCCCCACAGGTCGATGCTCGTGATGCGGTGCTCGACCGCGCCCAGGGCGCGCGCCACCATCCGGGCGTGCTCGAGCTCTATCGCGTGGCGCTGGCCGTAGTGGAAGCTCAGGGCGTAGACCTCATAGCCCTCGGACTTCGCTATGGCGAACGCGGTCGTGCTGTCCACGCCCCCGCTTAGGAGCACCACGGCCTTCTTAGTCACTGTCGCCCCATTCGCCATAAATCAGCCCCTCGCCGTCCGCAGCGAGCGCGGGAACCTGAGGCTGAACCCGGCCCCGCTCTCGCGCCCGATCGAGACCTCGGCGCGCAGCTGGCTGCTCAGGGCTTCGACGAGCTTGAAGCCGAGCCCCTTGGAGCCGCCAAGCCCCAGGCCGTCCGGCAGCCCGCGGCCGTTGTCCGACACGCTCAGCGTGACCATGCCCTCCCCCGACGCGCGGAACTCGACCGAGAGCTCGTGCGGCCCAGCGCCCTCGAAGGCGTGCTTGAAGGAGTTCGAGACCAGCTCGTTTATGATCAGGCCGCAGGGGATCATCGTGTCTATGTCGAGCGTGAGGCCGTCGGCCTCGACCCTCGTGCGCACCCGGCCGCCCGCGTCGAACAGCCCGCGGATGCTGTTTATCAGCGACTGGACGTAGTCCTGGAGGTTGATGTCCGAGAAGTCCCGGCTCTGGTAGAGCTTCTCGTGCACGAGGGCCATGGATTTTATGCGCGACTGGCACTCCAGCAGCATCATGCGGTCCTCGGGGTCCCTGGCGTACGCGGACTGCATCTTCAGCAGCGAGGATATGACGGCCATGTTGTTCTTGACGCGGTGGTGGACCTCGCTGAGGAGGACCTCCTTTTCCCTGAGCGAGCGCTCGATCTTCTCCTCGGCCTCCTTCTGCGCGGTGACGTCCTGCGCGGTGCCGATGGACCGCATCGGCCTGCCCGCGGAGTTAAATACGGTCTCGCAGCGCATCAGTATGTGGCGCACCTCGCCCTGGGGCAGGAGCAGCCGGTGGCCCAGCACAAGCGGGGTCCTGTTAAGGACCGATTCCGTGTATGCCGCCTCGACCCTCTCGAGGTCCTCGGGGTGCACGAGGTGCAGGAACTCCTCGATAGAGGCAGGGTGTGCCTGGCGGTCGAGGCCGAAGACGTCGTATATCTCGTCGGACCAGAACGAGTCGCCCGTGGTGATGTCGATCTCCCAGCTGCCGAGCCTCGCGATGCGCTGGGCCTCGGCCAGCCGGGCCTCGCTGGCGCGGACCGCGGCCTCGGCGAGCCTCTGGGAGGTCACGTCGCGCGTGACGCCGAGCAGCGCGATGATCCGGCCCTCCTCGTCCCTAAACGGTACGGCGTGGGTATCGACCGTCAGCCTCCGCCCTGTCCTGAGCCCGTTTATATCGAACTCCAGTCCGCCTGAATCGCCCTCGAACACCCGGCGCGTAAGCTCCAGGAACCCCTCGCGGTCCTCAGGGTCGACAATTGGGAGCATGCTCTGGCCCCTGACCTGATCAAGCGAGTCGGCCTCGATCATGCCGAGCCCGGCCGCGCTCATGAAGATGAGGTTGGCGTCCCTATCGAGGAGCTTGACGCACTCCGGCTCTACGTCGATGATCGCCTGGAGCATCTCATCGCTCTTCCTGCGCGCGATCTCCGACTCCCTCCGCTCGGTGATGTCGTGTATCGTGCCGATCGTACGCACCGGTGAGCCCCCGGCATCATACGTGGTCTCGGCAAGCGAATGCACGTACTTTACCCTGCCGTCCGGCATCAGGAGCCTGTTGACTAAATCGTGTATGGTCCTGTTGCGGAGCGCCTCGGAAAAATTGCTGTCCAGCAGGTCGCGGTCGGCGGGGTGGACGACCGCGAGATAATCCGGGACATGGAGCGTCTTTCCTGTCTTCTGGCACCTCGCAGATGCGGTAGACCTCGTCGGACCACTGGAGCGCCCCGGTGCCGGCGTCGATCTCGAAGCTCCCGATATGCGCGATGCGCTGCGCCTCGGCAAGCTGCAGTTCGCTGCGCCTGATGGCCTCCTCGGCCCTCTTGCGCTCGGTGATGTCGCGCACCAGGCCCATGTTGAAGCCCCGGCCGCCGTACTCGAAATAGTTCGCGCTGATCTCGACCGGAAATGTGCTGCCGTCTTTCCTCTTGTGGCGCCCCTCGAAGGTCATCGCCCTGACGCCCTGGAGATGCCGCCAGTGTTCCGGCCAGCTTACGGGCATGGGCTCGGCGTCGAGCTCGGCCACGGCTATGCCGAGGAGCTCCTCGCGGCCGTATCCCAGTGACCGGCAGGCCTCCTCGTTGGCGTACTGCATGCGGCTGTCCTCGTCGACGAGGATCGCGGCCTCATGGACGTTGTTCAGCGCGAAGTTCATCAGCGCGAGCCTCCGCTCCGCCTCGTGCTGCTCGGTGATGTCGCGTCCCGTGCACTGGTACTCGATTATCCTGCCGTTATCGTCAAATATCGCGCGCTGCATCCAGTGGTGCCAGAAACTGCGGCCGTCGGGGTAGTTCACCGGGCCCTCGGTCACGGTCTCGGGCTGCTCGGGGGTCAGCGACTCTATGCGCCGGATGAGTTCGGGCAGATAGTCCTCGCCCACGAACCTGAAAAACGTGCTGCCGATGAGCTGTTCGCGGCTGAACCCGGAGTACTTGCAGATCGTATCGTTCGCAAACGTGATGATGCCGCCCGGAAGGTACCGCACCACGAACTCGTGCTGGGAGTCGACGATGGCCCTGTACCGCGCCCTGCTCTCCGCGAGCTCTATCTGGGCCTCGTGCTGCTCGGTGATGTCCCTGCCAGAGCCCTGGTACTCGACGATCCTGCCCTCCTCGTCGAATATGGCCTGATGCACCCAGCGGTGCCAGACCTCGCGGCCGTCGGGCATGGCCACCGGCCCCTCGGCCACCATCGAAGGATGCCCGGCGTCCAGGGCCTCGAGCTGGCGGATGAACTCGACCCTGTAGTCCTCGCGCATGAAGTTGAAGCCGGAGCTTCCAAGGAGCTGCTCGCGGCTCATGCCGCAGTACCTGCAGAGGGTGTCGTTTGCGAAGGTGATGGTGCCGCCCGGAAGGTACCGTATCACGCACTCGTCCTGCGAATCGACGATCGACTGGAAGCGGGCCCGGCTTCGGGTGAGAGCGCGGTCTGACTCGCGCAGATGCGCAATGACCATTATGAAGATCGACAGGATCACAGCCGATACGATCCCGGCCGTGACGAAGCCGGTTATCATATAATCGGGGGTTACCCTGCCGTGAAACAGTATGCTCATCGGCACTACGATAATTCCGGTCAGGAAAAGGGAAACGGCCACGGAGATCAGCAGGAGGTATGAGGCGCTGACCTTCAGGAAAAAAGAAAACACGCTCTTGTTGAGGCCCATTCGTTCTCCCCCGCCCTGTTTAACTGCCTACCTAACCGCCCAACAAGCATCACCCCTAATGACGCGCCGTTAATTATCACATTATGGCCGCGAAATTTCAAAGGGTGCGGGGGCAGCGCCCCCCGGCTCCTATTCGCGGGGGGCGACTGCCCCCACTCACTATTCGCGCCACAGCGCTAATCTCAATTAAATGCCGTTGACCTTGTGGGGAACGGGGGGCGTCCTTTGTCCGTGCCCCCCGAAAGCGCGCCCAAATCGTCTTCAGACTAGGAAGCATTTGAAAATGGCCCGCAAGTGTACTGGGATGTACTCTGGAGGGCGATTTTCAAATGGTGACAACGTATCAAGCGATTTGGAGCGCTTTGAGAAAGCTAAAGGTGCATGTGTTAACATTCTCAATGGGCCGTCGACCTAATATAGAAAAAGCCGTTTGGAAAGACAACGTCCGATTTGTCCTGGTCTCGCCGCGTGAGTCCGGCAATATAGGCGCCTCCGCCCGCGCGATAAAAAACATGGGCTTTACGCGCCTGGGCCTTCGTCGACGCGCCCGAGCCGCTCGGTGACGAGGCCCAATGGTTCGCCAGAAACGCCCACGACGTGCTCGATACCGCCGAGCGGTTCGCCTCGCTCGGAGACGCGCTTGCGGGCGCGGCGCTCGTCGTAGGCACCACGCGGCGCAAGGGCCGCAAGCGCGGCGTGTTCCTGCCTATCGAGGCCGCATCGCGGCGCATACGCGAGGTTGCCGGGACGCAGGGCGTGGTCGTGCTCTTCGGGGGCGAGAGGAAAGGGCTCTCAAACGAGCAGGCCTCGAGCAGTGCAACCTGCTGTTCAGCATCCCGGTCGGTAGCGCCGAGCAGCCGTCATTGAACCTCGCGCAGGCCGTCCTGATCGCGGCCTACGAGATATCGCGCGCCGGGCAGACGGCGCCTGAGCGCCCGACGCAGGGCGAGGACGCCCTCGTGCTCGCAAGCCACGACGAACTTTCGGAGTTCTACGGCCGCATCGCCTCGCTGCTTGGGACGCTGGGCTACACCCAGCGCGGAGACAGCGACATCGAGCGCAAGATCATGCGCCTGATAAGGCAGTTTATAGGCCGCGCGGGCATGGCCGAGTGGGAACTGAGCATGCTCCTTGGGCTCTGCTCGCGCATCGACGAGCGGCTCTCAAAGCAATAAGCGAGTCACCCTTCCAGGTTATTTTCTTCGATCCGTTTTTTTAAATTGATTTTAGCGCACCCATGTATTAATATCGTAAAGCGGTTCTTGATATACGGCCCATGGCGGCCGTTATTTGCGACGCTCAAGGGGAGACGATGGAAAGAGTGCTTCTGACCGAAGAAGACCAGCCTCCGTCGCCGGCAGCGCCGGTAGCAAAGGCAGCACCCGGGCCGCTCCGTTTCCCCGCCTACGCAGACGACCTTTTCAACGGTGGCGACGCGATAGCGAGGCTCTGGCCGGGCGTCACTCAGGCCCAGTGGCGCGACTGGCGCTGGCAGATGCAAAACCGGTTAAGCTCCCTCGCCACGCTCGCAGAACTGATAAATATACGGCCCTACCAGCTCCCCAGATTCAAGCGGCTCCTCGAGAGCTTCCACTTTTCGATCACCCCGTACTACCTCTCGCTCATCGACTGGTCCGACCCGGACGACCCGGTCCGGCGGCAGTGCATCCCGGACCTGCGCGAGATGGAGTTTCAGGTCGTCGGAGACAACGACCCGCTCGAGGAGGACGAGGACACGCCGACTCCCGGCCTCGTGCACCGCTACCCAGACCGCGTGCTGGCCGTGGTCACGAACCGCTGCAGCATGTACTGCCGCCACTGCACGAGAAAACGCATCTGGCACCGCGGCGAGTCCGAGCGCTCACGCAAGGACCTGCAAGGCATGATCAGCTACGTCCGCTCCACGCCCCAGATACGCGAGGTCATAGTCTCGGGCGGCGACCCGCTGACGATGAACCTCGAACTCCTCGACTGGTTCTTGGGGGAACTCGGCCACATATCCCATGTCGAGGTGCTCCGCATCGGGACGCGCGTGCCGGTCGTGATGCCGATGCGCGTCACTGACGACGTCGTAACGATGCTGCGCTCGCACAGGCCGCTGTGGCTCAACACGCAGTTCAACCACCCGCGCGAGGTCACGCCAGAGAGCCAGGAGGCCTGCGACCGCATACTCTCGGCCGGCATCCCGGTCAGCAACCAGTCGGTGCTCCTGCGCGGGATCAACGACACCGTCGAGACGATGCGCGAGCTCTGCCACGCGCTCCAGCGCATCATGGTGAGGCCGTATTACCTCTACCAGTGCGACCCGGTGCGCGGGGTCGAGCACTTCCGCACCAACATCTGGAAGGGCATGCAGATCATCGAGCTGATGCGCGGCTATACTGGCGGGCTTACGATCCCCACGTTCGTGATCGACGCGCCGGGCGGGGGCGGGAAGGTGCCGCTTCAGCCGTTTTACCTGCTATCGGTCTCGGAGCACGAGGTCCTGATCCGCAACTACGAGGGCATGATATTTAAATATTTCAATCCATCTGAAAGCGACACTGAGCGGCCGCGCCGCGCCACGTCGAAGCGCCGCCAGGACGAGGGCATGGAGCAGATCCTCGACGGCACGAAGAAGGCTTTGGTGCCCGAAGACAGCCCAAGATACCGCAGGCGCAGGCAGAAAAAGAGTCTCTTCCCGCTGGGCGAAGGGGTATAGCGGCCCCGTGCGCACCGGCTTTACTTACGACCTCCGGGCTGACTACCTCAAGCTCGGATACTCCGACGAACAGACCGGCGAGTTCGACAGCGAGGACACGGTAAACATACTGGCCGAGACGATAGGCTCGCTCGGGCACGAGGTCGTCCGCATAGGCAACATCTTCGAGCTGGTGCGGAGGCTCGCGGCAGGCGAGCGCTGGGAGCTGGTCTTTAACGTCACCGAGGGCATGCTCGGCCGGAGCCGGGAGGCCCAGGTGCCCGCGCTCCTTGAGGCCTACGGCATACCGTTTACGTTCAGCGACGCGCTCACGCTCGCGCTGACTCTGGATAAGGGCATGACCAAGCGCGTGGTGCACGACGCGCGCGTCCCTACACCGCCGTTTTGGGTGATCGAGGAGGTCGATGCGTTTGACTTCACCGGCCCGACCATCGCGATGCGTAATGGCCCGCTTTTTTTGAAACCCAACCAGGAGGGCACCGGCAAGGGCGTCTCGCCGGAGAGCCTGGTGCAGGACCCTATATCGCTTCGGGAGGTCAGCCGTAGGCTGATCGCGAAATACGACCAGCCGGTGCTCGTCGAGCAGTACCTGCCAGGCCGCGAGTTCACGGTCGGCATACTCGGCACCGGCCACAGCGCGCGCGTGGTCGGGATGGTCGAGATAAAGCTCCTGCACTGCGCCGAGCCGAATGTATATTCGTTCATGAACAAGGAGCACTGCGAGGAGCGCGTGCAGTACGCACCTGTAGAGGACGCGGCGATAATCGAGGAGGCCTCCGAGATCGCGCTAAACGCGTACCGCGTGCTTGGAGTGCGCGACGCGGGGCGCGTGGACCTGCGCGCTGACGAGCAGGAGCGGCTGCAGTTTCTGGAAGTAAATCCATTACCCGGCCTGCACCCCACACACTCCGACCTGCCGATCCTATGCACCGGGGCCGGTATGGAGTACCGCGACCTGATAGGGGAGATCATCGGCTCTGCAAGGCTCCGCATTAAGTGAGGGTCGCCGTGGTGCATAACGACCCGAAGCCCACTTGCCTCGATTCCCTCGACGTGCTCGACGAGGCCGCGTACGTCACCGCTGCGCTTGACAGCATGGGCGTCAAGCACATGACCATCGCGGCGTCCGATCCGTTCGAGCTGGTCTTCGAGCCGCTTGCGGAGTTCGGGCCGGACATCGTATTCAACCTGATCGAGGAGCCGATAGGGCTGGTCGAGCCTCACGCCGCCGCATCGATGCTCGGCCTGATGGGATACCGCTATACCGGCACCGGGCCGGAGGGCATCATGCTCAGCACCGACAAGACGCTCGCCAAGACGCTCATGCGCGCATCGGGCATCCCGACGCCAGAGGCCGCGGTATACCGGGGCGGCGGGCTGCCTGATCTCTCACGCGTGCCGGGGCCATGGATAGTGAAGCCCGCGCTCGAGGATGCATCGGTCGGGATCACGGACGGGTCGGTCTTCAGTGATCAAGCCGCGCTAATGGCCGCGCTGCCCGCGATATATAGCCGCCACGGCCAGCCGCTGCTGATCGAAAGATTGCTCACCGGCCGCGAGGTCTGCGTCCCGATGCTAGAGATCGACGGCGCGGCCTTCATGCTCCCGCCCTCCGAGATGCGATATCTCGACTGGCCCGAGGGCAAGCCCCGCATCCTCGGATACGACGCTAAGTGGACGAAGGGCACGCTCGAATATGAAAACTCGGTGCGCGACTACCACCCGGCGGGCCTGCCGATTGACGAGGTGCGCGCGCTAGCCATGAAGTGCTGGGCCGCGTTCAGGCTCGGCGGGTACGCCCGCGTGGACATGAGGCTCGACGAGGGCAACCGGCCATACGTGATCGAGATAAATCCCAACCCCTGCATATCCCCGGACGCCGGGTACGTCGCTGCGCTCGAGGAGGCCGGGCATACGCATGAGTGGTTCATCCGGGCGGTGCTCGCCTCGGCGCACGCATGAACGTGAGCTACCGCTACGAGCCGCTGCCCGCTGACCTCGATGCGGTCGCCGATATACTGCGGCGCACCGGCGTCTTCACCGGGCGCGAGATCATAGTGGCTCAAGAACTGATCGAGGACCGCATCACGCACGCGGCCCAGAGCGAATACCACTTCGTCTTCGCCGAGGCCGAGGGTAAGCTCGCGGGATACGTCTGCTATGGGCCGATCACCATAACCGAGGACAGGTATGACCTCTACTGGATCGCGACCGACCCGGCGCATGAGAGGCGGGGCATCGGGCGCGGGCTGATGGCCGAGGCCGAGCGGATCATGCGCGCCGAGGGCTGCGCGATAGTCTATGTCGATACCTCCTCGCGCGACGACTACGACAAGGCGCGCGGGTTCTATACCTCATGCGGGTATGCAGTCGCCGCGACCGTGCTCGACTACTTCGCGGACCGCGACAGCAAGGTCATATACGCAAAGCGGCTACTCTAGCGCCGCTCGGCCCCGCAACCAACTTGACTCCGCATCGCCTGGATAACTACAATAATGGCTCGGCTAATGCAGGCAGTCGCGCCGACCCCGAGGGCCCATAGCTCAGCTGGTAGAGCTACCGGCTCATAACCGGTTGGTCCTAGGTTCGAGTCCTAGTGGGCCCACCAACACTCCTTCGGGGAGGGGGTGCGGCAGCCGGCAAGCCGGTATCCCATAGCGGAGGAGCACACCACTTGACCGAAGAGCTCAGCCTTCTGATAGAACTCCAGGCACTCGACACCGAACTGATATCCCGCGACCGCGCGATGAAGGCCATCCCACTGAGGGCCGAGGCGGTCGTAAAACCCCTGGCCGAGGCGCGCTCCGCGATGGAGTACCACCAGCGCCGCGCCGACGACGCCCAGATGAAGAAGCGCGACCGCGAGGCCACCGGCAAAGAGGCCGCCGAGCACCTCGCCAAGCTCAAGGAGCGCACCGCGCAGGTCAAGGACACCAAGGCCTTCAACGCCCACCACCGCGAGGTCGAGCAGGCCGAGCGCGACCAGAAGAAGGCCAAGGACGCCGCCGCGCGGCTCACCGAGACGATCAACCTTGAGACCGCCGAGGTCAAGGCCGCCGAGGCCCGCGTGGCCGAACTCGAGGCGCAGGCCGCAGAGCTCAAGCAGGTCATCGAGCTTGAGGTCAAGCGCATAGACGCCGAACTCCGCGAGCTCAAGGTCCGCCGCGCCGGGCTTATCGCGCGCATCGACAAGGCCGTCTACGCCGACTATATGCGCATCCTCAAGCGCCACATGGGCGTGGCCGTCGCGGCCGCATGCAAGGGCCTCTGCACGGGATGCCACATGAACATCATGCCCCAGCTCATCGTCGAGCTCCAGAACACCAACGAGATCACCTACTGCCCCCAGTGCGGCAGGATCATCTACTACAAGGCCGAAGAGGACTGATCGGGCTATGCCCCGAGCCCTCATACACGCCGACGGGGCCTCAAGCGGCAACCCCGGCCCTGCCGGGATCGGCGCGGTGGTCGAGATCGAGGGCCGCGACGCGATCGAACTCCACGCGCACATCGGACACGCCACCAATAACGTAGCGGAATACTCCGCGCTCATACACGCCCTGCGCTGCGCGCTTCAGCACGGCGCGCAAGACCTCGATATCAAGCTCGACAGCGAGCTGCTCGTAAAGCAGATCAAGGGCGAGTACAAGGTGCGCCACGTGGACATGAAGCCGCTCTATGCCGAGGCGATGGGCCTGCTTCAGCAGGCGCGCAAGTTCAAGATCAGCCACGTCCCGCGCGAGCTCAACAAGCGCGCCGACGCGCTCTCGAAGATGGGCGTGGAGGACGGGACTAAACCCAAGCACATTGCACACTCGCCGCACTCTGCCCACGAACCCGAAAAGGTCGTAGCGCCTGTGGCTCAATATGTCCCCGACGCCGAAATCGCCCCCAAGCACGCCGTCAAGGGAAAAGGGCCAGTCGGCCCCGAAAAAAAGCCCAAACAAAACACGCTGTTCTAGCACCTCGTCCCCTCTGGTTATATACATAGTTACCGCGCGCGCGCCTTTTTTTTTAGAGTGTTCGGATGTGCGGGCTGCAATCGGGGCTAACCTGCCGGAAAACATCGTTTTTCCGGGCTCGCCGCTGTTCGGATGTTCGGATGCGATGACCTGAATCCTGGCGATGTTCAGATCGCATTTTAAGTTTGGTTTCAGTGCGAGGCCCTTCCAGTTTTTCAGTCGCCTAAATATGCCCTGTATATATCCCATGCGCGAGGATAGAACTTAAACGCGGAACGCGTCAATGGGAACTGGTTCCTAGGAACCAGTTCCTAGGAACCAGTTCCTAGGAGTGGGTTCCGCAGT